>NZ_KL446993.1:2987426-3139007 GCF_000709305.1 Mycobacterium sp. TKK-01-0059
CCGCTGCGCCCGGCTGCGCCGCGCTGGCGATCACCACTGAGCCGATGGTGGTGACCCGCTGCGCCCGGCTGCGCCGCGCTGGCGATCACCACTGAAGCCGGGTTACCCTGCCTCCCATGCCGAATGCCGCCAAGACCGAAGCGATCAGAAGCACGGTCCACCGCTACATCGAGCTGGTCGCCAAGGGCAGCGCCGACGACTTAGTCGAGCTGTACGCCGACGACGCCACGGTCGAGGACCCCGTCGGCGGCGAGGTACACATCGGGCGCCAGGCGATCCACGGCTTCTACTCCGCGGTCGACAACCTGCAGCGCGAATGCGAACTGAAGACGCTGCGCGTGGCCGGCAACGAGGCGGCCTTCCAGTTCCGGTTGACCGTGACCGCCGGCGAGCACCGGATGGTGATCGAGCCGATCGATGTCATGGTCTTCGACGGCAGCGGGAAGATCGCGGCGATGAAGGCGTACTGGTCACCCGACGACGACGTCGACCAGGGCTAGCCGGGCGATCAGGCCCCCAACAGCCACGCGTGTTCTTCCGTGTAGAACACGGCGAACCACATGGCGATGTAGTGCAGGATCGCCGCGATCGCGGTGAAGGCGTGGAAGAACTCGTGATAGCCGAACGTCCGCGGCCACAGGTCGGGCCAGCGTAGACCGTAGAAAATGCCACCGACGCTGTAGAACACGCCGCCCACGGCCAGCAGCACCATCGCGGCCACCCCGGCCTGGTGCAGGATCGTCGGCGCGTACCAGATCGCCACCCAGCCCAGCAGCAGATAGAGCGGTACGCCCAGCCAGCGCGGCGCCGTCGGCCAGCAAACCTTCAGCGCGATGCCCGCGAGCGCGCCGCCCCACACGATGCACAGCACCACCACGCCGGTGTCCTGCGGCATGACCAGCCGCGCGAACGGCGTGTAGCTGCCGGCGATGAAGATGAAGATCATCGAATGGTCGAGCCGCTTCATGCGAATCCGGGCCAGGTCCGACTTCCAGTGCACCCGGTGATAGGTCGCGCTGACCGCGAACAACGCCACCGTGCACGCGGCGTAGATCAGCGTCGAATGCCCGGCGCGGGGCGAGGACGCCGCCCACGACACCGACACCAGCGTGGCGCCGGCGATGATCGCCAGCCACGCCGAGTAGAAGTGGATCCAGCCGCGCATCCGGGGTTTGCCCAAAACATTGGCGGCCCCTTCGGCGAGTCGCTCGACGGTGTTGCCCGGGGCGATCGGCTCGGGTTCGCGCTCAGGATGCGGGACGGTGCTGGTCTGGCTGCTCATGTCTCCTGTGGAATGTCGCTGCAACGGGGGACGCCGGTGGCCAAGGTGCCATGGGCGGGTGTAAGAGCCAGAGTAGCCAGGGATGGTTACGGCGCGGTGTCGACTTCTCGGCCGGCTGCTCGGATGACCGGCCGAAATCGCAACCCGGAATCCATTGCGCCTGGCAGTAGGGTGTGTGTTCGTGGAAATCATCCCGCGGCGACTCAAAGAGCCGCTGTATCGGATCTACGAGATGCGGCTGCGGCAGGGTCTGACCGCTTCCAAGTCGGAACTGCCCCGCCACATCGCGGTGCTGTGCGACGGGAACCGCCGGTGGGCGCGCGACGCGGGATACGACGACGTGAGCTACGGCTACCGGATGGGTGCGGCCAAGATCGCGGAGATGCTGCGCTGGTGTCAGGAAGCCGGCATCGAGATGACCACCGTGTACCTGCTTTCCACGGAGAACCTGCAGCGCGATCCCGACGAGCTGGCCGGGCTCATCGAGATCATCACCGACGTCGTCGAGGAGATCTGCGCGCCGGCCAACCGCTGGAGCGTGCGCACCGTCGGCGACCTCGAGCTGCTCGGCGAGCAACCGGCCCGCCGGCTGCGTGGGGCGGTGGAGTCCACCCCGGTCGTGGCGCCCTTCCACGTCAACGTCGCCGTCGGCTACGGCGGCCGCCGCGAAATCGTCGACGCGGTGCGGTCGCTGCTGAGCAAGGAACTCGCCAACGGCGCGACCGCCGAAGAGCTGATCGACACCGTCACCGTCGATGCGATCTCGGAAAATCTCTACACCTCCGGTCAGCCCGATCCCGACCTGGTGATCCGCACCTCGGGCGAGCAACGGCTCTCCGGCTTCCTGCTGTGGCAAAGCGCGTACTCGGAGATGTGGTTCACTGAGGCGCACTGGCCCGCCTTCCGCCGCGTCGACTTTTTGCGCGCGCTGCGCGACTACAGCCAGCGGCATCGCCGCTACGGGAAGTAAATCCACTGCCCGTGTGACTCGTGGGGCGGCTGATCCCGCCTGACTGGCGCGTGTCAAATATTTACCCGATAACGGGAATAGCCGGGTGAACCACCTCGTCGTTGTATCCGTGGCAATAGCCAACACCGCCATCGCGAGGAGTAATCACATGATGCTTGTTTCTGGTGAATCCGGCCTCACCACGCGGCCCCTCTACGACGCGACCGACTCGCTGTTGCGTTTCGCCGTGCGCGCCGACGCCACCCTGACGGGACTCTTCGGCTTGGTCATCGCCTTCCTCGCCGACCCGCTCTCGTCCCTGACCGGCCTGACGTCCTTCGAGAATTACGCCATGGGGGCCTTCTTCGTGATCTACGGCCTCGTGGTGTTCAGCCTCGGGGCGTTGCCGGACGTGCGCGGTGTCGGCATCGGCGTGATCGTGGCCAACATCTTTTTCACGCTGTCCTCGATCGTGGCGGCCGAAGCATTGTCGCTGACCGTCACCGGGGCCGCGCTGACGCTGGCCAGCGGCGCCTACGCCGCCGCGTTCGCCGCGCTCCAGTACCTGGGCGTGCGTCGGCTCGAGACGGCGTAGTCGCGCCTAGAGCTTGCGCAGCCGCAGCCGGTTGATGGAGTGGTCGGCGTCCTTGCGCAGCACCAGCGTGGCGCGCGGCCGGGTGGGCAGGATGTTCTCGACCAGGTTGGGCCGGTTGATGGAGCGCCAGATCTCGCGGGCGGCGGCGACGGCCTTGGTGTCGTTGAGCGCCGCGTAGTGGTGGAAGTGCGATTCGGGATCGGCGAAGGCCGTGCTGCGCATGGCCAAAAACCGCGAGATGTACCACTGCTCGATGTCCTCGATCCGCGCGTCCACATAGACGCCGAAGTCGAACAGGTCCGACACCATCAGGGTCGGACCGGTCTGCAAAACGTTGAGGCCCTCGAGGATCAAGATGTCGGGATGCCGCACCACGTGCTTGGCCCCGGGGATCACGTCGTATTTCAAATGCGAATACACCGGCGCGCACGCGTAGTCCGAGCCCGACTTGACCGACGTCACGAACCGCATCAGCGCCCGACGGTTGTAGCTTTCCGGAAACCCCTTGCGATGCATCAGGTTTCGCCGGTCCAGCTCGGCATTGGGGTACAGGAATCCATCGGTGGTCACCAGGTCCACCCGGGGATGATGGTCCCAGCGCGCCAAGAGCGCCTGCAGCACACGGGCGGTCGTCGACTTGCCGACCGCCACGCTGCCGGCGACCCCGATGATGAACGGCACCGGCCGGTCCGGGTTTTGCTGAGGTTCACCCAGGAACTCTGCGGTGGCGGCGAACAACCGCTGGCGCGCCGCGACCTGCAGGTGAATCAGCCGGGCCAGCGGCAG
Organism: Mycobacterium sp. TKK-01-0059; assembly: GCF_000709305.1. Lineage (NCBI taxonomy): Bacteria > Bacillati > Actinomycetota > Actinomycetes > Mycobacteriales > Mycobacteriaceae > Mycobacterium > Mycobacterium sp. TKK-01-0059. Next base: position 2,991,039 of record NZ_KL446993.1, read on the forward strand.
GTAAACCTCTTCGACTTCGAGCAAGTCGATCTGTTCACCCAGACCGCGCAGGCCGACCAGTTCCTCCTCGGTGAGGGCCAGCGGCGTCGACATACGAAGCGCACGCCATTGCTTTCGGTCGAACTCCACATAAGGGCTCGGCTCGCTAAGCCGCGGCATAGTGCAAGTGTTGCAGGAGCGCCGAAATGCCCGACGGCTGGGCTGGCGAAAAGTCGGCGCTGGATAGACTGGCGCCGTGACTGCTGCACCTGACGCCCGCGCCACCACCTCCGTGATGTCCGCCCCGCTCGCCGAGGTCGATCCCGACATCGCCGGGCTGCTGGGCCAGGAGCTGGGCCGCCAGCGCGACATGCTGGAAATGATCGCGTCGGAGAACTTCGTCCCGCGCGCGGTGCTGCAGGCCCAGGGCAGCGTGCTGACCAACAAATACGCCGAGGGCTTGCCGGGGCGCCGCTACTACGGCGGCTGCGAGTACGTCGACGTCGTGGAGAACATCGCCCGCGACCGGGCCAAGGCCCTCTTCGGCGCCGACTTCGCCAACGTGCAGCCGCATTCGGGCGCCCAGGCCAACGCCGCTGTCCTGCACGCGCTGATGACGCCGGGGGAGCGGCTGCTGGGTCTGGACCTGGCCAACGGCGGCCACCTGACGCACGGCATGAAGCTGAACTTCTCCGGCAAGCTCTACGAGAACGGTTTCTACGGTGTCGACCCGATGACGCATCTCGTCGACATGGACGCGGTGCGCGCCAAGGCGCTGGAATTTCGCCCCAAGGTCATCATCGCCGGTTGGTCGGCCTACCCGCGGATCCTCGACTTCGCGGCGTTCGCCTCGATCGCCGACGAGGTGGACGCCAAGCTCTGGGTGGACATGGCGCACTTCGCGGGCTTGGTCGCGGCCGGCCTGCACCCCTCGCCGGTGCCGCACGCCGACATCGTGTCGACGACCATTCACAAGACGCTGGGCGGCGGCCGCTCGGGCATGATCCTCGGCAAGCAGGAGTACGCCAAGGCGATCAACTCGGCGGTGTTCCCCGGCCAGCAGGGCGGACCGCTCATGCACGTCATCGCGGGCAAGGCCGTCGCGCTGAAGATCGCGAGCACCCCCGAATTTGTCGAGCGGCAGCAGCGCACCCTGTCGGGCGCGCGCATCCTCGCCGACCGGCTGTTGGCCGCCGACGTCGCCAAGGCCGGCGTATCGGTGGTCAGCGGCGGCACCGACGTGCACCTGGTGCTGGTGGATCTGCGCAACTCCCCGCTCGACGGCCAAGCCGCCGAGGACCTGCTGCACGAGGTCGGCATCACCGTCAACCGCAACGCCGTGCCCAACGACCCGCGGCCGCCGATGGTCACGTCGGGCCTGCGGATCGGCACGCCCGCCCTGGCCACCCGCGGCTTCGGCGACGCCGAGTTCAGCGAGGTCGCCGACGTCATCGCCACCGCCCTGGCCGCGGGGCGCTCGGCCGACGTGGCGGGGCTGCGCCAGCGCGTGACACGGCTGGCGCAGGAGTTCCCGCTGTACGACGGCCTCGAAGACTGGGCGCTGGTGGGCCGCTGACGCCCGTCCGGTCGGGTTCGAGGATCAACGTCACCACTTGCTCCGACACGACCCCGCCGATTTCATGAACCTGTGTACGCGGGTTACAGTTATCTCATGGCCGAAAGACCCGTCGCTAACGCGCTGACCCTGGAACTCGAGCCGGTCGTCGAAGCGAACGTCGACCGCCACCTGTCCACCGAAGAGCTCTGGTTCGCCCACGATTACGTGCCGTTCGATCGGGGCGAGAACTTCGCATTCCTCGGTGGGCGCGATTGGGACCCGTCGTCAATGACGTTGCCGAGACCGCTGACCGACGCCTGCGAGATCATGCTGCTGCTCAAGGACAACCTGGCCGCGCACCACCGCGAGCTGGTCGAGCACTTCATCCTCGAGGACTACTGGGGCCGCTGGCTGGGGCGGTGGACCGCCGAGGAGCACCTGCACGCCATCGCGTTGCGCGAGTACCTGGTGGTGACCCGTGAGGTCGACCCGACCGCCAACGAAGAGGCCCGCGTCCAGTACGTCATGAAGGGTTACCGCGCCGACACCTACTCGCAGGTGGAGACCCTGGTGTACATGGCGTTCGTCGAACGCACCCACGCCGTGTTCTGCGAGAACCTGGCAGCCAAGCTCGAGGAGCCCATCCTGGCCGGCCTGATCGACCGAATCGCCCGCGACGAGCGGCGGCACGAACTGTTCTTCTCCAACCTCGTCGAGCATTGCCTGGGATACACCCGCGACGAGACGATCGCGGCGATCGCCGCCCGTGCCGCCGACCTGGATGTGCCCGGCGCCGACATCGACGCGTACCGCGACAAGGTGCAGAACGTCGAAAAGGCAGGCATTTTCGGTCCGGAGCAGTTGCGTCAGGCGATCTCCGACCGCATCACCGCGTGGGGGCTCGCGGACGAGCCCGCGCTGCGGCAATTCATCGTCGGCTGAGCCGCGGCCCCTCCCCGCCGATCTCTTTGGGGGGTCGTCGCGGCCCGTCATGTCGGCGCGCCTGCACAGCGGGCACGCGACCACGGGAGTAGCGTCGTTCCCGATGGTCAGCGTCATGCTCTGCTGCCAGGGCGGCACCTCCCGTCACCACAACGGAAGGACCGGCCCCGGTCCTGGTGCTGCGGTTCCCGTCGACATGCCTGTGCGGGTCCGCGCGGGCTCATCCCGCTCGAGGAGCGCTACGTGACCGATATCCGGACCTACGTGATCGACACTTCCGTGCTGCTGTCCGACCCATGGGCGTGCAGCCGGTTCGCCGAACACGAGGTGGTTGTTCCGTTGGTGGTGATCAGCGAGCTGGAGGCCAAACGCCACCACCACGAGCTGGGATGGTTCGCCCGCCAGGCGTTGCGCCTGTTCGACGATCTTCGGCTTGTGCATGGGCGCCTGGATCAACCCATTCCCGTTGGGACACAAGGCGGTACGCTCCACGTCGAGCTCAACCACACGGACCCGGCGGTGCTGCCCGCCGGCTTCCGCAACGACAACAACGACTGCCGGATCCTGAGTTGCGCCGCCAACCTGGCCGCCGAAGGGAAACGAGTCACGTTGGTCAGCAAGGACATTCCGCTTCGGGTCAAAGCCGCCGCGGTGGGGCTGGCCGCCGACGAATACCACGCCCAAGACGTCGTGGCCTCCGGATGGTCGGGCATGCGCGAGATCGAAACCGCCACCGAGGATATCGACGCCCTGTTCAGCGACGGCGAGATCGATCTGGCGGAAGCCCGAGACCTGCCCTGCCACACCGGAATTCGGCTGCTCGGTGGCAGCTCTCACGCGCTGGGCAGGGTCAACGCGGACAAGCGCGTTCAGCTGGTCCGCGGTGACCGCGAGGTGTTCGGATTGCGTGGGCGGTCCGCCGAACAGCGGGTCGCGCTGGACTTGCTGCTCGACGAGTCGGTCGGCATCGTGTCGCTGGGCGGCAAGGCCGGCACCGGCAAGTCGGCGCTGGCGCTGTGCGCCGGGCTGGAGGCCGTGCTGGAGCGGCGGACCCAGCGCAAGGTGGTGGTCTTCCGCCCGTTGTACGCCGTCGGCGGCCAGGAGCTGGGATACCTGCCCGGCAGCGAGAGCGAAAAGATGGGCCCGTGGGCGCAGGCCGTGTTCGACACCCTCGAGGGGCTGGCCAGCCCGGCGGTCCTCGAGGAAGTGCTGTCCCGCGGCATGCTCGAAGTGCTGCCGCTGACCCACATCCGGGGACGATCGCTGCACGACTCGTTCGTCATCGTCGACGAGGCGCAGTCGCTGGAGCGCAACGTGTTGCTGACCGTGCTGTCGCGGCTGGGCACCGGGTCGCGGGTGGTCCTGACCCACGACATCGCCCAGCGCGACAACCTGCGGGTGGGCCGCCACGACGGGGTCGCGGCGGTGATCGAGAAGCTCAAGGGCCACCCGCTGTTCGCCCACATCACCCTGTTGCGCAGCGAGCGCTCGCCGATCGCGGCGCTGGTCACCGAGATGCTCGAGGAGATCGCCGGGCCGCACTGAGCGGTTTCGCCGCGAAGCTGTATTCCACGACAGCTCCACTCGCGATATGTGTCGCTGGTTGCAGTCTCGCGGTGAGTACGCTTTTACCGTGGCGAAACGACCCGACACCTTGGCCTGGCGCTACGGGCGCACGCTGGCCGGTGTCGTCGCCGCCGTCGCGGTGCTGGTGATCGGCGGGCTGACAGGTCACGTGACGCGCGCCGACGACCTGTCCTGCTCGGTCGTCAAATGCGTCGCGTTGACGTTCGATGACGGCCCCGGCCCCTTCGACGAGCGGCTGCTGCAGATCCTCAAGGGCAACGACGCGAAGGCCACCTTCTTTCTGATCGGCAACAAGGTGGCCGCCAACCCGGCGGGGGCCAAGCGCATCGCCGACGCGGGGATGGAAATCGGCAGCCACACCTGGGAACACCCCAACATGACCACCATCCCGCGGGAGGACATCGCCGCGCAGTTCTCCAAGGCGAATGACGCGATCACCGCCGCGACCGGCCACACGCCGACGTTGTACCGGCCCGCGGGCGGCTTGTCCGACCCGGTGGTGCGCCAGACCGCCGGGCAATTCGGGCTGGCCGAAATCCTGTGGGACGTCATTCCTTTCGATTGGGCCAACGACTCGAACACCGCGGCGACGCGATCGATGCTGATGACCTACATCAAACCGGGCTCGGTGGTGCTGTTCCATAACACTTACTCGAGCACCGTCGATCTGGTCTATCAGTTCATCCCGGTGCTCAAGGCCAACGGCTACCGGATGGTGACGGTCAGCGAACTGCTGGGACCACGCGCGCTCGGCAGCAGTTACGGCGGCCGGGAGAACGGGCCACCCGTCAACGGTCTGCGCGACATCCCCGCCGGCGACATCCCCACGCTGCCCAACACGCCCTCACCCAAGCCGATGCCCAACTTCCCGATCACCGACATCCCCGGGCAGAATTCCGGCGGGCCGAACAACGGTGCCTAGCGCGACGATCGGGCCCGCGACGAAAGGACGAAAGTCCGCTCGACGGTGGATGTTTCACTACGGCCTCGACCTGAGTCTGTCGTATGTGCTGGCGGTCGTCGAAGCGGCCGCCATCTTGATCCCGTTGCGCGGCCACACGTCCGTCCGGGACAACGCCGACTTCGCGCGGCACAGCACGGGGCCGGTGGCGCTGCTCGTCGTGCTCGGCATCATCGGCGTCTCGGTGGCCGGCGCCTTGAGCCTGGCGCCCACACTGCGCTGGTTCGTGGCGGGCGACGAACCGACCCCACAACAGCGCGAGGCCGTGATGAAGCTCGCCGGGCGCCAGTCGGCGATCCTGGTGACGGCCTGGGCGCTGAGCGGCGGAACCTTCGTCCTGCTGAATCTCGGTGGCGGGGCCCGGCTTCTGCTGCCCATCGTGCTCGGCGTGCTGCTCGGCGGCTCGGCCGCCGCCGGCACGGGGATGCTGCTCGCGCAACGCACCCTGCGCCCCATCATGCGTGCCGCCACGCTGGGCGCCGAGCCACGGCTGGCCGTGCCGAGCGTGTACGCGCGACTGGTTCTGCTGTGGTTCCTCTGCAGCGCGTTTCCCATCGCGGTCATCGCGTCCCTGGTCGTTCTGCGCTCCTACGGGTGGCTGATCGAGAAGTCGGCATCGTTGGACGTGCCGATCCTGGTGGTGTCGCTGGCGGCGCTGGTGTTGGGACTGCCGACGATGATCCTGACCTCGCGGTCCATCTCGGACCCGATCGGGGAGGTCGTCGACGCCATGGCGGAGGTTGAACATGGCCGCATGGAAACCTACGTCGGCGCCTACGAACGTTCCCAGATCGGGCGGCTGCAAACGGGTTTCAACCGTATGGTGGCCGGGCTCGCCGAGCGCGACCGGCTGCGTGACCTGTTCGGCCGCCACGTCGGCGCCGACGTCGCGCAGCGCGCCGTCGAAGAGGGAGCCTCCCTGTCCGGCGACGTGGTCGAAGCGGCGGTGCTCTTCATCGACCTGGTGGGTTCCACGCAGCTCGCGGAAAGCCGCCCGCCGCAAGAAGTCGCCGAGGTGCTCAACGACTTCTTCCGGATCGTCGTCAACGCCGTCGACGAACACCACGGATTGATCAACAAATTCGCCGGAGACGCCGCGCTGGCCGTCTTCGGGGTGCCATTGCCGACCAGCGAGCCGGCGTCCGCGGCGCTGGCGACGGCCCGGGCGCTGGCCATCCAACTGCGCCGGTTGCCAGTCGATTTCGGCGTCGGCGTCTCCGCGGGGCGCGTGTTCGCCGGCAACGTCGGCGCCGAGAACCGGTACGAATACACCGTGATCGGCGACGCCGTCAACGAGGCCGCGCGGCTGGCCGACCTCGCCAAGACGTCAGACCGGCGAATCCTGTGTTCGGCGGCCGCCATCGATGCGGCCGGTGAGGCCGAACGCGGGCACTGGGCCGAATGTTATTCCACCGTATTGCGTGGGCGATCCGAGGCCACGCACGTCTCGGCGCCGACCACCTAGGACCAGGGCCGCGTCAGGATTTCGCGACCTTCAGCGCGGCGATGATCTTGCCGACGAGGTCCGCCGACGCGGTGTCACCGATGGGCGTGCTGCCGATGAACACGGTGACCGGCTTGGTGTCGACCGCGATGATGCTGACCGAGTCGCCCTTGACGTTGCGGGTGGGATCGGCGATCGTGACGTCGGCGTCGGCCCGCACCGCCTTGGTCCCGTCCACGGTGATCGACGACGTCTTGACCGGTCCCAGCGTGGGTGTCGCGTTGGCGTAGCCGGGGCCGTTGACCACGCACTGCATCAGTTTGGTGGCCTGCGCCGTGAGGTCCATGCTGGCAACGAAATTGGTGACGCCGACCTCGGCCGTCATCATCCACTGATTCGCCCCGGGCACGTCCTGGGCGACGCCGAGTCCGCCGATCAGGTTGGGGCCCTGGTCATCGGAGAACACCGTCCACCCGGACGGCGCCGCACTGGCCGGGAACGACAGCTTTCCGGCGGTGATCGCATCGCCCCGGGGCATTTCACCGCCGGACACGTTCGGGGTGCAATCGGTGGCGTTCTGTGCCGAATTCTTCGGTTGCGAGACCGACGTGCTCGTCGACGGCGGCGCGGCGCTCGATCGCTTGTTGCCGTGGCCGCCCTTCATCACCACGAGGGTGGCCACCAACGCGATCACGGCCAGCGCGACCAGGCCGGCGACGATCAGCCAGGGCAGCTTCGAGCCGCCTGGGGGAGGGCCGGGCGGGTAGGGCCCGCCGGGCGGAAATGGTTGTCCCGGCGGGGGATACTGCGGTGCCTGGTACGGATTGACGGCGGGACCACCCGGCGGCGGATACGGGTACTGACCGCCCGGCGGGTAGCCGTAGGGACCGCCCTGCGGGTAAGGACCCTGCGGGTAAGCGCCGCCGGCCGGCGGCTGGCCACCCCAATTCGGTTCCTGCCCATACGGATTGCTTCCGTAAGGCCCAGGGCCGTAGGGGCCGCCGCCGGGAGGAGCCGTCATGGAAAAACCACCCTTACACTCATCGACACCGTCGCCGCGTGACGGTCGGGCCTAGTCTTCCGGCTTGACCTTCGCCATGGCCAGCACGTCGAGCCGGCGGTCGAGCTCCTCGATCGACAGCTTGTCGCCGATCAGGCCGCGGTCGATCACGGTCTGGCGAATCGTCTTGCGCTCCTTGAAAGCCTGCTTGGCGACCGCGGCGGCCTCCTCGTATCCGATCGCCGAGTTCAGCGGCGTCACGATGGACGGCGACGACTCGGCGAGCTCGCGCAGGTGCTCGACGTTGGCCGCCAGGCCGGTGATGCAGCGCTCCGCGAACAGCTTCGAGACGTTGGTCAGCAGTTTGAACGACTCGAGGATGTTGCGGGCCATCATCGGGATGTACACGTTGAGCTCGAACGCACCGTTCCCGCCGCCCCACGCGACCGCGGCGTCGTTGCCGATCACCTGCGCGGCCACCTGCGTAACTGCTTCGGGGAGAACCGGATTCACCTTGCCAGGCATGATCGAGCTACCCGGTTGGAGGTCGGGCAGCTGAATCTCGGCCAGGCCGGTCAGCGGGCCCGAGCCCATCCAGCGGACGTCGTTGGCGATCTTGGTCAGCGACACGGCGATGGTGCGCAGCGCACCGGACGCCTCGACCAGCCCGTCGCGCGCGGCCTGGGCCTCGAAGGAGTTTGCCGCCGTGCGTAATTCGCTCAGGCCGGTGGAGGCAACCAACGTTTCGACGACTTTGGCGCCGAAGCCGTCGGGAGCGTTGAGGCCGGTGCCCACCGCGGTGCCGCCGATCGCCAGCTCACCGAGCCGGGGCAGCGTGGCGCGCACCCGCTCGATGCCGGCCTCGATCTGGCGGGCGTACCCGCTGAATTCCTGGCCGAGCGTCACGGGCACGGCGTCCATCAGGTGGGTGCGGCCCGACTTGACCACGGTGTGCCATTCGCGGGCCTTGCTCGCCAGCGCGTCGTGCAGCACCTCGAGCGCCGGAATGAGGTGGCGCACGGCGGCTTCGGTGGCCGCGATGTGGGTCGCGGTGGGGAAGGTGTCATTCGAGGACTGCGACATGTTGACGTCGTCGTTCGGGTGCACCGTGACGCCGTTGGCCGCGGCGATGCTGGCGATCACCTCGTTGGTGTTCATGTTGGAGCTGGTGCCCGAACCGGTCTGGAAGACGTCGATCGGAAACTGGTCGTCGTGGCGGCCGTCGGCGATCTCGGCGGCCGCGGCGATGATCGCGTCGGCCTTCTCCGGGGCCAGCAGCCCGAGGTCCTTGTTGACCTGCGCGCACGCGCCCTTCAGCAGGCCCAGGGCGCGGATCTGGGTGCGCTCCAGCCCGCGGCCCGAGATCGGAAAGTTCTCGACCGCGCGCTGGGTTTGGGCGCGCCACAACGCTTTTGCGGGGACGCGGACCTCGCCCATGGTGTCGTGCTCGATGCGGTACTCGGTGTCATCCGTGGCCATAGAGTGCTGGCTTCCTCGTTCTTCGATCTGGCGGTCAGGGCAGGGGATAGGCGGCAGAACTGTCGCCGGTGAAGTCGATGGCGGAGTATTCGTTGAGCTTCGAAAGCCGGTGGTAGGCCTCGATCATGCGGACGGTCCCCGATTTCGACCGCATGACGATCGACTGGGTGGTGCAGCCGCCGGGGTAGTACTGCACCCCCTTGAGCAGGTCACCGTTGGTGACCCCGGTGGCGCAGAAGAAGACGTTCTCGCCGGACACGAGGTCCTCGGTGGTCAAGATCTGATCGAGGTCATAGCCGGCGTCGATGGCCTTTTGGCGTTCCTCGTCGTCGGTGGGGGCCAGCTGCGCCTGGATGGCGCCACCCATGCACCGGATCGCGGCGGCCGCGATGATGCCTTCCGGCGTACCGCCGATCCCGGCCAGCATGTCGGTGCCCGAGTGCGGCCGGCAGGCCGAGATCGCGCCCGCGACGTCGCCGTCGGTGATCAGCCGGATGCGGGCCCCGGTGGCCCGGACGTCCTCGATCAGCTGGGCGTGCCGCGGCCGGTCGAGAATGCATACGGTCATGTCGCGCACCGACAACGCCTTCACCTTGGCGACGGCCTTGATGTTCTCGGCGATCGGCGCGGTGATGTCGAGCACGTGCGCCGCCTCGGGGCCGACGGCGATCTTGTTCATGTAGAAGACCGCCGACGGGTCGAACATCGCGCCGCGATCGGCCACCGCCAGCACGGAGATGGCGTTGGGCATGCCCTTGCTCATCAGCGTGGTGCCGTCGATCGGATCGACGGCGAAGTCGCACTCTGCGCCGTCCCCGTTGCCGACCTCTTCGCCGTTGTAGAGCATCGGCGCGTGGTCCTTCTCACCCTCGCCGATCACGACCACGCCGCGCATCGACACCGAGTTGACCAGCTCGCGCATCGCGTCGACGGCCGCGCCGTCACCGCCCTCTTTGTCGCCGCGGCCTACCCAGCGTCCGGCCGCCATGGCGCCGGCCTCGGTGACCCGGACGAGTTCCAAGGCCAGGTTGCGGTCTGGAGCCTCACCGCGCGGCCGCGCCTGCGCTGGAGCTCGGCCATTGGCGGTGGACGAGCGGTCGCCCTCAACTGTCATGGTTGCTGATTGTCCCAGAAGCGGATCGGTCCGCTGGAACTGGGATACTCGGGGGATGACCGAGAAGCCGCCGCTGAATGCCAGCTCGGACGGCTCTGTGGCCGACGAGCCGGCCCCGGCCGCCGGGCCCGCGCCCAGGCCGGCGAAGCCCCGGCTGCTGCAGGACGGCCGGGACATGTTTTGGTCCCTGATTCCGCTGGTCATCGGCTGCGTGGTGCTGGCCGGCCTGCTGGGCATGTGTTCGTTTCAGCTCGGCAGCCGCAAGGGCCCCATCCCGTCCTATGACGCCGCGGCGGCCCTGCGGGCGGACGCGGCGACGCTCGGCTTTCCCATCCGCCAACCGCAGTTGCCCAGCGGCTGGCAGGCCAACTCCGGGCACCGCGGCGGCATCCCCAACGGGCGATCCGACCCCGCGACGGGTCAACGCGTGAACGCGGCCATCTCGGTGGTCGGATACATCAGCCCGAGCGGCATGTATCTGAGCCTGACCCAGAGCAACGCCGACGAGGACAAGCTGATCAACTCGATCCATCCGTCGGCGTATCCGACCGGGGCGGTCGACGTCGGCGGGACCAACTGGGTCGTCTATCAGGGGTCCGGCGAAAGCGGCGCGGACGCCGAAGCCGTGTGGACGACCCGGCTAAGCGGCCCGGGCGGCGCGACGCAGATCGCGATAACCGGCGCCGGAAGCAGCGATCAGTTTCGTACGCTGGCCTCGGCGACGCAATCGCAGCCGCCGCTGCCGACGAGCCGATAGAAGGGACTCGCATGGGTGCACCGGAGGCAGATCTGTCCGGATGGTCGGCGGCGCCGTTCAGCGGTGGCGGCTACACCCACGACGTCTACCGCAAGGGCGCCGGCCCCGGTGTGGTGCTGATCCCTGAGCTGCCCGGAATACATCCCGGCGTGCTGGGCTTGGGTAATCACCTGGTGGACAACGGTTTCACCGTCGCCATCCCGTCGCTGTTCGGCGAGCCGGGCCGTGCCACGACGGCCGGTTACCTCGTCGGCGCCATCGGGAGAGCCTGTGTGGCAAGGGAATTCGCGGCGTTGGCGCTGAACAAGCAGCGGCCGGTGTCGGCGTTCCTGCGCGCGCTGGCGCGCGACCTCAACGCCTCGACGCCCGGCAAGGGCGTCGGCGTGATCGGCCAATGTTTCACCGGGGGATTCGCCTTGGCCGCCGCGGTCGACGACAGCGTGCTGGCCCCGGTACTGTCGCAGCCGTCGGTGCCGTTCCCGCTCGGCGCCGCGCGGCGCCGTGACCCCGGGCTGAGCGAGTCCGAGCTGGCCACCGTGGCCGACCGCTGCGCCACCGACGGCTTGTGCGCCATGGGATTACGATTCAGCGAGGACAAACTGGCACCGGGCGAGCGGTTCGCGACGCTTAAGCAGCGCCTCGGGGACGCCTTCGAGGTGATCGACATCGATTCGGGCCCGACCAACCAGCACGGCTTCGGCAAGGCGGCGCATTCGGTGCTGACGGATGAGGTCCGCGAAATCGACGGACACCCCGCCTACGAGGCCCGTAAACGGGTGGTCCAATTCCTCACCGAGCGGCTCACCTAGCGGTTCGCTAGGCAGACCGCCTCGAACTGGCGAAATTCTCGGCGAGATCTGCCGCCTTGGCGACGCTTTCGGCGGGTGTCGTCATCCGACCGGCAAGGTCGCGAGCTCGGATTGCGTACTCCGGCGCCAAGATTCGGCGCAGGTCTGCGACGAGGGATTCCCGGGTGGTAGCTGATAGGCGGCGGTGGGTGCCCACCTTGAGGCGGCGTTTCACCTGGGCTCCCCAGATGATCTGATTGCCGTCCACGGAAAGGACCAGGGTGGGAATTCCGGCGCGCAGACTTGCGGCGGTGGTGCCCGACCCGCCGTGGTGCACGGCCGCGCGGCACAGGGGAAAGATGGACGCGTAGTTCAGCGCGCCGACCACCTTGACGTGATCGGAATGCGGGACGTCGTCGAAGTCGCTCCAGCCGGCGCAAATCAACGCCCGCTCGCCCAACTGCGCGCACGCTCCGCTGATCATCTCGATCGTGTCGGACGGAGAGTCCACCGGCATGCTGCCGAAGCCGAAGAAAATCGGCGGTGTTCCCGCGGCAATCCACGATGCGGCCTCGTCGTCGGCGCCCGTCGCCAACTCCATCGTCAGCGCGCCCACGAAGGGCCGTTGGCGCCGCCATTTCGCCCATTCGGCCGCCAATCCCGGGAAGGCAACCTCGTCGTATGCCTGAATTTCCAAGGCTCTCAATGCGGCAATTCGTCGCGGTGAGGAAGACGTTGTCTTCGGCAGGCCGAGTTCGCCGCGCTGCGCGTCCTCGAGCTTTTTGCTCAGGCGCCACGTCAGCCAGTCGAACACCCGCACCGCGAAGCGAGAGGCCGGTGCCGGCAAGATCGCCACAACCTGGCCGTTGGGACGCATCGGAACATGGTGCAGGGTAACCAACGGAAGACCATGGTATTCAGCCACATTGGCGGCGATTTCCTGATAGGTCTGCCCGGCGAGTACCAAGTCGGCCCCCTCCGCCAACGACTCCAATGTCTCGTTCATGTGCGCCCAAGACTGGTCGGTGACCTTCTTGATTTCGAGCCCAGACCGCGCTATGTCCCGAACCCTCCAGAACCTGCTGAACAGCGTCGTGGTGAAGGTGCGAAACGCGTCCATCCAGGCGTTCGTCTCCGCCCCGTAGGGCACCGCGGAAAGGCCGGCCGATTGCGCGAAGCCGACCAAATCGGGCGGGACTGCGATGCACACGTCATGCCCTCTGCGCTGCAGTTCGCGGCCGACAACAACAGCAGGCTCGATATCGCCTCGAGTTCCATAGCTTGCCAGCGCAAATCTCATGACGGATCTCAAACTTTCAATCGAGTGAAACCGGGACGGGTCACGTTATCTCTGAGTACAATTCGCACCATTTCACGATGTCGTCCAGGGGGCTGAGGAAATCGGTGTGCCTAATATCGCTGCACTCTATGGCAGCTCTGTCGGCGTGTGAACGGTGAAAATGGAATCTGATGGCGGCGCGTTACCGGCGGCCGCGGCGGCCGAACCGGCCAAGAGGTTGTTGTCGATCGACCTACTCGATGCCGATGAACACAGCCAGCTCGACGATTGGGGCAACCGAGCGGTGCTCGCACAGCCGGCTCCCACGCCGGTCTCGATTCCGCAATTGTTCGCGGCGCAGGTGGCCCGCGACGCGGAGGCGGTAGCGATCACGTGCGGGAGCCGCTCGATGACCTACGGCGAGCTGGACGCGGCATCTAATCGATTGGCGCACCTGCTCGTTGACCGCGGCGCCGCCCCGGGCGAGCGTGTGGCGATGCTGCTGCCGCGCTGCGCCGAGGCGATCGTGGCGGTCCTGGCCGTGATCAAGACCGGGGCGGCCTACGTGCCGATGGATCCGGCGCACCCCGACGCGCGCCTCGGGATGGTCCTCGGTGACGCTGCCCCGATCGCCGTGATCACCACCGCGGACCTGCGTCTGCGGGTGGACGCCTCGGACGTGCCCGTCATCGACATCAACGACTCCGCGATCGACGCCGGAGTTGCTGCCGCGTTGCCGGCCCCCGCCGCCGACAACCTCGCCTACATCGTTTACACCTCGGGCACCACCGGCATGCCCAAGGGCGTGGCCGTCACGCACCGCAATGTGACCCGGCTCCTCGAGTCACTCGACGCCGAACTGGCGCGGGGACAGGTGTGGACGCAATGCCATTCCCTGGCCTTCGACTACTCCGTCTGGGAAATCTGGGCCCCGCTTCTGTACGGCGCTCGGCTGCTGATCGTGCCCGACGGTGTCGTGCGTTCGTCGGAAGAATTCCACGCCCTGCTCGTGCGCGAACAGGTCAGCGTCTTGAGCCAGACCCCGTCGGCGTTCCACGCGCTGCAGACCGCCGACGCGCTGCACTCCGAGATGGGGCAGCTGAACCTCCAGACGGTGGTCTTCGGCGGCGAAGCGCTTGAACCGCAACGCCTTGCGTCGTGGTTCCGTAATCATCCGGGGTCGCCGCGGATGATCAACATGTACGGCATCACCGAGACGACGGTGCACGCCTCGTTCCGGGAGATCGCCGTCCGCGACGTCGAGAACAGCGTCAGCCCGATCGGCGTGCCGTTGGCGCATCTCGCCTTCTTCGTGCTGGATAAGTTCCTGCGTCGGGTGTCGGCGGGCGCCGTCGGTGAGCTGTATGTGGCCGGTGCGGGAGTGGCCTCCGGATACTGGGGCCGGTCCGGGTTGACGGCGTCGCGGTTCGTGGCGTGCCCGTTCGGCGATGCCCAGGCGCCCGGTCAACGTATGTATCGCACGGGCGATCTGGTGCGCTGGGACGCTGACGGTGAGCTGCAGTATGTGGGCCGCGCGGATGAGCAGGTCAAAATCCGCGGATATCGCATCGAGTTGGGCGAGGTCAAGGCGGCACTCGGCGCGATGGACGGCGTCGAGCAGGCTGCCGTGATCGCCCGTGAGGACCGTCCCGGCGACAAGCGCCTGGTCGGCTACGTCACCGGGACCGCCGATCCGGTCAAGGTGCGCGCGCAACTGGCGGATCGATTGCCGGAATATATGGTGCCGGCCGCGGTCGTGGGGCTGCAGGCTCTGCCGCTGACGGTCAACGGCAAACTCGACGCACGCGCCCTGCCGGCACCGGAGTACCGGGACGCCGACCGTTACCGCGCCCCGGGAGACGCGGTAGAGCAGGTCCTCGCCGACATCTATGCCCAGGTCCTCGGTGTCGATCGGGTCGGCGTGGACGACTCGTTCTTCGACCTGGGCGGGGACAGCGTGTTGTCGATGCAGGTGGTGGCCCGGGCGCGCGCGGCCGGTGTGGCGTGTCGACAGCGCGATGTCTTCGTCGAGCAGACGGTGGCCCGGCTTGCGCAGGTGGCCGTCTTGCTCGATGGCGAGGCGGCGGAGGTCGACGAGGGCGTCGGTGCGGTGGTGGCCACCCCGATCATGCGCTGGCTACACGATTTTGACGGTCCGGTCGATGAGTACAACCAGACGGTGGTGCTGCAAGCTCCCCCCGGAGTGACCGAGGCCGACGTCGTCGTCGTGTTGCAAGCCCTGCTGGACCGCCACGCCATGCTGCGGCTGCGCGCCGCGGACACCGGGGACGGGGATTGGTCGCTGTGGGTGCCCGAGGTAGGGGCCGTGGACGCCCGCGCCTGCCTGCAGTCGGTGGATGCGCTGTCCGACGAGGCGCTCGTGGCCGCCCGGTCGCGGTTGAATCCGGCGGCCGGGGCGATGTTCACCGCGTTGTGGGTGCCGAACACGGGCCAGTTGGCGTTGATGATTCACCACCTGTCCGTGGATGTGCCGTCGTGGCGAATCCTGTTCGAAGACTTGAACATTGCATGGGCGCAACATCACCACGGGCAGCCGGTCGAATTGCCCACTGGTGGAACGTCGTTCGCGCGGTGGGCGGCGGTACTGAGTGAGCACGCGCGCAGCCCGGCGGTCGTGGACCTGGCCGACGCATGGCGCCAATTGCTGGCGACGCCCGCCGCGTTGCCCGCGGTGCAACCGGCGGTCGACACCTACGCCCGCGCTGGTCACCTGTTGGCGACGCTGGATATCGAGACCACTCACCAGTTGCTGGGCGAGGTGTCGGCCGCGTTTCACGCCGGGGTGCAAGACGTTCTGTTGATCGCGTTCGGGTTGGCCTGGAACGAATTCCTCGGCGCCGCCGGCGCACCGATCGGTATCAGCGTCAAAGGTCACGGCCGCGCCGAAGAACTGCGGCGCGACGTCGACCTGTCGCGCACCGTGGGATGGTTCACCAGTAAGTACCCGGTGGCGCTGACGGTGGGCGAATTGCCGTGGGCGCACGTAGCCGCCGGCGGGGCCGCGCTGGGGCCGTTGATCGCGGCGGCTTTGGAACGGCTTCGCGCCATGCCTGACGGTCTGACCTACGGTCTCCTGCGCTATTTGAATCCCGAAGTGGGACTGGCTGGTTCGGAGCCGACCATCGAATTCAACTACCTCGGGCGGTTTGACGCCGATGCGGCCGTTCTGTCCGAAAATCTCTGGCGGGTCGACGAGGACGCCATGGCGACCATCCCCGCGGCGTCGGCGATACCCACGCCGCTCGGCCACACCGTGGAATTCAACGCCGCCCTCCTGGATACCGGTACCGGCCAGCGCCTGCACACGACATGGACGTGGGCACCCTCGGCACTGGACGAGGAACAGATCCAGCGGCTGAACCGGCTGTTGTTCGAGGCACTGACCGGCATCTGCGCGCATGTGCGGCACGGTGGCGGCGGTGAGCCGGCATCGTCGGCCTGATCGTCGACGATAATGGCGTAACGACCCTGTTGAGCTCACTCGGGAGATTGTGCACGCGCATGGCGATCGACGACCTGGTGGTCGAAACCAGCAACGGCCCGGTCCGCGGCGTCGACGACGGCCGCGTCAAGGCATGGAAGGGCATCCGCTACGCGGCGGCGCCGGTGGGCGACCTACGTTTCCGGGCGCCGCAACCGCCCGAGCGCTGGACCGAGATCGCTGACGCCACCGTGTTCGGGCCGGCCTGCCCGCAACCGGTCTTCCCCAACATGCCGCTGGATCTGGGCGCGCCGCAAGGCGAGGACTGCCTGCGGCTCAACGTCTGGGCATCCTCCGAGACCCGGCCCGGCGACGCCAAACCGGTCCTGGTGTGGCTGCACGGCGGCGCCTATGTCCTGGGATCGAGCAGCCAGACGCTCTATGACGGCAGCAGGTTGGTCAGCCACGGCGACGTCGTCGTGGTGACGGTCAACTATCGGCTCGGCGTGCTCGGCTTCCTGGACCTGACGTCGTTGGACACCGCGGGGCGACGGTTCGACTCGAACGTCGGGCTGCGCGACGCGCTCGCGGCGCTGGAGTGGGTGCGCGACAACGTCGCCGCCTTCGGCGGCGATCCGCACCGGGTCACGCTGTTCGGTGAATCCGCCGGGGCGGGCATCGTCACCACGCTGCTGGCCAGCCCGGCGGCCGAGGGCCTGTTCGCCGGCGCGATCGCGCAGAGCTCGCCGGCCACCTCGGTGTACGACCGCGACCGCGCGCACCGGGTCACCCAGGCCTTCCTCGGCAAACTGGGAATCGCCCCGTCGGAGGCGCAGCGGTTGGTCGACCTGCCGATGGCGGCGATCCTGGCCGCGTCGCAAGAGGTGTTCGACGAAGTGCCGGCGCGCAACCCGGGGACGCTGGCGTTCGTGCCGATCGTCGACGGCGACGTGCTGGGCGACTACCCGGTCAAGCTGGCGCAGGAGGGCCGCACCCACCCGGTCCCGCTGATCATCGGCACCAACAAACACGAGGCGGCCCTCTTCCGGCTGATGCGCTCGCCGCTGATGCCGATCACCCCGAGCGCGATCACCTCGATGTTCAACCAGATCGCCGCCGAGCAACCCGATCTGCAGTTGCCCACCGAGGAGGAGATCGGCTCGGCGTATTCGCGATTGCGGCGCAAGGCGCGGAGTTTGAGCATCGCCACCGACGTCGGCTTCCGGATGCCCTCGGTGTGGCTGGCCGAGGGACACGCCCACGCGGCACCGGTGTATCTGTACCGGTTCGATTACTCGACCCCGTTGTTGAGGCTGCTGACGGTCGGAGCCGCGCACGCCACCGAATTGCCTTACGTCTGGGGGACTCTCGGTGCGCCCAAGGATCCCACGCTGAAGCTCGGCGGCACCAGAACCGCCAAGGCGGTCTCCAAAAGGGTGCGCACCCGATGGATCAATTTCGCCGCGCACGGCGCGCCCGCGGGACCCCCCGGCGAGCCGGAATGGCCGCGCTACCGGGCGACCGATCGTGCCTGCCTGCTCATCGGCAAGAAGGACACCCTCGCCCATGACGTCGACGCGAACATCCGCGCCGCCTGGGGCAGCGAGATGGTGAGCTTTCGCTAACCGGATGCCTTGGCCGTCAACGCCTCTCGCTTCATCTGCTCGAACATGCCCACGTAGTACGGCAGGCATTCCGACAGCGCCTGCTCCGTGGTGAACAACGGTTGATAGCCGAGGTCACGAGACGCCTTGGCGATCGAGAAGAAGTTGTCCAGGTACAGCCGCTCGACGGCCAGTGGCTCGAGCAGCGGCGCGGGTATCCCAAACCGGAAATGCAGCCGTTGCCAACCCGTCATCGCCGCGCGCACGACGGGGCCGTTCACCCGGACGCGGGGCCAATTCTCGCCGCAGGCCTCGATCACCGGCCGCGCGAACTCGAACATGTTGATCGGCTCGGCGTCGTTGATGAAGTACGCCTGACCGGGTGCGGTGCCGCCTGGTACCAGATGCTGGGCCGCCAGGATGAAACCGTGAATCAGGTTGTGCACGTAGGAGTTGTCCAACCGGGCCGATTTGCGGCCGATCAACACCTTGACGTGACCGGCGATCACGCTCTCGAACAGCTTGCGGAACATCGTCTGGTCGCCGCGGCCCCAGATGCCGCTGGGCCGAATCGCACACGTCAGGAGGCCGTCAACATTGTTCTGGCCCAATACAAATCGCTCGGCGATCACTTTGGTTTCGGTGTACAGATCGTTGAACCGGTCGGTGTAGGGCAGCGTCTCGTCGCCGCCCGCGATGTTCTGGCCGCCCATCACGACACTGTTCGACGAGGTGTAGACGAAGCGCTGCACCCCGGCCGCCTGCCCGGCGCGGACCAGGTTCTCGGTGCCCCCGACGTTGACCCCGAAGCTGCGCTGGCGGTACTCCTCGGTCACCGACGCGCCGCCCATCAGGTCGATGATCGCCGCGGTGTGAAACACCGTGTCGATGCCGTCGACCGCTCGGGCGCACACGGCCGTGTCGGTGATGTCTCCGTGCAGCACCTCCAACTGGGGATGCTCCGGTAGCGGCGAGGGGGCGCGGTCAAACGAGCGGACCTGATGCCCGCGGTCGAGCAGGGTGGTCACCAGGTTGGCGCCGACGAATCCGGACCCCCCGGTGACCAGGACGCGGCCGAGCTCGGCCGTCAGCGATGCATCACCCATGCGCGAAATCATAACTGAAACGTGTTCCAGTTCGGAAAAAATCTTTCAACGCGGCCCTCCGATGTTGCGGGTCTCAGGCGTCGTCGGCGTCGCCGGAGGCGAGCGCGTCCTCGATCCGCTTGCGGGCGCCAGCTAAATGCTCCTCGCAGCGTTTAGCCAGCTGTTCGCCTCGTTCCCATAGCTGCAGCGACGCATCGAGGTCCCGCCCGCCCTGCTCCAGTAGCCGCACGACCTCGATCAGTTCGTCCCGGCACGCTTCGTAGCCCAGCTGACTAATAGGTGTAATGGATTCGGTCCCCTCCGGCTCGGCGGGGCCGTCCCCGCCGTCGTTCTTACGGGCCATCGGCCGGCCCCTCGCTGACGGCGGCCACGGCGCCGTCGGCCACCCGCACCCGCAAGCGGGTGCCCGTCGGCGCGTCGTCGACCGAACGCAGCACCCGGCTCTCGGCGGGACCGACCGATTGCACGACCGCATAGCCGCGCGCCAATGTGGCGGCCGGGCCCAGCGTCGCCAGCCGCGCGCCCAGATGGCCGATCCGCTCGGTTTCGGTGGCGGCCAGCCGGGTGATGTCGCGGCGGATCGCCGACCGGGCGCGGTGAATCTCCTCGGCGCGCGCCGTCAGCGCCGTCAGTGGCTCGGCGAGCACCGGGCGGCTGCGTATCTGGGCCAGGGCGCGTTGCTCGCGAGACACCCAGTTGCGCAACGCCTGCGCGCTGCGCCGGCGCAGGTCGTCGATCAGCCGCTGTTCGGCCGCGGTGTCGGGAACCACCTTCTTGGCCGCGTCTGTCGGGGTGGCCGCACGCAGATCGGCGACCAGATCGCACAGCGGATTGTCGGGCTCGTGGCCGACGGCGCTGATCACCGGAGTGCGGCACGCCGCGATCGCGCGGCACAGCGTCTCGTCGGAAAACGGCAACAGGTCCTCGACGCTGCCGCCACCGCGGGCGAGGACGATGACGTCGACATCGGCGTCGCGGTCGAGCTCACGTAGGGCGTCGACGATCTGCGCAACCGCGCTGGGCCCCTGGACCGCCGTGTTGCGCACCGCGAAACGCACCGCAGGCCAGCGTCCCGCCGCCACCGTCCTCACGTCGCGCTCGGCCGCGCTCGCCCGGCCGGTGATCAGGCCGATCATGTTGGGCAGGAAGGGGATTGGGCGCTTGAGCCGCGGATCGAAAAGCCCTTCGGCGTCCAACAGCCTGCGCAGCCGATCGATGCGTGCCAGCAGCTCTCCGACCCCCACCGCGCGAATCTCGCTGAGCCGCAACGAAAACGTGCCGCGACCGGTGTAGAACGACGGCTTGCCGCACACCACCACCTGCGTGCCCTCCGCCAGCTTCACCGGCGCATTCAGCACCAGGTCGCGCGGGCACGTCACGCTCAGCGACATGTCGGCGGCGGGGTCACGCAGCACCATGAACACGGTCTTGGAATCCGGCCGCATCGAGACCTGGGCGAGCTGACCCTCCACCCAGACGGTGCCCAGCTTGTCGATCCAGCCGGCCACCCGGATCGCCACCGCGCGCACCGGAAAAGGGTTTTCCGCGGAATTCGGTTCGGACGTATTGGCTCGGGTCACTTCGCGTTCGCGCGCGTGATCCTGTTGGCGAGCAACGTCTGGAACGGGGCGCGGCCCTTGGTCGCCTGCTCGTAGGCCAGCAGGTCTTCGAGTTCATCCACGCTCAGCGATTGCAGACGGGCCCGCAACTGCGCCAACGTCAGCGCCGAGTAGTCCAGTTCGGCGGCCACCGCCGGTTGCGAAACCGAGGCACCGGCCGCCGGCTTCTTCGATGGGCGGGCGGGTTTGGTCAGCGCGCTGGCATCTTCGTGCGCGTCGGCCACCGAGTACAGCGCGAACCGTCCCTCGGCCCGGCGTTCGCCCTCGCCGCCGTCGGTCACCGTGGCATAAGCCCCGTCGATCGCGTCGTCCACGTCCTCGTCGAACGTCGCCCATTCCGGCTTCTCGTCCTTGGGCGGGAAAATCGACTCGAGGGTGCTGTCCCCCTTGATCACCAGCTCGGCGAGGTTTTGCTGGAAGCGCATCACGATGTGCGCCGCCTGACTGGCCAGTGTCATCGGGTACATCAGGATGGTTTTCGGCAGCCTGATGGTCTCCTCAACGGCGACCGTCGCCGCGCCGACCAGCAGCCGAACCCCATACGGTGCAGTAGCCATGGGTCCAAGATTGCCTTAAGCGGCGGCTAACTCCAAGCCCGCCGCCGCGAGCTGGCAGCCCCGTGTCGGCAGAACGTACCCTGGGGGACATGCCCTCGACCGTCGACATGGGGATTCTTGGCGCAGCCAGCTCGGTCGCCGTCCCCCCGACCCGCAAGCGCGTGCTCCTGGCCGAGCCGCGCGGTTACTGCGCGGGCGTGGACAGGGCCGTCGAGACCGTGGAGCGCGCGCTGGAAAAGCACGGGCCGCCGGTCTATGTGCGTCACGAGATCGTGCACAACCGGCACGTGGTCAGCACGCTGGAGAAGGCCGGTGCGGTGTTCGTCGAGGAGACCGACGAGGTGCCCGAAGGCGCCATCGTGGTGTTCTCCGCGCACGGCGTCGCCCCCTCGGTGCACTCGGCGGCCGCCGAACGCAACCTGCACACCATCGACGCCACCTGCCCCCTGGTCACCAAGGTGCACAACGAGGCCCGGCGATTCGCCCGCAACGACTACGACATCCTGCTCATCGGCCACGAGGGCCACGAGGAGGTCGTCGGCACCGCCGGGGAGGCGCCCGACCATGTGCAGCTGGTCGACGGGGTCGCCGCCGTGGACAACGTGACGGTCCGCGACGAGGACAAGGTGGTGTGGCTCTCCCAGACCACGCTGTCGGTCGACGAGACCATGGAAATCGTCGAACGGCTGCGGCAACGATTCCCCAAGCTGCAGGACCCGCCGAGCGACGACATCTGCTATGCCACCCAAAACCGGCAGGTTGCGGTCAAGGCGATGGCGCCGGAGTGCGAGCTGGTGATCGTCGTCGGGTCGCGCAATTCGTCGAACTCGGTGCGCCTGGTGGAAGTGGCGTTGGGCGGCGGGGCCGCCGCGGCCCACCTGGTCGACTGGGCCGACGACATCGACCCGGCCTGGCTCGAAGGTGTCACCACGGTCGGAGTCACGTCCGGGGCGTCCGTTCCCGAGGTCTTGGTGCAAGGGGTGCTCGAGCGGCTCGCTGAGTGCGGCTTTGACCTGGTGCAACCGGTCACCACCGCGCACGAGACCCTCGTGTTCGCGCTGCCGCGCGAGATCCGCTCAGCCCTCTGAGGGCCTTGGACCGCTGGCGGTGACCCGCTACGCCGGGCCGCGCCGTTAGACGTCGTACTCCCAGGATTCCGCCGCGGGCCGCCCGTGCGCGCGACCCGCTGTGCGTGAGCGACTCCGGCGCTCGGTGTGCGGCTCCCGCGGTTGGTCCTGGGTGCCGCCACGGTAGCGGACCTGCGAGATGGGGTGATGCGTGCCGCCGCTCCCGGTCGACGGCGGCCGCCGGCGCCGCGGCTCGTAGGGCTCGCGGCTCTCCTCGTACCTGTCGCCGTACGGCTCAAAGCCGTCGAAACGGCTGCCGCGGGGCGCGGGCCGGTCGTAGGGGCGCTCGTAGGGATTGCGGCGGGTGCGCGGCTCGCGGCGCGGCTCCCGGGGGGCTTGGCCGCGCAAGTCCGGGTCGCCCTCCGGCCTGGGCCGGCGCCGTGACCGACGGGGCGGTTCGGCGTCGTAGTCGCGGGCCGACCGACGAGTGCTGCGCCTTGGGCGCTCGGGCCGCTCGACCGACTCGTCGTCGAGGGGCGGTCGCGCATGCCGGGAGCGAGAACGCGTGGAACGCGTGGCGGAGCGACCGTCACGCGCCGTTCGTCGGGTCCTGGCCGACGAGCCCGACGTGCGGCCGCGGCGCGACTCGGTGGCCTCGTCGCTGTCGTCGGCATCGGGCTGCAGCGCCGACTGCAATTTGGCGCCGATGCTGTTGAAGAAGGACTTGACGTCGACACCGGTGGCGCCGGCGGAATCGGCCGCGGTGCTCGCCGCCTTCGCGCCCTGGGCGTTTCCGAAATACCAGCGGGCCAGCCCGATCGCCAGGACGGCGCCGGCGGTGCCCAGCATGAGCGGGAAGCGCTCGATGAGCGGATAGCCGCAATTGATCAGCAGGTCTTTGAGGCGGCCGACCTTGGCGTCGTGGAACAGCCAGTAGGCACCGGGCACCGCGCAGAACAGGATCAGCGGCGGCTGGATGATGGTGGTGAAAATGCCGTCCTGGCGCACCGCGAGCACCGCCGCCACGCAACCCGCTATATAGAAGCCCGCGAAGACGTGGGTCAGTTCCTTGTGACCAGCGTCGATTCCGTAGCCGATAGCTGTCGCGGTGACGGCGATAAGCAGGGCCGCATACCAGGGGGCGCCTGGGATGTTGGGGTGGACCGAACGGTGAGCACCATCCACCGTCGCACTAGCCCGCTGTGCTGACACATGTAGACCGTACCGGGAATGGACCGAAAGGCTCGTAAATACCTCGTAGCGATCCTGTGGCGTGCCCCATTGTCGCGCACCATCGGCCGCGTGAGGCCCACGCCGCCGTGCCCCTAGACTTGGCTCCCTGTGAGCCTGAGCCTGGGAATAGTCGGCCTGCCGAACGTCGGCAAGTCCACTTTGTTCAACGCGCTGACCCGGAACAACGTGGTGGCGGCCAACTACCCGTTCGCGACGATCGAACCCAACGAGGGCGTCGTTCCGTTGCCCGATCCGCGGCTGGACAAGCTGGCGGAGATGTTCGATTCCGAGAAAATCGTGCCGGCGCCGGTCACATTCGTCGACATCGCCGGGATCGTGAAGGGCGCGTCCGAGGGCGCCGGGCTGGGCAACAAGTTCCTGGCCAACATCCGCGAGTGTGACGCGATCTGTCAGGTGGTGCGGGTGTTCGCCGACGACGACGTCGTGCACGTCGACGGCAAGGTCGATCCGCGCTCGGACATCGAGGTGATCGAGACCGAGCTGATCCTCGCCGACATGCAAACCCTGGAAAAGGCCGTGCCGCGGCTGGAGAAGGAAGCCCGCAACAACAAGGAGCGCAAGCCCGTGCATGAGGCGGCCGTCGCCGCGGAGGCCGTGCTGAACTCGGGCAAGACGCTGTTCGCGGCCGGCGTCGACGCGTCCCTGCTGCGCGAGCTGAACCTGATGACCACCAAGCCGTTTCTGTACGTGTTCAACGCCGACGAGTCAGTGCTGACCGACGACGCCCGCAAGGCCGAGCTGTCCGCGATGGTCGCCCCCGCCGACGCGGTGTTTCTGGACGCGAAGATCGAGGCCGAGCTGCAGGAGCTCGACGACGAGTCCGCCGCCGAGCTGCTCGAGTCCATCGGGCAAACCGAGCGGGGGCTGGATGCGTTGGCGCGGGCCGGTTTTCACACACTCAAGCTGCAGACCTACCTGACGGCGGGCCCAAAAGAGGCGCGCGCCTGGGTGATTCACCAGGGCGACACCGCTCCCAAGGCCGCCGGGGTGATCCATACCGACTTCGAAAAAGGCTTCATCAAGGCCGAGATCGTGTCCTACGACGACCTGATCGCCGCGGGTTCGATGGCGGCGGCCAAGGCGGCCGGCAAGGTCCGCATGGAGGGCAAGGACTACGTCATGGCCGACGGTGACGTGGTGGAGTTCCGGTTCAACGTGTGACCGTCTGCGGTCAAGGATGAGCGAGGGACGGGTGACAGCAGGTGTCCCTGACGCCGCCATAGACATCCCGGGCCGGGTCTTGGATCTTGCCGGGACGGACAAGATTGAGCTCGTTTGGCGTAATGAGCTGGACGGGTTGACGTTTCGGTCTCGTGGTCAGAAGGGGACCCGTTACATCAAGTGGCAGTCCTATGCTGGCGTGCGCCCCGCGGTACGCGGCGATGTGGATCTCGCCGTGGAGTCCGAGAAGCTGCGGTGGGCGGGTCAGTTCGTCCCAGTTCCCGGAGTCCTTGATTTCGGTGAGGACGGGGACGCTGCTTGGCTGGTAACCGAGGCGATCGACGCGACACCGGCTTGCGATGTCCGATGGCGCGGCGATCCGGAGGTTGCCGTTCGGGCGATCGCCATGGGGTTACGCCGGTTCCACGACACGTTGCCGGTGGACGGCTGTCCTTACCGTGGCAGCTGGTCGTCACGCGAGCCGTCAGCGCCGGCGTCGGCGAGCCTGGTGGTTTGTCACGGCGATCCGTGCGTGCCGAACACCCTGCTGGACAGCGCGGGTGAGTTCGCCGGGCACGTCGATCTCAGCCGGCTTGGTGTTGCGGATCGATGGGCCGACTTGGCTATCGCGACCTACAGCATCAGTTGGGATGCGAACTTCGGGAAGAGCTACGACCACCTGTTTTTCGGGGCCTACGGAATCGAACCAGACCTGGAACGGATTCGGTTCTACCGAGAACTTTGGGACGAGGAATGATCTTGCCCGACGGTGACGGGGGATTTCCGATTCGACCCCTAGGTCGAGAACCTCGACTTGTCCTATAACGCGCTAGAATTCTGTACATGTCGACGCTTCCGCTGGCCGAGGTCCGAGCCAACCTTTCCAAGCTGGTCGACGAGGCCGTCCGGACCCATGAGCGCATCGAGGTCACCAGGCAAGGTCGCCGCGCGGCGGTGATTCTCAGCGCGGATGACTTCGATTCGATTATGGAAACTCTGGCCATCCTCAGCGATCAAGACTTGATGCGCGAAGTCCGAGCGGCAGAGTCAGAGGCAGAGGACGGCGCGCTCTACACACTCGATCAGGTGACCGAGGAGATGCGTGCTGTCGGCCGGCTCCCGCGGTGACGTATCGAATCGAGATGACGGCAGCTGCGAAGAGGGCGCTCACTCATTTGTTGCCCGAGTCAGTGGCCATTGCTTGCTGGGAGTTCATTCGGGGTCCGCTCGCGGAGAACCCGCAGCGGGTGGGCAAGCCGCTTCGCGGCCAGTTGGAAGGGCGATACTCGGCGCGCAGGGGCGAGTTTCGCGTCATTTACCGGATCTTCGACGAACGGGTGGTGGTCCGCGTCATCCACATCGCGCATCGCCGCGACGTTTACCGGTGAGGCGATCGCGTCAACGGCAACACGGAGGAGGCGCTATGCGGTGGCGGGGTGTGTGTCACGTCGAGTTCGCGGTGCTGGACTACGACGACTCGATCGCGTTCTACGACGCGTTGTTCGGCTGGCTCGGCTACAGCAGCTTCTCGTCGCTCAACATGGAATACCAGTCGACGTATTACATGACCCGTAATGTCAACCCGCACAGCTACATCGGCATCCAGCCCGCCCGCACCGGCGACAAGTTGACGCACTCCGACCAGGCGGTCGGCATCAACCACATCGCGTTGTGGGCGCGCAGCAGGACCGAGGTCGACCGCTTCCATCGTGAATTCTTGGTCGAACGCGCGATCCCCGTCACCGACGAGCCGAAGGAGTACCCGCAGTACTGGCCCGGCTACTACGCGGTGTTCTTCGACGACCCGATCAATGGGATTCATTGGGAGTTGGCCTGGGTACCGAAAATCCCTACGCCTCGCCAACTTTGGTCGTTTTATCGCACGATTCGTGCCTTCGCGAAGAGTCGGCCGGACCTGGCGAACACAGTCCTGGGCGTCACGATGCAGGCCAGGAGAACCCTGCCGGCCCGATGACCGCCGCCGTGTCGGGGGTGGCGGTTAGCATCCTTCGCGCACGACACCCACACCGCTAGGGGCCTGCAGGAGGACCGCATGAAGTTCGTATCGACCCGCATCATCACCGCCGACGTCAAGCGGCTGGTGGGTTTCTACGAGATGGTCACCCAGATCGCGGCCGTGTGGGGCAACGAGTTATTCGCGGAGATTCCGACCCCGGCCGGCACGCTGGCCATCGGTAGCGACAAGACGGTGCCCCTGTTCGGGGCGGGATCGGCCGAGCCGGCGGCGAACCGCAGCGCCATCGTGGAATTCCTCGTCGAGGACGTGGACGCCGAGTTCGAGCGGCTGCGCGAGCGTGTCACCGAGGTCGTGACGACCCCGACGACCATGCCCTGGGGCAACCGCGCACTGCTGTTCCGGGATCCCGACGGAAACCTCGTCAACCTGTTCACTCCGGTCACGGACGAGGCGCGCGCCAAGTTCGGGCTCTGATCGCCGGGGGCCACGATGAGGCGGACGAACGCCTCGACGGAAAGGCGCCGACGTGGCATCATGAATAGCATCAATGATGCTCGCGGAGGTGCAGATGCGGACCACAGTCACGATCGACGACGACCTGTTGGCCAAGGCTGCTGAGTTGACCGGCGTGCGCGAGAACGTCGCGTTGCTCCGCGAGGGATTGCAGACGCTGATCAGGGTGGAAAGCGCTCGCCGACTTGCCGCGCTCGGCGGGACGGATGCCGGGGCGGTGGCCGCTCCCCGGCGCCGCCGTGGGACTGGATGATCCTCGTTGACACCGCGGTGTGGATCGATCATCTACACACCGCGGAGTTGCGGCTAGTCAAGCTGCTGGAGATCGACCAAGTTGGCTGTCATGCGCTGGTCATCGAAGAGCTGGCGCTGGGGTCGATCTCGCGACGTGAGGTGGTGCTCGACCTCCTCGCGAATCTTCGCCAGTTTCCGACCGTCCAGCACGCCGAGATCCTTCACCTCACCGGTCAACGCAAACTGTATGGACGCGGTCTCAGTGCGGTCGACGTCCATCTCATGGCCGCCGTCGCCCTGGTTGAAGGCGCGCAGCTGTGGACGAGAGACAAGCGGTTGAAGGCTGCGTCGGTCGATGCGGGCATCGCACTCTTCGATGCCTGAGTTATCCGGGGCGCGATGCGGTCGAAGCCCGCTACGAACTCGTAGGTAACCGGGCGAAGGAAGTGATCGAGGGGGCCTGGGGTTCCAGACGGCCCGAACAACTACTTGCCCGGATCCCGGTCCAGGGAAATCCTTGGGAGATGGCAACTGTCAAGCGAACGGGACCGTGGCCGAGGCGGGCTATGCGCGTGCTGGTGGGCAGCTTGTTGGCATTGTCCGCGTTGGGACTGGCCGGCGGCCCGCACGCGCAGGCGGCACCGGCGCCCACCGACCACTGGTGCCCGGGCGAGCCGTGGAACCCGGCCTGGGGCAACGTCTTGGACTGGGACTGGAATCGCTGCCACGACTGGCAACATCCGGGCGGTCCGACCGCCCCGTCGGGCTGGGGCCCCTGGGGACCCCCGCCGGCGTGGGCGCCGCCGCAGCCACCTCAACCCGCGTGGGCGCCGGGGGCTCAACTGATGTGGAACCTGACTGACGCCGATTGGGGCCTGTGGAACAACGGGATATGGACGCCCATCTGAGCAGGCACCGTCGCGGGCCAGGCCCGCTTTGATCAGGCGCGTTTGGCGGCGCCAACGGTCGGCACTCCCGGCGTTAGGGTGAACTGTGGCCGCAGACGACCGCGCCGATCCGTCCGAGGAGCCGGAATGCGGGGCCGACGCGCTCGAGGACCGCGAAAGGGCCCTGGTCCGGCGGGAGGCTGAGCTCCGAAAGCGCGAATTTCTGGCCGGCAGAAGGGACCGGGTCGCCGATCAGCGCGACCAGATTGCCGACGAGCGCGAGCGGGTGGCGGACGAACGTGAGCAGCGCGCGGACGAACGCGAGGGCACGAGCGAAGAGCAGGAACGCGCGCGATTGCGGCGCGCCGACGAAGGGGTGCAGCGCGCACAGGCGCGCGCGAAGCGGGACCAGGCCGACGTTGACCGCGAGATTGCGCAAAGCGAACGGGGCCCCGACCCCGCCTGATGGGCGACGCGACCGGGGTATCGCCCTGAAACGGAATCACCTAAATGCGGGCAATTTGCCGCCAAAAATATACCCGTGTGTAATAAATTTGCTTTAGCTGCGGCACAGGTCATTGTTGGTTTAGCGAATGACGTGCGCCACAAATTTTGGTTGGCAATATATGTTATTGCTAGCCTCGCTGCCCATGGTCGTTATTGCTACATTGATGTCGTTGATCAATCAGGTCTCCGGCACGCCGTATATCGCGGGCGGAGATTCTCCCGCCGGGACCGATTGTTCGGGACTCGCTTCGTGGATTGCGAATGCCGCAACCGATAGGCCAGTTTTTGGGGATCGATTTAATACCGGAAACGAAGAAGCGGCGTTGCTGGCGCGAGGGTTCCAATACGGGACCGCGCCCAACGCCTTGGTCATCGGATGGAACGGTGGCCACACCGCGGTGACGCTGCCCGACGGGACGTCGGTGGCCAGCGGTGAGCGCGGCGGCGTCCACGTGGGCGGCCCCGGCGCCTACCAGGCCGGATTCACGCACCACATGTTCCTTCCGATGGAGTTGGAGGACGCGTTGCCGCCGCCGCCGGACGCCCCCCCGCCGCCGGACGCGTTGCCGCCTCCGCCCGACGCCCCTCCGCCGGCGGACGCTTTGCCGCCTCCGCCCGACGCCCCTCCGCCGGCCGACGCGCCCGCGCCCCCGCCGGAAGAGCCCGCCGTTTTGATCGACGCTCCGGCGCCGCCGATGGACGCCCCGCCGGCACTTTAATTGTATTTGTTCGACAGCGCGGTAATTGCGGATTCATAACAAATGAAATAGGTGCCGTCGGCCATTTATCGGTTCTTTCCGACGATTGGCGGCGGCCATCCCATGGGCCGGCACAATAGTGAAATGACACGATCACCGAGTCGTGTGTGAGCTACGACACTGCCTTCGGAAAAGTGGCGGAAGTGCGCGCCGCGGCGAAAGTTTCTCGTGGGTTGCTTGTGACTCGTGAGAACACTTTGCTGCCGCCTTCGCTGACCGGAAACGCGCCCGACAACCCGCCGCGGCAGTGCCCGCCGCCAGATAGGCTGGCGCTGCCCGCGGTGCGGGCACACCGAAATCGGCGAACCGAGGCGGGGCCGCAATGATCTTCATCGTCGTCAAGTTCGAAACCAAACCCGACTGGACCGACCGGTGGCCTGAACTCGTCGCCGCGTTCACGGCGGCGACTCGCGCCGAGGAAGGCAACCTGTGGTTCGAGTGGTCGCGCAGCCTGGACAACCCGGCGGAGTACGTCCTGGTGGAGGCGTTCCGCGACGATGAGGCGGGCGGTGTCCACGTCAACAGCGATCACTTCAAACGCGCCATGCAAGAACTTCCGCAGGCGTTGAAGTCGACGCCGAAGATCATCAACCAGACGATCGATGCCACCGGATGGTCCGAGATGGGCGAGATGTCGGTCGGCTAGCCGCCGGCCACGGATGTCGGCGGCCGGCCTTGGACCATCAACGTCGCCGCGCCGCGATAGTGCCGACCCGAGAATCAGCGACGGTGACGTCCCGGTCGAACGGCGCGATCTGATCGTTCCAGCTGCGGAACTCGGTGTCCCACCCGAGGTCGTTGAGCCATCGCTCGGTGTCGAACTCAGCACCGTCGCCCGGGTTGGTCGCCGTCGCGGGGACGGTTGCCTCCCCGGCAACGAGGGTTCGCAGATCCCGGTACCGGGCATCATCGGGGTCGCTGATAAAACGGCCGACACCGAAGAGACTGCCTCGCGCGGACAATCCCGTCAGAGTCCGCACAACGTGCTGGTTCCACTCTTGCGTCAGGAAACCGAGCGTGCCTTCGTCAACCCAATATGACGGTTCGTCCTCACGAAAGCCGTTCTCGCACAGTGGCGTAACCCAGTCGCCGCGCAGATCGGCGGCTACGACATGTCGCTGGCAATCCGGCACCGCCCCGGCCCCCTGCACAACCGGCTCTTTGAACGCAAACAGCTCGGCTAAGTCGATCTCGAAGACCGCGACTCGCCGATGCCATCCCATCCGGAATGCCCGCGTGTCCAATCCCGCGCCCAACAGCACGATTTGATTGACGCCTGCCTCCACGGCTTCGCGAAGGCGATCATCGACCAACCGCACCCCAACGGTGCGGCCGTCAAAGAACTGGTCCGCCAGCGATTCCAGTTGTGCCCAACGCTCCGCGGTGAAGCCCGCGCGCGCCGCATCGACGAAATGATGCGCGAGCGGGTCGTCATATAGCCGATCGGGCCGCCTGGACTCGCGAGCGCGAATGACGGCGACGCCGATGGCCGTCAGTGCGACACCGTCAACGGGCACACGTGGTACGTGGTCAGACACCCTTCCCCCCAAGCTAGCCGGCCACTACGATCTCGATTTCGTCGCCCAGCGCGTATCCCGGTGTGAGCGGCAGGCTGTCACCGCTCCAGAACGAGCCGGGGTCAAACCAGTTCGAGTACTTCTCCGTGGCCATCAAACCCATTTCCTCGTAGGTGATGGCCACCGTTTCCGCGCAGTAGGCGGCCTCCAGGCCGAGGCGCTGGCGCTCCTTGCGCCGCAGCGTCGACTCTCGAACCTTCCTGTCCACGAACGGGATTCCGCGCGCCCAGTCGTACGCGTTCGGCAGGCGGCCGCGCAACCACCGGCCGGTCAGGCGCATGGTGGTCGGAAACGCGGTGCCGTCCATGCGGGCGATGACGCGCAGCAGCTTGTTCTCTTGCTCGCGGTTGGCCGGCGGCGTCAGCTGGCGCAGCCAGCACCGCTGGTGGTAGCGCTGGGACCACTGCAAGACGGACTGCTGCAGATCGTTGAGTTGCACGCCCCGGTGGTTCGTCCCGGTCCACAGGTCGGCGAGCTTGTCGCCCAGTTCGGCGTGCCAGATCAGCGGCGGCAAGTCGTCGATGGCCACCGTCATGCCTACGTGGTTCACCGGGGCGTTCGTCAAGGTCTGGATGGCACGGTCGGGTCCCGAACCGCCGCGAAACAGCCAAAGATCGCCCGTGCGGGTTTCCTCGAGCGCTTGGTTCAAGGTGAGCATGGTTGTGTAAGCCCGTTCGCCGCTGCGGCTTTCGCCGATCTCCTCGTCTCCTGAGCCCGCCTGCGCGTCGCGGTGCCGTGCCTCGCGGGCACACCAGTCAATCACAACCAGCGCGCGACGACGGGGACTACGCATAGCCTGGTCTCATGCGCAGTGTGTGGAAGTGGCTGGGACTGGCCGGTGCCGCCGGCGTCGTCGCCGGGGGCGTGCTGGTGGCTCGCGATCAGCGCAAGCGACGCGCCTACACCGCCGACGAGGTCCGCAATCGGCTGCATCAGCGGTTGGCCGACTACGAAGGGGGAGGCCTTCAGTCCGGGCCGGGATCGGAGGAGGGCTCAACGGCGAACAACCGATAGCTGCCCGAAAAACCCTTCAGCTCGACGTCGCGGCCGCCGTCGAAACGGATGCCCTCGGACTCCGAAAGCGCGTCCCGCACCGGCTGACTCACCAAGATCTCGCCACCGGCGGCTTGTGCCGCGACCCGCGCCGCCATGGCGACATTGCGGCCGAACAAGTCATCGCCGCGGCGCACCGACCGTCCCATATGGATGCCGATCCGAACGCGAATCTCCTCGTGCCGCTTGCGGTTTGCGTCCCTGCGCAACGCGCGTTGCAGGTCGATCCCGCAGCGCACCGCCTCTTCGGCGCGCGCGAAGGCGATCATGAATCCGTCGCCCTGACTCTTCACCACGTGCCCGGACCGCCGCTGCACCAGATCCGAGACCAGCTTGTCGTGCGAGCTGATCAGTTTGACCCACGCCCGGTCCCCGATGCGCTCGTTCAGCGCGGTGGACTCCTCGATGTCGGAGAACAGGATCACCACCCGGCCGTCCGGCGTGACCCGCGCGAGGTCGGGCCGTTCGACCTCGGCCCAGTCCGCGAGGTCTTCGATCGAGCTGCGCACTGCCGCCCCGAAGCCCTCCTTGCGCACCAGGTTGGCGGTGTTCCACACCGTCTTCACGGCTTCGCGGCCGCCCGACAGCAACCAGCTGCGGGCGTCGTTTCGCTGGCGCAGCTCGTCGAGCTCGCGCTGACTGCGCGCCAGCAGCTGCCACAGCACCACCAACCCGATGGCCTCGATCGCAGCAAACCCGGCCAGAATGTAGACCGAGACATGCAGCGCGTCACCCATGCCGGTCATCCTTGCAAGGCCGCGGTCCGGCTAGGTTGTCGGCCCTGTGAGCAGTGTCTAGGGTTGAGTCCGCCGACCGCGGGTAGTGATCTCAGGGGCGTCCCATCAGGTGACTTTCGGGAGGAGCGGTTTTGGCCGACGGCGACGGTGATTCATCCGACCTGCTGGTGATCTTCGGAATCACCGGCGACCTGGCGCGCAAGATGACGTTTCGCGCCCTGTATCGCCTCGAGCGCCGCGACGAGCTGCACCACCCGATCATCGGCGTGGCCAGCGACGACATCACCACCGAGCAGCTGCTGGACCGCGCGCGCGACGCCATCGAGAAATCGGGCGAGAAGTTTGACGACGCGGTGTTCGACCGGCTGGCCGGCCGGATCTCCTACTTGCACGGCGACGTCACCGATGCCGATCTCTACAAGCAGCTCGCCAAGAAGATCGATTCGGACGCGCATCCGCTCTACTACCTCGAGATGCCGCCGGCGCTGTTCGCGCCCATCGTGGAGAACCTGGCGAAGGCCGACCTGCTGGAGCGGGCGCGGGTGGCGATCGAGAAGCCGTTCGGCCACGACCTGGAATCGGCGCGCGACCTCAACGCCCGGCTGCGCGCGGTGCTAGACGAAGACCAAATCCTGCGCGTGGACCACTTTTTGGGCAAACAACCCGTCGAAGAACTGCAGTACCTGCGCTTCGCCAACAACGGCCTGGCGAAGCTGTGGGACCGCGAGAGCATCTCCGAGATCCACATCACCATGGCCGAGGACTTCGGGATCGAGGACCGCGGCAAGTTCTACGACGCGGTGGGAGCGCTGCGCGACGTCGTGCAAAACCATCTGCTGCAGGTGCTCGCGCTGGTCGCCATGGAGCCTCCGGTGGGCGCCGGCGACGACGACCTCAACGACAAGAAGGCCGAGGTTTTCCGGGCCATGCCCGCGCTGGACCCGGAGCGCTGCGTGCGTGGGCAGTACCGCGGTTATACCGAAGTCGCCGGCGTGGCAAAGGATTCCACCACCGAGACCTACGTCGCGCTGCGCACCGAGATCGACAACTGGCGCTGGGCCGGCGTGCCGATCTTCCTGCGCGCCGGCAAGGCGCTGCCGGAAAAGGTCACCGAGGTCCGGATGTTCCTGCACCATGTTCCCGGGTTTTCGTTCCTGCCCAACCGTCGCCCACCCGATCCCAACCAGATCGTGCTGCGCATCGACCCCGACCCCGGGATGCGGCTGCAGCTGTCCGCTCAGGTCGGCGATTCGTGGCACGACGTTCACCTGGACTCGTCGTTCGCCGAGGATCTCGGCGAGCCGGTACGCCCCTACGAACGGCTGCTCTACGCCGCGTTCAACGGAGATCGCCAGCTGTTCGCCCGCGAGGACGCCATCGAAGAGACGTGGCGGATCGTGCAGCCGTTGCTGGACAAGCCGGGTCGAATCCACCACTACGACCAAGGCTCCTGGGGGCCGGAGGCCGCCGAAGCGCTGGTGCGTGGCCACCACGCCTGGCAGGAGCCGTGGCTGCCACGCAGCACGGCCACGAAACAGTAAGGAGACCAGGGACAGCATGCAGCTTGGGATGATCGGCCTCGGCCGGATGGGCGCCAACATCGTCCGACGCGTGGTCGCGGGAGGACATGAATGCGTGGTGTACGACCACAACCCCGACGCGGTGGAGGCGATGGCGGGGGAGGACAAGACCACCGGGGTGTCCTCGCTGCAAGAGCTCGCCGAGAAGATGACCGCGCCGCGCGTCGTGTGGGTGATGGTGCCGGCCGGGACGATCACCACCGGGGTGATCGACGAACTGGCCAAGACCCTCGAGTCCGGCGACATCGTCATCGACGGCGGGAACTCCTACTACCGCGACGACATCAGCCACGCAAAGACGCTGTCGGAGAAGGGAATTCATTTCCTGGACTGCGGCACCAGCGGCGGGGTGTGGGGCCGCGAACGTGGGTACTGCCTGATGGTCGGCGGTGACGACGAAGCGTTCGCGCGCGCCGAGCCGATCTTCGCCACCGTCGCGCCGGGCGTCGACGCGGCCCCGCGCACACCGGGCCGCGACGGCGAGGTCGCGACGTCGGAGCAGGGGTACTTGCATTGCGGGCCGGCCGGCGCCGGGCACTTTGTGAAGATGGTGCACAACGGCATCGAGTACGGCATGATGGCCTCGCTCGCCGAGGGGCTGAACATTTTGCGCAACGCCGACATCGGCAAGCACGTCCAGGAAGGTGACGCGGAAACGGCGCCGCTGTCGAACCCGGAGTTCTACCAGTACGACTTCGACATCCCCGAGGTCGCCGAGGTGTGGCGGCGCGGCAGCGTCATCGGCTCCTGGCTCTTGGACCTGACGGCGATCGCCCTGCACGAATCCCCGGAGCTGAAGGAATTCTCCGGGCGCGTCTCGGACTCCGGAGAGGGACGGTGGACGTCCATCGCCGCGATCGACGAGGGAGTCCCCTCGCCGGTGTTGACCACCGCGTTGCAGTCGCGCTTCGCCTCGCGGTCACTCGACGACTTCGCCAACAAGGCGCTCTCGGCGATGCGTAAACAATTCGGCGGGCACGCGGAGAAGCCGGCGAACTGACCGAACCGGTCAGTGGCGTTGGACGAATTTCACCACGGCGTCGCTGAACGCGTCGTTGTCGTCGCCGGCCGCGGTGTGCCCGGCGTTGGACAGCTCGACGAACTCCGCGCGCGGCACGGTGGCCAGGAAGTGCCGAACGCCCTCGGGGCTCACCACGTCGGAGAGCTTGCCGCGGATCAGCAGGACGGGAATCCTCAGGTTCTTGGCGGCCTGCTCGAAGCTCTCGGTGCGCAGTTCGGGATCGTCGCCGGGCTTGGTCATGAACGCCGGGTCCCAGTGCCAGTACCAGCGGCCGTCGCGCAGGCGCAGGTTCTTCTTCAGCCCCTCGGGGCTGCGGGGCTTGCTGCGGTAGGGCAGGTAGGCGGCGACGGCGTCGGCCGCTTCCTCCAGCGACTCGAACCCCTCGAGGCCGCTGAACATGAAATCGCGGATGCGGGCGCTGCCGCCCTTCTCGAATCGGGGTACGACGTCGACCAGCACCAGGCGGGTCACCTTCGCCGGGCCGGCCCGGTGCGCGGCGAGGATGCCGGTCAACCCGCCCATGCTCGCCCCGATGATGGTCACCGGCCGCCCGATCGCGTCCAGCACCCGCAGGACGTC
Source organism: Mycobacterium sp. TKK-01-0059 (assembly GCF_000709305.1). Classification (NCBI taxonomy): domain Bacteria; kingdom Bacillati; phylum Actinomycetota; class Actinomycetes; order Mycobacteriales; family Mycobacteriaceae; genus Mycobacterium; species Mycobacterium sp. TKK-01-0059. Next base: position 3,027,161 of record NZ_KL446993.1, read on the forward strand.
GGTCGTCAACGTCTCGATCTCGTAGTCGGCATCGGGTGAGCGATCGCTGTCACCGTGCCCGCGGGAGTCCAGGGCCACCACATGCAAACCCTCGTCGGCCAGCCTCTGACCGGTGTTCTTCCAGGAAAACCGGTTCTGGCCGCCCCCGTGCAGCATCAGAATGCTCGGCCGGCCGGCGGCATCGGTGCCCCGATTCCATTCGTCGGCGATCAGGGTGATGCCCTTGGCGCCGGCAAACTCAACCGTCTGGGGGCTGCTGCTGACGGTGCTCATGCGTCCTGACGTTACATAGGTCGCATAAGCACTCTTGCGCGGGTCGACGACGCGATGACTTTCCGTGTTCGCGGGGGTCTGTCTGTCGAACCCCCACGAGCGACCCAGGAGGCCATGCACATGCCATCGATCACCCCGTCGTTATGGTTCGACGACAACCTGGAGGAAGCCGCCGGCTTCTACACCTCGGTGTTCCCGAACTCCCACATCGAGGGGCTCAACCGGACCACCGACGCCGGACCGGGGGAGCCCGGCACCGTCCTGTCCGGCAGCTTCGTGCTCGACGGCGCGCGATTCATCGGGATCAACGGCGGTCCGCACTTCCAGTTCAGCGAGGCGGTCTCCTTCACGGTCGGATGCAAGGACCAGGACGAGGTCGACTACTACTGGGACCGGTTGGCCGACGGCGGCGAGGAATCGCAATGCGGCTGGCTCAAGGACCGCTTCGGCCTGAGCTGGCAAATCGTCCCCGATCGGCTCTACGAATTGATCGGCGATCCCGATCGCGCCCGGGCGGCGGCCGCCACCCGGGCGATGTACGGCATGCGCAAGATCATCATCGCCGAGCTGGAACGGGCCGCGGAGGCGTCCGGCGATCCCGCGCGGTGATGACTCACTCTGACCGCGAAACCCCCTGAGGCGGGCCATATTTGACGAATATTCCGCGCCGGTCGGTGCATCGCTGAGTCCCACGGGTTAGGTTTGTCCGTGCGGACGCGCCGAACAGGAGTGGATATGGCGGACAACGCGAGATGACCGAGCCGCGGTGGATCGACGTGCCGGGGCCCCCCGGGGATCTCAAGGCGCTGACCTGGGGACCCGCCGACGGCCCGATCGCCCTATGCCTGCACGGGTTTCCCGACACGGCCTACGGCTGGCGCAAGATGGCCCCCCTCCTTGCGGCGGCGGGCTGGCGGGTCATCGCGCCGTTCATGCGCGGATACGCGCCCTCGTCGATTCCCGAGGACGGCAGCTATCACGTCGGGGCGATCATGGACGACGCCCTGCGCGTGCGGGCGGCCGCGGGAGGAACCGACCGCGACGTGGTGATCGGTCACGACTGGGGCGCGCTGGCCGCCACCGGCCTGGCCGCGATGCCCAACAGCCCGTTCACCAAAGCCGTGATCATGTCGGTGCCGGTCTCGGCCGCGTTCCGGGGCCGGGTGAGCGAGCGGGGCCGGCTGGCCCGTCAGCTGCCGCGCCAGTTGTTGCGCAGCTGGTACATGTTCTACTTCCAATTGCCTTTGCTGCCAGAGCGTTCCGCGCGCTGGATCTTGCCGCTGTTGTGGCGGCGATGGTCGCCGGGCTATCGCGGCGCCGACGAGGATTTGCGGCACGTCGACGCCGCGATCGGCACACCGGAAAGTTGGCGCGCGGCCCTGGGGACCTACCGGGCCACCCTGCGCAACACCAAGCCCCCGCAGCGGTACGCCGAGCTGAACGAGCGCTGGACCGAGGCGCCCATCCTGCCGAGCTTGTATCTGCACGGCCTGGACGACGGTTGCATGACTCCGGCTTTCGCCCACTGGACGGAAAAAGTGCTGCCGCCCGGGAGCGACGTGGCCATCATCGATCACGCCGGGCATTTCCTGCAGCTCGAACAGCCCGAGAAGGTGGCCGAGCGGGTGCTTGCGTTCGTCGGCCCACCCGGCTGACGCGATGGCTGCGCGCCGGATGGCGGCCGTCGATGCGCAGTTCTACTGGATGTCGGCGAAAATCCCCAGCGACGAGTTCCTGCTGTACGCCTTCGCCGGCGAGCCCGCCGACCTCGGCCGCGCCGTCGAACAGGTTCGCCGCCGGGCGAATGGTTGCCCTGCCCTGTCGGTGCGGGTCCACGACCGGTCCTTGCTGAGGTATCCGCAGTGGGTTCCCGCTCGGGTGGTGTCGGGGCAGATCGTGCGCCACGAGCCCGTCGAGCGCAGCTGGGATGCGTGCCTGGCGGCGGTGGCCGGCCTCGCCGACAACCAGTTGGACGTTCGCCGGATGCCCTGGCGGGTGCACCTGTTCACGCCGGTGGACGGCATCCCGGGCGTCGACGGCCCGGGCGCGGTCGCGGTCGTGCAGCTCGCGCATGCGCTGGCCGACGGCGGTCGCGGTGCGGCGATGGCGGCCTGGCTGTTCGGCCGGGACGTTCCGGTGCCCGAGGTGCGACGGTTGCCGGCGGGGTTCCTGCCGTGGCGGGCCGTGCAGGCGGCCCGCGGCCACCGCCGCCGGGTCCGCGATATCCGCGCGGGCGTGCTGACGCCCGGTGCCGCGCCCCGCCCGCTGTTGCCGACGAATGCCCGCCCGAACGGCGCGCGCTCGGTGCGCACGCTGGTGCGTCCCCGCGCGCAGCTTCGCGGGCCCACGGTGACCGTCGGGGCTCTCGCCGCCGTGTCGACCGCGCTGTATCGGCTGCTGGGACCGGGATCCGAGACGTTAGGGGCGGAAGTCCCGATGGCCAAACCCGGTGTGCCTCATGCCAATAACCACTTCGGGAACGTGGTCGTCGGGCTGTACCCAGAGCTTGATCTGGACGCGCGGCTGCGGCGGATCGCCGCCGAGTTGGCCGATGGCCGGCGCCGCTTCGAGCATCCGGCCACGCGGACCGCCGACCGGGCCTTCGCCGCGGTGCCCGCACCGCTGTTGCGTTGGGGGATCGACCAGTTCGACCTCGACCAGCGTCCGACGCAGGTGGCCGGCAACACCGTGGTGTCCAGCGTTTACCGCGGCGCCGCCGACCTGAGTTTCGGCGGCGCCCCGGTGGTGCTGACGGCCGGCTATCCGGCGCTGTCGCCGATGATGGGTCTGACGCACGGCGTGCACGGCATCGGCGACACCATCGCGATCAGCGTGCACGCGGCGGCCTCGGCCGTTCCCGATATCGACGCCTACACGGCGCTGCTCGACGCGGCCCTTTAGCTATTGCGCGTCGCCGGATCTGGCCGCTTCCTCGCGGGTCAGGCCGACGGCGACGATGAGTTCTTCGTGCAGCTCGAACCACACCGTGTGGTAGGAGTCGACCAGCGGCCTGGCCAGCCAGGAGGTCTCCCCGGCCTTGATCTTGTCCAGTGCCGCAGCCAGTTTCGTCGCGTAGGCGTTGAGCCGGGGCAGTTGGGCCGCGGCGGCCTCGACGATCGGCGCGGCGCGGGCATGCACACCGTCGAGGCGGGCGAGCACCGCGGCGTCGTACTCGGCGTCGTCGTGGGTGTTGGGAACGCCGCCGGGTCCTCCCCTGAGCTGCCAATCCGTCACGAGGCGCTTGAAGTCGGCGTTGACGGCGCGAAAGTCGTTGTACGCGGCGGCCATCGCGCCCGCATCGATGCCCTCGCGCTCCTCGGCCAGCAGCGTCGCCAACCGGTCGCTGCCGGCGCGGGTGATCCGCATGGTTGCGCCCTCGGCCAGCAGGCCCGCCGCGGTCAGTTGCTCGACGATGGGGGCGATGTCGCCGGGATCGGCGCCCAATGTCGCGGCCAGATCGGTTCTGCTCACCCGGCCCTTGAGCCGGACCCCTTGCAGCACATCAAGTTCGGTCATGGCGCCGCCCCCGCGGCCACGCGCAGCGCGGTCAGCATGACGATCAACGGGGTGGCCGAGACCACGTCGGTGTGTCCGCGGTCGATGGCGGCGCGCACGGCGGCGTCGGAGTTGTCGTCCAGCCGCGGATGGTCGCCGGTGACGTGAGCGCGCAGCGGGCTGACGCGTCGTGCGATGTCGGCCAGCTCGCGCAGCTCCGGCGAATCGTCTTCCGACCACGCGGACAAGGTCAAAAGGCCTTCGCGCACTTCACCTTCGGCGCCATCGACGGTGATCTGTCTGCCTGCCAGCGATGCCGCCACGCCCTGGCCGCAGCCCACCACCGCCACCCGGCCCAATTCGCGGCTGACCACCGCCGCATGACTGGCGGCGCCACCGACCTCGGTGACGACGCCCTGCGCGGCCAGCATCCCCGACACGTCTTCGGGCCGGGTGTGATCGCGCACCAGGATCACCCGTTCACCACGGTCGGCGGCGCGCAACGCCTCGTCGACGTCGGTGTATGCCGTGCCCGATGCCACGCCCGGGCAGGCCGGCAGCCCCTTGGCCAAAAGCGGCGCCGCCAAGCGTATTTCGGGCTGAAGCGCGGGAAGCAGTAGGGTCTGCACGTGCGCCGGGGTCACCCTCCGCAGTGTTTCCGCGTCGTCGATGAGTCCCTCGTGCCGCAGCTGCAGCGCCGTGCGCACCGCGGCCTGCGCCGACCGCTCCGCCGCCCGGGTCTGCAGCAACCACAGTTTGCCGCTTTCGACGGTGAACTCGATCTCTTGGACGTCGGCATCCAGCCGCTCGAGGGTGCCGGCGGCGGCGACCAGCTCGTCGTAGACGGCCGGCTGCTCGTCGCGCAGCGCGGTGATCGGTTGCACCTCAACCGATCCCGACACCACGTCGTCGCCCTGACCGCCGGGGAGCCACTCGCCGAACGGCTCGTTGTCGCCGGTGATCGGATTGCGTGAAATGAACGCCCCGGCACCGGAATTGGGTCCGTAATTCCCGAACACCATGGCCTGGACGACCACGGCGGTGCCGTGCTGATCACCGAAACCGTAGTGGGTGCGGTAGGCGACCGCACGGGGCGAGTTCCACGACGCGAACACGGCCTCGACGCCGGCGCGCAATTGGGCGTACGGGTCGGACGGAACGTCGTGATGTTCACCGCCGCCCACGATGCGTCGGTACATGTCGCAGAACCGCCGGCGGGTGTCGCGGGCGAACGTCGGGTCGCCCACCGCCAACGCCTGCTCGACGTCGTCGTTGATGCCCAGGTCCAAGATGGTGTCCATCATGCCCGGCATGGACTGGGTGGCTCCCGAGCGCACGCTGACCAGCAGGGGATTCGGTCCCCGTCCGAACGTGCGCGAGGTCTGGGTCTCCAGCCAGCCCATCCCGTCGAGCACGTCGTCCCAGATGGCGCCCATCGTCGCCGCGGGGTCGGCGAGGTACCGCAGCCCCACCGCGGTGGTGATGCAGAAGGCTGGCGGCACCGGGAGCTGGTGGCGGCGCATCGTCTGGATGCCGTGGCCCTTGTTGCCCAGCAGTTCGCGCGGGTGGTTCGATGCGCCGTCCAGCAACACCACGGGATGCTCGGCACGCGTGGCCCCGCTCGACGCATGGCGGTGGGCGCCGCTACCTGGTGCGGTGCGAGCCGTGGTGCACCCCCTTTGTGGCCTTAGCTACCGATGCCGACGTCGGAACGCCCGCTATGTTCCCACACGTACCAGCGGATAAAGCGCCGTAGCTGCTCGGCGGCTCTTGTCCTGCCACCCGCCCCATGATCTAGGTTTACAGTTATGACTTCATATGACACGTTCCATGACGTCGGAGTACTGATCCTGCGGCTGGTGTTGGGCGTGACGTTGGCCGCGCATGGCTACAACAAGTTCTTCGGCGGCGGCCGCATCCCGGGCACCGCGCGGTGGTTCGAGAGCATCGGCATGAAACCCGGAAAGTTTCACGCCACGGTGGCGGCGACCACGGAAATGGCCGCTGGCCTGGGCCTGGCGGCGGGCTTGCTCACCCCCATCCCGGCCGCGGGCTTCGTCTCGCTGATGCTGGTCGCGGCCTGGACCGTGCACCGCGCCAATGGCTTCTTCATCGTCAAGGAGGGCTGGGAATACAACCTGGTGCTGGCCGTCAGCGCGGTCGTCGTGGCCACGCTGGGCGCCGGGAAGTACAGCCTGGACTACCTGGTCTTCGGGAAGAACTGGATGGACGGCTGGCACGGCCTGCTGATCTCGGTGGTGCTCGGCCTGGCCGGTGCCATCGGCCAGCTGGTCATCTTCTATCGGCCGCCGGCCAAGCAAGCCGGCTAGCCCCGGCGCCCCCGCGGCGAACGTCGAGTTGTTGGGCCGACACGCCGGCGACGCGCGCAACTAGTCGACGCTCGAGGCCGCCACGGTCGCCGTGTCGGCCGCGGTCACCTCGGCCGCGGCGCGCTCCCCGGAGCGGATCGCGCCGTCGACCCACCCGCACATGACGGCCGAGCTCTCGGTGCCGGCCCAGTGGATGCGGCCGCAGGGTTCGCGCAGGGTGTAACCGAATTCGGTCAGCACGCCGGTGGGCGCGTGGCTGATCATGCCGCCGCCGGAATAGCGCTCCACCGTCCAGTTCTGTTCATGGAATTCGCGGTAATCGTTCGCCTTGCTCCCGAAGCGGTCGACCAGCTCGCCGATGATGACCGCTTGGCGTTCCGCCGCGCCGAGCCTGCCGAGCCGTCGCGCCGCGGGCCCCTCGCTGATGACGCACATGACCCCCGGGTTGCCCGTGTCGGTGCAGGCGTCGATGGTCAGCGTCGCCGGGCATCCCGGCGCGGCCGACTGGCCGGACAGCCCGTCGGCCCGCCAGAAGGGCTCGTCGTAGACGACCGAGATCTTGACGACCGCGCCGCTCGGCATGCGCTGGTGCAGAAACGCCCGATCCACCGGCAGGGCCGGTTCGTAGGCGATCGACGTGGCGATCGCCAGCGGGATCGCCACGATCACCCGCCGCGCCCGCACCGTCATGCCCTCCGCGCTGACGGTGACGCCGTCGGCGTCCTGCGCGACCTGCCGGACCGGCCGCGACAGGTGCACCGCATCACCGAGCTCGGCGGCGATCCGTCGGTAGATGGCGCCCATGCCGCCGACCGGGCGGGCGTCCTGGGAGCCGCCCTTGCCGGAAATGGCGAACGTCGGGCCGCCGGCCGATCCCGTCTGCAGCAGCGCCCACAGCAACGACGTCTCGGATCCCGCCGAGGTGTACAGGCCGGACAGGGCCATGTCCAGCATTTCCCGGGCCGCCTTGGACAGCGTGTGCTTCTCGATCCACTCGCCCAGGCTGATCCGGTCCCACGCGACGGCTTGCGTTGCCTCCCAAGGGGCTTCGCGCGGGAGCGCTTTGCACATTCTCTCGAACGACATCAGGGCGAGGCCCAGGTTGGTGACGGCCCACGGGCTCATCGTCCAGGGGATGGTGCCGCCGTAGCGGTGCTTCTTGCCGCCGACGATCATCATCGCGTCGCCGTCGTTGTGCTGCTTGTACTCCGGCACGCCGAACTCGTTCATCAGCGCGTAGATCCGGTCCTGGCCCGGGCCGATCCACGCGCCGCCGCGGTCGATCCACGTCCCGTCCGGGCGGGTCTCGGTGAAGGTGCGCCCACCGACCCGGTCGCGCGCCTCCAGCAAGGCCACCGATCGGCCGGCCCGCTTGAGCCGCAAGGCGGCCGTCAGGCCCGCGAATCCCGCTCCGACCACGCAATAATCGACGTCGGACATGACCGGCTCCTCACCGTAGTCCCGCCCCAGCAGCAAACTACACCGACGGCGGCGTCCGCGACAGCGAGTTCACCCGGATTTCTGAGCCGACGGTGCGGTCGGCGGCTCACGGAACCACGGGCACATGGCGGTCGTCGGCGGGACCGTTGTTGCCGAACTCGCCCGGCGGCGGGGGCGGAGGTACCACCCGTGGCGACCGCTGCCGTCCACACTTGCCTTGACGAGGGAAGCAACCGCAGTTGAGGCCGATGATGCAGCCAGTGAATCCCGCACCGCCAGCGCGGCTTTCGGGCGAAGCCGGAAGCGGTTGCGCCGGCACCCCGCCGAACGAAGCCGCCGTCATGGTGATCGGCGGGCTCGCTGACCTCGCGACGACGCCGTCGTCGCATCCGACCGCCGAGACAAGCAGCGCGGCACCACCGAGAATTGTGAGGGTCTTCGCGACCAAGAATGTAGACAAAATTTCTCCCTGAAATAGAAGGTCCCGCGCGGACACCCGCCGATTGAGACAGGTGTGCGGTGGCGCGTGAGCAGCAGGAGTTAACGTCGATGCGCCTGAGCGGCCATCGGGCATGGCATGACGGCCGGTCCTGGCCGATCAGCGTCTGGAGACGCAGAGCCGGGTCAAAAGATCTTGGGCGCCAAGGGAAGTGCCGGGTGCACACGAGTTGACGGCGTCGGCTCGCCAACTCGACATGGATGAGGCCGGCGACGGTGACCACGGCGGCGCCGGCGTCCAGCGCGGCGAATTCGCCTGCCGGCCATGAGGTCCGGCCACGGTCGCGGGAGGCTTGTGGTACTCGGCGGACAAACCCTGGTCAGGAGCCGGGTGGTCGTCGTGGCCAATAGCGGCGACCACCGGATGCGGGGCCGCGGACGCGGGAGGCCCGGACCCCGCTGACTCCGAGCGCGACGGGCTGGATCCGACGACCGCGGCTAACAACACCACCATGGCGGCGATCGCAATGACCGGGCGCGACCGTCGCGGTCTGGTTCCGTCGTTGAACCACACAATGATTCAATTCTAGCGACGGCGCGCTGGGCGCTGGGCGAAACTCTGGCCGATCTCATATGTGCCGACCGTGGCCATACAGGCGGCAGATCAGTCCGGTTCGCCGTACTCGTCGAACCAGTACGCCAGTTTGCCGCGGCGACTCACCGCGCGGAGCCTGCGCTCGGTGGGGGCGCGCGTCTTGGGTGTCGTGACGATCAGCAGCTCATCGCCGGCCTGGATGCGGGTATGGGGCTGGGGGACGAAGGTGCGGCCCTTACGGATGATGAGCGTGATGACGGCCGGGTCCGGTAGCCGCAACTCGAGCACCGAGACGTTGTGCAGCCGCGACGGTGGCGACACCGTCATCGTCAACAGTTCGGCCTCCAACACGTCCAGCGGCGCCGCTTCCACCTGGATCTCCCTCGTGGCTTCACGCGAGATCAGCCCGATCCTGTGCGCCAGCAGGCTCAATCCGGGGCCCTGGATCAGGGTGAACACCACGACCAAAATGAACACGATGTTGAGCAGCCGGTAGCTGTCCCCGACCCCTTCGACGATGGGAAACGTCGCCAGCACAATGGGGACCGCGCCGCGCAACCCGGCCCACGAGAGGAACACCTGCTCGCGCCACGGCACCCGAAACGGGGCCAGGGAGATCAAGACCGAGAGCGGCCGACCGAGCAACAGCAACACCCCGCCCACGACGATCGCCGGGATCAGTTCGCTGCCCAATTGGCTCGGGCTCACCAACAGGCCGAGGAGCACGAACAGCCCGATCTGGGCCAGCCAGCCGAGCCCCTCCGCGAAGGACCGGGTGGCCGAGCGATGGGGCAACCCGGAGTTCGCCAATATCACCGCCGACAGATACGCGGCGATGAACCCGCTGGCGTGGGCGCTGGCGGCCGCGGCGAACGCCACCATGCCCAGCGCGAATGTCGCCAACGGATAGAGGCCGGAGGCCGGCAGCGCCGCCCGTCGCATCGCGAAGGCGCCCAGCACGCCGCTGAACAGGCCGACCGCGACGCCCACGACCAGCTCGTACACCACGCCAGTCGCGGCGGTTCCCGGCGCCAGCGTCAGGGGGCTCGTGCTGAACATGAGCACGAGAATCGCGGCGGGCGCGTCGTTGAATCCGGACTCGGCCTCAAGAAGACCGGCGAGGCGCCTGGGCAGCGGTAGGACGCGCAGGACCGAGAACACCGCGGCGGCATCGGTGGGCGAAACGATCGCCCCGAGCAACAACGAGAGCTGCCAGTTGATGCCGAGCAGCAGGTGCGCGCCCGCGGCGGTGATCACCATGCTGATGCCCACCCCGAGGGTGGCCAGCACACCCGCGGGTGCCAGCAGCTTGCGGATGTCGGCGAACCGCGTCGTCAATCCGCCTTCGACCAGAATGACGGCCAGCGCCGTCGTGCCGAGGTCGCTGGCGAGCTGGACGTCGTTGAATTCCAGCCCCAGCCCGTCGTTGCCGAGGGCGACACCGACCGCGAGGAACAGCAGTAGGCTGGGCAACCCCACTTTGGCGGCCGCCCGGGTGGCGACGATGCTGGCCAGCAGCACGAGGCCCCCGACCAGCAGCGTCACGTATAGCTGCTGCAAGGTCATGTTGTTCATCGCCGTTCGGTCGCGGCTCAGGCCAGCGAAGTCGGGTTGTGTGCAAGTGAATCACTAGTAACACTAATGACTAGCTGGGGTACACGCCGACCAGCCGTCAGGAGAGTGGATAGTGCGCATCGGGATCGCCGGCGCGGGCGCGGTCGGTCGTTCGGTCGCACTCGAGCTACTCGAGGCCGGTCACCGGGTCTTGCTGATCGAGCGCAACGTCGACCATTACGTACCGCAGACGGTGCCCGACGCGGAGTGGTTACTCGCCGACGCGTGCGAGCTGGCGTCGCTCCAAGAGTCGGGACTGCAGCTGTGCGATGTCGTCATCGCGGCAACCGGCGACGACAAGGTGAACCTCGCGGCGGCGTTGTTGGCCAAGGCCGAGTTCGGGGTCGCTCGAGTGGTGGCGCGCGTCAACGATTTGAGAAACGAGTGGCTGTTCACCGAGGCGTGGGGCATCGACGTGGCGGTCTCCACGCCCCGCGCCATGGTGGCCGGGGTCGAGGGGGCCATCGACGTCGGCCACCTCGTGCAGCTGATGGGGCTCGCGCGCGGTCAGGTCGGCCTGTCGAAACTGACGCTGCCGGTGGACAACCCGCTTGTCGGCCGCCGGATTAGTGACCTGCCGCTGCCCGACAACGCCGCGTTGATCACCGTGCTGCGCGCCGGCAGCGTCATCTTGCCGCAGCCCGACGACGTGCTCGAGGCCGGCGACGAAATGTTGTTCGTCGCAGGCAGTGCCGCCGAGAATCAGGTCCGCGCCCTGATCGTCCAGGGCGCCCCGGCCCGGGCGGCGCGCCGGCGTGAAATACCGGCCGGCCCGGTGAGAAACTTGCCCGCCTAGTTCGGGCCCAACGCGTGCCACCTACCTAGAACACGTTCTAGTCTGTGGAACCATGGGATTTCTGAAGCCCGAGCTACCGCGGCTCGACATGGCCGAATGGAACAAGGGCAGCCGCAGCGACAAGATCCGCCCGATGGCCAAGCACTGGGCCGAGGTCGGCTTCGGCACGCCGGTCGCGCTGCACCTGTTCTACGTCGTCAAAATCCTGCTCTACATCCTCGGCGCGTGGGTGTTCGCCTCGGCCACCCGCGGCCTCGGCGGGTTCACACAGGTCGCGTCGTGGTGGTCGGAGCCGATCGTGTTCGAGAAGGTCGTGCTCTACACGATGCTGTTCGAGGTGATCGGATTGGGCTGCGGCTTCGGCCCGCTGAACAACCGGTTCTTCCCGCCGATGGGTTCGGTCCTGTACTGGATGCGCTTCGGCACCATCCGGCTGCCACCCTGGCCGGACCGCGTGCCACTGACCAAGGGCACCAAGCGCAAACCGATCGACGTGGCCCTGTATGCGCTGTTCCTTCTGGTGACGTTCGCGGCGCTGTTCGCCGACGGCACCGGGCCGATCCCCGAACTGGGCACGACCATCGGGCTGCTGCCCGCATGGAAGGTCGTGCTGATCCTGCTGCTGCTCGCGGTGCTCGGCCTGCGCGACAAGGTGATCTTCCTGGCCGCGCGTGGTGAGGTCTACGCGACGATGGCCGTGACGTTCCTGTTCGCCGCGCCCGACATGATCGTCGGGTCCAAGGTGGTGTTCCTGGTGATCTGGATGGGCGCGGCGACATCCAAACTCAACAAACACTTTCCGTTCGTGATCTCCACGATGATGTCGAACAATCCGCTGGTGCGGCCGCGCTGGCTGAAACGGCGCTTCTTCGAGAAGTTCCCGGACGACCTGCGGCCGGGGTGGCTGTCGCGGTGGCTGGCGCACCTGAGCACCGCCATCGAGATGCTGGTGCCGCTGCCGCTGTTCTTCTGTCACGGCGGCTGGCCCGTCACGGTGGCCGCGGTGGTGATGGTGTGCTTCCACCTCGGCATCCTCGTCTCGATCCCGATGGGCGTGCCCCTGGAGTGGAACGTCTTCATGATCTTCGGGGTGCTGTCGCTGTTCGTCGCCCACACCCAGCTCGGTCTCGCGGACCTCAAGCACCCGGTGGTGGTGGCGATCCTGTTTGTCGTGATCGCGGGAATCGTTCTGCTGGGCAACATGTTTCCGCGCAAGATCTCGTTTCTGCCCGGGATGCGGTACTACGCGGGCAACTGGGACACCACGCTGTGGTGCATCAAGCCGTCCGCCAACGACAAGATCGGCAGGGGCATCGTGGCGATCGCCAGCATGCCGCAGGCCCAGCTGGAACGGTTCTACGGCAGCCCGGAGGCGGCGCAGATCCCGCTCTACATGGGATATGCGTTCCGCGGCTTCAACACTCACGGCCGGGCGCTGTTCACGCTGGCGCACCGCGCCATGGCCGGCCAGAACGAGGACGACTACGTCCTCACCGACGGCGAGCGGATCTGCAGCACCGCGATCGGCTGGAACTTCGGCGACGGCCACATGCACAACGAGCAGCTGATCAGCGCGCTGCAGGAGCGCTGCCACTTCGAACCGGGCGAGGTCCGCGTGGTTCTGCTTGACGCGCAACCGATTCACAAGCAGACGCAGGCGTATCGGTTGGTCGACGCCGCGACCGGTGAGTTCGAGCGCGGCATCGTCCGGGTCGCCGACATGGTCACCCGCCAGCCCTGGGCCGACGACGTTCCCGTCGAGGTGGTGTCGGGGTAGGCGCGGTTGTAACGCCACGGCGACATTTCCCGCCGGAAACCGCCGTGGCGTTACGCCCGCGAGGCCTCAGACCCCCGCGCGCACTTCCTGCGCGGCGGCGACCATGTTCTTCAGCGACGCGGTCACCTCGTCGGAGTTGCGGGTCTTCAGTCCGCAGTCGGGGTTGACCCAAAGCCGTTCGGCCGGAACGGCTCGCAGCGCCGCGCGCAGCGACTCGGCCATCTCCTCGGTGCTCGGCACCCGGGGCGAGTGGATGTCGTAGACGCCCGGTCCGACGCTGTTGGAGAAGCCGATCGCGTTGAGGTCGTCGAGCACCTCCATGTGTGAGCGTGCCGCCTCGATCGACGTCACGTCGGCATCCAGATCGGCGATCGCGCCGATCACATCACCGAATTCCGAGTAGCACAGGTGGGTGTGGATCTGCGTGGAGTCCGCGACACCCGACGTGGCCAACCGGAAAGCCCCTACGGCCCAACGCAAGTAGTCGTCCTGGTCGGCGCGACGCAGCGGCAGCAGCTCACGCAGCGCCGGCTCGTCGACCTGGATCACCGCGATACCTGCGGACTGCAGGTCCACGGTCTCGTCGCGAATCGCGAGCGCCACCTGGTTGGCGGTGTCGGCCAGCGGCTGGTCGTCGCGCACGAACGACCACGCCAGGATCGTGACCGGACCCGTCAGCATGCCCTTCACCGGCTTGTCGGTCAGTGACTGCGCGTACTTGGCCCACTCCACCGTCATCGGGTGCTGGCGGATCACGTCGCCGTAGAGGATCGGCGGGCGCACGCAGCGGCTGCCGTAGGACTGCACCCAGCCGTTCTTGGTGGCGAAAAAGCCCTCCAGCTGCTCGGCGAAGTACTGCACCATGTCGTTGCGCTCGGGCTCGCCGTGCACCAGCACGTCGATCCCGAGGTTCTCCTGCAGCTTGATGACGTCGGCGATCTCCTGCTTCATCCGCTTTTCGTACTCGGCCGCGTCGATCTCGCCGGCGACCAGCGCCGCGCGGGCCTTGCGGATCTGAACGGTCTGCGGAAACGACCCGATCGTCGTCGTCGGCAGCGGCGGCAGCTGCAGCCGCTCGTCCTGGCTGGCCCGGCGCCTCGCCGCGTCACCGCGGTGTGCGCCGGAGGCCACGATCGAGTCGATGCGGGCACGGATGCGGTCGTTGTGCAGGCGCGGATCGCTCTTGCGGGAGGCCACCGCGGCGTTCGACGCCGCGATCTCGTCGGCGACCGCCTCGCGCCCCTCGCGCAGCGCGCGGGCGAGCGCCACCACCTCGCCGACCTTCTCCTGTCCGAAGGCCAGCCAGCTGCGCAGCGCCTCGTCGAGTCCGGTTTCCGGCTCCAACGAATACGGGACGTGCAGCGTCGAGCAGGACGTCGAGACGGCAACCGCGGCAGCCGAACCCAGCAGGCTCGCCAGTTTGTCCAGCGCCGCCTGCAGGTCGGTGCGCCAGATGTTGCGTCCGTCGACGACGCCGGCCACCAGTACCTTGTCGGCTAGTTCGGGTACCGCAGCGACGGCCGTGTCGGGACCGTAGACCAGGTCGACGCCGATCGCCTCGACGGGCGTGCGGGCCAGACCTGCCAACGCCGCGCCGGGGTCGCCGAAGTAGGTGGCGACGTAGATCGACGGTCGGTTGCTGACCGCGCCGAGCTTGTTGTAGACGGCCTCGGCCAACGCGGGCGCGTCGGGGGAGGCGTCGGTCACCAGCGCCGGCTCGTCGAGCTGCACCCACTGCGCGCCGTTGTCGGCGAGCAGCGACAGCAGTTCGGAATAGATTCCCACCAGTTCCTCGAGTCGTTCGATGGGTGCGCCCGCGCCGTCGACGCCTTTGCTGAGCAGCAGGAAGGTGATCGGCCCGATGACGACCGGCCGCGCGGGAATGCCCTGTGCCAGTGCCTCTTTCAGCTCCGAGAGCACCTTGTCGGGGTTCAGCGCGAATTTCGTGGCGGGGGCGATCTCGGGAACGATGTAGTGGTAGTTGGTGTCGAACCACTTGGTCATTTCCAGCGGCGCGACGTCGGAATTGCCGCGCGCGGCGGCGAAGTAGCGGTCGAGGTCGTCGGAGACCTGCGTGGCCCGGGCCGGCAGCGCGTCGAGCATCACCGCGGTGTCCAGCATCTGGTCGTAGTAGGAGAAGGTGTTCACGGGCACCGAGTCCAGGCCCGCGGCCGCCAGGCTCGCCCAGGTGTCGCGGCGCAGTGTCGCGGCGACGGATTCCAGTTCCGATCTGCTGGTGCGGCCGGCCCAGTAGCCCTCGGTGGCGCGCTTGAGTTCGCGTTTCGGGCCGATGCGCGGCGAGCCGGTAACCGTGGCGGTGAATGGTTGAGTGGTCACGTTTTTCGTCCTTTTATCAACGGTCTGGTCACCGCCGGCGGACGCGAGGCCGAACCGTCTCGCGGTGCGTGCCCGATTTTCTTTCAGGCACTTACCACTAACGGTTACGGTCAAACGCCCATTCCACGAGGCGATGAGCCCGCCGGACGCGGCGCGTCCGGCACAGCTGGCAGGTCTTCGGACTCGCAGGCGCGCACCGGGTGGTGCTCACGCCCGGCCGCTGAGGAGCCGGGCAGTTCCTAATGGCCGTCGCTT
Organism: Mycobacterium sp. TKK-01-0059; assembly: GCF_000709305.1. Taxonomy (NCBI): domain Bacteria; kingdom Bacillati; phylum Actinomycetota; class Actinomycetes; order Mycobacteriales; family Mycobacteriaceae; genus Mycobacterium; species Mycobacterium sp. TKK-01-0059. Next base: position 3,042,511 of record NZ_KL446993.1, read on the forward strand.
CCCAGTCTTTTCGCCAGACCAGTGCTCGTGACGGCGGTCGTTCCTGCATACCGCTGCGGGACAGTCCCGGACTCCCACCGGGTTCCCTCTTGCGAAGCATGTCTAACATGTCTCGCTCGATGCCGACGCCGCGTTGTGCGGTGACGGCAGACCAGCTGCGTAGCGCAGCTTACTCCGCTGGTGACGGGGTCAGCGAGCCAGTGCCTGGGCGATCGGGACGTCGCCGTTGTTGAACTCGATGGTGCGACCGATCGTGGAGTCGTCCGCCAGCGCGGCGGCGGCGACCTGCGCGACGTCGGCGCGCGAAACCGAGCCCTTGCCCTTGTCCAGCGCGATGCGCCCGGTCGCCGGCTCGAGGGTGAGCCGGCCCGGGCCCAGCACCGTCCAGTCCAAGTCGCTGGCGCGCAGGTGGGCGTCCGCGGCCGCCTTGGCCTCCGCGTAGGCGAAGAACGGATCATCTTGCGGCACACCATGACCCGGGCCCGCGCCGAAATAGGACACCATCACGAACCGCGTGACACCCGCCTGGGCAGCGGCATCGATCACCCGGATGGCCGCGTCGCGGTCGACGGCATAGGTCCGTGCCGGGTTGCCGCCGCCGGCCCCGGCGGAGAACACCACCGCGTCATGCCCGGCCAGCAGGCCGGCCAGGGCGTCGGTGTCGAGCCGCTCGATGTCGGCCGTCACGGGTTTGGCGCCGGTGGCGGCGACATCGCCGGCGTGGTCCGGGTTGCGGAAGACCGAGCTCACATCGTCGCCGCGTTCGGTCAGGATCTGGGCCAGTTGCAGGGCGACCTTGCCGTGGCCGCCGATGAGGGCGATGCGAGCCATGCCCCCACGCTACTTCCCGCGAGTCTGGAACTCCCGACGCGAACGCCGGGTAGAGCGGTAGGCGGTTACTGTCTCGCGGGAGAAAGGTTAGAGCTTCACCTTGCCCATGATGATGTCGATGATCGGCTTGCCCGGCGCGTAGGCACCGGTCATCGAGGCCATGGTGTGGCCCGAGTCCACCAGCAGGGTGATCCCGCTGACGCCGCAGGCCGCCTCGCTGTTGAGGAAGGCCATCACGTCGCCCATCTGCTCGGGCGTGTGCACCTTGGAGCCGGTCTCGTCGCGGTAGTCCTGGGCGAAGGACAGCCACAGGTCGGCGTTGGCCTGGGCCAGCGGGGTGTCGGTCGGGCCGGGGCAGATCGCGTTGATGCGAATGCCCTTCTTCGCCAACGGGTAGCCCTGGGTCGCCACGTAGGTGTTGATCACCTTCTTGCTGGTGCCGTAGTGGTTGATCCCTTCGGCCTCGTGCGCCTGGCACCACGCCTCGGCCGCCGCGAAGTCCGGGGTGGCCAGGAATTCCAGCATCAGGTCCAGGTCGTTCTCCCAGCCCATGCCCGCGACCGAGGAGATGAAGCAGATGGCCGAGCCGTTGGGCAGTTGGTCCTTTTCCAGCAGGCGGTCGATCAGGTGGCGGTGGCCGATGAAGTTGATCTTCATCAGGTCGATCGTTCCGTCGGCGACGCCGGCGGCGGAGAACACCGCGTGGATGGGGCCGTCGACCTGCTCGAGGGCGGAATCGATGGACGCGGGGTCGCGCAGGTCTACCTGGACGGACTGGGCGACCTTGTAGTCCACCGGCGCGTAGTCCATCACGATCACTTCGGCGCCCAGTTCGGCCGCTGACTTGGCCGCGGCGGCGCCCATGCCAGTCGCGCCGCCGACCACCAGAGCGCGCTTGCCGTCGTAGCGCAACCGATCGACAATGGTCATGGAAATCCCCTTCTCGGATAATGCCAACGCGGTTCTAACTGCTCAACTGTATGGGTAACAGTTATTTGGTTCAATACCGGGGCGGGTTATTGCGGTTTACTTGCCGCGCACGGCGACGCCGCGCAGCACGGTGTCGCGGGCGTGCACCAGTCCCGCGCGTTTGCCGACGTCTCGGAGGATGTTCTCCGGTATCCACTGCAGGCCGACCACGCAGCGTGCCAACATCGCGGTGGACGGCGCGTCGACGCCGATCTCCCCGGACCGGATCCCCTCGGAAAGCAGCGTTTTCATTTGCCGCAGCCGCGTGGCGTACAGCCAGCCCGGGTTGGGCGTGTCCGGGGGCGATTGACGCATCCAGGCGAGCTGGATCCTGAACTCGTCGGAAAACCGGTCGAGCGCGTTGACGTTGACCCAACTCAGCGCGTCCAGCTTTTCGATCGGGGTGGCATCCGAGCGCAGGACGTTCACCCAGCCCGCCTCCACCTTCTTGCCGAAGGACTCCATGATCGAGGCGAGCAGCTCGTCCTTGGATCCGATCACCCGGTACACGGTCCCGGTGCCAAGCCCGGCGGCCGACGCGATGTCCCTGATGGTGGTGACCTCATAACCCCTGCGTCCGAATTCCGTTCGCGCCACCGCACGCACGAGTGCCGCCTTGTCGCTGGGGTCGGCGTCGCTGTCGTCGGACCAGGTGGCGATGACGTCGTCGGCGGCGGCGAAGGCCTTCGAGCGGTCCAGCGCGGCGTCGGCCGGGGAGCGAGTTGCCAACCCCTGCAGGATAATTCGGCACAGCAGGCCGGCCACCTGATCCCCGGGAGATTTGTGGCGCATGACGTCGAGGCCGACCTGCAACATGGTTTGGCAGATGCGGTCGGCCAGCGTGGGCAGGTCGATGTCGGGTTTGATGTAGCCGCTCCAGCGGCCGGCGCGCAGCGTTTGCAGCATCGCCTCCTGAATCGCGACGGGCCGCTGCTGCGTCAGCTTGATCAGCTCAGGATCCGTGCTCGGCCCCTCGTAGAAGGACATCTGCAGGGCGGCGCGGTGTTCGACGGCGCAGTTGGCGATCGCCGCTCCGAGCTCGATGATCTGTTCGGCGACCGGACGGGAGTCCGGTTCGTCCAGCTTCGCCTGCGCGGACCGGCCGATCCGTTCCAGATCGTCTTGATAGCGCCGGATCAGCTCGACGAGGATCGACTCTTTGGACTCGAAGTGGTGATACAGGCTGCCGGGAAGAATGCCTGCGGCATCGGCGATTTCCTGTAGCGAGGTCCGCAAACCGGAGGACGCGATCAGTGATGCCGCCGTGGCAAGGATCTCGGCGCGGCGCGTCGGGGAATCGGTGGTTCCGCCGGACCGCAGTGACTCGGCTTTCGCCATGATCAGCGGTGTGGGAGCCGGGACGAGTGCGGAGTGGCGAGCATGCGCATTCGTCCTCTCGTGCCGAACCAAATCTTTGTTAGAGGCTATCAGACGGGCCCCGATGAATGCGCTGCACAAGCGGCGAAAACCCCATTCTAGAGCGCCGGGCCATCCCAGCGGTCGCGCGCGACCACGTCCTCGACCGGGCGCCGCGGGGCCGGGCGGAAGGTGCGGCCCGCGCGCAGGCGGCCCACCGGCAGCAGGCAGCCCTGAACGTAGGTTTGCGGAATCCCGAGCAACTTTCGGACTTCTTCCTCGTGGTGCAGGTGCAGGGTCGTGATGCAGGTGCCGTATCCGCGGGTGTGCAGGGCCAGCTGAAAATTCCACACCGGCGGGAAGATCGAACCGTACAGCGTTGCCAGGTGGAACGATTCGTCACCGTCGATGCGCGGCACGTAGGCCTCATAGCAGGGGATCACCAGCAGCGGCACGCGCGCCATGTTCTCCACGAGCCACTCCGTGGACGACATGACCCGGCTCTCGGGTGTTCCCGCCGACATGAGATCGGCAAGCAGCTGCCCGCCGACCCGCCGCAGGTAGGCCTCGCGATACAGCTCGGCGATCTTGGCGCGCAGCGCCGGGTCGGCGATCACCAGCCAGCGCCATGACTGCGCGTTGGACCCGTTCGCGGCCTGCAGGCCGATCCGGAGGCACTCGCGGATGTCGCCGAGATCGACGTCGGCGTCCAGGTCGAGCGACTTCCGCGCCGACGGGGTTGCGGTGAGCAGATAGTCGATCTCCATCAGTGATGGCCTCTCTTCGCAAGGCGCGCACCGATTTCGGTGAGGTACCGGTCGGGCCCGCCGAGAAACGCGCTCCAGCCCAGCAAGCGCTTGAGATAGAGGTGAGCGTCGTGTTCCCAGGTGTAGCCGATCCCGCCGAACACCTGGATGGCGGTGTCGGCCACGGTCGCCAGCCGCCCGGCGAACGCCTTGGCCCGCAGCGCGGCAAGATGCCGCTCGCCGTCGTCGGCGCCGGGGTGCGCGTCGCTGGCCCACAGGGCGTGGATCACCCCGCTGCGGGCCAGCTCGACGGTCTCGTACATGTCGACGCACAGGTGCTGGATCGCCTGGAACGAGCCGATCGGTTGACCGAATTGCGTTCGGGCTTTTGCGTATCCGACGGCGAGGTCCATGACTGCGCGCGCGGCGCCGAGGGCGTCGGCGGCGGACGCGATCAGCACGTCGTCGATCACCGCGGCGATCTGGTGCGCAGACACCGGGGCCAGGCGCCGGGCGGGGGCGGCGTCGAACGAGACGCGAAACTGCTTGCGGGTCGGGTCGATGCCGGGCTGAGCCGCAATTGACACCCCGGGCGAGCCGTTTCGCACCGCGAAAAGCCCGGTGTCGCCGGCAGCGTCGGCGAGCACGAGCAGCTCGTCGGCGGCGGCGGCATCGGGTACGCCGGTGGCCTCGCCGCGGAGGGCCACACCGTCGTCGCGGCGGCTGGCGGTGACGGACGCGTTGCCGAGGTCCAGGAAGCAGACGGCGGTGATCGTGGTGCCGTCCGCGATACCGCGCAGCAGTTCTGCGGCGGTGTCGTTGGCGCCCAACAGGTTCAGCGCCCGTGGGGCGGCCACCGCGGTCGACAACCACGGTCCCGGATGCAGTGCGGCCCCCAGCTCTTCGGCGACGATGCCGGCCTCGACCATCGTCATGCCGGAGCCGCCGCAGTCCTCCGGCACCAGCAGACCGGTGACGCCGAGACCGGCCAGGCCGCGCCACACCGACTCATCGGTGCCGGTCGGGTCGTCGAGTAGCGGGCGCACGTGGTCGGAGACGGAGGCCTTTTCGGCGAGGAAGTGCCGCGTGGTGTCGCGCAGCGCTGCCTGCTCGTCGCTGAGTTCGAGGTTCATTTTCGCGGCAGCCCCAGTACCCGTTGGGCGGTGATGTTCTTGTTGATCTGGCTGGTGCCGCCCGCGATGGTCAGCGCGCGCGACGTCAGGCGGTAGTCCGCCCACGGGGCACCGGCGTCGCGGCTGCCCAGTGCGTCATAGGCCAGGGCGGCCAGGTCCTGTCCGATCTCGCCCCACACGGTCTTGGCGAGGCTGGCGGACCCCAATGCTGTTTTTTCCGAACCGCCGTGCATCGTGGCCGAGATCGATCGTTGACACAGGACTTCGAGATACTTGATGCGGACGGCGATTTCGCCGAGGCGCCGCAGGGTGACAGGGTCGTCCAGCGCGCCGGTGTCCGCCGCGGCGAGATCGTCCACCAGCTCTTCGAGCCGCACCTGCATCTCGGCGTACAACCGGGCGGCCCCGGCACGCTCGTGGCTGAGCGTGGTGGTGGCCACCTGCCAGCCGGCATTGAGTGGCCCGAGCAAGGCGTCCGCCGGCACCCGCACGTCGTGAAAGAACACCTCGGCGAAGTCGGCGTCGCCGTTGAGCGTGACCAGCGGGCGTGCCTCGATGCCGGGCAGGGTCATGTCGACGATCAGGCAGGAGATCCCCTTGTGCTTGGGAGCGTCGGGATCGGTGCGCACGTAGAGCTGGCACCAGTCGGCCCGATGTCCCAGCGACGTCCAGATCTTCTGGCCGTTGACGATGAAGTCGTCGCCGTCACGCACGGCGCGGGTGCGCAACGCCGCGAGGTCCGAGCCCGCCTCGGGTTCCGACATGCCCTGACACCAGATGTCGTCGGCGCGCATCATGCGCGGGAGCAGGGTGCGCTTCTGGGACTCGGTGCCGTATTGCATGATCGCCGGCGCGATGTTGTTCAGCCCAATGACGTTGAGCGGCACGGGCGCTCGGGCGCGGGTGGTTTCCTCGGTGTAGACCAGTTGCTCGAGCACCGTCGCGCCGCGCCCGCCGTACTCACGCGGCCACGACACCGCGGCCCATCCCGCGTCGGCCATCGTCGCGTTCCACACGCGCAGCTTCTCGAACGCGGCGTCGTCGCGCCCGGTGGGCCGGCGCGCGGCCACCAGCTCGTCGGTCAGGTTTTCCGCCAGCCAGCCACGCAGCTCGAGGCGGAACCGTTCCACATCCGCCGGGTATGAAAAGTCCACGTTGCCTTTTTCTTTGGCCTCTTATGCGTCCCTTGCGACCAAGCCGGACTCTACGGTTGAGCCGATGCTTGGTCAATGACGACGTCCGGCGCGCGCGACGCGGCCAGCGGGCGATCGTAGGAGGCATCGCTCGCGTCGTGGCGGGGCGTGCGCGCACCCGGGACCATCGCGATGGCTGCGTCGGTGAGCAGCGACTGCGATTCGTCGATGAACTCCACCAGACAGACCCGATCGACGATGGCCCACCGCCCGTCGCGCCGCTGCAGCCGGTCGACATAACGACCGCCGGAGACCGTCATGTGGTTTGCCGGTTCGCGGTCGGTCCCGACGAACAGGTAGTAGGTCTCGGCGTGGGCTTCGTCGCCGTCGATGTCGGCGGTGTGGTTGAGCAGATAGTGCTGGTACCGCGTCTGGCTACCGTGATAGGCCAGCGCCCAGTCGATGAAATCGTCCACCTCGCCCACGAATCCGACGTGGTCGTCGACGGCGCCGTCGTGGTAGGCCGACCGCAGCAGCCCACGATCCTGCCGGTCGATCCCGCGGGCGTAGCGCTGCATGCAGTCGTAGATCGCCGCGCGGTCGGCCAGCCACCGGACCTGTTGGCGCAATTCGTCCTCCACGATCAGCTCCCGTGCTGTTGGGGTGCGGGGAATTCGATGTCGGTCCCGCCCGGCATCGGGCTGACGCCGCGCCGCTCGCACACTTCGAGCACCTCGTCGACGATCGAGGCGGGCACGCTGAACTTCTCCGTCGACGAGATCTGCGCGAGATGTTGCTCGATGTCCTCGGCGGTGGGGCGGCCGCCGGCGTCGGCGAGCCATCCCTCGGCAAGGCCGACGAACACCCGCGCGTAGCGGCCGGCGGAGGCCGAGTAGTTGCGGTGGGTGAAGGTGCAGGCGGTGCTGGCGAGAAACGTCACCAGGGGCACGACGAGTTCGGGCCTGATGGCCTGCATGAAGCCGGATTCGGCGAGGAATTTCTCGTCGCCGACGGTTTCGGTGACCATGCGCGAGAAGCCGGTCGGCAGCACGGAATTGGCGAGGATCCCGTGCGCCTCGCCTTCGATCGCGATGACGTTCGTCAACCCCACCAGCCCGGCCTTGGCCGCGGCGTAGTGCGCCTCCATCGGCTGCCCGAAGAGCCCGGCGGACGACGAGATGAACACGAAGCGGCCGCCCCTGTTCTTCTTCATCACGCGATACGCGGGCTGGGACAGATGAAAGCCGCCGTCGAGATGCACGCGCAGCATGCGCGTCCAGTCGTCGTGCGACAGATCCTCAAAGGGCACGCTGCCGAAGATGCCGGCGTTGCTGATCACCGCGTCCAGGCGCCCGAAGGCATCCACGGCCGCGTCGACGATCGCCTGGCCGCCGGCGGGGGTGTCCACGGAATCGTACGAGGCGATCGCCCGGCCCCCCGCTGTCGTGATCTCGTCGACCACCTCGTCGGCCACGCTCGAGTCTGCGGCTTCGTGTGCAAGGCCGCGCATTCCGCCGCCCAGGTCGTTGACCACCACCGCGGCGCCGCGGCGGGCCAGGTCGAGCGCGTACAGCCGACCGAGCCCGCGGCCGGCGCCGGTGACCACCGCTACCTGGCCGGTGAAGTCAATCATGATGTGCTCCCGACTAACTCGTGTCCGCGCGCGTGACGCGATTGACTGCGCCCACGGCGGACTTTACGGTGGAACAGATATTTGGTCAACGATCGGTTCGGAGGTCGGGCGTGGCGGACGACGGGCGTGGCGACCGGGTGCACGGGCTCGGCATGCTCGCCTCGGCGCTGGCGGGGCGGGCGGTGGCCGTCGCCGAATTGCAGCCGGGTGAATCGCCGTGGACGGACGGCCAGACGATCTACGTCGACCCGGTCGCGCCAGACCGCGCGCGGCTCGCATCGGTTGCGGTGCAGGCCTCGATGATCGCGGCCGGCAGTCTGGATCCCGACGTGGTGCGGCCCCTGGTACGCCACCCGCGACTGGCCAGACGCTATCTGGCGGTGGAGGGTCATCGCGCACTGATGAGTAACGCCGACGTGCTGCCGGGCGTCCTGGCGTCGGTAGGTGATCGCGGCGTCGCCGGCCGCAGTGACTCGCCCGCCGCGTCGCTGCGCATCGCCTCCGCGCGGGGAGCCATTCAGGACCCGGCACCGGAATTCGGCGTGATCCGTGCGGGGAAGGTGGTGGCGGCCTCAAGGGTGGCCACGCAACAGAATCAGGCTGAGCCCCAACACGTTCCGCGAAGTTCGCGCAGCCAGAAGCCGGAACTCGAGGAGCTCGACGACGGTGAGGTCGACGATTCCGACGACCCGGACTTGTTCACCAGCCCGGTGGGCGGGGGCGGCTTCATCGGCAAATGGCTGAAAAAGATGCTCTCCTCGGCGCGCAAGACCGGGAGCGGCGGGGGTCCGCCCGGCGCGGACAGCCCGACGCATCGCACCAACTCCACCAAGCGCGGCGCCTACGCCGTGGCGTCGCTGGCCTCGGCCCCCGGCGACGAGGGGAACGAGCAGGACCCCGTCGCGGACGGCGTGCGGTATCCGGAATGGGATGTGGCGCGCAAGAGCTACCGGCACGCGTGGTGCACCGTGCGTGAGGTCGAGCCGACGATCAAAGCGTCCGCGACACAGGCCATCGACGACGCAATCGGTGTGCGCCGGCCACTTTCGCGGCTCGGCATGGGGTTGCACCGCCGGCACCGGCAGTCGCAAGGCGACGACATCGACATCGATGCCGCCGTCGAAGCCCGGGTCGAAGTGCGGGCCGGCGCGGTGCCCGACGAGGCGGTGTACCTGGACAGCCTGCGGCGCCGGCGTGACCTGTCGGTGCTGCTGCTGCTCGACGTGTCGGGGTCGGCGGGCGAACCGGGAACGGTCGGGCGGACGGTCCACGAGCAACAGCGCGCCGCGGTCGCCAACCTCACCGTGGCCCTGCACGACCTGGGCGACCGCGTCTCGCTCTACGCCTACTACTCGCAGGGCCGGCGGGCGGTGAGCATGGTGCCCGTGAAGCGGTTCGACGACCAGCTGAACGCCCTGGTTCTCCGGCGGCTCAACGGCCTGGAACCCGGCGCGTACTCGCGGCTCGGCGCGGCGATCCGGCACGGTTCGGCGGTCCTGGAGGGTCGCGGGGGGACGTCGCGCCGGCTGCTGGTGGTGGTGTCCGACGGCCTCGCCTACGACCACGGATACGAGCGCGCCTACGGCGCCGCGGACGCGCGCCGTGCGCTGACCGAGGCGCGCCGGCGGGGGACCGGCTGCGTGTGCCTGACCGTCGGCGCGGGGACCGACGTGCCATCGCTGCGCCGGGTGTTCGGCAGCGCTGCGCACGCGACGATCGCGCGCCCCGATCAGCTGGCCGGTGTCGTCGGACCGTTGTTCCGGTCCGCGCTGCGCTCGGCCGAGGTGCGTCGCCGGGTGTCGGTGATGTCAAGTCCCAGAACACAGTTGGTGCGACAGCGCACCGGCGCCGCTAGCCACGACACTTGAAAACAAACATCTGTTCCGGTTAGGCTGCAATCGCCGGACGATCTGAAGGGAAGCTATGGCCAACGAGTCCGGGCTTGCGTACTTCAACCGCGGTCCGTCCGAGGGGGACGAAAAGGGAGAAGTGCGGCCCTATTACCAGGCGGTCGGCAGCGAAGAGGCCGTCTTCAAGGCGGCGTACCGCCAGGGCCTCTCGCTGGTCCTCAAGGGGCCGACGGGCTGCGGAAAGACGCGATTCGTCGAGGCGATGGCCTATGACCTGGGCCGGCCGCTGATCACCGTGGCCTGTCACGACGACCTGACGACCGCGGACCTGGTCGGCCGGTATCTGCTGCGCGGTGACGAGACCGTCTGGGTGGACGGCCCGCTGACCCGGGCCGTGCGTGAGGGTGCGATCTGCTACCTCGACGAGGTGGTGGAGGCCCGGCAGGACACCACCGTGGTGCTGCACCCGCTCGCCGACCATCGGCGACAGCTGCCCATCGAGCGACTCGGCGTCACACTGGACGCCGCCCCCGGATTCGGCCTGGTGGTGTCGTACAACCCCGGGTATCAGAGCGTACTCAAGGACCTCAAGGATTCGACACGCCAGCGCATGGTCGCGATCGAATTCGACTTCCCCGCAGCCGATGTCGAACAGGGGATCGTCGCGCACGAGGCCGGCGTGGACGCCGCCACCGCGGCCGAACTGGTCCGGTTCGGTCAGGCGATTCGCCGGCTGGAGACGGGCGGGCTGCGTGAGGTCGCGTCGACGCGCGTGCTGATCGCCGCGGGCCGGTTGGTGGCGGAGGGGCTGAGCATGAAAGAGGCGGCCCGGGCCGCCATCGCGGGGCCGCTCACCGACGACGTCGCGGTGGGCAAGGCCCTGGGCGAGATGATCGACATCTACCTCTGCGCGCCCGACGGACCCGATGATTGACGCTACCTACCGCCCCCGCTAGGGTCTGAACAAATATTAGGTTTTCGGTGTTGGGGCGCGCGCGAGTTCGTCACCCGGGAGGTCAGATGTCCTACGAAAGCAGCGCTGAGCCGATCAAGGTCGGCTACCTGATGGATTTCACGCTGCCACCGGGGTTTCCCGAGGATCTGTTCGCGTCGTTCACCCAGACCTTCGACCTCATCTTCGAGGAGGCCGTCGCCCAGGGCCTGATGGACCGTCCGGTGCAGATGATCTATCGCGAGGTCGAGGGCCTGCCCAAGGGTTCGGTCAAGGCGGTGATCGATGCCTACGGGGAACTGGTCGACGAGGGCTGCCTGGTGGTCTTCGGCCCCAACATCACCGACAACTGTGTGCCGTTGCGCGAAGCGATCGAGGAGCGGTTCAAGGTGCCCGCGATCAGCGTGACCGGCACCGACGACTGGCTAGGCGAGTGGACCTTCGCGTTCCCCCAGGGATCGATGACCGACGAACCCATCTTCCTGGCCGACCTGATCGCCAAACGCGGTCTCGCCGAGGTCGGCGTGCTGGTCGAGCAGAGCCTCATCGGGGAGAGCTACCTGAAGAACCTGCGAAGTGCCTGTCGGCGCAAGGGGATTCGGATCGTGGCGGAAGTCGCGATCGCCCAGACGGCCCAGGACATCAACGCTGCGGTGCAGACGCTGCACGAGGCGAAGGCCGAGGCGATCGTGCACCTGGGATTCGGATTCGGCATCGTCTTCATCAACCCGGCGCTCGAGGCCCTTAACTGGGACCCACCCCGTTTCACCACCACCGCGTGGCAGAACGCCTGGGTGAACCCGATCATGTGGAACGCGTTCATGGGCTGGATCGGTGTCGACCAATACGACGAGGCGAACCGGATCGGCCAGGAGTTCCTCGACAGCTACGCGAGGAAGTACAACGGCAGCCGCCCGGAGTTCTGCGTGACCGTGGTGAATCGCGACGTCGCCGCGACCCTGGTGCGCGCGTTCACCGACGCGCACCCGCTCAGCCCGCGCGGGGTCAAGGAGGCGCTGGAGCGGGTGAAGATGATGCCCGCCGCCTCCGGGGCGCCGGGAACCCGGGTCTCCTTCGGCAAGTGGACGCGGCGGGCGTGGATGGGCGCCGGGTATCTGGTGGCCCGGACGCTCGACGCCGACGGCGTCAACTCGCATCTGGTTGATCGCTTCGGCGAGGAAGGCTGACGACGATGTCGACCGAGCAGACCACACCGCCTGCCGCCCAGCAGGAACCGGCCTCCCCGCCGCGAACCGGCAAGCGCGGCTGGGGCGGGTGGATCTCCGGCGCCGCGCTGGCCGCCTTCGTGCTGGTGTTCATCGCGAACTGCCGCGTGGCGCTCGACCCGCGGGTCGCTAACCCCAACGTGCAGGGGCGGCCGCGCCCGGTGAAGTTCATCTTCGGGCTGGACTACATCGCGTTCCTGCAGATCTCCACCGTGATCATGCTGATCGTGCTGCTGGTGGTGTTCATCCGGGGGTGGCGCCGCAATCCGGGCAGCCCCGCGATGCTGATGTTCTTGTGCACCACGCTGATCGTCTGGCAGGACCCGATCATGAACTGGGCGCCGTTCGCGGTGTACAACCCCGACCTCATCCATTGGCCGGAGTCGTGGCCCCTGGTGTCGTTGTCGCCGACCGTCGAGCCGTTCGTCGTATTCGGTTACGTTACTTTCTATTTCGGCCCCTACTTCCCAGCGGTCTGGATCCTGCGCAAGCTGCAGGCCAAGTACGGTCCCCAGTCGTTCGTCTCCCGGCACCCGTTGGTCAGCCTGGGCGCGTTGACCTGTGTGATCGGCTTCATCTTCGACGCGTGGCTGGAGATCCAGCTGGTCCACACCGGCATGTACATCTACTCGCAGGTGATCCCGTGGGGATCGGTGTTCACCGGCACGACATTCCAGTTCCCGCTGATCTGGGAGTCGTTCTCGGTGACCTTCGTGATGGTGCCCGCGGCGATCCTCTGCTATCGCGACGACACCGGAAAATCGGTGGCGGAGAAGCTGTCCGCGAAGGCCAGGCTGTTTCCCACGCGCCCAGTGCTCGGCACCTTCCTGGTGATGTTCGTCATCATCAACATTTCCTACTTCGCCTACGGGGGGTGGTTCGCCGTCATCAAGGCCTCCAAGGCGGCCACCGCCGTCGCCTGCCCATGGCCGTATCCGGAAGCCAAAGTGTATGACCCGCAAGGCTTCTACGAGAAGGCGGGCGCGCGCGGACCGTACTCCGTCGGCATCTGGTCGACCTGGATGAGCGGTCAACCCCACGGCCGGCCCGATGTGCAGCCCCCGCCACCGGGCGAAGGCCCGTGCGCGACACCGGCGCCGAGCAACCATGGCTGAGCGGCGCACGGTCGTCATCACCGGCGCGTCGCGCGGGTTGGGGTTCGCCTCGGCGGTGCGGTTGTATCGGGAGGGGTGGCGCGTCGTCGCGGCCATGCGCACACCCGATGAGGGAATGCCGCTGCTGCGTCGTGTCACCGGCGCCACCGAGGACGAGCGGTTGATCGGTGTGCAGCTCGACCTGACGGACAACGCGTCGATCGCCGCGGCGGCCAAGGCCATCGAAGAGGCTGTGGGTGCACCGTATGCGCTGGTGCACAACGCGGGCATCTCCGCCGCCGGAATGGTGGAGGAGACCGACATGGCGTTGTGGCAGCGCATGTTCGCCACCAGCGTCCTGGGGCCCGTCGCGCTCACCCAGGCCCTGCTGCCGAAGATGCGAGCGGCCGGTACGGGTCGAATTGTGTTGATTTCCAGCGCCGCTGGAGTGCGCGGCCAGCCCGCCACCGCACCGTACTCGGCGGCCAAGGGGGCGCTGGAGCGGTGGGGGGAATCGATGGCGTGCGAGATCGCGCCCTTCGGACTCGGGGTCACCGTGGTGGTCGCCGGCACGTATGACACCGAGATCATCACCGACGCCGGCACCACCGACGATCGCAACTTCGAAGGCCCGTACGCCCGGCTGCACAACACCATGAACAGTCGCGGTCGCTTCGCGATGAAAATGGCCCGGCCACCGGAGCGCTTCACCGACGGCCTGCTCAAGGCGCTCGAGGACCGCGCGCCGTTTCGCCGCCGCGGCATCGGCCCGGACGCGTCGATCCTGCTGGCGGCCAACAGGATCCTGCCCGCCTCGGGCATGCACCACATGTCGCGGACCGTGCTGGGCATACCGAGACAGGGGTCGATGCGGGGCGGGGCGTGGCCGCTGACGTGGGCCCAAAAGGCGATGGTGCTCGCCGCACGCGTTCTTCCGCAGCCCGTGCTGCAGCGCCTCGCGGCGCTGGCGGGGCGGCGTCAACAGGGGAGTGAGGGGAACTGATGGAGCAACTTTTCGACGACCTGGAAGACTTCGGCGCGTTCGACGACGCGGTGTCGGGCGACGTGCGTGACCCGTACACCGAATTGGCCCGGCTGCGCCGCGAGGAACCCATTCAACGCCTCGACGCGTCGGGCATGCCGCATGAGGAATCCAAGCCCGTCTTCATCGTCTACCGCCACGAGGAAGCCCAGCAGATGCTGCGCGACAACGAGACGTTCTCCTCGTCGGCCGTCATCGCCGCGTTCGGCCCCGTGCTGGGGGAGCGGGTCATGCTCGGCATGGACGAGCCGGTGCACGGCCGGCTGCGATCGCTGGTGTCAAAGGCCTTCTCGCAGAAGGCCTTGGCGCGGTGGGAAGACGAACTGGTCGGGCGCGTGGGCAACAGCCTGATCGACAAGTTCGCGGCCAACGGCAAGGCCGACCTGGTCAAGGAATTCACCTTCGACTATCCCAGTCAGATCATCGCCGGCCTGCTGGGCCTGCCGCAGGAGGACTACCCGCAGTTTCAGCGCTGGTCCATCTCGCTGCTGAGCTGGATCCTGAATCCGGAACGCGGACTCGCCGCATCGGCGGCGCTGTGCGACTACTTCGCGCCGATCCTCGCGTCCCGCCGCGCCGAGCCCAAGGACGATCTGATCAGCGGGCTGGCCCAGGCGGAGATCGACGGCGAGAAACTCGAGGACGAGGAGATCTATTCGTTCCTGCGCCTGCTGCTGCCCGCTGGCGTCGAGACGACCTACCGGTCGCTCGGCAGCCTGCTGTTGGCGCTGCTGTCCGACCCCGCGCAGCTCGATGCCATCCGCGCCGACCGGTCGCTGCTGCCGCAGGCCATCGAGGAAGGCGTGCGGTGGGAACCGCCCCTGCTGACCATCACCCGGGTGGCCACCCGCGACACCGAACTCGGCGGGGTGCCGATACCGGCCGGCTCGACGGTGATGCCGATGCTGGGCGCGGCCAATCGGCAGGAAGACCGCTACCCCGAACCGGACACGTTCGACATCTTCCGCTCACCGAAGAGCCACCTGGGCTGGGGGCACGGCGTGCACGTCTGCCTCGGCATGCACCTGGCCCGGCTGGAGATGCGCACCGCCATCAACCTTTTGCTCGACCGGCTGCCGAACCTTCGGCTGGACCCCGACGCGGACGACCCCCATATCCGTGGACAGGTCTTCCGGTCGCCGACGTCGGTGCCGGTGCTGTTCGACCCGCAATAAGCGGCCCCGCGACCGGTTGCACCTTGCCAATCGGCTAGTTTCCGGTAAGGCTCTCCGTAGCCCCTCAACGACCCAGAAGAGAGTGACAGATATGACTGAGGCTGTAAAGGTCCGCTTCGAGCCGAAGATGATGATCGACGGCAAGCTCGTCGACGGGCAGGCCGGCACCTTCACCAACATCAACCCGGCGACCGAGGAGTCGCTCGGCGAGGTCGCGGACGCTTCCAAGGAGGACATGCACCGGGCGATCGACGCCGCCCGCCGCGCCTTCGACGAGACCGACTGGTCGACCAACCGCGAACTGCGCAAGCGCTGCCTGTTGCAGCTGCACGAGGCGATCGAATCGGAGAAGGAAGAACTGCGCGAGGAGCTCATCCTCGAGGTCGGCTCGCCCCGGGCCATCACGTTCGGCCCCCAGCTGGACGCCCCGCTGGAAGACGGGCTGAAGTATCCCGCCCGGTTGATCGACGAGTATGCGTGGGAGACCGACCTGGGCGACAAGGTCATCAGCCTCACCGGCACGCTGACCACCCGCAAGGTCTGGCGGGAGCCGGTGGGTGTGGTCGGTGCGATCGTGCCGTGGAACTTCCCGTTCGAAGTCACCCTCAACAAGCTCGGCCAGGCGCTGGGCACCGGCAACACGGTGGTGCTCAAGCCGGCGCCGAACACGCCGTTCAACGCCACCCGGCTCGGCCGGTTGATCGCCGAGAAGACCGACATCCCCGCCGGTGTGGTCAACGTCGTCACCGCGTCCGACCACTTCGTGGGCGAGGAACTCACGCTGTCACCGAAGGTCGACCTGATCTCCTTCACCGGTTCGACGGTCGTCGGCAAGCGGATCATGGAAAAGGGTGCCGCCACCATGAAGCGGCTGTTCCTCGAGCTCGGCGGCAAGTCGGCCACCATCGTGCTGGAGGACGCCGACTTCGGGACGGCCTGCATGGTCGGCATCGCGCCGTGCATGCACGCCGGTCAGGGTTGCGCCAACCCGACCCGGCTGCTGCTGCCGCGGTCCCGCTACGACGAGGGCGTGGAGATCCTCAAGAACATCTACGAGAACGTCACCTGCGGCGATCCGCAGGACCCCGGAACCCTTTGCGGGCCCGTGATCTCGCAGCGGCAGCTCGACCGGGTGACGGGCTACATCAAGAAGGGTGTGGAAGAAGGTGCCACCGCGCTGGTCGGCGGTCCCGACGCCCCGACCGGATTCGACAAGGGATATTTCGTCCGCCCAACGCTTTTCACCAACGTCGACAACTCCATGACGATCGCGCAGGAGGAGATCTTCGGCCCGGTGCTCTCCGTCATCCCGTTCGACGACGAGGAGGACGCGATCCGCATCGCCAACGACAGCGTGTACGGGTTGGCCGGCAACGTGTTTGCGGGCTCCCTCGAGCGTGCGCTGTCGGTGACCCGCCGCATCAAGGCCGGCTTCATGGGCGTCAACGGCGGCGCCCCGTACGGCGCCGACACCCCGTTCGGTGGCTACAAGGAAAGCGGCGTGGGACGCCAGAACGGTGTCGCCGGGTTCGACCAGTACACCGAGATCAAGTCGGTCGCCTACCCCGCCGGCTGAGGGCGGCGCGACTCGGTCGCGCCAACCAAAGCGGCTGTGACAGCGTCCATTACGTGACTGCCGAATGCGCCGGCACCCGTGCTGGCGCATTCGGCCACGCAATCGGTCACCTCGGCTCGATACGCGTGAGAAGCACCCCGGCCCTCGCCCTCCCAACCCCTTGGTTGACAATCGAGGCAAGACTCACTCGTTTTTCGAAGTCCACGTGTCAAAGGAGACAAGACCATGGCTGAAGCCGTCATCGTCGAGGCAGTGCGTTCACCGATCGGGAAGCGCAACGGCGGATTGTCCGGGGTGCACCCGGCGGATCTGTCCGCGCAGGTGCTCAACGGCCTGGTGGACAAGGCCGGCGTCGACCCCGGCATCGTCGACGACGTCATCTGGGGCTGCGTCATGCAGGCCGGGGAGCAGGCCCTCGACATCGGCCGCACCGCGCTGCTGACCGCCGGTTGGCCCGAGACCGTCCCCGGCGTGACCGTCGACCGTCAGTGCGGCTCGAGCCAGCAGTCGATCCACTTCGCGGCCGCCGGGGTGATCGCCGGACACTACGACGTCGTCGTCGCCGGCGGCGTCGAGTCGATGTCGCGCACCCCGATGGGGGCGTCGCTGGCCAACGGCGGGCGGCCGTACTCGCAGGCCTTCCTGGACCGCTACCAGGGCCAGATCCCCAACCAGGGCATCGGGGCGGAAATGATCGCCGAGAAGTGGGGCTTCGACCGCACGGCGCTCGACGAATTCTCGTTGGCCTCGCACGAAAAGGCCGCGGCCGCACAGGATTCCGGTGCCTTCGATGACCAGATCGTGGGCATCAAGGATCAGGACGGCAATGTGGTCCTCAAGGACGAGGGCATCCGCCGCGGCACGCCGATGGAGAAGATGGCCTCGCTGAAGCCGGCGTTCAAGGAAGACGGCGTGATCCACGCCGGCAACTCGTCGCAGATCTCCGACGGTTCGGCGGCGCTGCTGTTCATGTCCGCCGAGAAGGCCAAGGAGCTGGGGCTCAAGCCGATCGCCAAGGTGCACACCGCGTCGCTCGCCGGGGCCGACCCGGTGATCATGCTGACCGCCCCCATCCCGGCGACGCAGAAGGTGCTGAAGAAATCCGGCCTGTCCATCGACGACATCGGCGCCTACGAGGTCAACGAGGCGTTCGCGCCCGTCCCGCTGGCGTGGCTCAAGGACATCGGCGCCGACGAGAAGAAGCTCAACCCCAACGGCGGCGCCATCGCGCTGGGTCACCCGCTCGGCGGATCCGGCGCCCGGATCATGACCACCCTGCTGTATCACATGCGGGACAAGGGAATTCGCTACGGTCTGCAGACCATGTGCGAGGGTGGCGGCCAGGCCAACGCCACCATCGTGGAACTGTTGTGACCCAGGAGCCGGGCGCCCTGGCCGAACGCCGGGGCAACGTGATGGTGATAACCATCAACCGGCCGGAGGCCCGCAACGCGGTCAACGCCGCGGTCAGCATCGGCGTCGGGGACGCACTGGAAGCGGCGCAACACGATCCCGAGGTGCGGGCGGTGGTGCTCACCGGCGCGGGCGACAAGTCGTTCTGCGCCGGTGCCGACCTCAAGGCGATCGCCCGCCGCGAAAACCTCTATCACCCCGATCATCCCGAGTGGGGCTTCGCCGGCTACGTCCATCACTTCATCGACAAGCCCACCATCGCGGCGGTGAACGGGACCGCCCTGGGTGGCGGCACCGAACTGGCGTTGGCCAGTGACCTGGTGGTGGCCGACGAGCGGGCCCAGTTCGGGCTCCCGGAGGTCAAGCGTGGGCTGATCGCCGCCGCCGGTGGCGTGTTCCGCATCGCGCAGCAGCTGCCGCGCAAGGTGGCGATGCAGCTGCTGCTGACCGGCGAGCCGCTGAGCGCGGCCGCCGCCTGCGAGTGGGGGCTGATCAACGAGGTCGCCGCGGCGGGCTCGGTGCTGGACGCCGCGCTGGCGCTGGCCGCGCGGGTCACCGTCAACGCGCCGCTGTCGGTGCAGGCCAGCAAGCGCGTCGCCTACGGCGTCGACGACGGGGTCGTCGTCGGCGACGAGCCGGGTTGGGACCGCACCGTGCGCGAGATGCGGGTTTTGCTCAAGTCCGAGGACGCCAAGGAGGGGCCGCTGGCGTTCGCCGAGAAGCGGGAGCCGGTCTGGAAGGCGCGCTAACGACTGGCGAGCAGACGCAAAAGCACGCGAAAAGCACCCGAAATCAGCCATTTTGGGTGCTTTTGCGTCTGCTCGCGCTCATACGCGCGCCCACGCGCGTTAGTGCGCGTTAGTGCGCCAGGACGTTCACCCCGCGGCGAAATACCCCCGGTAGCAGCGTGCACGCCGGCACGACGGCGCGGCGCACCGCGGGCGGCGTGCTGGCCAGCACCAGCCCGCGGGTGAGCAGCCGGTAGTCGCGGGTGATCCGGTGCCAGGCCTTCTCGTAGGACGCTGGCGCTTCGGCGGCGATGGCCTCGACGGCCGCGGCGGCTTGCTTGAGGGCGAGACTGATGCCCTCGCCGGTCAGGGCGTCCTCGTAACCGGCGGCGTCGCCCACCAGCAGGACGCGGCCCGCGACGCGCCGCGAGACCACCTGGCGCAGCGGGCCGCAACCGCGCGGCTGCCCGCGGCTCGCGCCCTCCAACTGCCGGGCCAGCCGCGGAAACCAGGCCAGGTCGGGCCGCCCACGGGACAGGATCGCCACGCCGACCAGGTCGGGCTCGACCGGCGTCACGTACGCCTCGCCCCAGCGCGACCAGTGCACCTCGACGAAGTCGGTCCACGCCGGCACCCGGTAGTGCCAACGCACGCCGTAGCGTCGCGGCGTTCCCGCCGTCGCCGCGATGCCGACGTCGCGCCGGACCTGTGAATGCAGGCCGTCGGCCGCCACCAACCATTTCGCGCGCACCCCGGCGGCCGAGACGCCGTGCGCGTCCTGCCGGACACCGGTCACCCGCGCTCGGATCCAGTCGGTGTCTTGCTCTTTGGCGCGCGCGGCCAGCGCCGCGTGCAGCGTGGTGCGTCGCACGCCGCGCCCCGGCCCGCCGCGAAACCGCGCCTGGGCCCGCCGTCGTTCGCTCACGTAGGCGATGCCGTGGAACGGCATGCCGGCCGGGTCGACGCCCAGCGCGGTGAGCTCGGCCAGGCCGCCGGGCATCAGCCCCTCGCCGCACGCCTTGTCGATGGGGGTCTCGCGCGGCTCGGCCACGATCACCGAAAGTCCAAGGCGTCGAGCGTGTAACGCCGTGGCCAGGCCGCCGGGGCCGCCGCCGACGATCAGCAGGTCCGCGTCGTAATCGCTCATGTGTAACCCAGAGCCGAGTTCTCCACCCGCAGCCGCACCCCGAGCAGCCCGGCGTTGGCCAGCGTGAAGATGGCCGCGGTCAGCCACGCCGTGTGCACCAGCGGCAACGCCAACCCCTCAGCCACCACTGCAACATAGTTCGGATGGTGCAGCCAGCGGTAGGGACCCCGTCGCACCAGCGGGGCCTGCGGCAGCACGATCACCCGGGTGTTCCACCGCCGCCCCAGCGTCGTGATGCACCACCAGCGCAGCGCCTGGCTTCCCGCCACCACGGCCAGCATCGGCCAGCCCAGCCACGGAATGAACGGCCGGTGCAGCGCCCACGGTTCGACGAGGCAACCGACCAGCAGCCCGGTGTGGATGACCACCATCACCGGATAGTGCGATCGGCCAAACTCTTTGGCGCCCTGGGTAAACGACCATCGCGCGTTGCGGGTGGACACCACCAGCTCGGCGACGCGCTCGACCCCGACGGCCAGCACCAGCAGGTAATACATGGCTACAGTCTTTACCAGCGCTACCAGGCCAGCAGCACCAGTTCGGAGCAGAACGCCGGCCCCATCGCGATCATCAGGCCGATCGAGCCCGGCGCCGGTGGATCGGCCATGTTGGCCGCGAGCACGTCGAGCACCGAGACCGATGACAGATTGCCGTTCTCGCGCAACGACTTTCGGGTGCGGTCCAGGGCGTCCGCGGGCAGGTCCAACACGTGCTCGACGGCTTCGATCACCCGGGGGCCGCCCGGGTGGCAGACCCAGGTCGTCACGTCGCGGGGGCGCAAACCGTGGTCGGCGAGGAAATCGCGGACGTCGTCGCCCAGGTATTTCTCGGCGATGGTGGCGATGTCGGCGGACAGCACGATGCGGAATCCGTCGCCGCCGATCTTCCAGCCCATGACGTCTTCGGTGTCGGGATAGATCCGGCTGCGGGTGGCCAGCACCCGGGGGCCGGTGTGTTCGGCGCCGGTGCGTTGGGCGCCCTCGCTGATCACCACGGCCGCGCCGTCGCCGAAGAGGCTGGTGGCGACCAGGTTGGCGACGGACGTGTCGTCGCGCTGGATGGTCAGCGAGCACAGTTCGACCGCGAGCAGCGCGGCCGTGTGGTCGGGGAAGGCGCGCAGATAGTCGTGCATGCGCGCCACCCCCGCCGCGCCGGCCACGCAGCCCAGCCCGAACAGCGGGACGCGTTTGACGTCGGGCCGCAGCCCGACCCGCGTCGCCAAGCGCGCCTCCAGCGTCGGCACGGCGAGCCCGGTGACCGTCGTGGAAAACACGATGTCGAGCTCCGACGGCTTGACCTTGGCCTCGTCCAGGGCCGCCACCAGCGCCTGCTCGCCGAGGTCGAGCGCGACGTCGAGGTAGGCGTCGTTGGCCTCGGTGAAGCCGCTCAGCTCGCGGTAGTGCGGCAGCCGCAAAGCGGTGTTGCGGAACTCGACCCCGCTGCTGCCGCCGAAACGGCGGAAATCGGGGCCGGCGATGTCGGTCAGCGCGCGGATGGCCTCGTGTTGGGTGTAGCGATTGGGCGGGAATCTGACCGCCACGCCGGCGATGGACGGATATTTCACCGCGGTATCCGCGGCGCCCCCAGTGAACTTCTTCATGCCCCCGGTCACGGTGCCGGTGCCGCACCGGTTCAAATTCGTCTTTGCGTCGCGCGGGCCACGGGCCAGCTCGTCGGGCTAGGGTCGGGGTATGCGGGTTCTGGTCACCGGTGCCACCGGCTATGTGGGATCACGGCTGGTCACGGCGCTGCTGGAAAACCAGCACCAGGTGGTGGCCGCGTCGCGAAACCCGGTGCGGCTCAAGCGTTTCGGCTGGTTCGACGACATCGCCCCGGTCACCCTCGACGCCGCCGACCCGGAGTCGCTGCGAGCGGCCTTCGCCGGGTGCGACCCCATCGACGTGGTGTATTACCTGGTGCACGCCATCGGTCAGCCCGGATTTCGCGACGCGGACAAATCCGCGGCCGGCAACCTCGCGACCGCGGCCCGCGACGCGGGGGTGCGCCGCATCGTCTACCTGGGCGGCTTCGTGCCCGCCGACGAGGCGTTATCCGAGCACCTGACCAGCCGGGCCGAGGTGGCCGAGGCGCTCACCGTCGCGGGTGGCCCGGAGCTGGTGTGGCTGGGCGCGGCGATGATCATCGGCGCCGGATCGACGTCGTTCGAGATGATGCGCTACGTGGGGGACCGTTTTCCGGTCATCCCGATCCCGAGCTGGATGGACAACCCGATCGACCCGATCTCCATCCGCGACGTCCTGCACTATCTCGTCGCCGCGGCCGATCGTGACCGGGTGCCCGCGGGGGCCTACGACATCTCGGGGCCCGAGACCACCTCCTACCGGCGGCTGCTGAAGACCTACGCCCGCATCTCGGGGCGCTGGCACACCGGCTTGCCGGTCGGCAGGGTCGACACCGGGCTGGCCTCGCTGATCACCGGCGTCGCCCTGCCGGTGCCCCCGGGCCTGGCCGGGGACCTGGTCGAGTCGCTGGACCACCCGATGGTGGCGTCGGTCAGCGACCTGCGCGACCGGGTACCCGATCCGCCCGGCGGCCTGCTCGGGATCGACGACGCCATCGCGCTGGCGCTGCGCGGCCTCTCCAATCAGCGGCCGCGCCCGGTCAACGCCCTGGCCGACCCGCACGACCTCGCCAACACCGACGCCGCCTGGGCCGGTGGCGACGCGCGGCGCCTCCGCCAACTCGCCCAGCGCGTCACACCGTCCATCGCGCGGCCGACCCTGGGGCTGGTGAACAGGGTCCCCGGTCCGGTTGCCGGAGCGCTTCGCACCGGCCTCGACATTTTGATCGCCCTGACCCCGAAGGTGCGTCCCGCATGAGCCAGTCAACGGCCCCCTACCACAGCAGCGTCTTCGCCGAGTTGCGGCGCGCGATCACCAATGTTGCTGTGCCCCATCATGAATCGCCGTCCGTCGTGCGGCGGCGCCGCGTCGTCGTCGCGATCACGCTGGTGGTCGGCGCGGCGGTGCTGGGGTACTCGTTGCGGCGCCATCCGGGGGAGGCCAGCTTCTACTGGCTGACGCTGGCGCTCGCGGCGGTGTGGACCGCGGGCGCGTTGGTCTCCGGCCCGCTGCACCTGGGCGGCATCTGCTGGCGGGGCCGCAACCAGCGGCCGGTCATCACCGGGACGACCGTCGGCCTGCTCGTCGGTGGCGCGTTCGTGGTGGGTGGGCTGATCGCCCGAGAGATCCCCGCCGTCTCCGACCTGATCACCCGGGTGCTGCTCTTCGCCCATCAGGGGTCCTTCCTGCTGGTCGTGCTGATCACCGTCATCAACGGCGTCGCCGAGGAGCTGTTCTTCCGCGGCGCGCTCTACACCGCGCTGGGCCGCTATCACCCGGTGCTGATCTCCACGCTGCTCTACACCGCCGCCACCATGGCCAGCGGCAACCCCATGCTGGGATTCGCCGCGATCATCCTGGGCACGGTGTGCGCGCTGGAGCGCCGGGCCAGCGGCGGCGTGCTGGCGCCGGTGCTGACCCACGTCGGCTGGGGGCTGATCATGGTGCTGGTCCTGCCGCCGATGTTCGGGGTCTGAGTCACCCCGGCGTGACGACGTCGCGCGCCAGGCCCCGCAGCGCCGCGACGCGCAACGGCCACACCGTGAGCCGGTACATCCGGCCGAGGACGCCGCGCGGCACGAAGATCAGCCGTTGCGTGTACCGGCTGCCACGGTCGTCGTGCGGCCGCGTCGTGATCTCCAGCCAGGCCCGGCCCACTCGACTCGGCGTGGAGTGCAGCCGCAGGCCGACGCCGGGATCGCTTTCCTCGACCGTCCAGCCGTTAAGCGGTAGGCGTCGGTGCCACCGGGGGGCGGTTGCCGCGGCGCGGGCCGCCGACCATGCGTCGCCGGGGGCAGCGTCGGCGGTCGCGGTCCGCACGTCGGTGTAGACGATCTCGCCGGCCCAGTCGGGGTCGCTGGGCAACGGCTCGGCCGGCTCGGACCGCAGCGAGGACCAGCTGGCGTCGGGGAGGCCGCGGGCGGCCCGTCGCAGCGCCAACTCGACCGCGCGGCGGTATCCGGTGAGCCCGTCCGGTGGCGGGGCGATGATGTCGTCGATATCGGAATCACGGGTCACCGCATCGCATTCCAGCGACTCGACCAGCGGCCGGGCCAGGCCGGACGGGATCGGGGTCACCAGACCCACCCACAGGCTGGCGATCGCCGGGGTCAGAAACGGCAGCACGAACAGGTAGCGGTTGCCCAGCCCGGCGACCTCGGCGTAGACGCGCATCATGTCGCCGTACTCCAACACGTCGGGGCCACCGATGTCCCAGGTCCGCGACTTCGGGACCGGGGTGGTCGCCGCGGCGGCCAGGTAGTGCAGCACGTCGCGCACCGCGATCGGCTGGGTCCGGTTGTGCACCCACTTCGGTGTGGTCATCACCGGCAACCGGTCGGTGAGGTGCCGGATCATCTCGAACGACGCCGACCCCGACCCGATGACCACCCCGGCCTGCAGCACCACGGTCTCGACGCCGGAGTCGATGAGGGCCTCGCCGACGGCCTTGCGCGACGCGAGATGCGGTGAGAGATCAGCGTTTTCGGGATGCAAGCCACTGAGGTAGACGATCCGGCGCACCCCGGTGCGCCGCGCGGCCGTCACGACATTGCGGGCGGCGCGGGTCTCCTCGGCGGCGAAGTCCTTCGACGTTCCCATCGAGTGGACCAGGTAGTACACCACGTCGATCCCGTCGCAGGCGGCGATCAGCGAATCGACGTCACCGAGGTCGCCGCGCGCGACCTCCGCCCCTTGCCGCCACGGCACCTCGCTCAGCTTGTCCGGGTTGCGCGCCAAGGCCCGAACGTGATGTCCCCCGTCCAGCAGCCGGGGCACCAGGCGCCCGCCGATGTAGCCGGTCGCTCCGGTCACCAGGCACCGCACCTGTTCGGGCATCGATTCTCCGCTCGTCAGCCGTCGTTCTCCTGACGAGGGGGATTACCGCATCGGCGCGGGCTCAAGCGTCGCGCCGGGTGGGCGCGACGGCCGTCAGCGGTCGGTGAAGTTGGGCGTGCGGCGCTGTTGGAAGGCCGTGGCGCCCTCGACGAAGTCGGGGGACTTCAGCAGCACCGACTGCCCGTCGAACTCCCGCTGCAGCGCCGGATCCAGTTCGGTGAGCGTGGCCGCGTTGATCGCCAGCTTGGTCTTGGCGAAGGCGACGGCCGGCCCGCCCAACAACCGCGCGATCACCTTGTCCACCTCGGCCTCGAAGTCGTCGGCCGGATAGACCGCGCTGACCAGCCCCCAGGACAGCGCGTCGGCGGCGGTCAACCGTTCGGGCAGCAAGGCCATCTGCATGGCCCGGATCCGCCCGATCGCGGCCGCGATCAACGCCGACGCGCCGCCGTCGGGCATCAATCCGATCTTGGTGAAGGCGAGCATGAAAAACGCGCTCTCCGAAGCCAATACGACGTCACAGGCCAGGGCGATGGAAACGCCCACCCCGGCGGCGGGGCCCTGGACGACCGCGACCACCGGGTGGGGCAGCGCGGCGATCGCGCGCACCAGCCGGTTGATCTCGAGGATGATCTCGTCCGGCGGGACGCCGCCCCCGTCGGACACGTCGTCGGCGCTGATGCCCGCACCGGAGCTGAAGCCGCGTCCGGCGCCGCCGAGCCGCACCACCTTGACCTCGGGGTCGGTCGCCGCATACTCCATCGCGTCGGCGATCCCGGTGATCACCGGAATGGTCAGGGAATTCAGGCTGTCGGGCCGGTTGATGGTCACCGAGAACACGCCGCCGGACAGCGTGACGTCGAGGCCGGCGACGGGGGCGAGGGTGGCGATCGCGGATGAAGGCATGGGCTCACCATAAGTGACCGGGCTGCGCGGGCCACGGGCACGGCTGCGAAGATGTCGAACGACCGGTTGTTTGAGCACGAACGGTCGGAGTCGTCAGAGCGGACGAAAGGTCGGTGGATCATGGCTGGACCGTTGAAAGGGTTGCGAGTCGTCGAGTTGGCCGGCATCGGGCCGGGCCCACACGCCGCGATGATCCTGGGGGATCTGGGTGCCGACGTGGTGCGCATCGATCGTCCCTCCTCGGGCCCCGGGGGTGTCGCCAAGGACGCCATGATGCGCAACCGCCGCGTGGTGACCGCCGATCTGAAGTCCGACGAAGGCCGCGGTCACGTCCTCAAACTGATCGCCAAGGCCGACGTCCTGATCGAGGGCTACCGCCCGGGCGTCACCGAACGGCTCGGCCTGGGCCCCGAAGACTGCGCGAAGGTCAACGACCGCCTGGTCTACGCCCGGATGACCGGCTGGGGACAGACCGGCCCGCGTAGCCAGCAGGCCGGCCACGACATCAACTACATCTCGCTCAACGGCATCCTGCACTCCATCGGCCGGGTGAACGAACGGCCCGTCCCGCCGCTGAACCTCGTCGGTGACTTCGGCGGCGGCTCGATGTTCCTGCTGCTGGGCATCCTGTCGGCGCTGTGGGAGCGGCAGAGCTCCGGCAAGGGTCAGGTCGTCGACGCGGCGATGGTGGACGGCTCGAGCGTGCTGGTCCAGATGATGTGGCAGATGCGCTCGTCGGGCATGTGGACCGACGCGCGCGGCACCAACCTGCTCGACGGCGGCGCCCCCTACTACGACACCTACGAATGCGCCGACGGCCGCTACGTCGCGGTCGGCGCCATCGAGCCGCAGTTCTACGCCGCGATGCTCGCCGGGCTGGGGCTGGACGGCGCGGACCTGCCCGGGCAGAACGACGTCGGCCGCTGGCCGGAACTGCGGGCGGTGCTGACCGAGAAATTCGCCAGCCAGGACCGCGACCACTGGGCCAAGGTGTTCGCCGACTCCGACGCGTGCGTGACGCCGGTGCTGGCCTTCGGCGAGGTGCAGACCGAGCCGCACATCACCGAGCGGGACACCTTCTACGAGGTCGACGGCGGCCTGCAGCCGCGGCCGGCGCCAAGGTTCTCCCGCACGGCGCCCGAGACACCGCGCCCCGCGACGCCGGTGGCCGACGCCGAAGCGGTACTCAACGACTGGGTATAGTCCCAACCAACCAGTTGGCTGGAATCCAGGAAATCAGGGAAGGACTCGCATGGAGATCAAAGACGCCGTCGCCGTCGTCACCGGGGGCGCCTCAGGGCTGGGCCTGGCCACCACCAAGCGGCTGCTCGACCGCGGCGCCCAGGTGGTGGTGATCGACCTGCGTGGCGAGGACGCCGTCCGCGAGCTGGGCGAGCGCGCCCGCTTCGTCGAGGCCGACGTCACCGACGAGGCCGCCGTCGGCAAGGCCTTGGACGCCGCGGAGTCGATGGGCGCGCTGCGCATCAACGTCAACTGCGCCGGCATCGGCAACGCCATCAAGACGCTGTCCAAGGACGGCCCGTTCCCGCTGGACGGGTTCAAGAAGGTCATCGGCGTCAACCTGATCGGCACCTTCAACGTGCTGCGACTGGCCGCCGAGCGCATCGCCAAGACCGAACCCATTGGGCCCGAAACGAGCCCAGAGCGCGGCGTCATCATCAACACCGCCTCCGTCGCGGCGTTCGAGGGCCAGATCGGCCAGGCCGCCTACTCGGCATCCAAGGGCGGCGTGGTCGGCATGACGCTGCCGATCGCCCGCGACCTCTCGCGCGAGCTCATCCGCGTGGTGACCATCGCGCCCGGGCTCTTCAAGACCCCGCTTTTGGGTTCGCTGCCCGAGGAGGCGCAGAAATCGCTGGGCAAGCAGGTGCCGCACCCGGCCCGGCTGGGCGACCCCGACGAGTACGGCGCGCTGGCCGTGCACATCGTCGAGAACCCGATGCTCAACGGCGAGGTCATCCGCCTGGATGGCGCCATTCGCATGGCGCCCCGCTAGGGACGTAAGGACAAAACGAAAGCCCCCCGCGTCGGCGGGGGGCTTTCGTGATGACCACGATCGATGGTTACTTGCGGAACCACCGACTGACGGAGGGTTCGGCCATTAACAGCCGTGCGAGCATGCTCATGGTCTGCCTCAGCTCGCCGCTTGCAGTTCGTCGAACTGCTCCGAGGTCTCGCCTTCCACCAGCACGTCGCCGTGGTAGAGGGCCTCGAAGTCGACCTTGATGACGTCGGCACTTGTGTCGTCGATCCACATGACACTGAGCGTATGGGCCACCCTTAAGGAAACTTTGAGTCACGATTCGGAAAATGGTGGCAATTTACCCGCGGGTAGGGTGGCCGCCATTTCCGCAGGGATTTGCGCCCTGAGCTGCTTATTTGCGACACATTTTTCTGGCCGGACTCTTACCGTTCTACCGGTTTAAAAAATGCGGCATTGAACGGTCCACCCGCCCGCCTGCGTGCTTAAGGACAACACTGTTCGACGCGTGGACATTAGCGTTTGTTACGTTGTCGCGGACTAGCCAGCCGCCAGCGCAACGGGGCACCGGCAGCGGAAGGGCTCACAATGCTGCAGAAAATCGCCCGAGTCGCTATCGCGGCGCCGCGCCGGATCATCGCGATCGGGGTGCTGGTTTTCATCGCCGCGGCCGTCTTCGGCGTTCCCGTCGCCAAGAGCTTGTCTCCCGGCGGCTTCCAGGATCCGGACTCGGAGTCCGCCCGCGCCATCGCCGTGTTGACCGACAAGTTCGGGCAGAGCGGTCAGCAGATGCTGATCCTGGTGACGGCCCCCGGCGGCACCAACAGCGAACAGGCCCGCACGGTTGGCACCGACCTCGTCCACGAACTCCAAGGGTCCCCGCTGGTCTACAACGTGTCCTCGCCGTGGACCGGCGCGGCCCCAGCCGATCTCGTGAGCCGCGACGGCAAGTCGGGCCTCATCGTGGTCAACCTCAAAGGCGGCGAAAACTTCGTCCAGAACAACGCGCAGACCCTGTCGGACCAGTTCGTCCACGACCGCGACGGGGTGACCGTCCGCGCCGGCGGCGCGGCCATGCAGTACGCCCAGATCAACAAGCAGAACCAGGACGACCTGCTGGTGATGGAGATGATCGCGCTGCCGCTGAGCTTCGTGGTGCTGATCTGGGTGTTCGGTGGGCTGCTGGCCGCCGCGTTGCCGATGGCGTTGGGTGCGCTGGCCGTCGTCGGCTCGATGTCGGTGTTGCGCCTGATCACCTTCACCACCGAGGTGTCGATCTTCGCCCTCAACCTCAGCACCGCCCTGGGCCTGGCGCTGGCCATCGACTACACGCTGCTCATCGTCAGCCGCTACCGCGACGAACTGGCCGAGGGCCACGACCGCGACCAGGCGCTGATCCGAACGATGGCCACCTCCGGCCGCACGGTGCTGTTCTCCGCGGTCACCGTGGCGCTGTCGATGTCGGCGACGGTGGCCTTCCCGATGTACTTCCTCAAGTCGTTCGCCTACGCCGGGGTGGCCACGGTCGCCTTCGTCGCCACCGCCTCGATCGTGATCACGCCCGCCGCGATGGTGCTGTTGGGCGACCGGCTGGACGCGTTCAATGTGCGCCGGTTCTTGCGGCGGATGCTGCGGCGACCCGAGCCGGCGCCAAAGCCCGTCGAGCAACTGTTCTGGTATCGGTCGAGCAAGTTCGTGATGCGCCGCTGGGCGCCGGTCGGCCTGGCCGTCGTCGGCCTGCTCCTGCTGCTCGGGCTGCCGTTCTTCTCGGTGAAGTGGGGGTTCCCCGACGACCGGGTGCTGCCGCGCTCGGCGTCGGCGCACCAGGTCGGCGACCGGTTGCGCAACGACTTCGCCGACGATTCCGCGACGTCGGTGCCCGTCGTCGTCCCCGATGCCTCCGGCCTGAATCCCGGGGATTTCGACAGCTACGCCGCCGCGCTCTCGCGCGTGCCCGACGTGGCGGCCGTGTCCGCGCCCGGGGGCACCTTCACGGGCGGAAACCGGGTGGGGCCACCCGCCGGGGCGACCGGGCTGGCCCAGGGCAGCGCCTTCCTGACCGTCAGCAGCACGGCGCCGCTGTTCTCCGCGGCGAACGACGCCCAGCTCGCACGGTTGCACGACGTCCCCGGACCGGCCGGGCGGGCCGTCGAGATGGGCGGGGTGGCGCAGGTCAACCGCGACAGCGTCGACGCCGTGACCGAACGGCTTCCGCTCGTCCTCGGGCTGATGGCCGCGATCACATTCGTGCTGCTGTTCCTGCTCACCGGCAGCGTGCTGCTGCCGATCAAGGCGCTCGCGTGCAACTTCCTGTCGTTGACCGCGGCGTTCGGCGCGCTGGTGTGGATCTTCCAGGACGGCCATCTCGGTGCGCTCGGCACCACGCCGAGCGGGACGCTGGTCGCCAACATGCCGGTGCTGCTGTTCTGCATCGCCTTCGGGCTGTCGATGGATTACGAGGTCTTCCTGCTCTCCCGGATCCGCGAATACTGGCTGGCGTCCGGCGCCGCCCGGCCCGCCCGGCCCACCCCGAAGCAGGCCCACGCCGCCAACGACGAGAGCGTGGCCCTCGGCGTCGCCCGTACCGGTCGGGTCATCACCGCGGCCGCGTTGGTGATGTCGATGTCGTTCGCCGCGCTGATCGCCGCGCACGTCTCGTTCATGCGGATGTTCGGCCTGGGCCTGGTGCTGGCCGTCTTCGCCGACGCCACCCTGGTGCGGATGGTGGTCGTCCCGGCCTTCATGCACGTGATGGGCCGCTGGAACTGGTGGGCGCCCCGGCCCCTGGCGTGGCTGCACGATCGGTTCGGGATCAGCGAAGGCGTCGACCTCGCGCCCCGCCCGCCCACGCCCGAGCCCGTCGCCGGGGCGGCGCTCGCGGAGCCGGTGCCCAATATCGGTTAACGTCCGGCCTGTCCCGGCGCCGAACCCTATTCTGGGCGTCATCCGAGTCGGAAGGTTCACACACGTATGACAACGGCGGTCGACAATCCCTTCTTCGCGCGCGTCTGGCCTTTCGTCGCCAACCATGAAGCCGAGGCGATCCGGGTCCTGCGGCGGGAGAACCTGGCCGGGTTGTCCGGCCGGGTGTTGGAAGTCGGCGCGGGGATCGGGACGAACTTTCCGCACTATCCGGCGTCGGTCGACGAGGTCATCGCGGTGGAGCCCGAACCGCGGCTGGCGGCGCGGGCCCGCGCCGCCGCCGACGCGGCGCCCGCCCGGGTGATCGTTTCCGGCGAGACGGCCGAAAGCCTCAGCGCCGGTGAGCCGTTCGACGCGGTGGTGTGCTCGCTGGTGTTGTGCTCGGTGCGTGACCCGGGCGCCGTGCTGCGGCGCCTGTACTCGTTGCTGCGACCCGGTGGGGAACTGCGCTACCTCGAGCACATCGCCAGTGCCGGCGCGCGGGGCCGCTTTCAGCGTTTCGTCGATGCGACGTTGTGGCCCCGGCTGTTTGGCAACTGCCACACCCATCGCGACACCGAACGCTCGATCCTCGACGCGGGATTCGAAGTCGACACCTCGCGGCGGGAGTGGACCCTGCCGGCCTGGGCGCCGATGCCGGTGTCCGAACTCCTGCTGGGCCGCGCGCGCCGGCCCGCCTAGTTCAGCAGGGCGGGCAGCCGCTGCAGCAGTCCCGGCAACGCCTGGCTCGCCGACTCGCGGATGCTGAGGGTGGCGTTGGCCGACAGCGGCGTGACTTCGGGATTGACCTCGATGACGGCGGCGCCGCGCGCCAGCGCCAGCTCCGCGAGCCCGGCCGCCGGATAGACGATCGCCGACGTCCCGACCACCACCATCACGTCGGCGGACTCGGTCGCCTCGACGGCGCGCTGCCACGGCTCGTCGGGCAACTGTTCACCGAACCACACGATGTCGGGCCGGATCAGGCCGCCGCACTGACACACCGGGGGCTCCACCTCGAGCGCCGGTTCGGGCATGTGCGGGAGCGCGCCGCTGTATGGCTCAGCGCAACGCGCACAACGGAATTCGAACAGGCTCCCGTGCAGGTGGTGGACGGAACCGCTGCCGGCGCGCTCGTGCAGGTCGTCGACGTTCTGGGTGATGACGGTGACCCGGGCGTCGTCCTGCCAGGCGGCGATGGCGCGATGGCCCGCATTGGGTTGCACGTCGGCGACCAGGTAATGCCGCCACAGGTACCAGCCCCAGACGCGCTGGGGGTTGTCGCGCCACCCTTGCGTGCTGGACAGCTCGTAGGGATCGAAGCGGGCCCACAACCCGTTCTTGTCGTCGCGGAACGTCGGCACACCGCTTTCCGCGGAGATCCCCGCGCCGCTGAGCACCGCTACGCGCATCCCACCAAGATAGCCGGAGGTGGGGGATACTGAACGGGTGGAGCTGGGTGACTGGTTGCGGGTCGACGTGAAGGCGGGCAAGCCGTTGTTCGACCAGCTCAGGACGCAGGTGATCGACGGGGTCCGCGAGGGCGCGCTGCCGCCGGGCACGCGCCTGCCCACCGTGCGGGACCTGGCCGGCCAGCTCGGGGTCGCGGTCAACACCGTGGCTCGCGCCTACCGCGAGCTGGAGACCGCCGCCATCATCGAAACCCGCGGCCGCTTCGGCACATTCGTCGCCCGCTACGACCCGACCGACGCCGCTATGGCCGCCGCCGCACGCGAGTACGTCCGGGTAGCCCGCGGACTCGGGTTGGACAAAGCCGATGCCCTGCGCTACATCGAATCGGTGCCCGACGAGTAAGCGGTAAAGCTTCGAAAAGCGTTGGCGCGCAGCCCATGCGGTAGTACCGCTCAGCGCAGCACCTTGACGAGCGTGCGCAGGTTGCGCGTCGTGGTCGACGACTTGTAGCGCGCCTTGCCCATCGTCTTGCCGATGGTGCTGTCCAGGGTGCCGCCCTTGGGGACCTGCCAGTAGAGGACGCCGTCACCGCGGCTGATCCGCTCGGCCGGGCCGGCCTCCTGACCCAGCGCGGCGAGCTCGTCGAGCACCGCCTTATCGGCGACGAACGTGACGTAGGACTGGTAGCCGTCGGCGTCGCGCTCGAACGGATAGGCGTCGACCACCTCGCGCACGGTGCCGATGTCATAGGCGAGCACCCAGGCGTCGTAGCCGAACCGTTCGCGCAACGCCGCCTCGGCCTTCCTGCGCACCGCTGCCACGCCGGCCGACGACTCCAGCACGACGTTGCCGCTGGCCAACACGGTTCGCACCTCGGTGAAGCCCGCGTCGGTGAGCGCGGCCGCCACCTCGGCCATCTTCAGATTGACGCCCCCGACGTTCACGCCACGCAGAAACGCCGCGTACTTGGTCATGCCCCGATTCCACCAGCCCGGCCGGGGGACGACCATCCCGGGCCGCCCGGGCGGCGCGCGACGTAGGCTTTCGTCATGGGACGCCAAGTCTTCGACGACAAGCTGCTGGCCTTGATAAGCGGACATTCCCTCGGGGTGCTGGCCACCATCAAGCGCGACGGGCGACCGCAGCTGTCGAACGTGAGCTACCACTTCGACCCGCGCAGCATGGCGATCCAGGTGTCGATCACCGAGCCGCGCGCCAAAACGCGCAACCTGCGCCGGGACCCGCGGGCGTCGATCCTGGTCGACGCCGACGACGGCTGGTCGTACGCCGTCGCCGAGGGCACCGCCGAACTGACCCCCCCGGCGGCCGCGCCCGGCGACAGCACCGTGGAGGCGTTGATTGCCTTGTACCGCAACATCGCCGGCGAACATCCGGATTGGGACGAATACCGGCAGGCGATGGTCACCGATCGGCGGGTGCTGCTGACGTTGCCGATCTCGCACCTGTACGGCATGCCGCCCGGCATGCGGTAGCCGCGCCGCCTGCGCGCCCGCCCGTCAAACCGGGGCTAAGCT
Organism: Mycobacterium sp. TKK-01-0059; assembly: GCF_000709305.1. Taxonomy (NCBI): domain Bacteria; kingdom Bacillati; phylum Actinomycetota; class Actinomycetes; order Mycobacteriales; family Mycobacteriaceae; genus Mycobacterium; species Mycobacterium sp. TKK-01-0059. Next base: position 3,076,191 of record NZ_KL446993.1, read on the forward strand.
GCCCGTATGGCCGCATCGAATGCTCGGCAGGGTTCACAGTCGTCCAAGTCTTCGGGGGCTTCTGAATCGCCCGGGTCGGACGAGGACACCAAGCGCAAGTTCCGCGAAGCGCTCGACCGCAAGATGGCGAAATCCTCGACCGGATCCGACCACAAGGACGGCGCCGGCAAGCAGTCCCGGGCGCACGGCGCGGCGGGTAACCGGCGCGAGTTCCGCCGCAAGAGCGGCTGATCCCCGAGACTCGTTGGGAGACGGCCCGATTCGCCTAGCCGCTGGGCGGGCAGAACAGGCCGATCGAGGGGTCGTCTCGCCCCGGTTTGCCGCGCAGGCTTCCTCGGGTGCTGGGATGTCCGAAGTCCAGTCGGGACGGGTCGTTCTGGTAGGCCCAGTCCGCCACGATGGTGCGGCGGCTGAACTTCCAACGGCCGTCGTGCCTGGTGTACTCGTCCAGGTACCGGCCGCCGATGATGACGTCGACGTCGTGGTCGGGACCGGCGAAGGTGTGAAACACCAGGCAGTAGACCTCACCGTGGGCCTTTTCACCCGCGACCACGAAGTTCGTCGTGGTGATGTTGTGTTGGGAGACACGCACATACGGCTGCGCGGCCTGCAACTGCGCGATGAACTGTTCGACGCCCCCGGTCGAGAACTCCCCGTGCGAGTCGGTCGCGTCGGGGTGATACATCTCCCGCAGGCCTTCGTAGTCGGCGCGGTCGACGGCGCGGCAGTAGGACGTGACGAGCGCGTGCAGTTCGTCGCGGGCCAGCATCAGCTCCAATCGGGCCTCATCCACCACCACGTCACGATAACTCGACGGTTAGGGTGCTGATCGTAGGCGCGGTTTCGGTGGTTGCTGTCGCACCAACCGGTCTCGGTCGTAGGGTGTTCACCGAAAGGAAGGTCGTTGACGGTGAAACTTTGGCTGGCTCAAGATCCCGAGGCCGACGCGCTGCTGGACGAGGATCCGTTGGCCCTGCTCATCGGGATGGTCCTCGATCAGCAGGTGCCGTTCGAGACCGCCTTTTCGGGACCGAAGAAGATCGCGGACCGCATGGGCAGTTTCGGCGCTCACGAGATCGCCGAGTACGACCCGGACAAGTTCGCCGCGCTGTGCTCGGAACGACCTGCGATACACCGTTTTCCGGGATCGATGGCCAAACGTATCCAGACCCTGGCCCAGATCATCGTGGACCGCTACGACGGTGACGCCGCGGGCTTGTGGACCTCGGGTGACCCCGACGGCGAGGAGCTGCTGCGGCGCATCAAGGGGCTGCCCGGTTTCGGTGCGGCCAAGGCGCAGATCTTTCTGGCGCTGCTGGGCAAGCAGTACGGCGTGACGCCGAAGGGCTGGCGCGCGGCCGCCGGCGAGTTCGGCAAGGCGGGCACGCACATCTCCGTCGCCGATATCGTCGACGCCGAGTCGATGGGCGCGGTGCGTGCCTACAAGAAGCAGATGAAGGCGGCAGCCAAAGCGGCGAAGTAGTCGGTGCACAGAAGGGAAGGGCAGCAACGTGAAGACACACATAACGTGTCCGTGCGGCGAGGCCATTGTCGGCAAGGACGAGGACGAGCTGGTCGAACTGACCCAGGCTCATCTCGCCAGCGTTCATCCCGGCCTCGAGTACGACCGCGACGCGATCCTGTTCATGGCGTACTAAAGCGAACGCGCGTGACCCCGGTGCGGGGACACGCGCGTTCGCAGGTGGCGAAACGGTGACGGCGCTGGTGTGTTACGGCACCACCGTCGAGCCGATCGTCGGCATGAACTGGCACTGCTTTTCCTTGGTCGTGACCTGACCGAAGATCGTCGACATGATGCTGCCCGAGCCCGTGTCGGCGATCGCGCTCAGCGTCGTCGGCCCGTCCGGGTTGATGTCCGGTCGCGGCGTGAGGGCGACGGTGCCGGACTTGCCGGTGGTCAGGTTCACCCAGGTGACGTTCAACGGCAGCTTCTGCACCTCGGCGGGTCCGGGCGTGCCGACCGCGGTGAACACGTAGGCGGTCTGGCCGGGCCCCGGGCCGGGAAGCGGAATCTTGGCCGGTCCCGCGACCGACAGCGCGGTGGCGATGGCGCTGCTGCCATCGGCCAGGCAGTTGGTGCCGATCGACGGATACATGAAGTCCTGCGTGGGCGGCGTGTCGGCGCCGAATCCCGGGGCGGCCGCGGTCGGGGCGGCGTCCGGCGCGGGTGCAGGCGCCGGGGCGGCCTCCGGTGCCGGGGGCGCGGCGGCGGGCGCGGGTGGCGCCGGAATCGGCGCCGCGACGGGCACATTCGCGGGCTGAGCGGGCGCGGGCGCCGGCGCGGCGGCGGGTGCGGGCCCGGCCGCGTGCGCCGGGTCGACGCCGGCCGGCAGGTGCGCCTCGGGTGCCGGCTGGGGCGCGGGACCCGCCGCGTGCACCGGGTTGATCCCCGCCGGCAGGTGCGCCTGCACACCGGGTTCCACCCCGGTCGCCGGAACGTGTTGCACCGGGGCGGTGGGCTCTTGGACGAACTGATTCACCGCCGCCGCCACGTTTTTGGACTCGCTGGGAGCGGTCGGGCTGTGGGCGAAGGCTTGCGCCGCGGCCATGAGCAGCTGTGTAGCCTGCTGCGGGTCGCCGGCCGCCTGCTGGATGAGCGGGCTGAGCTGCGACAGGGCAGGCAGCCCCGGCAGCTGTTGGGCCGCGCTGGATTGTGGTGTCGGCTGCGGCGCCGCCGGGTCGGCTGCCGCGCTCGGGCAAAGCCCGAGCGCGGCAACCGATGCCGTGACGACAGCGGCCAAACCTTTGGACAGATTCCAAGTGGTTGCCACGGTGTCCTCCGGTTCTCAGTGGTGGGTTAGGCCGATGACGACGCTGCTCAAGGCAGGGCGGCGAGCAGCGGCGCTGCCGGTCCGGCCGGGCTGGCGGCCGGCGCGGGTGCGGCCGGAGCGGCTGGTGCCGCCGGGGTCTGGCCCGAGGCCAGCGCCGGCAGATCCTGCGGAAGCCGCACCTGCGGGGGGACGTTGACCGGAAGGCCCGCGGGCATCGCCGGCATGTTGACCTGCGCCTGCGGGATTTGCGGTGCGGGCGGCGTGGCCGGCGCGCTCGGCGCCGACAGCCCCGGGATCGCGGGCAGGCCCGGGATCGACGAGGAGGCCGGCGCGGCCGGACTCGCGGCCGCCGGCTGCGCGCCGGTCAAGCCCTGAATCATCCCCGGAATGCCGCTCGCCGCAGAGGGCGACGCCGGCGCGGCGGGCGTCGCCGACTGCGCCAGCCCCGGAATGGACGGCACCGCCGCCGGAGATGACGCGGGAGCGGCGGGGGCCGCCGGCGTCAGGCCGGGGATCGACGGGATGCCCGCCGTGGTCGCCGATGCCGGCGAGGCGGCCGCGGGAACACCCGGGAAGCTGATGCCCGGTGTGGCGGGCGCCGCGGGCGGCGTGGCGCCGAGTGCGGTCGCGAGGTTCTGCAGGATTTGCGGTGCGTTGGCCGCCGAGCTGATCAGCTGCTGCGGAATGTTCGGCACCGCCGGAGCCGGCACGGGGTCGGCGTGGGCGATACCGCCCGTCAATAGTGCTGCGGACGAACCGGCCAGGACGGCGGCTGCACGCAAGTAAGTCCAGATGGTTGGCATGACTCTCCCTGATTGATCGATTACAGGTCCCGGCGCTGAAGCTACTTTGATGCAGATGGGACTCAAGTGACACGTGTGGCATTTATTTATTCGTTACGGATACGAGTGGGAGCGGTGACCGAACGCGCGAAATGGCGCGCACTGCATAGATGTGCATGGATCTCGGGGACCGAGGGGGCAGCGCCGCATGGTCCGATCGCTAGAGTCGGGCGGATAGACACCATCTCGGCCGCCCGGGCGGCGCCCATCACCCAGCGGTTGGCGAATCGCCTTGTCGTGGCCGCGCCGATCCTGCTCATCGCGAGCGTCGCGGCGCGGCTGGCCTGGACGTACCTGGCCCCCAACGGCGCGAACTTCGTCGACCTGCACGTCTACCTCGGCGGAGCCGCCGCGATCGACCATCCCGGCACCCTGTACGGCTACGTCTACGCCGACCAGACACCGGACTTCCCGCTGCCGTTCACCTACCCACCCTTCGCGGCCGTCGTCTTCTATCCGCTGCACCTGCTGCCGTTCGGGCTCGTCGCATTCCTGTGGCAGATCGCGACCATGGCCGCCCTGTACGGCGCGATCCGGATCAGCCAGCGCCTGACGGCCACGCCAGCCGGTCCCCGCGGCCACCGACTGGCGATGGCGTGGACGGCGATCACGATCTGGATTGAGCCGCTGCGCAGCACATTCGACTACGGCCAGGTCAATGTTCTGCTCATGACCGCGGTGCTGTGGGCGGTCTACACCACGCGATGGTGGCTGTCGGGATTGTTGGTCGGAGCGGCCGCCGGAATCAAGTTGACCCCCGCCATCTCCGGGGTCTATCTGGCCGGCGCCCGGCGGTGGGGCGCGGCGGTGTTCTCGGCGGTCGTTTTCGTTGCCACCGTTGGGATTTCGGTCGTGGTCGTCGGCGACCAGACCCGCTACTACTTCACCGAACTACTGGGCGACGCTCACCGGGTGGGTCCCATCGCCACCTCGTTCAATCAATCGTGGCGCGGCGCCATCTCACGGATCCTGGGCCACGACGTCGGATTCGGGCCGCCGCTGGTGGTCGCGCTCGTCGTCACCGCGGTGCTGGCCGTCCTGGCCTGGCGCGCGCTGGACGCCGCCGATCAGCTGGGCAGGCTGATCGTGGTCGAACTGTTCGGGCTGCTGCTGTCGCCGATCTCCTGGACCCACCACTGGGTGTGGCTGGTGCCGTTGATGATCTGGGCGATCCACGGCGCGGGGCGCACGCTGCGCGGGGCGCGAATCGCCGGCTGGGGGTGGTTGGCGCTCACTCTGATCGGCGTGCCGTGGTTGCTGAGCTTCGCTCAACCGACCATCTGGCAGATCGGCCGCCCGTGGTATCTGGCCTGGGCCGGGCTGATCTACACCGTGGCGGCGGTGGCGACGCTGATCTGGATCGCGGCCACCGGCAACCGCGGCCGAGACGCCGCGCCCGGGGTACGGGCCGCCGGCTAGCTGTCGACGATCCCGTTGATGTCGCGGGCCATGTCGACATCGTTTTGGGTGATGCCACCCTCGGAGTGGGTGACGAGAGCGAAAGTCACTGTCCGCCAGCGAATATCGATGTCCGGGTGGTGGTCCTTGCTTTCCGCGTGCTCGGCGACGCGGCGCACCGCATCGATGCCGGCCAGGAAGCTTCCGAATTTGATCGAGCGGCGCAGGGCGCCGTCGGCACGCTCCCATCCGTCCAGATCGGGCAATGCGGCGTCTACTTGCTCATCCGTTAACACAGCCATGACTCGTCACCGTTCTGTTGTCCAAAATCCTTGCTACCGAGAATGTTACGGAGATCCGGGACGTCAGGGCCTAGACTCCCCGCCACTGGTCGGGCTTCTGTTTGTCGCTGAGATGGCGGACGCGGGCGACGAGGGGTGAATGGCCCTGCTGCTTCGCCCAGTCGATGGCCTCCTGCTGGGTTTGGCTCTGGTGGAGCTCGCTGTCGCCGTGGTCCTCGACGACGTAGTGCGTGATCGGGTCTCCGTCGCGGCCCTTTGGTCGCGGTTCGATGAACACGTTGGGCATGGCGCTTCTCCTCACTGAGTGCGATCGGCCGACCTAGTGCATACCCAGACAACGCCGGCCTTCACAGCGCGCCGCGAATGAGTGCGCCAACCTCGGTGCCCGCCGTGGTGGCCGCGCGATAACACAGCCAGGACGCGACGGTATACCGTCACTGGCCATGCCGACCCAGATCGTCGTCGCGGGCGCCCTCATCCGCGACGCGCGCGTCTTGGTGGCACAGCGGGTACGCCCGCCGGAGCTGGCCGGGCGCTGGGAGCTGCCCGGGGGCAAGGTCGCGCCCGGTGAGACCGAGCGCGACGCGCTGGCCCGCGAGCTGGCCGAGGAGCTCGGTTTGGCGGCGGGCGACGTCGCGGTGGGCGAGCGGCTCGGCGCGGACATCGCGGTGGACGGCGGGATCACGCTGCGCGCCTACCGGGTGCATTTGCTCGGCGGCCGCCCGGACGCGCGTGAGCACCGGGCCCTGCGCTGGATCACCGCCGCTGAGCTGCACGATCTCGACTGGGTGCCGGCCGACCGGGGCTGGCTTCCGGCCCTGGCCGGCGCCCTGTGAACGGCCCTGGCAACAAGTCCACAGACTTCCCGCAGCTGATGTACAGCCGCGTTGCAGGTCGCCACAGTGAACTGAAGGCAACAAAATGACTTGTAATAACGCCACACGAATCTGCCCTGGATGTGCGTGCCGATAACTAGCCAGATGGCTGTCCAGACCTTTGCCGTCCCGGCTCGGTGCCCGACCGGGAGCCTTCGCGTGCGCGAAAACCGATGCTCATGACCCTGTTTCTCGCAGACTCACCGCGCGCGGCGAAGGTGATCGCCCCGCGCACATCGACCTATGCTGGTGCGGTATCGCCGCCCAGCCCGCGGGCCCGAAATGCCGATGGCTGAGCCGATCCGAGCTGGTGCGGACGGGCGGCTCACGGGGCTGATCGCCGAACACAACTCAACTGGGGCCACGCACAGGGCCGGGCTACGGGGCGCGACGCTACCGACGAGGAGGAGTACTTCTTGACTGCCACACCGCACATTGGTGGAGTGCTCGAAGAGCTCTTGGAGCGCAGCGGGCGGTTCTTCACGCCGGGCGAGATCTCGGCCGACCTGCGCACCGTGACGCGGCGGGGTGGCCGCGAGGCCGACGTGTTCTACCGCGACCGGTGGAGCCACGACAAGGTGGTTCGCTCCACGCACGGCGTGAACTGCACCGGGTCCTGCTCCTGGAAGATCTACGTCAAAGACGGGATCATCACCTGGGAAACCCAGCAGACCGACTATCCGTCGGTGGGTCCGGACCGCCCCGAGTACGAGCCGCGCGGTTGCCCCCGCGGTGCGTCGTTCTCCTGGTACAGCTACTCGCCCACCCGGGTGCGCTATCCCTACGCCCGCGGCGTGCTGGTCGAGATGTACCGGGAGGCCAAGGCGCGCCTGGGTGATCCCGTGCTGGCGTGGGCCGACATCCAGGCCGACCCCGAACGCCGCCGGCGCTATCAGCGGGCGCGCGGAAAGGGCGGACTGGTCCGCGTCACCTGGGCCGAGGCCACCGAGCTGATCGCCGCCGCCCACGTGCACACCATCAAGACCTACGGCCCGGATCGGGTCGCCGGATTTTCCCCGATCCCGGCGATGTCGATGGTGTCGTATGCCGCCGGCTCGCGATTCTTCGAGCTGATCGGCGCTCCCATGACGTCGTTCTACGACTGGTACGCCGACCTCCCGGTGGCCTCACCGCAGGTGTTCGGCGACCAGACCGACGTCCCCGAATCCGGAGATTGGTGGGACGCAGCGTATTTGATGATGTGGGGCTCCAACGTGCCGATCACCCGGACCCCCGACGCGCACTGGATGGCCGAGGCCCGTTACCGCGGCACCAAGGTCGTCACCGTCAGCCCCGACTACGCCGACAACACCAAGTTCGCCGACGAGTGGATGCCGTGCGCGGCCGGCACCGACGGGGCGCTGGCCATGGCGATGGGGCACGTCATTCTCTCGGAATGCTATGTGCGAAAGCAGGTTCCATTCTTCGTCGACTATTCGCGTCGCTACACCGATCTGCCCTTCCTGATCAAGCTGGAAGAACGCGGCGACATGCTGGTGCCGGGCAAGAACCTGACGGCGGCGGACCTGGGCGAGGCGGTCGAGAACGCGGCGCTCAAGCCCGCGGTGCTGGACGAAACGACCAATTCCGTTGTGGTGCCACACGGTTCGCTGGGATTTCGGTACGGCGAATCCGGTGTCGGCAAGTGGAACCTGGACCTCGGTGACCTGGTGCCGGCGCTCAGCGTGCGCGACGCGCACGGCTCCAACGGGGAGGGCAGCACCGCGCTGGTGCACATGCCCAGCTTCGACACCGTCGACGGCGAGGGCACCACCGTGGCGCGCGGCGTCCCGGTGCGCCGCATCGGCAAGCACATGGTGTGCACCGTCTTCGACCTGATGCTCGCGCAGTATGGCGTCGCCCGCGCGGGATTGCCCGGCGAATGGCCCACCGGCTACGACGACGCGACGCAGCAGAACACCCCGGCATGGCAGGAAGCGATCACCGGTGTGTCGGCCGCCCAAGCCATCCGCGTCGCGCGGGAATTCGCCCACAGCGCCGAGGAATCCGGCGGCCGCTCCATGATCATCATGGGCGGGGGCATCTGCCACTGGTTCCACGCCGACGCCATCTACCGCGCGGTGCTGGCGCTGCTGATGCTGACCGGGTCGATGGGCCGCAACGGGGGCGGCTGGGCCCATTACGTGGGCCAGGAAAAAGTGCGCCCGCTCACCGGATTCCACACGATGGCGATGGCCACCGACTGGGTGCGCCCGCCGCGCCAGGTGCCCGGCGCCTCGTACTGGTACGCGCACACCGACCAATGGCGCTATGACGGTTACGGCGCGGACAAGCTGTCCAGCCCGGTGGGCCGGGGGCGCTTCGCGGGCAAGCACACCATGGACCTGCTGGCGTCGTCGGTGGCCATGGGATGGAGCCCGTACTACCCGCAGTTCGACCGGTCGAGTTTGGACGTCGCCGACGAGGCGCGCGCCGCGGGTCGCGACGTCGCCGACTACGTGGCCGAGCAGCTCGGCCAGCGCGAACTCAAACTCGCGGTGACCGATCCCGACAACCCGGTCAACTGGCCCCGGGTGCTCACCGTGTGGCGCGCGAACCTGATCGGGTCGTCGGGCAAGGGGGGCGAATACTTCCTGCGCCACCTGCTGGGAACCGACTCCAACGCATCGGCGCTGCCGCCCGAGGACGGGGTGCGGCCCGTCGACGTGACGTGCGAGGGGGACATCCCCGAGGGCAAGCTCGACCTGATGATGTCGATCGACTTCCGGATGACGTCGACGACCCTGGTTTCGGACGTCGTGCTGCCGGCGGCGACCTGGTACGAAAAGTCCGACATCTCCAGCACCGACATGCACCCCTACGTGCACGCGTTCAGCGCCGCCACCGACCCGCCCTGGGAAACTCGTTCGGACTTCGACGCTTTCGGCGCCATCGCCCGCGCCTTCAGCGCCATGGCCAAGGAGCATCTGGGCACCCGCACCGACGTGGTGCTCAGCGCGCTGCAGCACGACACGCCCGACGCGATGGCCTATCCCGATGGCACCGAATCCGATTGGCTGCGCACCGGTGCGACGCCGGTGCCGGGCCGCACCATGGGCAAGCTCACCGTGGTGGAACGTGACTACGGCGCCATCTACGACAAGTGGCTGACGCTGGGGCCGCTGGTCGACAAGTTCGGGCTGACCACCAAGGGCATCACCGTGCACCCGTTCCGGGAGGTCGAGGAGCTCGCCGCCAAGTTCGGCGTGCTCAAATCCGGTGTGGCAGCGGGCCGCCCGGCCGTGACCACCGCCGCCCGGATGGCCGACGTACTGCTGCTGCTGTCGGGGACGACCAACGGGCGCCTGGCGGTCGAGGGTTTCCACGAGCTGGAAAAGCGCACGGGACAGCGGCTGGTGCACCTGGCCGAGGGCAGCGAGGACAAGCGCATCAGTTACGCCGACACCCAGGCGCGGCCCGTGCCCGTGGTCACCAGCCCGGAATGGTCGGGCAGCGAAACGGGCGGTCGCCGCTACGCACCATTCACCATCAACATCGAAAACCTCAAGCCGTTCCACACCCTGACCGGGCGGATGCATTTCTATCTCGCCCACGACTGGGTCGAGGAACTCGGCGAGCACCTGCCGGTCTTCCGCCCGCCGCTGGACATGGCGCGCTTGTTCGGCGCACCGACACTCGGGCCGACCGAGGACGGAATCGGGCTCACGGTGCGATACCTGACGCCGCACTCGAAGTGGTCCTTCCACTCCACCTACCAGGACAACCTCTACATGCTCTCGTTGTCCCGCGGCGGCCCGACGATGTGGATGAGCCCCGGCGACGCAGCGAAAATCCAAGTGCGCGACAACGATTGGGTCGAGGCGGTGAACGTCAACGGCATCTACGTGTGCCGGGCGATCGTCTCGCACCGGATGCCCGACGGGGTGGTGTACGTCTACCACGTCCAGGAGCGCACCGTCGACACCCCGCGCACCGAAACCAACAACAAGCGGGGCGGCAACCACAACGCGCTCACCCGGGTGCGGATCAAGCCCAGCCACCTGGCCGGCGGCTACGGCCAGCACGCCTTCGCGTTCAACTACCTGGGACCGACCGGTAACCAGCGCGACGAGGTGACCGTCGTGCGGCGCCGCAGCCAGGAGGTGGCGTATTGATAGCCCGAGCGAAGCGAGACATCTGATGAAGGTCATGGCGCAGTTGGCGATGGTGATGAACCTCGACAAGTGCATTGGTTGCCACACCTGCTCGGTGACCTGCAAGCAGGCGTGGACCAACCGGTCCGGCACCGAATACGTGTGGTTCAACAACGTCGAAACCCGTCCCGGCCAAGGCTATCCGCGCACCTACGAGGACCAGGAGCGCTGGCGGGGCGGCTGGATTCGCGACAAGAAGGGCCGGCTGCGGCTGCGCGACGGCGGCCGCATCCAGAAGCTGCTGCGCATCTTCGCCAACCCGAAGCTGCCCGTCCTCGGCGACTACTACGAACCGTGGACCTACGACTACGAGAACCTGACCACGGCACCCGCGGGTGACACGTTCCCGACCGCCGCGCCCCGAAGCGCGATCAGCGGTGAGCCGATGAAGGTTTCGTGGGGGCCGAACTGGGATGACAACCTGGCCGGCTCGTCGGAGATCCTGGCCGGGGACCCGATCCTGAAGAAGGTCAACGAGGAGATCAAGCTCAAGCTCGAAGAGACCTTCATGTTCTACCTGCCCCGGATCTGTGAGCACTGCCTCAACCCCTCCTGCGTGGCGTCGTGCCCGTCGGGCGCGATGTACAAGCGCAGCGAGGACGGCATCGTGCTGGTGGACCAGGACCGCTGCCGCGGCTGGCGGATGTGCGTGTCCGGATGTCCTTACAAGAAGGTCTATTTCAACCACAAGACGGGCAAAGCCGAGAAGTGCACGCTGTGCTATCCGCGCATGGAGGTCGGGCTGCCGACCATCTGCTCGGAGACCTGCGTGGGCCGGCTGCGCTACCTCGGCGTGGTGCTCTACGACGCCGACCGGGTGCTGGAAGCGGCGTCGGTGGAAAAAGACACCGATCTGTATCGGGCGCAGTGCGAGATCCTACTGGACCCTAACGATCCGAACGTCATCGCCGGTGCCCGGGCCGAGGGCATCCCCGACGAGTGGATCGAGGCCGCGCAGCGTTCCCCGATCTACGCGCTGATCCACACCTACCAGGTGGCGTTGCCGCTGCACCCGGAATACCGCACCATGCCGATGGTTTGGTACATCCCGCCGCTGTCGCCGGTGGTCGACGCGGTCAGCCGCGACGGGCACGACGGGGAGGACATCGGCAACCTGTTCGGCGCGCTGGACGCGCTGCGCATCCCGATGCAATATCTCGCCGAACTGTTCACCGCCGGCGATACCGCCGTGGTGGAAGGGGTGCTGCGGCGGCTGGCGGCGATGCGCTCCTACATGCGCGACATCAACCTCGGCCGCGACACCCAGCCACACATCCCGCATTCGGTCGGCATGACCGAAGAGCAGATCTACGAGATGTACCGGCTGCTCGCCATCGCGAAATACGAAGAGCGCTACGTGATTCCGACGGCGTTCGCCCCGCAGGCCCGCGAGCTCGAGGAGATGGGCTGTTCGTTGACGGGCGAGGGCGGCCCGGGCATGTACGAATCCGAACCGATACCGGTTTCGGTGGAAACCTTCCACGCGCTCCAGCGCGGCGGCTCCGCGGAAGCAGAACCCGCTCACGCCCGGCCGCGGGTGAACCTGCTCAATTGGGACGGCGGCCAGGTGCCCGCGGGAATGTTCCCCGAGGAGCAGAAGCGGTGAGGCTGCTGTCCGCGCTCCGGGACCGTTCCACCGGCCGGGCGATGCAGGACCGCCTGGTGTGGCAGGCGGCGTCGCTGCTGCTGGCCTACCCGGACGACGGGTTCACCGAACGCCTGGACGCCGTCGACGAAATCCTCGGCCACATCAGCGGTCCCGCGGCGACGCTCCTCGGGCAGACGGTCGCGGCGCTGCGTGCCCGTGAGCCGATGGCCGCGGCGATGGACTACGTCGCGACGTTCGATATGCGCCGGCGCGCCACCATGTATCTGACGTACTGGACCGCGGGGGACACCCGCAACCGCGGACGGGAGATGCTGGCGTTCGCCACCGCCTACCGCGAGGCGGGTGCGCAGCCACCGAGCGGCGAGGCCCCCGATCATCTGGCCGTGGTGCTCGAATTCGCCGCCACCGTCGACCCGGAGGCCGGACGGCGGCTGCTGACCCAGCACCGTGTGCCGATCGACGTGCTGCGCGGCGCCCTGGCCGAGGCCGAGTCACCGTACGAGCCGGTCGTGGCCGCGATCTGCGAGACCCTGCCGGCGGCCACCGATCAGGAGGTGCGCCGCGCCGAGCGACTGGCGCAGGCCGGGCCGCCCGCCGAAGCCGTTGGGCTGCAACCGTTTACCTTGACCGTGCCACCCCGCAAAGGAACGCCAGGTGTTTAGCAACGTCCTGTTCTGGGATATCGCCCCATACGTCACGCTGTCGGTCCTGATCGTCGGGACCTGGTGGCGCTACCGCTACGACAAGTTCGGCTGGACCTCACGGTCCTCGCAGATCTACGAGTCGCGACTGCTAAGCATCGCCAGCCCCATCTTCCATTTCGGCATCCTGGCGGTCTTCGCCGGACACGTGGTGGGGCTGTTCATCCCGCCGAAGGTCACGCAGCTGATGAAGATGAGCGACCACGTCTACCACATGCAGGCGGTCATCGCCGGCTCGATCGCCGGCGTCGCCACGCTCGTCGGGATCGGGCTGCTCGTCTACCGGCGGTTCACCCGTCCCGCCGTGTCCATGGCCACCACCCGCAGCGACAAGGTGATGTATCTGGTGCTGGTGCTGGCGATCGTGGTGGGCCTGTACTGCGACCTGATCGGCACCGGCCCACACGGCGGCGAATTCCACTACCGCTACACCGTCGGTTTGTGGTTCCGCCGGATCTGGATACTGCAGCCGCACGGCGAGGTGATGATCAACGCGCCGCTGGACTACCAGCTGCACGCGTTGATCGGCATGGTGCTGTTCACGCTGTGGCCGTTCACCCGGCTGGTGCACGTGTTCAGCGCCCCGGTCGTCTACCTGTTCCGGCCCTACATCGTCTATCGCAGCCGCGAGGCGACGGGCAAGGGCCAACAACTGGTGGGCACGGCGCCGCGCCGCCGGGGCTGGTAGCCGACGGCCAAGGCGCGAAGGCCCCGCTTCGCCGTTCGGTGTGCAACGTGGGCGTTGATTGTGAAGCCGCGCCGGCGACACGCCGATCCGCCGCGCCCCAGGCGCACACTCAACGCCGCTGATGCACACTCAAACGCCGCCCCCGGCGACCTGCCAGTTCGCTATCCAGTTCGCTTTGAAAGGCCCCCGCTGCCACAATCTCCGACGTGTCATTTCGCAACGTCGCCATCGTCGCCCACGTCGACCACGGCAAGACCACCCTGGTTGACGCGATGCTGAGGCAGTCCGGCGCGCTGCACCACCGCGGTGACGACACCCAGGAACGCATCATGGACAGCGGTGACCTCGAGAAGGAAAAGGGCATCACCATCCTGGCCAAGAACACCGCGGTGCACCGTCATCACCCGGACGGCAGCGTCACGGTGATCAACGTGATCGACACCCCCGGCCACGCCGACTTCGGCGGGGAGGTCGAGCGCGGGCTGTCCATGGTGGACGGGGTGTTGCTGCTCGTCGACGCGTCCGAGGGCCCGTTGCCGCAGACGCGATTCGTGCTGCGCAAGGCGTTGGCCGCCCACCTGCCGGTGATCCTGGTCGTCAACAAGACCGACCGGCCCGACGCGCGCATCGCCGAGGTCGTCGAGGCCAGCCACGACCTGCTGCTCGACGTCGCGTCGGACCTGGACGACGAGGCCGCCGCGGCGGCCGAGCACGCGCTGGGCCTGCCGACGCTGTACGCGTCGGGGCGCGCGGGCATCGCCAGCACCGAGCAACCCGCCGACGGCGAGGTGCCCCCCGGCGAGAACCTCGACCCGCTCTTCGACGTGCTGATGGAACACATCCCGGCGCCGTCGGGCGACCCCGAGGCCCCGCTGCAGGCGCTGGTCACCAACCTCGACGCGTCGGCGTTCCTCGGCCGGCTCGCCCTGATCCGCATCTACAACGGCAAGCTGCGCAAGGGCCAGCAGGTCGCCTGGATGCGCGAGGTCGACGGGCTGCCCGTCATCACCAGCGCCAAGATCACCGAGCTGCTGGCGACCGAAGGCGTCGAGCGCAGCGCCACCGACGAGGCCGTCGCCGGCGACATCGTTGCGGTGGCAGGGATTCCCGAGATCATGATCGGCGACACCCTGGCCGATCCCGACCACGCCCATGCGCTGCCGCGCATCACCGTCGACGAGCCCGCGATCTCGGTGACGATCGGCACCAACACCTCGCCGCTGGCGGGCAAGGTCGCCGGGCACAAGCTGACCGCGCGCATGGTCCGCGGCCGGCTGGACGCCGAGCTGGTCGGCAACGTGTCGATCCGCGTCGTCGACATCGACCGGCCCGACGCCTGGGAGGTGCAGGGCCGCGGCGAACTCGCCCTGGCCGTGCTGGTCGAGCAGATGCGCCGGGAGGGCTTCGAACTCACGGTCGGCAAGCCGCAGGTGGTGACGCGCACGATCGACGGCAAGCTGCACGAGCCCTTCGAGGCGATGACGATCGACTGCCCCGACGAGTTCGTCGGCGCCATCACCCAGCTGATGGCCGCCCGCAAGGGCCGCATGGAGGAGATGACCAACCACGCGGCGGGCTGGGTCCGGATGGACTTCATCGTGCCCAGCCGCGGGCTGATCGGCTTCCGCACCGACTTCCTCACGCTGACCCGCGGCACCGGCATCGCCAACGCCGTGTTCGACGGGTACCGCCCCTGGGCGGGGGAGATCCGGGCCCGCCACACCGGGTCGCTGGTCTCCGACCGCGCGGGCACCATCACGCCGTTCGCGATGATCCAGCTCGCCGACCGGGGCCAGTTCTTCGTCGAGCCCGGCCAGGACACCTACGAGGGCATGGTCGTCGGAATCAATCCGCGCGCAGAGGATCTCGACATCAACGTCACCCGCGAGAAGAAGCTGACCAACATGCGGTCGTCCACCGCCGATGTCATCGAGACGTTGGCCAAGCCCCTCGAGCTCGACCTCGAGCAGGCCATGGAATTCTGCGCGCAAGACGAATGCGTCGAGGTGACCCCGGAGATCGTGCGGGTGCGCAAGGTCGAGCTGGACGCCACCGCCCGGGCGCGCAGCCGGTCGCGCGCCAAGGCCCGGAGCTGACCTTCGGTGGTCGGCCGGGCCGCCGCGCGGCTGCTCGCTACCCTGATCAGCGTGCCGAGACGCGTCCGCCGCTTGTTCATGGTGCTCGGCGGCCTCGTCTCGTTGGTCGGGCTGGTGGTTTCGGCGTGCACGGTCAACCCGCCGCCGGCGCCGCAGAGCACCGACACGCCGCACAACTCGGTGCCTCCGCCGCCCCGGGTCAGCGAGATCATCATGGGCATCGACTCGATCGGCGCGGGCTTCAATCCGCACCTGTTGTCCGACCTGTCCCCGGTGAACGCGGCGATCAGCGCGTTGGTGTTGCCCAGCGCCTTTCGGCCGGTTCCGGACACCGCCGCGCCGACGGGCTCGCGCTGGGAGATGGACCCGACGCTGTTGGTGTCCGCCGACGTGACCAGCCAGAACCCGTTCACGGTGACCTACAAGATCCGGCCGGAGGCGCAGTGGACCGACAACGCCCCCATCGCCGCCGACGACTTCTGGTACCTGTGGCGCCAGATGGTCAGCCAGCCCGGGGTCGTCGACCCGGCCGGGTATGACCTCATCACCGGCGTGCAGTCGCTGGAGGGCGGCAAGCAGGCGGTGGTGACCTTCGCCCAGCCGTATCCGGCGTGGAAGGAGTTGTTCAGCAACATCCTTCCGGCGCACATCGTCAAGGACGTGCCCGGCGGATTCGCGGCCGGGCTGGCCCGGGCCCTTCCGGTCACGGGCGGGCAGTTCCGGGTGGAGAGCATCGACCCGCAGCGCGACGAGATCCTGGTCGCCCGCAACGACCGCTACTGGGGGCCGCCGGCCAAACCCGCGCTCATCCTCTTCCGGCGCGCCGGGGCGCCCGCCGCCCTGGCCGACTCCGTGCGCAACGGCGACACCCAGGTGGCGCAGGTCCACGGCGGTTCGGCGGCCTTCGCGCAGTTGTCCGCCATTCCCGACGTCCGCACCGCCCGGATCGTGACGCCGCGGGTCATGCAGCTCACGCTGCGGGCCAACGAACCCAAACTGTCTGATACCCAAGTCCGTAAGGCGATCCTGGGGTTGCTCGACGTCGACCTGCTGGCCGCCGTCGGCGCGGGCAGCGACAACACGGTCACGCTGGATCAGGCCCAGATCCGCGCGCCGAGCGACCCCGGCTACGAGCCGACCGCGCCGCCGGCGATGACGACCGCGGCCGCGCTGACCCTGCTGCAGGGGGCCGGGTACCGGGTCGAACCCAACTCGTCCGCTTCCCCCGCGCCGACCCCGGCGAACACCGGGCCGCCCGAGGTCATCCGCGGCCGGATCAGCAAGGACGGCCAACAGCTGTCGCTGGCGATCGGGGTGGCGGCCAACGACCCGACCTCGGTGGCCGTCGCCAACACCGCCGCCGACCAGTTGCGCAACGTCGGCATCGCCGCGACCGTGCTGGCGCTGGACCCGGTCACCCTCTACCGCGACGCGCTGAACGACGGCCGCGTGGACGCGATCGTCGGCTGGCATCAGGCCGGCGGCAACCTGGCCACCCGGCTCGCCTCCCGCTACGGCTGTCCCGCGCTGCAATCGACCCAGGTCCCGTCCACCGGCGAGACGACGCCGGTCTCGTCCGCTCCCGCCGGGCCCCCACCGTCGACCGGGCCGGGCACCACGACCGCGACACCGACGTCGGCGCCCCCACCCAGCCGCCCCGCGGATCCCAACGCCCTGGTGCAGGCGCCGTCGAACCTCACCGGCATCTGCGATCGCAGCGTCCAGTCGAACATCGACGCCGCCCTCAACGGCACCAAGAGCATCAACGACGTCATCACCGCCGTCGAACCGCGGCTGTGGAACATGTCCACGGTGCTGCCGATCCTGCAGGACACCACGATCGTCGCGGCCGGACCGAGCGTGCAGAACGTCAGCCTGTCCGGAGCGGTTCCGGTCGGCATCGTCGGCGACGCCGGCCAGTGGATCAAGACCGGGCCGTAACCGCCCTCAGTCGGCGGGCGGGCGCGACGCCCGCGGCGGGATCACGGTGTCGACGATGAGGGCCAGCTCGCGCCGGTTCGGCGGCGACCCGTTCAGCAGGAAGTGCTGGTTGATCAGCGCCGAGCCGATCCGGGCGGTCAGCGGCGTGATGGCCGTCGGATCGAGGTCGCCGTCGTCCACGGCGGCCTGCAGGATCGATTCGACGATTTGCAGGCGCGGGCGCACCACGGCATCGGCGAAGATGGCCCGCATCTCGGGTTCGTGCAGGAGCTGATGGATGACGTCCAAACTGGGGAAGGCGGTCTTTCCGGCCAGCAGGTCACGCTGGGCGGTGAACATCGCCAGCAGGTTCTCCCGGGCCGAGCGGCCGGACCGCAGCTCGGGCACCGGTGGCAGCGCGAAAACCAAAGCGGCGTGCACCAGCTCGCACTTGGTGTCCCAGCGCCGGTAGAGCGCGGCCTTGCCGGTGTGGGCGCGCGCCGCGATCCCCTCCATGGTCAGGCTCCCGTACCCGACTTCGGTCAGTTCGGCCAGGGTGGCCTCGTAGAGGGCGCGTTCGAGGACCTCGCCTCGCCGGCGGCTCCGGCTGCCGGTCCGGTCTGCGTCCGTGAGCTGAGGCATTTCTTGATAGTAGCCGTGCGCGTTCCTATCTGCTGCTTGTCGGTAGGGTGCCGACCATGCCTGAGACGCCGCGGCTGCTGTTCGTCCACGCACATCCCGACGACGAAAGCCTCGGCACCGGCGCCACCATCGCCCACTACGCCGCCCGCGGCGCCGACGTCCGCGTGGTCACCTGCACGCTCGGCGAGGAGGGCGAGGTGATCGGCGATCGGTGGGCCGAACTCGCCGTCGATCGCGCCGACCAGCTCGGCGGCTACCGGATCGGCGAATTGACCGCCGCGTTGCGGGCGCTCGGGGTCGGTGGACCCCGCTATCTCGGCGGCGCGGGCCGGTGGCGCGATTCGGGCATGCGCGGCACCCCCACGCGGCACCGGCAACGATTCATCGACGCCGACGAGCGCGAGACCGTCGGCGCGCTGGTGGCCCTGATCCGCGAGCAGCGCCCCCACGTCGTCGTCACCTACGACCCGGCCGGCGGCTATGGCCATCCCGATCACGTGCACGCGCACACGGTGACGACGGCGGCCGTAGCGGCGGCCGGCTCGTCGGGCGGCGCTGCCACGTTTCCCGGCGAGCCGTGGGCCGTGCCGAAGTTCTACTGGTCGGTCTTTTCCACCCGGGCGTTCGAGGCCGGCCTGGCCGCGCTGACGCCCGAGGATCTGCGGCCGGAGTGGTCGCTCCCGTCCGAAGAGGAGTTCACGTTCGGATACGACGACGGCGACATCGACGCCGTCGTCGAGACCGATGAGGATGCGCTGGCCGCCAAGCGGGCGGCGCTCGCGGCGCACGCCACCCAAGTGGTGGTCGGGCCCACCGGTCGCGCCTGCGCCCTGTCCAACAACGTGGCCCTGCCGATCGTGGGGGAGGAGCACTACGTCCTGGCCGCCGGCGACGCGGGGGAGCGCGACGGGCGTGGCTGGGAGACGGATCTGCTCGCAGGGCTCGATCTGACCGCGACCCGTACGCGGTAGGCTGCCAAACAGGCAGCCACGGAAGGAATTCGCATGGACCCCGACCTGGACCCTAATCAGCAGCACTGGCAGGACCGGCTCGACAGCCTGCAGTGGGTTATCGGCTCGATACTCTCCAACATCGACAGCGTTCCGACCTGACCGACACCCAGCCTCGCGTCGCGTCCGTCGAGGACGGCGGCGCCACAGACCCCGCGATCCGTTTCGTTGTCCTGTCCCTCCTGGCGGTCGATGGGGTTCTGTCCGCACTAGCCGGGGCCCTGCTGCTGCCTTTCTATATCGGGACGGTTCCGTTTCCCCTCAGCGGATTGATTTCCGGGCTGGTCAACGCGGCCCTGGTGTGGGCCGCGGGGCGGTGGACCCGGTCACCCCGGTTGGCGGCGCTGCCGCTGTGGACGTGGTTGCTGACGGTGGCGGTGATCAGCATGGGCGGACCGGCCGACGACGTCATCCTGGGTGGTCGCGGCCTGATGGCCTACGGGGCCCTGCTGCTGTTGGTGCTCGGCGTCGTGCCGCCGGTCTGGGTGCTGTGGCGGCGCGGCCGCAGCGGTTGATCTCGGCCTGTGCCGAGTGGAATTTCGGCCGGGATGTCGCCCGCTTGCGCCTACGGGCGTGGGTCTACTGTTGACTGTTGCCCATACGGGACCCGCCATGGGTGTCACGAATTCACATGTTGGGACGCACGGATGAAATTCGATCGTGGGGAAGTTACACCAAGGTGCTGTTGACTCCGGGCGAGGAGCCTACCGCTTTGCCTGATCCACAGATTCCGGCGAAGGCCAGTGCGTCGAGGGCCGACGCGTCGGCGCTGCGACGGGTATTGCGGCGGGCCCGAGATGGCGTTGCACTGAACATCGACGAGGCGGCGCTCGCGATGACCGCGCGCGGTGCGGATCTGGCCGACCTGTGCGCGAGCGCGGCAC
This sequence comes from Mycobacterium sp. TKK-01-0059, assembly GCF_000709305.1. NCBI lineage: Bacteria > Bacillati > Actinomycetota > Actinomycetes > Mycobacteriales > Mycobacteriaceae > Mycobacterium > Mycobacterium sp. TKK-01-0059. The sequence goes on from NZ_KL446993.1 coordinate 3,096,104, forward strand.
GGGTACGCGACGCGGGCCTGGAGTCGGCCGGACGGCGCGGCCCCGGCGGCGGGCTGCCGATCACGTACTCCCGCAAGGTCTTTATCCCGGTCACCCATCTGTGCCGCGACACCTGTCATTACTGCACCTTCGTCACCGTGCCCGGCAAGCTGCGCGCCCAGGGCGCCGGCATGTACCTCGAACCCGACGAGATCCTCGACATCGCCCGCCGCGGCGGCGAACTCGGTTGCAAGGAAGCGCTATTCACGCTGGGGGATCGGCCGGAGGATCGGTGGCCGGAGGCGCGTGAGTGGCTCGGTCAACGGGGCTACGATTCGACGCTGTCCTACGTGCGGGCGATGGCGATCCGGGTGCTCGAGGAAACCGGGTTGTTGCCACACTTGAACCCCGGCGTGATGAGTTGGTCGGAAATGGCCCGCCTCAAGCCGGTGGCGCCGTCGATGGGCATGATGCTCGAGACGACCTCGCGGCGGCTGTTCGAGACGAAAGGGCTTGCGCACTACGGCAGCCCGGACAAAGATCCGGCGGTCCGGTTGCGCGCCTTGACCGATGCCGGCCGGCTGTCGATTCCGTTCACCACCGGCCTGCTGGTCGGCATCGGCGAGACACTCGCCGAACGCGCCGACACCTTGCACGCGATCCGCAAGTCGCACAAGGAGTTCGGCCATGTGCAAGAGGTGATCGTGCAGAACTTCCGGGCCAAGGAACACACCGCCATGGCCGCGGTCCCCGACGCCGGCATCGACGATTACCTGGCGACGGTGGCGGTGGCGCGGCTGGTGCTCGGCCCGGGGATGCGTATCCAGGCGCCGCCGAACCTGGTCTCCCGCGAGGAGTGCCTGGCGCTGGTCGGCGCCGGAGTCGACGACTGGGGCGGGGTCTCGCCGCTCACGCCCGACCACGTCAACCCGGAGCGGCCGTGGCCGGCCCTGGACGAATTGGCCGCCGTCACCGCCGAAGCCGGTTACGAGCTGGTCCAGCGGCTCACCGCGCAACCCAAATACGTGCAGGGCGGCGCGGCCTGGATCGACCCGCGGGTGTCCGGACACGTGGCGGCGCTGGCCGACCCGGCGACCGGCCTGGCCCGTGACGTCAACCCGGTCGGGTTGCCGTGGCAGGAGCCCGACGACGTCGGTTCGGTGGGCCGGGTCGACCTCAACGCGGCGATCGACAGCGAGGGCCGCAACACCGAAACCCGCAGCGATATCGACAGCGCGTTCGGCGACTGGGAATCGATCCGGGCGCACGTCCACGAGCTGGCCGCGCAGGGCGCCACAGCGCCAGAACGCCTGGACACCGACGTGCTTGCCGCGCTGCGCTCCGCGGAACGCGACCCCGCCGGGTGCAGCGACAACGAATACCTGTCACTGGCCACCGCCGACGGTCCCGCGCTGGAAGCGGTTGCCGCACTGGCGGATTCGTTACGCCGCGACACCGTCGGTGACGACGTGACGTTCGTGGTCAACCGCAACATCAACTTCACCAACATCTGCTACACCGGCTGCCGGTTCTGCGCGTTCGCGCAGCGCAAGGGCGACGCCGACGCGTATTCGCTGTCCACCGACGAGGTCGCCGACCGCGCCTGGGAGGCGCACGTCGAGGGCGCCACCGAGGTGTGCATGCAGGGCGGCATCGACCCCGAGCTGCCGGTCACCGGCTACGCCGACCTGGTCCGGGCCGTCAAGGCGCGGGTGCCGTCGATGCACGTGCACGCGTTCTCTCCGATGGAGATCGCCAACGGTGTGACCAAGAGCGGGTTGAGCGTTCGCGACTGGCTGACCAGCCTGCGCGAGGCGGGCCTGGACACCATCCCGGGCACCGCCGCCGAAATCCTGGACGACGAGGTGCGCTGGGTGCTGACCAAGGGCAAGTTGCCGACGTCGATGTGGATCGAGATCGTCACCACCGCGCACGAGGTCGGGCTGCGGTCGTCATCGACGATGATGTACGGCCACGTCGACAGCCCGCGCCACTGGGTGGGCCATCTCAACGTGCTGCGCGACATCCAGGACCGCACCGGCGGTTTCACCGAGTTCGTGCCGCTACCGTTCGTGCACCAGAGTTCGCCGCTGTATCTGGCCGGCGCGGCCCGGCCCGGACCCACCCATCGCGACAACCGAGCCGTACACGCGCTGGCGCGAATCATGTTGCACGGCCGCATCTCCCAGATCCAGACCAGCTGGGTCAAGCTCGGTGTCGAGCGCACGCAGGTGATGCTCAACGGCGGCGCCAACGACCTGGGCGGCACGCTGATGGAGGAAACCATCTCGCGCATGGCCGGTTCGGAACACGGGTCGGCCAAGACGGTCGCCGAGCTGACCGCGATCGCCGAGGGCATCGGGCGACCGGCGCGCCAGCGCACCACCGACTACACACCGTTGGCCGCCTGACCGCTTGCCGGGCGGGCGCGACGGGTATACCCGACACCGTGACGCGACGAGTTGACGACGACCGGTTCCCGGAGTGGCGGCCATTCGCGGATGCCGTGCAACGGCACGGCCCGGACGCCGGAACCTGGTGTGAGGCCTGGACGGTGCGCGACATCGTCGTCCATCAGGCCGGAAACGCCGAGGAACTCGCCCGGGTGCTCGGCGGCCACCTCGCCGGCCAGCCGGTGGCCACCCGCGGGTTCGAGGAGCGCGAGGGCCCGTTGCGCGCCTTGAACGACGCGGACCTGTGGGACGCGCTGCTGGACCGGATGGCCGCCCTCGGTGACGTCGCGGAGGCGGCCGAAGGGGTGCCCGCCGACACCGACGGTGCCGTGGTTCGCCGAGCACATGCGCGAAGAGCTCGTCCTGCACAGCTGGGACATCACCGGCGACGAGCCCGCGGCCCAGGCGAGGCTGGCCGAACCGTGGATGACGACGCACAGCGTGCTCGCCGTTGGCAAGCCGCTGCTGGCCAAAGGCGCCAGACAGCTGGAGGTCGGCGAGCGGATCGACGCCCGGCTGCGGGCCGAGGGCACCGACGACATCGTTCTGACGGCCGGCGCGGATCAGGTCACCATCGGGTTCGCCGAGCCGGACGGCCCGGCGACCCTGGATACCGATGCGGCCGCGCGGGTGCTGCTGCTGTGGGGGCGCAGGCCCGCCGACCCGTCACGCATTCGCAGCCGCGTCGGACCGGAAACATTGGGACGCGTGCGCCGCCTGCTCGGCGGCTACTGAACCGCTTCGTGCGAAGCGATCGGCTCAGTAGTTGTTACAGGTGACCGCGACCTGGTTGATCGTGTTGTAGTACTTCTGCGCCGCCGGCATGGCCTGGATCTGCTGGGCCATCTGCTCGCGCTTGGGCGGCGGCGCTGCCAGGAAGTTGCGGATGTAGGACTGCGCCACGGGCGACGAGTTCAACTGCTGGGCAGCTGCCGGGTCGGTCGCGTTGAGCGCCGCAATCACCTGTCCGTAGTTACAGGTGGTGTTGATGATCGCGTCCGTGGGGTCGGCGGAAGCGATCCCGGCCGCGGCGGTCAACGCCACTGCCGCGCTGCCAACCGCAACGCCCAATTTGCTCAACGACACCCTCATGTGTGGACACCTTCCCCAGTTAATGCACCGCTCTTACGGCGAGAAAATCTGCCCAGCGGTTGCCGTCCTTCCGATGAGATTACCAGGCCCCGCGAGCGTGCTTGCAACGCAACAGATACCGAAGCCTACCCCGGGGCCGAGACTCTGCGCAGGTCAGCGCGTTGGTCGTAGTGTTCGCCCTTGGCGAAACGGGGGCCGCGTGCGGGCCCCGAGACTGTCAGTCTTAAATCGGTATTCCGACAGGCGCGCCAAATGGTTGACCTGTATCTGCAACGTCTAGTATCAGTAACCGAAAGCTTCACCGGAAGAGGACGGACGCGCCGGTGCGAGCTGAACAGCAGCCCACATTGAGTAGTACATGGAGGAGACGTCTGTGACGTACACGATCGCCGAACCCTGTGTCGACATCAAGGACAAGGCCTGTATCGAGGAGTGCCCGGTCGACTGCATCTACGAAGGCGCCCGGATGCTCTACATCCACCCCGACGAATGCGTCGACTGCGGCGCGTGCGAGCCGGTCTGCCCCGTCGAAGCGATCTACTACGAAGACGACGTGCCGGACCAGTGGAGCCAGTACACGCAGATCAACGCCGACTTCTTCGCCGAGCTGGGATCGCCCGGCGGCGCCGCCAAGGTCGGCATGACCGAGAACGACCCGCAGGTGGTCAAGGACCTGCCACCGCAGGGCGAAGGCGACTGAGCGACCCGGTGCCACACCAGCTCAAAAAGCGGCGGCCCGCCGTGTCGGCGTCCCTGCCGGAATTCCCCTGGGACACGCTGGCCGACGCGAAAGCGCAGGCCAGCGCCCACCCCGACGGGATCGTCGACCTCTCCGTCGGCACCCCGGTCGACCCGGTCGCCCCGGTGATCTCCGACGCGCTGGCCGGGGCCGGCGCGGCGTCGGGGTATCCGGCCACCGCGGGCACCGCCCGGCTGCGCGAAGCGGCGGTCGCAGCCCTGGCCCGGCGGTTCGGTGTGACCGGGCTGGCCGAGGCCGACGTGCTGCCGGTGATCGGCAGCAAGGAGCTCATCGCCTGGCTGCCGACCTTGTTGGGCCTGGGCTCCGCGGACATGATCGTGGTGCCCGAGCTGGCATACCCGACCTATGACGTCGGAGCGCGGCTGGCCGGGGCGCGGGTGCTGCGCGCGGATTCGCTCACCCAGCTGGGCCCGCAATCGCCGGCGCTGTACTACCTGAACTCGCCGAGCAACCCGACCGGGCGGGTCCTGGGCGTCGACCACCTGCGCAAAGTCGTCGGATGGGCCCGCGACCGGGGTTGCCTGGTGGCCTCCGACGAGTGCTACCTCGGCTTGGGCTGGGACGCCCAACCGCTGTCGATCCTGCATCCGTCGGTCTGCGACGGCGACCACACCGGGCTGCTGGCGATCCATTCCCTGTCGAAGAGCTCGTCGCTGGCCGGGTACCGCGCCGGCTTCGTCGCCGGTGATTCCGACCTCGTCGCCGAGCTGCTCGCCGTGCGCAAGCACGCCGGGATGATGGTGCCGAGGCCGGTGCAGGCCGCCATGGTGGCCGCCCTGCAGGACGACGCGCACGAGCTGCAACAGCGGCAGCGCTACGAGCGGCGCCGGGCCGCCCTGTTGCCGGCCCTGCGCGCGGCCGGCTTCGCGGTCGACTATTCCGAAGCCGGCCTCTATCTCTGGGTCACCCGCGGCGAGTCCTGTCACGACAGCGTCGCCTGGCTGGCGCAGCGCGGCATCCTGGTGGCCCCCGGCGAGTTCTACGGCCCGCGCGGCGCACAGCATGTGCGCGTTGCCCTGACGGCCAGCGACGAGCGGATCGCTGCCGCGGTGCGCCGGCTCGCCTGACCGTCCGCAGTGCGCGCGCCGCCGCGGGCGGTCCGAACGTGCACAATGCTTCGGAGGCGTTTCACGTTCTTGAACCTCGGGTAAGGACGGTGCTTGTGACCAGTTCGACCGGCAAGCTGCGCATCCCGCTCTCGGTCGGGGACGTCGCCAGGCGTGTGTTTTTGGGAAAGCCACTGATCACCGAGGACATCGCGTCGGAGAAGTTGTCCAATGGCGTTGCGCTGGGAGCGCTTTCGCCGGACGCGGTGTCATCGGTCGCCTACGGTCCCGAGCAGATCCTGATCGAACTGTTGCCGCACGCCGGGTTGGCGGCGTTTCTCCTGTTGCTTCCGATCACCGGCGTCATCCTGCTCATCCTCGTGCTGGTGGCCGCCTCGTACCGGCAGGTGGTCATGGCCTACACCCGGGCCGGCGGCTCCTACATCGTGGCGCGCGACAACTTCGGGCCCCGCGTCGCTCAGATCGCCGCGGCGGCCCTGCTGATCGACTACGTGGTGACCGTCGCGGTGCAATCGGCGGCGGGGACGGTCGCGGTGGTCTCGGCGATCCCCGCGTTGGGTCCCTACAGCCTGGCGATCACGGTCGGCGTGGTGCTCATCATCTGCTACGCGAACCTGCGTGGATTGCGGGAAGCGGGAATGCCGTTCGCGGTGGCGACCTACTCGTTCATCGCCATGGTCGCGCTGACCATCCTGGTCGGAGTCGTCCGCGTAATCGGCGGGGGTTTACCGCTCTACGACCCGGCGCACACGGCAGGGGCCGTGCCGGTTCATCAGAGCAACGGGTTGGTGCTGGGCGCGACGATTCTGGTGTTGTTGCGCGCATTCGCCAACGGGGGTTCGTCGCTGACCGGCGTCGAGGCCATCTCCAACACGGTCGACTACTTCCGAAAGCCCCAGGGCCGCAACGCCCGTCGGGTGCTCACGGCGATGGCCTGCATACTGGGCTTCCTGCTCGCCGGGGTCGCCTACCTGGCCCACGTCACCCACGCCACCCCGTATTTGACCGAATATCCCTCGGTCTTGTCGCAGATCGGTCGTGCCGTCTACGGCAACGGCGTGGTCGGTGACGTGTTCTACGTCCTGGTCCAGGCCTCGACGGCGGCCATCTTGTTCACCGGCGCGAACACCAGCTTCAACGGCTTCCCGGCCCTGGCCAGCTTCGTCGCCGAAGACCGTTTCCTGCCACGGCAACTGACGAAACGCGGTCACCGCCTGGTGTTTTCGAACGGGATCATCACGCTCACCACGCTGTCGGTGGCGCTGCTGGTGGTGACCGGCGGCTCGGTCAACGCGCTGGTTCCCTTCTACGCGATCGGCGTGTTCACCGGATTCTCGATGGCCGGCTACGGCATGACCAAGCACCACTTGACGCATCGCGAACCGGGATGGCGGCACCGGCTGGCGATCAACCTGTCCGCGGCGATCCTGTCGACGATCGTGGTGGGCATCTTCGCGGTGGCGAAGTTCACCGAGGGCGCCTGGCTGGTGGTCGTCGTGTTCCCGCTGCTGGTGTTCGTCCTGACGCGGCTGAACCGCGAATACCGCGCCGAGGCCGCCATTCTCGAGATGTTCCGCACCGATCGCCCGGAACTGGTGAAGTACGCGCGGCACAAGGTGCTGGTGTTCGTCGACTCGGTCGACCTCGCGGTGATCGAAGCGTTGCGCTACGGCCGCGGACTGCGGGCCGACGAACTGGTTGCCGTGCACTTCATGGTCGACCCCGCCCACGCCACGCAACTGCGAAACCGTTGGGACCACTTCGGTCTCGACACACCGCTGCGAATCGTGGACTGCCCCGACCGGCGGATCAGCAGGTCGGCGCAGCTGCTGGTCGCCAAGGCGCGCGACGAGCAACCGGACACCAACGTGACGGTCCTCCTGCCGCGCCGGACATTCGCGCCACTGCTGGGGCGGCTGTTGCACGACCGGACCGCGGACAAGGTCGCCCAGGCCGTCAGCCTCATCCCCGACGCCGCGGCGACGATCGTGCCCTATGACGTGGAATCGCGGATCAGGGAGGCCTACCCGGACTCGTTCGAACAGCGCATCGCGCAGCAGATCGACAAGATCCAGGCCTGGGTCTCGCAGGACGAGGACGAGAAGGTCGAGGCCTACGAACACCCCGAACGGCCGTCGTCGGTGATCATGGTGGCCGGCCTGATCTCCGGGCAGCGCGCCACCATCGAAGGACGCGTCAGCGAGGTCGAAGACGTCGCCGAACGCGGGCGAACCCGGCGAGAGATCGTCGTCGGGGACAGCAGCGGGGAGATCACCGTGACGTTCCGCCCCGGGCGCGGGGGCGCCGACATCCAGCCCGGTCAACTGTTGCGGATCAGCGGCAAGGCCCGGCAGGCCGGCCAGCGTTCCCTGTCGATGGTCGATCCGACCTATCAGATCATCGAGGATCCGGCGAAGGAGGCCGAGTCCGGGGCCCCCGAACAAGCCGACCAGTCTTAGCGTCGGTGTGAAACGCACTGCGCAGCAAGGTATTTCGAACTTTCTGTCCCGGCGCTCCCGCCCGCCGCGGCGGCCCCCTGGTGCCGCGGACGAAATTGTTTAATCCCGCTAACTGACGTGGCTCCGGTGGGTAAACTGACGCCTGCACAATTACGCCCGACCGCGTGAGAAGCGATGGTGCGCCCGATGCTCACGGGTGGTCGGGCGAGAAGAGGGGACTGCGCTTTGCGTGCCGCGAACGCCACACCGGTGGCCGTCATCGGGATGGCCTGCCGACTTCCCGGGGGGATCGATTCCCCGCAGGGCCTTTGGGAAGCGTTGCTGCGCGGTGACGATTTCGTCGGCGAGATCCCCGCGGACCGGTGGGACGCGGACCTGTACTACGACCCCGAGCCCGGTGTGCCCGGCCGCTCGGTGACCCGGTGGGGGGCGTTCCTCGACGACGTCGGGGGCTTCGACTGCGACTTCTTCGGGATGACCGAGCGTGAGGCCATCGCGGTCGACCCGCAACACCGCCTGCTGCTGGAAACGTCGTGGGATGCCGTCGAGCACGCCGGCCTCGCCCCCGGGTCCCTGGCCCAGACGCAGACCGGCGTGTTCGTCGGCCTGACACACGGCGACTACGAACTCCTGTCCGCCGATTGCGGCGCCGCCGAAGGACCATACGGGTTCACCGGCACCAGCAACAGCTTCGCGTCCGGACGGGTCGCCTACGCACTGGGGTTGCACGGTCCGGCGGTCACGGTGGACACGGCGTGCTCGTCGGGGTTGATGGCCGTCCACCAGGCGTGCGGCAGCCTGGCCGCCGGCGAAAGTGACCTCGCTCTGGCCGGTGGCGTGGTGGTGACCCTGGAACCACGCAAGTCCGTTTCGGGTTCGCTGCAAGGCATGCTCTCCCCGACCGGCCGTTGCCACGCCTTCGACGTGCGGGCCGACGGCTTCGTCTCCGGCGAGGGCTGCGTCATGCTGCTACTCAAGCCGCTCGACGATGCGCAACGCGACGGCGACCGCATCCTGGCGGTGCTGCGCGGCACGGCCGCCAACCAGGACGGCCGCACCGTGAACATCGCGGCGCCCTCGGAAACGGCCCAGGTCGCCGTTTACCGAAAGGCGTTGGGCGTGGCGGACATCGACCCGAGGACAATCGGCTACGTCGAGGCGCACGGCACCGGCACCCCGGTCGGCGACCCGATCGAGTTCTCCAGCCTGGCAGCCGTGTACGGAACCGACGGGCCCTGTGTGCTGGGGTCGGTGAAGACCAACTTCGGCCACATGCAGTCGACGTCCGGGCCACTGGGGTTGATGAAGGCGATTCTCGCGCTGCAGCACGGCGTGGTGCCGCGGAATCTGCACTTCACCCGGCTTCCCGATGAGATGGCCCGGATCGAGACGGACCTGTTTGTGCCGCAGTCGAATACGCCGTGGCCCACCGGCTCCGCTCACCCGCGCCGCGCCGCGGTGTCGTCCTATGGAATGTCCGGCACCAACGTGCACGCCATCGTGGAGCAGGCGCCGGCAGACGCCCCCGCGCGGGCACCCGATGGTCCGGACACGCCCGGACCAGTTGGGCCACAACTATTTCCGTTGTCGTCCACCTCGGCCGAGCAGTTGCGCGTCACGGCCGCCCGGCTCGCGAGTTGGGTCGACGAGCAGCGCAGCGCCGGCCCCGACCGCGACACCGGCGCCGCCCTGTGGGATCTGGGCTACACGCTATCGCGCCGCCGCGCGCACCGACCGGTACGGACGGTGGTGTGCGCGAACACCTTTGACGAGTTGAGCGCGAGGCTACGCGCAGTCTCCGACAACGATTTTCCGTACGAGCCAGCCGTGGGCCACGACGACCGCGGACCGGTGTGGGTGTTCTCCGGGCAGGGTTCGCAATGGCCGCGGATGGGCGTCGAACTGCTGGCCACCGAACCGGTGTTCGCCTCCACGATCGCCGCCATCGAGCCGTTGATCGCCGGCGAATCTGGGTTTTCGGTCACCCAGGCCATGACGGCGCCGCAGACGGTGACCGGCATCGACAGGGTCCAGCCGACGATCTTCGCCATGCAGGTCGCGCTCGCCGAGACGATGAAGTCCTACGGGGTGCGCCCCGGTGCCGTCATCGGCCATTCGCTCGGCGAAGCCGCGGCGGCCGTGGTCGCCGGCGGGTTATCGCTCGACGACGGCGTCAAGGTGATCTGCCGCCGCTCGCGGCTGATGGGGCGGGTCGCCGGCAGCGGCGCCATGGCATCGGTGGAACTGCCGGGCCAGCAAGTCCTTTCGGAACTGTCCATCCGCGGAATCTCCGACGTCGTGCTCTCGGTGGTCGCCTCGCCGACGTCGACCGTCGTCGGCGGCGAGGCCCAGGCCATCCGCGACCTGGTCGCGGCATGGCAGGAGCAGGATGTGCTGGCACGCGAGGTGGCGGTGGACGTCGCCTCGCATTCACCGCAGGTGGAGCCGATCCTCGACGAGCTGGTCGAGGCGCTCGCGGACCTGCGGCCGGCGGCCCCCGAGGTCGCGTACTACTCCGCCACCCTGTGGGACCCACGCGAACGGCCGTCCTTCAGCGCCGGCTACTGGGCCGAAAACCTGAGGCACACCGTGCGATTCGCGGCCGCCGTGCAAGCCGCCCTCAAAGACGGCTTCCGCGTCTTTGGTGAGCTGTCGCCGCATCCGCTGCTCACCCACGCTGTCGAGCAGAACGCCGCCAGCCTGGACATGCCCATCGCCGCGCTCGCGGCCATGCGCAGAAGCGAGCCGGAGGCACCACCCGCTTGCGGGGGACAGCTCCCAGTTGGCTTGCGCGGTTTGGTCGCCAACGTGCACAGCGCCGGCGCGCTGGTGGACTTCTCCGTCCAATACCCCAGTGGGCGTTTGGTGGACGCACCGCTGCCGACGTGGACGCATCGCCGGCTGTTGCTGAGCCGCGAGTCGGTGGAGCGGGCGCACGGAGCCTCGCTGCGGGCCGTCCACCCGCTGCTCGGTGCGCACGTGCATCTGCGCGAGGAGCCCGAGCGCCACGTGTGGCAAGGGGAGGTCGGCACCGACGCCCACCCGTGGCTCGCCGACCACCAAATCCACGGAGTGGCAGCGTTTCCCGGCGCTGCCTACTGCGAAATGGCGCTCGCGGCCGCCGCCGCGGCGCTCGGCGAACGCGCCGAGGTGCGCGACGTCACGTTCGAGCGGACGCTGTTGCTGGCCGACCACACGTGGGCTTCTTCAACCGCCACGATCTCCGCGCCCGGGGCCCTCGACTTCACGGTGGACACGCACGAAGAAGGCGAACGCCTCCGCCGCGCCACCGCCGTCCTGCGCGTCGCCGCCGACGATGCGGGACCCGAGCCGCCCCCACACGACCTGGACACGCTGATCGCCAATCACCCGACCCGCATGGAGGGCGCCGAGTTGCGGAAGGCCTTCGACGCCATCGGCATTCAGTACGGGCCCGCGTTCTCGGGTCTGTCCGCGGTGCTGGTCGGCGACGCGGACACCACGACGGTGCTCGCGGAAGTCGCGCTGCCGGGGGCGATCCGCTCGCAGCAGTCGGCCTACTGCTCGCACCCGGCGCTGCTCGACGCCTGCTTCCAGTCCGTGGTCGTCGCACCGGAGGTGCAACAGGCCGGCGACGGCGCTCTGCTGTTGCCGGTGGGGGTGCGCCGGCTGCGCAACCACCACTCGACGCGCAACGCGCAATACTGCCTCACCCGGGTCACCTCCTCGCGCCCCGGCGAGTGCGAGGCCGACATCGACGTGCTGGACCAATCCGGGACGGTGCTGCTGACCGTCGAGGGGCTACGGCTGGCCGGCGGCACGTCGGAACGCGAACACGCCCACCGGCTGCTCAACGAGCGGTTGTTGACCATCGAATGGGAGCCCCGCGAACTGCCCGAGCCGGCGCACAGCGAGCGCGGATCCTGGCTGCTGCTCAGCACGTCCGACGCCGCCGAAGGCCACGACCGCCTGGCCGCACAACTCGCCGAAGCCCTGAATACCGATGGGGCGCAATGCGCGACGGCACCCGTCGGATCGGTGGACACCGCACAGTTGCGTTCGCTGCTGACCGGTGGCGGCCGGACCGCCCCCGACGGCCACGGGCCCCTCAAGGGGCTGGCCGGCGTCGTCGTGGTGACCGCGGCCCCCGGCGACCACCCGGACGACCCCCAGGGCCGCCGGCGCGGCCGCGACTACGTGTCGCACCTGGTGACCATCGCCCGCGAACTCTCGGATCTTCCCGGGGAATCGCCGCGGTTGTTCGTGGTGACCCGTAACGCGGCGAGCGTCACAGCCGGCGACGCGCCGAACCTGGCGCAGGGCGGCCTGCGCGGACTGATGCGGGTGATCGATTCGGAGCACCCGCATCTGAGCGCCACCCAGATCGACGTCGACGACGCCACCGGCCCGGAAAAGCTTGTGCTGCAACTGAAGAGCGGCTCCGAAGAGGACGAGACCGCCTGGCGCGACGGTCACTGGTACACCGCCCGGCTGCGGCCCGGTCCGCTGCGTGCGGCCGAACGGCGCACCACCGTCGTCGACCACGAGCGTGACGGCATGCGGCTAGAGATCCGCACCCCCGGCGACCTGGAATCGCTGGAATTCACCGCGTTCGACCGGGTTCCGCCCGGACCCGGCGAGATCGAGGTGGCGGTCACCTCGTCGACCATCAACTTCGCCGACGTGCTCGTGGCGTTCGGGCGCTATCCGACGTTCGAGGGCTACCGGCAGCAATTGGGCGGCGACTTCGCCGGCGTGGTCACCGCCGTCGGGCCGGGCGTCACCGAGCACGAGGTCGGCGACCGCGTCGGCGGGGTGTCCCGGCACGGCTGCTGGGGCACCTTCGTCATCGCCGACGCGCGGCACGCGGTGACACTGCCCGCCGGGGTGCCGCTGGAAGACGCCGCCGCGGTGGCGACCGCGTCGGCGACCGCGTGGTACGGCCTGCACGACCTGGCCCGGATCGCCCCGACGGACAAGGTGCTGATCCACTCCGGCACCGGCGGCGTCGGGCAGGCGGCCATCGCGATCGCCCGGGCCGTCGGTTGTGAGATCTTCGCGACCGCGGGCAGCCCGCAGCGGCGAGAACTGTTGCGCACCATGGGCATCGAACACGTCTACGACTCGCGCAGCACGGAATTCGCCGACCAGATTCGCCGCGACACCGACGGATACGGGGTCGACGTGGTGCTCAATTCGCTGCCCGGCGCCGCGCAGCGGGCGGGCATCGAACTGCTGGCCTTGGGTGGCCGCTTCATCGAACTGGGCAAGCGCGACATCTACGGCGACAGCCGTCTGGGGCTGTTCCCGTTCCGCCGCAACCTCTCGCTGTTCGCCGTCGACCTGGCGCTGCTGACCGTCAGCCACCCGCACACCGTTCGGCGCCTGCTGACCACGGTGTACCAGCGCACCGCGGCGGGCAAGTTGCCGTTGCCGCGCTGCACCCGCTATCCGATCCACGACGCCGCCGCCGCGGTGCGCCTGGTCGCCTCCGCCGGGCACACCGGCAAGGTGGTGCTCGACGTGCCGCGCGCGGGCACCAGCGTGGCGACGGTGCCCCCGGAAAAGGTCCGGCCGTTCCGCGCCGACGGCGCCTACATCATCACGGGCGGGATCGGTGGCCTGGGCCTGTTCCTGGCCGGGAAGATGGCTTCGCGTGGCGGCGCGGCGGGCTGCGGCCGGATCGTGCTCAACTCCCGCTCGCAACCCAACGAGCAAGCGCGCCAAGCCATCGAGCGCCTCCGCGCCGCCGGGGCCGATGTCGTGGTGGAGTGCGGTGACATCGCCGAGCCGCGGACCGCCGAACGGCTGGTGGCGTGCGCGACGGCCACCGGGCTACCGGTGCGGGGGGTGCTGCATGCGGCGGCCGTCGTCGAGGACGCCACGCTGGCGAACGTCACCGATGAACTCATCGACCGGTGCTGGGCGCCAAAGGTGCACGGCGCGTGGAACCTTCATCAAGCGACCGCGGGCGAACCGCTGGATTGGTTCTGTTCCTTCTCGTCGGCCGCCGCGCTGGTGGGTTCGCCGGGGCAGGGCGCCTACGCCGCGGCCAACAGCTGGCTGGACGCGTTCGCCTATTGGCGCCGCGCTCAGGGCCTGCCGACCACCGCGATCGCGTGGGGGGCATGGTCAGAGGTCGGCCGCGCGACGTCCCTCGCCGACGGCGCCGGGATGGCGGTCAAGCCGGCCGAGGGTTTTCGCGCATTCGAGACGCTGCTGCGCTACGACCGCCCCTACTCGGGCTACGCGCCGATCATGGGCACGCCGTGGCTGACCTCTTTCGCGCAACGCAGCCGCTTCGCCGAGGCGTTCGGGTCGGTGGGGCAGGGTAATCCGGACACGGGCAAGTTCCTCGCCGAGCTGCAGGCGTTGCCGCGCGAGGAATGGCCGTCGGCAATCCGACGGCTGGTATCCGGCCAAATCAGCCTCTTGCTGCGGCGCACAATCGATCCGGATCGCCCGCTATCCGACTACGGCCTGGATTCGCTGGGAAATCTGGAGCTGCGGACCCGCATCGAAACCGAGACGGGCGTGCGCATCAGCCCCACCAAGATCACCACCGTCCGCGGTTTGGCGGACCACCTGTGCGACGAGCTGGCGGGTTTGGAAGCGGCGCCGTCGGCGTCTTGACTCGCGGTGTCGCTACCCGCCGTACGCCGGGCGCGGCATCTTGAAGATGCGACGTCCGTTGCGTAACACCGGGACACCGGCCTGCCCCGCGGTGCGCGTCGCGGGCAGGGGTCCCGGGACGTTGGAAGGGTCCGCCGCGGACGCCGACGCTGCTCGAAACATGGTGTCCGGCAACGGTTTGAGTGCGATACCGGCGGTGGGCGCGGGATTCGCAACCGTCCAGGTCTGCGGGACGGACAGCTTGCCCACCAGTGCCGCCCGGCCCAGGCCACCCAGCACGGGACCGCGGACGCCCGCGACTTGCGGCACCGCGGGCGCGGGGATGTCCGGCACGATGGGCACCCCGCCCTCGGCGGCCTTGGCGGCCTGGATATCGGAAAGGTCTAGCCCGTAACCCAATTGCCCCCATCCCAGCAGTGTGCGGGCCCCGGCCAGAAACGTCTGTCCCGGTGTGGTGATGAGTGTGTTGAAGTCGTCGACCGAACCGATAAGGGACAGACCGGATCCGGCCGCCGGCGCCTCGCCAAGGCCGGCCGAGGAAGCGTTCGTGACCACGCCCGACGCCAGCGCCGCGCGGGCCTGACCCGCGGCCGTGCCCACGGCTTCGTTGACCGCGGCGGCCTGGGCCGATTGGCCGTGCGCATTCGTGGTGCGGGGCGGCTCGGTGAACGGCGTGAAAACGGTGGCTGCCGACGACGTTGCGGCGTAGCCGTACATGGCGGTGGCATCCTGCGCCCACATCTCGGCGTAGGCGGTCTCGGTGGCCGCGATCGCCGCGGCGTTCTGTCCGAAGAAGTTGGTCGCGATCAGGGTGAGGAGCGCAAATCGGTTGGCGGCCACCACATGTGGCGGCACCGTTGCGGCGAAGGCCGCCTCATAGGCGGCGGCGGCTGCGCGTGCCTGCGCGGCGGTCTGGCCGGCCTGGGCCGCCGTGGTGGACGCCCACGCCACATACGGTTCGACCGCGGCGGCCATTGCCGTGGCAGCATCGCCGGACCACGCGCGTCCACGCAGTTCCGAAAGCGTGGCGGAGTAGCCGGCGGCGTGGGACTCCAGTTGCGCCGCCAGCGCGTCCCACGCCGAGGCGGCGGCCGACATCGGGGCCGAGCCCGGGCCGGCATACATTCTGGCCGAGTTGATCTCGGGCGGCAGCGCCCCGAAATCAAGCATCGGCGATCCTTTCTGAACAAGCGCACACGCGGTCGCTGCAGGTCCATGCCTGCACTGAAGAGTGGAAGTGGCGGCTATCCGCCCGCGGAAGGACGCGGCATCTTGAATTGGCGTGGGGCCACCCGCAAGACGTTGTTGACCGAGGGCCGCGACAGCAGCGCCGAGGATGCCCCCGCACCCGCCGCCGGAGCCCCGCCCCACATATTGGTCGCCGGCCCTTCGTGCCATGACGGCCCACCGTCGAGCTCGGCATCCGACAGCCAATGCGACTCGGCGACGGTGGCGATCGTCGGGTTCGTCGCCGCCCAGCTCTGCGGGACCGACAGCCGCCCCACCGCGCTCGCGCTGCCCGTGCTCGCGAGGGTCGGCCCGGCGACGCCCGCCGTGCCGGTCGAGACACTCGCCGCCGCGGCGGGGGCGGCGGCTTTGGCGGCTTCGCTCGCCGCCTGCAGGTTGGCGCGGAAGGCCCCGGTGCCGAAGGTGCCCGCCGACGTGACGGTGCGGCTCATGGCGTCGCCGAGATTCACCGGCGCCGTCAGCGTGTTGAAATCGTCGACGGCGTCGAGGGCGGAGCCTGTCGAAGTGCCGCCAGAAGGTGGCGTTTCGGAGAGGTTTTGCAACTTCTGCGGCACGGTCGACATCGTCCGGGACAACGCGGCATGAGATTGCGACGCGGCCGAGCCGTTCGTGGCCTGGGCGACCGCGGCGGCTTGCCCGGGCTGGCCGTCGGCGTTGGTGGTCCGCGGAGGCTCGTGGAACTGCGTCAGCGTCGTCGCGCCCGACGACGAGGCGGCGTAGCCGTACATGGCGGCGGCATCCTGGGCCCACATCTGTTCGTAGGCGCCCTCGGTCGCCCCGATCATCGCGGTGTTCTGTCCCAGGAGGTTGCTCGCGACCAGTTGCGCCAGGAGGGTGCGGTTGGCCGTGACCAGCGCGGGCGGCACCGTCGCGCCGAAGGCCGCCTCGTAGGCGGCCGCCGCGGCCCGCGCCTGGCTGGCCGCCTGTTCGGCCTGGGCCCCCGCGGCCGCCAGCCATGCCACGTACGGGGCCGCCGCGGTGGCCATCGCGGCCGCGGCGCTGCCGGTCCAGCTCTCACCTTCCAGCTGGGCGATCACCGCGGAGTACCCGCGCGACGCGGTCTCCAGCCCGTTGGCCAGCACGTCCCAGGCGGCCGCCGCGGCGATCATCGGCGCCGAGCCCGGGCCGGCATACATTCTGGTCGAGTTGATTTCTGGTGGCAGGGCCCCGAAATCGAGCATTGGTACTTCCTCTTCGTCGGTCGGCCCCGGGAGCGTTTCGCGGCCAGGCGGCAGGGCCGACTGGCGGTGACCCCGGGTCCGTCGCTAGCTCTCGCCGGCGACGACGGCCTCGTGCGTTGCGGCCCAGGCGCGTCGACGAGCAGGCAATGGCAAGCGAGTCAAGGGACTTGATCATCGGAATGTTAAATGAAATTTACTTGGTGTTTACGGCCGCCCCGGCGTCGCCTCGTCTGCTGCAAATTTGCCGGCGACGTTGCGGCATGTTCGCCGGATTGTCGACGATCGAGGCTCACGCGCGGTTATGACGGGCTTGCGCGTCTGGCGTCCTGGCCCTTTGGCGCCCGGGCCGGCGCGAAGGCAAATTTTTCTCTGCTTGAGTAAAACCCAACGACCCGCATTCGACGGCCAGAACCGGTTGACGCACAAGCGATCGACAGCCGGGGTCACCAGCGGGCCGAGTGTCGACGCGCTCGTCAGTTAATTGCGTCTCCGGGCCGGTGTTATAGCAAACACGGGCCGCCCCCCGCGTCACGGCGAAGACCGCGCCGGCCGACGCCGCTCGACCCTGGGGATTTCGTTTGCTGGCCGGACCCCGTGCGGGGACCGCGGGGGCGCGATCCCGCCGCCCAAAAAACTCCGTAAGTTGACCATCTTTACTTGTAGGCTGGTTCTGATCGGGTTTGGTTGATAAGCAATATGGTGAGGGTGTGTGGCGGCGGCGCCGTAGCTGCGCATCGACTTCGTTGCGAACAGGATCGAGAAATGCCGAACAACATCACCTGGCACGAACACAAGATCAGCCGCGGCGAGCGCGAGGAACTCAACGGCCACCAGGGTTGCGTCATCTGGTTCACCGGGCTGAGCGGCAGCGGCAAGAGCACGATCGCCAACATCGTCGAACAAAAGCTCTACGAGCGGGGCATCCGGAGCTATCTCCTGGACGGCGACAACGTCCGCTACGGTCTCAACGCCGGTCCGGAGCTGCTCGAGGAACGCCATGGGCCCGCGTTCGCCAAGCGGTTCGGGCTGGGATTTTCCGCCGAGGACCGTGAGGAGAACATCCGCCGCATCGGCGCGGTCGCCAAGCTGTTCTGCGAGGCCGGCGTCATCGCTTTGACGGCCTTCATCAGCCCTTACGTGCGTGATCGGGACGCGATCCGGGCCACGCTGGGTGACGGCGATTTCCAGGAGATCTTCATCGACACCCCGATCGAGGTGTGCGAGCAGCGCGATCCCAAGGGTCTCTACAAGAAGGCCCGGGCCGGTGAAATCAAGGGATTCACCGGGATCGACGACCCCTACGAAGCCCCGGCGCGCCCGGAGCTGCGCCTCGAGGGCGGAACGAAGGACGCGGACACGCTGGCCGACGAGGTGATCGCCCACCTCGAGAGGGCGGGCATCATCCGGGCCTTGCACCGAGTTCACGACGACCTGGAGAGCAGCGAGGTCACGGCATGAGCTACACGGGTCACAACGGGAAGCCGATCGTGGAGCGGGTGGCCACGGACGACGCGAGCGGCCGGATCGAGGGGTTGGCGCGCGTGCCGATCTCGAAGGCCACCGCGCACGAAGTCATCAGCCTTTCCTATGGTTTCTTCACGCCACTGACCGGCTTCATGGGCCGCCAAGCGGTCGACGGGACCCTGGACAACTTCGCGCTGCCGGACGGAACGTTGTGGAGCATTCCGATCGTCTTCGACATGTCCGCCGACGACATCGCGGAACTCGATATCAAGGAAGGCGCCAGCGTCGTTCTCGACTATCTCGGGGCCCCCATGGCCGTCTTCGACGTCACCGAGATCTACGAATACGACCTCGAGCGCATGGCCGAAAAAACCTACGGCACAACCGATCCCCGACACCCCGGGGTGAAGAAGACCATGGGTTATGAAAACCGGTTCATCGGCGGGGATGTCACGCTGATCAACGAACCCGTTTTCAACGAGCCCTTCGCAAGCTTCTGGCTCACCCCCAAGCAGCACCAGGACGCGTTGGCCGAGCGGCATTGGCAGCGGGTGGTCGCCCACCAGACCAGGAACGTTCCGCACACCGGGCACGAGGCGTTGATGAAACAGGCGTGGCTGGCCGCGAACGAGGACCAGCCCGTCGACAACCTGAACACGGGCGTGCTGGTGAACGCCATCATCGGCCAGAAGCGGGTGGGCGATTACATCGACGAGGCAATACTGTTGGCGCAGAACGCCCTACGCACCAGCGGATATTTTCGCGAGAACGTGCACATGGTGTCCTTCACCCTCTGGGACATGCGGTATGCGGGGCCGCGCGAGGCCATCTTCCACGCGATCCTGCGGACGAACCTGGGCTGCACGCATCACATGTTCGGGCGCGACCACGCGGGTGTGGGCGATTTCTACCACCCGTACGATTCCCAGAACATCCTCAAGCAGTACCGGGACCAGCTGGGCATCAAGCCGGTGTTCCTGCGGGAGAACTGGTATTGCCCGGTGTGCCTGGAGGTCACCAACTCCGCCCTGTGCGGCCATGATTCACAAGCGCAAAGCTTCAGCGGCAGCCTGATCCGAAGCATCCTGACCGACGAAGTCAAGCCGACGCAGAAGGTGATGCGCCACGAGGTGTTCGAGGTCGTGATGGAGTGCGCCGCAAAGCACGGTCAGGGTTCGCCGTTCGTCACCGAGGAGTACTTGCGGGACAGGCTGCCGGTCTTCACGCTCAACCAATTGGAGGGTTCGTGAGCAGCGACGACAAACAGTTCAAGGTCAACGTCTGGATCAACGAGGAGCGGCTGGAGGCGCTGGCGAACGCCGGGATGGCCGACCTGGCCAACGAGGCTTTCGCAGGCATGAAGCTGCTGGAGATCTACACCACCGAAGAGCAGAAAAATATTGTCCTGCAACGCTATCCGGGATCCAAGTACGATTCCGCCACCACCCGCTCCATCGAGCTGCTGCCCAAGCAGGCCAAGGACAGGCTGTTGGAGCTGTCGATCGCGATGCATTCCACCGGTCCGGACGTGATGGGCCGCTTCCTCGAGGAAACGAAGCCCTGAGCCGACGGTAGTGCCGCCGCTGTCAAAGATCGGCCAAGCCCACCGCCAGCAGGACGAGCCCGACCGCGACGAGCAGCCCGGCGACCTCGATGCGCCGCCGCGACCGTATCCAGTCCTGCAGCGCGGTCATCGCCGCGCGCGTCGCCGTCGGCGCCAACAGGTAAGCGACCAACGGAATCTCGACAAGTGAGAACGCGATGACGTTGAACATCAGCAGCGCACCCAATTGCGTCACGACCGGCGCTCCGGACGCCAGGATGAGCGCCAGGGCGGCCAGGTAATCCACCGACGGCAGCGCGATGCCGAGGCCCGCGGCGGCGGCGACCCACAGGGAACGTCCGTCGAGCAGTCGTCGGAGCCGAGTCGTCAGCCAGGCGGGCCCGGCGCGGTCGCGGTCGGGAGGAACGCCGCGGGATCCCCGCCGCCGGTCCGCGGCGATCTTCGCCGCCAGTCCCGCGGCGGCCGCCAATGCCAGTGCGCCGATGAGGATCTGCACGCGGGGCAAGGTGAAGTATGTCGAGCGCAGCAGTACGCGCCGGAGGAGGAACAAGACGGTCGCACCCACCGTCAACCCCATCGCGAACCCGCCGGCCACAAACGCGAGCAATTGCAGCAGCGGCTTGGGGCGATTGAGCATCAGCACCGTCATGCCGATCCGGAACGGCTCCAGGCTCACGGCAAGGGCCATCACACCGATGGTGAACAACATCGCAGATACCGGACCGGTCAGGCGTCCAGCCGGGTGAACTGTTGCCGTCGGTACCGCTCGACGCACGCGGCCCGCCGGATCTTGCCGCTCGTCGTGGTGGGAATCGATCCGGGCGCCACCAGCACCAGGTCGGCCACGTTGAGCCCGTGCGAGTCCGAAATCGCCGCGGTCACATCGTTCTTGAGGGCGTCGAGGCCGTGCTGCCCGTGCTCGCCGGACTCGCCGCGGTTCTTCAGTTCGATGATGGTCACCAATTTCTCGGTCTCGTCCACCGGCACCGCGATCGCCGCGACGCGGCCGCCGGTGATCGCCTGCACGGTCGACTCGATGTCCTCCGGATAGTGGTTGCGCCCGTAGACGATCAGCAAGTCCTTCATCCTGCCCACGATGAACAACTCGCCGTCGCAGAGAAAGCCGAGATCGCCGGTGCGCAGCCACGGGCCCTCGGGGGTGCCCGGCGACGGGTCGGCCAGGACGGCGCCGAAGGTGCGCCGCGTTTCCTCCGGCTTTTGCCAATAGCCGTCGGCCACGTTGTCGCCGTGGACCCAGATTTCGCCGACCGTTCCGTGCGGGCACTGCGTGCCGGTGTCGGGGTCCACGATTCGTACCGTCGGTGATTGTGGCACGCCGTAGCTCAGCAGCGGCGAGCCGGTCCGTGTAGAGGACGGCTGGGCGTTGCCCTGGGCCAGCTTCTCCGGGTCGAAGTGAACGACTTTCGGGGCGCCGGCCTGCGCGCGACTGGCCACGTAGACGGTCGCCTCCGCCAGGCCGTAGGAGGGTTGCATCATGTCTTCGCGAAAGTTGTACGGGGCGAACCGCTTACAGAACCGGTCGAGCGTTGCGGGATGAATCCGTTCGGCGCCGCTGACGATGCTGATGATGTTGCCCAGGTCGAGTCCGGCCAGGTCCGCGTCCGTCGACTTGCGCGCCGCCAGTTCGAAGGCGAAGTTCGGTGCGGCCGAGAAGACCGGAACGGCCTGGGCCATCGCCTGGATCCACCGTGCGGGCCGCTGCAGGAACGCGACCGGGCTCGTCAGCACACCGGGGTAACCGCCGAGGATCGGAGCGATGACGCCTTGCATCAGGCCCATGTCGTGGTAGAAGGGCAGCCACGACACGCACACGCTGTCGCGCGGGGCCACGCCGTTGAAATCCGGGAAGTAGGCGGCCATCAGCTGCTGGAAATTCACGTGCAGGTTCCGGTGCGAGACCATGACTCCGGCCGGAAGGCGGGTGGAGCCCGACGTGTACTGCAGGTACGCGATGCTCGGGGCGTCGCCGACGCGGATACCCGGCGGATTCGGATCGTCGAGGCTCAGGGAATCGATCTCGATGACGGCCGGGGTCGCACCGTGCGGCCGCTGCAGGTAATCGCCGACGGCCGCGGCCGCCGTCGAGGTGGTGAGAACGACGGCCGGCCCGGTGTCGGCCAGGACGGCACTGACCCGCTCATCGTGCGTGCCCGGCTGCGGAACCATCAACGGTACCGCGATCAGCCCGGCCTGCATCGCGCCGAGGAACGCCACGATGTACGGGAGGCCTTGGGGGGCAAGGATCACGGCCCGCTCCCCGCTGCTGGCATGCCGCGTGACCTCGTGCGCGGCGTTCAGGGTCCGCCGATACAGCTGCGCCCACGTCAGCGATTCGGTGACGCCCGCCCAGTCCTGCTCGTAATCGGTATAGCGAAAGGCTAAATCGTCGGGCTGCAGACCGGCGCGTTCCCGCAACAGGGAGACGACGGACGTATGTTGCATGCGGGCCAGGTTACCGCCTCGGCCCTTTCGCGTATGACGGTCTTGCGAGGCCCGGCGTGCGAGAAACCGTGGCGGGCCAAACAGACTATGCGCCTTAGGCTTTCGAACCCGTCGCGCCAGTGTCCCAGGTTCCCGGCATCATCGGCGTGCGGGGGCCGTCGTCGAACTCGTCGACGACGAGTGCGCTCAATCCCGCCGGTGCGGCGGCGGTCTTCGTGGGGACGGTTCCGGCGAACCCCATCGTCGGCGCGGGCAGGTCCGAGGCCGTCGTCGCCGGCTCGGGCTCGAGATCCATGTATTCGTAGCCCCGGCCGAGCTGGGAGACCTTGATCCGTTGCCGACGCTTCTTCGTCGCGTCTTCCTCCGGCAGGGCCACGGCTTCGGCCTCGGCGGCGTCGGCCGCCGCCGCCCTTCGGGCGCGGGCGCTGGTGCTCGCGGCCCGGCGCGCGTCCGCGGCCAGGCCACCGACCATGTAGCCCAGGCCTTGCATCGCGGCGACCGGCGGTCCCGCCGGTGTGGGCGGTGGGGCGCCGGGCGCGGGCGACGCGGGAGCCGCAGCGGGTGTGGAGGCCGGCGTGGGCGCGGGAGATGGCGCCGGGGTCGGCGTGGGCGGCGGGGTGGGTGCCAGTGCCACGGGGACGAGTGCCGGGGCCGGGATGATCGGCACGATCGGGATGGCGTGCAGCCCGGCCAGGCCCGTCAGGCCCGCCAAGCCTCCGACCAGGGTGGGGACGACCAGCGGAACCACGGCGACGGTCAGCAGCGGCACGATGAGCGGGATCAGCACGATCATCTGCTCGAGCAACGTCTTGATCAGCGCGATGGTGTCGGTGATGACCGTGCCGATCACTTCGATGGTGGTGAACAGGATGGTCCACGCGATCGTCGCGGGGTTGCCCGAGGCGAATGCCGCCGCCAGGTCCGCCGCGACGAAGCTGAACATCTGCCCGAGATAGGCGAAGTACGAACCGAAGTCCATCGGGTAGCCGAGGGCGAACGCGATGTTGAACGGGTTCAAAAAGCTCAACGGGTTGCCCAGTGAAGGCAGCCACGGGTCGAAACCGGAGAACATGGACTGGAAGAACGGGTTGTTCATCAGCTGGTCGATCAACGGCTGGATGAACCGGTCGTAGAAGTCGACGAACCCGGTCTTCTCCAGCCAGTCCATCCACTGGTCCTGCGTGTCGGGGGGATACGACGACGACTGCTCCGCCGTGGCGGCCAGTGCGGTGGCCTTCATGACCTCGGGAGCCGGCTCGGCCGGCGGCGCGGTGGCCACCGCGGCGGTCGCCACGCCCTCGTAGGTGCTCATCGCGGTGGCCGCCTGAACCCACATCCGCGCGTAGTCGGCTTCGTTCACCGCGATCGGAATCGTGTTGATGCCAAAGAAATTCGTCGCCGTCAAGACGGCGTGGGTGGCGTGATTGGCGGCCAGCTCGGGCATCGTCGGCATGGCCGCGAGGGCCACGGTGTAGGCGGTGGCGGCGAGGTCCTGCTGGGCGGCCATGGTCGCGCTGTCGGCGCTGGCCTGCGCCAGCCAGGCGAGATACGGCGCGTGCGCGGCCGCGTACTCCGCGGCGCTCGGACCGTCCCAGCTGCCGGCCTGCACGGCGTCCAGTAGCGCGGCGAGCTCCTCGGCGGTTTCGGCATATTCCACGCTCAGTGAGCTCCAGGTCGCCGCGGACGCCAGCAGCGGGCCCGGCCCCGGTCCGCTGCTGAGCAGCGTCGAATGCACCTCGGGAGGGGAGGCCATCCAGATCGGGGCGGTCATCGCTCGCCGCCGCGCGGATCGGTGTGACGGGAGTGGGCGCGGCGGCACCGCGCCGCTGTGACGGCGGCATTGACGGCCACCCATGCCGGACGAAACATGGACGTTGACAGCTCTCTCGGGGTACACCCGCCCCGGGTCGCAGGACGCGATGACGCGAGTGTCCTGGCTCTCGGATCGCTGCTCGCCTCGCCTTCCAGCTTTTCAGCCGTGGCCGTTGAGGTTCGCTCCCCGATGACAGTGGCGGGACCGCGCCGGATTCGCACCGGCTTCCTGCGTCGTCATCACCTTACGGGGTGACATTCTTGCATCCCGTCCGAGCAAATGTCGTCAAATCGTCCCAAGGCGGTCGGCGCGGACCGGCGTGCCCGTGTGTCGGCGCCGTTCCAGGATCCGTAGTCCCAGCGAGAACAGCAGCCGGACCTCTGGGTCGGCCAGCGAGGTCGACAGCAGCTTCTCGATTCGCCGCACGCGGTAGCGAATCGTATTCGGATGCACCCGCAATGCCTGTGCGGCCGCGGCGATGTCGCCGAAGGCGTCCAGGTAGGTCCGCAGCGTGTCCGCGAGCACCGGATCGTCTTCGCCCAGCTGCACGATCCGCGGATCGATCAGGCGCTCGTCGCTGCCGACCAGGGTCACGATCTCGTCGACCAGGACGGTGGTGCGCGCTTCGGCCAGCGAAGTCACCTGCCCGAACGAAATGGGATGGCGCTCAGCGCTGTCCAGCACGCGGTCCACCTCGACGCGCGCCGCGGCGGCCCCGGCCAGGCCCGCGACCGGAGCCGCGATGGCCGCCCGCAGCTGCACCCCGAGCTCGGCGCGCATGGCGCCGATGGTGCCCCGCACCCAGGAGGTCACCGACCGGTGCTGCGTCTGGGTCCGGGCCTGGGGAAGCAGCACGTACGTTCGTGAACCGTTCGAGGCCACCTGGGCGTCGCGGCGGAAAGCGCTGGCGCTCAGCGCAATTATGTCGGCGAGCCGGGCATGACCGGCCGAAGCGTCGGCGGCGTCCCACCCGATCAGGGCAGCGATGGTGTCGGCGGCCAGTCCGAGTTCGCCGGCGATGACCGCGGCGTCGACGGGTTCGTCGGCCAGGCCCAGCAATTGCTGGACCCGCCGGGCGTGGGTGGAGGGCCGGGCCGCCAGCCGCCACATGATGCGGGCGGCCAGCACGGCGGCGCCGCGCAACATCTCCTCGGCGTCGTCGGCCAGCGGTTGTGAGCCCTGCTGCACCCAGATGGTTCCGGCGAATTCGCGCGGGCGCCGCGCGTCGGTCGCGGGCTGGTGGATCCCGATGGCCAGCCGCGGGCGCAGGCCCAGCTCGGGCCGCTCGTCGACGCGCACCACCTCGGTGCCCGATCGCAGGGCATCGAAGATGCCCCATTGGCCGATCCACGCCAGATGTTCGGGCGGGCCGGCCCTGCCCAGGATGGAAAGGCGCCGCAACTCGTCGGCTTCGTCGTTGGACGCCGAGTAGGCCAAGACATGGGATTGCGCGTCCTCGATGCTGACCATGCCGTGGATGCGGTCGGCGAGCGACTGCGCCAGCCCGAACAAGTCGGTGCCCGAGTCGTCCATCGCGTCGGCGCGGTCGCCGTGATGCTCGAGGACGTGATTGACCAATCGGTAGAGGCGTTCCCACCGGGCGCGCGGGTCGACGGCCACCACCGCCGAGCCCGCCGCGACGGCCGTGCTCACCAGCGCGGGGGAGGGCTCTTTGACGAAGATGGCCACCGGCACGCGCTCGCGCGCCTGCCTGCCCATCCATCGCATCGCCTCGTCGTCGGCGACCCCCAACAGGAAGAAGACGTCGGCGGCGCCCGCCGCGGCCGCGAGACCCAGGCGCACGTCGTCGGAGTCGATCAGCGCGGCCGAACCCACCGGCAGGTCCAGGCCCCGGGGGGCGTCGGCGAGGCTGACCAGGGTCGCGTCCAGCGCGAGCAACAGCTGACCCAGCCCCACACCGGCCATGTTGTCCGATTTTACTATGAATCCCGCCGTGTATTGTCCGATCAGCTAACTCCATGGGCGGTCGCCCGCGAGGATCCTGGCGTCATGGACGCCGTCACTCAGGTTCCGATGCCGGCCAACGAGCCGGTCCACGACTACGCGCCGCATTCCCCGGAACGCACCCGGCTGCGCGCCGAACTGGCCGCGCTGGCCGAGCATCCGATCGACCTGCCGCACGTCATCGGCGGCGATCACCGGATGGGCGAGGGTGAGCGCATCGATGTCGTCCAGCCGCACCGGCACGCCGCGAAGCTGGGCACCCTGACCAACGCCGTGCACGCCGACGCGACGGCGGCGATCGACGCCGCGATGGCCGCCAAAAGCGGCTGGGCGGCAATGCCGTTCGACGAGCGGGCGGCGGTGTTCCTGCGCGCCGCCGACCTGCTGGCCGGACCGTGGCGGGAGAAAATCGCCGCCGCGACGATGCTCGGCCAATCCAAGTCCGCCTATCAGGCCGAGATCGACTCGCCGTGCGAGCAGATCGACTTCTGGCGCTTCAACGTGGCGTTCGCGCAACAGATTCTGGCGCAGCAACCGATCAGCGGGCCAGGGGAGTGGAACCGCAGCGAGTACCGCCCGCTCGACGGCTTCGTCTACGCGATCACGCCGTTCAACTTCACCTCCATCGCCGGCAACCTGCCGACCGCCCCGGCGCTGATGGGTAACACCGTGATCTGGAAGCCCTCGATCACCCAGACGTTGTCGGCCTATCTGACCATGCAGCTGCTCGAGGCCGCCGGCCTGCCGCCCGGGGTGATCAATCTGGTGGCCGGCGACGGCTTCGCGGTTTCCGATGTGGCGCTGGCCGATCGGCGGCTGGCCGGCATTCACTTCACCGGGTCGACGGCCACCTTCCAGCGGCTGTGGTATCAGGTCGGCACGAATATCGGTCACTACCACAGCTATCCGCGCCTGGTCGGCGAGACCGGCGGCAAGGACTTCGTGGTCGCGCACGCGTCCGCGCGCCCGGATGTGTTGTGCACGGCCCTGATTCGCGGGGCCTTCGACTACCAGGGGCAGAAGTGCTCGGCGGCATCGCGGGCCTTCATCCCGCAATCGGTGTGGCGCCGCATGGGTGACGATTTTTTGGGGGAGACGGCCGCGCTGCGCTACGGCGACGTCACCGATCTCGCCAACTTCGGCGGCGCGCTGATCGACCGGCGCGCCTTCATCAAGAACGTCGACGCCATCGAGCGGGCGAAGGGCGCGCCACACGTGACCATCGCCGTCGGAGGCGAATATGACGACCGCGAAGGCTATTTCGTACGCCCCACCGTCCTGCTGTCCGATGATCCGACCGATGAGTCGTTTTCGACCGAATACTTCGGGCCGCTCCTGTCGGTGCACGTGTATCCCGACGACGATTACGACAGGATCCTCGATGGCGTCGACCGCGGTTCCCGGTACGCGCTGACCGGCGCGGTGATCGCCGACGACCGGGACGCCGTGCTGACGGCCCAGCACCGGCTGCGGTTTGCCGCCGGCAACTTCTACATCAACGACAAGCCGACGGGCGCGGTCGTGGGGCGCCAGCCGTTCGGGGGCTCGCGCGGCTCGGGCACCAACGACAAGGCCGGATCGATGCTGAACCTGTTGCGCTGGACGTCGGCCCGCACCATCAAGGAGACGTTCGTCCCCGCAACCCGGCACACCTACCCGCACATGGGCGCCGAGTGATGCCCGGAGTCTTCGCGAGCACCCTGCGCCCGGCGATCCTGGCGGCCGCACGAGGCGACGTGGTGCGCCGCGCCGCCCAGCGGT
This sequence comes from Mycobacterium sp. TKK-01-0059, assembly GCF_000709305.1. Classification (NCBI taxonomy): domain Bacteria; kingdom Bacillati; phylum Actinomycetota; class Actinomycetes; order Mycobacteriales; family Mycobacteriaceae; genus Mycobacterium; species Mycobacterium sp. TKK-01-0059. The sequence goes on from NZ_KL446993.1 coordinate 3,123,985, forward strand.
TGCCGGTCACACGTCGCGTGGTGCGCCGCTTCGTCCCGGGGGAGACGATCGGATCCGCGCTGAATGGCGTTGCGGCGCTGCACTCGTCGGGCCGGCTCGTCAGCGTCGACTATCTGGGCGAGGACGTTTTGAGCGCCGACGACGCCGACGCGGCGGTGCAGGTCTACCTGGAGCTGATCGACGGTCTGGGCGACCTCGATGCCGGGGGCGACGTGGTGCGGCCGCTGGAGGTCTCGATCAAGTTGTCCGCGCTGGGACAGACGCTGGGGCGCGACGGGCACAAGATCGCGCGGGAGAACGCGTGGTCGATCTGCGACGCGGCCCGGCGCGCGGGCGTGTGGGTGACGGTGGACGCGGAGAACCACACCACCACCGAGTCGACGCTGTCCATCGTGCGCGATCTGCGGGCCGAGTTCCCTTGGCTGGGCGTGGCTTTGCAGGCGTATCTACGGCGCACGCCGGGCGACTGCGAGGAGTTCGCGGCGTCGGGGGCCCGGGTCCGGCTGTGCAAGGGCGCCTACGACGAGCCCGCGTCGGTGGCGTACCGGGGGCGCGCCGAGGTGACGGAGGCGTACCTGGCCTGCCTGCGGGTGCTGATGACCGGGACTGGCTACCCGATGGTGGCCTCCCACGACCCGGCTGTGATCAACGCGGCCGGCGCCATCGCCCGCGAATCGGGCCGTGGCGCCGGTGAATTCGAATACCAGATGCTATACGGCATCCGCGACGACGAGCAGCGCCGCCTCACCGGGGCCGGTAACCACGTGCGCGTGTATCTGCCGTTCGGCACGCAGTGGTACGGGTACTTCATGCGGCGACTGGCCGAGCGTCCCGCCAACCTGACGTTCTTCTTGCGGGCTTTGGTCGGGCGCTGAGCGGGTCGCGTTGAGTGTGCGCTCACGGCTTTGAGTGTGAGCGTACGGCGGCGACACGCCGACGATCCCCGCCCACGATTCACACGCAAAGCCCACGATTCACACGCAACGCCGACAATTCACGCGCACAGCCGTCGTTCCGCTTGGGACTAAGTTTTCGCGCTCCCGCGCCTCTGCGTCCGCTCCGGCTTTATCACGTCGGCGACGATCCCGACGAGTGTGTCAGCGACCTGGTCGAGGGCGTCGGCACTGCGTTGCGCCCGGCAGATCGCGACCGTACCCTCCACCGCGGCTACGGCGAGTACCGCGACGCGCTGGGCCTCGCGGGCGCTGACACCGTGCTCTCGAAGGGAACTCGCCAGCAATTCGGTCCAATTGCTGAACGCTGCGGCGGCAGCCTCTCGTGGCGCGGTCTGCTCGGGCGGAAGCTCCTCGACCGCCACGGCGAGTACGGGACATCCGGCTTGGAAGTGACTGTCCACCACTATTTTCCGCCACATGTTCAGAAACCCGCGTAAGCCTTGCACCGGTCCGGTTTGCAACTCATGCGCAAGGACCCTGCCGGTGAGGTCGTCGGCGAATCGCACGGCCTCAGTGGCCAGGTCGTACTTGCCGCCCGGGAAGTAGTGATAGGTCGAACCCAGTGGCGCGCCGGTGTGTTTGGCCAACTCCCGCACACTCGTCGCATTGAGGCCGCGACGGCTGATCATGTCGGCCGCGCCGGCCACCATGTGGTTTCGCGAACCCGACTGTTCCTCGCGCGCCACCCGAACCTCCCTTGCTATGACGACCGTTATAGCATACCGTTCCGGTTATAACGGGCGTTATAGACCGTCGCGATGTCGACGATCCCTTCGCAGAGGAGAAGCCAATGAAGAGCTTGTTGTTCGTCGCCCCCGGGCAGCTGCGGTTCGACGAAGTCGACGAACCTACGCTCGTCAAGACCACCGATGCGCTCGTCCGGCCGCTGGCCGCCACCACGTGCGACCTCGACCATCACGTCATTGCCGACAAGACTCCGTTCTCCGGCCTGGGACCCTTCCCGCTCGGCCACGAGTGCGTGGGCACCGTCGTCGACGTCGGCGCGGACTGTCACGAGATCTCCGTCGGCGACATCGTGGGCGTCGCATGGCACATCGCCTGCGGAACTTGCCGACAATGCCGGCTTGGTCATCCCGCCCGCTGTGAGCACCACGGCGAAGCGCAATACGGGCTACCCACGAACGGAGCGTGGGGCGGCACCTTTGACGAGTTGATCCGGGTCCCCTACGCCGATTACAACCTGGCGCTCTTGCCCGCGGGGGTCGATCCCGTCCACTTGGCCTCCATCGGCGACAACCTGGCGCTGGGCTGGGAGACCGTCATGCCGACCGTTGCCGGGATCAGCGAGCCGAAGGTAGCGGTCTTCGGCGGCACCGGATCGATCGGGCTTTACTGTGCCGACGTCGCGGTCCATTGCGCCCGCGCGCACACTGTCTACTACGACGACGACCCCACTCGCATGGCCGTCGCCGAGAGGCTCGGAGCAGAAGTGCGTGACGTCAACGACAAGCGCGACAGGGATTTTCATCTGGCCGTCGACGCGAGCGCCGATCCGCAACGCCTGCGCAAGGCGCTCGCCTCGGTCATGCCGGAGGGCTATGTAAACAGTGTCGGCATCTACTTCCACGACGTGCCGCTACCGATGTTGCAGCTCTACTTGCGCGGCGTGCACTTTCACAATGGCAAAGGCCACGCCCGCCCCAACATGACGCCCACCCTCGAAGCCGTCGCCGACGGCGCCCTGCACCCCGAACTCATCACGAGCGGAATCTACGAATGGGCGGAGATTCCCGACGTTCTCACCTCGCCCGAGGCCGGGCACAAACCGATTTTTGTCCTACCCGGTGATTGAGTGTGCGCTCACGGCTTTGAGTGTGAGCGTACGGCGGCGACACGCCGACGATCCCCGCCGAGGATCCACACGCAAAGCCGACGATTCACACGCAAAGCCCCGTCACTGAGCGCGGCGGGGCCGCGGCCGGTCGCTGGCGAAGCCGCGCACCACGTGGGCGCGCACGAACTCCGCGGCCACGTCGGGATCGTCCATGTCCAGGGTCGACGACGGAGTGCTGAAGAGCGAGAACAGGATCCGTGCGAACCACTCGCCGGCCGCCTCGACGTCGAGATCCTTGCGCACCTCGCCCGTGAGCCTGGCGGCCGACAGGTACGGGGCGAAGAACTCGACGCATTCGCGCAGCAGCACGCGGGCGTCCTTGGTCAGCAACAGGCTGATCGCATCCTCGTCAAAATACTTCTCGGAGGCAATGGTCCGCCGCGCCTGGGTGACGAATACCGCTGCGCGACTGAGCTTGTCCTCCAGCGTGCTGCCCCGGCTCATCGCCTTGGTCATCTCGCGGTAGAACTGCTGCGACGCGTGCTCGGCGCACGCCTCGACAATCGCGGCCTTGTCACTGAAGTATTCATAGATGGTGCTGCGAGATACCCTCGCTTGCTTGGCGATGTCGACGATCGTCGCCTTGTCCAATCCCTGCTTGCCGAAACAGGTGAACGCCGATTCGACGATGAGCTCGCGGGTGTCTGCGGCCTGGGCCGGTTGAGTCGTCACAAGACCAACGCCCCCTCAACCCGCCGGCGCGAGGATGAGCCCACTGGTGGGCACGCCGGTTCCGGAGGTGACCAGAACGTGCTCGACATTGTCGACCTGGTTGTGCGAGGTGCCGCGGACCTGGCGCACCCCCTCGGTGATGCCGTTCATCCCGTGGATGTACGCCTCACCCAACAGGCCGCCGTTGGTGTTGATCGGAAGATCGCCGCCCAACGACAGCCGCTCGACGGTGGCGAAGTCCTTGGCCTCGCCGCGCCCGCAGAAGCCCAGTTCCTCGAGCTGGGTGAACACGAACGGCGTGAAATGGTCGTAGATGAAGGCGGTTTGGATGTCTTGCGGCTTGAGACCCGAATCGCGCCACAGCTGGCGGGCCACCACCCCCATCTCGGGCAGACCGGTGATGTCGTCGCGGTAGTAGCTCGTCATCATCTCGCCGTTGTAGGCCGCGCCCTGCGCGGCCGCGGTGATGACCGCCGGGGGCTGCCGCAGGTCGCGGGCGCGTTCGGCGCTGGTGACGACGAGCGCGACACCGCCGTCGCTCTCCTGGCAGCAGTCCAGCAACCGCAGCACAGGTTCGACGATCCAGCGCGAATTCTGATGATCTTCCAACGTGATCGGACGCTCGTAGAACCAGGCGTCGGGGTTTGTCGCCGCATGCTTTCGGTCGACGACGGCGATCCGGCCGAAGTCGGAGTTGGTGACGCCGTACGTCGACATGTACCGCTGGGCGTGCATCGCGACCCAGGCCGCGGGAGTGAGCAGCCCGAACGGCGCGTAATGCGCCATGAACAACGGGGTTTCGGCCATGCTGCGCCCACTGCCGCCGAACCGGAACCCGGAACGTTCGTTGAAGGCACGCCAGCACACCACCACATCGGCCACGCCCGTGGCGACCGCCATCGCCGCGTGCACCACGGTGCCGGCGGCGGCGCCCCCGCCGTGGTGCACGCGGGAGAAGAAGCTCAGATCGCCGATGCCCACGTTGCGGGCGATGTCGATCTCGTCGCTGGAATCCATGGTGAACGTGACCATGCCGTCGACGTCACCGGGCGTCAGGCCGGCGTCATCCAGTGCGGCGCTGACCGCCTCGCACGCCAATTGCAGTTCGCTGCGCCCGGATTCCTTAGAGAACTCCGTCTGACCGATCCCCACGATGGCGCAGCTTCCCGGAAGGCTGCCCGGACGCGTCCGGCTCATGCGCCCGGCCCGTCGAGCAGGCTGAGCACCGCGGTGCCGGAGACGTGGTCGCCCAGGCTGTTGGCCCCCGCGAAGGTCACCTCGACGAAGTTCTCGCCCCCCGAGCCTTCACGCTTTCCGGTGACGCTGCCGGTGAACCGTAGCGGATCGTCCGGAAAGCACGGCACGCCCAGGCGAATCGACAGGTTCTTGACCATCGCCTCGGGCCCCGCCCAATCGGTGAGGAAGCGTACGCAATAGCCGTTGGTGGTCAGGATGTTCATGAACAAGTTCGGCGAACCCTGCTGCTTGGCGTAGTCACGGTCGTGATGCACGGGCATGAAGTCACGGGTGGCGATCGCGCCGGCAACGATCATCGTGGTGGTGATCGGGATTTCCAGGGGCGTGACCTCGTCACCGACCGAAATGTCCCGCCACTGCAAAGTGCGGTTCGCGGTGGTCGTCATGCCTGTACCTCCGAATCGATTGCGCGGGGCCGGAATTGATGCAACACGAGGCCGTCGTCGAACGTCTGGTAGTAGACTTCCACCGCCAAACCGGTTGTCACGTCGGACGGATCGATGCCGGTCAGGTTGGACACCAGCCGCACCCCTTCCTCGAGTTCCACCAGCGCGACGACGTAGGGATAGTCGAAGAACGGGAACTTGGGTTCGTGTGGCATCGCGTAGCTGTACACCGTGCCGAGGCCGCAGGCCTCGATCGTGTCCCACTCGAGAGAACGGCAGTGCGGGCACATTGGCCGGGGCGGGTGCCGGAGCTGCCCGCAGCCACCGCATCGCTGAATCAGGAGTTTGTTCTCCCGCAATCCATTCCAGAAGAATTCGGTGTCGCCGGTGATCGCAGGCGCCAGACGGGCCGGCATCAGTTCGCCGGCCTGAATCGCAGCACCCGGAATCGCTGCCGCCCCAACACTTCGCCGTTCTGGTCGGTGTAGGTGGTCAGCCACGTCAGAAAGAAACCGGTGCCCAGCGCCGTCTTCTTCTCGTCGGAGACCGATTCGTAGACCGTCGTCGCGCTGATCACATCGCCCAGCCGAGGGTAACGCTCGATCTCGAACTCCGAATTGGTCGCCACCGTGCTGGTGTAGCCGGCCTCGTCGAGGAATTCCGTTGGGTTGCTTTTGATCTCGATCGGCGCCCCGCCCCGCTCGCCGATTCCCTCCAGTATCGGCGATGGCATCGTCCACGTCTGCAGCATCACCGGTGGCGACACGATGCCGCCGAACCGGGACGAGGCCGCGAACTCCGGGTCGAGGTACACCGGGTTCATGTCGGCCATCGCGTACGCCCAGTGCCGGATCATCGGCTGGTTCACCGGGTCCGGCGCCACCGACGGCTTCCCGGTGCCGCCGGTCGGCTGCCCGACGAGGGCCCGCACCCTGGCGCTGACGGATTCTGGGTCGGTCACGTAGCAAGCCCCTCTCGCAGAACACCTTGATCCGACAGATTGATGCGATCTGTCTCGCGAGTCGTGTGTACTCTGCGCCGTCGCATGGTGTCAATACAACAGCAAAGGGCGCGAGGAGCTCCGGAATTCATGCAAATGACGATTGACGGCGGCCGTTGGGACGGGTACACCAAGTGATCAGATGACCGGAGGAAGCACATGGCCGATTCGCCCGCCCTTGTTCAGTCCTATCCGCTCTACATCGATGGCGACTGGGTCGAGCCGCAGGACGGCCGCTATGACGACATCTCTCCGTCCACCGAGGACGTGATCGCCACCGCGCCCGACGCCAGCGTCGCCCAGGTCGGTGAGGCGATCGCCGCCGCGCGCCGCGCGTTCGACAGCGGACCCTGGCGCACCATGAGCGCCGAGGAGCGCGCCGGGTGCCTCAACCAGTTGGGCGAGGCGCTGAGCAAACAGGCCGACGACTTCTTCGCGCTGTCCCAGGTGGAGTGGGGCTGCGTTGCGAACGAACGCATCATGCAGATCGACGGTGCCGGCTTCATGTCGATGCACGCCGCCCAGCTGGCCACCCAGTTGAAGGACGAAGAGGTCACCGGGATGGGCGCCGGCACCACGTTGCTGCGCCATGAACCCCTGGGTGTCGTGTCGGTGCTGACCCCGTGGAACTTCCCGCACTGCCTCAACGTGATGAAGCTGAATCATGCTCTGGCCGCAGGCAATACCGTCGTGCTCAAGCCCTCGCCGCTGACCCCGCTGGCCGGGCTGGCGCTCGCGCGGATCATCGACGAACACACCGACATCCCGCCGGGCGTGGTCAACGTCGTCACCCCCTCCGGGGTCGAGGCGGCCAGGTTGCTGACCAGCGATCCGCGGATCGACATGGTGAGCTTCACCGGCAGCTCGGTGGTCGGCCGCCAGGTCATGTCCGCCGCCGGCGACACGATGAAGCGGATCCTGCTCGAGCTCGGCGGCAAGTCCGCGAGCATCGTCCTGGACGACGCGCAGGTCACCGACGAGATGCTGCAGCAGATGCTGTTCGACTGCTGCTCGCTGCACGCCGGGCAGGCCTGCATCCTGCACAGTCGGCTGCTGCTGCCCGATTCGCTGCACGACGACGTCGTCGACCGGCTCGCCGCGCTGGCGCGTGAGGTCAAGGTGGGCGATCCCGCCGATCCCGACGTGCAGATGGGCCCCCTGATCAGCGCGGCGCAGCGGGACCGGGTCGAGGCCCACGTCGCCGGTGCGCTCGACGACGGGGCGAAGCTGGTGACCGGCGGCGGCCGTCCGGCCGGCTTGGACGTCGGGTTCTACTTCGAACCGACGATTCTGTCCGACGTCGAGCCGAATTCGACCATCGCGCAAGAGGAAGTGTTCGGTCCGGTGTTGACCGTGCTGCGCTACCGCGACGACGACGACGCCGTCGCCATCGCGAACAATTCGCAATACGGCCTCTCCGGGGCGGTATGGGGCGGCGACGTCGACCGCGCCGTCGGCGTCGCACGCCGCATCCGTACCGGACAGATCGCGGTCAACGGCTGCGGCCCGGGCGGCGCGCCATTCGGCGGCTTCAAACTCAGCGGGCTGGGCCGCGAGGGCGGCGGAATCGGCGGGCTACACCAGTACATGGAGCCGATGGCCATCGGCGTCCCCGCGTGACGGGCTCCGCTCCACGAAATGCCCTGCGCCAGAGGCAAATCCGACGCCGACATGGCGCCTTAGCGCTGAGCCCGTCGGGCGCCGGCCCGGTCCACCTTTGGTAAACCGTGCGTCCCATGCCAAGCTGCTGACATGGCCATCGAGATCGCCCGCCCCAAACTCGAAGGAAACGTCGCCGTCGGCGAAGACCGCCAGATCGGCTTCGCCGAATTCGGTGATCCGCAGGGCCGCGCGGTCTTCTGGCTGCACGGCACCCCCGGCGCGCGCCGCCAGATCCCCACCGAGGCCCGCCTGTACGCCGAGAACCACAAGATCCGGCTGATCGGCCTGGACCGCCCCGGGATCGGCTCGTCGACACCACATCGGTACGAGAACATTCGCGCGTTCGCCGAGGACCTGCGGACCATCGCGGACACGCTCGGCATCGACAAGATGGCCGTCATCGGCCTGTCCGGCGGCGGCCCGTACGCGCTCGCCTCGGGCGCGGTGCTGTCCGAGCGCGTCGTCGCGGCCGGCATCCTCGGCGGCGTCGCGCCCTTCCTCGGCGACGAGGGGATCACCAGCGGCCTGATGAATTTGGGCAAGCGGGTGGCGCCCCTGCTGCGGCTGGGCGGTGACCCGCTGAGGATCGGTGCGAGCCTGGTGGTCCGGGCGATCCGCCCGGTCGCGAACCCCGCGCTGTATTTGTATGCCGCGATATCGCCCGAGGGCGACCGGCGCCTGCTGACCCGGCCCGAGTTCGGGGCCATGTTCCTCGACGACCTGCTCAACGGCAGCCGCAAGCAGCTGGCGGCCCCGTTCAACGACATCATCCTGTTCACCCGGGACTGGGGATTTCGGCTCGACGAGGTCAAGGTCCCGGTGCGCTGGTGGCACGGCGACAGCGACCACATCGTGCCGTTCGCCCATGGCGAGCACGTCGTGGCCAGGCTGCCCGACTGCGAGCTGATCGTGCTCCCGGGCGAAAGCCACCTCGGCGGGCTGGGGCGCGGCGAGGAGATCCTGTCCACCCTGATGAAGATCTGGGACGAGCGGGGCTGACCTCGCCCGGCGCTGGGTAGCCTGCTGACGTGCTGCTGGCGTCCCTTGATCCCTCGGTCCTGACCGCCACCGATGTCGCCGACGCGGTGCGCATCGACGGGACCGTGCTCAGCCGCAGCGACCTCGCCGGAGCCGCGACGTCGGTGGCCGAACGGGTGGGCGGCGCGGGCCGCGTCGCCATCCTGGCCGCCCCGACCGCCGCGACGGTGCTGGCCGTCACCGGCTGCCTGATCGCGGGTGTGCCCTTCGTCCCGGTGCCCGCCGACGTCGGCGCCGCCGAGCGCCGCCACATGCTCACGGACTCGGGAGCCCAAGCCTGGCTCGGGGCGGCGCCCGACGAGACCGGGGGACTGCCGCACATCCCGGTGCGGCTGCACGCCCGCTCCTGGCACCGCTATCCCGAGCCCTCGCCGGACGCCACCGCGATGATCATCTACACCTCGGGCACCACCGGGTTGCCCAAAGGGGTGGTGCTGAGCCGGCGCGCGATCGCTGCCGACCTCGACGCGCTGGCGCAAGCCTGGCAATGGACGGCCGACGACGTCCTGGTGCACGGCTTGCCGCTCTTTCACGTGCACGGCCTGGTGCTGGGACTGCTCGGCTCGTTGCGGATCGGGAATCGCTTCATCCACACCGGGAAACCGACGCCGGAGGGCTACGCCCAGGCCCGCACCGACTTCGGCGGCACGCTGTTTTTCGGCGTGCCCACCGTGTGGTCGCGGGTCGGGGCCGACGAGGCGGCCGCCCGCGCGCTGGGCCCGGCGCGGCTGCTGGTCTCCGGAAGCGCACCGCTGCCGGTTCCGGTGTTCGACCGGTTGGCCGCCCGCACCGGACACCAGCCCGTCGAACGCTACGGCGCCTCGGAATCGCTGATCACCATTTCGACGCGGGCCGACGGCGAGCGGCGCCCAGGGTGGGTCGGCCTGCCGCTGGCCGGGGTGCAGACCCGGGTGCTCGACGACGACGGCGCCGCGGTGCCGCACGACGGCGAAACCGTCGGAAAGCTCCACGTTCGCGGTCCGATGATGTTCGACGGCTACCTGAACCGGCCGGACGCCACCGCCGAGGCGTTCGACGCCGACGGCTGGTACCGCACCGGTGACGTCGCCGTCATCGACGGCGGGGGGATGCACCGCATCGTGGGACGCGAGTCGGTCGACCTGATCAAGTCCGGCGGTTACCGCATCGGTGCGGGCGAGATCGAGACGGTGCTGCTCGGTCATCCGGGCGTGCAGGAGGCCGCGGTGGTCGGGATGCCCGACGCGGACCTGGGTCAGCGCATCGTCGCCTACATCGTCGGATCCGCCAACGGCGACGAACTGATCGACTATGTCGCGCAACAACTTTCGGTGCACAAGCGGCCACGCGAGGTGCGCGTCGTCGACGCACTGCCCCGCAACGCCATGGGCAAGGTCCTCAAAAAGGAGCTGCTGTCCGACGGCTGAGCGCCTTGCGCGCGAGCCTACCCACACCGCGAATTTCAGCGCGATTCTTCGCAGTCCCGTTACGCCCGCGGTCCGAGCGGCGGCAGGTACCGTCGTAACGGTGCAAGGACGGAACGTACCCCCCGCCGGCGCCGCCGCGACCGTCGTAACCGCGCCCACGCCGATGCGGCGGATCGCCGTCGCCTGCCTCGTGGGCTCGGCGATCGAGTTCTACGACTTCATGATCTACGGGACCGCCGCGGCACTGGTGTTCCCGATGGTGTTCTTCCCGCACCTCAGCCCCTCCGGAGCCACGATCGCCTCGATGGGGACGTTCGCGACGGCTTTTTTGTCCCGGCCCCTCGGCGCGGCCGTGTTCGGATACTTCGGGGATCGGCTGGGGCGCAAGAAGACCCTGGTCGCCACGCTGCTGATCATGGGCGTGTCAACGGTGTGCGTCGGCCTGGTCCCCAGCTCCGGGGTGATCGGTGCCGCCGCGCCGCTGATCTTGGTCGCGCTTCGGCTGCTGCAAGGGTTCGCCGTCGGCGGCGAATGGGCGGGGTCGGCGTTGCTGAGCGCCGAATACGCGCCGGCCGACCGGCGCGGCCGATACGGCGTGTTCACCTTGATGGGCGGCGGCATCGCGGCCGTGCTGAGCAGTGCGACCTTTCTCGCGGTCAACCTCACCATCGGCGAGGGCAGTGCGGCGTTCCTGCAGTGGGGATGGCGGGTGCCGTTTTTGCTCAGCGCGGTGTTGGTCGGGCTCGCGCTGTATGTGCGCCTGAACATCGAGGAGACCCCGGTGTTCGCGGAGGAGAAGGCGCGGCAGCTGATCCCCAAAACCCCGCTCGCGGAGCTGCTGCGCCTGCAACGCCGTGAGATCGCGCTGGCCGCGGGCAGCATCCTCGGCGCGTTGGGGTTCATCTACATGGCCCACACCTATCTGGCCATGTACGCGCACTCCCACCTGGGGTATTCGCGCAACTTCATCTGGTTCGTCGGCGCGCTGTGCGGGGTCGCGAGCATGGCGTTCATGGCGCTCTCGGCCACTCTGTGCGACCGGCTCGGGCGCCGTCGCATCATGCTGGTGGGGTGGAGCTGTTGCCTGCTGTGGTCGTTTCTGGTGATGCCGCTGCTGAACACCGGCAAACCCGCGGGGTACGCGGTGGCGATCGTCGGCATGTGCACGGCCGCGGCGATCGGCTCCGGCCCGACGGCGGCGTTCATCCCCGAACTGTTCGCCACCCGCTACCGCTACAGCGGAACGGCGCTGGCGCAAAACCTCGCCGGCATCGTCGGTAGCGCGTCGCCGCCGCTGATCGCCGGGACCCTGCAGGCGACATACGGCAGCTGGGCGATCGGATTCATGCTGGCCGCCCTCACAGCGGTCAGCCTGGCGTGCACCTATCTGCTGCCCGAAACCAACGGCACGGCGCTCGGCGTCGGTTAGTTGGCGTGCAGGTCCTCGTTGAGGGCGATGCCCTGGCCGCCGCGGGCCACCACCTCCACGGCCCCGCTCAGCGAATTGCGCCGGAACAACAGGTTATTGCCGCCGGAGAACTCCCGCGCCTTCATCTGTTTGCCCTCGGGTGTGATGACCTTGGTGCCCGCCGTGACATAGAGGCCGGCTTCCACGACGCAGTCGTCGCCCAGTGAGATGCCCAGGCCGGAGTTGGCGCCGAGGAGGCACCGCTTGCCGATCGAAATGACCTCGGTGCCACCGCCGGACAGCGTGCCCATGATCGAGGCGCCACCGCCGACATCGGAGCCGTCGCCCACCACCACGCCGGCCGAGATGCGGCCCTCCACCATCGACGCTCCCAGCGTGCCGGCGTTGTAGTTGACGAAGCCTTCGTGCATCACGGTCGTCCCCGGGGCCAGGTGGGCGCCGAGGCGCACCCGGTCGGCGTCGGCGATGCGCACCCCGGTCGGCAACACGTAGTCGACCATCCGCGGGAACTTGTCGACGCCGTAGACCGTCACCGGTCCGTGGCGGCGCAAGCGGGCCCGCACGGCCTCGAACCCCTCGACGGCGCAGGGCCCGCGATTAGTCCAGACCACATTCGTCAATACCCCGAACAAGCCGCCGGCGTTCAGTCCGTGCGGCGCCACCAGCCGGTGCGACAGCAGATGCAGCCGCAGGTAGGCGTCGTAGGCGTCGGCGGCCGCCTCGTCGAGCGAGCCGATCACCGTGCGCACGGCGACGGTCTCGGTGCCGCGGTCGTCGTCCCGGCCGATCAATGCGGTCAGTTCGGGGGGAACGTCGGACAGCGCGAGTCGCGACGTGGCACCCGTGCCCGATCCGGTCAGTTCCGGTGCGGGAAACCATGTGTCGAGGATCGATCCGTCGGCGGCCAGCGTTGCCAGCCCGATACCTGCAGCTCCAGTCACGGCGGTCAGGTTACTTCCTGGGTGGTTGCGTAGGTCCGTCCACCCTGCACGGCAACGCGGAACCGGACGCCGCGAAATACCCGGAGTGCACCGCCGCCTGTGAAACGCTGGCCCGCGCAACGTGATTCGGAGGCCCTCGCCGCGCGGCCGCTGCGCTGTGCGTGTCGAGGCCCACCGTCTTGCCAGGTCAACCGCGTGAACTCGGCCGTTTCGGGGTACCTCGGTCCCGGGGATCGGCTGGTCACGTCCTGAGCCTGGTGGGGAGCCACCGGCGCGGGTCCGCAAGGGGCCGGCTCGTTTAGAGAAGGAGAACACCATGTCCTTTGTCACCACACGGCCCGAGGCGCTGATGGCCGCGGCGAGCATGCTCGAAGCGCTCGGCTCCTCGATGGACGCCCAAAACGCCGCCGCCGCGGCGCCCACCACGAGCATCGCCCCGGCGGCGGCCGACGAAGTGTCCGCGCTGCAGGCCGCGCAGTTTTCCGCCTACGGCGCCTGGTATCAGCAGGTCAGCGCCCAGGCGAAGGCGATCCACCAGACGATGGTCAACAACCTGGACACCAGCGCCGGTTCCTATGGCGAGACCGAAACCGCGAATCGGGTGACGACCGCCGCCTCGTCGCTGTCGCCGTTTGCCGCCGGACCGACTGCGGCCGCCGACCCCCCGCCCCCGGGGAGCACCACCCTCGGGACCGGGATCGGATGGGGCCAGAACGTCGGTGCCGCCGCGTCGGACTTCATCACCCTGGGGGAGGGGCAATTCGCTCCCGTCGTCGGCGCCTCGGGGATTCCCAACTTCACTCCCGGGCTCACCTCAGCGTCAGCGCCCGCGCCGGCGGCCCCCGCCGCCGTGGGTGCCGCGCCGGTGCTGGCGAGCATGGGCCGCGGGCCCGCGATCGGCGCGTTGTCGGTACCGCCCAGCTGGGCGGCCGGCGGTGTCCCGTCGGTGAACCCCACCCCGACGCAATTGGTCGGCGCGGGCTTTACCAGCGCCGCGCCCCACGCCGCGCCGGTGACGACCGTGCCGGGCGGCCTGCCGTCGATGGCCACGAGCGGACGGGGCGGATATGGCCTCGGCGCGCCGCGCTACGGGGTCAAGCCGACCGTCATGCCCAAGCCAGCCATCTAGCACCCCACGAACCACAACCGAGAATAGGAGCGACGCAATGTCTTTCGACTTTGGAGCACTTCCCCCCGAGATCAACTCCCTCCGGATGTACACCGGGGCGGGGGCGGCGCCGATGATGGCCGCCGCGGCGGCCTTCAGCAGCCTCGCCGACGAATTGAGTACGACGGCCTCGGCCAGCCAGTCGGCGATCTCTAACCTGACCGGCGAGGAGTGGATCGGGCCCTCCTCGTCCGCAATGGCCACCGCGGTCGAGCCATACATCACGTGGATGCACACCACCGCCGCCCAGCTGCAACAGGCGGCCTCCCAGGCCATGGCGTCGGCCGCGGCCTACGAGGCGGCATTTGCGATGACGGTCCCGCCCCCGCTGATCGCGGCGAACAGGGCCCAACTCGCGGCCCTGATCGCGACGAACGTCTTGGGTCAGAACACCGCGGCCATCGCGGCCACCGAGGCGCAGTACGGCGAAATGTGGTCCCAGGATGCCGCCGCCATGTATGGCTACGCGGCGGCGTCGGCGGCCGCGGCCAAGTTGAGCCCCCTGACCTCGCCGGCGCCGACGAACAACCCGGGCGGGCTTGGGGCGCAGGCCGCGGCCGTCTCCCAGGCCGCGGCCACGGGCGCGCAGACGAGCGGCCTCCAGCAGACCGTCACCAACGCGCCCAACGCGGTTCGGGCACTGGCGGCCCCGCTGGCCGACCCGCCGTCGGCACTGAGCGGGCTGGACAGCTTCTTGGGCAACCCGGTGGTGAACAACGTCGGCAACGCCGGTTTCGACGTGGTGGCCTGGAACGTGTTCAACACCATGGTGTCCAACATCCTTTACAACCACACCCTCGACGTGGCGGCGGCCACCGGCACGGCCAGCGATGTGGGGGGTGCGATCGGCGGCGGCGTGTTGGTGGGCGCGGCGGCCCCGGCGAGCACCGCGGGCGTCGGCGCCGCGCCGGTGCTGGCGAGCATGGCGTCGGCCTCACCGGTCGGCGGCTTGTCGACACCCGCCGCGTGGTCCGCGGCCACGCCCGCGCCTGCCGCCGCGACGCCCGTGAGTTCGGGGTGGACCGCGCCGGTCGAAGAGCCGCGCACGACGTGGGCGACGGGCATGCCGGCGGTGGCCTCGGCCGGGCGCGGCGGCTACGGCATGGGCCCGCGTTACGGGGTCAAGCCGACGGTGATGCCCACGCGGTTGCTCGTGTAGCCGCCGCGCCCGGCTCCGCCGCGCTTGCGATCGCCACTGGGTCAGATGGTGGCGACCCGCCGCGCCCGGCTCCGCCGCGCTTGCGATCGCCACT
>NZ_KL446993.1:3139155-3334050 GCF_000709305.1 Mycobacterium sp. TKK-01-0059
GTGGCGACCCGCCGCGCCCGGCTCCGCCGCGCTTGCGATCGCCACTGGGTCAGATGGTGGCGACCCGCCGCGCCCGGCTCCGCCGCGCTTGCGATCGCCACTGGGTCAGATGGTGGCGACCCGCCGCGCCCGGCTCCGCCGCGCTTGCGATCGCCACTACCCTGAGACCGTGCTGGACTTACGCGGGGATCCGATCGCGCTGACCGCGGCGCTGGTCGACATCCCCAGCGAATCGAGGAACGAGGCGCGCCTGGCCGACGAGGTCGAGGCCGCGCTGCGCGCTCAGACCTCCGGCTTCGAGATCGTCCGCAACGGCAACGCCGTGTTGGCGCGAACCCGACACCAGCGGCCGTCGCGGGTGCTGCTGGCCGGCCACCTGGACACCGTCCCGGTGGCCGGAAACCTGCCCAGCCGTCACGAGGGCGGCGAGCTGCACGGCTGCGGCACCGCCGACATGAAATCCGGGGACGCCGTGTTCCTCCATCTCGCCGCCACCGTCGCCGAACCCGTGCACGATCTGACGCTGGTGATGTACGACTGCGAGGAAATCGATGCGGCGGCAAACGGTTTGGGCCGCATCGAACGGGAACTGCCGGACTGGCTGGCCGCCGACGTGGCCATCCTGGGCGAACCGACGGGCGGCTACATCGAAGCCGGTTGCCAGGGCACCCTGCGCGTGGTCGTCAGCGCCACCGGGACCCGCGCCCACTCGGCGCGATCCTGGTTGGGGGACAACGCCATTCACAAACTGGGTGCCGTGCTCGAACGGCTGGCCGCATACCAGGCGCGCAGCGTGGACATCGACGGCTGCACATACCGCGAGGGCTTGTCGGCCGTGCGCATCGACGGCGGGGTGGCGGGCAACGTCATTCCCGATGCGGCCGCGGTGACGGTCAACTTCCGCTTTGCCCCGGACCGGTCGGCGCCCGACGCGCTGCAACACGTGCACGACGTGCTCGCCGGACTGGACGTGCACATCGAACAGACCGACGCCGCGGCCGGGGCGATGCCCGGGCTGTCCCAGCCCGCCGCCAAGGCGTTGGTCGAGGCGGCGGGCGGCAACGTGCGGGCCAAGTACGGCTGGACCGACGTCGCGCGGTTCGCCGCGCTGGGTATACCGGCGGTCAACTTCGGCCCCGGCGACCCGAATTTGGCGCACCGGCGCGACGAACGCGTGGCGGTCGCCAACATCACCGCGGCGGTGGACATGCTGCGCCGCTACCTGGCCGGCTAGCCGCCGCAGCGTCGAGCCTGCGCGGCGGCGTCGGCGGCGGCCGCGTGCATCCCGATCGAGGTCAGCTCGTCCGACACCGCCCGCAACGCCTCGGCATCGCCCGCAGTGAGCGCGCGGGCGTGGGCCAACGCGATTCTGCCCACGACACAATCGATCTCGTCGCAGAGCCGGGCCAACGGATCGCCGGCCCGGCTGTCGCCCAACCGCACGGCCTCGTGCCAGACGCGCACCGCCACGGCCCGCTGACCGCCGCGCTCGGCCGCGCGGGCGGCCTCGCGCGCGGCGGCCACCGCGCCGTGCGAGTCGCGCAGCAACGCCAGCCGCCACGCGCGCGCCACCCCGAGCTCGGGGGCGAACAATGCCGACTTGGTTCCGTGCCGGGATTCGGCCCTGCTCAACGCTTTTGCCGCGGCGGCGGTATCTCCGAGCTGGGACAGCGCGGTGGCCAGCAGCGTCAGCGACAGCGGCCCCCACGAATAGCCGGTGCGTTCCAGGGTGGCGGTCGCCGGGATCAAAATATCTGCCGCGGAAGCGAATTCGCCGCCGGCAAGCAGCACATGCGCCAGCAGCACCTCGCCGATCGCGCGGCCCGGCTGCTGCAGTTCGGCGAAATCGGTGAACTGCCGGGCCAATTGGCGGGCCTCGTCGAGCCTGCCCGCCATCAACAACGTGGTCGTCTGGCCCAGCCCGATGGTGAAGCGCAGCAGCCCGGGATGTTCGGCTCCCAGGGCGCGCTGCGCCAACGGCTCGACGTCACCGAACCGGCCCCGCCGCGCCGCGCACAACGCGGCCGCGCTGCCGGCCCAGGCCACCGCCTGGTCGTCGGCCGACGCCGAGGCCAGCACCTCCTCGGCGACCTTGACCGCGTGCCCGACGTTGCCCGCGTTCATCGCGAAGGTCGCGCTCAGCGCGTCCAGCGTGGTCCGCGGCCCGGCATCCGCGACGCGATTGCGGACGGTCCGCAAGAACGCCGTCGCACGCTCCGGCTCGCTCAGCATCCAGAACTGGTTCGCCGCCCGCAGCAACGCCCACTCCATCAGGGCGGCTTCGGTCAATCCGGCGGAGTCGACGTCGGCCAACAGCGCATCGGCCTCGCGGCCGCGGCCCTGCCATCCCAGCGCGTGCGCGAGCGCGAGCCGCGCCGCCAGCCCGCCGGAGCGCTCGAGCGCCGAGCGGGCCAGCCGCTCGCCCAGCGCCATGTCACCCAGCCTCAGCGCCTGCTGCGCGGCGGCGACGACGTCGGCGGGCCGTCGGCGCGCGTCGCTGTCCAGCGCCAACGACATCACCCGCAGCCGGTCGCTGAGATGCTCGGATGGACGCTGCGACAGCAACGTGACCAGCTCGGTGCGTCGTTGTCGCGCGTCGTCGGGGTCCAGCGCGGCCAGCGTCCGCTCGGCGAACAGCGGGTGGGCCGTGTAGACGACGGGGTCCTCGGAGGCCCCGCCCCGCACCCGGGTCTCGGCGGCGCCCCACTTGACCGCCTCGGCCACCGCGCCGTCGCCGGCCAGCACGGTCAGGTCGGCGAGCGACAGCGGCTCGCACACGGCGAGATACTCCAGCACCGACCGGGCCGGCGCGGGCAACTCGGCGAGGAAGGCGTCCACCTCCGCGGGCGGCGTCGTCCCGCCGGGCGGCTCGATATCCATCCGGTCGAGCAGGCCGTCGCTCCACAGCGCGGCGATCGCATCGGGGGAGGCGTCGGCGCGGGCGGTGACGATCAGCCGCACCGCCCCGGCCCGCGCCAGCTGGTAGACGAGCGTGGCCGACAGCACGTCCAGGTGGTGGGCATCGTCGACGACGAGCAGCAGGTCGTCGCCGCCCAGCGAGGCGCGCGCGGCCCGCAGCAGCGCGGCCGGCTTGCCGATGTCGGCGATCTGCACCAGGTGGCTGAAGGCCCCGAAGGGCACCGCGCGTTCGGTCGGGGTGCCGGTGACCCAGCGGACGAGCGTGTCGGGATGTTGACCGGCGAAGTGCTCGGCGGCCACGCGGGCCAAGGTGGATTTGCCGACGCCGTCGGGCCCCAACACCGCCGCTCCCCGGCCCCCCGCGGCCAACGCCGCATCCAGCCGCTCTGAGGCCGTCGCATGTTGGGGGACGTTCCATCGAATCGGCACTGCCGGATTTTATGGCGCGCGGGCCCGCCGGCACGGCGAAAGCCCCACATATGAGCGGTGATCGCAATTGGTCTACCTTTGGCGGATATGCCCGGGGAACGCGATTCAGCCCGCGAGTGGGCGGTGTGTGTGTACTGCGCGTCCGGTCCGCAGCATCCCGAATTGCTCGGTGTCGCTGCAGAACTCGGCGAGTCGATCGCGGAGCGCGGCTGGACGCTGGTGTGGGGCGGTGGCCGCGTTTCGGCGATGGGCGCGGTGGCGAGCGCGGCGCGGGCCCGCGGGGGCCGGACCGTCGGCGTCATCCCCCAGGTCTTGATGCGGCGCGAGATCGCCGACGCGGACGCCGACGAGCTGATCGTCAGCGACACCCTGCACGAGCGCAAGCAGATCATGGAAGACCGCGCCGACGCGTTCATCGCGCTGCCGGGCGGCATCGGCACCCTCGACGAGTTGCTCGACACCTGGACGACGGCCTACCTCGGTCTCCACGACAAACCCATCGTGCTGCTGGACCCCGTCGGCCACTACGAGGGGCTGTGGACGTGGTTGTGCGGCTTGCTCGACACCGGTTACGTCTCCCAGGTGGCGATGGACCGATTGGTGCTGGTCGACAAGGTGGGCGCGGCGCTGGACGCGTGCGCGCCCGGCTGAGCCCGCCGGCCGGTCCCAGCCCCTACTAGGCTGTCCGCCGAGCTTGACTTTTTCCAAACGAATCGAGGGGATCACGTGTCCGATCGTGACGGGGGAGCGCGCACGGCGGTCAAACTGACCGACATCGCATCTCGGGTGCCGGCCGTGCTGGCCGACCTGCCGGTGATCGCGCGCGGCGTGCTGACCGGGCTGGCGGCCCAGCCGGGGTCCAAGAAATCGATCGGCACGGTGTTCGCCGACCGGGCCGCCCGCTACGGCGACCGGATCTTTTTGCGCTTCGGCGACCAGCAACTGACCTACCGCGACGCCAACGCGGCCGCCAACCGGTACGCCGCGGTGCTGGCCGCCCGCGGCGTCGGCCACGGCGACGTCGTCGCCATCATGCTGCGCAACTCGCCCAACGCCGTGCTGGCCATGCTGGCCGCGGTCAAGTGCGGTGCGGTCGCCGGCATGCTCAACTACCACCAGCGCGGCGAGGTCCTCGCGCACAGCCTCGGCCTGCTGGAGGCCAAGGTGCTCATCGCCGAGACCGATCTGGTCAGCGCCGTGGCGGACTGCGGGGGCTCGGGCGGCACCCAGACGCTGACCGTCGAAGACCTCGAACGGTTCGCGGCGAGCGCCCCGGCCACCAACCCGGCGTCGGCGTCGGCCGTGCACGCCCGGGACACCGCGTTCTACATCTTCACCTCGGGCACAACCGGTTTCCCGAAGGCCAGCGTCATGACGCACCTGCGCTGGCTGAAGGCGCTCGCGGCGTTCGGCGGCATCGGGTTGCGGCTCAAGAGCTCGGACACCCTCTACTGCTGCCTGCCGCTGTACCACAACAACGCGCTGACGGTCGCGTTGTCGTCGGTGATCACGTCGGGAGCGACGCTGGCGCTCGGCAAGTCGTTCTCGGCGTCGAAGTTCTGGGACGAGGTCATCGCCAACGACGCGACGGCGTTCATCTACATCGGCGAGGTGTGCCGGTATCTGCTCAACCAACCGGCCAAGCCGACGGACCGAGCGCACAAGGTCAGGGTGATCGCCGGGAACGGCCTGCGCCCGGAGATCTGGGACGAGTTCACGAAACGGTTCGGCATCGCGCGCGTCTGCGAGTTCTACGCCTCCAGCGAGGGCAACGCCGCGTTCATCAACGTCTTCAACGTGCCCCGCTCCACCGGTGTCTTCCCGATGCCGTTGGCCTACGTCGAGTACGACCCCGACACCGGTGCCCCGCTGCGCGGCGACGACGGGCGCGTGCGCCGGGTGCCGGCCGGGGAGCCGGGCCTGTTGCTCAGCCCGGTCAACCGGCTGCAGCCGTTCGACGGCTACACCGATCCGGAGTCCAGCGAAAAAAAGTTGGTGCGCAACGCTTTTCGTGAGGGCGACTGCTGGTTCAACACCGGCGACGTGATGAGCCCGCAGGGCATGGGACACGCGGCGTTCGTCGACCGGCTGGGCGACACGTTCCGCTGGAAAGGCGAAAACGTGGCCACCACCCAGGTCGAGGCCGCACTGGCATCCGATGACTCCGTCGAGGACTGCACGGTCTTCGGGGTCGAGGTGCCGCGCACCGGCGGTCGCGCCGGGATGGCCGCGGTCAAGCTGCGCGACGGCGCCGAGTTCGACGGGCAGTCGTTGGCCCGCGCCGTCTACGAGCAGCTGCCCGGCTACGCGCTGCCGCTGTTCGTGCGCGTGGTCGAGTCGATCGAGCAGACCACGACCTTCAAGAGCCGCAAGGTGGAGTTGCGCGAGCAGGCCTACGGTCCCGACGTCGAGGACCCGCTCTACGTGCTGGCCGGACGCGACGAGGGCTACGTGCCGTTCTACGACGAGTACCCCGACGAGGTGGCCGAGGGTAAACGCCCGTAGGGCCGGCCGCGCCGATCGGTCGGTCGCGAGCGTAACCACACTGCGAGAGGGCGAGTCGGATTTCACGGTGCCGTCACGCTCGCGACCTGGCACTGCACGCTGTTCGGCGACCAGGCACCATAGACGCGTGCAATCGTCGTTCTGCGGCCGTCCCGTGTCAGCCGATCGCGCGCTGATCATGGCGATCGTCAACCGCACCCCGGACTCGTTCTACGACAGGGGCGCGACCTTCAGCGACGAGGCCGCCCGGGCGGCCGTGCACCGGGCCGTGGCCGACGGCGCCGACGTCATCGACGTGGGCGGCGTCAAGGCCGGCCCGGGCCAAGAGGTCGACGCCGACACCGAGATCGCCCGGCTGGTGCCGTTCATCGAATGGTTGCGCGACGCCTATCCCGACCACGTGATCAGCGCCGATACCTGGCGCTCCGAGGTCGCCAAGGTGGCCTGCGCGGCCGGGGCGGACCTGATCAACGACACCTGGGCCGGCGTCGACCCCGCCCTACCGGAGGTGGCCGCGGAGTTCGGGGCGGGTCTGGTCTGTTCGCACACCGGCAACGCGCAGCCGCGCACGCGCCCGTTCCGGGTGAACTACGGAACCGCCACGCGCGGCGTCGTCGACGACGTGATCGCCCAGGTCACCGCCGCCGCCGAGCGGGCGGTCGCGTGCGGGGTGGCGCGCGACCGAGTACTGATCGACCCGACCCACGACTTCGGCAAGAACACCTTCCACGGGCTGCTGCTGTTGCGGCACGTCGGCGATCTCGTCGATACCGGGTGGCCGGTGCTGATGGCTTTGAGTAACAAGGACTTCGTCGGGGAGACTCTGGGTGTGGAATTGACGGAGCGGCTCGAGGGAACGTTGGCGGCCACCGCGCTGGCCGCGGCCGCCGGTGCGCGGATGTTTCGCGTGCACGAGGTCGCCGCCACCCGCCGGGTGCTGGAAATGGTGGCGTCGATCCAGGGGACGCGCCCGCCGACCCGCACGGTGAGGGGGCTCGCATGACGATGTCGGACCTGGTCGCCGGCGATCTGGCCAGCGACGGGATGCTCGCCGCGAGGCCGGGGGACACCTGGCTGGGCGACCGCAGCTGGAACCGTCCGAGCTGGACCGTCGCCGAGCTGGAGGCGGCCAAGGCCGGGCGGACCATCTCGGTGGTGCTGCCGGCCCTCGACGAGGAAGACACCATCGAGTCGGTGATCGACAGCATCTCACCGCTGGTTGATGGGCTGGTCGACGAGCTGATCGTGTTGGACTCCGGCTCCACCGACGACACCGAGATCCGGGCGGTCGCCGCCGGCGCCCGCGTGGTCAGCCGCGAGCAGGCGCTGCCCGAGGTGCCGATACGGCCCGGCAAGGGCGAGGCGTTGTGGCGGTCGCTGGCGGCCACCCGCGGCGACATCGTGGTGTTCGTCGACTCCGACCTGATCAACCCGCACCCGATGTTCGTGCCGTGGCTCGTCGGCCCCCTGCTCACCTGCCCACCCTCCCGCGGGATTCACCTGGTCAAGAGCTTCTACCGGCGGCCCCTCAACGTCGCCGACGTGGGCGGCAGCGCGGGCGCGACCGGCGGCGGGCGGGTCACCGAGCTGGTGGCCCGGCCGTTGCTCGCGGCGCTGCGCCCCGAGCTGGGCGCAGTGCTGCAGCCGCTGGGTGGCGAATACGCGGCCACCCGCGAATTGCTGACGTCGGTGCCGTTCGCCCCGGGCTACGGCGTGGAGATCGGACTGCTGGTGGACACCTTCGACCGGCTGGGGCTGGACGCGATCGCCCAGGTCAACCTGGGCGTGCGGGAGCACCGCAACCGACCGCTGGCCGAGCTGGGCGCGATGAGCCGCCAGGTCATCGCGACCCTGCTGTCGCGCTGCGGGATCCCCGACTCCGGGGTCGGCCTGACCCAGTTCGTGGCCCACGGGCCCGACGGAGAGGGCTACACCCAGCACACCTCGCCGGTGTCGCTGGCGGACCGGCCGCCGATGCAGGCGATCAGGCCCCGATAGCCGCCGACGCCGTCACGTTGCGCATCGCCGTGTCGGCGGCATAGGGCAGTATCGATCTCGTGGCGTTGGTGTTGCTGTACCTGGTGGTCCTGGTGCTGGTGGCGATCGTCCTGTTCGGCGCGGCCAGCCTGTTGTTCGGTCGCGGCGAGCAGCTGCCGCCCCTGCCCCGGGGGACGACGGCGACCGTGCTGCCGGCCTACGGGGTGACCGGCTCCGACGTCGACGCCGTCAAGTTCACCCAGACGCTGCGCGGATACAAGACCAGCGAGGTGGACTGGGTGCTGGACCGCCTCGCCCGCGAGCTGGAGGCCCTGCGCGGCCAGCTGGCCTCGGTCGTGGAGGCGCACGCCGCGCCCGCCGCCGACCAGGACACCGAGGACGATTCGGCGGAACCCGGCGAGGGCGAGGATCGTCAGGACTGAATGTGAGCGAAGACGAGCTGGTTCGGTGCAGCTGGCCGGCCATTCGGCCCGGGCCGGACTTCGAGATGTACCGCGATTACCACGACCAGGAATGGGGCCGCCCGCTGCACGACGGGGTGGCCCTGTTCGAACGGATGAGCCTGGAGGCCTTTCAGAGCGGCCTGTCGTGGCTGATCATCCTGCGCAAGCGGGAGAATTTCCGGCGCGCGTTCTCCGGGTTCGACATCACGACGGTCGCCGAGTACGGCGACGGCGACGTGCAGCGGCTGATGGCCGATCAGGGAATCGTGCGCAACCGCGCCAAGATTGACGCGACGATCGCCAACGCGCGCGCGGCCGCGGAGCTGGGTACTCCGGCGGACCTGGCGGAGCTGCTGTGGTCGTTTGCGCCGTCGCCCCGGTCACGCCCGGCCGACGCATCCGAAATTCCCTCGGCCACTGACGAATCGAAGGCCATGGCCCGTGAACTCAAGCGGCGCGGGTTCCGCTTCGTCGGTCCGACCACCGCCTACGCGTTGATGCAGGCAACCGGCATGGTCGACGACCATATCAGGGGTTGCTGGGTGCCCGCGACCGCCCGCTGAGCACACAGTTGTGGGTCTTTGTACGAGCGGTGACCTGGATAGGGAACAATGGAGGGGTGATAAGTCAGTTCGTGGCCGGGCATGGCTTGAAGTTCGCTGGCCGGGCGTGCTCGGTGCCGACCAGGTCCGCGCGGGCGGGCCAGCTCGAACCTGGAGGGAGCACTCGATGGCGGCGATGAAGCCCCGGACCGGAGACGGTCCTCTTGAAGCAACGAAGGAGGGGCGCGGCATCGTGATGCGGGTACCACTTGAAGGTGGAGGTCGACTGGTCGTCGAGCTGACGCCCGACGAAGCCGCTGCCCTCGGTGACGAACTCAAGGGCGTCACAAGCTCCAGCTAGGGCTTGCCGCCGAACGATTCGGCGGTGCTACGCACACACCTTCCGATAGATCTCCAGGGTCTGCTCGGCGACGTGGGCCCACGAGAACTCCTCGACGCAGCGTTGGCGTCCTGCCTTGCCGTAGCGCTGCGCTTTTCCGCGGTCGGCGACGAGCTCGTTGACCGCCTCGGCCAGTCCGGCCCGATAGCCCGCCACATCGCCGGGGTCGTAATGCACCAAAGTCCCGGTGACCCCGTCGGCGACCACCTCCGGGATCCCGCCCACATCCGAGGCCACCACCGCGGCCCCGCAGGCCATCGCCTCCAGATTCACGATGCCCAACGGCTCATACACCGACGGGCACACGAAAACCGATGCGGCCGACAAGATTTCGCGCAACTCGCCGATGGGAAGCATTTCCCGGATCCAGAAGACGCCGGTGCGTGCGCGGGCCAGGCCGGCGACCGCATCCCGAATCTCCTCGGCGATCTCCGGGGTGTCGGGCGCCCCGGCGCACAGCAGCACCTGCGCCTCCGGGCTGAACCGGTGGGCGGCCGCCACCAGGTGTGCGACGCCCTTCTGCCGGGTGATGCGGCCCACGAACACCACCAGGGGACGGTCCGGATCGACACCCAGTGCGGCCAGCATCGACTCGCCCTGCGATGGGGCCGCCGGGCACCACACGTCGGTGTCGACGCCGTTGCGGATGACGTGCACGGCTCCGGGATCCAGCGCGGGGTAGACGCGCAGGATGTCCTCGCGCATCGCGGAGCTCACCGCGATGACCGCGTCGGCGGCCAGCGCCGCGGTGTGTTCGACCCAGGTCGAGATCCGGTAGCCCCCGCCGAGTTGTTCGGCCTTCCACGGGCGCAGCGGCTCGAGCGAATGCGCGGTCAACACGTGCGGGACGTCATAGAGCAGCGCGGCCAGGTGCCCGGCCATGCCGGTGTACCAGGTGTGTGAATGCACCACGGTGGCCGCCGACGCCGCGTTGGCCATCAGCAGGTCGGCGGACAGCGTCGTCATCGCCGCGTTGGCGCCCTGCAACCGCGGGTCGGGCTGGTGCACCTGCACGCCCTGGGCGCCCGGCCGGGGTGCCCCCATGCAATGCACGTCCACCGCGCACAGCCGGCGCAATTGGCTGACGAGTTCGGTGACGTGTACGCCCGCCCCTCCGTAGACCTCTGGGGGGTATTCCCGAGTCATCATCGCCACCCGCATACCCGCACGGTAGTTCCGCGACGGGGAGGGCCGCGAGCCGGGCGGCACCCTCGGTGCGCCCGCGCAGCCAAATACCTTGACGGACAGCCCCACAGAACGCGGGCAATAGCCCCTTCCCCCTGGCAGCGTTTCGCGGCGGCCGATAGGTTTGACACCATGAGGGAAGCACCACACGTGCTGGGCATCGTCCTGGCCGGCGGTGAGGGCAAGCGGCTGTATCCGCTGACCGCGGATCGCGCGAAGCCCGCGGTTCCCTTCGGGGGCGCCTATCGGCTGATCGACTTCGTGCTGTCCAACCTCGTCAACGCCCGCTATTTGCGGATCTGCGTTCTGACGCAGTACAAGTCGCATTCACTGGACCGACACATTTCACAGAACTGGCGGTTGTCCGGCTTGGCCGGTGAGTACATCACCCCGGTGCCCGCGCAGCAGCGGCTCGGTCCGCGCTGGTACACCGGTTCGGCCGACGCGATCTACCAGTCGCTCAATCTGATCTACGACGAAGACCCCGACTACATAGTGGTTTTCGGCGCCGACCACGTGTACCGGATGGATCCCGAGCAGATGGTCCGGTTCCACATCGACAGCGGGGCGGGCGCGACCGTCGCCGGCATCCGGGTGCCGCGCAGCGAGGCCACCGCGTTCGGGTGTATCGACTCCGACGAGTCCGGGCGCATCCGCCAATTCGTGGAGAAGCCGCTGGATCCGCCCGGCACCCCGGACGACCCCGAGACGACGTTCGTGTCGATGGGCAATTACATCTTCACCACCAAGGTGCTCATCGACGCGATCCGCGCGGACGCCGACGACGACCATTCCGATCACGACATGGGTGGTGACATCATCCCGCGACTGGTCGACGACGGGATGGCCGCGGTGTACGACTTCAGCGACAACGAGGTGCCCGGCGCGACCGACCGTGACCGGGCCTACTGGCGTGACGTCGGAACGCTCGACGCGTTCTACGACGCACACATGGACCTGGTGTCGGTGCATCCGGTGTTCAACCTCTACAACAAGCGCTGGCCGATCCGCGGCGAGTCGGAGAACCTGGCGCCGGCCAAGTTCGTCAACGGCGGTTCCGCGCAGGAGTCGGTGGTGGGCGCCGGCAGCATCATCTCGGCGGCCTCGGTGCGCAACTCGGTGCTTTCGTCCAACGTCGTGGTCGACGACGGCGCGATCGTGGAGGGCAGCGTGATCATGCCCGGCGCTCGCGTCGGCCGTGGCGCGGTGGTGCGCCACGCGATCCTGGACAAGAACGTCGTCGTGGGGCCGGGCGAGATGGTCGGGGTGGACCTGGAGAAGGACCGCGAGCGCTTCGCGATCAGCGCCGGCGGTGTGGTCGCGGTGGGCAAGGGCGTCTGGATCTAGCTCGGTCAGGCACCGCGAACCGTGCTTCGGCGCCGACATTGCGAAAGTTGTTGATCCGCAACATCGTCGCGCCTGGTGGCGCCGACGCCGGGCTAATACCCTCGGCGCGCCGGCTACCAGAGGTAGGGAACCAACCGGTAGCGCACGCGCTCGGCGTATTCGCGGTACCCGGGCAATTCGTCGAAGAGGAGCTTCTCTTCGTCGAACATGCGCAGCGCGAGCACGATGGTGCCGGGGATGACGAAGAGCAGCCCCCAATACGAGTCGAGCGCCAGGGGGATACCGATCATCATGATCACGTTTCCGACGTACATCGGATGGCGCACGAATCGATACAGGCCACCGGACACCAAGGTCTGGTCCGCTTCCACCGTGACCGTGGCGCCGGCATAGTTGTTCTGGACGATCACCAGCATGGCGATGCCGAGCCCGGTCGCCACCAGCAGATCGCCGAGCAGCGACAGCCAGACCGGTACCGACGACCAGCCGAACCGATGATCGAGCGCGCTGAACACCATCGTCGCGAAGAGACCCAGGAACGAGGCGGTGATGATGAACTTCTGCGAGGTTCGGGGTTCGGCCCGCGGGCCGGCACGCATGCGCCGCTGCAGGGCCGCGGGGTTGGCCCTGCTCAGGTAGACCGTGGGCACGATGGTCGCCACCGTGAACACGGCGATGAAAACCCACGCCTGCCAGTAGTGCAGCGTGCCCGCCGGCAAGAGCAGGATCAACACCCACGAGAGAATGCCTCCGAGGGATGTCGTCGTCACGCGGATCCCGGTTTTCATCTCGCTCCTAGCAGCGTAGATCGCGGCGCCGAAAAGCCAGGGCGCCCAGAATTACCAACCCTACGTCGATGGCCAGTAGGCATAGCAAGGGCACGGCGGTGAAATCGGCGCCAATTCTCGGGATGTGCCCGAACGGTTCCACGTCGAGCAACCACTGCGGGAACCGGGCCAACGATCCGATCAGGTACAGAGCGATGAAACCGATCAGCACGCCCCAGGCCACCGGTGTGAACCGCGGCGCGACGCCGAATACGCAGACCGTCACGGCCGACAACAGCCAGACGGCCGGGAGTTGGACCGCCGCGCTTGCGACGACCATCGCGAGTTTGCCGCCCACATCGCCGGCCGCGATGCCGTAGACAACTCCGGCGGTTACCCCGCAGGCCAGCATCGCGAGCGCGGATCCGCCCAGCGCGGTCACCAAATGGCTCGCGAGCCAACGAGTTCGCGACACCGCGCCGGCCAGCACCGTTTCGGCTCGCTGGCTGGATTCTTCCTGGTGCAACCGCAACGTGAGCGAAACGGCGAACGCGGCGGCCACCATGCCCATCATGGCGAAAGCCACGGCGATGAAGGCCTGCTCGAGGGCGCTGGTGCCGCCCATCCGCGCGACGATATCGCGGGCCGGACCGCTGTCGCCCAGCTCGTCACCGATGCCGTGCACCACGCTGCCCACCAGCAACCCGTATAGGCACAGTCCGACCGTCCACAACAGCAGCGCGGCCCGGTCGAGACGCCACGTCAGCCCGAACGCGTTGCCCAGCGCCGGCGCGGCGGTCGCGGGACCGGGCCGCTCCGCGATGAGCCCCGCGCCGACGTCACGGCCGGCGAGCAGCCAATACGCCACCATGGTCAACGCGGACGCCGTGACCAGGTGCAGCAGCAGCACCCACCAGCGATCACCCGCATACGGTTTGACCAGTAGCGACCACCCCAGCGGAGACAGCCACGACAGTGTGCCCGACCCGGCGTCGCCGACGGCGCGCAGCGTGAACGCGGTTCCCAGGACGGCGAACGCGGCACCGCGGGCGAACCTGGCGCTGGGCGACAACTGCGCGGTCACCGCGGCGACCGCGGTGAACACCAGGCCGGAGCAGGCCAGCGCCGCACCGAACGCCAGTGACCCGGCCGCCGGGACGTCGGTGCTCAGCAGGCCGGCCGCGCCGATCGCGCCGGTGCCGAGCGAGGCCCCGAAAGACAGCAGCAGCGCCGCGCTCAGGCTGGCGTAGCGACCGATCGCGGTCGAGTCCACCAACTCGGTCCGTCCGTTCTCCTCGTCGGCGCGGGTGTGCCGGATCATCGTGAGGATGACGGCCACCGCGATCAGCACGTGGAACATCCCGGCCTTCCAAATCCCCACGGCGCCAAGGCTGTCGCTGTAGACCTGGCCATACAGCGCACGCTGGGCCGGGCTGGCCATGATGGAGGCGGCGAACCCGGCACGGGCGGCCTCGGTGGGGTAGATCTTTTCGATGCTGCCGACGTACACCGTCGCCAGCGGCACCGACAGCAGAAACACCCACAGCGGCAACGAGAGCCGATCCCGGCGCAGGTATAGCCGCAACATCGCAAGCGTTCCGGAGAAGTTCGAACTGCGCTGGGGCGCAGGCGATGCCGACGCGTGAGGCCGGTCCAGTGTGGTCGCGCTCATGACAACGACACCTTTTGCGCATCGCGCCCGTGCCGGCCGTCGCCGCCGGACGCGTCTCCGGACGTGTCATAGTGGCGCAAGAAGAGCTCTTCGAGCGTCGGCGGCTGGCTGACGAGACTGCTCACGCCGGCGTCACCGAGCACGCGGATGAGCTCACCCAGGCTTTCGCTATCGACCTGGGCGCGCAGCGTATTACCCTCGACGCTGATGTCCTCGACGCCCTTGATCCGCCTGAGATCGCCCGGATCGCCGATCATTTCGGCCCTGATCGAGGTGCGGCTCAGATGCCGCATGGAGCTCAGCGAACCACTTTCGATGGTCTTGCCCGCCCGGATGATCGTCACGCGTTCGCACAACGCTTCCGTTTCGGCCAGGATGTGGCTGGACAACAACACCGTCGTGCCCCGGTCACGGGCCTGCGCCACGCACTGTTGAAACACGTTCTCCATCAGCGGGTCCAGTCCACTGCTGGGCTCGTCCAGGAGCAACAGCCTGGCATGGGACGAGAACGCCGAGATGAGGGAGACCTTCTGGCGGTTGCCCTTCGAATACGTGCGGGCCTTCTTGTGCGGGTCCAAATCGAAGCGCTCGATCAGCTCCGCGCGGCGCCGCTTGTCGATGCCGCCGCGCATGCGGGCCAGCAGGTCGATGGTCTCTCCACCTGTCAGCGACGGCCACAGCGTCACATCACCAGGAACGTAAGCGATTTGACGATGCAGCGCAACGGATTGGGTCCAGGGATCACCGCCCAGCAACCGCACGCTACCGCTGTCGGCCTTCACCAGGCCCAGCAGGATGCGGATCGTGGTGGACTTCCCGGCGCCGTTGGGGCCGAGGAATCCGTGGACCTCCCCCTCTCGCACAGTGAGATCGAGGCCGTCCAGCGCCTGCACCGCGCCGAATCTCTTGGTGAGGCCCCGGATTTCGACAGGGGCGGAGCCGACTGAATTTTCAGGTGCCATGGAATTCTCCTTGATCTTCGGCAGCCAGGAACGCGTCGTACATGGTCCGGTCGGTCAGCAGCCCTTCGGTATAGACCTCGAGGGCGGGCAGGATCATGTCGCGCGAGTAGTCGCGCAGCACCGCGCGCAGATCCGTTGGTGTGTCGTGCATTTGGATGTAGAGCAGGAATCCGCCGCCTCCGGTGATCGCCAGATACTTGGCCCGGGCCTGGGGATCGCGGCTGGGTTTGATCGTCCCTGCGCGCACGCCCTCTTCCATGTACCCTTCCGTGTTGTCAATCATCCTGCGCCACATCATGTTCGCTAGATCGCCGCCGGTCTGCATGCTGCGCACCAGGTATGCCATCAGTGGTGCGTAGTCCTCGATCTCTGCCAACTGGGCGAACCAGGTGGCCGGGTCGTTGGACTGGATAGCCTCGGACTTGGTGTTGCGGATCTTTTCGGCGATGTAGTCCTCGCAGGCCTTGCGCAGGCCCTCCTTGGAGCCGAAGTGGTGGATCACCAGCGCGGCACTCACGCCCGCCGCTTCGGCGATGGCGCGAAGCCCGACACCGAACCCGTGCTCGCCGAACTGCTCGATGGCCGCATCGCGGATCCGGGCGGCGGCCGTCAGGTCGGCTGAACGCATGTTCAGTACACTAAACATGCGTTCAGCCCGCGGTCAAGGACGACCCGCGTCAAGAATTCGTAAAAGTGCGAATCAGTCGCGAACGGCGGCCAGGATGCCGTCGCCGAGCGGCACCAGCGCCGGGGTGAGCCGCTCGTCCTCGGCGATGAGGCGGGCCGCCTCGCGCACCGCCACCACCTCGGCGTCGCGGGCGGTCGGATCGCCGGCCCGCCCGCCCAGTGCGGCCCGGTGCACCACGATCACGCCGCCCGGGCGCAGCAACCGGACGCCCTCGACGACGTAGTCCGGCTGATCGATCGGGTCGGCGTCGATGAACACCAGGTCATAGGACTCGTCGGCGAGCCGGGTGAGCACCTCTTGGGCGCGGCCGCCGATCAGCCGGCTGCGCGACGGTCCGATGCCCGCCTCGCTGAACGCCTGCTTGGCCAGCCGCAGGTATTCGGGCTCGATGTCGATCGTGGTCAAGACGCCGTCGTCGCTCATGCCCGACAGCAACCACAAGCCGCTGACGCCGGCGCCGGTGCCCACTTCGGCGACGGCCTTGCCGCCGCTCAGCTTCGTAAGCATGCTCAACAACGCCCCGACGGCCGGCGTCACCGCGCCCGCCCCGATGTCGACGGCCCGCTCCCGGGCGGCGGCCAGCAGCGCGTCCTCCGATATCGATCCCTCGGCGTGGGCAAACAGCGATTCGGCCCGGCTGGGCGCCGTGTGGCCAGGGGCTTCTGCGTCGGTGCCGTCCATGCCCGCAGCGTATTCCAATTCATCGCACGAACGGACAGGCGCGCCTGAACCGCACGCTGGCGACACGCCCAAGAGGCCCGGCGCGTTTAAGGTCACCGCGCGGTGGATATTTCCTGCACAACGCAGGGCAAGAAACGGTTTCTCAGGCGCAGCTCAGATTGTTCATATACCGCACATACGCCGATACGCGACGGTGTCCGTATGGATCGCGGAGCGCGTTGGACGGGGAATACCGAATGGCAGCTGCCTGTTGCCGTCAATGACGAAGTGCCACTGGGTGGCGCACCCGATTCGGAGGAATTGATTATCACCACTCTTCTCAGTCCGTCCAGCATGTCGCACGCGCAAGAGCGCCCCACCGACGAGTGGGTGGAGCCCTCGGACGTCCCGCAGGGGACCGCAGTTTTCGACGCGACCGGGGACAAGGCGGCCATGCCGTCGTGGGACGAGCTGGTACGCCAGCACGCCGACCGGGTGTACCGGCTGGCCTACCGGCTTTCCGGCAATCAGCACGACGCCGAGGACCTCACCCAGGAGACCTTCATCCGGGTCTTCCGGTCCGTGCAGAACTATCAGCCGGGAACGTTCGAAGGGTGGCTGCACCGCATCACCACCAACCTCTTCCTCGACATGGTGCGCCGACGCGCGCGCATCCGGATGGAGGCGCTGCCCGAGGATTACGAGCGGGTGCCCGCCGACGAGCCCAACCCCGAGCAGATCTATCACGATTCACGGCTGGGGCCCGATTTGCAGGCCGCGCTCGATTCGCTGCCGCCGGAATTTCGCGCGGCCGTCGTCCTGTGCGACATCGAAGGCCTGTCCTACGAGGAGATCGGTGCCACCCTGGGCGTGAAGCTCGGGACCGTCCGCAGCCGCATCCACCGCGGACGCCAAGCCTTGCGGGACTACCTGGCCGCCCACTCCGGTCGGCAGGAACTGCGCGCCCAGTCGGCGTAGGCAGCGTCGCCCGCCTGTTTCGGCAGCGGAGCGATCAGGTAGATATTCAGCGGCTTTGCGCCCGTAGCTGCGGTATTGCGCACCGGCTCGCGCTACATTCGAGAGGAGGCGGCAATGAGAATGAGTGGCAAGGAGCTGGTAATGCCCGATCGAGGACATGTGTTCCGCCGCGCGTTCTCCTGGCTTCCCGCCCAGTTCGCCTCCCAGAGCGACGCGCCCGTGGGCGCACCCCGCCAGTTCGGTTCCACCGAGCACCTGTCCGTCGAAGCAATCGCCGCGTTCGTCGACGGCGAGTTGCGGATGAACGCTCACCTGCGGGCCGCGCATCACCTGTCGATGTGCCCCCAGTGCGCGGCCGAGGTCGACGATCAGAGTCGGACGCGCGCGGCGCTGCGCGACTCCCACCCCATCCGCATCCCCAGCACGCTGCTCGGCATGCTGGCCGAAATTCCCTACGACTCGCGCGACGACTCGACCGCGCCGGCCTCCGACCCCTTCGCCGACCGCGAGGCCCGCGAGCGGCGCAAGCGCCGATAGTCGGACCCGCTGCGCACTCGCCCCACACGCTCGTTCATGTCGCCCTACGGCGCGCCGTGGATACTAGGGTGGACACGGACAACGCCGGTGCCGCGTATCTCGGCCGGTAAAGGCCCGTCTCGCGCGCTCAAGTAGAGGATCCAAAAGGGATAACGTGACGTCCGACCAAGGCTTCGACCGAAGCAATGACAGCGGCAACCGCCTGGCGCCGCGCCCCGTCTCGCGTCCGCCGGTCGACCCCGCATCGCGTCGGGAGTTCAGTCGTCCCGACGGGTTGCGCGGGTCGTTCGTGGCCGAGCGCGTCCGCCCGCAGAAGTACCGGGACCAGGCCGAATTCCGGCCGAGCGATCGTCCGGCCGACCCCGTCCTCGAGGAGGCGTTCCACCGGCCGGAGGGCAGCTCCGATTCGCTGCAACGCCACCCCGTGGACGTGGGCGCGCTGGCCGCCGAGAAAAACGGCGGGGAGCCCGACGAGCTGGACGACCCCTGGCGGGACCCGGGGGCCGCGGCGGCCCTAGGAACGCCGGCGGTCGCGCCATCGACGTCGCGCTCCGCCCTGGGCTACGGCGGCAAACTGGGCGTGCGCGACGTGCTGTTCGGCGGCCGGGTGTCCTACCTCGCGCTGCTCGTGTTGGCGCTCATCGCGTTGGTCATCGGCCTCGTCGGCGGGGTGGTGGGCCGCAAGACGGCCGAGGTCGCCGAGGCGTTCACCACCTCCAAGGTGACGCTGTCGACCAACGGCAACGGGGAAGGCCCGGCCGGGCGCTTCGCCAAGGTGGCGTCGGCGACCGCGAACTCCGTGGTGACCATCGAGTCCAAGAGTGACCAGGAGGGCATGCAGGGCTCCGGCGTCGTCATCGACGGGCGTGGCTACATCGTCACCAACAACCACGTCATCTCCGAAGCGGCGAACAACCCCAGCCAGTTCAAGACCACCGTGGTGTTCAACGACGGCAAGGAAGTGCCCGCCAACCTGGTCGGGCGCGACCCCAAGACCGACCTGGCGGTGATCAAGGTCGACAACGTCGACAACCTGAGCGTGGCGCGCCTGGGCGATTCCGACAAGGTGCGGGTGGGTGACGAGGTCCTCGCCGCGGGTGCGCCGCTGGGGCTGCGCAGCACCGTGACGCACGGCATCATCAGCGCGCTGCACCGGCCGGTTCCGCTGTCCGGGGAGGGCTCGGACACCGACACGGTGATCGACGCCCTGCAGACCGACGCGTCGATCAACCACGGCAACTCGGGTGGCCCGCTGATCGACATGGATTCCCAGGTGATCGGCATCGACACCGCGGGTAAGTCGTTGTCGGACAGCGCAAGTGGGCTCGGCTTCGCGATCCCGATCAACGAGGCCAAGGAAGTCGCCCAGACCTTGATCCGGGACGGAAAGATCGTGCATCCGACGCTGGGCGTCAGCACCCGCTCGGTGAGCAACGCGATCGCCTCCGGCGCCCAGGTCGCCAACGTGAAGGCGGGAAGTCCGGCGCAGAAGGGCGGCGTCCTGGAAAACGACGTCGTCGTCAAGGTGGGTAACCGCAAGGTTGCCGACGCCGACGAGTTCGTGGTCGCGGTGCGGCAGCTGACCATCGGCCAGGATTCCCCGATCGAGGTGGTCCGCGATGGCCGCCACGTCACCCTGACGGTGAAACCGGACCCGGATAACGGCTAGATGTTCGCCAACGTCGGCTGGGGAGAGATGCTCGTCCTCGTCGTGGTCGGGTTGGTGGTCCTCGGCCCCGAACGGCTCCCCGGCGCCATCCGATGGTCGGCCAACGCGCTGCGTCAGGCGCGCGATTACCTCAGCGGTGTGACCAGTCAGCTGCGCGAGGACCTCGGGCCCGAGTTCGACGACCTGCGGGGCCCGCTCAGCGAATTGCAGAAGCTGCGCGGCATGACCCCCCGCGCCGCGCTCACCAAGCACCTGCTGGACGGCGACGACTCGTTTCTGACCGGAAACTTCGACAAGCCGGTGAACGGCGCCCCGCCGGAGACGCCGCCACCCGCGCCTCCCACGCCGGCGAACGGCCAGACGCGTGGGGCGGAACAGCAGACGGGCGACCGCACGCCGTTCGACACCGACGCGACCTGAACCGGTTTCAGCGGCCTTTGGGATCGAGCCCGAGCGATACGCCGGCCAGCCCGCGCCGACGTGAGGACAAACTGTCGGCCACCCCGCGCAGCGCCTTGCCCACCGGCGAATCCGGCGCACTCAGTACCAGCGGAACGCCGGAATCGCCCGCGGCCACCAGCTCGGGATCCAGCGGGATCTGGCCCAGCAGCGGCACATCGGCGCCGACCGCGCGCGACAACCGCTCGGCCACCTGCTCGCCGCCGCCCTCACCGAACACCTTCAGCGTCGAGCCGTCCGGCAACGTGAGCCCGGACATGTTCTCCACGACGCCGGCGAGGCGTTGGCGCGTCTGCAGCGCGATGCTGCCGGCCCGCTCGGCGACCTCGGCCGCCGCCAGCTGTGGCGTCGTCACCACCAGAATCTCCGCGTTGGGGATCAGCTGAGCCACCGAGATGGCGATGTCGCCGGTCCCCGGCGGCAGATCGAGCAGCAGCACGTCCAGGTCGCCCCAGTAGACGTCGGCCAGGAACTGCTGTAGCGCGCGGTGCAGCATCGGTCCGCGCCACACCACCGGAGTGTTGCCCTCGGTGAACTGAGCGATCGAGATGACCCGCACCTCGTGCGCGATGGGCGGCAGGATCATCGACTCGACCTGGGTGGGCCGGTCGGTGGTGCCCATCATCCGGGGGATGGAATGGCCGTGGATGTCGGCGTCCAGCAGCCCGACGGACAGGCCGCGGGCCGCCATCGCCGCGGCCAGGTTGACCGTGACGGTGGACTTGCCGACCCCGCCCTTCCCGGACGCCACCGCATAGACCCGCGTCAGCGAATTCGGTTGTGCGAACGGGATAATCGGCTCGCGGGCGTCACCGCGCAGCTGCTTGCGCAGCTCGGTGCGCTGTTCGTCGCTCATCACGTCCAGGGTGACCTTCACCGCGCCGGTGCCCGGGACGTCGGAGACCGCCTGGCTGACCCGGTCGCTGATCTCGTTCTTCTTCGGACAGCTGGCGGTGGTCAGATAGATCGCGACGTGAACCGAGCCGTCGGGTTCGGTGTCGATGCTTTTGACCATCCCGAGATCGGTGATGGGGCGCCGCAGTTCGGGGTCGATCACCTTCCCCAGTGCGGTGCGAATCGCCGCGCTCAGGTCGGCTGCGTCAGAAGAGTCGTGGCTGGACATCACCGCCGAGTGTAGGCGTGCGCGACGGAGCGGTTGGGCGGCGACCCGCTCAGGATCGTTTGGCGGCGACCCGCTGCGCCCGGCCTTGCCGCGCTTGCGATCGCCGCGGGGTCAGTTGGCGGCGACCCGCTGCGCCCGGCTTCGCCGCGCTTGCGATCGCCGCGGGGTCAGTTGGCCGGGCCCGGCGTGGGCTTAAGCGGCGCTGACGCGTTCGGCGCCGCCGGGGGAGCGGCCGGCTTGGGCGACGGTGCGGCTTGCGGCGCAACCGGGGGTGCCGGCGGCGCGATCGGTGCCGGGGGCGTGACGACATCCGGGGGCGGCGGAGCGAACGGCGGCTGCGCGAAGGGCGCAGGCGGCGCGAACGGTGGCGGGGGCCCCGCGGGCGCCGCGCTTTGGGTGCCGATGCAGATCACGGTGCACCCGGGAAGTTGGGTCGGCGCCTGCTGAGGCGTGGGAGACATCCAGGGGAACATCGGCGGCGGACTGACCATCGCCGGGCTGCTCAGGTCGATCAGCGGCACGCGCGCCAGCGGGTCGTCCATCGGCAGGCCGTTGATGTTCATCGGCAGGTTGGGTCCGAGCCCCTCGGGATGCTCGAGGTGCGCGTCGCCCAGCGGCGGCGGCGGTCCGGTCATCGGCGGCAGGTCGACCGGGACGACGCCCGTGGCGTAGGCTGCCGCCCAGCCCAGCACGTTCTGCGCGTAGGGCATCGAGTTGTTGTAGCGCAGAATCGCGGCCAGCACCTGCGACTGATCACGCAGGTTCAGCCCGCCGCTGCACAAGTACCGGGCGGCCGCGAGCGTCGAGTCGAACAGGTTCTGCGGGTCGGCCACGCCGTCGCCCTTGCCGTCGGAGGCGTAGCGCGCCCAGGTCCCCGGCAAGAACTGCATCGGTCCCATCGCGCGGGCGTAGGTGACGCGACTGCCGGCGCTGCTCTGGATGATGACCTCGTTGCCGGGCAGCGTGCCGTCCAGCGACGGGCCGTAGATCGGGTTGATCGCGGTTCCGCGTGCATCCACCGCACCGCCGCCCGCGTGGCCCGATTCGATGCGCCCGATGCCGGCCAGCAAATTCCAGCTGACGCCGCAACCCGGGGCGGCGACGGCCATCTTCTGCTCCGCATTGCGGTAGGCGGCCAATGCGATGCTCGGAATGCCCAGTGCGCCACGCGCATTGACGATCATCGCCGGCGGCGGCGCGGACAGCGCGGGCTCGGCGACGTGAAAGGCGGTGGGGCTGCGGTCGATTGGGACGATGGCGGGCCCGGAGAGGTCCGGGAAGGAGGGCGAGACCGCGGCCACCGGAGTGACGGCGGCGTGGACCGGCGGCATGTGCGCCGGAAGTTCAGGAGCCGCCCCGCTGACGGCGCCCGCGAAGACCAATGGAGTAATCATGGCGACGCCGAATATCGGCTTGCGCGTGTTCCGAAGTGCTCGCTGCCGCACAGTCGCGGCGGCCGGGCTCGCACCCCGGCTTCCCCCTATGCGCACTCGACCGTCCTAGTGTGAGCTGGGCGTACTTTCTGTTAGCTCGGTGAACCAGATCACCATACATAACTCTTGTGACACGAGTGGCGCAATGGTTGAAGAGGTTCTCACCTGGATTTCTTAGCCGCGCGCTCCAAGTTGTCGCCCTGCCGCGGAGGCCCCGAGTCCGGGGTCCCGGGCTGCAGATTGGCCAGCCTTTCGCGCAGGTCATCCAGCTCGTGGCGCAGGTATTCACGCGTCACCACCTCGCCGACGGCCAGGCGTAACGCGGCCAGTTCGCGGGCCAGGTACTCGGTGTCGGCCTTGGTCTGGGCGGCGCGACGGCGGTCCTCTTCGAGCGTGACGCGGTCGCGGTTCTCCTGCCGGTTCTGCGCCAGCAGGATCAGCGGGGCCGCGTAGGCGGCCTGGGTCGAGAACGCCAGGTTCAGCAGGATGAACGGGTAGGGGTCCCAGCGCACCGTCACCGCGAACAGGTTCAATGCAATCCACACGAACACCACGACCGTCTGCAGCAAAAGGTAGCGGCCGGTGCCGAAGAACCGCGCGATGGACTCGGTGAATTGCCCGACGGTCTCGGGGTCCAGCCGCGGCGAGTATCTGCGCGATGTCCGCGGGGTGTACAGCCCTCGCGGAGCCGTGGATTTGCTCACGAGGATCCTCCCAGTCCTTCGAACCGGCCGGCGGTGTCGAGTTCTTGCATGTCCACGCGCCAGTCGTGCGGCAGCAGGTGATCGAGCAGGTCGTCCACCGTGACCGCGCCCAACAGGTGGTTCTGGTCGTCGACGACGGGACCGCACACGAGGTTGTACGCGGCGAGGTAGCGGGTCACGGCGACCAGCGGAGTCTCCGGTGTCAGCGTGAGCAACTCGCTGTCGACGATCCCGCCGACCAGCTCGGCCGGCGCCTCGCGCAGCAGCCGCTGCAAGTGCACACAGCCCAGGTAGCGGCCCGTCGGCGTCGCCGTCGGCGGCCGCGCGACAAAAACCATCGACGACAGGGCGGTGCTCAGGTCCGGATCGCGGACCCGTGCCAGCGCCTCCGCGACCGACGTGTCGGGGGTGAGCACCACCGGATTGGAGGTCATCAGGCCGCCCGCGGTGTCCGGCGAATGCGTCAGCAGCCGGCGCACGGGGGCGGACTCGTCGGGGTCCATCCGGGTCAGCAGCATCTCGGCGTCGGTGGGGTTCAGCATGCCGAGCAGGTCGGCGGCGTCGTCGGGATCCATCTCCTCGAGCACGTCGGCCGATCGCTCGGTGCCCAGCTGCGAGAGGACCTCGGCCTGATCCTGTTCCGGCAACTCCTGCAGGATGTCGGCCAGCCGGTCGTCGTTGAGCGCCCTGAGCACCTCGTAGCGGCGCTTGGCCGGCAGTCCGCGGATCGCGTCGGCCACATCGACCGGCTTGCGCCCTTCGAACTGGCCCAGCAGCTGCGCCACGCCCTGCCCCGGCAAGGCCAGGGCCGACGGGGTCAAACCCTGCACGCTCTGCCAGGCCACGACGTGCACGGGACCGCGCCGTCCGAGCCGCCGATGGGTGCGCACGGCGACCCGGCTCACCATCCAGTCGCGCGTCCGGTTCTGTTCGATGCCCAGGTCGGTGACCACCACGTCGAGGCCGGCCAGCTCCGGCAGTTCGGGGTCGTTGACCTTGACCTGAGTGTCCAGCACCTGACCGATCGCCAGCACCTCCCCGGGTCGCTGCACGAAGTGGCGTAGGGACACGTTGCCGGTGCTCAGCGTCACGGCGTTGGGCTCGATGGACGCGACCCGCAGGATCGGGATGAAGATGCTGCGCCGGGTCGCGAGATCGACGACCAGTCCCAGGACCCGCGGCTGCTGGCGGACGATGCTGATGCTGACGACCACGTCGCGGATCCGACCGACGGATTCCCCGAGCGGACCCAACACCAACATTCGCGCGAGCCGCGCGATGTACACCCTGTTGACCGATCCCATGGAAGTAGAGCCTAGGCAGCCGCCGGCCCGATGGCAGACCGGCCGGGGGCGGTCAGGCCGTTAATGCGTGCGCAGTGTGAAGAGCACGACCACCAAAATCACCACCAGCGTGGCGATTCCGATGACGATGCCGGCGACCGCCAGGCCGAAGCCCTCCTGCCGGGTCCGCTTGATCTGATCCAGGGCGATCGCGCCCAGCACTATGGCGACGATTGAGCCCAGCCCGCACAACAGGCCGGTGAACGACGCGATGAGCGAGGCGATCGCCAGCGCGTTGGTTCCGGTCACAGCGGCTTGAGTGGGATAGCCGCCCTGGTAGTCCGGTGGCGGGTAATAGCCCGGATATCCGTGCGCCCCGTAGGGGGGCGGGCCGCCGTACGGCGGTGGCGCCATCGGGTAGGGCGGTCCGAAGTAGCCGGGCGGTTGTTCGTACCCAGGGGGCGGTGGGACGGGCGGGGGATACGACGGCGGGTACCCGGCCGGGTGGTCGGTGGGACCCGGCGGCGGGTACGCCGGGGGCGCCGAATCGGCGGCGGGGGACTCCCAGGGGGCGGGCTCGGAGGCTTCGCCGCCGGTGGGGGGCGAGTCGGTGTTGTCGTCGTGGCCGCCCTCGCCGAAGCCGCCGCCGGGAGCTGTCATGGTGTTCAACCTAACCCATGCGCCGCCGGTGGCCGTGGGGGCGAAACGTCAGCGCGCCACGGGCGCCCGGGACGGTTCCCGCCACCCCGTGCACCGTGTTTTCGCAGGTGGCGGAAGGCCGGCGGTTAGGCTGGGGAGGGCCTGAGATGAAACCATCCCCAAGGCGGAGGACAATGAACGGCGATGACTAATCCTTACCAGCCTGGGCAGGTTCCCGGCGCGACACCAGGAAACGCGACGGGGCGTGGACGAGGCGCGCCCGGACTGCCGACGCCGCCCAGGGGCTGGCCGGTCGGGTCCTATCCCACCTACGCCGAGGCGCAGCGCGCCGTCGACTATCTGTCCGAGCAGCAGTTCCCGGTCCAGCAGGTGACGATCGTCGGGGTCGACCTGATGCAGGTGGAGCGGGTCACCGGCCGGTTGACGTGGCCTAAGGTGCTCGGTGGAGGCGTGCTGAGCGGGGCGTGGCTGGGCCTGTTCATCGGCTTGGTGCTGGGTTTCTTCAGTCCCAATCCCTGGGGTGCGCTGATCACGGGCCTGGTCGCGGGTGTCTTCTTTGGGCTGATCACTTCGGCCGTTCCGTACTCAATGGCCCGTGGCACAAGGGATTTCAGTTCGACCATGCAGTTGGTGGCCGGCCGTTACGACGTGCTGTGTGACCCGCAAAACGCAGAGAAGGCGCGGGACCTGTTGGCGCGCTTGGCGATCTGAGGCGCCCGCGAGAGGTGTGATCGGTGGTGAGTCGTCGTGGGCGCGTACGCCGGGCAGGCGCGATCGCGCTGGCGACGCTCACCATCGCCGCGGCGGCACCCGCGTGCGCTTCGGGAACCCGCGGGCTGGTAATCAGCTTCTACACCACGGCCGCCGACGGCGCGACGTTCACCGCGGTCGCTCAGGATTGCACGAAGCAGTTCGATGGCCGCTTCGCCATTCAACAGATCAGTCTGCCCAGAGCCCCCGGCGAGCAGCGTTTGCAGCTGGCGCGGCGCCTGACCGGTCGCGACCGCACGCTGGACGTGATGTCGCTCGATGTGGTGTGGACGGCCGAGTTCGCCGAGGCGGGCTGGGCGCTACCGCTGTCCGACGATCCCGCGGGGCGCGCCGAACCCGACGCGACCGCCGACGTCCTGCCGGGCCCGCTGTCGACCGCGCGCTGGGAAGGCAAGTTGTTCGCGGCCCCCATCACAACGAACACCCAATTGCTTTGGTATCGGCCCGATTTGGTGCGTCAGCCGCCGCGAACCTGGGATGGGATGGTGCGCGAGGCCACCAGATTGCACGCCGCGGGGCAGCCCAGCTGGATCGCCGTGCAGGCCAATGAGGGCGAAGGCCTGGTGGTCTGGTTCAACACGCTGCTGGCCAGCGGGGGCGTCCAGGTCCTCTCGGAGGACGGCCGCCGCGTCACGTTGACCGACACGCCGGCGCACCGGGCCGCCACCGTCGGTGCGCTGCGGACCCTCAAATCCGTGGCGACCGCGCCCGGGGCCGATCCGTCGATCACCCGCACCGACGAGGGCACCGCGCGGTTGGCGGTCGAACAGGGCAGGGCCGCACTCGCGGTCAACTGGCCGTATGCGCTGGCATCCATGCTGGAGAACGCGGTGAAAGGCGGTGTGCCCGTTCTGCCGCTCAACCACGATCCGCGGCTGGCCGGCAGCATCAACGACGTCGGGACGTTCGTGCCCAGCGACGAGCAATTCCGCATCGCCTATCAGGCCAGCCAGAAAGTCTTCGGCTTCGCGCCGTATCCCGGTGTGGCGCCGGGCCATCCGGCCAAGGTGACCATCGGCGGGGCGAACCTGGCGGTGGCCAGCACCACCCGCCACCGCGCCGAGGCGTTCGAGGCCATCCGCTGCCTGCGCAGCCTGCAACATCAGAAGTACGTGTCGATCGCAGGCGGCCTACCCCCGGTGCGCACGTCGCTGTATTCCGATCCGCAGTTCCAGGCCAAGTACCCGATGTACACGATCATCCGCCGGCAACTCACCGACGCCGCGGTGCGCCCGGCCACGCCGGTCTACCAGGCGGTGGCCATCCGATTGGCCGCGACGCTGAGCCCGATCACCGAGATCGACCCGGAGCGGACCGCCGACGAACTCAGCGCCGAGGTGCAGAAGGCGATCGACGGGAAGGGGCTGTTGCCGTGACGGCCACCGCCCCCGCAAGGCGCGCCCGGCCGTCTTCCGTCGCACCGCATTTGCGGACCCGAAACCGGCTCTCCGAACAGCGCTTGGCCTTGTTGCTCGTCGCCCCGGCGGCGCTTCTGATGCTGACGGTGACGGCCTATCCGATCGGTTACGCCGTGTGGTTGAGCCTGCAGCGCAACAACCTTGCCGTCCCCGGCGACACCGCGTTCATCGGCCTGGGCAATTACGTGACGATCCTGACCGATCGGTATTGGTGGACCGCGCTGGCGGTCACGCTGGGCATCACCGTCGTGTCGGTGTCCCTCGAATTCGTCCTGGGCCTGACACTGGCGCTGGTGATGCACCGCACCCTCGTCGGAAAAGGCTTGGTACGCACCGCGATTCTGATCCCGTACGGCATCGTCACCGTGGTCGCGTCGTACAGCTGGTACTACGCATGGACGCCCGGGACGGGCTACCTGGCCAACCTGCTGCCGCATGGCAGCGCACCGCTGACTTCGCAGATCCCGTCGCTGGCGATCGTCGTGGTCGCCGAGGTCTGGAAGACGACGCCGTTCATGTCGCTGCTGCTGTTGGCCGGGCTGGCACTGGTGCCAGAGGAGCTGCTGAAGGCCGCCCAGGTCGACGGCGCCGGCCCCTGGCGCCGGCTGACCGGCGTCATCCTGCCGATCATCAAGCCGGCCGTGGTGGTCGCCCTGCTGTTCCGAACCCTGGACGCGTTCCGCATCTTCGACAACATCTACGTCTTGACCAACGGCGCCAACAACACCGATTCGGTGTCGATCCTGGGCTACGACAACCTGTTCAAGGGGTTCAACGTCGGGCTCGGCTCGGCGATCAGCGTGCTGATCTTCGTGTGCGTGGGCCTCATCGCCCTACTGTTCATCAAGGTCTTCGGCGCGGCGACGCCCGGTGGTGACGTCGATGGCCGCTGACCGGCAGGACGCGCGGCGCACCGCGATCTGGGCCGTAATCGACACGGTGGTCGTGGTGTACGCGCTGCTGCCGGTGTTGTGGATCTTCAGCCTCTCGCTGAAGCCGACGTCAACGGTCAAGGACGGCAAGCTGATTCCGTCGTCGGTATCCCTGGACAACTATCGCGGCATCTTTCGCGGCGACATCTTCAGCTCGGCGCTGATCAACTCCGTCGGGATCGGGTTGATCACCACCGCGATCGCGGTGACCCTCGGGGCGATGGCCGGCTACGCGATCGCGCGCCTGAATTTTC
The DNA here is from genome assembly GCF_000709305.1 of Mycobacterium sp. TKK-01-0059. Lineage (NCBI taxonomy): Bacteria > Bacillati > Actinomycetota > Actinomycetes > Mycobacteriales > Mycobacteriaceae > Mycobacterium > Mycobacterium sp. TKK-01-0059. Next base: position 3,167,894 of record NZ_KL446993.1, read on the forward strand.
CGGGCAAGCGGGCGCTGGTCGGCGCCACCCTGCTGATCACGATGTTTCCTGCGATCTCGTTGGTCACACCGTTGTTCAACATCGAACGCTTCGTCGGCCTGTTCGACACCTGGCCGGGCCTGATCCTGCCCTACATCACCTTCGCGCTGCCGCTCGCGATCTACACGTTGTCGGCGTTTTTCCGCGAGATCCCCTGGGATTTGGAGAAGGCGGCGAAAATGGACGGCGCTTCACCGGCGCAGGCGTTCCGCAAGGTGATCGTCCCCCTGGCGGCGCCGGGCGTGGTGACCGCCGCGATCCTGGTGTTCATCTTCGCCTGGAACGATCTGCTGCTGGCGCTGACCCTGACCGCTACCAAGGCGGCGATCACCGCGCCGGTGGCGATCGTGAACTTCAGTGGCAGTTCACAGTTCGAGGAGCCGACCGGATCGATCGCGGCCGGCGCCGTGGTGATCACCGTTCCCATCATCGCTTTTGTTCTAATCTTCCAACGACGAATCGTCGCCGGGTTGACCTCCGGCGCCGTGAAGGGATGACGCGATGGCCGAGATTGTGCTGGACCATGTCAGCAAGAGTTATCCCGACGGCGCCGTGGCGGTGCAGGACCTGAACATCACCATCGCCGACGGCGAATTTTTGATCCTGGTCGGCCCGTCGGGCTGCGGTAAGACCACGACGCTGAACATGATTGCCGGGCTTGAAGATATCTCCTCGGGTGAGCTGCGCATCGGCGGCGAACGGGTGAACGAGAAGGCGCCCAAAGACCGCGACATCGCGATGGTGTTCCAGTCCTATGCGCTGTACCCGCACATGACGGTGCGGCAAAACATCGCGTTCCCGTTGACGCTGGCGAAGATGCCGAAGCCCGAGATCGCGCAAAAGGTCGCCGAGACCGCCAAAACCCTTGACCTGACCGACTTTCTGGACCGCAAGCCCTCCCAGCTGTCCGGGGGACAGCGGCAGCGGGTGGCGATGGGCCGCGCGATCGTGCGCCATCCCAAGGCGTTTCTGATGGACGAGCCCTTGTCCAACCTGGATGCCAAACTGCGCGTCCAGATGCGTGGCGAGATCGCCAGGCTGCAAAAGCGGCTGGGCACGACGACCGTTTACGTCACCCACGATCAGACCGAGGCCATGACGCTGGGCGACCGGGTGGTGGTGATGCATTCGGGCGTCGCACAGCAAATCGGCACCCCCGATGAGCTTTACGAGCACCCGGCCAACCTGTTCGTCGCGGGCTTCATCGGCTCGCCGGCGATGAATTTCTTCCCGGCCACGTTGACGCCGATCGGGCTGACGCTGCCCTTCGGGGAGGTGATGCTCACACCGGACGTCCAAGAGGTGATCGCCCAGCACCCCACGCCGGGCAACGTCATCGTGGGCGTGCGGCCCGAGCATCTGTCCGACGCCGCGTTGATCGACGGTTACCAGCGCATCAGGGCGTTGACCTTCGAGGTGAAGGTCGACCTGGTCGAATCGCTGGGCGCCGACAAGTACGTGTACTTCTCCACGGCGGCATGGGCCGCGCACTCGGCGCAACTGGACGATCTGGCCGCCGAGGGAGACGCGCACGAAAACCAGTTCGTGGCACGGGTTCCCGCCGAATCCAAGGCGGTCATCGGGCAGTCGATCGAGTTGGCGTTCGACACGACACGGCTCGTGGTCTTCGACGCCGACTCCGGGGCCAACCTGACCATCGCGCCGTCGGACGCGCGGTGACGCAGCCGTTGGACCAGGTCCGTGCGCATGTACGCGCCCACTTCGGCGACCTCGAACCCGATTCGGCGAGCGTGACATTCCTCGGCACCGAAACCATCGAAGTGCTGCGATTCCGCGAGGCAAGCGGGCTGGTGCACTACGTCTCCCTGGGCTGCTCGCGCCACCCCATGACCGAACCGACCCTCGATATCGCCGACCCGGTGCGCGGGCCGCGGGCCGAAATCGTCCTGCAGTTGCGCGATCCCGGCCCGATCACCGGCATCGCCCGCAGCATCGCGATACTGGCGGCAACTCCCGCCGTCGAGGGCGCCGTGCTGAGTGCCGATGCGCTGATCGACCTCGGCTCGCCGCTGTGGGCGTCGCCGTCGCGGAAGGTGCCGTTCACCGCGGTGTTGCTGGGCCGCAGCGAGATCGCGGATCTGCCGCTGGAACCGCCCCGCGACCCGGTGCGCTTCCTGTCGGCGACCCCCATCACCGCGACCGAGGCGGCGTGGGTGCGGTTGAAAGGCGCCGAGGCGATGCGGCAAGCGTGGGATAACGACGGCGTCGATGTGCTGAACACGAATCGCCCCGCCGCACAACCCAACTGATTCTTGCCGAGCAGACGCAAAAGCACCCGACACGCCGAATAGTTGGGTGTTTTTGTGTCTGCTCGCGAGGGTTTGCGTGGGCTCAGCCCGCCATGCGGGGCGTCGTCAGATGACTGTTGATCCGCGCAATCAGGCCGACCGGATCTCGTCGGATGTCGTCAACTGTCATCGGAATACATGTCCAGCCGCACTCCTGTAGTCGCGCCGTTTTCAGTCGGTCGTGCAATAGGGCGTCGCGACCTACGTGCCATTCCACGCTGTCGTATTCGACGACGACCATGGCGTCTGGCCAGGCAAAGTCGGCGCGCCATAGTTTGCCGTGGCGGTCCAGGATGTTGTATTGCAGCTCTGGCGCGGGCAGTCCGCTGTCGATGAAAAGGAGCCGCGCTTCACTTTCCATGGGCGATTCGGCGCGGCCGTCGGCGTAGTCGACTAACTTGCGAACCTTCACGATCCCACGACGGCCCCGCTGCTTGCGGCATGCCGCGGTCAATTCCACTGCGGTGCAAGCGCCTGTGTGCAGGGCGGCATCAAGCGTCGCCAAAGCGCGCGACGGCCGTAGCGCTCGCGCTATTTCGATTGCCGTCCATGCGGGTGCCGTCGCAAGGCGACCGTTGACGTGTCGCAGCGGCGCACCGATTCGCTGATGCACCATGACCCCCGGCGACGGACGCATCCTGACGCCCGGATCGAGGACATGGAGCCGATAGGTGCTTTCGGTGTCGAAGCCGTACAGCCCGGCGGCGGTACCCAGACAGGCCACGACCGGCTGCCCAACCGCCAGGTCAAGCGCGGACAGCATGCCAGCTGTATCGGGCTCATGGCCGGAATAGACGCCGTGACATACCCGAATAAGCTTGCCGGACTTGATAAGTCCGGCCAAGCGTGTGCGAGACACCACAGTCAAAAGCTGGGCGGTCGTCGCCAGCCCGCCACCGTCGAAGAGCACGCGTTCGATGTCCACAGCTGTAAACATGCGGCAAAGCGCGCCATCCAAGTAGTCAGGCGCCCACGAGATGTAGACAGCTCTGCGACTGTGGATACGACCACCAGACGCAAAAGCACCCAACACGCCCAAGAACTAGGTGCTTTTGTGTCTGGTCGGCGAACCGTCAGAGCCAGTTGCGGTTGCGGAACTGGAAATACAGGACCAGGCAGACGACGACCATCACCGCCATCACCCCGGGGTAGCCCCACGTCCAAGTCAGCTCGGGCATGAAACGGAAGTTCATCCCGTAGATGGCGGCGACCATGGTGGGCACCGCCAGGATGCCGGCCCAGGCCGCCATCTTGCGCATGTCGTTGTTCTGCTGCATCCCGACGCGAGCCAACGCGGCCTGGATCAACGAGTTGAGGGTGTCGTCGTAGCTGGCGATCTGGTCGGCGGCCTCGGAGTGGTGGTCGGCGACGTCGCGCAGATAGCGCCGCAACTCCTTGGAGATCACGTCCTTGTTCTCCACCTGGATCCGGTGGAACGCGGCCGACAACGGGTTGACGCACCGGCGGAGCTCGACGACCTCGCGTTTGAGCAGATAGATCGGCTCGACGTCGATCTTGCTGCCCGGCGCAAAGGCCAAACCCTCGATGCTGTCGATGTCGGACAACATCAAACTGCTCACCTCGAGGTAGTGGTCCACCACGTGGTCGGCGATCGCGTGCATCACCGCGAAGGGGCCCAGCCGCATCTGCTCGGGGTCGCCGTCCATCCGCTTGCGCACCTCGGACAGTCCGCCGTGTTCACCGTGGCGGACCGTGACCACGAAGTCGCGGCCGACGAAGACCATGATCTCGCCGGTCTCGACGATCTCGCGGGCCAGCACCACCGATTCGTGCCGGACGTAATTGACGGTCTTGAGGACGAGGAACAGGGTGTCGTCGTACCGCTCCACCTTGGGCCGCTGATGGGCGCACACCGCGTCTTCCACGGCCAGCGGATGCAGGCCGAAAACGTCGGCCACCTCCTGCATCTGGGCCTGGCTGGGTTCGCGCAGGCCCACCCAGACGAAGCCTTCGTGCCCCTGCGCTTCGATCTCGCGCACCTTGTCCAGGGAGGCGGCGTAACCGATCTTGCCGGGCAGCCGGTGGCCGTCGGCGTAGACGGCGCAGTCGACGAGCGTCTCCTTGGCCGGTCGCGCGCTCGGCTGCGGTTCGGGTTCCTGCGCGAGGGGCCGAAGCGCTTCGGGCAGTGCGTCGAATCCTTGGAACACATCCACCTCCCTAGCAGCGCAGGTACCGACCAGGCGGTGCTCCATGCTACGCGTCCCGGCTGTTCAAAGCCTGACGATCTGCCCTGGTAGCGGACCGGAGAATGCGATCGAAAAAGGGTGCGCTAGTTTCGAGCCGAAACCTCAAATCCGCACGACCTTCTCCACAAGGAGTACATCGACGTGAGCGCAAGTCCTCTCAAGGTCGCCGTCACCGGTGCCGCCGGCCAGATCGGCTACAGCCTGTTGTTCCGCCTGGCCAGTGGATCGCTGCTGGGCCCCGACCGCCCGATCGAGCTGCGTCTCCTGGAGATCGAGCCCGCGCTCAAGGCGCTCGAGGGTGTCGTGATGGAGCTCGACGACTGCGCCTTCCCGCTGCTGTCCGGCGTCGAGATCGGCGCGGACGCGAACAAGATCTTCGACGGCGTCAACCTGGCCCTGCTGGTCGGGGCGCGGCCGCGCGGCCCGGGCATGGAGCGCAGCGACCTGCTGGAGGCCAACGGAGCGATCTTCACCGCCCAGGGCAAGGCGCTCAACGAGGTTGCCGCCGACGACGTCCGCATCGGCGTGACCGGCAACCCGGCGAACACCAACGCGCTGATCGCGCTGAGCAACGCCCCCGACATCCCCAAGGAGCGGTTCTCGGCGCTCACCCGGCTGGACCACAACCGGGCTATCTCGCAGCTGGCCCAAAAGACCGGCGCCAAGGTCACCGACATCAAGAAGATGACGATCTGGGGCAACCACTCCGCGACCCAGTACCCCGACATCTTCCACGCCGAGATCGGCGGCAAGAACGCCGCCGAGGTGGTCAACGACCAGGCCTGGATCGAGAACGACTTCATCCCGACCGTCGCCAAGCGCGGAGCGGCCATCATCGACGCCCGCGGCGCGTCCTCGGCCGCGTCGGCCGCCTCGGCCACCGTCGATGCCGCCCGCTCCTGGCTGCTCGGCAGCCCGGAGGGTGACTGGGTGTCGATGGCCGTCTACTCCGACGGCTCCTACGGCGTGCCCGAGGGCATCGTGTCGTCGTTCCCGGTGACCACCAAGGACGGCAACTGGTCGATCGTGCAGGGCCTGGAGATCGACGAGTTCTCCCAGGGGCGCATTGACAAGACCACCGCCGAGTTGGTCGAGGAGCGCACCGCGGTCACCGAGCTCAAGCTGATCTGAGCCTGGGCGCGAGGCCGGGTATGACCCAGCTCACCAATTAGGGCTACTAACGGGTAGTCAGTACCCTGAACCCCGTGTCCGAATTGCTTGAATCGATACAGACGCAGGCCGAGGATGGCGCCATCACCGACGCCGAGATCTTCGACGCACACGTAGGCGGCAAGCTTTCGGTCAGCCTGACGTCCCCGCTGGACACCCAGCGCGCGCTGTCGATCGCCTATACGCCCGGCGTGGCGCAGGTCAGCCGTGCGATCGCCGCCGACCACGCTCAAGCGGCCCGCTACACCTGGGCGAACCGGCTGGTGGCGGTGGTCAGCGACGGCAGCGCGGTGCTCGGCCTGGGTGACATCGGGCCGGCGGCGTCGTTGCCGGTCATGGAGGGCAAGTGCGCCCTGTTTCAGGCGTACGGCGGGCTGAACGCCATCCCGATCGTGCTCGACACCAAGGATCCCGACGAGATCGTCGAAACCCTGGTGCGCCTGCGCCCGACGTTCGGCGCCGTCAACCTCGAGGACATCTCCGCGCCGCGCTGCTTCGAGATCGAACGCCGGGCCATCGAGGCGCTGGACTGCCCGGTGATGCACGACGACCAGCACGGCACGGCCATCGTGGTGCTGGCCGCGCTCATGGGCGCCAGCAAGCTGCTGGGCCGGGACATGAACTCGCTGAAGATGGTGGTGTCCGGGGCCGGCGCCGCCGGTGTCGCGTGCACCAATCTCCTTATGGTGATGGGTGTTTCGGACATCACCGTCCTCGACTCGCGCGGAATCCTGCACACCGCTCGGGACGACATGAACGACGTCAAGGCGGCCCTGGCGCGGCGCACCAATCCCGACGGCCTGACCGGCAGCGCGGCGGAAGCCCTCCGCGGCGCGGACGTGTTCCTCGGCCTGTCGGGCGGCGTGGTCCCCGAAGAGATGATCGCCACGATGGCACCCAACGGGATCGTATTCGCCCTGTCCAACCCCGATCCGGAGATCCACCCCCAGATCGCGGCCAAATACGCCTCGGTGGTGGCCACCGGCCGCAGCGACTTCCCGAACCAGATCAACAACGTGCTGGCATTCCCCGGGGTGTTCCGCGGCGCGCTGGAGGCGGGTGCCCGCCGGATCACCGAGAAGATGATGGTCGCCGCGGCCGAGGCGATCTTCTCCGTCGTCAGCGACGACCTTGCCCCCGACCGGATCGTCCCCAGCCCGCTGGACCTGCGCGTCGGGGAGGCGGTTGCCGCGGCCGTGGCGATCGCCGCCGACACTTCCGTCTCCGCGGGGTGAAAATCGGCAGGCTGGCGGCACCGCTGCTCGCCGCCATACTCGCCGTTTCCGGTTGCGCGACCGACACCGGCGGCGATCCTCGCGCCCGCGCGGAGGTCGTGGTCGGGTCCCGGACTGATGCCGAATCGGCGCTGCTGGCCGGCATCTACGTGGCCGCCTTGCGGTCCTACGGATTCGGCGCGCGGTTCCAGCCGACCACCGACCCGAAGGCCCAATTGGATTCGGGCGCAATCACCGTCGTTCCCGCCTTCACCGGCCGGGTGTTGCAACGCCTGCAGCCCAGCGCCACGGCGATGTCCGACAAAGACGTCTACCGAGCGATGATCGCCGCCTTACCCGAGGGCATCGTGGCGGGCGACTACACGACCGCCGCCGAGGACAAACCCGTGCTGCTGGTGAGCCGGGCCACCGCCAAGGCATGGGGCGGCAGCGACGTCAGCGCGGACTTGAACACGCTGCCGCGGCACTGCGCCGATCTCGTCCTCGGGACCGTCGCCGGCCACCGCGCGCCGTCGGCCATCGGCCCCTGCCGCCTTCCGGACCCGCGTGAATTCCCGGATGGCGCAACGATGTTCGCGGCGGTCGCGTCCGGACGGCTGACCGCGGCATGGACGACCACCGCCGACCCCGGCGTCCCCGCCGACCTGGTCGCGCTGGCCGACACCAAGCCCACGCTGATCCGGGCCGAGAACGTGGTGCCGCTCTATCGGCGCAACGCGCTCAGCGAACGGCAAGTGCTGGCGATCAACGAGGTGGCCGGCGTGCTCGACACCGCGGCCCTGGTTGACATGCGCCGGCAGGTGGGTGCCGGCGCCGACCCGCAGGCGGTGGCGGCGGGCTGGTTAGCCGAACACCCGCTGGGGCGCTGAACAAATCAGCGCTTGGGCAGCAGCCGGTGCACAACCTGCTGAAGCCGGCTCATCACCGGCCCGCCCAGCAGCAGCTCCGGCCGCGAACCCGTCAGCCGCACGACCAGGTCCATCGCCTTGACGTCCGGCCCCACCAGCACCCGGGCCTTGTTCTTGCGCACCCCTTCGAGGATGAGCTGAGCAGCCCGCTGCGGGGTGGTCTTGGCCTGCTGCTCCTCGAACAGGCTGGCCAGCTCGGCGTGGTCGAGCCCCTCGACGCCGGTGGCGTTGCGGGCGAACGCGGTTTTGATGCCGCCCGGATGCACGGTCGTCACCCGCACCGGGTGACCGGCGCGCGCCATCTCCTGGTGCAGCGCCTCGGTGAACCCGCGGACGGCGAACTTGGCCGAGACGTACGCCGCCTGGCCGGGCGCGGAAAACAGGCCGAGCGCGCTCGAGATGTTGATGACGTGTCCGTCCCCGGAGGCGATCAGGTGCGGGAGGAACGCCTTGGTGCCGTTGACCACGCCCCAGTAGTCGACGTCGATGACGCGTTCGATGTCCTTGAAACGGCTGTCCTCGATAGAACCGATGAACGTGATGCCGGCGTTGTTGTAGATCTGGTTGACCGCGCCGAAGTGCTCGTTGACCGCGTCGGCGTAAGCGAGGAAGGCGCTGCGCTCGGTCACGTCGAGCTGGTCGGATTTGACCGGCGCGCCGATCGCCGCCAGTTGCTCAGCGGTCTGCGCCAGCCCTGCGGTGTCTACGTCGCTGATCGCGACCTTGGCGCCGGCGCGACCGAGCTCGACCGCCAGCGCCTGGCCGATGCCCGAGCCCGCGCCCGTGACCACGGCGACCTTGCCGGCGAACCCATCCATGCAACACTCCCTCGACCAGGCTTGACCGCGTTGAGGCTAATCGTTACCAGCGATGGTGGCTAGCGCAGGGCGAAACGGTGAACGCGCGCGCCCGTCACACTGAGAGATCGATCACTGCTTCGGCAGCAGCCGGCCCATGACGGGGCCGAACAGCTGCTGATACCCCGAACCCGTCAGGCGCACCAAGATGTCCAACACCTTGGCGTCCACGCCGACGAGCACCCGCGCCTTCTTCTTGCGCACCGCGTCGAGGATGATCTGGGCCGCGCGCTGCGGGGTGGTCTTGGCCAGCCGCTTGTCGAACAACTTGGCCAGCTCGGCCTGGTCGAGGCCCTCGGCGGTGGTGGCGTTGCGGGCGATCGCGGTCTTGATGCCGCCCGGATGCACCGTGGTCACCGCGACCGGGTGGCCGGCGGCCACCATCTCCTGGCGCAGCGCCTCGGTGAAGCCGCGGACGGCGAACTTCGCCGAGTTGTAGGCCGCCTGCCCCGGCACCGAAAAGAGCCCGAACACGCTGGAGACGTTGATGACGTGCCCGTCGCCGGACGCGATCAGGTGCGGGAGGAACGCCTTGGTGCCGTTGACCACGCCCCAGAAGTCGACGTCCATCACGCGTTCGATGTCCTTGAACTGGCTGACTTCGACGTCGCCGGTGAAGGCGATCCCGGCGTTGTTGTAGATCTGGTTGACCGTGCCGAAGTGCTCTTTGACCGCGTCGGCGTAGGCCAGGAACGCTTCGCGTTCGGTCACGTCGAGGCGATCCGCCTTGACCTGGGCGCCGATCGCCTTCAGCTGCTCCTCGGTCTGGGCCAGGCCCTCGAGGTCGACGTCGCTGATGGCCACCTTGGCCCCCGAGCGCCCCAACTCGACGGCCAGCGCCTGCCCGATACCCGAACCCGCGCCCGTCACCACCGCGACCTTGCCGGCGAATCCTTGCATGAGCACCCTTCCTAGTCGGCCCGTTTGCGTCGAGGCTAGCCGGTACCGGCGGTCCCACTCTCTTCGGGTGTGAACGGCGAATCAGCCGAAGGCCGTGTCGATGATCTCCTGCTGCTCGACGGCGTGCACCTTCGACGAGCCCGACGACGGGGCCGACATCGCCCGGCGGGAAATCCGCTTGAGCCCGGTCAGCTTGTCGGGCAGCAGCTCGGGCAATTCCAGGCCGAAGCGCGGCCATGCGCCCTGGTTGGCCGGCTCTTCCTGGACCCAGAAGTACCCCTGGACGCTCGGGTAGCGGTCCAGCGTTTCGCCCAGCCGGCGCTTCGGCAGCGGGGCGAGCTGCTCGATCCGCACGATCGCCACGTCGTCCCGGTTGTCCTTGGCCTTGCGGGCCACCAACTCGTAATAGAGCTTGCCGCTGGTCAGCAGGACCCTGCTGACCTTGCCGCGATCGCCGATGCCGTCCTCGTAGGTCGGCTCTTCGAGCACCGAGCGGAACTTGATCTCGGTGAAGTCCTTGACGTCGCTGACCACCGCCTTGTTGCGCAGCATCGACTTGGGCGTGAACACGATCAGCGGGCGCTGCACGCCGTCGAGTGCGTGCCGGCGCAACAAGTGGAAATAGTTGGACGGTGTGGACGGCATCGCGATCGTCATCGAACCCTCCGCCCACAGCTGCAGGAAGCGCTCGATGCGGCCGGAGGTGTGGTCGGGACCCTGCCCTTCGTGGCCGTGCGGGAGCAGCAGCACCACGTTGGACAGCTGGCCCCACTTGGCCTCGCCGGAGCTGATGAACTCGTCGATGATCGACTGCGCGCCGTTGACGAAGTCCCCGAATTGGGCTTCCCACAGGACGAGCGCGTCCGGGTTGCCCACGGTGTAGCCGTACTCGAAGCCGACGGCCGCGTATTCCGACAGCGGGGAATCGTAGACCAGGAACTTGCCGCCGGTGGGGGTGCCGTCAGGGTTGGTCGCCAGCAGCTGCAGCGGCGTGAACTCCTCGCCGGTGTTGCGGTCGATGATCACCGAGTGGCGCTGCGAGAAGGTGCCGCGCCGGGTGTCTTGCCCCGATAGGCGCACCAGCTTGCCCTCGGCCACCAGCGAGCCGAGCGCCAGCAGTTCGGCGAAGGCCCAGTCGATCTTGCCCTCGTACGCCATCTCCCGGCGCTTCTCCAGGACCGGCTGCACCCGCGGGTGCGCCGTGAAGCCCTCGGGTAGCGCCAGGAACGCGTCACCGATGCGGGCCAGCAGCGCCTTGTCCACTGCGGTGGACAGGCCCGCGGGCAGCATCTGGTCGGCCTCCACCGATTCGCTGGGCAGCGCGCCGTGCTTCTCCAGCTCGCGGACCTCGTTGAACACCCGCTCGAGCTGGCCCTGGTAGTCGCGCAGGGCGTCCTCGGCTTCCTTCATCGAGATGTCGCCGCGGCCGATCAGGGCTTCGGTGTAGCTCTTGCGGACCCCGCGCTTGATGTCGACGACGTCGTACATGGCGGGGTTGGTCATCGACGGGTCATCGCCTTCGTTGTGCCCGCGCTTGCGGTAGCACAGCATGTCGATGACGACGTCCTTCTTGAACTCCTGCCGGAAGTCGACGGCCAGCTTTGCCACCCACGCGCACGCCTCCGGGTCGTCGCCGTTGACGTGGAAGATCGGCGCCCCGATCATCTTCGCGACGTCGGTGCAGTACTCGCTGGATCGTGAGTACTCCGGCGCGGTGGTGAAGCCGATCTGGTTGTTGGCGATGATGTGGATGGTGCCGCCGACGCGGTAACCGGGCAGGTGGGTCAGGTTGAGGGTCTCGGCGACCACGCCCTGACCGGCGAACGCCGCGTCGCCGTGCAGCATCATCGGCACCACCGAGAAGGCCTTGTCGTCCCCCTGGTCCTCGGCGCGCCGGTCCAGCAGGTCCTGCTTGGCGCGCACCAGGCCCTCCAGCACCGGGTCGACGGCTTCCAGGTGCGACGGGTTGGCGGTCAGCGACACCTGGATGTCGTTGTCGCCGAACATCTGTAGGTACACGCCGGTGGCGCCCAGGTGGTATTTGACGTCGCCGGAGCCGTGCGCCTGCGCCGGGTTGAGGTTGCCCTCGAACTCCGAAAAGATCTGTGAGTACGGCTTGCCGACGATGTTGGCCAGCACGTTGAGCCGGCCACGGTGCGGCATCCCGATGACCACCTCGTCGAGCCCGTGCTCGGCGCACTGGTCGATCGCCGCGTCCATCATCGGAATGATGCTTTCCGCGCCCTCGAGTGAAAACCGTTTCTGCCCAACGTATTTGGTCTGCAGGAAGGTCTCGAAGGCCTCGGCCGCGTTCAGTTTGCTCAGGATGAACTTCTGCTCGGCCACCGTCGGTTTGACGTGCTTGGTCTCGACGCGCTGCTGCAGCCACTCCTGCTGCTCGGGATCGAGGATGTGGGTGTACTCCACGCCGATGTGGCGGCAGTAGGCATCGCGCAGCAGGCCCAGCACATCGCGCAGCTTCTTGTACTCGGAACCGGCGAAGCCGTTGACTTTGAACACCCGATCGAGATCCCACAGCGTCAGGCCGTGGTTGAGGATCTCGAGGTCGGGGTGGCTGCGGAACCGGCTGCCGTCCAAGCGCAGCGGGTCGATGTCGGCCATCAGGTGGCCGCGATTGCGGTATGCCGCAATCAATTCCATCACCCGGGCGGTCTTGTCGACGATCGAGTCCGGATTGTCGGTGCTCCAGCGCACCGGCAGATACGGGTTGCCCAGCTCGCGGAAGATCTCGTCCCAGAACGCATCCGAGAGCAGCATCTCGTGGATCGTGCGCAAGAAGTCGCCGGATTCCGCGCCCTGGATGATGCGGTGGTCATAGGTCGAGGTCAGCGTGATCAGCTTGCCGATCCCCAGCTCGGCGATGCGTTCCTCGCTGGCGCCCTGGAACTCGGCGGGGTACTCCATGGCGCCGACGCCGATGATGGCGCCCTGGCCGTTCATCAGCCGCGGCACCGAGTGCACGGTGCCGATGGTGCCCGGGTTGGTCAGCGAAATCGTCACGCCGGCAAAGTCTTCGGCGGTCAGCTTGCCGTCGCGGGCCCGCCGCACGATGTCTTCGTAGGCGGTGACGAACTGCGCGAACCGCATGGTCTCGCAGCCCTTGATGCCGGCCACCACCAAGGAACGCTTGCCGTCCTTGCCCTGCAGGTCGATAGCCAGCCCCAGGTTGGTGTGCGCCGGGGTGACGGCGGTGGGTTTGCCGTCGACCTCGGCGTAGTGCCGATTCATGTTCGGGAACTTCTTGATCGCCTGCACCAGCGCGTACCCGAGCAGGTGGGTGAATGAGATCTTGCCGCCGCGCGTGCGCTTGAGTTGGTTGTTGATGACGATCCGGTTGTCGATCAGCAGCTTGGCGGGAACGGCGCGCACGCTGGTCGCCGTCGGCACCTCCAGCGACGCCGACATGTTCTTGACGACGGCCGCCGCGGCGCCGCGCAGCGTCTGCAACTCGTCGCCTTCGGCCGGCGGGGGGGCGGCGGCCTTCGCGGGGCGCGCCGGGACCCCGTTGCCGGCGGCCGTGCTGACGGGGGGCGCCGTGCTGGCGGGGGGCGCGGGCTTGGGGCTTTCGGGGGCCGCCGGGGCCGGCTTGGCGGGGGCCGCGGCCTGCCGGCCATCGCCCGTGGTCGGGGTGGCCGTCGCCGCCTCGCCCGTCGGCTCGGGGTTGTAGTCGACGAGGAACTCGTGCCAGCTCGGATCCACCGACGAGGGGTCATCGCGGAACTTGCGGTACATCTCCTCGACCAGCCATTCGTTTTGACCGAATGGTGAACTTATGTTGCTCACGACCGCAGTTCGCCTCAATCCCTTTGTCCTACAGGGCCACCGCAGCTATCGCGCGGTGCCTGCACCCTCGTCTGCCCGGCGCGCCGAGCACCTCATATCCATGGCGGTACCCATTGCTGCCGCCCTATAAAGGCTAACCTCTCGCCACCAATCCGCCAGGGCGACCGGGGGCCTCGGGGCGGGGGCTAGCCCGACGGCGGCGACCCGCCGCGCCCGGCTGGGACTATGCGGCGACCCGCTGCGCCCGGCTACGCCGCGCTGGCGATCGCCCCGGCCGCGCTTGCGATCGCCGCTAGCCGGCTTCGTGGATCGGGGGCACCAGATGCAGCGCGCGGGGCCAGCGCCCGGGTGGGGGGCCGAAGGCCCGGTTGGCGTTGCGGACCATCTTCTTGCCGGCGAGGTAGTTGCCGACCGCTCCCACCACTACCCCGATCCCGACCGGCAGCAGTTTGCCGAACAACAGGGCGCCCCTCCGCACCGTGTACTTCCTGACCCACGACTTGAGCAGCCGCGAGTTCAGTCCCGACATCGACGACAGCGGAAGCGCGGCCAGGCTCTCGGAGATCCAGCCGCCGTTGGTGCGCCGCGGACCGATCAACTGCGTGACGGCTTGCTCGCTGTTGTCACCGACGAGCACCGCCAGCACCAGGGCGCGGCGCCGTTCCCGGTGATCGGCCGGAATGTCGTGGACCACCGCGACCGCCAACACGAAGAACGCGGTGGCCTCGAGGAACGTCACCGTTTCCGCCGCCGCCGCGGACAGGGCACTCAACGTGCCGATTCCGGGGACGGTCGCCGCGGCTCCCACCGCAACACCGCCGGCCGTCACCATGGCCACGTAGCGCTTCTGCAGCTTGGCCAGGATCTCGGCCGGGCTGGCATCGGGATCGGCGTTGCGCAGCCGGGTCACATAGGCCTCGGCGGCGGGGCCCTGTATCCGCGAGCTGCGCTCGATGACCTGCGCCAACGCCCGCGCGGACATCTTGGGTCGACCGTTCTTGCCGGTCGGCGCCTCTCCCGCGTTGGCCATGGTGAATAACCGCTTCGGCGACCTGTTCCGTCGGGCCCGCATAGTGTCTCTCCTGCAAATGGGGTTCTTTCAGGCTAACGTGCCCGCGGCAAATCCTGACGCCGTTATCGACGCCCACCGGATCCGTGGCTGCCGGCCCTCTTGCGCCGCCGGGAATAATGCAGGCTGGATGTCTGCGACGGCCGTGCCGCCGGCCGGTCGTCGTGGTGAACGGTTCGCCGCGCGCGCGGTCGATGACCTGGGAGTTCAGGCCGATCGACCGGACGGGCCGATGCGGCGTAACGGCATCGTCGGGAGCGAAACGAGGTGGGGTGGATGACCACGGCTGCGCCCCGCATGCCCGGGGGTGAGCGGCGTGCGGGTTCCGGGCCGACGCGGGCCGCCCATCGTTGGGATTTCATCACCCGCAGCTCGCCGCACTCGCAGAATCCCTGGAACCCGCTTTGGGCGATGATGATCGGCTTCTTCATGATCATGGTCGACTCGACCATCGTCGCGATCGCAAACCCGACCATCATGGCCAACCTGCACATCGGCTACGACACCGTGGTCTGGGTGACCAGCGCCTACCTGCTGGGTTACGCCGTCGTGCTGCTCGTGGCGGGCCGCCTCGGCGACCGGTTCGGCCCCAAGAACCTGTACCTGATCGGCCTGGTGGTCTTCACCGTCTCCTCGGTGTGGTGCGGGCTGTCGGGCAGCGCCGCCATGCTGATCGCGGCCCGCGTCGCGCAAGGTGTCGGAGCCGGCGTGCTCACCCCGCAAACCCTGTCGACGATCACCCGGATCTTCCCGCCGCAGCGGCGCGGCATCGCGGTGAGCCTGTGGGGGGCCACCGCGGGAGCCGCCAGCCTGGTGGGCCCGCTGGCCGGCGGTGTGCTGGTCGACGGGCTGGGCTGGCAGTGGATCTTCTTCGTCAACGTCCCGGTCGGCGTGATCGGGCTGGCGTTGGCGTACTGGCTGATCCCGGTGCTGCCCACCCAGTCACACCGGTTCGATCTGATCGGGGTCGGGCTGTCCGGGGTGGGCATGTTCTTGATCGTGTTCGGGCTGCAACAGGGGCAGGCCGCGCATTGGGAGCCGTGGATCTGGGCGTTGATCGTCGCGGGCTTCGGGTTCATGACGGTGTTCGTGTTCTGGCAGTCGGTGAACCCCCACGAGCCGCTGATCCCGTTGGTGATCTTCGGTGACCGCGACTTCAGCCTGTGCAACGTCGGGGTGGCCATCGTCTCGTTCGCCGCGACGGCCATGATGCTGCCGCTGACGTTCTACGCCCAAGCCGTCTGCGGGCTGTCGCCGACGCGCTCGGCCTTGCTGATCGCGCCGATGGCGATCGCCAACGGGGTGTTCGCGCCGTTCGTCGGCAAGATCGTCGACAACTACCATCCCCGGCCGGTGCTCGGCTTCGGCTTTTCGGTGCTGGCGATCGCGCTGACCTGGCTGACCTTCGACATGTCGCCGACGACCCCGATCTGGCGGCTGGTCTTGCCGTTCTTCGCGATGGGCGTCGGCATGGCGTTCGTGTGGTCGCCGCTGACGGCGACCGCGACGCGCAACCTGCCGGCGCACCTGGCCGGTGCGGGCTCTGCGGTGTACAACTCCGTGCGCCAGCTCGGCGCGGTGCTCGGCAGCGCCGGCATGGCCGCGTTCATGACCTGGCGGATCACCGCCGAGATGCCGCGGCGGCCCGCCGGTGGGGGCATCGACGAGGACGCCGTCACGTTGCAGCTGCCGCGGTTTCTGCGCGAACCGTTCGCCGCCGCGATGTCGCAGTCGGTGCTGCTGCCGGCGTTCATCGCGTTGTTCGGGATCATTGCCGCCCTGTTCTTGGTGGGCTTCGCGCCCTGGTCCCGCACCGGCCGGGGCGGCGACCCCTTCGGGCCCGACGAGGATGACATCGTCGACGACGACTACGACGACGACGAATACGTCGAGTTCGTCCTCGTGCGCGAACCCGATGTCGGGCGCGGCAACCGGCCGTCAGGGGAGCGTGCTCATGCGGCGGCCCCGCCACCCGCCGCGGTGCGGCATCGGGGCCCGGACGATTCGTGGCACCGTGTGTTCGACGAGCCGGTTGCGCGGGCACAGCCAATTGGATTTGCCCACAACGGGTCTCATCTGGACAGCGGAAAGCGCCTCCGTCAGGTGCCGGTGCGGCGCTCGGTCAAGCCCAGCCCGCCGGTCGACCGGCTCACCCGACCGCCGCGCCGCCCCCACCGGGGTCCGTCGGGCCACCACTTCACCGACGGCGACCCGCTGCGGGGCCAGCACCACCGCCCCGATCCCGACGACGATCCCACCGGTCACGGCCGGCACTCGTCGGGCAATTAGGCGCCTCAGCGCAGATCGGGTTGGGTGAGCGCCAAGAACGCGCCCAGATCGATCAGCCCCGCGGGTGTGGCGGGCAGGTACTCCGTCAACGACGGCGACCGCGCGATCACCGCTGCATATTGGGCCCGGCTGACCGCCACGTTGAGTCGATTCCTGTTGAGCAGGAAGGAGATTCCGCGCGGTACCACGTCCATGGAGGACACCGTCATCGAGATGAACACCATGGGCGCCTGTCCGCCCTGGAACTTGTCGACGGTCCCCACCCGCACCCCGCCGAGCCCGGCGGAGCTCAACCGGCGACGCAGCAGTGCCACCTGGGCGTTGTAGGGCGCCAGCACCAGCACATCGGCGGCCGTCAACGCCCGGCGGCCGTGCTCATCGGTCCACGACGCGCCGAGCAGTCGCCCGATCTCGGCGGCGATCGCGTCGGCCTCCTCGGGACTTTCGGTCGAATTGCCCTGGTGCTCAACCGAAAGCAGCTGCACGCCCGGCCGATGCCCGTCCAGGCGGCGGGCGGCGGTGCATTCGTGGGAGCGCAGCCTGCCCTCGTAGGACAGCGCCGAGACCGCGGCGCAGACGGCCGGGTGCATCCGGTAGGAGAGGTCCAGGAAGTAGCCACGTTCGTCGGGCAGGGTGCGCCGTCCGTCGACCAGCCAGTCCAGCGCCGAGGTGTCCACCGGCTCGGGATGGGTGCCCTGGCTGACTTGCGGCAACTGCTGAGGGTCTCCGAGCAGCAGCAGGTTCGCGGCGGCCGGGGCCACGGCGATGGTATTGGCCAGACAGAATTGGCCGGCCTCGTCGATCACCAGAAGATCCAAACTCCCCGGCGGTATCCGGTTGGCGTTGGCGAAATCCCATGCGGTGCCGCCGATCACACAGCCCGGCGTATCGGCGAGGAAGGCCGCGTACGCGCCGCCGTCGATCTCCTGCCAGCGCGGAGCCTGGTGGTCGTAACGCTTCTTCGCGACGCGGTGCGGATCCAGGCCGGCATCGATCACGCAGTCCAACAGGTTTTCCACCGTGGCGTGCGATTGCGCGACGACACCGACGCGCCAGCGGTGCTGGGTGACCAGGTGCTGGATCACCCGCGCGGCCGTATGCGTCTTGCCGGTGCCGGGCGGCCCGTGCACCGCCAGGTACGACGAATCCAGATCGAGCAGCGCGGCGGTGATGTCGGCTGTGATGTTCGAGGTGCCGCCGCCGCGCGGCAGCGCAGCGCCGCTGCGCGTGCGGGGCGCGCGGCGCAGCAGGACGTCGACGATGGCGCTGTCGGGCAGGCGCGGCAACCCGGCGCCGACCGCGGCCGCGGTCGCCTGGATCGACTCCCGCAGGGCCGTGGTCGGAATGGGCGGGCCCGGCGTCAGCGCGAAGGGCAGCTGGTGAAATGGCTTGCCGTCGCCGCCGACTCGTTCGAGGACGACCACCGTGGTGGGCACCGCCGGGTCGTCGGCCTCGACGACCGTGGCCCGTCCGGCCGCCCGCCGGTCCGGGCTGTCGGTCATGCCGGGCGGCGCCGGCGGTTTGTACAGCGCAAAGACGTCGCTCTTGAGATCGCCGCGCGCCAACTCGCCGCGCAGCTCGAGCCGTCGCTGAGGTTTGCGCGCGCGGGGCGGCGTGTGCCAGTCGACGCTGACGGACGCCTCGTGGGCGACGAAAACGTCGGTGTTGTCCGCCCATTCGTCGACCGGGAAGTTCAACCGGTCGAAATGCGCCCACCAGAAGGGCTTGTCCTCGCGACGGTGATAGCCGTGCGCGGCGGCCACCAGCGCCACCGCCGTCTGCTCCGGGGTGCGCTCGTCGATGCCGGCGGCCCCGGTGAACGCCGCCAGGGTCACCGCCAGTTCGTCGCGGTCCTCGACGGTGTTGCCGTCGCCGACGGGCTGGGCGCCGATCGGTACGACACCGGATTCATAGGCGCGCAACATCAGCCAGTTACGCAGTTCCTGTGTCGACCGGCAGTCGTAGTGGTTGTAGTCCTCGATCTCCTTGAGCACGGAGGCGGCCTCGTCGCCGCGGCCCTCCGCGCGCAGTTCGCAATAGCGCGCGTAGGAGGTGATCGAACCGGTCGCCGTGGTCACGTCGCCCGCGCGCAGTCGGGACCCCATGTAGAGCGGTTCGAGCGCCTTGAGGCTGAATGACTCCGCGCCCACGCGAATGCTCCTGCGCACCAACGGATAAAGGTCGACCAGCGTGCCGCTGCGCAGCAGTTCGTCGACCTCGTCCTCGCCGACGCCGTAGCGCCCGGCGAGCCGCAGCAACGCGGTCTTCTCGTAGGGCGCGTAGTGGTAGATGTGCATGTTGGGGCGGCGCCTGCGGCGCTTGGCCACCATCGTCAAGAAATCGGTCAGCGCCTTGCGTTCGTCTGCCCGGTTGTGCGCCCACAGCGGGCGAAACCGGCCCGTAGGCCCGGCCTCCAAGACGCCGAACAGATATTCCAGGCCCCACTCGCGGCCGTCGGCGGTCCACAGCGGGTCGCCTTCGAAGTCGAAGAACAAATCACCGGGGTCCGGCTCGGGGAGCAGCGCCAGCGGCTGCGTGTCGATGACCTGGACCTGCGGAACGCCCGTATCGCGTTGGCGCACTTGCAGTTTCGCCTGGGTGGTCAAGGCGGTGACGACACCCGCGGCCAGCTCGGGAACCGGCCCGCTGTGGGCGGCAAGTTCGGTGACGGTGGTGATGCCGGCCTTGAACAGCTTGTCCCGCTGGCTTACCCGCAGGCCGGCGACCAACAGCACGTCGTCGGCGGCGCGCAGCTGCTCGATGCACGACGGGCAATGAAAACAGGCGGCCACGCTTTCGTCGTCCCACCGCACCGCGGCGCCGCTCGCATGGTGGTCGTCGAGCAGCCGCTGCAGCCGCACCCGCTGCAATCGGTAGACCGGGACCAGGTCGCTGACGCGGTGCCGCACGGCCGTCCCGTCGCCGAGCCGCAGTTCGGCCTCGGGCGCGACGGGCACACCCGAGGCCGCCAGCACGTCGGCGTAGGCGGCCAGTTGCAACAGCGCGGTCACCTTTTCGGAGTGGGCCAGCTTGGTGTCGACAACCCGATACTGCTCGCCGTCGCGGACCAGAAAGTCGGCGAATCCGAGGAAGCGGCCGTCGAACATCGCGGCCTGATACACCGCGGGGGCGTGGTCGGCGACGGCGCGCAGCGTCGCGTCGGTGGCCGCCGCCAGCCCGGCGGGTGTGTAGGCCGGGCGGCCGATGACCGCGACGGCATCGCCGAATCGCTCGCGCAATCGGGCGAGCTCGCGCCGCTCATGCTCGTCGCCGAGGGTGGCTGTCCGCGTGAGCAGTTCGTCCTCGATCGCGGTCGCCGGCCCGCGGCCGAGTTTGGCGTCGAAGTCCCGCAGCAGCGCGAATTCGCAGCGGGCGGCGGCGGCAAGGTCCGACGCGCTGTAAACGATGCTGTCGCCGGTCACGAACACTGGAGCCACTGTAGGACAGGGCTCCGACACGATGGTCGCGCCGGGCGGGCGTGCCCGGGATCAATGCGCGGGCGTATTGCCGATCAGTTCGACGGCGTTGCCGTTCCAATGAAACTTCACGTGGGTGTTGAGGCCCTGGATCCCGCCCGGATAGGTCAGCGCCACCGTGTCGCCCGTGGTTTGCGCCGGGTCGATGCCGCTGAAGCCGTAGGTGTCGGGGACGCCCTGCGGGATGAATTGGCCGAGGTGGAACAGCACCGCGCGGGTGGTGGGGCTGACCGCATTGGTGTTGGCCTTGATGATCACCGCCGACAGCTGCGCGCACTGGTTGTAGTTGCCGGCCAGCGGCTCGGGATTCCACGGCTGCTGGCTGCGCGGGTCGCGTGGCAGTTCGGACACCACCTTCGCGATGGTGGGCGAGGCGAGGTTGACCGCGCATGGATCGGCCGGTGGCGCGTTGCCGGGCTGGGCGGCCGGCAATGGCGTGGCCGGGGCCGTGATCGACGGGGTCTCAGAAGTCCTTGCCTGCGGTGTCTTTGCGACTGTGGAATCTCCTGAACCGCAGCCGGTCAACGTGGCGGCGATCAATGCAACAGCGGCCGAGCAGGTCAGTGGCTCGGTACGACACGGTAGCGACCACACATCGACGCACCGTACCGTCATCGGCGCCGCGGGTGTGGCAGGCGTGGCCGAGGCCCGCTCGGCTGTGCTGATGATCACGCGGACCGCCGGACAGCCGGTCACCACTAGACTTCTTGGGCGATGACCCTCTCAGACAGCTCGACCGGGGCTGCCTCTACGACGTTTGCCGACCTGCAGATCCACCCCTCGGTGCTGCGGGCGGTTGCCGACGTCGGCTACGAATCACCCACCGGCATCCAGGCCGCGACGATCCCGGCGCTGATGGCGGGCTCCGACGTGGTCGGGCTGGCGCAGACCGGCACCGGCAAGACCGCCGCGTTCGCCATCCCCATCCTTTCCAAGATCGACGTCACCAGCACCGCCACCCAAGCCCTGGTGCTCGCCCCGACCCGGGAACTGGCCCTGCAGGTCGCCGAGGCGTTCAGCCGGTACGGTGCCCACCTGCCCAAGATCAACGTGCTGCCGATCTACGGCGGCTCGTCCTACAGCGTGCAGTTGGCCGGGCTGCGGCGCGGGGCGCACGTGGTGGTCGGCACGCCCGGCCGGGTGATCGACCACCTCGAACGGGGGACGCTGGACCTGTCCCACGTCGACTACCTGGTGCTCGACGAGGCCGACGAGATGCTCACCATGGGCTTCGCCGAAGAGGTCGATCGCATCCTGTCGGAGACCCCGGAATACAAGCAGGTGGCACTGTTCTCCGCGACGATGCCGCCCGCGATCCGCAAGCTCACCACCAAGTACCTGCACGACCCGCTCGAGGTCAGTACCAAGGCGAAAACCGCGACCGCCGAGAACATTTCGCAGCGCTACATCCAGGTCGCCGGTCCCCGCAAGATGGACGCGCTGACCCGGGTCCTCGAGGTCGAGCCGTTCGAGGCGATGATCGTCTTCGTCAGAACCAAACAGGCCACCGAGGAAGTCGCCGAAAAGCTAAGGGCGCGAGGTTTCTCCGCCGCAGCCATCAACGGGGACATCCCGCAGGGCCAGCGCGAGCGGACCGTCGCCGCCTTGAAGGACGGCAGCATCGACATCCTGGTCGCCACCGACGTGGCCGCGCGCGGACTCGACGTGGAGCGGATCTCGCACGTGCTCAACTACGACATCCCGCACGACACCGAGTCGTACGTGCACCGGATCGGGCGCACCGGCAGGGCCGGACGTTCGGGCACCGCGCTGCTCTTCGTGTCGCCGCGAGAGCGCCACCTGCTCAAGGCGATCGAAAAGGCCACGCGGCAAACGCTCACCGAAACCGCCTTGCCCACCGTCGAGGACGTCAACGCGCAACGGGTGGCCAAGTTCGCCGATTCAATCACCACCGCGCTCGGGGCCCCCGGCATCGACCTGTTCCGCAAGCTGGTCCAGGACTACGAACGCGAGCACGACACCCCGATGGCCGATATCGCCGCCGCGCTGGCCCTGCAATCCCGCGACGGCGAGGAATTCCTGATGGCGCCCGAACCTCCGCCCGAGCGTCGCGAGCGGCGCACCGAACGCCGCGATCGCCCCGAAAAGCCAAGGTCTACACGGCCGTTCGCCACCTATCGCATCGCGGTGGGCAAGCGCCACAAGATCGGTCCGGGCGCCATCGTGGGCGCCATCGCCAACGAGGGAGGGCTGCATCGCAGCGACTTCGGCCACATCGCGATCGGCCCGGACTTCTCGTTGGTGGAACTGCCGGCCAAGTTGCCCAAGTCGACGTTCAAAAGGCTTGAGCAGACCCGCATCTCGGGGGTGTTGATCAACCTTCAGCCGGACAGGTCCTCAGCCAAGGCCCGCGGCGGCCGGGACGGCGGGAAACCGCGCAGGAAACACGGCGAATGACGCTGTCCGAAGAACAGGACGCCCAGGGCGGGCTCGAGCAGACCTCGCGCGTCGACCGCGTCGCCTCGCTGACGGGCGTCCGCGCCGTCGCCGCGCTGCTCGTCGTCGGCACCCACGCGGCCTACACCACCGGCAAATACACCCACGGCTATTGGGGCCTGGTCGGTTCCCGGATGGAGATCGGGGTGCCGATCTTCTTCGTGCTCTCCGGTTACCTGCTGTTCCGTCCGTGGGTGAAGTCCGCCGCAACCGGCGGCCCGCCGCCGTCGCTGAGTCGCTATGCGTGGCACCGGGTTCGGCGCATCATGCCCGCGTACGTCGTCACGGTGTTGTTCGCCTACGTGCTGTACCACTTCCGCGAGGCGGGGCCCAACCCCGGGCACTCGTGGCTGGGGTTGGCGCGCAACCTGACGCTGACCCAGATCTACTGCAACGGCTACCTGGGCAAGTATCTGCACCAGGGGCTGACCCAGATGTGGAGCCTGGCCGTGGAGGCCTCGTTCTACGTCATCCTCCCGCTGCTGGCCTACCTGCTGCTGGTGTTGATATGCCGGCGGCAATGGCAGCCGAAGCTGGTGCTGGGCGCCCTGGCGGGGATGGCGTTGATCAGCCCGGCGTGGTTGGTTCTCGTGCACACCGATCACTGGTTTCCCGACGGCGCCCGGCTGTGGCTGCCCACCTACCTGGCCTGGTTCCTCGCCGGCATGATGCTCACGGTGTTGCAGGAGATGGGTGTGCGCGCGTACGGGTTTGTGGCCATCCCGCTGGCGATCATCAGCTATTTCATCGCGTCCACGCCCATCGCCGGCGCGCCCACCACCTCCCCGGCGACGCTGAGCGAGGCGTTGTTCAAGACCTGTTTTTACGCGGTGATCGCCGCACTGGCGGTGGCGCCATTGGCGCTGGGTGATCACGGATGGTATTCGCGGCTGTTGGCCAGCCGCCCCATGGTATGGCTGGGGGAGATCTCCTACGAGATCTTCCTGATCCACCTGATCACCATGGAATTCGCGATGGACTACGTGGTGGGCGCGCGCGTGTACACCGGTCCGATGCTGTATCTGTTCGTCGCGACGCTGGCGCTGACGATCCCGTTGGCGTGGCTGCTGCACCGATTCACGCGCGTGCGCGACTGAGCCACCGACGTCGCGGTTGCGAGCGGCCGCCGCCGCGCACCATTAGCAACACCGGCCCGGTTAGTCTCTGCGCGGATGGAGAGGTCATTTGCCCGCCTCCCAGCGACAACCTCTTTTGAGCCTCTGACCAGCAGAAACGCGTTGTCGCTCGGAGGTGGGCAGTTCCAACAGTGGTTGCGCGCCGCCCGGCGTGACGGCGCCTAGCCGCAGGCGGACACCGGCGCCACGATCGGGACGACGAATTCCTCGATCATCGCCCTCTCGTCGGCTTCGTCGCGGCCCGGGAACAGCAGCATCGACACGATAACCCGGACCACCCAGCGCGCCCGGCGCTCCACGACCGCGGGGTCATCGGCTCCCAACGAGTTCAGGAACGCCGCCGCCAGGGCCGCGATCACGTCGGACTGGCCCGCCAACTCGCCGCCGACCGGCGGGCGGGTCGTGGCGAACCATGACGCCAGCGCGGGACTGTCGCGCACCATTTGCAAGGTGACCAGGATGCTCGCGACCAGCCTTTCGTGCGGGTCCTCGATGCCGCCGGTGCGCGCGAGGATGGCGCGGCCGAGCCGGTGGGTCTCGCGGTGCACGTAGGCGGTGCGCAATGCCTCGCGATTCTCGAAATACCGGTACAGCGTCGCGCGGGAACACCCTGCGGCCCTAGCGATTTCGTTCATGCCGATCGAATCCGAGTCGCGCTGGGTATAGAGTTCCTCGGCCGCGTCGAGTATCCGGTCGGCGGCCGCTTCGCTGCGCCGCGCGGAAAGCCAGTCGTTTCCCGGCATCAGGAGCCCAGT
Source organism: Mycobacterium sp. TKK-01-0059 (assembly GCF_000709305.1). Classification (NCBI taxonomy): domain Bacteria; kingdom Bacillati; phylum Actinomycetota; class Actinomycetes; order Mycobacteriales; family Mycobacteriaceae; genus Mycobacterium; species Mycobacterium sp. TKK-01-0059. Next base: position 3,192,505 of record NZ_KL446993.1, read on the forward strand.
CGAATCGGCACCGACAGCGGCCGCCGCACGTAATTGCCCCCGGCCCAGGCGATCCCTGATTCGTCGACCTCGAAGTCGGGGCATCGGGCCAGCAGCTCGGTGAGCGCCACCCGGGACTGCATCCGGGCCGCGGCGGCGCCCAGGCAGTGGTGCGCGCCGTGGCTGAACGTCAAAATGTTGCGCGGGCACCGGGTCACGTCGAGTTCGGCCGCGTCGGGCCCGTATTGGCGTTCGTCGCGGTTGGCCGAACCGTACAGCAGCAGCGCCCTGCGCCCGGCGGGAATGGTGGTGTCGCCGATCGTCACGTCGCGGGTGGTCGTGCGCGCCAACCCCTGGACCGGTGAGGTCATCCGCAGCAGCTCCTCGACAGCGTCGGTGATCAATTCGGGGTTGTCCACCAATAACTTTCGCTGATCGGGACGCTCGTGCAGCAGCGGCATCGAGCCGCCGAGCATGCCCGTGACGGTGTCGTTGCCGCCGGTCACCATTGTGAATGTGAACGCCAGGATCGACAGCGTGCCGGCGACGTCACCGTCGGCGCCCACCCCCGCGGTCACCAGGTGGGAGATCGTGTCGTCCTCGGGGTCGGTGCGACGACGTTCGATCAGGCCGGTGAAGTAGGCCATCATCGACCCGACCGCATCGCCGACGGTCTCCAGCGCCCCCGCGACGCCGCCGTCGGCGGTGTTGGCCGCGACGATCGCCTGGGTCCAGCCGTCGAACTGCACCCAGTCCTCTTCGGGCACACCGAGATAATGCGCGACCACCATCGACGGCAGCGGTTTGAACAGCTCGGTGACGATGTCACCGCCGCCGGCCGCGCGCAACCCCTCGATGCGCTCGACGACGAATTCCCGCACCTTGGGTTCCACCGCCTCGACCTGTCGCGGCGTGAACCCGCGCGACACCAGCTTGCGGAACTGGGTGTGCACCGGCGGATCCTGCATCACGAACGGTGGATTGTCTTGCAGCCCAATCAGTTCCAGATCGTCATAGTTGACGGTCAGGCCCTTCGCCGAGGAGAAGGTTTCGTGGTCGCGGGCCGCCGCCCACACGTCGGCGTGCCGCGACAACACGTAGTAGTCATGCTCGGGCGAATTCGGCGGAACGACGTGGTGCACGGGGTCGTGGTCGCGCAGAGCGCGGTACATCGGCCATGGGTTCGACCAGGTGGCGGCGGTCGCGAGCTGGAAGGCGACCGGTGCGTTCTGAGACATAACAGCAGCCATGTCTTATTCGTACGACAGCAGCCGAGATATGTCAACCGCCCGGCGACGCCAGTGCTCGGCCAGCCGGGCAGTCGACATCGATTTCCCGGCCAGCCGGGCGCTCAGCAGCCAGAACTAAATGCCCGACCCGGGGTTGAGGATGCCCTTCGGATCCAACGCCTGCTTGATGCGCCGGTTGAGGTCCATCACCTCGGGCCCGAGATAGCCAGCCAGCCAGGGCCGCTTCAACCGGCCCACCCCGTGCTCGCCGGTGATCGTGCCGCCGAGACCGACGGCCAGGTCCATGATCTCGCCGAATGCCAGGTGGGCGCGTTCGGTCATGTCGGCATCGGCGGGGTCGTAGACGATCAACGGGTGGGTGTTGCCGTCGCCGGCGTGGGCGATCACCGAGATCATCAGGTCGCGTTCGGCGGCGATGCCGGCGATCCCGGTGACCAGCCGGCCCAGCGCCGGAAGCGGCACGCCGACGTCCTCGAGCAACAGCGATCCCTTGGCTTCGACGGCCGGGATGCAAAACCGCCGCGCGACGACGAATGCTTCGCCCTCGTCGGGATCGTCGGTCGAAAATACTTCCGTCGCAGCGTTTTCCGCCAAGACCTTGGCCATGATCTCGGCGTCCTCGCTACCGGCGCGGCCGCGCTCGTCGGACCCGGCCACCAGCATGGCCGCCGCCCCGCGGTCCAGGTCCATGCGCAGGGTGTCCTCGACGGCGTTGATCGCCACCGAGTCCATGAACTCCAGCATCGAGGGGCGAAGCCGGGCGGTGACCCCGAGCACCGCGTCGACCGCGTCCTGCACCGAGGCGAAGGTGGCGACGACGACGCTGGACGCGTTCTGCTTGGGTACCAGCCGCAGCGTCACCTCCGTGACGACGCCCAGCGTGCCTTCGCTGCCGACGAAGAGTTTGGTCAGCGACAGGCCCGCGACGTCCTTGAGCCGCGGCCCGCCCAGCCGGACCGCGGTCCCGTCGGCCAGCACCACCTGCATGCCCAGCACATAGTCGGTGGTGACGCCGTACTTCACGCAGCACAGCCCCCCGGCGTTGGTGGCGATGTTGCCGCCGATGCTGCAGATCTCGAACGAGGACGGATCCGGCGGATACCACAGGCCGTGTTCGGCTGCGGCCTTTTTCACCTCGGCGTTGAACAGCCCGGGCTGGCATACGGCGGTCCGCGTCACCGGGTCGACCGAGATGTCTCGCATCTTCTCGGTCGAGAGCACGATGCAGTTGTCCAGGGCGGTCGCCCCGCCGGACAGGCCGCTCCCGGCGCCCCGGGGCACGACGGGCACCCGATTAGCGGTGGCCCAGCGCAGCACGGTCTGCACCTCTTCGGTGCGCCGCGGTCGCACCACGGCCAGCGGTTTGCCGGCCGACGGGTCGAACGCGCGGTCTTGGCGATAGCCCTCGGTCACGGTGGGATCGGTGACGACCATCCCGTCGGGCAGGTCGGCGATCAGGCTGGCCAGGGCGTCAGAGCTCACGGCCCGATAGTAAGCCCGTGTCGCGGCCCCGGACGGTGCCCGGGTCTGCACGACGTGGCCACTGAATGCAGGATGTTCATGTGCTCGACCACCCGCGTACCGGCCAGCCGTTCGACTCTCCGGTTGGCGCGGGCACCGGATGGCCGGGTGACCCGGCCACGCCGCAGACCCCGGTGGCGGCCGATGCCGCTCGGGTCGTCGCCCTCGCGGAACAGGCCACCTCGATCCCCGAGCTCGACGCCCTGGTCAGCGTGTGCCGGGCCTGTCCGCGGCTGGTCGACTGGCGCGAGGAGGTGGCGAGGGTCAAACGGCGGGCCTTCGCCGACCAACCGTATTGGGGCCGGCCCGTACCCAGCTGGGGAGCGGCGCGGCCGCGGCTGCTCATCGTCGGGCTGGCGCCCGCCGCCCACGGCGCCAACCGCACCGGCCGGATGTTCACCGGCGACCGCTCGGGCGACCAGTTGTACGCGGCGCTGTACCGGGCCGGCCTGGTGAACCAACCGACCAGCGTCGACGCCGCGGATGGGTTGCGGACCAACCAGATTCGCATCGTCGCGCCGGTGCGGTGTGCGCCTCCGGCCAACGCCCCGACCCCCGCCGAGCGGGACACCTGCTGGCCCTGGCTGCAGGCCGAATGGCAGCTGGTGGCCGACCACGTCCGCGTGGTCGTGGCCCTCGGCGGATTCGGCTGGCAGATCGCGCTGCGACTGCCGGGCACCTCCGGTAGAGCCGCGAGACCCAAGCCCCGGTTCGGCCACGGCGCCGTTGCCGACCTCGCCCCCGGGGTGCGGTTGCTCGGCTGCTACCACCCGAGCCAGCAAAACATGTTCACCGGTAGGTTGACACCAGCAATGCTCGACGACATCTTCCGCGACGCGAAAGAACTGGCAGGGATCAAGTGAGCGAGATTCTCGTTTCCGGCGCCAGCGTGGCGGGCACGGCGGCCGCGTTTTGGCTTGGGCGGCACGGCCATTCGGTGACCGTGGTGGAGCGCCATCGCGGGCCGCGGCCGGGCGGCCAGGCGATCGACGTGCGCGGCCCGGCGCTGACCGTGCTCGACCGCATGGGGCTGCTGGCCGCCGCCGAGAAGCGCAAGACGCAAATCCGCGGCTCCTCTGTCGTCGACCGTGACGGCAATGAAGTGTCCCGCGACACCGAATCGACACCGACCGGCGGGCGCATCGACAGCCCCGACATCGAACTGCTGCGCGACGACTTGGTCGAATTGCTTTACGGCGCAAGCCAATGGACGACCGATTACCTTTTCGACGACACCATCACCGCGTTGGAGGCCGATGGTGCGGCCGTCCGCGTCACCTTCGAGCGTGCCGCACCACGGGAATTCGACCTCGTCGTCGGCGCCGACGGATTGCACTCCAACGTGCGGCGATTGGTGTTCGGGCCGGAGGAGGATTTCATCGAACGGCTGGGCACGCACGCGGCGATCTTCACCGTGCCCAATTTCTTGGACCTGGACCACTGGCAGATGTGGCACTACGGCGACTCCACCATGGCGGGGATCTACAGCGCGCGTCACAACGCCGAGGCCCGGGCCATGTTGGGTTTCATGGACCCGGAGCTGCGGATCGACTACCGCAACACCGAGGCCCAGTTCGCCGAGCTGGAACGGCGGATGGCCGGGGAAGGATGGGTTCGCCCCCAACTGCTGGAGTACATGCGGACCGCACCGGACTTCTACTTCGACGAGATGTCGCAGATCAAGATGGACCGCTGGTCGCACGGCCGCGTGGTACTGGTCGGGGACGCCGGGTACTGCTGCTCGCCGCTGTCGGGACAGGGAACCAGCGTCGCGCTGCTGGGCGCCTACATCCTTGCCGGCGAGCTCAAGTCCGCCACCTCGGACGGGACCGCCGACCACGAGCGCGGATTCGCCAACTACCACCGCGAATTCGCCGACTACGTGCAGCGCAACCAATGGCTGGTCGTGGACAACATTCCCGGCGGCGCACCGATACCGCAGGAGGTGTTCGACCGCATCGTCTCCTCGATCACCCTCAAGGACTACTAGGGCCGGGGTTCGGGAACGTTTGCCGGCCCGCGCACGTTGACGCGATCGTGCGTCTTTCCGTCCTCGATCTCATCCCGGTGCGCACCGACCAGACGACCGGCGACGCCCTGGCGGCCACCGTGCAGCTGGCGCAGGCCGCGGATCGGTTGGGTTTTACCCGCTACTGGGTCGCCGAGCACCACAACATGCCTTCCGTCGGTGCCACCAGCCCGCCGGTGGTGCTCGCCTATCTGGCACCACAGACCTCGCAGCTACGGCTCGGCTCGGGCGGGGTGATGCTGCCCAACCACGCGCCGCTGGCGGTGGCCGAACAGTTCGCGCTCCTGGAAGCGGCCGCCCCCGGACGCATCGACCTCGGCATCGGCCGGGCGCCGGGATCCGACCCGGTGACCTCCTACGCGCTGCGGGGCGGGCAGGACGGCCGGGACATCGAGAACTTCCCCGAATACCTTGACGACGTGGCGGCGCTGATGAGCGCGCGCGGCGTGCGGGTTCCGCTGCGCTCGGGCGACTACACGCTCAAGGCCACCCCGGCCGCCGCGACCGAACCGCGGCTGTGGCTGCTGGGTTCGTCGATGTATTCGGCGCATTTGGCCGCCGCCAAGGGGCTGCCGTACGTGTTCGCACATCACTTCTCCGGCAAGGGAACCGAAGAGGCGCTCGAGGTGTACCGCGCCCGATTCACGCCCAGCGCGTTTGCCGCCGAGCCGCGGACGTTTCTGACGGTCAACGCCGCGGTGGCCGAAACCCAGCAGGAGGCAACGGCGTTGATGCTGCCCAACCTGCAGATGATGGCCAGGCTGCGGACCGGGCAGCCACTCGGGCCGGTGCCGCTGGTGGAGGAGGCGGCGGTGGCCGAGTTGACCGGACAGCAGCGGGCGATCGTCGACAGTGGTCTGCGACGCGCCGTCCTGGGGACGCCGGCGGAGGCCGCCGAGCAGATCCGCGCGCTCGCCGAACACTTCGGCGTCGACGAGGTGATGGTGAACCCGGTGGCCTCGGCCCGCCGCGGCACCGACCCGGACACCGCACCGGCGCGCGTCGCGACGCTGGAGCTGTTGGCCAAAGAGCTGTTCTGAGTCCCGGTCACGCCCGCCGGTGGGACTGGCTGGTGTGGGGTTCGGGTGTGTGGTTGGCGATCCAATTCCGCAACTCGTCCGGCGGCAACGGCGCGGTGTGCACGTAACCCTGGGTGATCATGCAGCCGTACCGGTGCAGCGCGTCCAGGGTGGCCTCGTTCTCGACACCCTCGGCGACGAGGTCGGCGCCCAGGTTGTGGGCGAGCGCCACCGTGGACCGCACGATCGCGACCGATCGTGCGTCGTGATCCAGGCGGGTTACGAAAATCCGGTCGAGTTTGAGCTCATCGACCGAAACCTCTTGCAGCCGGGCCAATGACGACCAGCCGGTGCCGTAGTCGTCGAGCGATATGCGAATTCCCAAGCGTTGCAAGGCCGCGACGGTGTTGCGGGATCGCGCGGAATCCACCAGCGCGCTCTCGGTGATCTCGAGGATGAGCGCGTCCGCGGGCAGGTCATGATTCGCGAGCAGCCGCTCGACGGTGCCGACGAGCTCGATGTCGAGCAGGTTGGTCGTCGACAGGTTCACCGCGACGGCGAGCGTGATGCCGTGTTCACGCCAGCACCGGACCTGTTGGAGGGCCATGCTCAGGGTGCGGTTGGAGATCTTGCGCATCAGTCCGGCGCGCTCGGCGACGGGCAAGACCTCTTCCGGCAGCAGCGTTCCGCGGGTGGGGTGCTGCCAGCGCAGCACCGCCTCGACGCTGTGAACGCTGCCGTCGCGCCCGTCGATCTTGGGTTGGTAGTGCAATTTCAGTTCGTCGGTGTCGAACAGTGCGGTACGCAGGTCCTCGATGAGGTTGGGGTCGTTGTTCCGATAAACCTCGAAAGACGAGTCGTAGACCGCGATCTTGCTGCGGGCGGATTCGGCGTGCGCCATCGCGGTCTCGGCGCGGCCCAGCAGCTCTTGCGGGTGGTCGCAGTGGTCGGGACACAGCGCGATGGCGATGCGGCCTTCGACCTGCACGGTGATCGGATCCAACGCGATCGGCTCACTCAACGCTTCCAGCAGCCGGCCCGCCTGAGCGCTGGCGGCGGTCAGGTTGGCCCCGTCCGCGAGCAGCACGGCGAATTGGTCATCACCGACCCGCGCCAGCATGTCGTCGCGACGGACGCTGCCGGACAAGCGGTTTGCGATGTGGCACAGCAACTCATCGCCGAAGTGGCGACCGATCGAGTCGGTGATCTCGTGAAAATCGCTCAGGCTCAACAGCAACAGCGCCCGCCGCGCGCGCGTTCTACCCGGAATCGACGTCGGCCCCGGCGCCGTAGCGGGCAACGCGGTCAGGGCGCTGGCCAGCGAGTGCCGGTTGGGCAGCGCGGTCAACTCGTCGGTCATGGCGTGCTTGGCGTTCGTGTGCAACAGGCTCACGTCCCGGAAGGTGAGCGAGAATCGCGCGGTCGCCACGACCAGGCTCAACGCCGCCAGGGTCGCCGCCGGCCGCGAATGATGCGCCAGGACGATGACTCCCAGCGCGACAACCGACGTCGTCACCGGGGTGACATACGGGCTGAATCGGTGTCTGGGCACTGGCGCCGTCGGCGACGAGGGGGACCAGCTGGCCATCGCGATGAGCAACGACGACGCCGGCCAGCAGGCATCCAGCAAGGTGCCGACCCGATAGGAGCCCGCCGTCGTCTGGAACAGGTACGCCACGTCCGCCACCGCAAACACGACCAGCCCGGTCATCAGCAGCACCCAGCGAAAGTCGTTGCGCCAGCCGAGTATTGGCAGCATGCCGGCGGCCAGGGCCAGGAGCACCAGGTCAATCCAGGGGTAGACCAATCCCATCCACACCGTCGCGGGCGTGCGTGACGTCGCCGCCCGCATGGGGCCCTCCGTCACGGCCGCGGCCACCGCCGCCAGCGTCAGGGCGCACACCAGCGAGTCGAGCTGAATCGGGATCGGCAACCGCTTGAACCGTGCCCGCATGAGCAGCAGCAGCCCGGCGTACACCAGCGGGTAGTACGCCAGGTACACCGGGTCGGCCACCGACGGGGAGCGACCGTTGGGCACGAACAACGCGTAGACGATGTCGCCCGCGGCCGAGAACGCCATCCCGGCGGCGATCAGTGACCACGCCAACCTGTCCGCCGAGACGCGGTACGCGCGAAGGACAACCAGACCGGCGGCCAACACGGTCAGCGCCGAATACAGCGTCGTGGCGGAGAACATGCCGTGTCCCGCGTCCGGATGCGCGACGCTGGACGCGGCGAAGGCGATCACACCGATTGCCAGCACCGCGAAGCCCACCCGGATACCCCTCGGTGGCCGAGGGGCATCGTCGGCGACATCGCCGGAGGGCGAGTTCGTGGTCGGTGTCGCGACGTCGGAAACGGGCGGTGACGCCTGCGGCGTCGCGGCGGCGCCGCCGCCATCGACCGGTGACGTCACGGCGGATTCCCCCGAATCGGGAGACGCCGGGAACGCGTACGGCAACGGCAGGTCGGGCATGAAGCTGCGGATGCATTGCCCGCCTTCGCGTTTGGCGGCGTACATGGCGAGGTCGGCGTGCCTCAGCAGCTGGTCGACCGTGCAGGCCGATGCGCCGGTGCACACCGTGAATCCGATGCTGGGCCGGACCATGATCGGGATGCCGTCGATCAGAATCGCCCCGGTGAACGCGTCGAGGATCCGGTGCGCGGCCGCCTGCGATTCTTGGACGGAAGCCTCGATGACCGCCGCGAATTCGTCGCCGCCGAGCCGGGCGATGGTCCCGCTTTCCCCCAACGCCGCAGTGAGCCGCCCGGCCACCCTGACCAAAAGCTCGTCGCCGGCCGGATGGCCCAGGGCGTCGTTCACCGACTTGAAGTTGTCGAGGTCCAGGCACAGCACCGCGATGGGCATGCCGTTGGGATGCCGGCGCGCGACGGCCTGTTCCAGGCGCTGCAGGAACAGGGCGCGATTGGCCAGACCGGTCAGGTTGTCGCGAAACGCCTCGCGCGCGACCTCCGACAACAAATTCTGGTTGTCGACCAGGACGACGAATTGCCGGGCCAGCACGGCGGCCACCAGGATGCCCAGCGCGGCGAGCATGGGGTCGTGTATCGAATGGCCCGCCGCGTGCGCCCAGCCCGCCGCGGCGGCGAGGATCAGCGGCAAGTAGGGCAGCCACAGCCGGGCCCGGAACTCGGTCTCATCCGGCGGCGCGGGCGCGGGACGCTCGTGCGCGGCGGCCAGGGCCGCGAGCGCCAGTAACGCCAGGCCCGCCACTCGGACCAGGTCGCCGACTCCGCCCGTGTGATAGCTGGCGATGCCGGTATAGAAGACCAGCGCCATGTCGGCGATGCAGATGGTCGCGACGCCGGCGGCGAGCAGGCTGCGGCTCGGCCGGTCGCCGGGACGAGCCCGGGACAGCATCAGGATCGCCGTCGTCACCTGGACGATGTCGGCGAAGACCTCCGCCGAGGTCACCAGCCGCGCGCCGGAATGCTCCTGCAGCTGCGCTTCGACCACGAACACCCAGGCGATGACGAACAGCGACGTCGCCACGATGAGACCGTCGAGCAGCAGACGCCGGGGGCTCTTGCGAGACAACTGGGACAGCAGCACCAACGACGTCATGGCGCCGACCGGCCACAGCAGAAGCACGAACTCGGTTGCCGCAGGGTGGGTGGCGTGATCGAATTCCGGGCGCACGTCGTAGAACGCCCAGATGACCTCGCCGGCCGCCCAGCCGAGCAGGGCCGTCACCAGCGCCAGCCATCCGTATCGTTGCCGCGGGGGCTTGAAGCGGGCCGCGCGCCCGGCGTACGCCGCCGCGATGGCAAGGCACACCGCGATGACGAACCCGTTGATGGGGTGGGTCCCGTACGGGCCGCGCCATCCCCAGAACGACGACAGCACGATCAGCACGCCGGCTACGCCGTACACGGAGACGAGGACCCACCCGGCGGGTGCCGGCACCCCCGACCGCCGCCACGGATTCACCGCCCGCCGTTTCGTCACCGCTTGAGCTCCCCTGTTGTGTGGTGAAGAAACAACAGCATCACCACGAGTTACAGGGCATTAAACCGCTGCAGACGCGCGCTAAGTGTGGCTTTTGCCAGGTTGGTGCCGTTTCCGGTGCCGCCACAGGACGGCCGCCACGGGCCTAATCCGGTTGACTTGCGTCGATACGGGCCAGTGCGTCGCGCAGAATCTGGCCGGTGGCGTCGCGGTCGGGGTCGCGGCGCAGCAGCATTCCTTTGGCCACCGACAGCTTGTCGCCGTTGCGGCGCGGCAACACGTGCAGGTGGATGTGGAACACCGTCTGGAAGGCGGCGCTGCCGTCGTTGATGGCGATGTTGGTCGCGTCGGCCAATTCCGTCGTGCGCGCGGCCCGGGCGATGCGTTGGCCCAGGGTGACCATTCCGGCCAGCGTCTCCGGCGTGGTGTCGGTGAGGTCGACGCTGTGCCGCTTGGGCAGCACCAGCGTGTGGCCACGAGTGAACGGCCGGATGTCGAGGATCGCCAGGTAGTCGTCGTCTTCGTAGATCCGGATGGCCGGAGCTTCCCCGGCGACGACCGCACAGAACACGCAGGACATGTCGCCCACGGTACTTGTTGCCGCGCCGCGGCCCCGCCGACTCCAGCCAGGGCCCGGCCCAATTACGGGGTTACGCTGCCGCAGTGAACGACGATCTCGCCTTCGCCGGCGCGGCGGCGCAAGCGCGCATGCTGGCCGACGGTGAACTGACCGCGCCGGAGTTGCTCGAGGTCTACCTGGAGCGGATCGCGCAGCTCGACAGCCAGCTGCGGTGCTACCGCGTGGTGCTCGCCGACAAAGCTCGCTACGAGGCCGCCGTGGCGCAGGACCGCCTGGACGCGGGCGAACGGCTGCCGCTGCTCGGCGTGCCGGTCGCGATCAAGGACGACGTCGATGTCGCCGGGGAGGTGACGACCTTCGGCAGCGGCGGGCACCGGCCCGCGGTGAGCTCCGATGCCGAGGTGGTGCGCCGGTTGCGCGCGGCGGGCGCCGTCATCGTCGGCAAGACCAATGTGCCCGAGCTGATGATGCTGCCGTACACCGAGTCGCTGACCTTCGGAGCTACCCGCAATCCGTGGGATCCCAGGCGCACGCCGGGCGGCAGCAGCGGCGGCAGCGCCGCCGCGGTCGCGGCCGGGCTGGCCCCGCTGGCGTTGGGCTCCGACGGGGGCGGGTCGATCCGCATCCCGGCGACCTGGTGCGGCGTGTTCGGCCTGAAGCCGCAGTGCGATCGGGTATCGCTGGAACCCCACGACGACGCCTGGTACGGGTTGAGCGTCAACGGCCCTATCGCCCGCACGGTGATCGACGCGGCCGTGTTCCTGGACGCGACCTCGACGGTGCCCGGGCCCGAGGGGGAGTTCGTGACCGCGGCGACCCGCAGCCCCGGCCGGCTGCGAATTGCGTTGAGCACCAAGGTCCCAACCCCGCTGCCGGTTCGGGTCGGCAAGCGGGAGTTGGCCGCGGTCGACCAGGCCGGCGCGTTGCTTCGCGACCTCGGGCATGACGTCATCACGGCCGACCCGGAATATCCGGCCTCGGCGATCCTTACCAACTACCTGCCCCGCTACCTGCGCGGCATCTGCGACGACGCCGACGCCCTGGCCCATCCGGAACGCCTGGAACCGCGCACCCGCAACATGGCCCGCTTGGGTTCTTTCTTCTCGGACCGCCGGATGGAGTCCCTGCGGGCGGCCGAGGGGGCCGTGGTGTCGCGGATCCAGGCGATCTTCGACGATGTCGACGTCGTCGTCACGCCCGGAACGGCAACGGGCCCATCCCGTATCGGCGCCTACCAACGGCGCGGCGCCGTGTCGACCCTGCTGAGGGTGGGGCAATACGTTCCGTACCAACAGGTCTGGAACCTGACCGGGCAGCCCGCCGCGGTGGTTCCCTGGGACCTCGACGCAGACGGGATGCCGATGTCGGTCCAACTCGTCGGCCGGCCTTATGACGAAGCGACGCTGTTGTCGCTGTCGGCGCAGATCGAAGCCGCTCGACCGTGGGCCCTTCGCCGGCCCCCGGTGTCTTGAGTGAGTCACCGCGCGACGACAGCCCACGCCGCGAGCTTGGCGCCCGGCCGCATCACGTGGGCCGGGCTGGTCGACGGCAGCCGGTGGCACTGGATCCCGTCGGGCGACACCACCCGCCGGCGGTAGAGCTCAGCGGCCTTGGCGCCGTTGAAGTACACCGCCGTGATGGCGGGGTAGTCGGCGAAGAACGCGCCAAAGTCGTTGACCGTCAGGCTGGTTGGATCGATGGCCGAGTCGGCGCTGCCGCGGCGGCGGCACGTGTGAAGAACATCCCAAAGCGCAATTCCGTGGGATTGCAGTCCCGCCAGGCGCCTGTCGTAGGGCGCGGCGGCGTCGAAGCCGAAAAGCTCACCGGTGATCGACCAGAACGCGTTGCGTGGATTGGCGTAGTACTGGTCCGCCACCAGTGATTGCGCACTGGGAAACGACCCCAGAATCAGCGTCCTGGCGCGCTCGTCGAGACCGGCGGGAATCCCCGCAGCAACGGTGTGCTCATCACGTCACATCATGACGCCCCCGCGTTGTACGTTGGCGACGTGCACGACGGGGACGACCACACCATCGACGACCTGCTCGAAGGGCTCGAGGGAACCGCGCGCACGGAACGGGCCGAACTGGTGCGGTGGCTCTTCGAGCAGGGCATCACCGCCGAGGAGATCCGGGCGACCAATCCGCCTCTGTTGCTGGCCACCCGCCACATCATCGGCGACGACGGCACGTACGTGTCGACGCGGGAGATCAGCGAGACCCACGGCATCGACCTGGGACTGCTGCAGCGCGTGCAACGCGCCATCGGTCTGGTCCGCGTCGACGACCCTGACGCGGCCGTTCACATGCGCGCCGACGGCGATGCCGCCGCCTTCACCCAGCGGTTCGTCGAGCTGGGCCTGGACCCCGAGCACGTGATTCTCGTGGTCCGGGTGCTCGCCGAAGGTCTGTCGCGGACCGCCGAGGTCATGCGGTACTCGGCGCTTTCGGCGATTATGCGCCCGGGCGCCAGCGAGCTCGAAATCGCGCAAGCCTCAAAGGCTTTGGTGACCAAAATCGCGCCCATGCTGGGCCCGATGATCCAGCACATGCTGTTCATGCAGCTGCGCCACATGATGGAGACCGAAGCGGTCAACGCCGCCGAGCGCGCCGCCGGCAAGCCGCTGCCGGGCGCGCGCCAAATCAGCGTCGCCTTCGCCGACCTGGTCGGCTTCACCCGGATCGGTGAGGCGGTCACGCCCGAAGAGCTGGGGCATCTGGCCAACCGGCTGGCCATCCTCGCCCGCGACATGACCGTTCCTCCGGTGCGTTTCATCAAGACCATCGGCGACGCGGTGATGTTCGTCTGCCCCGAGCCGCAACCGTTGCTCGACGTCGTCCTGAAACTGGTCGAAGCCGTCGACTCCGACAACGACTTCCCTCGGCTGCGGGCGGGCGTGGCCTCCGGCATGGCGGTAAGCCGTGCCGGCGATTGGTTCGGCAGTCCGGTCAACGTGGCGAGCCGCGTCACGAGCGTGGCGCGCCCGGGCACGGTCCTGGCGGCGGATTCGGTATGGGACGTCATCGGGGAGCGCGGTGAGTTTTCGGCATCGTTCGCGGGCTCCCGCCACCTCAAGGGCATCAAGGGCGAGGTCAAACTGTTCCGCATCCGGCGCGGCGACGCCGAGGACTGACGGCCGCCGGCCGCGGTGACATCAATATGGGCAGGCCCGGTGCGACTCCAGGGGGCGTCTGACTCCGTCTTACGCGTGTCCTACGCGGCCGGATTCCTACCCCGTGTTCCGGCGCTTCGAATTGGTCGCTTCCCGGGCCTGCTTCGCTACCAAAAATACGCCGCACAACAGCCCGGATCAACGGGTTTTCAGGCGGGGAGATGAGTTCGGCGACCGGCCCGTCTTTCGCCCCCGGCGAACGCTGTTCCGTTATACGTGCAACGGTGTAATCATGTAATCATGAAAGCGCATCACACCCATGGGCGGCGGTACGGTCGCCCCGGAGGCTGGCAGCAAGCCCAGCAACCTGACGCCGGCGACGCCGCGGAATGGTTCGCCGGACGCCTTCCCGAGAAGTGGTTCGACGGCGACCCCACGGTGATCGTCGACCGCGAAGAGATCACCGTCATCGGAAGGCTCCCGGACACGGCGAGCGCCGAGAGCGGGGAGAGTGAGGCCCGCGCGGCGGGACGGGCGTCGCGATTCCGCGAGGAGACGCGATCCGAGAGAATGCACATCGCCGACGAAGCCCAGGATCGCTACGGACGCAAGGTTTCCTGGGGGGTCGAGGTCGGCTCGGAGCGAATCCTGTTCACCCACATCGCAGTACCTGTCATGACCCGGCTGAAGCAGCCCGAACGTCAGGTGCTCGACACGTTGGTGGATGCCGGCGTCGCGCGGTCGCGCGCCGACGCCCTGGCCTGGTCGGTGAGGCTGGTCGGCGAACATGCCGAGGAATGGCTGGCCAAATTGCGCGACGCGATGACGGCGGTCGACGACCTGCGCGCGCAGGGTCCCGATCTGCAGTCGTAGCAATGCCGTGACGCCCTAACGGCGTTGGCACGTAACCGTCCGGCTACTCGTCGGCGATTCTGGCGGCGATCTTGTCCGCGATCTGGGCGCCCTGGTCGCTGATGTGATACCCGCACGCGTTGATGTCGACGATCACGTTGTTGGCCACGGTCAGTGCGCGCTGGCACTCCCAACCGTCGGCGCCTTCTTGGGTGTCCATCAGCGTGATCTTCGGCGGGCTCCCCTGAACCTGAGCGAACGTCCACCGATAGGTCTTGCTCTTGTTCGTGACCGTGACCGTCTTGCCGGCGCAGCCCTTCCACTTCTCCGCAGAGTTCTCCAGGAAACTCTTGGCCTTGTCGGCGGACGGAAACAGCACCACCGCCTGGTTCACCCAGTGGTCGTAGTTGTCGCCCGGCTCCGAGGACACCAGTCCACTCACCGAGGTGTAACCGGTGCCCGCATACACCGGGTCTTGGGTCGTGTAGAGCGCGCCCTGGCAGTCGGGCGTCGACACCGTCACCGACGAATGGTCGGTCGACGTAATGGGTTTGCCCGGCTGCATCGTCGACGAGCCCATCACGGTATTGATATCGGACGGGCCGAGCAGCAGGGCGCTGAGACGGTCGGCCTCCAGCGGCGCGGGGGTGGGCGGTTCGGGATCGGGCCGCGTGACCAGCCAGATGCCCAACCCGCTCCCGAGGAGAACGAACACCGCGGCGACGGCCGCGACGATGAGCCAGACGTTGCGGCGCGGCCCGGGCGGGGGCTGACCCCACGGCGCCGCATTGGCGAATTGCGGGGGCGGGCCGCCCCAATTGGCGCTGGCGCCTTGGTAATACGGCGCCCCGGCCGGCGACGGCGGCGGGGTGTTGAACGCGGGCTGGTACGGCCGGGGAGGCGGCGCGGTGCTCAGCCGGGGATCGGGGTTGACGGCCGTGGGCAGTGCGGCTTCTTGGCTGCGGCGCAAGATGGTGGCGGCGCGGTCTTGATCGGGGTGGCTCAGCGCCTGCTTGGCGGCCAGCGCGAGGTCGCCCGCGCTCGCGTAGCGGTCCTCGGGCCTTTTGGCCATGCCGCGGGCGATCACCGCATCGAAGGCCTTGGGGATATCCGGGCGCCGCTGACTGGGCGCGGGTATGGGGTCCATCATGTGGGCGGAGACCAGCATGCCGGCGCTGTCGGCCCGGTAGGGCGGCGCCCCGGTCAGGCACTCGAACAACACGCACGCCAACGCGTAGATGTCGGCCCGGTAGGTGACCTCGGCGTCGGAAAACCGTTCGGGCGCCATGTATTTCCAGGTGCCGACCGCGGTGCCCAGTTGGGTGAGTTTCTCGTCGGTGGTGGCGCTGGCGATGCCGAAGTCGACGAGGTAGGCGAAGTCGTCCGCGGTGACCAGGATGTTTTGCGGTTTGACGTCGCGGTGCATGACGCCGGCGGCGTGCGCGGCATCGAGCGCGGAGGCGATCTGGGTGATGACGGCGACCGCGCGTGGCGGGGTCAGCGGGCCGAAGCGCTTCAGCACGCTGTCCAGGTCGGTGCCCTCGACCAAGCGCATCTCCAAAAAGATCTGGCCGTCGATTTCGCCGTAGTCGTGCACGGGCACCACATGGGGTTCCTGCAAACGTCCGGCGGTGCGGGCCTCGCGTTTCATCCGCTCGCGGAAGACGGGGTCTCTGCTGAAGCTTTCGGAGAGAAGTTTGACCGCCACGGTCCACTCTTTGACGGTGTGTTCGGCCTCGTAGACCTCACCCATCCCACCGCGGCCCAGCAGCCGTTTCAGGTGGTAGGGGCCCGAACATCGACCCCGCCCGTGAGGCCTGTTCGTCGCTCATTGCTCATCCTTCCAACCCGACCCCCGGCCCGCCGTCCCGTGGCAACGTTGCGGACGCACGCCCGATCGTCGACCCGTGACCGAGCAATCATGACGGTAAGCGCCCACCCGTCGCGCCGCATGATAACGCCGACAATCGGCGGGCCAGCCTTTCGTGGCCGCGGCGCCGGCTGCGGTTGTCATGCGCGGGTCATGGCGTAGTAGGCGCCGCGCCGGGCCAGCAGCTCGGCGTGGTTGCCTTGTTCGACGATCCGGCCCCCCTCGATCACCAGGATCCGATCGGCGTCGCGGATCGTCGAAAGACGATGCGCGATAATGAAACTCGTCCGATCCCGGCGCAGATCGCACATGGCGCGCTGGATGAGGGCCTCGGTGCGGGTATCGACCGAGCTGGTCGCCTCATCCAGGATCAGCAGCTGCGGGCGGGCAAGGAACGCGCGCGCGATGGTGATGAGTTGCTTTTCGCCGGCGCTGATGTTGGCGCCGTCGCCGCTGACCCGGGTTTGGTAGCCGGCCGGCAGCGACCGCACGAACGGGTCGACGTGCGCTGCCTCGGCGGCCGCCACCACCTCGTCGTCGCCGGCCTCGGGGCGCCCGTAGGCGATGTTCTCCGCGATCGTCCCGTCAAAGAGCCAGGTGTCCTGCAGCACCATGCCGATCCGCGACCGCAGCGAATGCCGGTCCAACGTGGTGATGTCCACCCCGTCGAGGAGGATCTGGCCGGAATCGACCTCATAGAACCGCATCAACAGGTTCACCAGCGTGGTCTTGCCCGCCCCGGTCGGTCCGACGATCGCCACCGTGCTACCCGGTTCGGCCACGAGCGACAGGTCGTCGATCACCGGGACGCCCGGCCGGTAGGCGAAGCTGACATGCGCGAATTCCACGCGGCCGCTCGAGCGTGGGGCGCCATCGGCGGGCGGGGGCGCCGCGGGCTGGGGATCCGGCGATTCTTCGGGCTCGTCGAGCAGGGCGAAGACGCGTTCGGCGCTGGCCACCCCCGACTGCAGGGTGTTGTACATCCCGGCCAGCTGGCTCAGGGGCGAATTGAATTGCCGCACATACTGAATGAACGCCTGGATGTTGCCCAGGCTGATGTGCCCGGTGGCCACCCGCAGGCCACCCACCACGGCGACGGCCACGTAGCCGACGTTGCCGATGAACGTGGTCGCGGGTGCCACCAGCCCGGAGAAGAACTGGGCGCCGAAACTGGACCGGTAGACGTCGCCGTTGAGGGCCCGAAACTGCTCGCGGGCCGCGGCCTGGTGGCCGAATGTCTTGACCACCGTGAATCCGCTGTAGGTCTCCTCGATGTGGGCGTTGAGGCGCCCGATGCTCGCCCATTGGGCGAGGAACAGCCGCTGGGAACGCCGTGCGATCGCCCGTGTCGCCAGCAGCGACAGCGGCACCGTCAGCACCGTGATCCCCACCAGCAGCGGCGAAATGGACAGCATCATCGCCAACACCGCCACCACCGTCAGGACCGAAGTCAGCAGCTGGCTGATCGTCATCGACAGCGACGACTGGACGTTGTCGATGTCGTTGGTCACCCGGCTGAGCAGCTCGCCGCGCTGGCGCCCGTCGAAGTACGACAACGGCAACCGGTGAATCTTGTCCTCGACGTCGGAACGCAACGCCACCATGGTGCGCTGCACGGTGAGGTTGAGCAGCCGGGCCTGCGCCCAAATCAGCACCGAGGAAACGAGATAGAGGGCCAGCGCCAGCGTCAGCGTCCGCGTGACCGCCCCGAAGGCCACGCCGTGGCCCGGCACCACGTTCATTCCGGACAGCAAGTCGGCGAAGGTGTTCTCGCCCCGGCCGCGAGCGGCCGAGACGGCCTGTGCCTTGCTGATGCCGGCGGGAAGCTGCCGCCCGATGACGCCGTTGAACAGCAAATCGGTGGCATGGCCGAGGATCCGCGGGACGATCACGCCGATCACCGTGCCCGCGAGGCCCAGTGTGATCACCGCGATGCTCAGTCTGCGTTGCGGCGCAAGTCGTTTCACCAAACGGGCGGCCGAACCCCAGAAATCGCGGGATCGCCCGGCCGGCGGCGGGGCCACGGCGCGGGCCGCGGTGCTGGTCGACGAGGTCATTGCGCGCCCCCGACGTGGCCTGACGGCAAGGCGCCCACGGCTTGTGAGTCGGCGAATTCCGCGTAGGTGGCGCTGTCGGCGAGCAGCGACTCATGCGTGCCGGCGCCGACCAGTCTTCCGCCGTCGATGACGATCACCTGGTCGGCCTGGGCGGCAGTCGAAACCCGTTGGGTGACAACGATGACGGTGGCTTCCTTCGATATCGGCTTGAGGGCGGCGCGCACCCGCGCGTCGGTGTGCACGTCGAGGGCGCCGAAGGAGTCGTCGAACAGATAGACGGCGGGGCGGCGGATGACCGCCCGGGCGATGGCGAGTCGTTGCCGCTGCCCGCCGGAAAAGTTGATGCCGCCCTGGGCCACCCGCATCTGCAGCCCGTCTGGGTGCGCGCGCACGAACCCGTCGGCGTCGGCCACCCGCAACGCTTCCCACATCTCGTCGCCGGTGATGTCGTGCCCCGGGGCGGCGCCGTAACGCAGGTTGTCGGCGATCGTTCCTGAAAAGAGGTAGCCGCGCTGGGGGACCAGACCGATCGCCGACCACAGCCGCTCGGTGTGGTAATCGCGGACGTCGATGTCGTCGACCAGGACGGTTCCGCCGGTCACGTCGTAGAGCCGGCAGATCAAGGAGATCAGTGTCGACTTTCCCGATCCCGTGCTGCCGACGATCGCGGTGGTTGTCCCGGGCCGGGCGATGAACGAAATGTCTTGTAGCACCGGGCGATCGGCGCCGGGATAGGTGAATGTTGCGCCGTCCAGGCGGACCACACCGGTGATTTTGCCCGGGGGAGACGCCGGGCCGGGCGGGTCGGTGACGGCGGGACGGGTGGTGAGCACCTCGGTGATCCGTTCGGCGCACACCGACGCCCGCGGCAACACCACCAGCGTCATCGTCGCCATCAGCACGGCCATCAGGATCTGCGTGAAGTACGCCAGGAAGGCGGTCAACGAGCCGACCTGCATCTGGCCGCGATCGATGCGCAGCCCCCCGAACCAGATCAGCGCGACGCTGGACACGTTGATGGTCAGCGTGGTCACCGGCAGCATCAACGCCTGCCAGTTGCCCGCGGTCAATGCGGTGTTCGACAGCGCGGCGTTGGCGCGCGCGAAGCGGTCGCGCTCGAAACCTTCCCGGGCGAACGCGCGGACCACCCGCACGCCGGCCAGCTGGTCGCGCATCACGCGGTTGATGCCGTCGATCAGGCCCTGCATCCTGCGGAACAGCGGCAGCATGTGCGACATCACCCAGTAGTTGGTCACCGCCATGACCGGCACGCTGACCAGCAACAGCCACGTCAGCGCCGCCTCCTGGCGCAGGGCCATGACGATTCCGCCGAGGCACATGATCGGGGCCGTCACCAGCACGGTGGCCGTGATCTGCACCAGGTACTGGATTTGCCGCACGTCGTTGGTGCTGCGCGTCAGCAAGGTCGGCGCGCCGAATCGGGCGCTCTCGCGCTCGGAAAAGGTGAGGACGTGTTCGAACACCGCCGCGCGCAGGTCGCGGCCGAAGCCCATCCCGGTCCGGGAGCCGAAATAGACCGCGCCGACCGAGCACAACACCTGCAAGCCGGTGGCCCCGAGCATCACGATGCCCAGCCGGACGATCGCGGCGGTGTCGCCCTTGGCGACGCCCTCGTCGATGATGGCCGCGTTGACGGTCGGCAGGTACAGCGACGCGAGGTTGCTGATCAGCTGCAGCACCATCAGCACCGCGACCAGCCGGCGGTACGGCTGGATGTACTGGCGCAGCAGTGCCAGGAGCATGGGGTAACTGTCGCACACCGGCGGCCCGGGCGTCCCCGCCAACCGGCGATGGTCAACGCGCGCACGGCACTCGTCGGCGACATTGAAATACCTGCTCAGGCGCGTCGGTGGTTGACCCGCTGGGCTGCCGCTACAGTGCATCGTGTGGACGAGCAGCGGGCGGAACGGAAGCAGGGTAGCGGTGCGGCGTAGCGCGAGGGCGCTGGCTCTTGTGGCGTCAGCATTGACGATCCTGATTCCCGCCGTTGCCGCCTGCTCCGATTCCGGCGGCAACAAACCCGGGGCGACGGCGTCGTCGACGCCGCAGAAGGGGCAAGGCAACCACGGGCCGATGTTCCCGCAGTGCGGCGGCATCAGCGACCAGACGGTGGCCGAGCTGACCCGGGTGACCGGGTTGATCAACACCGCCCGCAACTCCGTCGGCTGTCAATGGCTTGCCGGGGGCGGCATCCTCGGGCCGCACTTCTCCTTCTCCTGGTATCGCGGCAGCCCGATCGGACGCGAACGCAAGACCGAGGAGCTCTCACGTGCCAGCGTCGACGACATCAACATCAACGGCCACGGCGGTTTCATCGCCGTCGGCAACGAGCCCAACCTGGGTGACTCGCTGTGCGAAGTAGGCATTCAGTTCCAGGACGACTTCATCGAGTGGTCTATCAGTTTCAGTCAGAAGCCGTTCCCGCCGCCGTGCGATATCGCGAAAGAGCTGGCTCGTCAGTCGATTGCGAACTCGAAATGAGGGCCTCGATGCGCGCCGCCGTGGTTTTGCTGGCCGCGCTGCTGGTGCTGACGGGCTGCTCCAGGTCGATCGGCGGCAACGCGGTCAAGGCGGGCGGCAACGTGCCCCGCAACAACAACTCCCAGCAGCAGTACCCGAACCTGCTCAAGGAATGTGAGGTGTTGACCAGCGACATCCTGGCCAAGACCGTGGGGGCCGACCCGCTCGACATTCAGAGCACGTTCGTCGGCGCGATCTGCCGGTGGCAGGCGGCCAACCCGGCCGGCCTGATCGACATCACCCGGTTCTGGTTCGAGCAGGGCAGCCTGAGCAACGAGCGCAAGGTCGCGGAGTTCTTGAAGTACAAGATCGAGTCGCGGCCCATCGCCGGGATCGACTCGATCGTGATGCGTCCCGACGACGCCAACGGCGCGTGCGGCGTGGCCAGCGACGCGGCCGGGGTGGTCGGTTGGTGGGTCAACCCGCAGGCGCCGGGAATCGATGCGTGCGGGCAGGCCATCAAGCTGATGGAACTGACGCTGGCCACCAACTCCTAGCCGGAGGTTGCGCCACCACGCCGAACGTCGACTTGTTGTCGTCGATTTCGCGTTTTGAGCCCAACAAGTCGACGTTCGGCGCAGCGTTGTGGGCTCAGCGCGGAACGACGAAGTCGATCAGCGACGCACCCCCGAGTTCCAGCTCCTTCCACGCGCACGGCACCGCGAGGACCGCGATCGCCGACGTCGGGAACTTGGCCGAAATGCGTTCGGCCGCAGCGGCGTCGGTGCCGCCGGCGCGGCCCAGCCCCAGCGCAAGCGCCGACATCGTCGGCTCGTGTCCGATGACGAGCAGCGTGCCGATGCCGTCGTCCACCGTGTTGATCTCGTCGATCAGCGTGCCCGGGGTGCTGGCGTAGAGACGTTCGCTGTATCGCACCGGCGCAGCGATGCGGGTGTTCCGCAGTGTCTCGCGGGTCCTGGTCGCCGTGGAACACAGCACCCCGTCGACGGGGGGCACGTGGGCGCGCAGCCAGTCGCCGGCGAGCCCGGCTTGCCTGACGCCGCGGGGCGCCAACGGCCGATCGTGGTCGGCGACCCCGGCCGGGTAGTCGGACTTCGCATGCCGCATCAACAGCAGGGTGCGCTCGGCAGTCACGAAGGATCAGATTAACCAGTGTGGCACCCCGCCGGCCACGCCCGCTGCGCCGGAATTTGCGCAGTGCCAAGACCTGCCGATCGAGGTCCCGCGTCTTGTCGGTGCGCAGACCTAAACTCGCGATGCCCGGAGTAAACACGCAGTTCGAAAGGGGGTCGCCCACATGCGATTCCTGCACACCGCCGACTGGCAACTGGGCATGACCCGGCACTTCCTCGCCGGCGACGCCCAGCCACGCTACTCGGCGGCCCGCCGCGACGCGGTTGCCGGTCTGGGGGCGCTCGCCGCGGAGGTGGGCGCCGAGTTCGTCGTCGTGTCGGGCGACGTCTTCGAGCACAACCAGCTCCCGCCGACGGTCATCGGACAGTCCCTGGAAGCCATGCGCGCCATCGGAATTCCGGTGTATCTGCTTCCGGGCAACCACGACCCACTGGACGCCTCATCGGTGTACACCAGCGCGCTGTTCGCCGCCGAGCGTCCCGACAACGTCGTGGTGCTCGACCGTGCCGGCGTGCATCAGGTGCGCCCCGGCCTGGAGATCGTCGCCGCGCCGTGGCGGTCGAAGGTGCCGACCACCGACCTGGTCGCCGACGTCCTCGACGGCCTGCCCGCGGCCGCGGGCACCCGAATCCTCGTCGCGCACGGCGGGGTCGACGTCCTGGACCCCGACAAGGACAAGCCGTCGCTGATCCGGCTCGCCACGCTCGACGACGCGCTGTCCCGCGGCGCGGTGCACTATGTGGCGCTGGGGGACAAGCACTCTCTGACCCAGGTCGGCGACAGCGGCCGGGTCTGGTATTCCGGATCGCCGGAAGTCACCAACTTCGATGACGTGGAATCCGACCCGGGCCACGTCCTGGTCGTGGACGTCGACGAAACCGACCCGCGGGGCGCGGTCTCGGTGACCGCACGAGACGTCGGACGCTGGCGCTTCGTCACGCTGCACCGTCAGGTCGACACGAGCCGCGACATCGCCGACCTCGACGTGAACCTGGACCTGATGACCGACAAGGACCGAACCGTGGTGCGCCTGGCGCTCACCGGCTCGTTGACGGTCACCGACCGCGCCGCCCTGGACGCCTGCCTGGACAAATACGCGCGGTTGTTCGCCTGGCTGGGCCTGTGGGAACGGCACACCGACCTGGCGGTGATCCCCGCTGACGGCGAGTTCAGCGATCTCGGGATCGGGGGATTCGCCGCCGCGGCGGTCGAGGAGCTGGTGGCGACGGCCCGCGAGGAGGATTCCGCCACCGCCGTCGACGCCCAGGCGGCGCTGGCGCTGCTGCTGCGCCTCGCCGATCGGGGCGCGGCGTGAAGCTGCACCGGTTGATCCTGACGAACTACCGCGGCATCTCGCACCGGGAGATCGAATTCCCCGACCACGGCGTCGTGGTGGTGTGCGGCGCCAACGAGATCGGCAAGTCGTCGATGATCGAGGCGCTGGACCTGCTCCTGGAGTCCCGGGATCGGTCGACGAAGAAGGAAGTCAAGCAGGTCAAACCCACCCACAGCGACGTGGGCTCCGAGGTCTCCGCCGAAATCAGTTGCGGCCCCTACCGTTTCATCTATCGCAAGCGGTTTCACAAGAAGTGCGAGACGGAGCTGACGATCATCACGCCGTGCCGCGAACAGCTGACCGGCGACGAAGCCCACGAACGGGTGCGGGCGATGCTGGCCGAGACGGTGGACAGCGACCTCTGGCATGCCCAACGTGTGCTGCAGTCGACGTCGACGGCCGCGGTGGACTTGTCGGGATGCGACGCGCTGTCACGCGCGCTCGATGTGGCCGCCGGCGACAGCGGCGGGCTCTGTGGCACCGAGCCGTTGCTGATCGAGCGGATCGACACCGAATACGCGCGGTACTTCACCCCGACCGGGCGTCCGACGGGGCAGTGGGCCGCCGCGATCGCCCGGCTCGCCGATGCCGAGGCCGCGGTCGCCGAGTGCGCGGCCGCCGTCGCCGAGGTCGACGACCGGGTCGCTCGCCACGCCGTTTTGACCGAGCAGGTGGCCGACTTCTCCCAGCGGCGCATCGCCGCCGGCCCGCGCGTGGCGGCCGCCCGGGAAGCCGCCGACCGGATCGCCGAGCTCACCGCGCAGCAGCGCGAAGCCCAATTGGTTGCCGCCGCCGCGGCGGCCACTAGCGCCGCGGCGACCGCCGCCCACACCGGCCGTTTACAGCTGCTCGCCGAAATCGACGCCCGCGCCGGCGCTGTCGCCGAAACGGAAGCCCAGGCGCACCAAGCCGCGTCCGCGCACGCGTCGGCGCGCGCCGAGGCCGAGGCGTGCGAAGCCACGCTCCAGCGGGCCACCCAAGTCCTGGCCGACCTGCAGTGCCGGGTCGACGCCGCGCGCCGCGGCGTCGACCGGCTCGCCGACCTCGAGGAGGTCGACCGGTTGAGCACCCGGCTGGCCAAGGTCGACGCCATCGAGCGGGATCGTGAGCGAATCTGCGCCGAGCTCAGCACGATCGCCGTCACCGAGGAACTGCTGCGACGAATCGAGGACGCCTGCGCCGCGGTCGATCGCATCGGGGACCAGTTGGCGTCGACGTCGGCGGCGATCGAATTCACCGCCGCCGCGGACATTCACCTGGTGGTCGGCGGTGAGCGGATCTCGTTGTCGGCGGGGCAGAGCTGGTCGATCACCGCCGCCGGGTCCACCGTGGTCGAGGTGTCCGACGTCCTGACCGCCCGGGTCACCCCTGGCGCGACCACCCTGGACATCCACGCGAAACATGCTGCAGCACAACAAGAAATGACCGCGGCGCTGGCCGCCGCCGAGGTGGCCGATCTCGCCGCCGCGCGTTCGGCCGACCAGCGGCGCCGCGAGCTAATGAGCACCCGCGATCAGCTCGGCGCCACGCTGGCCGGTCTGTGCGGCGACGAGCAGATCGACGAGATGCGCTCGCGCCTGGCGCGGCTGCGGGCCCAGCAGCCGGCCGAGCCGGCGCCCGGTGCCACGGACATCGGCGCCGCCCGCGCCGAACTCGACGTGGCCCAGCAGGGTCATGCGGCGGCGTCGACCGACTGCGAGGCTCACCGCCAGGCCGCCACCGCCGCCGCCGCGGCGCTGGCCGAGTTATCCACCCGGGCAACCGTTCTGCAGAACACGTTGGAAGCCCAGCGGGCCGAGCTGCAGGCGGCCGCGGGCCGGCTGGCCGCCGAGCGCGCCTCGGTCAGCGACGAGGAACTCGCGGCGTCGGCGGACTCGGCGTTGCGGGCCGAGCAGGCCGCGGACCAACGAGTCGGCGAGCTCGCCGCCGCCTTGGCCGCCGCGTCCCCCGATGCCGTTGCCGCCGAATTGGCCGAGGCCACAAAGGAAGCCGAGTCGCTGCGGGAGCGCTACGAAGAGGCCGCCCGCGCGTTGCGTGAGATCACCATCGAACTCTCGGTGTTCGGCAGTGAGGGGCGCCAGGGCAAGCTGGACGCCGCGGAAACGGAGCGCGAGCACGCCGCCACGGAGCACAGTCAGATCGGCGCGCGGGCCCGGGCCGCGAAACTGCTGCGCTCGGTCATGACGCGTCACCGCGACACCACGCGCAGACGCTACGTCGAGCCTTATCGCGCGGAGCTGCAGCGGCTCGGACGTCCCGTGTTCGGGCCGAGTTTCGAGGTCGACATCGACAGCGACCTGTGCATCCGTAGCCGCACGCTCAACGGCATCACGGTGCCCTATGAATCGTTGTCGGGCGGCGCCAAGGAGCAACTGGGCATCCTGGCCCGGCTGGCCGGTGCCGCCCTGGTCGCCAAGGAGGACGCCGTGCCGGTGGTCGTCGACGACGCACTGGGTTTCACCGACCCCGACCGGCTGGCCAAAATGGGTCAGCTGTTCGACAGCGTCGGCACTCACGGGCAGGTGATCGTGCTCACCTGCAGTCCCGACCGTTACGACGGTGTGCGGGGCGCGCATCGCATCGACCTCACCGCCTGAGGGCCGCTGACCTCAGCCGATACCGCCGGGCGTGACGACTCGGCGCGTGCCGGGATGCGCTGCCTGCAGAATGGGGCCATGGCGGTCCGACACGAATGACGATGAACGCGAAGCGGAGCCGGGTGCAGCAGAAGCTGGCGGAATTGCCCGGCGTGCGCGCCGTGCGCCGGCCGATCTCGCCGCACAGCGCCGCCGAGTTCGATCTGTACTACGTGCGCACGGGCCGCAAGTCCCGCCACCCGCTGGTCATCATCCCCGGCGGGCCGGGCGTGGCGTCGGTGCAGATGTACAAGGGACTGCGCAGGCGCGCGGCGGCGGCCGGTCTCGACGTCATCATGATCGAACACCGCGGGGTGGGGATGTCGCGCCACGACGATTCGGGTGCCGACCTGCCCCCGCAGTCCATGACCGTGAATCAGGTCGTCGACGACGTGGCGGCGGTGCTCGACGACGCCCACTCCGACTCGGCCGACATCTATGGCGCGTCCTACGGCACCTATATCGCGGCCGGAGTGGGTGTGCGCCATCCCGACCGCGTGCACGCGATGGTGCTCGATTCGCCGCTGCTGTCGCGGCACGACATCGTCATCGTGCGCCGGGCGATTCGCCGGCTGCTGCTCCGGGGCGACAGCCCCGAAACCGCCGCCTTGGCACCGAAAATGCGCAAACTGGTCGACGCCGGCGTCATGACCCCGGCGGCGACACACGTCGTCGCGACCATTTACGGCTACGGCGGCGCCGACCTGCTCGAGCGTCAACTCGATCTGTTACTGCAGCGCCGGAAACTCTTGTGGTGGACGCTATCCCGGTTCACCACCCTGAGCAATCTGCCGTTCCGCTACGAGGAAGATCTGGTGAGCCGCATCGCGTTCCGCGAGCTGGACTACGCCGCCGAACCCGACGGCCTGCCGCTGGACCCCGCAGTGGCCGAAAGCGAAGCGCGCACGCAGCGAGTGACTTTCGAGGACGAGCCCTATGACCTGCCCACGGAAATGCCGAACTTCAACTGGCCCACCGCGGTGATTTCCGGCGGCCGTGACCTCATCACCCCGCCGGCGGTGGCCGAGCGCGTCGCGTCGCTGCTGCCCGATGCGGTGCTCTTGAGCCTGCCGAGCATGGCGCACAGCGCGCTGGATTTCCGCGAGCCCGTCGCTCTCGCCGCCGCCGAGGCGGTGGGGCGCGGCGACCTGAAAGGGCTTGCCGCCCAGGCGTCGGCGCTGGACGCGCTGCCGCCGCGCCCCGAGGTGCGGCTGCTGTGGAAGTTGATCGAAACGGCGGCCGCCGCCGAAGGGGCGCTGCCGGTCCCTACGCGGCTGTTGCGCCGGCTCAGCTGCGCGTGAATCCGATGGCGGTGTAGTCCAGGTCGCCCAGGCCGGCCGCGCCGAAGTTGGCCAGCGTGCTGCGCACCGCGACGTCCCCGGGCGACTGGGTGAGCGGCAGGCTGAACCCCTCCGCCCAGATCAGCCGGTCGAGGTCGTTGGCCAGCGCCCGCGCCCTGTCGGGATCGAGTTCTTCCAGGGTCCGCTCGATGGCGGCGTCGATCTGCGGGCTGCCGATCTTGCCGAAGTTGCTTTCCCCGTCGGACTTGTAGATCTGGGTCAACGACGAGAGCGGGAAAGCGTCCCCGAGCCAACCGAACTGGGCGAGGTCGAAGGCGCCGACGTTGATGTAGTTGGTGAAAAAGCCGCTGCCCGCGCGGGCGACAAGCTCGAGCTTGACGCCGATCTGGGCGAGGCTGTGCTGGGCGATCTGCGCGAACTGTCGGCTGCCCTGGGCGTCGTAGAACAGATCACGAATGACCAGCGGGCGACCGTCCTTCTCCCGGAACTGGCCGACCTGCTTCCAGCCCAGGGCATCGAGCTCGCGCTTGGCCGCGGCCGGGTCGTAGGGAACCACGGCGCTGTTGTCCTGGTAGCCCTTCTGGCCCGCGACGTAGATGTGATTGCCCAGCGCCACCGGGTCGCTGGTGAGGCCGTACTGGACGACCTTGGCGATGGTCTGGCGGTCGATGCCCTTGGACACCGCGACCCGCAACGCCTTGTCGGCCAGGATCGACCCCGGGGCGCCGTTGAAGGTGATGTGCGACCAGGCCGGGGCGGGGGCGCGCCGGATCGTGATTCCCTTGGTGCGCTGCGCGATGGTCAGTTGATCGATGGTGCCGACCCCGGTGGCGTCGATCGTGTTGTTCTGCAGGGCCGGCAGCCGCGCGGCGTCGTCGAGCACCAAGTAGGTGATGTTGTCCAGGCGCGGCCGCGGGCCCCACCATTTCGGGTTGCGGCTCAACACGATCCGCTGGGTCGTCCGATCCAACGAGGTGGTGATGAATGGGCCGGCCGACGGACCCGGCCCGTCCAGCTGGCCCTTGTTGAACGCCTCGGGGGTAGCCGTCATGCTCTTGGGCAGCAGCATCCCGTTGCCGGCGAACATGCCGCGCCACTCGGCGTACGGCTTGGCGAAGGTCATGACGGCCTGCCGGTCGTCGACGCCGCGGGTCACCGAGGCGACGCGCTCGGCGCCGCTGGGCCCGGCGATCTCGAAATTCTTGTCGGCGCCGCTCAGCGCGTGAACCTGGCTGGCGATGTCCTCCCAGGTGATCGGGGTGCCATCCGACCACACCGCCTTGGGGTTGATCGTGTAGGTCACCACTTGCGGTGCGGTTCCGGTCAGTTCGATGCTGGTGAAGTAGTTGGTGTCGACCGTCGTCGAGCCGTCCGGCCCGATGACGAAGGCGCGCGGCAGGGTGGCCTTCATCATCGCGGCGACCTCGGCGGAATTGCCGTCGATGTGCAAAATGTTGAAGTTCGGCGGGAAGGCGGTGAGCGCGAGTCGCAGGTCACCGCCGTCTCGCAGGGTGGCCGGATCGCGCGGGTTGATGTCGCTGGACGTCCCGATCCGCGCGTTTTGCCCCGTTTCCGGAATCAGGTTGATGGCCGGCGAGCAACCCGACAGCGCCAGCGCCATCGCGAAAAGCGCTGCCGCCAAACGGATGCCGCGGCTAGCCACGAGCGCCCGGATCGGGTCGCGGCACGGCGTTCAGCAGTTGCCGGGTGTATTCGTGTTGCGGGTTGTCGAAGACCTGCCGGCTGTCGCCCCGCTCGACGACCGTTCCGGAACGCATCACGACCACCTCGTGGGCGAGGTGCTTGATCACCGAAAGGTCATGGGAGACGAACAGATAGGACAAGCCGAAGAGCGCTTGCAGGTCGAGCAGCAGGTTGATGATCCCGGCCTGGATGGAGACGTCGAGCGCGGAGACGGGTTCGTCGAGCGCCAGGATCTTCGGTTGCAGCGCCAGCGCACGTGCGATGCCGATGCGCTGCTTCTGCCCGCCGGAGAACTCGGCGGGGTAGCGGATCGCGTCGGCGCGGCGCAGGCCCACGATCTCGAGCAGCTCGGCGACGCGCGCGTTGGTGCGGCCCTTGTCGAACCCGTTGGCGCGCAGCGGTTCGGCGAGAAGCTCGAACACCGGCAGGCGCGGGTCCAGTGAGGCGACCGGGTCTTGGAACACGACCTGAATGTCGCGTCGCAGCGACCGCCTGCTCGCTGAGCTCAGCGTCGTGACATCGGTGCCCAGCACTTCGATCGATCCCGATTGGGGCCCGGTGAGTTCCAGGATCTCGTGCAACGTGGTCGATTTCCCCGAACCGGACTCGCCGACGATGCCGAGGGTACGGCCCTCCCGCAGCTCGAAACTGACGCCGTCGACGGCGCGCACCTCGCCGGCGCGGCGGCGCAGCACGCCCTTGGTCAGTCGGTAGGTCTTGGTCAGGTCACGCACCCGGACGACGACCGACGAGCCATCGGGTCTCACCGACTGTGCCGTGGTGCTGACGCCGTAGATGTCCGCGGCGCTGCGGCCGCCCACCTGATCGGTGCGGATGCAGGCCGCCCGATGGTCGGCACCGACGGGAAGCAATTCCGGCTCCTCGAGCCGACATTCGTCGATGGCCAGCGGGCAGCGCGGGGCGAACGGACAGCCGGGATCCAGACCGGCCAACGACGGCGGTGCGCCGGGGATCGGCACCAACCGGGTGCCCTGTGCGGCGTCCAGCCGCGGAACCGAGCCCAACAGTCCGACGGTGTAGGGCATTCGGCGGTCCCGGTAAAGGTCGTGCACCTCGGCGGATTCGACGACCCGCCCCGCGTACATCACCAGCGCCCGGTCGGCGAACTCGGCGACCACACCGAGGTCGTGCGTGATGATCAGCACCCCGGCCCCGGTGACGTCCCGGGCGGTTTTGAGGACCTCGAGGATCTGCGCCTGCACGGTGACATCGAGTGCGGTGGTGGGCTCGTCGCAGATCAACAAGTCGGGGTCGTTGGCGATCGCGATCGCGATGACGACCCGTTGCCGTTCACCGCCGGAGAGCTCGTGCGGAAACGCGCGGGCGCGGCGCTCCGGCTGGGCGATGCCCACCAACTCGAGCAGTTCCACCGCGCGATGACGGGCCGCCCGCCGTCCCACCCGCGGCTGGTGGATCTCGATCGCCTCGGCGATCTGGTCGCCGACGGTGTACACCGGTGTCAGCGCCGACATCGGATCCTGGAACACCATGCCGACCGTCTTGCCGCGGAACCGCGACATCGCGTCGTCGTCCAGGCCCAGCAGCTCGGTGTCGTGCAGCCGGACCGAGCCGCGCACCCGCGCGTACTCGGGCAATAGGCCCACCACCGCCATCGCCGAAACGGACTTGCCCGAACCGGATTCGCCGACCATGGCGACGACTTCGCCCGGTTCGACGCGGTAGCTGACGCCGCGCACCGCGGTCACCGGATCGCCGCCGGTCGCGAAGGTCACGGCCAGGTCGGTCACCTCGAGCAGGGGACTCATCGCGCACCGCCCCGCACCGGGGTGCTGCCCGGGTCGAGCGCGTCCCGCAGGCCGTCGCCGGTCAGGTTGGCGCACACCAGGATCAGCACCAGCACCCCGGCGGGAAAGAGGAACACCCACGGGAACGTGGTCGCCGACTGGGTGCCATTGGCGATCAAGGTGCCCAGCGACACATCCGGTGGCTGGATGCCGAAACCCAGGAAGCTCAAGCCGGTTTCGGCCAGAATGGCCGAGGCGACGTTGAGCGCCGCGTCGATGATCAGGATGGACGCCACGTTGGGCACCACATGCCCGACGATGATGCGGCGGCTGGAGACGCCCATATACCGTGCGGCACGGATGAATTCGCGCTCGCGCAAACTCATGGTCATGCCCCGCACCATGCGGGAACTGACCATCCAGCCGAATCCCGCCAGCAGCAGAACGAGCATCACGATGTTCGCCGAGTCCTTGGTGCGCGGCGTCACGATCGCGATGAGGATGAAGCTGGGCACCACCAACAGCAGGTCGACCAGCCACATCAGCACCCTGTCGCGCCAACCGCCGAAATAGCCCGAGACCGAACCGACGGTGGCGGCGATGCCGGTCGAGATGACCGCCACGCAGACACCGATCAGCATCGACTTCTGCATTCCCCGCAGGATCTGCGCCAGCAGGTCTTGGCCCAGCGCGTTGGTGCCCAGCCAGTGGCGCGCGCTGGGCGGCTGCAGCAGCGCGGTGAAATCGAGGTCCTCGTAGGAAAAGGGAAGCACCGCGGGCAGGGTGTAACAGCCCACGAACAGCAGCACCAACAAGGTCAGCGACGCCACCGCGAACCGATTGCGCGCGAACCTGCGCAACACCAGCGTGCGGCGCGAGGTGAAGTCCGCCACGTCGTGACTCGAAAACCCGTGGGCGCCATCGATTTCCGCCGCGGAGGTCCGTGGGCGCCGCTGCGCCTCATCGCTTCGCTCTGCATCGTCGGCGGCGGAGGTCCGTGGGCACCCCTCCTCCTCATCGCTTCGCTCTGCATCGTCGGCGGCGCGGGTCATGACACCCTGACCCTCGGGTCGAGAGCCGCGTAAAACACGTCGGAGAGCAGGCCGGCCAGCAACACCACCGCGCCGGAGAACACGGTGATGGCCGCGACGATGTTGGTGTCTTGCGTCGCGATGCCCTGCACCAGCCATTCGCCCATGCCGTGCCAGCCGAAGATCTTCTCCACGAACACCGCTCCGGTGACCAGCCCGGCCACCCCGTAGGCGAACAGGGTGGCCAACGGGATCAGCGCGGTGCGCAACCCGTGCTTGACCAACGCGCGCCGGCGGGTCAGCCCCTTGGCCCGCGCGGTGCGGATGAAGTCCTGGCCCAGGACGTCGAGCATCGCGTTGCGCTGATAGCGGCTGTATCCCGCCGCGGCCGCCAGCGCCAGGGTCAACGACGGCAACACCAAATGCCGCAACCGGTCGAAGAAGTGCGCGCCGGCCCCGCCGGACACCCCCGGCGATGTCTCCCCGGTGTAGTCGAAAATCTGCAGACCCACGGCCCAGTTCACCCGCAGCGCGGCCAGGATCAGCAGGTTGGCGATGACGAACGTCGGGGTGCTCAACACGAGCAGGGCCATCATGGTGACGACGCGATCGCTGAGCCGATACTGCCGAATCGCGCCCCACGCCCCGGCCGCGATGCCCGCGACGGTGCCCACCAGCGACCCGATGACCAGCAGGCGCAGCGTCACTCCGACTCGGCGCCACAGTGACTCCCCGACGGACTGCCCGGTGACGGTCTTGCCGAAGTCACCGCGGACGGCGTGTGAAGCCCAGTGCGCGTAGCGGATCGGGATCGCCTCGTCGAGACCGAGCGCGTGGGCCTTGGCGTCGATGACGGCTTGTGGTGGTCGCGGGTTGCGCTGCAACAGGCTGTCCAGCGGTTTGAAGGCCACCGACGTCAGGCAGAACGTCAGAAACGATGCCAGCGCCAGCAGCACGACGTAGTTGAGCAAGCGGCGGGCGAGAAACCGGGTCATACCCGTCCGCACAGCACGCGTCGCATTGGGACAGGTTATCGAGCCGGCGGCACGGCGTCGCGCGTGCAGCGCCGGGCGCGTTCGGTGAGCTTCAGATCTGCTTGATTCTCATGCGTGAATCGCGTGTGATCGGTTGTTAACATGCACCGCGGTACCGAGCCGTGCGGCGATTGCGGCACGCCTCAGACCGCGACACTGTCGAGGAGGCTTGCGTGACGGTTACCGATGACTTGCTGGGCAACAACGCCGAATATGCGAAGACCTTCAACGGGCCGCTGCCGATGCCGCCGGGCAAGCATGTGGCGGTCGTCGCGTGCATGGATGCGCGGCTCGACGTGTACCGCCTCCTCGGCCTCAACGAGGGGGAGGCCCACGTCATCCGCAACGCCGGAGGGGTCGTCACCGACGACGTCATCCGCTCGCTGGCCATCAGCCAACGACTACTGGGGACGCGAGAGATCATCCTGATTCACCACACCGATTGCGGGATGCTCACGTTCACCGACGACGACTTCAAGCGCACCATCCAGGAGGAGACCGGGGTCAAACCGCCGTGGGCGGCCGAGGCGTTCCCGGATGTCGCCGAGGACGTCCGGCAGTCGCTGCGGCGCATCGAGGGCAGTCCGTTCGTCACCAAGCACGTCTCCGCGCGTGGCTTCTTCTTCGACGTCGCCACCGGCAAGCTCAACGAGGTCACGCTCTAGAAGCGCGCGCCGAGCGTGTAGCCACGGCGAAAAATCGGCCCGATCCCCGCCATCAGTGCACGTTCGGTGGCCCTTCAGCCGACCTTGTAGGTCGCCAAGGCCTTGGCCACCAGCGTGCCCCCCGAGTCGACGATCTCGGCCTCGCAATTGACCAGCGATCGGCCGCGTCGCAGCACCCGGCCGATGCCGATCACGTCGGTGGCCCGAGCCGGGGCCATGTAGTCCAGCGCCATCGACACCGTCACGCCGCGTAGTTCCGGCGGGGCTGGGACGCCGCACCACGCCGCCGCCATGACGGTGAGGTCGGCGAGGGTGGCGATGGCCCCACCGTGAACCATGTCGCCGAGCGTCACGTTGGACGGGTCCCAGGGCAGCCGCAGCCGCACCTCGTCCTCCTCGAGCCGGTCGGCGACGATGCCCAGCTTGACGACGAACGGGGACTGGGGGATGAACTGCGCGATGACGTCGCGGCCGCTGGGCGCGGGCGGGCGAGAAGGTCCGGGGTGAGAAGTCATTCGTCCATGTTTTCGCACCCCAGGTTGACAGGTCCAGCGCCAGCTGGTCTCATATATCGCTAAGATGCCAAATATGGTCAGTTCTGCCAGGTTTTAGCGAGTGAAGGAAGCTATGACCAGTGATCTGAAGGCGGCCCCCGCCGTCGGACAGTACGAATTGAGCCACCTGCGCTCGCTGGAGGCAGAGGCGATCCACATCATTCGGGAGGTGGCCGCCGAGTTCGAGCGGCCGGTGCTGCTGTTCTCGGGCGGCAAGGACTCCATCGTCATGCTGCATCTGGCGCTGCGGGCGTTCCGTCCGGGCCGGTTGCCGTTCCCGGTGATGCACGTCGACACCGGACACAACTTCGACGAGGTGATCGCGACCCGCGACGAGCTGGTCAACGAGCACGGAGTGCGCTTGGTCGTCGCCTCGGTCCAGGAAGACATCGACGCCGGGCGGGTGGTCGAGCCACGTCAGGGGCGCAACCCCATCCAGACCGTGACCCTGCTTCGCGCCATCCGGGAGAACAAGTTCGACGCGGCGTTCGGCGGGGCGCGCCGCGACGAGGAGAAGGCCCGCGCCAAGGAGCGTGTGTTCAGCTTCCGCGACGAGTTCGGTCAATGGGATCCGAAGGCGCAGCGGCCCGAGCTGTGGAACCTGTACAACGGCCGGCATCACAAGGGTGAGCACATCCGGGTCTTCCCGCTGTCCAACTGGACCGAGTTCGACATCTGGTCCTACATCGGCGCCGAGAACATCGCCCTTCCGTCGATCTATTACGCGCACCGGCGCAAGGTCTTTCGCCGTGACGGCATGTTGTTGGCGGTCGATAAGAACATGCAGCCCAACACCGACGAGCCGGTGTTCGAGGCGACGGTGCGCTTCCGCACCGTCGGGGACGTCACGTGCACCGGATGCGTGGAATCGCAAGCCGCCACCGTCGACGAGGTCATCGCCGAGACCGCGGTGTCCCGGCTCACCGAACGCGGGGCGACCAGGGCCGACGACCGGATCTCGGAGGCCGGCATGGAAGACCGCAAACGACAGGGATACTTCTGATGGCCACCTTGCTGAGGCTCGCAACCGCGGGTTCCGTCGACGACGGCAAGTCCACCCTGATCGGCCGCCTGCTGTATGACTCCAAGGCCGTCATGGAGGACCAGTGGGCCGCGGTGGAGCAGACGTCCAAGGACCGCGGCCACGACTACACCGACCTGGCGCTGGTGACCGACGGCTTGCGGGCCGAACGCGAGCAGGGCATCACGATCGACGTCGCCTACCGCTACTTCGCCACTCCCAAGCGGAAATTCATCATCGCCGACACCCCCGGCCACATCCAGTACACCCGCAACATGGTGACCGGGGCCTCGACCGCCCAGCTCGTGATCGTGCTCGTCGACGCGCGGCACGGCCTGTTGGAGCAGTCACGCCGGCACGCTTTCCTGGCGTCCCTGCTGGGCATCCAGCACATCGTGCTCGCGGTCAACAAGATGGACCTGATCGGTTGGGACAAAGAGAAATTCGAGGCGATCCGCGACGAGTTCCACGCCTTCGCCGCTCGGTTGGACGTGCACGACGTGGCCACCATCCCGATCTCCGCGCTGCACGGCGACAACGTGGTGACGAAGTCGGACCAGACGCCGTGGTATGAAGGGCCGGCCTTGTTGTCGCACCTCGAAGAGGTGTACATCGCCGGCGATCGCAATATGGTTGACGTGCGGTTCCCGGTGCAGTACGTCATCCGGCCGCACACCCGCGAACATCAGGACCACCGCAGCTACGCCGGCACCGTCGCCAGCGGCGTCATGCGCGCCGGGGACGAGGTCGTGGTGCTGCCCGTCGGCAAGCACACCCGCATCACCGCGATCGAGGGCCCGAATGGTCCGGTGGAAGAAGCGTTCCCGCCGATGGCCGTGTCCGTCACCCTCGCCGACGAGATCGACATCTCGCGGGGAGATCTGATCGCCCGCACCCACAACCAGCCCCGGGTCGCGCAGGAGTTCGACGCGACGGTGTGCTGGATGGCCGACGGCGCGGCGCTCGAGCCCGGCCGCGATTACGTCATCAAGCACACCACCCGCACCACGCACGCCAAGGTGACCGCGCTCGACTACCGCCTCGACGTCAACACGCTGCACCGCGACAAGTCCGCGACGGCGTTGAAGCTCAACGAGCTTGGCCGCATTTCGCTGCGCACCCAGGTTCCGCTGCTCCTCGACGAGTACACCCGGAACCCGAGCACCGGGTCGTTCATCCTCATCGACCCGCACACCAACGGCACCGTGGCCGCCGGCATGGTGTTGCGCGACGCGTCGGCGCAGGCGGCGAGCCCAAACACGGTGCGGCACAAGCCTTCGGCGATCGCGCAGGCCCGGCCCCGCGGCAAGACGGTGTGGTTCACCGGTCTGTCCGGCTCCGGCAAGTCGTCGGTGGCCATGCTGGTCGAGCAAAAGCTGCTCGAAAAGGGGTCTCTGGCTTACGTTCTCGATGGGGACAACCTGCGGCACGGTTTGAACGCCGACCTGGGCTTTTCCATGGCCGACCGCGCCGAGAACCTGCGCCGGCTCGCGCATGTGGCGGCGCTGCTCGCCGACTGCGGCAACGTCGTGCTGGTGCCGGCGATCAGCCCGCTGGCCGAACAACGCGAATTGGCCCGCAAGGTGCACGCCGACGCCGGGTTCGAGTTCATCGAGGTCTTCTGCGACACCCCCATCGACGAATGCGAAAAGCGTGACCCCAAGGGGCTGTACGCGAAGGCGCGCGCCGGTGAGATCACCCAGTTCACCGGGATCGACAGTCCGTATCAGCCGCCGGCGAATCCCGATCTGCGGCTCACCCCGGACGGCACCATCGAGGAGCAGGCGCAGCGGGTCCTCGACCTGCTCGAATCGCGCGGGTAGCACGCCGGTGCCGCCCGGCTGCGCCGAAATGCCCGCACCGGATGGCACAATCCTGAGAGTGCGCATGTCAGCGAAGGCGGAGTACGCCGTGCGGGCGATGATCCAGCTCGCCACGGTGTCCGACGGGACGCTGGTGAAGACCGACGACTTGGCCCAGGCCCAGGGCATCCCGCCGCAATTTCTCGTCGACATCCTGACCAACCTGCGCACCGACCGGCTCGTGCGCAGCCATCGTGGCCGTGAGGGCGGCTACGAATTGGCCCGCTCCGGCAGCGACATCAGCATCGCCGACGTCCTGCGCTGCATCGATGGGCCACTGGCCAGCGTCCGCGACATCGGACTCGGGGACCTGCCGTATTCGGGACCGACCGCCGCGCTCACCGACGTCTGGCGGGCGCTGCGCGCCAGCATGCGGTCCGTGCTGGAACAAACCACCCTGGCCGACGTCGCGACCGGCGGCCTGCCCAAGCATGTGGCGCAACTGGCCGACGACTATCGGAAACAGGAGAGCCAGCGGCACGGCTCGGCGCGCACCGGCGACTAGGCAACGTGCACAACGGCTCAGCCGCCCGACCCGTAGGGGCGGGTGAGGATCTCCATGGCATGACCGGAGGGGTCGGTGAAATACACCCCGCGTCCGCCGTCATTGTGGTTGATCTCGCCGGGACGCGTGGCGCCCGGATCGGCCCAGTGCTGCATGCCACGAGCCCGGATCTTGTCGTAGATCGTGTCGAACTCCTGCTCGGACACCAAGAAGGCGTAGTGCTGACGCGGGATGTCCGCGCCGTCGGGGGCATCCGCGTAGTCCAGGGTGGCACCGTGCTCTAGTTCGACAACCATGAAGTGGCCGAACGGCTTTGGGCTGGGCAGCCCGAACAGCTCGGTGAGAAACTCGGCGGATTCTCGTTTGTCGCGCGACGCGACGATGGTGTGGTTGAAACTGATGCTCATAGTTCTGTCCAGTCAACCACCGCACGCCCCGCGCGACAACGCGCTACTTCGGCGCGGTCAGCTCCAGGGCGATGTTGTCGGGGTCGCGGAACTCCAGTATGTAAGACGGCCCGATGTCCTTGATCGGCTCGTGAGTGACGCCAAGGTCATCGAGATGCGCTGCCGCCGAATCCAATTCGTCCCTAGTGGTGAGCCGGAACGCGATGTGGTCCAGCCCGACGCGATTCTCGTCGAAGCGGCCCGCGGCGACGGGCCGCAGGCCGAGCAGCGTGCCGCCGAGGTCGTAGATGACACCGCCGAACAAAAAGCTCAACTGATTGCGGGTGGCTTCGTCGGCGTTGTCGGGGACCTCCAGCAACACCGGCCAGCCGAACACGCTCTCGTAGAACTGCCGGGATCGCTCGATATCGGTCACGGTCAGTCGGACATGCGCGATGGAAGTGCTGGTGAAGTCCATTCGGTCCATGGTTCCACTGATGGGTCGCATGTTAAACATGCCAGAATCGCCGTCGTGCAGATAGCGATGACGATGCCGGTGATGGAACCGGATCTGGATGCGACGGTGCTCGAG
The DNA here is from genome assembly GCF_000709305.1 of Mycobacterium sp. TKK-01-0059. Lineage (NCBI taxonomy): Bacteria > Bacillati > Actinomycetota > Actinomycetes > Mycobacteriales > Mycobacteriaceae > Mycobacterium > Mycobacterium sp. TKK-01-0059. Next base: position 3,230,773 of record NZ_KL446993.1, read on the forward strand.
ACCTGGGCGCGCACCATTGACGAGGGGCCGTTCTCGTCACTGTGCTGGGGTGAGCGCATCGCGTTCGACAATCCGGACAACCTGACGCTGCTGGGCGCGCTGGCCGCCTGGACCGATCGGGTGCGGCTGCTGACGACGGTGATCGTGCCGCAACTGCACGACCCGGTCATGCTCGCCAAGGGTCTGGCGACCGGCGACATGCTCAGCGGCGGCCGGTTGACCGTCGGCATCGGGGTGGGCGGCCGGCACGAGGATTACCACGCCGTCGGCGCCGACCCCGCCACACAGACCATGCGCGGCATGGCCGAACGGGTGGCGGTGATGAAGCGCGTCTGGGCGGGGGAGAAGACCACCGACTCGGTGCGGCCCGTCGGTCCGGCGCCGGTGCAGCCCGGCGGTCCACCGCTGTTCGTCGGCAGTATCGGTCCGAAGACCATCCGCAGCGCCGCGGCGTGGGCCGACGGGCTGGCGGGCACCACCCTGGACCTCGACGTCGCCAAGCAGAACGAGCTGTTCGACGTCACGCGAGACGCCTGGGCGCGGGCCGGCAAGCCCAAACCCCACCTCATCACCTCGTTTTGGTTCGCTTTCGGGTCCCCCGAGGAGTCCCGCGCCCAGGTGCACCGCCATCTACGTCGCTACATGAACTGGATACCGGCCGAATACGTCGACGCCATGGCGCCGATGACCGGGTGGGCCGGCAGCGAAGACGAGCTGCTGGACGTGCTGCGCCGGTTCGAGGAGATCGGCACCGACGAGGTTCAGCTCATCCCGACGAGCTCGGATGTCGATCAGCTGCGCCGCGCCGCGGAGGTCGCCGGGCGGCTGTAGTCCTGCTCGGGCCGAGCGGCGGCACAGGGTGAATTGCCGCATCGGCGCCGCGGGGTTTTCATTAGCGACATGACGCAGCAGGAGGTGCCCGCCCCGCTGGCCGAAATGACCGGGCTGATGGCGCAGTGCGCGAACAACGGCGATTTCGCCGGGGCCGCGCTGCAGGCGAACGAGCTGGTGACCCTGTGCCGGGCAACGCTGGGGGAGCGCGATCCCAACGTCCTCGAGCTCAAGGTGGCGCTGGCCACCGTGCAGCTGCGGGCGGGCGAGGACGCCGCCGTCTACGCCGACCTAAAGGAGTTGATACCCGATCTCGTCGAGGTGCTCGGTCGCGATCACCTGAGCACCTTGACCGCGCGCCACCTGCTGGCGGGTCGCCGACAACCGCCGGTGTCGTCGCTGTCCGAATGGTCGCAGCTCGTCACCGACGAACAGCGGATTCTGGGGCCCGACCACGAGAGCACGCTGATGGCCCGCGAGAGGGTCGCCGAGAAGCGTTGGGAGACCGGTGATTTCGCCGGAGCTATGACCGAGGGCCAACACGTGCTCGCCGCGCGGCGCCGGGTGCTCGGCGACGACCACGCCGACACCCTCGGGACGCGGTTGATGCTGGCGATCTGGCGAGGACGGGCCGGTGACATCCCCGGGGCGATCACCGAACTCGAGTGGCTGATCGGCGAGCTGCGCGACAAGCTGGGAAGCGACCACGTTCATCTGCTCATGGCGCGGCACATGTTCACGCTGTGGGCCCCGAACCGGGCCGGCGTGACGGACGGGGTCACCGCATGGGAGGCGCTGGTCGAGGAGGAAGCCCGCGTCCTCGGCGACGAGCATCCGGTGACAATCGCGGCCCGTCAGGAATTGGCCGGCTGGTGTGCCCGGCACCGCGCCCGCGCGGGCGAACCCGACACCCCGGTGGACTGGTCCGCCTCCTGACCTGGATGCGCCGGCGTCAGGTCGCCGCTTTGTCCGCCGGGCGCTCGTCGTCGACGGCAGGCTCCTGCGGTGGCTGCCCCTTGCGCAGCGTCTCCAGCAGCTCGCGGTACGGCCCGACCAGGTAGACGGTGTCGCCGCCGCGAAGCCAGGCGTCGCGGCGCGGGTGTAGCTCGACCGGGGCGTCCCGACGGGTGATGGCGATGACCCGGGTCTGGGTGGACATTTCGAACATCCGCAGCCCGTCGAGTTCGCTGCCGGCCGCCACGTGCATGGCGCCGACCATGAAGGATCGCTGCCCGACCGAGAACGTGCCCAGCACCTGCAAACCCATCGCGGCACCGATGAACCACGGGGCGGCCAGGTCGACTGTCGACCGGACGTTCTCGAACCCGAACCGCTTGGCCACCGCGTCGCCGAGGGTGCGGTCGTAGATGCGCAGCACGATCGGCACGTCGGGCCGGTTGACCTCGGGCATCACCCGGGGACCCAGCATCTCGCGCAGCACGATGCCGATCTCGATGTTGACCATGTCGTCCTGAGTCAGCACGGCCACGGCCCGGGCGCGGTCGACGCGGGCCGACTCCAGCGTCTGGCGCAGCGTGGCGTCCCCGAAGATCACCGGCACGTCGAGTTCGGCCGCGGTCGACAGGAACCGGTTGTTCTCGTCGCGTTCGATCACCGCGACGTCGTATCCGGCCGCGGTCAGATCGCCGACGACGCGGCTGCCGAAGGAGCCCAGCCCCACCACGATGATGTGGTCGCGCAGGTGGCGCGCCCGCCGAACACCGGCCGATTGCAGGACGCGGCGCGACAACAGCAAGTCCGCCACGAAGGCGACGAGCAGCGCGGTGGTGGTCACGCCGGCGAACATCAGGCCGACGGCGAAGATGCGTAGCCACGCGGATTGTTGGGCGAAGGTGAATTCGCCGTATCCCACGGTGGTGATGGTCTCCGCGGTGAAATACATTGCGTCAAGCCAGGACAGGCGCGGCTTCGTGTAGGAGAAGTGCACGACGATCGTCGACGCGAGCAGCAGGGTGAGCGCGAGCAGCATGGCGGGGAAGAGCAGGGGGTTGACGTCGTCGCGCATTGCGCGTGCGGCGTCCGAGGCCCGCCGCACCCACGAGCGGCGCGAGCGCGTCGCGGTCGGCCGGGGCGTCTTGATGCCGCGGGCGGCCAGTTCGTCGGCGCTGCCGATCATGGCGGTCCAATCACCGGCGCGCACCCGATGGTCGCGGCCCGGACAGGGCACCACCTCGCCGGGGGTGGCGGCGTCCTGGCCGTGGATCACGGCCACCGGTGCCAGGTCGCCGTAGATCTCTCGAAGGGTCGCGTCGCGTGGCGCCTCGGCGCCCGACACGACGAAGTCGATGCCGGCCGCCTCGACCGGGTGGGTGTTGCTCGCCAGGCACGCCTCGACGACCGACGGCGCCGCGAGGTCGGCGACATCGAGGATGGCCCCGGGGCCGTTGTCGGCGGCCACCGCTCCCCGCAGCACGTCGTTGCCCAACCGGGCGACCACGCGCAGATTCGGATTCGTTTTCCTTGCCAATAAAGCGTTTTCGAGATTTTTGGCGTCGTCACGCCCGGCGCAGACGATGGCGCTCGCCAGGGTGAGGTCCGCGCCGGTGAGGTCCTCGCTCGGCAGCTTGACGACGGTGGCGCCCGCGCGGTTCAGTTCCGTGGCGATCGTGGTCGCGAGCACGTCGTCGCCGCTGACGATGATGCCACCCATAAACCCCACCTCTGATGACATTGGCGCTCACGTGTTGCTATGACTATCGGGCACCGTGCCGGTTGACGCCAGTGCGACATGTGCTCAAGCGCGAATTGATTGGGGGGCGGGCGGGCGGCGGGCCGCGGCCAAAGGCACTGCGATCGTGGGCGCGAATCCGAGTTAAGCCATATGCCAACGGGATTGGCGACCGGGCTACAACACCTGGACGTCAGCCGGTGACCAGAACGCCCGCATCGACGTGATTTTGGCGTCCGCGTCGAACGACATCGTCGAGATGGGGGAGATCCGGGTGCGGCTGTCACCGGCGTCGAGCGTGAGGTGCCACAAGAAGGCGGCTTCGCTGCCGGAGACCCGCAATTCGGCGAGTTCGGTGTCCTTCTTGGCGTCTTGGAATCCCGCATAGAACGCGCGGATGGCGTCATGCCCGCGGCGAATGTCGGCGCCGATCGGATCCTCGATGGTGGCATCGGCGGCGTAGAGGGTCACGATGTCGTCGGCGGTGCCCGTGGCGACGAGCGCGAGGTAGCGATTGACGGTCTCGGTGATGGCTTGCAGGGACGGCATGGATTCGGACGCTACTCCCTCGCCATGGCCACCGCTTCAGGAGCGGTGTGCACGGCAATACTGGCGGCGTGACGTTCATCGAATGCCTCGCGAGCCGCGAGATCTACCGGAATCCGTGGATGGTGCTGCGCGAGGATGACATCCGCCGCCCGGACGGCAGCACCGGCCTCTACGGCGTCGTCGACAAGCCGGGCTACGCGCTCGTGATGCCCTATGACGGGCGACGCTTCCGGTTGGTCGAGCAGTTTCGCTACCCCATCGGGGAGCGGCGTTGGGAGTTTCCCCAAGGCACCGCCCCGGACCTGGCCGACGCCGACCCGGCCGAGTTGGCCTCGCGTGAGCTGCGCGAGGAAACCGGATTGCGCGCAACGACGTTCGAGGCGCTCGGCGAGCTCGACGCGGCTCCCGGGATGACCAGTCAGCGCGGCTGGGTGTTTCTGGCCACGGGCATCATCGAGGGCGAAGCCGACCGCGAACACGAGGAACAGGACATGCGCAGCGCGTGGTTCGCCCGCGGCGAGGTGGAGCGGATGATCCGCGAGGGCGTCATCGCCGACGCGCAGTCGATCGCCGCCTACGGCTTGTTCCTGTTGCGCTGAAAACCGTGATCGTGTCCTCGCCGAGATCACACCGCGTCATCGGACGCTCACCATTGACCGATGCGACCGAGGTTTCGGGTGGTTGCGGTCCTCGCTGCTGTGACTGCCTCGGTCGCCGGCACACCCTTCGTCCGCGCCCATGCGGTGTCGCCGTCGTGGAACGGCAAGTACTCACTGGTGCGGTATGCGGCCGGCAAAACCGGCACCAGCGTCGCCGCGACGCAGGCCGAACCCACGTTCAGCGCCGACTACGTCTTCACCACCGCATGCTCGTCGGGCCGGTGTGTGGCCACCGCCACCGACGGGCCCGCGCCCAAGAATCCGACCCTGCCCCAGCCGTCGCGCTACACCTGGGACGGGGCGAAATGGGTGGAGCGCTTCGACTTTCAGTGGGATTGCTATATGGGCGAGGGCGTGCCGAAGGTGTGGGCACCCGCGCGGTCGTGGGCCTTCTACACACCGCAGGCGGACGGATCATTGCGCGGTGTCTGGCACACCGACATCAACGGCGGCCCGTGCCGCGGAACGGTCGAAATGCCGGTGGCGGCGTTTGCCGCCGGGACGGCCTGACGAAGACGGCGCCGATCAGTCCGGCGCGCTGGTCATGGAGGCGATGTAATACACCTCGTGACCGGTCGGATAGCCGCCACCGTCGGTGGCGATGTGGACGTGGTCGTAATGGTTGGCGGTCTCCGAGCCCAGGTCGGCCGTCCAATTGCCGCCGCCGACGCCCGGGTAGATCTTCTGGCGCCAGATCACGTGATTGATGCCCCAGCGTTTCGCGTTCGCCAACGCATACCCGGCGATCTGGTTGCCGAGGTCGATGCCCTCGGGGGTGTGGAAGTTCGGGATCATCACGTCGATCGCCAACCCCTTGGGATGCCACGGCAGCGGGTCCTCCCGATACCCGTAGATCGTTTTGATCTGCGGAAACAGCACTCCGATCGCGCGGGCCGCCCAGATGGTCTTGACCTGGAGCCGATCCTCGGACGCGACCCCGCGGGGCAACGCGAGCTGGAATTGCTGGCCGGCGGACGGGGCGGGTGGTGCCAGCGCGGTGAGCGCCTCCACCTCGGCGGGGCTGGCGGTGTGCGGCGGGGTGACGGGTGACGGAGCCGCCGCGGCACTGGTGGTGGGGGTCGCCGAGGGCCTCTCGACGCAGCACCGCGGCTTGGTGCCCTGCGCGTGGATCATGGCGGCCGAGACGACGAGCGACGCCGCGATCGCCAGCCATCGGCCAGCGCCCTTGGCGAACACTCTCACGCCCACGGCCAGCAGCTTAATGTCGCCTGTGACCTGTGTGGCGGTGTTTTCAGAAGACGGGCGTGCGACGCGTCGTTCGAGCGAATGTGACCGTCTGGCCTACAGCAGAAGTGGGTAAACAACGCACTAGCGCGCGGCGCAGAAGTTCGAGAGCGAGTCACCGGTCGAGAGGCGGCAGCACATGGTTCGTCACGAGGGGGGCCGATGGGACGTCGGAATCAAGGCCGCCGCGGTCTACGTCGAGCGCATCTCGGACAGCGACGAGCGCCTTTTCGAGGATTCGTTGGCCGCCGAGGAGGCGCGCGACCTGGCGGGGCTGCTGACGAAGTATGCGGACAAGCTCGACGAGGCGACGTATTCCGATAAGGCCAAGGAGTCCGGCGAGGGCGAGGAGTCTGCCAAGGCCGAGGAGTCCGACGAGTCCGACGAGTCCGAAAAGGCGGAGAAGTCAGAGGACTCCGACGGGCCAGAGGACTCCGATGAGTCGGACAAGTCGTCGGATTAAGCGCAAAAGTACCATCTGACCTGCGGTAACACCGGTGCCCCCGGCAGGATTCGAACCTGCGGCCTTCTGCTCCGGAGGCAGACGCTCTATCCCCTGAGCTACGGGGGCGCTACAACTTTGTTGTTGCACCATTGGGCTCCGACAGACTAGCGCATCCAGGCGGCCGCCCCGCCACCGCAACGGATTCGGGGCGCGGGCATGCGAGCCAATAGGATGGACGCTCGTGACCCCCGCTGACCTCGCTGAGCTGCTCAAAAACACCGCCGCCGCGGTGCTGGCCGAGCGCGGGCTGGACGCTGCCATGCTGCCGGCGACGGTGACCGTCGAGCGGCCCCGCAATCCCGAGCACGGCGATTACGCCAGCAACCTGGCGATGCAGCTGGGCAAAAAGGTCGGTGCCAACCCCCGCGAGCTCGCCGGATGGCTCGCCGAGGCACTCGCGCAGGCCGACGGCGTCGCTTCCGCGGAGGTGGCCGGACCGGGCTTCATCAACCTGCGCCTCGAGGCGTCGGCGCAGGCGGTCGTGGTCAACAACGTCATCGACGGCGGCGCTCGCTACGGCCATTCCGACGCGCTGGCCGGTCACCACATCAACCTGGAGTTCGTCTCGGCCAACCCGACCGGGCCGATCCACATCGGCGGAACCCGCTGGGCCGCGGTCGGCGACGCGCTGGGCCGGCTGCTGTCCACCCAGGGCGCCGACGTGGTGCGCGAATACTATTTCAACGACCACGGCGCCCAGATCGACCGCTTCGCCAGCTCGCTGATCGCCGCGGCCAAGGGCGAACCCACCCCGGAAGACGGCTACGCGGGCGCCTACATCAACGACATCGCCGCCCAGATCGTGCAGAAGGCCCCCGACGCGCTGAGCCTGCCCGCCCCCGAGATGCACGAGACCTTCCGCGCCATCGGCGTCGACCTGATGTTCACCCACATCAAGGAGTCGTTGCACGAATTCGGCACCGACTTCGACGTCTACACCCACGAAGACGCGATGCACACCAGCGGACGGGTCGACGAGGCCCTCGCCAAGCTGCGCGAGACCGGCAACATCTACGAGAAGGACGGCGCAACATGGTTGCGCGCCAGTGCCTTTGGTGATGACAAGGATCGCGTCGTGATCAAGAGCGACGGGAAGCCCGCCTACATCGCCGGGGACATCGCCTACTACCTGGACAAGCGGCAACGCGGCTTCGACCTGTGCATCTACATGCTCGGCGCCGACCACCACGGGTACATCGCCCGCCTCAAGGCGGTCGCCGCCGCCCTCGGCGAGGACCCGGCCACCGTCGAGGTGCTCATCGGCCAGATGGTCAACTTGGTCCGCGACGGCCAGCCGGTCCGGATGAGCAAGCGCGCCGGAACCGTGCTCACCCTCGACGATCTCGTCGAGGCGATCGGCGTCGACGCCGCCCGCTACAGCCTGATCCGGTCCTCGGTGGACACCCCGATCGACATCGACCTCGCGCTGTGGTCGTCGGCGTCCAACGAAAACCCGGTCTATTACGTGCAATACGCGCACGCCCGGCTCTCGGCGCTGGCCCGCAACGCCGCCGAACTCGGTCTCATCCCCGACACCGGGAACCTCGGGCTGCTCGACCACGACAAGGAGGGGACGCTGTTGCGCACCCTCGGCGAATTCCCGCGGGTGCTCACGACGGCGTCGTCGCTGCGCGAACCGCACCGGATCTGCCGCTACCTGGAAGACCTCGCCGGCGACTACCACCGGTTCTACGACTCCTGCCGGGTGCTGCCGCAGGGCGACGAGCAGCCCACCGATCTGCACACCGCGCGCCTGGCGCTGTGCCAGGCGACCCGCCAGGTGATCGCCAACGGCTTGGCGATACTCGGCGTCACTGCCCCGGAGCGAATGTGAACGTTCATCCCGCCGGTCCTCGGCACGCCGAAGAGACCCGCCACGCCGACAGCCCGCCGCGGCCGCAATCCGCCGAGGAGCTGCTGCTGTTGGCGCCAAACGTGTGGCCCCGCAACACGACTCGCGATGAAGGCGGAGTCGCCAGCATCGCGGGGGTAGCGGTGACCGACCTCGCCCAGGAGTACGGCACCCCGCTGTTCGTCGTCGACGAGGACGATTTCCGGTCCCGCTGCCGCGAGATCGCGTCGGCGTTCGGTGGGGGCAAGAACGTGCACTATGCCGCGAAAGCCTTTCTGTGCAGCGAGATCGCGCGCTGGATCGACGAGGAAGGCCTGTCGCTCGACGTGTGCACCGGCGGCGAGCTGGCCGTTGCGCTGCACGCCAACTTCCCGCCGGAGCGGATCACCTTCCACGGCAACAACAAGTCAGTCGCGGAATTGACCGCGGCGGTCAAAGCCGGTGTCGGCCACGTCGTTTTGGACTCGATGACCGAGATCGAGCGTCTGAATACCATTGCGGGCGAGGCGGGTATCGTCCAGGACGTCTTCGTCCGTCTCACGGTCGGTGTCGAAGCGCACACCCATGAGTTCATCTCGACCGCACACGAGGACCAGAAGTTCGGACTGTCCGTGGCCAGCGGCGCGGCGTTGGCCGCCGTCGGCCGGGTATTCGAAGCCGAACACCTGCGGGTGGTCGGTCTGCACAGCCACATCGGTTCGCAGATCTTCGACGTCGCCGGCTTCGAACTCGCCGCGCGCCGTGTCCTCGGCCTGCTGCACGAGGCCGTCGAGCAGTTCGGCGTCGACAAGACCGCGCAGATCTCGACCGTGGATCTCGGTGGCGGACTTGGTATCTCGTATCTGGCCGCGGACGACCCGCCGCCGATGGGCGAACTGGCCGCCAAGTTGAGCGCGATCGTGAAGAACGAGTCGGAGGCTGTCGGGCTGCCGACACCGCGGCTGGTCGTCGAGCCCGGACGAGCCATTGCCGGACCGGGCACCATCACCCTCTACGAGGTGGGTACCGTCAAGGACGTGGACGTCAGTGCCACGGCACACCGGCGCTACGTCAGCGTCGACGGCGGCATGAGCGACAACATCCGCACCGCCCTGTATGACGCCCAATACGACGCCAGGCTGGTCTCCCGGCTCAGCGATGCACCCGCGGAGCTGGCGCGCGTCGTCGGAAAGCATTGCGAGAGCGGCGATATCGTCGTGCGCGACACGTGGGTGCCCGGCGACCTGCATCCCGGCGACCTGATCGGGGTGGCCGCCACCGGCGCCTACTGCTATTCGTTGTCGAGTCGGTACAACATGGTCTGCCGTCCCGCCGTCGTCGCGGTGCGTGACGGGCGCGCGCGCCTGCTCCTGCGCCGCGAGACGGTCGACGATCTGCTGAGTCTGGAAGTGAGGTGAACTGGTGCCGCGTGAGGAAAAGCCGGTCGGTGTAGCGGTACTCGGGTTGGGCAACGTCGGCAGCGAAGTCGTCCGAATCATCGAGGAAAGCGCCGATGACCTCGCGGCCCGCGTCGGCGCGCCCCTGGTGCTGCGCGGCGTCGGAGTGCGCCGCGTCGCCGACGACCGTGGCGTTCCCGCCGAGCTGCTCACCGACGACATCGAAGGGCTCGCCGCGCGCGACGACGTCGACATCGTCGTGGAGCTCATGGGACCGGTCGAGCCGTCCCGCAAGGCCATCCTGTGCGCCCTCGAACACGGCAAATCGGTCGTCACGGCGAACAAGGCGCTGCTGTCCATCTCCACCGGCGAGCTGGCGCAGGCGGCCGAAAGCGCGCATGTCGACCTGTATTTCGAGGCGGCGGTGGCGGGCGCGATTCCCGTCATCCGGCCGCTCACCCAGTCGCTTGCGGGTGACACGGTGTTGCGGGTCGCGGGCATCGTCAACGGCACCACGAACTACATCCTGTCCGCGATGGACAGCACCGGCGCCGACTACGACACCGCCCTGGCCGAGGCCAGCGCGCTCGGCTACGCCGAGGCCGACCCCACCGCCGACGTCGAGGGCTACGACGCCGCCGCCAAGGCCGCGATCCTGGCGTCCATCGCGTTCCACACCCGGGTGACCGCCGACGACGTCTATCGCGAGGGCATCACCAAGGTCACGCCGGCCGACTTCGAGTCCGCCCGTGCGCTGGGCTGCACCATCAAGCTGCTGTCCATCTGCGAGCGCATCACGGACGGCGATGGCCAGGAGCGGGTCTCGGCCCGCGTCTATCCGGCTTTGGTGCCGCTGTCGCATCCGCTGGCCACGGTCAACGGGGCGTTCAACGCGGTCGTGGTCGAGGCCAAGGCCTCCGGAAGGCTGATGTTCTACGGCCAGGGCGCCGGCGGCGCGCCGACCGCGTCCGCCGTGGCCGGTGACCTGGTGATGGCCGCGCGCAACCGCGTGCTGGGCAGCCGCGGGCCGCGGGAATCCAAGTACGCCCAACTCCCCGTAGCCCCAATGGGTTTGATCTCCACGCGCTACTACGTCAGCATGAACGTGGCGGACAAGCCCGGCGTGTTGTCCTCGGTGGCAGCCGAATTCGCCAAGCGCGAGGTCAGCATCGCCGAGGTGCGCCAGGAGGGCGTCGCGGACGAAGGCGGACGACGGGTGGGGGCCCGGATCGTCGTGGTCACCCACCGCGCCACGGACGCCGCGCTGTCCGAAACCGTCGACGCACTCGCCGACCTCGATGCCGTGCAGAGCGTGACGAGCGTGCTGCGACTGGAAGGGACCACCCTATGAGCGCGCCGCGCACCGCCGTCCACCAGCCCTGGCCCGGGCTCATCGAGGCCTACCGGGACCGGTTGCCGGTGGGTGACGACTGGACCCCGGTCACCCTGCTCGAGGGCGGCACCCCGCTGATCGCGGCGACCCGCCTGTCGGAAAAGACCGGCTGCACAGTCCATCTCAAGGTCGAGGGCCTCAATCCCACCGGCTCCTTCAAAGACCGGGGGATGACGATGGCGGTCACCGATGCGGTGGCGCGCGGCCAACAGGCCGTGTTGTGCGCCTCGACCGGCAACACCTCGGCGTCGGCGGCGGCCTATGCCGCACGCGCCGGGATCACCTGCGCGGTGCTGATCCCGCAGGGCAAGATCGCGATGGGCAAGCTGGCGCAGGCGGTGATGCACGGCGCCAAGATCATCCAGATCGACGGCAACTTCGACGACTGCCTGGAACTGGCCCGGAAGATGGCCGCCGACTTCCCGACGATCTCCTTGGTCAACTCGGTCAACCCGGTGCGCATCGAGGGCCAGAAGACGGCCGCGTTCGAGATCGTCGACGCGCTCGGCGCAGCGCCGGACGTGCACGCCCTTCCGGTCGGCAACGCGGGCAACATCACCGCGTACTGGAAGGGATACACCGAGTATCACCACGAGGGCCTGATCGAAAAGCTGCCGCGGATGCTGGGCACCCAGGCGGCCGGCGCGGCCCCCCTGGTGAACGGTGCGCCGGTCAAGAACCCGGAAACGATTGCGACCGCGATCCGCATCGGCGCGCCCGCGTCGTGGACGGCCGCGGTCGACGCGCAGCGCCAATCCAACGGCCGCTTCCTGGCGGCCACCGACGAGGAGATCCTGGCCGCCTACCACCTGGTGGCCGAGTCCGAAGGTGTGTTCGTCGAACCCGCCTCGGCGGCCAGCATCGCGGGTCTGCTCAAGGCCGTCGACGACGGCTGGGTGGCCCGCGGGTCGACGGTCGTGTGCACGGTGACGGGCAACGGGCTCAAGGATCCCGACACGGCACTACGGGATATGCCCACCGTGACCGCGCTGCCGGTTGATCCGGTCCTGGTGGTCGAAAAACTGGGGCTGGCGTAGTGCGGTCACCGAGCGCGGGGCGTATGGACGAATTCCAGGCAGGCCACGTACATAGCGCCCACACTCGGCGGTCACGTTGGTGACCCCGATGCTGCCCGCCGGGCTGGTGGCCACCGCCGTGGTTTCGGCCTCCAGCGCAAACCTCGGGCCGGGCTTCGACAGCATCGGTCTGGCGTTGAGTCTGTGCGACGAAATCACCGTGGAGACAACTTCTTCCGGCTTGGTCGTCACGGTAGAGGGGGAAGGTGCCGGCCAACTGCCGGTGGACGCCGACCATCTGGTGGTGCGCGCCCTCGAGCGCGGCCTGCAAGCTGTCGGGGTCCGCGCCCCCGGGCTGGTGGTGCGGTGCCGCAACGCCATCCCGCATTCCCGCGGCCTGGGCTCGTCCGCGGCGGCGGTGGTGGGCGGGCTTGCGGCCGCGAACGGCCTTGTCGCGCAGACGGATTGGCAGACGCTCGACGACACCCAGCTGATTCAATTGTCCTCGGACTTCGAGGGTCATCCCGACAACGCGGCGGCGGCCGTGCTGGGCGGTGCGGTCGTGTCGTGGGTCGACCGCAGCGGTGATCACCCGCGGTACGCGGCGGTGCCGCTGCGGCTTCACCCCGACATCCACCTGTACTGCGCCGTTCCCGAGGTACGCTCCCTGACGGCCGAGACCCGCGTGCTGCTGCCGGCGCAGGTCAGCCATGATGACGCACGCTTCAACGTCAGCCGCACCGCGTTGCTGGTGGTCGCGCTGACCGAACGCCCGGACCTGCTCATGGCGGCCACCGAAGATGTGCTCCACCAGCCGCAGCGCGCACCGGCCATGCCCGCCTCGGCGGAATATTTGCGGCTGCTGCGGCGTCATAACGTGGCAGCGACGCTGTCCGGGGCTGGTCCATCGGTGATCGCGATGACCACGGCGGCGGGGTTGCCCCCGGAGGCGGTGGAGTACGCCGCCACAAGCGGATTTGCCCTCATCAAGATGGCTGCCGGCGAACGAGTTCGCTGGAGTCCGGGAGTCACCGTCGCGGGTTGATCAACAGCGTGGCCGGAGGGTTTGCTTGCTTCCAGCAGGGATGGGGGCTATCCTCGGAGCCGTCCAGCAATCGCAGCATCTGCATCTGCATCCATACTGCCTTGCCGCTAGGACAACACCAATTCTTCTTGTGGACGAGGTTCGCCGTTTACTCCGCCGATCCAGGCGATCACCGTTGCAGAGTCGATGATTGGGCGCACTCGGCAATTTGGCTGAATGCAACGAACCCCCCGTATGACGTGATCATTGGGGGAAGAAAGGAACTCCGTGACTGATACGGACCTGTTCACGGCTGGCGAAAACACTGACGCCAATCAACTGTCTAATGCCGTGACCACCGACACTCCCGACGCGAAGACGAGCGCTTCGGCCGGCGCCCTGTCCACCATGGTGCTGCCCGAGCTACGCGCGCTGGCTAACCAGGTCGGCGTCAAAGGGACGTCGGGAATGCGTAAGAACGAACTGATCGCCGCGATCAAAGAAGTCAGGGGACAGGCCAACGGCGTGCCCGCCAACGGCACGAAGTCCACTGAGGACAGCGGCAAGCCGGACACCAAAGACGACGACACCAAAGACACCAAGGACGACAACGGCGCTGACGCACCGGCGGCCAAGGAAGGCCAGAACGGCGCAGCCACCGAGGCGCCCCGCCGCGAACGACGCGGCGCTTCCCGCGACGCGGGATCGACCGACCGCGGCAACGAGGATGCCGATCGCGAGCGCACCGGCGGCCGAGTTGGCGGCGCCACCGGCGAGACCGACGGCCGCGAAGGCAAGCAGGACAAAGACAACCAGAACGAGAACCGCGGCCAGGGCGGCGGGAGCGAGGATCAACAGAGCTCCGGCGGCCAGCAGGGCCGTGGCGGGTCGAACCAGCAGGACGACGACGGCGAAGGACGCGGCGGCCGGCGGGGACGCCGCTTCCGCGACCGCCGGCGCCGGGGCGAGCGCTCCGGAGAGGGCGGCGACGCCGAACTGCGCGAGGACGACGTCGTTCAGCCGGTAGCCGGCATTCTTGACGTCCTCGACAATTACGCGTTCGTGCGCACTTCCGGGTACCTGGCCGGGCCCCATGACGTTTACGTGTCGATGAACATGGTGCGCAAGAACGGCCTGCGCCGCGGTGACGCCGTCACCGGCGCCGTCCGCGTGCCGAAGGAAGGCGAGCAGCCCAACCAGCGGCAGAAGTTCAATCCGCTGGTCCGCCTGGACAGCGTCAACGGCGGCTCGGTCGAGGACGCCAAGAAGCGCCCCGATTTCTCCAAGCTGACGCCGCTGTACCCCAACCAGCGTCTTCGCCTGGAAACCACGCCCGACCGGCTGACCACGCGGGTCATCGACCTGATCATGCCGATCGGGAAGGGCCAGCGTGCGCTGATCGTGTCGCCGCCCAAGGCGGGTAAGACGACGATCCTGCAGGACATCGCCAACGCGATCACCAAGAACAACCCGGAATGCCACCTCATGGTCGTGCTCGTCGACGAGCGGCCCGAGGAGGTCACCGACATGCAGCGTTCCGTCAAGGGTGAGGTCATCTCCTCGACCTTCGACCGGCCGCCGTCCGATCACACCCAGGCCGCCGAGCTGGCCATCGAGCGGGCCAAGCGGCTCGTCGAGCAGGGCAAGGACGTCGTCGTGCTGCTGGACTCGATCACCCGCCTCGGGCGCGCCTACAACAACGCCTCGCCGGCGTCGGGCCGCATCCTGTCCGGTGGTGTCGACTCCACCGCGCTGTACCCGCCCAAGCGCTTCCTGGGCGCCGCGCGCAACATCGAGGAGGGCGGCTCGCTGACCATCATCGCCACCGCGATGGTCGAGACGGGGTCCACCGGTGACACGGTCATCTTCGAGGAGTTCAAGGGCACCGGTAACGCCGAGCTCAAGCTGGACCGCAAGATCTCCGAACGCCGGGTCTTCCCCGCGGTCGACGTGAACCCCTCCGGCACCCGCAAGGACGAACTGCTGCTGTCGCCGGACGAGTTCGGCATCGTGCACAAGCTGCGCCGCGTGCTGTCGGGCCTGGATTCCCACCAGGCCATCGACCTGCTGATGTCGCAGCTGCGCAAGACGAAGACCAACTACGAGTTCCTGGTCCAGGTGTCCAAGACGACGCCTGGGATGGACAACGACTAGGGGGACCGTCGCTCCCGCTAAACCACGCACAAGACACGCCGGGCGCCAGCGCCGTAATTTAAGTTCGCGGCGACCGCCCCGGGAATGGCGAAGCCCATCCCGCTGTTTTGGGGCATGACGGTTGACCCGGCATAATCGGACGCTGAAACGATCGAAGAGGACACCATGAAAGCTGACATTCACCCCGCCTACGCGGAGACCACCGTGCTCTGCGGATGCGGCAACACCTTCCAGACGCGCAGCACCAAAGAGGGTGGCCACATCACCGTCGAGGTCTGCTCGCAGTGCCACCCCTTCTACACCGGCAAGCAGAAGATCCTGGACAGCGGTGGCCGGGTCGCCCGCTTCGAGAAGCGCTACGGCAAGCGCAAGGCCGGAGCTGCTGTCGACAAATAGCTCGGTTACCGACGCCCGAACTGTGCGTGCAGTCGCACAGGCCGGGCGTCGGTTTGCGTTTGCGGCAGTGACGGGCGACAACGGGGCAGGAGGTGTGGCATGACGAAGCCGGTACAGACCATTGACGTGCTGCTGGCCGAGCACGCCGACCTCGAGCGACGGCTGGCCGACCCCGAACTGCACAGCAACCCCGACGAGGCCCGCAAGGCCGGACGGCGCTTCGCGCGGCTGGCCCCGATCGTCGGCACCTACCGCAAGCTGATGGCCGCCCGTGACGACCTCGAGGCCGCGCGCGAACTGGCCGCCGACGACGATTCCTTCGCCGCCGAGGCGAGCGATCTGGAATCCCGGGTGGCCGAGTTGGACACCCAGCTCAC
The DNA here is from genome assembly GCF_000709305.1 of Mycobacterium sp. TKK-01-0059. NCBI lineage: Bacteria > Bacillati > Actinomycetota > Actinomycetes > Mycobacteriales > Mycobacteriaceae > Mycobacterium > Mycobacterium sp. TKK-01-0059. The sequence continues at coordinate 3,246,839 of NZ_KL446993.1, forward strand.
CGACATGCTGGCCCCGCGCGACCCGCACGACGCCGACGACATCGTGCTCGAGGTCAAATCCGGTGAGGGCGGGGAAGAGTCGGCGCTGTTCGCCGCCGACCTGGCCCGGATGTACATTCGCTACGCCGAGCGGCACGGCTGGACCGTCACCGTGCTGGACGAAACCACCTCGGACCTCGGCGGTTACAAGGACGCGACGCTGTCCATCGCCAGCAAGGGTGATTCGGCCGACGGGGTCTGGTCGCGGATGAAGTTCGAGGGCGGGGTGCACCGGGTTCAACGCGTCCCGGTGACGGAATCCCAAGGCCGCGTTCACACTTCGGCGGCGGGTGTGCTCGTGTATCCCGAACCCGAAGAAATCGGCGAGGTGCAGATCGACGAGTCGGACCTGCGCATCGACGTCTACCGTTCGTCGGGCAAGGGCGGCCAGGGTGTCAACACCACCGACTCCGCGGTGCGGATCACGCACTTGCCCACCGGAATCGTGGTCACCTGTCAAAACGAGCGCTCGCAGCTACAGAACAAGGCGCGGGCGCTGCAGGTTCTGGCGGCGCGCCTGCAGTCCTTGGCCGAAGAACAGGCGCTGGCGGACGCGTCGGCGGACCGGGCCAGCCAGATCCGCACGGTGGACCGCAGCGAGCGCATCCGCACCTACAACTTCCCGGAGAACCGGATCGCCGACCACCGCATCAACTTCAAGTCGCACAATCTCGATCAAGTGCTCGACGGCGACCTGGATGCGTTGTTCGATGCCCTGGCCGCGGCCGACAAGCAAAGCCGGCTGCAACAAGCATGACGTCCCAGCGGCGACGCGGAGCGAAGCGATGAGGAGCGGGACACGCCAGCTCAGCCTGCGGCGCGCGATCGACGATGCGACGGCCACCCTCGCCGAAGCGGGAATCGACTCCGCGCGTTGGGATGCCGAGCAGCTGGCCGCGCACCTGGCGGGCATCGACCGCGGTCGCCTGGCGTTGCTCGAATCGCCCGGCGAGGACTTTCTCGGACGGTACCGCGACGCGGTGGCCGTCCGTTCGCGACGCGTGCCGCTGCAGCATCTGCTGGGGACGGCGGCATTCGGTCCGGTGCAGCTGCGCGTCGGCCCCGGCGTGTTCATACCCCGCCCCGAAACCGAGGCCCTGCTGGAATGGGCCCGCGCGCAACGACTTGCGCCCCGGCCGGTCATCGTCGACCTGTGCACCGGGTCCGGCGCTTTGGCGGTGGCGCTGGCCCACCACCGGGCCGAATTGGGGCAGGAGGCACGAATCGTCGCTCTCGACAACTCCGACGCCGCCCTCGAGTACGCGCGCGGTAACGCTGAGGGCACGGCGGTCGAGATCGTGCGGGCCGACGTCACCGAACCCGGTCTGCTTCCGCAACTGGACGGAAGGGTCGACCTGATCGTGGCCAACCCGCCCTATGTTCCCGAAGGCGCCGTGCTGGACCCTGAAGTCGCCCAACATGATCCCTACCAGGCGGTGTTCGGCGGGCCGGACGGTCTGGCGGTGATTGCTCCGATAGTGCGCCTCGCCGGCCGTTGGCTGCGTCCCGGGGGGCTGATCGGCATCGAGCATGACGACACCACCTCGCGCGAGACCATGGAATTGTTCGTTCGCACCGGGCTTTTCGAGGACGTCCAGGCGCGTCAGGACTTGACCGGCCGGCCGCGGTTCGTGACGGCGAGGAGGAGTGGCGCCAATGACGCGCGTCGCGACGATGCAGAGCGCAGCGATGAGGAGGAGTGGCGCCGATGACGCGCGTCGCGACGATGCAGAGCGCAGCGATGAGGAGGAGTGGCGCCAATGACCGACGTCTTTGACTGCGCCGATCCCGAGCAGCGCGCGCTCGGAATCGCCGCGGCGGCAGGAGCTCTCAAGGGCGGGCGGCTCGTGGTCATGCCGACCGACACGGTGTACGGCATCGGTGCCGACGCGTTCAACAGCGCCGCGGTCTCGGCGCTGCTCTCGGCGAAGGGGCGTGGGCGCGACATGCCGGTGGGCGTGCTGGTCGGCTCCTGGCACACCATCGAGGGGCTCGTCTACACCATGCCGGACGGCGCCCGCGACCTGATCCGCGCGTTCTGGCCGGGCGCGCTCAGCCTGGTGGTCACACAGGCGCCGTCGTTGCAGTGGGACCTCGGCGATGCCCGCGGCACCGTGATGCTGCGGATGCCGCTGCACCCGGTCGCCATCGAACTCCTGCGTGAAGTGGGACCGCTGGCGGTCTCGAGCGCCAACATCTCCGGCCGTACGGCCGCCGTGGACGCCGGTGAGGCGCGAGATCAACTCGGCGATCTCGTCGACGTCTACCTGGAAGCGGGTCCGTCCGAGCAGGGCGCCGCCTCCACGATCGTGGACCTGACCGGACCCACGCCACGCATCCTGCGGCCGGGCCCGGTCAGCGCGGAGCGCATCGCCGAAGTCCTCGGTGTCGATCCTGAGGGCCTGACCGCCGAGGCCTGACTGGAGCGGTTGTCGCGAGCTCCCAGGTTTGTGCACTACGGTCTCGTTGGTGTCCAGCGACATGACCAACCTTGCCGGTGGTTTGCTCGCCCTTTCTGACCGCGGCGCCGGTGTTCCGCTACGCGAGCTGGCGCTGGTGGGACTCACCGCGGCGATCATCACCTATTTCGCCACCGGACCGGTCCGCGTGCTGGCGACCCGGCTGGGCGCCGTCGCCTACCCTCGGGAGCGCGACGTACATGTCACACCCACCCCGCGCATGGGCGGGCTGGCGATGTTTCTCGGCGTCGTCACCGCGGTGTTCCTGGCCTCCCAGCTTCCCGCGCTCACCCGCGGGTTCGTCTACTCCACGGGCATGCCAGCGGTCCTGGTGGCCGGCGCGGTCATCATGGGGATCGGGCTGATCGACGACCGGTGGGGCCTGGACGCCCTGACCAAGTTCGCCGGCCAGATCACCGCGGCCAGCGTGCTGGTCACCATGGGTGTGGCCTGGAGCGTCCTGTACATCCCCATGGGCGGGGTCGGCACCATCGTGCTCGACCAGGCGTCGTCGATCCTGCTGACGCTGGCGCTCACCGTATCGGTGGTCAACGCGATGAACTTCGTCGACGGGCTCGACGGTCTGGCCGCCGGGCTGGGCCTGATCACCGCGTTGGCGATCTGCATGTTCTCGGTCGGGCTGCTCCGCGACCACGGCGGCGACGTCCTCTTCTATCCGCCGGCGGTGATCTCGGTGGTGCTCGCGGGGGCGTGTCTGGGCTTTCTGCCGCACAACTTTCATCGCGCCAAGATCTTCATGGGCGACTCCGGCTCGATGCTGATCGGCTTGATGCTGGCCGCCGCCTCCACGACGGCGGCCGGCCCCGTTTCGCAAAACGCCTACGGCGCCCGCGACGTGTTCGCCCTGCTGTCACCGTTCCTGCTGGTCGCGGCCGTCATCTTCGTGCCGATGCTCGATTTGCTGCTGGCGATCGTGCGCCGCACCCGCGCGGGCCGCAGCGCGTTCAGCCCCGACAAGATGCATCTGCATCACCGGTTGCTGCAGATCGGCCATTCCCACCGCCGCGTGGTGTTGCTGATTTATCTGTGGGTCGGCATCGTCGCGTTCGGCGCGGCGAGCACGATCTTTTTCCGCCCCCGCGACACCGCCGCGGTGATGCTGGGCGCCATCGTGGTCGCCGGCGTCGCGACGGCGATCCCGCTCTTGCGCCGGGGTGACGACTACTACGACGAGGGGTAGTAGTAGGGGCGTGTTGTGTGGTACGGTCCAGGTAGAACCCCAAAAAGCCGCACAGGCGACCGGCCCCTCGGAGGCTCATCCGATCGGGCTGGTTCAAGACCGGCCTCGGGAGATACCCCTTGGGTGATTCAACTGTGACGTGCGATACGCTCGGCGGACCACCGATCAGTCGGTCGAGGGGTTCCCGTTTCACCAACCTGGGATTGAGGTGCTGCAGTGACGACACCAGCGCAGGACGCGCCGTTGGTGTTTCCCTCTGTTGCTTTCCGTCCGGTTCGGCTCTTCGCGATCAGCATTGCCATCACGGCGGTGGCGGTGCTCGCAGCCGGGCTGTCCGGTCACCTGATGGTTGGCGTCTTCTTCGGGATCGGGCTGCTGCTGGGTTTGCTCAATGCGGTACTGGTGCGTCGCTCCGTTGAGTCGATCACCGCGAAGGATCACCCGCTGAAAAGGTCGATGGCCGTCAACTCGGCGTCTCGGCTGGCCATCATCACCGTCATCGGGCTGATCATCGCCTACGTCTTCCGGCCCGCCGGCCTGGGCGTGGTGTTCGGATTGGCGCTTTTCCAGATCCTCTTGGTGGCATCGACGGCGCTGCCGGTGTGGAAGAAGCTGCGCGCCGGCGACTGGGTGGAATCCGCGGACGGTGCCGGAGGCGGCGTCAACGCAGGATCGGAAGGTACGGAAGGAAGGAACACCACCGATGCCTGAGACGACGTTCCTGGCCGAAGGTGCGATCGAGGTCGGCGAACACAACCACGCCACCTGGCTCGGCATGACCGTCAACACCGACACCATCATGTCGACGGGGATCGCCGCGCTGATCGTGCTCGCGCTGGCCTTCTTCCTGCGGGCGAAGATCACCTCGACCGGTGTCCCCAGCGGTGTTCAGTTGTTCTGGGAAGCCATCACGGTCCAGATGCGCGACCAGATCGAGAGCGCGGTCGGCATGCGGATCGCGCCGTTCGTGTTGCCGCTGGCCGTCACCATCTTTGTGTTCATCCTGATCTCCAACTGGCTGTCGGTGCTCCCGCTGCAGTACACCGACGCCTCCGGGCACACCACCGAGCTGCTGAAGTCGGCGGCGGCGGACATCAATTACGTTCTGGCGCTGGCCCTTTTCGTCTTTGTCTGCTACCACGTGGCCGGCATCTGGCGCCGCGGCGTCGTCGGACACCCCCTCGCCGTGCTCAAGGGCCACGTGGCGTTCCTGGCGCCGATCAACGTCGTCGAGGAGCTGGCCAAGCCAATCTCGTTGTCGCTGCGACTTTTCGGCAACATCTTCGCCGGCGGCATCCTGGTCGCGCTGATCGCGCTGTTCCCGCCGTACATCATGTGGGCGCCCAACGCGATCTGGAAGGCCTTCGACCTGTTCGTCGGGGCGATCCAGGCCTTCATCTTCTCGATTCTGACCATCTTGTACTTCAGTCAAGCCATGGAGATCGAGGATCACCATGACTAAAGCCACCATGAATTGTTTTGTCCCACGCACCATTACAGAGGCCTGGTAGACCCCTACCAGATATCAAGGAGGATAAGAATGGCTCTGGACCCCCAAGTCGCTGCCGCTGCACTCATCGGCGGTGGACTCATCATGGGCGGCGGCGCGATCGGTGCCGGTATCGGTGACGGTATCGCCGGTAACGCGCTGGTTTCCGGGATCGCCCGGCAGCCCGAGGCGCAAGGTCGGCTGTTCACGCCGTTCTTCATCACCGTCGGTCTGGTTGAGGCGGCCTACTTCATCAACCTGGCCTTCATGGCGCTGTTCGTCTTCGCAACACCCGTCGGCACCTAGTTCGCTGTGATGGGTGACGCGAGCCTGAGCGTTCTGGCGTCCGGCCAGGTGGTGGCAGAGGGAGGCAACAACTTCCTCGTTCCCAACGGCACCTTCTTCTTCGTGCTGGCCATCTTCCTGATCGTGCTGGCCGTCATCGGCACGTTCGTCGTGCCGCCGGTCATGAAGGTGTTGCGCGAACGCGACGCCATGGTTGCCAAGACGGCCGCCGACACCAAGAAGGCGGCCGAGCAGTTCGAGGCCGCCCAGGCCGATTACGAAGAAGCCATGACCGAAGCCCGAGTGCAGGCGTCGTCGTTACGCGACAACGCGCGCGCCGAGGGCCGTAAGGTCGTGGAAGAGGCGCGGGCCCGGGCCGAGCAAGAGGTGTCCTCGACGTTGCAGCTGGCCGCCCAGCAACTGAAGCGGGAAAGGGACGCCGTGGAACTGGATCTGCGTGCCAACGTGGCGTCCATGGCGGCGACGTTGGCCAGTCGCATCCTCGGCGTCGACGTCGCCCCCGCTGCAGCGACCACATCCGCAACCAAGACATCCGGACGGTAATTACGTATGTCGACTTTCATCGGCCAGTTGGTGGGCTTTGCGGCCATCGTGTTCCTGGTGGTGCGTTATGTCGTGCCGCCGGTGCGTCGGTTGATGGCCGCGCGGCAGGCCACGGTGCGCCAGCAATTGAAGGACGCGGCCGCGGCGAGCGATCGGTTGACCGAGTCGACCACCGCCCACAGCAAGGCCGTGGAGGACGCCAAGGCAGAGTCGAAACGCGTTGTCGAAGAGGCGGAGTCGGACTCCAAGCGCATCACCGAGCAGTTGTCGGCCCAGGCCGGTGTCGAGGCGGAACGCATCAAGTCGCAGGGCGGCCGCCAGGTCGACCTGCTGCGTACCCAGCTGAGTCGTCAGCTGCGCCTGGAACTCGGTCACGAAGCGGTGCGCCAGGCCGGCGAGCTGGTGCGTAACTTCGTCGCCGACTCCGCACAGCAATCGGCCACCGTGGATCGATTCCTCGACGACCTCGACGCGATGGCGCCCGCCTCGGCGGATGTCCAGTATCCGCTGATGACCAAGATGCGCTCGTCGAGCCGTGTCGCGCTGACCAACCTCTCGGAGTGGTTCAGCACCATCACCAAAGACCTTGACAACAAGGGACTTTCCACCCTGTCCGGCGAACTCGTCTCCGTGGCGCAGATGCTGGACCGCGAAATCGTTGTCACCCGGTACCTCACCGTGCCCGCCGAGGACGCGGAACCCAGGACCCGGTTGATCGAGCGGTTGCTCGCCGGCCAGGTCGGCGACGCTACCCTCGACGTTCTGCGCTCGGCCGTATCGGAGCGCTGGTCGGCCAGTTCCGACCTCATCGACGCCCTCGAGCATGTCTCGCGGCAGGCGCTGCTCGAAGTCGCCGAACGTGAGGACAAGGTCGACGAGATCGAGGAACAACTGTTCCGGTTCTCGCGCATCCTGGACGCGCAACCACGACTGGCGATCTTGTTGGGCGACTACGCCGTTCCGGTGGAAGGCCGAGTTGCGTTGCTGCGCAAGGTGCTCGACAGCGCGAGCACCAAGGTTCATCCGATCGCGGCCGCGCTGCTGACCCAGACGGTCGAGTTGCTCAGGGGCCAGCCGGCCGAGGAGGCCATCCAGTTCCTCGCAGAGGTCGCGGTGGCGCGCCGCGGCGAAGTCGTCGCGCAGGTCAGCGCCGCGGCCGACCTGAGCGACGCCCAGCGCACCCGCCTGACCGAGGTGCTCAGCCGCATCTATGGTCACCCGGTGGCGGTGCAGCTGCAGATCGACAGCGAACTGCTGGGCGGGCTGCTCATCTCGGTGGCCGATGAAGTGATCGACGGAACGCTCGCGTCCCGTCTGACCGCGGCCGAGGCGCAGTTGCCCGACTGACCACCCCAGACCAACCACAAATCCATCCCGACGCACGCGTTACGAAGATCAAGTAGGAAGACGAAAAGCCATGGCCGAGTTGACAATCTCCGCTGGTGACATTCAGAGCGCCATCGAGGAGTACGTAGGCTCTTTCACCTCCGACACCGCCCGCGAAGAGGTCGGTACCGTCGTCGACGCCGGTGACGGCATCGCCCACGTCGAAGGCCTGCCGTCCGTGATGACCCAGGAACTTCTCGAGTTCCCCGGCGGCGTGCTCGGCGTCGCGCTCAACCTCGACGAGCACAACGTCGGCGCGGTGATCCTGGGTGACTTCGAGAAGATCGAAGAGGGCCAGCAGGTCAAGCGCACCGGCGAGGTCCTCTCGGTCCCCGTCGGCGACGCGTTCCTGGGCCGCGTGGTCAACCCGCTGGGCCAGCCGATCGACGGTCAGGGCGACATCGAAACCGACGTCCGGCGCGCCCTGGAGATCCAGGCGCCCTCGGTGGTTCAGCGGCAAAGCGTGAAAGAGCCCCTGCAGACCGGGATCAAGGCCATCGACGCGATGACGCCGATCGGCCGCGGCCAGCGCCAGCTGATCATCGGCGACCGCAAGACCGGCAAGACCGCCGTCTGCGTCGACACCATCCTCAACCAACGGCAGAACTGGGAGTCCGGCGACGAGCGCAAGCAGGTGCGCTGCGTCTACGTGGCCATCGGCCAGAAGGGCACCACGATCGCCTCGGTCCGGCGCGCGCTCGAAGAGGGTGGTGCGATGGACTACACCACCATCGTCGCGGCGCCGGCGTCCGACTCGGCCGGGTTCAAATGGCTTGCGCCCTACACCGGTTCGGCGATCGCCCAGCACTGGATGTACGACGGCAAGCACGTGCTGATCGTCTTCGACGACCTGAGCAAGCAGGCCGAGGCATACCGCGCGATCTCGCTGCTGCTGCGCCGCCCGCCCGGCCGCGAGGCCTACCCGGGTGACGTCTTCTACCTGCACTCAAGGCTTTTGGAGCGTTGCGCCAAGCTTTCCGACGAACTCGGTGGCGGCTCGCTGACCGGTCTGCCGATCATCGAGACCAAGGCCAACGACATTTCGGCCTACATCCCCACCAACGTCATCTCGATCACCGACGGGCAGTGCTTCCTCGAGTCCGACCTGTTCAACCAGGGTGTGCGGCCGGCCATCAACGTCGGTGTCTCGGTGTCCCGCGTGGGCGGCGCCGCCCAGATCAAGGCGATGAAGGAAGTGGCGGGCTCGCTGCGTTTGGACCTCTCGCAATTCCGCGAATTGGAATCGTTCGCGGCCTTCGCCTCCGACCTCGACGCGACGTCGAAGGCCCAGCTGGACCGTGGCGCGCGGCTGGTGGAGCTGCTCAAGCAGCCCCAGTACCAGCCCATGCCCGTCGAGGAGCAGGTGATCTCGATCTTCCTCGGCACCGGTGGCCACCTGGACTCGGTGCCCGTTGAGGACGTCCGGCGCTTCGAAACCGAATTGCTGGACCACATCCGGGCCTCCGAAGAGAAACTCCTGTCGGGGATCCGCGACACCCAGAAGCTCTCCGACGAGGCGGCCGAAGAACTCGAGAAGGTCATCAACAACTTCAAGAAGGGCTTCGCCGCCACCGGTGGTGGATCGGTGGTGCCCGACGAGCACGTCGAGGCGCTCGATGAGGGCGAGCTCGAAAAGGAATCGGTGAAGGTCACCAAGCCCGCACCCAAGAAGAAGGCAAAGAAGTAGCAACCTATGGCTGCCACACTTCGTGAATTGCGCGGACGCATCCGCTCGGCCGGGTCGATCAAAAAGATCACCAAGGCCCAGGAGCTGATCGCGACGTCGCGGATCGGTCGCGCTCAGGCGCGGCTGGACGCCGCCAGACCGTACGCCTTCCAGATCACCGCGATGCTCACCACGCTGGCCGCCGAGGCCGCCCTCGACCACCCGTTGCTCGTCGAGCGGCCCGAACCGAAGCGGGCGGGCGTGCTGGTGGTGACGTCGGACCGAGGTCTGTGCGGTGCCTACAACGCGAGCATCTTCCGCCGCGCCGAGGAGCTCTTCTCCTTGCTGCGGGAACAAGGCAAGACGCCGGTGCTGTACGCCGTCGGCCGTAAAGCGCTGAATTACTACAAGTTCCGCAACTGGGACATCAGCGGCTCCTGGACCGGCTTCTCCGAGCAGCCGCAGTACGAGAACGCCGCCGAGATCGGCGAGACGCTGGTCAACGCGTTCATGCTGGGCACCGGCGACGAGGACGAAGGCCAGTCCGACGTCGAGGGCGTCGACGAGTTGCACATCGTCTACAGCGAGTTCAAGTCGATGTTGTCGCAGGCGGCGGTCGCACACCGGATCGCCCCCATGGTGGTCGAATATGTCGAGGAACCGCCCGAAGTGCGAACGTTGTATTCGTTCGAGCCGGATGCGACAACGCTTTTCGAGTCGCTGTTGCCGCGGTACCTGACCACCCGTGTTTACGAGGCGCTGCTCGAATCGGCGGCATCGGAGCTGGCCTCGCGCCAACGCGCGATGAAGTCGGCCACCGACAACGCAGACGACCTCATCAAGGCCCTGACGCTGATGGCGAACCGCGAGCGGCAGGCCCAGATCACCCAGGAGATTAGCGAAATCGTCGGTGGCGCAAACGCGCTCGCCGACGCCCGCTAGGTAGCACCACTAGGAAGCGAAAGAAATTATGCCTGCTACGACAGCAACCGACGAGAAGTCCACGAAGTCGGCCAAGAGCGACACCAGCGGCCGGGTGGTAAGGGTCACCGGGCCCGTCGTCGACGTCGAGTTCCCCCGCGGTTCCGTGCCGGAACTGTTCAACGCGCTCAACGCGGAGATCACGTTCGAGGAACTGGCGAAGACCCTCACGCTCGAGGTCGCCCAGCACCTCGGGGACAACCTGGTGCGCACCATCTCGCTGCAGCCCACCGACGGCCTGGTGCGTGGGGTCGAGGTGACCGACACGGGTCGTTCCATCTCGGTGCCCGTCGGCCAGGAGGTCAAGGGCCACGTCTTCAACGTCCTGGGGCACTGCCTCGACAAGCCGGGCTACGGAGAAGAGCTCGAGCACTGGTCGATTCACCGCAAGCCACCGCCGTTCGAAGAGCTCGAGCCTCGCACCGAGATGCTCGAAACCGGCCTCAAGGTCGTCGACCTGCTCACCCCGTACGTGCGTGGTGGCAAGATCGCGCTGTTCGGTGGTGCGGGTGTCGGCAAGACGGTGCTCATCCAGGAGATGATCAACCGCATCGCCCGTAACTTCGGTGGTACGTCGGTGTTCGCCGGGGTGGGGGAGCGCACCCGCGAGGGCAACGACCTCTGGGTCGAACTGCAAGAGGCCGACGTGCTCAAGGACACCGCGCTGGTGTTCGGTCAGATGGACGAGCCGCCCGGTACCCGTATGCGAGTGGCGCTTTCCGCGCTGACCATGGCCGAGTGGTTCCGTGACGAGGCCGGCCAGGACGTGTTGTTGTTCATCGACAACATCTTCCGGTTCACCCAGGCCGGTTCGGAGGTGTCGACGCTGCTCGGTCGTATGCCCTCGGCGGTCGGCTACCAGCCCACGCTGGCCGACGAGATGGGGGAGCTGCAGGAGCGCATCACCTCGACGCGGGGCAAGTCGATTACGTCCATGCAGGCGGTCTACGTGCCCGCCGACGACTACACCGACCCGGCGCCGGCGACGACCTTCGCGCATCTGGATGCCACCACCGAGCTGTCGCGTTCGGTGTTCTCCAAGGGCATCTTCCCCGCAGTGGACCCGCTGGCCTCGAGCTCGACCATCCTCGACCCGAGCGTCGTCGGTGACGAGCACTACCGCGTGGCCCAGGAAGTCATCCGAATCCTGCAGCGGTACAAGGACCTTCAGGACATCATCGCGATCCTCGGTATCGACGAGCTGTCCGAAGAGGACAAGCAGCTGGTGCAGCGGGCGCGGCGCATCGAGCGGTTCCTGTCGCAGAACATGATGGCGGCCGAGCAGTTCACCGGTCAGCCGGGTTCGACGGTTCCGCTGAAGGAGACCATCGAGGCGTTCGACCGCGTGACCAAGGGCGAGTTCGACCACGTGCCCGAGCAGGCCTTCTTCTTGATCGGTGGCCTGGACGACCTGGCCAAGAAGGCAGAGAGCCTTGGCGCCAAGCTCTAACTTGCACCCGGGCCGAAACGGGCTCGCACGCTATCGAAGGGGTCTGTGGCATGGCCGAATTGAACGTTGAGATCGTCGCCGTCGACCGAAAGATCTGGTCGGGTGCGGCAACGTTTCTGTTCACCCGCACCACCGTCGGTGAGATCGGCATCATGCCGCGGCACATCCCGTTGGTAGCGCAATTGGTCGACGACGCAATGGTGCGCGTCGAACGAGAGGGCGACGACGATCTCCGGGTCGCGGTGGATGGCGGATTCTTGTCGGTCACCGAGGAGACGGTGACCATCCTGGCCGAATCCGCCGAGTTCGAGTCGGAGATCGACGAGAGCGCCGCGAGAGAGGCTTCTGAGTCGGACGATCCGCGTATCGCCGCCAGGGGGCGCGCCAGATTGCGCGCCGTCGGCGCGATCGACTAAGCGCCGATGAGCGCGCCCATGACCGCCATGGTCGTGCTCGTCGTCGTGCTGGCGGCCGCCGTCGTTGCGTTGAGTTATCGGCTGTGGAAGCTGCGCCAGGGCGGCACGGCGGGGATCATGCGCGACGTTCCCGCGGTGGGCGGTCACGGCTGGCGGCATGGTGTAATCCGTTACCGCGGCGGCGAAGCCGCGTTCTACCGGCTCTCCAGCCTGCGACTGTGGCCGGACCGGCGGCTGAGCCGGCGAGGCGTTGAGATCGTGGCCCGGCGCGCGCCGCGTGGCGACGAATTCGACATCATGACCGACGAGATCGTCGTCATCGAACTGCGCGACACGACCCAGGACCGCAGGTCTGGCTACGAGATCGCCTTCGACAAGGGTGCGCTGACCGCGTTCCTGTCGTGGCTGGAGTCGCGCCCGTCGCCGCGTTCCCGCCGGCGCAGCATCTAGCCCGCATCACCGAACGTCCTGCGGTGCCGGCTAACTTGTGGGGGCTTGCCCGCCGCCCGGCTTCCACAGCACATCGCCGTCCGGGTTGGCCACGCGCGACAGGATGAAGAGCAGATCCGACAGGCGGTTCAGGTATTTCGCGGGCAGGACGTTGACCTGCTGCGGGGCGGCGTCGACCGCCGCCCACGCCGAGCGCTCGGCTCGGCGCACCACGGTGCGCGCCACGTGCAAGTACGCCGACAGCGGCGAACCGCCCGGCAGCACAAAGGAATTCAGCTTCGGCAACGACTCGTTATATGTGTCACACCACTTTTCGAGCCGGTCGATGTAGGGCTGGGTGACCCGCAAGGGCGGGTACTCGGGGTTTTCCACCACAGGGGTGGACAGGTCCGCGCCGGCGTCGAAGAGGTCATTTTGGATCTGGCGTAACACGGCCTTGAGCTCGTCGTCGGGCTGACCGACGGCGACGGCGACGCCGATCGCCGAGTTGGCCTCATCGCAGTCGGCGTAGGCCACCAGGCGGGGGTCGGTTTTCGGGACCCGGGAGAAGTCACTCAATCCCGTGGTGCCGTCGTCGCCGGTCCGCGTGTAGATGCGGGTCAGGTGCACTGCCATGAGCAAAACGGTACTGCGGCGCGTGTAGGGGCCAAGACTTGGCTCGTTGGCATACGGGCTCGCTGGCAAGCCGGCCGACTGACAAGCCGATACCGCTTCACTAGACTGACCCGGGTGGCTGAGCGATTCGTGGTGACCGGCGGCAACCGGTTGTCCGGCGAAGTCGCGGTGGGGGGCGCAAAGAACAGCGTGCTCAAGCTGATGGCCGCGGCGTTGTTGGCCGAAGGCACCAGCACCATCACCAATTGCCCCGACATCCTCGACGTGCCGCTGATGGCCGAGGTGCTGCGCGGCCTCGGGGCAACCGTCGAACTCGACGGTGACGTCGCCCGGATCACCTCGCCCGACGAGCCGAAATACGATGCCGACTTCGCGGCGGTGCGCCAGTTCCGGGCTTCGGTGTGCGTACTTGGTCCACTGGTCGGTCGGTGTAAGCGGGCCCGCGTCGCCCTTCCCGGCGGAGACGCGATCGGCTCGCGGCCGCTGGACATGCACCAGGCCGGCCTGCGCCAGCTGGGCGCGCAATGCAACATCGAACACGGATGCGTCGTGGCGCAGGCTGATACGTTGCGCGGCGCGGAGATTCAGTTGGAGTTTCCGTCGGTGGGCGCCACCGAGAACATCCTGATGGCCGCGGTCGTGGCCGAAGGCGTGACCACGATCCACAACGCCGCGCGCGAACCCGACGTCGTCGACCTCTGCACGATGTTGAACCAGATGGGCGCGCAGGTCGAAGGCGCCGGTTCGCCGACGATGACCATCACCGGCGTCCCGCGGCTGCACCCGACCGAACACCGCGTCATCGGGGATCGCATCGTCGCCGCCACGTGGGGCATCGCCGCCGCGATGACCCGCGGAGACATCTCGGTCACCGGTGTCGACCCGGCGCACCTGCAGGTGGTGCTGCACAAGCTGCACGACGCCGGCGCCACCGTCACCCAAACGGAAAGCAGCTTCCGGGTGGCCCAGTACGAGCGCCCGAAGGCCGTCAATGTCGCGACCCTGCCGTTTCCCGGGTTTCCCACCGACCTGCAGCCCATGGCGATCGCGCTGGCGTCGATCGCCGATGGCACGTCGATGATCACCGAGAACGTATTCGAGGCGCGCTTTCGTTTCGTCGAGGAAATGATCCGGCTGGGCGCCGACGCCCGCACCGACGGGCACCATGCCGTCGTGCGTGGGCTGCCGCAATTGTCGAGCGCGCCGGTGTGGTGTTCGGACATCCGGGCCGGCGCCGGCCTGGTGTTGGCGGGGCTCGTCGCCGACGGCGACACCGAGGTTCACGACGTCTTCCACATCGATCGCGGCTACCCGTTGTTCGTGGAAAACCTGGCGATTTTGGGAGCGGAGATCGAGCGGGTAGAGTAACCAAAGTCAGTGCCCCACAAGCGCGATCACCGACGCGAAGGTGGACGAGAGCGGGGCCTTGACTCCCTCGCTGGATTGGTACTAGCCTGGCACGGCTGCTCCCGACTCGGTCTCTGGAAGACCAAAACTGGGAGTTGACTCCACTGCCGGACTTGTATTAAGCTGGCAGGGTTGCCCCAAAACGGGCGAAACAAGTGTTGTTTGAGAACTCAATAGTGTGTTTGGTCTTTTTATTTGTTGTTGTTTTTTGGCCATACCTAGCACTCCCCGTGTGTGGGTATGGCAATTTTTGATGCCAGTTATTTGGTGTCTTGTCAGGTATCTCTGATTTGAAATTCACCTCGTTCATCGAGGAGTTTTTGTTTGGAGAGTTTGATCCTGGCTCAGGACGAACGCTGGCGGCGTGCTTAACACATGCAAGTCGAACGGAAAGGCCCCTTCGGGGGTACTCGAGTGGCGAACGGGTGAGTAACACGTGGGCAATCTGCCCTGCACTTCGGGATAAGCCTGGGAAACTGGGTCTAATACCGGATAGGACCTTTAGGCGCATGTCTTTAGGTGGAAAGCTTTTGCGGTGTGGGATGGGCCCGCGGCCTATCAGCTTGTTGGTGGGGTGATGGCCTACCAAGGCGACGACGGGTAGCCGGCCTGAGAGGGTGTCCGGCCACACTGGGACTGAGATACGGCCCAGACTCCTACGGGAGGCAGCAGTGGGGAATATTGCACAATGGGCGCAAGCCTGATGCAGCGACGCCGCGTGGGGGATGACGGCCTTCGGGTTGTAAACCTCTTTCACCATCGACGAAGGTCCGGGTTTTCTCGGATTGACGGTAGGTGGAGAAGAAGCACCGGCCAACTACGTGCCAGCAGCCGCGGTAATACGTAGGGTGCGAGCGTTGTCCGGAATTACTGGGCGTAAAGAGCTCGTAGGTGGTTTGTCGCGTTGTTCGTGAAATCTCACGGCTTAACTGTGAGCGTGCGGGCGATACGGGCAGACTAGAGTACTGCAGGGGAGACTGGAATTCCTGGTGTAGCGGTGGAATGCGCAGATATCAGGAGGAACACCGGTGGCGAAGGCGGGTCTCTGGGCAGTAACTGACGCTGAGGAGCGAAAGCGTGGGGAGCGAACAGGATTAGATACCCTGGTAGTCCACGCCGTAAACGGTGGGTACTAGGTGTGGGTTTCCTTCCTTGGGATCCGTGCCGTAGCTAACGCATTAAGTACCCCGCCTGGGGAGTACGGCCGCAAGGCTAAAACTCAAAGGAATTGACGGGGGCCCGCACAAGCGGCGGAGCATGTGGATTAATTCGATGCAACGCGAAGAACCTTACCTGGGTTTGACATGCACAGGACGCGTCTAGAGATAGGCGTTCCCTTGTGGCCTGTGTGCAGGTGGTGCATGGCTGTCGTCAGCTCGTGTCGTGAGATGTTGGGTTAAGTCCCGCAACGAGCGCAACCCTTGTCTCATGTTGCCAGCGGGTAATGCCGGGGACTCGTGAGAGACTGCCGGGGTCAACTCGGAGGAAGGTGGGGATGACGTCAAGTCATCATGCCCCTTATGTCCAGGGCTTCACACATGCTACAATGGCCGGTACAAAGGGCTGCGATGCCGCAAGGTTAAGCGAATCCTTTTAAAGCCGGTCTCAGTTCGGATTGGGGTCTGCAACTCGACCCCATGAAGTCGGAGTCGCTAGTAATCGCAGATCAGCAACGCTGCGGTGAATACGTTCCCGGGCCTTGTACACACCGCCCGTCACGTCATGAAAGTCGGTAACACCCGAAGCCAGTGGCCTAACCCTTGGGAGGGAGCTGTCGAAGGTGGGATCGGCGATTGGGACGAAGTCGTAACAAGGTAGCCGTACCGGAAGGTGCGGCTGGATCACCTCCTTTCTAAGGAGCACCACGAAAAGCACTCCAATTGGTGGGGTGCGAGCCGTGAGGGGTTCCCGTCTGTAGTGGACGGGGGCCGGGTGCACAACAGCAAATGATTGCCAGACACACTATTGGGCCCTGAGACAACACTCGGTCGATCCGTGTGGAGTCCCTCCATCTTGGTGGTGGGGTGTGGTGTTTGAGTATTGGATAGTGGTTGCGAGCATCTAGATGAGCGCATAGTCCTTAGGGCTGATGCGTTCGTCGAAATGTGTAATTTCTTCTTTGGTTTTTGTGTGTAAGTAAGTGTTTAAGGGCGCATGGTGGATGCCTTGGCATCGAGAGCCGATGAAGGACGTGGGAGGCTGCGATATGCCTCGGGGAGCTGTCAACCGAGCATTGATCCGAGGATTTCCGAATGGGGAAACCCAGCACGAGTGATGTCGTGTTACCCGCATCTGAATATATAGGGTGCGGGAGGGAACGCGGGGAAGTGAAACATCTCAGTACCCGTAGGAGAAGAAAACAATTGTGATTCCGTAAGTAGTGGCGAGCGAACGCGGAACAGGCTAAACCGCACGCATGTGATACCGGGTAGGGGTTGTGTGTGCGGGGTTGTGGGAGGATACATCTCAGCTCTACCTGGCTGAGGGGTAGTCAGAAAGTGTCGTGGTTAGCGGAAGTGGCCTGGGATGGTCTGCCGTAGACGGTGAGAGCCCGGTACGCGAAAACCCGTCACCTACCTTGTATCAATTCCCGAGTAGCAGCGGGCCCGTGGAATCTGCTGTGAATCTGCCGGGACCACCCGGTAAGCCTAAATACTTCTCGATGACCGATAGCGGATTAGTACCGTGAGGGAATGGTGAAAAGTACCCCGGGAGGGGAGTGAAATAGTACCTGAAACCGTGTGCCTACAATCCGTCAGAGCCTCCTTGTGGGGTGATGGCGTGCCTTTTGAAGAATGAGCCTGCGAGTCAGGGACACGTCGCGAGGTTAACCCGTGCGGGGTAGCCGCAGCGAAAGCGAGTCTGAATAGGGCGCATCCCCTTTGGGGTGTAGTGGCGTGTTCTGGACCCGAAGCGGAGTGATCTACCCATGGCCAGGGTGAAGCGCGGGTAAGACCGCGTGGAGGCCCGAACCCACTTAGGTTGAAGACTGAGGGGATGAGCTGTGGGTAGGGGTGAAAGGCCAATCAAACTCCGTGATAGCTGGTTCTCCCCGAAATGCATTTAGGTGCAGCGTTGCGTGGTTCACCACGGAGGTAGAGCTACTGGATGGCCGATGGGCCCTACTAGGTTACTGACGTCAGCCAAACTCCGAATGCCGTGGTGTAAAGCGTGGCAGTGAGACGGCGGGGGATAAGCTCCGTACGTCGAAAGGGAAACAGCCCAGATCGCCGGCTAAGGCCCCTAAGCGTGTGCTAAGTGGAAAAGGATGTGTAGTCGCAGAGACAACCAGGAGGTTGGCTTAGAAGCAGCCACCCTTGAAAGAGTGCGTAATAGCTCACTGGTCAAGTGATTATGCGCCGATAATGTAGCGGGGCTCAAGCACACCGCCGAAGCCGCGGCACATTCACGTTTACGTGGATGTGGGTAGGGGAGCGTCCCTCATTCAGCGAAGCCTCCGGGTGACCGGTGGTGGAGGGTGGGGGAGTGAGAATGCAGGCATGAGTAGCGATAAGGCAAGTGAGAACCTTGCCCGCCGTAAGACCAAGGGTTCCTGGGCCAGGCCAGTCCGCCCAGGGTGAGTCGGGACCTAAGGCGAGGCCGACAGGCGTAGTCGATGGACAACGGGTTGATATTCCCGTACCCGTGTATGGGCGTCCCTGATGAATCAGCGGTACTAACCACCCAAAACCGGATCGACCATTCCCCTTCGGGGGCATGGAGTTTCGGGGCTGCGTGGGACCTTCGCTGGTAGTAGTCAAGCGATGGGGTGACGCAGGAAGGTAGCCGTACCAGTCAGTGGTAATACTGGGGCAAGCCTGTAGGGAGAGCGATAGGCAAATCCGTCGCTCATTAATCCTGAGAGGTGATGCATAGCCGATTGAGGTGAATTCGGTGATCCTCTGCTGCCAAGAAAAGCCTCTAGCGAGCACATACACGGCCCGTACCCCAAACCAA
The DNA here is from genome assembly GCF_000709305.1 of Mycobacterium sp. TKK-01-0059. NCBI lineage: Bacteria > Bacillati > Actinomycetota > Actinomycetes > Mycobacteriales > Mycobacteriaceae > Mycobacterium > Mycobacterium sp. TKK-01-0059. The sequence goes on from NZ_KL446993.1 coordinate 3,265,204, forward strand.
CACAGGTGGTCAGGTAGAGAATACCAAGGCGTACGAGATAACTATGGTTAAGGAACTCGGCAAAATGCCCCCGTAACTTCGGGAGAAGGGGGGCCGGAATACCGTGAACACCCTTGCGGTGGGAGCGGGATCCGGCCGCAGAAACCAGTGGGTAGCGACTGTTTACTAAAAACACAGGTCCGTGCGAAGTCGCAAGACGATGTATACGGACTGACGCCTGCCCGGTGCTGGAAGGTTAAGAGGACCCGTTAACCGTAAGGTGAAGCGGAGAATTTAAGCCCCAGTAAACGGCGGTGGTAACTATAACCATCCTAAGGTAGCGAAATTCCTTGTCGGGTAAGTTCCGACCTGCACGAATGGCGTAACGACTTCCCAACTGTCTCAACCATAGACTCGGCGAAATTGCACTACGAGTAAAGATGCTCGTTACGCGCGGCAGGACGAAAAGACCCCGGGACCTTCACTACAACTTGGTATTGGTGTTCGGTACGGTTTGTGTAGGATAGGTGGGAGACTGTGAAATACAGACGCCAGTTTGTATGGAGTCGTTGTTGAAATACCACTCTGATCGTATTGGACACCTAACGTCGAACCCTTACCGGGTTCACGGACAGTGCCTGGCGGGTAGTTTAACTGGGGCGGTTGCCTCCTAAAATGTAACGGAGGCGCCCAAAGGTTCCCTCAACCTGGACGGCAATCAGGTGACGAGTGTAAGTGCACAAGGGAGCTTGACTGCGAGACTTACAAGTCAAGCAGGGACGAAAGTCGGGACTAGTGATCCGGCACCCCCGAGTGGAAGGGGTGTCGCTCAACGGATAAAAGGTACCCCGGGGATAACAGGCTGATCTTCCCCAAGAGTCCATATCGACGGGATGGTTTGGCACCTCGATGTCGGCTCGTCGCATCCTGGGGCTGGAGCAGGTCCCAAGGGTTGGGCTGTTCGCCCATTAAAGCGGCACGCGAGCTGGGTTTAGAACGTCGTGAGACAGTTCGGTCTCTATCCGCCGCGCGCGTCAGAAACTTGAGGAAACCTGTCCCTAGTACGAGAGGACCGGGACGGACGAACCTCTGGTATACCAGTTGTTCCACCAGGAGCACGGCTGGATAGCCACGTTCGGACAGGATAACCGCTGAAAGCATCTAAGCGGGAAACCTTCTCCAAGATCAGGTTTCTCACCCTTTTAGAGGGATAAGGCCCCCCGCAGACCACGGGTTCGATAGGCCAGACCTGGAAGCTCAGCAATGAGTGCAGGGAACTGGCACTAACCGGCCGAAAACTTACCAACACACAATCGCAACCACAGTCCATTTCGGCGGCATTTTGCCGCTGGAAGCTTGAACACCGCACCCCCCACCAAACAAATTTAAATAGAGTTACGGCGGCCACAGCGACAGGGAAACGCCCGGTCCCATTCCGAACCCGGAAGCTAAGCCTGTCAGCGCCGATGATACTGCCCATACGGGTGGAAAAGTAGGACACCGCCGAACATACACAAAAACACCCCCGGCAACGGGGGTGTTTTTGCATTCGTAGCCAAAACCACTGGCGCACAGGGATTTACACCGGCATGCGGGATCGCCGCGTCCCGTGTCCGTAAGCCGGCGACGCGGTACGCGCGGTCGACGGGCCACGGTGGAGCCGGGGGTGCAGCGCCCTCCGCGATGCCAACGGCGGTGCGCTGAGCCGGATCTCGACCCGATTGCTCGGGACGTTGTTGCTCGGCTAGCCGGCAAACGGCGGGCGGGCCATCACCGTCGGGCGGATCCCGTAGCGCGGGCCGGCGCCGGTCGAACCCCCGCCGACACCAGCCAGCGGCATACCGCCCAATAGGTTTCCGGGTCCCGATGTCTCGGGAGTGGTGATGAAGCGGCTGACCGGAATCGACGAGGCTCCGGAGGCGACCGCCGGGCCCGCCGCGGAGGTCCAGGCGGGGGGCACGGAGAGGCCGCCGACCGGCGCCGCAGAAGCCAAAGTCGCCGATATGGCGCCGCCGCCACCGGCCAGCCCGCGCAGCGATGCGCCCACGGCGGGCAGGCTCGCGGCGGCCTTCGCTCCCTCACTGGCGGCCTTGGCTGCGGGAGCCAAACCCTTTGAGAGCGATAGGAAGTGGGTCGACATCCCGGTAACGCGATACATCATCGCGAGGGTGTTCTGGGCAGGGCTGGCGTATTCGGCCCACATGTCGAACACGGGGTTCTGTTCCAGCACGTCGGTGATCGGCGGCAGTTCCGTGTTCGCCGCCGCGGGCGACGACAGTGCCTGCAGTGTGGGCGGTACCGAGGACAGCAACTGTGACTGTGCCGACTCCGCCCCGGCCGAGGTGCCGGCCGCCTGAGCGACGGAGGCTGCCTGCATGGCCTCGCCGGCCGGATTGGTGGTCTCCGCCGGCCGGGTGAACGGTGTCACCTGGGTGACCGGCGCGGCCTGACCCGCGTAGCCGTACATCGCCGTAGCGTCTTGCGCCCACATTTCGGCGTATTGCGTCTCGAGCTGGACGATCAGCGGCGTGTTTTGGCCCAGGACATTGGTCGACACCGCCTGGACGAGTTGGGCGCGGTTGGCTTCGATCAGCGGTGGGGGAACCGTGGCGGCAAACGCCGCTTCGTAGGCGCCCGCCGCGGCCCTGGCCGAAACGGCGGCCTGTTCGGCCTGTACGGAGGTGGTGCGCATCCACGCCACATAGGGTTTGGCGGCCTCGGCCATCTGGGCCGAGGCCGGGCCCATCCACTCTTCGCTCACCAGTTGCGTGATGATCCTGTCGTAGTCGTTGGCCGCGGAATCCAACTCCGCGGCCAGCAGATTCCAGGCCCACGCCGCGGCCATCATCGAGGCCGAGCCCGGGCCGGAATACATGCGCTCCGAATGGATCTCCGGGGGTAACGCTCCGAAATCCAGCACGTCGCACCCGCCTCAGCTGGACGCGGCGGCGTTGATGGCTTCGGTTGCCGCATATGAGCCGGCGCCGAAGTGCAGCATTCTCACGAAGCTGTCGTGAATCACCGTGGCCTGGGCGCAGACGGTCTGATACATCTGGGCGTGCGTGGCGAACTGCGCGGCAACCAGCACGGAGACCTCGTCGGTTGCCGCGGGTACCACTCCCATCGTCGGCGCCGATGCCGCTGCATTCTGTGCGGCCAGCGCCGAGCCGATGGCAGCCAAGTTCTGGGCTGCGGCGGTTAACGCTTCGGGCTGGGTGGTCACGAACGACACGGTGATTCTCTCCTCGCTGGTTCCGATTCAACGGTGCTGAACGGCCGCTGAAAGCCGCTCCACCGCGAGGTTAAGGGCTGCGCGCCCAATAGTGTATTGCTAAAGACAAGTGTTCATCTTCAGCTAGATTCAGTTCATATCTGTGAACTCATATGTACATATATGTTCTTACGATCACATATGTGTACAAACGTCCACTCATAAGAGATGACCGCCGTGCCCGAGGATCGGCATCGCGTTCGTGATTCGACGGCCGACGCCGGCGGCTGCGCTGGACGGTACCCGCGCACAAGTATCTGACCACAGTTTCGGGGGGCGTCGGCGCGCGTGCGACAGCCGTCGCCGACAAGACGAGGGGACCACTTAGTGGATTACGGGGCGCTTCCGCCGGAGGTCAACTCCGGGCGGATGTACGTCGGTGCGGGTTCGGGGCCGATGCTGGCGGCCGCCGCGGCCTGGGACGGGTTGGCCATCGAGCTGTACACCACCGCAGCCTCCTACGGTTCGTTGATCGCCGAACTCACCGGCGCGTGGCTGGGCCCGGCGTCGGCGACGATGGCCGCCGCCTCGGCCCCCTACGTGGCGTGGCTCACCGCGACCGCCGCACAGGCCGAACAGACGGCGGTCCAGGCGAAGGCCGCCGCGGGGGCCTACGAGGCGGCGTTCGCGATGACGGTTCCGCCACCGGTGATCGCGGCCAACCGCGCCCAATTGATGATGCTGATCGCGACGAACTTCTTCGGCCAGAACCTGCCCGCGATCGCGGCCACCGAGGCCCACTACGCCGAGATGTGGGCCCAGGACGCGGCCGCGATGTATGGCTATGCCGCGGCGTCGGCCGGCGCCTCGGCGTTGCCCCCGTTCGACCAGCCGCCCTCCACCACCAACCCGGCGGGGGAGGGCGGTCAAGCGGCCGCGGTCGCCCATGCCGCCGACACGGCGGCCGAAACAAGCACGCAACCCGGTGCCTCCACCTCGGGGTTAGCAAACCCAACGTTGGTCTCCAGCGCAGTGGTGGAAGGCTCGTCAGGGGCATCCGAATCGTCGGCATCGGAGTCCTGGAAAAAGTTGACCTCGTTGTATACCAACCACCTTGGTATGGCCTACAACCACGCGGGCGACTGGGAGCACATGATGAAGATCTGGGAAGGCGTGATGCCGGCCGCCGGTGACGGCAAAGGCGCGACGGCCGCGGCAAGCTTGCGCGGTGTGGGTGGAACGCTCGGCGGTGGCCCGGTGTCCTCGGGTGCGTCCTCGCCCGTGTCGGCGGGTCTGGGCAGGGCGGCCACGGTGGGTCACTTGTCGGTGCCGCAGAGTTGGGCCGCCGCGGCTCCGGCGGCAAGCGCGGACACAGCCGCGCCGGCGGTGAGCACCGTCGGCGCCGGCGCCGAAGCCAAGGGAAGCGGGTTGCTCCGCGGCATCCCGCTGTCGGGCACGGGCCGGGGGGCCGGGGGCAAGATCGTCGGGCAGCGGTACGGGTTCCGCCCGATGGTGGTAGCGCGGCACGTGGTGGGCGGATAAACGCTCAGGTCGCCGAAGGCGCGGGATGGCCTACTTGCCGGACGTGAACCAGGCCACCTTGGCCTGCCACGATCGCGCGGATCCGTAGGCGAAGCCGATGGCGCTCAGGCAGGCGCACAACCAGACGGGCAAGGCGATGTCCGTGCCCGCCCAGGCGGTGCCGATTTGAATCACGCTCGCCGCCACCCCGAATCCCGCCGAGATCAGGTAGAGGTCGACGGTCGTCGTTGAGCGGGGATCCGTCCGCAGGATCAGCAGCACTCGCCCGGCGTAGGAGAGCAGGTAGATCATCAGGGCGCCCAGGACCAGCCAGTAAGCCAGCAGCCAGAAGTCGGCGGGGGCCGCGAAGAAGTCGAGGTGATGGCCCTCGTCGGCGATGACGAACAGAACCACCAGCAGCGGAACCGCGATGCGTAGCGGGCGCGTGACGTGCTTGCGCAACAGCTCGCTCTCGTGGGCTTCGTCGACCAGGCGGATGAGCCCATGGCGGATGATCGCCGTCACCGCGAAGATCCAGCAGATGTGTCCGAGCAGGTGTTGCACGTTCCACAGCCCGAAGACGCGGTGTAGCGGGGGTCCGAGCGCGGCCGCGGCCCAGTGCGACATCAGCAGCACCGCGCAGCCATGCAGTGCGATGTTGCGGGTGGCGCCGGCCTCCCATCGGGAGCGCCAGGTGTAACGCCGGATCCACAGGCTGCACAGAAGGGCGGCCAAGGTGACGACGATGAGTGCGGTTTTGATCATCCAAACGGTCCGGCAGTGCCGCTCAGACGGGCGGACTGTTGGGATCGGGGCGAAGGTCGCGCAGCCTGGGCGGGCCGGTCTGGGACTCCAGGTACTCGGTGACCGAGTCGGGGTCGATCAGACCGTAGCGGACCTGCAGGTCGACCGGGTTCAACCCCAAATACTTGGCCGCCCTGATCAGGTTGTCGGCGGTGATCAGCCTGCCCTCGCGAGCCGCCTTGTAGTACGCGGACTTGCGGTAGCCGAACGCTTCGTAGACCTCGGTGGCCGCCAGGGGTCTACCGACCAGATACGGCAGCACCACCGCCGGATCCTTCGCACTGTCGTCCACAAATATGGACGATAGCGTCGTACGACGGACCTCGCAAAAGAAACGCGACCACCGCCGGCGGTCAGTCGAACAGCGTTGCGCAACTGTGGGTCTTTTCCAGATCCAGCAGGGCGCGCTTGCGCTGCAGGCCGCCGCCGTAGCCGGTGAGGCTGCCGTTCGAGCCGATCACCCGGTGGCAGGGCACCACGATCGCGATCGGATTGTGCCCGTTGGCCAATCCCACGGCGCGCGCGGACCCCGGAGCGCCGATCTGCTCGGCGATCCATCCGTATGACCTCGTCTCCCCATAGGGAATCGTCAGCAACGCCTTCCACACGCGCCGCTGGAACTCGGAGCCGTGCAGGTCGAACTCGAAATCGAAGTCGGTGCGCTCGCCGGCGAAATAGGCGGCCAGCTGCTCGACGGCGGCGCCGAACGCCCGCGGGTTCGGCGACCAGCCGGCGCGGCTCGGCTCATAGGTCTGGTCGACCATCCGTAGGTTCGTCAATACGGAGCCGCGACCGGCCAGGGTGAGCAATCCGATGGGGCTGTCGATGGTGCGGTACTCGATCATGCGACCTCCTGTGGCGGCCAATGGTTTACGGGATGCTCGAGAGTGGTCCAAAGATATTGGGTGGCATAGGAACGCCAGGGGCGCCAACGGGCGCCGCGTTCTACGAGGGAGCGTTCGTCGGACGGCAATCCCAGCTGTTTGGCGGCCAGGCGCAGCCCGAGGTCGCTGGCGGGGAAGGCGTCGGGGTCGCCAAGGCCGCGCATCGCGATCACTTCCGCGGTCCAGGGGCCCACCCCGGGCAGCGCGAGCAACTGTCTGCGGGCACTGTCCCAGTCGCATCCGGTGTCCAGCACGATGCTGCCGTCGGCGAGGCCGGCAACCAATGCGCTCAGCGTGCGGCGGCGGGCCTTGGGCACCGCCAGATGGACGGGATCGATCTCGGCGAGCTCCTCGACCGAGGGGAAGGTGTGGGTCAACGTTCCCTCGGCGTCGTTGACCGGCCGTCCGTACGCGGCGACCAGCCGGCCGGCATGGGTGCTCGCGGCCCTGGTCGACACCTGCTGCCCGAGCACTGCGCGCACCGCGAGTTCGGCTTCGTCGACGGTGCGCGGAATGCGCTGCCCGGGCGCCTTGGCCACGACGGGTCGCAGACCGGCGTCCGCGCCCAGCGCTTCGTCGACCGCCTCCGGGTCCGCGTCGAGGTCCAGCAGCCGCCGGCAGCGGGCGATCGCCGTGGTCAGATCGCGGAAATCGTCGAGCACGAGGACGCAACGGACATGGTCGACGGCGGGCGTCAGGGTCACGATGGCGTTGCCGAACGGAAGGCGCAAGCTGCGTCGGTACCCGCCATCGCGGACCTCCTCGCAACCGGGAACGGCGCCGGCCGCGAGATGGCCGAAGACGCCCTCGTAGGCGAAGGGTGTGCGCACCGGGAGCCGAAGGCACACGGTGCCAGGCGAATTGGCCTCGGACGCGGTACGGGCGGCCGCGCGCCGGCGCAGGGCGCTCGGTGTGCCTTCGAACACCGATCGCACGGTGTCGTTGAACTGACGGATGCTGGAAAAGCCCGCGGCGAATGCGACGTCGCCGAACGGCAGGTCCGTCGTCTCGATCAACACGCGGGCGGTCTGGGCGCGCTGCGCCCGGGCCAGTGCCAGCGGGCCGGCGCCGACCTCGGCCTGCAGGAGCCGTTCGAGCTGGCGAGTGGTGTAACCGAGGTGGGCGGCCAGACCACCCACACCGTCGCGGTCCACGGTGCCGTCGGCGATCAGCCGCATCGTGCGCGCCACCACGTCACCGCGCACGTTCCATTCGGGGGAACCCGGAGAGGCATCGGGACGGCACCGTTTGCAGGCCCGAAAGCCGGCCCGCTGGGCGGCCGCCGCGGTGGGGTAGAACCGCACGTTGCGGGCGAACGGCGGCCGCACGGGGCAGCTGGGCCGGCAGTAGATCCGGGTGGTCAGCACCGCGGTGACGAACCAGCCGTCGAACCGGGCGTCCTTGGACTGGACGGCGCGGTAGCAGCGGTCGAAATCGTCGTGCACGCTTCCAGACTTACACCCGGGCACCGACAAAACTAGCGGGAAAGCGACATCGTGGTGGGCGGTGTCGGTTGGCCTCACGTCGGAGCGGCTTTCTTGTCGATTCGAGGTACTTCCCGCACGCGATGGTATTTACTGTGACCCAACTCGCCGGCTCTGACGGCGTGACCCGACGGGGTGAGTGAGTTCGGGGAAAGGCGAACCGATGAAGCGGCTGGCGACGTGGTGGGGGCAGGACGACCACTTCGATTGGCTGACAGGTTATTTGCAAGCGCACGGGCTGAGCACCAACACCCGCAGGGTGTTGGCTGTCGTGGCGTCCTCGTTGGTGCTGGTGCCCGTCAATGTGTACTGGGGTCCCGAGCCGTTGTATCCCCATGTGGCGCTGACGGTTTCGGTCGTGTCCGCCGTGATCGGACTGGGCATGGCGGTGCTGTGGTTGAGCGGATGGCCCACCCGGCGCCAGTCGATCTTCTACATCATGACCGGCTGCGTATCCATTGGCGGCGGCTGTCTGTGGCAGCCCCAGCCGCTCGTCGGGCTGATGTCCTGCTCGGCGCTCTCGGTGACCGGCGGCTACATCGCGTTCTTCCACACCACCAGGCTCATGGCGCTGAACCTCGGCGTGGCCAGCGCGATCGGGGCCTGGCAGGCGGTGCGTCTGGCCGCCGAGGGGCAAGCAGTGTTGGCCTTCACCGGCTACTTCCTGGTTCTGGAACTCAACGTGGTCGTTCCGCTCGCCATCCAGGTCGTGGTGCGCGCCCTGTGGGTTGATCTCTCGCGTGCCAACCGCGATCCGCTGACCGGCCTGCTGAACCGGCGAGCCTGCGACAGGGAGATAGTCGGCCGGATGCTCGCGGGCGCGCATCACATGTTCTTGGCGGTGGCCATGGTCGATCTGGACCGCTTCAAAGAGCTCAACGACACCCGCGGGCACGCCGCCGGCGATGAGGCGCTCATCGAGGTGGCCGGCACCCTGACGACCGCCTGCGGAGAGACCGCGATCGTCGGCCGCGTCGGCGGGGAGGAGTTCCTGGTCGCCGACATTGTCACCGCGGACCAGCTGCCGGAGTGGGGCCGACAGCTCTGTGACGCGATAGCCGCGATGAACGCATCGGTGACCGCCAGCGTCGGAATCGCCACCCTCGCGTTGCGCAGCGTCGTCTCGGACTATGCCGAGCACGCGTTCCACCAATTGGTCGCCCAGGCCGACACCGCGATGTATGAAGCCAAACGGTGCGGCGGCAACCAGAGTCGCCACCGCCAGGTGGCGGTCTGAGCCCGCCGAAGCCCTACTGAGCGGATGAAGGGGCGTCGACGAGCGACGCCAACCGGGTGGGGCGCTCGTGCCCGCGCAGGGTGACCGTTTCGCCCAATGACCAACGGGCCCGCTCGTTTTCGCTTGCGCCCTCGATGGCGTCGGCCGTCGCGAGCAGACGGTTGGTGTGTGACTTGGCGAGCTCGCACAGCCGCGCCGCCTCGTTGACCGGCTCCCCGATGACGGTGTATTCGAATCGTTCTTTGGCGCCGACATTTCCGGCGACGACCTGGCCCGCGGCCACGCCGATCCCGGCCTCGAGGTCGGACATCTCGTCCGCCAGGCGCTCGGCGATACACCGCGCGGCGGCCAGCGCCGCATCTTCGGGACTGTCCAGGCGGTTGGGCGCGCCGAAGATGGCCAGCGTCGCGTCGCCTTCGAATTTGTTGACCAGCCCGCAGTAGCGGTCGACCTCCTCGACGACGATCGCGAAGAAACGGTTCAGCACCGCAACGACTTCGGCCGGCGGCTGGCTCGTCACCAGCTGCGTCGACCCGACGATGTCGATGAAGACGACCGCGACGTGGCGTTCTTCGCCGCCCAGCTTCGGCCGTTCGCGTTCCGCGGCCAGCGCCACCTCACGCCCGACGTGGCGGCCGAAGAGGTCGCGGACGCGTTCCCGCTCCCGCAGGCCGTCGACCATCGTGTTGAAGCCGCGTTGCAGCTCACCGAGTTCGGTACCGTCGAACACCACGAGGTCCCCCCGCAGATCGCCGCGCTCGACGCGCGCCAGGGCCGCACGGACCACCCGCACCGGTGTCGCGGTGAGCCAGGCCAGGATCCACATCAGGACGCACCCGAAGATCAACGGGGCCATCGACACGATGAACACGGCCACCGCGAACTGCGTCTGGGTCAGATTGCGCAGCACGAGCTCGAACAGAGCGAGCATCATGGTCCCGATGACGGGCACGGCCGAACCGAGGAACCAGACGACCATCGTGCGGCCCATGATGCCCGCCGCGAACCGTCGTGGCGGTGGCCCGGCCTCGAGCGCCTGGGCGGCGACGGGCCGCAGCGCGAACTCCGCGAGCAGGTAACTAGCGGTGGCGACCACCACCCCGCCAAAGCTCACGACGAGCAGGAATCGCGGAATGAAGAGCGTGTTGACCATGCCGTACAGCGTCGTCAGCAGTATCGTCCCGACGCCCCACAAGACGAGGTCGACGAGGGCGATGCGCCACGGCGCGACAAAGGTGTTGCGCTCGTCCTCTGGAGTCGGCTCGCGCTCTTCAATCGCCCAGCGCAGGGCGATCACGGTCCGGCGGGTGATCCAGTACGTGCCCCACGCCGAGGCCGCCACGATGTAGGCCGGGGAGGCACCGAACGTGATCCACGCCGGCGCGTCGTCGAACACGCTCGGCACCGGGATGGCGACCGTCACCAAAAACAGCGCGACGGCGATGCCGATCAGGTTCGCGCCCAGCACCAGCACCGTCATGATGATCTGGATGCGCACCCGGCGGCGGCCCTGGCTTTCCGACACCCGACCGAGCAGCAGGGAGCCGTACGCCGGCGTCTCTGGCAGACGGCCGCTCTGACGGGTGACGCGCTCGAGCACCCGGCCTATTCGTTGTGCCAAGGACGTGTTGGCCGACATGGTGGCGTCAGCCTAATTTGTCGGCCACGCTCTAAGGTGAGTCGGGTGCGTCTAGTGATCGCTCAATGCACCGTGGACTACGTCGGCCGGCTCACCGCGCACCTGCCCTCCGCGCGCAGGCTGTTGCTGTTCAAGGCCGACGGATCGGTCAGTGTGCACGCCGACGACCGCGCCTACAAACCGCTGAATTGGATGAGCCCGCCGTGCTGGCTGAGCGAGCAGGCCGGTGACCCCCCGGTGTGGGTTGTCGAAAACAAGGCGGGCGAACAACTGCGCATCACCGTCGAGGAGATCGAACACGACTCCAGCCACGATCTCGGCGTGGACCCGGGGCTGGTCAAGGACGGCGTCGAAGCGCACCTGCAGGCGCTGCTCGCCGAGCACGTCCAGCTGCTCGGCGAGGGGTACACGCTGGTGCGTCGCGAGTACATGACCGCCATCGGCCCCGTCGATCTGCTGTGCCGCGACGAACGCGGCGGCTCGGTGGCGGTGGAGATCAAGCGGCGCGGCGAGATCGACGGCGTCGAGCAGCTCACCCGCTACCTCGAGCTGCTCAACCGGGACAGCCTGCTGGCGCCGGTGCAAGGGGTCTTCGCGGCGCAGCAGATCAAGCCGCAGGCGCGCACCCTGGCCGTCGATCGCGGGATCCGTTGTGTGACATTGGATTACGACAAGATGCGGGGCATGGACAACGACGAGTACCGGCTGTTCTGAAGCCCGTCACTAGACTGATCGCATGCCTCGGCGCCGCCCACCGCCACGCAGGCAGCGGCCGTCGGCGCCGCTGTTGCGCCGGGTGGAGGTCGGGCCCGACGGACACGAGTACGAGGTCCGTCCCGTTGCAGCGGCCCGAGCGGTCAAGACCTATCGCTGCCCGGGCTGCGATCACGAAATCCGCTCCGGCTCAGCTCATTTGGTGGTGTGGCCGATCGATTCGGTGTCCGGGACAGGCGCGGGTCACGTCGAGGACCGCCGGCATTGGCACACGCCGTGCTGGGCGCACCGCGCCACCCGCGGTCCCACCAGGAAGTGGTCTTGACTACCGGCTCTCAGGCGGCCGGTTCGACGAGTTCGATCAGCACTCCGCCGCCGTCCTTGGGGTGAATGAAGTTGATCCGGGAGTTTGCCGTGCCGCGCCGGGGCGCGTCGTAGATCAACCGCACGCCTTGCTCGCGGAGCCGCTCGACCATGGCGTCGAGGTCGCTGACCCGAACGGCCATCTGCTGAATGCCCGGCCCGCGCTTGTCGAGGAACTTCGCGATCGTCGAGGACTCGTCGATCGGGGCCATCAACTGGATCTGCGCGGTGCCCGCCGGGGCGCCCCGCACCGCCAGCATGGCTTCGCGGATTCCCTGCTCCTCGTTGACTTCCTCGTGCACCAGGATCATGCCGAGGTGGTCGTGGTACCAGTCGATGGCGGCGTCCAGGTCGGCGACTGCGATGCCGACGTGATCGATCGCCGTCACCAGTGAGGTGGCCAGGATCTGACGGGCGTCAACTTGATCGGTCGTCATCACATAACGGTAACCTGGCGGCAAAGATTGCGCTTCTCCGGGAGTCCGAATCGGCCGTCGGGGGAGCGCCCAGCAGGCCTTAGGAGAGAGTCATGACGACGTCGGTGATCGTTGCTGGAGCGCGCACACCCATCGGCAAGCTGATGGGTTCGCTGAAGGATTTCTCGGGCAGCGATCTGGGCGCCATCGCGATCGCCGGCGCGCTGGAGAAGGCCTTCCCAAATGTTCAAGAGCCGGGTTCGCTGGTCGACTACGTGATCATGGGCCAGGTGTTGACGGCCGGGGCGGGCCAGATGCCCGCACGCCAGGCGGCCGTGGCCGCCGGCATCGGCTGGGACGTGCCGGCGCTGACCATCAACAAGATGTGCCTGTCCGGAATCGACTCCATCGCGCTGGCCGACCAGCTCATTCGCGCCGGGGAGTTCGACGTGGTGGTCGCCGGCGGCCAGGAGTCCATGTCCAAGGCGCCGCACCTGCTGATGGACAGCCGCTCGGGCTACAAGTACGGCGACGTCACGGTCCTCGACCACATGGCCTACGACGGCCTGCACGACGTGTTCACCGACCAGCCCATGGGCGCGCTCACCGAACAGCGCAACGACGTCGACAAGTTCACCCGCCAGGAGCAGGACGAGTTCGCTGCGCGGTCGCATCAGAAGGCGGCCGCGGCGTGGAAGGACGGCGTCTTCACCGACGAGGTGGTGCCGGTCAACATCCCGCAACGCAAGGGTGATCCGCTGCAGTTCGCCGAGGACGAAGGCATCCGCGCCAACACCACGGCCGAGTCGCTGGCCGGCCTCAAGCCGGCGTTTCGCCGCGATGGCACCATCACCGCCGGTTCGGCCTCCCAGATCTCCGATGGCGCCGCCGCGGTGGTGGTGATGAGCAAGGCCAAAGCGCAGGAGCTGGGGCTGAGCTGGCTGGCCGAGATCGGCGCGCACGGGGTGGTGGCCGGTCCGGATTCCACCCTGCAGTCGCAGCCGGCCAACGCGATCAAGAAGGCCATCGGCCGCGAGGGCATCTCCGTCGACCAGCTCGATGTCGTGGAGATCAACGAGGCGTTTGCCGCGGTCGCGCTGGCCTCGACCCGCGAACTCGGCGTGAATCCCGACATCGTCAACGTCAACGGCGGCGCGATCGCGGTCGGGCATCCCATCGGCATGTCGGGAGCGCGCATCACGCTGCATGCGGCGCTGGAATTGGCGCGGCGGGGGTCCGGATACGCCGTCGCGGCGCTCTGCGGGGCCGGAGGGCAGGGCGACGCCCTGGTTCTGCGGGCGGGTTAGCCAGGGATCGACGCTCCCCGCGACGTTGCTGGCGCCGTGCGGCGGCAAGAATTTTGTGATCTTCGTCATACGGGCCGATCACGCCCCTTTTTGAGGGGATTTTCGGCCCCGTCCCGGCCGTGCCCGAGCGGCGCCGCCACCGGGTGGATCGGTAGCCCGCGCGCATGACAAACTTGACGGCGTGACGCGTCCGCGACCTTCCATCGGCCCCGCACTGACCGGTGCTGTCGATCTGTCCGGTCTCAAGCAGCGCGCCCAGTCGCCCGGCGCCGCTCCGGGAGGGCCCACGCCCCCGACCCCCGAGGGGGGCGGCATCACCGCGGTCACCGAGGCCAACTTCGAGGCCGAGGTTCTGCTGCGGTCCGAGGAAGTGCCGGTCGTCGTGCTGCTGTGGTCGCCGCGCAGCGACGCGTGCGTCCAGCTCCTCGACACGCTGTCGGGCCTGTCCGGCCAGGACAACGGCAAGTGGTCGCTGACCTCCGTCAATGTCGATGTCGCGCCCAGGGTCGCCCAGATCTTCGGCGTCGACGCCGTCCCCACCGTGGTGGCCTTGGCGGCCGGACAGCCGATCTCGAGTTTCCAAGGCGTGCAGCCGGCCGAGCAACTGCGCGGCTGGCTGGACCAGATCCTCTCCGCGACCGCCGGGAAGCTTAGGGGCGCAACGGGTTCCGCGGAACCCGACGTCGTCGACCCCGAGTTGGCCGCGGCGCGCCAGCAGCTGGAGGACGGTGACTTCGAGGCCGCCAAGGCGTCCTATCAGTCGATCCTGGATGCCAACCCGGCCAGCGCGGAGGCCAAGGGCGCGATCCGCCAGATCGAGTTCCTGACGCGCGCGACCGCCCAGCGCCCGGACGCCGTCGCGGTCGCCGACGCGGCGCCGACCGACATCGAAGCCGCCCTCGCGGCCGCCGACGTGCAGATCCTCAACCAAGAGGTCGCCGCCGCGTTCGAGCGACTGATCGCCTTGGTGCGCAGCACATCCGGCGATGATCGCGCGTTGGTGCGCACCCGCCTGGTGGAGCTGTTCGAACTGTTCGACCCGGCCGATCCCGAGGTCGTCGTCGGGCGACGCAACCTCGCCAACGCGCTGTACTGACGCGAAATCGGCTCACGAACGTCGAGTTGTTGGCGCCAACAGCGCCGAAATCGCGCAACTAGTCCACGTTCGGCGATGGGGTTAAGGGGCCCTACTCCGGTTCCAGCCACAGCGCCGACGTGGGCGGCAACACCAGCACCGCCGAGGCCGGACGCCCGTGCCACGGATCCTCGGTGGCATCGACACCGCCCATGTTCCCGACCCCCGAACCGTTGTAGACGGTGGCGTCGGTGTTGAGCACCTCGCGCCACCGCCCCGCCGACGGCAGGCCCAGCCGGTAGCCGCCGTGCTCGGCACCGGCGAAATTGAACACGCACGCCATCACCGAGCCGTCCTTGCCGTAACGCAGGAAGCTCAAGACGTTGTTGCCCGAGTCGTTGGCGTCGATCCAGGAGTAGCCGTCGGGCACGGTGTCTTGGCTCCACAGCGCCGGGCGGCTGCGGTAGATGTCGTTGATGTCGCGCACCATGCGCAGGACGCCGTTGGAGAATCCCTGCTCGTCGAGCTGCCACCAATCCAGACCGCGCTCTTCGGACCACTCGGCGCGCTGGCCGAATTCCTGGCCCATGAACAGCAATTGCTTGCCCGGGTGCGCCCACTGGTAGGCGAGCAGGCTGCGCAGCCCGGCGGCCTTGACGTGATTGTTGCCCGGCATGCGTCCCCACAGCGTTCCCTTGCCGTGGACCACCTCGTCATGGCTGATCGGCAGCACGTAATTCTCGCTGAACGCATAAAGCATCGAGAACGTCATCTCGTGGTGGTGATAGCTCCGATAGATCGGATCGCGGCTGATGTAGTCGAGCGTGTCATGCATCCAGCCCATGTTCCACTTCATTGAAAAGCCCAGGCCGCCAAGGTTTGTCGGCCGGGTGACCCCGGGCCAGGAGGTCGACTCCTCGGCGATGGTGACGATGCCCGGGGCGCTCTTGTGCGCCGTGGCGTTCATCTCCTGCAGGAACTGGACCGCCTCCAAGTTCTCCCGCCCGCCGTAGATGTTCGGCGTCCAGCCACCTTCGGGGCGCGAGTAATCCAGGTACAGCATCGACGCGACCGCGTCGACCCGCAATCCGTCGATGTGGAATTCCTCGAGCCAATACAGCGCGTTGGCCACCAGGAAGTTGCGCACTTCCCGCCGGCCGAAGTCGAATACGTAAGTGCCCCAGTCGAGTTGCTCGCCACGCTTCGGGTCGGAATGTTCGTAAAGCGGGGTGCCGTCGAAGCGTCCCAGCGCCCACGCGTCCTTCGGGAAGTGTGCCGGCACCCAGTCCACCAGCACGCCGATACCGGCCTGGTGCAGGGCGTCGACCAGGGCCCGGAATTCGTCCGGGGTGCCGAACCGGGACGTCGGGGCGTAGTACGACGTCACCTGGTATCCCCAGGATCCGGCGAAGGGATGTTCGGCGACCGGGAGCAGCTCGACGTGGGTGAATCCGTGCTCCACAACGTAATCCGTCAGCTCGCGGGCCAACTGGCGGTAGTTGAGCCCGGGTCGCCATGAACCCAGGTGAACCTCGTAGGTGCTCATCGGCTCGAACACCGGGTTGCGCCCGGCGCGCTGCGTCATCCAGTCCGCGTCTTCCCAGGTGTACTTGCTGCGCGTCACCCGGGAGGCCGTGTGCGGCGGCACCTCGGTGGCGAAGGCCATGGGGTCGGCGCGTTCGGTGACCACTCCGTCGGCGCCATGAACGCGAAACTTGTACAGCCCCTCGAGCTGGAAGCCGGGCCAGAACAGCTCCCACACGCCCGAGGAGCCCAACACCCGCATCGGGGCGTCGTTGCCGGTCCAGCCGTTGAACTCGCCGATCAGGCTGACGCCCTTGGCGTTGGGCGCCCACACCGCGAACGACACCCCGTTGACCACGCCGTCGGCCGTGGTGAACGAGCGAGGATGCGCGCCAAGGACTTCCCAGAGGCGCTCGTGGCGCCCTTCGGCGAAAAGATGAAGGTCGACCTCGCCGAGGGTGGGCAGGAAACGATAGGCGTCGGCGACGACGTAGGGGTCGGCGCCCTCGTAGGTGATCTGAAGCCGATAGTCGATCAGGTTGGTGAACGGCAGCGCCACGGCGAACAGCCCGGACTCGACGTGCTGCATCGGGAATCGGTCGTCGCCGACGATCGCGACGACCTCGACCGCGTGCGGCCGGTACGCCCGAATGACGGTGTGGTCGCCGTATTCGTGGGCACCCAGCACGCCGTGCGGGTTGTGGTGCGTGCCGGCGACCAGGCGCGACAGGTCGGCGGGGTCGGGCGCCAGGTGCGTCCGAGCGAGTTGGTCGGCTTGGCTCATGTCCCTTTCGCCTCCGGTCCGTTTCATGTCTGGTGTCAATGCCTGCGCAGCAGCGTCATTCGAGCGTCATGCGGTACGCGCGGCATGTTGATGATGTGCGCGACCGCCTGCCCGGGATCGATGCGAACGTAATTGGCTTGTCCCCATTGGAATTCCTGGCCGGTGATCTCGTCGCGCACCCAAAAGCGCTCGTAGGGCTCCATACCCAGTGCGGCCATATCCAAAAACAGGGTCGCTTCCTCGGGGCCGAAGGCGTTGAGCGTCACCACCACCAACACGCAGTCGCCGGTGGCCGGGTCGAACTTGCTGTAGGCGAGCAGCGCGTCGTTGTCCACGCTGTGGAAATGGATGGTGCGCAGCTGCTCGAGGGCGGGGTGGAGTCGGCGAATCGCGTTGAGCTGCGTGATGAATGGTTCAAGCGAGCGTCCCTCGGCGAGCGCACCCGCGAAATCGCGAGGCCGCAACTCGTATTTCTCGGAGTCCAGGTACTCCTCGCTGCCTTCCCGCACCGCGCGATGCTCGAACAGCTCGTATCCCGAATACACGCCCCAGGCCGGTCCCATCGTCGCGGCCAGCGCCGCACGGATGGCGAACATCCCGGGCCCGTTGTGCTGCAAGATGGCGTGCAGGATGTCGGGGGTGTTGACGAACAGGTTGGGCCGGCGGAAGTCGGCCAAAGCGGCGATCTCGTTACCGAATTCGGTCAGCTCCCACTTCGCCGTGCGCCAGGTGAAGTAGCTGTACGACTGCGTGAAGCCCAGTTTGGCCAGCCCGTACTGGCGGGCCGGCGGCGTGAAGGCCTCGGAGAGAAACAGCACGTCGGGGTCGATGGCCTTGACCGCGGCGATCAACCACGCCCAGAAGTCCGGCGGCTTGGTGTGCGGGTTGTCGACGCGAAAAACCTTGACGCCGTGGTCCATCCAGTGCCGGACCACGCGCAGCACCTCGTCGTAGAGGCCGGCCGGGTCGTTGTCGAAGTTGATCGGATAGATGTCCTGGTACTTCTTGGGCGGGTTCTCCGCGTAGGCGATGGTGCCGTCGGGCAATTCGGTGAACCAGTTGCGGTGGTTACGCGCCCAGGGATGGTCCGGCGCGCATTGCAGCGCCAGGTCCAGCGCCACCTCCATGCCCAATTCGCGTGTCGCGGCGACGAACGCGTCGAAGTCCTCGATGGTGCCCAAATCCGGGTGGACGGCGTCGTGGCCGCCCTCGTCGCTGCCGATCGCCCAGGGAGAACCCACATCTGTCGGAGCGGCGGTGGGGGAGTTGTTGCGCCCCTTGCGATGTACCTTGCCGATCGGATGGATCGGCGGCAGGTAGACGACGTCGAACCCCATCGCCGCGATGCGCCCGAGCGCGGCGGTTGCGGTGGCGAATGTGCCGTGCACGGGGTTGCCGTCGGCGTCCCATCCGCCGGTCGAGCGGGGAAACATCTCATACCAGGAGCCGAACCTGGCCAACGGCCGGTCCACCCAGACGCTGTACTGCTCGCCGCGCGTGACGAAGTCGCGCAGCGGGTGGTCCGCCAGGATTTCCTCGATCTCCGGCCCCAGCGCCAGCGCCGTTCGGGTGACCGGGTCGCCGGGGGTGCGCAGCGCCGCGGCGGCGGCCAGCAGCGGTTCGCGCCGGGCGCGCGGCACCTCGCTCGCGGCGCGTTCGAACAACCCGGCGCCTACCAGAAGATCATTGGACAGTTCCTTCTCGCCCTGACCGGCGTCCAGTTTGGCGACCAGCCCGTGCCGCCAGGTGTGGATCGGATCGCCCCACCCCTCGACGCGGAAGGTCCACAGCCCCACCTGGTCGGGGGTGAACTGGCCGTGGAACACATAGGGTTCCAGACCCATCGTCATCGGCAGCGCCAGCGGCTTGACCTTTTGCTGGTCGACCTTGCCGTCGCGATCGGTCACCGGCTTTGCCGGAGCCTGAACCGCTTTGACCCGCCGGGTCTCGGTGACTTGCGGATAGCCCGGCCCGAGGTAGCGCACGACCAGGGTTGCGGCCACCGCTTCGTGGCCTTCCCGCCACACCGCGGCGCTGACCGGCACGACCTCGCCGACCACGGCTTTCGCGGGAAACGCGCCACAGGAAACGACCGGCTGGACGTTATCGATCTCGACACGACCGGGCACCACCACTCCGTTCCGATTTTCCCGCTTCCTCCGCGCCCCGCGCCGCGGGCCGCATCGTCACCGGGAGCGATCCAGATTGTGTGCGGCCAGTCCGGGGTGTGCTCCGCGCGGAACGCCGCTCGTCGGGAAACTTCCTGTCGTGGGGAACTTTCTATGCGGGGAAGCATCGTTGCGACCCCGATAACTAACCGATACCCACCCTAGTCTTCGGTCACACCCCGCCACGGAAAGCGAACGAAAAGCGGTCTTTCGCGCCGCCGTGCGCGGGCCGGAATCCTCAGTAAGGTAGGGACGCGTGAAAGCCCTCCGCCGGTTTACCGTCCGTGCTCACCTTCCCGAGCGTTTGACCGCGCTGGACCAGCTCTCGACCAACTTGCGATGGTCATGGGACACGCCGACCCAGGACCTTTTCGCGAGCATCGACCCGGACCTGTGGCAGCGATGCGGCTGCGATCCGGTGGCGTTGCTGGGGGCGGTCAAGCCGGCGCGACTCGACGAATTGGCGATCGACGAGACCTTCCTTCGCCGGCTCGACGAGCTGACCGCCGAATTGAACGATTACCTCAACCGCCCGCTGTGGTACCAGCAACAGCAGGACCACGGCGCCGAGATGCCGGCCGCCATCGCCTACTTCTCGATGGAGTTCGGCATCGCCGAGGTGCTGCCCAACTACTCCGGCGGCTTGGGCATCCTCGCCGGTGACCACC
Source organism: Mycobacterium sp. TKK-01-0059 (assembly GCF_000709305.1). NCBI lineage: Bacteria > Bacillati > Actinomycetota > Actinomycetes > Mycobacteriales > Mycobacteriaceae > Mycobacterium > Mycobacterium sp. TKK-01-0059. Next base: position 3,284,982 of record NZ_KL446993.1, read on the forward strand.
TGAAGTCCGCATCCGATCTGGGCGTGCCGTTGGTCGCGGTGGGGCTCTACTACCGGTCCGGCTACTTCCGGCAGTCGCTGACCGCCGACGGGTGGCAGCACGAGAACTACCCGTCGCTGGACCCGCAGGGGCTGCCGTTGCGGTTGCTGACCGATGCCACCGGCGACCCCGCCCTGGTTGAGCTGATGCTGCCGGACTCCGCGCAGCTGCACGCCCGGATCTGGGTCGCGCAGGTGGGCAGGGTCCCGCTGCTCCTGCTCGATTCCGACGTCCCCGAGAACGAGCACGATCTGCGGGGTGTCACCGACCGCCTGTACGGCGGCGATCAGGAACACCGGATGAGGCAGGAGATCCTGGCCGGCATCGGCGGCGTGCGGGCGATCCGCGCCTACACCGCCATCCACGGCCTGCCCGCGCCGGAGGTGTTCCACATGAACGAGGGGCACGCCGGGTTCCTGGGCGCGGAGCGCATTCGCGAGCTGATGACGGGCGCGGCGTTGGACTTCGACACCGCGCTGGCGGTCGTGCGCTCGAGCACCGTGTTCACCACCCACACCCCGGTGCCCGCGGGCATCGACCGTTTCCCCATCGACATGGTGCGGCTGTACTTCGACGACCATCTTGCCGACGAATCGGCATCCGGCGGCGACGGCACGGCGGCCGACGCGACGAGCGCGCCCGTGTTGCTGCCGGGGGTGCCGACGGCGCGCATCCTGGCGCTCGGCGCCGAGGACGACCCGACGAAATTCAACATGGCGCACATGGGTCTGCGCCTGGCCCAGCGGGCCAACGGGGTCTCGTCGCTGCACGGCCGGGTGAGCCGGGCGATGTTCAACGAGCTGTGGCCCGGATTCGACCCCGGGGAGGTGCCGATCGGGTCGATCACCAATGGGGTGCACGCGCGCACCTGGGCGGCGCCGCAGTGGCTGCAGCTGGGCTACGAGCTGGCCGGGTCGGATTCGTTCAGCGATCCGGGCGTGTGGTTGCGCCTGCAGCAGGTCGATGCGGGTCACCTGTGGTGGATTCGTTCGCAATTGAGGTCCCTGCTGGTCGACGACGTGCGGCGCCGGCTGCGGCGCTCGTGGTTGGAACGCGGCGCCTCGGACGCCGAATTGGGTTGGATAGCAACAGCTTTCGATCCGGAAGTGCTGACCATCGGGTTCGCCCGGCGGGTGCCGACGTACAAGCGGTTGACGCTGATGCTGCACGATCCGGATCGGCTGGAGCAGCTGCTGCTGGACAGCGAACGGCCGATCCAGCTGATCGTCGCCGGTAAGTCGCACCCGGCGGACGACGGCGGCAAGGCCTTGATCCAGCAGGTGGTGCGATTTGCCGACCGGCCGCAGGTGCGCCACCGCATCGCGTTCTTGCCCGACTACGACATGTCCATGGCCAGGCTGCTCTATTGGGGCTGCGACGTCTGGTTGAACAACCCGCTGCGCCCGTTGGAGGCCTGCGGCACCTCGGGAATGAAGAGCGCACTCAACGGCGGGCTGAACCTGTCCATCCGCGATGGCTGGTGGGATGAATGGTACGACGGCGAAAACGGTTGGGAGATACCGTCTGCCGACGGCGTGGCCGACGCGGAGCGCCGCGACGACCTGGAATCCAGCGCGCTGTATCGGCTGCTGGAAGAAGCCGTGGCACCGAAGTTCTACGAGCGTGACCAGCACGGGGTACCGCCGCGCTGGATCGAAATGGTGCGCCACACCCTGCAGACGCTCGGCCCGAAGGTCCTGGCTTCCCGCATGGTGCGCGACTACGTCGAGCAGTACTACACGCCCGCGGCGCAATCGCTGCGCAAGACGCTCGCGCCCGCCGACGGCGGCGGCGAGTTCGGCGCCGCCCGCGAGCTGGCCGCCTATCGCCGGCGCGCCTACGAGGCCTGGCCGAAGATCGTGATCACCGACGTCGACAGCACCGGCCTGCCGGACAGCCCGGTGCTCGGCTCGAAGCTGACCCTGACCGCCACCGTGCAGCTGGCCGGGCTGGCGCCCGAGGAGGTCACGGTCCAGGCGGTGGTCGGCCGCGTCGACGCCGGCGATGCGCTGCTGGAGCCGATCACCGTCGAGATGTCGTACACCGGCACCGCCGAGGGCGGCAACCAGGTGTTCTCGACGACCACCCCGCTGCCGCTGGCGGGATCGGTGGGATACACCGTGCGCGTGCTGCCCCGCCATCCGATGCTGGCCGCCAGCAACGAGCTCGGTCTGGTCACCCTGGCCCGCTAGCCGGAACCCTCAGGCGGACAGGCCTTCTTGCGAGTCCTCCGCTGTCCGCAGCCGCTGCAGCGCCTCGCGCACCTGCGCCCCGTTGGTGGTCTGCCAGAACGGCGGCAGCGAGGCCCGCAGGTAGCCGCCGTAGCCGGCGGTGACCATGCGCGAGTCGAGCACCGCGACCACCCCGCGATCGGTCACGCGGCGCAACAGCCGGCCGGAGCCCTGCGCCAGCAGCAGCGCCGCGTGGCTGGCCGCGACGGCCATGAAGCCGTTGCCGCCGCGCGCCGCGACCGCCCGCTGGCGCGCCCCCAGCAGGGGGTCGTCGGGGCGGGGGAACGGGATGCGGTCGATCAGCACCAGCGACAGCGACGGCCCGGGCACGTCGACGCCCTGCCACAGCGACAGGGTGCCGAACAGCGAGGTTTGCGGGTCGGCGCTGAACCGCTCGACCAGCGCCGACGTGCTGTCGTCGCCCTGGCACAACACCGGTGTCGACAGCCGTTCGCGCATGGCCTCGGCGGCCGCGCGGGCCGCCCGCATCGACGAGAACAGGCCCAGGGTGCGCCCGTCGGCGGCGGTGATGAGCTCGGCGATCTCGGTCAGCTGCTCGGCCGAGCCGACACCGTCGCGCCCGGGCGGCGGCAGGTGCGCGGCCACGTACAGGATGCCGGCCTTGGCGTGCTGAAACGGCGAGCCGACGTCGAGGCCGCGCCATCGTGCGTCGCCGCCGTCGTCGCTCGTGGGAGCGGTCAGGCCCCACGCCGCGGCCATGGCGTCGAAGGAGCCGCCGATCGTCAGCGTCGCCGACGTCAACACCACGGTCGAACGCGAGAACACGCGTTGGCGCAGTAGCCCGGCGACCGAGAGCGGGGCCACCCGCAACACCGGGCGCGGTGCACCCCGGTTCTCCTCGTGTTCCAGCCACACCACGTCGGTGCGGTCGGGGATGGCCGGCCCGAACGAGGCGAGCACTCGCGACGCCGTCTCCGAAATCTCGCTGAGCGCGGCGACCGCTTCGGCGCGGGCCGCCGCCGCCTTGGCGTCGTTCGTGGTGTCGATCGCCGAGCGCGCCGCGGTGGCGACGTCGCGCAGCGCGGTCAGGTACGTCGCCAGGTCCTCGTCGAGGCGGTCGATGCGCCCCGGCGTGCCGTCGTGGATCGCCGCCGCGAAGTTGGCGGTGGTCGCGTCGAGGCGCTGGACCAGTTCCGGGCTCACCAACCGGCTGATCCGCCGCGAGGCGACCCCGAGCGCGGCCGACGTCAACTCCGCGGTGGCCACGGACGTCACCCGGTCCACCAACTCGTGCGCCTCGTCGACCACCAGCAGCGCGTGCTCGGGCAGCACCGCGGATTCGGCGACCGCGTCGATGGCCAGCAGCGCGTGGTTGGTGACCACGACGTCGGCACGGCCGGCCAGGCCCCTGGCCCGCTCGGAGAAGCACTCGGTGCCGAACGGGCAGCGGGCCACCCCGAGGCATTCCCGCGCGGAAACGCTGACCTGAGACCAGGACCGGTCGGGCACGCCCGGCTTCAAATCGTCGCGGTCACCGGATTCGGTGGTCGACGCCCACTCGGTGAGCCGTTGCACGTCGCGGCCCAGGGCGCTGACCGCCATGGGGTTGAAGAGTTCCTCTTGCGGCCGCCCGTCGACGTCGTCACCGTCGGCCGCCCCGCCGTTGTGAATCTTGTTGAGACACAGATAGTTTCGTCGGCCTTTGAGCAGCGCGAACTGCGGGCGGCGCGGCAGCGCGTCGGCCAGCGCATCGATGAGCCGGGGCAGATCGCGATCGACGAGCTGGCGTTGCAGCGCGATGGTGGCCGTCGACACGACGACGGGGGAGTCGTCGTCCAGGGCGTGCACGATCGCGGGCACCAGATAGGCGAGCGACTTGCCGGTGCCGGTGCCGGCCTGTACGACGAGGTGTTCGTCGGTGGCGAAGGCCCGCGCCACCGCGTCGGCCATCTCCTGTTGGCCGCTGCGTTCACTGCCGCCGAGCGCGGCCACGGCGGTGGCCAGCAGCTCGTGCACGGACACGTCGGACGTGGTCACTCCCTTGCTCAGGCGCGGATCTGCGTCGTCGTGACCGCGGGTTCGCCGTGCGACAGGTTCAGCCCCTCCCACGGCAGACTGCGCAGCCCGGAAGCTACCAGCTCGCGCGCCGCGGCGAGGTTCGGTTTGGACACCAGCTCCCCGCCGCGGACCAGCGGGACGGTCAACACCCGGGCCGGTTCATCGACGTCGGGCTGACGGCCGGCCGGGTACAGGATCTCCTCGGTGATGGTGCCGGAGCTGCGCGCGGTGCGCAGTGCCTCTTTGTGTCCGCCGTGGGATTCCTTGTGGCTGCTGCGCTTCTGCACCGGCAGGCCGTCCACTTCGACGAGCTTGTACACCATGTTCGCGGTGGGTGCGCCCGAGCCGGTCACCAGCGACGTGCCGACGCCGTAACTGTCCACCGGCTCGGCTGCCAATGCGGCGATGGAGAACTCGTCGAGGTCACCGGAGACCACGATGCGGGTCCGCGTGGCGCCCAGGTCATCGAGCTGCTGGCGCACCTGGCGGGCCAGCACGCCCAGCTCACCGGAGTCGATGCGCACGGCACCGAGCCCGGTGCCGGCGGCGGCCACCGCGTTGGCCACGCCGGCCGTCACGTCGTAGGTGTCCACCAGCAGGGTGGTGTCGACGCCGAGCGCCTCGACCTGCGCCCGAAAGGCCGCCAATTCGGTCGACTCTGCGGGGGTGTCGGCGCGCGCGTGCAGCATGGTGAACGCGTGCGCGGAGGTGCCCTCGGCTGGTATTCCGTAGCAGCGCTGAGCCTCCAGATTGGAGGACGCGGCGAAGCCGGCGATGTAGGCGGCGCGGGCCGCGGCGACCGCCGCCTGTTCGTGGGTTCGCCGTGACCCCATCTCGATCAGCGGTCGTCCCCTGGCCGCACTCACCATCCGCGCGGCGGCCGACGCGACCGCGGTGTCGTGATTGAAAATCGACAGCGCCAGCGTTTCGAGCACCACGCACTCGGCGAACGTCCCGCTCACCGAGAGCACCGGGGATCCGGGGAAGTACAGCTCGCCCTCGGCGTAGCCGTCGATATCGCCGCCGAACCGAAAATCGCGCAAGTACCGCAACGTATCTGGATCGAGGAATTGCCCGAGCGACCGGCAGGCCTCGTCATCGAAGGTGAACTGCGGCAGCGCCTCGAGCAGCCGGCCGGTTCCGGCGACCACGCCGTAACGGCGTCCCTCGGGAAGACGGCGCGCAAAAAGCTCGAAGGTGGTGCGGCGATTGGCGCTGCCGTCCCGCAGCGCCGCCGCCAACATCGTCAACTCGTACTTGTCGGTCAGCAGCCCGGTGACGACCGAGTCGTTCATTCCATAACGGTATCGGCTGCCCCGCGGGCTCGGAAACGTCGTGCATCCCTCGGTATCGTGTAGGCCATGGTTGTTATGTCAGCGCCCACTGAGCCGAAATCGAGGCCGGGCACTACAGGACAACGCGAGTCCGCGCCGGTCGAGGTCACGGCGAGTCCCTGGGTCACGATCGTCTGGGATGACCCGGTCAACTTGATGACGTACGTGACATACGTGTTCCAGAAGTTGTTCGGCTACAGCGAGCCGCATGCCACCAAACTGATGCTGCAGGTGCACAACGAAGGAAAGGCCGTGGTGTCCGCCGGTAGCCGGGAGTCCATGGAAGCCGATGTGTCCAAGCTGCACGCCGCCGGTTTGTGGGCGACGCTGCAGCAGGACCGCTGACGATCGAGGCGCTGGCGATTCCCTGTGCGCAAATGGAAGCGCGTCGAGACCGCGGACGGTCCCCGTTTCCGGTCGGCCCTGGCGTCCCATGAGGCGGCACTGCTGAAGAACCTGGCCACCGCGATGATCGGTTTGCTCGACGAGCGTGAATCCTCTTCGCCGGCAGACGAACTCGAAGAAATCACCGGCATCAAGACCGGCAACGCGGAACCGCCCAAAGACCCCACCCTGCGCCGGCTGCTGCCGGACTTCTACCGAAACGACGACCAGGACACCGCGCCTGCAGATTCCGCGGACAGCCTGAACGCCGCACTGCGCAGCCTGCACGAGCCGGGCATCGTCGACGCCAAACGCATTGCGGCACAGCGGTTGCTGAGCACGGTCCCCGAGGACGGCGGCCGGTTCGAGCTGAGCGAGGAAGACGCGAACTGTTGGATCGGGGCGGTCAACGACATCCGGCTGACGTTGGGAGTCATGCTCGAGGTCGGACCCGAGGGCCCCGAGCGGCTGCCGGCCGATCATCCGCTGGCCGTGCACTTCGACGTCTACCAGTGGCTAACGGTCCTGCAGGAGTACCTGGTGTTGGTGCTGATGGGGTCCCGGTGACCGCGAAGGGCGCGATCACCGACGTCGCTGGGATCCGCGTCGGCCACTACCACCGATTGGACCCCGACGCCTCGTTGGGCGCGGGCTGGTCCTGCGGCGTCACCGTGGTGCTCCCGCCCCCGGGGACCGTCGGCGCGGTCGATTGCCGCGGCGGGGCCCCCGGGACGCGCGAGACCGATCTGCTCGACCCCGCCAACACGGTGCGGTTCGTGGACGCGGTGCTGCTCGCCGGGGGCAGCGCCTACGGCCTGGCGGCCGCCGACGGCGTCATGCGCTGGCTGGAAGAACAGGAACGCGGCGTGGCGATGGGTGGGGGCGTGGTGCCCATCGTGCCGGCAGCGGTGATCTTCGATCTGCCGGTCGGCGGCTGGCAGTGCCGCCCGACGGACGAGTTTGGCTACCTGGCCTGCGCCGCCGCCGTGCAAGAAGGTGCGGCGATGGGCGTGGGCAACGTCGGCGCCGGGGTGGGGGCCCGGGCCGGGGCGCTCAAGGGCGGCGTTGGGACCGCCTCGACGGCGCTGCCGAGCGGTGTGACCGTCGGCGCGCTGGCCGTGGTGAACGCCGCGGGCGAGGTCGCCGACCGGGCGACCGGGTTGCCGTGGATGGCCGACTTGGCCCACCAGTTCGGACTCTCTCCTCCGCCGCCCGAGCAGATCGACGCCTTCGCCCGGCTGCCGTCCCCGTCGGACCCGCTGGAGGAGCCCCTCAACACCGTCATCGCGGTGGTGGCCACCGACGCCGCCCTGAGCCCGGCGGCGTGCCGTCGGGTGGCCATCTCGGCCCACGACGGCCTGGCCCGCAGCATCCGGCCGGCCCACACGCCGGTCGACGGGGACGCGGTGTTCGTCCTGGCCACCGGGGCGGTCGAGGTCGAGCCCCCGTCGCCCAGTTCAAAGCCGGTGCCGGCCGCGTTCTCCCCCGAGACGCGCCTGGTCACCGAGGTCGGCATCGCGGCGGCCGATTGCCTGGCGCGAGCGGTGCTGGGCGGGGTGCTGGCCGCCGAAACGATCGCCGGGATACCGAGCTACCGCGACGTGCTGCCCGGCGCACTCGGCCGATGAGGAATCCGCCCGCCGCGCCGGTAGCCTGGACGATGCCGGAAACGCGCTGGAAGGGCAGCTATGGGTAAGACCGCTCCGAGGGCACCCGCCGCCCAGGAGAAGAAGCGGTCCACGCCGATGGTGGGCGCCGCCACGATCCTCACCTTCGTCGTGTTGCTCTACTTCGTCGAGCTGATCGACCAGATGACCCGGCACTCGCTGGACGCCAACGGCATCCGGCCGCTGGAGCTCGACGGCCTGTGGGGCATCGTCTTCTCCCCGCTCTTGCACGCGAGCTGGGAGCACCTGATGGCCAACACGGTGCCGCTGCTCGTGCTGGGTTTCCTCATGACGCTGGCGGGGCTGTCCCGGTTTGTGTGGGCGACCGCAATCGTGTGGATCCTCGGTGGTTTGGGCACCTGGCTCATCGGCGACGTCGGCAGCAGCTGCGGCCCCACCGACCACATCGGGGCTTCCGGCCTGATTTTCGGCTGGCTGGCCTTCTTGCTGGTGTTCGGGATCTTCGTGCGCCGGGTGTCCAACATCGTCATCGGGCTGGTCGTGATGTTCGCCTACGGCGGCGTCCTGCTCGGCGCCATGCCGGTGCTCGGACTCTGCGGGGGCGTGTCCTGGCAAGCGCATCTGTGCGGGGCGATCGCCGGCGTCGTGGCCGCCTATTGGCTGTCCGCCCCGGAACGCAAGGCCCGGACGAAAAGGACGGCCGGCACCGCGTCGCCGCGCCGGAAGACATGAGCGGACCATCCCCAGCCTGTCGGCGGGGACCCCGAGCGCCCGTCGGGGTCTTCGACTCCGGCGTCGGGGGGCTCACCGTCGCGCGGGCGATCATCGATCAGCTGCCCGACGAGGACATCATCTACGTCGGTGACACCGGCCACGGGCCCTACGGCCCGCTGACGATCCCCGACGTTCGGGCGCACGCGTTGGCCATCGGCGACGACCTCGTGGGCCGCGGCGTCAAGGCGTTGGTCATCGCCTGCAACACGGCATCCGCGGCCTGCCTGCGCGACGCCCGCGAACGCTACGACGTGCCCGTCGTCGAGGTGATCCTGCCCGCGGTGCGCCGCGCGGTCGCGACCACCCGCAACGGACGCATCGGCGTCATCGGCACCCAGGCGACCATCAACTCGCACGCCTACCAGGACGCGTTCGCGGCCGCCCGCGACACCGAGATCACCGCGGTGGCCTGCCCGCGGTTCGTCGACTTCGTCGAGCGCGGCGTGACCAGCGGGCGTCAGGTGCTCGGGCTGGCCGAGGGCTACCTGGAGCCGCTGCAGCGCGCGCAGGTGGACACGCTGGTGCTCGGATGCACGCACTACCCGTTGTTGTCGGGACTCATTCAACTGGCCATGGGTGAGCACGTGACGCTGGTGTCCAGCGCGGAGGAGACCGCCAAAGAGGTGCTCCGGGTGCTCACCGAGGCAGACCTGCTTCGCCCGCATGATGCGCCGCCCGCGACTCGCGTCTTCGAAGCCACCGGCGACCCCGACGCATTCACCAGATTGGCGGCGCGATTCCTCGGTCCCGCCGTGTCCGGAGTTCAGCCCGTTCATCAGGTGCGCGTTGATTGACGACCGGGCGAGATTCTCGTCACACCAAAGCGGCCATGTTTTCGTCATGGCCCTGTCGGGCATGGCACAGTAGTGTCCGTGCGAATAACCGTGCTCGGCTGCTCGGGCAGCGTGGTGGGTCCGGATTCGCCTGCGTCGGGTTATCTGCTCCGGGCACCGGACACTCCGCCATTGGTCATCGACTTCGGCGGCGGTGTTCTCGGCGCACTGCAGCGCTATGCCGACCCCGGTTCCGTGCACGTCCTGTTGTCGCACTTACACGCCGACCACTGTCTGGATTTGCCCGGACTGTTCGTATGGCGGCGCTATCACCCGACGCGCCCGCTCGGTAAGGCGTTGCTGTACGGCCCCGGCGACACCTGGTCGCGGCTGGGCGCGGCGTCCTCACCCTACGGCGGCGAGATCGACGACTGCTCGGACATCTTCGACGTTCGTCACTGGGTCGACGGCGAGCCGGTGACGATCGGCGAGCTGACGGTGACGCCGCGGGTGGTGGCCCACCCGACCGAGTCCTACGGCTTGCGGATCACCGATTCCTCCGGCGCGTCGTTTGTCTACAGCGGTGACACCGGAGTCTGCGATCAGCTCGTCGAGCTGGCCCGCGGCGCCGACGTATTTCTCTGCGAGGCGTCCTGGACGCATTCGGCGGACCGACCGCCCGCGCTGCATCTGTCGGGGACCGAGGCCGGCCGGGCCGCGGCCGAGGCCGGCGTTCACGAATTGCTGCTGACGCACATCCCGCCGTGGACCTCGCGGGAGGACGTGATCAGTGAGGCCAAGGCCGAGTTCGATGGTCCCGTGCATGCGGTGGTGTGCGGTGAGACGTTCGATATCCGCCGCTCCGAGAGGGTCTGACACTCCACGTTAGGGTTGCGTCGTGACGAGACGAGAAGACGGCCGCCTTGACGACGAGCTCCGGCCCGTCGTCATCACCCGCGGTTTCACTGACCACCCCGCCGGTTCGGTGCTGATCGAATTCGGCCACACCAAGGTCATGTGCACCGCCAGCGTGACCGAGGGTGTGCCGCGCTGGCGCAAGGGTTCGGGTCTGGGGTGGCTGACGGCGGAGTACGCGATGTTGCCGTCGGCGACCCACACGCGCTCCGACCGCGAATCGGTGAAGGGGCGGCTGTCGGGGCGCACCCAGGAGATCAGCCGGCTGATCGGACGCTCGCTGCGGGCGTGCATCGACCTGGCGGCGTTGGGGGAGAACACAATTGCCGTCGATTGTGACGTGTTGCAGGCAGACGGGGGAACCCGCACCGCGGCCATCACGGGCGCATTCGTCGCGCTCGCCGATGCGGTGACGTATCTCGGGGCGGCGGGCAAGCTGTCGGATCCGCGGCCGTTGTCGTGCGCCATCGCGGCGGTCAGTGTCGGAGTGGTCGACGGCAGGGTCCGGGTGGACCTGCCCTATGAGGAGGACGCCCGCGCCGAGGTGGACATGAACGTCGTCGCCACCGACACCGGCACCCTCGTCGAGGTTCAGGGAACCGGTGAGGGCGCCACCTTCCCGCGTTCGACGCTGGACAAGCTGCTCGACGTGGCGCTGGCCGCCTGCGACAAGTTGTTCGCCGCCCAGCGCGAGGCATTGGCGCAGCCATACCCCGGTGAGCTCCCCGAGGGGGCTCCGGCGCCGAAGGCGTTCGGCAGCTGACCGTGCGCCGGCTGCTGGTCGCCAGCCGCAACCCCAAGAAGCTGGCCGAGCTGCGCCGGGTGCTCGACGCCGCCGGCCTGACGGGCTTGACGTTGGTGTCGCTCGACGACGTCGCCCCGTTCGAGGAAGCGCCGGAGACGGGCGCGATCTTCGAGGAGAACGCGTTGGCCAAGGCGCGCGACGCGTTCACCGCGAGCGGGTTGCCAAGCGTGGCAGACGATTCCGGACTGGAGGTGGCCGCGCTCAACGGCATGCCGGGGGTGCTGTCGGCGCGCTGGTCGGGCAACCACGGCGACGACGCCGGCAACACCGCCCTGCTGCTGGCGCAAATGCGCGACGTGCCCGACGAACGGCGCGGCGCGGCGTTCGTGTCCGCCTGCGCGCTGGTGTCGGGGGCGGGCGAGGTCGTCGTCCGGGGCGAATGGCCCGGCAGCATCGCCCGGGAACCGCGCGGCGATGGTGGATTCGGGTATGACCCAGTGTTCGTGCCCGACGGGTACGAGCGCACGGCGGCCGAGCTCAGCCCGAGCGAGAAGGACGCGCTCTCGCATCGCGGTCGCGCGCTGCAACTGCTGTTGCCGTCGCTTGAAACGCTGGCCCGGTCCGGGGGGTGACGTCCCGGCGTGCGGGGCATTGGCAACAGGGGTCACATCCGTCGCGGCGCGGGGTGACAGGTGAAATGCCCACCTCCTAGCGACAACCCGTCGTGCGCGCGTGTTGTCGCTAGGAGGTGGGCATTGCGGGTCCCGTCCCCGGCAGGGACGGGTGTGGCGTATGTGACCTACAAGCTGAATCGGGCTTTGACGTCCCGGGTTTGGAAGTGCTCGACGATGATCCCCAACAGCGGGATCGTCCCGGACAACAGCACACCGACCGTCTTGCCGATCGGCCAGCGCACCTTGATCGCCAGGTTGAAGGCGGTCAACACGTAGATGAAATACACCCAGCCGTGGACCACTTCGATCCACCGGATCTCGTGGTCGAACGCCAGGTGCGAGACGATCTCGTAGCACAGCGCGATGAGCCACAGACCCGTCGTCCAGGCCATGATCCGGTAGCCGAGCAAGGCGGTGCGGATCTTGTCGACGGGCACGGCGGGCACTGCACCGCCCGGGGTCTCCGGTGTGGTCATGCGGTTGTCCTCTTTTGTTTTTCGGCGTCCTGCGCGGCCAGCTCGGCCAAGTATTTGTTGTATTCCCGCAGCGCCGGGTCATCGGGTGCCTGCGGCGGGGGAGCGGGTCGGTCGGGCAGCAGACCGGCGGGGATCTCCGTCACGGCCTCGTTGCTGCGCGGCGGGGGTGGCTCCTCTTCGTAGCGCACGAATTTGCGGTAGGCGTACACGCAGAACCACGCGAACAGCGGCCACTGCAACGCATAGCCGAGGTTCTGAAACGAGCCGGAGACCGATTGGAACCTGGTCCACTGCCACCAGCCCAGGGCCAGGCAGCCGCACGCCGCGATGATCACCAATGCGATCAGCGCGGGTCTGCGACGGTGTGTAGTGGACACCCCTTGACCGTACCGCGCGTCAATGCGCCCCCGTCGCGGACAAGTTGGACATATCGCAGGCGATACGATTGCCGGACGCGCGGGCGTGGCGAAATTGGCAGACGCGATGGTTTTAGGTGCCATTGCTCGAAAGAGCTTGAGGGTTCGAGTCCCTCCGCCCGCACTGGTCAACATTCGAAATGAAATCTTCAGCGGGCTAAGCGTCAAACCCGTCCGGCGGGGTACATCGAACTCACAGGACACAAGGGAGACGCCATGCCCACCGGACGCGAGCCGGCACCACCCGGCGAAAACGTTTTCACCGCACAAGATGTCGAACTCGCCGAACGCAGAGTGGCCATGGCGCGCGAGCGCGCGGCTCGCGCGGGGCTGTCCGCGGCACGAAGCTTCGAGGAATCAGCGATCCAGCATGAGCGAGTCGCCAAAAGCCAAGACTGGGTCGTCCGACAAGGGGTGCCGCACCGCGACGTGCACCGCGAATCCGCGCTCAAGCACCGCCAAGCCGCGGCCGAGGACCGCAAGCTGGCCGAGCTCAAGCGCAGGGAATCCGAGGCGGACCTGGCGGCCGGCGCCGCCACGGACTGACGCGTTCTCAGTCCTCTACGAAGCGGGCGTGAACCTCCGGAGGCGGCAGCGGACAGCTGTCGTACTTGCCGAAGACCCGATAGCGGTTGGCGGCGAACCTGTCGTAGAGCCAGTCGCGCACGGGGGTCGGAACGAGACGGGCGACCGCGAGCGCCTTCCACGGCCCGCCGAGATAATCCGCGACGCGCAACGCGGCGGCTGAGCGGACGGCCACGCGTTCCGAGAGCTGTCCGGGGTCGTCGACGAACACCACCGAGTCGACGTTCCCGATCTCCGGGTGCCGCTCGATGATCGCCTTGGCGAAGACGCTCTGCAGGGCCGCAAAGCGCAGCGGACCTGCGGGGTCGAAGCGAAGGATCGTGCGCACCGCCCGGTTGCACACCCCGCAGACACCGTCGTACAGCAGGACGGGCGCCGCCGACTCACCGCTCATGTCTCCCAGGTTACTGACCGCCGCGGCAGGTGAGCGGCACCGAGGTTGACCTATGGTAAGGCAACCCTTAGTTTGTGGGGGTAACGTACCAAGTCGTGACCGGGTGGCCGGTGATCCGCGGCGGGGTGCCGCCCGCGCGGGATCGTGGCAGGTGTCGAATTCACAGTTTGTGCGGCCCTCGCCGGCCGCACCGATCCGTGGCCTCGTGGCGGTGACCCCGCCGGATCGTCAGCTCCGTGCAGGCGCGGAGCGCCGCGAGAAAGGACCGCTAATGGCACGCGGATTCCAAGGTGTGATGTTGCGCAGCTTCGGCGCGCGCGATCACACCGCGACGGTCATCGAAACCGTCCGGATCGCACCGCACTTCGTGCGCGTGCGCATGACGTCGCCGACGCTGTTCGAAGACGTGGACGCCGAACCGGCCGCATGGTTGCGGTTCTGGTTCCCGGATCCGGACGGATCGAAGACAGAGTTTCAGCGCGCGTACACGATCTCGGAAGCCGACGTCGCGGCCGGACGCTTCGCGGTCGACATCGTGCTGCACGAGCCGGCCGGTCCGGCGTCGCAGTGGGCGCGCACCGTGCAGCCCGGCGCCACCATCGCCGTCATGGCGCTGATGGGTTCGTCGCGGTTCGACATGCCCGACGAGCAGCCGGCCGGATATCTGCTCATCGGCGATTCGGCGTCCATCCCAGGGATGAACGGGATCATCGGCGTCGTCCCGGACGACGTCCCGATCGAGATGTACCTCGAACAGCACGACGATAACGACACGCTGATCCCGATCGCACAGCATCCGCGGCTTCGGCTGCATTGGGTTGCCCGCCGCGACGAGAAATCGCTTGCGGCGGCGATCGAGAGCCGAGATTGGTCCGACTGGTATGCGTGGGCGACGCCGGAGGCCACGACGCTCAAGCAGGTGCGGACCCGCCTGCGCGACGAGTTCGGCTTTCCCAAATCCGAGGTGCATGCCCAGGCGTACTGGAGCGCCGGGCGGGCGATGGGCACCCGCCGCGGTGACGAGCCCGAGGGCTCCAAAAGCGTGGCGCCCACCGTCGCCCCGGAAGAGGTTGCGGCGCAACTGGAGTCGGCTCAGCTGGTTCCCGAGACGGCGCCTGCCCCGGTGTCGCGCGGAAACTGGCGCGCCCAGGCCGCTGGCCGGTTGCTCGCGCCGCTGCGCTCGGCGCTGATCGTGTCGGGCGTGTTGCAGGCGGTCATCACGCTGGTGCAGCTGGCGCCGTTCGTGCTGCTGGTCGAACTCGCCCGCCTCCTGGTGTCCGAGGCGCCCGCGTCCCGGCTGTGGAACGTCGGCATCGCCGCGGTGTCGTTACTCGGCCTGGGGGCGCTGCTAGGCGCCGCCCTCACCCTGTGGCTCCACGTCGTCGACGCGCGATTCGCCCGCGATTTGCGTACGGGATTGTTGCGCAAGCTCTCTCGGCTGCCGCTGGGCTGGTTCACCGCACGCGGATCGGGCTCCATCAAGCAACTGCTCCAGGACGACACGCTGTCCCTGCACTACCTGGTCACCCATGCCATCCCGGACGCGGTGGCCGCGGCCGTCGCGCCGGTGGCGGTGCTCGTCTATCTGTTCGTGGTCGACTGGCGGGTGGCGCTGGTGTTGTTCGCGCCCGTCCTGGTTTACCTGGTGCTGACCTCGTCCCTGACGATTCAATCGGGCCCGCGCATTCCGCAGTCGCAGCGCTGGGCGGAGACGATGAGCGGCGAGGCCGGCGCCTACCTGGAGGGCCAGCCGGTGATCCGCGTCTTCGGTGGTGCCGCCGCGTCGAGTTTCCGGCGCCGCCTGGACGAATACGTCGGCTTCCTGGTCGCCTGGCAGCGGCCACTGGCCGGCAAGAAGACCTTCATGGATCTGGTCACCCGGCCGTCGACCTTCCTGTGGCTGATCGCGACCACCGGCACCCTGCTGGTGGTCGGGGGGCGGATGGATCCGGTCAACCTGTTGCCATTCTTGTTGCTGGGAACCACCTTCGGCGCACGCCTGCTCGGGATCGCCTACGGCCTCGGCGGCATCCGCGCCGGCATGTTGGCCGCCCGGCGCCTGCAGAACACGCTCGACGAAGCCGAACTCGCCGTGCGCGATCACGGCCAAGTCCAGGGGGAGCCGACGAAGGCGGTGGTGTTCGACCACGTCAGTTTCGGCTACCGTCCGGGCGTTCCCGTGATCCACGACGTGTCGCTGACCCTGCGCCCTGGCACGGTCACCGCGCTGGTGGGGCCGTCGGGATCCGGCAAGTCGACGCTGGCCGCGTTGCTCGCACGGTTCCACGATGTCGATCAGGGCTCGATACGCGTTGGGGGACAAGATATCCGGTCGATGACCGCCGACGAGCTGTACGCCCAGGTCGGATTCGTGCTGCAGGAGACGCAGTTGGTGCACGGCACCGTGGCGGAAAACATCGCGCTGGCCGCTCCCGAAGCCACCCCGGCGCAGATCGAACAGGCCGCGCGCGAGGCGCAGATCCACAACCGGATCATGCGGCTGCCGGACGGCTACGACACCATGCTGGGTGCCGGGAGCGGCCTGTCCGGCGGGGAGCGCCAGCGCCTCACCATCGCCCGCGCGATCCTGGCCGACACCGGCGTTCTCATCCTCGACGAGGCCACCGCGTTCGCCGATCCGGAGTCGGAATACCTTGTGCAGCAAGCGCTCAATCGTTTGACGCGGGACCGCACCGTGCTCGTGATCGCGCACCGGCTGCACACCATCACCCGGGCCCACCAGATCGTCGTGCTCGACCACGGCCGTGTCGTCGAGCGCGGCACCCACGACGAGTTGCTGGCCGCCGACGGCCGGTATCGGAGCCTGTGGGAGGGCGGCCAGCGCGATGAGGTGGCCGCCGGCGTGGCCGGGGAGGGTGCCCGATGATCCGCACGTGGTTGAGCCTGGTGCCGGCGGATCGGCGCACCCGGGTCGTCGCCTACACGGTGCTGGCGTTGATCTCCGTGGTGGTGCGGGCGGTGGCCACCGTGCTGCTGGTTCCCCTGGTGGGCGCGTTGTTCAGTGAGGCCCCACACCGCGCGATGATGTGGCTGGGGTGGCTGACCGCCGCCACCGCACTCGGCTGGGTGATCGACACCGCGACGGCGCGCATCGGCTTCAACCTGGGCTTCGCGGTGCTGGACCACAGCCAGCATGACGTGGCCGACCGACTGCCCGGCGTGCGGCTGGATTGGTTCACCGCCGAGCACACCGCGACGGCGCGGCAGGCGATCGCGGCGACGGGCCCCGAACTCGTCGGCCTCGTCGTCAACCTGCTCACGCCGTTGATCTCGGCCGTGCTGCTGCCGGCGGCCATCGCGGTCGTCCTGCTGCCGGTCTCCTGGCAACTCGGCCTGGCCGCGCTGGGCGGGCTGCCGCTGATGCTGGGCGCGCTGTGGGCGTCGGCGCGCCTGGCGCGTCGCGCCGATTCCACTGCGGCCGAGGCCAATAGCGCGCTCACCGAGCGGATCATCGAGTTCGCCCGGACCCAGCAGGCATTGCGCGCCGCGCGGCGCGTCGAACCGGCCAGGAGCATGGTCGGCGACGCGCTGGCCGCCCAACACGGCGCGACCATGCGGCTGCTCTCCATGCAGGTGCCGGGTCAGCTGCTGTTCAGCCTCGCCAGCCAGCTGGCCCTGATCCTGCTGGCCGGGGCGACCACCGCGCTGACGGTGAACGGAACGCTGTCGGTGGCCGAGGCCATCGCACTGATCGTCGTCATCGTGCGCTACCTCGAGCCGTTCACCACGATCAGCGAGTTGGCGCCGGCGCTGGAGAGCACCCGCGCCACGCTCGACAACATTCGCTCGGTGCTCACCGCGCCGCTGATGAACGCGGGCGCCGCGACGCTGCCGGGCGCCACGGCCCCGCGTATCGAGTTCGACGACGTGACGTTCGGGTACGACAGTGCCGGCGCGCCGGTGCTCGACAGGGTGAGTTTCTCATTGGCGCCGGGAAGCGCAACGGCGATCGTCGGACCGTCCGGGTCGGGCAAGAGCACCATCCTGGCGCTGATCGCGGGGTTGCACGAGCCCACGCGCGGCCGGGTGCTGATCGATGGTGTCGACGCGGCGACGCTGGACGCGGAAGACCGGCGGGCGGCGAGCAGCGTCGTGTTCCAGCATCCCTACCTGTTCCACGGGTCCATCCGCGACAACGTTTTCGCCGGGGACCCCGGCGCCGACGACGACCGGTTCGCGCGCGCGGTGGCGCTCGCCCGCGTCGACGAGCTCGTCGCACGGCTGCCCGACGGCGCCGACAGCGTCGTCGGCGAGGCCGGTTCGGCGCTCTCGGGCGGTGAACGCCAGCGGGTCAGCATCGCCCGCGCGTTGCTCAAACCCGCGCCGATACTGCTGGTAGACGAGGCGACCAGCGCTCTGGACACCGAGAACGAGGCCGCCGTGGTCGACGCGCTGACCGCCGACCCGCAATCACGCACCCAGGTGATCGTCGCGCATCGGTTGGCGAGCATCAGCCACGCCGACCGCGTCCTGTTTCTCGACAGCGGCCAGGTGGTCGAGGATGGCACGGTCGACGAATTACTCGCTGCGGGGGGTCGTTTCGACGAATTCTGGCGCCAGCAGCACGAGGCCGCCGAATGGCGCATTCTGGCCGATTAGATCACCGCTGTTGACCGCAACTCTTGCGGTATGCCTTACAGTTGGTCAGTCGGATCGAGCTGTCCGCGGGCAGGAGGCGTGCTGGGAATGAGTGCTGTGCTGTCGTCGATACCGCGTTACCCCGGCGACGTGACCCCGGCATGGCTGTCGGCCGCGCTCAGTGGCCGCGGCGCTCCCGTCGAGGTCGCCGAGGTGGACGTGGTCGCGATCGGCACGGGACAGACCGGGGCGACCTACCGGGTGAGCGCCCGCTACGCGACGGATCCCGGTGACCTTCCGCAGACCTTCGTGATCAAGCTGCCCGCCCAGGACGACACCGTGCGCGACCGGGTGGTGATCGGCTACCGCAGCGAATGCGCGTTCTACTCCTCGGTGGTGGACCGGGTGCAGGTGCCGACCCCGCGGTGCTTCTACTCCGAGATCACCGAGGACGCAATGGATTTCGCCCTGCTGCTCGCGGATCAGGCGCCGGCGGTGCAGGGCGATCAGCTCATCGGTTGCGGCGAAGCCGAAGGGCGCCTGGCGGTTAACGCCCTCGCCGGCCTGCACGCGCCGACCTGGTGCGATCCCGCCTGGCTCGATTTCCCCGGCATCGCGTTCGGGCGCCCGGATGAGGCCGGCGCTGCCGGCATGGGCGAAGTGGCGAAGATGAGCGCCGATATCACGCTGGAGAAGCTGGGCGATCGGATGAGCGCCGAAGACCGCGATACCTTCAGCGCGGCAATGGGTGTGATTACACCGTGGCTGCTGTCCGAGTACGACCGGTTCGCCCTGCTGCACGGCGACTACCGGCTGGACAATCTGCTGTTCGACCCGGACCGGACCCGGGTCAGCGTGGTCGACTGGCAGACGCTCGGGGTGGGCCTGCCGACCCGGGATCTCGCGTACTTCACCGCAACCAGCCTCAATTCGCAGCTGCGCGCTGCCATCGAGGAGGAGCTGGTCGCCGACTACCATCGCGCGCTGACGGCCGGCGGCGTCAGCGACTACGACCGCGAAACATGTTGGCGCGATTACCGGCTCGGGGTGCTGCAGGCGCCGCTGATCTCGGCGCTGGGGTTCGCGTTCGCCGCCGCCACCGAGCGTGGCGACGACATGGTGCTGGCCATGCTCAGCCGCGGCTGCCAGGCGATCCGCGAGCTGGGCACGCTGGAGCTAGTCGGCTGAGACCTTATAGATCGCCGGTGAAGTCGGCGCTCAGCCAGCGGTCGGGCCGGATGGTGAACAGCACCTCCTCGACGCCCTCCATGCTGCGGACGAACGCGCGCCCGCCTTCCTCGCCGAGATAACGGATGGCGACCGCCTCCGCCACGTCCAGCGGGGCCGGCTTGGTCGTCTCGATGATCGTGCCCTCGACCACCACGTACTGATACGGCGGCTCCTCGCGCTGCACCACCAGCGTCACCGTCCCCGCCCGCTCGATGAGCCGCGCCTTGCGGCTGGACGCGCCGGTCATGATTCGAACGTTTCCGCCGGGGGTGTAGTCGTACCAGATCGGGACACTGGCCGGCGGGCGGCCGTCACCGGCGTCGACCGACAGCACCGCCACGTGCTTGTCGGCGAGGAATTCCTGGCGTTCGGATTCGCTGAAGGCTTTCATGACGTGTGCAAACGCCCGCGGTGCTTGCCTATTCCCGCCGCGCTGAGTTCAATACTGCGTCGAGCCCTGATCGACCGGGATCTGCGCGGCGGTGACCTTGCGGGACTCGTCGCTGGCCAGCCAGCACACGGTGTCGGCGATCTCCTCGGGTTCGGCAATCCAGTCGGGCAGGAACGGCGTGAGGACGTGCGACAGCTGCGGGTTGGTTTCCATCGTCTTGCCCACCGCCGTGACCATGTCGCCCGAACCCATCGGGGTGTTCACCGGACCCGGGTGGACGCTGTTGACCCGGATCGAATGCTTACCCAACTCGGCGGCGAAGGCCCGCGCCAGACCGGTGACGGCGTGCTTGCTGGCGGTGTAGTGAATCATGAACGGCTGCATCTTCATACCGGCCGCGGAACTGATCAGGATGATGGAGCCGCCGCGGCCGCCCTCGATGATCTTGTCCGCCCCGGCCATCACGGTGTTCCACGTGCCCGTGACGTTGATGTCCATGACGTCGCGGAAGTCTTCCGGCGTGATGGTGTCCCAGGCCTGCGGCGCCGCGACCCCGGCGTTGGCGACGATGATGTCCAGGCGCCCCAGCGCGGCGACACCGTCCGCGACGACCCTTCGCAGTCCGTCGAAGTCACGCGTGTCCACCACCGAGGCGATGATGCGGCTATTCGCCTCTTCGACCAGGCGCACGGTTTCGCTCAGGTCGTCCGGGCTCGCCGGGTCGTAGGGAACGCACGACGGAAGCTTGCCGGCGATGTCGACGGCGATGATGTCCGCGCCTTCGGAGGCCATACGTACCGCGTGCGCCCGGCCCTGGCCGCGCGCCGCCCCGGTAATCAATGCCACTTTTCCGGCAAGCTTGCCTGCCATTAACGCTCCTTCGTTGTGGTGGCCCGCCCGGCCGCCTTGACCAGATTCGAACCGATGATCAGACGCTGAATCTCGCTGGTGCCCTCGTAGAGCCGCAGCAGGCGCACGTCACGGTAAATGCGTTCGACCGCAACGCCTCGCATGTAGCCGCTGCCGCCGTGGATCTGCACCGCGAGATCCGCGACATTGCCCGCCATTTCGGTGCAGAACAGCTTGGCCGCCGACGGCGCGATCCTGCGGTCCTGATCGGTGACCCACAGCCGCGCGGCGTCCCGCACCAGCGCGCGGCCGGCCATCACGCCGGCCTGCTGGTCTGCGAGCATCGCCTGCACCAACTGGAAGCTTCCGATCTCCGCCCCGCCCTGCGTCGCCGTGGCGGCATACGCGACGGATTCGTCGAGCGCGCGTTGGGCGGCACCCACGGCGAGTGCGGCGATGTGCACCCGGCCGCGGGCCAGCGAGGTCATGGCCGCGCGGTACCCGATGTCTTCGCTGCCGCCGATCAGTGCGGCGTCGTCCACCCGGACGTCGTCGAAGGCGACGTCGGCGGTCCACGCGCCTTCCTGGCCCATCTTGGCGTCCTTGGCGCCCACCTGCACGCCGGCGGCATCGGCCGGAACCAAAAAGACCGCGATCCCGGGTCCCTTGTCGTCGGCCGGCCGGGTGCGGGCGAACACCACGAAAAGGTTGGCGACGGGCGCGTTGGTGATGAACCGCTTCTGCCCGGAGATCACCCAATTGTCGCCGTCGCGAACGGCTTTGGTACGCAGGCCGGCGGGGTTGGATCCGGCGCCGGGTTCGGTCAGCGCGAAGGAGGCGACGACGTCGCCGGACGCGATGGACTCCAACCAGCGCGATTTCTGTTCGTCGGTGCCGAACCCGACCAGAACCTGTCCGGCGATGCCGTTGTTGGTGCCGAACATCGACCGCAGCGCCAGCGACGTGTAGCCCAGCTCCATCGCCAGCTCGACGTCCTGCATCAGGTTGAGGCCGAGACCGCCCCACTCCTGGGGGATCGCGTAGCCGAACAGGCCCATCCGCTTGGCCTCGTCGCGCAGGTCGTCGGGGACGCGATCGTCGTCGAGGATCTCCTGCTCGCGGGGGACCACCGCGCTGCGCACGAATTGCCTTGTCTGAGCCAGGATCTCGCGGAAGTCCTCGTCGGAGACTTCGGCGATTTCGGCGGTGGCCATCGGCTCCACGCTCCTCTCCCGACCGGGGCACCCCGGTTCAGGGGAGGATCCTATATCAAATATGATATTTGCCTGATGGGCGCCCGATGGCGGCGATAACAGAGAAGGATGTGTGATCCAGGTGGCGTTGTTGGCAGGTCAGACCGCAGTAATCACCGGCGGAGCGCAAGGACTCGGTCTGGCCATCGCGGAGCGCTTCGTCGCCGAGGGGGCGCGGGTCGTGCTCGGTGACGTCAATCTCGAGGAAACCCAGGTGGTGGCCAAGCAGCTGGGCGGTGACGACGTCGCGATCGCGGTCCGTTGCGATGTCACGCAGTCCTCCGACGTCGAGACGCTGATCCAGACCGCGGTCGAGCGGTTCGGCGGCCTGGACATCATGGTCAACAACGCCGGGATCACCCGGGACGCGACGATGCGCAAGATGACCGAGGAGCAGTTCGACCAGGTCATCAACGTCCACCTGAAGGGAACCTGGAACGGCACCCGGCTGGCCGCCGCCATCATGCGGGAAAACAAGCGCGGCGCCATCATCAACATGTCCTCGGTGTCGGGGAAGGTCGGCATGGTCGGCCAGACCAACTACTCGGCGGCCAAGGCCGGCATCGTCGGCATGACCAAGGCGGCCGCCAAAGAGCTGGCGTATCTGGGCGTCCGGGTCAACGCGATCGCGCCCGGTTTGATCCGGTCGGCGATGACGGAGGCCATGCCGCAGCGCATTTGGGATTCGAAGGTGGCCGAGGTGCCGATGGGCCGGGCCGGCGAGCCCAGCGAAGTCGCCAGCGTGGCCCTGTTCCTGGCTTCCGACCTGTCGTCGTACATGACCGGCACCGTCATGGAAATCACCGGCGGCCGACACCTGTGAGAACTCGCGCGAGCAGACGCAGAATCTCACAATCCGCACGGCATCAATGCGATTCTGCGTCTGCTCGGCATCAAGACAGGAGTCACAATGCGTGAAACCGTCATCTGTGAGCCGGTGCGGACGCCGATCGGCCGCTACGGCGGAATGTTCAAGGCGCTCAGCGCCGTCGACCTCGGTGTCACCGCCCTGAAGGGTCTGCTCGAGCGAACCGGGCTGGCGGCCGACGCCGTACAAGACGTCATCCTCGGCCACTGCTATCCCAACAGCGATGCGCCGGCGATCGGGCGCGTGGTGGCGCTGGATTCCGGGCTGCCGGTGACGGTTCCGGGCATGCAGGTCGACCGGCGTTGCGGGTCGGGCCTGCAGGCGGTGATCCAGGCGTGCCTGCAGGTCGGCCATGGCGACCACGATCTCGTCGTCGCCGGGGGTTGCGAAAGCATGAGCAACGTCGCCTTCTATTCCACCGATATGCGCTGGGGCGGGGCTCGCGGCGGCGTGCGGGTGCACGATGGGCTGGCGCGGGGACGCACGACCGCCGGCGGACGGCACTACCCGGTGCCGGGTGGAATGCTGGAGACGGCCGAGAATCTGCGTCGCCAGTACGGGATTTCACGCGAGGAACAAGACGAGCTGGCGGTGCGGTCGCATCAGCGCGCGGTGGCCGCGCAGAAAGACGGCGTCCTCGCTGAGGAGATCGTTCCGGTTGCCGTCCCCACACGCAGCGGCGAGGAAGTCATCGACACCGACGAACACCCGCGCGCGGACACGTCGGTGGAGTCGCTGGGCAAGCTCAAACCCGTTCTGCTGAAAGACGACTCGGGGGCCACGGTCACGGCCGGCAACTCCAGCGGGCAGAACGACGCTGCGTCCATGTGCGTGGTGACCACGCCGGAAAGGGCCGACGCGTACGGCCTGAAGCCGTTGGTGCGCCTGGTGTCCTGGGGGGTGGCGGGGGTGGCGCCCAACGTCATGGGCATCGGGCCGGTCCCCGCGACGCAGGTGGCGCTGTCCAAGGCGGGCCTGCAGCTGTCCGCCATCGACCTCATCGAGCTCAACGAAGCCTTTGCCGCGCAAGCGCTTGCGGTGATGCGGGAATGGAATTTCGGTGCGGCCGACCATGAGCGGACCAATGTGCACGGTTCGGGAATCTCGCTGGGCCACCCGGTGGGGGCGACGGGCGGACGGATGCTGGCCACGCTGGCGCGCGAGCTCAATCGGCGGCAGGCGCGCTACGGGCTGGAGACCATGTGCATCGGCGGCGGGCAGGGGCTTGCCGCCGTCTTCGAACGGGTCGCATCGAGATGACCGACCCCGGGCTGCCTCTGGACGGCCTCACCGTTGTCGAGGTGTCCAGCTTCGTCGCCGCGCCGCTGTGCGGCATGACCCTGAATCAGCTTGGCGCAGAGGTGATCCGGGTCGACCCGATCGGTGGTGCGTCCGACGTGCAACGCTGGCCGCTGTCGGCGGACGGTACGTCGATCTATTGGACGGGCCTGAACAAGGGAAAGCGTTCGGCCACCATCGATCTGCGCTCCGAAGACGGCCAGGCACTGGTCCAGCGCCTGATCGTCGAGGGTGACGGCATCGTCGTGACCAACGCGGCCGGGCTGTCCTGGCTGAGCCACGACGTCCTGGCGGCCAAGCGCCCCGACGTCATCCACGTCCAGTTACTCGGGCGCGGTGACGGTTCCACCGGCGTGGATTACACGGTCAATGCCGGCCTGGGCTATCCACTTGTCACGGGCCCGGCCGATCATGCCGGTCCGATCAATCACGTCCTGCCGGCCTGGGACGTGTGCTGCGGACTGTACGCCGCGCTGTCCGTCGTCACCGCCGTCCATCGCCGCGACAAGTCCGGGGCGGGGACGCGGATCAGCTTGGCGTTGGAGGACGTCGCGCTGGCCACCGCCGCCAACCTGGGGTTGCTCACCGAACCTCAGGTCAACGGGACGCAACGCGAACGGCTGGGCAACGCCATCTACGGCCAGTACGGGCAGGACTTCACCAGTCGCGACGGCGGCCGGTTCATGGTCGTCGCCCTGACCAAGCGGCACTTCCGCGATCTGGTCGAGGTCACCGGCACCCAGGACGCTGTGTCGGCACTCGCGGAGGCGCTCGGGGTGGACTTCGGGTCCGAAGGCGACCGGTACCGGTACCAGGACGTGCTGTCCGGGTTGTTCGCCACCTGGTTCAACGATCACAGCGCTGACGAGGTCACCGCCGCGCTGTCGAATACCACGGTGCTGTTCGAACGCTACCGCACCTTCGCCGAGGTCGCGGCGGGACCGAAAGTCACTGACAATCCGCTGTTTTCGCGGTTGCGGCAACCGGGCCTCGGCGACTACTTCGCGCCGGGCCTACCGGCCGCGTTCGACGGGGTCCATCCCGCCAGCGCGCCGGCGCCCGCCTTGGGACAAGACACCGCCGAGATCCTTCAGCGGTTGCTGGGGCTGACCACCGCTGACGTCGAGCGCCTGACGGACGCCAAGACCATCGCGGGCTGAGCAGCCGGAAGGAAACACAGCACATGACCAAACTCGCCCAGACGCTCGGGCTGACCGAAGTCCAGACCGAAATCATCGCCACCGTCCGGCAATTCGTCGAAAAGGAAGTCATCCCCAACGCGGTTGAACTCGAACGCGCCGACACCTACCCGCAGGCCATCGTCGACCAGCTGCGCGACATGGGTCTGTTCGGGCTGATGATCCCCGAGGAATATGGCGGCCTGGGCGAATCGCTGCTGACCTACGCCCTGTGCGTCGAAGAGCTTGCGCGCGGGTGGATGAGCGTGTCCGGGGTGCTCAACACCCATTTCATCGTGGCGTACATGCTGCGCCAGCACGGCACCGACGAGCAGAAGCAACGCTTCCTGCCGCGCATGGCGACCGGCGAGACGCGCGGCGCCTTCTCGATGTCGGAACCCGAGCTGGGCTCGGACGTCGCGGCGATCCGGACCCGGGCCCGACGCAACGACGACGGCACCTACACGATCGACGGCCAGAAAATGTGGCTGACCAACGGCGCCACCGCGACACTGGTGGCGACGCTGGTGCGCACCGACGAGGGCTCGGACAAGGCGCACCGCAACCTGACCGCCTTCCTGGTCGAGAAGCCGGTCGGCTTCGGCGAAGTCGTTCCGGGCCTGCGCATTCCGGGCAAGATCGACAAGCTGGGCTACAAGGGCATCGAAACCACCGAGATGATCTTCGACGGCTACCAGGCCGGCGCCGACGACGTCCTCGGCGGGGTCACGGGGCAGGGCTTTTTCCAGATGATGGACGGCATCGAGGTCGGCCGGGTCAACGTGTCGGCCCGCGCCTGCGGCGTCGGGCTTCGCGCTTTCGAACTTGCGGTGCGCTACGCACAACAACGCGAGACCTTCGGCAAGCCGATCGCCGAGCACCAGGCCATCGCGTTCCAGCTGGCCGAGATGGCGACCAAAGTCGAAGCCGCACACCTGATGATGGTAAATGCGGCGCGGCTGAAGGACTCGGGGGAGCGCAACGACGTCGCCGCCGGGATGGCCAAGTACCTGTGCAGTGAGTACTGCGCCGAGGTCACCCAGCAGAGCTTCCGGATCCACGGCGGCTACGGCTATTCCAAGGAATACGAGATCGAGCGGCTGATGCGCGACGCGCCGTTCCTGCTCATCGGCGAGGGAACCAGCGAAATCCAGAAGAACATCATCAGCAAGCGACTGCTCGCCGAATACCAGGTGTGAAACGATGAGCGTTCCGGATTTCGCTGCGCGGCCTCAACTTTCCGAGGACGTTGCACGCTTGATCCGCAGCAGGATCTTCGATGGCAGCTATGCCGCCGGGTCGTATATTCGGCTCGACCAGCTGGCCGCGGAGCTGGGCATCAGTGTCACACCGGTGCGCGAGGCGCTGTTCGCGTTGCGCGCCGAGGGCTTGATCGCCCAGCAGCCCCGCCGGGGCTTCGTGGTGTTGCCGGTCACCGGCCGCGACGTCACCGACGTGGCGAATGTGCAGGCGCATGTGGGAGGCGAGCTGGCCGCGCGGGCCGCGCTCAACATCACCGACGACCAGCTACGCGAACTCAAACAGATCCAGGCGCAGTTGGAGGATGCCTATGCCGGTGATGAGCACGAGCACACCGTGGGCCTGAACCACGAATTCCACCGGGCCATCAACATTGCCGCCGATTCGCCGAAGCTCGCGCAGCTGATGTCCCAGATCACCCGCTACGCGCCGGAATCGGTGTTTCCGGCCATCGAGGGCTGGCCCGAGCAGTCGATGCGGGACCATCGGCGGATCTTGTCCGCCCTGAAAAAACGCGACGGCGAGCTGGCGCGCGCGGCGATGTCTGAACATCTCGCCGCCGGCGCGGTTCCCCTGATCGATCACCTCATTGCGCACGGCGTGGTGGTGGAGGAATAGCCGCCGCCATCTCTTGTCGCCCAGCCGGGCCGGGCCTACGCTGCGATCAGGGTGGGCGACGGACGGAGAGAACAAGATGCCCGCAACGCTTCGCGCATCGGCCCTATTCGTTGCAACGCTGACAGGCCTCGCCCTCGCCGCGCCGGCCCGCGCCGACCAAATCGACCCGATCCCCGGCAACGGCGTGTTTGTCGTCGGGCCCGATATCGCGCCGGGCCTCTACCACACGGGCGGCTCGGGTTCGGCCTTCGGCGTGTGGATAAACAATGTGCCGACCCAGGACTCGATGTGTTCGTGGTTCACCTACAGCACGCCGGATGCGAACAAGGACCATGTGCTGCAGACGAATACCTCCATCGGGCCGATGTACGCGAACATCAATTCCGCGGTCAAGGCCTTCGAGTCGCAGAATTGTCAACCCTGGACGCGGGTCCCCTAGGGCTGATTCGCGTCGATCAACATCTGCCGCAGCCGGCGGACGTCGACCTTCCCGGTGCCGCCGCGCGGAACGTCGTCGTCGGAGTCCAGCAACAGCCACACCGTGGGTACCTTGAAGGCGCTCAGCAACTTACGCGCCGACGCATGAAGTTGGTCGCGGGTGAGCGCGTCGTTGCATACCACCGCCGCGCCGACCCGTTCGCCCGCGGCGCCGGGCACGCTGGTGACAAAGGCGTGGTCGACCCCGTCAATGGTGCGCAGCGCGCGCTCGACCTCGCTGGGGTAGACTGTCGCTCCGCTGACCTTGAACATGTCGTCGGATCGCCCGTGGTAGAACAGGAATCCCTGCTCGTCGAGGTGGCCGAGGTCACCGGTCGAATAGAAGCCGTCGGGGGTGAAGAGCTCTTCGCGCCGGCGCCCGCAGATGCCCCGCAGCGTGTGCGGTCCACGGATCTGGATCATGCCGGCGGTTCCCGTCGCGACGGGCATACCGCTTTCGGGGTCCACGACGCGGACTTCCATGCCGGGAAACGGCTTTCCGCAGCTGCCCCACGCCGTGGCGGGCATGTCCGTGTCGGCGGGGTAGCCGCAATACGGCCCGAATGCCTCGGTCATGCCGAACAGCGTCGCGCGCGCCCCGGGCCGAGCGCGCTGCTCGGGCGGCAACAGGGCTTCCAGGCTGCCGGGTCGCAGCGCCGAGAGATCCACGCCGACCGAGCCGGCGTGCCGCGCAAGCGCCTCGGCCTGATCGGGCCAGCCACGAAACAGGGTGACCCGTTCGCGCTCCAGCAGTCTCAGCGTGGTTTCGGGCCGGGGCAATTCTTCGGTCACCAGGGTGGCGCCGGCAAGCAGGACGGACAGGATTCCGCTGCCGAACCCGCCCACCCAGAAGAACGGCATCGGCAGATACAGGCGCGTTTCGCCGCTGATGCAGCGCGCGGCCAGCCCCGATTGCACGGCGCCCAGCGCATTGCCGTGGGAGTGCAGGACGCCCTTGGGTGATCCGCTGCTGCCCGAGGTGAACATGATGACCAGCGCGTCGGCGGGGGTGACCGTTTCGGTCATGGCATCGATGATCCGGCGGGCCCGGTCACTCGCGGGGGCGCTGTCGAGCTGATCGGTCGACCAAACCTGTTGCAACGCCGGAATTTCGGACTCGGGCACCGCCTTGAGGTCGTCGAGGTAGCGATGGCCGCGAAACTCTTCGACGCTCACCAGGAACTGGACGGCGGCGACCCGCAATTGCGCGACGAGTTCGCCGGCCTGCAGCAGCGTGCTCAGTGGCACCAGGACGGCGCCGATGCGTGTCAGGGCGACGGCGATCTGTACCCAGCGGGTGCCGTTGGGCATGATCAACCCGACCCGGGAGCCCTTGCCCACGCCCGCTTCCACAAACACGGCCGCCAGTTCCCTTGTGGTGGAGTCGAGTTCGCGGTAGCTGAGCCGCGAGGTGGGATCGATCACCATCGGTGTATCCGCGTCGTGCCGGGCCCGAAACCGCACCAGTTGGTCGATGGTGCTAGGCATCGAAAAGCTTTCTCAGCCGCCGCGTGTCGACCTTGCCGCTGGACAACAGCGGGACATCGGCGCGGGACAGGGAGACAAACCGTTTGGGAATCTTGTACGACGACAGCTCCGCCTTGAGCCGTTCCCGCACGGCCGACTCGTCGAAATCCGGCTGCACGACCACCGCCGCGACCAGCTCTCCCCGTTGGGTATCGGGCACGCCCACCACGTAAGCCTCGGCGCCGGTGACCCGGGTGATCGCCTGCTCGACCTCGGCCGCCGAGACGTTGGCGCCCGCCGTCTTGACCATCGCGCTGAGCCTGCCGACGAAGTAGACGAATCCGTCGTCGTCGGTGCGCACCAGATCGCCGGTGTGAAACCAGCCGTCGGCGTCGAAGCACTCCTCGCGAGAGCGCTTGTAGTAGCCCTGCATCACGTACGGTCCGCGGATGCAGAGTTCACCGACTCCGGAGGCGTCCTGATCGACGATCATCGTCTCGAAGCCGGGCGCGGGCTTGCCGAATGATCCCCGCCGCGTCTCGGGCTGGTCGGATTCGTCCTCGCTGATCAGGACGACGCTGCCGGCCTCGGTCATCCCGAGCATGTTGTGCCGCAGCTCCGGGTCGGCGGGGCGGGTGTCGGGGGCCATGATCGGGTAGAGGTTGCCGCGCCGCATCGACGACAGATCACGCTCGGCGTAGCTGGGGTGCTCGGCGAGGTGAGCGATGCCGGCCGCGAACCCGTTGGTCATGGTGGGTCGTTCGGCCTCCAACAGGTCGAGCGTGGCCCCGGCGTCGATGGCGTTGGAGCAGACCAGGGTTGATCCGGCCACCAGGGTGGCCAGCAGGCCGAACGCGAACCCGCCGATCCAGAAGAACGGCGAATTGCAGAACAGTTTGTCCGAAGCGGTCAGGCCGCGGATCGCGTTGAGGTTCCGCTGATGTCCGAGCAGTGCGCCATGCGTATGCACTACCCCTTTGGGGGCACTGGTTGACCCGGACGTGTAGACGATCGCCAGCGGATCGCAGTCGTAGACAACGTCTTCGCTCGCCCGCAGCAGCGCCACGTCGACGCTGCCGGCCAGCGCGCGCACCGCGTCGTGCGCAAACGCCACGTGGCGCAGCTGCGGCACCGCGGCGCAAAACAAGCGGTCGCCGAAATCGAGGTCGGCCCGCGGAATCACCTCGGACAGTCGCTGCACATAGTCGTGGGACCGAAAAGACCCGGCGCTCAGCAGGATTTGGACGTCGCTGTCGACCAGCTGCTCGCTCAGTTCCCGGGCGGTGACGAACGTGGAGAACGGGACTACCACGGCACCGATTCGCGCCGCCGCCAGCATGCCGACGACGAAGTCGCTTCCGTTCGGGTGCAGGAGGCCCACATGGGTTCCCTTACCGGCGCCGAGGGCCATCAGGCCGCGGGCGAGCTCCGCCGATCGGTGATCGGCTTCGGCGTATCCGATGCGGTCGCCGTCGCAGACCAGCAGCGGGTGATCCCCGCGCGCCCGGGCCTGCTGTCGCAACGTCGCGGCGACCGTCACAGGATCAGCGCGCATGGTTGCGCGGCGCCGCGAGCTCGCGGAAGTGTTCCTGGATCGCGCCGAGATCGGGTTTTCCCGACGGCGTTCGCGGAATGGCGTCGACGATCGCGATCTCGGTCGGAATCTCATAGCGCGCCAAGCGCTCTCGCAGATGCACCACCAGCGCGTCGGCGTCGGCCGCACCCGGCTCGCGCAGTTCGACCATGGCGACCGGCGTCTCTCCGAGCCGCTCGTCGGGCCGGGCGATGACCGCCGCGCCGGCCACCGCGGGGTGGCTCTCCAGCGCGGCGCGAACGTCGTCGGGCATCACCTTGAAGCCGCCGCGGATGATCGCCTGGTCGGCGCGGCCGACAATCCAGAGGAACCCGTCGGCGTCGATGCGTGCCATGTCCGTGGTTCGCATCCATTGCGCGGCCGGTCCCAGCTGGCCCGGCTTGACCTCCAGCAGGCCGACTTCGTCTGGGCCGAGCAGTGTTCCGTCGTCGGCTACCACCCTGAGCTGGGCGCCCGGATTGGCCCGTCCGACGCTGCCTCGTTTGGCTCGCCAGTACCGCTGATGGTCGGGAAGGGTCCAGCCCGCCACGCCGCCCCCGAACTCGGTTGCGGCATAGGAGGTCAGCACCGGGATGCCGTACTTATCGGTGAAGGCGTCGGCATCATCGGCCGACAGCGGCGCCGTGCCGCAGGTGACGGCCCGGACGCTGTCCAGGTCGGCCGGCGACACGTCCGAGTGCAAGACCGTGCGCAGGGCCGCCGGTACCAGCGATACGGCGCGGGGCCGGTGGGTGCGCACCGCGTCGACCCATGCGTTCAGCTCGAATCGCTCCAACAGCACGAACGGTCGGGCCTCGGCGATGCATTGCAGCACGCGGAATACCCCGCCGATGTGCACCAGCGGCGAGTTCACGATGGCGACGCCGCGCCGCAGCTCGGTGGGTGCCGGCGCGCGGTCGGGTTCGGAGCCCATCACGCTGCGCGCCAACATGTCGTAGGTCAGGTCGATTCGCTTGGGTGGACCCGTCGTGCCGCTGGTCAACATGCGCACCGCGACACCGGTCGACGGGCCTGGCTCGGCGCCGGGTTGCCCGGACACGTCGACGTCGTCGGCCGGTCCCGAGATCGCGACCGTCGGGATGCCCGGCGTCACCAGCGCCGTCAGATCGTCGCGCTCGCCGACGATCAATCCAAGCTGCAGCCTCGCGACATCGGCCTTGGTGCGCTCGTCGCCGCGCGACGGGTTGATGACCACAACGGTTCCGCCGCCCAGCAGCACACCCAGAAAGGCCGCCACGTGCCCCGGCCGGTTGCGCAGCAGCATCCCGACCTCGGCGCCGGCGCTCAGGCCGGCGATGCGCTGCGCCAGGGTGCCGACCTGCTCCCACGAGATCCATTGGCCGCCATACTCGATGGCGCGTGAGTCTGGTTCGAGGTCGAGCACATCGGCGATGCGTTGGATGAGCGGGTGACGCGGCATCAGCGGATCTTCGGTGTGCGTTTGGTGGCCCCGTCGCCGGGAGTCTTCTGCGCGGCCAGTTCCGCGGTGCCCAGCGGGTTTCCCAGCCGGGTGTAGATGAGGCCCTGTTCCAGCGCGGCGCGATACGGCTTGTCCAGCGACTCCCAAATCGCTTTGACCGTGCCCTGAGTCGCCGTTGGCGGCTTTGCGGCGATGGTCGCCGCGATCTCATGGGCGCGGTCCCAGAGCTGGCCGGAAGCGACGACCTCGGAGACCAATCCGATGCGCAGCGCGGTGTCGGCGCTGACCCGCTCGTCGTTGCCCATCAGGGCGATGCGCAGCGTCTCGCCGAGGCCGACGCGGCGCATCAGGCCGATCGGCTCCAGCGCGCAAACCAGGCCGGCCGACACGTGGGAGTCGAAGAACGTGGCGTCTTCCGAGCAGATGACCACGTCGGATTCGTTGATGAAGTAGAACGCGCCGGCGGTGCACATCCCCTGGACCGCGCAGACCACCGGCTTCCACATTTTCTGCCATTTGGGACTCAGGGCTTCGCCGGGATCTTCGTGGTTCCAGATGTTTTCGGGCTGCCCATAGGGCGTCTTGATGTCCAGTCCCGCGCTGAACGCCCGGTCGCCGGCGGCGCGCAGCACCACCGCGTGCACGGACTCGTCGAGTTTGACCGTGTGCCAGGCGCGGGCCATCTCCTCACACATGGTGCGGTTGAACGCGTTCAGCTGCCCGGGCCGGTTCAGGGTGATGGTGGCGACGTGATCGGTGGCGTCGACCGCGAGCAGGATGGTTTCGAAACTCATCGGCTTGTTCACCGGCATTGCCAATTCGGCTTGCGCTTCTCGACGAAAGCCTTGGGCCCCTCGGCCGCGTCCTCGGTCCGCAGCACCCGCTCACGGAAGGTTTCGGCGAGTATCTCCGCCTCGTGCAGCGGCACATTCAGGCCCTTGAGGATCGCCAGGCGGGTGCCCCGGACGGCCAGGGGCGCATTGGAATTGACGATGTCGGCGATCTCGTGGGCCCGGTCCAGCAGGCGGTCGTGCTCGACGACCTCGCTGATCAGTCCCAGCTCATAGGCGCGCTCCGCGCTCATCCGCTCGTGCTTGCCCATCAGGGCCATCCGCAGGGCGATCGAGCGGGGCAGCACGCGGGATACCCGAACCAGTTCGCGGCCGGCCACCAGTCCGATGCTGACGTGCGGATCGAAAAAGGTTGCCTGCTCGGAGGCGATGACGATGTCTGTCGTGGTGACCCAATCCATACCGGCGCCACAACAGATTCCGTTCACCGCGGTCAGCACCGGCTTGGCCGTGGTGCGAAAGGGCGGCGTGCCCTCCTGCGGAGCCTCCCATTGGTCATACGTCGACAGGTACGGCCGCTCGTAGATCACCTTGCCGTCTTCGGGGATCTCCTTGACGTCGGCGCCGGTGCAGAAGGCGCGGCCGGTGCCCGTGACGATGGTCAGCCAGACGTTGTCGTCGTTTTCGGCCTCGTCGTAGGCGGCCCGCAGTTCGGTGATCATGTGCGGGCTGAGCGCATTGAGGGCGTCCGGGCGATTGAGGGTGATCGTCGCGGTGTGCCCGTCGACCTCGTACTTGATGGTGTCGAACGAATCAGTGGGCATCGGTCATCCCTTCGCTTTGCAGAGAACGTCGAGTGTGGGGCGTATGGACGAATTCGAGGCAGTTCCCGTGCGTAGGTCCCGCGCTCGACGCCCGAGAGCTAGCGTCCACGAAAATCCGGATCCCGCCGCCGCCGGAAGGCCTCCAAGCCCTCTTTGAAATCGCCTGTCCGGCAAGATAACTCCAGATTGAACAACTCCTGGTTCAGCGACTGGCCCAGCGTCGCATGCTGTCCGAAGTTCATGGCCTGCTTGGCCAGCCCGATCGCCGCCGTCGGACCGGAGGCCAGCCGGGCAACCAGCTCCTCGGCGGCGCGGTCGAGGTCGGGGCCGCTCACCGACTGGTGAATGAGCCCCCAGTCGGCCGCGTCGTTCCCGCTCACCTTCTCTCCGAGCAGCAGCATCCGCCGGGCCCGCGCCAGGCCGACGAGCCGCGGCACCAGCCAGGTGGACCCCGAGTCCGGGCTGAAGCCGCGGTCGAGGAACGGCTCCCAGAACACCGCGTCGTCGGCGGCCACGGTGAAGTCAGCGGCCAAGGCGAGATTGCAACCGAATCCCACGGCCCATCCGCGCACGCTGCACACCACCGGCAGCTGAATGCCGGCGACGAGTTCGATCACGCGGTGAGCGGCATGGGGAACCCGGCGCACCAGATCACCGGTGCGGGGACGTTGGCCGCCGGGATCGTTGGCGGCCACCCAGTCGGAGCCGGCGCAGAAATCGTCTCCGGCCCCGCGGAGGTGTACGGCGCGCAGCGAGTCGTCGGACGCGGCAACCGTCAGCGACTCGACCAGAGTTCCGATCATCAACTGCGTCAACGAGTTACGCCGGGATGGGCGATCAAGCGTCACCCGTAACACCGCACCGTCTCGGTGCACTGTTACCGACCCCTCGGCTCCGGCCGAGCCGGCCCCTTGACTCACCGTCGATCCGGCCTTTCTCCGCCGATACGGTTACCCATACAGTAGGCAATACGATTGATACGCTGTATAAGTTAGCAAGGATACGCTGCCTGCGAAACTACCCAGGTGAAAGAGAGAATCATGGCCCGCGCCGACGACGATGCAGAGCGTAAGCGATGAGGAGGAGTGGCGCCGATGGTCGCGCCGACGACGATGCAGAGCGTAAGCGATGAGGAGGAGTGGCGCCGATGGTCGCGGCGACGACGATGCCAGATTCGGCGAGGCGCCGCTTGACCAGACCGTGGCCGCCGCCTCCGCCATGCGCCGCCTGAGCTCACTCCTGGTGTCGCTGGAACATCCGCACCCGGCGGTGGATGCCATGTTGGAGAAGTTCACCGAGTGGGAGCGCGAGTTGTCGGCCGCCGCGCCGGCGGACAACTCACCGCGCATCGGCGAACTGCCCGACGATCCCCGGCGCGTCTACCTCAATCACGCCACCGACATCGGCGCCTACAACCCGTGTTTCCCCGAGTACCGGTTCACCGGATTCGATGCCGAGAAGGCAACGGGAGGAGTCGAATTCCCGGTGATCTACGAAGGGCCACCGGGACTGGTGCACGGTGGATTCCTGGGCGTCTTCTTCGACTGCGTGATCCAGCACCACAATTGCGTCACCGGCCTCTCCGGCAAAACCCGGTCCTTGGCCGTGACGTTCCGCAGGCCGACACCGGTGTTGACGGAGCTGCGATTCGACATCGCGCGCTCGGAAGGCGAACGGGGTATCACGTCGACCGCGCGACTGTGGCTCGACGACGAAGTGCTGTGTACGGGCGAGGTCAACACGTTGGCGTCACGGCCCGAGAAGCTTGCCGGATCGCGGTTCGGCAGGCGCCGAAAGGAGTCCGACAAATGACCGCTTCGAGCACCTCTGACGATCGCGTGCTCTTCGACATCGATCAAGGCCGGCGCATCGCGACGGTCACGCTGAACAATCCCCAACAGCGGAACTCCTATGACGCCAGCATGCGCGAGGCCGTCGCCCGTTGCCTGGACCGGGTGGCCGATGACGACGACCTCACGGTGGTGTTGTTGCGCGGAGCCGAGGGAGTCTTCTCCACCGGGGCCGACATGAACAATGCGTACGGCTGGTACGGCGACAAGGCCAAGGCGTCCGACGATGCGGCAGCCAAGCGTCGCCCGAGTCAGCGTCGCCGACTTGCCGTGGACCGCAAGTCTTTTGGCTTCTATCACAATTTCATGGGTTTCCCCAAGGTCACGGTGGGCGAGATCGCCGGCTACGCGCTGGGTGGCGGCTTCGAGATGGCCCTGATGACCGATATCTCCGTCATCGCGCGGGACACCAAGATCGGCATGCCGGCAACCCGCTTCCTGGGCCCAGCGCTGGGCAGCTTGCACATGTTCTTCCACCGGCTCGGGCCGGTGCTGGCGCGGCGCCTGCTGTTGACCGGTGACATCATCGAGGCGGGCGCGATCGAACATCTCGGAATCTTCACGGACACCTGCGATCCGGGCGCGGTGACCGCCCGGGCGCGCTACTGGGCCGAGAAGGCGGCGAAGATGCCGGCCGACGGGGTCGTCATCGCCAAGGAGGCGTTCCGGCTTGTCGAGCAGAGCCAGGCGTATCAGGGCGAGGAGGTCGCCAGCTACCTGTTCCACGCCTTCGGCACCAACCTGCAATTCGGGCCGGGCGAATTCAACTTCGTCAAGACCCGCGCCCAGCACGGCGCCAGGGAGGCCTTCCGGCTACGCGACGAGCACTTCCACGTGCCCGAACCCGAGGCGTGACAAGCGGTTTCGGTTAGGTCAGCGATTCGCCGGCGCCTTGGACCGACCTCGCGCGGTCGACGACTTGCGCTGGCGGCTCGCCCCCGCCTTGCCTTTGGCTGCGTTGCTCTCGTCGATCAGCCTGCTGGCGTGATCGAGGATGCAGGTGAGGCCGTACTCGAAATTGGTCTCGTCCGGGGCGCCGATGCGGTGCCCGATTCGGGTGACTTGGGAAAGGAGCGGGGTCTTTTCGGGGTCGATGGCAACGGCGTCCTCGATGGCGCGGGGTCCGATATCCGACGACTGGTTTTTTTCGTACAGCCGTTGCAGCACCACTGATCCGCGGACGTGAACCGAAACCGCCGAATAGGTGTCGAATGCGTCCTCCGGCGACAAGCCGGCCTCCACCAGATTGGAAACTGCCTTCTCCATCTCCTGTGCGCCCATCCGTGCCGCTTTCGGAGACAGTGCCGCGCGAATCAGAATCAGGTCGCACAGAATTGGGTTGCCCATGAACGTCTTACGCATCAAGCGCGCGTGGTTGCGCAGGGTTTCACGCCAGTCGCTGGCTTCGACATAGGGAGTGGCGAACACATACTTGCTCAGGGCGCGGTCAGTCATCGCGTTGAGCAGGTCGTCCTTCTTGCGGAAGTACCAGTAGATGCTCGTCACACCCACGCCGAGATGTTTGCCGAGCAGCGGCATGCTCAGGTTGTCGATCGACACCTCCTCGGCGAGTTCGAATGCGCCGCTGATGATGTCGTCGGGATTGATGGACCCGCGCTCGCGTCGCTGACGCTTATCGGCGGTTGCCTGTTTTGCCACTACGGGCACCTCCATCAAAATCTGTTTCGTGCATGAGGTCTGCCGGCCGTGTTGCCGGTAAAATCGAATTTACCGGCTCTTCGGTACTGACCTGCGTATACGCTTTCGTGTCGTAATTTCCCTCTGCTACTGTAATACCTATCGTAGGCTTTTTGGTAAATCGGCTGGACAGGCGAAAATGGCCAGGTTAGAGCTGCGGGTCAAGCAATGGATCTAGGGCTGGCAAACGCCGCCGCGGTGGTGGTCGGCGGTAGCCGCGGCATGGGTTTGGCCACCGCGCGCTGCCTTGCCGACGAGGGGGCCCGGGTAGCGGTCGTCGGGCGCAGCCGTGACGCGCTGGATTCCGCGGTGACCGATCTCACGCAACGGGGTAGCCCGGACGCCCTCGGGCTCGTCGCCGACATCGGCGACGACGCCGCCGTCGGCACGGCTTTCGGTGAGCTTTCCCAGCGCTGGGGCGGCGAACTCAACGCTCTGGTCATCACGGTGGGGCCGGGCGCCGCGGGTACCTTCGAGGATTTGACCGACGACCAATGGCGTCAGTCGGTAGAAGACGGGGTGCTGGGCATGGTGCGCTGTGTGCGGGCGGCGCTACCGCTGCTGCGTAAGGCGCAGTGGGCGCGGATCGTGAACTTCTCGGCGCACTCGACTCAGCGACAAAGTGTCATGCTGCCCGCGTACACGGCGGCGAAATCGATGCTGACGAGCGTGTCGAAGAACCTGTCCCTGCTGCTGGCCAAGGACGAGATCTTGGTCAACGTGGTATCGCCGGGCAGCATCGCATCGGAATCACTGGTCGGCTGGGCGAATTCGGTCGGCGTCGACGGCCATGATCCCTATGCCCTGATGGAGGCCATCGGCAAGCACTTTGGTCATCCCGCGCACATGCCACGGGCGGGCCTCCCCGAAGAAATCGGCCCGGTCGCAGCGTTTCTCGCCTCGCGCCGCAACTCCTACATGACCGGAGCCAACATCAACGTCGACGGCGGTTCGGACTTCACCTGACTTCCCTGACCGTGGGTCGAAGAAATCGATTGGCAGACAGAAGGAGTCGATTGTGGCTACGGCAGCAGAGGCACGCGCGTGGGCGCCCGGCGCATTGCGGGGGATCGGTGACTCCCTCTACACCCCGTTCTGCGGGACCGACGGCGACGACATCGACTGGGACGCCTACCGGACACTGGTGCGCTACTGCGTCGGTGATCTCGGGCACCCGATGTTGTGGTGCACCAGCGGCATTGCCGAATTCTGGTCGCTGACCCTCGACGAGCGGAAACGCCTGCTGGAGGTTGCGGTAGAGGAGGCGCGCAGCATCAATCCCGGTGTGGTGGTGCAGGCCTGCACGGCGGCGATGTCGGCGAAGGACTGTTTGGATCTGACTCTGCACGCCCAGGAAGCGGGCGCCGACATCGTCTACATCCAGACGCCGATGATGGAGGCTCATGGCGGCGAAGGCGTGCTCCGCTTTTTCCAATACGTGGCTGCGCGCACGAATATCGCTCTGGGCATGTTCAATTCGCCGTCCTCGGGCTACGTGTTGACGCCCGCCGAGAGCGCACGCATCTACCACGAGGTGCCCGCGGTGTGCGCCACCAAGGAGGGCGCCTTCCGGCCGGCGGCCAGCCGCATGCTTCATCAGCTGGCGCCCGGTCTGGCCGTGTGGGAATGCGACAAAACGGTGTACCGGGCGGGGTGGCTGCGCGACGGGATCGTGTGCCCGGCGCAGCTGGGTACCTCGGGCTACCTGTTCGAGACGCCCGAGCGGCGATTGTTCTCCGAGTATTGGGATTTGGTGCAGAGCGACCAGCTCGTCGAGGCCATGGACTACGCCCGCGAATCCGGGTTGGATCAGTTCGACCTCGACGTCGGATCGTGGTGGACGTGCTATCCGGGGCGGGCGGACTACTTCACCCACTGGGGCGGCGCGTTCAAGTACGCCGCGTCGCTGCTGGGGTTGCCCATCGGCGCGTATCCACATTCCCGCCCGCCGCAGGCCAAATTACCCGCGGAGGCGAAGGCCCAGATCGAGCACGCCTACCAGCGCCTGGGTTTGATCCAAACGGTGTTGCAGTAGAAGGGATTACCACGCGAAGCGGGCCCGGTGAAGAACCGGGCCCGCTCGCTCAGACCGACCGTTTACTGCTGTTCGGCCCGCTCACGCTGCTCGTACGCCTTGGCCTTGCCGCGGGCCTTCTCGGCGGCGGCTTCCTTTTTCCCGGCGCTGCGCTGTGCATCCGCCTTGTCTTGTTGGGCCTTGCCCTCTTCGATCAGGTCGTTGTGGCCGATGATGATGCCGATGACCTGCTTGGTCCTCCCGAGGACGTCTTCCACGATGCCCCGGACGAGTTCGACCGGTCCGCTCTTGGTGTCAACCATTGCCTCTCCTTCCCCCATGTGATGATCGGCTCCTCTACGCGTTCCCGATCCCGGGGTCGACGCAAACATGGGTCAGCGTGTCGATCGCCACATCCCGTCGCCGCCCCTCGGCCTAGGGGGTGATCACGGCGCCAAGCGAGCGCCCAAAATCGCTGTTTAGTCGCCGTTCACGGGGGTGTGGGCGCAGTTGTGGAATGCGGTACCGATAGGTATACAGTATGGGTACAAACTCGCCAGTTGGTCAGCTATGAGGGGACGGTCATATGGGCGCCGCCGACCGTGTGGTCACCGATGAGGCGGTGCTGTATGAAACCACCGAAACCGGTGTTGCGGTCGTGACCTTCAACCGTCCCGAGCGCCTCAACGCCTGGGGCCCCGACATCTCCAGGGGCTTCTACGCAAGCATCGACCGCGCCGAAGCCGACCCCGCGGTGCGGGTGATCGTGTTGACCGGTGCCGGCAAGGGATTCTGCGCGGGCGCGGACCTGGGTGGCGCGGGATCCATCGACGAAAAACTCGGCGACGGCGACACCGACGTCACCAAGCTGGTCGGCGACCGCCACCCGCATTTCCTCACCGAGCTGCGCAAGCCGATCATCGCCGCGGTCAACGGCGCCTGCGTCGGGATCGGCCTGACGCACGCCCTGATGTGTGACGTCCGGTTCGCGGCCGCCGGAGCCAAATTCGCCACCGCGTTCACCCGGCGGGGCTTGATCGCCGAGTACGGCATCTCCTGGATCCTGCCGCGGCTCGCCGGCTGGGGCGCGGCGATGGACTTGCTGTTGAGCGGGCGCACGTTCTTCGCCGAGGAGGCCGCGAAACTCGGACTGGTCAAGGACGTCGTCGCGCCCGAACAACTGATGTCGCGCGCCCTGGCATACGCCGACGACATCGCGCGCAATTGTTCACCGGCGTCGCTGGCGGTCATCAAGCGCCAGGCCTACGGCGACGCGCTGCGCGACGTCGCCGATGTCAGCGCCCGCGCCGAAACACTCATGCACGAGTCGCTGCTGCGGCCCGACGTTGTCGAAGGCATCACCAGCTTCCTGGAGAAGCGGCCACCGCGGTTCCCGCCATTGGCCACCTAACCAGCCGGAAAGGAACATCATGACCACCCTGAACTATCGAGCGATCGACGTCGACAATCACTACTACGAACCGTTGGATTCGTTTACCCGCCATTTGGACAAGCGGTTCAAACGGCGCGGTGTCCAGATCGTCAGCGACGGCAAACGCAGCTGGGCCTTGATGGGCGACCGCATCAACCACTTCATCCCGAACGTCACCTTCGACCCGATCATCGTGCCGGGCTGCCTCGACCTGTTGTTCCGCGGCGAGATCCCGGAAGGCGTCGACCCGGCCTCGTTGATGAAGGTCGAGCGGCTCGCCGAGCACCCGGAGTACCAGAACCGCGACGCCCGGATCGCGGTGATGGACACCCAGGACATCGAGACGGTGTTCATGCTGCCGACGTTCGCGTGCGGAGTTGAAGAGGCGCTCAAACACGACATCGAGGCGACGATGGCCTCGGTGCACGCATTCAACCTGTGGCTCGACGAGGACTGGGGCTTCGACCGTCCGGACCATCGCATCATCTCCGCCCCGATCATCTCGCTGGCCGATCCGGTCAAAGCCGTCGAAGAGGTCGAGTTCGTGTTGGCGCGCGGCGCCAAGCTGGTCCTGGTGCGCCCCGCGCCGGTGCCCGGGCTGGTCAAGCCGCGGTCGCTGGGCGATCCCAGCCACGATCCGGTGTGGGCCAGGCTGGCCGAAGCGGGAGTGCCGGTGGGATTCCACCTCTCCGACAGCGGTTACCTGGCGATCGCCGCGCTGTGGGGCGGGAAATCGACCTTCGAGGGCTTTGGCGCGAAGGATCCGCTGGATCAGGTGCTGCTGGACGACCGGGCCATTCACGACACCATGGCCTCGATGATCGTGCACGGCGTGTTCACCCGCCACCCGAAACTCAAGGCGGTCAGCATCGAAAACGGGTCCTACTTCGTGCATCGGCTGATCAAGCGCCTCAAGAAGGCGGCCAACACCCAGCCCCAGTATTTCCCCGAGGACCCGGTGGAGCAGCTGCGCAACAACGTGTGGATCGCCCCCTACTACGAGGACGATCTGCCGGAGCTGGCCGAGGTCATCGGCGTCGACAAGATCCTGTTCGGTTCCGACTGGCCGCACGGGGAAGGACTCGCATCGCCGGTGTCGTTCGCCGAGGAGCTGAAGGGCTTCAGCGAGTCCGATGTTCGAAAGATCATGCGAGACAACGCCCTAGACCTCCTAGGCGTCCAAGTCGGTTCGGCTGCTTGATTACCGGGGCGCGGTTACTTCCGTGAGCGAATGGACTATCGGGGCGGTGCTCGACGAGATCGCCGACGTCATTGGCGACCGGACGATGACGGTGTGCGGCGACCGTCGCAGCACCTTCGCCGAGTCGGCGGACCGCACCCGCCGGCTGGCGAACTTCCTGGCGAGCAAGGGATTCGGCGCGCACCGGGAGCGGGCGGAACTGCAGAACTGGGAATGCGGGCAGGACCGGGTCGCGCTGGTGATGCACAACGATCTGTACCCCGACATGGTCATCGGGTGCCTCAAGGCCCGGACCGTCCCGGTGAACATCAACTACTACTACACCCCGCGCGAGGTCGGTGAACTTCTCGATTACGTACAGCCCCGGGCGGTCATCTACCACCGCGCGCTGGGCGCCCAGTTCGCCGACGTCCTCGCCCGCGAGGGCGCGGACTTGCTGATCGCGGTCGACGACGGCAGCGAGGCCCCGCACCTACCGGGTGCGGTGTCGCTGGAAGACGCCCTGACGCAAGGGGATATCGACCAGCGCGTCGTCGGGTCGCCGGACGACCTGCTGATGATCTGCACCGGCGGCACGACCGGCCGGCCCAAGGGTGTGCTGTGGCGGCAGTCCGACATCTATGTGTCGTCGATGGTGGGGGCAGACCACGCCTGCGCTGAGGAGATTCACGACAAGGTGCGCGGGGCGGCCGGGGCGCCGTGGTTCGCGGTGTCGCCGCTGATGCACGCCGCCGGCATGTGGACGGCGTTCTCGGCGATCATGGCCGGCACGCCCGTGGTGATGTACGACACCGGCAAAAAGCTCGACCCCCGAACGGTTCTCGAAACGGCGCAGCGCGAGAAGGTCGGCTTGATGACCATGGTCGGCGACGCCTACGCGGCGCCGCTGGTGACCGAACTGCGCCGCGGCTCCTATGACCTGTCGTCGCTGTACGCGATCGGCACCGGCGGCGCCGCAACGAACCCGAAATACCAACGCGCCCTTGTGGAGTTGATCCCCCAGGTCACGGTGATCAACGGGTACGGCTCGTCGGAGACCGGGAACATGGGATTCGGCCACAGCCGGCGCGACACGCAAACCGACACGTTCACCCTGCGGGAGGGTGGACTGGTCCTCTCCGAGGACTACACCCGCTTTCTCCGTCCAGGCGAGGCCGAGGTGGGCTGGGTCGCCAGGGAGGGACGAATCCCGTTGGGGTACTTCAACGATCCCGACGCAACCCGCAAGACCTTTCCCGAGATCGACGGCAAGCGGGTGGTGATATCGGGCGACCGCGCCGCGCTGGAGCCCGACGGCACCCTGCGGCTGTTCGGCCGGGACTCACTGGTGGTCAACACCGGCGGTGAGAAGGTCTTCGTCGAGGAAGTCGAAGAGGTGCTGCGCGCGCACCCGGCGATCGCCGACGCGCTGGTGGTCGGGCGCCCCAGCGAGCGCTGGGGAGAAGAACTCGTCGCCCTCGTCGAACTCCGGTCGGAAGCCGCCGCGACGGCCGACGAGCTGCACACGCTGTGCACCACGCAACTGGCACGGTTCAAGGCGCCCAAGGAATTCCTCTTCGTCGAGCACGTCCAACGCTTGGGCAACGGCAAGGCCGATTACCGTTGGGCGAAACGTCACGCAACAGCAAAGGCGCCGATGTCCACATGAAAGCAATCGATTGCCTGGTCAACGTGCACTTCGGCGAGACCGAGAAGCAACCGACCTGGATGCTCAAGGTGCGTGACGACTACTTCAAGGGGCCGGAGTCCATGTTCGCGCCCGTCGAACTGACCGAGTTGCTCGATGAAATGGACGCGCACGGCGTGCGCAAGGCCATCCTGATGGACAACCTCGCCAAGCCGTCGGTGACGGCGCGCAAATTCGTCGAGGACAAGCCCGAGCGGTTCGCCCTGGCCATGGGCGGGGTGAATCTGCTGCGGCCGATGCCCTCCCTGCGGGAACTTACTGCCGTCGTCAACGACCTGCCCGTGGCGTATGCGGCTGTGGGCCCGAGCTTTTGGGGGGACGGCCAATACCCGCCCAGCGACGCCGTCTACTACCCGCTCTACACCAAATGCGCCGAGCTCGAGCTTCCGCTGTGCATCAACACCGGCATCCCCGGGCCGCCCATCCCCGGGGAGGTGCAAAATCCGATCCACCTCGACCGGGTGTGCGTGCGGTTCCCGGAACTGAAACTGTGCATGATCCACGGCGCGGATCCCTGGTGGGACATCGCGATCAGGCTGCTGATCAAATACGCCAACCTGCGCCTGATGACGTCGGCGTGGTCGCCGAAACGGTTACCGGAGAGCCTGCTGCACTACATGCGGACACGCGGTAAGGGCAAGGTGATCTTCGGTTCCGACTGGCCCGTCCTGAAAATGCACCGCGTCGTGCCCGAGGCCGCCGCGCTGGACTTGCCCGCCGACGTCCTCGAAAACTATCTCTACAACAATGCCCAGGAATTCTTCTTCAGTGGCCAGGAGGAACGCTGAGTATGGACCGTTACGAACTACGTAGGCTCGACTACAGCCTGACGTCGGATCACGAGGCGTTGCAGGCCGCGTACCGCGATTTCTTCAAGACGCATTGCCCGATCGAGACCGTGCGCGCCGCGGAGGAGACCGGCTTCGACAAGAACCTCTGGGAGCGGTTGTGCGCCATGGGCGCAACCACGATGGCCGTGCCGGAATCCGCGGGCGGAGACGGCGCGACGCTCGTCGACCTGAGTTTGGTGGCCGAGGAGATCGGCCGGTCGCTGGCGCCGGTGCCGTGGATCGACCAGGTCTGCGCCGCGCGCCTGCTGGCCCGACTCGGCGCGGCAGAACCCGATGTGGTCCAGGGCACGCGACTGGCCGCGTTCGATCCCCAGCACGACAGCGCCTCCGGGGCGCGGCTGCTGCCCACCGGGTCGATCGCCGACCAGATCGTCGTGCGCGACGGCGAGGACGTCGTCGCGCTGAGCTTCGGCACCCGTCCGGCGAAGGTGGACAACATCGGTCGGCTGCCGATGGCCTGGGTGGATCCGGCCACCGCCGACACCTGCACCGTCCTGGCCAGCGGCCCCGGCGCGGCGGCGGAATATCAACGCGCGCTGGATGAGTGGCGGGTGCTGTCGGCGGCCGCGTTGGTGGGCTTGGTGGAA
Source organism: Mycobacterium sp. TKK-01-0059 (assembly GCF_000709305.1). Lineage (NCBI taxonomy): Bacteria > Bacillati > Actinomycetota > Actinomycetes > Mycobacteriales > Mycobacteriaceae > Mycobacterium > Mycobacterium sp. TKK-01-0059. The sequence continues at coordinate 3,329,807 of NZ_KL446993.1, forward strand.
GAGACCATGACCATCGCCGCCGAGTTCGCCAAGACCCGCTACACGCTGGGCGTGCCGATCTCGACGCTGCAGGGCATCTCCCATCCACTGGCCAACATCGCCATCACCGTGCAGGGCGGCCGCAATCTGGCGCGGCGCGCGGCCTGGTTCCTCGACAACGAGCCCGACGAACGCCCCGAGTTGGCGCCCTCGGCGTTCGTGTTCATGGCGGAAGAGGCGCCCAAGGCCGCGACCATGGCGGTGCATGTGCAAGGCGGTCTTGGTGTTTCGGCGGAGGCGGCCGCGACGGCCTATCTTGTGCGTGCCCGCGGCTGGGCACTGGCCGGCGGGGATCCCGGGGCCAGCGCGAAGTACATCGGCGAACTCGTCGCGGCGCGCGAAGGCAACTCGAGGAAGGGCGCATAGTGGATTTCTCACGTGTCACGCTGTCCGACGACGATCGGCGTTTCCTCGACGAAGCACGCGAATTCCTGCGCACCCATGTGACCGAGGACGTCAAGCGCCGGGACCGCGAGACCGGCGACAACTTCGACGAAGGGGTGCACCTGGCGCTGGGCGCCGCCGGATACCTGGAACGCGAATGGAAGCCGGAAGCCGAAGGCGGCTTCAGCCGCGTGCATCGCCGCATCTGGGAACTCGAGAAGCGGCGCGCCCACGTGCCCTGGGTGACCTGGGGCACCACCGCCATGGTGGCGCGTTCGGTCGCGCGGTTCGGGTCGAGCGAATTGCGGGACGAGGTGCTGCCGGGCGTCTTCAGCGGGCACGTTCGGCTGTGCCTGGGCTACACCGAACCCGAAGGCGGATCCGACATCGCCACCTGTAAGACTCGCGCGGTGCGGGACGGGAACGGCTGGATTATCAATGGCTCCAAGATGTTTACCACCGGTGCCCACAACTGCCGGTACGTTTTCCTCATTACCAACACGGACCCGACTGCCCCCAAGCACAAGAGCCTTACCATGTTCCTGGTTCCGCTGGACTCCCCGGGCATCGAGATCCAGGGCATCCGCACCGTCGACGGCGATCGCACCAACATCGTCTACTACAGCGACGTGCGCGTCGACGACAAGTACCGGCTGGGCGACGTGAACGCGGGCTGGACCGTGCTGCGCGAGCCGCTCAACGTCGAGCACGGCGCGGTGGCGGCCGCCCCCGACGGGCTGCAGGACGTGTCGATCATGATGCACCAGGCCGGCTTCATGGCTGACGCGCTGGACAAGGCCGCTGGTAAGGTGTCAGAGCGGGATCCGAACGGGCGCAGGCTCATTGACGATGCGGCGGTGGCGTACCGGTTGGGGCGCAGCGCCGCGCGCATGGAAGCGGCGCTCAGTGCGCCCAGCATTTTCGGCCGCGTCGCCCTCGCGCAGACGATGCGTGACATCTCCCCGGACCTGATGGACATCCTCGGCACGGCGTCCGCGCTGCCGATCGGCACCGACGGCGCGGCCGACGACGGCGCCGCGGAGTACGTGTTCCGGTTCGCGCCGCTGGTCGGGATCTACGGCGGCACCCTCGAGGTGTTCCGCAACATGATCGCGCAGTACGTGCTGGGCCTGGGCAAGCCGGCCTACGCGCCCGCCGCCCAGAAGGCCTCCTAGCGCGAGCAGACGCAAAAGCACCCGCACGCACGGCGTGTCGGGTGCTTTTGCGTCTGGTCGCGGGGTTAACCGGTGCCGGCGAGCGCGGGCGGGTTGACGGCGGCTGGGTCGGGGTTGGCGATCGGCAGGCCCATGAACCGGCGAGCGTTGTCGCCCATAAAGTCATACGTCCGCCGCTCGTCCATTTTGTCGGCGTATTTCCAGAAGCCCTTGGGCTCCGCGAGGCCCTCGGGATGCGGGTAGTCGGAGCCGAACAGCACCCGGTCCCATCCCACCGTGTCGACAACGTCGGCCACGCAGCCCTCCCAGAACGGGCTCACCCAAATGTTGCGCCGGAACACGTCGTGCGGATGCTCCGGGAAATTCTGCGGCATCTTCTTGTATAGGTCTTCAAAGTCATTGAACAACGGGAAGATCCACGAACTGCCGTTCTCGACGCTGGCGATGCGCAGCTTCGGGAACCGGGTCAGGGTCCCGTGGCAGATCAGGCTGGTGATCATGTCGGCAATTTCGCGGTGCCCCAGCACCATCCAGCGAAATGCGCTCATGGCCATGAAGTTCTGGGTGTGGGGCGGTTCCCACGTGCCGACGTAATCGTCCAGTGGAGGGTAGCTGGCATGCAGCACGATCGGCAGGCCCGCGGCCTCGACGTCGCGCCAGAACGGGTCGAATTCGGGCAGCGCCGGCGACCGCCAGCCGTGGACGCCGTTCACCGGGCCCGGTTTGATCAGCGCGGCGCGGACGCCGTTGGCCAGAAGGTAGTCCAGTTCGCGCTGAGCGGCGTCGACTTCGGACAAGTTGATGATGGGTGTGGAGAAGACGCGGTTGTCGTAGTTGTAGGTCCAGTGTTCGGCCATCCACTGGTTCAGGGCGTGGATGATCGCGAGTGTGAGTTCGGGGTCGTCGGCCGAGGAGTGCTCGACCAGGCTGGCAAGGGTGGGGTAGTTCAGCGCCTCGACGACACCCTGGCGGTCGAGTTCGGCCACTCGATCGACCGGGTTACGGGTCGCGGCCGGCGCCGCGATGGCCGGTCCCTGCATCTCGCGCAACGTGAGGCCCTCGGTGTTTTCCCCGGCGAAGAACTTCTCGTGCGCGCCGGGGGCCGCGACGCGTTCGAACGTCGGGTTGGGGATGAAGTCACTGACCTTGTTGTTGATCACGATGCGGGTTTGCCGCCCGATCTGGGCGAATTGGACGGCCCGCGAATACTTTTCCGGAAGGTATTTCGTCAGCGCTTCGGGTGTTTCGTACATGTGCTGGTCGGCGTCGAAGATCGGCGCTCCGGTGAATTGAGCCATCGGAAATGGTGCCCTTTCGTTGCGCGAGCAGACGCAGAATCGCACGTTCGAGACGCGAATCGTGCGATTCTGCGTCTGCTCGCGCTAGGTGGTCAGGATGGTGGCCGCGGCGGTGCCGGGCGCACCGTAGAGCTGAGCGAATCCGACGCGTGGTTCATTGGCCACCTGACGATCGCCGGCTTCGCCGCGGAGTTGGCGCACCAGCTCGTGAATTTGCCGCAGGCCCGACGCCCCGATCGGTTCGCCGTTGGCGATCAGCCCGCCGTCGGTGTTGACCGGCATCGAGCCGGTGATCTCGGTGGCGCCGTCGGCCAGCAGCTTCTCCTGCTCGCCGTCGGCGCAGAAACCGCATTCGGCCATGTGGATGATCTCGGCCCCGGCGTCGGTGTCCTGCAGCTGAATAACGTCGACATCTTCCGGTGCCACACCGGCCTTTTCGAACGCGGCCTTCGCGGCATACACGGTCGGCGCCACGTCCTCGTCGACCGGGGCGAAGGTAGTGTTCACCTCGTAGGCGCCGTAGCGACGGGTGCGTACCTCGACCGCCCGCAGGAAGATCGGCTTGGCGGTGTAGCGGTGCGCGATGTCGGCGCGGCACATGACCACGGCGGCGGCGCCCTCGTCGGGCGCACAGAACATGTACTGGGTGAGCGGGTAATTCAGCATCGTCGAGTTGAGGATCTCGTCTTCGGGAATCGGTTTGCGCCGAAACGCGTTCGGGTTCCGCGCGCCGTTGCGGAAGTTCTTGGCCGCCACCTTGGCCAGCGTCTGCTGGGAGATGCCATGCTCGTGCAGGTAGCGGTTGACTTTCATGCCGAAGAACTGGGTGGTGAGGTACTGGCCGTTCTCGGCGTACCAGCGTGGCATCCCGACCAGGGCCGGGTCCTCGGTGAACGCCCCGCGTGGATGCTTGTCCAGGCCGACGGCAATTCCGATGTCGTAGTCGCCCAACCGGATTCCGTCGGCGCAGGCCTTGGCGGCGCTGGCAGCAGTTGCGCAGGCGTTGAACACGTTGGTGAAGGGGATGCCCGAGAGCCCGACCATGCCGACGATGGCATCGGGGTTGGCGACGGTCCAGCTGCCCCCGGTGGCGGCCTGGATGTCCTTCCACTGCACGCCCGCGTCGTCGACCGCGAGCCGAATCGCGTCGACGCCCATCTCCATCGCGGACTTGCCCTCGAAGCGACCGAAGGGGTGCAGGCCCACGCCGATGATCGCGACGTCATTCATGGCGCCACTCCTCCTCATCACTACGTTCTGCATCGTCGTCGGCGCGATTCATGCGCGCCACTCCTCCTCATCACTTCGTTCTGCATCGTCGTCGGCGCGATTCATGCGCGCCACTCCT
>NZ_KL446993.1:3334150-3369220 GCF_000709305.1 Mycobacterium sp. TKK-01-0059
CTTCGTTCTGCATCGTCGTCGGCGCGATTCATGCGCGCCACTCCTCCTCATCACTTCGTTCTGCATCGTCGTCGGCGCGATTCATGCGCGCCACTGCTCCTCATTCATGCGATGGCTCCTGAATCTTTGAGTTCGGCGATGCGGTCCCAGTCCATCCCGAGTTCCATCAGGACGATTTCGGTGTGCTCGGATGCTTGCGGGGCCCGGGTGGTAACGAGCGGTTCGTGGTTGAACTGCACCGGCCCGCGGACGACCTTGAACGGTGCACCGCGGTCGTTGGACTCGACTTCGACGATCATGTCGTTGGCGATGGCTTGCTCGTCGTCGGCCAGATCGAGGAGGCTCTGGAACGGCGCCCACTGGCCTTTCATCGTTTTCAGGTGCTGTCGCCAGTAGTCGAAGGGCTTGCCGGCGAAGGCCTTTGCGATCAGCTCGGCGGCAGCGTCGGCGTTTTGGATCAACGGCAGCACGTCGCAGAAACGGGGATCGTCGGCCGCCTCGGGGATGCCGAGGTGCTCGAAGGTGTCGCGAATGTAGCCCGTCGGGCTGACGATGCACAGGTTGATCGTGCCACCATCGGAGGTTAAGTAGTTGCCCAGGAAGGGATTCACCGATGCGGCCGCGGATCCGGGCATCGGGGTGCGCATGACCTCGCCGGTTTCCATGCCCTGCGTCACGCTCGCGCCCGCCGCCCACCACGCCGTGCTCAGCAACGACACGTCCAGCTCGAGCGCTTCGCCGGTCCGCTCGCGGTGTAGCAGCGCGGCCGAGATGCCGCCGGCGATGAACATGCCTCCAATGGAGTCCCCGAACGCGGGAATGCCCTGTCCCAGTGCGCCGCCCAGCTCCTCGGGGGTCAGCGCGTACCCCACCCCGCTGCGCGTCCAGAACGCCGTCCCGTCATAGCCCCCGACGTCACGCTCGGCGCCCTTGTCGCCGTAGGCCGAGCCGCGCGCATACACGATGTTCGGGTTCACCGCGCGGATGTGTTCCACGTCGAACTTGTGCTTCTGCCGCTGCGCGGGCATGTAGTTGGTCAGGAACACATCGGCGGACTTGGCCAGTTCGTAGATCACTTCCTGACCGCCTGGCGTGGAGACATCGATCCCGACGCTGCGCTTGCCCCGATTGGGATGCTCTATCAGCGGATGCCGGTCGGGATTGAGCTGGAAGCCACCCATGTTGACGAAGCCACGCTGAGTATCGCCGCGCGCCGGATGCTCGACCTTGATGACGTCGGCACCCCAGTCGGCGAGGATCGCGCCGGCGGCGGGGACGAACGTGAACTGCGCAACCTCGAGGACCCGAAAGCCCTGCATTACCTTGACCATTCCCGGGACCCTACTTCGCGTCGAACGTAACCGGAAGCGCGGTCGGCGAACGGAACGGCTGACCGTGGATATGCGGATCGTCATCGGTGAGCAGGTTGATGTTGGTCACCCGATCCAGCAGGCATTCGAGCGCGACCCGGGTCTCCATGCGGGCGAGGTGCAGACCCAAGCAGGTGTGCTCCCCGGCGGCGAACGAGATGTGCGGCACGTGCGCACGGAAGATGTCGAATTCTTCCGGGCGCTCCCAGCGGTGTCCGTCGCGATTCGCCGAGCCGATGCACAGGTCGACCACCGATCGGGCCGGGATCGTGACCCCTACCAGTTCGGTGTCTTCGGAGGTGAACCGCTGCACCGTGGTCAACGGCGTCTCGAAGCGCAGGCCCTCCTCGATCGCCGGTGCGATCAGGGTGCGATCGGCCTGCACCGCGGCGAGCTGCTCGGGGTGGGTGAGCAACAGGAACAGCAGGTTGCCCGAGGACCGATAGGTCGTTTCCAGCCCGGCGGGCAGCAGCAGGCGCAGGAACGAGTAGATGGCTTCGTCGCTGAGCTTTTCGCCGTCGATCTCCGCGGTGACCAGGTCGCCGATGATGTCCTCGGTCGGCTCGGCCTTGCGCGCTTCGATCTGCTCGAGGAAGTAGTCCTTCAACGCCGCCGACGCCTCGAAGGCGCGTTCGTATTTGACGGCGTAGCTGATCAGTTCGACCGCGCGCCGGTGGAACATGGGCAGGTCGTCTGCCGGCAGACCCAACAGGGTGGCGATGACCCGGGTGGGAAACTCGAAGGTGAATTGGCGGACCAGATCGGCGCGGCCGGAGTCGATGAACTCGTCGATGAGGGCGTCGCAGATCGGCCGCACGACGGTGGGCTCCCAGCGGGCCAGGGCCTTGGACTTGAACGCCGCGGACACCAGGTTGCGGTGGTCGCGGTGTTTTTTGCCCTCCATCGCCAGGATGGTCGGCCCCATGAACAGGCCGATGGTGGTGTCGTACATCGCCGAACTGAACACCCGGCCGTCGCGAAACGCCTTGTTCACCGCGTCGAAGGACACCGCCGCGAAGGACCGCTTGGGTCGCAGCGACTCGGGGGTCTTGGAGTAGTCCATGACGGTGCCGTGGAAAACCCCGCCCTCGCTGCGCTTCCGCGCGAAGTAGGGGTACGGGTCGCGCAGGTAGTCGCCCGGCTTGTCGCCGGTGACGGCATCCTGAAGCTGACTTTCCACGGCTGCTCTCCGGCTCGGGTACACGGTCGTACTGTAAAGATTACAGTAGACTATATCGACGCGGCTACGGCTGCCGTAAGCTGTGCAGCCATGGGTTCAGTTGGCCAACAGGTTGACGGTCCGGCGGGGCGGCGGCAAGCCGATTTACGGGCGATGCTGGACCGGCAGCGGCGCTCCTTTGTGGCCGAGGGGCCGCCCACCGCCGCGGTCCGGCGTAACCGCATCGATCGGCTGATGGCGCTGCTGCTGGACAACAGCGACGCGTTCATCGATGCGATGGCCGCCGACTACGGCACCCGGTCCAAGGCGGCCTCGTTGTTCACAGAGATCATCGGGATCACCTCGGTGGTCGAACACACCAGATCCCATGTGGCGCAATGGATGCGGCCGGCCAAACTGATGCCAGCCGCGCGGCTGTGTGGCCTGCGGGCCGAAGTCCAGCCCACCCCGCTCGGCGTCGTCGGCGTGATCGGTCCGTGGAATTTCCCGGTCAACCTTGTGGTGCTGCCCGCGTCGGCGGCGTTCGCGGCCGGCAACCGGGTGATGATCAAGATGTCGGAGATCACCGCGCACACCGCGGATCTGATGGCGGCGACCGCGCCCAAGTACTTCGACCCGGCCGAGCTCGACGTGGTCACCGGTGGTGCCGACGTCGCGGCCGCCTTCGCGGAGTTGTCGTTCGATCACCTGTTCTTCACCGGCTCGCCGTCGGTGGGTGCGCTGGTCCAACGCGCGGCCGCCCAGAACCTCGTTCCGGTGACCCTGGAACTGGGCGGCAAGAACCCGGTGGTGGTTGCGCCGGGCGCCGACATTGCGCGATCGGCGGCGCGCATCGCGCGGGCCCGGATGGTCAACGGCGGACAGGTATGCGTCTGCCCCGATTACGTCATGGTGCCCGACGACCACCTCGACAGCTTCGTCGACACCGCCCGCGAAACCTTGCGCGGGATGTTCCCGACGGTGATCGCCAACGCCGACTATTGCTCCAGCGTCAACCAGGCCAATTTCGACCGGGTGGTACGACTGATCGACGACGCGCGGGCACACGGCGCCCGCGTGGAAACGATTGGCCCGGAGGGCGAGTCGCTGCCCGACCGCGCCAGCCGCAAAATTGCGCCCACCATTGTCCGCGACATCGACGACCGGATGCGGATCGCCGACGAAGAGGTCTTCGGCCCGGTGCTGGCCGTCATGGGCTACTCCCGTCTGAACGAGGCGATCGACTACATCAACGGGCGGCCGGCGCCGCTGGTGGCGTACTGGTACGGTCCCGACGACGAGAATTTCCGCAGCTTCGTCCGCAACACCCGCAGCGGCGGCGTCGCCCGCAACGACTTTGCGGCGCAGATGATCCCATCCGCGGCGCCGTTCGGGGGAGTGGGGCGCAGCGGGATGGGCGCCTATCACGGCAAGGCCGGGTTCGACACCTTCAGCCACTACCGCACCGTGGTCGGCAATGACCTGCCGTTCAGCATCACCGGAACCGCGGCGCCGCCGTTCGGCAGTTCGTTGCGGTTCTACGCCAACACCGCCCTGCGAATCGCGCGGGCCCGCACGCACCGCCGAATCAGGAAAGTTGCGAAATGACCGTCGCCGAACTGGAATTCGACCCGTTCTCGGAGGACTTCTTCAACGGGCCGTACGAAACCTACCGACGGATGCGTGAGGAAGCCCCGGTCTACTACAGCGAACGGTACGACTTCTACGCGCTGAGCCGCCACGTGGACGTCGCCGCGGCGTACAAGAACTTCGAGACGTACTCCTCAGCGCGCGGCGTGGACCTCGCGGCGGTGCGCTCCGAGGAACCGATGGGGCACAAGTCGATCATCATGATGGACCCGCCCGAGCACCGGCACATGCGCGGCCTGGTCAACAAGGTGTTCACGCCGCGCGCGATCGAAGCGATGCGCCCGCTGGTGACCGGACTGGTCGACCGCTATCTCGACGCCACCGACCCCGCGGGATTCGATGTCGTTCAGGATTTCTCGGCGTTGTTCCCCGTCGAGGTCATCACGACGATGCTCGGGGTGCCGGAAGAGGACCGCCAGCAGATCCGGCTGTGGCTCGACACGTTCCTGCACCGCGAGCCGGGCGAGGTCGAGATGTCGGAGGCCGGCGTGCAGGCCGCCACGCAGATGGCGATCGCCTACTACCAGTTGGTGAAGGAGCGCAGGGCCGCCCCGCGCAACGACATGATCAGCGCCCTGGTGGCGGCCCGCGTCGAGCGCGAGAACGGTGAGCTCACGGCCTTGGACAACATCGAAATCGCCCAGTTCGCCGTGCTATTGGGTGGGGCCGGCGCCGAGACGGTGACCAAGCTGGTGGCCAACGCGGTGGTGCTGTTTGCGCGCCATCCCGAGCAATGGCAGAAACTGCTCGACGACCGCAGCAAGGTCCCCGCGGCCGTCGAAGAGGTGCTGCGCTACGAATCCCCGAACCAGTACAACGTGCGCTGCTCGCGCGAAGACGTCACCCTGCACGGCGTCACCATCCCCGCCGGCAAGCCGGTGTTTTTGCTGCTGGGTTCGGCCAACCGTGATCCCGACGCGTGGACGAAGCCAGAGGTCTTCGACATCGAGCGTGACCGCAGCGAGGCGCAGAACCTCGGATTCGGGTACGGGATCCACAGCTGCCTCGGGGCGGCGCTGGCACGCATGGAAAGCTCTGTCGCACTGCAGAAGCTGCTCGATCACATGCCCCGCTATGAGGTGGACTGGGCGGGCTGCCGTCGTGTCAACATGCAAAACGTCGCGGGCTGGAACAACGTCCCGGTGCGGGTATTGCCGTAGTCAGCCGCCGGCGCGCCCCGAACGCGAATTCGTCACCCTCGCGGCATAGGCCTGCACCGCGGCGTAGTGCGCGCCTAGCAGCCGGGGCATCGCCGCCATCACGCGCCCGTCGGGGCCGATGAGGATCCTCGCCCGGTTCTTCTCGGCCCCACGCAGAATGAGGCGGGCGGCCTTCTCGGGGGAGGTGATTGCCGCGCGCGCAAAGAGTTTGGCCGCCTGGTCCGGGTCCTCCGTCTCGGCGGCGCGCATGTTGGCCCCGAAGTTGGTTTTGACCACCCCGGGGTGCACGCAGTGGACGGTCACCGGGTGACGTTCGATGATCATCTCTTGGCGCAGCGCCTCGGTGAAACCGCGCACCGCGAACTTCGCGGTGCTGTAGGCGCCTTGGTAGGGCACCGCGATCAATCCGAAGGCACTGGACAGGTTCACCAACCGCGACGGGTGCTGGGCGGAACCGGCCTCGACGAGTTGCGGCAGGAAGGCCTTGGTGCCGTTGACGACCCCACCGATGTTGATGCCGATGAGCCAGTCGAAATCTTTCCACGACATGTCCGCCACGCTGGCGAACAGGTCGACTCCGGCGTTGTTGAACAACATCGAGGCGGGCCCGAGTTGCCGGTGCACGTCTTCGGCGAAGCCCAGCACCGCGTCCCGGTCCGCCACGTCGACCCGGTACGGCGTGACCTGGCCGGGTGGGCACGCTGCTTGCGTCTCGCTGACGCCCTTTTCGTCGATGTCGGCGGCCGCGACATGCGCCCCGCCGCGAGTGAGAGCCTGCGTCAGTGCGCGGCCGATGCCGGAGCCGGCGCCCGTGACGACAGCGATACGCCCGTGATAGTTCATGGATTCCCTGCCTCGACAATCGTGCGGATCCGGTCCACCGAAAGTTCGAGGTTCGCTTGAAGATCTTTACGTCGATCCCGGATGAACAAGAAGAGGCGCTCGAACGCCACTGCAGCCCATGGCAATGGGACACACATCCGGACGACTTCGGTGAGGCGCGATGTGCCGGCGGTGGAGCCGGGTTCGATGAGATATGTCCACTGCGTCCAGTCCCCGCCCATGGCCTGAACGACGAACGAGAACCGTTGTCCCGGTGCGGCTTCGGCGACGACCGCTTCGGTCCGCCACCGCCCCAGCCGCCTTCGGTTCCAGGCCCGAAAACGGTCCGGAGCCAGCCACTGGGCACGCACGGTCTCCGGGCTCCACTCCGGGATCCGCGTGACGTCGGAGACGACGGCGTACACCTGTTCCGCGGAGGCTCGCACCTCGGTCGATGCCGTCAGCGTCTCGTCCTTCTGCAGCAATGACATCGCTCAGCCACTCACCGCCTGCTCACGCGCCCACCGATAGTCGGCCTTGCCCGACGGGCTGCGCTCGATGACCGGACGGAACACGATCGCCTTGGGCAGTTTGTAGCGCGCCAAAGTGTTTGAGGCGTGGGCCACCAGCTCGTCGGCCTCGGCGCGGGCGCCCTGGGCCAGCGCCACGACCGCGACAACCTCCTGCCCCCACCGTTCGCTCGGCCGCCCGGCGACCACCACGTCGGCCACGGCGGGATGCGACGCGATGGCCGTTTCGACCTCCTCGACGAAGATCTTCTCGCCGCCGGAGTTGATGGTCACCGAGTCGCGGCCGAGCAGTTCGACGGAGCCGTCGGCGCCGTGGCGCGCGCGATCACCGGGGACGGCGTAGCGAACGCCGTCGATCACCGGAAAAGTCTTGGCGGTCTTGGCCGCATCGCCCTTGTAGCCGAGCGGAACATACCCGCGTTGGGCCAGCCAGCCCATCCCCTCGTGCCCGGGTTCCAGGATTGCCGTCAGATCCTCGGCGGCCACGAACGTGTCCGGCCCGGCGTTGAACGTGCCGGTCGCGACCGCCCCTGAGGTCGACATGTGATGCATCTGCGCCCCGGTCTCCGACGAGCCGACGCCGTCGACGACGACGGCGTTCGGCAGCACTTCGATCAAGCGCTGCTTGACGTACGGGGTCAGCAGGGCGCCGCCGTTGGCGACGACCGCCAGCGACGACACGTCGGCGATCCCCTTCTCGATGGCGGCGACCAGGGGGCGGGCCATCGCGTCACCGACCACCGTCACCACCGCGACCTTTTCCCGCTCGATGGTGCGGACCACGTCGTCGGCGTCCAAATGATCGACGACCGTGGGGAAGACGACGGATTGGCCCGTGGTGATCGCGGTCATCACGCTCCACTGGGCCGCACCGTGGATCAGTGGCGGCAGGATCATCAGCTTGGTGCCCGGCCCCGCGGCCGCGCGCTCCACGATCTCGTCGATGGACTGCGACGGCTCTCCGGTCATGAGGTTGCGCCCGCCGAAGGACGTCATGAAGATGTCGTGCTGGCGCCATAGCACGCCCTTCGGCATGCCGGTCGTGCCCCCGGTGTACAGGACGTACAGGTCGTCGGCGGAGTGCTGCACCGGCGGCGGTTCCGGGGACACGGATGCCAGGGCGGCCTCGTAATCGATTGCGCCGTCGAGCAAGTCGTTGCCCGAGTCGTCGGCGATCTGGACCAGCACGCGTAGCTGTGGCAGGTCGGGGAGGATCTCGACGACGCGCGGTGCGAACGCGGCGTGGTAGAGCAGCGCGGTGGCCCCCGAGTCCGCCAGCAGATACTGCAGCTCGCTTTTCACATAGCGGAAGTTGACGTTGAACGGGGCGACCCGCGCCTGGAAGCTGCCCAGCAGCGCCTCGACGAATTCGTTCCCGTTGTAGGCGTAGAGGCCGAGCAGGTCTTGGCCCACCTCGTGGCCCGCCAGCGCGTCGCGCTCGGTGTGACACCCCAGCCCCTGCGAGTGCAGGTAGGCGGCCAGCCGGTTGGAGCGGTCGATCACCTGCGCGTAGGTGTACCGGCGATCCCCATGGATGATGAGTTCGCGGTCGGGGATGGCCGCCGCGACGGCCTTCGCGACGGCAGGCACCGTGAATGTTGTTGTGGTGTCGGACATCATGCCTCTCACGGCTGGTGGGGTAGCAGGCGAACCATCAGGCCGTTGGCTTCGCTGAGCAACGTGCCGTCGGCGTCTGTCATAGTAGCGTCAATGAAAACTTTCCTGCCCTCGGCTTTGGTGATGCGCCCCTGAGCGCTCAGCGGCTGGTCGATCGGGGTGATATTCCGGTAGTCGACGTGCAGGTAGGCCGTGCGCGTCGGCCGGATATCCGCTGTGGACACCACCATGCCGAACAACCAGTCGTAGAACAGCGGGATCATGCCGCCGTGCACGGCCCGGTTCCCGCCGATGTGCGAGGCGGTGAAATGCCCGGCCATCCTCACAACGTCGGGGCCGGACTCGGTCACCATCCAGGGCGGCAGGAGGGGATGGGCCAACCCGGGCAGGGTCAGCACCCGGCCGGCCACCGCCTCGATCTCCGGGACCTGGTGGCCGTCCAGCAGCGCGCAGGCGTTTTCCAGGTGCGCGGTCGCGGCGGCCCACAGCGCGGGGTCCGGCTTGGTGGACACGGTCAGGTCCTGCAGGCGGCGCAGCGCGGCGACGAACGGGCCCAGCTCGGCGGGAGCGTCCTCGACGGGCTTGACGTCGGGGAACCCGCCGCGAACTTCCGGCGCGGTATCGGTCATCGGGCTCCCTTGTCCCAGGCCTGCAGCAGATCGCCGGTGCTGGTGACGGTGGCCAGCAGCGACAGCGTGTTGGCGATCATCGCTGCACCATAGTCGGCGGGGACGCCGGCCACGGCGTCGCGGGGCAGGACCACCCGGTAGGCGGCGTTGACCGCATCCATGACGAGGTTGGGAATCGCGATGTTGAGCGAAACGCCCACCACGACAATGGTCGACACGCCGAGATTGCGTAACACCGCGTCCAGATCGGTGCCGCCCATCGGGCCCACGCCGTGCCAGCGGCGCAACACCAAATCCGAAGGCTCCGGCCCTAATTCGGGCAGCAACTCGCACCCGGCGTGCCGGGCGTGATGTCCACTCGGTTGCCGCCGCCCATCGCGAAGATCTTCGCGTTGTGATTGGAGCCGAGCCCGTCGGGCCGCCGTTGCACCAGGCAATGCACAACGCGCACCCCGGCCGCCCGGGCCGCGGGCAGCAGGCGCGCGATGTTGGGCAGCGCCTCGCGGCGAGCCTCCTCGGCGAGCATGGCCAGTCCGGCATTAGGACCCATCACCGCGCCCTGGCACTCCTGGGTGACGATTGCGGTGTGCTCGGGTGCGGCCAGTCCGGCCAGCGGGTCCGTCATGCGGGGGCGCCCACCGGCGCGACGTCATAGAACTGCGTCGCCCACTTCCGCAGTGCCATATAGCCTTTCGCGTCGACTTTGGACAGCGGCGGACGCTCTACGTACTTTTGGTAGCGCCAGATCTGCAGGTCGTCGAACACGGTGGACAAGAACTGCTTCTCGATGACCTCCCGGAGTTTGCCCTCCGGCACGGGGGAGTCATCGCCGGGGATCCGCGGCCACCAGATCGAGTAGAACAGGTCCGAACACTCATCGTCGACCGGTGTGCACGTGAAGATCAGCCGGTGATTCTGCGCGCCCTCGAAAACGCTGATGGCCCCGCCGAGGCCGAACAGGTGGCTGTGGAACCGCAACGCGAGGTCCTCGGGGTCGTCGCTGTTCGCATCAGGCCAGCCGGCGATGAACTGCCACTCGTGGTCGACGATCTTCCAGTCGAGGACTCGGGGTGTCACCGTGGCGTGGTGCACGTACTCGAAATGGGCGCTGTCGGGGGCGTTCTCGGCCACGATCTGCGGGTGCACCGGCTCGCGCTCCGCGCGACGGGAAAACTCCGGATATGCCCGGTAGTAGGCCGCCGGATCGGTCTCGAATTGGGGGAACTTTCTGAAGATGTCCGGCATTTCCCATTGCGGTTCCTTGCCGTCCGGGTGGTGCCAGATGAACACGCAGTCGTATTGCTCGCGGACGGGATACACCTTCAGGTGTAGCGCGCGGTTGGGTCGGTCCGGCTGATAGGGGATGTATTTGTTGCAGCCGTCGGGGCCCCAGCGCCAGCCGTGGAAGGGGCACTCCACGCAGTCGCCGACCACCTTGCCGCCGTGGCCGATGTGGGCACCGAGGTGCTTGCAGTGCGCTTCCAGGACATGCAGCTCGCCGGACTCATCCCGGTAGGCCACCAGATCCTCGCCGAAATAGTGCAGCGGTCGGACCTCGCCGGCAGGAAACTCCGGGGACCAGCCGACCATGAACCAGCCCGTGACCTTCCAGGTGAAGGGAACTTTCACGTCGGCGCCTCCCGCGATCGTTGATACTAAATCCATTACAGTATAGATTTCAGCAGTCCGGCCCGCGCGCGGCAAGGGAGTGACATGACGACAGCGGCTGACGAGCTGGAAGCCATCCGGCAACTGAAGGCGCGCTACTGCCGATTCCTGGACACCAAAGACCTCAAGTCCTGGCGCGGAGTGTTCGCCGCCGACGTCGTGGTCACCCTTGACATGGCGGTGTCCACCGCGGGTGCCGACCCCCAGACCGCGCCGCCGATCGAGGGCGTCGAGAACTTCGCACCGATGGTGATGGGCGGCCTCGAGGGCGTGGCCACCAAACATCACTGCCACACCCCCGAGATCACGCTCACCTCGGCCACCACCGCGACCGGCATCTGGGCGATGGAGGACCTGCTGATCTTCGGTGACGGCCGCGAGTTGTACGGGGCCGGGCACTACCACGAGACCTATGAGAAGCGGGACGGTCGTTGGCAGATCAAGACCCTGCATCTCACCCGAACCATCTTGAAGATCACCGGCGGTGACGATGGCTGACGCTGATTCCCCGTTCGACGTTCTCGTCATCGGCGCCGGATTCTCCGGGCTGTACATGCTGCACCGGCTGCGGGAACTCGGGCTGCGCACCCGTGTGCTGGAGATGGCCGAAAATGTGGGCGGCACCTGGCTTTTCAACCGATACCCCGGAGCGCGGTGCGACATCGAGAGCATCGAATACTCCTACAGCTTCTCCGAAGAGATTCAGCAGGAGTGGGTGTGGACCGAGTCGATGCCGGCGCAACCCGAGATCGAGGCCTACCTGAACTTCGTGGCCGACCGGCTCGACCTGCGTCGTGACATCCAATTCGGCACCAAGGTCGTCGCGATGACGTTCGACGACGAAGCCGCGACGTGGTCGGTGCGCACCGAAGCCGGCGAAATCTTCCGCGTTCCCTTCGTCGTCGCCGCCTCCGGCATCCTGTCGGTGCCGCTGGAACCCGACATCCCCGGCATGGGCACGTTCGCCGGGACGTCGCTGTTCACCAGCCGCTGGCCCGAAGGCTTTGACCTGACCGGCAAGCGCGTCGGCGTCATCGGTACCGGCTCGACCGGCGTCCAGCTCATCCCCGTCGTCGCCCGAGAAGCACTGCACCTGTCGGTGTTTCAGCGCTCACCCGCGTACACCCTGCCCTGGCGGGTGCATCGGTTCGAGCCGGGCGAGCTTGACGACATGAAGGCCCGGTATGGCGAGATCCGTGCCGCCCAGCGCGCTCACCCGATCGGCGCGGCCCGGCTGAGCGCCTTCTCCGTCCTGCTCGACATGCTGGGCAGGCCGCCGCTGAAGTCGGCGACGCGCGAAGAACAACTGCGCGCCATCGAGGAGCACGGCGTCATGGGCGCATTGAACTGGGGCGACATCTTCTTCGACATCGAAGCCAACCGGATGGCCGCCAAGCTGTACGGCGAGGCGGTGGCGCGGATCGTCAAGGACCCGGAGACCGCGGCCTCCCTGGTGCCGGTCCATCCGTTCGCGTGTAAGCGACCGATCATCGACCAGGGCTACTACGAGACCTTCAACCGCGACAACGTCACACTGGTCGACCTGCGCAAGTCGCCGATCCGCGAGGTCACGCCCGCCGGTGTCCGCACCGAGGACCGGCTGCACGAGCTCGACGTCATCGTCTACGCCACCGGGTTCGACGCCATGACCGGCGCGCTCAGCCGGATCGACGTCCGCGGCCGCGGCGGCGTCTCGCTCGGCGAATTCTGGGCCACCGAAGGCCCGCTGTCGTATCTGGGTCTGGCGGTCGCCGGGTTCCCGAACCTCTTTACGGTTCAGGGCCCCGGCAGCCCGAGCGCCGCGACGAACTTCGTCGCCGCCCTCGAGCAGCACGTGGAGTGGATCGGCGACTGCCTCGCGTATCTGCGCGCCCACGACATCCGCACCATCGAGGCATTGAGCACCGCTCAGCAGGAGTGGATCGACCACGCCACGGCGCTTGTTGCGCCGACGGTGCTGGTGCATCCGTCGTGCAACTCCTGGTACAACGGTGGCAACGTGCCCGGCAAGAAACGGATGTACATGGGCTATACCGGCGGAATCCCCGAATACCGGCGGCGCTGCGACGAGATCGCGGCAAGCGGATACACCGGGTTCAAACTGGCGTAGCTGTTGAAGGTGAGCGACATGGCGAAGGCATGGAACGGGCTGAGCCTGGCCAAAGACGCGGCCCGGGAACTCGGAATGCTGGTGCCGCGCACCGTGGCCGGTCTGCAGGAGTCCACTAATTGGTCCCCGTTGTCGCCGCGCGGTGCGCGCCAGTTCGGTGAGGTCATGCTCGATGAGCTTGTGCTGAGCGGCTTTTCGCTGCTCGGTGGGAGCCCCGCGGCGATGCGGCCGCTCGATGCGTGCATTGCGGCGGCCGAGGAGCTCTCGCCGCTCGGCATCGACCGCGCGCATGGCGACCCGAAACCGTTGCGGGAAGCCTCGATACGCCGGCACCGCATCGCCGGCCTGGCCTACGAACGGGTGACTTTCGAACACGATCCCGCGCTGCCGCCGAGCTTGGAGGCCGACGGCTTGGGCGGCCCGGCACGGGCGGTGGTGCACGTGTGCCGGCACGGCGACGGCCCCCGCCCCTGGCTGGTATGGGTGCACGGCGCCGGCCAGGGCGGCACCGAAGACCTGCTGATGTCCGGCATCGGCCGGATACATCGCAAGCTGGGTTTCAACATCGCGCTGCCGGTGCAGCCCGGTCACGGGTGTCGGCGCCGGCACTGGCCGGCGTACCCCGACATGGATCCGCTCGGCAACGTCGCGGGAATGATGCGGGTCGTCTCGGAGGTGCGCGCCGTGGTGCGCTGGGCACAGGCGCAAGGCACCGCCGTTGTGGTGGCAGGGATTTCGATGGGCAGCCCCGTGGCCGCGCTGGTCTCGCATCTGGAAAAACAGATCGATGCGGTGGCCCTGTACACGCCGATCCTGGGACTCAACGCGATGATCGCGCGGCACCTGCAGCGCTGGGGGCCCTCGCGCGACGGATTCCGCGAGCTGCTGGAATCTCCCGTCGTCACCCAGCTGACCTCGGTGATCGACCCCCTGGCCGTCACGCCGTCGCCGCCGCCGGAACGCCGGCTGATCGTCGGGGCGTGGCACGACCGGATGGCGATGCGCGAGCCCGCCAACGCGTTGCAGGAACGGTGGGGCGGCCAGTTGTACTGGTACGACGGCAGCCACGTCGGGCACATCTTCTCCCGGCGCGTGCAGCGCATCACCGACCGGTTCCTGCGCGACGCGGTGCCCGGCTGATGGCGCCCACCTGGACGGCGCGCACCGTCGTCGAACTCTACAACCTGGTCGTGTGGAACGAACGCAACATCGAGCTGGCCGAGGAGTTGTTGGGCGACACCGTCATTCGGCACGAGGTCGGTTCCTCCCGCACGCTGACCCACGCCGAAGCGGTCCAGCGGGTGGTGGACATGTGGCAGGCGGCCGAATCGTTGCACTTCGACCTCAACGTCGTCATCGAGGGCGACGACGGCGAACACGTGGCGATCGTCTACGACTCGACGATCAAAACCAAGGACGGCACCGAAACCAACATCGCCAGCATCGAGGTGTTCCGCGTGGTCGATGGCAAAATTACCGAGGTTTGGAACTGCGGCTACCAGCAAGGGGTTTGGAATTGAGTGACCGTACGCTTGATGAACTGGGCTTCTATCTGCTGGCCGGCGCGGGTGGTGAGGGCCCGGCGACCTTGATGGACGAGGCCCGCCGTGGCGAGGAACTGGGCTTCGGCACCGGATTCATCTCCGAGCGCTGGAACGTCAAGGAGGCGTCGTCTCTAGTCGGGGCGGCGTGCGCGGTGACCACTCGCATGCAGATCGCCACCGCCGCAACCAATCACAACACCCGCCACCCGCTCATCACGGGATCGTGGGCGACCACCATGCATCGTCTCTCCGGCGGCCGGTTCACCCTGGGCGTCGGCCGGGGCATAGCAGCGATCTACGGGGCCTTCGGTATCCCGGCGGTGACGACGGCGCAAATGGAGGATTGGGCCCAAGTCATGCGCCGGCTCTGGCACGGCGAGCTGATCTTCAACCACGACGGCCCGATGGGCAAGTACCCCATCCTTTTTCTCGATCCGGACTTCAACGAAGACATCCGGTTGGCCCTGGTGGCCTTCGGACCCAACACGCTCGCGCTCGGCGGCCGCGTGTTCGACGACGTCATTTTGCACACCTACTTCACACCGGAGACCTTGCAGCGCAGCGTCAAAACCGTGAAGTCCGCCGCGGAGAAGGCGGGCCGCGACCCCGACAGCGTGCGGGTGTGGTCGTGCTTCGCGACCGTCGGGGACCACCTGCCCGAAGAGCTGCGGCTGAAGAAGACCGTCGCGCGGCTGGCCACCTACCTGCAGGGCTACGGCGATCTGCTTGTCCGAACCAATGACTGGGATCCCGCTGTGCTGCAGCGGTTCCGGGAAGACCCGGTGGTCTCGTCGATCGCGGGCGGGATCGACCACAAGGGCACGCCCGAACAGATCGAGCACATTGCGACGTTGATTCCCGACGAATGGCTGGAGCCCTCGGCCACCGGGTCCGCCCAACAGTGCGTGGACCGCATCCGCAAGGAGTTCGACTACGGCGCCGACGCGGTCATCATGCACGGCGCCACGCCCGACGAGCTCGAGCCGATCGTCGCGGCGTATTGCGCGGCGAAGTAGCGCGAGCAGACGCAGAATCGCACTGTTGACACCTGATTCATGCGATTCTGCGTCTGCTCGGCAGAAAATTCAGGGCAGGATCACGGTCCGGGCGACCGGCTCCGCGGCGGCCTGCCTGCTCGAGAGGCCACGTTTCAAGGACGCGAGCAACGCATCGCGCGTCTCGCGGGGATCGATGAGTTCGTCGAACCCCATGTGTTCGGCCGATCGATAGGACGCCTCCAGCTCGGCGTTGCGCAGCTTGGCCGAGAGGTCTTCGCCGGCGTGTGAGGCGCGGCTCAGCGCCGCGGCGCTCATGGCGCCCATCGTCGCGCCGGGGTAGGCGAAGGTCGCGACCTGATGATCGAAACCCAACAGCGACATGACCATCGAGCCGAACCCGTACGCCTTACGCAGCGTGAGGTGCAGCTTCAACGTGGTGGCGGCCGTCTGCGCCGCGAACATCCGCGCACCGGCACGCAGCACGCCGGTGCGCTCGGATCGGCTGCCGGGCAGCATGCCCGGATTGTCGGCGAGGAACACGATCGGCAGGTGGAAGGAATCCGCCACCATGATGAAGTGGGCCGCCTTGTCCGCGGCGTCGGCGTCGATGGAGCCCGCGAGCACCTGGGGCTGATTGGCCACCACCGCGACCGGGTGGCCGCCGAGGTGGGCGAGCGCGCAGACCATCGCCCTGCCGAACTGGGGCTGCACCTCGAACCAGTCGGCGCTGTCGAAGACCACGTCGAGCACGGCGCGCATGTCGTACACGCGGCGGTTGTCCCGGGAGACGATGTCGAGCAGCTCCGGCGTCGGCCGCGGGTCGGCGGCCGCACCGGTCGGTTGCGGCGACGGGTACGACCAGGCGCTGGGCGGGAAGTACGACAGGTAGCGGCGGACGTCGTCGAGCACCGCTTCGTCGTCCTCGGCGACATTGTGGATCACGCCGCTGGGCAGAGCGACGTCCGGCCCGCCCAGGTCCTCCTTCGAAATGTCTTCTCCGGTCGACTCTTTGACGACGGGGGGACCGGCGGTGAAGATCGCGCCCTGCCGGCTCATGATTCGGAAATCGCAAACCGGGGCCACCAGGGCGCCGTGCCCGGCCGAGGGGCCGAGGACGGCGGCGACGGTCGGGACGCGCCCCGAGCACTGCGCCTGCGCGAGCAGGTCGGTCGGCGTGCGCCCATAGTGCCCGCCGGTGGGGCGAAAGCCGGCGCCTTCGAGCAGCATGACCAGCGGGATCTTGTCGCGCAGGGCCAGTTCGGCGATGCGGTACCGCTTGGAATTGCCGCCGGGACCGATGCTGCCGGCCAGGGTCGTGAAGTCCTCGGCGCCCAGCATCACCGGTGAGCCGTTGATCTCACCGGAGCCCACGACCAGCCCGTCGGCCGCGGTCTCACCACCGACCAGGGTGCCGAGCTCGCGGAACGTGCCCGGGTCGAGGAGGTACTCGATCCGCGCGCGGGCGTCGAGCTTGCCCTTGTTGCGGTGCTTGTCGAGCCGCTCCGGCCCGCCCATTTCGAACGCGTGCTGACGGCGGCGCTCGAGATCGTCGAGCGTTTCTCCCCAGTCCTGGGCTTTCGGCATGCCTATGTCCTACCTCATCGAGGATCCGTCGCGCGACGAATCTCAGGTGGCGACGCCCCACGGATTGCGGGGTCACATACTGGATTGCTTACTGTAAAGTTACCCGCATGCCTGACGCGCCCCGCCTCAAGGTCCGTCTTCGGCCGGCGGGGGCGCCCCGAATCGAGGAGTTTCACCAGTGAGCGCAACCACGATGGACGAGGCCGCCAACCTGCTGGCGGACCCGTTGGCGTACACCGACGAGCAGGGGCTGCACGCGGCGTTGACGCACCTGCGCGCCAACGCCCCGGTGTCGTGGGTGGAGGTCCCGAATTACCGGCCGTTCTGGGCGATCACCAAACACGCCGACATCATGGACATCGAGCGTGAGAACATGCTCTTCACCAACTGGCCGCGTCCGGTGCTCACGACCGCCGAAGGCGACGAGATGCAGGCCGCCGCGGGTGTGCGCACGCTGATCCACATGGACGACCCGCAGCACCGGGTGGTGCGCGCGATCGGCTCCGACTGGTTTCGCCCGAAGGCGATGCGGGCCTTGAAGGTTCGCGTCGACGAACTGGCCAAGATCTACGTCGACAAGATGATGGCAGCCGGTCCCGAATGTGACTTCGTTCAGGAGGTCGCGGTCAACTACCCGCTCTACGTGATCATGTCGCTGCTGGGCCTGCCCGAGGCCGACTTTCCCCGCATGCTCAAGCTGACCCAGGAACTGTTCGGCAGCGACGATTCCGAATTCAAGCGCGGCAGCTCCAACGAGGATCAGCTGCCGGCGTTGTTCGACATGTTCCAGTACTTCAACGGCGTGACGGCGTCGCGCCGCGAGCACCCGACTGAGGATCTCGCCTCGGCGATCGCCAACGCCCGCGTCGACGGCGAACCGCTGTCGGACATCGACACCGTCTCCTACTACCTGATCGTCGCCACCGCGGGCCATGACACCACCAGCGCCACCATCTCCGGCGGCCTGCAGGCGCTCATCGAGAACCCCGACCAGCTGCAACGCCTGCGCGACAACCTCGACCTGATGCCGCTGGCCACCGACGAGATGATCCGCTGGGTCACCCCGGTCAAGGAGTTCATGCGCACCGCCGCCAGCGACACCGTGGTGCGCGGAGTGCCCATCGCCGCAGGCGAATCCGTGCTGTTGTCCTACGTATCGGCCAACCGCGACGAGGAAGTCTTCGACGACCCGTTCCGCTTCGACGTCGGTCGCGACCCCAACAAGCACCTGGCCTTCGGCTACGGCGTGCACTTCTGCATGGGTGCGGCGCTGGCCCGCATGGAGGTCAGCAGCTTCTTCTCCGAGCTGCTGCCACGCCTGGAAACCATTGAACTGACCGGTGATCCGGAGCTGGTCGCCACCACCTTCGTCGGCGGGCTCAAGCACCTGCCGGTTCGTTACTCACTGCGGCGGTGATCGATACACTTCCGCGGTGACGTCAAGGACGATTGTCATCACGGGTGCCAGCGACGGC
Organism: Mycobacterium sp. TKK-01-0059; assembly: GCF_000709305.1. Classification (NCBI taxonomy): domain Bacteria; kingdom Bacillati; phylum Actinomycetota; class Actinomycetes; order Mycobacteriales; family Mycobacteriaceae; genus Mycobacterium; species Mycobacterium sp. TKK-01-0059. The sequence goes on from NZ_KL446993.1 coordinate 3,352,467, forward strand.
ATCGGCGCGGCTGCGGCGCGTCGCCTCTACCGCACCGGCGACCAGATCGTCGTGGTGGGCCGCTCCCCAACCAAGACCGCCACGGTGGCCGCCGAATTGGACGCGGACCACTTCGTCGTCGATTACGCCGACCTGTCGCAGGTGCGGGCCCTGGCGGGCAAGATTCGTTCGCAACACCCGCGTATCGACGTGTTGCTCAACAATGCGGGCAGGATGGCCAGCAAGATCGAGCTGACCCCCGACGGCTACGAACGCACCTATCAGGTCAACTACCTGGCGCCGTTCCTGTTGACCACCCAATTGCTGGACGTGCTGCTGGAGTCACGCGCCACGATCGTCAACACGTCCAGCTCGTCACAGCGGCTGCTGCGCAAAGTCAAGCTCGCCGATTTCGACACGACGGCACGGCGCCGGCCCAGCACCGCCTACGCGGTGGCGAAGTTGGCAAACATCTTGTTCACCAAGGAATTAGATCGCCGGTATCGGGCCGATGGCCTTTCGGTGGCAGTGGTTCACCCCGGTTTCGTCAACACCAATATCGGTCATTCGTCCGGCTCGCGGTTTTTGACGACCATGCAACGCACGCCCGTCAGCCGAATGATCAAGTCCGCGGATGATGGCGCCGATCAGCTGGTCTGGTTGGCGACCAGCGTGCCCGGCGTCGACTGGGCGGTCGGCGAATACTACGCGAAAGGCAAAGTCGCCAAAGCCAATCGGGCGGCCTACGATCCGATCCTCGCGCGCGAACTCTGGGATCACACCCTCGCCAAGCTTTCTTAGCGCCATCCTTTCGATACTCATTAGTATCCATTCGATACCGTGGAGTATGCTGCTGACCATGTCTCCTGTCAAGCCGCACCGAACCCGCCCCACCCGCGGCGAGGTTCGCGACCGCATCCTGGACGCGGCGGCGAAGGTTTTCGCCGCCGAAGGCTTCGCCGGGGCCACCATCGATGCCATCGGCCAGGCCGCGGGTTTCACCAAGGGCGCGGTCTACTCGAATTTCGAATCCAAAGATGAGCTGTTTTTGGCCCTGCTCGACCGCGAGTTCGAGCTCCGCGGCGAGCAGATCGCCACAGCGCTGGACAGCAGCGGCGGCGACACCGGTGCGGCCGCACGGGAATTGAGCCGGTCATGGCTGGACGCGGTTCGCGACCATTCCGATTTCTACGTGCTGTTCGTCGAATACTGGCTGCGCGCCCAGCGCGACAACCAGCTGCGCGAGCGCCTCATCGAGCGCCGCCGCGCCGCCGCCGCCCACCAAGCGGTGCACATCGTCAAATCGAGCCCGTCCGTGGCATCCGATCGAGAGCTCGCCGACCTCGCCCAGCTCGTCGTCACCATCAACCTCGGCGTGGCGATGGAAGAGGTCCTGCGTCCCGGGACCATCAACCCCGACCTGCTAGCGCAGCTGGTCACCGCGGTGCTGGGATCGATTCGGGCTTCCACCGGTCAGGGAGGGCCTCACCATGGGTACGAATGACGGGCCGGACGCCGCGGCGCCGGTGATCATCGCCCGCGGATTGGGGGTCGACGGTGAGCACGGGCCGCTCTTTTCGGAGGTCGACCTAACCCTGACGTCGGGATTTCACGCGATTCAGATGCCCGGGGGCCCAGGGCAGACCACACTGCTGCTGACGCTCGCGGGACGTTTCAGGCCGAGCCACGGCACGCTCACCGTCCTCGGCGAAACAACTCCGCGCGCGATCCGCCGGCAGTGCTCGATCGCGGCCTTCGAAGGCATCGACGAGCTGGAGGATTCGGTGACCGTGGAGACCGTGCTCGCCGAGCAACGGCGGTGGCTGGCGCCGTGGTATTCGTCGGTGCCGCTTCAATCGGGTCCGGCCGAGCTGGCCGAGGTCTTCGGCGAGATGGCCCCGCCGTCCGGCGACACCTACATCGTCGAACTGTCAGACCTCGAACTGTTTCTGCTGCGCATCACGCTGGCGTTGTTGTCGAATCGGCCGATCCTGGTGGTCGGCGACCTCGAACAGGTTCGCGACAATTCCCGGCGAACGATCGCGGCCGACAGGCTCGGCGTGATCGCCGAGCAGCGCACCGTCGTCGTCGGGGTGACCAACCCGCTCGGCACGGAGGCGCCCGACCACGAACTACACGATCACCGCATCCTGACCGGAGAGGGCTGAACGATGTTGGCTGGACTCGCCTTTGGCTCGGAGATCAAACGTTTCGGCCGTAGCCGATTGACACGCGTGGCCATCGTCGTACTGATGCTGCTGCCCCTGGTGTACGGGGCGCTGTACCTGTGGGCGTTCTGGGATCCGTTCGGCCACACCAACAAGATGCCCGTGGCGCTGGTCAACTCCGATCGTGGTGCCGTCGTATCCGGGCAACAGTTCAACGCCGGCGCGGAGATCGCCAAGAGCCTGACCGCGGACGGCGGCCTTGACTGGCACGTCGTGGACCTACCGGAGGCACGCAACGGAGTCGACCACGGCAAGTACTACTTCATGGTCGAATTACCGCCCGATTTCAGCGCGGCCATCGCGTCGCCCGTGACCGGGCAACCCAAGAAGGCCAACCTGATCGCCGTCTACAACGACGCCAACAACTACATCTCGACGAGTATCGGTCGTACTGCCATCGGCCAGGTGCTCAACGCCGTGTCCAGCCGGATCTCGGGACAGGCCGTCAATCAGATGCTGTCGGTGGTGGTTTCGTCGGGATCGGGTATCAAGCAGGCCGCCGACGGGGCCGCGCAACTCGATGACGGCGCCGGTCAGCTGGTGTCCGGCCTGGACACCGCGCGATCCGGCTCGGCAACGCTTGCCACCGGTGCCAAGCAACTGTCAGACGGAATCAACCGGGCCACCGACCCGCTGCTCGCGGTGACCAACGCGGTATCGCAAATCGGCGGCAGCACGCAGCAATTGCAACAGGGCGCGGCAGCTCTTGCGCAGGCCAACGACCAACTCGGTGCCATCGCCGGGGCGCAGGATGCCGCCGCAAACTCGCTGTCATCGGTGATCGACGAGCTCTCCGCACGACAGGATCCGCTGGCGAACAACCTGCGCGGCATCCAAGATCAGCTCCGGGGTCACCAATTCACGCCTCAGATCCGCCAGCAGCTCACCGACGCGCAGAACGCGGCGATCGCCATGACATCGGGGTTGCGGAACCCGGGCAGCCCCCTGGGGTCGGCGCTCGACCAGGTCGGCAGCAAGGGACAGGAGCTGACGAACAAGCTCACCCAGCTGCGCGACGGAGCCCAGCAAGTCGCCACCGGCAACGCCGAATTGGCCGGTGGCATCGCCAAGCTCGACGACGGCGCACGACAACTCAAGGCGGGATCGGCCGAGCTGGCGACCAAACTCGCCGACGGGGCCAAGCAGGTACCCAACTGGACAAGCCAGCAAAAGGATGCGGTCGCCGAAACCATTGGTGGTCCGGTGCAACTCGAGGCTTCACATGAGAATGCCGCGCCCAACTTCGGCACCGGGATGGCTCCGTTCTTCCTCACGCTCGCCTTGTTCTTCGGTGCGTTGGTGCTGTGGATGGTGCTGCGGCCCTTGCAGACTCGCCCGATCGCGGCGGAGGTGCTCGCATTCCGCGTGGTGCTCGCCAGCTACCTGCCCGCCGCCGCGATCGCGCTATTCCAAGCCGTCATTCTCTACTGCGTGGTCCGGTTCGCCCTCGGTATGCACGCCGTCCATCCCGCGGCCATGCTGGGGTTCATGGTGCTGATCTCCGGCGCATTCGTAGCCGCGACGCAGGCGATCAACGCGCTTGTCGGTCCAGCGGTGGGCCGGGTGCTGATCATGGCTCTGCTCATGTTGCAGCTCGTCAGCGCGGGCGGCATGTACCCCGTGGAAACCACGTCACGGCCGTTCCAGATCCTGCACCGCTTCGACCCGATGACCTATGGCGTCAACGGGCTCCGGCAGCTCATCCTCGGCGGCATCGACGCCCGACTATGGCAGGCGATCATCGTGCTGGCCGCGATAACCGCTGTCGCACTGGCGATCTCCTGCCTGTCGGCGCGACGAGACCGGCTCTGGAATCTCAGTAGGCTGATCCCCGCGATCAAGATGTAAGCTGGGTTTCAGGCTATCCCGAAATCGATGATGCCCCGGACGATTTTGCCGTTGAGCAGATCGTCGTAAGCGTCGTTGACCTCGTCGAGGCGATAGCGCTTGGTGATCATTTCGTCGAGCTGTAACTGACCCGTCTCATACAGCCTCGCCAACCTGGCGACGTCCGCCTTCGGGTTACACGAGCCGAAGATGGTGCCCGCCAACGTCTTATTGGTCAAGATGAAGTCCTGCAGGTCGATCTTGACCGACCGGGTCAACTGCGACGTCATGCCGGTGAGCACACAGGTGCCGCCCTTGCGGGTGAGACGCACCGCATCGCGGACGTCCTCGGCGGTGATCAACGACGGTGAGACCACCACGGCGTCGGCCATCACCCCGTACGTCAGACCCCGCACCAGGTCCAGCGCCTCGGTCGTCGTCGCCACGCTGTGCGTGGCACCGAATTGCAAAGCCGATTTCTGTTTGAAGTCAACGGGATCGACGGCCACGATCTGCGCGGCGCCGTTGATCCGGGCTCCCTGGATGGCGCCCGTGCCGATCCCGCCGACGCCGATCACCACGAGGGTATCGCCGGCACGCATGTTGGACCGGTTGGCGACGGAACCGTATCCGGTCGGGATGGCGCACGACAGCAGCGCGCTCGGGGCCAGCGGCAGGTGTTGCTCGATCTTCACCAATGAATTCGTCGATACCACCGTGTGTTCGGCGAAGGCGCCGATCTTGGAGATGTGGCCCAGCTTCCGGCCGTCGGCGGTGTGGTGGCGGAACGTGCCGTCGGTGGGCATTCCCGGGACCATGGTGCCGATGCCCTGGTCGCAAAGGTACTCGATTCCGCTGGCGCACCAACGGCATTGGCCGCACACGGCGACGAACGACATCACCACGTGGTCGCCCGGCGCAAAGTCGGTGACGCCCGGGCCGACCTCACGCACGATCCCGGCGCCCTCGTGGCCGCCGATCGTCGGGAACATGGTGGGCAGGCCGAGGGATCGCATCACCTCATTGGGCGCCGACATGTCTCCTTTGAGGATGTGGTCGTCGGAGTGGCACAAGCCGGCGGCGGCCATCTGCACCAGGACCTCTCCGGCCTTGGGCGGATCCAGTTCGAATTCCTCGACCGACCACGGCCCTCCCACGTCGTGCAGGATCGCTGCGCGGCTTTTCATGCGGCGGGCGCGAAAGTGACCGGAAGCTTGTTGGGCGACCGGAACGTGAGCCCGACGATCTTGGATTCCACGCCGGTGCCGTCGTCGGGGACGAACGCCAAATCCTCGACGCGATCGAACAGGCTGTTCAACATGACCCGCGTTTCCAGTCGCGCCAGATGCATGCCCAGGCACATGTGGATGCCGCCCGCGAAGGCGATGTGGGCCTGGCGCGGGCGGCAGATGTCGAACGTATCGGCATCGGTCCAGCGGGTCTCGTCGCGATTGGCCGAACCCATACACATGTCGATCTGAGCGTTGGCCGGGATTGTCTTACCGCCGATTTCGACCTCCTCGGTCGTGGTACGCATGACCGTGGTCAGTGGCGTTTCGAAGCGTAGGCCCTCCTCGATCGCCATCGGCAACAAGGATCGGTCCCGACGGACCATCGCCAGCTGCTCGGGGTGGGTCAACAGCAGATACAGCAAATTGCCCGACGAACGGTACGTGGTTTCCAGCCCGGCCGGAAGAAGCAGCCGCAGGAAGGCGATGATGGCCTCGTCGGTGAGCTTCTCGCCGTCGATCTCCGCGGCGACCAGGTCTCCGATGATGTCGTCGGTGAGTTTGCGCCTGCGCTGCTCGACCTGTTTGAGGAAGTAGTCGTAGAGCTCGGTGGCGGCGTTCAACCCCGCCTCGATGTCGGTCGGGATCGAGATGAGGTCGAGCGACAGGCGTCGGAACAGGTCGAGATCTTCGGCGGGCAGACCGAGCAGCGTGGAGATGATCCGCGTCGGGAACTCGAAGGTCACCGCCTTCACCAGGTCCGCCTGGCCGTCGTTCTTGATTTCGTCGACGAGCTGATCGCACACCGGCCCGATGACCGAGGGCTCCCACCGCGCCAGCGCGGTCGCACGAAAGGCTTTGGCCACCAGGTTGCGGTGGTCGTGGTGTTCCCTGCCGCCCATCGCCAAAATGGTGTGTCCCATCACCAGCCCGATGGTCTTGTCGTAGGCGGCCGACGTGAACACCCGGTCGTCGCGGAAAGCCTGGGACACAGCGTCGTAATCGAACAGGACCCATTCGTCGTCGGGCCGCAATTCCTCGGGCAGCTGTCCGGAATCGGCCAGGGAACCATGCCAGACCGGGTCCGTGCGCCGCATGTACTCGAAGAACGGATAGGGGCTGGTTTCACCGGTGAAGTCGAGCGGGGGCACCACGGGCTGACCGTTCGGGTCAGTGCTGAGCGTCATCAGCGCTTCCTCCTGGAAACAACCGAGTCAGGCCGTTCGCGCGGACCGATCGTCGACCGCGAGTCCACGGCGGGTTTGTACCGAGCGGAATTTAGCTATCATAGTATAAATAGCAACGAATCCCAACGGCTCGCGCGATCGCCACACCCCGGTTAGGCATTGCCGCAACGCGTTCGGCACGGCCGGTCCCGTTCGCCGCGCCGCCCCGGGGCTTTTCGCGCCAATACCCACCTCGTCTGCCTCCGGCCAAATGCGCAGGTCTACCTTGAAGGTGGTTTAGCGTGCATGACGAGCCGGAGAAAACGAATAGGTATGACACAGACGAACCTGGCCCGCCCACACGGCCTCACCCGCATCGACCCGGTACTGCGCGACGCCGCCGTCGAGTTGGGCGCCTTCGAGTTCCGCGCCGAGACACTGGCCGCCGAACGGGAGCACGCCAACCTGCTGGCCGCCCAGCGCGCCGCGGCGGCCGACACCAGCGGCGTCTCGATCGACTCCCGATCCATCGCCGGGCCCGGCGGTCAGCTGGGGCTCCGTTTGTACCGCGGCGACACCGAATCCCCGGCGCCCCTGGTGGTGTACGCCCATGGCGGCGGGTTCGTCACCGGCAACCTGGAGACGGACCATGCGCACTGCGTGGAGTTGGCCCGCGACGGCGGCTGTCTGGTGGTTTCCGTCGACTACCGGCTGGCGCCGGAGAATCCGTGCCCGGCGGCGCTGGACGACGTCGAAGCGGCCTTCCGCTACGTGGTCGACAACAGCGAAGAACTGGACGCCGACGCCGGCCGCATCGCGGTCATGGGGCGCGACGCCGGCGCGGCGCTCGTCGCCGGCCTGACCCAGCGCATGTTCGACCAGGAAGGTCCGGCAATCCTGATGCAGATCCTGCACCAGCCGATGCTCGACTCCGACGCCACGCCGTCGCGTCGCGAGTTCCAGCGCACCCCGGGCCTCAACGGCCCGGCCGTGAGCCGGGCATGGAATCACTACCTCGGCCACGCCAGCGCCAGTGGGCAACACGTCCCGGCGCACCGGGCAAACCTCGAGGGGCTGCCACCCACGTTCGTCAGCTGCTCCGAGATCGATCCCTGCCGAGACGAGGCCATCGACTACGCCAATCGGCTGCTGCACGCTTACGTCCACACCGAATTGCATGTGATTGCAGCGACCTTCAATGGCTTCGACTCGATGGTGCCGGACTGGATTGTTTCCCGGGAGAACCGGGCGCTGCACGCCCAGGCGGTGCGCCGCGTGTTCGCCATGTAGGAACGGCTCGTCCGGGTAAACACGACGGCCCGCGCTGTTCGCCGAGGCGGAAATCTCGTCACCGCTTTTACCGACTGAACTCCGGTATCTCTTACCGTATTGCCCGTTGCTAACATCAGAAATGCCAGCCAACCGAGGACCGATCGGGCGGATGATCAAACACCCAAACCGTTTCCGTTGCACCCGCAGCGATCGAATGTCAAGAAGGATTCCCTCGGCACCATGACCACCATCGACTCCCCCGAAAAGGTCCTCTTCACCTCGACGACCCAGGCCTTTGTCGAAAAGGAAGCGCCGCTGCGCCGGGTGCGGGAGCTACACGCCGAGGGGGCGTCGTTTGACCCAGCGTGGTGGCGGCGCGCCGCAGAGCTCGGGTGGACGGGGCTGCTCGTTCCGGAGGAGCTGGGCGGCGGGAGTGTGTCGGAGAGCGGCTTCGCCGACCTGGCGATGGTCGCCGAGCAGCTCGGAAAGACGGTCGCGCCCGGGCCGCTGTATCCGGTCAGCACCGTCCTGTCGACGCTCGCCGAGTGCTCCAACTCCGAAGCGCACGCCGATGCCATCGAGGCGCTGATCGCGGGTGAATCGGTGGCGTCGTGGGCGGTTTGTGAGCCCGGCCAGGGCTGGGCGCCCCTGGCTCCCTCGGTGACGGCGACCGAAACCGACGCCGGCTACCGCATCGACGGCGTCAAGGACCGCGTCGAGGCGGCCGCCCAGAGCTCGGCGCTGCTGGTGGTGGCGCGCGGCGGCCCGAATGGCGCTGAGATTCGCCAGTTTCTGGTTCCGACGGACGCTCCGGGCGTCAGCATCGAGCCCCAGCAGTCGGTGGACTTGGTCAAGCAATACGCCCGTGTGCGCTTCGACGGTGTCGTCGTGCCCCGGTCTGCGGCCGTCGGCACCGCCGGTGAGACACCCGCACTGGTCGATCGACAAAGCCAGATCGCCCAGGTGTTGCAGTGCGCCGAGGTCGTCGGCGTCCTGCAAACGGTGTTTGACTTCACCGCCCAGTGGGCGCTGGACCGGCACACATTCGGTCGCCCGCTGGCGTCGTATCAGGCCCTCAAACACAAGTTCGCCGACATGAAGCTGTGGCTGGAGGCCTGCCGGGCGACCACGTGGGCGGCGGTGGACGACGTGGCGGCCCGCGCGCCGCAGGCGGGATTGTCGGCCAGCATCGCGAAGTCCTACGTGGGGGAGATGGCCGGCCAGATCGTCCAGGCCTGCGTACAGATGCACGGCGGCATCGGTGTCACGTGGGAGCATGACCTGCACCTGTACCTTCGCCGGGTTACGTTGTACCGCAGCATGTTTGGGACGCCCGAGGAACACAACCTGCGGGTGTACGAGTTCGAAAAGGCGGGTCGTTCGGACAGATGACGCACACCGAATCTGTCGCAGAGTTCGCCGCCCGGGCCAGGGCATGGTTGGCCGACAACATGCCCGCCATCGACCGCGACGCCCCACCACCGGCCCCGCGCGACGACGAGCGGGCCTGGCTGCGGGCCCGAGAACTCCAAAAGCGCTTGTACGACGGCGGATTCGCCGGCATCTGCTTTCCCCGCGAGTATGGCGGTCTGGGCCTGGACTACGAATACCAGAAGGCATTCGACGCCGAAACCCTCGACTACGAAATGCCCCTGATCCTCAACACCCCGACGTTCACCATCTGCTGCGCCACGCTGCTCGACACCGGCAGCGAAGACCAGAAGAAGCAGCACATCGCCGCGGCGCTGCGCGGCGAAGAGGTGCTGGTGCAATTGTTGAGCGAACCCGGCGGCGGATCGGACCTGGCCGGCGTGCTCACCCGGGCCGAGCGCGATGGCGATCGTTGGATCATCAACGGCGCCAAGACGTGGAGCACGAGCGCGTTCGCCGCCGATTACGGCCTGTGCCTGGCCCGCACGAACTGGGATGTGCCCAAACACGAGGGCCTGACCATGTTCCTGGTGCCCATCTCTCATCCGGGAATCACGTTGCGGCACATCACCATGCTGAGCGGTTCCACCGAGTTCTGCGAGGAGTTCCTCGACGGAGTCGACGTTCCAGACGACGCCGTTGTCGGGGAGGTCAATGGCGGCTGGGCGGTGGCCTCGCGACAGCTGTACCACGAACGCCGCGCGGTTGGGCAGGGTTCGGAGTTCGCCAGCGGCGGCGGCAGCGAGGGGGGCAACGCGATCCCGGTCGACTACGTCGGCCTCGTGGAGAAGACCGGACAGGCCGACGACCCACGCGTGCAGGAAAAGGCCGGCAGGGTCCTGGTGCACCGGGCGGTGGCCGAGCAGTTGATCGGCCATGTGTACCGCAGTGTCAGGGACGGCGTCCTGCCGCCGGCGGCCGGAACGCTCATCAGACTGTTCCACTCCGAGACCGTGACCACCGACGTCGACACGGCGTTGGAGATCGCGGGAAGCGCCGGCGTGGTGGGGGAGCAGGGCGCCGGCCTGGAGGCGGGGCTGCGCTACCTGTCGCGGCAGACGGTCGCGATCGGCGGCGGCACAACGGAAATGGCCCGCAACGTGATCGGCGAGCGGGTGCTGGGCTTTCCCCGCGAATACGCCGCCGACCGCGGGGTGCCGTTCAGCCAGGTGCGGCACGGCGAGCGGTCCGAGCGGTCCTAGCCCTCGGCGACGACGTTCTCGGCCAGACCGCTGACCACCGGGATCTGCACCAATGACAAGACGTGGTGCGCCGGGCTTCCCGGCGGGGCAACCAGCACGTACTCACTGCCCTGTCGTTGTGCCCGCTCCCGCGCGGCGGCAAGGGCGCTGACGCCCGACGATCCGAGGTGGGTGACCGCGCTGAGATCGATGGTCAACGGTGCGACGCCGGAACGGCTTTCGACCGCGATCTGACGGTCCAGCGTGGATGCGGTGTTGGAATCGACGTCGCCGCTGACCACGATGCGGCCCGGTTCGGTGACCGCGGAGACGAATTCGGAGTTGACCGTCCGCCGACCGGTCGCGCGGCTGACCAGCGAGTCGGTGACGAAGTCCGCCGGCCGCGACAGGTGGTGCGTCACCCTGGCGGTCGTCCCATCGGGGCCGTGACTGACGTGCGCCTCCGATACCAAGGCTTCGGCCATGGCAAGGCCCCGGCCGCGGCCCGTCTCGCCTTCGCGGTGATCCTTCCACCGTCCGCGGTCGATCACCGAAATGTGCAGATCGCCGTCGCCGGACAGCATCGCTTCGACGACAACGCCGTCGGAGACGTCGGTCGCGTACCCGTGCTCGACCGAGTTCTCGACGAACTCCGAGATCGCGTGCACGACATCGGAGATGTCGTCGGCGGTGGCGCCGATCTCCGCCAGCCACTGCCGGAGCCGGGTGCGTACGGCGCGGGCGGCGTGCAGGGTTGCGTCCAGCGTCATGTTCAGCGGCGCGGGTGGCGTGCGGCGTTGCGCCGCGAGCAGTGTCACGTCGTCGCTGTAGCCAGTCGAGCGCAGCAGCAGTTCCAGTGTCTCCGAACAGATTCGGTCGATCGTTCGCATCGATGATTCGATGACGAAGCCGCGTTGGCCTCCGGCGATATTCGCGGCCAGTTCGGCGAATTCCGCGGTGCTGGCGCCCAGTGGCCGACCGGGCCGCTCGATCAGGCCATCGGTGTACAGCAGGATCGAGTCGCCCACATCGAGGAACTCGGTGCGGACCGGAAACCCGGTGCCGCTGCCGAGCGGACCCGCGCCGGAAGGCTCGAGATAGCGCGAGGTCGCGTCGGACGTCACCAGCAGCGGCGGCGGGTGTCCGGCGGTGCAGTACCGGAATTCGCCGGTGCCGAAATCGAGCGCGCCGACGCAAATTGTGGCCGTGTTCGACCCGGGCACGTGCTTGCGGAACCTGTCGACGGCCTCGAGTGCCTCGGCGATCGGATATCCCGCCACGACCTGCATCCGCAGCGCGGTTCGCAGCTGCGACATCACCGCCGCCGCTTCGACACCATGGCCGACGACGTCACCGACGACGAGAACCAGCCTGTCCCCCAGGGGAATCGCATCGAACCAGTCGCCACCGGCCGCGGTGTCCTCAGCGGCGACGAGATACTGCGCCGTCACATCCGCGCCGGGAATGACGGGCACCGACGGCGCGAGCAACGCCTGCTGCATGACCGTGGCGGAATCGCGGACGTTGCGGTACCGCTCGGACAGCTCCTCGAGGCGAGCCTCGGCGGCCATCCGCGTTTGCACCCGGTCTGTGACGTCGGTGAAGGCCAGCTGCACCCCCTCGATCGTGCCGTCCTCGGCGCGCCGCGCCGTGACGATGAAGTCGAAGAAGTGTTCCTGCGCCTGCCCCGCGCCGTCGAAGTCGGCTTGGACCCGCCACTCTGTTCCCGATTGCGGCTCGCCCGTTTGGTACACCCGGTCGAACATCTGGATGATTTCCTGGCTCACCAGCTCGGGATAGACCTCGCGCGTCAGCAGCCCGATCGAGTCGATGGGCGGACTGAGGACGCGGTACGCCGCGTTGACCGCGACGAATCGGTGCTCGGGCCCCTCGAGGCCGACCAACAGCATGGGGACATGCTCGAAGACGCGCCGCACATCCTCGGCCGCGCCGACCGTTCGGTCCCAGTCCTTTTCGGCCACCATCTGGCCGTTCCTCCTCGCAGTTTTCGACGGGCCTGCGGGCTAATCAGAGTCGTAACCGGGTCAAATCAATCGACCAATTTTGCACACGTAGATGTTCAGATTAGCAATGGTATTAGTTGCATATCGCAACGGTTTGATACCGGAGTGTTACATCCGGCGAATTCAGCGACGCGCAAAATTGACGTTGCCGAAAATCGAGATAGCCATCGGCGGTTGCGCGCGGGTGCGGAAACGCGTTGCCCGAGTGCGCGATCGGCGGCGCCACGCGGACCCGTCACGCCATGCCCACACCTGCAATCGGGTGGATCAACTACGCGCTGCCAACGTGCGAGTGCGCGATGACCGCCCAAAGCACCCGGCGCACATCATGTTTCGGCCGTCCACCGGATTGCGCCCGGCGCGCGATCAGGCCGAGACGGGCTTCTTCGCCGCCGGCGCGGAAACCTTCATCAGCTTCATCAGGTTGCCGCCCATGATCTTTGCCTTGTCCTCGTCGCTGAAATCGACCAGCTCGTCGACGAACGTGATCGGGTCTTTCAGGCCCTCGGGGTGCGGCCAGTCGGATCCGAAGACCACCCGGTCGGTGCCCACCATGTTGACGATCTCGGTGAACCGGTCCTCCCAGAACGGGCTGACGTAGACGCACCGCTTGAACGTCTCGATCGGGTCCTCGGTGAACGCCTGCGGCATCTTCTTGTAGACGCCCTTGAGGCCCCGGAACAGGGTGGGCACCCAGTCGGCGCCGTTTTCGATGGACAGTATCCGCAGGTCAGGGTTACGGGACAGCGCGCCATGGCAGATCAAGGCACCGAACGCATCCTCGATGGGGCGATGGCCCATGGCCAGGCTGCGGAAGGCGGTCGGCTTGAACGGCAGGAACTCGTCGCCCGGTTCCCAGATGTTGAGCAATTCGGAGTAGCCGCTGTCCGAGGCGTGCATCGAAACGGGGATCTCGGCGCGCACGCAGGCCTGCCAGAACGGGTCGAACTCTTCGAGCCCGAACGACCGGCTGCCGCGGTAGCCGGGCACCGGCGCGGGACGCACCAGCACCGTGCGGGCGCCGCGCTCCAGGCACCACTGCAGTTCCTCGAGCGCACGGTCCACGATCGGCAGGGTGATCACCGGGGTGGCAAAGATGCGGTCTTTATAGTTGAACGACCATTGCTCGTACATCCATTCGTTGAGGGCGTGGATGACGTCGTGGGTCATCTCCGGGTCGTCCTTCATGCGCTCCTCGACCAGGCTGGCCAGTGTCGGGAACATCAGCGCGAAGTCGATGCCGAGTTCGTCCATGACCTCCAGGCGCGCGCCCGGTTCGCGGAAGGCCGGGATGGCTTTCATTGGCTCGCCGAGGATTTCGCGATAGCTCTTGCCCTGTGAGCCGTTGCGGAAGTAGTCCTCTTGGGCGCCCGGGCGTGCCACCACCTCGAACGTCGGGTTGGGGATGTATTCGCTGATGTGGCCGCGCACCACGATCTTGGTGCGGCCGCGCACCTGGACGTAGTCGATGACGTTCTTGCGTTTGTCCGGCAGGAACTTGGTGAGCGCCTCCTGCGGCTCGTACATGTGGTTGTCCGCGTCGAAAACGGGGAAGGGAAGCTCGCGAGACGGCATGGCGATCTCCTTGCAAATGGCCTAAATTCTCATTGCGTGGTAACGACGTTACCACCGCTGGGCAGCGAGGGACACCCGCGTTATTCGTCGGCCCGCAGCCCGATCGTCGGCGTCGCGCCGTTGATGATGGCGAAGTTCACGGTGGCCGTGGCGAGCAATTCGTCGTCGCCGTCTCCACCGCCGTCGCCGAAGATGTCCACCTGCATCACCATCGCCCGTCGTCCGGATCGCAACACCTTGGGCACCGCGAACGCCGAGCCCTGGCGGACGGGCCGCAGGTAGCGCACAAACAGATCCGAGGTCGTCATCGTGGTGCCGGGCTCCAGATAATCCAGCCCGAACTGGCCGCCCGCCACGTCCACCAGCGTCGCGATCAGGCCGCCCTGCAGGGCGCCGGAGGTGTTGACGACCTGCGGGCTGACCGGCATGGTCATCGCGAACTCGCCGTTGCGGCTGCCCGGGCGCATGCCGATCTGAGCGAACAGCTCGGCCAGCGACGGCACCGTCGACTCTTCGTCCGTCTCGCGGATGCCGAGCGCGCGGCTGCAGAAGTCGTAGAGGTGGCCCGTATCCACGGGTGCGCCGTTCAATTCCGAACCCAGCCAACGCAATCGCTGCGCGCCCATCACCGTCTGCATGACGATGGCGGCGGCCGCACCGACGTCCAATCCGGGGTTGAAGACGCCCTCGGTGATGCCCTGCCCGACGATGTCGCGAGTCAGCCGGTGCAACGGTGTGAGCACCCGGGCGTAGTCGCGGGGACGGGTCTCGGCCAAGTGCTGGTTGTAGAGGGTCAGCGCTCGATTCAGACTGTCCTGGGTGCTCGATTCCGGCTGCTCGCTGAGCCGATCGATCAGCAATTTCAGCGCCGACGTGCTGTCCAGCCCCGCGGTTTCGGCGCGCCAGGCCTGCACCGATTGGGCGATGGTTCTGTCGAACAGCGCCAGCAGCAGTTCGTCCTTGCTGGCGAAGTGTTGGTAGAAGGCCCGCAGCGACGTCTTGGAGCGGGCGACGACCTCCTGCACCGTGAAGTCGGTGCGTCCCGTCTCGCCCAGGATCGCGACGGCGGTCTTGATGAAGCGGTCGCCGCGCGTCACTTCGGCGTCGTCATTGGGGGCGGTCATCGGCGCTGTTCCCTTCCGTGGCGCAGTCCTTACGCTCTGAGAATGAGGTTACCGCGTCCTCGGGCCCATCCGCGAAGCCAGATGTTCTGGGTCGTCCTGCCGATTGACGGTCGGACGCTCAGCCGCCCCGTGCCTCGATCATCGCCGAGCGGTTGACCTTCGTGGCCGCGGTGCGCGGTATCGCGTCGACGAATTCCACCGTCTTGGGCGCCTTGTAGGGGGCCAGGCGGCTCTTCGCGTAGTCGATCACGCCCTGCTCGGTGAGGGGCTCGGCGCCGTCGGCCTCGGCGCGCTGGATCACCGCGTGCACGCGGCGCCCCCACTGCGGATCGGCAAGCCCGATCACGACGACGTCGGCGATACCTGGGTGGCCGGCCAGCGCCGACTCGACCTCGGCGGGAAAGACATTGGCGCCGCCACTGACGATCATGTCGACGCGGCGGTCCACGATGTAGAGAAAGCCGTCCTCGTCGAGGTGGCCCATGTCCCCGGCGGAGCGGAAGCCGTCCTCGGTCGACGGCAGCGGGGGCGCCCCACCCAGGTAGCGATACCCCGCGCTCATCGGTGCCCGCAGATACACGTCCCCATCCTCGCCGGGACCCAGCGGCCGCTTCTCTGCGTCCAGAATCCGGATCTCGGTGTCCCGGAATCCGCGGCCCACGCTGCCCGGGTGGGCGAGCCACTCGTCGCCGCGCAGCGCGGTGAGCCCCAGGTTTTCCGTCATCCCGTACGCCGTCACGATCTGCTCCGGGCTGAGCAGTTCGAACCACGTATGCAGCAGCGAGGGCGGCATCACCGCGGCGCCCTGCAGGATGAAGACGATGCTGGACAGGTCGCGCTCCCGGACGTCGGGCCGGGCCGCGATGCGCGCCAGCATGGTGGGCGTCGCGGTGAAGTTGGTGATCCGGAAGCGCTCGATCACATCGAGAGCCAATGCGGCGTCGAACTTTTCGAGTATCACCAGATGGTCGCCCGCCAGCAGCATGAGGAAGGTGGCGAAGCCGTTGGTGTGATACATCGGCGCGGGCACCATGATCGTCTGCGGCTGGGAGACCGGTGTCCAGTTCGACAGGAACGGCTCGCCCTGCTGGGGGATCCACAGCGAGGGCGCCAGGTTGAGGATCACCTTGGGCACGCCGGTCGAACCGCTGCTGCAGATCCCGTTGGCGGTCGGGGAGACGGCCACCGGCAGGGGACCGTCGGACTCGGCGGTCGCGCGGGCGTCGAGGTCCCAGCGGCTCTTTTCATCGACGACGACGGCGGGATCGATCACCTCGCGCACCCGGTCGCGCTCCCACTCGGGAAGATCCCAGTGCATGGGCACCGGAACCGCGCCGATCTTCCAGCACCCCAGCGTCGCCAGCACCAGATGCTGGGAATTCGGAATAGCAAGCGCCACAAGGGAACCGATTGCGGCGCCGGAGGCGGCGAGAGCCCGGCCCCACTGGTTGGCGCGGGCGTCGAGCTCACCGAACGTCAGCGTCTGCGCGGTGCCGTCGAGCGCGACGATCGTTACGCCGGCATCGTTCCCACGTTGTTCGGCGAGTTCTCGCAGCTTGGTTCCGAAAGGAACCCCGTCGGCGAACGGGTTCGCCGCCGCTTCGGCCGCGACAGGTTCACTACTCACCTGCGCCGCTCCTCCTCATCGCTTCGCTCTGCATCGTCGCCGGCGGTCACCTGCGCCGCTCCTCCTCATCGCTTCGCTCTGCATCGTCGCC
>NZ_KL446993.1:3369320-4049558 GCF_000709305.1 Mycobacterium sp. TKK-01-0059
TCTGCATCGTCGCCGGCGGTCACCTGCGCCGCTCCTCCTCATCGCTTCGCTCTGCATCGTCGCCGGCGGTCACCTGCGCCGCTCCTCCTCATCGCGCTGCTCTGTTTATCGTCGCCAGCGGTCACCTGCGCCACTCCTTCTCAATGTCCGTGCCGCTCAGGCGGATACCGGCTCGCTGAACAGCGTCTCCAGCGACCCGTCCGACACGCTGGGGATCAGGCGCAGGGCGAGTTCGTCGGTGCCCAGCGGCAACCGGATCAGCGGCTGGGTGTGCCGGTCGAGCACGCTGACGTCGGACTCGTCGCAGAAACCCAGGGCCCCGAGTAACTGGTGCGACGTGCGCATCACCTGGCGCGCGGTGTCGGCGGCTTTGAGCCGAAGCACCAGGGCGTCGGCCGAATGGATCGGCGCCGGCAGCGATTCGGGTCGGCAGATCGTGTACTTCGCGAGTTCGTGCAGCCCGCGCACCGCGACAGCGGCGTCCGCGACGGCAAACCTGACGGCCTGAAAGTCCGCGAGCGGCTTACCGAACTGGATCCGGGCGCGCACGTGCTCGGTGACGATCTGCAGCGACTGCTGCACCGCTCCCAGAATCCGCCATGATCCGAGCACGAGATGAAGGTTAACGTCGGCGGCTCCGACGCTTCCCTCGGGTGCGCCCAAGGTCGCCGGAACCAGGAACGGCCCCAGCTTGGCGCCGGTGCGCGCGGCCGGCCGCGGCCGGTACCGGTTGCCGTCCAGGTCCGCGGCGATCCAGTCGCCGGCCAAATCGCCGTGGTCGATGCGCGGGGCTTTCGGATTCACCAGGGCCAGCCGCGCGCCATCGATCGACAACAGCTCCTCCACCAGTGGATAGGGCAGCACCGTGGCGCCGGCGGCCTGGCACAGCACCGCGGCGGCCAGCAGATCGTCCGGGGACGAGCGCACGTCCAGGTCGAACGCGCCCACCTCGTTCAACGCGGCGCGGGCCGCGTCCCGGACGGAGTCGTCGGCCTCGGCGCGCAGCGCGGCCGGCGGTCCGCCCAATCGGGTGAGCCGCTTGACGGCGACGGCGGCGAAATCGCTGATGTCTTGTGGCAGATCGGTTTTCACCGGCTTCCTCCCAACACGTCTCGTGCCACCAGCATCTTCTGCACTTCGATGGTGCCCGATGCGACGGTGGCCGCCTGTGCGTAACGCCAATGGTCTTCGATCGCCCCGTGCAGCGGCGCGGAACTGCCGCTGTCCAGCGCCGTGGGGCCCAGCACGTCGAACAGCAGCTCGGCCACCTGCTGATCGAGGGTCGTCGTGACGATGCGCGCGGCGCTGGCGGCCGCGCCCGCCGCCGGATCGTCCTGCAGTGACACGGCGCGATAGGCCAGCAGCCGGGCGACCCGCAGGTCGACCAGTGCCCGCACCCACCGCGTCCGAATCGTCTCGGGCAGCTCGTCCCACTCGTCGCCGAGCTGGCTGCGCATGCGTTCGAGCAGCGACTCACACCGCGCGTAGCGGGCGATGCCCACCCGCTCGAAGGCCAGCGCCTCGCGCATCACCCGCCATCCGTCGCCGACCTCGCCGAGCACGTCGCCGCGAAACGCCTGCACGTCGTCCAGGAACATCTCGTTGAGGTGGTGCGGCCCCAGCATCGACGGGATCGGCCGGACGGTGAAACCGGGGCGGTCCATCGGGATCAGAAACAGAGTGAGCCGCTTGTGTTTTGGGGCGTCGGGGTCGGTGCACGCCGCCAGCACGCACCACGACGCCATCAGCGCGTACGAGGTCCACACCTTCTGCCCGGTGATGCGCCATCCATCACCGTCGGCGACGGCGCGGGTACGCAACGACACCAGGTCGGTTCCGGCCTCGGGCTCCGAAAAGCCTTGGCACCAGATGACATCCCCGGCGGCGATGGCCGCCAGGTGCTTGGCCTTCTGTTCCTCAGTCCCGTACCGCATCAGCGCCGGTCCAACCCAGTTGATCCCCATGTACTGCGGACCGCGCGGCTCGTGTTGCGCCCACATCTCCTCGCGCAGCACCGTCTGCTGCCAGACCGAACCCCCACCGCCGCCATGCTCTTTCGGCCACGCCAGCGCGAGCAGCCCCTCGGTGGCCAGCAGTTTGCAGAACGTCTCGGTGGTGGCGAGGTCCTGCGGGTTTTCGGTGCAGGCGCCGAGGAAGTCGGCGGGGATGTGGTTGGCGACCAGCTCGCGCAGGTGGCTTCGCAGTTGTCCGGCGTCGTCGCCGAGGTCGTAGTCCATCGTGGTCATCCCTTCGGCAGTCCGAGCAGCCGCTCGGCGATGATGTTGCGCTGCACCTCCGACGTTCCGCCGTAGATGGTCGCGGCCAGCGCGTCCTGACGTTCGAACAGCAGGTCCGGATCGGCGGCCGACTCCGGGCCCGCAGCGGCGGCGCCGAGTTCCCAAACACGCTGCAACGTAAGCGATCCGAGCAACTTCATGGTGTCGGCTTCCGGGCTGGGCCGCCCCGCCAGCTCGTTGCCCAGCGCGCGATATCCGGTGGCCCGCAGGGCTTCGGCGTCGGCGATCAGGGAGCCGAGCTCGGTGTAGACGTCGTCGCCCGAGACCCCGGCGCCGGCGGTGCGCACCGCCTCGAGCCCGCGTTTGATCTCGACCCAGTTCATGATCCAGATCATCTGGCGTTCATGCTGCAGCGACGACAGGGCGACATTCCAGCCGCCGTTGAGCGGACCCAGCAGGTTGTCGGCCGGCACTTCGACGTCGTCGAGGAAGACCTCGCAGAACGTCTCGTCGGAGATCGACGCCATGCGGATCGGCTCGATCCTGACCCCGGGCGCGTGCAGATCCAGGATCAGGCAGGAAATGCCGCGGTGTTTCGGCGCATCGGGATCCGTGCGGGCATACAGGGTGCACCATCGCGACTTGTGGGCCTGGGTGGTCCAGATCTTGTGGCCGTTGACCCGGAACACGTCGCCGTCGCGTTCGGCGCGCGTGCGCAGCCCGGCGAAGTCGGACCCGGCTTCGGGTTCGGACATGCCCAGCGCCCACCATTCGTCACCGCGTAACAGCGGGACGAGCAGGCGCTCGACCTGGGCGGCGGTGCCGAATTGACGAATGCCGGGCGCGGCGACGTTGGGACCGGCGATGTTGGGCAGTTTGGGCGCCGAGCGCAGCGCGGCCTCGAGCCGGACCTCCATGGCGTCGCGCAGACCGAGGGACCGGCCCCCATGTTCGCGAGGCCAGGTCGGCTGGATCCACCCGGCCTCGAAGGCGGCCCGCTGGTAATCGCGCCGCAGGCCCAGGTCCCACCGGTACTGCCGATACTTCGCGTAGTAGTCGTCGGGCAGGAACTCCGCCAACCACGCGCCGAATTCGTCCACCACCGGGCTCACGCGGCGCCCCCGCAGAATCGGCGGCCCACCTCGTGGTAGAGCGCGCGACTGTCGCCCAGCAGCGCGGCGCCCTGCCAGGCGCGCCTGACGTAGAGGTGGACGTCGTGCTCCCAGGTCTGGCCGAGCGCGCCGTGCACCTGGACCGCGGTGCGTGCACAGCCGGCGGCCGCGTCACCGGCCGCCGCTTTGGCGAGCGCGGCGGAGGTCCACGCGTCGCCGGGCGCCGCAGCCGGATCGGCGAGCCGGGCCGCGGCCGCGTACGTGAGACTGCGGGCGCGTTCCAGGCCGACGTAGTTGTCGGCCAACGCGTGTTTGATCCCCTGGTATGCGCCGATCGGTTGGCCGAACTGGCGCCGCGACTTCGCGTGCTCAACCGAGCGGCGCAACCCGGCGCTCGCGACGCCGATCAGGTCCGCGGCGCAGGCCACCCACGGCGCCGTCAATGCGGACTCGACGTCGACGCTCGCGACGGCCACGGGCTCGGTGTCGATGTCGGCCGTCGCCAACGGCTGGGCGGGGTCGGTGGATTCAGCCGCGGGCACCACGGTGACACCGTCGCCGCAACGCGCGACCGCCGCGACGGTGTCACCGGCATCGTCGCGGGCAAGGGTGACGACCAGCTCGGCGCGCGACAGGTGGGGGACCGCGACCGCACGGCCGCGCAGCCGGCCGTCGCTCAGGGTCATCGGCGCCCCGGGCAGGCGCGACCCGGGCGCGTGGACGGCCAACGTCGCCACGGTTCCACCCGCGATGTCGGCCAGGACCGAGTCGAGTCCGGCGTCACGCAGCACGCCCGCGGCCAGACCGACGCTGCTCAGCAAGGGGATCGGGGCGAGGGCGGCACCGCATTCCTCGAGAACCACGGCGAGCTCGACCGGCCCGTAGTCGCCCGCCTCTTCCTCGGAGGGGGCGGCGAGCTCGGTCCACCCGAGATCCACGACCGTCTTCCACAGGGCGCGCCAGCGCTCCGGATCCGTGAGCGCTTGGCGGGCGGCCTCAGGCGGGCACTCCGTACGTAATATGTCGCGTACGGCGTCGCGGAGCGACAACTGCTCCGAGTTCAGCCCTACATCCATAAGACCTCTAACATAGTAAAGATAATAAACTAGCCCTGCCGTCAATGACACGGGGTCGGACGCATAGGTGGCGCATGGCCGAGTGGTACCTGTTCCTGCCGCAGGTCCGGTTGTCGGCGGGCGACATCACCGAGCGTGCGCGCCGGGCCGAGGCCAGCGGTTTCGACGGCATCGCTTTCATCGATCACCTCGAGGCGCCCGGCCTGCCCGACGAAAGCATCTGGGAGGCAATGGGGATCGCCACCTGGGTGGCCGCCAAGACCGAGCGGCTGCGGATCGGCCATCTGGTGCTCTGCGACGCCTTCCGGCATCCCGCGGTGCTCGCCAAACAGGCCGTCACCCTCTCGGAGGCGTCCGGCGGCCGATTTGAGCTGGGCCTGGGGGCGGGGTCATGGCCCTCGGAGTTCGCCAGATTCGATGTCGGCCAGCAGGATCCGAGAGCACGGGTCGATCAGCTCGACCGCCACCTGAGACTGCTCAGGCAGTACTGGGGCGACGCGACGGGGGAGGACGCGGTGGCGCCGCAGGCCCCGCGTCGGTCCTACCCGATACCGCTGGTCCTGGGTGGCAGCGGACCCCGGATGATGGAACTCGTTCGCAGATACGCGGATTGGTGGAATCTGCCGGCCCATCAGCTCGACAAGCTGCCGACGCTGGCCGCGGCCGCCGGGACGGCCCGGTTGTCCATCCAGCAGATGGTGGGCTTCGTCCGGTCCGGCGCCGATCCCGACACCGTGCGCGAGATGAGTACCCGGCGATTCGGCAACCTGGGATCCGGACTGGTCTGCGGGGATGCCCGCGAGCTGGTCGGGCACTTCAGCGGACTGGCCGGCCAGGGGGTCGAGCGGTTCTACGTCTGGTTCGCCGACTTCGCCGCACCGGACTCGTTGCACGAGTTCGGCGAATCGGTGATCAAGCCGTTCCCGGCGCCGTAGGCGTCAACCCCGTTGCGCGCGGCGGCGGGCCTCGGTGGGCACGACCGGCGGCCGCGCGTAAGGGCCGCGCTCCACCGCGGACAGGCGGATCTCCGGCAAATCGACCGATGGGTCGACGGTATCCAGCCAGACGACCGCCTCGGCGACGTCGGAGACCGCGATCGCGTACATCTCGAACGGAACGTCCTGCAGCATCTCGGTGGCCACCGGGCCGGGCGTGACGATATGCACGCTGATGCCGTCGCGATCGACTTCGAGCGCCAGGGCCCGCGCGAACGCGTTCATGCCGGCCTTTGAGGCGGAATACGCGGTGCGGGCCGGCATCGGCTCGTGTGCCGCCGACGACGAGATGAACACCAGCCGCGAGCCCGCCTTCATCCTGGGCAGCACCGCGGACGTCACCACGAAGCACGAATCCAGGTTGGCCGACATGATGGCCTGCCACTGCTCGAAGGTCTGCTTGCGCGCGTAGGTTCCGCCGAGCGCCCCCGCCGCGTGGACGACGAGGTCGATTTCCCCCAATGCGCTTATCGCGGCGGGGAATCCGATCGGATCGGAGGCGTCGGCCACCACATGGCGCACACCGATCTCCTCGGCGGCGGCGCGCAACGGATCTTCCCGGCGCGCCGAGAGCACCACCTCGTAGCCGCGCTCAACCAGCTTGCGGGCGCACCCTTTTCCGATCCCGCCGCTACCGCCGGTGACCAATGCGGTTCGCATGACCGTTGCAGGCCGCCCTTCAGGAGTGCCGGATGTCCCGCGACCGCGACAAGGCCTGCGGGGAGAGCGCATAGATGCGTTGATCGTGCTGACCGGACAGCACGTAGGTCTGGGTGTCGGCGAGGTGGCGTCCGGCGATACGACGGGCCCGGTCGACGTTGCCCTCCGCGATCGTCTCGGTCAGCTTGACGTGGGTGGTGAGCACCGCGCGGCGCTGAGCCAGCGACGGATAGGTGCCCCGCGACGCGCTCTCGTCGGCCCATTGCCGTTCGTGACTGGTCCACAGCGTCTCCAGGCTGCCCACGACCGCGATGATCGTGTGGTTGCCGCAGCCGCGGACGATGAGATCATGGAATTCACGGCCGATTTCGGTGAACCGGCGGCCGTCTTCGAGGTGTTCGGCCATCGACTCGTTGATCCGCGTGAGTTCGGGCACCAGCGTCTCGGCCCGGTCCGGGCGGCGGGCGGCCAGCGCCGCGCAGGCGGGCTCGAGTTCCTGCAACGCCATGCCGAGATCGGCCACCTCAACGGACTCGCTCTGCAGCAACAGGCCGAGCATGTAGGCGGCGCTGGTCTTCGCCGGGGCGTGCACGACGGCACCGCCGCGGTTGCCCCGCCGCACCGACACCAGCCCCTCGGTCTCCAGGATCCGCAACGCCTCGCGCAGCGACACCAGACTCACGTTGAACTGCTCGACGAGCACCTCTTGGCGCGGCAGCAGATCGCCATCGGCGAGGTCGCCGTCGATGATCTGACGACGCAACTCATCGGCTACGATTTCGGCGATCCGCGGCGCCGACAACCGGCGCCGGGCGTCGGGGCCAATTCCCAAGGCGGTCATCCGATCCTCGAAACAAAGCAACTCGCTGGCTTAGCTATTTTAGCAGTAATGATATAAATAGCTTCTCTGATCGCGCGTCGATCGGGAGGGCGGGTGCAATTGAGCGAGCGGTCCGACAGCCGGCCGACACCGCTTCACGATTTGCGTGTCGTCGAGATCAGTGACCGGATAGCGGGCAGCTACTGCGGAAAGCTGCTGCTCGACGCCGGCGCGCAGGTCTGCAAAATCGAACCGCCGCAAGGGGATTGGCTGCGGCGGTACACCGCCAGCTGTTCGCCGGTCGCCGAAGACGGCACCGCTCCTTTTTTCAGCTACCTCAACGCGGGCAAACGCAGCATGACGTTCGCGCCCGGCGCCGAGGATTCGGCGCGCTTTCGCGCCACGCTGGCCGCCGCCGACGTCGTCGTCGTCACTGCGGGCCCGGCGCGGGCCGCGGCGATGGGCATCGACCCGCGGCAACTGCTGGAACACTCGCCGCGGGCCGTCATCGTGACGATCTCCGATTTCGGCTGGAGCGGACCCTACGCGGACCGCGCCGCCAGCGAGTTCACCTTGCAAGCGTGGGCGGGCTCGCCCGGCTTTCGCGGCGATCCCGCCGGGCCCCCGATTTCCATCGGCGGCGATCTGGGCGAGTACATGGGCGGTGTGTTCGCGGCGTTCGGCGCGCTGGCCGTGCGCCGCCGCGTCGAGCGCGGCGGGCCCGGCGAGCACCTCGACCTGTCCATGCTGGAAGCGCTCACCGCGATGCAGAGCAGCGAATGGCTGCATTCGCAGCTGCTGCGCGTCCCGCCGATCCGCCGCACCACCGAAGTGCCGTCAATCGAGCCCGCCAAGGACGGCTACGTCGGGATCACCATGGTCACCGGGCAGCAGTGGCTCGACTTCGCCGCGATGGTCGAATGCCCGCAATTGGAGGAGATCGAACAGCTGCGGTTTCAGATCGGCCGGTGGCAATACCGCGACCTGATCCGCGAGCAGATCCATCCCTGGCTGGCCGAACGGACCGTCGCCGAAATCGTCGAGCTCGGACAGCTGTTCCGGCTGCCGATCGCCGCGCTGGGCAACGGCTCCACCATCCGGGATCTGGAATACGTGCGCCAGCGCGACGCCTTCATCCACAACCCCGCCGGTTTTCACCAGCCCCGCCCGCCGTGGTTGATGTCGGCCTGCGCGCCCGCACGCGTGGGTGCCACGCCCTCACTTGGCGAGGACGATGACGAGACACCCTGGCGCCGTGACGAATCCGAATCCGAACCGGCGCTGGACGGGTTACCGCTGGCCGGTGTTCGCATCATCGACCTGACCGCGTTCTGGGCCGGGCCCGCCGCGACCCACCTGCTGGCCGCTTTCGGCGCCGACGTCGTCAAGATCGAATCCATCCAGCGGCCCGACGGCATCCGCTACTCGGGCGGAATGCGCACCGACGTGGACGACTGGTGGGAGTACGGCTGGGTGTTCCACGCGATGAACACCAACAAGCGTTCGGTGACACTGGATTTGGGATCCGAGGAGGGTCGTCGCCTGTTCACCGAACTGGTCGCCGGCGCCGACGTCGTGATCGAGAATTTCTCGCCGCGGGTGATGGAGCACTTCGGCCTCACCGCCGAGGTGCTGCTTGGGGTCAACCCCAGACTGGTGTTCGCCCGGATGCCCGCGTTCGGCGTCGAGGGCCCGTGGCGGGATCGGGTCGGCTTCGCGCCCACCATGGAGCAGATCGCGGGCTTGGCCTGGGTGACTGGGCTGCCCGAGGCCCCGCCGGTGACCCCGCGCGGGGCCTGCGACCCGCTGGCCGGTGTGCACGCCGCGTTCGCCGTGCTCGCCGCGCTGAGCTTCGCCGAGCGCACCGGGACGGGCCAGCTGGTCGAGTTGCCGATGCTGGAAACGGTGCTCAACGCCACTGCGATCCAGGCGATCGAGTCCGAGGTCTTCGGTGTGACGCTGAGCCGTCGGGGCAATCGCGGTCACGGCACGGCGATCCAGAACATCTACCGCTGCGCCGGCGACAAGGACGATTGGATCGCCGTGACCATTCGCGACGACGCGCAGTGGCACGCGCTGGTCGACGTGATGGACCGTCCCGCGTGGTGCCGGGACGAGGCCCTGTCCACCGTCGCCGGTCGCCGGCAACGAGCCGACGAGATCGACGCCCGGCTGGCGGAGTGGTTCGCCCGCCAGACCCTTGAACCGACGGTGGAACGCCTGGCCGGCGCGGGAATTCCCGCCGCGCCGGTGGTATCGCCGTCGCTGGTCACCGACAATCCGCAGCTGCGCGAGCGCGGGTTTTTCGAGGCGCTGCACCATGGCAGCACCGGCCTCGGTCTCTACCCGTCCCCGCCGTTCGCCCTGCTCGACGGCCAGGACCACTGGCTGCTGCGGCCGCCGCCGAAGCTGGGCGAGCACAATGAAGAGATCCTGCGCGATCGGTGCGGGCTGACCGACGAAGAACTGACACGCCTCGCGGCCAGCGGGGTGATCGGGACCCGCCCCAAGGGTCTGTAAGAGAAGTGGAGGGCATCTGATGCGCGTGACGGTCGACGAAAACTTGTGCGAGGCCAACGGCTTTTGCGAATCGCTTGCGCCGGACGTGTTCGAGCTGGGGGACGCCGACGTGGTGCAGATCGCGGACGGCCCCGTGCCGGCCCGGCTGGAAATCGACGTGCGCGCCGCGGTGGACCAGTGCCCGAAGGCCGCGCTGCGGCTGGTCGAGGACTGACTCGCCCGACGACGGCGAGCGCCGGAACGGCGCGAGTGAGGAGTCGGGCAATCAGACTCGCCCGAGGACGGCGAGTGCCGGAACGGCGCGAGTGAGGAGTCGGGCAATCAGACTCGCCGGCGCTCGCGTAGCGATATCGCCATCTCGTCGTAGATCGACATGTTGGTGGTCAGGTTGGGATGGGCGGCCTTGGCCGGGCCGATTTCGATGTCATCGCAGCGCAGCAGCAGTTCGTCGAAGACCGCGCGCAGTTCCGCACGGGCCAGCATGGCGCCCAGGCAGTGGTGCGGTCCGCCGCCCCCGAACGCCACGTGCGGGTTGGTCTGGCGGCCGATGTCGAAGACGAACGGTGAATCGAAGACTTCCTCGTCGCGGTTGGCCGAGCGCAGCATCGACACCACCCGCTCGCCCTTGGCGATGCGCTGGCCGTCCATCTCGACGTCGACCTTCGCGGTGCGCGTCCAGTACGCCACCGGCGACGCCCAGCGCAGCACCTCCTCGACCGCGCCGGGCCGCAACGCTTCCTGCGCGCGATACCGCTCGATCTGCTGTGGATTGCGCACGAACGCCTGCAGCCCGATGGCCAACGCGTTCTTGGTGGTGTCGCTGCCGGCGAACGCCAGCACGAAGAAGAAGAACTCGAGCTCGTTCTCGGGCAAGCTGAATCGCTCGCCGTCCTCGCCGGTGATCACCGCGGTCGCGAGCGTGCTCCAGATGTCGTCGGTGGGATTGCGCCGCTTTTCGGCGGTGAGCTCCATCGCGTACCTGAACACCGAAGCGAAGAGATCGAGTTCCACCTGCCCGCTCGGGTGTGCTTCGGGCGCAAGTGCTTTGAGGATCTGGTCGAAGATGCCGAAGATTCGCGGCCGATCCTCGTCCGGGATGCCGATGATGTCGCCGATCACCGACATCGGCAACGCGTCGGCGACGTCCTCGATCCAGTCCCCGCCGCCCGCGGCCAGCAGGTCGTCGATCATCCGTGCGGCACGCGCGCGGATCCCCTCCTCGAGTTTGGCTATGGCGCGGGGATTGAACGCGTTGGAGATGAGTTTGCGGCGTCTGTTCAGCTCCGGCGGGTCCAACGTGATGATCGTCGGGAACGACGAGAACATGGCGACCGGCTGGATGAGCGGGCCGTCGGCCGCGGTGAACGACTCGGTGTCGCGGTGCAGGCGGACCGCGTGCCGGTGTTTGGTCGCCATCCAGAAATCGCGGTGCACGGTCTGGGCCACCCCCGGCGTCAGCTCGTGCCGAAACAATGGGCTGCTGCGTCGCAGCTCGGCGAACAGGTCGTCGGGAAAGCCGTTGCACCACAAAGACAGATCGGACAGGTCGACCGCTGCAGCCGTCATCGCCGGGCCCCGTTCTGCGGCGACGCACCGGAGCCGGTGAGCGCCGCGTTGACGTTCTATGCCTAAGATAGTAAAAATAGAGCTAGTCGTCGAACTGGAGTGCTCGTGACGCGTACAGTTTCGGACCCGGCCCCGGAGTCGGCCGAGGACCCCTCAGAACGAGAGTTCGGGCAGGCCGGCATCGCCTTGTCGACCTACCGTTTCCCGACGGGCTGGTTCATCGTCGCCTTCGGCTCCGATCTGGCTCCCGGTCAGGTCAAGCGCGCGCACTACTTCGGTGAGGAGCTGGTGCTCTTCCGCACCGAGTCGGGCCAGGTCCACGTCATGGACGCCTACTGCCAGCACCTCGGCGCCAACCTCGCCGTCGGCGGCACCGTGGACGGCGAGAACATCGTTTGTCCTTGGCACGGGTGGCAATGGCGCGGTGACGGCAGCAACGCGCTGATTCCCTACAGCAAGATCGGCTGCAAGAACAACGTCCGCATCCGGACCTATCCGAGCATGGAGTGGTACGGCTTCGTGCTGGCCTGGCACGAGCGGCACGGTCGGGCGCCGTACTGGAAGCCGCCGGTGTTGCCCGAACTGGAGACCAACGAGTACTACCCCCTGCACCCGCACACCCAGATGCTCAACCGGGTCAAGGTGCACCCGCAGATGATCATCGAGAACGCCGCCGACCCGTACCACGTTCAGTACGTGCACAAGGCCGCCAATCCCGCCACCACCGCGTCGTTCGAGGTGTCCGGCTACCATTTGCACGCCACGGTCAATGCCCATTTCGGCGGGGGCCGGGCGCAGACCTGGTTGACCCCGAACGGGCCGGTCGACGCCAAGATCATCTACGACAACTACTCGCTGGGGCTGGGTGTGGTGCGATTCCCCAGCGAGCTGGTGGCCACCGTTCAGGTCACCGGACAGACGCCGGTCGACGAGGACTACACGGACTACTTCTACACGCAGGCCTCCGTTCGTGAGCCGGGCGACACCGGTGACGTGCCGACCGGACGCGCCGCCCGGTTCCTCGCGCTGCAGCAAGAAGTCATCAAGCAGGACTTCTTCACCTGGGAGAACATGAAGTATCTCGAGAAGCCGAATCTGGCTCCCGAGGAGGCGCACGATTACGCGGCCCTTCGCCGCTGGGCGCACCGCTTCTACCCGGGAACGCAACCGTCGCCGTCCGATTTCGGCTACACCGCCGACGGCGAGCCGGACCCGGCGGCCGCGAAAGCCTGATGAAACCCTGATGCCCGGTCCCGCCGATTTCGGTGTCGACGGTTTCACCGTGCCGGCTGTGCTGGATCGGCGGGCCGAGCAGCATCCCGACCGGGTGATGATGTCGATCGCCGGTGTCGACGTGACCTTCGAGCAGATGCGGCGGCGCTCCCGCGCGGCGGCAAACATACTGTCCGGCTTGGGCGTCGGCCGCGGCGACTGCGTGGCGTTGTTCACCGCCACCTGCCCGGAATGGGTCTACTTCTGGTTGGGCGCGGCGCGCATCGGCGCGGTAAGCGCTGCCATCAACGCCGCGAACAAGGGCGAGTTTCTGCTGCACACCCTTCGCCTGTCATGCGCCAAGGTGATCCTCACCGATGCCGAGCGGCGGCCCCGCGTCGACGAGGTCGCGGGCGGACTGAATGCGGCGACCGACGTTGTGGTGCTGGATGTTTCGCTCACTGAGGCGTTGAGTAGCACGCCGGTTCACCCGGTGGGCGACAGCCCCGCGGGCGAGGCGGACGTGGGCGTGCTGTTCTACACCTCGGGCACGACCGGACCCTCCAAAGCGGTTGCCACGACGTGGCATTACCTGTTCTCGGTGGCGGCGACCGTAGCTTCGGCGTGGGAGTTCGGCGCGGGGGAGGTGCTGTGGACGGCGATGCCGCTCTTTCATCTGAGTGCGGCGCCCAGCGTGCTGGCACCGATGCTGGTCGGTGGAACCACCGTGTTGGCGAAAGCCTTTCACCCGGCGCAGGTGTGGGATGAGATACGCGCCCACGGCGCCGTCGGTTTCGCCGGCGCCGGCGCGATGGTCTCGATGCTGCAAAACCTGCCCGCCGATACGCGGGACGCGCAGCTGCCGCTGCGGTTCATCTCCGCTGCGCCCATCGACGCGGCCTCCTACCGTGACATCGAAAAGCGTTACGGCTGCCGCATCGTCACGATGTACGGATTGACCGAGGCGTTCCCGATCGCCCTCAAGGCCGTGGCCGACGAGGGGGTACCCGGAACCTCGGGCCGGCCCAATCCCGATTTCGACGTGCGCATCATCGACGAGCGCGGCGATCCGCTACCGGCCGGCGCCGTCGGAGAGATCGCGTGCCGGCCGAAGCGGGCCCACGTGATGAGCGAAGGCTATGTGGGCCAGGGGATGCGGGTGGACCCGCACCCGGAGTGGTTTCGCACCGGTGACCTGGGCCGGCTCGATGCCGATCAGAACCTGACCTATGTGGACCGCGTCAAAGACTCGTTGCGCAGGCGGGGCGAAAACGTCTCATCGGTCGAAGTGGAGACCGTCGTCACGCGTCACCCCGCCGTGGCCGAAGCAGCGGCCGTCGGAGTCCCCAGCGAGCTGGGCGAAGACGACATCCTGGTAGTCGTGACGCTGCGTCCCGGGGCCACACTGGACTGCGCCGAGTTGCTCGACTTCTGCTCGGCCCGGATGCCGTACTTCTGCGTGCCGCGATACGTCGAGGCGGTGGACGAACTGCCCAAGAACATCATCGGCCGCATCCGCAAAGACCTGTTGCGCAACCGGGGCGTGAGTCCGGGCGCATGGGATCGGGAAAAAGAGGGGTATATCGTTGCCCGGTAACGTTGCCCGTCACTGTGAGAGAGGCTGCGAAGCACAATGACCATGACCTATCAGGAACAGCAGCTGCTCCAAGCCGCCACCGGCCGCGCCGCCATCCTCAACCTGAACGCCCGGCACAATCGCGCCTATTCGGACGGCGACCGCGAGCGCTGGATCGCCACCTTCCGCCATTCCGGCGCCAGCTATACCCGTGACGGCGAGGCGTTCACCGACCTGCGCGCGGCCTTCGATGGCGGCGACGGGCAACGGTTGATCACGGTCGACCACGAGATCACCGTCGACGGGGTCAACGCCGACCAGCATTGCGTCGCCGTGCTTTTCGCCGCGATGTTCGAGGACACCGCGCTGCGGGCCACCGGGGTCTTCCACGACACACTGGTCTACGAGCGCGGCGGATGGTACTTCACATCCCGTACGTTGCAGTGGGATTCGGTCCCGAGCCGGCATCCGCTCGTCATGTGAGCGGCATCGATACGTGGACCAGGATTTCAGTCAGCGGCTGGCCTTCGGCACCTACGAGGATGCGTTGCGGATGGTCGGCACGAAAAGCGAACCCCGCACCGCGGCCACGGCGGTCAGCGCCGCCCGCATCCAATTGTTCGCCGCGATGGTCCGCGACGGGAACCGTTCCTATTGGGATTCCGAGTTCGCTCGTCGGCAATGGGGAGGCCTGCTCGCGCCACCCGCTTTGCTGATGGGCTGGTTGATCGCGCCGCCCTGGCAGCCCGGAGGGAGGAGGTCCGGTTCATTGATCGCCCTGCGGGTGCCGCTGCCGGGCACCACATTCATCAACGCGGCCAACGAGGTTGAGTTTCCCCAACCCATCGTGGAAGGCGACGTGCTGACCGTCGTCGACGAGCTGGTGTCGGTGTCGCCGGAAAAGCGGACCAGGCTGGGCGTCGGCCATTTCGTCGAGACGCTGGAGACCTATCGCCGCCAGGACGGCGCCGTGGTCGCCACCTCCCGCAACACCCTGTTCCGCTTCACCCCCGGGCCGCCCTCGTGACCGGCGACGGCCTGGACTTCGACCGGATCACCGTTCCGGTCGCGCTGCCCGAGGTGGTTGACCACATCAGCTACCAGCGCGTGGTGGAGAACGCCGGGGCGACGTGGGACTACTTCCCCGGCCATTTCGACCCGGATTACGCTCAAGCTCAAGGGAATCCGACGATCTACGTCAACACGATGCACCTCGCCGGCTTCGCCGACCGGGTCGCGACCGAGTGGGCGGGGCCGCGCAGTCGCGTGGTGCGGCGCTCCATGCGGCTGACCGGGTCGGTGTACGCCGGCGACACCATGACCGGCCGCGGGCGCGCGGTGGCCAAACGGCGGGACACCTCGGTGGACCCGCCGCGCTGCCTGGTCGACCTCGAAATCCAGGTGACCAATCAGCATGGCGCGCTGTGCTGCCCGGTCGAGCTGACGCTGCAGGTGCCCGAGGACCCGCATCACGGCGATGGATGACAACGCCGAACTGCACCTGGCGGTGTGCCGCCGGTTCGGTGAGGCGGTTGCGTTGAGTGTGAATCGTTGGCGCCGAGTGTGAATCGTGGGCTTTGAATGGGAACACCGGGAGGCGACACGCCGACAATCCCCACCACGGATTCACACTCGAAGCCCAGGATTCACAGTCAAGTGCCAACCGCGCCGGGGCCGCGATCCCTGATGGCAGACCTCATAGGGGTGGCAGCTGCCCTTTGCATATCAGCGTCTGCAGTTCGACATACTCGTGCAGACCCTCGGGGCCGAACTCGCGCCCGATGCCGGATTGCTTGAATCCGCCGAACGGTGCCCCGATGTCGAGGGTGTACATGTTGATGCCGTAGGTCCCCGTGCGGACGGCGGCCGCGACGTCGAGGCCGTGCCCGATGTCGGACGTCCACACCGAACCGGCCAGACCGTAGTCGGTCTCGTTGGCGATGCGGATCGCGTCGTCCTCGTCCCGGTAGCGCAGCACCGTGAGCACCGGCCCGAAAATCTCCTCCCGGGCGATGCGCATGTCGTTGGTGGCGTCGGCGAACAGCGTCGGCTGCACGTACCAGCCGCGCTCGGACGGGCTCTGTTCGCCACCCAGGACGACGCGGGCCCCTTCGCTGCGGCCGGACTGGATGTAGTCCTGGACGCGGCGCTGTTGGCGTTGGGCCACAAGCGGTCCGATGTCCGTTGCCTCGTCGGCCGGGTCACCGACGTGCAGCGCTGACATCATGCCGGCCAGGGCGTCGACGACCTCGTCGTGCTTGCGGTCGCTGACCAGGATGCGGGTCTGGGCGACGCAGGCCTGGCCGTTGTTCATCAGGCCCGCGCTCTTCAACCCGGCCACGGTCTTGTCGATATCGGCGTCGTCGAGGATGATCGCCGCCGACTTGCCGCCCAGCTCCAGGCTCACGCGTTTCAGTTGTTCCCCGCACAGGGCGGCGATCCGGCGCCCGACGGCGCTGGACCCGGTGAACGCGATCTTGTCCACGCCCGGGTGGCGCACCAGCGCCTCGCCGACGTCGGTGCCGCCGGGCAGCACCGAGACCACGCCCTCGGGCAGGTCAAGCTGCTCGATCATCTCGGCCAACCACAAAGCGTCCAAAGGCGTTTCGGGTGCGGGCTTGACGATCACCGTGCACCCCGCGATGAGCGCGGGGATCAGCTTGGGCATGATCAAAAACTGGGGCACGTTCCAGGGCACGATCGCGCCCACCACCCCAACCGGGGCCCGGCGCAGGTGCACTTCGCCGAGCACGCCCTGGCGGCGTTCGGTCCACGGAAAGTCGCGGGCGGCGGCCAGCGCGAGGTGGATCAGCGACGCGGCAGCCGCCCCCTGGCCCATCCGGCTGAAACTGCGCGGTGATCCCATCTCGTCGGTGATCAGGTCGGCCATGTCGTCGCTGTGGCGGGCGTAGATCGCGGCGAGCTGTTCGACTTTGGCCATCCGATCGGCGTGGCTCATCCGCGGCCACGGTCCGTGGTCGAAGGCGTGCCGAGCGGCGACAACCGCGGCGTCGACGTCCTCGGGCCCGGCCGCCTGGACGTGACCGACCGGCTCCTCGGAGTGCGGCGAGATCACGTCGAGCTGTTGGGGATTGGCGGGCTTGCGCCACTGCCCTCCGATGAACACTTCGTCGTAACAACGATGGTCGGAATTCTTCGTCATCGGGGCGCCTCCTCGAGGCAGCGGTGGGTGCAGTACGACCGTGACCGTAATTCGCTATTGACGCTAACATAGCGAAGAAAGAGCGAAGCGGGAAGCCGCGAGCGGATCATCAGCGACGATGTCGAGGCGGGCGCGATATGAAGAGCGACTGGCGCAGTTACCCATTCCAGTTGGTGCCCGGCGACGGCCAGCTCGAGTTTCCCGCCGCCGAAGGCGAACACCCCGACCAGGAGTCGGACACCTGGTTCATCGCGGGCCAGCTGGACGCCGCCGAGACCGACAGGTCCTTTGCCTTCCTGACGATTTTCAACAAGAACCGGCCCGGCGGGAC
Organism: Mycobacterium sp. TKK-01-0059; assembly: GCF_000709305.1. Lineage (NCBI taxonomy): Bacteria > Bacillati > Actinomycetota > Actinomycetes > Mycobacteriales > Mycobacteriaceae > Mycobacterium > Mycobacterium sp. TKK-01-0059. Next base: position 3,386,589 of record NZ_KL446993.1, read on the forward strand.
GATCGTCGCCGATTTCTACACGATGGCGCTCTTCGACCTCGACACCGGCGATTACGGCACGTACACGGATTACGACATGCCGCCGGCCAACCTCGAACCGGGGGCGCCGCGCAAGCTCGAGCTGGCCACGGGTTATCTCGACATCAGCTACGCCGGCGGTGCGGGTACCGCGTCCTGGACCACGTGCCGCAACGGGGACGGGGGGTTACTGCCCTACACCTACCGCGTCAGCCTGGTGGGGGAGGACCATTCCGGTCGGCGGATGCGGCTGGACCTGGCCGTAACCCCCACGCGCGCACCGACTCCGGTGGGCGCCTCGACCTACAACGGCAAGATCGTCTGCTTCGGCCAAGAAGACACCTACTCCTACTTCCAGACCGGTATGGCGATGACCGGCACCCTGTGCTGGGGCGAGGAGATCCACCAGGTCTCCGGCAACAGTGGCCATGTCGATCGGCAATGGTTCCCGAAATACGCCGGCGGCGGGGGAACGGCGGGGGATCCGCGGGCCCGGTCGCACGAATGGCGCACCATCAACTTCGACAACGGCGTCGACTTGAGCGTGTGGCGGCAGTTCGACCGGACGAACCGCAATGTCCTGCAACCGTTCACCGGTGTCACCACGAGCTACCCCGATCCCGCCAGCTCGCCGCAATGCGCCGAAGACATCGAGGTCACGATCAGCAGCTACGTCCGGTGGCCGGAGACGGTGCGGCCCCTGGTGCGCCCGCTTGCCCCAGCCCGGTACCTGCCCGATCGTCACCGGATCACCTGTCGCACACTGGGACTCGACATCGTCGGTGAGCCGGTGGTGCCGGCGCCCGCCCATGGCCTGCCGATCGAATACATGGAGGGGCCCTACCGTTACCGCGGGACGCTGGGTGGGCAGCCGGTGACCGCGTTCGCCTTCAACGAACGATCGCTTGCCCTGTATCGGGATTGGGAGCTGGTGGAGGTGCTCACCACCACCGTCGCGAACATCGAACCGTCCGACCCCGACCTGCAGACAGCGGTGGAGCGGCTGGCGTCGTTGGTGGCCGCCGGGCGTCGGGGTGAGGCGGTCGGACTGCTGACCGAGGTGCGCCCCTCTCAAACCGGTGCGCTGGCAACGCTTCTGGACGATCTGGTCGCGGTGCTGTCGGCCGATGAGTCAGCGAGCTGAACTCGCCAGCGCCTGAGCCCACGTGATGTGTCGGTGCTGCAGCCCCGGCTCGTTGCGGCCGAACACCAGGTGGTCGCGGGCGCCCGACTCGAGGTTGGCCTGGAGCCCCTGCACCAACCGGTAGTCCTCGTCACGCACGGTGGCGTGCGCGTATTCGAAGACGGCCTGAGCGCCGGCGGCCACCGATTCGTCGGACAGGTCCTGCGGTGTGGCGTTCTGGTGCACGGTGATCGAGCGGCCCGGCTGATCACCGGGGTAGACGCGGAACAGTTCGCCGTTGGCGATCGTCACTGACAGCACGATGTTGGGGAACAGCGCGTAGATCACGACCATGTTGTGGAACGGATTCCACTGTTCCTCGGGCACCTCGTCGAGTTCCAGAATGGTGTTGAGCGGAAAGATCAGCCGGTGGTGCGGGCCGAAGGAGTCGAACACCGTGCAGTTGCTGCGGGCGATGGTGGCGAACGTCTGCTGGTGGACGGTGGCGAAATGGTAGTTCTCGGCGAAGGTGTCGATCGCCAGCTTCCAGTTGATCGGCGTGTCGAGCACCTTCTCGCCCAACGGCGACCAGCGCCCGATGCCCCAGGAATCGAGTTCGTCGGCCAGCGGTCCCAGGTGCGCGGCCACGTCCAGCGTCGTACCGGGATCCAGTGAGACCCAGAGGAATCCGGCGAACTCGGTGGCCGGGAGTTCGGCCAGGCCGTCGGACTTGACGGCAGTGCTGGGAAAACCCTCACGCCCCGGCAGACCCACTAACCGCCCGGTGTTGTCGTATGTCCACGCGTGGTAGGGACAGGTGAACCGCTTCGCGGTGCCGCATCCCGTGACCACCTGCGACTGCCGATGCAGGCACACGTTGTCGAACGCCTTCACCGAGCCATCGGCAGTCCGGGTCAACAGGATGGACCGACCCATCACCGTCTTGGTGCAATACGCCCCCGGGGCGGGAAGTTCGGACACGTAGCCGACCAACTGCGGGCTGGCCAGCAGCATGGCCCGGTCGAGGTCGTGGCGTTCGGGACTGGTGTAGTCCCGCGCCTCGACCCGGTGCTCGCTCGGGGCGAGGTCTGTTGTCTTGTCGCGCGCCAACTTCAAGGCGCGGCGGGTCAGGTCGATGAGCTGGTCGCGTTCCATCTGAACTCCGGTGGCAGTCAAGCGCTCGCGGTAACTCTACTAACTTTATAGTGATAATAAATTAAGGTCCACGCGCTGACCCTAGCCGATGTAGGGCAGCAACTGCGGGTGCTGCTGAGCGATCGCGCGCAGCCTCCGATCACCGTCGAGACCGCGCAGGTAGTCGCCGGTCGCCGGGTCCGCGGGAAAGAACGACTCGATGATCAGGCTTTCCACGGAGATGTCGAGCGGACTGCCGAAGGTGGCGATGATGCTGACGAATCGGAGCTCGGTGTTGTCCAGCGTGAGCATCTGAAACGGCACGTACAGCTCGCCGGTCCGCTCGCCGCGGTCGCCGCCCTTGGGCACCGGATAACTCGAGAGCTCCTCGTAAAGACGGCGGATGTCCGGGGCCGCGGTGGCCTGCGCGTGCCGGCGAACCCGGCCCAGGATGGCGGCGTGCACCTCGGCGCGGTTGAGCAACCGCTGCGCCAATCCCCGCGGGTGCAGGCACAACCTCATGACGTTGATCGGTGGGCGCAGCAGTTCCGCGTCGACCCCTTCGGCGAGCACGACGCACCCCACATTGCCCGCTATCAGGTTCCAGCAGGCATCGGTGACGATGGCCGGGTACGGGGCGTGGCCGGCCAGTACCGAGTCGACGGCCGCCTTCACCGGCCTCATGCGTTCGGCGTCCAGGGTGTGCTCGCCGAACATCGGTGCGTAGCCGCCGTCGAGCAGCAGTCGGTTGCGCGCGGCCAGCGGCAGGTCCAGGGACTCGCCGATGCGCAGCAACAACGCGCGGCTGGGATTGGCCCGGCCGGTCTCGACAAAACTGAGGTGGCGGGGCGAAACACCGAGCTGATGCGCCAGTTCCATCTGGCTCAATCGCCGACGGGTGCGCCACTCGCGCACCGCCACACCCGCTGCACTCCGAGGCATCGTGAAGAACCTAACGCCGTTGCGTGGAGCTAAACCACTACCTCGAAGGTAATCGACCTACCTACCTGCGCGGCGAAGACTGCATGCATGACCACCACATCGAAACCAGCCTCACCGCCGCAGCCCGCGGGCCTGCGCCGCGCGTTCGCCGCCGCCGCCGTCGGTCGGATCCTGCTGGGCGCCACGGCGTTTGCCTACCCGGCGTCCCAGACTCGCATGAACGGGGTGCCCGATCACATGCTGTCCACGGAGCTCAAGTATCTGATCCGCATTTTCGGGGCCCGGGCCCTGGCCCTGGGCATCGGTTATCTCGGCAGCGACGAACCCAACCGGCGGCGCTGGCAATACATCGGCCTGATGGTCGACACGCTGGACAACATCAACGCCCTGCTGGAGCTGAGACATCTCCAGCGCGGCGACCCCAGGGTCCGCTCGCTGCTGAGCCTCATGGCGGTGACCGGCCCCTACGCGATGTTGGGCGCGGCGGGCGCGCTGCAGCGCCGAGGCGGCACCGTGACGCACATGTGACCAGTGTGACCAATGTGTCATATGGGGTTTGTGTCGTACCCTGTGGCTTGTGTCATCGGTTTCGCGGCGCGACCTGTTCAAATACGCGGCCGCGGCGCCCGCCCTGCTGGGTCTGGGCGCCGCGGGTGCGTCGTTGGATGCCGCGCCGGCCTCGGCGTCGCTGGGCACCCTGCTGGACTACGCGGCCGGGGTCATTCCGGCCAGCGAGATCCGCGCCGCGGGGGCCGTGGGATCGATCCGGTACGTCTCGGACCGACGGCCCGGCGGGAAGTGGATGCTCGGCAAGCCGATCCAGGTCGCCGAAGCGCGCGACCTCCACAGCAACGGACTCAAGATCGTCTCCTGCTACCAGTACGGCAAGGGCAACACCGCGGACTGGCTGGGCGGCGCCAACGCCGGCCTGCAGCACGCGCAACGCGGAATGCAGCTCCACGCCGCGGCCGGCGGCCCCGCCACGGCGCCCATCTATGCCTCGATCGACGACGACCCGTCCTATGAGCAGTACAAGAGCCAGATCGCGCCGTACCTGCGGTCGTGGGAGTCGGTCATCGGCCATCAGCGCACAGGCGTGTACGCCAATTCGAAGACCATCGACTGGGCACTGCACGACGGTTTGGGCTCTTACTTCTGGCAGCACAACTGGGGCTCGCCCAAGGGGTACGCCCATCCCGCCGCCCACTTGCACCAGGTTGAGATCGACAAACGCAGCGTCGGCGGGGTGGGCGTGGACATCAACGAGATCCTCAAGCCCCAATTCGGGCAGTGGGCCTAGCGGCCGCACATCGTCGTCCGGTCCGACCGGGACGCGGACTCTTAGAAAGCCCAGCAAACACTCGTTCGCTCATTTTCGCGCCGGCTCGGTGTGCCCGCCCCGCGGTCGGCATCGGTGATGCCGCTCAGACGGCGCTCCGCGGCCCCAAAAATTTATATAACGATTCGATAACAAAACTGCTTTGATCTGCGCAGTTATAGCTACTCGACCGTAACCACCTGCATGCAGCAGGTTTGGGAATCGCGTCCGCGCCGCCGGTCAAACCCCGTGTTACCCAGGACACGGTTACCCATGCGTAGAACTCGCCAGTAACCGATCACCACGCCAAACGGGGGTGGAATCTTATGACACTCTTAGTACAGCCGATGAAGTCCGTCGCACCGCTCAGCGCCATCCGGGCGGTCGCCGACAACGCACCGGCCGCCGTTTCCCGGCTGTGATTCGACGCTGAACCACGCCGCATCGAGGAGCACCGGCGAGTGCCCACCCTCTGGTGGTGACCGCCCATACGAACCGAGACGTAAAGACGCATACCAGGGGAGACAGAGAAGGTGACAATCCACGAGCATGACCGGGTGTCCGCCGAGCGCGACGGGCAGGGCCCGCAGGGAGGCACGCACCCAGCCGGGGACACCCACGCTCTTGTCGACCGCCTGACGGCCGGTGAGCCCTACGCCGTGGCGTTCGGTGGCCAGGGCAGCGCCTGGCTGGAGACCCTCGAGGAACTGGTGTCGTCGGCCGGCATCGAATCGGATCTGGCGGGGCTGGTCGGTGAGGTCGAACTGCTCCTCGAGCCGGTGGCAAAAGAGCTGGTCGTGGTGCGTCCCATCGGCTTCGAGCCGCTGACGTGGGTCCGCGCGCTGGCCGCCGAGGACCCGATCCCGTCGAACAAGCACCTGACCTCGGCCGCGGTATCGATCCCGGGCGTGCTGCTCACCCAGATCGCGGCCGTGCGCGCGCTGGCGCGGCAGGGCATGGATCTGAGCGCGACGCCGCCGGTGGCCGTCGCCGGGCATTCCCAGGGCGTGCTCGCCGTCGAGGCGCTCAAGGGCGGGGGCGCTCGCGACGTCGAGCTGCTGGCGTTGGCCCAGCTGATCGGCGCGGCCGGGACGCTGGTGGCCCGTCGCCGCGGGATCTCCGTGCTGGGCGACCGGCCGCCGATGGTGTCGGTCACCAATGCGGACCCCGAGCGCATCAGCCGGCTGCTCGACGAGTTCGCGCAGGACGTGCGGACCGTCCTGCCGCCCGTGCTGTCCATCCGCAACGGCCGCCGTTCGGTCGTCATCACCGGCACCCCCGAACAGCTGTCCCGCTTCGAGCTCTATTGCCAGCAGATCTCGGAGAAGGAAGAGGCCGACCGGAAGAACAAGCTGCGCGGCGGCGACGTCTTCTCGCCGGTGTTCGATCCGGTGCAGGTCGAGGTGGGCTTCCACACCCCCCGCCTGGCCGACGGCATCGACATCGTCGGCGCCTGGGCCGAGCAGGTGGGCCTGGACGTCGCCCTGGCCCGGGAACTGACGGAATCCATCCTGGTGCGCCCGGTCGACTGGGTGCAGGAGATCACCCGCGTCAACGACGCCGGCGCCCGGTGGATCCTGGACCTGGGTCCCGGCGACATCCTGACCCGGCTGACCGCACCGGTGATCCGCGGCCTGGGTGTGGGCATCGTGCCCGCCGCCACCCGCGGCGGTCAGCGCAACCTCTTCACCGTCGGCGCCGTCCCCGAGGTGGCGCGGGCCTGGTCGAGCTACGCGCCGACGCTGGTTCGCCTGCCCGACGGCCGGGTCAAGCTCTCGACCAAGTTCACCCGCCTGACCGGCCGCTCGCCGATTCTGCTCGCGGGCATGACCCCGACCACGGTCGACGCCAAGATCGTGGCCGCCGCGGCCAACGCCGGCCACTGGGCCGAGCTCGCCGGAGGCGGGCAGGTCACCGAGGAGATCTTCGCCAACCGGATCGACGAGCTCTCCGAGCTGCTGGAGGACGGTCGCACCTACCAGTTCAACGCGCTGTTCCTCGACCCCTACCTGTGGAAGCTGCAGGTCGGCGGCAAGCGGTTGGTGCAGAAGGCGCGTCAGTCCGGCGCGGCCATCGACGGGCTGGTCATCAGCGCGGGCATCCCCGAGCTCGAGGAAGCCGTCGACCTGATCGAGGAGCTGGGCGACGTCGGCATCAGTCACGTCGTCTTCAAGCCCGGCACCGTCGAGCAGATCCGCTCGGTCATCCGCATCGCCACCGAGGTGTCTACCAAACCGGTGATCGCGCACATCGAGGGCGGGCGCGCCGGCGGCCACCACTCCTGGGAGGACCTCGACGACCTGCTGCTGGCGACCTACTCGGAGCTGCGGTCGCGCTCCAACATCACCGTCTGCGTCGGCGGCGGCATCGGCACGCCCCAGCGGGCGGCCGACTACCTGTCCGGGCGCTGGGCGCAGGCCTACGGTTTCCCGCTGATGCCGATCGACGGCATCCTGGTCGGCACCGCGGCGATGGCGGCCAAGGAGGCCACGACTTCGCCGTCGGTCAAGCGGATGCTGGTGGAAACCCAGGGCACCGACCAGTGGATCGGCGCCGGGAAAGCCTCCGGTGGCATGGCATCCAGCCGCAGCCAGCTCGGCGCGGACATTCACGAGATCGACAACAGCGCCTCGCGCTGCGGACGGTTGCTCGACGAGGTCGCCGGTGACGCCGACGCCGTGGCTCAGCGCCGCGACGAGATCATCGCGGCGATGGCCACCACCGCCAAGCCGTACTTCGGCGACGCCGGCGAGATGACCTACCTGCAGTGGCTGCAGCGCTACGTCGAGCTGGCCATCGGGGACGGCGACTCCACCGCCGACACCGCCGCGCCGGGCAGCCCGTGGCTGGCCGACACCTGGCGCGACCGTTTCCAGCAGATGTTGCAGCGCGCCGAAGCGCGTTTGCACCCAAAGGATTTCGGCCCCATCGAGACGCTCTTCAACGACGAGGCCCTGCTGGAGAACCCCGGGGCGGCGATCGATCTGCTGCTCGAGCGCTACCCCGACGCCGAGACGGTCCAACTGCACCCGGCCGACGTTCCGTTCTTCGTCACCCTGTGCAAGACGGTGGGCAAGCCGGTCAACTTCGTGCCGGTCATCGACAAGGATGTGCGGCGCTGGTGGCGCAGCGACTCGCTGTGGCAGGCCCACGATGCCCGCTACGACGCCGACCAGGTGTGCATCATTCCGGGCACCGCGGCCGTCGCGGGGATCACCCGAATGGACGAACCCGTCGGTGAACTGCTGGACCGCTTCGAGCAGGCGGCCGTCGACGAGGCGCTGGCCGCCGGGATCGAGCCGACGGCCGTCACGTCGCGCCGCACCGGCCGCGCGGATGTGACCGGGCCGCTGGCCGTCGTGCTGGACGCCCCGGACGTGCAGTGGGCCGGCCGCACGGCGATCAACCCGGTCCACCGGATCGCCGACCCCTCCGAGTGGCTGGTGCACGGAGACTCCGAAGGACCCGAAAGCCGCCGCGCCACGCACTCGTCGACCGGGGCGCGGCTGCAGGTCGAAGGCGACCGCGTCGTCCTCAGCGTCCCGGTGTCGGGGGTCTGGGTCGAGATCCCGTTCACCTTGCCCCCCAACACCCTTGACGGCGCGACGCCGGTGGTCTCCACCGACGATGCCGCCACGGCCATGCGGTCGGTGCTGGCGATCGCCGCCGGCGTCGACGGGCCGGAGTTCATGCCCCCGGTCACCGACGGAACGGCCACCGTCACGGTGGACTGGGACCCCGAGCGCGTCGCCGACCACACCGGTGTCACGGCCACCTTCGGGGAGCCGTTGGCGCCCAGCCTCACCACCGTGCCCGACGCCCTCGTTGGCCCGTGCTGGCCCGCGGTCTTCTCCGCAATCGGTTCGGCGGTCACCGACACCGGCATCCCGGTGGTGGAGGGGCTGCTGAGCCTGGTGCATCTCGACCACGCCGCGCACATGATCGGCGCGCTGCCGAAGAACCCGGCCCAATTGACGATCACCGCAACGGCTTTGGCGGCCGCCGACACCGATATGGGGCGTGTCGTTCCCGTCTCGGTCACCATCGCCGGCGCCGACGGTGAGGTGATCGCGACCCTCGACGAGCGCTTTGCGATCCTCGGACGCACCGGTGCGGCCGAACTGGCCGACCCGGTGCGCGCCGGTGGCGCGGTCTCCGAAAACGCCACCGACACTCCGCGTCGGCGCCGCCGCGACGTCACCACCACCGCGCCCGTCGACATGCGACCGTTCGCGGTGGTGTCCGGCGACCACAACCCCATCCACACCGACCGGGCCGCCGCCCTGCTGGCCGGCCTGGAATCGCCCATCGTGCACGGCATGTGGCTGTCGGCGGCCGCCCAGCACGCGGTGACCGCCACCGACGGCCAGGCCCGCCCGCCGGCGCGGCTGATCGGCTGGACCGCCCGCTTCCTGGGCATGGTGCGTCCCGGCGACGAGGTCGCCTTCCGCGTTGACCGTGTCGGGATCGACCAGGGCGCAGAGGTTTTGGAGGTCACCGCCAAGGTTGGATCCGACCTGGTGATGTCGGCGACGGCGCGCCTGGCCGCCCCGCACACCGTCTACGCGTTCCCCGGTCAGGGAATTCAGCACAAGGGCATGGGCATGGATGTGCGCGCCCGGTCCAAGGCCGCCCGCAAGGTGTGGGACAAGGCGGACAAGTTCACCCGCGACACACTCGGCTTCTCGGTGCTGCACGTGGTGCGCGACAACCCGACCAGCATCATCGCCAGCGGGGTGCCCTACAACCACCCCGAGGGGGTGCTGTACCTGACGCAGTTCACCCAGGTCGCGATGGCCACGGTGGCGGCGGCGCAGGTCGCCGAGATGCGCGAGCAGGGGGCCTTCGTCGAAGACGCGATCGCCTGCGGGCACTCCGTCGGCGAGTACACCGCGCTGGCCTGCGTGACCGGCATCTATGAGCTGGAAGCGTTGCTGGAGACGGTGTTTCACCGTGGATCGAAGATGCACGACATCGTGCCCCGCGACGAGCTGGGCCGGTCCAACTACCGGCTGGCGGCGATCCGGCCGTCGCAGATCGACCTCCCCGATGACGAGGTCCCGGGGTTCGTGGCGGGAATCGCCGAGAGCACAGGCGAGTTCCTCGAGATCGTCAACTTCAACCTGCGCGGCTCACAGTATGCGATCGCCGGCACGGTCCGCGGGCTCGAGGCGCTGGAGGCCGAGGTGGAGCGGCGTCGCGAGATCACCGGCGGCAAGCGCTCGTTCATCCTGGTGCCGGGCATCGACGTGCCGTTCCACTCGCGGGTGTTGCGGGTGGGCGTCGCGGAGTTCCGGCGCTCCCTCGACCGGGTCATGCCGCGCGACAAGGATCCCGACGTCATCATCGGGCGCTACATCCCCAACCTGGTGCCCCGCCCGTTCACCCTGGACCGCGACTTCATCCAGGAGATCCGTGACCTGGTGCCGGCCGAGCCGCTCGACCCCATCCTCGCCGACTACGACACCTGGCTCGCCGAGCGTCGCATCGAGATGGCGCGCACCGTCCTGATCGAGCTGCTGGCCTGGCAGTTCGCCAGCCCGGTGCGCTGGATCGAGACCCAGGACCTGCTGTTCACCGAGGAGGCCGCCGGCGGCCTGGGTGTGGAGCGGTTCGTCGAGATCGGCGTGAAGTCCGCGCCGACCGTCGCCGGGCTGGCCACCAACACGCTCAAGCTCCCCGAATATGCCCACAGCACAGTCGAAGTGCTCAACGCCGAGCGCGACGCCGCGGTGCTGTTCGCGACCGACACCGATCCCGAGCCGGAGCCCGAGGTCGACGAGGTCGCGGTCGAGGCACCGGAGGCATCCGGTTCGCCGGTGGAGGCCGCCCCGGCCGCCCCGGCACCGGCGGCCGCCGCATCGGGCCCGCGCCCCGACGACATCGGATTCGACGCCGCCGACGCGACGTTGGCGTTGATCGCGTTGTCGGCCAAGATGCGCATCGACCAGATCGAGGAGCTGGACTCCATCGAATCCATCACCGACGGTGCCTCATCGCGGCGCAACCAGCTGCTGGTGGACCTGGGTTCGGAGCTGAACCTCGGCGCCATCGACGGCGCCGCCGAAGCCGACCTGGCCGGGCTGCGCGCCCAGGTGACCAAGCTGGCGCGCACCTACAAGCCTTACGGCCCAGTGCTTTCCGACGCGATCAACGACCAGCTGCGCACGGTGCTGGGCCCGTCGGGCAAGCGGCCCGCCGCCATCGCCGAGCGGGTCAAGAAGACCTGGGAGCTGGGCGAGGGTTGGGCCAAGCACGTCACGGTCGAAGTGGCGCTGGGAACCCGCGAGGGCACCAGCGTCCGCGGCGGCGCCATGGGTCATCTGCACGAGGGGGCCCTGGCCGACGCCGCCGCCGTCGACAAGGCCATCGACGCCGCGGTCGCGTCCGTCGCCGCGCGCCACGGCATCTCGGTCGCGCTGCCATCGTCGGGCGGTGGCGGTGGCGGTGCGACCATCGACGCGGCCGCGCTGGGCGAATTCACCGCCCAGATCACCGGACGCGACGGCGTGCTGGCTTCGGCGGCCCGCCTGGTGCTGAACCAGCTGGGCCTCGACGACCCGGTCAGCGCGTCGCCGGCGGCCACCGATGCCGAGCTGATCGACCTGGTGACCGCCGAACTCGGCGCGGACTGGCCACGCCTGGTCGCGCCCGTGTTCGAGCCGAAGAAGGCGGTGCTGTTCGACGACCGGTGGGCCAGCGCCCGCGAGGACCTGGTCAAGCTGTGGCTGACCGACGAGGGCGACATCGACGCCCGGTGGGTGGAGCTGTCCGAAAGGTTCGAGGGCGCAGGCCATGTCGTGGCCACCCAGGCCACCTGGTGGCAGGGCAAGGCCCTGTCCGCGGGCCGGCAGATCCACGCGTCGCTGTTCGGCCGGATCGCGGCCGGCGCCGAGAATCCGGATCCCGGCCCCTACGCACACGAAGTCGCCGTGGTGACGGGGGCCTCCAAGGGCTCGATCGCGGCGTCGGTCGTCGCGCGACTGCTCGACGGCGGCGCCACGGTCATCGCCACAACGTCGAAGCTCGACGACGAGCGGCTGGCGTTCTACCGGGGCCTGTATCGCGACCACGCTCGTTACGGCGCGGCGCTGTGGGTGGTCGCGGCCAACATGGCCTCCTACTCCGATATCGACGCCCTGGTCGAGTGGGTCGGCACCGAGCAGTCCGAAAGCCTTGGGCCGCAGTCGATTCACATCAAGGACGCGCAGACCCCGACGCTGCTGTTCCCGTTCGCGGCGCCGCGCGTCGTCGGCGACCTGTCGGAGGCCGGCTCCCGCTCCGAGATGGAGATGAAGGTGCTGCTGTGGGCGGTGCAGCGGTTGATCGGCGGGCTATCGAAGATCGGCGCCGAGCGCGACATCGCGTCGCGGCTGCACGTCGTGCTGCCCGGCTCACCCAACCGCGGAATGTTCGGCGGTGACGGCGCCTACGGTGAGGCCAAGTCGGCGCTCGACGCGTTGGTGAGTCGTTGGCACGCCGAATCCTCGTGGGCGGCACGGGTCAGCCTGGCGCACGCGCTGATCGGCTGGACCCGCGGCACCGGGCTGATGGGCCACAACGACGCCATCGTCGACGCGGTCGAGGAGGCCGGCGTCACCACGTACTCGACGGACGAGATGGCGGCAATGCTGTTGGCCCTCTGCGACATCGAGTCGAAGGTGGCGGCCGCCGCAGAGCCGATCAAGGCCGACCTGACCGGTGGGCTCGGGGAGGCCAACCTCGACATGGCCGAGCTGGCCGCCAAGGCCCGCGAGCGATCCGCCTCGGGCGAGGACGACGACCCCGAGGCGCCCGAGGCCGAGGGCGGCATCGCCGCCTTGCCGTCCCCACCGCGCGGCTACAGCCCCGCGCCGCCCCCCGAATGGGCGGACCTCGACGTCGACCTCAACGACCTGGTGGTCATCGTCGGCGGCGCGGAACTCGGGCCGTACGGTTCGTCGCGGACCCGCTTCGAGATGGAGGTGGCCGGCGAGCTGTCGGCGGCCGGTGTGCTCGAGCTGGCCTGGACCACCGGACTGGTCAAGTGGGAGGACGATCCCCAACCCGGTTGGTACGACACCGAATCCGGCGACTTGGTCGACGAGTCGGAGCTGGTCGATCGCTACCACGACGCCGTGGTCGAGCGGTGCGGCATCCGCGAATTCGTCGACGACGGTGCGATCGATCCCGATCACGCCTCACCGCTTCTGGTCAGTGTGTTCCTCGACAAGGACTTCTCGTTCGTGGTGTCCAGCGAGGCCGACGCGCGTGCGTTCGTCGAGTTCGATCCCGAGCACACCGTGGCCCGGCCGGTGCCGGACTCCAGCGACTGGGAGGTGATCCGCAAGGCGGGCACCGAGATCCGCGTTCCGAGGAAGACCAAGCTGTCGCGGACGGTCGGCGCGCAAATCCCCACCGGGTTCGACCCGACGGTGTGGGGCATCACCCCGGACATGGCCAATTCCATTGACCGGGTGGCGCTGTGGAACATCGTGGCGACCGTGGACGCGTTCCTGTCCTCGGGCTTCACCCCGACCGAGCTGCTGCGCTGGGTGCACCCCAGCCTGGTGGCCTCCACGCAGGGCACCGGCATGGGCGGCATGACCTCGATGCAGACCATGTACCACGGCAACCTGCTGGGCCGGGCCAAGCCGAACGACATCCTGCAGGAGGTGCTGCCGAACGTCGTTGCGGCCCACGTCATGCAGTCCTACGTCGGTGGTTACGGCGCGATGGTGCACCCGGTCGCGGCCTGCGCGACGGTCGCCGTGTCGGTCGAGGAGGGCGTGGACAAGATCCGGCTCGGCAAGGCCGAATTCGTGGTCGCCGGTGGGTTCGACGACCTGACCCTGGAGGCCATCATCGGCTTCGGTGACATGGCGGCCACCGCCGACACCGAGATGATGCGGGCCAAGGGCATCAGCGATTCGAAGTTCTCGCGCGCCAACGACCGGCGCCGCCTCGGGTTCCTGGAAGCCCAGGGCGGTGGCACCATCCTGCTGGCCAACGGCGCGCTGGCGGCCAAGATGGGATTGCCGGTGCTGGCCGTGGTCGGCTACGCACAGAGCTTCGCCGACGGTGTGCACACCTCGATCCCGGCGCCCGGGCTCGGAGGCCTCGGCGCCGGCCGCGGTGGCAAGGACTCGCAGCTGGCCCGCTCGCTGGCCAAGCTGGGTGTGGGGGCGGACGACATCGCGGTCGTGTCCAAGCACGACACCTCGACGCTGGCCAACGACCCCAACGAGACCGAGCTGCACGAGCGGTTGGCCGACTCGATGGGCCGGTCGCCGGGCAACCCGCTGTTCGTGGTGAGCCAGAAGACCCTCACCGGTCACAGCAAGGGTGGCGCGGCGGCGTTCCAGCTGATGGGCCTGTGCCAGATGCTGCGTGACGGCGTCATCCCGCCCAACCGCAGCCTGGATTGCGTCGACGACGAGCTGGCCACCGCCGGTCACTTCGTCTGGGTGCGTGAGGCTTTGGACCTGCGCGGCAAGTTCCCGCTCAAGGCCGGTCTGGTGACCAGCCTCGGCTTCGGCCACGTGTCGGGTCTGATCGCGTTGGTGCACCCGCAGGCGTTCATCGCCGCGCTGGACCCGGCCGATCGGGACGGCTACCGCAAGCGGGCCGAGCAGCGCCTGCTGGCCGGTCAGCGCCGGCTTGCCTCCGCGATCGCCGGCGGGCGTCCGATGTATGAGAAGCCGGCCGACCGGCGGTTCAACCACGACGAGCCGGAGAAGCGTCAGGAGGCGGCGATGTTGCTCAACGCCGACGCCCGCCTCGGCGAAGACGATCTTTACGTCGGCTAGGGTCGGTGCGTGGCGATCGTCGGAGTAGGCATCGATCTCGTCTCCATCCCTGATTTCGCCGAGCAGGTCGACCAGCCGGGAACTGTTTTCGCCGAGACGTTCACCCCGGGTGAGCGCCGCGACGCCTCGGACAAGAGTTCGTCGGCGGCGCGTCACCTGGCGGCCCGCTGGGCGGCCAAGGAGGCGGTGATCAAGGCATGGTCGGGGTCTCGCTTCGCGCAGCGGCCCGTGCTGCCCGAGGACATCCACCGCGACATCGAGGTGGTCACCGATATGTGGGGGCGGCCGCGGGTGCGGTTGAGCGGCGACATCGCCAAACACCTGGCCGATGTGATCATTCACGTGTCGTTGACGCACGAGGGGGACACCGCTGCCGCGGTGGCGATCCTGGAGACGACGTAGGCTCCTCCCTCTGTCTTCGAGTGTGGGTCCTCTGGACGAATTCACGCCGGTCTTCGTACCTGGCCCCCACACTCGACGGCGCGCGCGTAGGAGGAAGACATGAGCGATCTGGTTGACCGCGTCCGCGAGGTGCTGCCGTCGGTGCGGCGCGACCTGGAAGACCTGGTGCGCATCGAATCGGTGTGGGCCGATCCCGGCCGGCGCTCCGAGGTGCACCGCAGCGCCCAGGCGGTGGCAGATCTGTTGTCGCAGGCCGGTTTCGGCGACGTGCAGATCGTCAGCGAGGGGGGAGCGCCCGCGGTCATCGCGCGCCATCCCGCGCCGCCCGGCGCGCCGACCGTGCTGCTGTATGCCCATCACGACGTGCAGCCCGAGGGCGACCGCGGCCAGTGGACGTCGCCGCCGTTCGAGCCCACCGAACGTGACGGACGGCTCTACGGCCGCGGCAGCGCCGACGACAAGGCCGGTATCGCAACGCATTTGGCGGCCTTTCGGGCACACGGCGGCCGGCCGCCCGTCGGCGTGACCGTGTTCGTCGAAGGCGAAGAGGAATCCGGCTCGCCCTCGCTCGCCCGATTGCTTGCCGCCCACCGCGACACGCTGGCCGCCGACGTGATCGTCATCGCCGACTCGGACAACTGGAGTGTCGACACCCCGGCGCTGACCGTGTCGCTGCGCGGATTGGTCGACTGCGTGGTGGAGGTCGCCACGCTCGACCACGGGCTGCACTCCGGCCTGTGGGGCGGGGTGGTGCCCGACGCGCTCACCGTGCTGGTGCGGTTGCTGGCCAGCCTGCACGACGACGACGGCAACGTGGCCGTGGCGGGCCTGCACGAAACCGACACCGCCGCGCTGCACTACCCCGACTACCCGGCCGAGCGGGTCCGCACCGACTCCGGCCTGCTCGACGGCGTGTCGGAGATCGGGTCGGGCTCGGTGCCGCAACGGCTGTGGGCCAAACCCGCGATCACGGTGATCGGCATCGATACCACCCCCATCGAGAAGGCGTCGAACACGCTGATCCCGCGGGCACGGGCCAAGATCAGCATGCGCGTGGCCCCCGGCGGCGACGCCGCCGCGCACCTGAACGCCCTCACCGCCCATTTGCAAAGCCACGCACCGTGGGGCGCCCACGTCAGCGTCACCCGCGGCGACCTCGGCGAGCCCTACGCCATCGAGGCCAGCGGCGACGTCTACGACGCGGCCCGCGTGGCGTTCCGGCGGGCGTGGGGGGCCGAGCCCATCGATATGGGCATGGGCGGCTCCATCCCGTTCATCGCGGAATTCGCCGCCGCCTTCCCGCAGGCAAAGATCCTCGTCACCGGCGTGGAAGACCCGGGTACCCAGGCGCACAGCATCAACGAGAGCCTGCACCTGGGGGTCCTGGAACGCGCCGCGATCAGCGAGGCGCTGCTGCTGGCCAACCTGGCCTAGCGGTTGGGCGTCAGCACCACGACGGGAATCGGGCGCGACGTCTGCTCCTGGTACCTGGCGTACTGGCCCTTGTTGACCTTGTTGACGATCTTCCACAGCCGGTCGTATTCGGTGTCGCCGGGCAGGACGGAACGCGCTGTGGCGCCGAAACGCCGCGGGCCGACGTTGATTTCCACCTCGGGGCGCGCCTTCACGTTGTGGTACCAGCCCGGCGAGCGCGCGGCGCCCCCGTTGGACGCGGTCACCAGGTAGTCCTCGCCGTCGCGGCCATAGGCCAGCGCGGCCGTGCGTGGCGCGCCCGTCTTCGCACCAACCGTGTGCAGCAACAGGCTGGGCATCCACATCATCCGGTGCCCGATCCAGCCGTGAGTTCCGCGATACACGTGATCGTGGAACCGGATGAATCCGGTGAGCGCTTTCTCGGCGAGGGAACTCATGGAAGCCAGTATCGCCGCGTGGACAGGATCTCTGCCAGATGAGCCGACAAGCCGCGCGAATGCTTAACGAGACCGACAGTCTCGTCGCATACTGCTTCTACAGGCAGCAGCCACTCGTCCGCAGGAGACGCCACCGTGAGTACGGAAGACACCCTCACCGGCATCACCCCCACCAAGGCCGGCAAGACCCACCGTTACCACTTCGATCGCCACACCCCGGAGTACCGCGAGCGGTTCACCGCAATCACCGAGGAGATGCACGCCAAGTGCCCGGTGGCGTGGACCGACACCTACGACGGGCATTGGGTGGCGGCGGGCAGCCGGGAGGTCTTCGAGCTCGCGCGATGCCCGCACGTGTCCAACGACCACGACGTCACCGGCGAAGGCACCGGCTACAAGGGCATCACCATTCCCACGATTCCGCAGGGCACCGGCGTGCGTGGCGGCATGCTCGAGATGGATGAACCCGAGCACTCCGCCTACCGCAGCATCCTCAACCCCTACCTGTCGCCGGCGGCCATCAAACGCTGGAAGCCATTCGTCGACGAGATCGTGCGGGCCAGCATCGACGAGAAGATCGAAACCGGGCGGATCGACTTCGTCGACGATCTCGCGAACGTCGTGCCGGCCGTCCTGACGCTGGCCCTGATGGGCGTTCCGCTGAAGAAGTGGCAACTCTATTGCGAGCCGGCCCACGCCAACGTCTACACGCCCGCCGATTCCCCGGACGCCCCAAGGGTTTTGGAGCAGACGATGGCGATGGGCGCGGACCTGTTCAACCACCTCCTCGAGATCCGCGAGAATCCGCGCCCCGGCATAGTGGACGCGCTGGCACGACTGCGGATCGACGGCGAACCCGCCCCCGACGCCGAACTGCTCGGAATGCTCGGCCTGATCATCGGCGGAGGTTTCGACACGACGACGGCGCTGACCGCGCACGCGCTCGAATGGCTCGGCGAAAATCCCGAGCAGCGCGAACTGCTGAGGCGGGAATCGGAGACGTTGCTCGCCTCGGCGACCGAGGAATTCCTGCGTTTCTTCACGCCCGCGCCGGGGGACGGCCGCACGATCGCCGCCGATCTCGAGATCGCGGGCACGCAGTTCAAGGAGGGCGATCGCCTGTGGCTGTCCTGGGCGATGGCCAACCGCGATCCCGCGGTGTTCCCCGATCCGAATCGATTGGACCTCGCGCGAAAGAACAACCGGCACTTCAGCTTCGGGCTAGGCATCCACCGCTGCATCGGCTCGAATGTCGCGCGGGTGGTGTTCAAGTCGATGCTCACGGCGGTCCTCGACCGGATGCCCGACTACCGCTGCGACCCCGAAGGCACCGTGCACTATCCGACCATCGGCGTGATCCAGGGCATGCAGCACCTTCCGGCGACCTTCACCCCCGGCAGGCGGCTTGGACCCGGCATCGACGAGACGCTGGAGAAGCTGCAGCGGGTGTGCGACGAACAGGGGATCGCGCGGCCGATCACCGAGTACACCGAGGCCGCCGTAATCAGCTAGACGGACAGGTCGCGGCGCAGCTTGGCGACGTGGCCGGTCGCTTTGACGTTGTACTGCGCGACGGCGATCTTGCCCTTCTCGTCGACCACGAACGTCGAGCGGATGACGCCCGTGACGGTCTTGCCGTACATCTGCTTTTCGCCGTAGGCGCCATAGGCCGTCAGCACTTTGCGATCGGGATCGGACAGCAGCGGGAACGTCAGCCCCTCCGCGTCACGGAATTTGGCGAGCTTCTCTGGCTTGTCGGGGGAGATGCCGATGACGTCGAGGCCGGCGCCGTTGAGCTCGGCCAGGCTGTCCCGAAAGTCGCACGCCTGCTTGGTGCACCCGGGAGTCGACGCGGCCGGATAGAAGTAGACGATGACCCGGCGCCCCTTGTAGTCGGCCAGCGACACCTTGTTGCCGTCGGCGTCGGGCAGGTTGAAGGAGGGCGCTTTGTCGCCGGGTGCAAGCCGCGTGGTCTCGGTCAAGGTGGGGCCCTTTCTGTTCACCGGAGCGTCGGGGTTACCGCCAGCTGATCTAGGGTAGTTCGGGCAGGTGCATGAGCCGGATAGTGGGCGACTTGGAGGACACAGTGGCGGACCGCGACCCCGAAGCCATCAAGCGAGACATCGACGTCGCCCGGGACCAGCTGGCGGCCACCGTCGACTCCCTCGCCGAGCGGGCGAACCCGCGTCGCCTCGCCGACGACCTCAAGGCCCGGGTGATCGGGTTCGTGCAGAAGCCCGTGGTGCTGGCGTCGCTGGCCGGGGTCGGGGCGTTGGTCGTGGTCGTGGCGGTTCGCCGCGTCAGGAACCGCTGACGCGGTCGCTCTGGACGTACACCGGAATGTCGTCGGCCCAGGGCTGATTCACCACCATGTCGGCGACCTCGCAGTAGCCGCGTTCGAATTCCCCGGTCGCCGCGTCGACCAGCCGGTACTCCTGCCGCTGCCGGTGGATGGGCTGGGCGTCGAGGATCACGACCCGCACCTCGCCGGGCTCGAACCGGCACCGCTGCTGCAGCGCCTCGATGAGGCACTCGTTGTGCATGTGCCCGTCGCCGAAGTTCCAGCCGAGAACCATTGCGCACAGGACTTCCCCCTCGCACAGGTTGTAGTCGTCCTCGTCGTAGTCGGCCATCGCTCGGTGCGCCAGGGTGAGCAGCGCGCGCCCGTGGGTGTTCATGCCGCGGAAGGCGAGCGCGAGGTGAAGCGGTACCAGGGTTTCCTCTTTGCTGCCATACAACCGCTCGAGCTGCAGGTGCTGCATCGGGCCGAGCGCGCGCGAGCCGACGCGGAACTTCTCGTCGGCCGACGGGCGCACGCACCACAGGGTGGTGTCCCAGTTGCCGGCGTAGTAGCGCATGCCGGGCAGGAAGGAGACCTTGCGCGGGTAGAGGTTTCCCGCTGCGACGGTCCCGGCCATCACGGCGAACAGGAGGGCGATCGGCCACGGGTTGCCGATGTTCGACAGGCCCAGGGGCGCGTGCGTGACGAACAGCCACAGCACGCCGAAGATCATGAACACGTTCCATTCCAGCGGCACGCCCATCGGGAAGGCCAGCAGGATGTTCAGGTGGAACACGATCATCACGAACGCCGCGAGCGCCGTCGGCCAGCCGCCGTGGGAGAACAACAGCACCAGCGGCACCAGCCCTTCGACCGCGGTCGAGAAGTGGGCGATGAAACCCGCCAGTGCGCTGGGCCGCAAATCGTCGGGATAGCGCTTGAACATCGACCGCTTGAGCGGTCCCGACGGGATGAACGGGTTGTTGGCCAGCATCGTCGAGATCACGAACGGGAAGTGCTTGTTGAGCTTGGATGTCGCCGCGCCGAGCCAGATCACCATGAAGACGACCTTGGCCCCGACGACGATGTCCGTCCCGGCGAACAGGAACGTCAGCGTCAGCGGCGCGTACACCTCGCCGCGCGCGGCCAGGAAGATCACCTTGTCGCGCAAGCTGATTAGGGCCAGGACCGCCAGGACGGCGACGGTCTGCCACCGCGGCAGCACGCCGATCGCGGTGTCCAGGGCGGGAATCGGGCCGGTGCCGTCGGACAGCAGCGCGAACACCAGCAGCGCCAGCAGGACACCGTAGAGCAACGCGTCGACGGGAGTTCTGTTGCTGCCCTTGGTCAGTGGCACCCGGTCGGGCCAGGGCGGCAACCGGATGGTGCCGGGGCGCAGCCAGTACAGGATGGAACCCATCGGTGGGAAGTAGCGCCCGGCGAGCGGACCGAAACAGCATCCGAGGCCGACGACTTCGAACAGCATCGTGTACAGCACGGCCTTCTGGAACACGATCGGCTCCGCCCACCAGGCGCTGACCTGAGTGAAGCCACCGATGCCCCGCGTGGACCACGCGAACAGCCAGCCGCCGAGGATGTACAGCGCGATCTTCACGCCGTACATCACGTGCATCACCAGCGGGGTGCCAAAGCCGTGCTGGGCGATGTGGCGGGCCATCGGCACGATGCGTTCGGCGCGTGGTCGTGCGCTCCAGTTGGCCACGTCGACGACGGGCAGATTGGGCCGGATGAACCCCATTGCAGCTCCTTCGACGCGGCAAGACCAATCGGTGCCAGCAAGAAATTACCTGTACGAAGGGCTTTCGCGGGGGGATACGACGGCAACTGGTGGCTGGGCCCGCGCCGGCTACTCCCAACCCGGGGGATCGTTCTCGGCCATGTACGCCTCCCACGCCGCGCGCCGCATCGCCCGCGTGTGCAGGTCCTGGCAGATCGCCCGCGCTCCCGCGGCGTCGGTCGCCCGGCCGAGATCGTGGTGCACGAAGCCCTCGTCGACCCGTTCGGCGCGGAAGCCTCCCGTGGAGACCGCGTGGACGCGGTACTCGCTGCGGTCATCGATGTTGGCGTGGAAGTGGCCCTCGTGGGGTTCGACCCACTTCAGCTCTGTTTTCACAGGTCCCCTCTGGACAAACACCGTCGCAGCGATGGTAGGTCCCCCGCGAGGGCCATGAAAAGGGAGATCCGAGACACTGGCGCCAGTGTGGAAGCAAAAGCCACCGAACGATGAACTATCGGTGAGCTGTGCGCCGTCAGGGTTTCGAACCCCGGACCCGCTGATTAAGAGTCAGCTGCTCTACCAACTGAGCTAACGGCGCTTGTGGTCAGTCAGACCGCGTAGGCGACAATAACAGGCGTCTTGCCGCGGAGTGAAATCCCGACCGTTTCCCAGGATAGCGTGCCCGCGCAGCCGGTTGGGCCTTGCCGGGCTGGGCCGTCGTCAACCGTTCGCCGCGCGATCTGCATGGAAGACGAAAGGTACTGTCGCGCAGTTTCATTCACAACACCGTGCCGCAGAAGGGCGCGCGGTCGGTGGCGAAGGCGGCGTCCAGTTCGGCCAGCGCGCCCGCGCGTACTTCGGTGATGCGGCCGGCCCGGGCCAGCTGGGAAGCCCGGTGCGCCCCCATGTAGATGGTGGCCAGGTCGGCCAGGCCGATCTCGATGTCCGCGGTCCCGTCGTGGGGCGTGCACTTCCCGGCGCCACCGCGTGTTTGCAGCTGGAACCGTCCGCCCGCGAGCTGAAGCGGGTCGGTGACGTCGAGCACGATGTCGGTATCGGCGGTGTAGGTGCGGGCGCCCAGCACCTCGGGGACGTCGTTGATGCGCACCCACAGGAAGTCGCTCACGCCCTTGATCTCCGCGGCGCGTTGATCGGTGAGTTTGAGCGGAAGCGGATCGTCGCCCGGCACGTCGATCTCTACGCGATAGAACATCTCCAGGACCAACAGCGTCTGCAGCAGCTCGGTGTGAGCCTCCTCGGTGATAGGGCAGAAGTCCTCGACAACCACCGTGCCCAGGGGCGGGCGAAACGCATGCTGTTGCGATCCGACGATCCGATACGTCAGGAAGCCGTCGGGATGGATCGTGTAATGCAGCGCCGACCCGTTGCCCCGCTGGGTTTCCCGGTCGTCCAGGTAGTCGGCCCACCACGCGTCGTCCCGGGTGATCGCGCCATTGGTTGCGGCACACCACCGTTCGTAGAGTTCTGGCAAGTGTCGTCTCGCCTCGGCGGCATTGACCTCGCGTGCCCGGCTGCCGCTCGGTGCGGCCCGCAACTTCGCGAAGCGGCGGTCGATCGAATAGGTGTGGCTGTAGCTGGCCACCCCGGCGCCGAAGCCGTCGTACATCGCGGTCTGCGTCGGGACCCCACATACGATCGGATAGCCGCGGTCCAACAGAATCCCGAGTCCCTTCGCGCTGAGCTGCGCCCACAGCCCCTTGCCCTGATGCGTTGACGCGACGGCGATCATCGTCAGCCACGCGGCTCGCAGGTTGGCGCCACCCGGCACGGTGAGCTGCGCGCGGTAGATGATCGACGTTCCCACCAGAAACGGATGCTCGGGATCGGAGACGTCCTCGGCGATGAGGATGTCGTCGAGGTTGACTCGGCGTTTCCACGCTTCGAGATCTTCGGGACCCACCGGATCGCCGAACGTGCGGGCCTGATTTTCAAACACCGCCTGCCAGTCGTCTTCGCTTGGATGCCGAATGTTGGTGCCGTCGTCCGTCGTGTTCATTGCACATCCAATCCGCTTGTAGCCCAGGCAATCCGGCACTGCGCACACCGAATCCACGTGCTGAGTGTGCTTTTACGTTCGATACCCGAGTACCAGATGGTCAAACCTCGTGGGCCGCCGCCGGGTGACTGCTCGATGCGAACAGTCGGCGCTGGGGCGGGTCAAAAGGCGCGGTTTCGGGTAGGCGATACGCCATGCTGCAGGTAATCACCCGGCTAGCCATTGCCGCCCCGCGCCGTATCGTCGGGATCGCCTTCCTGGTGCTGGTGGGGGCCGCAGTCTTCGGGCTTCCGGTGGTCAACAGCCTTTCCGGCGGAGGCTTCCAGGACCCGACCTCGGAGTCCGCGCGGGCAACCGAGGTTCTGCGCGACAGGTTCAACCAAACCGATCAGCAGATGCTGATCGTGGTGACGGCCCCGGACGGCGTCCGCAGCGAATCGGCGCGCCGGGTCGCCACCGGCATCGTCGACCAGCTGAAACGATCGCCATGGGTGCTCAACGTGTCGTCGGCGTGGACCATGCCGCCCGATCGCCCCCAGGCCGCGTCCCAGCTGATCAGCAAGGACAACAAATCCGGGATGATCGTCGCCGGGCTGAAAGGCGGCGAGAACGACGCGCAGAAGTACGCCAGCACGCTCACCAGCGACCTGGTGCACGACCGCGACGGCGTAACCGTGCGCGCCGGCGGCATGGCCGTGGCATACGCGCAGATCAACGGGCAGAACCAGCGGGATCTGCTGTTGATGGAGTCCATCGCGATCCCGCTGAGCTTCGCGGTCCTCGTCTGGGTGCTCGGCGGTGTGGTGGCGGCGACGCTGCCGATCGTCCTTGGCCTCTTGGCCATCGTCGGCACCATGTCGGTGCTGCGGTTGATCAGCTTCGCCACCGACGTGTCGACCTACGCCCTGGACCTGAGCATCGCCATGGGCCTGGCCCTGGCCATCGACTACAACCTGCTGATCATCACCCGCTACCGCGAGGAGCTGGCCCGGACCGAGGACCGCGACCGGGCGCTGTATCGCACCATGGCCACCGCCGGCCGGACCGTGCTGTTCTCGGCCACGACCGTCGGGCTGTCGATGGCGGTGATGGCGCTGTTCCCGATGTACTTCCTGAAATCGTCCGCCTACACCATCGTGGTCACCGCGATCATCGTGGCGATCGCCGCGGTGGTGGTCACCCCGGCGGCGATCGTGCTGCTGGGGCCCCGACTGCACGTGCTGGACGCCCGACGGGTGCTGCACCGCATCCTGCACGGACAGCGGTCGTTTCGCGACCACGCACACCAGCCACTCGAGGAGCAGTTCTGGTACCGATCGACCCGGTACGTGCTGCGCCACGCCATGCCGATCGGCCTGAGCGTCGTGGCCCTGCTGCTGTTGCTGGGCGCGCCGTTCTTGGGGGTGAAGTGGGGCTTCCCGGACGAGCGCGTGCTGCCCGAATCCGCGTCGGCGCGCCAGGTCGCCGACATGCTGGACAACGACTTCGCGAACGGGTTCGGCACCGAGGTGTCCGTCGTCGTGCCCGACGCCCGCGGCGTGACCCCCGCCGAGCTGCAGCGGTACGCCGCAGACCTGTCGCGCGTGCCCGACGTGTCGTCCGTCAGCGCACCGGCCGGGACGTTCGCCGAGGGCAATCGGGTGGGGCCGCCCGTCGCCCCCACCGGTGTCGCCAACGGCAGCGCGTTCTTGACCGTCTCCACCACCGCGCCGCTCTATTCGCAGGCCTCGAACACCCAGCTGGACCGGTTGCATCAGGTCGCCGGGCCGGGCGGGCGCGCGGTTCAGATGACCGGGCTCGCGCAGATCAACCGCGACAGCGTCGACGCGATCACCCAGCGTCTGCCGATCGTGTTCGCCCTGATCGCCCTCATCACGTTCGCGCTGCTGTTCCTGCTGACCGGCAGCGCGGTGCTGCCGGTGCAGGCGCTGGTGTGCAACGTGTTGTCGTTGACGGCGGCGTTCGGGGCGATGGTGTGGATCTTCCAGGACGGCCACCTGGGCGCCCTGGGCACCACCCCCAACGGGACGCTGAACGCCAACATCCCCGTGCTGCTGTTCTGCATCGCCTTCGGGCTGGCCATGGATTACGAGGTCTTTCTGGTCTCGCGCATCCACGAGTACTGGCTGGCCTCGCAGGCCATGCGCGAGACGCCGCCCACCGCGGCCGAGGCGCGCGCCGCCACCGACGAGAGTGCGGCCCTGGGCATTGCCGGCATCGGCCGCGTCGTCACGACCGCCGCGGTGGTGATGTCGATTTCGTTCGCCGCGCTGATCCCGGCGCACGTGTCGTTCATGCGCATGCTGGGTCTGGGCCTCACGCTCGGCGTGCTGGTCGACGCCACCCTGGTGCGCATGGTCCTGGTTCCGGCGTTCATCCACCTGCTGGGCCGCTGGACGTGGTGGGCGCCGCGGCCGTTGGTCTGGCTGCGCGAACGGTCCGCCATCGGGGAGGACGGCGAGATCGCGGTCGGACGCGGCCGCTGGGCCCGCGACGCGCCCGACGCGGGCCGCGCACTGATCAGACGGTGGCCCACCAAGGCCACGACGGGGCGCGGGTGACCCGACATGTGTTGTGAGGCAACGCCTTCGACCGGTACCGCGGCGCCGATCCGGGATGGGTCGGAGTAATCCCCATGGGCCGAACCGATATCGCCGCCCTGCTCGCGCTGAGTTCCGCGTTGTGCGTCGCGGTCGGCGACGTCCTGCAGCAACGTGCGGCGCACTGCATCACCGACAGGGCGGTCGGTTCGGTCGAGCTGTTCGCCAATCTGCTGCGCAGCCAACGATGGTGGTGGGGCACTGTGCTGTTGGCCGCCAGCATCGGGTTGCAGGCAGCGGCCCTGGCCGGCGGATCGGTTTTGCTGGTGCAGGCGCTGCTGATGTTTTCGGTGCTCTTCGCGCTGCCCATCAACGCCAGGTTGTCGCATCGCGCGGTGACCGCCGGCGAGTGGATGTGGGCCGCCTTGTTGACGGCCGGGGTCAGCGTGGTCGTCATCGTCGGCAATCCGCGGGCAGGGCATTCGGGCGCCGCGCTGGGAACCTGGGCCGCGGTGGCCGTCGTCCTGGGCCCGCTATTGGTCGGCTGTGTGCTGGCCGGACGGAGCCGCGGCGGGGCCGTGGCCGCGGTGCTGTTCGCGTTCGTGTCGGGGTCGCTGTGGGGCATCTTCGCGGTGCTTACCAAGGAGGTCGTCGCCCGGCTCGGGGACGGCCTCGGCGCGGTGATTCGGACTCCCGAGCTGTACGCCTGCATCCTGGTCGCGCTCGGCGGTGTGGCGTGGAGCCAGTCGGCGTTTCGGGCCGGGCCACTCACGGCGTCCATGCCCACTTTGCAGATGTCACAGCCGGTGGTGGCAGCGGTGCTGGGCGTGGTCGTCCTCGGCGAGACGCTGAACACGGGTCGCGCCGGGATGATCGCCCTGGTGGCGGCCGCGTCGGTGATGACGGCGGCCATCATCAAACTCGCCCGCGTCGAGGCCGTCGCGACCCGCGACCGGGCCGAAGCGCAGCTGCAGGAAGCCCGCGCAGATGTGGTGCCGCGAGGTCGCTGACCTCGCCCTGGTGACGAATTCATTGCGGCGCAGACACCGAACGGCCGCCCGCGCCGGTGTGGGCATGTCGAGTCGGCGAAACCCTTTAGAATGCCTGCAGCGAGGTCAGCGGTGACCAACTTCGAGAATTGAATGGAAGGTCACTGGATGACGCCTTTGCGTGGACGCAGATCGTGGCTGGCGGCCGCGATCGCCGCGGTTGCCGTGTTTGCCGTCGCCTGCGGTGGCAACCACGCGGCCGCGCCGGCGAAGGTGATCTTCGACAAGGGCACGCCCTTTGCCGACCTGCTGGTCCCCAAGCTCACGGCTTCGGTGACCGACGGCGCCGTCGGCGTGACGGTGGATGCGCCCGTGACGGTCAGCGTCGCCGACGGCGTGCTCGCGTCGGTCACCATGGTCAACGAAAACGGCAGGTCGATCAGCGGGAAGCTGAGCCCCGACGGGCTGCGCTGGTCCACCACCGAGCAGCTCGGCTACAACAGGCGCTACACGCTGAACGTCAAGGCGACCGGGCTGGGTGGCGCGGCCAGCAAGCAGATGACCTTCGCGACCAGCTCACCGGCCCACCTGACCATGCCGTACGTCAGTCCCGTCGACGGCGAGGTGGTGGGCATCGGCCAACCGGTGGCGATCCGCTTCGACGAGAACATCGCGGACCGGGCGGCGGCCCAGAAAGCTATCACCATCACCACGAACCCACCGGTGGAGGGTGCGTTCTACTGGCTCAACAATCGCGAAGTACGTTGGCGCCCAGAGCATTTCTGGAAGTCGGGAACGGCCATCGACGTGGCCGTCAACACCTACGGCGTGGATCTGGGCGACGGGATGTTCGGTGAGGACAACGTCAAGACGCACTTCACCATTGGCGACGAGGTGATTTCGACCGCCGACGACACCACGAAGACCGTGACCGTGCGGGTCAACGGTGAGGTCGTCAAGACCATGCCGACGTCGATGGGCAAGGACAGCACGCCAACGGCCAACGGCATCTACATCGTTGGCGCGCGGTTCAAACACATGATCATGGATTCGTCGACCTATGGGGTTCCGGTCAACTCGCCCAACGGATATCGCACCGAAGTCGACTGGGCCACCCAGATGTCCTACAGCGGAGTCTTTGTGCACTCCGCGCCGTGGTCGGTCGGCGCCCAGGGCCACACCAACACCAGCCACGGGTGCCTGAACGTCAGCCCCAGCAACGCCGAATGGTTCTACGACCACAGCAAGAGCGGTGACATCGTCGAGGTTGTGCACACGGTGGGCCCGACCTTGCCGGGCACCGAGGGGCTCGGCGACTGGAACGTCCCGTGGCCGGAGTGGAAAGCGGGCAACGCCAACACCTGACCGGCGCGGTCAGTCGATCTTGTGCCAGCTTCCGCAGCTTCTGGTCATGAACGCGGTATCTGTCGGCAGGATCCGAACTACCTGGGGGCCGTCGCCGACGTTGTTGTCGATGATGTCGTTGGTGTCGAAACTGCGCAGCCTCGCCCAATAACAGCCGTATTTGCCGCCATCGGTCCGATAGGTGCCCGCCGCGATGTCCTTGTTGACGATGTAGGTGCCGTTGGCCTCGATGGACGTCTTCGGGCCCGGTGGGGGCGGCGGGGCGACTGTCTTCGTCACCGTCTTGGTCTCAGCCGGCGGGGTCGATGTGACCGTCGTTGACGTGTGGCTCGAACCACCGCAGCCCGCGAGGAACAGCGCGACGGCCGCGATGGCCGCTCCCATCATGGGCGAGGCAAGACGTTGTCGATTCACTGCATTCCACTCACCGGTGCAACAGCGGTGCGCGGAGTCGCTAACACCGTAAAAGGTCAGGGAGCGGCGCTCCCTGACCAATGGGGTGAGTGACGGGACTCGAACCCGCGACATTCAGGATCACAACCTGACGCTCTACCAACTGAACTACACCCACCATGGCTGTGTGCCGACCCGCAGGCCTGCACGAGCAGCGACTGTAGATACTAGCGGCTCGTCGGCGCGCTGGCCGAATCGCTTGGTCCCGGTGCGTCTCGTCCACCGTCAAGGGAGGTGACCACCGCCTCGATTTCGCTGGTAGACGGGCCCGGTGGGGAGACGAACGCGGTGCGCCGATAGAACTGCAATTCGCGGATCGACTCATGGATGTCGGCCAGTGCGCGGTGGGCGAGCCCCTTGGTGGGCTGACCGAAGTAGATCCGCGGATACCAGCGGCGGCAGAGTTCTTTGATCGAGCTCACATCGATCATGCGGTAGTGCAGGTACGTGTCCAGCGCGGGCATGTCGCGCACGATGAACGCGCGGTCGGTGGCGATCGAGTTTCCGGCCAGCGGCGCCGTCTTGGGTTGCTTGACGTGTTGGCCGATGTAGTCCAGCACCATCGCCTCGGCGGTCGCCAGGTCGACGGCGGACGCCCGCACCTCGTCGATCAGCCCGGAGCGCGAATGCATTTCGGTCACCACGTCACCCATCGCCGAGAGGGCGGCGTCGTCGGCGTGGATCACCACGTCCACACCGTCGCCGAGGATGTTCAGATCGGCGTCGGTGACCAGGGCCGCGATCTCGATCAGCTTGTCCGAACCGAGATCGAGTCCGGTCATCTCGCAGTCGATCCACACCAATTCGTCACGCACAGCGCTCAGACTAGTGGCGATCGCAAGTGCGGCGGAGCCGGGCGCGGCGGGTCGCCACCATCAACACCCGTGGCGATCGCAAGCGCGGCGGAGCCGGGCGCGGCGGGTCGCCGTTGGGCCTCGCCCCCGGGTCCGCCCGAGAAGTAGGGTGAGCGTTGTCGAACTGCATGCCGAATCACTGGGGAAGAGGGGGCGCAGCACGATGAGCACCGATTCAGCCGCAACGCCGGCGAGCCGGATCGCGGACGGCTACGCCGTCGATGGCCAGGCACTGGAATTGGGCACCGTCGTGGTCGACGGCGCCGCCGATCCGACGGCGCAGATCCGCATTCCGCTGGCGACCGTGAACAGGCACGGGCTGGTGGCCGGCGCCACCGGAACCGGCAAGACCAAGACGCTGCAGCTGATCGCCGAACAGCTCAGCGCCGCGGGTGTACCCGTGCTGATGGCCGATGTGAAGGGCGACCTGTCCGGGTTGTCCGCACCGGGGAAGGGCGACGACAAAACCGCCGCACGTGCCCGCGACACGGGAGACGACTGGACTCCGACGGGCTTCCCGGTTGAGTTCCTGTCGCTGGGCACCGATGGGCTCGGCGTTCCGGTTCGGGCCACCGTCGACAGCTTCGGCCCGGTTCTGCTGTCAAAGGTGTTGGGGCTCAACGCCACTCAAGAGTCCACCCTGGGCCTGATCTTCCACTGGGCCAAGGAAAAGAATTACCAGCTGGTCACCCTGGCCAACCTGCGTGATGCCATCACTCACCTGACCAGCGACGAGGGCAAGGCCGACCTGAAATCCCTTGGCGGGGTGTCGTCCACGACGGCCGGCGTCATCCTGCGCGCGCTGGTGAACCTCGAGGGCGAGGGCGGCGACACGTTCTTCGGCGAGCCGAAGCTTGACCCGAACGATCTGCTGCGCGTCGAGGGCGGCCGCGGCATCATCTCGCTGCTGGAGTTCGGCGGACAGTCGTTGCGCCCGGTCATCTTCTCCACCTTCCTGATGTGGTTGCTGGCCGACCTGTTCACCGTCCTGGACGAGGTCGGCGACATCGACAAGCCCAAGCTGGTCTTCTTCTTCGACGAGGCGCACCTGTTGTTCGCCGACGCGTCCAAGGCCTTCCTCGAGCAGGTCGAGCAGACCGTCAAGTTGATCCGCTCGAAGGGCGTCGGGGTGTTTTTCTGCACCCAGTTGCCCACCGACCTGCCCAACGACGTGCTGTCCCAGTTGGGCGCGCGGATTCAGCACGCGCTGCGGGCGTTCACGCCCGACGACCAGAAGGCACTGTCCAAGACCGTGCGCACCTACCCGAAAACCGATGTCTACGACCTGGAGTCGGCGTTGACGTCGCTCGGGATCGGCGAGGCCGTCGTGACCGTGCTCTCCGAGAAGGGCTCGCCCACCCCGGTCGCGTGGACCCGCATGCGGGTGCCCCGCTCGCTGATGGCGTCGATCGGCAACGAGGCCATCGGGGCCGCGGCCAAAGACAGTCCGCTGCAGGCAAAGTACGGACACACGGCTGAGCCCCCGGCGCGACCCCAGCCGGCCCCCCAGGATCCGCAGGCGCCCCAAGCCCAGTCCGACTACCCGCCCGTCCCCGCGAACGAACCCGTCCCGCCGATGCCGGAGCCGGCGGAACCCAAGGGGGAAAAGGGGCCGTCGATGTGGGAGGAAGTGCTGCAGAACCCGACGGTGAAAAGCGGCATCAACACGGCGATACGCGAAGCGGTGAGAAGCATTTTCGGTGGCACCGGCGGTCGCCGCCGCCGAAAGTAGTGGGGTGCCTCCGTCGCCGTCGATCGCGGGCGTAACGCCACGGCGAAGAATCGCGCGGCAGATTCATACGGTCAATGCAATTTCCACGTTTGAGGAGGTTGCAGGTGTCAGTTGCTTATCCGCGTTCGATGCGGCGAGAGTTCTTTGATCGGGTGTGTGCAGGGGAATCATTGCGTGAAGCCGGCCGTCAGGTCGGTGTGTCGATCCAGACCGGATGGAGCTGGTGGCATGACGCTGGATCAATGCAATTACGAAGTGGTACGGGCTCTGATACCGGCCTTGCCGAACCAGGTGATCTGACCCGGCCGGGCGCGCGGGGACACCGGCTCAGTTTCGATGAACGCCTGGTGATTATGCGGGGTCTGGACAAGGGCCTCACCCAGGTCGAGATCGCCGACGAGCTCGACCGCGACGCCAGCGTCATCTCCCGTGAGCTCAAACGCAATCGCAATCCCGACGGGGATTACCACGCTGGTCTTGCCCATGCCCGCGCCGCCAAGAAAGCCAAGCGTCCCAAAGCATTCAAACTCCAAGACCGCGCGCTATGCGAGGCCATAGAGGACTGGATGGATCAGGGATGGAGTCCCAAACTGATCGCCGATGTCTTGGCGCGCGATCACCCCGATGACAGGCTGGCACGGGTGAGCCACGAAACCATCTACCAGTGCCTCTACGTCCAAACTCGTGGTCAACTGCGCGCCGACCTGAGTAAGCGTTTGTCGACGAAACGCGCGGCCCGCAAATCCCGGGACCACACCGAACGGCGGGGGAAATTCCACGATGTGTTCACCATCAGCGACCGGCCCGCCGAGGCCGCCGACCGCGCGGTGCCCGGCCACTGGGAAGGTGATCTGATCGTCGGCCCCAACAGCGCCATCGGCACCCTGGTCGAGCGGTCCACCCGCTTTACGATGCTGCTGCATTTGCCCGGCGATCACACCGCCGAGACGGTGGCCGGCGCGATGATCGAAGCGATGCGCCAGTTACCCGAACACCTTCGTCGATCAATCACCTGGGACCGTGGCAGCGAAATGGCCCGCTGGCGCGACATTCACCTGCAACTCAACACCCCGGTCTATTTCTGCAATCCGCACTCGCCCTGGCAACGCGGCACCAACGAAAACACCAACCGCCTCCTGCGCTTCTGGTTCGAAAAGGGCAGCGACCTCAGCGGTTACACCCCAGCAGACCTCAAACGCATCCAAGACACCCTCAACCGACGACCGCGCCCAACCCTTGACCTCGACACCCCCGCCCAACGCCTGGCCGCCCTCCTCGACCAAGCCGCCTAACAAAAATGCATTAGCCACTTGACTTTGAGCGCGCAAAACCGCCGCTGCGTTACGACCGTGAGCGGAGGGGCCGGCCCGAACCGTGAGCGGAGGGCCAGCACGACCGTGAGAGGAGGGCTGCCCAACCCGCCCCGCGCCTAGCCGCCGCCGAGCTTTTTGTAGAACGCGCCCACGATGGGCGCCACGATGGCGCGCGGGGCGTACCCGCTCGCCACCGACATGGCCTTGGACGTCAGTCCGGGAACGACGCGCATTTTGTTGCGGCCCAACGCATCCAGCGACACCCGGGCCGTGTGCTCCGTAGAGATCCACAGGAAGTCCGGCACCAGCCGCTCCACGATCGACGCTTCGGTGTCGGCGGGCAGGTCGGTGCGCACCGGGCCGGGCGCCAGCAGCGTCACGTTGACGCCGGACCCGCGCAACTCGCCGCGCAGCGATTCGGTGAAGGTATTCACGAACGCCTTGGTGGCCGCGTAGGTGGCGTTGTAGGGGATCGGCGAATTGCCCGCGGCCGAACCGGAAATCAGGATGCCGCCAGCCCTGCGCTCGACCATGCCGGGCAGCACCGCCAACGTAAGGTCATGCACCCCTAAGACATTCAGCTGCAATTGGGCCTTCTCGCCGGCCGGATCGAGCGTCGCCACCGGACCGAACGTCGCGGTGCCCGCATTGGCGCACAGGATCGAGATGGGGCGGGCGGCCAGCTCGTCGCACAGTTTCGCGCGGTCGCCCGGGTCGGCCAGGTCGGCGGGTCGCACGTCGACGGTGACGTGATACTGGTCGCTCAGGCGGGCGGCGAGATCCTTCAGCAGATCCTCGCGTCGCGCGGTGACGATCAGATTGTGTCCGCGGGCGGCGAGTTCGGTGGCCAGCGCTTCACCGATGTTCTGCGAAGCTCCGGTGACAACGGCGCGCGCCTCGGGGCTTGGAGCGGGTACCGGCATGCGCCAATCGTAGACAGCCGGCGAAACGCGATCCGCAGCCGATCGGTGGCGCCGCTAGAGTGCCGGGCATGAGTCAGCCGGAGTTGCGTTCCGCCGCCCCCGTGCGATCTCGCGTTGTGGCGTGGGCGCTGTGGGACTGCGGCTCGACCGGCCTGAACGCGATCGTGGCCACGTTCGTCTTCGCCGTGTATCTGACCAGCAGCGTCGGGGTGGGCATCGGGGGCAGCACCACCCCGGCGAGCTGGCTGGGCCGGGCCGCGGCCATCGCCGGGCTGACCGTCGCGATATTGGCGCCCGCGGTCGGTGTGTGGGTGGAGTCACCGCATCGCAGGCGGGTGGCCCTGAGCGTGCTGACGGCCGCGGCGGTGACGCTGACCGCCTCGATGTTCTTCATCCGCGACCGGCCCGGCTACCTGTGGGCGGGCCTGGTGCTGCTGGGGGCGACGGCGGCCTGCGGCGACTTGGCCAGCGTCCCGTACAACGCCATGCTGCGCCAGCTTTCGACACCGCAGACCGCCGGCCGGATATCCGGATTCGGCTGGGCGGCGGGCTACGGCGGCAGCGTCCTGCTGTTGCTGGTGATCTACACCGGATTCATCTCCGGATCGGGCTCGGGACCGGGCGCGACGCGTGGACTGCTGCGAATTCCCTTGCAGGACGGGCTTTATGTCCGCGAGGCGATGCTGGTGGCGGCGGCCTGGCTGGCGGTGTTCGCGCTGCCGTTGCTGTTCGTGGCGCAACGGCTGAGCGGGCCGGCCGAGCTGTATCAGCCCACGAGCATGCTGGGCGGTTACCGCAAGCTGTGGACCGAGGTTTCCGCGGAATGGCGCCGCGACCGCAACCTGGTGTACTTCCTGGTCGCCAGCGCGCTGTTCCGGGATGGGCTGGCGGCGATCTTTGCCTTCGGCGCGGTGCTCGGCGTGAACGTGTACGGCATCTCCCAGGCGGACGTGCTGATCTTCGGGGTGGCGGCGTGCGTCGTCGCCGCGGTGGGCGCCGTGCTGGGCGGGTTCGTCGACCACCGGGTCGGATCGAAGCCCGTCATCGTGGCCTCGCTGGCCGCGATCATCACCCTGGGACTGACCCTGATGGCGTCGTCCGGCCCGGCGGCCTTCTGGGTGTGCGGGCTGCTGCTGTGCATGTTCATCGGGCCGACGCAGTCGTCGTCGCGCGCCCTGCTGCTGCAGATGGCCAAACACGGCCGGGAAGGCGTCGCGTTCGGCCTCTACACCATGACCGGGCGGGCGGTAGCGTTCCTGGCGCCATGGCTGTTCTCGGTGTTCGTCGACGTGTTCGGCGCCGTGCGCGCCGGCCTGGGCGGGATTTCGCTGGTCTTGATCGCCGGGTTGGTGGCGATGCTGGTGGTCCGCGTCCCGCAGCGCGGGGTCCCGGTCACCGAAGCCGTGGCCGAGCCGTCGTAGGGCGCCTCAGCCCGATGGGCCGACCCGCTGCGCCCGGCGCATGCGCCGCGCTTGCGATCGGCACTAGCCCCGCGCGTCGCAGATCGTCAGCCCCCCGCCGACGCGCTTGCTCACCTGAACCCCGTTAACGGTGACGGTGCAGGTGACGCTGTGCCCGATGTTGACGATCGTGACGTTGGCCGGGTGCGCCGCCGACTTCGCCAGGCTGACCTGCTTGCTCCACGGCAGCTCGACGTTGAATTCGGTCTGGATGAGGTCGCCGGTGTCGATGTACATGATGCTGATCGCGCGGCCTTCGCCCGTGACGGTGTAGACGACGTCTTGCATTGCCGCCGGACCCGT
Organism: Mycobacterium sp. TKK-01-0059; assembly: GCF_000709305.1. NCBI lineage: Bacteria > Bacillati > Actinomycetota > Actinomycetes > Mycobacteriales > Mycobacteriaceae > Mycobacterium > Mycobacterium sp. TKK-01-0059. Next base: position 3,421,153 of record NZ_KL446993.1, read on the forward strand.
CGTCGAGGTGGGCAGCTCGGGGCCGCTCGTCGGGGGTATCGGCGCCGGGATGAGGGTCGGCGACTTACGCGCCGACGGGGTCGGGCTCTCCGGCGTCGTTTCTGGCATCGCCGGCAACGGCGGAACGGCGGTCTGGGTCTTGATCGCGTCGTTGGCGAGCGCCAGCGCAATCACCAAGGCGACGACCAGCAGCACCGCCGCGCCGGCGGCGATCCACAGCCAGCGCGGCGATTTCGGCCCCTCGGGAGGTGGGGGAGCCATGCCCCGCGAGTGCGGGTCGTCCGACGGCGGCAGCTCTTGCTGCCAATACGCCGGTAACCGCTTTGTCGTGTTCGTCTCGTTGGCGGTGGCCGCCCAGGGCGGCATCGTCCCGCCATAGGTGGGCGCGTACGGCGTCTGATCGGCGTACGCGGGGTCGGCGGGCGGCGCGTACCCGCGCTGTTGCGGCCCCGGTAGCGATGGACTAAACCGCTCGGTGGGACGTGAATCGTTCATGTCCACCTCATGGCTTGCAGGGTACCTGTGCGGGGCGCTGAAGCGCTTACTCACCTTGTGGCGGGGAGCTCAGGGGCACTGGTTTCCGGCCTCGAGCGCGGCGATCGTCATCGCCCGCATGACGGCGCGCGATCGTGCGGCGCCCGCGCCCTTGCTGCGCGACGTATCGGGGGATTTCATGCTGTGCGGCGTCGAATTCAGCAGGCCGAACACGGCGTGCGCGGTCAGCCGGGCGTCGGCCTCGGCCAGCTCGGGGCTCAGTTCGCGCAGGACCCCCACCCAGACCTCGACGTATTGACGCTGCGCCTTGCGCACCTGCTTCTCGGCCGCCCCGGGCAGGTACGCCAGGTCGCGATCCTGGATGCGGATCAGGTCGGGTTCGGTCAGGGCGAAGTCGAGGTGGAAGTCGATCAGGCCGTCCAGCGCGGCGGAAGCATCGGAGTTTCGGGCCCGCACCTGCCGGGCGCCGGCGAGCAGCCGGGTGCTGATGCCCACCAGCAATTCGACCAGAAGCGATTCCTTATTGGGGAAATGCCGGTAGATGGCGGGACCGCTGACGCCGGCCGCGGCGCCGATGTCCTCCAGTCGGACCGCGAGAAATCCACGCTCGGCGAACAGCCGCTCGGCGGCGGACAGCAGTTGTAGGCGGCGGTCGGATTTCAACTGGCTCCGACGATTTGGGGCCTCAGCGCCAGCGGCCTGGCCTTCGGAGGCAGACGTTGTCATGACGGACCTCCGTGTGGTGAATCGTCACCAACGTAGCACGAGTTATTCGCAATTAACTCGCGTTATTCGCCGGGCACGGTGCCCCCTGGACCGGCAACGCCGGCAATGGTATTCTCAGGCACCGAGTTAATGACCATTAACTCAAAAGCTGGCCCGCCCGACGGCAAGGAGGCTGCTGCGGCGATGGACAAGGTGATGACCTCGCCCGCGAAGGCTCCCGAGGCGTCGTTCGCCGATGAGCACCGCCGGCTAGTCGGCGAGCTGAACACCAGGCTGGCCGCGGCCGCGCTCGGCGGAAACGAGCGCGCACGGGAACGTCACGTCAGCCGCGGGAAGCTGTTGCCGCGCGAACGGGTGGACCGCCTACTCGACCCCGGCAGCCCGTTCTTGGAGCTCTCACCGCTGGCCGCCGACGGCATGTACGACGACGAATCTCCCGGCGCCGGCATCATCACCGGGATCGGCCGGGTGTCGGAGCGCGAGTGCGTGATCGTCGCCAACGACGCGACGGTCAAGGGCGGCACCTACTACCCGATGACGGTCAAGAAGCACCTGCGCGCGCAGGAGGTGGCGCTGCAGAACCGGCTGCCGTGCATCTACCTGGTGGACTCCGGCGGGGCCTTCCTGCCGCGCCAGGACGAGGTCTTTCCGGACCGCGAGCACTTCGGCCGCATCTTTTTCAACCAGGCGACCATGAGCGCCAAGGGAATTCCGCAAGTCGCCGCGGTGCTGGGTTCGTGCACCGCGGGCGGCGCCTACGTGCCGGCGATGAGCGATGAGGCCGTCATCGTGCGCGAGCAGGGCACGATCTTTTTGGGCGGCCCGCCGCTGGTCAAGGCGGCGACCGGCGAGATCGTGTCGGCTGAGGAGCTCGGCGGCGGCGACCTGCACTCCCGGGTGTCCGGTGTCACCGACCACCTCGCCGACGACGACGAACATGCGTTGCGGATCGTCCGCTCGATCGCGGCCACCTTCGGCCCGCGCGAGCCCAGCCCGTGGCAGGTGCGATCCCCGGTCCCGCCGCCGTGCGCGCAGACGGAGCTCTACGACGTGGTGCCGCCGGACCCGCGGGTGCCCTACGACGTGCATGAGGTCATCGTGCGCCTGGTCGACGGCGGCGAATTCAGCGAATTCAAGGCCAACTACGGCAAGACCCTGGTGACCGCGTTCGCCCACATCCACGGCCACCCGGTGGGGATCGTGGCCAACAACGGGGTGCTCTTCAGCGAATCCGCTTTGAAGGGAGCGCATTTCATCGAATTGTGCGACAAGCGCAAGATCCCGCTGCTGTTCCTGCAGAACATCGCCGGGTTCATGGTCGGCCGGGACTATGAGGCCGGCGGCATCGCCAAGCATGGCGCCAAGATGGTCACCGCCGTCGCCTGCGCCCGGGTGCCCAAACTGACCGTGGTGATCGGCGGATCCTATGGGGCCGGCAACTATTCGATGTGCGGACGGGCGTACTCGCCGCGGTTCTTGTGGATGTGGCCCAACGCCCGGATCTCGGTGATGGGCGGCGAGCAGGCCGCCTCGGTGCTGGCCACCGTGCGCGGTGAGCAGCTCAGCGCGGCGGGCAAACCGTGGTCGGCCGACGAGGAAGAGGCGTTCAAGGCGCCCATCCGCGGGCAGTACGAGGACCAGGGCAACCCATACTATTCGACGGCCCGGCTGTGGGATGACGGGATCATCGACCCGGCCGACACGAGAACATTTGTCGGGCTTGCCCTTTCGGTGTGCGCCCAAGCACCGTTGGAACCCGTCTCCTACGGCGTCTTCCGGATGTGAGTGCAGTGTTCGAGACAGTATTAGTGGCCAACCGCGGCGAGATCGCCGTGCGGGTGATCCGGACGCTGCGCCGCCTGGGCATCCGTTCGGTGGCCGTCTACAGCGATCCCGACGCCGGCGCGCGGCACGTCCTCGAGGCCGACGAGGCCGTCCGATTGGGACCGGCCGCGGCGCGCGAGAGCTACCTGAGCATCGACAAGGTCGTCGACGCGGCCGTGCGCACCGGCTCTCAGGCGATCCACCCGGGGTACGGATTCCTCTCCGAGAACGCCGATTTCGCCGCGGCCTGCGAGCGGTCCGGTGTCGTGTTTCTCGGGCCTCCCGCGCAGGCGATTCAGGTGATGGGCGACAAGATCACCGCGAAGAACGCGGTTGCCGCCTTCGACGTTCCGGTGGTTCCCGGCGTGGCCAAACCGGGGCTGAGCGACGACGCGCTGGTCGCGGCCGCCGACGAGGTCGGATACCCCGTCTTGATCAAGCCCTCGGCGGGCGGCGGCGGCAAGGGCATGCGCCTGGTCGAGGAGCCGGCGAAGCTGCGCGAGGCGCTGGTCAGCGCCCGGCGCGAGGCCGCCTCCGCGTTCGGCGACGACACGCTGTTTCTGGAACGGTTTGTGTTGCGCCCCAGGCACATCGAGGTGCAGGTGCTCGCCGACACGCACGGCAACGTCGTGCACCTCGGCGAGCGGGAGTGCAGCCTGCAGCGACGCCATCAGAAGGTCATCGAGGAGGCACCCTCGCCGCTGCTCGACGAGGCCACCCGGGCGCGCATCGGGGCGGCCGCCTGCAACACCGCGCGCAGCGTCGACTACGTCGGCGCGGGCACGGTCGAGTTCATCGTCTCCGCCGAGCGTCCCGACGAGTTCTTCTTCATGGAGATGAACACCCGCCTGCAGGTGGAGCATCCGGTCACCGAGGCCGTCACCGGGCTGGACCTGGTGGAGTGGCAACTGCGCGTCGCCGCCGGCGAGAAGCTGACGTTCGCCCAGGACGACATCGAACTGCACGGGCACGCGATCGAGGCGCGGGTGTACGCCGAGGATCCGGCGCGCGGATTCCTGCCCACCGGAGGCCGGGTGCTGCGGGTCTTCGAACCCTCCGGCGACGGCGTGCGGGTCGACTCGTCGCTGCTGCCCGGCACGCTGGTCGGCAGCGACTACGACCCGATGCTGAGCAAGGTGATCGCCCACGGGGCCGACCGGGACGAGGCGCTGGCGACACTCGACCGGGCGCTGAGCCAAACCGCGATCCTGGGCGTGCAAACCAACATCGAATTTCTGCGGTTCCTGCTCGCCGACGAGCGGGTACGCGCCGGCGACCTGGACACCGCCCTGCTGGACGAGCGGTTGGCGGACTTCGCGCCGCTGCCGGCCCCCGACGACGTGCTCGCGGCGGCCGGCCTCTATCGGCAATCGGCCCTGGCGTCCCGGGCGCGCCACTTCGCCGGCAATCCCTGGGCGGCGCCCACGGGATGGCGCGTGGGCGGCAGCGCGGCGCCGGTTCGCACCGACATGCGCACCCCGCTGCGCAGCGAGACCGTGTCCGTGTGGGGGCTTCCCGAGTCCGCCACGGTGCAGGTCGGCGACGGGGAAACCTATTCGGCCGCTGTGCAAGTCGAGCCGGCACGGATGAGCGCGGTGATCGACGGCCTGCGCCGCGACTACCGGTGGGCCGAAGCCGACCGGCACCTGTGGATCGCCGACGAGCGGGGCACCTGGCACCTGCGCGAGGCCGAGGAGAACAAGATCCATCGCGCCGTGGGCGCGCAGCGGGCCGAGATCCTCAGTCCGATGCCGGGCAGCGTGATCGCCGTCCAAACCCCCTCCGGCACCGAGGTTTCCGAAGGCGACGTGGTGGTCGTCATCGAGGCGATGAAGATGGAACACTCGCTGGCCGCACCCGTTTCCGGGCAGGTGGAGGTGCTGGTCTCCGTGGGTGATCAGGTGACCGTGGATCAGGTGCTGGCCCGGCTGATCCCGGAAGAAGAAAGCAAGGACGAGACATGACCACATCCATAACCGCGGGGACCCTCCCCAAGGAATACGAGGACCTTCGCGACACGGTCGCCGAGTTCGCGCGCACCGTGGTGGCCCCGGTGTCGGCCAAACACGATGAGGAGCACAGCTTTCCGTACGAGGTCGTCGCGAAGATGGGGGAGATGGGCCTGTTTGGCCTGCCGTTCCCCGAGGAGTACGGCGGCATGGGCGGCGACTACTTCGCGCTGTCGCTGGCGCTCGAGGAACTCGGCAAGGTCGACCAGTCGGTGGCGATCACGCTCGAGGCCGGTGTGGGTTTGGGCTCGATGCCCATCTACCGGTTCGGTACCGAGGAGCAGAAGACCAGGTGGTTGCCGGACCTGACTGCCGGCCGGGCGCTGGCCGGCTTCGGGCTCACCGAGCCCGGCGCGGGCTCCGACGCGGGTGCGACGCGCACCACCGCGCGGCTCGAGGGCGGTGAGTGGGTGATCAACGGCAGCAAGCAGTTCATCACCAACTCGGGCACTGACATCACCTCGCTGGTCACCGTCACCGCCGTCACCGGCAGCGTCGGGGGAGACAAGAAAGAGATCTCGACGATCATCGTGCCCAGCGGCACACCGGGTTTCACCGTCGAACCGGTCTACAGCAAGGTGGGCTGGAACGCGTCGGACACTCATCCGCTGAGCTTCGCCGACGCCCGGGTCCCGGAGGAGAACCTGCTGGGCGAGCGTGGCCGGGGGTATGCGAATTTCCTGTCGATCCTGGACGAGGGCCGCATCGCGATCGCCGCGCTGGCGACGGGGGCGGCGCAGGGCTGCGTCGACGAGAGCGTCAAGTATTCCAAGGAACGCCAGTCGTTCGGCCAGCCGATCGGCTCGTACCAGGCGATCAGCTTCAAGATCGCGCGAATGGAAGCGCGTGCCCATGTCGCCCGCACGGCGTATTACGATGCCGCTGCAAAGATGTTGGCGGGCAAGCCCTTCAAGAAGGAGGCGGCCATCGCGAAGATGATCGCGTCGGAAGCGGCGATGGACAACGCCCGCGACGCCACGCAGATCCACGGAGGGTATGGCTTCATGAACGAGTATCCGGTGGCGCGTCACTACCGCGACAGCAAGATCCTCGAAATCGGTGAGGGCACCACCGAGGTGCAACTGATGCTCATCGCGCGATCGCTCGGACTGTCATGACGGACGGCAAGTCGATTGTCCAGCGCGGCTTGTGGTTTGAAGAGTTCGAGATCGGCACCACCTACCTGCACCGCCCCGGCCGTACGGTCACCGAAGCCGACAACGTCTTGTTCACCACGCTGACCATGAACACCCAGTCGCTGCACCTCGACGCCGCCTGGGCGGCCGAGCAGCCGGGCTTTCGGGGCGAGCGCCTGGTGAACTCCATGTTCACCCTCTCCACCGTGGTCGGACTGTCGGTGTCGCAACTGACGCTCGGCACCATCGTGGCCAATCTCGGCTTCTCCGAGGTGTCCTTCCCCAAACCCGTCTTCCACGGCGACACCCTGTACGCCGAAACCGTGTGCACGGCCAAGCGGGAATCGAAGAGCCGGCCCGGCGAGGGCATCGTCACCCTCGAGCACACCGGACGCAACCAGCACGGCGACGTCGTCGCGCGCGCCGCGCGCACCACGCTGGTCCAGAAGCGCCCGTCCAACCAGGAGGCCAAGTGAACCTGCACGCCGCCGGCCCCGGATGGCTGTTCTGCCCGGCCGACCGGCCCGAACGTTTCGCGAAGGCCGCCGCCGCGGCCGACGTGGTGATCCTCGACCTCGAGGACGGGGTGGCCGAGGCGGACAAGCCCGCCGCCCGCAAGGCGTTGCAGGAGACGCCGCTGGACCCCGAGCGCACCGTCGTGCGCATCAACGCCGCCGACACCGACGAATACCCCCGCGACCTCGAGGCCCTGTCCGCGACCGCCTACACCACGGTGATGCTGTCCAAGACGGAATCGGCGGCGCAGGTGGAAGCGTTGGCGCCCCGCGACGTCATCGCGCTGCTGGAGACGCCGCGCGGCGCGGTCTTCGCCACCGAAATCGCGGCGGTCCGGGGCACGGTTGCGCTGATGTGGGGCGCCGAGGACCTGGTCGCCACGCTCGGTGGTAGCTCCAGCCGCCGGGCCGACGGCACGTACCGGGACGTCGCCCACCATGTGCGGTCGACGGCGCTGCTCAACGCGTCCGCCTTCGGCCGGGTGGCGCTCGACGCGGTCCACCTCGACATCCGCGACCTCGACGGCTTGCGGGCCGAGGCCGAGGACGCCGTCGCGCTGGGGTTCGGCGGGACCGTGTGTATCCACCCGAGCCAGATCCCGGTGGTGCGCGAGGCGTATCGCCCCAGCGAGGACCGGCTGGACTGGGCGCGACGGGTGCTGGCGGCCGCGCGCAACGAGCGCGGGGTCTTCGCCTTCGAAGGACAGATGGTCGACTCACCGGTGCTCAAGCACGCGCAGATGACGTTGCGCAGGGCGGGTGAGACCGTCCCGGGCTGACCGTTTCATGGCTTTCCAGCGACACGTCGTTTGGGGAGCGCGACACGCTCCGCAGTCTTCGCAATCAACGCGGTGTCTTCTCATTTGAGGGCATAATGGGAAATACGCCAGTGTCGCGGCGAGCGAAGCCTTTCGTGTAGCTGGCGATCGACTTCCGCTCGCGGTAGGTCTCGGCTGACCGTTTGCTGTGACCCGCTGTGGCTCGCGGGGCCACGCGGCACCCAGCGAGGGAGGCGGTGTGGCGCAGATGTCTTCGATGGCCATGGCGGTCGACCTCGAACCGGTCCAACTCGTGGCCGCCGATGGCTCGCCGACATCCGAACGCCGTTACGGCCGCGACCTTCCCGCGGAGACGCTGAGCTGGCTCTACGAGCTGATGGTGATCACCCGGGAACTCGACGCCGAATTCGTGAACCTCAAGCGCCAAGGCGAACTGGCGCTCTTTGCGTCGTGCCGCGGTCAGGAGGCCGCCCAGATCGGCGCGGCGGCGTGCCTGCGCAAAACCGACTGGTTGTTCCCCCAATACCGCGAGCTGGGCGCCTTTTTGGTGCGCGGCATCCCGCCGGGGCACGTCGGGGCCGTGTGGCGCGGTACCTGGCACGGCGGCCTGGAATTCACCAAAAAGTGCTGCGCCCCGCTCTCGATCCCGATAGGCACCCAGACCCTGCACGCCGTCGGCGCCGCGATGGCAGCGCAACGGCTGGGCGAAGATTCGGTGACGCTGGCCTTTCTCGGTGACGGCGCCACCAGCACGGGAGACGTGCACGAGGCGCTGAACTTCGCGGCCGTGTTCACCACGCCCTGTGTGTTCTTCGTGCAGAACAACCAGTGGGCGATCTCGACGCCGATCCACAAACAGACCGCCGCACCGTCGCTGGCGCACAAGGCGATTGGCTACGGCATGCCCGGAGTCCGGGTAGACGGCAATGACGTCTTGGCCTGCTACGCCGTGACGGCCGAGGCCGCCGCCCGTGCCCGCGCCGGCGGCGGCCCGACATTGATCGAGGCGATCACCTACCGGATGGGCCCGCACACCACCTCCGATGACCCGAGTCGATACCGGACGCAGGACGAGGTCGATCACTGGGCGGCGCTGGACCCGATCGCGCGGTACCGCTCCTACCTGCGGGCCCAGGGCCTGTGGTCGGAACGCTTGGAGGAACGGGTCATTGGCCGCGCACAGCGGATGCGCACCGAATTGCGCGACGGGGTGGTCGATGCGCCCGATTTCGACATCGACGAGGTGTTCACCTCGGTGTACGCCGAAATCACGCCGGGACTGCAGGCGCAGCGACAGCAGCTGCGGGCCGAACTCGACCGAAGCGATTGAGAGGCGTCAATGACTCAGCTCGCTGATCGTCCCGCCGGCCACGACGAAACACTCACGGCGGCAGTGGAAAACGTTGCCCTCGGTGCGCAGTCGCTGACCATGGTCCAGGCGCTCAACCGCGCCCTGCACGACGCGATGGCCGGCGACGACCGGGTGTTGGTGTTCGGCGAGGACGTCTCCGTCGCCGGTGGGGTGTTCCGGGCAACCGAGGGACTGGCCGAGGCGTTCGGCGAGAGCCGCTGCTTCGACACGCCGCTGGCGGAGTCCGCCATCATCGGGATCGCGGTGGGGCTGGCGCTGCGCGGATTCGTGCCCGTGCCCGAGATTCAGTTCGACGGGTTTTCCTATGCGGCCTTCGACCAGGTGGTCAGCCACCTGGCCAAGTACCGCACCCGCACCCGCGGCGAGATCAACATGCCGGTGACCGTCCGCATCCCGTCGTTCGGGGGAATCGGTGCCGCAGAGCATCATTCGGATTCCACCGAGTCGTACTGGGCGCACACCGCCGGATTGAAGGTGGTGGTGCCCTCCAGCCCCGCCGATGCGTATTGGCTGCTGCGCCACGCGATCGCCTGCCCGGATCCGGTCATGTACCTGGAACCGAAGCGGCGCTACCAGGGCCGCGGCGTGGTCGACGCCTCCCGGCCCGAACCACCGATCGGGCGAGCGATGGTGCGCCGTCCGGGCACCGATGTCACCGTCGTGACCTACGGCAGCCTGGTCGGCACCGCCGTGGGCGCGGCGGAAGAGGCTCAGCGCCAACGCGGTTGGAGCCTGGAGGTCATCGACCTGCGCTCATTGGTGCCCCTGGACTTCGACACCGTCGCCGCGTCGATCCACCGGACCGGGCGCTGCGTGGTGATGCACGAGGGACCCCGCAGCCTGGGGTTCGGCGCGGAGCTGGCCGCCCGCATCCAGGAGGAGATGTTCTACGAGCTGGAGGCGCCGGTGTTGCGCGCGTGCGGGTTTGACACCCCCTACCCGCCTGCGCGGTTGGAGAAGTGGTGGCTGCCCGGCCCCGACCGGCTGCTGGACTGCGTCGAGCGCGCGTTGGAACAGCCGTGAGCGCCCCGTCCGCGCAGGAGCGGGTCAAGCCGTTTCGGGTCCCCGACCTCGGCGAGGGGCTGGAAGAGGTGACGGTGACGCATTGGAACGTCGCGGTGGGTGACGACGTCGAGCTCAACCAGGTGTTGTGCACGGTGGAGACCGCCAAGGCCGAGGTCGAGATCCCCAGCCCGCACGCCGGACGGGTCGTCGAAACCAACGGTGCCGAAGGCGATGTGCTCAAGGTGGGGGAGGTGCTGGTGCAGATCGACACGACACCGCGCAGCGACGACCCACCGGCGGCTGAAACGGCGCCGCCCACACTGGTCGGCTATGGCGCCGATGCCGGCGTCGACAGCAGCCGGCGGAGCGGCCGCCCGCTGGCCGCCCCTCCGGTGCGCAAACTGGCCAAAGATTTGATGGTCGACCTGGCCTCGTTACCGCACCGCCCCGGTGCCGTCATCACCCGCGAGGATGTGCTGTCGGCGGCCGGCGGGACCGGGAACGGCGCCGATGTCCGATCGGTTCGTGGCGTGCAGGCCCGGATGGCGGAGAAAATGGCCCTGTCGCACAAGGAGATTCCGGCGGCGAAGGTCACCGTCGAGGTGGACTGCACCGAGTTGATGCGGCTGTCCGATCGACTCGGCGCGACGGACCAGCAGATCACACCCTTCGTGCTGACGTTGCGGCTGCTGGTCATGGCGTTGCGGCACAACGAGATCCTGAATTCGGCCTGGGTGGAGTCCCCGCAGGGTCCGCAGCTGCGCGTCGAACACCGAGTGCACCTGGGCATCGCCACGGCCACCGAACGCGGTCTGCTCGTCCCGGTCCTCGCCGACGCCCACGCCAAGACCACCCGAGAATTGGCCGCTCGCGCAGCAGAATTGATCGCCGGCGCGCGTGCGGGCACCCTGACGCCGGGTGAGTTGCGGGGCTCGACGTTCACCGTCTCGAACTTTGGGGCGTTGGGTGTGGACGATGGCGTACCAATGATCAACCACCCCGAAGCGGCCATCCTCGGGATGGGAGCGATCAAGCCGCGACCGGTGGCCCTCGGCGCCGAGATCGTGGTGCGCCCGACGATGTCGCTGACCTGTGTGTTCGACCATCGCATCGCCGATGGCGCACAGGCGGCCCAATTCGTCTGTGAGTTACGGGATCTGATTGAGTCACCGGAAATCGCGCTGCTCGATTTGTGACCCTCTACCTCGGCCGGCTACTTGCGTTGCGCGGCGGCCAATCGCTGTGCGAATTCGGGTGACTGGATCGAGTGCGCCTGCGGCCCAAGCTCGGCGCGCATGGCTTGCTGGTGTTGCTCGTGGTCCAGCGAACCCGGACTGATGGTGGCGCGCATGGTCGCCTTGGTCGCCAGCACGACCTCGCGCGGCGCGGTCGCCGGCCCGGCGGCGAGCTCCAGCGCCGCGGCCACCGGATCGTCGGCGACACTGAGCGCCAGGCCATGGCGCACCGCGGCCTCGGCGTCGAAGCGCATGCCGAACAGCAGGGCCGCGCGGGCGGCCTGCGGTCCGACCGCGCGCTGCAACATCCACGTCGCACCGCCGCCCGGGTGGAGCCCCAGCTTCTGGAACCGCGCATCGAACAGCGCCGCGGGTCCGGCGATGCGCACGTCGGCGGCCAGGGCCAGATTCAGACCGGCGCCGACGGCCGCCCCGTTGACGGCGGCGATGGTGGGCAGCCGGCAACTACCGATGGCCATGAAGCCGTCGTACAGCTGCTGCAGGCCGGTCTCGGCCGCCCCGCCGCCGGCGGCGCCCAGGGCGCTGAGGTCGGCTCCCGCGCAGAACGCCTTGCCGGCCCCCGTGACCACCACCGCGTGCACGTCGTTATCGGCTTCGACCCGCTCGACGGCGTCGCGCAGCAAACCCGACATCTCGGCCGTCACCGCGTTGCGGCGGTCGGGATCGTTGACCGTGATGAGCGCGACGCGGTTGTCGATATCGAGCAACACCAGATCGGACTGGGCCATGTCGGGCACCTCCGGCTTGGGGTTTGCGGGACCGCCTGCCCGCCGGTTCGTTCGGCGGCGGAGTGACGGGCGAGGTAAGGGTACTGCGCCGCCGGTTGCCCGGCTCGGCCGGTGTGAGCGCGATTACCGACGGACGCGGGAGAAAGGGCGCTACAAAGAACATCGGCGATCGGTCTTTGGACGTCTCGGTGGTTGAACGCCATTCACCGCCGAGCCGAGTTCGCCGGGCCCCGGAGCGGTGCGACGCGCCAATCTTTGCCGGTGCGACAGGGAAGTCGGAATCTACAACTAATGCTGTGTTTATGAAAACGTTATCTGCAACTTCTGGGACTCTTCGTCCAATTTCCGGAATGACCTGCGCAAACGCATGACCTGCCCGGCCATTGGGCCCTGGGACCCAGGCGGACATGCGGAAGATTAGGACTCCGGTTTCGCCAATTTCTTGGCCAGCTCGTCGAGTTCGGCTTGACGCTCACGCACCGCACACGCCCGCTGATCGAAGCCCGCCCCCTGGATGACGGTCCTCGGCATGGCATTGCTACGCAACTTAATATTGGCGTAATGGATTGCCGCGTCGATCATTTCGATGTAGCGCTCCGCGTCATTCTCCGAGCAGGAGCCCTCGATCCGCTGGACTTCGTCCCAGCACGGATATGAGGAATACCGGGCGTCGAGTTGCTGCTGTGATACCTGAGATCCGAAGTAACATCGCCAATCTCGGCTCAGCCAGCCCCTGGTCTTCACTTCGACTTTGATGCGACTTCCTACGCCGGCTATGAACCTCGGCTCTCCGACACGGACTACCGGCTGCCAGTCATTTGACGCCATATATCGCCAACCCCTCGAAGAGAAGACGCCCTAACTAATGATCTCCCCGAGGGCGTCAACTGCTCGTCACGACACGCTGTTCCCAGAATACTGAATCTGCAAACTTTGGATAGTCACTTTGACCAAGCCCGGGCGTCCGCTGGTATGCGGCCGGGCCGAATAGCCATTACCGCCGGTTCTAACGGTGCGTTCTGTGGCCGTTGATTTTCCCCCTAAATTGCGCCGTGACCTGCATCACCGCGCCAATCGAGCGGGTGTCCGACCGGGTGCGGCGACGCGTGACGCGACCGGCCCCGCCCAATCCCGCGCTGATTCGAAAGCGAGAAGCGGGGTGGCAGTACGTCGCGGCCCGCTGACCTCACAACGACAAGTGGCGCAACAGGTTTTGGTCACTCCCGGCTCCTGCGGGAGTTTCTGCCGTTTCTGCCAAACACGCCGCGGGGAATGCCGCCCGGGCGCACGCTTTCCCATTATGACCAGGGGGAAAAGTTCTGTTCGCGCTGGTCCTCGCATTCGCCGTCTCAACGACGTCGGTGAGCTGTTTACCCATTGACATACCCACCTGCCCGGCGGGCGGCGGTCCGGTCGGCTGCTGATCACCTGCGCTATAAGGCGGGGGCCACCCCGTCGTCACGTGCTGCCCGACGTAGCGGGATTCCCTGCGCCGCCCGCGGATTTGCCTGCCCGCGCCCCCGGCAGGATTCGAACCTGCGACCTAGGGATTAGAAGGCCCTTGCTCTATCCACCTGAGCTACGGAGGCAATGTGCAGGTCAGTCTATCCAACCGCACCCCCCGGCCCGATTCCCCGCCGCCACGCGCACGAAAAGCCTTCCCGCGCCGCGTTTATCGGTTATCGTGATGAACCTCGACACACGTACAACATCGGCCGGCAATCCGCCGTTAACCGCAGCGAGGCGTGTGCCTGACGTCGAGGGGTGACGTTGTCATGAGCGTGGCCAGTGACCTGACTTCGCGCTGTTCGTGGGCCGGCGCCCAGGCATCACGCCTGGCGGCCGACGCCAAAGTCGCCTATCGGGCCGGCAGCCTGCTGCTGCGAGGCGGCCCACTCGCGCTGGGCTTTTTCACCGGCTGGCTCTTCACCGAGTTCCCGCCCCACGTCGTCACCGGTCACGCACTGTCGCGGGTCGCGCATCCGTCGATCGGACGGGTCGGCAAGACGTTGGCCGCCCAGCGGGCGGATCAAACCCTCACCACCGCGCTCGAGGAGGCCTTCGGCCCCGGCTTCCGTGAACAGGTATGCCACCCGACCACCGTCGGGACCGTATGTACCCCCCGCGGTGGCCTGTTGGGCAGGCCCGGGCCCCACCGCCGGTATGCGGCACAGACTTCCGACATCTCCTACGGCCCCCGCGGCCGCGACAACCTGCTCGACATCTGGCGGCGCGACGACCTGGCCCCCGGGTGCCGGGCGCCCGTGCTCATCCAGGTGCCGGGCGGAGCATGGGCGCTGAACGGCAGGCGCCCGCAGGCCTACACGCTGATGAGCCGCATGGTTCAACTGGGCTGGATCTGCGTGTCGATCGACTACAGCAAGAGCCCGCGCAGCGCCTTCCCCGCGCATCTCATCGACGTCAAGCGGGCGATCGCGTGGGTCCGGGAGAACATCGCCGACTACGGCGGCGACCCCGACTTCATCGCGATCACCGGCGGGTCCGCGGGCGGGCACCTGGCCTCCCTGGCGGCGCTCACCCCGAACGACCCCGATTTTCAGCCCGGTTTCGAAGACGCCGACACCACCGTCCAAGCGGTCGCCCCCTACTACGGCGTCTACGACTTCACCGACTTCGACAACATGCACGAACTGATGCTGCCGTTCCTGGAGCAGTTCGTCGTGAAGGCCCGCTACGCCGACGAGCCGGAGCGGTTCACCGCGGCGTCGCCGATTTCCTATGTGCACCCCGACGCGCCGCCGTTCTTCGTGCTGCACGGCGAGAAAGACGAACTGGTTCCCAGTGGCCAGGCCCGCGCCTTCTGCGCGGCGCTGCGCGGGGCCGGTGCCGCCACGGTGGCGCACGCCGAACTCGCCAACGCGCATCACGCTTTCGACATCACCCCGACGGTTCGGTCGCGGCTGGCCGCCGACGCCGTCGCCGACTTCCTGGGTGTCGTCTACGGGCGGCGCGTCAGCTCGGTCCTGGATTCGCTGCCGCTGTCGGCCACTTCCGCCAGCTGACGGCCGGCTGAGCGCGCGCTGCAGTCCTCGCATCTCCTTTCACCAGGGGGGTAACCCGACTAGCGTTGTGGTGACCATCAGGGTTCGCGGACCAAGGCGGGAGCGTGATCGACGGTGACAAGGTTGGTTCGTCGAGTTGATGACCATGACTGAGTCCGTCGAGGCAATCAAACTGTCCGACGAGCTTGGGCCGGTCGACTACCTCATGCACCGGGGCGAAGCGAATCCCCGTACCCGCTCGGGGATCATGGCGCTGGAGCTGTTGGACACCACACCGGACTGGCAGCAGTTCCGGGCCCGGTTCGAAAACGCCTCCCGGCGGGTGCTGCGGCTGCGGCAGAAGGTCGTCGTCCCGACGTTGCCGACGGCGGCGCCGCGCTGGGTGGTCGATCCCGATTTCAACCTGGATTTCCATGTGCGCCGGGTGCGCGTGTCCGAACCCGGCACCCTGCGTGACGTCTTCGACCTCGCCGAGGTCAACCTGCAATCACCGATGGACATCTCCCGGCCGCTGTGGACGGCCACCCTGGTCGAGGGCTTGGCGGACGGGAAGGCGGCGACCCTGTTGCATGTCAGCCACGCCGTCACCGACGGCGTCGGCGGGGTCCAGATGTTCGCCGAGATCTATGACCTCGAGCGCGACCCGCCCGCGAAGCCGACACTGCCGCTGCCCATCCCGCAGGACCTGACGTCGAATGACCTGATGCGCCAAGGCATTAACCACCTCCCGCTCGCGGTGGTCGGCGGCGTCCTGGGCGCGCTGTCGGGGGCGGTGTCGGCGGCCGGGCGAGCGGTGCTGGAACCGGCGGCCACCGTCTCGGGAATCGTCGGATACGCCATGTCGGGCATGCGGGTCCTCAACCGGGCCGCCGAGCCGTCGCCGCTGCTGCGTCGGCGCAGCCTGACCACCCGCACCGAGGCGATCGACATCCCGCTCTCCGACCTGCACAAGGCCGCCAAAGCCGGCGGCGGATCGATCAACGACGCCTACCTCGCCGGGCTGTGTGGAGCCTTGCGCCGCTACCACCAGGCGTTCGGCGTGCCGATCAGCACGCTGCCGATGGCGGTGCCGGTCAACCTTCGGGCCGAAGCGGACAACGCCGGCGGCAACCGGTTCACCGGTGTCAACCTGGCCGCCCCGATCGGCACCGTCGACCCGGTCTCCCGCATGAAGAAGATCCGCGCGCAGATGACCCAGCGCCGCGACGAGCCCGCGATGAACATCATCGGTTCTTTTGCGCCGGTGCTCAGCGTCTTGCCCACCGCCGTGCTGGAAGGCCTCACCGGCTCGGTGATCGGTTCGGACGTGCAGGCCAGCAATCTGCCCGTCTTTCCGGGTGACACCTACCTCGCCGGCGCAAAAGTCTTGCGGCAGTACGGTATCGGCCCGCTGCCGGGCGTGGCGATGATGGTGGTGTTGATCTCGCGTGGCGGGTGGTGCACCATCACCGTGCGCTACGACAGGGCCTCGGTACGCAACGACGCGCTGTTCGCCCAGTGCCTGCTCGACGGTTTCGACGAAATTCTGGCACTGGCCGGTGATCCGCCCCCGCGCGCGGTCCCCGCCTCGTTCACCGAGTCGGCCGTGTCGTCTCGATCGGCGTCGGGCTCATGAGCGCATCCAAAGGGGGGGCCGACGACACCCCGGAAACCGGGGCGGACATGCGACTGCCCGGCTCGGTGGCCGAGATCATGGCCAGCCCCGCCGGCGCGAAAATCGGCGCGTTCTTCGACCTGGACGGCACCTTGGTCGCCGGGTTCACCGCGGTCATCCTGACCCAGGAGCGGCTGCTGCGCCGCGACATGGGCGTGGGAGAACTGCTCGGCATGGTCCAGGCCGGCCTGAGCCACACCCTGGGGCGCATCGAGTTCGAGGACCTCATCGGCAAGGCCGCCGCGGCGCTGGCGGGCCGGTTGATCGACGACTTGGACGAGATCGGCGAGCGGCTGTTCGTCCAGCGCATCGAGTCGCGGATCTACCCCGAGATGCGCGAGCTGGTGCGCGCCCACATGGCCCGCGGGCACACCGTGGTGCTCAGCTCGTCGGCGCTGACCATCCAGGTCAATCCGGTCGCGCGGTTCCTCGGCATCCCCAACACGCTCACCAACAAATTCGAGACCACCGAAGACGGCATACTCACCGGCGGTGTCCAGAAGCCGATCCTGTGGGGTCCGGGCAAAGCCGCTGCGGTGCAACGCTTTGCGGCCGAGCACGACATCGATCTCAAGGACAGTTACTTCTACGCCGACGGTGACGAGGACGTCGCGCTGATGTATCTGGTCGGCAATCCGCGGCCGACGAATCCCGAAGGCAAGATGGCGGCGGTGGCCAAGCGCCGCGGCTGGCCGATCCTGCGGTTCAGCAGCCGCGGTCCGGTGGGCCTGCGGCGCCAGGTGCGCACGCTGGCCGGGCTCGGCTCGATCGTCCCCGTCGGGGCCGGCGCGGTGGCGATGGGTGTGCTGACCGGAAGCCGGCGGCGCGGCGCCAATTTCTTCACCTCCGTGTTCTCCCAAACGGTGCTCGCGACCACCGGAGTGCATCTCAATGTCGTCGGGAAAGAGAACCTGACCGCGCAGCGTCCGGCCGTCTTTATCTACAACCACCGCAACCAGGTTGACCCCGTCATCGCCGGCGCGCTGGTGAACGATAACTGGGTCGCCGTGGCCAAGAAGGAGTTGCAGAAGAACCCGATCATGGCCCTGCTCGGTAAGGCATTGGACGGGGTGTTCATCGACCGGGACGACTCGGCCTCCGCGCTCGAGACGATGCGCACGGTCGAGGAGAGGGCCAAGAACGGGCTTTCCATTTTGATGGCCCCGGAGGGCACCCGCCTGGACACCACCGAGGTCGGTCCGTTCAAGAAGGGGCCGTTCCGCCTCGCGATGGCCGCGGGCATTCCGATCGTCCCGATCGTGATCCGCAATGCCGAGCTCGTTGCCGCCAGGAACTCGGCCATCATCAACCCCGGCACGGTCGACGTCGCGGTCTTTCCTCCGATCTCGGTGCAGGACTGGACAGTTGACACGCTCCCCGAGCGCATCGAGGAGGTGCGTCAGCTGTATCTGGACACGCTCGCCAACTGGCCGGTCGGCGAACTGCCCGAGGTCGACCTGTACGCCGAAAAGAAGGCGGCCGCCCAAGCCCGCAGCCGGACCACCAAGACCACCGCCACCAAGACCACCGCCAAGAAGACCACCGCGAAAAAGGGCGCAGCGAAAAAGGCCCCGGCCAAATCGGCGAGCAAGTCCCGCGCGAAAAAGGCTGCGCCCACGGCGAATCCGAACGCATCCGAGGTTGCTCTCAAGGACGGTGAGGTGCAACAGCCCGCCGCGGACGGAACCGTCGGCGCCGAATCACCGGAATCGCCGCCCCGAGGGCGTCCGTGACCGAACCGGCGGCAGATACCAGCGCCATCCTCGCCGAAACCGACTCGCTGGTATTGGCCTCGATGGCCTCGCCGATCGAAATGGAACTGGTCACGACGTGGCTGGATCAGCAGCGTTCCGACCATCCGGGCGCGAACTTCGACCTGGTCACGCTGCCCGCGCTCAACGCGCCGCCCGAAGCGATGACGTTCTTGGCCGAGCAGCTTGAGTCGGGGGAGGACCGTTCGATCGTGCCGGTGCGGGTGTTCTGGCTGCCCCCGCCGGATCGCGGGCGGCTCGCGAGGCTGACGGGGCTGCTGCCCGGCCGGGACCCCTACCACCCCAACCAACGCATGCAGGCCCAGATCCTGCGCGGCGCTCCCCAGCGGGCGCGGGTGGTGGCCGGCGAATCGGCCACGGTCTCCGAACTCCGCCGGCAGTGGCGTGACACCACCGTCGGCGACGACAAGAGCGACTTCGCCCAATTCGTGATCCGCCGCGCGATCTTGGCGATGGAACGCGTCGAGTACCGGATCCTCGGGCCGCAGTACAAGTCGCCACGGCTGGTGAAGCCGGAGATCTTGGCGTCCAACCGGTTTCGCGCCGGCCTGGCGAAGATTCCGGGCGCGACCGTCGACGAGGCCGGGAAGATGCTCGACGAACTCGCCACCGGGTGGAGCAGGGCGTCGGTCGACCTGGTCTCGGTGCTCGGCAGGATGATCAGCCGCGGGTTCGATCCCGAGATCGACTACGACGAGTATCAGGTCGCCGCGATGCGCACCGGCCTGGAAGCCCACCCGGCGGTGCTGTTGTTTTCCCATCGGTCCTACATCGACGGCGCCGTGGTGCCGGTGGCCATGCAGGAGAACCGGTTACCGCCGGTGCATGTCTTCGCCGGGATCAACCTGTCGTTCGGGGCGATGGGGCCACTGCTGCGGCGTTCCGGTGTCATCTTCATCCGCCGCAACATCGGCAACGACCAGCTGTACAAGTACGTGCTGCGCGAATACGTCGGCTACATCGTCGAAAAGCGGTTCAACCTGAGCTGGTCCATCGAGGGCACCCGCTCGCGCACCGGAAAGATGTTGCCGCCCAAGCTCGGTCTGCTGGCCTACGTTGCCGACGCGTACCTGGATGGCCGCAGCGAGGACATTCTGCTGCAACCGGTTTCGATCAGCTTCGACCAGCTGCACGAGACCGCCGAATACGCCGCCTACGCCCGAGGTGGGGAGAAGACCCCGGAGGGCGTCGGCTGGCTGTACAACTTCATCAGGGCGCAGGGCGAACGCAACTACGGCAAGATTTACGTCCGGTTCCCCGAAGCGGTGTCGATGCGCCAGTACCTCGGCGCCCCGCACGGCCCGCTCACACAGGACCCGGACGCCAAGCGGCTTGCCCTGCAGAAGATGTCGTTCGAAGTCGCGTGGCGGATCCTGCAGGCGACACCGGTGACGGCGACCGGTCTGGTGTGCGCCCTGCTGTTGACCACGCGCGGCGCGGCGCTGACGCTGGGCCAGCTGCACCACACGCTGCAGGACTCGCTGGACTATCTGGAACGCAAACAGAATCCGATGTCCACCAGCGCATTGCGCCTGCGCTCGCACGACGGTGTCCGGGCGGCGGTCGACGCCCTGTCCAACGGGCACCCCATCACCCGGGTCGACGGCGGCCGGGAGCCGGTGTGGCACATCGCGCCCGAACACCAGCACGCCGCCGCGTTCTACCGCAACTCGGTGATCCACGCGTTCCTGGAGACCTCGATCGTGGAGCTCGCGCTGGCCCACGCCAGGCATGCCGAGGGCGACCGCATGGCGGCGTTCTGGGCCCAGGCGACGCGGCTGCGCGATCTGCTGAAGTTCGACTTCTATTTCGCGGACTCGGCGACCTTCCGGGACCACATCGCCGAAGAGATGGCGTGGCACGACAACTGGCAAGCCCACGTCGCCGCCGGCGGCGACGAGATCGACGCCCTGCTGTTCGCCAAGCGTCCGCTGATGGCCGACGCGATGCTGCGGGTGTTCTTCGAGGCCTACGAGATCGTCGCCGACGTGCTGCGCGACGCCCCGGCCGGCATCGGCCACCAGGAACTGACCGACTTGGCGCTCGGCGTCGGTCGACAATATGTGGCCCAGACCCGGGTCCGCAGCAGCGAATCGGTGTCGACGCTGTTGTTCGCCACCGCGCGCCAGGTCGTCGAGGATCAGGACCTGATCGGCCCCGCCCCGGACCTGGCCGAACGGCGAGCCGCCTTCCTGCGCGAATTGCGCGACATTCTCCGGGACTCCAACTACGTCGGACGCATTGCCCGGGATCAGTTCGTGGCCCGCGAGCTCAAGGCGCGTCAGGACCGGCTGGGCAGCCGACCCGGGTAGCCGGCACCCGCGCCCATACCCTGGGTGTATGACCGTCGCCCCGCCGGCCGGCACGGCCCCGACCGCTGCCCCGTCCCAGCGCCGCGCGTTGGTGTGGCCGGTGCTGGCCGGCGTCGCGGCCCTGGCGGGCTGCACGGCCGCCGGGATCGGGACGCTCTCGCTGGCAAGCGCGCTGACCGCGACGGGCCTGCCCGATCCGGGCCCGGTGACCACGCTGGGGTTGCCGTTCGTTCGTGCGGCGGGGGAGATCGCCGCGGTCCTGGCGGTCGGGTCGTTCCTGTTCGCCGCCTTCCTGGTGCCGCCGCAACGCAGCGGCGTCCTCGACGCCGACGGCTACCGCGCGCTGCGGTTGGGGACGGTGGCGTCGGGGGTGTGGGCGGTGTGTGCGGCCCTACTGGTCCCACTGACCATCTCCGACGTGTCCGGTCGCGCGGTCGTCGACATCGGCCCGGCGCGCATCTGGTCGTTGGCGGGTCTGATCGCCACCGCCTCGGCCTGGCGCTGGACCGCGATCCTGGCCGCCGTGATCACGGTGGCGAGCCTGTCGGTGCTGCGCTGGTCGTGGACGCCGGTGTTGCTCGCCGCGTCGGTGCTGACGCTCATCCCGCTCGGCCTGACCGGTCATTCGTCGGCCGGCGGCTCGCACGACCTGGCCACCAACGGCCTGCTGATCCACCTGGTCGCCGCCAGCCTGTGGGCCGGCGGCCTGCTCGCCTTGCTCGCCCACGCCCTGCGTGGCGGCGCCCACACCGGCCTGGCGGCGCGGCGCTTCTCGTCGATCGCGCTGTGGTGTTGGGTGGCGATGGCGTTGAGCGGTTTGGTCAACGCCCTGGTGCGGGTCCAGCCCGGCGATTTGCTCAGCACCGGTTATGGGCGCCTGGTGGTCGCCAAGTTCGTCGCGCTGTGCCTGTTGGGTGGCGTCGGCTGGCGCCAGCGGCGCGTGAGTGTGGCTGCGCTGCAGGCGGATCCGAGCCCGTCGCGGGCACGCGCCGCGCTGGCCAGGCTGGCGCTGCTCGAGGCCGCGCTGTTCGGCCTCACGTTCGGCATCGCCGTCGGGCTGAGCCGCACCGCGCCGCCGCCCCCGCCGGCCCGGCTGCCGTCGGTCCCCGAAGCCGAGATCGGTTATGACTTCGACGGGCCCCCGACCGTGGCACGCATTCTCTTCGACTGGCGCTTCGATCTGATCTTCGGCACCGCGGCCATCGTCCTCGCCGCGCTGTATGTGGCAGGCCTGGTGCGGCTGCGCCGGCGCGGCGACAGGTGGCCGCCGGGCCGGACCGTGTCCTGGCTGCTCGGCTGCCTGGCGTTGCTGTTCGTGACGTCCTCGGGAATCGGGCGCTACATGCCGGCGATGTTCAGCATGCACATGGTGGTCCACATGTGCCTGTCGATGCTGGTGCCGATCCTGTTGGCGTTGGGCGCTCCGGTCACCCTGGCGTTGCGGGCGCTGCCCGCGGCGGGGCGCTCATCCGGCCACCAAGATCCGCCGGGCATGCGGGAGTGGCTGCTGGCCGGGCTGCACAGTCGCTTCTCGCGATTCCTCACCAACCCCGTGGTGGCCACGGTGCTGTTCGTCGCCGGGTTCTACGGGCTGTACCTGTCCAACCTCTTCGACATCACCGCGAGCAGTCACGCCGGGCACCTGGCGATGAACCTGCACTTCCTGTTGAGCGGCTACCTGTTCTATTGGGTGGTGATCGGGGTGGACCCGACGCCGCGACCGATCCCGCCGCTGGCCAAGGTGGCCGTGGTGTTCGCGTCGCTACCGCTGCACGCATTCTTCGGGGTGGTGTTGATGGGCACCAAGAAGGTGCTCGGCGCCGACTACTACCGCTCGCTGGGTCTGAGCTGGCACACCGACCTGCTGGGTGACCAGCGGCTGGGCGGCGGCATCGCCTGGTCGGCGGGGGAATTTCCGCTGGTGATCGTGATGCTGGCGCTGCTGGTGCAGTGGGCGCGCAGCGACCGTCGCACCGCCAAACGATTGGACCGGGCCGCCGACCGCGACGATGACGCCGAGCTGGCGGCCTACAACGCGATGCTGAGCCGGCTGGCGCAGCGCGAGGGGTCGGGACCGGCGCGCGAGGAATCCGCCACCGACTAGGTGTAGTGAAACCGGGCCTGGAGGATCTGCAGGTCATCGCCGACGACCCGATAGACGAGCCGGTGTTCCTGGGTAATTCGCCGAGACCAGGCGCCGACGAGCCCGTATTTCAGGGGCTCAGGCTTGCCGATGCCCGCCTGCGGCGACCGGCAAGCCTCCGCGATGAGCTTGTTGATCCGCTTGAGCACGGCCCGGTCGGCCGTCTGCCAGTGCAGGTAGTCGTTCCACGCCTTCCAATCATCGGCGGACATCAGCATCGATCCACAGTCACGGTTTCGTCCACAGGGCGGGTGGGCCGGCGCCCGTTGTCCCGTCGAGCCGTCGGTGCCGCCGCGCCTACTGGCAGCCATAGCCACAAACGCAATCGAAAGGGATCAACCCATGTTTGAAACACCGCTCACCGTCGTCGGCCACATCGTCAACAACCCGGAGCGACGGCAGGTCGGCACCCAGGAGGTCATGAAATTCCGCGTCGCCAGCAATTCGCGCCGGCGCACGGCCGAGGGCGGCTGGGAGCCCGGCAACTCGCTGTTCATCAACGTCAATTGCTGGGGCAAGTTGGTCACCGGGGTGGGGGCCGCGCTGGGCAAGGGCGCACCCGTGATCGTGGTGGGCCACGTCTACACCAGCGAGTACGAAGACCGCGACGGCAACCGTCGCTCGTCACTGGAGATGCGGGCGACCTCCGTCGGGCCGGACGTGTCGCGCGCGATCGTCCGGATCGAGAAACCCGGATACACCGGTCCGACCACCGCGGATGCCACCGCAGCGAGCGGACCCGCGGACGCCGACGGCGACACCACCGAGGCCGACGACGGCACGGGCGGTGACGGACTGCCTCTCTCGGCTTAGCCGTCGCCCGGCGGTGCCTAGGATGGTCCGCGGGGATCCCCCCGATACCCGCAAGACCAGAAAGGCACAACCGCGGCATGGCTGAGTTCATCTACACGATGAAGAAGGTCCGCAAGGCGCACGGCGACAAGGTGATCCTGGACGACGTCACGTTGAGCTTCTATCCAGGCGCCAAGATCGGCGTCGTTGGGCCCAACGGCGCCGGCAAGTCGAGCGTCTTGCGGATCATGGCGGGCCTGGACAAGCCGAACAACGGTGACGCCTTCCTGGCCAACGACGCGACCGTCGGCATCCTGCTGCAGGAGCCGCCGCTGAACGAGGAGAAGACCGTTCGCGGCAACGTCGAAGAGGGCCTGGGCGAGATCAAGGTCAAGCTCGACCGCTTCAACGAGGTCGCCGAGCTGATGGCCACCGACTACTCCGACGAGCTGATGGAGGAGATGGGCCGGCTGCAGGAAGAACTCGACCACGCCGACGCGTGGGACCTCGACTCGCAGCTGGAGCAGGCCATGGACGCGCTGCGCTGCCCGCCGCCCGACGAGCCGGTGACCAACCTGTCCGGCGGTGAGCGCCGCCGCGTCGCGCTGTGCAAGCTGCTCCTGTCCAAGCCCGACCTGCTGCTCCTCGACGAGCCCACCAACCACCTCGACGCCGAGAGCGTGCAGTGGCTCGAACAGCACCTCGCCTCGTATGCGGGCGCGATCCTGGCGGTCACCCACGACCGGTACTTCCTGGACAACGTCGCCGAATGGATCCTGGAACTCGACCGCGGCCGGGCCTACCCGTACGAGGGCAACTACTCCACGTACCTGGAGAAGAAGGCCGAACGGCTCGCGGTGCAGGGGCGCAAGGACGCCAAGCTGCAGAAGCGGTTGACCGAGGAGCTGGCGTGGGTGCGCTCCGGGGCCAAGGCGCGCCAGGCCAAGAGCAAGGCACGGCTGCAGCGCTACGAGGAGATGGCCGCCGAGGCCGAGAAGACGCGCAAGCTCGACTTCGAGGAGATCCAGATCCCGGTCGGTCCGCGGCTGGGCAACGTGGTGGTCGAGGTCGAGCACCTTGACAAGGGCTTCGGCGGACGCACCCTCATCAAGGACCTGTCGTTCACCCTGCCGCGCAACGGCATCGTCGGGGTCATCGGCCCCAACGGCGTCGGAAAGACCACGCTGTTCAAGACCATCGTCGGTCTCGAGGAGCCGGACAGCGGCACGGTCAAGGTCGGCGAGACCGTCAAGCTGAGCTACGTCGACCAGACCCGCGCGGGCATCGACCCGAAGAAGAACGTCTGGGAGGTCGTCTCCGACGGGCTGGACCACATCGTCGTCGGCCAGACCGAGGTGCCGTCGCGGGCCTACGTGTCGGCGTTCGGGTTCAAGGGACCAGACCAGCAGAAGCCGGCCGGCGTGCTCTCGGGCGGCGAGCGCAACCGGCTCAACCTCGCGCTGACGCTCAAGCA
The DNA here is from genome assembly GCF_000709305.1 of Mycobacterium sp. TKK-01-0059. NCBI lineage: Bacteria > Bacillati > Actinomycetota > Actinomycetes > Mycobacteriales > Mycobacteriaceae > Mycobacterium > Mycobacterium sp. TKK-01-0059. The sequence continues at coordinate 3,446,168 of NZ_KL446993.1, forward strand.
GGGCGGAAACCTCATCCTGCTCGACGAGCCCACCAACGACCTCGACGTCGAAACCCTGGGCTCGCTGGAGAACGCCCTCGAGCAGTTCCCCGGCTGCGCGGTGGTGATTTCGCACGACCGGTGGTTCCTGGACCGCACCTGCACCCACATCCTCGCGTGGGAGGGTGACGACGACAACGAGGCCAAGTGGTTCTGGTTCGAGGGCAACTTCGGGGCATACGAGGAAAACAAGATCGAACGGCTCGGCGCCGAGGCGGCGCGGCCGCACAGAGTGACCCACCGCAAGCTGACGCGCGACTAGTGTCGGCTCTGCCCCCCGCCGCGCGGGAACGGGGCGTTTGAGCGCAGTGACAACCGTCGCCAGTTGGGAGCAGTCGGCATGACGATCGATCCCGGAGCCAAACAGGACCTCGAGCCATGGACGACCTTCACCCAGCAGCAGGACATTCCCCAGTGGATCTCGAAAGCCTATGTGGAGAGCTATCGCGGTCCCCATAGCGACCAGTCCGGCGGCGCGGAGACCAGGCCCATTGACCTGACGGTCCCGGCGGCGATCGTCACCCCGGCCATGCTGAGCGCGCACTACCGGCTCGGCCAGCACCGCCCCGACGGCGAGAGCCGCGTCGCCGTCTACCCCGCGGAGGACCCCGCCGGGTTCGGGCCGGCGCTGCAGGTCGTCACCGACCACGGCGGCATGCTGATGGATTCGGTCACCGTGCTGCTGCACCGGCTCGGCGTTCCCTATACGGCGATCATGACGCCGGTGTTCGACGTGCACCGCAACCCCGCCGGCGATCTGCTCAGCGTCGAAGCGAAGCCCGAGGGGGCATCGCAATACGCCGGCGAGGCATGGATCCACGTGCAGCTCCTGCCGTCCGTCGACAGCAAGGGGCTCACCGAGGTCGAGCGGCTGCTGCCCCGGGTTCTCGCCGACGTGCAACAGGTCGCCAGCGACGCATCGGACCTGATCGCCGCGCTCAACGACCTCGCCGCCCAGGTCGAAGCCAACGCGCAAGACCGCTTTTCGGCGCCGGACCGCGACGACGTCGCGGCCCTGCTGCGCTGGCTGGGCAACGGGAATTTCCTGCTGCTCGGCTATCAACGCTGCCACGTGCACGACGGCCGCGTCTCGGGTGACGGGACGCCCGGGCTCGGCGTGCTGCGCACCCGCACCGGCTCGCGCCCCCGGCTGACCGACGACGACCGGCTGCTGGTCCTGGCGCAATCCGTGGTGGGCAGCTACCTGCGCTACGGCGCCTACCCGTACGCCATCGCCGTTCGCGAATACGCCGACGGCGGCGTGCTCGAGCACCGCTTCGTCGGGCTGTTCACGGTTGCCGCCATGAACGCCGACGTCCTGGAGATCCCCACGATCTCGCGCCGGGTCCGCGAGGCGCTGGCGATGGCCGACAGCGACCCGATCCACCCCGGCCAGCTGCTGCTCGACGTCATCCAAACCGTTCCGCGCTCGGAACTGTTCACGCTGAGCGCCGAACGGTTGTTGGCGATGGCCAAAGCGGTGGTGGATCTGGGTCCGCAGCGAAATGCGTTGTTGTTCCTGCGCGCCGACCGCCTCCAGTACTTCGTTTCCTGCCTGGTGTATCTGCCCCGCGACCGCTACACCACGGCGGTGCGGCTGCAGATCGAAGACATCCTGGTACACGAATTCGGCGGCACGCGGCTGGAATTCACCGCGCGGGTCAGCGAATCACCGTGGGCGCTCATGCATTTCATGGTTCGCCTGCCTTCCGACGACCCCGACGCCACACCGGTCGACGTCTCCGAGGACAACCGGATCCGCATCCAGGGCATGCTGAGCGAAGCGGCGCGCACCTGGACCGACCGGCTGATCGCCGCCGCCGCCGAAGGCTCCGTCGGGCACGCCGACGCGGAGTACTACGCGGACGCCTTTCCCGAGGTCTACAAGCAGGCCGTCACCCCGGCCGACGCCATCGATCACATCGCGATCATCAAAGAGCTGCACGACAATTCGGTCAAGCTGGTGTTCCTCGAAGGCGAGGACGGATCCGCCCAGCTGACCTGGTTCCTGGGCGGGCGCACCGCCTCGCTGAGCCAGTTGCTGCCGATGCTGCAGAGCATGGGCGTGGTGGTGCTCGAGGAGCGGCCGTTCACGGTCACCCGCTCCGACGGGCTGCCGGTGTGGATCTATCAGTTCAAGATATCGCCGCACCCGACCATCGAGTCGGCCTCGACGCAAGCCGAGCGCGACGAGATGGCCGAGCGATTCGCCGACGCCGTCACCGCGATCTGGCAGGGACGCCTCGAGATCGACCGCTTCAACGAGCTGGTGATGCGCGCGGGGCTGCGCTGGCAACAGGTCGTGCTCTTGCGCGCCTACGCAAAGTACCTGCGGCAGGCCAACTTTCCCTACAGCCAGTCCTACATCGAATCGGTGCTCAACGAACACCCGTCGACCGCGCGGTCCCTGGTCGCGCTGTTCGAGGCGCTGTTCGACCCGAACCCAAGTTCCTCGACCGGCCGTGACGCGCAGGCGGCCGCCGCCGCGGTCGCCGCCGACATCGACGCCCTGGTGGGTCTGGACACCGACCGCATCCTGCGCGCCTTCGCGTCGCTGGTGCAGGCGACCCTGCGCACCAATTACTTTGTGACACGCGAGGGTTCGGCCCGGGCCCGCAACGTGCTCGCGATCAAACTGGACGCCCAGCTGGTCGACGAGCTGCCGTTGCCGCGCCCCAAGTACGAGATCTTCGTCTATTCGCCGCGGGTCGAAGGCGTGCACCTGCGGTTCGGCCCGGTGGCCCGCGGCGGCCTGCGCTGGTCGGACCGTCGCGACGACTTCCGCACCGAAATCCTCGGTCTGGTCAAGGCGCAAGCGGTCAAGAACGCGGTCATCGTGCCGGTCGGGGCCAAGGGCGGATTCGTCGTCAAGCGGCCACCGTTGCCCACCGGGGACGCCGCGGCCGACCGGGACGCCACCCGCGCCGAGGGCGTCGCCTGCTATCAACTGTTCATCTCCGGCCTGCTCGACGTCACCGACAACGTCGACCACGCGACCGGAAAGGTCAACCCGCCAACGGAAGTCATCCGTCGCGACGGTGACGACGCCTACCTGGTGGTGGCGGCGGACAAGGGCACCGCCACGTTCTCCGACATCGCCAACGACGTCGCCAAGTCCTACGGCTTCTGGCTGGGCGACGCGTTCGCGTCCGGCGGCTCGGTCGGCTACGACCACAAGGCCATGGGCATCACCGCCAAGGGCGCGTGGGAGGCCGTCAAGCGACACTTCCGGGAGATGGACGTCGACACCCAGACCGAGGACTTCACCGTGGTCGGCATCGGCGACATGAGCGGCGACGTCTTCGGCAACGGCATGCTGCTGAGCAAGCACATCCGCCTACTCGCCGCCTTCGACCACCGGCACATCTTCCTCGACCCCGACCCCGACGCCGCGGCCTCGTGGGAGGAACGCCGGCGGATGTTCGAGCTGCCGCGCTCCAGCTGGGACGACTACGACACGTCGCTGATCAGCGAGGGCGGCGGGGTGTACAGCCGGGAGCACAAGTCCATTCCGGTCAGCCCCCAGGTCCGCGACGTGTTGGGCTTGGACGGCTCAGGCGATGACGTCACCGAGATGACCCCGCCCAACCTGATCAAGGCCATCCTGCAGGCGCCGGTGGACCTGTTGTTCAACGGCGGGATCGGCACCTACATCAAGGCCGAGTCCGAATCCGACTCCGACGTCGGTGACCGCGCCAACGATCCGGTGCGGGTCAACGGTTCTCAGGTTCGCGCCAAGGTGATCGGCGAGGGCGGCAACCTCGGGGTGACCGCCTTGGGCCGCGTCGAGTTCGACCTGGCCGGCGGCCGGATCAACACCGACGCGATGGACAACTCGGCCGGAGTGGACTGCTCCGACCACGAGGTCAACATCAAGATTCTGATCGACTCCCTGGTCACCGCCGGCAAGGTCAAGCCGGAGGAACGCAAGCCGCTGCTGGAGTCGATGACCGACGAGGTCGCCCAACTGGTGCTCACCGACAACGAGGACCAGAACGACCTGATCGGCACCAGCCGCGCGAACGCGGCCAGCCTGCTTCCGGTGCACGCCAGGCTGATCCAGTACCTGGTCGACGAGCGTGGCATCAACCGGGAACTCGAAGCACTGCCGTCGGAAAAGGAGATTCAGCGGCGGTCCGAGGCCGGCATCGGGCTCACCTCACCGGAGATGTGCACCCTGATGGCGCACGTGAAGCTGGGGCTCAAAGAGGAGATGCTCGAAACCGAACTGACCGAACAGGACGTCTTCGCGTCCCGGTTGCCCCTGTACTTTCCGAAACCGTTGCGGGAACGGTTCACCGGCGAGATCCGCACCCACCAGCTGCGCCGCGAGATCGTCACCACCATGCTGATCAACGACCTGGTGGACGCCGCCGGCATCAGCTACGCCTTCCGGATCACCGAAGACGTCGGGGTCGGGTCGGTAGACGCGGTGCGCACCTACGTCGCCACCGACGCCATCTTCGGCGTGAGCGAGATCTGGCGCCGCATCCGCGCGGAGAATCTGCCGGTCGCCCTGTCGGATCGGCTCACCCTGGACACCCGACGCCTGATCGACCGCGCCGGACGCTGGCTGCTCAACTACCGCCCACAGCCATTGGCGGTCGGCGCCGAGATCAACCGGTTCGCCGCCAAAGTGAAGGCGCTGACGCCGCGGATGTCGGAATGGCTGCGCGGTGACGACAAGGCCATCGTGGAATCCGAAGCCGCGGAATTCGCCTCCCAGGGCGCGCCCAAAGACCTGGCCTACACGGTGGCCGCCGGGCTCTACCACTTCAGCCTGCTCGACATCATCGACATCGGCGACATCAACGACATCGACGCCGCCGAGGTCGCCGACACCTATTTCGCCCTGATGGACCGGCTCGGCACCGACGGCCTGCTGACGGCAGTCTCCGAGCTGCCCCGCAGGGACCGCTGGCACTCGTTGGCGCGCTTGGCAATCCGTGACGACATCTACGCCTCGCTGCGGTCGCTGTGCTTCGATGTGCTCGCCGTGGGGGAGCCCGACGAAAGCGGTGAAGAGAAGATCGCCGAGTGGGAGCACCTGTCCGCGTCCAGGGTCGAGCGGGCCCGACGGACGCTCCTCGAGATCCAGGAAAGCGGGGACAAGGATCTCGCGACGTTGTCCGTCGCCGCGCGACAAATCCGTCGCATGACCCGCACGAGCGGAAGAGGTTCATCGAGTTGAGCATCGGCTTCGTCGCGCCCGTGCTGGTGCGCTGGTCGGACATCGACATGTACCAGCACATCAACCACGCCACCATGGTCACCATCCTCGAAGAGGCGCGGGTGCAGTTCCTGCGCGAGGCGTTCGAGGTCGACATCTTGACGATCGGGTTGCTCATCGCCGAGGTCAAGGTCACCTACAAGGGTCAGCTTCGGCTGGCCGATTCTCCACTGCAGGTGACGATGTGGACCAAGCGGTTGCGGGCGGTCGACTTCACGCTGGGCTACGAAGTGCGTTCGGTCAACGCGGATCCGGACTCGAAGCCCGCCGTCATCGCCGAGTCGCAACTGGCCGCCGTCCACATCGAGGAGGAGCGGCTGGTGCGGCTCTCGCCGCAGCATCGGGAGTATCTGCAGCGGTGGATCAGGTAGCCGACCGCGGCCTGTGGCTGGGCGCGCAGTTTCGGGCCGAGCACCGCCGGGATCTGGCCGCGTTCCTCGAGCGCGCGCTGCGACTCGACGATGCGGCGATCATCCGCTTGCGGACCCGATCCGACGGGCTTCTGACCGCCTGGGTCGCAACGGGTTTCGACGTGCTGGCCAGCAGAGTGGTGCCGGGCGAGGTCCGGCCCTCGGACCTGTCCGTGGGTGCGGACGCGCTGGCGCGCGGCCTGGCCGCGATGGACGACTCGGGCTACGTCGATCCCGGATTCGCGATGGACTCGGCGTGGCGGGGCGGCCTGCCCCCGGAATCCGGCTTCACCCACATCGAGGACATCCCGGCCAAGGTGGTGCTCGGTCTGGCCCAAAGCGGCGCGCGACTTGCCAAGGAGCACAGCAGTTCTCACGGCCCGCCGGTGTCGCTGCTCGACCAGGAGGTCATCCAGGTGAGTGCCGCCGACGTCCACGTGGGGCTGCCGATGCGCTGCGTGTTCGCGCTGACCGCGATGGGTTTCCTGCCGCAGTCGCCCGATGCCGTCGACGCCCAGGAGTTGATCCGGGTCCGCATCACGCCGACGTGGCTGCGCCTGGACGCCCGGTTCGGTTCGGTGTATCGCCGCCGCGGCGACCCGGCGTTGCTGCTGGGCTGACGCCCCGGTTTGGCGAACGAAATCAGGCTGAGTTTAACGCGGCGTCGGCGGTCCAGCGGCCGCGGACATCAGGGGCCGTAACTCAGCCACAGCGGCAGCACGGCATCCAGGTAGTCCATGAATTTCTTGAGCCCTACCCGGAATTGCCCATACCCGTAGGGGTCTTGCGCATACTGCGGAAACGCGATCCCCACCCCGAACAGGCCGGGGGCAAGGATTCCGTTGGTGCGGTTGTAGTCCAGTTGCCCAAACTGCGGTGTCTCGGGCAATCGCCGGCGTTCGAAGCCGACGGTGTAGACCACCCGGTCACACCGGGCCAGCTGCCCGGAGAACTCCGGCGCCGATACCAGGCATCGCTCCAATCGGTCCGGCAGCACCCCGTCGATGTTTTCCCGCGCCCACACCGCAGCCTGGCCCTTCAGCCCGGTGTCATCGAACAGGATCCAATCCGCAAAGTACACAGCGTATTTCAGTGGGCTTCGGTAAAAGTTGATCACCCGCTCGACGGGATGGCGCAGCAGATTCGGCAGCACGATCATGGACGAGTGCGACGAGCCGAACACGCCGACCGTCGCACCCCGCAGCGGCTCACGCGCGAGCTTCTCGGGATCGAGGGCGACCTCCACCGGAATCTCGTCGAGCTCGGGGTAATGAAGCTTCTTGGCGACCGCCCCGACGGCCAGGATCACGTTGGTGGCCACGATGTCGTCCTGTTCGGTCTCGATGCGCCATCGCCGGTTTTCCAGGTACAGCGCGGTCGCGGTCGTCGTGAAGGTGGCGACCTGCTCACGAAGCTGCCCCGTGATCCACACCAGCGGCTCGGCGACCAGGCCCAGCGCGCACGTCTCCTGGGGGTCGATTTCGCGCAGCGGCAGGGGCGGCGCTTCGTCGAACCGAAATGACTTGGAGCCGTTGAAGTATTCGAGGAACAGACCCACGTGCGTGTTGCTCGACACCGACCGCCACTTTTGCCCGATGTCGCCGCCGGCGAAGGCGGGATCGATCCACGCGATCCTTTCGGCCGCGACGCCGTGATCCAGCAGCCTCCCCACCGCGGCGACGCCCGCCGGCCCGGCCCCGATCACTGCCCACGCGTAGGAAGTCATGCACCACATATAGAGCAGTGCGCGGCGAAACGCCCACCGGGACTCGGGCCGTGAGGCCCGAACCGGCTACGCCAGCCAGGCCGCGGAGTCCGGGGGGAGTTTCCCGTCCAGCAACGGCGCGCTGGCCAGGACGAGTTCCCCCGGCGGCAGGGGCACCGGCTGTGCGCCACAGTTGAGGGCGCACACCAGGCCGCCGGGACGCCGGAAGATCACCGCGTCGCCGGAGGCGTCCAGCCAGTCGACACCGTCGCCGTCGAACTCGACGCGACGCTTGCGCAATTCGAGTGCGCGCCGGAAAAACGACAGCGTCGAGTCGGGATCGGCGCTCTGCTTGTCGACGGTCAGCGCCGCCCACTCCTTCGGCATCGGCAACCAGGTCTCGGCGCAGGACGAGAAACCGAACGGGGGCTCGTCGCCCGACCAAGGGATAGGCACCCGGCATTTGTCGCGGCCGCGCTCGGTGTGTCCCGAGCGTTCCCACGTCGGGTCCTGCAACACCTCGTCGGGCAGCTCGACGTCGGGCAGCCCCAGTTCCTCGCCGTTGTAGATGAACACCGCGCCCGGCAGGGCGAGCATCACCATCGCCATCGCGCGGGCCCGGCGCAGGCCGAGGTCGCCGCCGCCGTAGCGGGTGACCTCCCGGCCGACGTCGTGGTTGGACAGCGTCCAGGTCGGGACGGCGTCCTGCAGGGCGGTGGCGGCGAGCGAGTTCTGGATCGCGTCACGGATCTCGGCGCCGTCGAATTCGATCCTCGCCAGCCGGAAGTTGAATCCGAGGTGCAGCTCATCGGGCCGCAGGTACTCCGCCCAGCGGGCGTTGTCGGTCACCCACACCTCGCCGACGGTCACCGCCCCCGGGTAGTCGTCGATCACCCTGCGGATGTCGCGGTGAATGTCGTGCACGCTCGGGTGGTTGAAGCGCGGGTCGTCGTCGGTGTGGTGCAACACCTTGGACTCGACGTCGGGCGCATCCGGCAGGCCGGCCGGCTTGGCCATGCCGTGCGCCACGTCGATGCGGAAGCCGTCCACGCCGCGTTCCAGCCAGAAGCGCAGCGTCTTCTCGAAATCGTCGAAGACGTCCGGGTGCTCCCAATTCAGGTCCGGCTGCTCGGTGTCAAACAGGTGCAGGTACCACTGGCCGGGTTGACCGTCGGGTTCGACCACCCGGGTCCAGGCGGGGCCCCCGAAGACGGAGGTCCAGTTGTTGGGCGGCAGCTCCCCGTCGGCGCCGCGGCCGTCGCGGAAGAAATACCGCTCCCGCGCGTCGGTGCCCGGCCCGGCGGCCAGCGCCGCGGCGAACCACGGATGGGCCGAACTGGTGTGGTTGGGCACCACGTCCATGGTGATCTTCATGCCCCGCCGGTGCGCCGCGGCGATCAGCCGTTCGATGGCCGCCATCCCGCCGAACAACGGGTCGATGTCGCGCGGATCGGCGACGTCATACCCGTGGTCGGCCATCGGGGAGACCGTGACCGGGTTGAGCCAGATCGCGTCCACGCCGAGCTGCTCGAGGTGATCCAGGCGGGCCGTCACCCCGTCCAGGTCGCCGACGCCGTCGCCGTCGCTGTCGGCGAACGACCGCGGATACACCTGATAGAACACCGCGCTCGACCACCACGCTGCCGGGCTCATGCTGCTCCGTTCGCTTCGCTGGGCATCAGAACTGGGCATCAAAACGACGAGTTCACCAGCGAGTCGGCGGCCATCTCCAGATAGCTGAGCAACTCGCGGCGGTGCTCGTCGTCGAGTGTCGCCGAATCGATGGAGGCCACCGCCGTGTGCATGCAGCGCAGCCACGCGTCGCGCGCCAGGGGAGTGATCCGGAACGGGACGTGACGCATCCGCAGCCGGGGGTGTCCGCGCCGGTCCGAGTACGTGCGCGGGCCGCCCCAATACTGCTCGAGGAACATCCGCAAGCGCTCCTCGGCGCCCTCGAGGTCATCCAGCGGGTACAGCTCGCTCAAAATCTCGTCCTCGGGCACCTGAGCGTAAAACCGCGACACGATCGCGTGGAAGGTCTCGGCACCGCCGACGGCGTCGTAGAAGGACTGTCCTACCTCATCCATCGCCGTCCATTGTGGGGCATCGTCGCGACGGCAAGCCGCGGCGGCCCGACGCCGCTCCTGCTGTTCACCGGCTGGACACGGCGTTTCACCTGCAATAGGGGTGCGATTGGCGGCGAATCATGGTGGACTGTTCGCGGAGGATCTATGGCGCAGGGCAAGAGACGCCGCAGCCACCGCAGTAGTCAAGTGGCCACGGCAGGGTCAACCGGGCCCACAACCGTGTCATCGCTGCACAGTGTCGAGATCCATCCGCCGGCCCGCCCGGAGAGCGCTTCCATCTGGAGTCGCCGGCGGGTGTTGCTGCTGAATTCCACCTACGAGCCGCTCACCGCGCTGCCGATGCGGCGCGCGATCGTCATGGTGATCTGCGGCAAGGCCGACGTGGTGCATCACGACCCGGCCGGGCCCGTCATCCACTCGGCGACCCGCTCGATCGTCGTGCCCTCGGTGATCCAGCTGCGCTCGTATGTCCGCGTTCCCTACCGGGCGCGCGTTCCGATGACCCGGGCCGCCCTGATGCACCGCGACCGGTTCTGCTGCGCCTACTGCGGGGCGAAGGCGGACACCGTCGACCACGTGGTGCCCCGCAGCCGCGGCGGCGACCATTCCTGGGAGAACTGCGTCGCCTGCTGCTCGACCTGCAACCATCGCAAGGGCGACAAGCTGCTCAGCGAGCTCGGCTGGGCGCTGCGCCGGCCGCCGATGCCGCCGACGGGCCAGCACTGGCGGCTGTTGTCGACGGTCAAGGAGCTGGACCCGGCCTGGGCCCGATACCTCGGCGAAGGCGCGGCCTGAGCCACAATCTGGTGTCCGGTCGCGCCGGTGGATCGCTTGGTGGGATACGGTTTGCGTCGTGAGTCCTATGCATCTCCACCTGATCATCGTCGGTATACCCGTGTTGCTGGTGGTCGCGCTGTCGGTGCTGATCTGGTCCCGCAAGGGGCCGCACCCGGCGTCCTACAAGCTGGGCGAGAAGTGGACGCATCCGCCGATCCTGTGGGCCGCCATCGGCGAAGAGGTCGGCCACAGCCATGGGGGGCACGGCACGTCGGAATTCTCAGTCGGAGGTGGCGCCAGTGGCACGTGGTGAGGTAGCGACGAGGGAACCCGCCGAGCTGCCCTACGGCTCGGTGATCACCGCCAGCGGACGGATCTCCGGAGTCACCGAGCCCGGCGAACTCTCGGTGCAGTTCCCGTTCTCGACCAAAGATCTCGTCGCGGTGGACGACGCGCTGAAATTCGGGTCGCGGTCCTCCAAGACGCGTTTCGCGATCTACCTGGGCGACCTGGGCAACGACACCGCCGCGCGGGCCCGCGAGATCCTGGCCGACGTGCCGACGCCGGACAATGCGGTGCTGCTGGCCGTCTCGCCCGACCAGAAGGTCATCGAGGTGGTCTACGGTTCCGCGGTCCGCGGCCGCGGCGCCGAATCGGCCGCGCCGCTGGGTGTGGCCGCCGCTTCCTCGGCATTCGAGCGCGGCGATCTGGTGGACGGGCTGGTCAGCGCGATCCGCGTGCTGAGCGCCGGCATTTCGCCGGCTTAGCTACTCGGCGTCGAAACGGCGCGCCCGCAACGATCGCTTCACCCCGGCCTGGCCCTCGAGCACCAGGCGGCGCAGCGCCGCCGGCACCTCGGGGTCGGACAGGAACTCGTCGGCCGCGGCGATGCCGTCCTCGCTGATGTCCCAGTGCGGGTACAGGCCGATCACCACCGTCTGCGCCACTTCGCTGGACCGGCGCGCCCACACCCCCGAGATCGCCTCGAAATACCGCGCGGTGAACGGCTTGAGCAGCTCATGCTGCGCCGGCGGGGCGACGCCCGCGATGATCGCGCGGGCGGTGATGTTGGCCAGGGTGTCGTCCTCGACCACCCTCGTCCACGCCTCCTCCTTGACCTGCAGTTGGGGCCGCGCCGTCGCGGCCTGGGCGCCGTGCCGCTTGCCGGCGGCGGTCGGGTCCCGCTGAACCTCGGCGTCGATGAACGGCGTAGCGGGCCCGTCGGCGTCGATGTCGCCGGCGGTGGCCAGCGCGGTGACGATCCGCCACCGCAGGTCGGTGTCGACCTCGAGGCCCGGCAATCCCAGGTCTTCGGGGGAGCGGTCGAGCAGGTCGGCCAGCGTCACCACATGGCGCGTCGACAGGACCGACGAGCACAGTGTGTTGACGAAGGCGAGCTGGTGATCCGATCCGGGCTGCGCGGCGCGCGCCAATTCCAGCAGCCGGTCGGCGAACTGCGGCCAGCCCTCCTCCCGCGCCCAGCCGGGCTCGGCGTAGGACGTCAGCGCCGTCTGCGCCTGAAGCAGCAGCCGCTGCGCCACCCCGACCTCGGTTTCGGCGTGCACGCCGCCCGCCACCAGGGCCACGAAATCGCGGGCCCGCAGCTCGGCCTCGCGCGTCATCTCCCAGGCCGCCGACCAGACCAGCGAGCGGGGCAGCGGCTCGGCGATGTCGGCGATGCGACCCAGGGCGGTGCGCAGGGACTCGGCGTCCAGCCGCAACGAGCAGTACGTCAGGTCATCGTCATTGACCAGGACCAATTGGCCCCGCGAAACCCCAACCAACGCAGGGACTTCCGTCACCGGGCCCTCGACGTCGAGCTCCTCGCGGCGCACCCGCACCAGCTTTCCCGACCCGTCATCGTCGTAGACGCCGATGGCCAGCCGGTGCACCCGGGTCTCGCCGGCGCCCGGGGCGGCTCCGCTCTGGGTCACCGCGAACCGCGTGAACCTGCCGTCACCGTCGACGTCGAAATCGGGCCGCAGCGTGTTGAGCCCGGTCGTCTTCAGCCACTGCTGACCCCAGTCGGACAGGTCGCGTCCCGACGCCTTCTCCAGCGCGGCGACCAGATCGTCGAACGTGGCGTTGCCGAACGCGTGGGTGCGGAAGTAGTCGCGCAGCCCGGCCAGGAAGTGCTCGAGCCCGACGTAGGCGACGAGCTGCTTGAGCACCGATGCGCCCTTGGCGTAGGTGATGCCGTCGAAGTTCACCTCGACCGCGGCCAGGTCCGGGATATCGGCGGCGATCGGATGGGTCGAGGGCAACTGGTCCTGACGGTAGGCCCACGACTTTTCGACCGTCGCGAACGTGGTCCATGCCTCGGTGAATTCGGTTGCCTCGCTTTGGCATAGCACCGACGCGAACGTCGCGAAGGACTCGTTCAGCCACAGGTCGTCCCACCACGCCATGGTGACCAGATCCCCGAACCACATGTGGGCCATCTCATGCAGCACGGTCTCGGCGCGACGTTCGTAGGACGCCCTGGTGACCTTGCTGCGGAAGACGTAGTCCTCCAAGAAGGTCACCGCGCCGGCGTTTTCCATTGCGCCGGCGTTGAATTCGGGGACGAACAGCTGATCGTATTTCCCGAAGGCGTAGGGTAAGCCGAAGTTCTTGTGGTAGAAGCCGAATCCCTGCTTGGTCTGGGTGAAGAGCCGCTCGGCGTCCATGTAGGGCGCCAGCGACGCCCGGCAGTAGATGCCCAGCGGGATTTCGCCGTGTTCGTCGGCGTAGGCGTCCTTCCACTCGGCGTACGGGCCGGCGATCAGGGCGACCAGGTAGGTGCTCATCCGCGGGGTGGTGGCGAAGGTGTGCAGGCCGTCGGTCACCGACACCGTCGCGCCGTTGGAGATCACCTTCCAGTGCCGGGGCGCGGTCACCCGCACGTCGAAGGTCGCCTTGAGGTCGGGCTGGTCGAAGCAGGCGAACATGCGCTTGGCGTCGGCGGTTTCGAATTGGGAGTACAGGTAGGTCTCGTTGTCGACCGGGTCGACGAACCGGTGCAGACCCTCACCGGTGTTGGAGTAGCGGCAGTCCGCGTCGACCACGACGACGTTGCGGTCGGCCAGGCCACGCAACTCGATGCCGGTCGATTCGTCGTATCCGGAGACGTCGAGGTCGCGGCCGTTGAGCGTGGCGCCGCGCACCGTGTCGGCGGCGATGTCGATGACCGTGTCGGCGCCGGCGAGGGCGTCGAACACCACCGTGGTCACCGAGCGGAAGGTCCGTTCGCCGGGGCCGCCGTGGGAGTCGGTGAGGTCGAGATCGATCTGGTAGCTGGCGACGGTGATCAGCGAAGCGCGCTCGACGGCTTGTTCGCGGGTGAGGTTGGGGAGTGCCACGTGTCCAACTTACGGGTCGGGCGAACCGGGAACAGGAGCGAGAGGCCTACGGTTGTGCAGATCAGACTTTCAACCGACGAGAGGACCGGACATGCCCGACAACGCGCCCGCGAAGAACAAGGCCGATTTCTGGTTCGATCCGCTGTGCCCGTGGGCGTGGATCACCTCGCGCTGGATCCTCGAGGTGGAAAAGGTTCGCGACATCGAGGTGAACTTCCACGTGATGAGCCTGGCGGTGCTCAACGAAAACCGCGAGGGCCTGCCCGACGAATACCGCGAACGCTTGGCGAAGGCCTTCGGTCCGGTGCGGGTGGCGATCGCGGCCGAACAGGCCCACGGCGCCGAGGTGCTGGCGCCGCTGTACACCGCGATGGGAACCCGGATTCACAACGAGGACAACAAAGAACTGGACGACGTGATCAAACAGTCGCTGGCCGAGGTGGGCCTGCCGGCCGAGCTGGCCGACGCCGCCGACAGCGACGCCTACGACGAGGCGTTGCGCAAGAGCCACCACGCCGGAATGGACGCGGTCGGCGATGACGTCGGCACGCCCACCATCCACGTCAACGATGTGGCGTTCTTCGGTCCGGTGCTCTCCAAGATTCCGCGCGGTGAGGAAGCGGGCAAGCTGTGGGACGCCTCGGTGGCGTTCGCGTCCTACCCGCACTTCTTCGAGCTCAAGCGCAGCCGCAACGAGAAGCCCGACTTTGCCTAGGTGGGCTGGCCCGACGCCGACCGCCCGGCCAGGCGGGCGTTCTACTGCGACCGCCCCGCTGGCCGGGCGCCGGTAGGCCGCCGCCCCGCTTGCCGTCGCCGCCGCCAGGGCGGCGGGTGGCTGTGTAAGGATTGCGGGCATGCGCGTCTACCTCGGCTCTGACCACGCCGGATTCGAGCTCAAGCAGCAGATCATCGAGCACCTCGCGAAGTCCGGCCACGAGCCGATCGATTGCGGCGCCTTCACCTACGACGCCGACGACGACTACCCGGCCTTTTGCATCGCGACCGCGACGCGCACGGTGGCCGACCCGGACAGCCTGGGCATCGTGCTGGGCGGGTCGGGCAACGGCGAGCAGATCGCGGCCAACAAGGTGCCCGGCGCCCGGTGCGCGCTGGCCTGGAGCGTCGAAACCGCAAGCCTGGCCCGCGAACACAACAACGCGCAACTGATCGGCATCGGCGGTCGCATGCACACGGCGGCCGAGGCGCTCGCCATCGTCGACGCCTTCGTTACCACGCCATGGTCGAAAGCCGAACGCCACCAACGGCGTATCGACATCCTCGCCGAATACGAACGCACCCACCAAGCCCCGCCGGTACCCGGCGCGGCGGGCTGACGCTGGAAAGGTCCGCGCGTGCCCGAAGGGCATACCCTGCACCGGCTGGCCCGGCTGCACCAACGCCGCTACGCCGGCGCGCCCGTATCGGTGTCCAGCCCGCAGGGCCGCTTCGCCGACGCGGCCGCGGCGGTCGACGGCCGGGTGTTGCAACGCACCAGCGCGTGGGGCAAACACCTGTTTCACCACTACGCCGGCGGCCCGATCGTGCACGTGCATCTCGGCCTGTACGGCGCCTTCACCGAATGGGAGCGTCCCGACGACGGGTCGTTTCCCGAGGCGGTCGGGCAGGTGCGGATGCGCATGATCGGCGCCGACTACGGCACGGACCTGCGCGGCCCGACGGTGTGCGAGGTGATCGACGAAGGGCAGGTCAGCGACGTGTTGGCCCGGCTGGGTCCCGATCCGCTGCGCGGCGACGCCGATCCGTCGTGGGCGCGGAAGCGAATTGCCAAGTCGCGCAGGCCCATTGGGGCACTGTTGATGGATCAGACCGTCATGGCCGGCGTGGGCAACGTGTACCGCAGCGAGTTGCTGTACCGCCACGGCATCGACCCCTTCCGCCCCGGCCGCGACGTCGGCGAGGACGAATTCGATGCGGCCTGGACCGATCTGGTGGCACTGATGAAGGTCGGTTTGCGCCGGGGCAAGATCATCGTGGTGCGGCCCGAACACGACCACGGCGCGCCCTCGTATCGCCCCGACCGCCCCCGCACCTACGTCTACCGGCGCTCCGGCGAACCGTGCCGCGTGTGCAAAGCCCCGATCCGCACGACCGTGCTGGAGGGCCGCAACGTGTTCTGGTGTCCGACCTGCCAAAAATAATGGCGAAACATCGCCGCCTCCGGTTTGAATTCAATCGGGGTGGGCATGTGTTGTCCCCATGAAGACTCTCGCTCGATCAGCAGCAACGATTTCCGCCATCGCGGGTCTGGGCTTGGCGGGGCTGGGCGTCGCGACCGACGCGCAGGCGCATCCCGCTCCGTTCCCGCAGTGGTGCCCCGGCGATTTCTGGGACCCCGGCTGGGGCGACAACTGGGACACCGGGAATTGCCACGACAATTGGCGCGGACCCGGGCCCAATCCGTACCTCAACCCCGGCGGACCCGGCGGTCCCGGTGGGCTGGGCGGTCCCGGTGGACCCGGCGGACCGGGTGGGCCCGGCGGTCCCGGTGGACCCGGCGGGGGTGGTCCCGGCGGTGGTGGACACGGCGGCGGTGGCGGCGGTGGCGGCGGCCATTAACGGCGCCGCTAGATGACACCCAGCACGGAGTAGACCGCGTTCGACAGGACCAGGCTGCGGGGGTCGGCGTTGGCCTTGGTGGGGTCGAAGTGATTCGCCACATAGGCGTAGCCGATGCGGTGCTCGAGATCGACGAACCCGAACGAGCCGCCCAGCCCGCCGTGGCCGAAGATCCTCGGGTTGGGTCCGTTGACGCAGCGTTGGTTGAGCATGTACCCGAGACCCCAGCCGTGGTCGGCGACCCGCGGCCCCAGCACCAGGTCGGTTTCCAGCCCGCCCTGACAGACCCGCACCAGGTCCATGTGCTCGCGGCTGAGCACCTTCTCCTGGGCGAGCGCGTTGTAGAAGGTCGCCAACCCCAGCGCCGACACCTGACCGTTGGTGCCGGGGAACTCGAGTTCGCGCCACAGGCCCAGATCGTGTGAGCCGAGCTCGTCGTCGGGGGCGAATCCCATCGAGATGGACAGGCCCGCCTTGGGGTGCTCGGCCAGGCTGGTCGGCCAGCCCGGCGCCTTCGCGTCGGCCAGCAGGTCCCGGGCGTGCGGCTTGTTGATCCGCTCGGCGCAGCGGTGCTGTTCGGCCAGCGGCAACCCGATGTGGACGTCGGCGCCGAACGGTTCGGCGATCTCGGTCCGCAGGTACTGACCGATCGTGCGGCCCGTGACCCGGCGGAACACCTCGCCCATGATGAAGCCGAAGGTGGTCATGTGGTAGCCCTGCGCCGTGCCCGGCTCCCACCAGGGCTCGGCGGCGGCCAGCTGTTCGCAGACGTAGTCCCAATCCGCGACCTGTTCCCAGCGCATCCGGGTGCGCGGCCCGATCACGCCGGAGCGGTGGCTCATCACCATCGCCAGCGTGATGTCCTGTTTGCCCGCCTGAGCGAACTCGGGCCAGTAGTGGGCCACCGGCGCCTGCAGGTCCAGCTCGTCGCGGTCGGCCAGTTGGTGCACGCAGGTGGCCGACAGGCCCTTCGTGCCGGACAACACGGTGGTCAGGGTGTTCTGCTGCCAGGGCCGGGTGCGGGCCGCGTCGGCCCAGCCGCCCCACAGGTTGACGACGAGAGACCCGTCCACCCACACCGCGACGGCCGCACCGACCTCGTCGCGCAGGGTGAAATTGCGCTCGAACGCGTCGCGAACCCCGACGAAGTCCGACGCGCATGAGCCATGGATCGACGGGTCCGTCGTCAGGTCGCTCATGGCGCCTCTCTATCGAGCAGATAGTTAGCCCCGAGCGGGCGACGGGAATCGAACCCGCGTAGCTAGTTTGGAAGACTAGGGCTCTACCATTGAGCTACGCCCGCATGTATTTAGTCGAGCGTGACTGTAGCTGGCGACGAAGATCAAATCTAATCGACGCGGCTTTGTGATCACTCCGTGAGGTCCGCGAGGTCGCCGCCCAAGCCTGTGACGGACCTGGCTTTGCGGGGCCTTAGGATCATCGAGGTCAGCGCGGGGTGTAGCGCAGCTTGGTAGCGCATCCGCTTTGGGAGCGGAAGGCCGCAGGTTCAAATCCTGTCACCCCGACCAGCACGACCGGCCGCACGCTGCGCGGCCCACCGACGACCAGGAACGAGCACCGAGGAGCACACCCGTGAAGAGCACCGTCGAGCAGTTGAGCCCCACCCGGGTGCGCATCAATGTGGAGGTCCCGTTCTCCGAACTCGAGCCGGACTTCCAGCGGGCCTACAAGGAGTTGGCCAGGCAGGTGCGCTTGCCCGGCTTCCGGCCCGGCAAGGCGCCGGCGAAGTTGCTGGAGGCCCGCTTCGGCCGCGAGGCGATGCTCGACCAGGTCGTCACCGACGCGCTGCCCGCGCGGTACGGACAGGCGGTCGCCGAGTCGGAGGTGCACCCGCTGGGCCAGCCCGAGATCGAGGTCACCAAGAAGGAGTACGGCGAGGAGCTGGCGTTCACCGCCGAGGTCGACATCCGGCCCAAGCTCACCCTGCCCGACCCGGGTTCGCTGACCATCTCGGTGGACCCGATCGAGGTCAGTGACGACGACGTCGACGCCGAACTGCAGTCCCTGCGGGCTCGATTCGGCACCCTGACCGGGGTGGACCGGCCGGTCGCCGACGGCGACTTCGTCTCCATCGACCTGTCGGCCACCATCGACGGCGAAGAGGTGCCGGGCGCCACCGCGCAGGGGCTGTCCCACGAGGTCGGCTCCGGCCGGCTCATCGCGGGCCTCGACGAGGCGCTGGTCGGGTTGTCCGTCGACGAATCCAAGGAGTTCACCGCGCAGTTGGCCACCGGCGAGCACTTGGGCAAGGACGCGCAGGTGACCGTCACGGTCAAGTCGGTCAAACAGCGCGAGCTGCCCGAGCCCGACGACGAGTTCGCCCAATTGGCCAGCGAATTCGACACCATCGAGGAGCTGCGGTCCAACCTGCGCGAGCAGGTCGGCCGGACCAAGCGGGCGCAGCAGGCCGAAGCCATCCGCGACGCCGCGATCGACACGCTGCTCGAGCAGGTCGACATCCCGCTGCCCGAAGCGATCGTGAAGGCGCAGGTCGACAGCGCGCTGCACAACGCCCTGCACAGCCTCGACCACGACGAATCCAAGCTCGACGAGGTGCTCGCCCAGCAAGGGAAGTCGCGCGAGGAGTTCGAGACCGAGACACGCACCGCCGCCGAGACCGACGTCAAACGGCAGCTGCTCCTCGACGCGCTCGCCGACGAGCTCGAGGTCCAGGTCGGCCAGGACGACCTGACCGAGCGGCTGGTGGCCACGTCGCGCCAGTACGGCATCGAGCCCCAGCAGCTCGTGGCCTACCTGCAGGAGAACAACCAGCTGCCGGCCATGTTCGCCGATGTGCGCCGGGCGCTGGCCATCGCCGAGGTGATCCGCGCGGCGTCGGTCACCGACACCGCCGGAAACACCGTCGACACCGACGAGTTCTTCGGCAAGCGCGCGGGGGCGGACGAGGCCGCCGATGACGTCTCCGGTGACGCCGAAGAATCCACGAAGGCCGACGGCGAGGAGTGACCGCGCGATGACGCTGTGAGCGAACGCGCCCGTTTCAGGGGCGCGTGGCCGCGAAACGGCGGGCCCGGTTGGTTAGTGTCGGTGAAGACAGATCTGACAGAAAGCAGGTACCCCGGTCGTGACTGACATGCGTTCAAACTCGCAGGGTCTCAACCTCACGGACTCCGTCTATGAGCGCTTGCTGTCCGAGCGCATCATCTTCCTGGGTTCGGAGGTGAGCGACGAAATCGCCAATCGGCTGTGCGCGCAGATTCTGCTGCTCGCCGCCGAGGACTCCACCAAAGACATCTCGCTCTACATCAACTCGCCCGGCGGCTCGATCAGTGCCGGCATGGCGATCTACGACACCATGGTGCTGGCGCCGTGCGACATCGCCACCTACGCGATGGGCATGGCCGCCTCGATGGGCGAGTTCCTGTTGGCCGCGGGCACCAAGGGCAAGCGGTACGCGCTGCCGCACGCCCGCATCCTGATGCACCAGCCGCTGGGCGGGGTGACCGGGAGCGCGGCGGACATCGCCATTCAGGCCGAGCAGTTCCACGTCATCAAGAAGGAAATGTTCCGGCTGAACGCCGAATTCACCGGCCAGTCGATCGAACGCATCGAGGCGGATTCCGACCGCGACCGCTGGTTCACCGCGCAGGAAGCCCTGGAATACGGCTTCGTCGACCACATCATCACCCGCGCCGCCCACATCACCAATGGAGAAGCCCAGTGAACGCCGAAACCCAGCCCCAGGCGCGCTACATCCTGCCGTCGTTCATCGAGCACTCCAGCTTCGGTGTCAAGGAGTCGAATCCCTACAACAAGCTGTTCGAGGAACGCATCATCTTTCTCGGCGTCCAGGTGGACGACGCGTCGGCGAACGACATCATGGCGCAGTTGCTGGTGCTCGAGTCGCTGGACCCCGACCGCGACATCACCATGTACATCAACTCGCCCGGCGGCGGATTCACCTCGTTGATGGCGATTTACGACACCATGCAGTACGTGCGCGCCGACATCCAGACGGTGTGCCTGGGGCAGGCCGCCTCGGCGGCCGCGGTGCTGCTGGCCGCCGGGACCCCGGGCAAGCGGATGGCGCTGCCCAACGCCCGGGTGCTGATTCACCAGCCTTCGCTGCAGGGCGTCATCCAGGGACAGTTCTCCGACCTGGAAATCCAGGCCGCCGAGATCGAGCGGATGCGCACCTTGATGGAGACCACGCTGGCCCGCCACACCGGCAAGGACGCCGCGACGGTCCGCAAGGACACCGACCGGGACAAGATCCTGACGGCCGAAGAGGCCAAGGACTACGGGATCATCGACACCGTGCTGGAGTACCGGAAGCTTTCCGCCCAGAGCGCCTAGCCAATTTCGCCGAGCGTGCACTCACGGCGAGTTTTTGGCTGATTTCTGATTGCACGCTCGGCGCAAGGGGGCCAGCTCGGCGATGTCCGCCGGGCCGACCCGGCAGCAGCCGCCGACAATGCGGGCGCCCGCCGAAACCCACTGCGCCGCAAGCCCCGTCGCGAACGTGCGCGGGCCGACCCACGCGCGACCGTCCCAGCGTTCGCCGCTGTTCGGATAGACGATGACGGGCTTGCCGATCTCCGATGCGCTCGCGATCGCGGGCAACACGTCGTCGGGCGCGCAGCAGTTGACGCCGACGGCCACGATCTCGTCGACGCCCGCGGCCACCGCGAAGGCCTCGGTCAGCGGTTGCCCGGCGCGGGTCCGGGCCCCGTCGATCGTGTAGCTCAGCCACGCCGGCATCCCGACCGAGCGCACCACGTCGACCAACGCTTCCGCCTCGTCGACGTCGGGAATGGTCTCGCAGGCGAGGACGTCGGCCCCGGCGTCCGCCAGGGTCTCCAGCCGGGGCCGATGCCAGCGCGCCAAGGCCCCGACCGACAGGCCGTAGCGTCCGCGGTATTCCGAGCCGTCGGCCAGCGCCGCGCCGTACGGTCCGACCGAGGCCGCGACGAGCAGGCCCCCGAATTCGCCAGGGCCGGCCTCGTCCCGCGCGGCCTTCGCGAGCTCGACGCTGCGGCGCAACAGCCCGTCGGTTTCCCGACGATCCAGTCCGCGCGCCGCGAAACCCTCGAACGACGCCTGGTAGCTGGCCGTCGTCGCGATCGTGGCCCCGGCGCGAAAGTAGGCGGCGTGTACGGCGACGATCTCGCGTGGGGCGTCCGCGAGCAGCCTGGCCGACCACAACCGATCGGACAGGTCATGGCCGCGCGCTTCCAGCTCGGTGGCCAAGCCGCCATCGAGCAGCACGGTTCCGCTGGGCCACCGCAAGCCCACGGCCAAACCCACGTGGCCACTGTAGGGTGATTTCTTGGGGGTTCGCCTACGCCTCGTGTGAGCGTCTCGGGGTCGGGTCGGCACCTCCGTCGGAGGCGGGATCGGGCGGCCGCCGGACTCGGTCGCATTACGACCGCGACACGCCAAAGACACGCAAAGCGCGTCTTTCGCGAGCGACGGGCACCGTCTGGCTATATCTTTCCTCCATACGGAAGCGGCATGAACTCTCGCAAATACCATGGGCGCGATTCGGCGTTTATGGTCGCGGCGGGCCCGATCAAGCGGGTAGCGTCGGTGAATACATGCGGGACAGGGAAGTCCAACGGCGAAGAGGAAGTAGGCACTGACGCACCATGGCACGCATCGGAGACGGCGGGGACCTGCTGAAGTGCTCGTTCTGCGGGAAGAGCCAGAAGCAGGTCAAGAAACTCATTGCTGGCCCCGGTGTGTACATCTGCGATGAGTGCATCGATCTCTGCAACGAGATCATCGAAGAGGAGCTTGCCGACGCCGACGACGTGAAGCTCGATGAGCTCCCCAAACCGATCGAGATCCGGGAGTTCCTCGAGGGCTACGTCATCGGGCAGGACACCGCCAAGCGGACGCTGGCGGTCGCGGTCTACAACCACTACAAGCGGATCCAGGCCGGGGAAAAGGGCCGTGACTCGCGGCACGAGCCGGTCGAGTTGACCAAGTCCAACATCTTGATGCTCGGTCCCACCGGCTGCGGCAAGACCTACCTGGCCCAGACGCTCGCCAAGATGCTCAACGTCCCGTTCGCCATCGCCGATGCGACCGCCCTGACCGAGGCCGGCTACGTCGGTGAGGACGTCGAGAACATTCTGCTCAAGCTCATCCAGGCCGCCGACTACGACGTGAAGCGCGCCGAGACGGGCATCATCTACATCGACGAGGTCGACAAGATCGCCCGCAAGAGCGAGAACCCGTCGATCACCCGCGACGTCTCCGGGGAGGGCGTGCAGCAGGCCCTGCTGAAGATTTTGGAGGGCACCCAGGCGTCGGTTCCCCCGCAGGGCGGCCGCAAGCACCCGCACCAAGAGTTCATCCAGATCGACACCACCAACGTGCTGTTCATCGTCGCGGGGGCGTTCGCCGGCCTGGAGAAGATCATCTACGAGCGCGTCGGCAAGCGCGGCCTGGGCTTCGGCGCCGAGGTCCGCTCGAAGGCCGAGATCGACACCACCGACCACTTCGCCGAGGTCATGCCCGAGGACTTGATCAAGTTCGGCCTGATCCCGGAGTTCATCGGCCGGCTGCCGGTGGTCGCCTCGGTCACCAACCTGGACCGCGAATCGCTGGTCAAGATCCTGTCCGAGCCGAAGAACGCGTTGGTCAAGCAGTACCTGCGGCTCTTCGAGATGGACGGCGTGGAGCTCGAGTTCACCGACGACGCCCTGGAGGCGATCGCGGATCAGGCGATCCACCGCGGTACCGGCGCGCGCGGCCTGCGCGCCATCATGGAAGAGGTCCTGCTGCCGGTGATGTACGACATCCCGAGCCGCGACGACGTCGCCAAGGTCGTGGTGACCAAGGAGACCGTGCAGGACAACGTGTTGCCGACGATCGTGCCGCGCAAGCCGTCGCGCACCGAGCGCCGCGACAAGAGCGCCTAACTAGCTCCTGGAGCTCCCCAGCACGCCCCGCGATAGCAGCGACGTGGTCCCGCGGCGCCTTGCGCACGGCCTGGACCTGCTGAACTTCCTGCTCGCCGACGTTCGTGACGGGCTCGGCCCGTACCTGTCGATCTATCTGCTGCTGACCCACCACTGGGATCAGGGCTCGATCGGATTCGTCATGGCGGTCGGGGGCATCGGCGCGATCGCGCGCGCTGGCCCCGGCCGGCGCCCTGGTGGACCGGAGCACCGCCAAACGGGCGCTGGTCATCGGCGGCGCGCTGACGATCACCGCGGCGTCGCTGGCGATGCCGTTGTTCCCCGGGTTGTATTCGATCTCGGTGCTGCAGGCGCTCACCGGTATCGCCGGATCCGTCTTCGCCCCGGCGCTGGCCGCGATCACCCTGGGGCTCGTCGGCTCGCGTCGCTTCGCCCGCCGGATCGGGCGCAACGAGTCGTTCAACCACGGCGGGAACGCCACGGCGGCGGCGATCACCGGCGGCCTGGCCTACTTCTTCGGGCCGGTTGTGGTGTTCTGGGTGCTTGCGGTCATGGCGGCCGCCAGCGTGGTTGCGACGCTGTGGATTCCGGGCGACGCGATCGACCACGACATCGCCCGGGGCATGGACCATGCGCCGGGGGAACCGCACCCGAGCCCGTCCCGGCTGGCGGCCCTGCTGAGCAATCGCCGGCTGATGATCTTCGCCGCCACGGTCATCGCCTTCCACTTCGCCAACGCGGCCATGCTGCCGCTGGTCGGCCAGCGGCTGGCGCTGCACAACAAGGACGTCGGGACCGCGCTGATGGCGGGCTGCATCGTGGCCGCGCAGGTCGTCATGGTGCCGGTGGCCTACGTCGCCGGAGCCAAGGCCGATTCCTGGGGCCGCAAGCCGATCTTTTCGGCCGGGTTCGCCGTCCTGGCCGCCCGTGGCTTTCTCTACACGCTCTCGGACAACCCCTATTGGCTGGTGAGCGTGCAGCTGCTGGACGGCGTCGGGGCCGGCGTGTTCGGCGCGCTGTTTCCCCTTGTCGTGCAGGACGTGACGCACGGGACCGGCCGCTTCAACGTCAGCCTGGGGGCGGTGACGGCCGCGACGGGCGTCGGCGCCGCGGTGTCGAACCTCGTCGCGGGCTCGATGGTGGTCGCCGCCGGCTACAACGTCGCTTTCGCGTTCTTGGGTGCTCTGGCGGGCGCCGGGTTCGTGTTGTATCTGGTTGCGATGCCGGAAACGGCGGCGGCCAAAGCGGCGGCGGAGGCGCGGCATCCGGAAGCGGACACGGTATGAACGACGGTTGGGTAACGCGCAAGACGTGACCAACACCACAGTTTACTGGGCTACTCGTCAGTAGACGGCGCTGACGTCGCCTTTTGGCCGCGAACGCGGCCGAGATGATGCGGCGGAGTCGGCCATGGCGATCGAAAATCAGTGCCATAATTGGTACCGCCAGTGACATAAACCGTGATGGCCGGAGACTCCCTTCGCCGACGCGTAACCTGAAGCTGCGCGAACTGTCTGTCCGGTGAACAAATGGAGGGCAAAGACGTGGATCCGAACGGCAGCGGAGCCGGATCAGACTCACAGAACGGGGCTTCCCCGAACGGATCTGCCCGTCAGCGCCTCGAACAGGTCGTCATTCGCTTCGCCGGTGACTCCGGAGACGGCATGCAGCTCACCGGCGACCGGTTCACTTCCGAGGCAGCGCTTTTCGGCAACGACCTGGCGACCCAGCCGAACTATCCCGCCGAGATCCGCGCGCCCGCAGGCACTCTGCCCGGCGTCTCGTCCTTCCAGATTCAGATCGCCGACTACGACATCTTGACCGCCGGCGACCGGCCGGACGTGCTCGTCGCGATGAATCCGGCTGCGCTCAAGGCCAATATCGGCGACCTGCCCCGCGGCGGCATGGTGATCGCGAACTCCGACGAGTTCACCAAGCGCAACCTGACCAAGGTGGGTTACGTCACCAACCCGCTCGAGACCGACGAGTTGTCCGACTACGTCGTGCATTCCGTCGCGATGACGACGCTGACGCTCGGCGCGGTCGAGGCCATCGGCGCGACGAAGAAGGATGGCCAGCGCGCCAAGAACATGTTCGCGCTGGGCCTGCTGTCGTGGATGTACGGGCGGCCGATCGAAACCAGCGAGAAGTTCATCCGGGAGAAATTCGCCCGCAAGCCTGAGGTCGCCGAGACCAACGTGCTGGCGCTGAAGGCCGGCTGGAACTACGGCGAGACGACCGAGGCGTTCGGCACCACCTACGAGGTGTCCCGGGCGACCCTGCCGTCGGGCGAATACCGCCAGATCTCGGGAAACACCGCACTGGCGTACGGCATCGTCGCGGCCGGCCAGCTCGCGGACATCCCGGTCCTGCTCGGCAGCTACCCGATCACGCCGGCCTCCGACATCCTGCACGAGCTGTCCAAGCACAAGAACTTCAACGTGCTGACCTTCCAGGCCGAGGACGAAATCGGCGGCATCTGCGCGGCGATCGGCGCCTCCTACGGCGGCGCGCTGGGCGTGACCACCACGTCGGGGCCTGGCATTTCGCTCAAGTCCGAGGCGCTCGGGCTGGCCGTGATGACCGAATTGCCGTTGCTCGTCGTCGACGTGCAGCGCGGCGGGCCCTCGACCGGGCTGCCCACCAAGACCGAACAGGCCGACCTGCTGCAGGCGCTGTACGGCCGCAACGGCGAGTCGCCGGTGGCGATCCTCGCGCCCCGCTCGCCGTCGGACTGCTTTGAAACCGCGCTCGAGGCCGCGCGCATCGCGGTCTCGTACCACACCCCGGTGATCGTGTTGTCCGACGGCGCGATCGCCAACGGCTCGGAGCCGTGGCGCATTCCGGACGTCAGCACGCTGCCGCGCATTACGCACGCCTTCGCCAAGCCCGACGAACCGTTCCAGCCCTACGCCCGTGACCCGGAGACGCTGGCCCGGCAGTTCGCCGTGCCCGGCACCCCGGGGCTCGAGCACCGCATCGGCGGTCTGGAAGCGGCGAACGGCTCGGGCAACATCTCCTACGAGCCGGTCAACCACGACCTCATGGTCCGGTTGCGGCAGGCCAAGATCGACGGCATCTCCGTTCCCGATCTCGAGGTCGACGATCCGACCGGCGACGCCGAGCTGCTGCTGATCGGATGGGGCAGCTCTTACGGCCCGATCGGCGAGGCCTGCCGGCGCGCCCGGCGCAAGGGCATCAAGGTGGCGCACGCGCACCTGCGCTACCTCAACCCCTTCCCGGCCAACCTGGGCGAGGTGCTGCGGCGCTACCCGCAGGTGGTGGCGCCCGAGATGAACCTGGGCCAACTGGCGTTGGTGCTGCGCGGCAAGTACCTGGTCGACGTGCAGTCGGTCAGCAAGGTGCAGGGTGTCGCGTTCCTGGCCGACGAGATCGGCCGCGTCATCCGCGCCGCGCTGGGCGGGACGTTGGCCGAAGTCGAGAACGACAAGACGATGGTCGCCAGAATGGCGGCGGCAACGGTTGGGGCAGGCGCATGATTCGCGCCGGCGCCGACGCAGAGCGAAGCGATGAGGAGGAGCGGCGCTCGTGACTGACCTGATCGGCAATCTGGCGGGCAAAGACCTCGGTGTTACCCCGAAGTTGACCAAGAACGACGGGGTCCCCACCTTGTCCGCCGAGGACCAGCCCCAGAAGTCCAAGGACTTCACCAGCGACCAGGAGGTGCGTTGGTGCCCGGGCTGCGGGGACTACGTCATCCTCAACACCATCCGCAACTTCCTGCCGGACCTCGGGTTGCGCCGCGAGAACATCGTGTTCATCAGCGGCATCGGCTGCTCGAGCCGCTTCCCCTACTACCTCGAGACCTACGGATTCCACTCGATCCACGGCCGTGCGCCCGCCATTGCCACCGGCCTGGCGCTGGCCCGCGAGGACCTGTCGGTGTGGGTGGTCACGGGCGACGGCGACGCCCTGTCGATCGGCGGTAACCACCTGATCCACGCGCTGCGCCGCAACGTCAACATCACCATCCTGCTGTTCAACAACCGGATCTACGGGCTGACCAAGGGGCAGTACTCGCCCACCTCGGAGGTCGGCAAGGTCACGAAGTCGACCCCGATGGGGTCGCTGGACCACCCGTTCAACCCGGTGTCGCTGGCCCTGGGCGCCGAGGCGACCTTCGTCGGCCGCGCGCTGGACTCCGACCGCAACGGTCTGACCGAGGTGCTGCGCGCCGCCGCCGGGCACCGGGGCGCCGCCGTCGTCGAAATCCTGCAGGACTGCCCGATCTTCAACGACGGCTCCTTCGACGCGCTGCGCAAGGAAGGCGCCGAGGAGCGGGTCATCAACGTCCGTCACGGCGAGCCGATTGTGTTCGGCGCCAACGGCGAATACTGCGTGGTGCAGTCCGGGTTCGGCCTGGAGGTGGCCAAGACCGCCGACGTCTCCGTCGACGAGATCGTGGTGCACGACGCGCACAGCGACAACTCGGCCTACGCGTTCGCCCTGTCGCGGCTGTCGGATCAGAACCTCGAGCACACGGTGCTGGGCATCTTCCGCAACATCAACCGGCCCACCTACGACGACGCGGCCCGCTCACAGATTCAGGCGGCCCAGTCGGCGAAGCCGTTCGACTCCGCGGCGCTGCAGTCGCTGCTGCGGGGCCGCGACACCTGGACCGTCGACTGACGTGGCCGAGCGGGTGGCGGACACCACAGTGTCCCTGGCTGGAATAGTGCTGGCCGGTGGCGAATCGCGGCGAATGGGCCGCGACAAGGCGACCCTGCCGGGTCCCGGCGGGGCCGCCACGCTGCTCGAGCACGTGGTCGGGGTGGTCTCCCAGCGCTGCGAGCCGATCTTCGTGATGGCCGCGCCGGGGCAACCGCTGCCCGAGGTGCCGGCGCGCGTGCTTCGCGACGAGGTGCGCGGCCAGGGGCCACTGCCGGCGACCGGGGGCGGCCTGCGGGCCGCGGCGGAAACCGGCGCACGCTTCGCCTTCGTCTGCGCCGTCGACATGCCGCTGCTGTCAGCGAGTTTGATCGACGACCTGATCGGGCTGGCCACCGAGACCAATGCCGAAATCGTGCTGCCGTGGGACGGCCGCAGCCACTACCTCGCCGCGGTGTATCGCACCGATCTGGCCGAGCGGATCGACGGCCTGGTCGCCGCCGGTGCCCGCTCGATGCGTGCCTTGATCGACGCCTCCGACGCCCAGCAGATCGTGCTGCCGGAATCGCGTTTCCTGGCCAACGTCAACTCGGAGAGTGACCTGCGCGCTCTGGCGCAGTTGCAGGCCTGACGCCGTCCGCTGCGCCGGTCTGTGAACCGTCGTGATCCGTTGGGGCAGTGTTGATTTGAGGCTTCCTCGCGGAAATGCCCGCGCCCGTCCTGGCCCCGTCCGGGTGCACTGGCCGCAGGGAATCCCGGTCTGCGGCAAAGTCGCCCTCCATTCCTGAAAAGTTTTGTCGCTGAGCACGTTTAGCGAAAGTCATTGCCAGAAAGCGTAATCCACGAGGTCTCATCAACCGATTCGGCTGGGTGGGACTGTGACGGACGAATATCACTGCAAGACACCGCAATTCGTCATCTCTCGACTTTTTCTTGCCTTTCCCGCGTGGCGACGTGAGAAGCGGTGCCGGCATGCGGTACGCTGCGCCCCCTTCCGACCGGGACGGCAGATGCGTTGTCACTGCGGCGAATCGGCAATATCGACCCGAATAATCGTGCGCCAGCTCACAAAATACGCGTGATTAGGCTCACCATTTGTTAGCGGATCCGGCCGACGTGCCCGCGCCGAAAATTCGACCGTGACCTGCGTGAATAGGCCTGCTATCACCGCGTGATCGCGTCGTTACCGAAACGAGATCTGCGATTTCCGAAGATGACGAACGCGCCGGTGTTCTCTACGGTCCCTGTTAGCCCGCAACGGGTTACGGAAAAGTAATCAACAAAACTGAATCCACAGACCCGCGTGTGAGCGGCGCCACGGACGGCGAGAGCCCAACCGTGGTCGGTGGGTGACAACCCGCCGGGCATACCTGGCCCGCCGCTGTCGTGCCTGACCCAGACGGCACGTTCCAAAGCAGGCATTCAAGCCAACACCTTCAGCCCACCTGCGTGGGCTTGCTTTGGCGCGCGCGCAGCGAAAGGAAAGATATTGCAGAACGTCCGTAAGACGCTCATGCTTGCCGCGGTCACGGGCACGCTCGTGACCATCCCGTCGGCCACCGCCCACGCAGACGAAGCGGTGAGCTTCGACCCGAACATTCCTGCTGCCGCCCCGGACGCCCCCGCGCCGGACGCCCCCGCGCCGGACGCCCCGGCGCCGGACGCGCCTCCGGCCCCGGAAGCCCTGCCCCCGGCCCCGGACGCGCCTCCGCCCCCGGCCCCGGACGCCCCTCCGGCTCCGGATGCCCCGCCGGCGCCCGTGGGCTTCGACCCGAACGTTCCGCCGCCTCCTGGCCCGGACGTCCCGCCGCCCCCGCCCGTCAGGGCGTACAGCGTCAACTGGGACGCCATCGCGCAGTGCGAGTCGGGCGGTAACTGGAGCATCAGCACCGGCAACGGCTACGCGGGTGGCCTGCAGTTCACGCCCAGCACCTGGCGCGCGAACGGCGGTAGCGGCTCCCCGTCCGGCGCGAGCCGCGAGGAGCAGATCCGCGTCGCGGAGAACGTGCTGCATTCGCAGGGCATCGGCGCCTGGCCGGTGTGCGGACGCCGCGGCTGACCGACGGCTTCTGGCAGACATATAAGCCGTACATATAAGGAGTGCCGGGCCCCGTGCCCGGCACTCCTTATCTCCAGCAGTCGCCACCCCCGTAGTCGGGTAGCGTCGGGCCCGTGACCGCAACGCCGCGCGAATTCGACATTGTGCTGTACGGGGCGACCGGCTTCGTCGGGAAGCTCACCGCCGAATACCTGGCCCGCTCGGCACCGGACAAACGGATCGCCCTGGCCGGCCGGTCGCCCGACCGGCTGCGCGCCGTCCGCGACACGCTGAGCGAAACCGCGCGGTCGTGGCCCGTCCTGAACGCGGACGCCGCATCGCCCTCGACGCTGAACGAGATGGCGGCGCGGACCCAGGTCGTCATCACCACGGTCGGGCCCTACACGCGCTACGGGCTGCCGCTGGCGGCCGGCTGCGCCGCGGCGGGCACCGACTACGCCGACCTGACCGGGGAGGCGATGTTCGTCCGCGACAGCATCGACCAATTCCACAAGCAGGCCGCGGATACCGGCGCCCGCATCGTGCACGCGTGCGGATTCGATTCCGTGCCTTCGGACCTCAGTGTGTATGCGCTGTACCGCGCGGCGCGCGACGACGGCGCCGGCGAACTCGCCGACACCGACCTGGTGGTCCGTTCCTTCTCGGGCGGGGTGTCCGGCGGCACCGTCGCGTCGATGCTGGAGGTGCTCGACACCGCGTCCCGCGATCCCGAGGCCCGCCGCCAACTCGCCGACCCGTACACGCTCAGCAGCGACCGCGGCGCCGAACCCGACATCGGCCCGCAGCCCGATCTGCCCTGGCGTCGCGGTCGTCGGATCGCGCCGGAACTGAGCGGGCTGTGGACCGCGGGCTTCGTCATGGCGCCCTACAACACCCGGATCGTGCGGCGCAGCAACGCATTGCTGGACTGGGCCTACGGCCGCCAGCTGCGCTACAGCGAAAGCATGAGCCTGGGCTCGTCGCCGATCGCGCCGGTGGCCTCCGCCGTGGTCGGCGGGGTGGGCGCCGCGACCTTCGGGTTGGGCAGCCGCTATTTCCGGCTCCTGCCGCGCCGGCTGGTGGAGCGCATCGTGCCCAAGCCCGGCACCGGCCCGAGCGAGGCCGCCCGCGAGCGCGGCTACTACCGCATCGAGACCTACACCACCACCAGCACCGGGGCCCGCTACGTGGCGCGCATGGAACAGCGCGGCGACCCGGGCTACAAGGCGACGTCGGTGCTGCTGGGGGAGTGCGGCATGGCGCTGGCATTCGACCGTGACAAGCTCCCGGACCTGCACGGCGTCCTCACGCCCGCGGCCGCGATGGGCGACGCGCTGCTGGACCGGTTCCCCGCCGCGGGTGTGTCCTTGCAGGTTGAAAGGCTCGCGGGGTGACCCGGCTCACGGTTCGGGCACTTACACGAGGGTAAACGGCGCTCCCTAGAATTGACGGGTGACCGCCAGCCCCAGCCCCGCCACCGACCTGCCCAAGTCGTGGGATCCCGCTGCGGCCGAGGGCGCGATCTACCAGAAGTGGGTCGACGGCGGATACTTCGCGGCGGACCCGGCCAGCGCCAAGCCCGGCTACTCGATCGTGTTGCCGCCCCCGAACGTGACCGGCAGCCTGCACATGGGTCACGCGCTCGAACACACCATGATGGACGCCCTGACCCGCCGCAAGCGGATGCAGGGATATGAGGTGTTGTGGCAGCCGGGCATGGACCACGCCGGCATCGCCACCCAGAGCGTGGTGGAAAAGCAGCTCGCGGTCGACGGCAAGACCAAGGAGGACTTCGGCCGGGAGCTGTTCGTCGAGAAGGTCTGGGACTGGAAGCGCGAGTCCGGCGGCGCCATCGGCGGCCAGATGCGCCGGCTCGGCGACGGGGTCGACTGGAGCCGCGACCGGTTCACCATGGACGAGGGCCTGTCGCGGGCGGTCCGCACCATCTTCAAGCGGCTGTACGACGCCGGGCTGATCTATCGGGCCGAGCGGCTGGTCAACTGGTCGCCGGTGCTTCAGACCGCGATTTCCGACATCGAGGTCGACTACCTCGACGTCGAGGGCGAGCTGGTGTCGTTTCGCTACGGCTCGCTCGACGACTCGCAGCCGCACATCGTGGTCGCGACCACCCGGGTCGAGACGATGCTCGGCGACACCGCGATCGCCGTGCACCCGGACGACGCGCGATACCGCCACCTGGTCGGCACCACGCTGGCGCATCCCTTCGTCGACCGCGAGCTGGTCGTCGTCGCCGACGAGCACGTGGACCCCGAATTCGGTACCGGCGCAGTCAAAGTCACGCCCGCACACGACCCGAACGACTTCGAGATCGGGCTGCGGCACGGGTTGCCGATGATCTCGATCTTGGACACCAAGGGCCGAATCGTCGATACCGGAACGCAATTCGACGGGATGGACCGCTTCGAGGCCCGCGTCGCGGTCCGCGAGGCGCTGGCCGCCGAGGGCCGCGTCGTCGAGGAGAAGCGCCCATACCTGCACAGCGTCGGGCACTCCGAGCGTAGCGGTGAACCGATCGAGCCGCGGCTGTCGCTGCAATGGTTCGTCCGCGTCGAGTCGCTGGCCAAGGCGGCCGGCGACGCGGTGCGCAACGGCGACACCGTGATTCACCCCGCAAGCCTGGAGCCGCGTTGGTTCGCCTGGGTCGACGACATGCGCGATTGGACGATCTCGCGGCAGCTGTGGTGGGGCCACCGCATCCCGATCTGGTACGGGCCGAACGGGGAACAGGTGTGCGTGGGTCCCGACGAGACGCCGCCGGAAGGCTGGGAACAGGACCCCGACGTGCTGGACACCTGGTTCTCCTCGGCGCTGTGGCCGTTTTCCACTTTGGGCTGGCCGGACAAGACCCCCGAGCTCGAAAAGTTCTACCCGACAAGCGTTCTGGTCACCGGCTACGACATCTTGTTCTTCTGGGTGGCACGGATGATGATGTTCGGCACGTTCGTCGGCGACGACGACGCCATCACCCTGGACGGTCGCCGCGGCCCGCAGGTGCCGTTCACCGATGTCTTCCTGCACGGGCTGATCCGCGACGAATCCGGGCGCAAGATGAGCAAGTCCAAGGGCAACGTCATCGACCCGCTGGACTGGGTGGAACTCTTCGGCGCCGACGCCCTGCGGTTCACGCTGGCCCGCGGCGCCAGCCCGGGCGGTGACCTGGCGATCGGCGAGGACCACGTCCGGGCGTCGCGCAATTTCTGCACCAAGCTGTTCAACGCCACCCGCTACGCGCTGCTCAACGGCGCGCAGCTGGCGCCCCTGCCCCCGCCGGCCGAACTCACCGACGCCGACCGATGGATCCTCGGGCGACTGGAAGAGGTTCGCGCGGAAGTCGATTCGGCGTTCGACAACTACGAGTTCAGCCGCGCCTGCGAAGCGCTCTACCACTTCGCCTGGGACGAATTCTGCGACTGGTACGTGGAATTGGCCAAGACGCAACTGGCCGAGGGGGTCGCGCACACGACGGCGGTGCTGGCGGCGACGCTGGACACCCTGCTGCGGCTGCTGCACCCGGTGATCCCGTTCATCACCGAGGCCCTTTGGCAGGCGCTGACCCACAACGAGACCCTGGTGATCGCCGACTGGCCGCAGCCGTCCGGGATAGCCCTGGATCAGGTTGCCGCGCAACGGGTTACCGATATGCAGAAGCTGGTGACCGAGGTGCGCCGGTTCCGCAGCGATCAGGGGCTGGCGGACCGCCAGAAGGTGCCGGCCCGGATGACGGGCGTCGAGGGAGCCGATCTGGGCACCCAGGTGAGCGCGGTGACGTCGCTGGCGTGGCTGACGGCCGCCGGGCCGGAGTTCCGCCCGTCGGCGTCGGTGGAAGTCAGGCTGAGCGGCGGCACCGTCGTCGTCGAACTGGACACCTCGGGCACCATCGACGTCGCCGCCGAGCGTCGCCGGCTGGAAAAGGATCTGGCCGCGGCCCACAAGGAGCTGGCGTCGACCACCGCCAAATTGGCCAACGAGGACTTCCTGGGCAAGGCCCCCCAAAACGTCGTCGACAAGATCCGGGACCGTCAACGCCTGGCCCAGGAGGAAACCGAGCGGATCAACGCGCGGCTAGCCGGGCTGCAATGACCGAGCCGCCCGAGTGGGCTGAGGACCCCGAAGTTCCCGGCGCGGTTCCCACCCCGGACCCCACCCCGGACGAGATCGCCGCCCTGTTGCAGGTCGAGCACCTGCTGGACCAGCGCTGGCCCGAAACCAAGATCGAGCCGAGCCTGACCCGGATCAGCGCGCTGATGGACCTGTTGGGTTCACCGCAATTGGCCTACCCGTCGATCCACGTCGCGGGCACCAACGGCAAGACCTCGGTGGCCCGCATGATCGACGCGCTGATTACCGCCCTGCACCGGCGCACCGGGCGCACCACCAGCCCCCATGTGCAATCGGCGGTGGAACGCATCTCGATCGATGCCAAGCCGATCAGCCCCGCGCAGTACGTGGCGACCTACCGCGAGATCGAGCCGTTCGTGCAGATGGTCGACGCGCAATCGCAGGCCGCCGGCGGGCCCGCGATGAGCAAGTTCGAGGTGCTGACCGCGATGGCGTTCGCCGCGTTCGCCGACGCCCCCGTCGACGTCGCCGTGGTCGAGGTGGGGATGGGTGGGCGCTGGGACGCCACCAACGTGATCAACGCCCCGGTGGCGGCCATCACCCCGATCGCCCTCGACCACGTCGACTACCTGGGCGACGACCTCGCCGGCATCGCGGGGGAGAAGGCCGGCATCATCACCCGGGCGCCCGAGGGCGCACCCGACACCGTGGCGGTCATCGCGCGTCAGGCGCCCGAGGCGATGGACGTGTTGTTGGCCCAAACCGTTCAAGCCGACGCCGCGGTGGCCCGCGAGGATTCGGAGTTCGCCGTGCTGGGCCGTCAGGTCGCGATCGGCGGGCAGGTGCTGCAGTTGCAGGGGCTGGGCGGGGTGTATTCCGACATCTACCTGCCGCTGCACGGAGAACACCAGGCGCACAATGCGGCCCTGGCGCTGGCCGCCGTCGAGGCCTTCTTCGGCGCCGGCGCGCAGCGTCAGCTCGACGTCGAGGCGGTTCGCGCGGGTTTCGCGGCCGTCGTCAGCCCCGGCCGGCTGGAGCGGATGCGCAGCGCGCCCACGGTGTTCATCGACGCCGCGCACAATCCCGCCGGTGCGGCCGCGCTGGCGCAGACGCTGGCGGGCGAATTCGACTTCCGTTATCTGGTCGGGGTGCTCAGCGTGCTGGCCGACAAGGACGTCGACGGCATCCTCGCCGCGCTGCAACCGGTGTTCGACGCGGTCGTGGTCACCCACAACGGGTCCCCGCGGGCGGTCGATGTCGAATCGCTGGCCCTGGCGGCGCGCGAGAAGTTCGGGCCCGACCGGGTGAGCACCGCCGAGAACCTGCGCGACGCCATCGACATCGCGACCGCGCTGGTCGACTCCGAGGTGGAGGGGGCCGCGCTCGACGGCCACGCCGAGGACTTCTCCGGGACCGGGATCGTCATCACCGGCTCGGTCGTCACCGCGGGCGCGGCGCGCACCCTGTTCGGGCGTGATCCGCAGTGACCGACCAGAACCGGCCCGACCCCTGGCGCAGCTTCGGCGCGGTGATGGCCCTCACGCTGTTTCTGGAAGCGATCGTGGTGCTGCTCGCGATCCCGGTGGTGGGCGCGGTCGGCGGAGGCCTCACGACGGCGTCGCTGGCCTACCTGATCGGCCTGGCCGTACTGCTGATCCTGATGGGCGGGGTGCAGCGCAAACCCTGGGCCATCTGGGCCAACCTCGGAGTGCAGGTGATCCTGCTCGCCGGCTTCGCCGTGTATCCCGGCGTGGGGTTCATCGGCGTGTTGTTCACCGGGTTGTGGGGCTTGATCGCCTACTTCCGGGCCGAGGTCCGGCGCAGGCAGGGGTAGCCCGGCGGTACGCTGTCCGCCGTGACCGAACGGACATTGGTACTGATCAAGCCGGACGGCGTCCAGCGACAGCTGGTGGGGGAGATCATCGGCCGGATCGAGCGAAAAGGCCTCACCCTCGCCGCGCTGGAACTCCGGCACGTCGGCCAAGACCTCGCCGCCCAGCACTACGCGGAACACGAGGGCAAGCCTTTCTTCGAGTCGTTGCTGGCATTCATCACCTCGGGGCCGGTGGTCGCGGCCATCGTGGAGGGACCGCGCGCGATCGCGGCGTTTCGGCAGCTCGCGGGCGGTACCGACCCGGTCGAGAAGGCGATCCCCGGCACGATCCGGGGCGATTTCGGGCTCGAGACGCAGTTCAATCTGGTGCACGGCTCGGATTCGATCGAGTCGGCCAAGCGAGAAATCGGGCTCTGGTTTCCCGACGCCTAGAGCTGCGACGATCGGCCCCGCGACGCGTTGCGGACCGGGGTTCGTCCGACCGGGCTGCATCAGGTGTGGGTTGGGCGCCGACGTGATGTGGGATACTGATGTCGGGTGAACGTCGCCGGACCGGCGTCAGACACCCGAATGAAGACTTAGACAAGCGCGACCATAGCCCCGTCGCCTTGGTTCGCTGCATGTCAGGCCGTCATTCAGCACGGCGCCGAGTGGGTTCTAACCTGAGCCGCTCGGGGCGAGACCATCACAAGCCCGGGAGAAGTGACCCGGGCCCATAGCGAAGCCCTCGCGTGGCCGCGTCGCAACGACGCGCCCGGGGGCTTGAGGAGAATACGTGGTAGACGGTGCACCAACTGCAGACCCATCAGAAGAATCGGCCCGGTCCGGGGAGCTGCCCGACCGGTTGAGGGTCCATTCGTTGGCCCGGACGCTGGGAACCACCAGTAAACGGGTCCTGGACGCGCTCAGCGAGCTGGACGGGCGCATTCGCAGCGCACATTCCACCGTGGACCGCGCCGACGCGGTGCGGGTGCGTGACCTGCTGGCCGCCCAGCCCCAGGAAGCCCCGGACGCCGCCACCGAACCCGTCGTGGATGGCGGCGAGGGTGCCGGCGAACCCGAATCCCGGCTGATGCTGGAAACCCCCGACAACGCCGCCGAGCGGCCGCATTACATGCCGCTCTTCGTCGCGCCGCAGCCACTGGACAGCGACGACGACACCGACACCGACACCGACGAGGGCGCCGACTCCGACGATTCCGACGGCGACGACGACGAGCAGGCCGACCGCCCGTCGAATCGGCGGCGCCGTCGCGGCCGCCGGGGCCGCGGCCGCGGGCGCGGCGAGCAGGGCGGACCCGAGGGCCAGAGCGACGGCGACGACGACGAGCCGCAGGGCCGGGTCAAGAAGGGCGCCCAGTCCGACTCGGGCGATTCCGACGACGCCGACGACGAGGACTCAGACGACGGCGACGACTCCGAGGGCGGTGACGACGGTTCGGCGGATGGGGGCAGCCGTCGCCGCCGCCGGCGTCGGCGCCGCAAATCCGGATCGGGCGACGACAACGACGAAGGGCCTTCACCCGACGACCCGCCCAACACGGTCGTGCACGAGCGGCCGCCCCGCAATGGCAAGAACGGCGGCGACGGCGGCAGCGCGAGCAACGAGATCAAGGGCATCGACGGCTCGACTCGGCTGGAGGCCAAGCGCCAACGACGCCGCGACGGCCGCGACGCCGGGCGGCGCCGCCCCCCGGTGCTGACCGAGGCCGAATTCCTGGCCCGCCGCGAGGCCGTCGAACGCGTCATGGTCGTCCGGGACCGGGTCCGCAGCGAGCCGCCGCACCAGGGTTCGCGGTATACCCAGATCGCGGTCCTCGAGGACGGCATCGTCGTTGAGCACTTCGTGACCTCGGCCGCGTCGGCGTCCCTGGTCGGCAACATCTACCTCGGCATCGTGCAGAACGTGCTGCCCTCGATGGAGGCGGCCTTCGTCGACATCGGCCGCGGCCGCAACGGCGTGCTCTACGCCGGCGAGGTCAACTGGGAAGCCGCCGGACTCGGCGGGTCCGACCGCAAGATCGAACAGGCGCTCAAGCCCGGCGACTATGTCGTCGTCCAGGTCAGCAAGGACCCGGTCGGGCACAAGG
This sequence comes from Mycobacterium sp. TKK-01-0059, assembly GCF_000709305.1. NCBI lineage: Bacteria > Bacillati > Actinomycetota > Actinomycetes > Mycobacteriales > Mycobacteriaceae > Mycobacterium > Mycobacterium sp. TKK-01-0059. The sequence continues at coordinate 3,483,916 of NZ_KL446993.1, forward strand.
GGGCGCGGCTCACCACGCAGGTGTCGCTCGCGGGTCGCTACCTGGTCTATGTGCCGGGGGCGTCGTCGACCGGGATCAGCCGCAAGTTGCCCGACACCGAACGCCAGCGCCTCAAGGAGATCCTGCGCGAGGTGGTGCCGTCCGACGCGGGGGTGATCATCCGGACCGCGTCCGAGGGCGTCAAGGAAGACGACATCCGCAACGACGTCACCCGCCTGCAGGAGCGCTGGAAGCAAATCGAGGCCAAGGCCATCGAGATCAAGGAGAAGGCCGCCGGGGCCGCCGTGGCGCTGTACGAAGAGCCCGACGTGCTGGTCAAGGTCATCCGCGACCTGTTCAACGAAGACTTCGCGGGCCTGGTCGTCTCCGGGGACGAGGCCTGGAGCACCATCAACGAATACGTGAATTCCGTTGCGCCCGACCTTGTTTCGAAGCTGAGCAAATACGAGCCGCCCGCCGGGCCGGACGGGTCGAGCGGGCCGGACGTGTTCGCCGTGCACCGCATCGACGAGCAGCTGGCCAAGGCGATGGACCGCAAGGTCTGGCTGCCCTCGGGCGGCACCCTGGTGATCGACCGGACCGAGGCGATGACGGTGGTCGACGTCAACACCGGCAAGTTCACCGGCTCCGGGGGGAACCTCGAGCAGACGGTCACCAAGAACAACCTCGAGGCGGCCGAGGAGATCGTGCGCCAACTGCGGCTGCGCGACATCGGCGGCATCGTCGTCATCGACTTCATCGACATGGTGCTGGAATCGAACCGCGATTTGGTGCTGCGCCGGCTCACCGAGGCGCTGGCCCGTGACCGCACCCGCCATCAGGTGTCCGAGGTGACGTCGCTCGGTTTGGTGCAGCTGACCCGCAAGCGGTTGGGCACCGGGCTGGTCGAGGCCTTCTCGACGTCGTGCCCGAACTGTGGCGGCCGCGGCATCTTGCTGCACACCGACCCGGTGGACTCGGCGCCGTCGAACGGCCGCAAGTCCGAGTCCGGGGGCCGTCGCGGCCGGCGCAAGAAGAACAAGGCCGAGGAGCCCGTGGTGGCAAAGGTGCCCGTCCACGCTCCTGGCGAACACCCGATGTTCAAGGCGATGGCGGCCGGCTCGTCCACACAGGCGACAACCGAGGACGACGAATCCGACGAGGCCACCGAGGAAACCGGCGACGAGTTCGACGAGAAGAAGGCGCGGCGCGGCGAGGACGTCTCCGACACCGACCACGAGGACTTCGACGACACCGACGACGACTCGGACGACGACTCGGACGACGATTCCGACGACGACTCGGACGACGATGACCTCGATGACGAGGAAGACCTGGGCGACGACGACGAGGACCTCGAACTCGACGACGACGACCTGGACACCGAGGACTCCGACGATTCCGACGACTCCGACGATGCCGACGGCGGTTCGGCCGCGGCTGACCAGGGCGGCCCGCCCCCGGGGCGCCCCCGGCGCCGACGCGCGGCGGGCAGGCCCGCCGGGCCGCCGATCCACGCGGACTGAGCCCCGACAGCCAGGTCGTGTCCGGTTTGACCCTGTAGCCGCTGGTCACGTACCCTTGGACAGTTGTCGTCAGGCCGGGCGACTAAGCTTTGGCCGGCGGCAGCGGGACTCCCGGGGAATCGGAGCAGGCCCGCAACCCAGACCCACCACGTGCACCGCGGCTGGTTCGCGCGCGACGCGCCGAGCAGCGGCTAGAAGAAGGAGCAGAGCAACGATGGCGACCTACGCAATCGTCAAGACGGGCGGCAAGCAGTACAAGGTCGCCGTCGGGGACGTGGTCAAGGTCGAGAAGCTCGACTCTGAGCCGGGTTCGAACGTGTCGCTGCCGGTCGCACTGGTGGTGGACGGCGCCAAGGTCACCACCGACGCGGCGGCGCTGGCCAAGGTCGCGGTCACCGGCGAGGTGCTCGAGCACACCAAGGGCCCCAAGATCCGCATCCACAAGTTCCGGAACAAGACTGGCTACCACAAGCGTCAGGGCCACCGTCAGCAGCTGACGGTCCTGAAGGTCACCGGCATCAAGTGATGAGCCGTCAGGCGAAGAACAGACAGCACTGAGTAAAGGACGACGCAATGGCACACAAGAAGGGCGCTTCCAGCTCGCGCAACGGTCGCGATTCCGCCGCACAGCGGCTGGGCGTGAAGCGATTCGGCGGCCAGGTCGTCAAGGCCGGCGAGATCATCGTTCGTCAGCGCGGCACCAAGTTCCACCCGGGCGTCGGCGTCGGGCGCGGCGGCGACGACACGTTGTTCGCCAAGGAAGCCGGCGCCGTCGAATTCGGAATCAAGCGCGGCCGCAAGACCGTCAACATCGTCGCGGCCGGACAAGCCACCGACTGAGCGCCGCGAGCGTGCACCCACTGCGATAATTCGAGGCGATTCTCGCAGTAGCCGCACGTTCGGCGAGCGAGACGGGTGAGAGGACCCACGATGCCTCGGTTCGTCGACCGCGTCGTCATCCACGCGCGCGCCGGTTCCGGGGGCAACGGCTGCGCCTCGGTTCATCGCGAGAAGTTCAAGCCGCTCGGCGGCCCCGACGGCGGCAACGGCGGCCGCGGCGGCAGCATCGTCTTCGTCGTCGATCCCCAGGTCCACACCCTGCTGGACTTCCATTTCCATCCGCACGTCACCGCGCCGTCCGGCAAGCAGGGGATGGGCAGCAACCGCGACGGCGCCGCCGGCGCCGACCTGGAAGTCAAAGTCCCCGACGGAACCGTCGTCCTCGACGACAACGGCAGGCTGCTGGCCGACCTGGTGGGCGTGGGCACCCGCTTCGAGGCCGCCGCCGGTGGTCGCGGCGGCCTGGGCAACGCCGCGCTCGCCTCGCGCGCACGCAAGGCCCCCGGCTTTGCGCTGCTGGGCGAGCAGGGCGAAACCCGCGACCTGACGCTGGAACTCAAGACCGTCGCCGACGCCGGCCTGATCGGCTTCCCGTCGGCCGGCAAGTCGTCGCTGGTGTCCGCCATCTCGGCGGCCAAACCCAAGGTCGCCGACTACCCCTTCACCACGCTGGTCCCCAACCTCGGCGTCGTGTCGGCCGGCGAGCACACCTTCACCGTCGCCGACGTTCCCGGCCTGATCCCCGGCGCCTCGCAGGGCCGCGGCCTGGGCCTGGACTTCCTCCGCCACATCGAGCGATGCGCCGTGCTGGTGCACGTCGTCGACTGCGCCACCGCCGAGCCCGGCCGCGACCCGATCTCCGATATCGACGCGCTCGAGGCCGAACTCGCCGCGTATACGCCCACCCTGCGGGGGGACGCGACGCTGGGCGATCTCGCCGAGCGGCCGCGCGCGGTGGTGCTCAACAAGATCGACGTCCCCGAGGCGCGCGAGCTCGCCGAATTCGTTTACGACGAGATCGCCGAGCGCGGATGGCCGGTGTTCTTGGTGTCGACCGTCGCGCGAGAAGGTCTGCAGCCATTGATCTTTGGGCTGTGGAGGATGATCTCGGAATACAAGGCCGCCCAACCCGAGATCGTGCCACGCCGCCCGGTGATCCGTCCGATCCCCGTCGACGACAGCGGCTTTCGCGTCGAGCCGGATCCGCAGCAACCGGGCGCCTTCGTGGTCAGCGGCGCGCGGCCCGAACGCTGGGTGCGTCAGACCAACTTCGACAACGACGAGGCCGTGGGGTATCTCGGCGACCGCCTGGCGCGCCTCGGAGTCGAGGAGGAACTGCTGCGGCTGGGTGCGCGCGCGGGGTGCGAAGTGACCATCGGCGACATGACGTTCGATTGGGAGCCGCAAACGCCTGCGGGACAACAGGTTACGCTGTCGGGCAGGGGAACCGACGCGCGGCTCGAGCGCAGCGAGCGGGTCGGCGCCGCGGAGCGCAAGGCCGCCCGGCGACAGCGCCGCGCCGGCGACGATGCAGAGCGCAGCGATGCGGAGGAGCGGCGCCCGTGACCCCGCAGCGTGACGCCATCCGGAACGCGCGCAGCCTGGTGGTCAAGGTGGGCACCAACGCGTTGACCACCGAAGCCGGGGTATTCGACGCGGGCCGGCTGGCCGGCCTCGCCGACGCGATCGAGACGCGGATGAAGGCGGGCACCGACGTCGTCATCGTGTCCTCGGGTGCCATCGCCGCCGGCATCGAACCTCTCGGATTGTCCCGTCGCCCACGGGATTTGGCGACGAAGCAGGCCGCGGCCAGCGTCGGTCAGGTCGCGCTGGTGAATTCGTGGAGCGCCGCGTTTGCCCGGTACGGCCGCACGGTCGGGCAGGTGCTGCTGAGCGCGCACGACATCTCGATGCGCGCCCAGCACACCAACGCTCAGCGCACCCTCGATCGGCTGCGGGCCCTGCATGCGGTGGCGATCGTCAACGAGAACGACACGGTGGCCACCAACGAGATCCGGTTCGGCGACAACGACCGGCTTTCGGCGCTGGTGGCGCACCTGGTCGGCGCCGAGGCGCTGGTGTTGTTGTCCGACATCGACGGGCTGTACGACTCCGATCCGCGTAAAACCGAAGGCGCGCGGTTTATCCCGGAGGTATCGGGTTCGGCGGATCTGGTCGGTGTGATCGCCGGGCCCGGCAGTGATTTGGGCACCGGCGGCATGACCTCGAAGATGTCGTCGGCGCTGCTGGCCGCCGACGCCGGCGTGCCGGTGCTGCTGGCCGCGGCGTCCGATGCCTCGACCGCGCTCACCGACGCGTCGGTCGGCACTGTGTTCGCCGCGCGGCCGGCCCGGATGTCGGCGCGGCGGTTCTGGGTGCGTTACGCCGCCGAGGCCGCCGGCGCGCTGACCCTCGACGAGGGGGCGGTGCGCGCGGTCGTCGGGCAGCGCCGCTCGCTGCTGCCCGCGGGGATCACCGCGGTGTCCGGCCGCTTTTTCGGCGGCGACGTCGTCGAATTGCGGGGCCCGGACGCCGCGATGGTGGCCCGTGGCGTGGTCGCCTACGACGCGACGGAACTGCTCACCATGATGGGCCGCTCCACCAGCGAGCTGCCCGGCGAGCTGCGCAGGCCCGCCGTGCACGCCGACGACCTGGTGGCGGTCTAAGGGCGAGCAGACGCAGAATCGCACGATTTGTTCTTCGAACGTGCGATTCTGCGTCTGCTCGCGATAGGGGTCAGCTCGCCGAGGCGGGCTTGAGATACAGTGCGCCCCAGACGATCTCGGCCAGGGTGGTGGCCAGCTCGGCGTCGTAGCCGGGCGGCTGCGTCGGGAGGTTCTGCTGGCAGGCGCGCTCGACCATCCAGGTCAGCGCGCTGGCCGTGGTGAGCGCCGCCAGTTCGGGGCGGATCGAGCCGTCGGCCTGGCCCTCTTCGATGACCCGGGTGAGCTGTTCGGAGATGCCGGTCAGCAGTTCGCGATACGCCTCCCCGGTCGGTGGGTCGTAGGCGGCCATCTCGTTGAGCGCGACCAGCACCGCTTGGTGCCGTCGATAGATGGCGATGATGCTGCTCATCGCCGCGCGCACGTCGTCGGGGTCGTGCCGCCCGGCCACCGTCCACCAGCGCCGCGCGCCGTCGGCCAGGTCGCCGAACACCTGGCCCGCGAGTCGGCGAAGCAGATGCCCCTTGTCCTCGAAGTAGATGTAGAAGCTGGCGCGGGAGATGCCCGCCTCGCCGGAGAGCCGATCCACGCTGAGCTCGGTGAAGCTCGCGCCGTCGCGCATCAGCCGTTCGGTGGCGTCGAGCAGCCGGCGCTCCATTTGCTCGCGCCGCTGCTCGCGCCCCACGCTTCGGTGGCCTTGCGGCTTGCGGGTGAGCGACGGCATGCGCCGAGCATAGCCGAGCTTTCGACATCTTGACTAGACATACTGTCTAGGCATATCGTCGCGTGGAGTTTGTGACCGGCGTCATACAGGAGGGGACAGCGCCATGGCCGTGATGACGGGTACACCCGGGGCCGAGAAGTCCGGCCGCGCCTACGACGAGATCGACCTGTCCTCGCGGGCGTTTTGGTCCACGACGGCGGCGGATCGCGAACGCTATTTCGCCGTGCTGCGCGCCGAGCGCCCGGTCAGTTGGCATCCTCCGGTCGAAGACTCGCTGATGCCCGATCCCACCGATCCCGGCTTCTGGGCGGTCACCCGGCGCGCCGACATCGTCGCGGTCAGCCGCAACAACGACGCCTTCCTGTCCGGCCAGGGGGTGATGTTCGAGAGCATTCCCGTCGAGCTGCTCGAGGCGTCGCAGTCGTTCTTGGCGATGGATCCGCCGCGGCACACCAAGTTGCGCAAGCTGGCCCACGCCGCGCTGAGCCCGCGGCAGGTGCGCCGCATCGAAGACTCGATCAAGGCCAACGCCAAGACCATCGTCGAAGAACTGCGGACCGCCGGCAGCGGTGCGGATTTCGTCGACCACTGCGCCAAGGAGCTGCCCATCCGGACCCTCTCGGACATGACGGGAATCCCGGAATCCGAGCGCGAGCGCATGGCGCACGCCACCGACGCCCTGGTCTCCTGGGCCGACCCGGAATTCCTCAACGGACGTCCGGCGATGGAAGTCCTGGTCGAGAACCAGCTGTACCTTCACCAGGTCGTCGGCACCCTGGCCACGGAGCGCCGCGAGCGCCCGGGCGACGACCTCATCAGCAGCCTGGTCACCGCCGAAGTCGATGGGGACCGCCTGGAAGACGCGGAGGTGGCCGCGTTCTTCGTGCTGCTCTCGGTGGCGGGCAACGACACCACCCGCCAGACCATCAGCCACACCCTGAAGGCGCTCACCGATTTTCCCGACGAAAAGGCTTGGCTTCTCCATGATTTCGACAACCGGATCGGTACCGCCGTCGAGGAGTTCATCCGGTGGGCGACCCCGGTCATGACCTTCCGCCGCACGGCGGCAACGGATATCGAGCTGGGCGGTCAGACCATTCTGGCGGGGGAGAAGGTGGTGATGTTCTACCCGTCCGGCAACTGGGACACCGACGCGTTCGACCATCCCGAACGCCTGAACCTGGCGCGCGACCCCAATCCGCACGTCGGTTTCGGCGGTGGCGGGCTGCACTTCTGCCTCGGGGCGCACGTCGCCCGCGCGCAGCTGCGCGCCATCTTTCACGAGCTGTTTCGTCAGCTGCCCGGCATCCAGGCGGGCGAGCCGACGTACCTGGCGGGCAACTTCGTGCACGCCGTGCGCAGCATGCCGTGCACCTTCTAATGCGTTGTCAGCGGCGATAACTCGTCGGCGAGCAGCGCGAGCAGTTCGGAGCAGCCGCCGTCGACCTTCACCGTGGCCAGGTCGTCGCCGCGGGTGCTGCCGCGGTTGATGATGGCGACCGGGATGCCCAGGGCGGCCGCGTGCCGCACGAATCGATAACCGGAGAACACCGTCAGCGACGACCCCGCGACCAGCAGCGCGTCGGCCTCGTCGACCATCCTATAGGCTGCTGCCACAACGTCTTTGGGAACGCTGTCGCCGAAATAGACGATGTCGGGGTTGAGCATGCCGGCGCAGCGCACGCAGTCGAGATAGCGGAACGACGCGGTATCGGCGACGACGGCGTCGGCGTCGGGAGCCACCGCCAGCCCGCCGATCGCCTCGGCGCGCTCGATGAATCCGGGGTTGAGCGCCTCCAGCTGCTCGGCCAGCGCCGCGCGGCTCACGGTGTGGCCGCAGCTCAGGCAGATCACCCGCGCGTAGGTGCCGTGCAGGTCGATGACGTTGCGGCTGCCGGCCTTGGTGTGCAGCAGGTCGACGTTCTGGGTGATGACGCCGGTGACCACCGACGCGTCCTCGAGCGCCGCCAGCGCCCGATGTCCCGCGTTGGGCAGCGTGTCGGCCATGTGCCGCCAACCGACGTGGTTGCGCGCCCAGTACCGCTGCCGAAACGCCGCGTCACCGGTGAACTGCTGGATGGTCATGGGGTTGCTGGGCGGGGAATCGGGCCCGCGGTAGTCGGGGATGCCGGAATCGGTCGATACGCCCGCGCCCGTCAGCACCGCGATCCGGCGCCCGGCCAGCAGCGTGACCAACTCGGGGGATTCTGCGCGGGAGACGGTCACCTGCCCAGGGTACGGATCAGGCCGGGTCCAGGCAGTCCGCCGCGGTCGTGAGCTCGGCGGACATGTTCTGCTCCATCATCTTGCAGGCCGCCGCGCCCAGGTCGGCGTCGATGTGGGCGACCGCATCGGTCGGGATCACGACGGGGAAGTGCCGCACGTACGCGTCCAGGGCCGTGTACAGGATGCATTGCTCGGTGACCTGGCCGGTGATGATCAACCGCTTGGTGTCCAGCCGGCTCAGCAGGTACGCCAGCGCGGTCGAATAAAAGGCGCTGTGGCGGACCTTGGTCATCAGCCGGCTGCCTTCGGCGGGCGCGATCGGCTTCACCAGATCGGGCCGCGCGCCGTCGAGCGCCGAGCGGACGATCCCGGAGAACTCGGCGGTGAAATCGCCGTAATTGTCGTTGACATAGATCAGGTCGACCTCGTCGGACGTGCGTGCCCGCCGGACCAAATCGGTCAAAGGCTCGATGATCTTCTCGACATTGGGTATTAGATCGTCAGCGTCGGGATGTTGATAGGTATTCATCATGTCGACGACCAGGACCGCAGTGTCGCTCATGGCGTTGGGGATACCCGGCGGCGAGGAGTTGACACCCCCGAGGCGACAATGGAAGGGCGATGGACTTTTACAACGCTTACAGCCAGGGCTTTGCCCGCGTCGCCGCGTGCACGCATCACACCGTCATCGGTGACCCCGCGGCGAACGCCGAGGCGGTCCTGCGGATGGCCCGGGAGTGCCACGACGACGGCGTAGCGCTGGCCGTTTTCCCGGAGCTGACGCTGTCCGGTTACTCCATTGAAGACATCGTCCTGCAGGACCTGTTGCTCGACGACGTCGACAGGGCCGTCGCGGACATCGTCGCGGCCTCCGCCGAGTTGTTGCCGGTCCTGGTGGTCGGCGCGCCCGTCCGCCACCGGCACCGCATCTACAACGCCGCCGTGGTCATCCACCGCGGCGAGGTGCTCGGCGTGGCGCCGAAGTCGTACCTGCCCACCTATCGGGAGTTCTACGAGCGCCGCCAGATCGCGCCCGGCGACGACGAGCGCGGCACCATCCGGCTCGCGGGGGTCGAGGCGCCGTTCGGTCCCGATCTGCTGTTCGCCGCCTCCGACGTGCCCGGCCTCGTGCTGCACGTGGAGATCTGCGAGGACATGTTCGTGCCGATTCCGCCCAGCGCCGAGGCCGCGCTCGCGGGTGCGACGGTGCTGGCCAACCTTTCCGGTAGCCCGATCACCATCGGCCGCGCCGAGGACCGCTGCCTGCTGGCTCGTTCGGCCTCCTCTCGTTGCCTGGCCGCCTACGTGTATTCGGCTGCGGGCGCGGGCGAATCGACGACCGATCTGGCCTGGGACGGGCAGACCATGGTGTTCGAAAACGGTGTCCTGCTGGCCATGTCCGAGCGCTTTCCGATGGGGGAGCGGCGCAGCGTCGCCGACGTCGACCTCGAATTGCTTCGCTCGGAACGGCTCCGGATGGGCACGTTCGACGACAACCGGCGCCACCACCGGACGACGGCGGAGTCGTTCCGGCGCATCGAGTTCCGGCTTGACCCGCCGGGCGGCGACATCGGGCTGTGGCGTGAGATCGAGCGGTTCCCCTTCGTGCCCGCCGACCCGCAACGGCTGGAACAGGATTGCTTCGAGGGCTACAACATCCAGGTAGCCGGCCTCGAACAGCGTTTGCGCGCGCTGGATTTCCCGAAGGTCGTCATCGGGATATCCGGTGGGCTGGACTCGACGCACGCGTTGATCGTCGCCGCGCGGGCGATGGACCGCGAACAACGCCCGCGCAGCGACATTCTGGCGTTCACCCTGCCGGGCTTCGCCACCGGGGACCGCACCAAGCGCAACGCGATCGAGCTGTGCCGCGCCCTGGGTGTGACGTTCGCCGAGATCGACATTCGCGAGACCGCGCAGCTGATGCTCAAGGAGATCGATCACCCGTTCTCGCGCGGCGAGAAGGTCTACGACGTCACCTTCGAGAACGTCCAGGCCGGCTTGCGCACCGACTACCTGTTCCGGTTGGCCAACCAGCGCGGTGGCATCGTGCTGGGCACCGGCGATCTGTCCGAGCTGGGCCTCGGCTGGTCGACTTACGGTGTCGGCGACCAGATGTCGCACTACAACGTCAACGGCGGCGTGCCCAAGACGCTGATTCAGCACCTGATCCGCTGGGTGATTTCCTCGCAGCAGTTCGAGTCGAAGGTGAGCGAGGTGCTGCAGTCGGTGCTCGACACCGAGATCACGCCGGAGCTGGTTCCCAGCGGCGAAGAGGAAGAGCTGCAGAGCAGCGAGGCGAAAGTCGGCCCGTTTGCGCTGCAAGACTTTTCACTGTTCCACGTGCTGCGGTATGGATTCCGGCCGTCGAAGATCGCGTTTCTGGCCTGGCATGCGTGGAGCGATCCCGAGCAGGGCAACTGGCCGCCGGGATTTCCCGAAGACAAGCGTCCGTCGTACTCGCTCAAGGAAATTCGGCACTGGCTGCAGGTCTTCGTGCAGCGGTTCTACTCGTTCAGCCAGTTCAAGCGTTCGGCATTGCCCAACGGGCCCAAGGTGTCGCACGGCGGCGCGCTGTCGCCGCGGGGTGACTGGCGCGCCCCCTCGGACATGTCCGCGCGCATCTGGCTCGACGAGATCGAACGCGAAATCCCTGAGGACTAGGGCGCGGCCGCCGCGGGCAAAGCGGCTAGGACGCGTTCTGAAGCGCCTTGTCGATCGCCTCGGCGTCCGGTGCGCAATCACCGGCGCCGGGAACCAGCGTCGCCAGCGCGCCGGCCGCGCAGGCGCGGCGTAGCGCGAGTCGCCGCTCATCCGCCGAGCCGGGATTGGGCGGCCAGTTCGCGGCCAGCACACCGGCGAACACGTCGCCGGCGCCGGTGGTGTCCACCGCGTCCACCGCGGGGGAGGGCACCGAGTACTCGCCGTCGGCGCCGGCGTAGCGCGCGCCGCGTGAACCCAGGGTGACCACCAGGTGTGTTGGGCGCCAAGGCCATTCGTTGGCTTCCTCTTCGTTGGTGATCACCACGTCGGCGGCGGCCGCCAGCTCGCCCAGCGAAGCGGGATCCTGGCCGGCCGGTGAGGCGTTCACTACGACGACCGCTCCGGCCGACCGGGCGTGTTGCGCCGCCGCGATCGCCGTGTCGACCGGAATCTCCAGCTGGGTCAACATCACATCGCAGTCGGCGACCACGTCGCGCGCGCGGTCATCGGTCAGCGTGAACCGCCCGTTGGCTCCCGGCGCCACGACGATGGTGTTCTCGGCGTTGGCATCGACGACGACGACGGCGGTGCCGCTGGGCCCGGGGATTTCCACGGCCCCGTCGAGCCCGACACCGTTGGCCCGCAGGTGGGCGCGCAACTGCTCGGCGGCCGGGTCGTCGCCGACGGCCCCGACGAACTGCACGCGCGCGCCCGCGCGCGCGGCTGCCACCGCCTGGTTGCCGCCCTTGCCGCCGGGGGCTTGTGTCATCGACGACGCCAACACCGTTTCGCCGGGCCGCGGGAGGGCGCCTACGCCCAGCGACAGATCGATGTTCACGCTGCCCACTACGCATACCCCTGCCATGGGGCCCGACGTTAGTCGCGTCGCGATGGCGATGCACACGTGGGGCACCGGCGCTTTGGACGTCCAATCGCGTCACGGCAAACGCATCAATATCTCGGCGTGCGCACGCTAGTCTGCTGCGTGAGGAGCTGGATCCCGAGAAAAGGGGCAGGCAATTGACGACCAGCGAGCTAACCGATGCCGCACCCCGCATCGAACCCGGCCCGGCTCACCAGCCCGTCACGCGTACGCGCCAGCCGCGCAGCCGTTTCCGGTTCGGCATCCAATCCAAAATCCTGGTCACCATGCTGCTCTCGAGCATTTTGGGCGTCGCGGTGATCGGTCTCATCGGAGCCGTGTCCGGCCGCACCGCATTGCGGGAAGTCGAATCCGAACGGCTCATCGAGATGCGCGAGTCCCAGAAGCGGGCAGTGCAGGCGTTGTTCAGGGAGCTGACGAGTTCGCTGATCGTGCAAAGTGGCGGTTTCGGCATCAACGAAGCGACGGCGAACCTCAGCACCGCCTTTGCCCAACTGGCCAACGCGAACATCACGCCGGCCGAAGAACAGACCCTGGTCAATTACTACGAAAACGACATGATCAAACCGATCAAACGGATCACCGGTAACGCGATCGATCTCAAGGCGGTGCTGCCGAGTTCCAACGCGCAGAAATACCTTCAGGCGCACTACACCGCGGCGCCCAGGCCGACGGCCGACTCGCCGCCCGCCGAGGACGCCGGCGACGGCAGCGCGTGGTCGGCCGCCAACGCCCGCTTCGACTTTTTCCTGCGCGGCATCGTCACCCGTTTCGATTACCGGGATGCGCTCCTGCTTGATATGCAGGGCAACGTCGTCTACAGCGTCATGAAGGGTCCGGATCTGGGGACCAACATTCTCACCGGTCCCTATCGCGGATCCAACCTGCGCGGCGCCTACCAAAAAGCCGTGGCGTCCAACGATGTCGACTTCGTCTGGATCACCGACTTTCAGCAGTATCAGCCGCAACTGGACACCCCCACCGCGTGGGTGGTGTCGCCGGTCGGCATGAACGGCAAATTCGAAGGGGTCATGGCCCTGCCGGTGCCGATCGGGAAGATCAACACGATCATGACCGCCAACAAGCATTGGGAAGCCGCGGGGATGGGTCCGGCCACCGAGACCTACCTGGCCGGCCCCGACGACCTGATGCGTTCCGACTCAAGGGTATTCATCGAAGACCCGAAACAATACCGGCACGAGGCCATCGAGGCCGGCACCCCGCCCGACGTCGTGGACCGGGCGCTGCGACTGGGGGGCACCACGTTGGTCCAGCCGGTGCCGACCGCGGGCCTTCGCGCCGCGCAGCGCGGGGAGACCGGCGTCATGAGCGCCACCGACTACACGGGCAACCGAGAGTTGGAAGCCTACGCGCCGCTGGACATCCCCAACTCCGATCTGCACTGGTCGATCCTGGCGACCCGCGACAACTCCGACGCTTTTGCGCGGCTGGGCCGGTTCAGCAAGAACCTCGTCATCGCGGTCACGGCAATGATTTTCGCCATCTGTGTGGCCTCGATGTTCGTCGCCCACGCGGCGGTGCGCCCGGTCCGGCGCCTCGAGGAGGGGACCCGAAAGATCAGCTCCGGCGACTACGACATCAACATCCCGGTGCGCACCCGCGACGAAATCGGCGATCTCACGGCGGCTTTCAACGAGATGAGCCGCAACCTCGCGATCAAGGAGGAGCTGCTCAACGAGCAGCGCCGCGAGAACGATCGCCTGATGCTGGCCCTGATGCCCGAGTCGGTGCTGCAGCGTTATCGCGAGGGCGAGGAGACCATCGCCCAAAAACATCAGGACGTCGCCATCATCTACGCCGACATCGTCGGCCTCGACGAAATGTTCACCGAGATGCCGGAAGACGAATTGGTGGGCACCGTCGACGAACTTTTCCGGCAGTTCGATTCGGCCGCAGAATCCCTTGGTGTCGAACGGATCCGCACGTTCCACAACGGTTATCTCGCCAGCTGTGGGGTCGTCACCCCGCGACTGGACAGCATCCACCGTGCCGTGGACTTCGCCCTCGAAATCGGCCGCATCATCGATCGGTTCAACAGCCAAAGCCGCCATCAGCTGGGCCTTCGCGTCGGCGTCAACACCGGCAACGTCGTCAGCGGATTGGTGGGCCGTTCCGGCCTGGTCTACGACATGTGGGGCGGCGCGGTGAGTCTGGCCTACCAAATGCACAGCGGCGCACCGCAGGCCGGCATTTATGTCAGCTCGCAGGTGTACGAAGCGATGCGCGATGTCCGGCAGTTCACTGCGGCGGGCACGATTTCGGTCGGCGGGACCGATCAGGCGATTTACCGGTTGCTGGAGCGGTGATGAACATCTTCGGCTCGTCATGGTTCTACTGGGCGGTCGGTATCGCGATCGGATTGCCGGTCGGGATGATCCTGCTGACCGAACTACACGATGCGCTGCTGCGCAGGCAAAGCCCCCTGGCCCGGCAGGTCGGATTGCTGCGCAACTATTTGCTGCCGCTCGCCGCGCTGTTGTTGCTCCTGGTTCGGGCCTCGGGGATTCCGGCCGGTGACATCCCGGTGCGCATCCTCACCACCGTGTTCGGCCTGTTGGTGGTGGTGCTGCTGTTGTCCGGGCTCAACGCGACCGTGTTCGAGCGGGCTCCCGAAAAGAGCTGGCGCAAAAGGCTTCCCACCATCTTCATCGACGTGGCCCGCATAGCGCTGATCTGCGTCGGCCTGGCGGTGATGTCGTCGTACATCTGGGGTGTGCGGATCGGCGGGGTGTTCACCGCGTTGGGCGTCACGTCGGTCGTCATCGGTCTGATGCTGCAGAACTCGGTCGGGCAGATCGTCTCGGGCCTGTTCATGCTGTTCGAGCAACCGTTCCGGATCGACGACTGGCTCGACACCGGCACCGCGCGGGGACGCGTCGTCGAGGTGAACTGGCGCGCGGTGCACATCGACACCGGCAGCGGAATCCGGATCATGCCGAACGCGGCGCTGGCCACCACGTCGTTCACCAACCTCAGTCGCCCGCCCGGGCCGCACAAATTGGCGATCACGACGACCTTCTCCGCCGCCGACGCGCCCGACCGGGTGTGCGCGGTGCTGTCGCGGGTGGCCCGGGCGCTGCCACAGCTCAAGCCCGGCAGCGTGCCCCGCTCGGTGCCCGTGGGGGCCGGCGAGTACCGCACGACGATCGGGTTGGACTCACCCGCCGACGCCGGCGCCGCGACGGCCACGTTCCTGCGGTGGGCCTGGTACGCCGCCCGACGGGAGAATCTGCGCCTCGACGACGCCGATGACGACTTCTCGACGGTGCAGCGCGTGGAGCACGCGCTGCACGAGGTGGTGGCGCCGGCGCTGCGGCTCAGCACCGAAGAACAGCGGTCATTGCGCTCGTCGGCGCGAATCGTCCGATACGGCACCGACGAGCTCGTGGAGGACGCCGGACAGGTGCCCACGGCGATGACGTTCCTGGTGGCCGGCCGGGTGCAGCTCACCGCCACCGCCGACGACGGGACGGTCGTGCCCATCAGCACCCTGTCCGAGGGCGCGTTCCTCGGACTGACGGCGCTGACCCGCCAACCCAACCTGGCCAGCGCGTATGCGCTCGAAGAGGTCACCGCGCTCGAAATCGATCGAGAACACATCGAGCATCTGGTGATGCGTGCCCCGACGCTGCTGCAGAATTTCGGCACCATCCTCGAGGAGCGGCGCAGCAAGGTGCGCACCGCCCGGCGCGGCGAGCGCGTCGGGTAGTGGCGATCGCGAGCGCGGCGGAGCCGCGCGAAGCGGGTCGCCACCATCGGAGGTAGTGGCGATCGCGAGCGCGGCGGAGCCGCGCGAAGCGGGTCGCCACCATCGGAGGTAGATCGGCCCGCGTCACCCGGGCTTTTGCGGCCGGATACCCTGGTTCAATGAGTCTGCAGGCACCATTGCGCAGCGGAGCGGCCCAACAGCGGGAGCCTGACCTGCGCCGGGAGGTGCACGACGCCGCCCGCCGCGCCCGCGTCGCCTCCCGTGTCCTGGCATTGTTGCCGACCGTCGCCAAAGACCAAGCGCTGCGCTCGGCGGCCGACGCCGTCACCTCCCACGCCGAATTGATCCTGTCCGCCAACGCCGAAGACGTCGAGGCCGCCCGCGCCGCCGGAACGCCGACCGCGATGCTCGACCGACTGGCCTTGGATACCAAGCGAGTTGAGGGCATCGCGGCGGGCCTGCGTCAGGTCGCCGGGCTCCCCGATCCCGTCGGAGAGGTGTTGCGCGGCTACACGCTGCCGAACGGGCTGCAGCTGCGCCAGCAGCGGGTCCCGCTCGGCGTCGTCGGAATGATCTACGAGGGCCGACCCAACGTGACCGTCGACGCGTTCGGCTTGGCGTTGAAGTCCGGCAACGCCGTGCTGTTGCGCGGCAGCTCGTCGGCGACCCGGTCCAACCAGGCGCTGGTGCAGGTGTTGCGCGCGTCGCTGGTCAGCGAGGACCTGCCGGCCGATGCGGTGCAGCTGCTTTCGTCCGACGACCGCGCCACGGTGACGCATCTGATCCAGGCGCGTGGCCTGGTCGACGTGGTCATCCCGCGCGGCGGAGCCAACCTGATCAATGCGGTGGTCCGCGACGCGCAGGTGCCCACGATCGAAACCGGGGTCGGCAACTGTCACGTATACGTCCACGAGGGCGCCGATCTGGACGTCGCGGAGCGGATCTTGCTGAATTCCAAGACGCGCCGGCCGAGCGTCTGCAACGCCGCGGAGACACTGCTCGTCGACGCCACGGTCGCCGCGGAGGCGTTGCCGCGTCTGGTGACCGCCCTGCAAGACGCCGGCGTGACCGTGCATGGGGGCTTTTCCCAGGACGCACACGAGGACGATCTGCGGCGCGAGTACTTGTCGATGGACATCGCGGTGGCGGTGGTCGACGGTATCGACGCCGCGATCGCCCACATCAACGAGTACGGCACCGGCCACACCGAGGCCATCGTGACCACCAATATGGCTGCGGCGCAACGATTTACCGACGCTATCGACGCCGCGGCGGTGATGGTGAACGCGTCCACGGCGTTCACCGACGGGGAGCAATTCGGTTTCGGAGCCGAAATCGGCATCTCCACCCAGAAATTGCACGCCCGCGGTCCCATGGGGCTGCCCGAACTGACCTCGACCAAATGGATCGCGTGGGGAGACGGACAGACGCGTCCGGCCTGAGATCCCCGTGCAGAAAGCGTTTTAGGAGAACCAATTGTGAGTGTGCCCGCCCGGTCAAAGCCGCTGTTCGAGGACATCGACGACGTCTCGCGGCGGTTGGCCGAGACCGGCTACCTGCCCGACACCGCCACCGCGACGGCCGTGTTCCTGGCCGACCGCCTCGGCAAGCCGTTGTTGGTGGAGGGCCCGGCCGGCGTGGGCAAGACCGAATTGGCCCGCGCCGTGGCCCAGGCCACGGGGTCGGGCCTGGTGCGCCTGCAGTGCTACGAGGGGGTCGACGAGGCCCGCGCGCTCTACGAATGGAACCACGCCAAGCAGATTTTGCGCATCCAGGCCGGCTCCGGGGACTGGGACCAGACCAAGGACGACGTGTTCAGCGAGGAGTTCTTGCTGCAGCGTCCGCTGCTGACCGCCATTCGGCGCACCGAGCCCACGGTGCTGCTCATCGACGAGACCGACAAGGCCGACATCGAGATCGAGGGCCTGCTGCTGGAGGTGTTGTCTGACTTCGCCGTGACCGTGCCCGAACTGGGCACGATCACCGCCGAGCGCACGCCGTTGGTGGTGCTGACCTCCAACGCGACCCGCGAACTGTCCGAGGCGCTCAAGCGTCGCTGCCTGTTCCTGCACATCGACTTTCCCAGCCCCGATTTGGAACGCCGCATCCTGTTGTCCCGTGTTCCCGAGCTGCCCGCACACCTGGCCGAGGAGCTGGTGCGCATCATCGGCGTGCTGCGCGGGATGCAACTCAAGAAGGTGCCGTCCATCGCCGAGACCATCGACTGGGGCCGCACGCTGCTCGCGCTGGGCCTGGACACCATCGACGACGCGGTCGTCGCCGCCACGCTGGGCGTGGTGCTCAAGCATCAATCCGACCAACAGCGCGCGGCCGGCGAGCTGCGGCTCAACTAGGAACACCGCCATGGCCGCCCGCCGCATTCGCCCCTCCCGGCCGCTCGCCCCGCACGGGCTGCCCGGGCACCTGGTCGGCTTCGTGGAAGCGCTTCGGGCAGCGGGGATTTCGGTCGGCCCGTCGGAGACGGTGGACGCCGGCCGGGTGATGGCCACCCTCGGCCTGGGCAACCGCGAGGTGCTGCGCGAGGGCATCGCGTGCGCGGTGTTGCGCCGGTCGGATCATCGCGAAACGTATGACGCCATGTTCGACCTGTGGTTCCCGGCGGCGCTGGGCGCGCGCGCGGTGGTCGCGGAGGACGAGGCCGACTACACCCCGGACGACAACGCGTTGCCACCCGACGATGTCGAGGCGATGCGCCAGATGCTGCTGGATCTGCTGGCCGACAACCCCGATCTGGCCGACATGGACGAGCGCCTGGTGGCGATGATCGCCCGCATCGTCGAGGCCTACGGGAAATACAGTTCCAGCCGGGGCCCATCCTTCTCGTCGTACCAGGCGCTCAAGGCGATGGCCCTGGACGAACTCGAGGGCAAGCTGCTGGCCGGGCTGCTCGCCTCCTACGGCGACGAACCTACGCCCACACAGGAGGAGATCGCCAAAGCCCTTGCGGCGCAGCGGATCACCCAGCTACGCAAGATGGTCGACGCCGAGACCAAGCGGCGCACCGCGGAGCAACTGGGCCGCGATCACGTCCAGATGTACGGCATACCCCAGCTTTCCGAGAACGTCGAATTCCTGCGCGCCTCCGGCGAGCAGCTGCGCCAGATGCGCCGGGTGGTGGCGCCGTTGGCGCGGACCCTGGCGACCCGGCTGGCGGCGCGCCGGCGGCGCAGCCGCGCCGGGTCGATCGATCTCCGCAAGACGCTGCGCAAGTCGATGTCCACCGGCGGGGTGCCGATCGACGTGGTGCTGGCCAAGCCGCGCCCCGCCCGGCCCGAACTGGTGGTGCTGTGCGACGTCTCCGGCTCGGTCGCCGGGTTCAGTCACTTCACCCTGCTTCTGGTACACGCTCTGCGCCAACAGTTCTCGCGCGTTCGCGTGTTCGCGTTCATCGACACCACCGACGAGGTGACCCACATGTTCGGGCCCGAGGCCGACCTGGCCGTGGCCATCCAGCGGATCACCCGGGAGTCGGGCGTCTACAGCCGCGACGGCCATTCCGACTACGGCAACGCGTTTGCGTCGTTCGTGCAGGCGTTCCCGAATGTGCTCTCCCCGCGCACCTCGCTGTTGGTGTTGGGGGATGGCCGCACCAACTATCGCAACCCGGAAACCGAGCTGCTGTCGCACATGGTGACCGCCAGCCGGCACGCACACTGGCTGAATCCCGAGCCCAAGCATCTGTGGGGAAGCGGCGACTCGGCGGTGCCGCGCTATCAAGAGGTCATCCCCATGCACGAATGCCGGTCCGCCAAGCAGTTGGCCGCGGTTATCGACCAGCTGCTGCCCGTGTGAGGTCGCTGCTGCACCTCTTGTCACACCAGTCACGGCAGTCTCCGGCCGAGACGACACTGCTTGCGCCCACCTCCGAGGACAAGCCGGCCCGCCTCAGGTGTTGTCGCTCGGAGGTGGGCACAAGGCATGCGACCCCGAGCGGGGACTGATGGGGCGCATGTGACGACAGCTCGGACAGGCCCTGATCATCGCCTCAAGTAAGCTGGCACATCGTGCAAAAGCAGCTTCGCAGGTTAGGAGTGATGGGTGGGACGTTCGACCCCATCCATTACGGCCACCTGGTTGCCGCCAGTGAGGTCGCCGACCTGTTCGACCTCGACCAAGTCGTGTTCGTACCCAGCGGCCAGCCCTGGCAGAAGGACCGCGACGTCTCCGCCGCCGAGGACCGCTATCTGATGACGGTGATCGCCACGGCGTCCAATCCCCGGTTCTCGGTGAGCCGGGTCGACATCGACCGCGCCGGCCCCACCTATACCAAGGACACGCTGCGCGACCTGCGCGCGCTGAACCCGGATTCCCAGCTGTTCTTCATCACCGGCGCCGACGCGCTGGAATCCATCCTGTCCTGGCAAGGCTGGGAGGAACTGTTCGACCTGGCACGCTTCGTCGGAGTCAGCCGCCCCGGCTACGAGTTGAGCCACGACCACATCACCGGCGTCCTGGGCGAGCTCGCCGATGACGCGTTGACGCTCGTCGAGATTCCGGCGCTGGCGATTTCGTCGACCGACTGCCGCCGCCGCGCCGAGGAGCACCGTCCGCTGTGGTACCTGATGCCCGACGGCGTCGTGCAGTACGTCTCCAAGCGGCGGCTCTACAGCAAGCCGGGCGGCGAGGAGTCCACGTGAGCGCCACGCGGGAAGCCATCGACATGGCGACGGTGGCCGCCGGCGCCGCCGCCGCGAAGCTCGCCGACGACGTCGTCGTCATCGACGTCTCCGCCCAGCTCGCCATCACCGACTGCTTCGTGATCGCCTCGGCGTCCAACGAGCGACAGGTCAACGCCATCGTCGACGAGGTCGAGGAGAAAATGCGCAAGGCGGGCTACAAACCCGCGCGGCGCGAGGGCACCCGCGAGGGCCGCTGGACGCTGCTGGACTATCGCGACATCGTCGTCCACATTCAGCACCAGGACGACCGCGACTTCTATGCCCTGGACCGGTTGTGGAGCGACTGCCCGGTGGTGCCGGTGGACCTCGACGAGCGCGGCGGGGACTCCGAAGACTCGAGCGCGCAATGAAGATTCGTCGGCTGATCATGTTGCGGCACGGGCAAACCGAGTTCAACGCCGGCAGCCGGATGCAGGGCCAGCTCGATTCCGAACTCAGCGAACTCGGGCGGGCGCAGGCCATCGCCGCCGCCGAGGTGCTGGGCAAGGTGCAGCCGTTGCTGATCGTGTCGTCGGACCTGCATCGCGCCTACGACACCGCGGTCAGGCTGGGGGAGGTGACCGGCTTGGCGATCCGGGTGGATCAGCGGCTGCGGGAGACGCATCTGGGTGACTGGCAGGGATTGACCCATACCGAGGTCGACGCGCAGGCCCCCGGCGCCCGATTGGCCTGGCGCGAAGACGCCACCTGGGCCCCGCATGGCGGCGAAAGCCGGGTGGATGTCGCGGCGCGCAGCGTGCCGTTGGTCGCCGAACTGGCCGCCGCCGAGCCGGAATGGGGTGATCCCGATGGGCCGGACCGCCCGGTGGTGCTGGTGGCCCACGGCGGGCTGATCGCCGCGCTGTCGGCCGCGTTGTTGAAGCTTCCCGTCGGCAACTGGCCGGTTCTGGGTGGCATGGGCAACGCCAGCTGGGTTCAGCTGTCCGGCCATTCCGGCGACGAGGACGACGAATTCGAGAGCATCCGCTGGCGTCTGGACGTATGGAACGCCTCGGCACAGGTGTCCAACGATGTCCTCTGAATCACGTCCCACACTGCTGATCTTCGCCGACTCGCTGGCCTACTACGGCCCCACCGGCGGCCTACCCGCCGACGATCCCCGCATCTGGCCGAACATCGTTGCTGCCCAATTGGATTGGGATGTGGAGCTGATCGGTCGCATCGGCTGGACGTGTCGGGACGTCTGGTGGGCGGCAACCCAGGACCCGCGGGCGTGGGCGGCGCTACCGCGTGCGGGAGCCGTCATCTTCGCCACCGGCGGCATGGATTCGCTGCCCTCGGCGCTGCCCACCGCGCTGCGTGAGCTGATCCGCTACGTGCGACCGCCGTGGCTGCGACGGTGGGTGCGCGACGGCTACGGGTGGCTGCAGCCCCGGCTCTCCCCGGTGGCCAGGCCCGCCCTGCCGCCGCACCTGAGCGCCGACTATCTCGAACAGACCCGTGGTGCAATCGATTTCAACCGCCCCGGGATCCCGATCGTGGCCTCGCTGCCGTCGGTGCACATCGCCGACACCTACGGCCGGGCCCACCACGGTCGGGCGGGGACCGTGGCCGCCATCACCGCGTGGGCGCAAAGCCACGATGTACCCCTGGTCGATCTCAAAGCCGCTGTCGCAGAACACGTTATGAACGGCCGGGGAAACCCCGACGGAATCCATTGGAATTTCGAGGCCCACCAGGCGGTCGCGGAGCTGATGCTCAAGGCGCTCGCCGAGGCCGGCATCCCGAACGAGAAACCCCGCGGGTAGCGCTCGTGACTGTCGTGGTCGTGACCGACTCGTCGGCCCGTCTGCCGGCCGACCTGCTCGACAAGTGGGGGATACGTGTTGTGCCCCTGCACATCCTGCTCGACGGCACCGACCTGCGTGACGGCGTGGACGACATTCCGGGTGACATCCACAAGCTGGCGGCGACCACCGCGGCGGCGACCCCGGCCGAACTCGCCGACGCGTACCAACAGGCGCTGGCCGACAGCGGCGCCGATGGCGTGGTGGCCGTGCACATTTCGTCGGCGCTGTCGGGAACCTGCCGGGCCGCCGAGCGCACCGCGGCCGATCTGGATCCCAACGTGCGGGTCATCGACTCCAAATCGGCGGCGATGGGCACCGGATTCGTGGCCGTGGCCGCCGCCCGGGCGGCGGCCACGGGCGGTGACCTGAACGCCGTCGCGGATGCTGCCCGCGAGGCCGTGGCCCGCGGACACGCCTTCATCGTGGTGCACCGGCTGGACAACCTGCGCCGCAGCGGCCGCATCGGGGGCGCCAAGGCCTGGCTGGGCACCGCGCTGGCGCTCAAACCGTTGTTGCGCATCGATGACGGGAAACTCGTTCTGGCCCAACGGGTCCGGACTATCAGTCACGCGACGGAGGCGATGATCGACCGGGTCTGCCAGGTTATCGGCGACGGCACCGCAGCCCTGGCGGTGCACCACGTCAACAACCCGGACGGCGCCACCGAGGTGGCGACGGCGCTGGGCAAGCGGCTACCGGCGTGTGAGCCCGCGATCGTCACCGAGCTGGGACCGGTGCTGGCGCTGCACGTCGGCGCGGGCGCGGTCGCGGTGAGCGTCCAACTCGCGGAAGCTTAGTGGCGATCGCAAGCGCGGCGAAGCCGGGCGCTGCGGGTCGCCACCATCGGCCTAGGCGCTGACCGGCCGTCGCGCGTTGTCGCCGCGCGGGTGAACAACCTGCGGCCACCAGAACCACCGCCCGAGCAGGGTGGCGATCGACGGCATCAGCAGTGTGCGCACGATCAGCGTGTCGAGCAGCAGACCGATGCAGACCGTCGACCCGAACTGACCGAGCACGCGCAGATCGCTCCCCAGCATGGACGCCATGGTGAACGCGAACACCAGACCCGCGGCCGTCACCACCCCACCGGTCCCGGCCATCGACCGAATGATCCCGGTCTTGAGGCCGTGATGGATCTCTTCCCTGAACCGGGACACCAGCAGCAGGTTGTAGTCGGATCCCACGGCCAACAGGATGATGACCGCCAGCGCCATCACGATCCAGTGGATATTGATGCCGAACAAATCCTGCCAAATCAGCACGGACAGACCGAAAGACGCCGCGATCGAGCTGGCAGCGGTGCCGACGATGACCAGCGCGGCCACCACGCTTCGGGTCAGCAGCAGCATGATCATGAAGATCAGCGTCAGTGACGCGATGACGGCGATCATCAGGTCGTACTTCTCACCGTCAGCCATGTCCTTGAACGTCGCGGCGGTTCCGCCGAGATACACCTTGGCGTCGGCCAGCGAGGATTGCTTCAGCGCCTCCTGCGCGGCGGTGCGTTCGGCCGCCACCCGTTCAATTCCCTCCGGCGTCATCGGATCGTCCTGGTGGGTGATGAAGAATCGCGCCGACTTACCGTCCGGCGACAAGAACATGCGCAGACCCGTCTGGAAGTCGGGGTTGTCAAAGGCTTCTGGCGGCAGGTAGAAGAAGTCGTCGTTCTTCGACTGATCAAAGCTCTGACCCATGACGATCCCGGTGTTGCTCATCGCCTCCATCTGGTCGATCATCGCCTTGAACGTCTGATAGAGCGTCAGCGTGATGCCCCTGGTCGTTTTCAAAGTGGCGATCAGCGTGGGAAACAGCTCGGTCAGGTCGCGTGACGCTTTGGCGGTGTGCGTGATGTCGGTCGTCAAATAGTGGAACTGCTCGGCCAATTGGTCGAACCCGTCGAACGTGTCGAACAAAGATCGCAGCCCGATGCACACGGGAATGTCGTAGCAGTGCTTCTCCCAGTAGAAGTACGTACGGACCGGCCGGAACGTGTCGTCGAAATCGGCGATGTGGTCGCGCAGGCTGTCGGTGATCTGCGACGTCACCTGCGTGGTCTTGGCGCTGTCGTCGGCGGCGTTGGCCAAATCGAGCGACACCTCGTACTGGCGCTGCGTGGTGTCGATTTGGGTCTGCAAGTCATCGGCCATTTTGAGGATGTCGTTCATGCGCTCCTTGAGAAAGCCCATGTTCTGCATCGTCGTCTGGCTCTGGACGCTGTTCTGGAACGGGATCGAGCTGTGCTGAATCGGGATGCCCAGCGGCCTGGTGATGTCCTGAACCATGGCGATGCCGAGCGTGCGCATCTCGTTTTTCGCCACCCGGTCCAACACCAGCATGTCGGCCGGGTTTCGCATGTCATGGTTGGATTCGACCATCAACAAGTCGGGGTTCATCCGGGCCTCGGAGAAGTGCCGATTCGCGGCTTCTTGCCCTTGATTGGCGGGGGCTGACAACGGCAGGTAGTGACGGTCATTGTAGCTGGGCTTGAAGCCCGGCAGTGCCACCATGCCGACCAGGACGATAGCGGCGCTGACGGCCAAAATCGGTGCGGGCCAACGCACTACCGCGGTGCCCACCCGGCGCCACAGTCGCCCTCGCTTCGCCTGCCTTTCGAAGAAGTGGAAGCGACTGCCGACGAAGACGACCGCGGGGCCGAGGGAAAGCCCGGCGAGCACCACGACCAGCATGCCGATCGCCACCGGCGCGCCCATGGTGTTGAACCAGGGCAGCCGGGTAAAACTCAGGCAGTAGGTCGCTCCCGCGATCGTCAGTCCGGAGCCCAGGACGACCGGGGCGACGCCCCTGAATGTGGTGTAGTAAGCCGTTTCTCGGTCCTCACCGGCGGCCAACGCTTCTTGATATCGCCCGACGAGGAAGATGCCGTAGTCAGTTCCCGCGGCGATCGCCAGCATGGTGAGGATGTTGGCGGCGAACGTGGTGAGCCCGAATGCGTTGTTATAGGCCAGAACCGCGACGACGCCCCGCGCACACGCCAGCGCCACGAAGGTCATGAAAAGCTGGATCAGCGTCGTGACGATCGACCGGTAGACCAGCAGCAGCATGATCGCGATCGCGCCCAGGGTGAACAGGGTGATCTTGGCCAGGCTGGCGTTACCGATGATGTGCATGTCGTCGGACAGCGCCGCGGGGCCGGTGACATAGGCCTTCACGCCGGGTGGCGCCTTGTTCTCATCGATCACCTTGCGGACGGCGTCCACGGAGTCGTTGGCCTGCGTGGTGCCCTGATTACCGGCGAGGTTCACCTGCACGTACGCGCCCTTGGCGTCGGCGCTCTGCGCTCCCGCAGCGGTCAGGCGGTCGCCCCAGAAGTCCTGGATGTGCTGGATGTGCGCGGGATCCTTGCGCAGGTCTCGGATCAGCTTGTCGTAGTACTTGTGCGCGTCCGGGCCCAGCGGCTGCTGACCCTCCAGGACGATCATCACGGTGCTGTTCGAGTTGAATTCGTGAAAGTTACTGCCCAGCCGCATCATCGCCTTCATCGACGGCGCGTCCAGGGGAGTCATCGGCGCCGAATGCGCCTCACCGACCACTTCCAGAGACGGAACCAGGACGTTCACCAAGACGGTGATCACTACCCAGCCCAGGATGATCGGGATCGCAAAGATGCGGATCGCGTGGGGGAGGTAGGGGCGGTGGCCGCGCTCGGCCTTCGACAGGCCCCCCGCTTTGATGGGGCCGGTGGCTGCGTCGTCTTCGGCGCTTCTGGCGCCGGAATCGGTCTCGTTGTTCACATTGCTCATGCGGACTTCACCAGGCAGAAGGTCTGGGCGTTATGGCCGTCGGAGTTCTGGTTGTCGCGGACGACGCCGTCCACGGTGATCTTGCAGTTGATCGTGGGGCCGTTGCTTTGCGCCATGATGTTGGCGCTCACCGAGGGCAACGTGGTCGAGATCGTCGTCGACCACGGCAGCGGCGCGTTGTCGACCTGATGCGTGTTGGCGTTCTCGTCCCAGTAGTTGATGTTTGCCGTGGTGCCCGGGGCGCCGGAAATCTCGTAGACGACGACCTTCGGGTTGAACTGCACGATTTCGATCCCCTTGCCGGCGTTCGCGTTGAGATCTTCCGAGCCGAAGAGCTTGTGCAGCCGCGACACCACGAGTGCAGACAAAGCCAGAACGACGACCAGCAGCAGCGGTATCCACCCATTTTTGAGCACGCGGGTCACGATGCCGGGGCGAGGACCTGTTTTCGGATCAGCCATCACCTGACCGCCTTTCGCCCACCGCTTCGGGCCTCGCCGCAAAGCTCACCAACCATCGCCGACGACATCGATGTCAACGGAAAATTTGCTCAGCTAGGCATCCTAACCATAGTGCACGCAAGCGTTCCTCCTGGGGCGGCCGGCTGTGGCGAACGGCATAGGCCCTATCGGGCGAGCCGGCCGGTGACCGGCGGCAAATCCGCCAGCGTCACGATGCCCGGCCTGGCCGCCACCACCGCCGGGACGGCGTTGGTCACCGGCATCGCGGTGTAGATCATTCCCAATCCCATGAACCCGGGCTCCGTCCAGTCCTTGGGCGGCAGGCAGTGCAGAACCGTGCGCATGTTGGGCAGGCCGAACACCTGAATGACGTGCCCGTGCTCGAGCGGTTTGGGCGGGACGACATGGTTGCCCATGGTCCAGTTGAACCCGACGCTGACGACGTTGCGATCGCCGACCCAGCCGCGGTGATAGCCGTAGACGCTGCCGACGGTTCCGGCGGGAATCTTCATGAACCCCAGATCCGAGTCGCCGGTCGCCGCAGTGAACGTGACGTCGAAGGTCATCTTGTCCAGCTTCGCGCCGATCGCGTCGGCCATCATCGCGGCCGACTCGGCGAAGACCTCGCTCTCCCGGCGCACGCTGTCGGCCAGCCCCGGAGTGTCGGGGTCTTGCGAGAACCCCATGGCGGTTTGGGTTTCGGCCGATTCGTAGGTCGAGCAGTCCACCGACTCGGTGATGCGGATCTCGTCGACGCGCTCGCACGAGGCGGACAGCACCATGCCGACCATGTTGGTCATGCCCGGGTGCGCGCCGCTGCCGAAGATCGTCGAATTGCCGCGTCGGCAGGCGTCTTCGATTCGCTTGCGGTCCTGCGGCGTCTGCTTGCCGCCGGTGATCCAGGCCGCGCTGGTGCACACGTTGACCCCCGATTCCAGCAGCCGCACCAGCTCGTCGATGTTGGGCCACAACGGGTTGTAGCAACACGCGTCGGCGCCCAGACCGATCAGCGCGTCGATGTCGTTGGTGGCCTGCACCCCGGTCGGCTGCGGCCAGCCCGCCAATTCGGCGGCGTCGACCCCGACCTTCTCCTCGCCGTGGGCGTACACGCCGACGAGTTCCATGTCGGGCCGCCCGATGATGGCGTGCAGCGAGCGCCGCCCGATGTTCCCGGTCGTCCACTGGATGACGCGTAGGGGACGGTCAGTGCTGGCTGCGCTCATCGTGGCTCCTTTGCCGCTGCGGGGGTGGAACCATTATGCGAAGCGCGCTACCGGCCGGCGCGCGCGCGTCCACCGGGCGGGCTCAGGCGTCCAAACGGGCGAATTGGTGCTGGCTGTACTGCTCCACACAGGCGGCGCGCCGGATCTTGCCGCTTGTCGTGGTCGGAATGGACCCGGGCGGTACCAGGACGAGGTCCCCCACATTCACGCCGTGGTTATTGGAAATCGCCGAGGTGACGTCGGTTTTGATGGAGGTGAGCCAGTGCCTGACGTCCTGGGTCTCCCCGCTGGAATCGCCACGCTTCTTCAGCTCGATGACCGTGACCAGCTTCTCGGTGCTGTTCACCGGCACCGAGATCGCCGCGACCCGACCACCCGTGATCTCTTGGACCGTCGCCTCGATGTCCTCGGGATAGTGGTTGCGCCCGCGGATGATCAGCAGGTCCTTCATGCGGCCGACAATGAACAGCTCGCCGGAGTGGATGAAACCCAGGTCGCCGGTCCTCAGCCAGGGACCGTCGGGCGTCCCCGGTGACGGGTCGACGAGCGTGGCGCCGAAGCATCGCTGCTCGGCCGGCGTTTTGCGCCAGTATCCGTCGGCGACGTTCTCGCCATGCACCCAGATCTCGCCGACCGCGTCGGGCGGGCATTCGCGGCTCGTCTCGCTGTCGACGATCCGGAGCATGGGCGACTGCGGCACCCGGTACTTGACGAGCGCCGTCGCTTTCGCGGTCCCCGTTCCCCTCCCAGGTGCGCACGGCCGAACGCGGCCCGCCCCGAGCTCTTCGGCGTCGAAGTGGCCCGCCGGCGTGGATTCACTCCAGGTGCCGGTCGCCACGAAGACGGTCGCCTCGGCCAAGCCGTATGAAGGACGCATCATGTGGTCCCGGAAATTGAAGTGCGCGAACCGATCCACGAAGCGGTGCAGGGTGGCGGCCTCGACACGCTCCGCGCCGCTGATGATGCCCAGCACGTCGCCGAGGTCCAGGCCGGCGAGGTCTTTGTCGGTGGTCTTGCGGGCGGCCAGGTCGAAGGCAAAGTTGGGCGCCGACGACCAGGTGTGCGGATGTTCGGCCAGCGTTCGCATCCACCTGGCCGGCCTCTCCAAGAACCCGACCGGACTCGTCAGCTCGGCGCGGTGGCCGCTCAGGATGGGCGCGCAGACGCCCAGCACCAGACCCATGTCGTGGTAGAAGGGCAACCACGACACGATCGTGGCCTCCGTCGGAAACTTGGTTCCGAAGTCCACGAAGAAGCTGCGCATCAGCTGTTCGAAATTGGCCTCGAGGTTTCGATGCGAAATCATCACCCCGGTCGGCGTTCGGGTCGAACCCGAGCTGTACTGCAAATACGCGACGGTCGGCAAATCATCCGTCGGAACGTTTGCTTCGCCCTCGACATCGAGGTTCATCGAATCGATTTCGACGATCTTGGGGACATCGTCCATGCGTGCCCGGTCGACGTATTCGGCGACATCCTCCGCGACGTCGGACGTCGTGAGAACCACCGACGGCGACGTGTCGGCGAGGACCGCGCTCACCCGCGCATCACTGGAACCGCGATGCGGCAGCGGCAGCGGCACGGCAACGAGCCCGGCCTGCATGGATCCCAGGAACGCCGCGATGTAATCCAGGCCCTGGGGCGCCAGGATCACCGCCCTGTCGCCGACCGACCCGTGCGGGCCGAGGTCCCGTGCCACATTGAGTGTGCGGCGCGAGACTTGCGACCAGGTGAGCGTCTCGCGCACACCGTCCCAGTCGTGCTGATAGTCGGTGAACGTGTAGGCAACGTCGTGGGGCCGCAGGCTGGCACGTCCGTGCAGCATGGCGAGGATCGACGACTGAGACATAGGCGCGCTCAGTCGGTAACTTCGCTTGCGCCGTGCGACAACACGGACGTGGCACCGGCGAGGATCTGCGAGAGCGGGTCGGCGTCGCCGCCGAAGGTCGCCTGGTTGGCCGGCGCGGTGACCTCCGCCGGGTCGAAGCCGTGCACCGGGTCCACCTGAACCGGGGCGGTCGACGGGTCGTCGTTTCGCGAGTAGCCCGCATTCACGCGGGGAATCAGGATCGCGTCGAGCTTGTTCAGCGTGTCCTCGTCAATCCCGACGTATTTCAGCGGCATGACCAGCGGAAGGTGCTTTTCCGGAACCATGATCGTCGTGTCTTTCGCGCCCCTGGAGTTGATCGTCGTCCTGATGTTCTGCGGCGGCACCATGCTCGGGTTCGTGAAGGCCACCGCCGTGTGACCGGTGGCGAGGCCGAGCAGCGTGTTGGCGAGCGCGAACATGTTGTCCGGCCGGTCGGGGAAGTCCGCGATCGAGTCGTACGCGGCCACGAACCTGTTTGTGTCGTACTGGCTCTCATACGGTGGCGGCATGGTGTAGTCGAGTGCGGGGACGACGCTGCCGACCGGGAACATGGCGGTCAGGAAGCTCTGACCGAAGGCGTGACGCCCGATCGGGTCGCCGAACGTGGCGAAGTTGAGCTTGTCCGGCGGGGGAGCGGTCGGGTCGTTCGCCAGCCGAGCCTGCACGCCGTCGACCACGAACGCGCCCTCCGACAAGCCGATCGCCGTACCCGGGCGGCCGGTGCGGATCGCCGCATCGAGGTTGTCGATTCCCACGTCCACCGACTCGCCGACGCTGGGGCCGTCCGCGCCCAGACCCGGGAACTGCTCATCGAGCTTGCCGATGCCCGGGAAGAGCCGCTCCAGCACGTGCCCCTGAACCTGGCCCGCGGGGTAACGGACGATTTCGCGCTTCTGACCGGGGAACCATTGCGCGCCCTCCTGGCGGATGTACTCGTCGTAGGGGATGCCCAGAACGTGAGCCCCGCCGAGCGCGAACGCAGTCTGGTCGCCCGGGGCCCCCGGGGTCGGCGGACCGCCGATGGGCGACTCGTCGGCGGTCGCGGTATTGACGCCGAAACACCCTGTGGCACCGACGGTTACCAGCGCCGTCACTCCCGCGAGTAGTTTCTTCATCCCTACTCCTGACCGCTCGGATTCGCCTCGTAGTCTCACATACATCATGTGCAGGTGCTAACCGGGCCGCGGCTCGGCGCGTCCATCCAGTGACGGTTTTGGCGACGGCACGCCCCCGTGTGACGGCCACCAGTTCGCCCGTCCGACCAGCGCGGCGATGGCGGGAACGGTGATGGTGCGCACCAAGAAGGTGTCCAGCAAAATGCCCACCCCGATCACGAAACCGCCCTGGACCACGGTGCTGATGCTGGAGAACAACAGGCCACACATCGAGGCCGCAAAGATCAGACCCGCCGCGGTGATCACGCCGCCCGTCGAGCCCAGCGTCCGGATGATGCCGTAACGCATGCTGTGTCCAGACTCCTCGCGCATTCGCGAAACGAGCAGCATGTTGTAGTCGGCCCCCACCGCGACCAACACCACGAATGCCAGCGGGGGCACACTCCAATGCAATTGCTGGCCCAATAGACATTGAAACACCAGCACGCCGATGCCCACCGCCGACAAATACGAAATGACCACGGAAGCAACCAGATACAGCGGCGCGACAATCGCGCGCAGCAGCGCGATCAAGGTGAACAGCACGACGATGAGCGTCACCGCGATGATGAACCGGATATCGTGCTGGTAGTAGTCACGCGTGTCCTTCAGCGCGACGGTATATCCGGCCATCGACACCGTGGCGTCCGCCAACGCGGTATTTGGCTGCGCTCCCCGAGCCGCCGCGATGATCGCGTTGACCTGATCCATGGCTTCCGTGCTGAACGGATTCAGTTTGGTTTGAACCAAATACCGCACCGAGTGGCCGTCCGGCGAAATGAAAACCTTGGCCGCCTTCTGAAACTGCTCCAATTGCAGCAGCTGGGGCGGGATATTGAACCCGGCCATTGCCGGATGTGCCGCATCGCGTTTCAGTGACAACAGAAACGCCGCCGACTCGTTGAGCCCGCTACCGAGCTGCTTGAGTTGGTCGACGAGTTGAGCAACGGCGTCGGCCACCTGGCGGCTGCCACCGGCCAATCGGTTCGCGCCGTCTTGCACAGTGTTCAGATTCGTTTGCATGCCACCGGGTTTGTCCAACCCCATGGAGTGCAACACCTTGGTGAGCTTGGCCAGCGAGGCGCGCACGCGGTCGGTCGACGCCTTGAGCGTCCGTTTGTCCGGGGACTCCTGCAGTCGATGGGCTAACTCGTTGATCGCGTCGAGGTCCGCTTGGTTTTGCGGGCCGACCAGTTGCTCGAACGCCCCGCGGGTGTCGCTGCACGACGGATCGGCATCGCATCGCGGGTTGCCCTGCAGCGCCGCCAGCACCGGGCCTATCCAGGCGAAGACGTTCTTGGCCGCCGAGAAGTTCCAACCCATAGAATTGCTGATCGCGTTGACATGGTCGACGAGCTGGGCCGTGAGGTCGACCTGTTTCACCAGCGCGTCGCCGCTGTACTGGTTCTTCGCCGACGCGAAGGCGCTCTCCAGTTCCTGCACACTCGCGGCGAGCTGGACGACCTGGCCTCGCACGTTGCCGAGGTTGTCGGCCAGCGTGCCCGCGCCGGCGACCAACCGGTTGAGGTCGCCTGTGTGATCTTTGATCAGGGTGGACCCGTCCGCCAGCAGGGTGCCGATGGCGCCGGCCTGATACGTCGCCCGGAATTGTTCCGGCACATTGCCGGTCGGGCGCGTGATGCCGCTGACGGCAGCGACATTCGGCAGTTGGCTGACCCGGTCCGCCATCTGTTCCAGGTCCGCGAGGGCCTTGGGCGTGCGCAGGTCACGCGGCGATTGGACCAGGATGTATTGCGGAATGGACTGATTCACCGGGAAATGGCGATCCAGCGCGGCGTACCCGATGGAGCTCGGCGCCGAAGTCCGCAGGGCCTTGCGATCGTCGTAGTTGTAGCGCACCAGTCCGGCGCAGCTGGCCAGGACGATCAACACCAGCACACTGGCAATCAGATTGGCCTTGGGTCGGCGCACGATGCGGATGCCCGAACGCCGCCAGAATCGTGCGGTCAGTTCGCGCCGGGGTTCGACCCAGCCGCGTCGCCCCGCAAGCACCAGGATGGCCGGCAGCAACGTCACCGCGGCGAGGAATGCCACACCGATCCCGATCGCCGCCGACGCCCCGACCGTTTTGAACACGCCCATCCGGGCGAAGCTGATGAGGAGAAACGTGATGCCGACGGTGGCGGCGGATGCGGCGATCACTTTGCCGATCGAGAACATCGCACGCCGGACCGCCTCATCGGAATT
Organism: Mycobacterium sp. TKK-01-0059; assembly: GCF_000709305.1. NCBI lineage: Bacteria > Bacillati > Actinomycetota > Actinomycetes > Mycobacteriales > Mycobacteriaceae > Mycobacterium > Mycobacterium sp. TKK-01-0059. The sequence goes on from NZ_KL446993.1 coordinate 3,516,357, forward strand.
CGCACCCGACCGCAAATAGTCGTGATACCGGCTGATGAGGAAGACCGCGTAATCCGTTCCGGCGCCGGCCATTATGGCGCTGAGGAAGACGACGGACTGGTTCGAGACGCCCGACCCGGTCAGTTGGGAGTAGCCCGCTACCACCGCCTGGGCGATGACCAGGGATGTGCCGATGCTCAGCAACGGCAGCAGCATGGTGACCGCGCTGCGGTAGATCACCAGCAGGACGACGAGCACCAGAACCGCGATCGCCAGCTCGATGGGCATCCGATCCCGAGCGCCGGCGACCGTGAGGTCGGCGACGGTCGCCGCGGGGCCGGTCAGGTTGACCGTCAGCGGCGTGCCGCTGACGACGCGTTGGACGATGCCGTCGATCCGGTTGAACGCGGCATACGAGCTGGGAGTGCCCAGCTCGCCCGCAACGCCGACCGGGAGCACCCAGGCCTTGTGGTCTTTGCTGGTCACGGCCGAGCGCAGGGCCGGTGTGCTGACGAAATCCTGCAGCATCAACACATCTCGCGTGTCCTGGCGCAGCGTATCCACCAGTGTGCGGTAGGTGGCTTCGTCGGCCGGGCCCAGACCCTTGTCGTTGGTCAGGACCACCAGCAGGAGGTTTTCCGAGCCCGACTCGTGAAACGCCTCGGTCATCTTTCGGGCCGTGACGCTCGATGGCGCGTCGCTGGGCAGGATGGCGAGCGGGTGCTTCTCGGCCATCTCGCCGAGCGATGGGAAGGTCAGCGGCAGCGCGACCGCAATCGCGACCCAGATCCCGATCACTGCCCAGGGCCACCGCACCACAAAATCGGCTAGCCGTCGCATACCGCCCTCACCCCCGGTCGGCGGCAACTCGGCCGCCCTCGACCGGGCCCGGTCAAACCACGCGATTTCGCATCACGTGCCATCGAAGTGCTCCACGCTACGCGACGCGTCCCCAGCTCCCGCTGCCGGCGACCCGCACACAGACCGACTTCATCGCTTCCATATAGCGGACAACCGATTTCCGGGCGACCGGGTTGTCGGGATGCATAATCGCCATGACCGTGCCCTCGCCGTACCGGAATATGTAAATGGTCAGCTGATGTGAATACCGGCCGTCCGGGTAGATCCCGATATTGTTTGCGAGTCCCAGGTCGGCGGCGGCAAGAATGGCGTTGAGGGGGGCGGCGCCGCCGTGAAAGAAGTTCGACACCGGAAAGTTTGACTGTGGCCAGCTCAGCCACGGCGCCAGTTCCAACACGCGGTAGTAGGGCACCTTTGCCATGTCCAGGCTGTTATCGAAAGAAGCCTGCGCCGCCCATGCGGCGTCGCCGAAAGAGGCGGCGGCTATCGGCACGGTGATCGGAATCAAGCCGGTAAACCAACCCTGCGTCATGAAATTGTCGGTGGCCTTGCGTGAATCCCGCGGAGTGAGCCCGTAATACGTCAGGGCGCCGGTGAATTCGTGCTCCACCAGGGCGAGGCAGGCGAACAGGCCCCCGACAAAGCGCGCGCCGGCCGCCGCGCAGGCCGATTCGAATCGCTCCGTCTGCGCGACGTCCATCAACAGTTCGGAGGTCATGTCGCTCCTACTGGATTCCTGCGGGTTACCCAGCGGCAGCGGGAATTCGGGAAAGCCCCCATTATTGTTCTCGGCGAAGTCAATCCACGCGCGCACCTCAGGCGAATCAAGAGTCAACGCCGACGTGTATTCGCGTTCGCGGATGCAGAAATCCTCGAAGCTGCCGGCATCGGGAAGAGTAAGGGCCTCACCGCCCCCGCTCAACGCCGTGTACATGCCGTTGGCCTCCATCATCGTGGTGCCGATCAATGTCGCGTCCCCGTGGACATGATCCATGGCCGCAAAGAACGTGAAATGGTTCTCGCTCTGGATGATTCCGAACGTGAAGCAGCCCCATTCCAGCGGATTCGGTATGGCCACCACGTGAGCATGAATGTCCTCAGCCGTCATCTCGCCGTGTTCGACCGGCGCGAATTCGATGTCGGCGGGATCGCCGATGGTGTGCCTGATGAACTCCCCGTCACCGGTGTCCTCGAACCAACTGCGGAAGGTGTCGTGCCGGCGCAGGTACGTGTTGACGGCGTGGTTCATGGCGGCGATGTCGCACGTCCCGGCGACCTCACAGGTGGCGATGATCTGCCGTGAGAAATTCAGTCCGGCGGCCGTGCGGTCGCGGTAGTTGCGAAGGTGTTGGCCCTGCATATAACTGACCGGCACGGAGCTGACCGGGGCTTGTCGGGCCTTTTCGGCGGCCGCGGCGGTCGGGTGCCATGAGGTGACCGAGCCCGGCGTCAGCGTCCAATCATCGAGTGAGCCGATCGTTATCTTCCCGATGCGCAAAACTTCGTCCTCCTCGGTTTGAACTGCCGCGGCACGCTGGCGTCGCGACCAAGATAACCCTCGAAGTGATCGCCGTCGCACCCCTGCGCGGGCCACCGCCTACACTCGCTCACGGATCCGACCGGTCTTTGGCGACCGAGTTGCGGCGATCGAGTTGTGGCGATCGTGCGGCCGGGCGGGGACGCAGGGCGACGGCCGCGCCGGCTGTCGCTGCGCAGTGCGGCGCTGCACACGCGGTGCTGGCCTCCGGACATGATTCTCCGAGTGCAACTGGGCCCCCGCGCGGATCGATCTTGACCGGCCAAGAGAGGACAAGCGCATGGCATCCGTCGAAGGTCTGGGGGAATCGGCATCGGGTTTTGCGGTCGTGGGTTATGCGGCGCGATTTCCGGGCGCCGCCGACGCGGATGAGTTCTGGGACGTCTTGCGGCACGGTCGGGATGCGATATCCGAAGTGCCGCAGGACAGGTGGGATGCCGATGAATTCTTCGACCCCGAGCCGGGTGCGCCGGGCAAGGTCGTCACCCGTCGTGCGGGCTTCGTCGACGACGTAACGGGGTTTGACGCCCCGTTCTTCGGTTTGTCGACGCGCGAGGTCAGGTTGATGGACCCGCAGCACCGGATCTTGCTGGAAACGGCGTGGCGCGCGGTCGAGCATTCGGGCTACGCACCAACGGATCTCGCTGACAGCAACACCGGTGTCTTCGTCGGTTTGGCCACGCACGACTACCTCGGAATGGCCTCCGACGAGCTGACCTATCCCGAGATCGAGGCCTACATGGCCATCGGGACGTCGAACGCCGCCGCGGCCGGGCGGATCAGCTATCGGTTGGGGCTGCAGGGTCCCTCTGTCGCCGTCGACACCGCGTGCAGCTCGTCGCTGGTGGCCATCCATCAGGCGTGCCAGGCCCTGCGCCTCGGCGAATGTGACCTCGCGCTGGCCGGCGGCGCCAACGTCCTGCTCACCCCGGCCACCATGATCACGTTCTCCAGCGCGCACATGCTCGCGCCCGACGGTCGGTGCAAGACATTCGATGCGGCCGCCGACGGCTACGTGCGCGGCGAGGGATGTGGCGTCATCGTGATCAAGCGCCTCGAGGACGCGTTGCGCGACGGGGACCGGATTCGGGCGGTGATCCGCGGCAGCGCGATCAACCAGGACGGCGCTTCTGGTGGGTTGACGGTTCCGAACGGGGTTGCCCAGCAACGGGTCATCGCCGATGCGCTCAAGCGTGCCGACCTCGAGCCCCGCGATGTCGGGTACCTGGAAGCGCACGGCACCGGGACATCGCTCGGCGACCCCATCGAGGCCCAGGCCGCGGGAGCGGTACTGGGGACCGGGCGCGAACCCGACCAGCCCCTGCTGATGGGGTCGGTGAAGACCAACATCGGACACCTGGAAGCGGCCGCGGGCATCGCGGGCGTGATCAAGGTGATCCTGTCCCTGGAGAACGAGCTGCTGCCCCAGCACCTCCACTTTCAGAACCCGTCGCCCCACATCCCCTGGGAACGGCTGGCGGTGGAAGTCGTCAAGGAGGCCACGCCCTGGAAACGCAACGGACAACGGCGCATTGCGGGGATCAGCTCATTCGGCTTTGCCGGGACGAACGCTCACGTCATTGTCGAGGAAGCGCCCGAACAGGCGGTATCGGTCCCCGCGGCACCGACCCCGTTCGATGCGCCCGGGGACCGGCGGTTCAGCATCCTTCCGCTGTCGGCCCGAACGCCCGCGGCGTTGATGCGGCTCGCCGACGAATACCGCGTCTGGCTGAGCGCGAACCCGGAGGCCACCCTGGCGGACGTGTGCTTTACCGCCGGGGCGGGGCGGGCGCACCTGGAGCAGCGGGCCGCGTTGGTGGTCAATTCGCGCGAATCCGCCATGGAGCTGCTGGGCGCGCTCGCCGAGGAGCGCCCGGCGCCCGGTTTGTTTCGCGGAGAATCCCATGACACACCGAAGACGGCGTGGCTGTTCACCGGTCAGGGCAGCCAATACCCCGGCATGGCCCGGGAGTTGTTCGACACCGAACCGGTGTTCGCCGAGACGCTGAATCGTTGCGCCGCTGCCGTCGCCGACATTCTCGAAAAGCCGTTGCTGGACGTCGTTTTCGATGTGGACAGCCCGGACAGCGAAGCGACGCTGCAGCAGACCTCCTATGCGCAGCCGGCCTTGTTCGCCGTGGAGCTGGGCCTGGCCCGGCTGTGGCAGTCGTGGGGCTTCGAGCCCGACGTGGTGCTGGGCCACAGCGTCGGCCAGTACTCGGCGGCCTGCGTCGCGGGGGTGCTCAGCCTCGAGGACGGCGCGCTGTTGATGGCCGAACGCGGCCGTCTCTTCGGCAGCTTGCCTTCCGGTGGCCGGATGGTCGCGGTGTTCACCGCGGCCGAGCGGGTCGAGCGGCTGACCGACGAGTCTCCCAGCCTGTCCGTGGCCGCCTACAACGGTGCCAACACCGTATTGTCCGGTCCGGCAGCCGATTTGGAGCGCGCGGTGGCCGCATTGTCGGCCGATGGTGTCCGGTGCGACTGGCTCGACACCAGCCACGCGTTCCACTCGGCGCTCCTGGACCCCATCCTCGACGAATTCGAGGCGTATGCGGGAGGATTCGACTTCGCTGCGCCGCAACGGATTTTGGTCGACAACCGCACCGGAACCGCGCTGGGTCGCAGCGTGAAGCTCGACGGTGCCTACTGGCGCCGGCACGCGCGCCAGCCGGTGCAATTCGCCAAGAGCGTGCGCACGCTTGCCGAGATGAACTGCAAACTGCTGCTCGAGATCGGCCCCCGACCGGTCCTTACCGCCGCGGCTCTCGGCGCGTGGCCCGACCCGGTCACCGCGCCCCGGGTGATCACGTCGCTGCGGCGCAATACCGCTGACCACCGCCAGATCACCGAAGCGGTCGCCGACGCGTATGTGCTGGGCGACCTGCCCGATTTCGCCGCCTTGCGGCGGCTGCACGCGCGAAAGCTCGACCTGCCCACCTATCCGTTCGAGCGCCGTCAATACTGGTTCCGGGACGATCGCGAGCGCCCCGAGCAACCCGGGGACACCGGCGGACCGCGAACCGAAGCCGTCCGCCTGCTCGAGGACGGCCGGATCGAGGAACTCGCCGCCCTGCTCGGCGGTGCGAGCGACGACCAGCACACCCTGCGGGTGCTCACCAAGCTTGCGGCGCAACACAATCAACAGCGCACGACCCGGTCCATCGTGGACGACCGCTACGAGATCCGCTGGGACAGAGCAACCTCTCCGCTCTCCGGTGCCGACGTGGACCAGGCAGGCAGCTGGATCGTCGTCTCCGATGGTGCCGACGCGGTCCGGCCGTTGGTCGACCTGCTGGCCGCGCGCAACCAACCGCACCAAGTGGTCGGGTTGCCGGCGTCCGACGCCGACGAGGAACGGCTCGCGGAAACGTTGTGCGCTGCGGCAACCGACGATGCAGCGTTACGCATCGTGCATGTCGCGGCCCTGGAAGCCGGGGCCACACCGTCGATGCGGTCACTGTTGCGGATGCAACACCGGATCCTGGGCGGAACGCGGCGGGTCTTTCGGGCGGCGGTGGCCGCCGAACTGCGCAGCCCCATCTGGATCGTGACCCGCGGCGCGCAGCGCGTCGCCGACACGGACACGGTGGCGCCGCATCAGAGTTGCCTGTGGGGATTCGGCCGAGCCGCCTCGCTGGAACTCCCGCACGTGTGGGGCGGACTCGCGGACCTGTCAGGGGGCGGCGACAACGCGGCCGACGAATGGTCTGCGCTCGTCGACCGGATCGCCGCGCCGCACGGCTCGGCCGTCCGGGAAGACCAGCTCGCGCTGCGTGATCGGGCGGTCTACACACCCCGGTTGGCGCGGCGCTCTGCGCCGCCGAGCGGGACACCGCTGCACCTGCGCGGCGACGCAACGTATTTGGTGACCGGCGGGCTGGGCGCGATCGGACTGGAGATCGCCGGCTACCTGGCCGCGAATGGCGCCCGGCATCTGGTGCTGACCGGCCGGCGGGATCCCAGCGATGCCACGCAACAGCGCATCAACGCCCTGGGCGAACAGCACGGGTGCCAGATCCGCGTCGTGGCCGCCGATGTCGCCGACGCGCACGACGTGGCACGCCTGCTGGCAAGCGTGCAGGCCGAGCTGCCACCACTGGCCGGCATCGTGCACGCCGCGGGCGAGATCGGCACCACCCCGCTGAGCGCGCTGCAGGACGCCGAGGTCGATCGCGTCTTCGCCGGCAAGGTCTGGGGCGCTTGGCATTTGAGCGAGGCGGCGGCCGACCTCGATCTCGACTTCTTCATCAGCACCTCCTCGATCGCCTCGGTGTGGGGCGGCTTCGGCCAGACCGCCTACGGCGCCGCGAACGCCTTCCTCGACGCGCTGGCCTGGCGCCTGCGCGGGCAGGGCACCCTCGCCGTCAGCGTCAACTTCGGGCCGTGGTCGGCGGGCATGGCCGACGCGGAATCCCGCGCCCGACTCGATCAGCGCGGAGTCCGGACGCTGTCTCCCGCCGATGCGCTCGCGGGTCTGGCCGATGCCGTGGCCGCTGCGGCGGGGCAGGGCCTCGCGCAGGGTGTGGTGGCCCGCATCGACTGGGCCCGCTTCTTGCCGCTCTATCAGCAGGCGGGAAGGCGGGCGTTCCTGGCGGAGTTGGAACGCGAGGTGCCCGGCCTGACGAGTACCGCGGGGCCTTCCGCGACCGTCGCGGGGAAGACCCCGTTGGTGGAGCGGCTCACCGGTGCCCCGGTGCAGCAGCGCAAGAAACTTCTGACCGACTACCTGCGGGACGCGGTGGCGGAGGTGACGCGCGTCGATGCCGCGGAGATCCGGGAGGACGCAGGCTTTTTCGATCTCGGCATGGATTCGCTGATGGCCGTCGAATTGCGGCGCCGCATCGAACAGGGGGTGGGCAAGGAGATCCCGGCCACCCTGGCGATGGATCACCCACGGCTGTCCGACGTGGCCGACTACCTGCTGCGCGACGTGCTCGAACTCGGCGACCCGGGGTCGCCGAAACCGAGACCGCAGCCGGCATCGGTCGTGACGACGCGCACGGATGAACCGATCGCGATCGTCGCGGTGTCCTGCCGTTTCCCCGGCGCACCCGACCCGGAAGCGTTCTGGGAGTTGCTGTCCGACGGGGTCGATGCGATCCGCGAGGTCCCCGAGGACCGCTTTGACATCGACGAGTTCTACGACCCCGATCCGGACGCAGCGGGCAAGACCTACACGCGGTTCGGCGGCTTCCTCGACGAAATCGACGGGTTCGATCCCGAATTCTTCGGCATCTCACCCCGCGAGGCCGTCTGGATCGAGCCGCAGCAGCGGCTGATGCTCGAAACCGTGTGGGAGGGCCTCGAAAGGGCGGGGTACGCGCCGGCCGCCTTGCGCGGCAGCCCAACCGGGATTTTCGTGGGCGTGGCGGCCAACGAATATGCGCACCTGTTGTCCTCGGAGTCGATCGACAAGATCGAACCCCACTTCATCACCGGCAACGCGCTCAACGCCATCTCCGGCCGGGTCGCCTTCGCGCTGGGATTGGAAGGACCGGCGGTGGCGATCGACACCGCATGCAGCTCGGCGTTGGTCGCCGTCCACCAGGCCTGCCAGGCGCTGCATTCCGGTGACTGCGACATGGCACTGGCCGGCGGCGTGAACGTGTTGCTGAGTCCGGTGACGGTCGTCGCGGCATCCCGCGCGCGGATGCTTTCGCCCGTCGGGCGCTGCAAGACCTTCGACGCCTCCGCCGACGGTTACGTGCGCAGCGAGGGCTGCGGGATTCTCGTACTGAAGAGGCTGAGCGACGCGGAGCGCGATGGCGACCGGATCTGCGCGGTCATCCCCGCCAGCGCGGTCAACCAGGACGGGGCGTCCAGCGGTCTGACGGTGCCCAATGGTGGTGCGCAGCAACGGCTTATCGGCTCGGTGCTGGCGCGCGCCGGCCTGGCCGGCGGGGACGTCGACTATCTCGAGGCGCACGGGACGGGCACCCCGCTCGGTGATCCGATCGAGGTACAGGCGGCCGCGGCCGCCTACGGGGATGCCCGCGACGCGGACCGGCCGCTGCTGATGGGCTCGGTGAAGACCAACATCGGGCACACCGAATCGGCTTCCGGCGCAGCCGGTTTGATCAAGGTCGTGTTGTCGCTGCAGCACGAGGTCTTGCCGCAAAGCCTGCACTTCGACGAGCCGTCGCCGCACATCCCGTGGGATTCGCTGCCGGTGCGGGTCGTGGACACGGCGATGCCGTGGCGGGCCAACGGCAGACCGCGGCGCGCCGGGGTGAGTTCCTTCGGGTTCACGGGCACCAACGCGCACGTGCTGGTCGAGGAGGCGCCGGCGAGAGCCGCCTCCGCCGACCGGCACCCTGCCGACGACGCCGCGACGGAGTCGACGGGCCAGGCCCGGGATGGACAGCCGAGCGTGCTGGCGCTGTCCGCGCGGTCACCGGAAGCGCTGGTGGCGTTGACGTGGCGCTACCAGAAGTGGCTGACCACCCACCCGGACGCGGATCTCGCCGAGGTGTGCCTCACCGCCGGAACGGGCCGCTCGCACTTCGAACACCGCGCCGCGCTGGTCGTGGACTCGGTCGAGGGTGCGCGCGAGGCGCTGGCCGAATTGGCCGAGAATCGCCTGCGACCCGGCGTCGTGCGGGGCGAGCACACCCACCACCCGACGACGGCGTGGTTGTTCACCGGCCAGGGCAGCCAGTACCCGGGCATGGCGCGTGAATTGTTCGACACCGAGCCGGTTTTCGCCGACACCGTGACACGTTGTGCCGACGCGGTCGCCGAGATCCTGCCGCATCCGTTGCTGGAGGTGCTGTTCGCCACCGATCGCGAAACGGGAGGCGAAGCCGGGCAAAGGCTGCGGCACACGTCCTTTGCGCAGCCGGCGCTGTTCGCCGTCGAGATGGGCCTGGCCCGGCTGTGGCAGTCGTGGGGGATCCAACCCGATGTGGTGCTGGGGCACAGCGTGGGCCAGTACGCGGCGGCATGTGTGGCTGGCGTGTTCAGCCTCGAGGACGGCGCCCGGCTGATGGCCGAGCGCGGCCGGATGTTCGGCAGCCTGCCCGAAGGCGGGCGCATGGTGGCGGTGTTCGCCGACGCCAAGCACGTCGAGCAGGCTGCCGGCGAATTCCCGCGAGTGTCGGTCGGGGCGTACAACGGGCCCAACACCGTGCTGTCGGGGCCGGGCGAGGACCTCGAGCAGATCGTCGCCAAGTGCGGTGACGAGGGGATCCGCTGCACGTGGCTGCAGACCAGCCACGCCTTCCACTCGGAACTGTTGGATCCGGTGCTCGACGAATTCGAGGCGTACGCGGCGCAATTCCGGTTCGCCGCCCCGACGATGCCGCTGGTGTGCAACCGCACCGGCGCCGTGCTGACGACCCAGACGCCGCTGGACGCGCAGTACTGGCGTCGGCATTCCCGGCAGCCGGTGCAGTTCGCCGAAAGTGTGCGCACGGTAGCGGCGCTGGGTTGCTCGGTGCTGATGGAGATCGGGCCGCAACCGGTACTGACGGGCGCCGCGGTGCAGGTCTGGCCGGAGCACCTGTCCGCGCCGCGCGCGATCGTCTCGCTGCGCAAGGGTATTGGCGATCGGCGCCAGATCGCCGACGCGCTGGCCGCGGCCTACGTCGGCGGGCTTCGCCCCGATTTCGCTGCGCTGCATGGTCAGCCGCGTCGCACGGTCGAGTTGCCCACTTATCCGTTCCAGCGCCGACGCTTCTGGCCGAAGACGTCCGGCATCGCCCTCGACGGCGGGGCCGGCCCGTCCTCGGGCATTCTCGGCAACGCGAAGGACCTCGCCTCCGGCGACTCGGTCTACACCAGCAGGCTGTCCGTCAAATCGCAGCCGTGGCTGTCCGATCACGTCATCTACGGGACCGTCGTCGTCCCCGGGGCTACCTACGCGGCGATGGCCCTGGCCGCGGTCGGCGCCCCGGCGCGGGTGAAGGACGTCTTCTTCTACGAGCCGATCATCTTGCCCGAGAAGAGCTCTCGCGAGGTGCAGCTCACCCTGCACCCGCTGCAGGACGGCGGTGTATCCACGTTCCAAGTGCACAGCCGCCCGTACGGTGAACGCGGCGCCGAATGGTCGCTGAACGCCGAGGGCACCGTCAGCGCCGGCGCGGATGACGAGCCGGCAGCCGAGGGTGATCCGATCGACGAAACGGTCGAGCGCCTGAACCGCATGCGCCCGCAGGAATTGTTCGAGACCTTCGCCGACCTGGAGCTGGCGTGGGGGCCGACTTGGTCGGGGTCCCTGAAGTCGCTGTGGCTCGGCGAGGGTGAGGCGATCGGCGACATCCTCGTCGGCGAAGAACTCGCCGAGCAACTCGGCAGCGAACCGATGCATCCGGTGCTGATGGACCTGTGCACCGGTGTCGCATTCCCGGCCTTCCCCGCGCTGCTCGCGGCCGAACAGGGCGTCAACGATCTGTTCCTGCCGCTGCGCTACGGCCAAGTGGCGTTGCGGGAGAAGATGCCTCGGCGGTTCTACTGCCGCGCGAGGTGGCACAGCAGCGAACTCAACAGCGAAACCCAGGTCTTCGACCTCGATTTCGTGGACCGGGATGGCCGTCACCTGGGCGGGATTCGCGAGTTCACGGTCAAGCGCGCACCGCGCGAGGCGCTGCTGCGGGGCCTGGGTGGGGACGCCACCCGGCTGCTCTACACCCTCGGCTGGCACGAGGTGCCGCCACCGGCGAGCGAAGAAGCCGGCGAGCCCGCCGGCACCTGGCTGATCGCCGGCTTCGACGAACTGGCCGCCAAGGTCCCGGGGTGCATCCCGCTCGACCGCGCCAACGATCCGGATCCGTTGGGGCAGGTGCTGACTCAAGCCCACGAGCGCGGGTTGCCGTTCGCCGGTGTCGTCTGGCGCAGCACGGCGCCGAACGGGGAAGAGTCGAGCGCGGACATCACGGCGCGCCTCGAGACCGAGATCGCCAATCTGCTCAGCGCCGTGCACACCGTGCAACGCGGGGAGGTGAAGCTGCCCGGCGGATTGTGGATCGTCACCGAGCGTGCGGTGGCCACCGAATCCGGCGAGCCCGTCGACCCGGTGCAGGCGGCGCTGTGGGGCTTCGGCCGCACCACGATCAACGAGGAGCCGGCGCTGCACGCCAAGCTCGTCGATTGCGACGGCTCACCCGAGGCCGTGCACGCGCTGGCCGCGCTGCTGGGCACCCCGGACCCGTCCCTCCAGGAACCGGAACTGGCCGTGCGGCAAGGAAAGCTGCTGGCCTCGCGGTTGTTGCCGTGGGCGCGCAGCGGTCATCTCACGGTGCCCCGCGGGCGCGACTTTGTCCTGGGGCCCACCGAACGCGGCGCGATCGACAACCTGCGGCTGACCGAGGCGGAGGTGCCCGCGCCGGACGAGGGCTACGTGCAGGTCCGGGTCGAGGCCGCGGGCCTCAACTTCCGCGACGTGCTCAACGTCCTCGGCCTCTACCCGGGCGATCCCGGACCGATCGGCGGCGACTTCGCCGGCGTCGTCACCCAATTGGGCGCCGGCGTCACCGGAGTCGAAGTGGGACAACGTGTCTACGGCTCCATGCAGGGCGCGTTCTCCAGCCGGTTCAACGTGCCGGCCCAGTTCCTGGCGCCGATCCCCGACGGGGTGAGCGCGGTCGAGGCGGCCACCATTCCCGCCGCGGCGCTGACGGTGCGGCTGTCCTTCGACTGGGCGCAGCTGAAGCCCGGTGACAAGGTCCTCATCCACGCCGCCAGCGGCGGTGTGGGCCTGGCGGCGGTCCAAATGGCGCAGCGGTTCGGTGCCGAAGTGTTCGCCACCGCCAGCACCTTCAAACGTGCGACGCTGCGCAAGCTCGGCGTGAAGCACGTCTACGACTCGCGGACAACGGATTTCGCCGATCAGATCCTGGCGGACACCGGCGGTGCCGGCGTGGACGTGGTCCTCAACTCCCTGACCAGCGAGGGGTTCATCGAGGCGACGCTGAAGGCCACCGCCCAGAACGGCCGCTTCGCCGAGATCGCCAAACGCGACATCTGGACACCCGAGCAGATGGCGCAGGCGCGTCCCGATATCGCCTACGAGATCGTGGCGTTGGACACGGTGATGTTCACCGAACCCGATCGCATTCGCGACTTGCTCACCGAGGTGTCGCAAGGTCTGGCCGACGGCGAGTGGACGCCGCTGCCCGCCGAGATCTATCCGCTGACCGAGGCGAGGGCCGCGTTCCGCCGCATGCAGCAGGCGCGGCACATCGGGAAGATCGTGGTCCAGATTCCGAATCCGCTGCAGCCGCGGCCCGATCGGAGCTACCTGATCACCGGCGGGCTCGGCGCGATCGGGCTGCACACGGCGTCGCATCTGGCCCAACTCGGCGCCGGAGACATCGTGCTGACCAGCCGGCGCGAGCCCGGTGCGGACGCGCAACGGCTGATCGAGGAGATCACCGAGCGCTACAAGTGCCGCGTCCACGTCTTCACCGCCGACGTTCGCGACGAGTCCGAGGTGGCGGGTCTGCTGGAGCGCATCCGGTCGGAGTTGCCGCCGCTGGCCGGTGTGGTGCACCTGGCGGGCGTGCTCGACGACGCGCTGCTGTCGCAGCAGACCGTGGAGCGATTCCGAACGACACTGTTGCCCAAGGCGATCGGCGCCTACCACCTCGACAGGCTGACGAAGGACGACGAGCTGGACTTCTTCATCGTGTCGTCGTCGGTGTCGAGTTTGTTCGGTTCGCCCGGCCAGTCCAACTACGCGACCGCCAACGCGCTGCTCGACGGCCTGGTCGCGCAGCGACGGGCGCAAGGCTTGCCCGCCACGGGGGTCAACTTCGGTCCCTGGGCTCAAGGGGGCATGGCGTCTTCGGAGGCCGCGACCGCCAATATCAGTGCGCAGGGCCTGATTCCGCTGGAACCGTCGGCCGCGCTCGGCGCCCTCGCCGAGGTCGTCGCGAACGGCACCGGCCAGGCCACCGTCCTCAAGGCCAACTGGCAGCGTGCCGCGAAGGTGCTGGGCAGTTCGCGTCCGCCGATCCTCGATCTGGTGTTGCCCAGTGCCGCCGGGGAGGTGACCGGTGACAGCGAGTTGCTCAAGCAGCTGATGGAGATTCCGGTGCCCCAGCGTGCCGGTTTCGTGACCGAATTCCTGCAGCGCGAGGTGCAGAACTTCCTGCGACTCGCGTCGCCGCCCGCCGCGAGCAGCCGGTTCTTGGACCTGGGCACGGATTCGCTCATGGCCATCGAGCTCCGCAACCGGCTGCACAGCCAGTTCGGCGGCAAGTTCACCATCAACGCGACGGCGGTCTTCGACTATCCGACCATCGGGGGGCTCGCCGAATATCTCGTGGCCCAGCTGCCCGATGCGGAACCGGAACCGGTCGAGGAGGCGTCGTAACGCCCGGCGCCGGCGCGTCGGCGCGAACGTGGACTTGTGGCGCGGAAAGCCGGCGCGTCGGCCCAACAACTCGACGTTCGGCCGGTTACGCGCTCAGTCGCTGATGTCGAATCCCGCATTGATCTTGGTCGGCCGCACCCGCACCACGAGCTCGCCGGGCGAGGAGTTGCGCCGGCCGAACTCCTCGGCGCGCTCGGCGCCCATGTACCGGGCGCCGGTGCGGGTGGCGATGTCCAGCACGTCCGCGGGGTCTTCGCTCACCGTCGCCACGCCCTGAACCTGGACGAACGAGTAGGGCGGGTGCGGGTCGTCGACGCAGATCACGACGCGTGAATCACGCGCTATCGCACGCCCTTTCGACGTGTCACGGCCGGTGTTGAAGGCCAGCTGACCCTCGTCGACGACGAACCACACCGGGGTGACCAGCGGCCGGCCGTCGGCGGCGACGTACCCCAGCATCCCGGTGCGGGTGCCGGCCGACAGAAACTCGATGACCCTGTCCGACAGCTCGGCCATGGGTCAGAGGCGGACCAGCTCGTAGTCGCCGAGCCGGTCGATCAGGTTGTGCAGGTGCTCGCCGGAGGTGCCCAGCGTGTGTTCGATGGCGGTGAGCCGGGCGGCGTAGTGGCTGATCGGGTACTCCGCGGTCACGCCGATGCCGCCGTGCATCTGGATCGACTCCTGCGCGATGTGCCGGCCCGAGCGGCCGATCTGCAGTTTCGCGCGCGAGGCGATCACCGGATCGAGGTTGCCGTCGGCGATCGACATGGCCGCGTACAGGCTCATGCTGCGGGCCAGTTCCAGCGACACGTACATGTCGGCGGCCCGCTGTGTCAGCGCCTGGAATTTGTTGAGCGTGACACCGAACTGCTTGCGGGTCTTGAGGTAATCGGTCGTCAGGCGCAGCGATTCCTCCATCGCCCCGAGCGCCTCGGCGCACAGCGCCGACTGGATGCGGATGATGGCGTTGCGGATGGCGCCCGACGCGTCGGCCGCCTCACCCAGAGGTTCGGCGGCGGCGGAGTCGAGGTCGATCTGGGCGCCGCGCTGCCCGTCGAAGGTGCGGTACGGGTGCCGTGTCACAGTATTTTCGGCGCTCGCGTCGACCAGGAACAGGCCCGTGCCGCCGTCGGGCAGGGCGGCGCTGATCACCAAGGTGTCGGCGCAGTCCCCGGCGAGCACCGGGTTCTTGCGGCCGCTCACCGTCCACGAATCACCTTGCTGCGCAGCCTTGGTGGTCAACTCGGCGGACGGCCTGCGTTGGCCCGGTTCGAGGTGGGCGAAGGCCAGCAGCCGTTGCCCGGACGCGACCTCGTCGAGCAGCTGCTTCTGTTCCTGGCTGCCCAGCTCGGCGATCAGCGCGCCGGGTCCCAGCGCGGCGTGCAGGACGGGTTCGGGGGCCAGCCGGCGCCCGATCTCGGTCAGCACCACCGCGATCTCGATCTGGCCGGACTCGTCGGGCTCGAATCCCAGCCCGAGGATCCCGGTGTCGGCGAGCTGGCTCCAGACCTCGCGGCTCCAGCCCAGATCGGAGCCGATGACCTTGTTGCGGCTTTCCGGGTCATAGGTGCGCGCCAGCAGGTCGCGGGTGGTGTCGCGGAGCAGGGACTGCTCGTCGCTCAACTGAAAGTCCATGGCTGCCTCACAATCCCAGAATGGTGGACGCGATGATATTGCGTTGCACTTCGCTGCTGCCGCCGTAGATCGACGTCTTGCGGTAGTTGAGGTAGTGCGGCGCACTGTGCTGCGCCCAGGACGGCGACGAGATGTCTTCGCCGTTGGCCGGGAGCGCATCCGGCCCGGCGACCTCGACGAGCAGTTCGGTGGCGATCTGCTGCAACTGGCTGCCGCGCAGTTTGAGCACCGACGAGGCCGGGTTGGGCTGCCCGTTCGCGGAGTCGGTGACGACGCGCGACTGCGTGAGTTCCAGTGCGAGCAGCTCGTTTTCGGCTTCGGCCAGCCGCGCCGCGAACAACGGATCGTCGAGCACCCCGGTGGCCGCGGCGTGCTTCTTCACCTCGGCGAGACGCACCTTGGTCCGGCCCACGCCGGCGATGCCGGTGCGCTCGTTGCCCAGCAGGAATTTCGCGTACGTCCAGCCCTTGTTCTCTTCTCCGACAAGCTGATTGGCCGGCACGCGGACGTCTTCGAAAAACACCTCGTTGATCTCGTGGCCGCCGTCGATCGTCTTGATGGGCCGCAGCGTGATGCCCGGCGTCTTCATGTCGAACAGCAGGAACGAGATGCCGGCCTGGCGCTTGGGCGCCTGCGGGTCGGTGCGGACCAGGCAGAAGATCCAATCCGCGTACTGGCCGAGGGTGGTCCAGGTCTTCTGGCCGTTGACGACGTAGCTGTCGCCGTCGCGGACCGCGGTGGTGCGCAGCGACGCCAGGTCCGACCCGGCCTCCGGCTCGGAAAACCCTTGGCACCACCAGATGTCGAGGCTGGCCGTCGGGGGCAGGAAGCGTTGTTTGACTTCCTCCGAACCGAATTCGGCGATCACCGGGCCCACCATCTTGGTGTTGAAGTTCAGCGGCTCCGGGACGCACGCCAGCTGCATCTCGTCGGCCCAGATTTGGTGCTGGGTCGGCGTCCAGTCCTTGCCGCCCCACTCGACCGGCCAGTTCGGTACCGCCAAACCGTGTTCGTGCAAGATTTTGTGGCTGGTGACGATGTCGTCGCGGTTCACTTCCGCCGAGCCCTGGCGCACCCGGTCGCGCAACTCCTGCGGGATCTTGGTCGTGTAGATGCTGCGGAGTTCGTCGCGGAACGCGGCTTCCTCGGGTGTGAGCGCCAGTTGCATGGCAGCCTCCTGTCGTGTCGGGGTGACCGTGGCGACCCGCCGCCCAAAGCCGATTTCTGGCGATGCTGGTCGTTCGCTCAACCTCCATCTTGACCCATCCCGTGCGAGCCCTGTGCACAGCCTCGGGTTAATCCACAGATCGGCCCGGAGGCGTCCTTCGGCGGGGCGGTTGCGGCTGCGGTCGGACCTACGGTCGGCCCATGCGAACAGAACTTCCGGCGGAGCGCCTGCAGCGGCGGCTCCGCGCCGAACCGGATGCCGATGCGGCTGCCGGGGATTCCGGGACGACGTCGGCCGAGGACTCCGCGGACGACGACCAGAACTCGCTGCTGCCGCGCTGGCTGCCCGACGCGTCCCACGATCGGGGCTGGGTGGCGAAGGTGCGCGCCGACCCGGGACGCGCGGGCGCCATCGGGTTGGCGATCGTGGCGGCGCTGGCCGTGCTGGTCACGGTGTTCACGTTGGTGCGCGACCGGCCGGCGCCGGTGATGTCGGCCAAGCTGCCGCCGGTGGAGAAGGTGTCGACGGCGAGCCCGCGCTCCTCGGCGAGCCCCGCCGCCGAACCGGACCACCCGGTGGTGGTCAGCGTGGTCGGCCTGGTGCACACCCCTGGGCTGGTGACCCTCGCGCCCGGCGCCCGCATCGCCGACGCGCTGCAGGCCGCCGGCGGCGCGGTGAACGGCGCCGACACCATCGGACTGAACATGGCGCGACCGCTCGGCGACGGCGAGCAGATCGTGGTCGGTCTCGCTCCCGCGCCGGGGCAGCCGACGGCGCTGGGCAGTTCGGTCGCCTCCGGATCGACGCCCACGTCGAAAGCGCCGCCCCCGCGGCCGGGGTCGGGATCGGTCAAGCCGAAAGCGGGCGAGGCGGTCAACCTCAACACCGCGACCGTCCAGGAACTCGACGCGCTGCCCGGCGTCGGGCCGGTCACCGCCACCGCGATCGTGGCGTGGCGGCAGGCCAACGGCAAGTTCACCAGCGTGGACCAGCTCGCCGATGTCGAGGGCATCGGGCCGGCGCGGCTGGAGAAGCTACGCGCCCTGGTCCGTGTCTGAGGGTGCATCACCCCGGGTTGGGTGCCCCGCCCGGCGCCCGAGTCGATGTGCGCCTGGTGCCGGCGGCGCTGACCTGCTGGGCGGTCACCGCCGGCGGGATCTGGTGGCCGATCGGGCGCGCCCTCGCTTGGTGCTGCGTCGTGTTGATCGGCGCCTCGGCAGCGCTGGCGTGGCGCGCGCGAGACCGTCCCGCTGCAGGGGCGCGGTTACGGGCGATCAGCGCCGCGCTCGCGGCGATCGGCGTCGTGGGGGCGGGTTTCGGGTTCGCGATCGCGCTGCGCGCCGACGCGGTCGATCGCCACCCGATCGCCGCGGTGTACGGCATGACCGCCGCGGTCACGGTCACCCCCACCGAGAGCCCGGTGTCGTTGGGTAGCGCCCGGTTGATGTTTCGGGCCACCCTGCAACGCCTGCGGGAGGACGAGACCTCCGGGCGGGTGGTCGTTTTCGCGCGCGCCGCGGATTTCGGTGGGCTGATGGTGGGACAGCCGCTGCGGTTCAGCGCGCGCATCGGCCGTCCGATGCGGCGCGATTTGACGGTCGCGGTGCTCAACGCGTCGGGCCGGCCGACCATGGGCGCCGCGGGCGCCGTGCAACGGGTGGCGCACGGCGTGCGCAGCCGGTTCTCCGCGGCGGTCCGCGAGGCGTTGCCCGGCGAGCAGGCCGCGCTGCTGCCCGCGCTGGTGCTCGGCGACACCTCGGCGGTGTCCAGCGACATGGGGCGTGACTTCCGCGCGGCCGGCATGACGCACCTGATGGCGGTGTCGGGGGCCAACGTGACGATCGTGTGTGCCGCCGTGCTGTTCTCGGCCCGATTGGTCGGCCCCCGGACGGCCGTCGTCCTTGCCGCGCTGGCTTTGGTGGCCTTCGTCATCGTCGTGCAGCCGACCGCCAGCGTGTTGCGGGCCGCGGTGATGGGCGCCATCGCGTTGGCGGGAATGCTGTCTTCGCGTCGGCGCAAAGCCATTCCGGCCCTTGCCGCCACGGTGCTGCTGTTGTTTGCCGTCGCCCCGCAGCTGGCCGTCGACGTCGGGTTCGCGTTGTCGGCGCTCGCCACGGCCGCGCTGATCGTCGTCGCACCGGTCTGGTCGCGGCGGCTGACGGCCCGGGGTTGCCCCAAGCCGTTGGCCGATGCGCTGGCCGTAGCCTGGGCCGCGCAGATCGTGACCGCGCCGCTGGTCGCGGCGATCTCCGGCCGGTTCAGCGTGGTCGCCGCCGCCGCCAACCTCGTCGTGGCGGCCGTGATCGCGCCGATCACGGTGTTGGGCACCGCGGCCGCGGCACTCTGCCCGCTATGGCCGGCCGCCGCGCGGCTGCTCATTCGCTTCACCGGCCCCGAGTTGTGGTGGGTGGCCGGCGTGGCCCGCTGGGCGGCCGGCCTGCCCGGGGCGACGGTGCCGGTCCCGGAGGGCACGCCCGGCACGATGCTCGTCGGTGGTGTGACCGTGCTGGCGATCGTGCTGTGGCGGTGGCGCCCGTTCCGCCTCGTCTCGGGAGTGGCCGCGCTGGCCGGGCTGGCCTGGGCGCTGTCCGGGATCGTCGGTCGGCCGTGACACCATCATGGGGTGAGCGAGGTTTCGCCGTTGCACCTGGTGCTGGGAGATGAGGAGCTGCTGGTCGAGCGGGCGGTGGCCGACGTGCTGCGGTCGGCGCGGAAACGGGCCGGCAAGGACGCGGACATTCCGGTCAACCGGATGCGGGCGGGTGACGTCAGCACCTACGAGCTCGCCGAGCTGCTGAGCCCCTCGCTGTTCGCCGACGAACGCATCGTCGTGCTGGAGGCGGCCGGCGAAGCGGGCAAAGACGCTGCCGCAGTGATTGTTTCGGCCGCGACCGACATGCCGGCGGGCGTCGTGCTGGTGGTGGTGCACTCGGGCGGCGGGCGGGCCAAGGCGCTGGCCACCGACCTGCAGAAGCTCGGCGCCCAGGTGCACCCGTGCGCGCGGATCACCAAGCTCAGCGAACGCATTGACTTCGTCCGCAAGGAGTTCCGCGCCCTGCGCGTCAAGGCCGACGAGCAGACCGTGACCGCGATGCTGGACGCGGTCGGCTCCGACCTGCGCGAGTTGGCGTCCGCCTGCTCCCAATTGGTCGCCGACACCGGCGGGGCCGTCGACGCCGCCGCGGTGCGGCGCTATCACAGCGGCAAGGCCGAGGTGAAGGGCTTCGACATCGCCGACAAGGCGGTGGCCGGTGACATCGAGGGAGCAGCCGAGGCGCTGCGCTGGGCGATGATGCGCGGCGAGCCCCTGGTGGTGCTGGCGGACGCCCTGGCCGAGGCGATCCACACCATCGGCCGCGTCGGACCGCTGTCGGGCGATCCCTACCGGATGGCGTCGCAGCTGGGCATGCCGCCCTGGCGCGTGCAGAAGGCCCAGAAACAGGCCCGGCATTGGTCCCGCGACACGGTGGCCGCGGCGATGCAGGTGGTCGCGGCGCTCAACGCGAACGTCAAGGGGGCGGTGGCGGACGCCGACTATGCCCTGGAATCCGCGGTCAGGCAGGTTGCCGAGCTAGCCGCCCAGCGCGGACGCTGAGGCCGGGCCTCAGAGCTTGTTGAGGGCCTGCGCCAGCGCCGACTTCTTGTTGGCGGCCTGGTTCTTGTGAATCACGCCCTTGCTGGCGGCCTTGTCCAGCTTGCGGTTGGTCGACACCAGCAACTCGGCGGCCTTCTCCTTGTCGCCGGCGCTGGTGGCCTCGCGGAACGCGCGGACGGCGGTGCGCAGCGACGACTTCACCGACTTGTTGCGCAGGCGAGCGCGCTCGTTCGTCTTGTTGCGCTTCTGCTGCGACTTGATGTTGGCCACGCTCGGGTTCCTTCTTCGATCAGACGTTTGGTTGGGGCGCCGGAAATCACCACAGCGATTGCCCAGGTTATCAGTGAGTTACGTTTTCTCCCAAAACGGGAACACGTCGGCTGCCAGAACATCGATTTGAGGCAGCATCTGAACAGTGAGTCTGACGAACCAGCTTGAGGAGACCAGGCGGGGTTTTCGCGCTGCGCGTTCTGAGCGGATTTTCGGCGGATACAACACGTCCTCGGACGCCTACGACATGGCCTTCGACGAGATGTTCGACGCCCAGGGCGCCGTTCGTGGCCCCTACAAGGGCATCTACGCCGAACTCGCGCCGTCGGACGCCTCGGAGCTCGAGGCTCGCGCCGAAGCGCTCTCGCGCGCGTTCCTCGACCAGGGCATCACCTTCTCTTTGTCGGGCCAGGAGCGGCCCTTTCCGCTGGACTTGGTGCCGCGGGTCATCTCGGCCGCCGAGTGGGCCCGGCTCGAACGCGGCATCACCCAGCGGGTCAAGGCGCTCGAGATGTACCTCGACGACATCTACGGCGACCAGGAAATCCTCAACGACGGGGTGATCCCGCGCCGGTTGGTCACCTCCTGCGAGCATTTTCACCGCCAGGCGATGGGCATCGTCCCGCCCAACGGCGTCCGGATCCACGTCGCCGGCATCGATCTGATCCGCGACGAAAAGGGCAATTTCCGGGTCCTCGAGGACAATCTGCGCTCGCCGTCGGGCGTCTCCTATGTAATGGAGAACCGCCGCACCATGGCGCGCGTCTTCCCGAACCTGTTCGCCACGCATCGCGTGCGTTCCGTCGACGACTACGCCTCCCACCTGCTGCGGGCGCTGCGCAACTCCGCGGCCACCAACGAGGCCGACCCGACGGTGGTGGTGCTGACCCCGGGCGTCTACAACTCGGCGTATTTCGAGCATTCGCTGCTGGCCCGTCAGATGGGCGTCGAGCTGGTCGAAGGGCGCGACCTGTTCTGCCGCGACAACCAGGTGTACATGCGCACCACCGAAGGGGAGCGGCAGGTCGACGTCATCTACCGGCGCATCGACGACGCCTTCCTGGACCCGCTGCAGTTCCGCGCCGACTCGGTGCTCGGGGTGGCCGGCCTGGTCAACGCCGCCCGCGCCGGAAACGTCGTCATCTCCAGCGCGATCGGCAACGGCGTCGGCGACGACAAACTCGTCTACACCTACGTGCCCACCATGATCGAGTACTACCTGGGCGAGAAGCCGCTGCTGGCCAACGTCGAGACGCTGCGCTGCTGGCTCGACGACGAACGCGAAGAGGTGCTCGACCGGATCGACGAGTTGGTCCTCAAGCCGGTCGAGGGATCCGGCGGCTACGGCATCGTGTTCGGTCCGGAGGCCTCCGAGAAGGAGTTGGCGGCCGTCGCCAAAAAGATCCGCGACGATCCGCGCAGCTGGATCGCCCAGCCGATGATGGAGCTTTCGACGGTGCCGACGCAGGTCGGCAGCGCGCTCGCCCCCCGCTACGTCGACTTGCGTCCGTTCGCGGTCAACGACGGCAACGACGTCTGGGTGCTGCCCGGCGGCCTGACCCGGACGGCGCTGGTCGAGGGGTCACGGGTGGTCAACTCCAGCCAGGGCGGCGGCTCGAAGGACACCTGGGTGTTGGCGTCGCGGGCATCAGCCGGCGACCACGAGCTCGAGGCGGCGGAGGTGGTGCGCGCGTTGCCGACCTCCATGCCCGACCCCATGCTGGACGACTCGCCGCGGCTGGCCTCGCAACAGCCGCAACCCACCGAACGGCCCGTGCGCGAGCAGCTCGAACAGCAGCAGCAACAACGGGCGGTGTTCGATGCTGGCACGTAACGCCGAGGCGCTCTACTGGATCGGGCGCTACGTCGAACGCGCCGACGACACCGCGCGGATTCTGGACGTTGTCCTGCACCAGTTGCTCGAGGATTCCAGCGTCGACCCCGATCAGGCTTCGCGCCTGCTGTTGCGGGTGCTCGGCATCGATCCACCGGATCATGAACTCGACGTGTGGTCGTTGACCGATTTGGTGGCCTACAGCAAAAACGCCCAGGGCGGCTGCTCGATCGTCGACGCCATCACCGCAGCCCGCGAAAACGCGAAGTCAGCGCGGGAGGTGACGTCCAGCGAGATCTGGGAGTGCCTCAACACCACCTACCACGCCCTGCCCGAACGCGAGCGCGCCGCCAAACGCCTTGGGCCGCATGACTTCCTGTCGTTCGTGGAGCGGCGGGCGGCGATGTTCGCCGGGCTGGCCGACTCCACGCTGTCGCGCGACGACGGGTATCGCTTCATGGTCTTGGGCCGGGCGATCGAGCGCGTCGACATGACGGTGCGGCTGTTGCTGTCGCGGGTCGGGGACAGCGCCTCGTCCCCGGCATGGGTGACGCTGCTGCGGTCGGCGGGCGCGCATGACACCTATCTGCGCACGTATCGCGGTGTGCTCGACGCGGGGCGGGTGGTCGAGTTCATGTTGCTCGACCGGCTGTTTCCGCGTTCGGTGTTCTACTCGCTGCGGCTGGCCGAACACAACCTCGACGAACTGGTCCGCAATCGGCAGAGCCGGATCGGGGCGACCGCCGAGGCCCAGCGGTTGCTCGGGCAGGCCCGCAGCGAGTTGGAGTTCGTCCAGCCCGGGGTGCTGCTCGAGACGCTGGAAAGCCGGCTGGCGGGACTGCAGCGCACCTGCCACGACGTCGGGGAAGCCTTGGCGCTGCAGTACTTTCACATCACGCCGTGGGTGGCGTGGTCGGACGCCGGTCAGCGCCCCCGACTGGTCAGCAGGAAAGAGGACGGCTGATGTGGCGGCTGCGGGTGGTGCACACCACGGGGTACGCCTACCAGTCACCGGTGAC
The DNA here is from genome assembly GCF_000709305.1 of Mycobacterium sp. TKK-01-0059. Lineage (NCBI taxonomy): Bacteria > Bacillati > Actinomycetota > Actinomycetes > Mycobacteriales > Mycobacteriaceae > Mycobacterium > Mycobacterium sp. TKK-01-0059. Next base: position 3,539,569 of record NZ_KL446993.1, read on the forward strand.
CGCCTCCTACAACGAAGCCCGGCTGACGCCGCGGTCGAACAACCGCCAGAACGTCATCCTCAACCGCGTCGAAACCATCCCGGCAACCCGGTCCTACCGCTACATCGACTATTGGGGTACCGCGGTGACGGCGTTCGATTTGCACGCGCCGCACACCGATTTGACGGTGATGTCCTCTTCGGTCGTGGAGACCGAACGCGCCGAGGCCCCGGCCACCGAGGTGGGCTGGGACGACCTGCGCTCGGATGCCGTGATCGATCGCTTCGACGATTTGCTCCGCCCCACCGGGCATGCCCCCGCCAGCAAGCGGGTGGCCTCGGTGGGCAAGAAGATCAGCAAAACCCACGCGCCGGCCGAAGCCGTTGTCGCCGCGGCCCATTGGGTGCGCGACGAACTGGACTACCTGCCGGGAACAACCAGCGTGCACTCGTCGGGGCTGGACGCGCTCAAGGCGGGCAAGGGTGTCTGCCAGGACTTCGTACACCTGACGCTGATGTTGTTGCGCGGCATGGGGATTCCCGCGCACTACGTTTCGGGATACCTGCATCCCAAACGCGACGCCGTCGTCGGGGACACCGTGGAAGGGCGCAGTCACGCCTGGATCGAGGCGTGGACGGGCGCCTGGTGGAGTTATGACCCCACCAACGACACCGAGATCACCGAGCAGTACGTCGGCGTGGGTGCGGGTCGCGACTACGCCGATGTTTCCCCGTTGAAGGGCATCTACTCCGGAGAGGGCGCCACCGACCTCGACGTGATCGTGGAGGTGACCCGGCTCGCCTAGGGGCCGGTATGCAGCGCTACCGTGACGTGCGGTTGGCCCGACGCGCTAGGTAGCCGGACGCAGAGGCGCCGACGGCGAGCGGGTGCGGGATACCGTTTGGCAATGAACGTTATCCGCGAAACCGGGCCCCTGACGGCGCTGTCCCTGCTGTGCGTCGGGCTGCTCTTCGGGGGGATCGCGATCGGCGTCGGGATCGGCGGTGTCATGCCGTTGCCGTACGGCCCCGTCGGCGCGGTGGCCGCGTACGTGCGGGCCCAGCCAACCGCCGTGCGCGTCATGGCCGTTGCGACGTTCGCGTCGGCGGTCCCGCTGGCGGTCTACGCGGCGACGGCCGCCGCACGGGTGAGGCAACTCGGCGCCGGCCCCGCGGCGGCCGCGATCGCGCTTACGGCCGGCGCCTTGGCCGCCGGCGCGCTCGGCTTGGCCGGCGTGCTGGGTTGGGCGATGTCGTGGCCGGAAGTCAGCGCCGACACCGCCGTGGCGAGAGCGCTGTACTTGCTCGTCTTTCTCACTGGCGGCCCGGCCCACATCGTGGCGTTGGGCCTGTTGGTGGCCGCGATGGCGGCGCCCGGGGGAGTGCTGCCCGGCCCGCTCGCCCGGGCCGGCCTGGCGACCGCCGTCCTCGCCGAATCGGCGGCCGGCGTTTTGATCTGGCCCGCGCTGGGGGTGCTGTTGCCGGTCGCCCGGGTGGTGGCGCTGACCTGGCTGGTGGTGGCGGGTGTCGCGATTACCCGTGCGGCGCAACGCGATTCGTCGTCCCGGTAGGGCGTCAGGTGGGCGCGTCGACCTGAACCCGGTGCAGGTCGTCGCCGAGCTCGATGCGCCCACCGAACTGCTCGGCGGCCAGCGCCCGCCACTGCTCTTCCTGGCCGGGCACCAGCGCGGGCACGTAGTGCGTCATGACCAGGGTGCCGACGCCCGCGCGGGCGGCGGTCGCCGCCGCCTCTTCGACCGAGGAGTGGTAATCGCAGATGTCGACGAGCCGCTGCTGCGGGATGGTGGCGACGATGTCCTTGCGGATCACGGTGTGCACCAGGGCGCCGGCCCCGGCCGCGAGCTCGTCCAGGCTCGCGCACGGCACGGTGTCGCCGGCCAGCACCACCGATGCCCCCTCGTATTCGATGCGGAACCCGATGGTCGGGGCCACCGGCCGGTGATCGGTGGCGCCCACCCGGATCGATACGCCGTCGCGGTCCCACACCGGACCGTCGGTGTATTCGTGGACCTCGACGGCCGGCGGCGCATTCAGATCGGCGTGATGGGCGATGCGGTAGCCGATGTCGTGGTGAAACGCCTTCAGCGTCGCCTCCACCAGTTCCGCGGTGCCGGGCGGCCCGATGATGGGCAGCGGCGCGGGATCGGGGGTGAAGGTGCTGATCCACCGCGTGATGAGGACGTCGCCGAGGTCGCCGACGTGATCGCTGTGAAGGTGAGTGAGGAGCAGCGCCGACAAGCCGGCCGCACCTACCCCGACCGCCGCCGCGCGCTGCAGCACCCCGCGCCCGCAGTCCGCCAAAAACACCTGCCCGCCGGCCCGCACGAGGGTCGACGGCCCGGCCCGGTTCGGGTCGGGGATCGGACTTCCGGTGCCCAGCAGAGTGACCTCGATCATGGCCCTATCTTGCAGGTCCCCGCGGTTTGCGGTGGCCCGATCGAACGATCCGGCAGGCCGGCGGCGCTTGGACACGATCTGTGTGCAGGTTCTCTTGGTGGCTTTTCCGCCGCGCGAGTTAGCCGTAGCCTGATGTGAAGCGGATCACAAACCCGGCTGGAGGCCTTGATGCGGATTGCGGACGTCTTGCGGAACAAGGGCGCGGCGGTGGTGACCATCAACCCGGACGCGACGGTTCGTGAGCTGCTGGCGGGTCTGACCGAGCAGAACATCGGCGCCATGGTGGTGGTCGGCGACGAGGGGGTCGTCGGCATCGTGTCGGAGCGCGACGTCGTGCGCCAGCTCCACACTCATGGCGCCAGCGTGCTGTCACGCCCGGTCTCCAAGATCATGACCAGCATGCTGGCCACGTGCACGAAGGCCGACACCGTCGATGCGATCAGCGTGCTGATGACCAAGAACCGGGTGCGTCACGTGCCGGTGTTGGACGGGAAGAAGCTGATCGGCATCGTCAGCATTGGTGACGTGGTGAAGACCCGGATGGAAGAACTCGAGGCCGAGCAGCAGCAGCTGCAGTCCTACATCACCCAGGGCTGACTCGGCGGCGGCTTGCTCAACCCGCCGGCCCCGCTCGCCGAACGTGCAGCAGGGCGATAACTTCGCCGTTTTCTCGCCGCGAGTGCACGCTCGGCGACTTGGCCGACTCAGCGCCAGGAGTAGTCGGCGCGCAGCCGCGCCGCCACGACATCGAAGATCTCGCGATCCAGAATGGCGCCCTCGCGCCGAATGCCCTCTTCGGGCACGTCGAGCACGCGGTCCAGCCGAACCCAACTGGATCGTCCCTCGTAATCCCAACTGCCCGAGCCGATTCCAACCCACTCCGGATCGGCGGCGTGGCGCTCCTGGCTGGAGACCATCAACCCCAGCAGGGTGCCGCGGTCGCGTCCCACGACCAGCACGGGCCGGTCCTTACCCCGGCTGGGATCGTCCTCGTAAACCACCCACGTCCAGACGATCTCGCCGGGATCGGCCCGGCCGTCCAGGCTCGGCGCGTACACGAGTTTGCGGGCCCGCTGCGCGGTGGGCCGACTGTTGCTGGTCACCGGCCGGCCCGCGACCGTCGTGTCGGACGGTGGCGGCGCCGCGGCGGCGATGACGTTCGCGGTGATCCGCACGGCCTGTTGCAACTCGCGCAGGACGGTCTGGGAATTCTGGACGTGCCGGGCCAGCCGCGGGGCACCGTTGAACACCAGATTCTCGGCAAACCGCTGGAACGTCTTCCACTGCGATTTCCGGGCAGACGCCATATTCGCAGCATAGACGCGAGCAATCGGGCGCGACTGTGTCCAAGTAGGTCCGGGCGACGCTGCATAGATACGCTGGACATGCCGCGAACCGCCAGTAAAACGGCCGCGCAGCGCCCATCACGTTTGACGTAGACCAGGAGATTCCCATCAGCAGTTTCGCCGACAAGACCTTCACCGCGCCGGCGCAGATTCGGAATTTCTGCATCATCGCCCACATCGATCACGGCAAGTCGACGCTGGCCGACCGGATGCTGCAGCTCACCGGCGTCGTCGATGAGCGCTCGATGCGCGCCCAGTACCTGGACCGGATGGACATCGAGCGCGAGCGCGGCATCACCATCAAGGCGCAGAACGTCCGGCTCCCGTGGAAAGTCGACGCCGAAGACCATGTCCTGCACCTGATCGACACCCCGGGCCACGTCGACTTCACCTACGAGGTGTCGCGCGCCCTGGAGGCCTGCGAGGGCGCGGTGCTGCTGGTCGACGCCGCCCAGGGCATCGAGGCGCAGACCCTGGCCAACCTCTACCTGGCGCTGGACCGTGACCTGACCATCATCCCGGTGCTCAACAAGATCGACCTCCCGGCGGCCGACCCGGACCGCTACGCCGGAGAGCTCGCCCACATCATCGGCTGCGAGCCCGACGACGTCTTAAGGGTGTCCGGCAAAACCGGCGAGGGAGTGGCCGAGCTGCTCGACGAGGTGGTGCGCCAGGTGCCGCCCCCGCAGGGCGAGGCCGACGCGCCCCTGCGAGCGATGATCTTCGACTCGGTCTACGACATCTACCGCGGCGTGGTGACCTACGTCCGGGTGGTCGACGGCAAGATCACCCCGCGCGAACGCATCGCGATGATGTCCACGGGCGCCACGCACGAACTGCTCGAGGTCGGCATCGTTTCGCCCGAGCCGAAGGCCAGCGAGGGCCTGGGTGTGGGCGAGGTGGGTTACCTGATCACCGGGGTCAAAGACGTCCGCCAGTCCAAGGTGGGTGACACCGTGACGACGGCCAAGCGCGGCGCCGCCGAAGCGCTGACGGGATACCGCGAGCCCAGGCCGATGGTCTACTCGGGGCTGTATCCCGTGGACGGTTCGGACTATCCGGTTCTGCGCGACGCGCTGGACAGGCTGCAACTCAACGACGCGGCCCTGACCTACGAGCCGGAGACGTCGGTGGCGCTGGGCTTCGGATTCCGTTGTGGCTTCTTGGGTTTGCTGCACATGGAGATCACCCGGGAGCGCCTGGAGCGAGAGTTCGACCTGGACCTGATTTCGACGTCGCCCAACGTCGTCTATCGCGTGGTCAAAGAGGACAACACCGAAGTCGTCGTGACCAACCCGTCGGACTGGCCCGAAGGCAAGGTCCGCACCGTCTACGAGCCGGTGGTGAAGACCACCATCATCGCGCCCAGCGAATTCATCGGCACCATCATGGAACTGTGCCAGTCGCGCCGCGGCGAGCTCGGCGGAATGGACTACCTGTCACCCGAACGCGTGGAGCTGCGCTACACCATGCCGCTGGGCGAGATCATCTTCGACTTCTTCGACTCCCTGAAGTCACGCACCCGCGGCTACGCCAGCCTCGACTACGAGGAGGCCGGCGAGCAAGAGGCCCAGCTGGTCAAGGTCGACATCCTGTTGCAGGGCGAGGCGGTCGACGCGTTCAGCGCGATCGTGCACAAGGACGGCGCCTCGGCCTACGGCAACAAGATGACCACCAAGCTCAAAGAGCTGATCCCACGCCAGCAGTTCGAGGTGCCGGTCCAGGCGGCGATCGGATCGAAAATCATTGCGCGCGAAAACATCCGAGCCATCCGCAAGGACGTGCTGTCCAAATGTTACGGCGGTGACATCACCCGCAAGCGCAAACTTCTGGAAAAGCAGAAGGAAGGCAAGAAGCGGATGAAGACCATCGGGCGGGTCGACGTACCGCAGGAGGCGTTCGTCGCCGCGCTGTCCGCGGACGCGGCGGGGGACAAGGGCAAGAAGTAGCCATGCGGATACTCAAAGCGGCGGCGACGCTCGCGGTCCTGGCCACGCTGGTGACGGGATGCGGCGCGGTCGTGAACGGGACGGCGAAGCCGGCACCGAACCTCAAGCTGCGTCCGCTGAGCGGCGCGACGGTCAGCAAGGTGCTGCTCGACGGCGCGACGCTGTCGCGGATGCTCGACCAGACGCTGATCTCCCGCGAGCCGGCGCAAGTCGGCGGCCCCGAGAAGCTCTACCAGGTCAAGCGGTCGACGTCGCAGGCCGGTTGCCTGGGCGTGACGGCGATGCTGCAAAAGAGCGTGTACCGCTCCGCCCAGGTCCAGGACGTCGCCTCGGTGTCGTGGTGGAACAACGGCGAACCGGCGCAGGTGATCACCGTGATGGAGGGCGTGGTCACGCTGCCCTCGGCCGCGCAGGCTCAGGCGTTGTTCGCGCAGTTCTCGCAGCAGTGGCAGCAATGCAACGGCATGACGACCTCGGAACAGACCGGCCCGATCAGCACGACGAACGTCATCAGCGATGTCCGCGGCACCGCTACCACCATCGCGGCGACCAAAACCGCCACCTCGGTGCTGCCCAACATGCCCGCCCTGCGGCCCACCCCCCAGGCGCGGGCCATCGGTATCCGGTCGAACTGCCTCGTAGAGGTCGAGGTGGTCTTCTTCGGCGGGCGGCGATCCACCGACCCGGGATCGGCCAACGTCAACAGCAGCGCGCTCGACATCGCGCGCGCCATGATGGACAGGGTCAACGCGCTGAGCTGAGGTCGGGAGGGGTGAAGTGAAAAGCACCTGGCGCTCGCTGGCCGCTGTGGTCGCGGTGCTGCTGGTGAGCGGGTGCACCCAAACCATCTCCGGCACAGGCACTTTGGCGCCGAACGCGGGTCGGGTGCCGGCCATCAAGCGGGCCTTGTTCGACGGTACCGCGCTGGCGAAGCTGCTCGACCAGCCGTTCCAGCCGTACCCGCACTACTCGGAGTTCGGGGGCGGCGACAAATTGGGAACCGCGTGGGATAAGGCGAAGCCCGCCGAGTGCATCGGCGTCGTCCATTTGATGCAGCGGGGCCCGTATGGCTCGGCGCCGATTCAAGAAACGGCCGCCGAAATGTGGGTGGGCAAAAGGGATTCGGTGAAGATCGACATTGTCCAGCAAGGCATCGTCGCGTTGCGGACGGCCGCGGACGCCGACGCGCTCTTCGCCAGGTTCGTCGCGCAGTGGCAGAAGTGCGACGGGACCACGCTGACCGTAAAGCCCGGCGCCCGCAGCTGACGCGGGCTCATCTGGCGGTCTACATCGGCGCGTTGGCGGGCTGGAACATCCCGGAGCCGTCGGCCTCCTCCTCGGCCCGGATGACGTGCACCACCGCGTTGATCAGCGCCAGGTGGGTGAACGCCTGCGGGAAGTTGCCCAGCTGGCGGCCGGTGCGCGGCTCGATCTCCTCCGCATACAGGTGCAGCGGGCTGGCGTAGGACAGCAACCGCTCGCACAGGCGTTTGGCGCGGCGCACCTCCCCGATCTCGACCAGCGCCGACACCAGCCAGAACGAGCAAATCGTGAACGTGCCCTCCTCGCCGGACAGCCCGTCGTCGGTCTCCTCGACCCGGTAGCGCAGCACCAGGCCCTCCTGGGTGAGTTCGTCGGCGATCGCCAGCACGGTGTTGCGCACCCGCGGGTCGTCGGGCGGCAGGAACCGCGTCAGCACCACCAACAGCAGCGAGGCGTCCAGCGCGTCGCTGCCGTAGCGCTGGGTGAAGACCCCGCGGGAATCCACGCCGTGCGCCAGGATGTCGGCCTTGATCTCCTCGGCGATGGCCCGCCACTGCTGGGCGTAGCTCTTCTCGCCCTGCCGTTCGGCCAGCTTCGCCCCGCGGTCGAGCGCCACCCAGCACATGACCTTCGACGACGTGAAGTGCTGCGGCTCCCCGCGCACCTCCCAGATTCCGCGGTCGGGCTCGCGCCAGTGCTTGATCGCCTCTTCCACCTGCTTCTTCAGCACCGGCCACAACGTCTCCGGGACCTGTTCGCGCGACTTGGCGTGCAGGTAGAAGGAGTCGAGGATGGAGCCCCAGATGTCGTGCTGGACCTGGTCGAAGGCGCCGTTGCCGATGCGCACCGGCCGGGCCTGGTCATAGCCGGACAGGTGATGCAGTTCCTCCTCGACGAGGCTGCGCTCCCCGCCCACGCCGTACATCACCTGCAGCGGGTGCCGCTCGTTGTTGTTGGCGCCCGAGACGTCGGCGATGAACGCGAAGAAGTCGTCGGCCTCGCGGTCGAGCCCGAGCGTGTACAGGCCCCACAACGCGAACGTGGAGTCGCGCACCCAGGCGTAGCGGTAGTCCCAGTTGCGTTCGCCCTGCGGTGTTTCCGGCAGCGACGTGGTGCTGGCCGCCAGTAGCGCGCCGGTGGGCGAGTAGGTCAACCCCTTCAGCGTGAGCGCGCTGCGCTGCAGGTAGGCCCGCCACGGGTGGTCGGGGAAGTTGCCGATGTTGATCCACTGCCGCCAGCACTCGGTGGTCTGCCACATCTTGTCGGCGGCCTCTTGGTAGGTCTGCGGCGCCGGGTGCTTGGTCCAGCTCAGGGCCACGAACACGTCGTCGCCCTCCTTCATCCGGGTGCGTGCGCGCGCTTCGCGGCCCTCCAGCCCGATCCGCAGGTTGGTGGTGAGTCGCAGCGTGGGGTGGGCGTCGGGCTGCCTGGTGGCGCGCGCGATGGCCTCGCCGTACGCGTTGGCGGAGTATTCCCAGGTGGCCCCGACGCGGTGGTAGTCGAACGCCGGCTCGCAGCTCATCATCAGTTCGACGGTGCCGCTGACGCAGCGCACGGTGCGCAGCAGGATGTGCTCGGCGTCCCAGTCCATCGGGGTGCGGCGATGCGTCCGCGACCGGCGGTCCAGGTCGTGCCAGGGGCCCATGACCAGCGCGTCACGCACGATCAGCCATCCGGTGTGCGTCTGCCAGGTGGTCTCCATAATGAGGCTGCCCGGCAGATACCGGCGGGCCGAGGGCACCGAGACGCCGTAGGGGCCCAGCCGGAAATGGCCGGCGCTGCGGTCCAGGATCGCCCCGAACACGCTCGGCGAGTCCGGCCGCGGCACACACAGCCATTCCACCGACCCGGCCGGCGAGATCAGGCAGGTGGTTTCCCAGTCCGACAGGAACGCGTAATCGGCGATCGGCGGAAACGGGTTACGCAGGGCCGCGCTGGGAGCGAGGGGCCCGGGAGTGCGCAGGTCGATGGACGACGACATCGACGTGGCGGACGCCGCTGGAAACGCTTCCTCGGGCATGTCTTCGTCCGGCTGGGCCGGTTGGTCGTCGGGCTGAACATGCAGAACCATCTGGACATCATCGACCGCACGGCGGCCCGGCGTCCAACGTTTCGCCGACGCGGCGTGGCGCACACCCACCCGGGCGCCGATGTTCACGCATTGGTTTTGTGTGGCGGCGCCACATAGGGTGAGCTCCGTGAACGCGTTCCTCAACTGGTGGGACGGCAACGAGCTGTGGCTTTCGGGGCTCCCTTTCGTGCTGCAGGCCATGGTGGTGATGCCGGTCGTGCTGGCGGTGGCCTACGTGACGGGGGCCCTGCTCGACGGCCTCCTCGGCAAGGGCATCGAGTTGATGCGCCGTGCCCGCCATGTCGGTGAGACCTCCGGGTGACGCGCATGCCTCGGTCACACGTGACGCTGGTTCTCCTCATCTTGGTGGCGCTGGTGATCGGCACGTGGCTGGTCACGCACCTGATGCACCGGTGAGGCGCCCGCCGCGGTGGCGTGCGCCGGCTGCGGTGGCGGCACCGTCAATTCCTGTTAGGCTTCCCGCCATGCGCGTGGCGATTGGCATCCCGGGGTGCTATGCCTTCGTGCACTGTTGTCGCTGACTCCCAAACCCGTGTGCGGTCTGGTTCTGGAGTTCTCGAATCCTCCTGAAGTTCTAGTTGCCTTTCCGCTGAGACGGGACCGAGATCCGATAAGTCCCCCACCGGAAGGCCTTCGATGGACATCAGGACCGCACTGCGTTGGCGGCCTGTACTTGCCCTGGTTTCGACAGCCGGCGTGGCCGCAAGTATCGCCGGCTGCCACGGGGGCGCTAGCGATGCCGTCGGCGGCGGCGGGCTGGCCGGCGCACGCACTTCCATCACGCTGGTCGCCTATTCGGTCCCAGAACCCGGGTGGAGCAAGATAATTCCGGCGTTCAATGCCTCCGAAGAAGGCAAGGGCGTGCAGGTGGTGACCTCGTATGGGGCCTCCGGTGACCAATCCCGCGGTGTCGTCGACGGCAAGCCGGCCGACGTCGTGAACTTCTCCGTGGAACCCGACATCGCGCGACTGGTCAAGGCCGGCAAGGTTTCCAAAGACTGGAACACCGACGCCACCAAGGGGATCCCGTTCGGCTCGGTGGTCACGCTGGTGGTGCGCAAGGGCAATCCGAAGCACATCAAGGACTGGGATGACCTACTGCGGCCCGGCATTGAGGTCATCACGCCCAGCCCGCTCAGTTCGGGGTCGGCCAAGTGGAATCTGCTGGCGCCGTACGCCGTCAAGAGCGAAGGCGGCGCCAACAGCGCCGCCGGCGTGGATTTCATCAAGAAGCTGGTGACCGAGCACGTCAAACTCCGTCCCGGATCGGGACGCGAAGCCACCGACGTCTTCATCCAGGGCAGCGGTGACGTGCTGATCAGCTACGAGAACGAGGCCATCGCGACCGAGCGGGCGGGCAAGCCCGTCGACCACGTCAACCCGCCGCAGACCTTCAAGATCGACAATCCGGTCGCCGTCGTCAACACCAGCCCCCACCTGCAGGCCGCCGTCGCGTTCAAGAACTTCCAGTACACGGCCGCGGCCCAAAAGGTTTGGGCGCAGGCCGGTTTCCGGCCGGTCGACCCGTCGGTCGCCGCCGACTTCCGCGCCCAATATCCGGTGCCGACGAAGCTGTGGACCATCGCCGACCTCGGCGGCTGGAGCGCGGCGGATCCGCAGCTGTTCGACAAGAGCACCGGCAGCATCACCAAGATCTACACGCAGGCCACCGGATGACGGCCATCACGCCGGACCCGCTGGCAATCCGGCCCGAACTCAGCGGCGACCCCGGGCACGGGCCGCTGCCCGGGCGTGGCCGCGGGACCACCGCCCTGCGGGTCGGGGCGGCAACGGTGTGGCTTTCGGTGATCGTGTTGCTGCCGCTGGCGGCGATCGCCTGGCAGTCCGCTGGCGGCGGCTGGCACGCGTTCTGGCTCGCGGTCACCTCCAATGCCGCGCTGGAATCCTTCCGAGTGACCCTGACGATCTCGGCCGGGGTGACTGTGCTCAACCTGATTTTTGGTCTGGTGATCGCGTGGGTGCTGGTGCGCGACGACTTCGTCGGGAAGCGACTGGTCGACGCGATCATCGACCTGCCGTTCGCGCTGCCCACCATCGTCGCCAGCCTGGTCATGCTGGCGTTGTACGGCAACAACAGCCCGGTGGGTCTGCACCTGCAGCACACCGCGTGGGGTGTGACGGTGGCGTTGGCCTTCGTGACGCTGCCCTTCGTGGTCCGCGCGGTTCAGCCGGTGCTGCTGGAGTTGGATCGCGAAGTCGAGGAGGCGGCGGCGTCGCTGGGCGCCAGCGGCCCGAAGATCTTCACCTCGGTGGTGCTGCCGGCGCTGCTGCCCGCGCTGTTGTCCGGTGCGGGCCTGGCGTTCTCGCGCGCGATCGGCGAGTTCGGGTCGGTGGTGCTGATCGGCGGCGCGGTGCCGGGCAAAACCGAAGTGTCATCGCAGTGGATACGGACCCTGATCGAAAACGACGACCGCACCGGCGCCGCCGCGATATCCATTGTGCTGTTGGCGATTTCGTTCGTGGTCCTGCTCATCTTGCGGATCGTGGGTGGGCACGCGGCCAAACGCGAGGAGCTGGCCGCATGACGTCGTCCGCCGGAGTCCGCTATTCCCTGCGATTCGTGGCGCTCGGATACATCTTCGTGTTGCTGGTCGTGCCGGTGTCGTTGATCCTGTGGAGGACGTTTCGGCCCGGGTTCGGCCAGTTCTACGCCTGGGTCAGCACTCCCGCGGCGATATCGGCGCTGAACCTGACCCTGCTGGTGGTGGCCATCGTGGTGCCGCTCAACGTAATCTTCGGCATCCCGACGGCATTGGTGCTCGCGCGCAACAGGTTTCGCGGCAAGGGCGTGCTGCAGGCGATCATCGACCTGCCGTTCGCGGTCTCACCCGTCATCGTGGGTGTGGCGTTGATCGTGTTGTGGGGCTCGGCGGGTGCGCTGGGATTCGTCGAAAACGACCTCGGGTTCAAGATCATCTTCGGCCTGCCGGGCATCGTGCTCGCCAGCATCTTCGTCACCCTGCCGTTCGTGGTGCGTGAGGTGGAGCCGGTGCTGCACGAGCTGGGAACCGACCAGGAGGAGGCGGCGGCGACGCTGGGTTCGGGCTGGTGGCAGACGTTTTGGCGGATCACGCTGCCGTCCATCCGGTGGGGCCTGACGTACGGCATCGTGTTGACAATCGCACGTACCCTGGGGGAATACGGTGCGGTGCTCATCGTGTCGTCGAACCTGCCGGGAAAGTCGCAAACACTGACATTGCTTGTTTCGGACCGATACAACCGCGGCGTCGAGTACGGCGCCTATGCGCTGTCGACCTTGCTGATGGGGGTTGCGGTGCTGGTGCTGATTTTCCAGGTGGTTCTCGACGCCCGCCGCGCCCGAGCGGCGAAGCAGGCCTGACGAGGAGGATGACGTGACAGACACCGGTACCGGCCGGGACGACCTCGCCATCATCGTGCGCGACGCCTACAAGCACTATGGCGACTTCGTCGCGCTGGACCACGTGGACTTCGTCGTGCCGACCGGGTCGCTGACGGCGTTGTTGGGTCCCAGCGGTTCGGGCAAATCGACGCTGCTGCGCACCATCGCCGGTCTCGACCAGCCCGACAGCGGAACCGTCACGATCTACGGTCGCGACGTGACCCGGGTGCCACCGCAGCGCCGCGGCATCGGGTTCGTCTTCCAGCACTACGCGGCATTCAAGCACCTGACCGTCCGCGACAACGTGGCCTACGGGCTCAAGGTTCGCAAGCGGCCCAAAGCCGAAATCAAAGCCAAGGTCGACAACCTGCTGGAAGTGGTGGGGCTCAGCGGTTTTCAGAGCCGCTATCCCAATCAGCTCTCCGGTGGTCAGCGACAGCGGATGGCGCTGGCTCGAGCGCTGGCGGTCGACCCGCAGGTGCTGCTGCTCGACGAGCCGTTCGGTGCGCTGGACGCCAAGGTGCGTGAGGATTTGCGGGCGTGGTTGCGCCGCCTGCACGACGAGGTGCACGTGACCACGGTGCTGGTCACCCACGATCAGGCGGAGGCATTGGATGTCGCCGACCGGATTGCGGTGCTCAATCACGGTCGCATCGAGCAGATCGGATCCCCGACCGACGTCTATGACGCCCCGGCGAACGCGTTCGTGATGTCGTTCCTCGGCGCGGTGTCCACCCTCAACGGCGCCCTGGTGCGTCCGCACGACATCCGGGTGGGTCGCAACCCCGAGATGGCGATCGCCGGCGGCGACGGCACCGCGGAGTCGATCGGGGTGGTGCGGGCCACCGTTGACCGGGTGGTGGCGCTGGGTTTCGAGGTGCGGGTCGAATTGACCAGCGCGGCCACCGGCGGCTTCTTCACGGCGCAGATCACACGCGGCGACGCCGAGGCCCTGGCATTACGCGACGGCGACACCGTCTACGTGCGTGCCACCCGGGTCCCACCGATCGCCCCGACTGCGGCGGAGCCCGGTCACAAAGCGGACGAGGATGAGAACACGCTGACCTCAGCGTGATTCGTCACGAGGCGTGCAGACCGCACTCCGTCTTGGACAGCCCCTGCCAGCGCCCACTGCGCGGGTCGGCGCCCGCCAGCGGCTTGGCCGTGCACGGGGCGCAGCCGATCGACGAATAGCCGTCGTAGATAAGCGGATTGACCAGCACGCTGTGCTCGTCGATGTAGTTCTGCACGTCGTCGTCGGACCAGGTCGCCATCGGGTTGACCTTCACCAACTTGAAGCCCTCGTCGAAGCCGACCACCGGGGCGTTGGCGCGTGCGGCGGTTTCGCCCCGGCGCAGCCCGGTCACCCAGGCCGAGTAGCCGCGCAGCGCCTTGCCCAGCGGGGCGACCTTGCGCAGCCGGCAGCATTCACCGGGATCACGCGCGAACAGGTCCTTGCCCAGCAGTTTGTCCTGCTCGGCGACGGTCTGCTCGGGCGTGACGTTGAGCACCCGGATGTCGTAAACGGACTCGATGGCGTCGCGTGTACCGATGGTCTCCACGAAGTGGTAGCCGGTGTCCAGGAACACCACCGGCACACCCGGGCGCACCTTGGCGGCCAGATCGATCAACACCGCCTCTTGCATGCTGGAGGCCACCACGTAGTTGCAGGTCGCCCATCCGCGCGGTCCGTTGACGCCGCCGAACGTCTCGTCGGTCCAACGCAATACGTCGCTGGCGCTGGCGCCCTCGAGCTCGGCCGCTCCCCGGGCGGCGAGCTCGCGCAGCTCGGCCTCGGAATGTCTGGTTGTTCGTTCGCTCATCGCAAATCGTCCTCGTCTGCCCTCATGGCCCACTGTGCGAAACGTTCACCCTCGCCGCGATATTTCAGGAAGTTACGTGCGACCCGCTCGATGTAGTCGCCGAGCTCGTCGCTGGTGACCTTGTGCTGACGCAGTTTTCGGCCGAAGCCGCTGTCTTGACCCAGGCTGCCGCCCAGGTGTACCTGGAAAGCCTCGACCGAGCCGCCGTTTCCGTCGTCGACCATCTGGCCTTTCAACCCGATGTCGGCGACCTGAATGCGTGCGCACGAATTGGGGCAGCCGTTGAGGTTGACGGTGATCGGAACATCGAGCTGCAGGTTGATGTCCGCGAGCCGACTTTCCAGCTCGGGCACCAAAGACTGCGCCTTGACTCGTGTTTCGGCGAATGACAGCTTACAGAATTCAATTCCCGTGCAGGCCATCACATTCCGGCGCCAGTGTGACGGTTGGGACTGCAGGCCGAGCGCCTCCAAACCGGCGATCAGCTCCTCGAGCTTGTCGTCGGGGACGTCGAGGATCACCAGCTTTTGGTAGGGGGTCAACCGGATCCGGTTCGAGCCGGCCGCCTCGGCGAGGTCGGCCACCGCGGACAGGGTGGTGCCCGAGACCCGTCCCGCAATCGAGGCGACACCCACGGCGTTGAGCCCGTTCTTGAGCCGTTGCACACCGACGTGGTCGATCGGACGCGGGACCGGCTCCGGCGCCGGTCCGTCGATCAGCGGACGCTTGAGGTACTCGGTTTCGAGGACTTCACGGAACTTCTCGACGCCCCAGTCCTTGACCAGGAACTTCAGCCGCGCCTTGGAGCGCAGCCGCCGGTACCCGTAGTCACGGAAGATCGAGGTGACCGCGTGCCAAACCTCGGGCACTTCCTCGAGCGGCACCCAGGCACCCAGCCGTTGGGCCAGCATCGGGTTGGTCGACAGGCCGCCGCCCACCCACAGGTCCAGCCCGGGGCCGTGCTCGGGGTGGTTGACGCCGATGAACGCGATGTCATTGACCTCGTGCACCACGTCCTGCAGGCCCGAGATGGCGGTCTTGTACTTGCGCGGCAGGTCGGCGAAGTCGGGCTGGCCGATGTAGCGGCGGGCGATCTCGTCGATCGCCCAGGTCGGGTCGAGCACCTCGTCGAGCGACTCGCCGGCCAGCGGTGATCCCAGGATCACGCGGGGGCAGTCGCCGCACGCCTCGGCGGTCTGCAATCCGACGTCGGCCAGCCGCCGCCAGATTTCGGGGACGTTCTCGATCTCGATCCAGTGGTACTGGATGTTTTCCCGGTCGGTGATGTCGGCGGTGTCGCGTCCGAACTCGGTGGAGATCTGGCCGACGGTGCGCAGTGCGGCCGTCGACAGCGCACCGCCGTCGCAGCGCACCCGCATCATGAAGTACCTGGCCTCGAGCAGCTCGGCGTTGTCGTCGCCGGTGAAGGTGCCGTCGTAGCCCTGCTCACGCTGGGTGTACAGGCCCCACCAGCGGAAGCGCCCACGCAGGTCGCTCTTGTCGATGCTGTCGAAGCCGTTCTTGGCGTAGATGGTCTCGATGCGCTCGCGCACGTCCAGTGGGGCGCCGGCCTGCTTCATCTCTTCGTTCGGGTTCAGCGGCTCACGATTCCCCAGTGCCCATTGGCCCTCGTTACGGGCCTTCGCGGGTCGGGCGGTGGTCATCGGAAGTTCTCCTTCAAAAAGATCGCCAGCGCGGCCAGCACAGTTCACCGGCACTTATGGGCGGCACGAAACCGTCGGCCTGCTGGAGACCAGTGGGCTGGGTCTACCAAGTCAAGGCAGACAGATACAGCTGCAAACGCGCTTGAGATCGATGTGCCGTCGCGCCACGAGCACAATGTGCGGGCTGGGCTGGGCGACAGTCACGCCCCCATTGTGCCATGGATGCCGGGGGGCCGTGCGAGCAGGTCAAATCTGGGCTCACGATGATTAAAAGTGCCGCTGACGGGCCACCGCGGCATCAAGTCCGGGGGATCCACCGCGCGGCAACGCCGAGCGTGCACCCAGCGCGAAAATCCGGCCGGAATGTCGCAGCCGGCGCACGCTCGGCGCACGGGCAGCCCCCGGCAGCCGGGATCGACGGCGCCGGCGCCGGGCGTCTGCGTGGGATCATTTGGCATGGCCATTCGCGAGGAGCTGGTCGACCTGCCCGACGTGCGGGTGACCGCCGGGCAGCCGTTTGGCATCTACGTGCATGTCCCGTTCTGCGTAACGCGTTGCGGCTATTGCGATTTCAACACCTATACCCCAGCGGAGCTGGGGGGCGTCAATCCAGACGCCTGGTTGGGTGCGCTGCGGGCCGAATTGGAACTGGCGGCCGCGCGACTGGAAGCGCCGCCGGTGAGCACCGTGTTTGTCGGTGGTGGGACGCCCTCGTTGCTCGGCGGTGCGCGCCTGGTGACGCTGCTGGACATGGTGCGCGAGCACTTTCCGCTGGCAGCGGATGCCGAGATCACCACCGAGGCCAACCCCGAGTCGGCGTGGCCGGACCTCTTCGACGCCATCCGCGCGGCCGGCTACACCCGGGTGTCCCTGGGGATGCAATCGGTGGCGCCACGGGTGCTGGGTGTCCTCGACCGCATTCACACGCCGAACCGATCGGCCGATGCCGCCCGCGAGGCGCTGGCCGCGGGCTTCGAACACGTCAGCCTCGATCTGATCTATGGAACCCCGGGGGAGTCCGACGACGACCTGCTGCGATCGGTCGACACCGCGATCGAGACCGGCGTCGATCACGTCTCGGCCTATGCGCTGGTGGTCGAGGAAGGCACCGCCCTGGCCCGGCGGGTGCGTCGCGGCGAACTGGCCGCTCCCGACGACGACGTGCTGGCCCACCGCTACGAATTGGTCGACGCGCGCCTGAGCGAGGCGGGCATGTCGTGGTACGAGGTGTCCAACTGGTCGCGGCCAGGGGGTGAATGCCGGCACAACCTGGGCTACTGGGACGGCGGCCAGTGGTGGGGCGCGGGACCGGGCGCGCACGGATACGTCGGCACCACGCGCTGGTGGAATGTCAAGCATCCCAACGCATATGCCGAGAGGCTGGGCACGGCCGCGCTGCCGGTCGCGGGATTCGAGCGGCTCGACGCCGACACGTTGCACACCGAAGACGTGCTGTTGAAAGTCCGCCTGCGCCAAGGCCTTCCGGTTGGCCTGTTGAATTCCGAAGAGCGTGAACGCGCCGAGGGCGTCGTCTCCGACGGGTTGCTGGTGACAACCGGTGACAGGCTCGTCCTGACGGATCGGGGACGGCTGCTGGCCGACGCCGTGGTGCGGACGCTATTGGGGTAGCGGCCCGGTCAGACCCCGAACCATTGCTCGAAGACCCGGGCGATCTCGATGTAGAGCGGGATTCCGACGGTGACGTTGTAGGAGAACGTCAGACCCAGCGAGGCGGCCAGCGGCAACGTCGGGCTCGCCTCGGGGATGGCGAGCCGCTGCACCGCCGGGACGGCGATGTAGGACGCCGCGCCGCACAGGACCGCGAACAGCACATAGGTGCCCGTCTTGAAGTCGGTGTGGGTCAGCGAGGCGTAGCTGCAGGCGACGAAGATGCCCAGCGTTGCAAAGACATTCGGCGCCACGAGACCGAAGACGATGAATCCGGGGCCCGCCGTGCGCAGGTCTTTCAGCTTGCGCGACGCCGTCATGCCCATTTCGAGCAGGAACAGGCACAGCACGCCCTGGAACGCCAGCACGAAGAACTTGTCGTCGTCGGCGACGACCTTCTGGCCCTGCAGCCCGCTGACGAGACCGATGATGATGCCGCCCATCAGCAGGACTAGCCCCGGATTGAGGAACACCTCCTGAAACAGCTCGCGGGAGAGGATCGGCATCCGCTTGGCCTTGGCGTCGTCCGGGCTCTGCTCGGGCTCCCAGTCCTCCAGCTCGTGCTCCAGGCTTGCTTCCTGCCTCTCGAGGCTCTGGCCCTGCGGGGGCCGCGCGGCGCTGCCGGGGCCGACCCCGACCTTGACGGGCGGCGTGTAGCCGGGCTCGTCGGGCATGTATCCGCCGGCGTCCATGCCCCGGTGGCGCAGTCGGGCCACGAAGTACAGCGCGACCAGGCAGCCCGGGATCTCCATCACGGCCAGCATCACCGGCATGTAAGCGTTGAAGGCGATGTTCACGGCGGCCAGCACGGCCACACAGGTGGCAAAGGTCCCGGCCGAGTCCGACCCGTAATAGCCCGCGATCGTCGCGCGGTCCACCTTCCGCAGCGTTTTCAGTCGGCTCAGGCCCACGTAGGCCAAACCGCCGATGGCACAGTTCAACACGAAGCCCAGGACCATGAATCCGACGATGGCGCCGACGCTCGAGGCGCTGATCTTCGCGAGCTCTTCGCCGCCGTGCCAGCCGATGGCCAGCAGCAGATACATGGTCAACCCCTGATAGATGACATAGGGGAATTCGAAGCGCACCTTCAGGATGGGGATCAGAAAGCCGAAGTAGAAAAACAGCAAGAGCGGCTTGAAGAGGTTGTGGGTGAAGTTGTGCCAAAACTCTTGCAGCATCGATGCCTCCGTTGAGTAGACCCGCGATCAGGGGGAAGCACCGTCCGCAAACGCGGAGCAACCACGAAACATCCCGACGACCGTCAGAAATTTATCCCCGTGGCGGTCGACCTGCCACTCGAAAGCACGGCGGGAAGGACGGGCCTTCCAGACCCGCCTAGCGCCGCAAATGCGCTGGTCAGGCCCGATCTAGCGGAACGAAATCCGGTGCCGGCAGGCGTCCCATCAGCCGTGAGATTGGTGTGAAGATGCTGTCTATTTACTGTGTAGTCAAAATCTGAGTCAGTGGGGCGGCCAGTTGGGCGACGGCCTGACCCCGGCTCCCTTTTGCCGGTGGGTCACCGACAGCCAGGCCGAGGGCGAGTAGTGCGTCGTGATTTCCTCGAAGCCGTCGACCCGGGACACCGAAAGCACACCGGTCTCTTGATTGATTTCGAGCTCGTCGCCTGCGCTCGCCTGGACCTCCTCGCCACTGCTGAGGCGAATGCTGAACACGTCGTTCCTCCAATCAGCGAATCCGGGCGGACGGGCCAGTGCCACTAGGACGAGTCTCGCGGCCCACGCCGTTCGGTGCGCGACCACGACGTAAACGGTGGGAAAACGTTCCAGGTGGCGAGCCTCACACCGGATCGGCAGCGCCTGACCTTCCGCGCCGGCGGCGACCCCGACCTAGCTGCGCGAACGGAACGGCTGGAGCGACGAATCGGCGCGTTCCGGCGGGTAGCCTCGGGCGGGGCCGGGCTTTAACTCCGAGGGAGTTTTAGCCGAAGGCGCCCCGCGGGGGGCAACTCGATGGGATCGGTTGCGCACAGCTACATAGGTTAGGCTACATTTACTAACCGTGACCGAGGTCAGCGTCGAGACAAGTTCCGCCGGTTCTGCGTCGCCATCGATCCCGCTTCCCGCCCATATCGACCCGGCGGACCTGGCGGCCGAGTTGGCCGTGGTGCTCTCCGAACGCGTCGGGGAAGAGTATCTGCTCTACGAGCGCAGCGGGGAATGGGTGCTGGCCACCGGTGTGCACGCCATGATCGAGTTGGACAGCGACGAGCTGCGGGTGATCCGCGATGGGGTCACGCAGCGCCAGCAGTGGTCGGGGCGACCCGGGCCGGCGCTGGGCGAGGCCATCGATCGGCTGCTGCTGGAAACAGACCAACTCTTCGGCTGGATCGCCTTCGAATTCGGGGTCTATCGCTACGGGCTGCAACAGCGCCTGGCGCCGGAAACCCCGCTGGCGCGGGTGTTTTGGCCGCGGGGCCGCATCGTGGTGTCCCGGGAGGCGATTCGTCTGTTCGACGCGTCGGCCGACCACCGCGACGTAGTGCTGGCTGTGCTCGGCGACGGCGTCTCCGGGCTGCGCGAGGCCTCCGCGATCGACGTCATCGCCGACACCTCCGACTACCGCAATCGTGTCGCGTCGGCCGTGGCGGAGATCGCGGCGGGCCGCTACCACAAGGTGATCCTTTCCCGTTCTCTCGAAGTGCCTTTCGCGCTCGATTTCCCGTCCACCTACCGGCTGGCGCGCCGGCACAACACCCCGGTGCGATCGTTTCTGTTGTCGCTGGGTGGGATTCGTGCCGTGGGCTACAGCCCCGAACTGGTCGCGGCGGTCCGGCGCGACGGTGTCGTGGTGACCGAGCCGCTGGCGGGCACCCGGGCGCTCGGTCGTGGCGAGGCGCGTGACCGTGAGGCGCGAGATGACCTGGAGTCGAACTCCAAAGAGATTGTCGAGCACGCGATTTCGGTGCGCAGCTCGCTGCAGGAGATGACCGAGATCGCCGAGCCCGGCACTGCGGTCGTCACCGATTTCATGACGGTGCGCGAGCGGGGGAGTGTCCAGCACCTCGGGTCCACGGTCAGCGGGCGCCTGGGCACGTCGAACGACCGGATGGACGCGCTCGAAGCGTTGTTCCCTGCGGTCACCGCCTCGGGCATCCCGAAAGCGGGCGGTGTCGAAGCGATCATGCGCCTCGACGAAGGACCCCGTGGCCTCTATTCGGGTGCGGTCGTGATGATTTCGGCTGACGGCGGGCTGGACGCGGCGCTGACGCTGCGCGCGGCCTACGAACGTGACGGCAGGACCTGGTTGCGGGCCGGTGCCGGCATCATCGAAGAGTCCACGCCCGAACGCGAATTCGAAGAGACGTGCGAGAAGCTGTCCACGCTCGCGCCCTATCTGATTGCGCGCGCCTAGGCGAGGAATTCGACGAGTCCAAGCGCCTCCGAAGGTGAGGCGCGAAGGGCCGAGAAGATCACCGCCAGCAAAGTCCTTCAAACAGAAGGAACACTGACACTGATTAACGTGATATGCAGCGCAAGCGGCGGCTATGGCCGCGCGACGGGTGAATTCTCAACGGCCGGTAAAGGGTTGACAGCGAATATCCGTCATTCTCAAGTTTTTTCGCGGTGTTGCGTTTAGCATCTGTCCCAACTTCAACGGGATGGAGTATTCGTGGCTGGTCTCAAGTCGAAAGTCGTTCTTGCCGTCATGCTGGCGCTCACTTTTCCCACGGCAGCGGCCTGCACGGGCACTTTTACGTGCCCAACCTGCACTGTCGTCCCTTTTTAGCGCTCCACCGTTAGGTCGCGCGCTCACGGCATGAGGCGGCCGAGGACAATCCCGAAAGCCACCGCCGCTCAGGCCGAAGAGCTCGACTCGGCGAGATAGTCCGCCAGAATGCGGCTCACGAGCGACTCGATATTGGATTCGATCGAGGACGCGAGCGTCGCGGTGACCGTGGCCACGGCTTGAGTCCGAAAGCGCACGAGCATGGTGATCAGCTCGGCGATCTCGGCGTCGGCCGGGAGCGGCTCGCCGGGCCTGATGCGGTCCAGCACGTGTTCGGCGCCGGCGCGCACGAGCATGTCGCTGATCTTGTCGATCTCGGGCACGATCTGCTCGTGCAGGTCGATGAGCTTGTCGAATTCGACACCGTAGCCGCGGATTTCATTGAACGCCTCGATCAGTTTCGGGCGGGTGATCGTCGCGTTGGACCCGTCAATCCGAATCACTTGAAGCGCGACGAGCCGCTCGAAGGCTTGCGGGTCGTCGACGAGTCGCTGGGCGTCGGCGAGCGGCATGGTTTCCGGCTTCTCGGTCGTCCACGGGCCCGCGATGGCGGTTTCGAGGCCCAGCACGTCACCGAGGTTCTTGCCTTCCTCCCACGCGCTGAGCATTTCTCGTACGTGCGCGATGGTGTAGCCGCGGTCGAGCATCGAGGTGATGAGCCGCAACCGGGTCAGGTGGGTGTCGTTGAACAGCGCGATGCGCCCGACGCGCAGCGGGGGCGGCAACAGCCCGCGGTCGCGGTAGACGCGGATGTTGCGGGTGGTGGTGCCGGCCAGCCGGGCCAGGTCGTCGATGCGGTACTCCCCGGAGTTCGCGGCGCCGTGCGGGTGTCGGACCGCCGCGTCGAACAGCTGGGACACCGCCGTTTCGATGAGTTGTCGATATTCCCGCGATTGGCGCCGCACGCGTTTGGGGGCGCGGCGCACGTTGTGCAGCACGCTGGCGATGGTGCCGGGTTCGGGCCGCGACGCACGCTCGGTTGCCATGTCAGGGCGCGATCTCAGGCGGATCGGCTGGCGCGCGCCCGGGCGTGCGCCACCGCCTGATAGTCCTCATACCGAAAATCCCTCATCTGGCGAAGATACTGCGTGGCGAATCCGGGATACATCGACCCGTTGAATCCGTCCTTGGTGAGGTACCAACTGCGGCATCCCGACATCCAGGTCGTCCTGGTCAGCCGGCGCTGGAGATCCTCGTTGTGGCGCCGCTGGACCTGTTCGCGGACATCGAGATAGCGCAGGTCCTCGTCGAGGATGGTGGTGATGCCGCGTACCACGTAGTCCAGCTGGCCCTCGATGTAGACCAGCAGCGAGTTGTGCCCCGGCCCGGAGTTGGGGCCGGTCATGACGAACAGGTTCGGATACCCGTGCACGTTGATGCTCTTGTAAGCCTGTGCGCCGTCGGCCCATTCGGCGGCCAGCGAGCGCCCACCGAGTCCGGTCACGGCGAAAGGCGGACCGGTCAGATGCACGTCGTAGCCGGTGGCGAACACGATGCAATCGAGGCGGTGCTCGATGCCATCACTGGTGCGGATGCCCGCCGGGCTCAACGTGGCGATCGGCCAGTCGATGAGCTTGCAGTTGTCCCGTTGCAGCGCCGGGTAGTAGTCGCTGGAGACCAGCATGCGCTTGCACCCCGGCCTGAAGTCGGGCGTCAGCTGGCGCCGCAGCCACGGATCCTTCACCTGAGCGCGCAGGTGGGCCCGCCCCAGCCGGGCGACCAACGACGTCAGCGGCGTGTCCCACACCAGCGCCGTGGCGCTGGCTTCATGCCCCCAGTACAGCGTCTGGCGCGCAAGCTGTTGGGTGGCAGGAACTTTGGCGAACAAGGCTTGCACGGCAGGTGGGGTGGCGACGTCCAAGCGCGGCAGCACCCAGCATGGGGTGCGCTGGAAAACCTTGACGAATTCGGCGCGTTTGACCAGCTCGGGGATGATCTGGATGGCGCTGGCACCGGTCCCGATGACCGCGACGCGCTTGCCCGCGAAGTCGTAATCGTGATCCCAGCGGGCGCTGTGGATCTTGTGCCCCTGGTAGCTGTCGAGGCCGCGGATGTCGGGGAAGCTGACGTCGGACAGGGGACCGGAAGCCAGCACGACGGTGCGGGCGCGAAATTTCTTGCGGTTCTTGGTGGTGGCGGTCCAGACGCCGGCGTCCTCGTCGAAGGACAAGCCCTTGACCTCGTGGCCGAACCTGATGCGGTTGCGGATGTCGAAGCGGTCCGCCATGTCCTCGAGGTGGCGATAGATTTCCGGGGCGGGGGAGTAGGTTCGCGACCAGGTCGGATTTTTGACGAATGAGTAGGAGTACAGCAGCGACGGGACGTCGCAGCTGGCACCCGGATATGTTGTGTCGCGCCAGGTTCCGCCGACGCGGTCCGCGCGCTCGAGTATCACGATGTCATCGACTCCGGCTTCGGCCAACCGGATTGCCGCGCCCAGTCCGGTGAAGCCGGCTCCGATGATGAGCGCCGCATGGGCGCCGTTGTTGTTCGCCATGCTCATGCCGCCGGCTCGTGGGTGAGTTCTCTGACCCACGTCGGTACCGACGGTAGCAGCGGCCGCGGATACCGGTCGGAAAGCCATACCATCGAATTCGCCAGCAGGTGGTACGGGTGGCGTGGATTCGTGACCACTCCGGCGTAGCGCCTTAGGAACCGGTAAGTCGGTACCCGGCTGGTGCGATCGCCGCGGTCGCCAAGCTCTCTAAAGCGTTTCACGGCCCGGTAAAGCCGCTCGGGCTCCATGCCCATGGCGATGATCTCGTTGCGGATCCTGTTGATCAGCGGTGCACCCATGATCGCACCGATGATGAGACCCGGAGTGGCATTGTGACCGACGAAGTCGATCAGCAACCGCCGGATCTTCGCGTGCCCGATCATGTCGAGAACTTCGAAATCGACGACCAGGTGGCGCGATTCGTCGTTGTTGATCTTCTCGAAGACCTGGTGACAAACGGGATCGTGCACCTCGTCGAGGAGGAATTTCAACAGGGCGCCGTCCAGCGCGACTTCGAGCATCGGGATGACGGTGCCGAGCAGAGACAGCGGCATGTCGTCGGCCCAGCGGTCCAGCCAGTCGATGGCCAGTCGGATGTTCACGTTCGGCTCGGGAATCTCACCGTCGGTGAGCATGCCCCAGCGCTTCATCAGCGCCAGTTCGGCGTTGGCGTGGCGCTGCTCCTCGGCGTGGAAGTAGCGGTAGATCTCGGCGATGGTCGGTGTGGGTGCCTTCTTGGCCAGCGCCGCAAAGCCCCTGGCGCCGATGTTCTCGATCCAGCACAGGTCGGCCATGAACGCCTTGAGCTGCGGCCGCTGTTCGTCACTGATCAGTTCGGCGCCGGGCGCGTCCCAGTCGATATCGGCGAGCGCCCACTGCCGGTCTTTGATCTTGGCGAGCATGGCTTCCATGTCGATGGCCATCGCGAGCTCCTTTGCGCGTCGGGTGTTCAGGGCAGGTTGATGCGGGAGAGCAGGCCGGCCGTGCGCGTATAGGCCTGCGGGGCCAGGCGTTTGATGTTCCAGCCCACCTTGGCGTCGAACTGCGGCATGCAGTACAGGTCGCCGTGGTCGTGTGCGTCCAGGCAGGTCCGCGCGACTTTCTCCGCGGATAATCCGGTCCAGCGCATCAATTTGGCGGCCAGTTCGCTGGATTGTTCGCTGATGCGGCCGGAGTCGAGAATGTTGGTCTTGACGAAGGTCGGGCACAGCACGGTGACCCGCACCGGGCTTCCGGCGAGTTCGGCGGCCAGGGTTTCCGATAGTGAAAGGACGCCGGCCTTACTGACGTTGTAGGCGGCCATACCCGGGGCGGCGCCGAATGCCGCCGCGGAGGCCACGTTGATGATGCCCCGCGGCGCGCGGGACGGTTCGGCGTCCCGCAGGATCGGGGTGAACACGTGACAGCCGTGAATCGGGCCCCACAGGTTGATGCCGAGGGTCCACGCCCAGTCGTCCAGCGGCGCATCGCCGATCGCGGCGCCGCCGGCACCGACACCGGCGTTGTTGATCACCAACGTGGGCGGCCCCGCGAACCAAGCCTGCGACTGTTCGGCCAGTGCCTGCACCTCGTCGAATCGTGATACGTCGCAACGGATCGCGATGGCCTTGCCGCCGTGGGCGGTGACCGCGTCGACCGTGCGTTGGGCCGCACTTTCGTCGATGTCGCTGCACACGACCGAGCCGCCGCGACGGCCTAGTTCGACGGCGAAGGCGGCGCCGATGCCGCTGCCGGCGCCGGTCACCACCGCCGACGCGTTGCGGCTGATTTTGGGCTTATTGAGTCCGAACATCGTCAGCGGGCCTCCTCGGCCAGGGCGCGAGCGTCCTGCAGGGCGTGGGCAATGAACCGCGCGACATAGGCCATGGCCTTGGCGGCCTCGGGGGTCATCCGCGGCAACGCCTGGAAGACGTGCACCTGATGCGGCCAGATCTGCAATTCGCATCTGCCCCCGGCCGTTTGGATGTCGATCGCGAGTTGGCGCGCGTCCTCTTGCAGCATCTCGGCGCCGCCGGCCTGGATCAGGGTGGGCGGAAGCGCGGGGCCGTTGGCGACGTGAAGCGTCAGCCGCTGGTGGGTGGGGTCGATGCCGCTGTGGTAGAGCCCGACCAACCGCACCGCGTTCGCCGCGCTGGTGGCGGGGTCGGGGCGAATCCGTTCCCGCGCCAGCGCCAGTTCGAATGTGAGGTCGTACAAAGGAGAGAACAACACCATGGCGGCGGGGTGCTCGACGCCGGGTTGCAGCAGCAGATCGACGGACAGGTGGCCGCCCGCCGAATCCCCGGCGATCACAATGTGTTTCGGCTGTAGGCCGCACGTGTCGACCAGCCAGTCCCAGCCCGCGCGGACATCGTCGGCCGCGGTGGGGAAGCGATGCTTTGGGGCGAGTCGGTAGTCGATGCAGAACACCGGAAGGCCGGTCAAGGACGAAAGCCAGGATGTCAACCGGCGGTGCGTCTTTGGCGAACACACGGCGTACCCGCTGCCGTGCACGTAGTAGATGGCTCCCGCGGTGGTCGATGAGCGCTCGGTTTCGCTGGTGGGGGTGCGCGGCCCGTAGACCCATTCCCCTTTGACGCGGCGGCCGTCGGGCAGCCTGGTGTCGACCGGTTCGACGCGGGTGCCCGCGAGCGAGGGTCCAAAGGTGCCCATGATCCGGGCGATGATCTGACGCGAGAGCCACAGCCCCCAAGCCCGCTCGGGCGGGATCACGCTGGTGATCGGCCGCAGGGTGTATCCACTTATCGCTGCCGCGCCGCGGGACCGCAATGACCCGCGAGCCGGAACGCCGCCCGTCATGCCATGCAGTCAATACCAAATGGTGACATTAGTCAATGGCAGCTTTGAGGTGCTTCGACCTCGGTCCTGACAACTGAATCCTGGCTGGACGTAGACTCTCCAGTTATGAACAAGGTTACGAGAGTCTTGTTTGCGTTGTTGCTCGGCTTCGCCGTCTCAACAACGTCGGTGAGCTGCGTACCTCCCTATTGCCCGCTCACCGGCGGCCCGGCCGTCATCTGCTAGTCGCCTGGGCGCTGACGGGTGAAATGCCCGCCGCGCGGATAAGCCACCGCTCGGCAACTCGTGGCTGGCGTTCGGCACCGCAGCAACGGTCGTATTGGTGAATCAGGTTGGGCGGTCAGAGATCTGGGACCTCAGGCGCGAAGCGCATGTTTGAGTTTGGTCCGGCGCACCGGGGTTACCGCGGTCGCGGTCAATGGTTTGCGTCTTGCTGTGGTAACCGCGCGAGCGAAGCGGTCGTCGACGTCGATGACCGCCCTCGTGTGACGGCCGCGGCGAGATTGGGAGGAGCCCGCTTGGGGGTTCCGCCACGGACGTGAGAGAAGCGCGTCCGCCATTTCGATGAGAATTCTGCAACCTCGCAGGTGAAAAGTTCAACATCCGCCACCCGCAATGAGATCTGCTGGGAGGCGATCGGTGTGCCGCGTCGGCCTTAGGGGATGGTTGCGGGAACTCTGATCACCGAGCCGCCGCCCACCGATGCCATGTCCTGCTGCTGCAAGCGGCAGCACGCGACGCAACGCTATTCGAACGCGATGACGCCGCGAATGTTCTTGCCGGCGCGCAGGTCTCGCATCGCCTCGTTGATGTCGTCAAGCTTGTATTTCTGCGTGACCAGCTCGTCGAGCTTGATCAGGCCCGCCTCGTACATCGCCAGCAGTTTCGGCATGGCCTCGCGCGGGTTCATCTCTCCGTAGAGCACGCCTTTGAACGTCTTGCATGAGCTGACCATGTCGGTGAGGACGATCGGCACCATCAGGTCGGTGATCTTGGGCATCCCGGTCAGTACACAGGTTCCGCCCTTGCGCAACAACATCATCGCCGTCATTATCATGTCCGCGGGCACGACCCCGGGTGTGAGAACAACCCGGTCGGCCATCACGCCCCAGGTGATCTCCTTGACCAGATCCAGCGCGGCACCGATGTCGACGGCGGTATGCGTGGCGCCGAATGTCGGCGCGACCTCGCGCTTGAACTCGTTGGGGTCCACGGCGACGATGTGCTTGGCGCCGGCCACTTTCGCGCCCTGCACGGCGTTCATGCCGATGCCGCCGACACCCACCACGACGACGGTATCGCCGGCTTCGGTACCCGCTGCCACCGATCCCGACCCGAATCCCGTTGTCACCCCGCAAGAGACCAGCGAGGCGGCGTCGAGGGGAATCCAGTCGTGGACTTTGACCAGCGAGCGCTCGGAGGCCACCACGTACTCGGAAAACGTGCCGACCTGCATCATGGCCATCAGGTCCTCGTCGCCGAGGTGGCGCCGGCGGGTGCCGTCGGTGGTCATCGCCTTGCTGTAGATGTCGGCGCCCACGTCGCACAGGTAGGTGTAGCCGCTGGCACACCATCGACAGTTGCCGCAGGCGGGCAGAAACGAAATCGCCACGTGGTCACCGGGCTTCAGCGTCTTCACGCCTGGGCCTACCGCCTCGACGACCCCGGAGCCCTCGTGCCCGCCGAGCATGGGGAACCATTCCGGCACCGGGAGTCCGGACGCCCGCATCATCTCTTCCATCTCGGCGGTTGGCACACTGTCACCGGTATAGAAGTGCTCATCGGAGTGACAGATCCCCGCATACGCCATTTTGACCAGCACCTCGCCCGCGTGCGGTGGGTCGAGTTCTACGTCGGTGACTTCCCAGTCCTCACCGACACCGCGCAGGACTGCTGCCTTGGATTTCATCGCGCATCTTTCGCTAGGGGCCGGTCAGGAAGCCGGCCAGCCGACAGTCTTTGTCTCGGTGAAGATCTCGAGTCCCTCGATGCCGCATTGCCGGCCCACGCCCGACTGCTTGTACCCGCCGAATGGTGCGTCTGCGCCGTACCAGAGTCCGCCGTTGATGCCGAGCGTGCCGGTTCTGATCCGACTCGCCACGGATTTGGCGCGGTCGAGGTCGTTGGCGAATACCACCCCCGACAGGCCGTAGATCGAGTCGTTGGCGATCCGCACGGCGTCGTCGTCGCCGTCGAATCCGATGACCGAGAGCACGGGCCCGAAGATCTCCTCCTGCGCGATCGTCATCTTGTTGTCGACATTGGCGAACACGGTCGGCTCGACGAAATAGCCCTTCGGCAGGTGCTTGGGCACCCCGCCGCCGGTGGCCACGCGGGCGCCTTCCTGCTTGCCCGTCTCGATGTATCCGAGGACCCGCTCGTGTTGCTTCTTGGAGACCAGCGGCCCTTGCAGTACCGAGGGATCGGTGGGATCGCCGTATTTGTTCTTTTCCATCGCGGCCTTGACGATTTCAACCGCTTCGTCGTACCGCGAGTTCGGCACCAGCAGGCGGGTGGGCATTGCGCAGCCCTGCCCGGCATGCATGCAGATGAAGGCGCTGCCGCCGACCGCGCCGCCGATGTCACCGTCTTCGTCCAAGACGAGGTAGACGGACTTGCCGCCGAGTTCGAGAAAGGTGGGTTTGACCGTCTCGGCAGCGGCGGCCATGATGCGCCTGCCGGTGGCCGTCGAACCGGTGAACGCCACCATGTCGACCAACGGTGACGTCGAAATCACCTCCCCGACAAGGTGATCAGAGGAGGGCACGATGTTGATCACGCCGGGTGGGATGTCGGTGTGTTCGGCGATGATGCGGCCGATCCTGGTGGCGTTCCAGGGCGTATCCGGGGCGGGCTTGAGCACGCAGGTGTTGCCCATCGCCAGGATGGGGCCGATTTTGTTGAGGATGATCTCGAAAGGGAAGTTCCACGGGGTGATGACACCGACGACACCGACCGGCTCTTTCCAGACCTCGCGGGCGGTGAGGCTGCCCATGCCGAACGCGTCCTTGTCGGGAAGCACACGCTTCCAGGCGAATTCGTCGATCATATCGGCGGGCCAGGTCAACGCCTCGTTGAGGGGCACGTCGAGCTGTGGCCCGTACGTGGACAACACCGGGCAGCCCACCTCGGCGACGAGTTCGGTGCGCAGCTCCTCACGTTCCGCCTCGAGCGCCGCCTGCAATTGCCGGAGTCCGGCGGCGCGCGCATCGCCGCTGCGCGACCATTCGGTGTTGTCGAACGCATTCCGCGCCGCGGCGATGGCGCGTTCCATGTCGGCGCGGGTTCCGTCGCTGGTGGCGCCGAGGACCTCTTCCGTCGCCGGGTTGATGTTGTCGAACTGTCGTCCGGTCTCCGACTCGACGAGCTTGCCGTCGATGAGCATTCGCGATTCGTGATTCACCATTGCCGGAGTTCCTTCACTGCGTCGGAGGCGCGCGGGGCGAGCGTGAGGGAGGGGATGAAACTGCTGTTGCCGCACCGGATGACGGAATGGACGACTTCGGTGAGATGTTCGGCGTCGACGAGACCGCCCAGCATGTACTTGTTTTCCATCCAGAACTTGATCGCCGATTCCAGAGCGTCTGGGTCCCAGCTTTTGTTGAACTCGGTTTGCGCGTCACCGCTGCCGCCGAGGCTGTCCCCCACCGCCAGACGGGTGAAGCCAATCTCCGGATGTTCGATGCGCCAGGCCTCGACGAGCTTGTCCAGCGCCCCCTTGGTCACCGCGTACGCGCCGAGCAACGGCCACGGGGTGGTGTAGGAGGCGCTGAGCGACGACAGGTACACGGCCGAGCCCGCCGATGCCGCCAGGTGCGGCGCGGCGGCCGCGGTGACCAGCGAGGCCCCGGTGACATTGGTGGCGAACAACTGCGCCCACTGTTCCGCGGTCATCTCGCGCAGTGGCGCCAGCACTCCCATACCGGTCGTGTACACCAGGGCGTCGAGACCGCCGAGCGCGTCGATCACCTCGGACATGGCCTTCTGGCACGCGTCGGTCGCGGTGACGTCACACGCGACGGCCACCGCGCCGTTGCCGGCGTCCTTGGCGGCCTCGACCAACCTGTCGTATCGGCGCGCCAGCAGCGCGACATGGGCGCCGCGGTGCGCCAGTCCGGTGCCGATGCAGCGGCCGAGACCGGCGGAGGCGCCGACGACCGCGACTCGCAAAGGTGGCTGTCCCGTGTCAGCCATTGTCAGACATCGAGTTTCGCGCTGACGGAGCCGAGGGTCGCGCCCGCGGTCCGTTCGAACCGGCCGTGGTCGAAGCTGCGGATCTCAACGTTGTGGTCACCGACCGCGGCGCGCAGGGCGCCCACGGTGCACTGCTGGCGGGTTCGGTGCTCGAATGGGTCGAACGAATACCACCGGCAGGCATTCTCGTAGGTGATCTTGTTGACTTCGTCGTCGGGCAGTCCGGCCATGACGAGCGCGAGCTCCTCGGCGGCCGTGGGCCACGACGAGTCGGAGTGCGGATAGTCGCATTCCCACGCGATGTTGTCGATGCCGACGTCGTGGCGCAGCTTGACACCGATCGGGTCGGCGATGAAACAGGTCAGGAAGCGCTCCCGGAAAACCTCGCTGGGCAGCCGGTCACCGAAATCCTGGCCCGTCCACAGGTGGTGCATCTCGTACGTGCGGTCGAGCCGGTCGACGAAATACGGGATCCACCCGGTGCCGCCCTCCGAGAGGGCGAACCGGACGTCGGGGAACTCCTTGATGACGCGCGACCACAGCAGGTCGGCGGCCGCCGAGCAGACGTTCATCGGTTGCAGCGTGATCATGACGTCGATGGGGGCGTTGTCCGCGGTCATCGTGATCTTGCCCGAGGACCCCAAGTGGACCGAGAGCACCGTATTGGTGTCCGAGAGCGCGCGCCACATGGGATCCCAGTACTCGTCGTGGAAGCTCGGGAAGCCGAGGGTGGCGGGGTTCTCGGTGAAGGTTACTGAGTGACAACCCTTCTCGGCATTGCGCCGGATCTCCTTGGCGCACAACTGCGGATCCCACAGGACGGGCAATCCCATGGGCAGGAACCGTCCGGGATAGGAGCCGCACCACTCGTCGATGTGCCAGTCGTTGTACGCCTGGGTGACGGCAAGGGCGAGGTCTTTATCGGGATGCGTGGCGAACAAGCGGCCCGCGAAACCGGGGAAGGACGGAAAGCACATCGACCCGAGCACACCGCCGGCGTCCATGTCCCTGACCCGCTCATGGATGTCGTAGCACCCCGGCCGCATCTCATCGAAGGCGGTGGGCTCGATGCCGTACTCCTCGCGCGGGCGGCCCGCCACCGCGTTGAGGCCGATGTTGGGGATGATCGCGCCGTTGAAGGTCCAGACCTCCGAGCCGTCGGCTTGCCGGATCACCCGCGGCGCCTCGTCGGCGTACTTGTCCGCGACCCTGCCCTCGAACAAGTTCGGCGGCTCCACAAGATGGTCGTCGACGCTCACCAAGATCATGTCTTCGGGCTGCATGGGTCTCCTAGTGCAGATGTTGAGAGCGAGGGTATCAGGTTGTAGAGGAGCAATATTCAATTGTGGAAATGTACGTTTTCACGACGGCCGCGTTCGGCCAGGGCTTGGGACAGGATGTTCACCGCCGCAATACTTTTCGGGGCTCGACGGCGAAGGAAAGCAGCAGCCGGTCGAGGACCTTGGCCGCCCGGCGGCGCGCCGTGGCCGGATTGGCGGCGTGCGCCACCAGCAGCGAGGCCTCCTCGAGCGCGGCGACGAGCATGTGCGTCAGCTCCCCGACGGGCTGGTCGTCGATGATGCCCGCCGCGATCGCCTCGCGGACCACGTCGTTGATGAGGGCGATGCTGTTGCCCTCCTGGATTTCGCGCAGCGTCTGCCAGCCCAGCACCACCGGACCGTCGACGAGGATCACCCGCTGGACGGCGGGCTCGGTTGCCGCTTCGAGAAACCCGTGCAGACCGATCGTGAGCCGCTCCCACGGGTCGACGCCGGGCGGGGGAGAGGCGATGGACCGAAGCGTGAGGTCGTTCTCGACGTCCTCGAACACGGCGCGAAACAGCTCGGCCTTGTCCTTGAAGTGGTGATAGAAGGCGCCGCGCGTGCCGACGCCCGACTTGGCCACGAGGTCGCCGATGCTGGTGTTGAAGAATCCCCGTTCCACGAACAGTTCCCGGCCCGCCTCGATCAGGTCGCGCCGCGTCTGCTCGCCGCGCGCGCGTCGATCGTCGTCCGCTCCACCGCGCTGCGCCATGCCGACGATCGTAGCAACATTCATCGTGAATGTTGAGTGGCGGGGCTCCGCCGGCGTCGGTGCACGACACCGCGCGGCGGCGGGACCCCTGGTTTCAACCTCCATCCTGTATGTTGCCGGCTATGGCAGACGAGGTTCGCGCATACGGTTCGGTCGCACCGCTGAAAGTCGGCGTGCTCAACGACTATCCGACGTCCGGCGACACCGACAACGACACCGTCGCCGCACTGCGGCTGGTAATGGACGAAGCCCATGCCTCCGGGCTGCTCGACCGGCCGATCGAACTCGTCATACGCAACGTGGTGGGCTTGCCGAACGGCACCTACCTCGCGGTCGAACGGGCCTTCGACGAGCTCGTCGCGGAAGGCTGCCTGGCGATCTTCGGCCCTTGGGTATCGGACAACGTGGTGCCGCTGCGTTCCCACGTCGAGGCCACCGCGCGGGTTCCGATCCTCACCCTGTCGGGATCGGAGGGGGCGCTCGGCGAGTGGTGCTTCGCGCTGAACAACGGCTCGATGCCCGAGGAACCGGTCATGCTGGCCGCGGTGATGATCGGCGACGCTCGGTCGCGCATCGCCATTGCCTACGAGTCGTCGCTCATCGGCAAGGAGTATCTCGCCTTCGCCCAAAGGGCCTACGATGCCGCGGGTTTGAACGTCGTTGCGACCGAGGCGATTCCCCAGGTCGAGGCCGACAAGTCCAAGACGGTCGCCGCGTTGCGCGCGTCGGAACCCGACGCGCTGGTGCACGTCGGGTTCGGGCATGGTCTGTGGGGCTTCACGGATGCGCTGCGCGCCGCGGGCTGGGATCCGCCGCGATACACGACGACGGCGTTCGAAATGGCCCACATCAGCGCGGAGTGGATGCGGCACCTGTCCGGATGGATCGGCCTGGACAGCTACGACGAGCGCAACACCGTCGGGCAGGCCTTCCTCGACCGCTTCGAGGCGCGATACGGTCGCCGGCCGGGGCACTCGATGCCCGGCCTGTCGCACGACGCGGCCACGGTGATCGTGCGGGGCCTGGCCGCGGCGCGGCCGCTGACCGGTGAGGGCGTGAAGAACGGGATGGAGCAGGTGAAGCTCGTCCCGTCGGCCAGCGGCGCACCGGGAACGTTCCTGCGGTTCGGCCGGTTCATCCGGCAGGGCTGGCTGGGGTCCGACTACCTCATCGCCCGAAGGGTCCTGCCCGACGGCAGCGCGCACGTTTTCCACGCGGCGCCCAGCGACCACATCGCCCGCGCGGTCGCTCGCGCCTCAAGCTAGTTGGATCGCGCTGAACACCGGTGCGGTCACGATGCCGGGTGGTTGGGCCAGCACGTACGGAATGGCGCGTACCGCGCCCATCGCGATCATGAGGTGACCGGGCATGGCGTGCTGGCCCGAGGGCGCCACGCCGTCGAGGCCCACGTCGAGCTGGAGTTCGAAGCTGGGCTCACCTTTGATGACCGCACGGATCAGCGGGGCCTTCTCGCCGGGCGCCAGCGGCGCCATGCCCCACTGGGGAAGGTCGCGGGTGAGCACCCACTCTTCGTGAATCGCCAGCAGCGGGCGGCCGGACCAGTGGCCGACCCACGAGAACCGCTGCCCGACAACCGTTCCCGCCTCGATCGTGCCGGCGGGGACCTCGATGTCGTGCGGCAGTGTAGTGGCGTCGATCGTTACGTCGATGTGGGACAGGGTGATCCCGAGGACATCGGCCGTGGCATTGAGGGCCTGGCGGTAGGCCATGTCGAGCTTCTTGATGATCGGGGAGTCAATGCTGACGTCTTCCGGCGGCCTCCCCATCCCCATCAGGTCGATGAGCATCGGCCGACTGTCCACGGCTGAAACGTCGGTGGCCTCGTAGAGGTCGATGCGGTCGATGGTCTTACTCAGCCCCGTCACGGTCGCGACGAGCCGCTCGAACATGAAACCGGGGTTCTCGCCCGCCGCGTGAAATCGTGACCCGCCCTGTCGGCACGCCGCGGCGAACGCGGATTCGGTTTCTTCGCCATAGGTGGGTAGGTGGTTGTACGACGTCGTGGTGATGACGGTGCTGCCGGCCGCGAGCAGGCGGCAGATGTCCGCGGCGTTCGTCTCGACGGTGTGGGCCTTGCTGGCCGCGTGCACGACGACATCGGCGCCCAGGGCGATGATCGCGTCTTTGTCCGCGGTCGCGATCACGCCCGTCGTCGGTGGTAGCCCGCAGAGCGCGCCCGCGTCGAGACCGGCCTTCGCCGGGTCGTACACCAGCACGCCGACCAGTTGATAATGCGGATTCTCGATCAGCTCCTGCAGCGCGGCCCGGCCGACGGCGCCGGTTGCCCATTGCACGACTCGAATGACCAATCGAATGCTCCAGGTTGCGCTTTCGGATTCTCGCGAGGTTCTGGTTCCTTCAACCTACATCATGTAGGTTTGCAACCGACAAGGTGTATGTTGGGCGGCCGTACGGGAGGTGGCACGTGGCGGAGCCTACGGTTACTGACGACATCGAGCAACGCATTCGCGAGGCGCAGGACAAGTTCAACGCCGGAATGGGCGCCGACGGCGACGCGACCCCCTACCCGCTGCTGCGTGAGCTGCGTATGAAGGCGGCCGTTCATCCGGGCTGGCCGGAGATGGGCGTTCCCGAGGACGGGCCCGACGGCGCGAAGACGTTCACGGCGTACTCGTTCGACGCGGTTAAAGCCGTCTTCACCGACAACATCACGTTCAGCACCCGGATCTATGAGGACGTCGTGCGACCGTTGCAAGGACCGACGATCCTGGAGATGCAGGAACCCGAGCACGCCACCTACCGCAGGTTGCACGAATTCGCGTTTGCCAGGTCGTCGATGAAACGCTGGGACACCGAACTCGTTGGGCCCCTCGTGGATCGCACGATCGCGAAAATCCGCGACGACAAACGCGCCGACCTGGTCACTGCGGTGTTCATGCCCATCCCGGTCCGGATCATCGCCGCCCTGCTCGGGTTGCCCGAATCCGACATCGGTGAGTTCCACCGGCTGGCGATCGACCTGCTGGGCTTTCGCGCCGACATGGAAACCGCGTTGCGGGCCTCGGCGGAGATGAAGGAGTACTTCGTCGGAATCCTTGCCGACCGGCGAAAGTCGCCGAAGGATGACATGGTGACCATCCTGTCCCAGGCCGAAATCGACGGGGTCAGGATGTCGGACGAACAAATCTACGGATTCATGCGCAACCTCCTGCCCGCGGGCGCGGAGACCACGTCGCGCTCGACGGCCAGCCTCGCGTTCGGCCTGTTGACCCACACCGACCAACTCGATGCGGTGCGCGCCGACCGCAGCCTGCTGCCGCAGGCGATCGAGGAGGGCATCCGGTGGGAGACGCCGCTGCTCAACTTCATCCGTGAGGTCACCGCCGACACCGATTTCTTCGGGCGCCATATCCCGAAGGGCTCGACGATGGTGGTCAACCTCGGCAGCGCCAACCATGACGAAACACGATGGGAGGACGCCGAGTCCTTCGACATCTTCCGGGAACGCAAGCCGCACATCGGGTTCGGCCACGGCGCCCATGTGTGCTTGGGAATGCACCTGGCGCGGTTGGAGAGCACCAAGATCTTCAACGCGCTGCTCGACGAACTGCCGGGGCTG
The DNA here is from genome assembly GCF_000709305.1 of Mycobacterium sp. TKK-01-0059. NCBI lineage: Bacteria > Bacillati > Actinomycetota > Actinomycetes > Mycobacteriales > Mycobacteriaceae > Mycobacterium > Mycobacterium sp. TKK-01-0059. The sequence continues at coordinate 3,576,027 of NZ_KL446993.1, forward strand.
CGGCTCGACCCCGAGGCCCCGCCGCCCTACGTGACCGGCACGATGTTCCGCTCGCCACCCCGCCTCGACGTGGTGTGGGATTAGAGGAGATCGCCTGACATGACTCGCGTGATCCAGTGGGCGACCGGGGTGACCGGCACGATGTCGCTGCGCCACGTCTTGAGCCGGCCGGACCTGGAACTGGTCGGCGTGCGGGTGTACGACGCGGCAAAAGCCGGGGCGGACGCGGGCACGCTGTGCGGGCTGCCGCAAGCAAGAGTGCTCGCGTCTGACGATCGCGACACCATCATCGGCACCGATGCGGACGTGGTGCTCTACATGGGCAAAGTGGAGACCGACACGCCGGGCTGTTTCGCCGATGTCTGTGATCTGTTGGCCTCGGGCAAGAATGTGATAGCCACCGGCAGCCGGTTTGTCCATCCCCGTTCCCTGCACGAATCGCTGGCGGACGGCATCGAAACAGCTTGCCGTGCAGGCAATTCATCGTTTCTCGGCCTGGGCCTGTACCCGGGCTTCGTCGCCGAGTCGCTCGCGCCGGTCCTGTCCCGCCTGACCGAGCGCACCGAGCGGATCAGTGTCCGGGAGGTGCTGAACTACTCGACCTACGCGAGCCACGACCTGATCTTCAACGCGATGGGATTCGGTCATGCGCCGGATGACCCGACGCCGTTGTTGTCCAACACCGACTATGCCGCGAGCGCATGGATCGGCAGCGTGACAGTGCTCGCGCAGGCGCTCGGACTCCGAATCCAGTCCGTCGAAGGCTTCCGCGAGGTCGTGACGACACCGAGGGCGCTGACGGTGGCCGCCGGTGAGATTCCCGCAGGAACCGTGGGGGCCATGCGCTTCGGCGTCGTGGCCGGCTGCGGCGAAACCACACTCGCCGTCGAACATCTCACCAGGATGGCCGACGACTTGGCCCCCGACTGGCCGACCGAGATCGGTTATGCGGTGACGTTTGAGGGCAAGCCCAGCATGACCCTTCAGCTCGTGATCGGCTCGCACGGCGAGGATCACGCCGAGCAGGGCTGTCTGGCCACCGCGATGCACGCCGTCAACGCCATCCCCGCGGTGATCGCGGCCGAACCGGGACTCTACGACTTGTCGACGATCACCCCGTTCGTCGCGCACTGGACTGAGCGCGGCGTCGTCCCCACGACCTAGCCGCATCCCTGCATCGGCCGCGACCCCGCGAGGAGAGTTGAGTGCTCAAGCCCATTGAATTCCAGGTCCTGCGCGAGTCGCCGTCCCTCGCTCATTACCGACGCGAATGGGTCCCGAGCCCCGGGATGGGGCTGTCGGGAATCTGGCTCGGCGCAGTCGTCGCCGACGCATCCGGTCAGAACTACTGGGGGGTGCGGGGATGCGACGACTTCCTCACCGGAATGACTCACGTCGTGTCTCCGGTGTGCGGATTTCGATCACTACCGAAAGACCTTGGCATCGACGCGCCTCACCTCTACCCTGAGTACTCGACGCTCGATTGGTTCGAACCGTTGCAATACGTCGACGACCGCGAGAGCGTGCGGCTGTCGTATCCAAGCGGCCGGATCGAACGCGATGCCAACGGCTTTCACTGGTATGACGCCAGCAATCGTTGGGAGATCCACGGGCGGACGGTCAGCGACATCGTCCTCACGCACGTGCCTGCGCAGGACGGCATCGACGACGACGTCTACTACCGCCACGAGCTGATGTACGCCACGGGCACGGTGGACGGTGTCGAAGTGTCCGGCTACGCGCATCAGGACTTCGCGTACGGGCCGCCGGGAAAGGTGTACACCGAACTCCCCATCGCCCGGCACCTCCAGGGCATGTGGGTGTCCTGGTTGCACGAGCTCGACGACGGGCAGCTGGGCGGCGGCAGCTTCTGGCAGGGGCGCGAAGGTGTGGCCTTCGGCCCGGGCTATCAGCTCAAAGACGGTGTCACCACGGTGCACAAGGACATCACCACGGATCCGACGTTCAACGAAGTCGGCAGGATGACCGGGCTGGATGCGACCATCGGCACCGACTCGTACAGTTTCGCGTTCGAATCCAGCGGCAGCCCGCTGCACGTGTTCGGTCCCGTGTCAAGCACCTCGTCGGGTGTGCAGCCGGCCCGCAGTTGGTGCTGGGTCGAATACAGCGGGAATATGCTGACCCCGGAATTGCTCGACGCGGCCACGGCCGTGTTCAAGCTGGCGCGCGGGCTCGACTGACGATGTTGAATCAGATGAAGTCCGATCCGCCGTCGACGTTGACGGTAGCCCCTGTCACGTAGCCATTGCGTCGTGACGCCAGATAGGCGGTGAGGGAGGCGATCTCTTCGGGCAACCCGGCACGGCCGATGTCACAGGGATGGCCGTAGGTCTTCTCGACCCACGTCATCACGTGCCTCGGATCCGATGAATCCAGCCCGTCGGCGACAAGCACCTCCCGCAAGGTCTCGGTGAAACTGGCCGTCACGATGGTTCCGGGACAGACGCAATTGACCAGTATCCCCTCGGCGCCAAGGCTTTTCGACAGGTTCTTGGTAAAGCTCGACAGTGCCGATTTGGCGGCGGTGTAGGCGACCAGGCGCGAGCTCTGGCGCTGGATCGAGTGCGCCGAGAGTGTGACGATGCGAGCCCAATCCGCGGATCGCAACATGGGCAGTGCGGCCCGCACCGAGCGCACGGCGGACAACGTGCCGAGGTCGAAGGCGGCGTGCCAGTCGTCGTCGTCGAGGTCTTCGAATGCGCCGGCGCTCGGGCCGACGGTGTGCACCAGGACATTCAGGCTGTCCCAGGTATGACCGATGGACGCGAACGCCGATGTGATGGACTCAGCATCGGACATGTCGACGCTGATGGTCAGGACTTCGGGGGCGCCCGCGCTGCGGATTCGCCGCGCAGCGGAGTCCAACGCGGTCCGGCCGCGCGCCATGATCGCCACCGAAGCACCCTCCGCGCCGAGACTCTCGGCGATCGCCAGGCCCATTCCCTTGCTGCCCCCGGTGACCACCGCCGTGGCGCCGTCGAAACCCAGGTCCATCGAGTCGTCCTTTCTTTACCGGTTGCCGGTGAACGCCTGCTGGCCCTCGATGATTCGGGGTGCCAGGTGAACGATCTCGCTGACCACGGTGGGATTGGCGCGCGAAATGGCGACGAGGGAAAGCATGGCATGGGCGACGTCCTCGACGGTGGACATCTCGTCAGGGATCTGGCCCCCGTGCTCCCAGGACCGGTAGAGATCGGCCAGCAGGTCACGGTCGGCCCCGCGCAGGATCTCGGTGTCACAAGTGGGGCCAACGCTGACCCGGATCACGGCGATCTCGGGGTGTTCGGCCCGCCAGCTGCGTAGGATCTCGTCGAGCGCGGCCTTGCTCGCATGGTAGGCCGCCACACCCGCACGCGGGCGCCCCACGTCGTGGCTCGACGCGACGACGACCGTGGCGTTGTCGGCCAAATGGGGGAGGGCCGTCCGCAGTACGTGGGAGGCACCCACGGCATTGACCGCGTACGCGTGCAGCCACGTCTCTACATCGGTGTCTTCGATCAACGCGAATGGCACCACGGCACTGGTGAATACGACAGCGTCGAGCTTTCCGAAGTGGGCGGCGACGGCGTTGACGACGGATTCGATGGCGCGCGGATCGGACACGTCGAGCTCGTGTGCCGATCCGCCGAGTCGATCGGCCAGCTCCGACAGGCGGTCCACCCGCCGTGCGGCGAGGGCCACCGCCGCGCCCCGGGAGTGGGCGGCCAGCGCCAGCGCCTGTCCGATGCCCGAAGACGCCCCGATGATCAACATCCGCGTCCCCGCGATGTTGGAGTGCCGGTCGCTCATACTCTGCTTCCTTCGCGTGATTTCATGATTGACGGCTGCGCTGACGCTACCCAATCCTCGCATGTGAGAATTGTCATTCTCGGTTGGGGTATCGGCCTGGCCCGGCGAAAGCTTGTTTACGGCGGACGAAAACACATATTCTCGACGGGTTGGGTCCCGGAGGCTGACGATTGACAAACGCAATACCAGCCCGCACCACGAGTGCGGGAGATCTGGCTACGCTACGGGCGAGGCCGGCATGACGAACACCGTTGACGCGGCCAGTGAATCGGCTGCAGTCGGGCCGATGGACACGGGCATCGGCGGTTTGTCATGGCCGTCTAGGGTCGGATGGGGATTGTTCGTTGTCGCCTACCTGGCCTTTGCGGTCGTAACGGTCGCGACTGTCCAGTCGGGCACTCACGGGGATGCCCGCACGGCAAACCCCACTCCAGGCGCGGCGCCCTATCCGCCGTTCCTCGGCTTCGATGATTGGCCACTGGTCGTGGCGCTGAGTTCCATCCCGCTGGCGATCGGTCTGATCGCAACGTTGGTGTGGCTCTCGGTGCGACGCCGCAAGGTGCATTGGGCGGTGGTGATCGCGTTCGCCGGTCTGATCACCGGCGCGCTGGATCCATTGGCCAACTGGGCGACATTCGCCATTTTCGATCCGCGCATGCTGCACTTCCCGCCGTCATGGCCGTATATGAACATTGCGCCGAATCTCGAGCCCGCCCTGTCGTTCCTCGGCGGCTACGCGGCCTATTACCTCCTCAGCGGGCTGGGAATACTGCAACTGCACGACCGCTTCGTGGATCCGATAGTCCGCCGCACCAGTTGGCTTGCGCGTCACCGCCTTGCCGCGGTCTTCCTGGGCGCGTTCCTCATCGCGATACCGGTCAACACGCTCGTCCAGTTCACCTGGTTGAGATTCGGCATCTTTTACTACTCCGAGGCGGTCGGGCCCACCCTGCAAATCGGCCACATCCATTTCCCACTCGTCATGGCGGTGTACGACTCGTTTATTTTCGCGATGGTCGCCGTCATGTGCGTCCGTGACGACGGAGGAGAGCTGGTGCTGATCACCCGGATCTGCCGCCAACTTCTGGCGCCCCCTGGCCGCACCAAGGTCACGTTGACACGCCAGCTCCTCGTTTCGGCTGCAGTGGGTCTGGTGTCGTTCGCCATACCGCTGGCGGTGCTGGCCGGCCTGCGCGCCGCGGGGCTGTCCTCACCCGCGTATGAGCAAAACCCGTATCCGAATGTCAAGGTATACGACCCCTACGGGCACCTTAAGGAATCGGGCAAGCCGGGACCGTTCTACAAATGAGTCGGATGACGGACAACGCCTGCGGCCCCTATCGCGTCGCCCATATCGGGACGGGTCTCACAGGAAGAGAAGCGTTACGGGCCACGATTCTTGACCCTGCACTGGATCTCGTCGGCGTAAAGGTCTCAACGCCGAACAAGGTTGGAACTGATGCGGGCCTGCTGTGCGGTGTCGAGGCCGTCGGAGTGACGGCAACAGGCGACATGGCGGAAATCATTGCGCTAAAACCTGATTGCGTATCCTACTGCGCGACGGCGGTCCGCCGCGAGGAAGACGCCATCGCGGATATCGCCAGGCTGCTGGAATCGGGGATCAATGTCGTGACGATCTCGACGATTCCGATGGTGTACCCGGATGCCGCGCCGCAGCACTGGCGTGCAACGCTCGATTCAGCCACCCAAAAGGGCCGTTCGACGTTCTATGCGACCGGTAGTGAGCCCGGGTTCATCAGCCTCAACCTCCCTACCGCGCTGCTTTCTGGCGCGGGTGCCGTGGATTCGTATCGTATGGATGAATACGCGGTCGACTTGGACAAGGCCTATCCCATTTGGGATGTGCTGCATGAGTCGATGGGATTCGGCAAGCCCGACGGCCACGTCCCGGTCCGCATAGCCTCGGGCAAGGTAAATCACGACTGGGAGACGGTCGTGCGCTATATCGCGGACCTGCTCGGCATCGAACTCGACGGTGTAGAACTCGACTGGGAGACATTGCTCGCTCCGGTCGATCTACCAACGGCCCTCGGCGTGGTGCCGGCGGGTACGATCTGCGGGCACCGCTGGCAGCTGGCCGGAGTGGCCGACGACCGAAAAGTGGTGGCCGTGCAATACTTCGCGACCGTGAGTTCGACCCCGTGGCCCGAGCACTGGCCCAAGCCTTCGCGCGAGGGACAGGGCGGCATGGTTTTTCGTGTCGAAGGCGACCCCAGTATGAGCCTGGAACTGTACTTGGAACAGTCGAGGGAAAGCCGCACCAACCCGGGAATCACGGCCACCGCCATGGCCGCGGTGAACGCCATTCCATGTGTGGTGGGCGCGCCGCCTGGCATCATCGAATCACCGTTGGCCGGAACTGGAATCGTTAGTCGACTCTCCCGCACGCGACGGTGACCGTCTTCGCGCTGCTACACGGCGGGCTGCATTACGGCTCCTGCTGGGATGCGGTCTCCGCAGAGCTGGAGCGGCGAGTCCATCGCGCGGTCGCGCCGGACCTCCCGGTCGATGACGATTCGGCGGGAGCGCTGAAATGGGCGCAAGTGGCGATCGATGCGATCGAGCGAGAAGTTGACAGCGCTTCCGAGGATGTTGTCGTTGTCGCACACTCGATCTCGGGACTCTGCGCACCCGTCATCGCCACCTTGTACCCGGTGCGCCACATGGTTTTCGTCGGCGGGCTCCTGCCCGTCCCCGGCCAATCGTTCGCCGAACACCTTGGCGCCAACCCCGACGCGATCACCTTTCCCGAACCGCAAGAGCATGGTGACGGCCCGTTCGGCCTCACCTGGGAGGCGGTCCGGGAAGGTTTCTACCATGACTGCCCGGAAGTATTGGCACGCCGCGCATTTGACGAACTGAGGCACCAATCATTCACCGCGTTCACCGAGAGCTGTCCGATCGACCGCTGGCCCGATACGCCGTCGACCTACGTTCTCATGCGGCACGACCGCGCGGTGGGGGAGTCGTGGGCCAGGCGCAATGCGGTCGACAGGATTGGCGCGTCCATTGTCGAATTGGACGGCGGCCACTCGCCCTTCTTTGCCCGCCCGGCCGAGCTGAGTGCGGTCCTCCTCAGGTTGGCGACTCCGACATGATTGGACATTGATGAGCACAAACATGGCCGATGGGCAACCGGTCACCCCTTAGCGGCGCGCCAGCAGTCCGCTGAGCTGCTGCGCGAGCTGCGACTTCTTGACCTTTCCGGTCGCGGTGAAAGGGAGATCTTGCTTCGCGGTGACCCAGATGAACTTCGGCACCTTGTATGCCGACAGCCGGTCACGCAGCTGCGCGCGCAAGGACTCGCCGTCAAGCACCGATTCGCCGCGCGGGACTACGGCCGCCGCGACCACCGTCCCGTGCTCGTCGCTCTCGGCGCCGACCACGTATGCCTCCAGCACGCCGTCGCAGTCGGCCAGCGCCTGCTCGACTTCGCTCGGTGTGACGTTGGTGCCGCCACCCGTCTTGATCAGATCGCCCAACCGACCGGTGAACCTGATCCAACCGTCGTCGTACTCGACGCCGCAATCGCCCGTCCGGTAGTAGCCGTCAGCGGTGAACACCTCCTCACGCTCACGTTTGTGCAGGCGTTGCATCAACGAGTATCCGCGAACCCAGATTTCGCCGGGCGTGCCGATGGGCGCCGGCTGACCCGTGTCAGGGTCGACCAGCACATGGTGCAGCCCTTCGATTGGCAGACCGCCGGTTTCGGACCGATCGGGCGGCTGCGGCAGATATGGGTCGACCCCGATGTGATTGCCACACAGCTCCGTCATTCCCAGGCCGCTAGAGCCCTTTGGCCGACGCTGGGGTGGCACCATCGCGGGCATGCTGGTGCGTTGCACCGAACTCAGATCGCGTGCGGGAAAATCGGGGTGCTCGGCCAAAGTCTTGCCCTGCTGCGGCCAGCCCAACGCGATTGTCGCGCGGTGGCGCTCCATGAGTTCTAGCGCCTCGGCCGCGTCGAACGCGGGCTGGGTGACCAGTGTCGCGCCATGGTGGATCACCGCGAGTAGTCCTGTGATCAGCCCTCCCACCCAGAAGAAGGGCATGGCGGTGAACATCACGTCATCCTGGGTGACGCCGTACATGAACGTGAGGTTGTAGGTATGCCGTACGAGTGTGCCCTGGCTGTGCACGGGCCCCTTTGGGTCGCCGGTACTGCCCGAGGTATAGATGATGGTCACGTCATCGGCTGGCGTTACGCACAATTCCACATCGACCAGGAAGTCGGCGTCGTCGACCGACATCTCGCCATCACCGTCGATCGCTGTCATCCATGGCTGATCGGATGGTCCCCACACCGCAACGGTCCGCAGGAACGGCGCTTTTCGTACCGCGATGCGGCCGGGCTCGCGCTGAGCGGATAACCCCGGCAGCGCTTCCTGCAGTCGGGCGACGAAATCGTGATTGCGGAATCGCGACCACGCCAGGATCGCCCGCAGGTCAGCATGGCGTGCGGTCCAGGCGAGTTCGGACGCCTTATAGAACGTATTGAGGGGCACCGCGACCGCGCCGATGCGTGTGGCGGCAAACCAGGCCAACGCCCAATCGACGCTGTTCGGCATCAAGATCCCGACGTGATCACCCTTGCTTATACCCGCTGACAACAGGGCAATCGCCAGCGCAGCCGAGCGGCGGTCAAGGTCGGCGTAGGTCAACTCGTGGCCATCGGCGATGAGGAACGGCTTGTCCCCGAAACGTGCCGCGGAGGATCTCACTAGAGCGGGAATCGTGGGCAAGATATTCGGGAAGGGCATGAGCGCAGGATAGTAGGCTTTGCAGAAAACGAGAACAAAGGTTCTCATTCGCCTCTTTCGGCCTACAATTTCGCCATGGCCACAGAAGCCGGACGTCGGCCCAGTGCCGATCGTTTGGACCGGGTGGAATCGAGTCTCGCGATCACTCAGCTGCCCAGTAGGTACGCCATGGCCCTCGACGCCCGGGATCTCGACACGCTGGTGGCGCTGTTCGTCGACGATGTCGACGCCGGCGCGGAGGGGCGCGGCAGCGACGCGCTGAAGCGTTGGTACGACCGGGTGCTTCGGCGGTTCTACCGCAGCATCCATCTGATCTGCGGCCACCAGTTCGACTTCGTCGACGCTGACCACGCGACCGGATCTGTGTATTGCCGCGCCGAACACGAGGACGGCGACGGGTGGTTTGTGATCACGATGCGTTACGACGACGTCTACGAGCGCCGAAACGGCCAGTGGTGCTTTGTCAAGCGGCGGGAGCATCCTTGGTACTCGGTCGACGTGACGGAGCGCCCGGGTCCGGAGTTCATGCGCTGGCCGACCGACGTTCGGTTGCGCGCAGCCATGCCCCAGCGCATGCCGACGTGGCGGGCCTTCTGGGCCGACGGAGACCCCGCGCTGCCCGAGCGGCTATCGGCGCGCCCATAGCATGTGGCGCCGCCCGCCACGGTTTACAATCGTGTCCGAAACTGACATTCTCACATAATGTAATCGGGCGTTTCCGCCCCGTTGTTAATCTGTCGGTGCGCTCGCACTCGTACCACTGCGATCAATGGAGGCCGTCATTTCCGTCGACAAAGTGCTCACAGGTGTGCGCGTACTGGAGGTTGCCGCGTGGACCTTCGTACCGTCCGCCGGCGCCGTGCTGGCGGAATGGGGCGCCGAGGTGATCAAGGTCGAGCCGCGCGAAGGCGGGGACCCGCAGCGTGGCCTCGTCACGATGGGAATCGTCGACGAGGGCGGGGGCACGGTCAATTACATGATCGAGATACCGAACCGGGGGAAGAAGTCGATCGGCGTCGATCTGAGCACTCCCGGCGGTCAGGAGGTCATCCGGAAGCTCGCCGCCACGTGCGACGTCTTTCTCACCAGTTATCTGCCGAGTCGCCGCAAAAAGATGGGCATCGACGTCGACGACATCAAAGCCGCGAATCCGGGCATCGTGTACGTGCGCGGATCGGGGCACGGCCCGAAGGGCCCCGATTCGGACAAACCTGGCTACGACGGCGTCTCCTACTGGGCGCGCGGCGGCATCGCCACCATGCTCACCGAAGACGGCGACGAGTTGGTGCGATCACGGCCGGCCTTCGGAGATCTTCTCGGGGGCATGGCAATCGCAGGCGGGATCGCGGCCGCACTGTACAAGAAGGCGACCACCGGTCGTGGATCGGTCGTGGATGTCTCGCTGCTCGGCCTCGCGGCCTGGAACCTCAGTCCCGATGTCGCGGTAAGCCAGATCCACGGCGGCAGCTCGATCCCGAAGTACAGCCACGCCGACGCACCCAACCCTTTGGTCGGGACCTACCGCACTAAGGACGACCGTCACGTCCAGCTGATGATGCTGCAACTCGACAAGTTCTACGCCGAAGCGATGCGCGCTATCGGCCTGCCCGAATTGATCGACGACGCGCGATTCGCCGATCCCGCATCGCGATTCGCCCACCGAACGGAACTCATCTCGCTGATGGACGATGTGTTTGCAAGGCGCACACTCGCCGAATGGCGCCAACAGCTGGCCGGCCTCTCCGGCGCCTGGGGGGTGGTGCAGACACCGGACGAGCTCTGCCATGACCCGGCGGTGAGTGCGAACGGCTATGTCGCGACCACCACGACGATGAACGGTTCGCCGTACTCGTTGCCCACGAATCCCGTCCAGTTCGACGAACGGGCCGTCGTCCCGCCGGGGGCGCCCGAACACGGCCAACACACGGAAGAAGTCTTGATGGACGCAGGCTTGGACTGGGACACCATCGTGAACTACAAGGAAACCGGGGCGATCCTATGAGTGCAACGCCATCGCGGATTGCGTCGGATAACCCTGTCGACTTCGACCCGTTTTCGGACGACTTCTTCAACGGTGCGTTCGACACGTACCGTCGCCTGCGCGACGAGGCTCCCGTCTATTACAACGCGAAGTGGGACTTCTGGGCCTTGACCCGTTACGACGACGTGGCGCCCGCTACCAAAGACTACGAAACCTTCTCGTCCGCCAAGGGCGCCACGCTGGACATGGTCCAGGCGCACGACGACGCGCTGCCGGTGCCCAAGGTGATCATCTCGATGGACCCGCCCGAACATCAGAAGATGCGCCGACTGGTCAGTAACGTGTTCACCCCGCGCGCCATCGCCGCGCTGGAAGACATGGTGCGCGAAAAGGTCTACGAACGCGTCCACGCGCTCGACCCGTCCTCGTTCGACGTGGTGGCCGACTTCTCGGCCCTGTTTCCGAACGAGGTCATCACCACCATGCTGGGAGTGCCGAAGCAGGACCGCGACCAGATTCGACTCTGGCTCGACCTGCTGCTCGAGCGCCGGCCCGGTGAGATCGCCACCACCCCAGAAGGTTTCGAAGCCTCGACCAAGACCGGGATCTACTACTACAACCTGGTGCAAAAGCGCCGCGCCGAGCCCCGCGACGACATGATCAGCCGACTCATCGAAACCGAGATCGAGCGAGACGGGCAGGTGGAGAAGCTCACCGACGTGGACATCACCGGCTTCGCCACCATGCTCGGGGGAGCGGGCGCGGAGACCGTCACCAAGCTCGTCGGCAACGCCATGGTCGCCTTCGCCGAATTTCCCGACCAGTGGCGAAAGTTACAGGAGGACCGCACCAAGGTTCCCGCGGCGATCGAGGAATTGTTGCGCTATGAGGCGCCATCGCAATACCAGGTCCGCACCGCCACCCGCGACGTGATGTTGCACGGCACGGTAATTCCCGAAGGCAGCGCCGTCCTGTTGGTCACGGGATCGGCGACGCGCGACGAGCGCATGTTTCCCGATCCCGATCGGCTGGACATCGACCGCGAGCGCAAGATGGGCTTCAATCTCGCATTCGGGTACGGCATACACAGCTGTTTGGGAGCGGCGCTGGCGAGGATGGAAAGCCGCATCGCACTCGAGGCACTACTGGATCTCCTCCCCGAATACGAAGTCGACCGCAGCGGGTTACACCGGGTAGCGATGTCCAACGTCTGTGGGTGGGCCAACGTGCCGGTGCGCAGGACCAGATGAAGTGTTGCGGACGCCGACACGGGCCAGACGGTGCACGAGCTGCACAAGCATCAGCTCGCCCATGAACTCGAATCGTGCAACAAGAGCCGGGGTCGGCGAGCGTGAATGGGCTGGAGTCGAGTTGACAGCACACAGTCGACGGAGGCTCAGGGCAGGCCGCTGCGATCCGACGCTGAACGCAACCGCGAGCGCGTCGTGATCGCCGCAAGTCGGTTATTCGCCGAGCGATCGGTGCAACTCAGCGGCTTTGAGCGGAGCCCACGGACAGCCTTGTTCGCCGCGATCGAATCGCAAAGGTGATCGCGCGCAACGTCAGGGGAACGTCACGACAACTTTGTCCGCGGCGCCGGTGGTGGCCGCCAGCCGCAGTGCCTCCTCGACGTCATCGAACGGAATCGTGTGGCTGATGATGACGGCGTACTTCTGCCAGTTGGCCACCAGATCCTTTGTCACTTCGAAGATCTCGTCGGGGTATCCACAGGATCCGACGATCTCGATTTCATTGCCCATCACGTTGAGCAGCTCCACCGACACGGGTTCCTTATGGACGCCCACGATCGTCAATCGCGCACCCCTCTTCGCCGCCGATAGGACGGTGTCGACGACGGCTTTCGCGCCCGCTGCGTCGAGGTAGACATCGGTCCCGACCCGACCGCCGAACATTGATTCGCCCTCGCCGTGCAGTTCCAAGAGCCGAGTGACGACATCTTCCTCGGAGGGGTCAATCACGGCGTCGGCGCCAACCTGCAGCGCCTTTTCGAGACGGCCCGAGATTGGGTCGATCACGACCATGTGGCCCACGCCCAGTGATTTGAACGCCAGTACTGCACCGAGGCCCACCGGTCCGGCGCCGAAGACGACGACCTTGTCTCCGGTTCGGGGGTTGCAGCGATTGGCGCCGTGTAGGGCGACGGCCATGGGCTCGTTGAGCGCTGCGACCTCCCACGGCACGTGCTCGGGTATCACCTCGAGACTGCGTCCTCGTATCGCATTCTCGATGAGTAGGTAGGGCGCCAACGCCCCTGTAGCGCCGCCGTTTCCGATAATGCCGCTCGGCGCGCTCATCGGGTTGACCACGACGTGATCCCCGACCTGGATGCCTACGACTTCCGCGCCCACCTCGACGACCTCACCCGCGGGTTCGTGGCCCAGAGGCATGCGACCCTCCATGGGTGGAACCCCGCCCATGGATATGTAGATTCCGTCAGACCCGCATACGCCGCAAGCACGCATTCGCAACAGGACGTCGCTCGGCCCGGTTCGCGGCTTTGGAACGTCGAGTAACCCCGTCTCGCCGACGGCAATGACTGTCGCCTGCTTCATGGCATCGGCCGATCGCCGGCCACGCGTGCGGGGTCGGGTTCCCCCATGGCGAAGAAGCTCTCCATCACGGGCTGCATCACGAGGTTGACGAGTTCGATCCGCGGACCAATCGGTCCTTTGCAGTAGGCCCAGAGTGTCTCGCCTTCGGGGGTTAGACCCCGTCCCTCGACAACAAAGTGACGTTCTCGCAGCGCCGCGATGTCGCCGTCGATGTCGTCGGACCAGTATCCGAGATGGTGTAGGCCCGAATTCGAGGGGGCCCACAGGGTGTTCGGAACGGCCTGGACGAGTTCCAGGCGTGGTTCGGTCAGTGAGAACGCCAGCCGCAGGGGGACGACGTGAATTTCGTCGTCGATCTCGACCGTCTGGTCCACCTCGAAATCCTGAGTCCACCGATGACCCGCGACGTCGGTGAGGAACGCCATCTCTGCGTCGAAGTCGTCCACGACGAGTCCGCAGTGGTACAGATCTTCTGCCTTCATTTTCCTTGCCCTTCTTCCATTCGCGTTGCCTTTCTTCGTGCGCGGTGTGGGACGGTCGTCAGATGGACGCGAGTAGTTTCCGCGCCGCTTCGATGCCGGGTCGCAGTCGTTCAACGGCCCCGATACCGGCGAGGGCGGCCTCGCGTTGCGGCATCTCGAGGCCGACGACGACGTCTCTGGGGAGCTCGGCCAGGTACTCCTTCAGAGGCACCTCACCGGCACCGGGGACAAGCCGCTCGTTCATGGCCTCGAAGTTGTAGTCGTCGAATTGGCTGACCATCGTGGTGTCGGACAGCTGGATGTATCCGATGCAGGATTCTGGAACTTCTGCGAGGTCGGCGGGCCGCGTGCCCAACCGGGCGATGTGCATGGTGTCGATCAGCAGGCGGAATTCGGGTCGGTCGACGTACTCAACCACCGTCATGCCAGTGTGGAGGTTTCCGATGGTGAAGCCGGGCACGACTTCCGTGACCGTAGTCATTCCACGCTGGGCAGCCATCTCGGTGATCGCGGCGAACTCGTCACAGCTTCGCCGTAGATCGGGCTCGAAGCTCACGACATTGATCTTCTCGGCGCCCAGTTCGGCCATCACGTCGAGATCGGCTGCCACCGTGGCCGAATCGCGCTCAGGCAGGATCAGCAGTCCCTCGCCCAACGAGATTTTCACACCGGTATCGGCCAGGGCGGCGATAACCTCACGCCGCAGACGTTCATCGTCCTTGAGCGAATACGTCGGGTAACCCAACTCCGCCAGCGGCACCCCATATAGCGCAGTGGAAATGTAGTGGCATCCCAATTCGGCTGTCAGAGAGATGAATTCGAGTGGCGGCATGCCGAAGATGCTCAAGAATTCGATGCCTAGCCGGTCCATTGTGTACTCCGATCGGTGTGGTGTCTCAAGCGCCCAGCATGACGAGGCCGCCATCGACGGCAAGCAGTTGGCCGGTGATGAACGCAGACCCCTCGCCGGCTAGGAAAACCAGAAGCGGACAAAGGTCCCTCGCCGGGTCACCGAGGGTTCCCCCCAGCGGGATGGCCAGCTTCATTTGGTCGTCCATGAACGCCGCGCCTTCGGGACCGAGAAAAGTACGCAGGCGGTCGGCTCCGGGTGTCTGCATTGCCGGCGCGACCGCATTCACGGTGATCCTGTCGTTGGCCCACGCCTTGGCGGCGGAACGCGTCCACGCGTGTACCGCTCCCTTCGTGGCGGCGTAGACCGCCGAGATGGGGCTGCCCATAACCGCTTCTGCCGAGCCGAAGTTGATGATCCGGCCTGGGGAGCCCTGCATGATGCGGTGAGCGGCTTGATTGACGTGAATGGTCCCTCGCACATTGATCGACACGAGCCGGTCGATGTCGGCGTCGGTGATCGCTCCCGCGATGCCCGGTAGCCAGAGGCCGGCGGCATGGATGACGGCGTCCAAGCCTCCCATCTCCGCCGCGGCTGCGTCGACCGTCTCGTTGACGCTGTTGACGTTGGTGACGTCGCAGCGAAGCCAGGTGGCTTGGGAGTTCTCGGGAGTCGGCGTCTCATGGAAGGTGGCGACGACGTCGGCGCCGGAATTCAGGAAGACGTCGACGATGGCTGCGCCGATGCCCGTGGCCGCGCCGGTAACCAGGACTCGTCTGCGAGCGGTTACATGCGCTCCAGTTTCGGGCATGTCACGCAGTCCCTTCAAGTTCGATGTCGAAGGCGGCTAAGTACTTGTCGAACACGGGCCGGATCCCGTCGACAGTCAAGCCGTACTGCTCCAATGAGTAGGCGGCAGAACCGAACCGATCTTGAGGATGTTCGGCAAGCCATCGACGCATCCGCTCAACGGTGGCATCGGTGAGTTCATCGCCGGCCCAGTCGTAGAGACTGCGCATCACTGAAATCGGATCACGCATCATCTCCGAGTAATACATGTGGAAGAAGCGGTCATCTCCGATGCGGTCGCGGACTCGAAGTGGGCGGGTGACGTGCGCGCGCATCTGATTGGTGGCCTTGCGGCCGAGCGCGTGCCGGTCGATGTCTGCTTCATTCATCACCACCTGCTGGGGCATCATCAGCAGGTTGCACAGCGAACCCGTGGCCTTGAACGGGTCACGATGCGCCCAAATAATACGCACGTCGGGGAACACGGTCAGCAGAGTTTCGATGTGCACCGCGTGCGATGGCATTTTCAAGTTCCAGGTGCCAGGCGCCTTCGACTGCAGGATTTGCAGCACCAACTTTTGATACTCATAAGTGCTTGTCATGTCCGCTTCGCCGATGAGCCATTCGGAGTATCGAGGAGTGGGCTGCCATGATTCCCACGACAGCGCCTTGAAATCGGCGGCGTGGATGAACATGTCCTCGGTCGGACCATCCGCGTCTTCCCAGTGCGGGATGGCGACTTTGGCCTTCCGCACCATCTTCAGCATCACCTTCTGCTCTTCCAGGAGGGCCAAGCATCGCGGATCACTCTTCAGAGTTGCAGTGGTCGCGGGCGGCACCGGGTGGATGCACTCCCAGTGCAGCAGCGAGCGGCGTGCCGGGTCTTCGCCCAGTAAATAACTGATCACCGTGGTGCCTGTGCGCGGCATCCCGAGGGTGACGAGGGGCCGTTTGATCTCCTGCTCGCGCACTTCGGGGTGGCGCTTCGCGTAATCGTGCACTTCCAGGCGGCTCGCGAGGACCCGCGCGAAGTTGCTGATCAGGTATTCGCGGCCGGAGTCGGTGATCAGCGGCGAGGAGTGAATTTCGTCGAGCAGGATCGCCAATCCCTCCCGCCAGGAATCGGAATCGATTTCGCGTAAACCGCTGCGCTGCTGCGCGAGGCGCAGGACGTCATCGGGGCTGCGGACCGCACGGTAATCCACCGCGGACGGCGTATCGGTGCTCATACCGTCAGGTACCCTCCGTCGACGGCGATGGTGGTCCCGGTGATGTACCGGGCCGGTTCACTGCACAGGAAAAGCACTGCCGCCCAACAGTCTTCAGGCTTTCCGGGACGCCCGAGCGGAGTATGGAATCCGATTTCAACATCGACGACTTGCGGGAGATTGATACCGGGGTCACTCAGTCGCGTGTGGATGAGGCCAGGTGCGACGGCGTTGACGCGGATGCCGTCGTTGCACCAGCGGCGCGCGAGGTTCCACGTCAGTGCGGTGAGTGCCGCTTTCGACGATCCATATCCCGGTGACAGGATCGCCGAACGGAACGCCGACATCGAGGTGGTGTTGACGACGTTGGCGCCGCCGGGTGCCGTGCTGCCCTTGAGCAGACCCTCACAGGCCATAGTCAAACGCATCGCGCCGAAGAGGTTCTGCGTCAGGGATAGGGCGAAGCCCTCGGGGGTCCATTCATCCTTCCACTCCGGGAAGGGGCCGCCGGCGTTGACCAGGATGTCCAGTTCGCCGAGCGACGCGGCGAGTTCGTCGACTGATTTTTCGTCGCGGAGCTGGCATTGCCGGTAGGTGAATGCGCTGAGGTCGTCGTCATAGTCTTCGGCTGATGCACGGGTCCCGGTGATGGCCACCGCGGCACCTGCCTTGGCGAATTGGGTGGCAATCTCCTGTCCTATACCGCTCGTGCCGCCGGTGACGAGTACCTTGGCGCCGGCGAAGTCGAAGGTGACTGCGTTCATGCCGATAAACCTTTGATGGAGTGCTCAATCCAGGCCTTCACCCAGAAGTTGTCTGCATCGTTGAGCAGATGCTCGTGAGCGGCAATGGCGACGCCCTTCGCGGCGGCGTTGGAGTCGTCGCCGGCCAGGATCAGATCGGTCAAGTGCAGCGCCTCGACCGCCTGGCCGGCGTCCAGACGCGCGCGGGCAGCCGCGACGAGTCGTTCAGGGCCGGCGGCCGCCACGACATCCGGCGCGACCGACCACGGCGGGATGGGGAACAGCTCGGTGGTGGAGCGGTGGTGGAACCAGCCGCCGTAGAGCTCCCAGATGGCGCGGGAGTTCCACGTGGTCCGCCCGTAACCCTCGCCGACGTCGAAACGTTCGGGCAGGTGGATTTCGTTCATCAGGCTGTAGAAATCGGAGCCCGACACCATGGCATCGATGACGCGGTCGTGTACCCACTGCATGGCATCGCGCATGGCGGTGACCTCGGTCGCGATAAGGTCCGCGCCGTTGATGGGGTCAAAGTGCCCGGTGATGAGGCGATCGGGCCGCAGGGACAGCACCAGATCCAGCGCCTCGATGTACTGGATCGGATCGCGGTACCGGTCACCGCGGATCGTCACCAGATTTGGGACGTGACCGAACAGCGGGCCAAACAGGTTGCCGGTGAATAGGACTCGGCTTTCGGGTAGCCATGCAACCAGTGCATCAGTGGTTTCGCCTCCAGGCGTCCAGTGCAGATCCACTTGCCTTCCGCCGACGTTCAGGCCCAGGTGACGATCGAACGTCGTAGTCGGCTCGGGAAACGACATGTCGAGCAGCGACATGTCGACGTCCTTGAGGTATTCGAGTGTTGCTCTGGTGAATTTCTCGAAGGCAAAGGCCGTGTTGCGCACTCGGACCGGCAGGAGTCGCTCGTTGTCGTCGCGCCAATAGTGGTAATTGGCGTGCATCACCACCGCGGTGTCTGGTTCTCGAAGTGCGGAAACTCCGCCCCAGTGGTCGCCGTGGCCCTGGGTGACGATGATCGTGTGGGTCGGTCCCGGCACCGCCTGGTAGGCCTCGCGATGCAAAGGCCCCTCGTAGAAAACTCCGGCGTTGATGATGACGCGCCCGCTGTCGGTCTCTACGGCATAGGAGTTCGACACCCCCGGTGACATCCAGATGCCATCGCCCAGCGACGTCGCCGGTTGACCCGAAGCAGCCGCAATCGCCTCGACACCGGGTCGGCGGTGATGAATTGACGCCATGCGCCGTACTTCCTCTCCACTGGCCGTGAGGCGTGGTCCAATCGGCCGGGCTTGCTATATCGAATATTCGATATACAATCGATATTGTGACACCGAGCGTAATCATGGGTTCCCATCCGCGTCAATCCGTTTCGCCACCCACTGATCGTGTGGTCGCCGTCATGAGCCTGTTGGGCGGTGCCCCAGACCGCCGTTTCACGGTCACCGAAGTCGGCCGAGCGTTGGAAATCAGCAGAGCGACCGCACACGCAGTGCTCAATGCACTGGCCGTTCACGATTGGGTAATCCGGGACCCCGAGTCTGGTCAATTCAGTTGCGGCCCAGCCGTCGAGACATTGGTTCGTCCGTCCGGGGCGGGACGACGGCTCGTCCGAGCCCGCCTGGCTGAACTGGCAATTGAACTTCAGATGCAGGTTCTGCTGGTACGGCGCAACGGAACTGACATGACGGTGATCGACACCGCGGGTCAGACGGCAACAGCTGCCCAGGTGGGCCTTGGCTTTCACGTCCCGTTCCTGGCCCCTTTCGGCCGCGAGTTCGTCGCGTGGGCCGATGACCAAACGCATGGGGCTTGGCTCGCACGCTTGAAAGCGGCGAGGCCCGAATTTCGTTCTCGCATGGACGAAGTGCTGGCCGACGTGCGCGACCGCGGCTACGCCATCGAGCGTCTGAGCCCAGAATGGCTCGCCGTGCACACTGCGCTTCAAGCGCTGAGCGGGCATGGCGACATCGACATCGTGACCACCAACCTCGCCGCTGCCATCGCCGACGGCACCGTGGTCGACTTCCTGACCAGGGAGCTCCACCCTGGCCAATTGAATGAAGTGGCCATGGTGATGGCTCCAGTGCGGAACGGCGACGGCGCGGTCGTAATGTCGCTCTCGGTGATCCCCTTCGCGTCGCTAGAAACGACCGTCCTGAAGGAGTTGGGTCAGCGAATGTGTCGCACCGCCGCCGAACTCGAAACGGTCATTGCTCGCTATGAGGCGACGTGATTAGGCAATGCCGCTGCCCGCCAGCGACTAGCGCCTCTTGAGTCCGCTACCCAGAAATCCCCGCACCACGAAGCCGCGGACGAAGGCCGCGACCACCTCGTCGTCGCCCATGTCGAGGTAGGGCGACGGAGTGGTGAACAGCGAGAACAGCATCCGCGCAAACCATTCCGTTGCCGAACGGATGTCGAGGTCACCGCGGACCTCGCCCGTCAGTCGCGCGGCCGAGACATAGGGCGCGAGAAACTCGCTGCATTCCCGCAACAGGGTCGACGCGTTCTTGGTCAACATCAGGCTGACCTCGTCTTGGTCGAAATAGGTTTCGGGTTCGACCACCCGGCGGGCTTGCGTGACGAAAACGCCCGCCCGGACCAGTTTTTCTTCCAGGGTGCTGCCGCCGTGGCGGTCGATCGCCTTGGCCAGCCTGCGATAGAAGCGCTGAGACGCCGCCTCCGCGCAGGCTTCGACAATGGTCTCCTTGTCCCGAAAGTATTCGTAGAAGGTGCTTCTCGACACGTCCGCGGCGCGGGCGATATCGACGATCGTCGTCTTCCGCAACCCGTGCGTTCGGAAGCACGCGAACGCCGCCGAGATGAGCACCTCGCGGGTGTCGACCGCCGTTGCGTGCGTCATCTGGAATCCCGGCTTCCCTGCTCAGTGGTCGGGTGCGAGGATCAGACCGCTCGTTGGGACGCCCGTGCCCGACGTGACAAGCACGTGTTCGACGTCGTCCACCTGATTGTGCGACGTGCCGCGCACCTGGCGGACACCCTCGGTGATGCCGTTCATGCCATGGATATAGGCCTCGCCGAGCAGTCCGCCGTTGGTGTTGATCGGCATCCGGCCGCCCAGTGACAGTTCCTCGACCGAGACGAAGTCCTTGGCCTCCCCGCGGCCGCAGAATCCGAGCTCCTCGAGCTGGGTGAAGACGAACGGTGTGAAGTGGTCGTAGAGGAAGGCCGTCGAAATGTCTTGCGGTTTGAGACCCGAATTGCGCCACAGCTTGTCACCGACCACGCCCATCTCGGGCAGGCCGGTGATCTCCTCACGGTAGTAGCTAGTCATCACCTCGCCGTCGTAGGCGGCTCCTTGCGCGGCGGCGGTGATGACTGCGGGCGGCCTGGCTAAATCGCGTGCGCGCTCGACGCTGGTCACCACCATCGCAACGCCGCCGTCGCTTTCCTGGCAGCAGTCGAGCAGCCTCAGCACGGGTTCGATGATCCATCGCGATTGTTGGTGCTGCTCAAGGGTTATCGGCTTCTGGTAAAACCAGGCTTCGGGGTTGTTCGCCGCGTGCTTGCGGTCGATGACGGAGATCTTGCCGAAATCGGCGTTGGTGACGCCGTAGGTGCTCATGTAGCGCTGAGCGTGCAACGCGACCCAGGCGGCCGGCGTCATGAAGCCAAACGGCGCATAGGGGGCCATCCATAACGGCGTCACGCCCGGCTGACGGCCAGCGCCACCGAAGCGGAATCCGGAGCGCTCGTTGAACGCGCGATAGCACACCACCGTTTCCGCCACGCCCGTGGCGACCGCCATCGCGGCCTGCATCACCGTTCCCGCGGCCGCGCCACCACCGTGTGGGACCCTAGTGAAGAACGTCAGGTCCCGGATCCCGACATTGCGGGCGACCTCGATCTCCTCGTTGTCGTCGACGCTGAACGTGACCATGCCGTCGATGTCGGCGGGACGAAGGCCGGCGTCGCTGATGGCGGCTTTGACTGCCTCGCAGGCCAATTGCATCTCACTGCGGCCCGATTCCTTGGAGAACTCGGTTTGGCCGATCCCGACGAGGGCGGCCCTGCCACCAATTCCGTCGCTCACGCATCCACACCTTCGAGCAGGCTGAGCACCGCGGTTCCCGATACGTGGTCGCCCAAGCTGTTGGTGCCTTTGAACGTGACCTCGACGAATCCTTCGCCGTCGGCCGACGATTTGTCCGTAACCGATCCCGTGAAGCGCATCGGATCATTCGGGTAGGCCGGGACGCCGAGGCGGATGGACAACTTCTTGATCATCGCTTCGGGGCCTGCCCAGTCATGAAGGAACTTCACGCAAAGCCCATTGGTCGTCAGGATGTTCAAGAAAATGTCTTTGGATCCCTGGGAATTCGCAAAGTCGCGGTCATGGTGCACGGGCATGTAGTCGCGGGACGCGATGGCGCCGGCGACGATCAGTGTGGTGGTCACCGGAACGTCCATCGGGGTGACTTCCTCGCCCACGTTGATGGAATTCCATGCGCGCGTGGTGGTGCGGTCGACGGTCGAGGTCATGTGTTTCCTTCCGGGTATGCGGCGCCGAGGCGGGCGAGTTGTTGGGGGGCGGAGCCGAGCGAGAGCTCGATCTGCTTGGCCCACAGGAAATAGCGGTGCAGCGGGTAGGTGACGTCGATGCCCATGCCGCCATGGACCTGTTGGGCCGACGCGACGACCCGTGCACCCGCTTCAGCGGCCCAAAATTTGGCGATGGCGGCGTCGCGGGCCGCCGGTCGGCCTTCCGCGATCAGCCACGCAGCGTGCCAGGTGGTCCACCGAATCGCCTCGACGTCGATGAATGCATCGGCCAACCGCTGCTGCACGGCCTGAAATGAGCCGATCGGCCTGCCGAACTGCTCGCGCTCGCCCGTGTAGGACGCCGCGATCTTCAACGCGCGCTCGGTCACCCCGACCTGCATGGCGCACAGCCCGACGAGCGCCCTGGTGTAGAGCGAACTTACCGCCACCGCACCACCGGCCTCGTTGAGTCGGTGCCCGACGGCCCCAGCGAACTCGACGTCGGCGTAGGGCTCACCATTGGTGGTTCTTGCCGGTGTGACGACGACGCCCTCGGTGGCCGTCTCGACGACGAACAGGCCCGGTCCATCGTCGGCGTGTGCCGAAACCACGATGGCGTCGGCAAGCTGCGCGGCGGGCACGAGTTCCTTCACGCCGTCCAGGATCCAGGCGTCGCCATCGGGCCGTGCGGCGGTGCGTGGGGCGGTCGGGTCGGAGCTTCCCGGTTCGGCGAGCGCGGCGGTCAGGATCGTGCTTCCGTCCACCACCTTCGGTAGGTACCGCCGCTGAATGGTCGAGTCACCGTGCCGCGCAATCGTATCCGCGCCGAGCACCAGGGTCGCATAGACCGGCACCGGCGCAACGCTCCAGCCCACTTCGGCGAGCAGCACGCCGAGGTCGAGGAAGCTGCCACCGCTGCCGCCAACGGATTCGGGTAGCGCGATGCCCAGCAAGTCCGACGCCGCCAGCTCGCGCCACAGCGCACGGTCGAAGCGAGTCTCGTCCGATTCCAGGTCGGTGAGGTGTTCGGGGGTGGCGCGGTGGTCGAAGAGCTGACGAGCCACCTTGCCGACCGTCTCTTGTTCTTCGGTGAAGGAAAAATCCATGGTCGTCTGATGCCTCGTTTGTCAGCGTGCCGGCCGGAACTGGTGCAACACCAGTTCGTCGCCGCTCGGGATTGCTTCGAACTTCTCGTAGAAGACCTCGACGGGCATACCGACCTCGATGGCCGCCGGTTCGATATCGCACAGGTTCGACACGATGCGCACGCCTTCGTCGAGCTCGATCAGTGCCACGACATAGGGGTATAGGAGGAAGGGGAGCGGCGGGTATTGCGGCATCACGAAGCTGTAAACCGCTCCGCGCCCGGTCGATTCGATGGAATCCCAGTTGAGCGACTGGCAATTTCCGCACATCGGACGGGGCGGCACCCGCAACGTCTTGCAGTCGGCGCAACGCTGGATCAACAGCTTGTGGTCCGCCAGCCCCGACCAAAAGAATTCGGTGTCCGGGCTGATCGACGGAGCAAGTCTGGTCGCCATCAGTCCCCAGCCGTTCCGGCGGGGGCCCCGCCCGTCTTGAATCGCAGCGTGCGGAACCATTGGCGGCCGATGACTTCGCCGTTCTGATCGCGGTACGTGGTCACCCACGTGACGAAGAATCCTTTGCCCATCGCGGTCGTCTTCTCGTCGGAGATCGAGTCGAACACCGTCTCACCGCTGATCTCGTCACCGACGCGGGGATAGCGTTCGATCTCAAACTCAGAGTTCGTCGCGATGATGCCCGTGTAACCCGCGTCGGAGAGGAATTGCAGCGGGTTCGTCTTGATCTCGATCGGCACGCCGCCGCGCTCATGGATGCCGGCGAGCTTGGGCGGCGGCATCGTCCAACTCTGCAGCATCACCGGCGGGGAAACCAGGCCACCGTAGCGGGAGTTCTCCGCGAACTCGGGATCAAGGTAGGCGGGATTCATGTCGTCCAACGCGTACGCCCAGTGCCGGATCATCGCGGCGTTCACCGGATCAGGGGCGCGGGAGGGTCTGCCGACTCCGTCGGTGGGCGTCCCGATCAACGCGTCGAGGCGCTCGCGCAGGTCGTCTTTGGCTAGCTCTGTCACGTGGATTTCCCCTTTCCGGAGGCCCGCACGTCTCGGGGTGCGCGGGGCATCCCAAGGCCGGCCATAGCGATGATGTCGCGTTGAAGTTCGTTGGCTCCGCCACCGAATGTGTTGATGACCGCCAGCCTGTAGGCGCTCTC
Source organism: Mycobacterium sp. TKK-01-0059 (assembly GCF_000709305.1). Classification (NCBI taxonomy): domain Bacteria; kingdom Bacillati; phylum Actinomycetota; class Actinomycetes; order Mycobacteriales; family Mycobacteriaceae; genus Mycobacterium; species Mycobacterium sp. TKK-01-0059. The sequence continues at coordinate 3,600,021 of NZ_KL446993.1, forward strand.
CAGCTCGCCCTTGAGCGGAGCCGCCGAGTCCTTGCGGACACCCGCCTGCCCGACGACTTCGAGCAGCTCGCGGGCGACCTGTTGAGTGAGCTCGGTGCCGAAAACCTTTGCCGCCGAGGCCTCGCCCATCCCGAGGGCACCCGAGCTCATCGTCGCGTTCACGCGCAGGTTCAGCAGCCGGTAGGCGGCGACCTGCGCTTCCACCCGGGCCAGGGCCTGCTGCACCCAGGGCTGATCGATGACCATGCCGTCGTCGAGCGGTGTCGTCGACGCCCACTTGAGCGTCTTGGCGAAGAGCGGCTCCAGGGCACCGAGGTTGCCCAGGGCAGCGCGTTCGAGGTTGAGCTGGTTCGTCACCAGTGTCCACCCCTGGTTTTCGCCGAGCACGATGGCGCTCTCGGGTACCCGGACGTCATCGTAGAACGTGTAATACGTGGACACCCCCGGCATCGTGTGCAGCGGCTTCCACGAGAACCCGGGCGAGTCCGTCGGCACGATGAACAGGGTGATTCCCTTGTGTTTCTTGACGGTTGGGTCGGTGCGTGCCGCCAGCCAGATGTAGTCGGCGAACTCCGCGCCGCTGGTGAACATCTTTGAACCATTGATGACGAACTCGTCGCCGTCCCTGACCGCGGTGGTCCGCAGCGAGGCGAGGTCGCTCCCGGCGCCGGGCTCCGAGTAACCGATCGCGAAATCAACGGTTCCCTTGAGGATCGCGGGGAGGAACTTGGCCTTCTGCTCCTCGGTGCCGTACTGGATGAGCGTGGGGCCCACCGTGTTCAGGGTGACGAACGGCAACGGCGCGTTGACCCTGCGCGCTTCCTCCGAGAAAATGTACTGCTCCAACGCGGTCAGCCCGCCGCCACCATATTCGACCGGCCAGGCGACGCCGAGCAGCCCGGCGTCGCCGAGAGCGCGCCTGCATTCGGTCATCGCGGCGCCGCCCTCGGTCAGGTTGGCGACGGCAGCGCGGCGCTCCGGGGTCATCACCGCCTCGAGGCGGGTCCGATAGTCCTTGCGGAGCTGTTCCTGTTCAGGCGTGTAGTCGAAGTCCATCAGATGTCCGCTCCCAATCGCACCGGCATGCGTTTCACACCGGGCACCATGGTGGCGCGCAGCCGGGTCACGTCACCGGTGAGCTCGATCGTGGGAAAGGCGCCCAGTAGCACCTCAAACATCACCCTGGCTTCCAGGCGCGCGAGCTGGGCGCCAAGGCACGCGTGCTCACCCGCCCCGAACGCGATGTGCGGGTTGGGATTCCGAGTGATGTCGAACTCCTCGCAGGTGGGACCGAAGATCTCCTCGTCGCGGTTTGCCGCGCCGTAGAGCATGACCACGGTGTCGCCCGCCCTGATCTGCTGGCCGCGGATCTCGACGTCCTGGGTAGCGCGGCGGGCCATGTGGGTGACCGGACTGGTGTAGCGCAGCATCTCTTCGACCGCGCACGGCAGCAACGACGGATCCGAACGCAGCAGCGCGAACTGGTCGGGGTGGTCGATCAGCGCCAACGTGCCCAATGCGATGAGGTTGCGGGTGGTTTCGTTGCCCGCGACCAACAGCAGGAAGGAAAAGTTGAGCAGATCCGCATCGGACAGCCGCTCGCCATCGACCTCGGCCGCGGCCAGGATGCTCAGCAGGTCGTCCTGCCCGCTGACCTCGCCGGAGCGCCGCGCGGCGATGAGCTTCGTGAAGTATTCGTACAGCTCACCGAGGGCGGCGATCGAGTCCAGTTCGATGTCCGGGTCGGCGGTGCCGACCGCCGCGTCCGACCACGCGCGGAACTGCTCCCAGTCTTCGGGTGGGGCGCCCAGCATCTCGGCGATCATCCGGGTGGGAAGGGGCGCGGCGATCTCCTCCGCGAACTCGTACTCTCGCGATGGCTCGACACTGTCCACGATGCCCTTCACGATCTGACGCACCTTGGGCTCGAGCAGCTGCACCTGGCGGCGGCTGAAGCCGGAGTTGATGAGCTTGCGCAGCTGCCGGTGGCGCGGAGGGTCGGTGAAAATGAGGTTCCCCTCCTGAACGGGTTCAGGCTGGCTGGGATCCGGAATCGTGATGCCCTTCGTGGACGAGAAGGACAGTGGGTGGCCCGAAACGTAGCGGACGTCCTCGTACTTCAATAGCGCCCAGAAGTTGGTGACGTCGTTCCACACGACGGGCGTCGTGTTACGGAGTTCCCGGTAGGCCGGGTAGGGATCGCCGGCGTAGAAGTCCGGAGAGTGCAAGGGAACAGTAGTAGTGGGCACCGCACGCCTTCCTTGACACTGGGCTGTCCGGACAGATGACACAAGAATGTCCGTTTCCATGCTGTCTACAGGAGAGCTGGATCATCTGTCAATCACCGCATATCAGGCTAGAAATGGCTCAAATTAGCCGTTGACGGCGTTGCCGCCGGCGTGTACACACAGTTTGAGTATGTAAGTTATCTCGGTGGCGTCGCCCGCGCTGCTTCACGATCGTGCAGTCAGGAAGGCAGGCAGGATGGCTGGGTCGAGTTCGCTCCTCGAGGCCTACGGTCACTACATTGACGGCCAGTGGACCGACCCGGACAGCGGACGCTACGACGTCGTCAATCCCGCCACCGAGGCGGTGATCCAAACGGCGCCCGATGCGAGCGTGGCGCAGGTCCGGCAGGCGGTCGCAGCGGCCAGGTCCGCCTTCGACACGGGTCCGTGGCCCACGGCAGAGCCCGCGGAACGGGCCCGATGCCTGCAACAACTCAGCGATGCGCTGATGGCCAGGGGCGAGGAGGTCTACGCACTCGCGCAGGCCGAGTGGGGTTGTTCCGCCAACGAACGGCTAATCCACGTCGATGGTCCGGCATTCATGGTCGGTCATGCGGCCGAGCTCGCGACGGAGCCCGCCGAGGCGCCGATGGATGCGTGGGGGGCCGCGGGCACCACACTGCTGCGCTACGAACCGCTCGGTGTGGTGGCGGCCATGACGCCGTGGAACTTCCCGCACACCCTCAACGTCATGAAGCTGGGCGCGGCACTGGCGGCGGGAAATACGCTGGTGCTCAAGCCTTCACCGCTGACACCGCTGGCCGGGCTGGCGTTGGCGCGAATCATCGACGAGGACACGGATATTCCCCCCGGCGTCGTCAACGTGGTGACGCCGACCAGCGTCGAGGCCAGCCGGAGCCTGACCCTGGATCCCAGGGTCGACATGGTGAGCTTCACCGGTAGCTCTGTCGTCGGCCGCGATGTGATGGCGGGAGCGGCGACCACCATGAAGCGCGTTCTGCTGGAATGCGGGGGCAAGTCGGCGACCATCCTGCTGCCCGACGTGGACGTCAGCGACGACTTGTTGGATCGGCTGTTGTTCGAGGGATGCACGATGCACGCGGGTCAAGCCTGCATTCTCAACAGCAGGTTGCTGCTGCCCGAGGCGATCCACGACGACGTGGTGGACCGGCTCGCCGAGTTGTCCCGCGGGGTCGTGATCGGCGATCCCGTCGATCCGGCGGTCACCATGGGGCCGTTGATCAGCCGCGAGCAGCTCGACCGTGTCGAGGGATTCGTCAAACGCGCCGAAGCCGACGGTGCGACCGTCGTGGCCGGGGGAGGCCGTCCGAAGGATCGCAGCAGCGGTTTCTATTTCGAGCCAACGATACTCACCGATGCATCCGCCGATTCGTATATCGCGCAGGAAGAGGTGTTCGGTCCCGTGCTGACCGTGCTGCGGTATCGCGACGACGACGACGCGGTGACCATCGCCAACAATTCTTCTTATGGCCTCGGTGGCGCGGTGTGGGGGAGCGACATCGACCGTGCGGTGGCCATCGCCCGCCGGATCAGGACCGGACAGGTTTCGGTCAATGGCACGATCCCCGGAGACGCGCCGTTCGGAGGCTTCAAGCAGAGCGGCATCGGTCGGGAGGGCGGCGTGATGGGACTGCGGGCCTATATGGAGCCCAAGGCCATCGGGATACCCGCGTGAACCGACCCCTGGCGGGCTTGCGCGTCGTCGAGTTGGCCTCCGAGATCGCGGGCCCCTATTGCGCGAAGCTGCTGGTGGACCTGGGCGCCGACGTGCGCAAGGTCGAGCCCCCGTCAGGTGACCCGCTGCGCCGCTGGGGTCCCTTTCCGCCCGGTGGTCCTCATCCGGAGCGAAGTGGGCTGTTCGAGTACCTGAACGCCGGAAAGCGCGGCGCCACGGTCGATTTCGCGCATCAAGATGGCCTTGAGGTCCTGCGCGAGATGATCTCCCTGGCGGATGTCCTGGTCGAAGACTTACCGGGGGGCGCACCTGAGCGCCAGGCGTGGGGTCTGGACGCGCAAACCCTGGCCCGGGTCAACCCGGATCTCGTCGTGGTTCGGATCTCCAGCTTCGGTCAGGAGGGGCCACTGCGTGACCGGGTGACGACTCCGCTTACCCTGCAGGCGGCGGCGGGTTGGATCAACGTGCGTGAGCCCGGCCGTGCGCCGCTACAGGCCGGCGCCCGCATCCCGGAATACATCGCGGGCGGATACGCGGCCCTCGGCGCGCTGACGGCCCTACGCGTCGCCACGGCCGAAACGCACCGGCCGGTCGAGGTGGACGTGTCGATGTTCGAGTCGTTGTTGTCGACGCTGCCCTATCCCATGCTGATGGCCGCCCGCCTGAAAAGCCTTGGCTTGCCGACGAATTCCAAAGCCGCGCCGATGCTGGGTATCGTGCGTGCCTCCGACGGCTGGATCGGGATCAACTGCCTGACCGGTCAGCACTGGCTGGACGTGTGCGCGATGGTCGGTTTGCCCGAGTTCGGCGACCACCAGCTCGCGATCATGCTCGGCGGGCCCGAGCGCGACGAGTTCTTCGCCAAGGCCCAACCCTTCCTGGACTCGATGTCCGTCGCCGACCTGGTCGAATTGAGCCAGGCCATGCGCATACCCGCGGCGCCGATCACCGACGGCGACACGATCCTGGGCTGCCCGCAGTATGCGCAGCGAGGGTTTTTCGTCGACGCGGCCACCGACGGATGGCGATTCACCAGGCCAGGCGCGCCGTTCCGGCTCTCGAAGACCCCGGTACCGCCGCCATTGCCCGCTCCCGCCCTCCGAACAAACGGCGCGCAGGCCACGTGGAGCAAGCGCGACGCACCGCGCCCGACGGGTGACGTCGCCGACGTCTCTTTGCCGTTCGCCGGGTTGAAGGTCTTCGACTTGAGCACTTTCTGGGCGGGCGCGTATCTGACGTGCTACCTCGGTGCGTTCGGGGCGGACGTGATCAAGGTCGAATCCATTCAGCGGCCCGACGGACACCGCTACTCGGGCTCGCTGCTGCGCGAGGGCGACGACTGGTACGAGCGCGGGCCGCTGTGGCAGGGAACCAATCTCAACAAGCGCGACATCACGCTGGATCTCACCTCTGCCACCGGTCGAGAGTTGGCGCTGCGACTGGCCGCGGAGGCCGACGTGGTGGTGGAGAACTTCTCGCCGCGCGTCGTCGAACAATTCGGACTGGATTACGACTCCATCGCGCGGCTCAACCCCGGCGTGATCATGGTGCGGATGCCCGGGTTCGGGCTCCAGGGGCCGTGGCGCGACTACGTGGGCTGGGCGCTGAACATCGAACAGGTGTCAGGCATGTCGGCCGCGACCGGTTATGCGGACGGCCCGCCGTGCAATCTGCAGGGGCCCGCCGACCCGATCGCCGGCGTACACGCATGCGTCGCGCTGCTGGCCGCCCTCGAGCACAGGCGGTCCACCGGCGAGGGGCAGCTGATCGAGGCGGCGCAAATCGAGGTCGGCGCGGCGGTGACAGCCGAACCCGTCATCGAATACTCGTTGACGGGCGCGGTGCGGCCGCGCGAGGGAAACCGGCACCGCGACTACGCGCAGGGCGTGTACGCGACCGCCGATGTCGACGACTGGGTCGCGCTCTCGGTGCGTCATGACGATGACTGGCGAGCGGTGCTGGACGCCATTGACCGCCCCGACCTGCGCAACGACCCGAGATTCGCCTCCGCTGCGGCGCGCCGGGAAAACCACGACGAATTCGACGAGGTACTGGCGAATTGGACGTGCGAGCGAACCGCGGAGGAGGTCGTGGCAGCGTTTGGCCGGCATGGCCTGCCCGCCGAGCGACTACTGACGGCCGACCGGATGTATGACGTCGAGCAACTCGACGCGCGCGGCTTCTATCAGGACCTGGACCATTCGATCACCGGCCAACAGAGGTTTCCCGGCTGGCCTTTTCGCATCTCGCCGGGACCCGCACACCAGCACAGGGCCGCGGCGCCGACACTCGGGCAGCACAACGCCGAGGTGCTTGGAGCGCTTGGACTTTCCGCTCAGGAGATTGCCGCGTTGCGGGAGCAACGAGTGATCGGGGAACGCGTTCTCAACGCGTAGTCGATGAACTCGGCCCGTTCGGTCAGGCGTCGACCATCGCGGCGATCGTGTCGACGACGCACGCCGGGCGGTCGCTGCCCTCCACTTCGACGGTGACGCGAACCGTGGCCCGGCCGCCCTTGTCGTTGCGCTCAACCTTGAGCAGTTCGGCGCCAGCCCTGATGCGGGAATCGACCGGTACCGGGCCGGGGAAGCGCAGCTTGTCGCTACCGTAATTGACCTGCATCGCCAAGCCGGTTACCCGGTAGATCTGTTGCACGAGAATGGGTACCAGCGACAAGGTCAGATAGCCGTGGGCGATGGTCTTGCCGTAGGGACCGGCGGCCGCCTTCTCAGGGTCGACGTGGATCCATTGATGGTCACCGGTCGCCTCGGCGAACAAGTCGATTTCCTTCTGCGTGACCTGGCGCCAATCGCTGAAACCGAGGTGCTCGCCGACGTGAGCCTCGAAGTCGGCGATTCCGTCGTAAACCTTCGGGGATGTGGGCACCCGGGTCATGCCGGAACCTTGAGCCCCAACTGCTCAATAGCGTTGCCGCCCATGATCTTCGCCTTGGCGGCCTCGGAGACACCGTCGAGCCGATCGACGAAGCTCAGCGGATCACCGATGCCCTCGGGGTGCGGGAAATCGGAGCCGAACATCACGTGATCCTCGCCCATGATGTCGATAATCCCCTTGAGGTCGTCCTCGAGGAACGGATGGATGTAGATGTTTCGCTTGAACACCTCGACCGGGTGCTCGTCGAACTCCTTGGGCATGATCTTGTACGCGGTGTTGAGCTGCTCGAGCAGATTGCGGACCCACCCGCTGCCGTTCTCGACGCAGAAGATCTTCAGATCCGGGAAGCGCGACAACGCGCCGTGGCAGATCATCGCGGCCAGGGTGTCCTCGATGGCGCGGTGGCCCATCACGACTTCGCGTAACGCGCTCGGCTTGAAGGAGAGGTACTCGTCGCCGCCTTCCCACTCCATGAGGTGTTTTTGGTAGCCGCTGTCCGAGGCGTGCATGGTGACCGGCATGCCGGCGTTGACGACCTCTTCCCAGAACGGGTCGAACTCGGGGAGGCCCATGGAGCGCGAACCGCCGAAGCGGCTGGGCACGGGTGCGGGCCGCACCAGGAATGTCTTCATGCCGCGCTCGAGGCCCCAGTGGAATTCCTTGATGGCTTCGTCCACCAGGGGCAGGCAGATCACGGGGGTGGCGAAGATCCGGTCGTGGTAGTTGAACGTCCAGTGCTCGTGCATCCATTCGTTGAGCGCATGAATGATCGCGTGCGTGAGGATGACGTCGTCGGTCGTGCGTTCCTCGATGAGGCTGGCGAGCGTCGGATACATGACGCACTGATCGATGCCGAGTTCGTCCATCAGTTCCAGTCGCGGCGCGGGTGACTGGTACGCCGGGATGACATCCATTGCCTCGCCGATGAATTCGCGGAAGTTGAGGCCTTCGGGATTGTTGCCCAGGAAATAGTCCTCCGCGCTGCCCGGCCTGGCGACTCGCTCGAACGTCGGGTTGGGGATCATGTGGCTGATGTGGTCCTTGACGACGAGTTTGGGTCGGCCGTTGACCTCGACGTAGCCGACCTTTCCGCGGTGCTCCTTCGGCAGGTACTTGGTGAGCGCGTCCGTCGTCTCGTACATGTGGTTGTCGATGTCGAAAACCGGGTACGGCAGAGACCGGGGTGACATGAGGCTATCCCTCCTCCGAGCAGCGAATATGAGCGTTTACGCTAAGTGAGAACGACGTTATCACTTTGGCTTTTCAACATCCAGACGGGGTCAGGACGCCGGGATCCCTTTCCACGCGTCAATCACGGCATCGGTGGTGGTCACCGTGGCGAGCAGGGACAGCGTGTTATCGATGATGGACTCGGCATACTCCCGTGGATACCCGCTCACCGCGTCACGCGGCAACACGAACTGATAGCTGCGGTTCACCGCGTCCATCGCGAAGTTCTGGATGGCGATGTTGACCGAAACGCCCACTCCCACAATGGTCTTGATGTTCATGTTCCGCAGCACCGAGTCAAGATCGGTACCCGTCATCGGTCCGACGCCGTGGGTGCGGGTCAGCACGAGGTCGCTGGGTACCGGACCGAGTTCGGGCAGGACCGACGCGCCGGGGCTGCCGGGAGTCAGGTCGGCGGCGAACGATTTTGCGGCCATGAACAGCCGGGCATTGCTGTTCGATCCTCGGTTGTCCGGGCGTTTCTCGATCAGGCAGTGCACGACCGCGACACCGGCCGCCCTGGCGGCGCCGAGCAGCCTGGCGATGTTGGGAATGGCTTCGCGCCGGGCCTCTTCGGCGAGCAATGGCAGGCCGGCCTGCGGCCCGATCACCCCGCCCTGGCACTCCTGGGTCACCAGCGCGGTGGTTGCGGGATCGAGCATGGCTTGAAGGCTGGGTGGTGGCATGAGAATAGACGTTATCGTGTGCTGGAACTCAATTTCCACGAGGAGGACCGATGGAGGCTTGGGAGCTTGAAGTGCGGGAGTCGGTACGGCAGACGTTGGCCGACTACACCGCCGCCACCGATCGATTCGATCTTCGTGCGCTGGCGGCGTGTTTCTGCGACGAGGGAGTGCTGGAATTCACCGGCGGTGCCGAGCGCTTGACGGGGCCCGCGCAAATCGAGACCGGCCTCGGCGCCGCGGTGACACGGCCTTCGACACCGGGCCAGCCGGCACGGCGCGCTCCGACCCACGTCCGCCACCATGTCTCCAGCATTCGGTTCGGGTCGGTGGCAAACACCAGGGTCGAGGTCAGCAGTTACTTCGCGGTCCACACCGACATCGGACTCGACCACTGGGGCCGCTACCGCGACGTTCTTGTGCCCCTGAATGGTCGGTGGCTGTTCGCCCATCGCCGGATCAGTGTGGACGCGTTCGCGGCCGACAGCCTGATGGCCTAAGGGTCATGCCGTGATGAACTCCTTGGCGAAGGCGCGCGAACGTTCGATGAGTTCGTTCCGGTCGGAGCCGGACGGGGCGATGGTCAGCCAGGTGACCCCGGCGGCAGCGAGCCGCGCGATGATGGCGTGACGTTCGTCGGCCGATCTGCTGTCCTCCAAGAGGTTTCCCGCGGAGAAGCAGATGTCCAGCGGTGCGGTGCGGCCGATGTCGGCCGCGTACTGCTTGGCCCAGCCGATCGCGACCTCCAGATCCTCGATGGTCGAAATCTCCGCGGTGCGCGAGGCGGCGGCGTAGCCGAACGTGATGAACGGTGCCCACCCCTGGGCGCGCGATACCGCCCGGCGCACGGCCGGCTTGCTGTTGCCGCCGACCCATACCGGTGGGGGAGTCGTCGGCAGCGGGCGCAGCCGAACACCGCGGGCGGCGAATGACGTCCCCTGGTAGGCGATGTCCTCGCCGGTGAGCACCTTGTCCAGTACGTCCAGTGCCTCGTCGAGCAGAGTGCCGCGGCTGTCGAAATCGATTCCGAGGGCCTTGAATTCGGGCTTGAGATATCCGGCGGCAGTTCCGAGAATGAGGCGTCCTTTTGACAACGCGGCGAGGCTCTGAATCGATTTGGCGCCGAGAAAGGGATTTCGGTAAGCGGCGATGTAGACATTGGTCAGCAGCCTGATGTCGGTCGTTGCGGCGGCCGCGAAAGCCAACGCGACGAACGGATCAAGGGCGTGGTGGCCGCCGTGGTCGAGCCACTTCGCATCGGGTGCGGGGTGATCGGTGACGTGGATGGCCGCGAACCCGCTCTCCTCGGCCACTCGCGCGATTTCGGCGATCGCTTCAGCGGTTACGAACTCATCGACCGTGTCGACACGATGAGTCGGCAGTTCGAGGGAAAAGGAGACGGTCACGAGGATCCTTTCATTCAGAGACGAGCGTGGCCAGGCGCTGCGCGTGGTAGTCCGGGTCGCCGAAAATCAGCTGACTGACCTTGGCGCGGCGGACGTACAAATGGGCGTCGTGTTCCCAGGTGAAGCCGATTCCGCCGTGGATGCGCATGTTGTCGAGCGCAACCTGCAGGAAGGCTTCCGAACACACCATCTTCGCGACCGACGCGGCGGTCGGGAGATCATCGGTGCCGGCCACTGCGGCCGCATGCGATTGGGCCGATCGCGCGCCCTCCACCTGAACCAACATGTCCGCGCACCGGTGCTTCACCGCTTGGAAACTACCGATCGGCCGACCGAACTGAATTCGATTCTTGGCGTAGTCGACGGCCATATCGAGGCACCGTTGCGCCGCGCCGACCTGTTCGGCCGTCAGCGCGACGAGCGCGAGGTCCGATGTGCGGGCAAGGAACTTCGCGGCACCACCGTCTGTTCCGATCAGCTCCGCCGGTGCGCCGTCGAACTGCACCCGCGCCACCTTGCGGGTGCGGTCGAGTCCGGCCAACGGCGTGCGACAAAGCCCCTCTGGCCCGGCACGTACCGCGAACAACGACACGCCCGCGTCGGTGATGGCCGGCGCCAAGACGACGTCCGCGGTGTGACCGTCGATAACGAGCGGCGCCTCACCACGGATCCGATAACCGGCGCCCCGGCGGTCGGCCCGCAACGTCACGGCATCCGGGTCCCACGCGCCGAGTTGGCCGTTGAGGATCAGCGTCGCGGTGGTGGAACCGTCGACGAACCCAGGAACGAACCGCTCCACCGCCGCGTCGTCCTCGCTGGCGAGAATGGCCTGCGTCGCCAGCGCCACGGTGGCGAAGAAGGGGGAGCACACCAGCGGGCGTCCCATTTCCTCGAACACCACCGCAAGTTCGACCGCACCGGCACCGGCCCCGCCCCATCGTTCCGGCACGACTATGCCCTGCAGTCCCAACTCGCCCGCCATCTGGCGCCACGACGCCTCGTCGTACCCGATGTCCGTCGCCATCAGCTTGCGAACGGTCTCGCTGGGCGATGTCGCGCTCAAGTAGTCGCGGACGACGCTGCGAAGCTCGTCGACCTCACTTGACGGCACGCAGGGCCTCCCGGTTCGGCCGCACCCGGGCTGCCGCGGGATCTGTGATACGCAACGCGGCAGACCGAACGCTCAGCGGTGCCCACCCGATCATGTTGTCGTACGGCGGTTTTGATGGAGTCATGTCTTCCTTTGCGCGATCGCGGCCGACGCCGGCGTCCCTCACTCGGGCGCCTGGCCATCCCGCGCGAGATGGCCATTGTCGGATCAGGATAGTATGTTTTGTGAAAATAGAGAATAATCATTCTCGCGCTTAAGGAGCGAAGCGGTGACGACGAAACTCGACTACGGCATCTTTGACTGCGACACCCACTGCTACGAGACGCGGGACGCGTTCACCCGTTATCTGCCGGAGGAGTTTCGGGACCGGGCGATCACCACCGTGCGCGGGGCGGACGGCGTCGAGGTCATCCTTGCGGGACATCGGGTCGCCACGTTCAACAGCGAAGGGGGACTGGGCCTCGATGTCGCTTATCGGCCGGGCTCGCTCAAGGAGATGCTCAAGCAGATGGGATCGGGCAACCCCGAGGAGTCCTACGAGCCGCAACCCATGCAACCGGAATTCATCGAGCGCGGTGCACGCCTTGCCGTCATGGCGGAGCAGAACATCGAGCGTATGGTCATCTATCCCAGCGGTATGGCCCTGGCCGCCGAACACTACGTCGACGACACAGCGGCACTGTACGCCAACCTGCGCTCGTTCAACCGATGGTTCGACGAAGAGTGGGGTTTCAACTACGAAGACAAAATTTTCGCCACGGCGCTGATGTCGTTGCGCGACTTGGATTCTGCGATCGCCGAGACGGAGGCCATCATCGCGCAGGGCGCAAAATTCGTGCTGCTGCCGACCGGGCCGGCTTACGGTCGATCGCCCGGCGACCCGTACTTCGACCCGATTTATGCACGCTTGCAGGAGGCCGGCTGCATCCTGGTGTTCCACATCATGCCGTTCTGGTACTTCAATGCGATCTCGCCCGCCTGGGGACAAAACTCCGACCCGGCTTCTTGGCACATGTCGGCGTGGCAGTGGATGAATGTCTACGGCCAGCGGCCGATCGAGGAGACGTTGTCCGCTCTCATCTTCGACAACCTCTTCGGTCGCTTCCCCGGCCTGAACGTCCTCGTCGCCGAGCACGGGGCGGAATGGGTGCCGTTCTTCGTCAAACACATGGACAAGAGCAGAGGGATGGGCCGCAACGGGCCCTGGATTGGTGGGAAGCTGACGGAGCGGCCGTCGACGATCTTCCGCCGTCACGTCCGTGTCGTGCCCTACCCCGAGGACGACATCCCAGGAATCGTCGCGGGCTTGGGATACGACGACTGCTTGGTGATGGGCTCGGACTACCCGCACGCCGAAGGCCTGGCCGTGCCGGCCGAGTTTGCCAAGCTGCTCGACCCGCTCGACGACGCCGCCAAGCGGCGGATCATGCGCGACAACGCCGACCAGCTGCTGTCCCGGAGCTAGCCGCCCGATGGCAGACGTCGACGTCGACCTCGACCTGCTGCGCAGGTCGGCGCGGGAGTTTTTGGCCGAACGCGGCGAAAAGGAATCCGTCAAGGACCTTGCCGCGATGGACTGGACCGGGCTCCTCGTCGATGAGGAGGCGGGTGGCGCAGGCTGGCGCCCCGTCGAAACGTGCGTCATAGCCGAAGAACTCGGACGAGCGAACGACAGGTCGGCATGGTTCGGAACCACAATGTCGGCCGCCGCGCTTGCCTCGGCGCCCGCCGATGTGAGGGAACAGTTACTCCCGGGCCTGCTCGCCGGCACGACGGTAGCGGGCTTCGCCCCCGCGGACGCCTCCGCACGGATCATTCGCGGCAATGAAGTCGACATCGTCCTTCTTCTGGGACGCAACGGAATTCACCTGATTCGTGACCCGGATCCCGCGCGGACGCTGCTGGACGGCGACCTGCTCGACGTCACCCGAACGGTCTGGCGTATCGACCTCACCGACGCGCCCAGCACCCTGATCGGGCCGCCCGAAAGGGCCACAGAGCTGATGGCCGTGGCTCGGCTGCTCGTTTCCGCCGACTCCGTGGGCGCCGCATCGATGACCCTTGAACGCCTGACGGCATACCTGCGGGAGCGCGTGGCGTTCGGGGCACCGATCGCGAGCTTCCAAGCGATTCAGCACCGGCTCGTCGAGCTGCTGGTCTTCGAGGTCAAAGCCCGGGCCGTCATCATGAAAGCGGCGCGCGCCATCGCCTCCGGCGACGAACGGGCGACCGCCCTGGCGGCGGCCGCGCACGCGTTCGTGGCGGCGAAAGCATCGGCCGCCGTGGACGAATGCATGCAACTGTCGGGCGGCATCGGATTCACTTGGGAGTACCCGCTGCACTACGAACTGCGTCGCGTCTTCACCAACTCTCACCTGATCGGCACGGCGCGGTCGAGTCGCGCGCTGCTGGCGGAGGTGTCCGGCTGGTGAGCGCTTTCGTCGACCGGCCCACCGAGGCGCAGCTGACCGAGTTCAGGCATCGCGTCAGGGCACACATCGCCGAACACGCACCGGCGATCGAGGCGCGCGAAGGCCACCGAGCGCCCGAGACCGCCGAGCAGGAAGCCCTGTTGCGCACGTGGTTCGCCGGCTTGTTCGAGGCGGGGTTTGCCGGTGCGGACTGGCCGGTCGAATACGGCGGTCGCGACGACTACCACCCGCTGCACGACCGCATCGTGAGCGAGGAGATCCTGCGCGCCCGCGCGCCGCGCCCGGTGGACCAGGTGAACCTGGCCGCCCATGTCCTTCTGCACTTCGGGTCCGACGAGCAGAAACGAATGCTGCTGCCATCGATTCGGCGCAGCGAACATGTCTGGTGCCAGTTGCTCAGCGAGCCCGAGGCCGGCAGCGACATCGCCGGAGTGCGCAGCCGCGGTACGCGGCAAGGCGACGGCAGCTGGCGCCTCGACGGGCAGAAGACCTGGATCACCGACGGCCACTGGGCCGACATGGGCCTCGCTCTGATGCGCACCGACCCGGCGTCGTCGCGCCACCACGGCCTGTCGGTCTTCGCCGTGCCGCTCTCGGCAGACGGCGTCGAGGTTCGTCCGATCCGCACGATCGGTGATGCGATCGAGGTCAATGAGGTCTTCCTTACCGGAGTCCGCGTCGGTGCCGAGAGCCTGATCGGCGCGGCGGGCGACGGCTGGTCGATCATCATGGCGGGCCTGGACTTTGAACGATTCGGCATCGGTGGAAACGTCGTTCTGCTGGAACTGCTGATCGATGATCTGGTCGTCGTGGCCCGCCACGCGCAGGTCGACGGCGCACCCGCGCTGGAGTCCGCCGACATACGCCAGAAGGTCGCCGAGTTGGCCATGGAGGTCGAAGTGGCCAAGGCGTTCATCGACGATCACGTGGAGCGGCTGACATCGGGCGACGAACAACCGGGTGACGGCTCGATCGCGAAGTTGAGCTTCGCCGAGACATACCACCGAGTAGCGGCCTACGGCGCGGAATTGGCGGCGTCGACGGCGGTCGTCGGCGGCGAAATCCATGAACTGGGGCAGGCCAAACAACGGTTGCGCGAATGCTGGCTGTGGTCGCGCGCCTACACGATATCCGGTGGCAGCTCGGAGATGATGCGCAACATTCTTGCCAAGCGCCGACTGCACCTGCCGAGCCGATGACCTCACGTCCTGCGGCGCAGACCTACTGGTCCCTGGTGGAGACCGCCGCGCGGGCGCACCCCGACTGGGTCGTCCTCGCGGACGACTATGGGCGCAGCCTGTCGTGCGCGCAGCTGCGGGACTCCGCACTGACTTGTGCGGCGGCGCTGGCGCAGCGGGGGATCGGTGCGGGCACGGTGGTGTCCTGGCAACTGCCGACCACGCTGGAGACGATGGTCGTCATGACGGCGCTGGCGCGCCTCGGTGCGGTGCAGAACCCGGTGCTGCCGATATGGCGCGAAAGCGAACTGCGGTTTGTGACAGCACAACTCGGGACCGAAGTCATCATCGTCCCGGGATTGTGGCGCGACTTCGACCACACCGCGCTCGCGTATCAGCTCGCCTGTGAACGTGCCGGTGAGCGGCACATGACCGTCGTGGTCGTCGACCACGACGCACCCGTCACCGGCGGACTTCGGCTGCCTGTGGGGGAACCAAAAGAGCTGCCTCCACCGCCGCGCGGCGGCGAGGAACCGCGGTGGATCTACTATTCGTCGGGCACGACGGCGGCACCGAAAGGAGCGCGGCACTGCGACCGGTCGGTCATCGCCGGTTCGGCAGGGGTCATCGGGATCGTCGGGGCGTCCAGTCGCGACGTCAACCCGATCGCGTTTCCGGTTTCGCACATCGGAGGCGCCGCGATGCTCGCCGCGGCCCTGCTCACCGGGATGAAGCTGGTGCTGTTCGACGCCTTCGACCCCGTCGAGACCCCCGTCGCCATCGCGGCGCACCGCCCGACTCTGCTGGGCAGCGCGACGCCCTTCTTCGTCGCCTTCATGGCGGCGCAGGCGAAGCATGGTGACGAACCGCTCTACCCCGATCTGCGGGGCTGCGTCGGAGGGGGTGCGCCAATCACCGCCGAGCTCGGTCACCAAGTGCGACAAACGCTTTCGGTCGACGGCGTGGCCAATGCGTGGGGCTTGACCGAATTTCCGGTCGCCACCTCTCAGGCGCCGAACGGTCCGGCGGAGCTGCTGGATCACACCGTCGGCAAACCGGTGCCCGGCGTTGCGGTACGGGTCGTCGACGAAGCTGGACAGCAGGTGTCGCGTGGCACGGAGGGGGAGTTGCGGCTCAAGGGGCCGCAGTGCTTCCTCGGCTACGTCGACGCAACTCTGGATGCCCACGCGTTCGACGCCGAAGGATGGTTTCGCACAGGAGATCTGGGCCGCATCGACGACGACGGCAACGTCGTCGTCACCGGCCGGATCAAGGATGCGATCATCCGCAATGCGGAGAACATCTCGGCCTTGGAGGTCGAGGGTGTCCTGGCCAGCCACCCGGCGGTGGCCGACGTGGCCGTCATCGCGGTGCCGGATGAGCGGACCGGCGAGCGTGTTTGCGCTGTCGTCGTCGCGCGCCCGGGTGTGGCGGTGACGCTTTCGTCGGTCTTCGAACACTGTCAAGCGCGGGGACTGAGCAAGCACAAAACGCCCGAACGACTCGAAATCGTGGATGCGCTGCCCCGGAATAGCACCGGCAAGGTCCTCAAGACCGAGCTGCGGGCGCGGTTCGGCTGAAGCACTTCATCGGGCCCGCTAGACGCCGATGAGCTCCTTGAGGTTGCCGCCCATCACTCGTGCCCTGGTGTCCTCCGGAAGACCCTCGAGCTCCTTGACGAAATCCGCGGGCTCGGCCAGCCCCTCGGGGTGCGGGTAGTCCGAGCCGAACATCACCCGATCCGCACCCAGGATGTCGACGAGGTGCGACATGTCCTCCTCGTGGAACGGATTGATCCACACGTGTCTGCGGAAGACATCGCAGGGATGCTCGCTGAAGTCGTATGGCCTCTTGCGGTATACGCGGTCGAACACGTCCAACAGGCGGTGTGCCCACGAGCCGCCGTTCTCGACGACGCCGATGCGTACCCCGGGGAAGCGCTCGAACACCCCGTGCGCGATGAACGCCGCAAGAGTGTCGAAGATGTTTCGGCTCTCCTCGTAGATGAAACCCCGCAGCTTGCTCAGCGCGAATCCGTTGAACTCCGTAGCTTCCTCCCAGTCGTCGACGTAGCGCTCATAGCCGGAGTCCGAGTTGTGCATCTGCACCGAGATACCCGAATTCTCGACCAGTCGCCAGAAATCGTCGAACTCCGGCAGCGCCGGTGACCGCGACGTGCCGTCCTCGCGCGGAACGGGTGCCGGCCGGATCAATACCGTCCGGGCGCCATTGTTCAGGCACCATTCGAGTTCCTGCACGCCCAGCGCGGGATCGTTCAGCGAGATCGCAGGAACGGGGAAGATCCGGTCCTGGTAGTTGAACGTCCAGTCATCAAGCAGCCAGCGGTTGAACGCATGCGTGACCGCGTGGGTGAGCTCGGTGTCGGATTTGGTCCTTTCTTCGAGCATGCCCGCTGTCGTCGGGAACATCACGGCGCCGTAGACGCCCTGCCGGTCCATCAGCGCCAGGCGTAGGTCGGGCCGCCTGAACTCATCGGGGCAGCGGATCGGTTCGGCGAGCTCCCGCAACGTCTTGCCCTCTGGGTTTATGCCCCGGAAGTAATCGGACCAGGCGCCCGGGGTGGGAATCACCTCGTATGTCGGGTTGGGGATGCACTCCGTGACCGTGCCCAAGATCTGCAACTTCTTGCGCCCGTTGACGTCGATGAACTTCAGCGCCTCGGAGTATTTCTCCGGCAGATACCGCGTGTAGGCGTCGATGGTCTCGTACATGTGGTTGTCGGCGTCCCAGACCTCGAACGCTTTGTCGTCGCTCACCAGCACCTCCAGCAGGCGTGAGAATAGTGATTCTCAATCATAGCGAACGTGGGTATCTGTAGCGAAGGGGCTCAGAGATTCGTGAAATGGCCGCCATCGACTCCGAGGGTTTGCCCGGTGACGTAGCGAGCGGCGGGACCGATAAGGTATGCCACGGCTGAGCCGATATCGCTTTCGGGGTCTCCGATGCGTCCCAGCGGGATTCGGCGTGCCAGCCTTTCCTCCATCGCCGGATCGGCGCTTATCGCCAAGGTCATCGCGGGTGAATATGCCAGTGGTGAAACAACATTCACCGTGATGCCGTGAGGGGCCCATTCCCGCGCGAGGCTCTTGGCGAAACCGCGCAACGCGCCCTTCATGGTTGCGTAGAGCGGCAGGGTCGCGCTGCCTTCGATGCCGGCGGGTGAGGTCATGACGAGGAAGGTGCCGCCCCTCTTCTTCAAGGCGGGAAATGCTGAAACGGCGCAGAAGTGCGCTCCACGAAGTGACACCGAGTAGTGGTCGCCCCAAACGGAACGATCTACATCAGCCAGTTGGTGCGGCTGGCTCGAGGCGTTGCTCGTGGCGTTGTGCACCACGGCATCGAGCCGCCCGGTGGTCGCCAGGGACAGCTCTATCGCGCCAGTCACTGCGTCACCGTCGGACACATCGCATCGCGCCCACGTCGCATCGTGGCCCCGCGCGGTGATTTCCTCGGCGACGGCCAACCCCGTCTCGGACCGGGTGGCGACGACGACGTGCGCCCCCGCCGAGGCGAGAGCCATCGCGATGCCACGACCAACGCCGGCGCCCGAACCCGTCACCAGCGCGGTGAGACCGTGCAGGCTCATGGCAGCATCACCGCCCCTCCGTCGGCGACGATCGTCTCGCCGACGAGGTGATCGATATCCGGCCGCAAGAGGAATTTCACGGCCTCGACGACGGTGTGGAGAAGCGTCGAATCGTCGTGGACCACAGCCGCGGTGAGGTGCGCGGTAAACGAGTCCATCTCGGGCGCGAACAGTCGCAGAGGGGCCAAGACCAGGTTGACGGACACACCTTCGGGCTTCCATTGCCGCGCCGCGGATTTCGCCATCGCGCGGATGCCTTCCACCGCGGTGGTGTATGCCACCAGTTGGGCCGCACCCGCCATGCCGATTGTCGGCACGACAACGACGATTCGTCCCCCGTGCGGTGCTAACGCGGACCGTGCCCGCTGGAGCGCAGCGAGCGCGGACCACATCATCCCGTCGACGATGTGATCCCACTCCTCGCCACTGAGGCCGACCGCGTCGGACGGCCGCGGGGTCGCATCGGTACCGACGACTACGACCGCTCCGGTGATATCCGATGCCAGTCCACGCCCGGGTGCCGCGACGATGCCATCGAGTCCGTCTGCCAGCTCGCGCGCCAGACCGTCGGCCGCGCCCAAGACGACCGTGGGCGACGCCACGTCATCGACTCGGCTGGCGCGCTAGGCGGTCATCGTGAATTTTCACCAACTCCCGGAACCCGATACGCACGTACCGGGGCTTCGGTTGGATGCCCCAGTCGTCGCGGGCGGTGTGCTGGCCGGCCGCTTCGGGTGCTCCCCCGAACGGGGGCCCGCCGAGTGGATAGGGCTGTTGGCACTGGAGACTCTCGTCGGAGAAGCGCACCTTCATGAGCTCACTGCAGATCTCGGTCAGCGATAGCGTCGGCCAGCCGTACCAGACCGCCATCACAGGTACGGTCAACGAGCCCTCGATGACCAACCCGAACAGGCAGACGTACAGCCCGCGTTTGAGCCATTTGTGCATTCGCGCCCACGTCGGGGTGGTTCCGACCGGCAACGGCTCGACCGAATCCTCGGTCCCCACAGTGGAATTAGACACGGCGGTCCCTCCTTCGGTGCTAGTCGGAAAAGATCTCTCGGTTGACGGTGTGCAGGTACGGGATCGCGAGGAACGGCGTCACGTAGAAGATGTTGAATGCCCACCACCCGAGGACCGGTAGCCCGACTGCCGTATAGCGGACGTCGGCGTACATCGTCATATTGAAGATGTAGCCGGTCCACACGATCACTCCGAACCAGCACGTCACGATCGTCCACTGGTGGCCCCAGCGTTTCATCTGCAGCAGCGCGATCGCGGCCGCGATCCGCATCGGGAACACGATCAGGACGCAGACCATCACCCACGCCTTTTCCCCTGGGGCGCCTGCACCGCCGATCCAGAGTTCGTTGTAATGCCAGAAATAGCCGGCGTCGATCCAGTTGCCCCACGCGGTGAAGACGGTGCGGGTGATCAGGGCGTGGTTGGCGAACAGGTCGAGCGCCCAGCCGATGCTGTTGATCGCACCGTCGAGGATGATGACGTATCCGATGAGCGTGACCATCATTGGCCGAACCGACAACCCGTCGCGCTGCGCCTTTCTCAACAGATAGATGCCTCGGCAAAATAGGGGCAGGCCTACGACTCCGAGGACGAGGGTGCCCATGAGTGCGGTGCCGGCGATGCACCATCGATCCGCGCCCCGTTGCATCTCACGCGTTTGTGCCTCGTGCTCGTCGGTGGTGAGCGATCGGGTTGGACTCGTCACTGATCACCAATCCCTCGTGAGATACATCTGGAGTTGGATCGCGAACATCGCGATCAGCACTCCGTAGATGAAGACCTGGAACGCGATCAATCCACGTTTGCGTCGTCGATCCTGCTCGTCCACTGTGTCTCCTGCGTCTATCAGAAGGTGCCGATGTTGGCCAGCATCCAGTAGAAGAATGCGACAAGCCCGCACATCACTGCCCAGGTCACAGCCAGTCGGACCAGTTCCTGCCACATGAGACCCTCCTACCGAAGCGATGACCTGCCACCAAACGTTAACATCACTCTCACTAATGAGAACAATCGTTTCCGCCGCGGAGGCGTTCAAGAGATAGGGTCACACGTCCGCGAGCGCAGCGAGATCGCGTTTGACCACCTTGCCGACATCGTTGCGGGGCAGCTGTTCGACGAACACGATGCGTACCGGAACCCGGTAGGGCGTCAGACGCTCTCGACACCACGACACGAGGCCGGCCTCGGAGACCGACTCATCGCCTCTGACGACGAACGCCCACGGCACCTCCCCGAGCCGCTCGTCGGGAACGCCGACGACGGCGGCTTCGCGCACTCCATCGGCGGCCAGGAGGACGTCCTCTACCGTGCCGGGAAACACTTTGAGGCCACCGCGATTGATCATGTCCGACACTCGGCCGTCGAGCCACAGAAAGCCGTCGTCGTCGAACCAGCCGAGGTCGCCGGTGTGGAACCAGCCGTCGTCGGTGAGCCGGTCCAGGAAGGCTGGATCGATCTTCCGGGCGGACGTCGTGGGCGTGCGGACCATCACCTCGTCGTCGGCGATCGTGACGTCGATGCCGGGCAGCGGCCTGCCGACCGAACCCAGTTTGGTCTCGCCCCACTCGCGGGCGTCGGCGGCCGACCAACCCACCACCTCACCCCCGAGTTCGGTCTGGCCGTAGGAGTTCAGCACTATCACCCCGAACTTGTCCCGGAACCGGCGCGCCTGCACGGGCGACAGGGGAGCGGTGATCGACCGCACGATCTTCAGTGGCGAGAGGTCGGCCACCGAGTCGTCGTGCAGAACCATGGTCAGCGCCGCGGGCGGCAGCACCGTGGATCGCAGCTGGTGGCGCCGGACCAGCGCGGCGAAATCCGTCGGTGAGAACCGTTCCATCAGCACGACGCCCGAACCGGCCCGGAACGCGAACAGCACCTGGTAGATGCCGGCCCACAGCGACAAGGACAAGGGCACCAGGTTTGGCATGGGGGGCCGCTTCGGTGGGGCCGACGCGTTTTCCAAGCCAGGTTTCGTGCCGCGAAGTTTGGCCAGCAGCCGGTCGATCAGATCGAGCACCGTGCTGTGACGAAGCGGCACCGGCTTCGGCGGTCCCGTGGTGCCGGAAGTGAACTGCAGCAGCGCGACGTCGTCGTCGTAGCACGGCCCGTCGGGCGAGTGGCCTGACGACGCGACCCTCGTCCACAACAGCGCATCCCCGGTGATTACGGGCAGGTGATGAGTCGAGAAACGTTGTGCGAGAGCGGGTGTCGTGATGATGGCAACGGGGCGCAGCGTTTGCAGCTGGGCGAGGATCTCGGGATCGGCCGCCCTGGGGTTCAGCGGTGTGTACACGCCGCCGGCGCACCACGTGCCGAACAGCGCGGCGATGGTGGTGGCGTCGTTGGGCAGCATCGCCGCGACGACCTGTCCCGTCGCCAGCCCGGACTCGGCGAGCAGCTCGCCGAGTCGCTGGGCGCTGGCCGACAGCTCGTCACGGGGTACCTCGGCCCCGACCGTGTGCACCGCGACGTCGGGCAGACCGTCCAGCAGCGTTGCGAGGTTCACGAATCGGCCTCCAGGGGAGCCCAGTTCGGAGTTCGCTTGTCCGCGAAGGCCAGGGGGCCCTCGTTCTGGTCCGGATGACCCCACATCGATGTCAGGTGTTTCGCACCTTCGCGGCACGCATCGGTGAGGCCGTATTCGAGCGCGCCCCACAGCGCCCGCTTGGTGGCGCGCATCGCCGAGGGCGAATTCTTGGCGATCTTCTCGGCAAGCTCCTGGGCGGCGTCACGCAGCTTGTCGGGCGGGTCGATCACCTGGCTGATCATGCCGAGTTCGTACGCGCGCTGGGCGGTGAGCCGTTCGTGACTCCCGACGAGTGCCATCCGTAACACGGCTTCGGCGGGCATCTTTCGCATCAGTGCGATGGTCTCCAGCGCGCTGACCTGACCGATGGAGACGTGGGGGTCGACGAAGGTCGCATCCGACGACGCGATGACGATGTCGGCGTCGGCCACCCAGTGCAGCCCGCCGCCCGCGCACACCCCATTGACGGCAGTGATGACCGGCTTCTCGACATTGCAGTGCCAGGCGCTCAGCTTCAGATCCAGTGTGCGCATGGTCTCCTGGAATTGCTGCACGGCCTCGCCGTCGAGGTCCTCGACATCGGCGCCAACCTGAAACGCCCGACCGTTTCCCGTGTGCACGATGACGCGGACGTCCGGATCGGCATTCAATTCCGCCCAGGCCCTGGGGAATTCCTCGCGCATCACGGCGTCGTAGGCATTGAGACGGTCAGGGCGGTCGTTGATGATCCATCCGACGGGACCGCGCCGTTCGACGATGAGTCTGTGGTATGTCATGGAACCTCCGCTACGTCGGGCAGCGGTTGCCACTGCGGCGCACGCTTCTCGCGCCACGCGCGGACACCCTCGGCGTGATCGGGGTGATTGCGGAGCCGCCAGATCTCCTCGGCGGCGTCGCTGCGCGCCTGCGTCATGCCGACTTCCAAACTGTGCCAGAGCGCCTTCTTCGTGGTGCGTATCGCGGTCGGCGAATTCGTGGCGATCGCGGCCGCGAGACGTCCCGCCGCCGCGCGGAGCTGATCGGCCGGCACCACCTCGGACACAATGCCCAACTGGTAGGCACGCTGTGCCGAGATGCGTTCACCCTTGCCGCTCAGCGTCATTCGCAGAACGGCCTCCATCGGCGACTTGCGCAGCAGCGTGATCGCCTCGTACGCGACGGCCTGCCCGATGGAGACGTGGGGGTCGGTGAAGGACGCCTGTTCGGCGGCGATGACGATGTCGGCGTCTGCGACCAGATGCAGGCCCCCTCCCGCGCACACCCCGTTGACCGCGGCGATCACCGGTTTCCACACGTCGCAGTGCCAGGACGAGATCTTCAGCTCGGCGTCCCTGGTTCGGCGGGAGTGTCGTCGCATGGCCGCCTTGTCCCGCGCGACCTGGACCACGTCCATCCCGGTGCAGAACGCCCTGCCGTTGGCGGCGTTGACGATCACGTTGACGTCCGGATCGGTATCGAGGTCGGCCCAGGCGGCCTCGAGCTCGTCGAGCATCAGCGCGTCGAAGGCGTTGCCCGCCTCGGGCCTGTCGAGGATCAACCATCCGATCCCGTCGGCCTTGGACACGATCAAGCGTTCATAGGCGCTCACGAACGGGGAATGTCCTTCCAGGGCTTGCCCTTCCAGGGGTCCGGCTCCTTCGGCAAGCCGAGCACGCGTTCGCCGAGGATGTTCTTGTTGATGTCGGTGGTGCCGCCCTCGGTGCCGTTGGCGAGGCTGCGCATCATGCCCTGCACATCCCGCGGCAGAGCGTCCGGATCGTCGTGGGCGGGCCAGGCGATCGCATCCGTGCCCAGCAGATCGACCATGAGGTCCTGGATCTGCTGATTGATGGTGGCCTGGTGCACCTTGCCGATCGACGAGGCCGCGCCGGGGGACTGGCCGGCCGAAAGCGCGGCGCGCACGCGGTCATTGGTCCAGCCGCGTACCCGCTCTTGCGCCCACAAGCGCATCACCTTGTTCCTGATCACGGGATCTGCCCAGCGTCCGGTCTCCCTGGCGAGGATGATCAGCCGTTCGGCGCTCGACCCGCCGAGGCGGCCCATCCCACCCGAGCCCGAACCCGACACCATCTGTCGCTCGCTGGACAGCGTCGACGCACTCACGCGCCAGCCGTCGTTGACGGCGCCGACGCGGTGGACGTCGGGCACCCGCGCTCCGTCGAGGAAGACCTCGTTGAATTCGGCCTCGCCGGTGATCTGGCGAAGCGGTCGCACCTCGACGCCCGGCTGGTGCATGTCGACCAGGAAGTACGTGATGCCCTTGTGCTTGGGCTGTTCGGGATCCGTCCGCGCCAACAGGATCGCAAAATCCGCCTGATCGGCCCACGTGGTCCACACCTTCTGACCGGAGATCACCCAGGAATCACCGTCGCGCACTGCGCGGGTGGCCAACGACGCGAGGTCGGAGCCAGCGCCAGGCTCGCTGAAGAGCTGGCACCACTTCTCCTCGTTGCGCACGATCGGCGGCAGGAAGCGCAGCCGCTGATCCTCGGTACCGTGGCTGAACAATGCTGCCGCCGCATTGTTGAGCCCCAAGGGATTCAGACGCGTCAGGCGAAGCGGGCGGAGCACCTCATCGATCGCGCGCGCGACTTCATTGCCAACACCCAGGCCGCCGTGTTCACGCGCCCACGTGGGTACGACTAGGCCGGATTCGGCGAAGGTCGGATACCACTGTTGGTAATCGGCGGGGCTGCGGACCGCCCGCAGGGTCGCAGGGTCCTTGGCCGCGGCCGAGCGCCAGGCGGCCGGAACCTCGGCCTCGGTCCACTGCCGCACCGCCGCCACTGCATCGTCGACCGGCGTGTCAGGGTCGATCGCTAGTTGCGTCATAATCTCAACCTCTTCAGCGGCCCTTGAATGCTGCGCCGCGTTTGTCGCGGAAGGCCGCCAAGCCTTCCTTGAAATCCTCACTACGACTCGACAATTCGAGTGCCAATGCCTCGTTCTGGAGATGGCGGTCAAGGTCGAGGCCGTTGGCGCTGTGCAGCAACCACTTGGTGAGTCCGAGCGAAACCGTGGGCGCTTCACCCAGTTCTCTGACGAGTTGTTCGGCCACCGAGGGCAATTCGTCGGATGCGCAGGCGCCGTGGATGATGCCCCACTCGGCGGCGCACGTTCCTCCGATTTCCCGGCCGAGCATCAGCAGCTGTCGGGTGCGCACCAATCCGATGAGCCGTGGCAGCAACCAGGCTGCGCCGCTGTCGGGGGTGAAGCCGCGCGCCATGAACGGCTCCCAGAACCGGGCGTCGTCGGCGGCGACGCAGAAGTCCGATGCCAGCGCGATGTGGAACCCCAGGCCGATCGCCCAACCTCGGACCACGGCGACAATGGGCACCTGCGTCTGAAGCATCAACGGAATTAGCCGATTTGCCTTGTTCGGTAGGCGGCGCTGCGTGCTGCCCACGCGTGGTTTCCGTTCGGATTTTGCGTTGTTGGCGATCAGGTCCGCGCCCGCGCAGAAATCCGGTCCGGTGGCGTCGATCCTGATGACCCGCACCGATTCGTCGGTGCCGGCATCGACCAGATGACCGATCATCGCGTCCAGCATCGCGTCGTTGACGGCATTACGGCGTTCGGCGCGGTCGAGGGTCAGTTGCAGGGTCGGGCCCTGCTGTTCGGCCAGAAGGCCGGGAACACTGCGGTAACTCATGTGCTCAGCGCTCGGCGAACTGTTCCGTTACGGCGGTCAGCAATTCGCCGAGGTTCGTCGCGCCGCCCGGCGGGTCGGGCAGGCGCACGGGCCCTCGGTCGCGGCTGGGCAGCAGGACGGTCGCGTGTCCCGGCGCGGTGATCTGGCCGCGGTGGTTGGTCGCCGCGAGTTCGAGGTCGACGGCGGGGCGTTCACCGTCGGCGAGGTACTTGCGGACGACCGTACCGGTGACGGTGTGGACGTCGCCGACGTAATTGAACAGACGGAACTCGCAATCGAGCTTCCAAAGCCAGGCGTCATCACCCATCCAGTCCGTGCACAAGTGGATCAACCACGTCTCGCGCATGCGCCCGTAGTCGAACGTGGTGGGATTGCCCGCGTTGCGCGCGGCGTCGGGCTCCCAGTGCACGCGTTGCTGGGCATCGGGGACGCCGTACTCGTTGGGCGTGTAGAAGCGGGGGATGCGCTGCCGGTTCCGCCACGCCAGTCTCAACGGACGCACACCGTACATGCCCATACCCATGCCGACGTGCCAGCAGACCATGTCGGTGACCGTCAGCGGACCCTTTGTTAGCGACCCCAAATCGTCGCCTTCGTCGACGTCTTCCCACCACCGCGGCTCGGCGCCGCGCGGGCGTTCGCGCCCGTAGCGTTCGTCGAGCTCGGCTATCTCGTCAGCGGTCCACGTCTTGAGTTGGACGGCTTCGTATTTCTTTCGGCCGCGCGCCTTGTTGCGCTCGGTGCGAATCATGTTGCGGTACTGGCCGCCCAAGATCGTGCCCTCGTCGTCGCGGAACACCTGGGCGGACCATTCGTGGATGGCGCGGCCGGCAAACTCACTGCTCTTGTCGAGCGCGGCCACCAGGGCATTGCGCCTGAAGACGCGGTGGTTGGCGCGCAGCGGCGCCCACCATTCCCGAGCAGATGAGGCGTAAAAGGCATGCACCCCGCGCAGTGGATCGCCCTTGGTCAGTGCGCGGTCCTCGTCCGAGAGTGTCGTGACTTCGTCCTCCCCGATCAGCGTGTCGCCGCCGACGAGGGCGGGTGGGGCCACAGACTCTCCCCATACAGACTTCGCGGCGTAGTCGGGATCGGCCCACAGCGGGTTGGCGTCACCGTAGCTTTCGGCGACGTGACGAAACGTGTCCTCGTTGGGGCGGTAGTAGTGCGGCGGCTGCGTGTGCGGGACGGCAATGCCGATGGTAGCCCGCAACCTGGCCAATCCCTCGTCGGTGATCTGGCCCGTCTGCCCCATCGGATTGCCTCCTCGTTGTGGCGGCCCGTGTCGTCGCCCGGACAAGGTGGAAATTAAGATACCCGAAAAACGGAAACGCCGTTAACGCAGGGGTGAACGAGATGTCAGAAGAAGCGTCCGGAATCGTGTGTGCGATCGGCGCCGACGGCGTCGCGCGGGTGACAATAGATCGCCAGGAAACGGGAAACTCGTTGTCTCCGTTGGCGCGTGACGAACTAACTGAAGCATTCGTACGGGCCAATGACAACCCCGCCGTCCGCGCGGTGCTGTTGAGCGCCAGCGGCACCCGGCACTTCTGCGCCGGGGCCGGCCTCGCACCGCAACCGGCGGGCGCCGGGGCCGCCGTCGAGCCGGTGCAAAAGCGTCCGGGTGACATCGCGCGGATGCTTCAGCAGGGCTGGCAGCGGCTGGTCGCGTCCATTCTCGACTGTGACAAGCCGGTGGTCGCGGCGGTCAAGGGCACGGCCGCCGGGGCGGGCGCGAGCCTGGTTCTGGCTTGCGATCTGGTCGTGATGTCAACGGAGGCAAAGCTTGTCGAGGCGTTTGTGCATCGCGGAATCCTGCCGGATTCCGGCGCCATCCACCTCCTGACGAGGATCGTCGGCCTGCGCAAGGCGACCGAATTACTGATGCTCGGTGAGCCGGTCGACGCGGCCGCCTGCGAAAGGCTCGGACTGGTCAATCGGGTGACCGCGCCGGACGACACCGACGCGGTCGCCGAGGAACTCGCCGGACGGTTGGCCGCGGGCCCGACGGTGATGCTGACGCTGACCAAGCGGCTGCTGTCGGTGTCGTCGGAGTCGGATCGGCACCGCGCATTCGAGCAGGAGGCCTGGGCGCAGGAGGTGGTGTCGCGCACGGCGGACCTGCAAGAAGGCCTGGCGTCGTTCGCCGAGCGCCGGAAGCCCAAGTTCCTCGGCCGCTGACCTTCCGCGTCAGCCCGCGATGGGTCCGCCCCGAATGGTGAACGTGGCGCTGTCGTCGATCTCGTCGATAGACGACGCCACCGACTCCGCGGTCAGCGCCGTGTCCTCGATTCCCTTGGTGACTCCGATGAACACCCGTGACACTTTGCCCGCGCCCACCGAGTAGATGTGCGCGGTGCGGTCGCAGGACCGATGACACAGATAGACCACGACGGGGGTGACGAGCTCGGGATGCATGGCCTTGCCGGCGTCGCCCATGATGTTTTCCGTCATTCGGGTCCGCGCTATGGGGGCGATGGCGTTGACGGCAATGCCGTTGCGGGCGCCTTCGATGGCGAGAACGTGCATCATGCCGACCAGGCCCATCTTGGCGGCGCCGTAGTTGGCCTGACCGAAATTTCCGAAAAGGCCGGTGCCCGAAGTCGTCTGAACGATTCGGCCGTAATTCTGCGCCCGCATGATCGGCCACACCGCCCGCGTGACGTTGAATGCGCCGGAAAGGTGCACGGCAATGACGGCGTCGACCTGCTCGGCGGTCATGTTCTTGAACGCCGCGTCGCGCAGAATCCCCGCGTTGTTCACCAGCACATCGACCTGCCCGAAGGCCTCCAGCGCGGCCGCCACGATCGCCGCACCGCCCTCCTCGGTGGCCACCGAGTCGCCGTTGGCGATCGCGGTGCCCCCGGCCGCGGTGATCTCGTCGACCACGGCCTGGGCCGCCGATATCGACGCCCCGTCGCCGTCCACCGAACTGCCCAGGTCGTTGACCACGACCCGGGCGCCGCGGCGGGCGAGCTCGAGTGCATGGCATCGGCCCAGTCCGCCGCCTGCCCCCGTGACGATGGCTACCTGGTTGTCGAAAGTCATTGAATGCATGCGTGAGAGGTTACATTTACCTAACCGAGAACAACCATTTGCATCCGAGGCGCCGGAGGAGGCTCATGACTGGCCCGGCTGAGTTGCTACGACATGCGCGCCGCAGAGCCGAAGAATTGCGGCCCCGCTACCGAGCGGCCGGTTTCTGGACGGCGGAGCCGATCGACCTGGTGGGACCCCCCGCGGCGCGGCACCCTGCCCGGCTTGCCGTCGCGGATCGCGGCGCCGAATTGACCTACGGGGAACTGGACAAGCGCATCGACTCGGCCGCCCGAGCGATGGTCGACGCCGGCCTTGTTCCGGGTGGCGCGATCGTCGTGGTAGTCGGTAACGACGTGGACTCGGTGGTGTCGGTCCACGCGGCGCTGCGGGTGGACGCGGTGGTTCTGCTCGTGCCGCGCAGTGCCGGGGCGACGCAGATCGCCGACATCCTCACCCGCACCGGTGCACGATTCGGCGTAGCGCCGAACTGGGCGACGATCACCGACCCGGAGCTGTCCGGTCGCTGCGATTGGATCGAACTCGGTGACGATGGCCGAACGGGTACCACCCAGGCGCCGCGGTCGGCGCGGTCAGCCGATGAGCCGTGCCTTGTGCTTTACACCTCGGGCACAACCGCGCGGCCCAAGGGCGTGATTCATTCGCTGAGCACGCTGGCCAAGGCTTCGGCGAATTACATTGCGGCGGCGGGCCTGGGTTCCGACGACCGGATCTTCTTGATCAGCCCGCTCGCGTCGGTGACCGGCGTGTTGCAGGCGCTGTTCATCGGTCCGATGCTGGCGGCTCCGGTGATTCTGGAAGATCGCTGGGACCCGGCGGCGACCTGCGACCTCCTGGTCAGCTCGGGTGCGACCTGGTACGGGGGCCCGGACCGGCTGCTGGACCGGATGCTCGACCAGGCCGTGGCGCGCGGCGCCGTCGTCCCATTACGCGCGGTGTACCTGGGCGGCACGATGCTGGACCGGCGGATCGTCGAACGCATCGAAGACGAGTTCGGCATCGTTGTGATGCGCGCCTATGGATCCTCGGAGACCCCGGTCAGCACGTCCGGTCTGCGGACCGAACCCCGAGACATCCGCCATGCCGACGACGGTGTGGCGCTCGGCGACGTCGACGTGCGCGTCGGATCCGAGTCCGAACCCACCGAGTGCTGCATCAAGGGTCCGCACACGTTTCTCGGTTACACCGACGCCGAGGACGACGAATACGCGTTCGAGGGGGAGTGGTTCCGCACCGGTGATGTGGCGGAGGTGGTCGGCGGCCGGGTTCGGATCGTCGGCCGGATCAAGGACATCGTGATTCGTAACGGGCTGAAGATCCCGGCCGCCGAAGTGGAGGAAGCGGTCTCGAGGATCGGTGGGATACGCGAATGCGCCGCTTATTCCGTTTCCGATCCCACCACCGGTGAGCGATTGGCTATGGCGGTCGTGCTCGAACCCGGCGTCGAGATCTCGCTCGCCGAGATCACCCGGACCCTGGGCGCGGAGGGATTGCCGAAATACAAACTGCCCGAAGAACTTGTCTTCTGGGACGAGCCGCTGCCCGTCAACGCCAACGGCAAAGTCGACCGCGCCAAACTCGAAGCGCGGTCGGTCGGGCGGCAGCGGCTGCTCGCCGACCGTCTCGCCACTACCGGATGAGAGATCCCGCCGCCGAACCTAGTCGGCAGCGGGACGGAAGACCGGGACGACGAATCCGTCTTCGTCGTCGCGGAAGGCGATCACCAATTGCATGTCGGCGCGCAAATCTTCGACGCGGCAATTCTCCACGACCGTCATCAGCCGCGGTCCCTCCTCGAGGTCGACCATCGCCAGCACGTACGGCGTGCGCGTGTCAAAAGGTGCGGCGTTGTGGTGGATAACGCTCCACGTGTAGAGCCGCGCGCGACCGGTTGCCGGCGCCAACTCGACGTCCTCAGCCCAACAATGCGGGCAGAACGGCCGGGCGTACAACGATTTGCGACCGCAGGACCGGCAGGCATTCACCAACAGCCGGCGGTCCTGCGTGGCTGACCACCACGCCTGACCGTCGGCGTCGATGGTGGGGCGATCAGGAGCCGTCATCGCTACCTCCCGAGAATCATTGTGGCGCTGTGGGTGAAAAAGCCCCCCATCGCGTGGACGCAGGCCAACCTGGCGTCGGCGACCTGACGCGCTCCGCATTCACCGCGCAACTGCCGCACCGCCTCCACCATGAGGAACATTCCTCGCATACCCGGGTGACACGACGCCAGGCCTCCGCCATCGGTGTTGGTCGGCAGCGACCCGCCCGGGCGAAGCGCTCCGGACTCTATGAAGGGGCCGCCTTCTCCCTTGGCGCAGAAGCCGAGGTCCTCCACGGTCAGCAGGACGGTGGACGTGAAGGAGTCGTAGAGCTGACACACATCGATGTCGGCCGGGCTGACCCCCGCCCGCGCGAACGCGGGTGGCCCCGAGCGCGCCGCCGGCGATGTCGTGAAATCGGGCCATTGGCCCATGCTGACGTGCGACGTCGCGTCCGCCGAGCCAAGAATCCACACCGGATCCTTCGCGCAATCTCTGGCGACGCGCTCGCTGGCGAGCACGACGGCGCCGCCACCGTCGGTGCGCAGGCACACATGCTTGGAGGTGAACGGCTCCGCCAGTAGCGGCGCGGCCGCGACGTCGGCAACGGTGATGCGGTCTCGCTCAAATGCGTTGTCGTTCATGGCCGCCCACTCGTGGGCCGCGACGGCGACTTCGGCCAGTTGGTCGACGGTGGTGCCGAATTGGATCATGTGCCGGCGGGCTGCCATGGCGTACTTGGCGATGAGGGTCGCGCCGTAGGGTGCCTCGTACTGCAGGGCACCGCCGGTTGCCATCACGGCAGCCGACGCGCGCAGCTGTCGCTTGACGTCGGAGCGTGCGGTCGACCCGTAGGTCAACAGAACGACCTCGATTTCGCCGGCCGCGATCGCGGCGGCGGCATGGCCGGCCATCACTTCCCAGGAGGATCCGCCGACATTGGTCGCATCGACCCAGGTAGGACGCAGACCGAGGTACTCGCTGACTTCCACGGGGGGAAGCAACGTTCCGTGCCCGCCGAAACCGTCGATGTCCTCCTTCGTGAGCCCCGCATCGGCGACCGCCCGCCGCGAGGACTGGGCCATCAGCGCCATGGCGGTCTTGTCGGGCACCCGGCCGCAGTCGGACAAGGCTGCGCCGACGATGGCGACGCGGTTCGATGACATAGCTCATGGTTATCACATCGACGTGGCGTCCGATAATGACCGTTGACAATATTGTGGAAACGTTATTCTCGGTCGGCTACCGTGAGCCTATGACGACGGCGCTGCGGGACGCCTTGCGGGCAGAGACGCTGGTGTTGTGCCTCGCGCTGCTCCACGCGCGCACGCCCGACGTTCCGGCGATCGCTGCGGCGTGTGGATACGACGCGGTGTACGTCGATCTCGAACACACATCGACGTCCCTGGATACCGCGCAGATGCTGTGCGCGAGCGCGCTCGGCGCGGGGATCTCCGGCCTGGTGCGGGTGCCGTCTAACGATCCCAGCGTCATCGCGCGCGTCCTGGACGGCGGCGCGGTGGGAGTTATTGTGCCGCATATAAATTCGAAGAAGGAGGCCGAACGAGTCGTGCAGGCCGCGCGATTTCCACCGATCGGCAACCGGTCCATTTCGGGTCCCAACGCGGTCAGCGGATACGCACCGCGAACAGCGCCCCAATTGGTGGAGCTGCTCGAACGGCGCACGGTCGTGGCCGTGATGATCGAGACCCCGGAAGCTGTCGAAGCAGCCGACTCCATCGCCGCCGTCGACGGCGTCGACATGATTCTCATCGGACCGAGCGATCTGACCGCCGAAATGGGCGTCCATGGACAGTATGAGAATGATCATTTCCACAGTGCAGTAGAATCGGTCGCGGCGGCTTGTCGTAGGCACGGCGTGGCGCTCGGTATTGCCGGAATAAAGTCGGTTGACCTGCTGAATCGATTCGTGGGACTGGGATTGCGATTCATCTCGGCGGGGACTGATGTCGGGATGATGACCGAGGCAGCCTCAGCCCGTGCGCAAGCGCTTCGCGGACTGCAGGGCCACCGCGACCACTGACAACGATCACCGAGAGTGACGCCCACACAACAGGAGGACCGGATGCCGACAGCCATCTACACCGAACGCGTCACCGACCCAATGGCGTGGACCGGCGCGGACTTCACGAGCAAGGAAGACTTCGCCTTCGACCTGTCCGCCCGCAATGTGGCTGCGCTGGAATCGATCCTGGCCAAGACGGCGAACAAGGACCGCGATGACATCACGCCAGAGGATGCTCGGCACCCCGACCTCGACGACGATCTGGCGCGGCTCTACCACGATCTGATGTTCGGCAAGGGCCTGGCCTGCGTGCGCGGCTTTCCGGTCGAGCAGCATTCGATTGAGGACCTCGAGCGCATCTACTGGGCGTTCTGCACGCACCTCGGCTATCTGGTGTCGAACAACTCCTTCGGTCACCGCATGGTGCGCGTTCAGGAAGAGATCCTGCCCGGCGGCGTGCAACCCGCTCGCGGCACGAAGTCTCGTGCCGAACTCGCGATGCACAACGACGCCGCCGACATCCTGTCGCTGCTGTGCGTCTACCCGGCGGCCCAGGGCGGCGAAAGCCAGTTCGCCAGCGGCCCGGCCGCGCACAATCGGATCCTGGCCGAACGCCCCGATCTGCTCGACGTGCTCTACGAGGGCTTTCCGCACCACCGACGTAGCGAACAACCCGATGACCAGCCCGATGTCACGCCCTACAACGTCCCGGTCTTCTCCCAGATCAACGGGCGAATCTGCATCAACTTCACCTACAGCAGCATCCTGCCGGCCATGAAGACGCTCGGGCGCGAATTCACCCCGAAGCAAGAAGAGGCCGTCGAGCTGCTGCGCAACATACTCGTCGACCAACAGGTCGAATTCCGTTTGGAGTCCGGGGAAGCGGCGGTGGCCAACAACTTCGCGATGTGCCACTCACGGTCGGACTTCGTCAGCAGCGACGACCCCAAGAAGGCCCGCTGCTTCCTGCGCGCCTGGATGGAGGTCCCGCGCGAAGATCGTCGGCTGCCGATCGGTCGCGAGTACTTCCACATGGAGAACAAGGATCTGCGGCTCGGATACGACGTGGTGCCCGGGCGCGACGGCGCGATCGCGCGCAACGACTACCGCAACGTCGACACGGCGCTGGCCGACATGTTCAAGGCGGCACAGGCCAAACCCAAGGCACGGCCATGAAAGGCGCACGACAAAGATGACCGGCGCGCCACGACCGCGGTTGGTCGTCGAGCGGTGGACTGACCCCGCCGCAGCGGACGTCCTGGAACTGTCCGGCATCGATATCGTCAAACTCGATCTGACCGCGCCCGCCGAATCAGGCTGGGCGGCATTGGAGTCCGCGCACGGCTATCAAGTCGCCACGCGAACCGATGTTGCCTCCGTGGCCGACGGCGCACAGTGGCTGGCCGGTGAGGCATTGATCGCGCGCTGCCCGTGCCTGCTGGCCGTCTGCTCGGCAGGAGCCGGATATGACGTCATCGATGTCGACGCGTGCACCCGCGCGGGGATAGCGGTGTGCAACAACTCTGGGCCGGGAGCGGAGGCGGTGGCCGAGCACGCCCTGGGATTCATGCTCGACCTCGCCAAGAAGATCACCGTCTCCGACCGCGCGCTACGGAGCGGTCCGCTTCGCGATCGGCTGGCCCTGCGGGGAACTCAACTGTTCGGCAAGACGCTCGGTGTCGTCGGGCTCGGTGCTATCGGGGGCCGCCTCGTCGAGTTGTGTGCGCCGTTCGGCATGGAGGTGCTGGTCTTCGATCCGTACCTCGACGAGACGACCGCGCGGTCTCGCGGTGTGCAGCAGGTGACGCTCGCCGAGCTCGTCGAACGTTCGGACTTCGTGCAGGTGACGTGCCCGCTGACGAGCGAGACGCGCGGGCTCATCGGCAGAACGCAATTCGCCGCGATGAAGCCGACCGCCTTCTTCATCACCACGGCGCGCGGGCCTGTTCATGACGAGGCGGCGCTGCTCGACGCGCTCGTCAGCGGCGGAATCGCCGGCGCGGGCCTCGATGTGTTCCACGAGGAGCCGCCCCGGCAGGACAACCCGCTGCTGCAACTCGACAACGTCGTTGCGACGCCGCACACCGCGGGCATCACGGTGGAGGCCGCGCGGGACATCGCCGTCGCCACCGCGACTCAGTGGCAGACGATCTTCGAAGGCCGCATGCCGCCTCGCTTGTTGAACCCGCAAGTCTGGCCTCGCTATTGCGAACGATTCCACGACATCCTTGGTGTTCACCCGACCGCGCGCGTCCCCGCGGCGGCGGAGTGAAAACGACTACCCCCCAACGAGTGTGAGAGAAGGACCGTGACTTGGCGACACACTACGACACGATCGAGGTCGAGGTCAGGGGCCATGCCGCCTGCGTGACCCTCAACCGTCCTGAGGTGCTCAACGCGATCAACGACGAGATGATCGCCGAACTTGCCGTGGCTTATGCGGAAATCGAACGCTCGCAAGATATCTGGACCGTGATCATCACGGGTGCCGGCCGTGCGTTGTGCGTCGGAGCCGACGTCAACAAAGCCGCCGACCATGACATGGAGAACGCGGCAGGCATCGACAACCAGGGCGAACCCATCCTCAGCTCGATGCGGCAGTGGGACGCCCCGCAGGAGGCGACACCGCCGTGGCTGCAGATGACCAAGCCGATCATCTGCGCGGTGAACGGCATCGCCTGTGGGGCGGGAATGGACCTGGTGACCACGGCGGACATCACCATCGCGTCCGAGCGCGCGACGTTGATGGACCCGCATGTCAGCATCGGCGTGACATCCGGGCGCGAGGGGGTCAGGCTGGCCCGTGTGCTCCCGCTGCCCGTGGCGATGCGGCTGATCCTGATGGGCAAACACGAAAAGCTCGACGCGCAGCGCGCTTATGACTTGGGCGTCTTCACCGAAGTGGTCCCGCACGATGAGCTCATGGCGCGCGCCTGGGAGATCGCCGACATCGTGAATTCGAATGCACCGCTGGCGGTGCGTGGTTCACGTATGGCCGTGCGCAAAGGTCTGACCATGCCCATCTACGAGGCGGAACTGCTCGCCGAGAATTACCGGATGAAGGTGGCGCTGACGAAGGATGCCATCGAGGGGCCGCGCGCCTTCCTCGAGAAGCGCCAGCCGCAGTGGAAGGCGCTGTAGGGCTCGACCGGCTGCGTTACACCATCCCGAAGAAGTTCTTTGCGTTGGTGGACAGCACCTTTCGCTTGGTGTCCTCGTCCAGGCCCTCCGTCGCCTTGTTTGCGACCTCGAGGCTCCGCGGCCAGTTCGTGTCGTTGTGCGGGTAATCGGTCTCGAACATGAGTTGGTCCGGCCCGACCAGATCCAGGATGCGGAACGCGACCGGATCGCCGAAGGTGGAGAACCACACTCGTCCGGGCACCTGGCTGCTCGGCGGTTCGGTCAAGAGGGGGTGGATGCCGCCCCACGCGCGCCGGTCCTCCCAGACCTCGTCGACACGCTGCAGGTAGTAGGGGATCCAGCCCGCTTGTGCCTCGGCAAACGCGAGCTTGAGGCCGGGGAACTGCATGAGCTTGCCGGAGAACAACCAGTCGACCATGGCGATGGTGCAGTTGACGGCCATCAGTGCGCTCGTCACGACATGCGGGGAGTCGGGGGAGGACTTGGTCAGCGAAGAACTCGATCCGATGTGGAGCATGATCCCCACCTGGTTTCGCTCGCACGCGGCGAAGAACGGGTCCCAATAGCCGCTGTGAATGGACGGCAGGTCAAGGCGAGAGGGCAGCTCGGAGAAGCACACCGCGCGCATCCCCCGGGCGGCCACCCTTTCGACCTCTTTCGAGGCGAGCTCGACGTCCCAGAGCGGGATGATGCCGAGCGGGATCAGCCGGCCGTTCGAGCTGCCACCCCACTCGTCGATCTGGAAGTCGTTGTAGGCCTCGACACAGAGCCTGGCGAGCTCCTTGTCCTTGCCGTACAGGAAGCGTTGGCCGCAAAAGCGTACGAGGGTGTTGGGAAAGCAGGCCGAGGCTTCGATGCCGGCAATGTCCATGTCCGCGAGCCGATCCGCGGGACGGTAGCAGCCGGGGCGCATCTCGTCATAGGTGATGGGGTCGGTGGTGAGTTCGTCGATTTCATAGCCGGCGGCCGCGCTGATGAGCGGGATCGGGATAACCGCGTCCTCGTAGTGCCAGATGTCCGCGTCGCGGCCCTCGTCGTCCTCGACGAAAGCCACATCGGACGTGACGGATGGATCCATGCGCCCGCGCGTGCGAACGATCCGCGGGCCGATGTCGCGATAGCGCTCGGGCAGCCGGCTGGTCCACAAATCGGCCGGCTCCACCAGATGGTCGTCCGGCGAGACGATGAGGATGTCTGCGCTCAACGCTGCACTCCTTCGAGAACGGCCCATGGCTTCAGTGAGTGGCACACGGATTCGGAAATGAGAATGACCGTTTCCACGGTACCGCATGAGGCGGCCCGGTGCGCCGGGGCACCTCTGCGCTGCCGTCGGACCAAGGTACCTCGGAGGCGTACCGGCGCTGGGAGAACCGCCCCACTGCGGGCCGCCGTCGAACCTTCGGGGCCGATGCCGGCAGTAATCACTTACCCGCAGTGAGAATCAACATGCACGTGTAGGTAGATCGCACATTTTCCGCGTCGGGCGGGTAGTCTTTTTCGCATTATGCCTACGAAGAAGCCCGCCGGCCCCGATCCCGAAACCGGCTTGGAATTGGTCGACAACAACGTCGAGCTGCACGGCTCGTGGCAGCAACGCACGATCGAGCGGCGTCTGAGTTCTGCCAGAGCGCGTGCTCTCGCGCGCAGTTCGCGGTTCCTGGCCACCGCGCTGGAATTGGTAGAGGAGTCGGGCAAGGCCGATTTCACGATCCAGACCCTCATCGACAGGTCGAATCTCAGCCTGCGAGCGTTCTACCAACACTTCGCGGGTAAAGAAGAACTGATGTTGGCGCTCTACGAGAACGTCACGAGCCAGTTCACCGAGGACATTCGCCACGAGGTCGCGGCCGCCGACGGTCCGATGGAGCAACTCGAGGCTTTCTGCCGGGGCGTTCTGTCCCGCGCGGAGTCGTCGGAAGCCGTCGGGGGCCGGGTCATGACGATCTACAACCTGAGCCTGGAGATCGAGCGGCCGGACGACTTCGCAAAGGTCTGGGAGCCGCACCTGAAGCTGCTGACCAAGATCCTCACGTCGTGTGCTCGGGCCGGACTGGTACGCACGGATCTGACCCCCGCGCAGCTGACCACGTTGCTGAACACCACGCTGACGGCGCTCGCTCAAATCGGCGTTTTTCATCTGGGCGGCAAGGGTTCCAAGCTGACGGAGGACCAGTTGTGGGCGTGGTGCAAACAGGCCGTCACGCCGCCCGCGTCGGACGTCAAAGCCAAGCCGGCGCGCAAGGCGCCGCGTGCCGCAGCCGGTGGTCGGGCCGGACGGCCGAAGAAACTAACGGGGTAGGCCGAGCCCGCGCTGGGCGATGATGCTGCGCTGGATCTCGCTGGTGCCCGCATAGATCGTCGTGCCCAACGAGAATCGCAGCGAGTGGTCAAACCGCCCGCGTTCGGGAGCGGTCGGCTCGAGGTAGCTGCGTAGACCGTCCGGGCCGACGAGTTCGAACACGTCCTGGCTGGCACGCTCGAGCGCCTCGGTGCTGAACACCTTGGACATTGACCCCTCGGCCACCGGTATGTCGCCCTGCTCGACCATCCACACGCACCGGCGCTGCAGCAGCATCGACACCTCAGCCTCCATCGCGACGCGGGCGAGCCGGCGCCGGACGTCAGGATTGGCGATCGGCAGTGAGCCGTCGCCGGACGCGCTGGAGGTTGCCCAATGCTCGGCATGGTGCAGCAGCCGGATCAGGTGGGGCCCCCATCCGGACGCGTGCTCGTCTTGCAGCGACAGGCTGAGCACCTGCCAGCCGCCATCGACTTCGCCGATGCGCCACTCGTCGCCGATCCGGACGTCGCTGTAGAAGGTGATGTTGGTGCGTTCCCCGGAAAGCGTCCATACGGCTTGTGCCGCAAAGCCATCAGAGTCGCCCGGCACCAGGAACATCGTCAGGCCTTTATGTTTCGGCTTGTCCGGGTTCGTGCGCGCAAGCAGGAACACGAAGTCGGCGAGGTGACCGTTGGTGGTGAACATCTTGGAGCCGTTGATCACCCACCCGTCGCCGTCGCGCACGACGCGGGTGGCGGCCGCCGCGACGTCCGACCCGCATTCGGGTTCGGTGAAGCCAAGCGCAATGGTGATGTCGCCGTTGATGGCTCCGGTGAGGATGCGGTCTTTCAAGAAGGGGGTGCCGATCTCACGGATGATCGCTGCCACCATCCTGGTTGTCTCGGAGAGGTACACCGGCGCGTCATACCGCATCAGTTCCTCTTTGACGACCTGATCGTCCCATGCGTTGCGACCCTGTCCGCCGAACTCGACGGGCCAGGCCGGAGCGAAATAGCCCTTGTCGACGAGACTTTTGGCGAACTCGTCGTCGTGTGCGACCCCGCTGCGGTAGATGCGTTCCTCGAATTCGGGGGTCAACACGTCGTGCAAGTGGGCACGGAGTCCGTCGCGGTAGGTCTCGGTCTCCGTATCGAGCTGAAAGTGCATGTATGCACGCCAATCTGTCGTGGCACGCGGCCCAGGACGGTACGCATGGCAATGTTAATCTCAATTTTGAGAGTAACCATATCCGCACGTGACGGGGCAATAACGTGGACCTGAGCCTGACGGGCGAACAGAGACAGTTGGTGGATTCGTTCGCCGCGCTGTTTGCGCGCGAGTCGACATCCGAACGAGTCCGGGCGGCCGAGCCGTTGGGCTTCGACCTCAAGCTGTGGAAGGCCCTGCTGGAGACGGGGGCGGTGGAGATGGCGGTCGACGAGGCGGCCGGCGGATGGGGCGCGCCCGAACTGGAACTCGCGTTGATCGCCGAACAGTTCGGACGCGCGGTCGCGTCCGCTCCCGTCATCGAAGCGCAGGTTGCCGCGCGGCTGCTGGCGGCGTCCGGCGAGGCCGGTACCGGGCTTTTGAATGAGGTCCTCGCCGGTGAGCAGCTGGTCACGTTCGCGCCTCGCACCGGTCGCGGTGGGCGGTTGGGGTTGGTGCCCGGCGGGGCGGTGGCAGACCACGTCATCGCGCTGGCCCAGGGGCGGCTGCTGGTGGTGCCGATCGGCGAGAACCGCACCATAGTGGAAAACCTTGGGTCAATGCCGCTGGCGGACATCATGATTGACGATGGTCCCGTCGTCCTTGCGGATGGACCGCGGGCGCGCGGCCTATTCGATGGCGCCGTTGACCTGTGGCTCGCGCTGACCGCCGCGGCTTTGGCGGGCGCGGCCCAGAGGGCCGTGGAGATCGGCGTCGACTACGCCCAGCAACGTCATGCCTTCGGAACCGCGATCGGCTCGTTCCAGGCGGTGTCTCACCCGCTGGCCGACAGCGCCACCGCCGCCGATGGGGCGCGGCTGCTCGGGCTCAAAGCCGCGTGCGCATTCGCCGACGAGCCGGATTGCGTTCGCGAACTGGCTGCGATGGCGTTCGCATTCGCCTATGAGACGGCGCGCGACGCCACGCGGCGCAGCTTGCACATTCAGGGCGGATACGGGTTCGGCATGGAGGGCGACATCCAGCTTTACTATCGCCGGGTTCGGGGATGGGCAATGGTTTTCGGCGAACCCGCGGTCGCATTGGACCGGGTGGCCGATGCGCGCTATGGCGCCGCCGCGGAGTGACCAGAATCGCGACGCGCAAGGATCGCGAAGCTCAGCGTCGCACGCGCCGCGAGTCGGTCGCGGCCAACGTCGAAGACGTCGACGGCAACAACGATCATCCGTTTTCCCGCGCGCACCAACGTGGCGACCGCACGCGCGGGGCCATCGACGATCGGTGCCAGGAAATGGATGGACATGTCCGCGGTTCCCGCGCCGTCGCCGTCGCCGGCATATTTGACCGCAAGGCGCCCTGCGGCGACATCGATGAGAGTGGCTACCAGCCCACCCTGCAGCGCGCCGCGAATGTTCCTCAGGTCTCCTCGGTTGTGCAGGTCAACGACGACCGAGTCATCGGTGTCGACGACGTCGTAGAACGGCAGCTGGGCGAAAAGATGTCCCGGAACGGTGACGTCCATAGGGCGTGGCGCCGCGGGCGAGTTATTGGTCACCGGCACAACGTTAGACGCTGGACCGGACCTGATCTTTCACGGCCAAGACAACCGGGGGAGCGCTCCGCCAGTTCGGCACCCCTTGCGCCTCGCCGGCGGTGGGGAGCTTGTCCTCCCGGATCTGGGCCCAGTGCGAGTGATTCAATTGGTGCAACGCGAAACACGACTGCAGCGCGTTGTAAAAACCCATGTTGTCGACTGATTGGTTTACCGACTCTTTGATGAGCAGGGCCGCCATCGTGGGCACCTCCGCGATGCGTCGCGCCAACTCGAGAGTGCGCTCGGCCAGTTCGTCGCGCCGGAAGATCTTGCTCACCATTCCGAGCCGGTAGGCCTCTTCGATCCCGATCGCGTCACCGGTGAGCATGAGCTCCTTCGTGCGCCGCGGTCCGAATTCCCAGGGATGGCCGAAGTATTCCATGCCGCACATGCCCAGCCGCGTGCCTACCACATCGGCGAAGCGCACCTCTTCGCTGCCCACGATGAGGTCACAGGCCCAGATCAGCATGAGTCCCGCCGAGAACACGTCGCCGTGCACCTGGGCGATGGTGATCTTTCGTAGGTTGCGCCAGCGCAGGTTGTTTTGAAAGAAATAGTGCCATTCCTGCAGCATGGTCCGCTCCGCTCCATCGCGCGTACCGCCGTTGATGGTCACGGTGGGGTGCTGGCCGGGCCCGGGGCCGAACTCGGCACGCGCCTGCTTGGAGCCGATATCGTGGCCCGACGAAAACATCGGGCCCTCGCCGGCCAAGACGACGACGCGGACGTTGTCATCGGATTCGGCGCGGGCAAACGCCTCGTCGAGTTCGACCAGCATGCCGCGGTTTTGGGCGTTGCGCTGGTCGGGGCGGTTCAGCGAGATCCGGACGATCATGCCGTCGTCGAAGGTCTCCCACTTCAAGAATTCGTAATCGCTCACCGTTCGCCCCTTCTTCCCGCATCCGGTAATGGTGTTATCTCAATATGAGAAGATATGTTCTCACAGGTCGGCGGGCGACGATCGGAAGGGGTGCCGATGGCGGACGGTCGAGGTAAGCCACGAGTGATCCTGTGGGGTCCTGGTCAGGTCGGCATCGGCGCGTTGCGTGCCCTGATCGCCCATCCCGGCCTGGAGCTGGCCGGCGTCGTGGTGCACGCGGAAGCCAAGGACGGCAAGGACGCCGGCGACCTGTGCGGGATGCCCGCGACCGGCGTCATCGCCACGCGGGACATCGGTGCCGCACTATCGGTGGACGCCGACGTGGTGGCGTACTTCGCGTCGGGTGACTATCGCTACCACGACGCGGCGGTGGACATCGCGCGCTGCCTGCGCGCTGGCAAGCACGTGGTGTGTACCTCGTTGGTGCCCATGTGTTATCCGCCCGCTGCCGACCAGGAAACCGTCGAACTGCTCGAGGCGGCCTGCGCGGAGGGCGGCACCAGCTTTTTCAACAGCGGTGTCGATCCGGGGTGGGCGAACGATGTGATCGCGCTGACGATGACGGGCTTCAGCAGCCGTGTCGACGGCATCACCATGCTCGAGATGCTCGATTACGGCCCGATCCGTCAACCCGACATCATGTTCGACTTCATGGGGTTTGGGCATACCCCCGACCATCCGGCGCCGCTCTTCGACCCCGACCGCCTCGCCGCGTTGTGGGGACCCACCGTGCATCTGGTCGCGGATGGTGTTGGCCTGCCACTCGATCGCGTTGAGACGACGATCGAGAAATGGTTGGCGACAGAGCGTTACGAAGTGGCGTCGGGGTGGATCGAACCGGGAACCATGGGAGGAATGCGATTCAAGCTCGCCGGAATGGTCGGCGGAGAGGAACGCGTTGTGCTGGAACACATCACCCGAATGGGCGACGGTGCCGCACCGGATTGGCCGCGGCATCCATCACCGCTCGGTGGCTACCGGGTCATCGTGGACGGCCTGCCCACCTACACCGTCGACATCGAGATGCACGGCCGCGGGGACAACATGCGCGGCCTGACCTACGCGACGGTCATGCGCGAACTCAATGCCATCCCCGCGGTGATGGCCGCACCAGTTGGTTTGCTGTCCACCCTCGATCTGCCGTTGGTCACCGGCCCCGTGCGCGGCGGAACCTGGCGGGGCGTGCTGCCCGCAAAGGCGAAGCTGTGAGCGAACAACCGGTCCCGCCCGCATCGGTGGACCTATGGGAGGTCATGCGGACCGCGTCGGCGGTGCGGCGCTATCGCGACGAACCCGTCTCCGACGAGGTCATCGACGCTTGTCTGCGCGCGGCGAGTTGGGCTCCGTCCGGCGGCAACCAGCAGCCGTGGAAGTTTGTGGTGCTGAGATCGAGCGCTCTGCGCGACGTGGTCACGGCGGCGGCGCACAAGACATGGGACGTCATGACCGAGTTCTATCGGCTTTCGATGCCCGAGGACGAGGCTGACGACCCCAAGTCGCGCGTGCTGCGCGCGATGGCTGAGCACATGAGCGTCGGTGGCGCGGCGCCCGTGCTGGTGCTGTTCTGTGTCCAGCCGCAGCGGGGAACCACCGAACTACAGCAGGGAGGGTCGATCTTTCCCGCCGTCCAGAACTTCCTGCTGGCGGCCCGCGCGCAAGGCCTGGGCGCGGCGATCACCCTGTGGCACGGGTCCTGCGAGGATCAGCTGCGGTCCATGGTCGCAATCCCTGACGACTGGAAGATCGCGACCTTGCTCACGGTGGGCTGGCCCAAGGGCGGGCACCACGCGGTGCGGCGCAAACCTCTTGAAGAGGTGGCGGCGATCGATCGTTGGGATCAATCCTGGAGCAAGAGGATGGCGTAAGGGACCCAGCGGTCGAAATCGTGCTGCTTCAATAGCATTCCTGTCGCCAATGTGCGGGCGGCCGCGTGGTCTGACGCGCCTCACCCGGTCGACGGGACGGGAGATGAGCCGCCCCACCTGCTGCTCAGCGGGGGGGGGGGGGTGAGTGAGCACGGCTGGCGTTACATTTGCCTGTGCTAGTGTAACTGCG
Organism: Mycobacterium sp. TKK-01-0059; assembly: GCF_000709305.1. Classification (NCBI taxonomy): domain Bacteria; kingdom Bacillati; phylum Actinomycetota; class Actinomycetes; order Mycobacteriales; family Mycobacteriaceae; genus Mycobacterium; species Mycobacterium sp. TKK-01-0059. The sequence continues at coordinate 3,643,953 of NZ_KL446993.1, forward strand.
TTGTCGCAACGGGCCGACGGGAAACTGATGACCGCTGAGCAAGTCATGCCTGCGGAGATCGCCGCAGGGACCCGCACCGACGTCGGCGAAGTCATGAGCACTTCGCTTACGCCGCGACATTCGACATCGAAATCGTGCAGCCCGGCGCCGACGGCGTCGGCCCCATTCAGCTGAACAGCCCTGCAGCCCCGATGGAGTTCTGATGACCGTGCCCACCGCCCCCACCGAATCCGACCTGTACTACGACCCCTACAACATCGACCTCAACATGAACCCCTATCCGGTGTTCGCCCGGATTCGGGAAGAGGCCCCGCTGTACTACAACGAACAGCACGACTTCTACGCGCTGAGCCGCTACGACGACGTCAACAAGGCGGTTATCGACCACGAGACGTTCATCTCCGGGCGCGGAGCCCTGCTCGAGATCATCAAGTCGGGCATGGAAATACCGCCGGGCACACTGATTTTCGAGGATCCGCCGATCCACAACATTCACCGCAACCTGCTGTCGCGGGTGTTCACTCCGCGCAAGGTGCTCGCACTCGAGCCGCAGATCCGCGAGTTCACCGCGCGGTGCCTGGATCCGCTGGTCGGGTCGGGTCGGTTCGACTTCGTCAACGACCTCGGCGAGCAGATGCCCATGCGCGTCATCGGCATGCTGCTGGGGCTCCCGGAAGACCGGCAGCGGCAGATCACCGACCACGGCGAGGAGACCCTGCAGGGGAAGACCGTCGACGCGCTGGCTACCGGCGAGGTGTTCGCGGAGTTCGTCGACTGGCGCGCCGAACACCCGTCCGACGACATCATGACCGACCTTCTCAACGCCGAGTTCGAGGACGAGACCGGCACGGTGCGCAAGCTGCGCCGCGACGAGCTGTTGATGTACTTGACGGTCATCGCCACGGCCGGTTCCGAGACCACCACCCGTCTGATCGGCTGGGCCGGTAAGACGCTGGCCGACTACCCGGATCAGCGCCGTGATCTGGTGGAGAACCCGGGACTGATTCCTCAGGCGATCGAGGAGATTCTGCGATGGGAGCCGCCGGCGCTCCAGATCGCCCGCTACGTCACCCGCGATGTCGAGTACTACGGCCAGACTGTGCCGGAGGGTTCGGCGATGCTGATGCTCGTCGGCGCGGCCAACCGCGACCACCGCCGGTTCCCGCCGGACGGTGACGTCTTCGACATCTACCGGGAAGAGCGTTCGCACATGACCTTTGGCGCGGGCACGCATTTCTGCATGGGCAACGCGCTGGCCCGCCTGGAGGGTCGGATTGCGTTGGAGGAGATCCTCAAGCGTTTCCCGGCGTGGGAGGTCGACTGGGCCAACGCGGTGCCCTCGGAGACCGCCGCGGTCCGCGGCTGGGCCGCCATGCCCACGTTGGTGTCCCGGTCATAGCGAACGTCGGCTACGGGCCCGCCCACTCCACGACGTCGGAGAGCGCGCGCCGCGGCGTGGGCGGCAAGGCGGCCGCGCTGTCCGCGGCCCAGCCCACCCGCAGCAGCATCTGCGGATAGCCCTGCGCGCCCCACACGTCGTCGCGGACGGCGTCGCGTGTTTCCGGGATTTCCAGGGGCTCGGTGATCGGGCAAGACGCCAGTCCCATCACCGTCGCCGTCAACAGCAGCGCGCTGGTGGCCTCGCCGGCGCGGAGTTGAGCCAGGCGGTCCTCGGCTTCGCTGCCGAGCACCAGAATGATGGCATTGTCCTGCGCGGGTGAGGTGCCGGGCGGCTGCGCGAGCCCCGGTCCGGCGAAGATGCGGCCGGGGATCGGTGCGCCGCAATCGTGTTCGGGGATGTTGCGGGCCGGCACCCCGGCCCGCGACCCGTATCGACCGCTCCATCGGGCGAGCTCGACAAGGTAATCGCGGTCGGTCGCGTGGGCCAGCGCGGCTCGCTTGACGATGTCGTGCAGCCTTTCCCGCGCGTCGACGACGCGCAGCGTCACTCCCATCTGAGCGGCCACGGCCGCCATCGCGGCGATTTCAGTTGCCGCCACCGGGCGCGCGCTGTAGGTCCGCCGATCCGTTCGGCGCCGCGGGATTGCCTCCGCCAGGACGGTCTCGGCGCGATCGGGGGAGTGCGGGGATACCTCGATGGCGGCAAGGTGGCCGGGATCGGCTGGATCGGGTAGGCGGTGCACGTCGGCGCGCCAACCCATCGCCGCCAATGCGACGGCGCAATGGTGAAGCGCTGCACCGCAACTCAAGATCAGATCCCGGCCGTCTGGGTCGGTGCTGGGTAATTGCATGCCCGGATCGGTGTAGAGGTGCAGGCTCGTGCGGTCCACGCGCCACCGCCACGGCTGCGTGTTGTCGATGGAAGGGGCCCGCGTGGCCAGCGTGAGGACCGCCTCGATGTCCCGAGCGTCGGGGAAAGGCCGAAGGGCTCCGCCGCTGTGCCGATGATCTTGCTTTGTGACCGTGTCCAACACGACTGCCTCCGGGTTTTCGGCGACCGATCCCTCTTGCGTCCAGGGATATATAAATGAATAATATCCTCTAAATAGGCAGTGGGCAACCAGGCGAAGGGATGCTCGGCGCAGATGGTCCCCGAGACGGCAACAACGTCCGAGCGAAGGGCGCTGAGTGTTAATGCACGGCGCCAAAACATCTTTGGCCCGCAGGCCGCCGCCTATTCGGGGTGTTACCGCCTCGGCTTGGGACTTTTGGCCCTGCCGCCGCGGCCGCGCCGGGAAGAGAATGGTGTTAACGACTAGTTGCAGATAAAGTTGGGAGGTGGCGGCCGTGGATCAACTGACAACCCTTGACGCCGGCTTTCTGAAGGCGGAAGACGCCGACCGGCACGTGAGTTTGGCGATCGGCGGTCTGGCGGTCATCGAGGGACCGATCCCGGAGCGTGATGCGCTGATGGCGACCCTCGCCGAGCGGATTCGCTTGTGCCCGCGGTTCGGACAGCGCCTGCGAACGCGCCCCTTCGACCTCGGTGCACCCGTGTGGGTGGACGATCCGGACTTCGATCTCGGCCGTCACGTGCGGCACATCGCCCTACCGCGACCGGGCAACGACCGAGAGTTGTACCAGTTGGCCGCCGACGTGATCTCCCGCCGCCTCGACCGGGATCGCCCGCTGTGGGAAATCTGGCTCATCGAGGGCCTCAGCGACAACCGGTGGGCGATGCTCACCAAGATCCACCACTGCATGGCCGACGGCATCGCCGCTACCCACATGCTTGCCGGCCTATGCGATGACGGCATCGGCGAGAGCTTCGCAAGCCATATCCATGCCGCCAAAGGATCTGAACGACAAGGAGTCTCATCCGGTCGACCGGCAATCAATCCGTGGAAAATCCTCGGCGGGCTGTGGAACACCTCGGTCGCGATCACGGCCGCCACCGCCCGCACCGCGTTGGGCGCCGCGGAGATTACCGCCGGTTTATTGCGTCCCACGACGACGTCGCTGAACGGGCCGATAACCACGTTGCGCCGCTACGGCGTCGCGCGGGTTCCCCTGGCCGACATCGCGCAGGTGTGCCAAACCTTCGATGTCACCATCAATGACGTTGCGCTGGCCGCCATTACGGAGAGTTACCGCAACATCCTCGTTCAGCGGGGTGAAGCACCGTTGCCGGACGCGCTGCGGGCGCTGGTGCCGGTGTCGATGCGATCGGTCGATGCGTTGGACAGGACGGACAACCGCGTGTCGGTGATGCTGCCGTACCTGCCGGTCGACGAGGAACACCCGATAGAGCGGCTGCGGACCGTCCATTCTCGCTTGGGCCGCACCAAGTCTCACGGGCAGAGCCAGGCAGGCCACGCATTCGTGTCGATGGCCAACCGCATTCCCTTTCCGCTGACGGCGTGGGCGGTCCGGTTGTTGACCCAGCTGCCGCAGCGCGGTGTCACCACCTTGGCGACGAATGTCCCCGGGCCGCGCCGGCCGCTGCGGCTCATGGGCCGACGGGTGCTCAGCGTGTTCCCCGTCCCGCCGATCGCCATGCAATTGCGGACCGGGGTCGCGATGCTGAGCTATGCCGAGGACCTGTTCTTCGGGGTCCTGGCCGACTATGAGGCCGTCGCCGACATCGATGCGCTGGCCCGCGGGATCGAGCTGGCCGTGGCACGGCTGGTCGCGATCAGCAAGCAACGCAAACGAACACGCGGTCGCCGGGGGCTATCGCTGGTGGTCAACGTCTAGCCATCACCGCGGACGGAAAGACGCGGTCAGTCATGATGCAGCACAACGGGTTCGGGCAAGAACAGTCGGCAGGCACCGGGTTCGGCGAACGGAATGAGGTCCAGGCCCGGTGTGTCGGTGACGCCGAGCCGCTCCAGCATTCCCTCGACGATCCCGAGGTGGACCTGACAGACGATGGCCGGGTAGCGACGGGCGGCGTCCAGCAGCGGGCAGCGGCGCAGGGCGATGCCTCGGTGTGCGCCCGCTACGTCGGGCGCGAAACCGAGGCGGGCCAGCGCCTCGAGCACGGACCGCCGCGCATCGCCGCCGGCGTGGCTGCGCTCGTCGAGGAGTTCGCGTCCCCACTCGACGCCTGCGGCGCGCGCGTCGCGCTCGGGCTGCGCGCTGGTGCGAGCCAGCTGTCCGGCCAGCGCGGTCGCCAAACCCGCGTAGTCCCGCATCGCCACCGCGGGGTCGGCGGCCGAAGCCCGATACAGCGTTGCCGGACGCCCGCGCCCGGGTGTCCTGGCGGTGGATCGCTCGACGAGCCCGAGCTCGACGACGGCGTCCAGATGCTCGCGAACGGTGTTGGCGTGCAGGTCAAGAGCCGCTGCCACGTCGATGACCCGGACGGGGGAGTGCGCGCGCACGTGGTCGAGCACCCGCAGCCGCTGCCCGGACAGCGCGACGGGCGCCTCAAGCACCGGCGTCGGTCGGGGGCCCAGGACGACCGGCTCTTTTTTCACGGAATTTATTGTAGTAAATTATTGGACGTCGCACACTGCAATGAGCTCAGCGTGGCGATCGGGCTCGACGAAAGGAACCGAACATGCCGGCCAACGATGTGATCGTGGCGTCCACAGCTGCCGATGCCGGCGCGGTCGAAGCCATCACGAACCACCACGCGCAGCTGGCCGGGCAGCTCGCGGTGCTCACCGACGCGATGGTCACGGCGGTCGAGCGCGGCGCGGACTTCGAGCCGGCGCGTGCCGCGGCCCTGGTCTTCCTGGCCGGTGAATTGCTGCCGCACGCGGCCGCCGAGGAGGACCGCCTGTACCCGGCCGCCACGCGCACCCCGCGGGCGCGGCCCCTGATCGAATCGATGATCGCGGCGCACCGCATCATCGGCTCCCTCGTCGACGGCATCCGCACGGAACCGCCGGTGCGCGCGGCCGGTTCCGCCCAAGCCCTGCGGGTGCTGTTCGACGCACACCTGGTCGACGAGAACGAGCGGATCCTGCCGATCGTCGCCGCCGACCCGGATGTCTCCCTGGTGGAGGTGACCGAGGGCATGCACGAACTCCTCGGCCGCACGCATGCCGTCAACGGCGCGGAGCCATCGCACAATTGCGGCTGCGGCGAAACCGATTCCGATGATCCCGTGCTCGACGTCCGTGAGGTGCCGCATTCGATCCGGCACGCGACGGTGTTCGGCGCGTTCGACGCGGTTCCGGCTGGTGGTGCCCTGGTGCTGGTGGCTCCCCATGACCCGATTCCGCTGCTGCGCCAGCTCGACCACCGCGTCTCGGGCCGACTCGAGATCCGCTACGAGCAGCGCGGTCCGGAGGCGTGGCGGTTGCGGCTGATCAAGCGATGAGGGTCGGTACGGCCCAGGCCTAGCCCGGAAACCGTTTGCTGTCAGGGTGATTCGCCGAGCATCTAGTCTTCGCGCGAGAGCGCCGCGCGCGGGCACGCGGCGACGGCCTGCTCGGCGAGCGCTTCCTGCTCTGGGGGAACCGGGTCGGTGCGGACCACGGCGTACTCGTCATCGTCGAGCTCGAACACGTCGGGCGCGATGTTCACGCAGAAGGCGTTGCCCTCGCAGCGATCACGGTCCACTACGACGCGCATTGAGAATCCTCCTTCGATACCCCGGCCGGTTGCGCTCTAGGCCAGGAGACTAACGCCTCACGCGTTGGCCTGCTGGCACATCCACCCCTGCGGGGTGTGTCCGGTCTCGATGAACCGGGTCAGCTCCGCGCTTGTTTGTGGCGGCAGGCCGGTATCGGCGTTCGGATAGATGACCGGCTCCTCCTTGGAGTTGTGCTGGTGAAGCTGATCCAGCAGCTGCGTGCACGTATCCCTCAGGCGCTGAAAGTCGTTCCCGTCGGCGAGCAGCTTCTCCAGCGCGGCCATGGTGTGCCAGAGCTCACCGTGCTCGCGCATCATCACAAAGATCGGCATCACGATCCCGGCCTCCCGCAGCGGAGGGAACAGGATGACCTCCTCGAGGTAGATGTGCCGACGCAGCGCTTCCAGCGTGTCGGTCAGTAGTTCGCCCTGCATGCTGCCACCGTCCAGCTTTTCGCTGAAAGCCAATATCGCGTGATCGATTTCGCGGTGTTCTCGTGTCAGCTCGGCAGATACCGTCATACTGGTCATCCGTATCTCCTCCGCGTCAGGGTCAGGTGCTGTTCTAGTCGAGCTCGGCGTCGACGCTGATCGTGGCGCCGGCGAAGAGTCGCGACACCGGACACAGGGCTGCGGCCTGATCGACCACGGCCGCAAAGGATTCGGCATCCACACCGGCGACGCTCGCCCTGACCTTCAGCCGCGACGTGGTGATGGTCGGAACTCCGTCGACCGCATCGAGGGTTACGGTGGCGGTGACCTCGAGTCGCTGCGGCGGAGTGTGGTTCTCACCCAATTTCAGGGCCAAGGCCATCGAAAAGCACGACGAGTGCGCCGCCGCCGCGAGTTCTTCCGGGCTCGTCTTGCCGTCGGGCTGCTCGGTGCGAGACGCCCAGGTCAGAGGCAGGCCGTCGAGGGCTCCACTGCTATCCTGCGACAGCTTGCCCTCGCCCGACGCCAGCGGGCCTTCCCAGGTGGTTCGCGCCGCACGTTCCGCGATGCTCATAGTCCCCGATCCCTTTCTCCGCTGTTCTCGGCATTTATACAAGCTCTATTTGTGTAAACTCTAGAGGTCGCCGCGCGGGTTGGCCAGAGCGATCGGCATCGTCATGGTGTTGTGGGCCGGCGGTATGCGGTGATGACGTCGGGATCGGGGTCGATGCCCAGGCCCGGCCCCTGCGGGACCGTAATCCGGCCCGCCTTCGGGGCCAGGGCATCGCCGTAGATGAACGCTTCCAGCTCGAACCAGCGCCACTCGATCATGGCGTCGGCGCCGCCGAGCGCAGCGGTCGCATGAAGTGCCGCGAGCAGTCCGGGACCGTCGTAAAAGGAGTGCGTCATCACCGGGCTGTTGTGAACCGACGCGAGAGGAAAAACCTCGCTCAACTCGCTGATGCCTCCCATCTTGGCCGGGCTGGGCTGAACAAAGTCCACCGCTCCCGCGGCGAGCATCCGCTCGAATTCCAGTAGGGTAGAAGCGTTCTCGCCGGACGAGATCGGGATGCCGGTGGTTCGTCGCAGTGCGGCCAGGCCCTCGAAATTCTCCGGCGGCCACAGCGGCTCCTCGAGAAATTTGAGCCGAACCGCCCTGAGTTCGTCGGCGACGGCAGCGGCTTCGGTCAGCGTCCAAGGGCAGCCGGCGTCCACGATCAGCTCGACGTCGGGGCCGGCTTCCTCGCGGGCCGCGCGGATCGCCGGCATGCCCGCCTCGTGCAGCTTGAGCGCCGCAAAGCCGGCGTCGAGGGTTTTCCGGACGACGACCCGGACCAGCGACGGGTCGGAATAGCAGGCGAGGCTTGCGTAGCACGGCATGGCGGCGGCCCCGCCACCGAGAAGCTGGGACACCGGAGCGTTGGCGATTTTGCCGGCGATGTCCCACAGGGCGATGTCGACCGCCGAGAGGCCATAGGTCAACGCACCGCCGCGCCCGAACACGTGCAGCTTCTTTTGAATCTCCTGCATCAGCGGGCCGATTCGCGTGGCGTCCCTGCCGATGCACAGCGGTGCGATGAGTTGATCAACAGCAAGTTGGGCCGAATCGACGGCTTTGAAACCGAAGGCTTCCCCCCAACCTTCCACTCCGTCATCGGTGGTCACCTTGACGAGCAGCGAGTCCGCCGCGGACAGCGGGTCACCCCACAGCGACGCTCCAGGTGTGCTGCCCGCCTTGAGCGGGATTCGCAGGGGAATCGTCTCGATCGTGGCGATGACTGCGGCGCGGTCAGCGGTGATGGGCGTCATTCCGCTCCTGTGTGGCCCGCGGGTGTAGGCCGTCTTTCATGAGCGTCTCCTTCTCGAGTTATTGTGTCCGGCAAGCGGTTTGCGTTATTTTTTGCTGAGCAATTTGCGCAGCACGTACTGCATGATGCCGCCGTGCCGGTAGTAGTCGGCTTCGCCGGGAGTGTCGATGCGCACCTTCGCGTCGAACTCCACGTCACCGGCTTTGACGTGCAAGGTGTCGGGCAGCTCGTCGTTGAATGCGCTCACCCCGGTGATGTCGAAGGTTTCCTCACCGGTCAGTCCCAACGACTCGGCATCCTGTCCGTCCGGGAACTGCAGCGGCAACACTCCCATCCCGATCAGGTTGGAGCGGTGGATGCGCTCATAGGAAACCGCCAATACGGCGTGCACGCCCAGCAGCAGGGTCCCCTTGGCCGCCCAGTCTCGCGACGAGCCCGAGCCATATTCCTTACCCGCCAGGATCACCAGCGGCGTGCCGGCTGCGATGTAGTTCACCGAGGCGTCGTAAATGGTGGTAACCGGCCCGTCGGACTGGGTGAAGTCGCGGGTGAAACCGCCTTCGGTGTCCGGGGCAAGTTCGTTGCGCAGCCGGATGTTGGCGAACGTACCGCGGATCATCACCTCGTGGTTGCCGCGCCGGGATCCGTAGGAGTTGAAGTCTTTGCGCTCAATGCCGTTCTCGGACAGATACTTTCCAGCCGGCGAGTCGGCTCTGATCGATCCTGCCGGACTGATGTGGTCGGTGGTGACCGAGTCGCCCAACTTGGCCAGCACGCGCGCGTCGGTGATGTCATCGATCGGTCGGGGTTCGCGTGTCATGCCGTCGAAGTAGGGCGGCTGACGCACGTAGGTGGAGTCGTCGTCCCACTGGAAGGTGTCGCTATCGGGCACCGGAAGCGAACGCCAGTTCTCGTCGCCCGTGAAGACATTGGCGTAGCTCGCGGCGAACATCTCGGCCTGCAGATGGTCCTTGACGACCGCGTCGACCTCTTCGGCTGACGGCCAGATGTCCCGGAGGTATACCGGCCCGCCGTCGCTGCCGGTGCCGATCGGATCACTCAGCAGATTGGTGTGCAAGGTACCGGCCAGCGCGTAGGCGACCACCAGCGGTGGGGAGGCCAAAAAATTCATCTTGGTCTCGGGGTGAATGCGGCCCTCGAAGTTGCGGTTGCCCGATAGCACCGAAGACACCGTCAGGTCATTGTCGGTCACCGCTGTGCTCACCTCGGGGATCAGCGGGCCAGAGTTCCCGATGCACGTGGTGCAGCCATAGCCCACTAGGTTGAAGCCGAGCTTGTCCAAATACGGTGTCAGTCCCGACTTTTCGTAGTAGTCGGTGACCACCCGTGAACCGGGGGCCAGTGAGGTCTTGACCCAGGGTTTGCGGCTGAGACCCTTCTCCACCGCCTTCTTGGCCAGCAGTGCGGCGCCTACCATCACCGACGGGTTGGAGGTGTTCGTGCACGACGTGATCGCTGCGATCACCACGTGACCGTTGTCGACTTCGGTGCGGGTGCCGTCGGACAATTCGACGACCACGGCGGTCGATAGCCACTCACCCTCGACGCAGTCGGTGTCCGGCGTACGCGGTCTGCCCGCAGGGCTGCTGGTGTTGCCGAACGCGATCGGGTCGCTGGCCGGGAACGAGTCTGCCGAAGCCTCATCGAGTTCGGACAAGGCCTCCTCGGTTGTCTTCGCCCCGCCGAGCAGCGCGCACACGGTCTGCGGCGCCAACCGCAGCGGGATGCGATCTTGCGGCCGTTTCGGCCCGGCGATCGACGGCTCGATGCTGCCCAGGTCCAACTCGAGGACTTGCGAGTACGTCGGCTCGCGGTCGGGGTCGTGCCACATGCCCTGCTCTTTGGTGTAAGCCTCGACCAGCTTGATCTGGTGTTCGGAGCGGCCGGTCAGCCGCAAGTAGTCGCACGTGACGGCGTCGACGGGGAAGATCGCGCAGGTGGCCCCGTACTCCGGACTCATATTGCCGATGGTGGCCCGGTTGGCCAGCGGCACGTTGGCCACCCCGGGACCGAAGAATTCGACGAATTTGCCGACCACGCCGGTACGACGCAGCAGCTCGGCCACGGTCAACACCAGGTCGGTGGCCGTGGTGCCGGCCGGTAGTTCGCCGCTGAGTTTGAGGCCGACGACCGGCGGGAGCAGCATGCTCATCGGTTGGCCCAGCATCGCCGCCTCGGCCTCGATGCCGCCCACGCCCCAGCCCAATACACCCAGGCCGTTGACCATCGGGGTATGCGAGTCGGTGCCGACCAGGGTGTCGGGGTAGGCCAGCGGGCCGTCCGCGCTGTCGCGGGTGAACACCACTCGGGCCAGGTATTCAAGGTTGACCTGGTGGCAGATGCCGGTGTCTGGAGGCACTACCGAAAAGTCGTCGAATGCCTGCTGCGCCCAGCGCAGCAATTGGTAGCGCTCAGCGTTCCGCTGAAACTCCAGCTCCGCGTTGATCTTGAACGCGTCCGCGCGTCCGAAGACATCGGCGATCACCGAGTGGTCGATCACCAACTCGGTCGGGCACAGCGGGTTGATCCTCTTGGTGTCGCCGCCCAGATCGGTGATGGCGTCGCGCATCGCGACCAGGTCGACCACACATGGCACGCCCGTGAAGTCCTGCATCAAGACACGGGCGGGGGTGTAGGCGATCTCCCGGCCATGTTCGGCGGCCGGATCCCAATCTGCCAGTGCCTGGACTTGCTCGGCCGTCACCAGATGGCCGTCTTCGTTGCGCAGCAGATCTTCCAGCAGAACCTTCAGGCTGTACGGCAGCCGGGCCGAACCGTCGATTCGATCAAGGCGGTGGATGAGGTATGACTGCTCGTCGACCGTAAGCCGGTCCAGGGTTCCAAAGCTGTTCGATGCCATCGCATTCACCTCACCGGTTGTGGGCGACCCCTTCACCACCGTAGTCAAAGAAGCGGATCAAAGGGCAGTGGTCGCGGGGGCGAGACTCAACTCGTCAGCCGCAAGACATCGGCGAGCGCGCGCCGCGGCGTGGGTGGTGGTGCCGCGTCGAGTGCCGGTGCGACACCCACTCGGATCAACACCTGGGGGAGATCGGTATGGCCCGTCAGTGCCGCGAGTAGTTCACGGCTGACCGATAGCTCGGTCAGTTGCGATACGGGGCAGGTGGCCAAACCGGCCATCGTGCATTCCAGAAGGACGCTCGAGAGCACCTCGCCGCACGCCAGCGCGTTGGCGTGACTGTCATCTTCGGTGGACAGCATCAGGATCTTCGAGAAATCTCGCGTCACGCCGGCGCGCCTGTCCAGATCGCGGGTGAAGGGAAAGTGGCGGTTGACGCCAACCCGCTTTGACTCGGCCGCCGAAATCAACGAGCTATAGGGGATCCCCTCTGATGCCTCGAACGGCCCTGTCCACCAGTCGAGTTCGAGATGGTACGAGGAGTCATAGAGGCGCAGCGACTCGGTGAACGCGGCAGCTTCGGCCAGCCGTGGGCGCATCTCCTCCGGCAGTACATCCAATCGCACCGCGCCGGCGCCGAGTCGACCGCGCAGCGCGGCCTCCAACGATTCCCAGTCCACCGGCGCGAGGAACGGCAGACGATCGGTTCGACGTCGCAGGATCGCGTCGGCGCGCCGCCGCTGCTCGTCCGTCACTGCGTCCGTGGGGGCGATGGTCACCCTGGCCAGGTGCGCGGGATTGTCCGGATCGGGAAACCGGTCGACCTCGGCGCTCCAGCCCGCGGCGGCCATCGCCACCCGAAGGTGTTCGAGCGCACCGCCGCAGCCGATGTGGGCCTCGCGCATCGATCGATCCGCGTGTACGACACGGGCCACATCGAGAAACAGGTCCAGCCGGGGGCCGTCGGCCACCCACCGCCAGGGCTGGGTGTTGTACAGCGACGGAGCGCGGCAGGCCAACCGGACCGCGTTCTCGATGACCTGGGTCTCTACCATGGTGTCCAACACGGCGCACCTCCGGTTTCTGTGCTGCCCCAATGTCGTTCGCTACCGGAGACATCTGGGGAGTGCGGTGCTATTATTAATGAATAATATCCTCGAAATAGCCAGAAGGCAACCGGACGAGAGGACGGACGGGGTGGGCGAGCAGCACGGAGACGAGGCCGGACGGCCGCACCGCGCGGCGCAGAACCGGCAGCGCCAACGAGTTTTTGAACTGGTGCGCGAGCATGGCGAACCGGTCGATGCGGCCGAACTCGCCGCGCGGCTTGCGCTGCACACGACGACGGTGCGTTTTCATCTCGACGCGTTGTGCGCCGAGGGACTGGTCAAGCGGACCCGGATCACGAGGACCGGTGTGGGCCGGCCCCGCACCGGCTACCGCGCGGTGCGCGAGCGACTGGACTATCGAATCCTGGCCGAGATCCTGGCCTTGGAACTCGGTGATACCGCCGATAAGAGGCGGCGCCGCGCCGAAGCCGCCGGCCGTCGCTGGGCCGAGCGGATCGCCGACGACGTCCCGCACGAAGACGCTGCGGGACAACGTGTTCCATCCGACGCGGCACCGAAGAAGGCCGCTGACGAGCGATCGGCGATGATCACGACGGTATTCGACAGGATGGGATTCGGTCCCGAGCCGGTTCCGGCACAAAAATCGACTCGCGACTATCAGCGGACGATCCGCCTGCACAGCTGCCCGGTCCGCGATCTGGCCCGTGATCACCCCGAGGTGGCGTGCGCGTTGCATCGCGGCCTGCTGCAGGGTCTGGCCGGCCCGACGAAGCCGGTCGGTTCGACTCCGGGGATGCACGTCGAGCTGGAGCCGTTCGTCGAACCCGAATTGTGCCTCGCGACGGTGATCGCGCATGACTGAGTTGTGTGTTCCCGTCGGCCAGGCGGACGCAGATCTGGTCGCCCGCGCGGACATCGAGGCGCTGTTGCGCCGGTTTTATGGCCGGGTGATGGTCGACGACACCCTCGCCGAACCCTTCTCGGAGTTGCGGAGCAAGGGCCTGGAGTCGCACATCCCGGTGATGGCCAACTTCTGGGAGACGGTGCTGTTCCGCGCCGGACTGTACCGCGGCAGCGCATTGCACGCCCACCGGCACGTCCATCAACGAATCCCGTTGGGGGACAGCCATTTCGTCCGCTGGCTGACCGTATGGAACGCCACCGTCGATGAGATGTTCCGGGGGCCCATCGCCGAGCGCGCGAAGATCCAGGGCGCCCGGATCGCCTGGGCGATGCACCGACGGCTGACGGGCGCGGACTCGCCGGAACTCGACAGCCTGGTCCCGCGCTGAACGCCGAGGGGCGCACTACCGGCGAAAGAATTTGCGCCCCAGCCAGGCCGCCGGGTCGTATCTGCGGCCGGCGACGCGTTCCTTCATGGGAATGATGGCGTTGTCGGTGATCTTGATGTTCTCCGGGCAGACCTCGGTGCAGCATTTGGTGATGTTGCACAGTCCCAGTCCCTGCTGATCGTGGGCGAGGTCACGTCGATCGGCGGTATCGAGGGGATGCATCTCCAGTTCGGCGAGGCGAATGAACATGCGTGGTCCCGCATACGCTCGCTTGTTGTCCTCGTGGTCACGGATCACGTGGCAGACGTTCTGGCACAGGAAGCATTCGATGCACTTGCGGAACTCCTGCGAGCGCTGGATGTCGACCTGGGCCATCCGGTACTCACCGGGACCAAGATCCTTCGGCGGTGCAAAAGACGGTATCTCTCTGGCCTTTTCATAGTTGAACGAGACATCGGTGACGAGATCGCGAATTACCGGGAAGGCTCGCATCGGGGTGACGGTGACGGCTTCGTTCTCGGTGAAGCTCGACGTGCGGGTCATGCACATCAACCGCGGGTAGCCGTTGATCTCCGCGGAGCACGACCCACATTTGCCCGCTTTGCAGTTCCAGCGCACTGCGAGGTCGGGAACTTGCGTGGCCTGCAGCCGGTGGATGATGTCAAGCACGACCTCGCCCTCGTTGACTTCGACGGAGAACTCGTGGAATTCGCCCCCGTGCTCGTCGCCGCGCCACACTCGAATATTCCCGTTGTAAGTCATCAAACGCCTCCGTCCCGTCAGTAGGCTATGCATCCAATCGGTCCCTGCCGCGCAGGAAATAGCCAGCGAGCCGACAACTTCCTTGAATCAAGGATTGTTGCCATCGCTTCCTCCAACTACGGCGGCAGGATTTTCCACTTCTGGTTCACCGTCAGGTAGCGAAGTCCGTCCGGGCCGGCGATGAACTGCGGACGCGCCCGACCTGGGAGCCATAACACGGCGCCGGGCGCCAGTTGGATCGTGTTCTTGGCGGTGGTGAGCCGGCCGCTGCCGGACAGCACGTGGATCATGGCGTCGACTTCGGTTCTGGGGGCGTCGATTTCGCCGTCGGGCGGCAGCGTGACAATGTTCCAGTCCAGGTGTTGTTCGCGCATGCCGGACCGCTTGGCCACTCGGGCGTCTTCGGGCAATCGGCCTGTCGGCAAGCCGGCATCGGCGGCCAGGACCGTCGATCGCATGCCGGACCTGGGCAGCCGCGCGTCGCCGAGTTCGTTGTCGGCCAGGGGTTTCGCGTTCTCGGTCATCGGCGCCCGCTCCATCTGGTTTATACAAGCCAACTTGTGTAAACTCTACGGCATGGCATACGTGATAGGAAAGCCATGCGTAGACGTGATGGACCGGGCCTGCGTCGAGGAGTGCCCGGTCGACTGCATCTACGAGGGTGGCCGGGCGCTGTACATTCATCCCGACGAGTGCGTGGATTGCGGGGCGTGCGAACCCGTTTGCCCCGTCGAGGCGATCTACTACGAGGATGACCTGCCCGAGGAGTTGCAGCCGTATCAGGCGGACAATGCGGCGTTCTTTTCCGAGACGCTGGAAGGCCGTGACGAGCCTCTGGGGTCGCCGGGCGGGGCCGCCAAGATCGGCCCGCTCGGCGTCGACACACCGCTGGTGGCCAGCCTGCCCAAGCAGGAACCCGAGCAAGCGTGACCGCGGTCGTCATGCCGCGCGAGCGGCCACGGGGAATCTCGGGGTGAGCACCGCGTGCGTGCTGCTGCTCGTCACCCTGTGACGTGAATCCCCGCCTCACCCATCACATTCGCCCGTACGCGACGGCCATCAGCAGAAAGATCCCCGCGACCAGAAGAAACATCGTCGCCAACGGGTCGATCACATCGAAAATCATGGAATCGCCATCAGCTGATGCCGGCTAGGTGAACGCCGTAGGGGACGGCCTTCAGCAGTGTGACGGTGAGCGCGACACCGCTGGGCAGGGTATAGGTGCGCTGCTCGCCGGGACGCGCACCGGCGATGGCGGCGCCCAGCGGTGATCGGATCGAATAGACCTCCATGCCACCGTATTCGGCGCCGCGCACGCTGAACAGGAACGTTTCGACCTCGCCGGTGTCGTCGTAGCGGATGGTCAAAACCATTCCGGGCTCGGCGATCCCGTCATCGGGCGGGTCCTCACCGACGACCGCATCGACCAACAACTCATGGATCCGTCGGATGCGCACCTGCCACGCACGCTGGACGGCGATCGAATTCTCGTCATTGGCGCTACCGACGGCGTTGGTGTCACACAACTCCCGCAGCGTCGCCAATTCCCGCTGAAGCCGCTCGTAGGCCTGCGGTGAAATCCATGCGGGTTGAGTGCTGGTCATATCTTTTCCCTTCTTCTGACAGCGTTGGAGCGCGCCCGAGAACGTGCTCGCGGGCGAGGATTGGCGGAAGGCTTGCTTTCCGGGGTTAACGGGTGGCGTGACGCAGGGTCCGGTGCCGCGGGTCGAATTCGGCGAGAGCCTGGGGCTGCTTGCCGGTGGTGATCTGTTCGGCGAGCAGCCGCCCGGTCACCGGGCCGTGTGCCAAACCCCACATGCCGTGCCCGCCCGCCACATACACGCCACGCACCAGCTCACCGATCAGCGGGCGGCCATCGGGGGGGACCGCGCAAGCACCGGCCCAGACATTGCTGCGCGCGGCCCAATCCACCCCGTCGAGTAGGGAACTGGCGTCGGCGGCGATGGCCTCCACCCGCTCGCGTGGGTGCGGCGGGTGGCGTCGGCGGAGTTCCAAGGCGCCTGAAACACGCAGCGCGCCTTTGTAGGGCGTGCACGCGACCCGAATGTCCGGCAGGTAGATAGGCGCCAGTATCGGGCGGTCCACCGGCACGGTGAACGAGTAGCCGCTCTGGGCCTGCACGGGGACGCGCAGCCAGCGGCCGGCCAGCCGCGACAACCGATCACCGGTGGCGATGACCGCGGCATCGGCGGTCAGCGGGTCGCCGCGGCGCGGGTGCACCACGGCCCCGTGATTCGAGCCGTGGACGTCGTCGACTTCCAGCCTGTGCATCGCCGCCCCGCGGGCCATCACCGAGCGGCCCAGGGCTTCGACGAACCGTCGCGGGTCGACGAACCGCTGTCCATTGATGTTTAGCCCCGCGGTGACTTCCGGGGAGGCCAGGGGCACTTGCTCGCGCAGCGCCGCGCCGGAGAGCGCGGTGACATACATTGGCTGTCCGGCGTTTTCGAGCTGCTGCAGCGATTCCAGCATGCGCTGCGCCTCTTTGGTGCTGCGAAACAGCGCGGTGATCGGCGCGTCGGTGATCGGTGCGTCGACCCCGTTGGCGATCAGCACGTCGAAGGCTTCGATGCAGTCCTCGTTGAGCGCCACGCCGGCGCGCAGGGCCCGCTGCGACGACGCACGCCGATGAGGCGGGGACAGCTGCATGAAAATGGCCCCCAGGTGCGCGCCGAGGGTCGACGGCAGCTGCGGCGGCATGGCCGGCTCGCGAACGGCCTGCCATTCGTCGCGCAGCACGCCGGCGGGCTGGAGCGGAAAAGTCAGTGCCGGGGCGATCCATCCCGCATTGCCCCATGACGCGCCCGCTGCAACGCCCGTGCGGTCGACCACCGTGACGTCGACACCACGTTCCTGGAGGAACCACGCCGTGGACAACCCGGCGACGCCGGCGCCCACGACGATCACGGATCTGGGCCCGCCGTCAATAGATTCGACGCCACCCATCGCGCACCTCCGCAACTGATCTTCTGACTGGTGAAGTCCATGGTGGTGTGGACGGGTGCCGCGGTGGTTGCCGGAATCCGACAATGCGGGACTGGGCCGTTGTGCCGAACCGACAACGCCGCTGCTGCCGTTACCTCATCAATGCCCAACTAGGCTGTCGAAGTCCCGTTGCCATCGGGCGTAGCGCGACCGGTCGAGGGCGACACGGACGACGCCGAACAAGCCCGCCGCCAACAAACTCACGGTGGACCAGGTCGCCACGGCGAACGCCACCCCCGCGTCGACAGCGGTCCGCACCGCTGGGCGCACCGGGGCGCCCTTGCCATCGACCCAAATCTCAAACGCGTCACCGGACTTCACGTTCAACGGCGCGGAAACGTCGCCGGTGTGCTCGATCCCGTCGACCGACCATCGTGCAGGCACCGTCACCGTTGGGCTTTCGAGATCCCTGCGCGAGTGGCTGTCGCCGATGGACGTCGCGGTCACCTGCCGGCGAGCCTGCTCGGCGTGAACGCGGCTGCTGGACTCGTGGACGGCGGTTCCCACGGCAGCCCCGATGGGAACCCCCAGTAGCGAGATCGCGACGGCCAAGACCAACACCAGCGCCTCCACCCGGTCGCTGGCGCGTATCAGCGGGTTGTGCCCGAACAATCGCGAAGACAGTCCCCGCGGCAACGGCACTGTGAAGCTCTCCATGGCGGCGCCATCGTCCGGGTCGCCTGCGGGCCGAAGATGATCGGGACGGTGGGTGCTCATCGGATGTTTCCTATCGACGGGTCGGCGCGGGCTTTGATCGCACACGGCAGCCGGAAACACGCCGCCACTGAAACCGGCCACGGGTGACAACCTCATGATGGCGGGCATGATCGCCACAGGGTTTGCCGAGCCAAGACAACCGGGCCGCGGCGCTTTGTCGGATCCCGACAGCCCCGTCGGTCAGTCGGTGTCGGTTGCCGCGAGCTCGATCATCATCGCCAGCCGCTTTCTGGCGTCGTCCAACGACAGGTTGGTGAGCTCGGCCATTTTGCGCAGCCGGTAACGGACGGTGTTCTCGTGCACTCCCAGCCGTTCGCCGGCCTCGGTCGGGTCGCCCTGGGCCTGTAGCCACGCTCGCAGCGTGAGCACGTAGTCCGTTCCGTTGGCCTGGTCGTGGCGGCGCAGTTCGGCCACCGGTCCGCGGGTCGGGGCGCGCCCTGAGCGTGCCGCGGCTCGCAGCCGCTGCAGCAGGATGTCGTCCCACGACTCGTCGTAGGCCGGCGGCGCGGCGGTCGGCGACATCTCGTGCAATGCCAGGCATTCGTCGGCCTCCTGGCGAGCGGCGGCGAGGTCCGCCAGCTCGGCCACACCGCTGATCCCGGCGATCACCGTCACCCGCTCGGGCAGGGCCGCGTGCAAAGTCGTCACCCAGCGCCGCGCCGTCGCCGCGTCCTCGCCGGGGAGCACGGTGTAGACGATATTGCCCGCCAACGCGCTGCGCCCCGGCCGTGACCAGCCGAACCCCGTGGTGGCGCGCTCGAACGCCAACAGCAACGCCGCATCGCGGTCGGTCCCGACGAACGCCTGCACCGCGATCACGCGCAAACCGTTGTGCGCCAGGCCCAACCTGCTCGCCACCGTGGACGCGTCGGTCGCGCCCTCCAGCAATCGGATCACCAGCTCGGACTCGACCTGGCGCTCCAGGTCGGCGCTCGCGCGTGACCGCAGCAGGTGCAGGGCCACGGTGTGCGCGCCATCGGCCAGGGCCCCGCGCGCCGCGTCGTCCAGCGGCGCCGGGCATGCCACCCACACCGACCCGATCAGTTCCGCGCCGGATCGCACCGCAACCACCATGCGTCCGGTCAGACCCTGGTCAGGGGCCTCGGCGATAAACAGCGGCTCGTCGGAGACCGCCAGGTGAGCCAGCACCCCACGCGCCTCGAACAGCGCGCGCAGTGGTTCCGGCGTCTGCCGTCCAAGGATCGTCTCGACCCGTGCCGGGTCTGCATGTTGCTGCAGCCTCGAGTACGCCAACACCCGCAACAGACGGTCGTGGATGACGACGGCGCTACCGATCGCGTCTGCCAAACTATCGGCCAGCGCGAACAGATCGGTTGGGCCGCGCCCGGATTCCGTCTCGCGACCTTCCAGCACCAGGCCGTAGACCACCGCCGCGACCGCGCTCCATGACACCGCCTCGTCGATGACCATCACCGCGCCGACACCGGTGTCGCTGTCAAAGGTCACCGGCGCGTCACGGTCGCTCAGCACCACCACGATCGCGCGCGCCGACGCCGCCCAGCGCACCGCCTCGTCGTGGGAGCCGGCGCCGATGGCCAGCAAAACGTCGCCGACGACCGGCCGTTCGGTGGGCGGCTCGTGGACGACCACGCTGCGCAGCTCGGTCGAGCGGGGCACCGACGACCAACGCAACCGGACGCCATACCCACCCAGGACGTTCACCAGGCGGTCCAGTGTGATCATGCGCCGGCTCCAACGGTGTGCAGAAACGAGAGGTAGGTGCCTTGTATTGTGCCCCGGATCGCGAGCGGTAAGCCGATTGTGGCTGCGGAGTCGGAATTCGCAGCGGTCTACCGCGGGTTTCGGCCGGACCGCCCTAGGCGGTCAGCCGCAGTGAGGCAAGCCATCACGCCGCGCCAGTCGTCCGATGCGGTCCGTTCTGGTCAACGCGCCCGACGACGTCTAGACTTTTCACAATTTCATTTGTAAAAACATAGGGCGGGCATGTGCCGCGCGGGCCGCGATCAGCCACCGGCCGGCGATGGGCATCTGCGAAGAAAGGGCAGCGGCGCAATGAGTTTTCGCGACGACGGCAAGGTGTACCTCGAAGTCGGGGTCAACGAAGACGTCAGCAAGGATGAAAACCCGAATGTGCCCTACGGCGCCGAAGAGACGGCGCGCGACGTGGTCGAGTGCATTCAGCGCGGAGCCACCGCCGTCCAATTCCATGCCCGCTACGACGACGGCCGGCAGGCGTGGGCCGACGACGAGGTCTCCCGCACCATCTTGGCTGCCGCGGCCCGCGACGTTGACCCGTTGGCCTACCCGGGCTACGCCGGTAGCCTCGACCACATCTGGGCGCTGGCCGAGCACCCACCCGCCGGTACAGGACTGCTGCTCGCGCCGTTCGACCCCGCCCAACACGTCAAGCGTGTGCTGTGGCAGGAGGACGAAAACCAGTTCAAGACGGTCGGTTTCGACGATTCTAACGGTTCGCAGCCGTCTTACCCGCCCGAACTCGACCGGTTCACCAAGCTGGGCCTGGTGCCCAGCATCGGTGTGTTCAACGACGTCGACTTGCGCTGGGTGATACTGGCGGCCCGCATCGGGATCTTGCGGCAACCGCTGAACATCAAGTTGTTCTTTTCCGATCGCTGGGTCTCCTATAACGATCCCGACCCCGATGTCCTCGATTACCTGGTCTCGCGCATCCCGAAGTGGATCGACCACGAGATCGTTGTCGTTCCGTATGCGATGAGCTCCGCCGAACGGCGCCAAGAGCTTTGGGAACATGCGCTCAACCGCGGGCTCGGCATCCGGGTGGGCATCGGGGATTGCCCGACGATATCGCGGACCACCACCAACGCCCAGCTGGTGGATCGCGCGGTCAACCTCGTGACCAAACGGGAACTCACGCCCGCCACGCAGGATGACGTACGCGCCCGCTTCGCCGCGGCCGAGGTGGACGAAAGCGAGTTGGTAAGGGTCGTCGTCAACCGGAACCGGTGTATGGGATGGGGCGTCTGCTACTCGCACGCGCCAGAGATCTACCAACCCGATGCCGAGGGATACTGTGTCGTCGTGAAGCCCCACGTCGACCCCAGCCTGCTGGAGAAGGCCCTCGAGGGCGCGGCGAGCTGCCCGGAACGGGCGATCCGCGTCGAGGTGTGACATCGCCCGCGGCCGGACGATGCCCAGCGAGGATCACGGCGGGGATGTCACCGAGCGCTGCAGGAAAGGCGTGAGTATGTCGACGGGCAGTGGGAAAACCACGGTCGAATTCTGATCGGCGCCCAACTCCAAAAGTGTTTGCAGGTACCGGAGTTGAAGCGAGGCCGGATTCTTCGACAGGGTCTCGGCGGCCTGGCTCAGCTCGTCGGACGCCTGTAGTTCGCCGCGGGCGTTGATGACCTTGGCGCGGCGTTCACGCTCGGCTTCGGCCTCCCGGGCCATCGCCCGCTGCATGGATTCGGGGATCTCGACGTCCTTGATTTCCACGACCCGGACCTCGATCCCCCAGGGCCGGGTCTGCGCCTCGATGATGGTCCGAAGATCGTTGTTGAGGTCCTCGCGTTGGGCCAGGAGGGTGTCGAGGTCCGCGCGGCCCAGCAGCGAGCGCAGGGTGGTTTGCGCGATCTGTGAGGTGGCCACCGCGTAGTTCTCCACGGCGAGAATCGCTTTGAGGGGGTCGACAACCTGAAACATCACCACCGCATTGACCCGGGCGGGCACGTTGTCGCGGGTGATCACCTCCTGCGGCGGGATGGTCAATGTCACCACCCGCTGATCGACCCGAATCATCTTGTCCACCAGCGGAATCAACCACCGTGGGCCCGGCCCGTACAACGGGCGGGCATGGCCCATCCGGAACACCACGCCACGCTCGTACTCGCGCACCACCGCAAGCGAAAGAAATGTCAGCACGACCACCAGCACCGCGATTGTCACCCCGGCCACCCACAACAGCGCGCTCACGTCGCCGCGTCCTTCTCGGGTCGGCCCGCGCCCCAGCGGGTCGAATAGCGGTCGACCGCGAGAGCCGCCTGGTCTTCCAGCGCGGAGCGGTGCGCCACGTGCCCGGGAGCGTTGGACGGGGTATGCCACAAATGGCCCGCCAGCGGCGTCCCCGCCGCCAGCGCGATGGCTATGACGCCGATCAGTACCAGCAGGTCGGCGGGGGAGTGCAGCCTGGCAAGCATCACCAGCGGCATCACCACCCCCAAAGCCGCTACGCAGCAAGCGATGCCGCGGTGAAAGCGTCCGGCTTCGGAATGCGGCCAGGGGTCGATCTCGCGGCTGATCTCGCGCCCGTGCTCCGAAGTCGTACAGGTCGATTTGACCGGGCAGCTGTTGCACACGCTGGGCTTGGCCCGGTAACGCATCACCCGGTGCTTCGGATCGAAGGAACTCGGCCACAGCCAGTGGTCCTCCGGGCACACCCACGCGTCATGGTCGGCGTGGTAACGGAATTGGCCGCTACGCCACTGCGCGGCGCGCTGCGACACGCGCCGTGCCATCGCGTCGACACCCCAGGCGGTGCCCACCAGTGCCAGTGCGTACCCGGCAACCAGCCATGCCGCGGCGGTGGGGGATGTCATCGTCAACCCTTCTGCGATGCAGCCGGAGTCGGGTCGAGTTCGGTGTAGAGCGGATGTTCGTGCAGCTCGTCGCTGGTCGGCGCGCGCCGGACGTTGCGTATCGCGGTCCACGCGATCCAGACGAACGGCAAGACACCGCCGAGGATGAAGACGAAATCGCCAGGCAGCCGCAGCCATTCGATCAGCGAGTTGCCGGGACGGGTGAGGTAGCCCAGCGACCGCGCCTCGAAATACCCCGTGCTCACGGAGTGGTACAGCTGCAACACCCCCAGCGGCAGCAAGGTGGCGAACACCATCCAGGCCAGGCCGATGTTCATGCACCAGAAGGACAGCCGCGCCCACTTCTCCGGCCACTTGTCGGCCGGGATCGCGTAACGGAAGGCGAACATGGCCAGCCCGACGGCGAGCATGCCGTACACACCCATCATCGCTCCATGGGCGTGGTTGGCGGTCAGGGCGGTGCCGATCTGGTAGTAGGACACGATGGGCAGGTTGATCAGGAACCCGAAGATGCCCGCGCCCAAGAAGTTCCAGAATCCAACCGCCACCAGGAACATGACCGCCCAGCGATGCGGGAACGGTGTTTCGTGGCTTTGTTGGCGAGATCCCAGCTGCAGGAACGCCCAGGCCTCGACGGTCAGGAAGGTCAGCGGGATCACTTCGGCGGCGGAGAAGAACGCGCCCAGCGCCATGTGTTCCACGGGCGTGCCGGAGAAATACAGGTGGTGCATCGTCCCGATCACACCGCCGGCGGAGTACAGGATGATGTCGAGGAAGATCACTCCGAGCGCGATCCGCTCGCGCACCACCCCGAGCAGGACGAAGATGTAGGCCACCATCACGGTGGTGAACAGCTCGAGGAAGTCCTCCACCCACAGGTGGACCACCCAGAACCGCCAGAAGTCGGCCACCGAGTAGTGGGTGTCGTGGCCCGCCAACAGGCCCACGGCGTAGAAGGCCGGGATCGCCAGCCCTGTGAAGAAGAACATCCACGGCAGGTTCATCTTCGACTCGCCCTTGAGCTTGCCGCGGATGCCGCGCCAGATGATCGCGATCCACAAGAACAGGCCGACCGTCAGCAGGATCTGCCACAGCCGCGGCAGGTCGAGGAATTCCCACTGCTGGGAGAACAAGCCACCCGCGGGAATCACCCCGTAGATTGAGAGGGCCTCGCAGATCAATGAGCCGCCCACCACCAAGACGAGCGCGCCCAGCAGCCCGTACACCAGCCAACTCTGTCGTCGCGGTTCCCGACGGCTGATGAAGGGCACCAGGAAGATTCCCCCCGCCAGAAACGCGGCCGCCGTCCAAAACAGCGACAACTGCACGTGCCAGGTGCGGGCGAGGTTGAAGGGCAACAGCTTGGCCAGATCCAGCCCGTAGAACGCCGACAGGTCGGCGCGGTAGTGCTCGACGGCGCCACCCATCAGGGTCTGCGCCAAGAACAGCACCGAGACGATCGCGAAGATCCAGATCGCGGCGCGCTGCGAGGCGGTCAGTCCCACCTCGCCGGGCTGGCGGAACGACAACGTGGATGCCTCCGCGCTGTGCCACCCGATCTTCTGGCTCCACCGCCCGTACACGGCGAACATGATGCCGGTCCCGCCCAGCAACGTGACCAGCGACAACACCGACCACACCACGATCGATGCGGTGGGCCCATTGTCGACCCGCGGCTCGGCCGGCCAGTTGTTGGTGTAGCTGTAACTGTGACCCGGGCGCTCGGCGGCGGACGCCCACGCCGTCCACGCGAAAAACGCGGTGAGGTCATGGATGTCGGCCGTGCTGGTGATCATGTGCGGCAGCAACCCGTACTTGGTGGAGTTCTCGCCGAAGTAATCCGCGTAATGCTGTTGGAGATGGTCGAAGGCGGCCGCCTGCTTATCGGTGAACACCAACGTCTTGGTGTCGGCGTCGTAGCGGTTGGTGCGAAACTCGGCCACCACCCGTTCCTTCGCGTCAGCAGCCCCCTGTGCCCGCCATTGCGCGGCCACATCGTTGGTCGACATGCGCAGATATTCCGCGGTGTAGTCGGGACCGAGGTAAGCGCCATGCCCCAGCACCGACCCGTACTGCATCAGGCCGCGCGCCTGATAGAGCTCTTGGCCGCGGGTGATCTGGGCGCCGCTGAACAGCACCTTGCCCGACTCACTAACAACGTTGGCCGGCAACGGCATTGAGGCGGTGTAGGTCCGGTACACCAAGATGCCCATCACCAAGAACCCGAAGATCATCACCAGCGCCACGCCCTGAGCCCAGCCCTTGCCGATCAACGACGCGGCGGGTGCCGGTGTGGAAGGTCGTGACGGTGCTGATCGGATTGCCATGTGCCGGTGCGCTCCTCGGGCTGAGTGAGGGAGGGAAACGTGTCCGGGTAATTACACAATGACGATTGTAGAAATTCACTATGAGCTGCATCACGCCCGAATGCGGGCCGCACGACCCCGGTTAGCCGGCTAGCGACCGCGTTTCGTGCCCGCCTGCTGGCAAACCCATCCATCGGGTATGCGGCCCGTGACGACGAACCGGGTGAGCTGCGCGCTCGTCGGCGCCGGCAAATCGTAGTCGGCGTGCAGATACACCACCGGCTCCTCTTTGAAGTTGTGCCCGTGCAGTTGGTCCAGCAGCTGGTTGCAGGTGGCGTCGAGCAGTGGACCGCCTGTCCGGTCGGCGAGCAGTCGCGTCAGGGCTTCCATCGTCCGCCATAGCTCGCCGTGTTCACGCATCATCACGAAGACGGGCATCATGATCCCCGCCTTGCGGATCGGCGGGAACAGGAAGGTCTCCTCCAGATAGATGTGCCGGCGCAGCGCGTCCATCGTCGCCCTCAGCAGCTCGGGTTGCCGGTCGCCGCCGTCGAGCTTTCCGACGAAACATTCGATCGCAGCGCCTATTTCGCGGTGTTGCCGCATGAGTTCGGCGGATAACACCCGGTCGGGCATCACGTGCTCCTCTACGTCAATGTGCAGATCGGGGCGGGCCAGTTCCTAGAAGGTGGCGGGTCAAGCCGGTGGTGTTGCCGGCGACGAGGCAAGGTTCGGTTCCCGTTGCCCGACAGCGAGTCCCTGCTGTAAGCCCCCGATGAGCTGCTGCCGCTGGGCGGGGGCGCCGGCAGGGCTGGTCTGTGTGCAGCTGCAGCTGAGGCCGCCAAAGGGATTGGGGCCGTCGTCACCCGGATCCGGGTCGGCGCCGGCGTGTATCGGCGTCGACGCCCCGAGCGCCACGATGACCGCGGCGCACAGGTTTGTCAGGAGCGCCAAAGGTTTTCGGTTCGGCGGCCGGTGCGCAGACCGGTGTGGTGTGGGTGTGTCCATTGCGATTTCCTTCGGATTCGACGAGCTTGCGCCTCCCGTGACGGGCTGCGGACGGGGGCGCTGTATCATCCGGCCACTGGCGAATGCGGGATGAGCGAGACGCGCAAACCGACGCGCTGAACCGCACCCTCGGACTCGCGACCGACCATGCCGCCCAGCGGCAGCTTGGACACGGTCGGGCCGGGGGACGGCGCCGCGGCCCATCCGCCCGGCATGGCGCTGGAGTGGAGGGCCTGCAGGGGCGTGACCGACGAAACGGTGGCGGCCCAACTCGGGGGCACGGACAACGTGCTCAGCGAGCTGGCTTGGCCCACGCCCGCCGCAACGCCGTGACCCAATCCCGCGACCGGCGGGAGATTGCCCAGACCCGCGGCGGCGCCCATACCGCTGATGCCCTCCACGCCGCTGGCGCCCTCGGCCCCCAAAATGGAACCGGCGCCCGCGTAGTCCAGTGCCAACCCCTGGTAGTCCAAACCGAGCCCCTGGTAATCCAAATCGAGCCCGTAGAGGTCTATGCCGATTCCTCCGGTGTCGGCGATCAGGCCGGCGCCGTCGGCGCCGAAACCCGCCGCCTCTCCCGCCAGCGCGCCCGTACCGCCGTCGAGCGCCGGCGCGGCGGCGAGTGTGGAGGCCAGTCCCGTCGCGGCGCCCGCGCCCGTGCTCGCGCTCTTCGTCGCGCCCTTGCCGGAGGCGTTGGTCAGACCCGACAGCGCGCTGAGCGGGGCGGTGGCCCCCGACGATCCCAGCGAAGCGCCCGTGCCCATCGCCGCCTGCGACAGCCCCGTGCTTGAGGACGAGCCGGGTGTCGAAAGGCCTTGCAGGGTTTGCGGCACAGAGGAGGCCCACTGCGTCGCCGTCGCGTGGGCGGTGCTGCCGGATTGCAGCGCCGCGTGGGTGACGGCGCCGATGTGGCCGGCGACGGCGGTCGAAGTCGCCGTTTGGGGCGGCGGCGACGCCACGGGCGAAAGCGCCGAGGCCGACGCCGAACTGGCGGCGTAGCCGTACATCGCAGTCGCGTCTTGCGCCCACATTTCGCTGTACTCGGCTTCGGTCGCCATGATCGCCGGCGTGTTCTGCCCAAAGATGTTCGTTTGGATCAGGGCCAGCAGCCGAATCCGATTGGCCGCGACCAGCGGAGGGGGGACCGTCATCGCGTACGCGGTTTCGAAGGCCGCCGCGGCGGCCGTGGCCTGGGCGGCGGCCTGCTGGCATTGCTCGGCGGTCGCCGCCATCCACGCGATGTAGGGCATGACCGCGGCCACCATCGACATCGATGCCGGCCCCGACCAGGACTCGTCGGTGAGGCCGGCGATCACGGCTTGGTAGCTGCCGGCGGCATCAGTCAGCTCGGCCGCCAGCGTCTCCCATCCCGCCGCGGCGGCCAGCAAACTTGCGGGACCGGGCCCCAAATACATCCGACCAGAGTTGATCTCCGGTGGTAACGCGCCAAAATCCATGCCTATCTCTGTCCCCTTGTCAGTTCTCTGGGCGGACCGTGCTGACGCCGCGGCGGTCGCACGCGACATCCGGTCACGCAATCGATGTGGTGATGAAAAGCCCGAGTCCCCAACGCATCACGCGACGCGACCTGGTGAGCCCGCATACCCGGGTTCGTTGGATTGACCTCGCTATTGCGCGAATTGGCACACCTGTTTCCCGGCAGCACCGGGGTGTGTGTGATGGCCACAACACGTCTGCTGAACGGCCCAGACGACGACCGATCAGCAGATGCCGGGGGCACCGGAGCTGATCGCGGCTAGCGTCTGATCCGCCGCGGGTGGGTATTGCGCGCCGGCGAGGTGACGCGCCCGATCAGCAACGGGCGACGCAGAACTGAATCAAAATATTGTGCCCGGCGGGACTGGACGCCGGCGCGCGTGCCGGCGTATCGACGCGCTGCTGGGACCAAATTATGCCGAGGGTGGGTGGGGCCGACGATCCGGATTGCCGAGGCGTCGAAAGAGCGAAAGTGCTTCCACGATCACGCTTTAACGCGACGCTCTTGAACGCCTTGTCGTCGTTCACCGTGGATCCGACGCCGAGGCGACGTACCGGAACCGACTCGTGGTCGGAGTGCATGGGGTTGGAAAGCGGGCTGACCGACGAGGCGGCCGCCTCCGGCGGCGAGGCGTTGGCGGCCATTTCGGCTCGCAAAGCCCCGCAACCGAGTACAGCTGCAACGAGTGCCAGCGCAGCTACGATGGCCAACGCGGGTTGCCGTCGCGGCCACCGTGAAAGCAGTCCAACTCCGAAATTCACAGTGCCATGCACTCTACCAGCCGCGATACATCGACAGGCAACGCGTCACGTCCAGCAAAACCCCGATCGGGCGCCCCCGTCAGACCATCCGCGGTCCGCCGAAACCCGGAACCGCGCCCACCGGGATCAGCGCCAGCGCGATGACGAGAAGGATGAACAGCCGCACCGTCTTTGGTGTGGGTCGCCGATCGATCTCGGGCCTGCGCGCCGCGAAAAGGAGGAAGACGATCGCGACGTCGAACGCTACGATCGTCAGCCAACGGGTCCAGTCGAAGCCGGTCAGAAAGACCGGGATGACCAGCAGCAGACCGGTGATCACCCAGGGAGTTCGCCCGCGCAAGGCGTCGACGAACGCGCGCAGCGGGACGCCCGAAAGGGCGCTGAGACCCCACACCGTCACCGCGGCGGCACCGGCGCCGAAGAGCAGTGAGACGGTGAGGCCGAGCGCGCCGATGTGGCCGACGGTTCGGATGGCGTCCGCGATTCCGTTGGCGTAGTTGGGCATCACATTGCGGCACACCCAGTCGTGGTAATCGGTTTGATTCGGTTGTCCCGCAAGCACGTAGTGCATCAGCGTCGCAGGCGATGTGACCGTGGCAAAGGGGTTGGGCACCGGGTGATGTGGCACCGCCGCGCACAGTTGAGGGGCGATGTCGTGGCGACCGAACGCCGCCACGGCAGCCGTGGTGAGGACTCCCGGCAGCACGGCCAGGAGCATGCCACGGCGCCAGGTGGTTTCCAGGGCCCCGCCGAGGACGATGATTGCCAGGAATGCCCCCAACGCGAACTGCAGCCCTATCGCCTCGTGCACCAGCGTCAAGGCGGCGATGACGGCGCCGTAGGCGGCGCACCATACAGTCGCGACGGGCCGGGATCGTGTGAGCGCCAACGCCGAGCTGAACGCCGCGAGGGCCGCCCCACCGAACAGGTCCGGCCGAGCCGAGAACGCCGCGAACGGGACACCGAATGGCAACAGCGGCAAAACCGCCGCGACCATCAGTCTGCGTTCAGACCGATGGCGACCCGAGACCACCACACCGGCGACCGTTGCCAGCCCGCCCAAATAGACCAGCGTGGACAGCCACCGCAGACCGAGCGTGGCCGCGAAGTAGTGGTTCGGGGCCAACCGGACCAGTTCACCGGCGAGCCCGCGGCGGACGAAGCCATGCGTGTAGTCGGCCGTGTAATACGACATCCAGTACACGTCGAGGGGAACGACCTTGATCGCGAACCACAGCACGGCCGCCGCCCACGCCGCGATCGCGACGGCGACACCCACGTGAAGGCGACGCGCGCGTTGATCGGCCTCGAGGGCGAGGTCCACCGTCACGACCCGTCCCCATAGACCGTAGTGGCGGACAAATGCAGGTCGGCCAGCGCGTCGCACGCGAGCTCGCTCGTGGCCGCGGTGATGGGGTGGGCGCCGCCGTGGTAGCCGACGATGGTGAGAAATCGGCTGCCGTTGACCGTTCCTGTGCCGCAGAACAATTGGCCGTGTGTTTGCTCGATGCGCGACCGGGTGAGGCCCTGCTCGGCCAGCCGCATCGAGAACTCGGTGGCATCCGCACCGTCGATGCGGCCGACGGCGGCATCGAGGCTGCCGAGGTTGGAGCAGCCCACCGGCAGCTGGCCGGACGACATGGCGATGCCCTCGGCGCGACGGACCAGCCATCGTGGCGTGAACGGAATGAGTGGCAATCCGGCGAGCATCTCGTTGGGTTGGCGAGCCAAAGACGCCAACAGCTCTTTGACATCCGCACGCACGCCGCTCAAGTCGCCGGCCACGGTGTGGGCGTCGACGGTGAGCGTGATCGAGGTCAGCGCGTTGGCGCGGTCGTCATCGGCGGTGCGATCGCTGACCGGAAGCACCACCGTCACGGAGTTTTCGCCAGGGAGCACCCTGTCCATCCGGTGCGCCAGGCGAGCGGCGAACGCGACGCACAGCGTGTTGCTGCTCCCGCCGAGGCTGCGCGCACGTGCCTCCCATGCCGCGGCGTCGGTTTGAATCGTCACCGACCCGAACCCGTTCTGGCGCTGGCCCATTGGGCCGGACGCCCGAGGTGCGCGCGTTTGCGGCTGCGCCTGTCGATCCGGCGCGGCCTTGACCAGTATCGCCAGCGTCGCGATCAGCGCCCGGACGGCCGCCGGCAGGCTGAGAACGGCGTGGGACAGGTCCTCACGAATCGCGCGCCACCGGCCACGCGAATTCGGCTGTGGGTAGCCGCGATTGCGCGGTTCTCCCTTGACCGCTTCGGTGATGGCCGCTGCCATCGCGAGGCCGTCGACTACGCAGTGTGACGCCACCAGGGTGACCGCCGCCCCACCGTCGTCCAACGGCAGCACGCCGAGGTGAAATGTCGGGCCGTGCTCGGGGTCGACGCGCACCCGCGCGCGTCTTTCGATCCACGCGCCGATCTCGCTCCGGGGGCGCGGCGGTTCGCACGCGATGTCCGGTGAGCGGCTGTCGGCCACCCAGCGATGGCGCCCGAACGGCAGCGGCGAACGCTCGATCCGGCGCCCGAGCAGACCGGCACCGAGACTGTCTCTGAAGGTCCGCAATTCGTCGATATCGACGGCGCGGTCATAGACCCATGTGCATTGCACCGTGCTGCCTTGACCGGTGGCGCGCAGCCGCAGAAACGCGGCCTGGTCCAACAGTGCCAGCCTCGTCACTAGCACCCCGCCTCGGCCGCGGCGCGATATCCGCGCACCGCCACCGGCGCGAACACCGCGACCAGGACGCCGGCCCACAGGGCGGCCTGCCACAGCGGCGAGAGCACCGGCCCGCCCTCTGCGAGCGCGCGCATCGCCTCGATCGTCGGTGATATGGGCGAAAAGCGGACCACCGGTTGCAGCCAGCCCGGAAACACCCCGGCGGGCGCGACACCGGTGTTGAGGAACAGCAGCAGCACGCATCCCGCACCCAGCCAGGTCACCATGGCTTTGCCGTCCGCGCGGGCGGCGATCGCGATCACCAACGTCGCCATCCCGGCCGAAATCGCCACGGGCACCAGCACAAAGGCCAGCGCCGCGATCCAGCCGTAGCTGAATCGCAGCCCCAGGGCGACACCGAAGATGGTGAGCACAACGGCGGACGCGGTGGTGCGGGCGGCCTCGGCGACCAGCCGGCCCGCCACCGTGCTGGCCCGATGCACCGGCTGCACCCACAACCTCGTCAGTACGCCCGACTCTCGTTCCGCCGGCAAAGCCAAACCGGCGCCAAGGGTTCCGAACACGGCGCCCACCACCGCACACATGGGCACCAGCCCGTACAGGCTGTCGTGTCCGGTGACGGCCAGAACGGCTTTGCCGATCAGCAATTTGTAGACGATGAGGAGGAAGGCCGGGAACAACAGGGCCTGCACTGCGACGATCGGGTCGCGCCGCCAGCGGCGCAGGAGCCGGCCGGCCTCCGAAGCGCTGTGACTGAGGAAGGCCGTCAGTGACGGCGCATACGAAACCCGTTGCGTCGCATGGGTAGCCACTGCCCCCCGCGACGGCTGCGCGGACGCATCCCGCGCCTGTCGAGCGCCCTGAGACGGGATCCGGACCGTGCGGGGCGCGCGGGGGCGTCCGCTGCCGACGCGTCGCTGCATCCGCACCGCCAAAACGCCGAACAACGCCAGCAGCCCCAGGCACCACGCCGATGCCACCGCCAGGTCCCTACCCGTTGCGTGACCGGCGGCGAGCCCGCGCAACGTGTCGGTGACCCGGGAGACCGGCTGGTGTCGGACGAACGGGCCCAGCCATGCCGGAAACGACTCCGCGGGAGCGATACCCGTGGACAACAGGACCAGCACCAGCTGGGGCAGCAGCAGCAATTGGCTCGACGATTCGACGGAGCCGACCCGCGAGCCGAGGGCGTCGGCGCCGAGGCACACCGCCATCGCGAACGCCACGACGATGATCACGAACAGGCCCGTGTCGCCCGGACCGCCGGCCATCCGGAAGCCGAACGACCACCCGACGGCGACAGCGGCGACGAGCGCGACGACCGAGCGTATCAAGCAATAGAGCATCCGCGCGGCCAGCGGCACCGCCGCGGGAACCGGCAAAGTCTTGAGACGAGACCCGAAGCCGGAGAGCCGGTCTCGTGCGGCACGGTCGGCGGTCGTCATCGCCCCGAACAGCATCGCCTGCACGATGACCACCGGCAGGACATATTGCGGATAGGTCATCGAGCCGGGATGGATCAGGCTGCCCAACACCAAGGTGAATCCCAGGAAGCAACCCACGGGCGCCAGCGCCGCGAACAGCAGGTCGGCATCGCGCCGGGAGCCGGAAAGTGTGCGCAAGGTGAGTGCCGCCAAGGCACTCATGCCGAGACCTCGGTCGGCGGAGACAATTCCGCGTCACGCATCGGTGTTCAGCCCGGCGTCGGCCACCCGGGTGAACTCGGCGCGCATCGTCTCGACGTAGCGGGAGACCGACCTACGCGCGACGTCGGTGCCGGGGTAAGCGACCACCAGCTGCGTTTTGTCGTGCATGCGATTGACCCACATGCACACCGTCTCCGACAGCCTGTTATCGCCCCACACCCCGGCACGCAGACCGTCGAAGTAGTCGCCGAACGGCAACTTGCGAATATCGATGTACGACAGCATCGGGACCGGACGGTCCGGAACCTCGATGGGGCCTGACGATCCGTCCGGCGACTCGAGCAAGTGGTAGTACGGCACGGCACCCAGGGCCGTGTTTGCATCGAACGATGCCTGGGCGGCGCTGACGACCTCGTCGAACGAAGCGCCGGCGGTCGGAATTGCCAACGGGACAAAACTGGCCAACCATCCGACCGCGGTGGCGTGGGCGGGATCCCGCCGGTTGTCGAACGGGGTGAGGCCGAAATACGTTGCGGCGCCCGTCAACCGGTGCTCGGTCAGGGCGGCGCAGGCGAACACGCCACCGCTGAAACGCGCGCCCGCGGCGCGGCACGCCGCTTCGAACCGCCGTCCCTGGTCGTCATCGATCAGGTCGAACACGTCGATGGCCCCCGGGGTATCGGCGGCCGCCTCGCCAAGTTCCAGCGGAAATTTCGGCAGCGCCCCGTTGTTCGCCGCGAGAAAGGCTCGCCACGAACGGATCTCGGGTGACTCTTCGGTCAGGCCCCTGGTGTACGCATGCTGATTCGCGCTGTATTCGCGATGGCTGGCGGCGGGTGCCAGCGGACACTGTGCCTGCTGCAACGCGCTGAAGTACATCGTCTGGATGTCGAGGAAGATCACCCCGGCCGACATACCGTCGGCGCGCAGGTGGTCGACGGCGATCAGGACCGTGAACCGGTCATCACCCTGGATGACGCCGAAGGTGAAGCAGTCCCATTGCAGGGGATCGGGCGTGTCGAGCAGGAGTTTGCGGATCTGCGGTGGTCCCATCTTTCCGAGATCCGTTGGCGCCAAAGTGATGACCTCCGGCTCGGCAATGACGTAGCGAAGGACCTCGTCGTCGTCACCGAAGGCGAACCGGTCGTGGTAGGTGTCGTGCCGCCGCAGGTGCGCATTCACGGCGTAGGTCATCGCATCGATATCACAGACACCGCTGATCTCCCAGGCCCCAATGCACAACCGTGGGATATCACGACCCCGGCTGACCTGGCGTCGGTAGTATCGAAGATGCTGCGACTGCTGATAACTCACCGGCGCCGGATGGTATTGCGCTTCGGCAACACGCCGGTAGGTGGTCGCGGTGGGGTACCAGGATACGACGGTGCCCTCGGCCGTCCAGTCCTCAACCGTTCCCAAGAACATGCGCTACCTTTCGTCCGTCAGCTGGTGACGCCAGTTCGGATGACCTTAATGGCACAGCGCATGAGTTGCTGAACAAGTTGAGGACCCGAGGAGCCCCGTTACGCGGGCCTCCCGA
This sequence comes from Mycobacterium sp. TKK-01-0059, assembly GCF_000709305.1. NCBI lineage: Bacteria > Bacillati > Actinomycetota > Actinomycetes > Mycobacteriales > Mycobacteriaceae > Mycobacterium > Mycobacterium sp. TKK-01-0059. The sequence goes on from NZ_KL446993.1 coordinate 3,677,900, forward strand.
TCGCCGCACCGCCGGATGCGTCGACCAATGCGCGCGAGGGAATAAGTTCACCGTGATGTGAGTTGGCGACCCGCATGTTGACAAGCGGCGCAAAGTCATGACCCGCCGGCGCACCCGCGGCGCAATCATAGAATTCCCCTCTCGGGCCCGAGCAATCTCTCAGGAACTTCTGACAACCCATGGTGTGCCCGTGTGAGGTAGTCAACGACAGGGAGCCGAATTAAATCGCGCGGTTAACACAGAACCGTTGGCCGAACAAGCATTTCTCTCGACGCGATGACCCAATCTGTCGATTCCCACCCACAGAGCGACGCTGTCTCGGCGAGGCCACCCGAGACGATGCTGGGCCTGCCGAAACGGCGCTTCGGTTACCATATCGTGATGTATGGCCGTATTGGAATAGTGTCAGCAAAACCTTTCTTGCACCGGTGAGTCGGGCAAACAATCACACGATCCGCATAAGTTCGGCGGCGCTGCATCACATGCTCCCGTTGATGCGAAGCCTCGCATGGGATTCGGGCCGATTCCCGACTCCGGCAGCAAACTGCGGCCAACTGGGAATCCGGTCAATAGGGGGCGCCGCGGGCTTCCTCACATCTGAGAACGCATCGTTCCGCTATGCCCCTCAAGGCATTCGACGAGCCCAGGCCCAGGTCGTTTTGGCAGCGCACTGACACTTTGACGGCTTTGGCGCTAGGTTACGCGCAGACAAACAGCCGGGGATCATCGATGATGGTTCGGACACTCCCTCGTTCCCCTCCCGCGAGATTCGTACAGAAGGGACGTTGACGATGCCCGATGAGCTCCGGGGGCCGGCCAGGTTGTTCGATGCCCTGACCACCAAGGGCACCGCCTTCACCGAGGACGAGCGACGGCGATTGGGCCTGATGGGTCTGCTGCCGACGACCGTCAAGACCCTCGAGCAACAGGCCGAGCACTGCTGGCACGAATTCTCCACGCGCCGCGACGATCTCGACAAACACATCTATCTGCGGGCGTTGCAGGACCGCAACGAGACGTTGTTCTACCGGGTTTTGCTCGACCACATCCCCGAGGCTCTGCCGATCGTCTACACGCCCACGGTGGGGGAGGCCTGCCAGCGTTTCAGCGAGATCTACCGCCGGCCGCGGGGATTGTTCGTGTCCTACGCCGAGGGGGACTGCCTGGACGAGGTGCTCAACAATCGGCCCCAGCGCGAGGTCGACGTGATCGTGGTGACCGACGGGCAGCGGATCCTCGGCCTGGGCGATCAGGGCATCGGCGGCATAGGCATCCCGATCGGAAAGCTGTCCCTCTACACCCTCATTGGCGGCATCGACCCCGCTCGCACACTGCCGATCGTGCTCGATGTGGGAACCGACAACAGCGAACTGCTTGATGACCCTCGGTACCTAGGGTGGCGGCACCGACGCGTCGACGACGACGATTACTACGCGTTCATCGGCAAGTTCGTCGCCGCGGTACGCAGGCAGCTACCCCATGTGCTGCTGCAGTGGGAGGACTTCGCGTCCACACATGCGCAGCCGATCCTCGCTCGCTACCGCGACGAACTCCTTACCTTCAATGACGACATCCAGGGGACCGCCGCCGTCACCCTTGGGGCGCTGCACGGTGCCGCCAAGGTCGCGGGACGCCCCCTGTCGCAGCAACAGGTTGTCATGCTCGGCGCCGGCTCGGCCGGCATCGGTGTGCTCGACATGATTCGCCGCCAAATGGTGAACGAGGGATTGTCCGAAGGCGCTGCCTCGGAGCGCATCTGGGCCGTCGACGTGGAAGGGCTTCTCACCGATGACCGCACCGATCTGTCCGCCGCGCAGCGCGGATTTGCTCAGCCGGCCGCCCGGGTGGCGGGCTGGGGCGTGTCCGGGCGCGCCCGGCTCGCCGATGTCGTCCACCGTGTCGACGTCGGCGTGCTGCTCGGCTTGTCCACCGCCGCGGGCGCGTTCACCGAAGCGATCGTGCGGGAACTCGCGGGCAAGACCGACCGACCGATCATCTTCCCGCTGTCCAACCCGACGAGCCGGGCCGAGGCGCACCCGGCGGAGTTGGATCGGTGGACCGACGGGCGCGCCCTGATCGCCACCGGATCGCCGTTCGCGCCGCTGCGCCGCGACGGGCTGGAACGTCCTGTCGCCCAATGCAATAACGTCTATATTTTCCCCGCGATGGGTTTGGCCGTCACGGCGGCCCAGGCGACCCGGGTCACCGACGAGATGATGCGCGTCGCCGCGGAGACGTTGGGCGAGGCGTCGCCCGCCCTCACGGACCCCGACCGGCCGTTGCTGCCCGCGTGGTCGGACGTGCCCGATGTCGCCGTCCGCATCGCGCACGCGGTCGCCATGCAGGCCGTGGTGGACGGCGTCGCCCCGACGCGCAGCGACGCGGAGCTCGCCGACCGTATCGCCGAGGTGCGTTGGCGCCCGGAATATCCCACCGCCGCGAGTCAGTGAACACCGGCCGTCAGTAGACGTCGCGCACGTACCGGTGATTCTTGATCAGCTCGTTGACATAGGCGTGGGCGGCCTCGGCCTCCATCGCGCCGGCGTGGGCCACCAGCGCTCGCAACGCCTCGTCGACGTCCTTGGCCATTCGCTCGGCGTCGCCACACACGTACACGTGCGCACCCTCTTCGAGCCAGCCGAAGATTTCCGCGGCGTTCTCCCACATGCGGTGCTGCACATACTGTTTCGTGGCATCCTCGTTTCCGTCGCGGGAGAACGCCAGGTCGAGTCGCGTGAGCACGCCCGATTCCCGGAAGCCGTGCAGTTCGTCGGCGTAGAGGAAGTCCAGCGCCCGATTCCGCGCGCCGAAGAACAGCCACGCCCGACCCGGCGCCCCGGTCGCCTGCCGTTCCTGCAGAAAGCCGCGGAACGGCGCAATGCCGGTCCCCGGACCGACCATGATGATCGGGACGTCAGCGCCGGGCAGGCGGAAGGAGTGATTCGGTCGCAGGTGCACGCGTGCCGTCTCGCTGCGGTCGGCCAGGAAGGTCGAGGTCACCCCGCCATACCGGCGCCCACGGGCGGTGTACCGCACCGTCGCCACCGTCAAATGCGCGCGATCGGGATGGACCACCGGGCTCGACGCGATCGAATAGTCACGGAATTGCAAGGGACGCAAGGCGTCCACGAGTTCGTCCACACTGAGCTCGCCCAGCCTGATCAGGTCGAGCACGTCCCTGCCGTACAACCACGTGCCGGGCTTCGCGGTTCCGTCACCGGCGAGGGCGGCGACCGCGTCGGCATCCCCGGCGCGGGATGCCACCAGCGCCCGCAGCGGCCGCGACGGAGCCCGAATATCCAGGTGGTGAGCCAGCAGGACGCCGAGCGGCTCGTCGTAGCCGGCCACCGCATGGTCGGGGCCCGCATCGAGTTCGGCGAGCACTGCGTCGACCAAGTCGGGGTCGTTGGCGACATGCACCGCGATCGAATCGCCGGCGCTGTAGGCGATTCCGGCGCCGGTGAGGTCCAACTCGTAGTGACGAACCTCCTTCTCCGAACCCGGCGCGCTGAGCAGCCGGTTCACGACTATCGGTGCCTCGAAAAGCTGATGGTGATCCCGGCCCGGCGGGGGAGGAGCGGCCGTTGCCTCCTTGGCAACCGTCGCGACACGCGGTCCCGCATGAGCGCGGTCGGCGGCCAGCAGCTTGACCAGGTCGCCCGTCCACGCCGTCGCGAGTTGCTGGTAGGCGCCGTCCACATCGACACGCGCGGTCAGCCTGACCGCTCCCAGCGCTTCCAGGCGCTCGTCGAGGAGCCGGCCGGCATTGCAGAACAGTTCGTAACTGCTGTCGCCGAGCGCCAGCACGGCGAACTTCAAATGGTCGAGCCGGCCGGCGCTTTCGGCGCTGATCGCCTCCCAGAACAACGCGGCGCTGTCGGGGAACTCGCCGTCGCCGAACGTCGAGGTGACCACGATGAAATGGCTCGCCGATTGCAGGTCGGCGATTTCGACCTGGTTGAGTTCCACCGCTTCCGATTCGATGCCCATGGCTTCCTGGACGGCCTCGGCGAACGACACGGCCGCGTCTTCGGCGTTACCCATGTCGGTGCCGTAGCCCACGATCAGTGAAACTTCGGTTGGGCGGTCATGGTCGCTTCCTCTGTGTGCGCGGACCGGTGTCGCTGACCGGGCGGGAGCGCCGCCCGACCAGGGCTAGCATAGGGTAGCCTAACCTAACTGACACGGGAGGTTGCTCACATGCGCACCGCGATTCACCATCCGCTGATATCGGGGATGGACATCCGCCGGGAGCTTCCGGTGCATGAGTCCAGCCGTCGCCTGCGCGCACTCTTTCCCGGGTGTCCCTTGGTGTATGGCATCGCCGTGCTCGACGATGTCTCGCGACAGCGCTGGTGGCCTCTCGATTCACAGCGGACCGACACGTTGCTGCGGGCGATGTTCGACGATGCCGCGAAAAACATCGGTCCCCACGCCGCCGCGCGGCAACTGGTGGCCAGCCTCATCCACGAGATCATCGGCCGGATGCTGCCGCTGGTGCTGCTGGAAGGAAGAGCCTGGGACGCCGGCCTGGAAAATCTCTGGCTGCACCGCGATCGCGACGGTGCAATTGATTGGGCCGCCGTGGTGGACCCCACGCTGCGCGTGCTGCCCGACGATCCCTGCGCGGCCGCGCGCAGTGGCGATGCCTTCGGGCGGCGCCCGCGCCGAGAGGGCGTGCTCACGCTGCCGAACGAAGCGGCACTGGCGATTTGGATGGCGCATCGCTGCCACCGAAGCCTGTCGCGGCTGTTCGACTCCGTGCACGCAATCAGCAACGGCGCCGTCGCGGTCACGGCGATGTGGCACATCGTGGGGTCGGCGATCATCGGGGTGGCCGCTCAGATCCCGCGCCCGGCGCCCGTGGACGACCATGTGATCACCCGCCGAAGCCAGGCCATCCTCGATGCGATGGTCGGATTCGGGCTGCCGGTACGCCGATCACGCCGCGCGACAGCGCCTTTGGTCGCCGCACACGCCGGCTCAATCTGACACGGGCGGTCCCGACGAATGCCGGAAGGCCGACGTCTTTGGTGGTCGATACCAACTTCGATGTTCCACTTGAACCACATACATACCGTGTGTATGTTAATACATACTGTATGTATGTGGAGGGGGATCATGAGTGCCATGCTCGAGGCCATAGCGGAAGAACGTAGGACCGTTTTGGAGCTTTGCTCGCAGATGCCGGATTCGATGTGGGCCAAGCACAGTGGATGTTCGGGTTGTCGGTGCAAGATCTCGTGTCCCATATGGCGTGCAGCTTCTGGTTGGCGGTCGACCCATCGGCCCTGCCCGATCCCGGCGATTTGCCGGCCGAGCGCGCGGCGGACATCTATGTCGAGTCGCGACGCTCGATGACCCCCCAAGAGGTCGTGGCCGACTACGAATCGGTGAGCGCGCGGGGTCTAGAGGTGCTCGCCGCCATCGAAGGTCAGGACGTCGACATTCCGATAGGCGATGTCGGCACCTATCCGGCGTCGGTCGTGCCGACAACCTTCGTCTTCGAAGCCTTCGTCCACATCCGGTACGACCTTTTTCCTCCTGGTGGGCCGCTGCAAGGTACACCGCCGCCCGTCGACCAGCTACGGCTCGCGCCCACCCTCGATTGGATCGAAGCGGCCCTACCGCAGCAGAATACGAGTCTGCTCAACGAGTTACAGACAGGCGTGGAGCTTCGCCTCGACGGCCTATGCGCTCGGATCCTCCGCATCGGCGACCACGACGATGTCGCCACGCACATCACGTCTGATTCGCAAGCTTTCGTGCGGTGGGTTACCCAGCGCGGTACCTGGGAAAGCTTGGGCGTTCAAGCCGAGGGGGATCCATCGACTCTGAACGTGATTCGCCGGCTCAGGGTGTTTTGAGTCCACCGCCGACCTCGACGCTACGCCGTCGGGCAGGACATCCCACGACCTCCGCGCGGTATGTATGAGAATGCACACGTGAGAGGCGGGGATTGATGGCGAAGGGCGGTCGTCGCACACAGGCAGAGCGCGCGGCCGGCACGCGTGAAGCGCTGGTCGCTGCCGCCCGGCCGTTGTTTGCCTCGTTGGGGTTTGCCGACGCATCCCTGGAAACGATCGTTCGCAACGCGGGGGTGACTCGCGGCGCCCTGTATCACCATTTCGCCGACAAGACAGAGCTGTTCGCGGCGGTGTTCGAGCAGGTGGAGGGGGAGATGGCCGCCCGAATGGGAGATGCCGTCGCGGCTGCGGGGCACGGCGATCCCGTCGAGATCATGCGGCTGTGCGCCGCCCTGTGGTTGGACGCGTGCGCCGATCCCGAGATTCAACGCATCGTTTTGCTCGAGGCGCTGGCGGTGCTGGGATGGGAACGCTGGAGCGCCATCGGGCACCGATACAACATTGGATTTGTCACGGCGCTGCTGACCGAGGCCATTGAGTCGGGCAGCATCCCGCGCCAGCCGATCGAGGCGACGGCCCTGACCATCATGGGGGCGCTGCGCGAAGCGACGCTCTACATCGCGCGTGCGGACGATTACCACCAGGCGCGGGCGGACGCCGGCGTGGTGATGGACAGACTCCTTAGCGCATTGCGCACCAACGCGATTGGCTAGTCTGTCGCCACGTGCGGCGGGTCGTAGACGACCAGGAAAACGAGTTCCCCGAACGAATGTTTGGCGGCCGCGCGTGACCGCGGGCCTATCAACCGGCTTCACGTGGAGCGACGGCTGTCAACGGGCCCGGCCCCACATGGTATGTTCGCCCACGTGAACATCGGCGTGCGCGCGTATTGGCGCTTTATCGAGGCTCCGGGCGGAGCCGGCGATGAGGCGTCTGGTTGACGCACCCGCACGACTGAGACCCGGAGCCCAGCAGTGACCACACGGTCGCTGCTTTTCGCTTTTCAGGGCATCGGGAACCAGCGGCGTGCCCTGGCAGCCAACACAGAAAGACACCCACCATGTCCCTCACCGACGTCACCACAGCTGTCGACACGTCCGACCATCGGATCGTCTCGTTCCGAGAACTCTCGGCTCCGGCCGCGATTCGCACCGAACTGCCACTGACACCCGCGCGCGCCGAGGCCGTCCAGCGCGACCGCGACGAGGTGTCGGCAATCCTGGCCGGCCACGACGACCGCCTGCTCATCGTCGTCGGCCCCTGCTCGGTGCACGATCCCGTCGCGGCCCTCGACTACGCACGCCGGCTCGCCCCGCTTGCGACCCAGTACGCCGAACGGCTGAAGATCGTGATGCGGGTCTACTTCGAAAAGCCGCGCACCACCGTCGGGTGGAAGGGGCTCATCAACGACCCCGCCATGGACGGCAGCTTCGACGTGGAACGGGGGATCCGCGCCGCACGAGGGTTGCTGCTCGACATCATCGACGTCGGCCTCCCGGTGGGCTGCGAATTCTTGGAGCCCACCAGCCCGCAGTACATCGCCGACGCCGTCGCCTGGGGCGCCATCGGCGCGCGGACCACCGAGTCGCAGGTGCACCGCCAGTTGGCATCGGGGCTGTCGATGCCGATCGGATTCAAGAACGGCACCGATGGCAACATCCAAGTCGCCATCGACGGCGTCAAAGCCGCGGCGGCGCCCCACCATTTCTTCGGAACCGACGACGTGGGCCGCGCGGCCGTCGTCGAGACCATGGGCAATCCCGACTGCCACGTGATTCTGCGGGGCGGTACCGCCGGCCCGAATTACGATGCGGCTTCGGTGGTCACGGCCATCGAACGGCTGCGCAAGGTCGGGCTGTCCGAGCTGGTCATGATCGACTGCTCACACGCCAACTCCGCCAAAGACCACGTGCGACAGGCCGAGGTCGCCGCCGAGGTGACCGCGCGCATCGCGGCGGGCGAGCGCGGCATCGCCGGCCTGATGCTGGAGAGCTTTTTGGTGGCCGGCGCCCAATCGCTCAGCGGCGAACTGACATACGGCCAATCCGTCACCGACGCCTGCATGGACTTCGCGACCACGGCGGAATTGCTGGCGAAGCTTTATGCGGCGATGGGTGATCGCCGCTAGGTGGCCCTGAGTCGGACAGGGCCGCGCCGAGTGTGGGGCCAGGTACGGATTTCGTTCGGCCATATCCCACACACTCGGTGAACCCAGCGCCCTTGCAAACCAACTAGTGATCGCGGCTACCATACGCACGGCGTGGTGCTAGCGCGCCGAAATCTGGCCGGCGATCGCCTTTTTGTCGATCTTGCCGATCGGCGTGGTGGGCAGCGTGGTCATCGGAACCAAGACGTCGGGACGCGCGTGCGCGGCCACGCCACGCCCGTCGAGGTAGCCGTTAAGCTCCGCGAGCGATAGCTCAGGGCCGTCGAAAACGATTGCCGCACAGATCTTCTCGCCCAGATAGGGGTCGGGGAGCGCCACCGCGGCCGCCGAGAAGATCGCCGGGTGGCTGTGCATCTGCTCCTCGAGGTCCGCCGCGGAGATGGTTTCGCCGCCGCGGCAGATGACGTCTTTGACGCGGCCGGTGACCACGACGTAGCCGTCGTCGGTGATCCGGACCAGATCACCGCTGCGGAAGAAGCCTTGCGCGTCAAAGCAGCGCTCGTTGTCGCGCTCGGCGCGAAAGTAGCCGTTGAACGTGTAGGGTCCGCGGACCAGCAATTCGCCTTCCTCGCCGGGGGGCACGGGCTCGCCCGCCGCATTGACGACGCGCAGTTCGTCGGCGGCGGACAACGGCCGGCCCTGCGTGTGCTCGGTGACTTCGGGCGGATCGTCGGGGCGCGTGTAGTTCAGCAGCCCCTCGGCCATCCCGAACACCTGCTGCAGGCCCGGCGTCAAGGCGGTGCGCACCAGGCGGGCGTCCTCGGACTCCAGCTTGGCGCCACCGACTTGTAAGAGCCGCAAGGTTTTTGGAGTCACCGTTTCCCACTCGCAGGCCTGCGCCCACAGTTTGGCCAGGGCCGGCACCAGGGCGGTGACCGTGACGCCATGGCGGTCGATGGCGGCGAAGGCCGCCTCGGGGCTGGGATCGGTGCCGAAGACGGTGGTGGCGCCCACCGTCATCGCGCCGAGCAGGCCGGGACAGGCGAGGGGAAAATTGTGGCCGGCCGACAGCACCGCCAGATAGACGTCATCGCAGGTGAGCCGGCAGAGTTCGGCGCTGGCCGTCGCGTTGAACACGTAATCGTCGTGGGTGCGGGGGATGAGCTTGGGTGTGCCCGTGGTCCCGCCGGAAACCAGAAGCAGCGCAGGCGATCCCGGGTCGGCCGAGGACGGCGGGCCGGGCGCCTGCTCGCACAACTGCGCCCACGAGGTGAACGGCCCCGGGTCGCCGTCGACGATGACGTGCCGCAGCGTTGGGTGTTCCTCGATGAGGCCGAGCGCCATCGTGCGATAGTCGAAACCCGCCGCGGTATCGGCGATCAACAGACCGGTGGCCGCGCTGACCGCGGCGAAATGCCCAAGCTCGGCGGCCCGGTGTCCCGGCAGGCACATCACCGGGACCGCCCCCGCCCGCAGCAACCCGAACAAGGCCACCGCGAACTGGCAGCTGTTCGGCAACTGCAGCAGCACCCGGTCGCCCGGCGCGATACCCAGTGCCCGCAGCCCGCCGGAGGCGCGGTTAGCCTGGTCGTCGAGGTCCGCATAACTGAAGCGGGTACCGCCCACGGCGTCGCGCACCGCGGTTCGATCGGGCCACTGCCGGGCCGCGTCGGTCAGGATCGTGTCCAGCGTCCGTCCCGCCCAATAACCGGCCGCCCGGTAGGCGGCGGCGCGATCAGCGGGGAAGGGCACGAACCCGTCGAGGACTCCGGCCGGCGGCGTTGTGTTCGGGGTCATGGCTCCTTAGACGGGGGCTTAGTAGCGGGGATGCACCGAGTAAGGATAGGGTAACCAAAAAATTAGGGCAGCCTGTGCTAATTCAGGGAGGGTCTGTGGTGCACGCCCCGGCACGCTCGGAGGACATCCGGGCGGAGGTGGCCGAACTCCTCGGCGTCGACGTCGATGCAGTTCAGCCGTGTAGCAACCTCATCGGTCAGGGCCTGGACTCGATCCGGATCATGACCCTGGCCGGGCGCTGGCGCCGCCAGGGCATCGCCGTCGACTTCGCCACGCTCGCCGAAACGCCGACGGTCGAGGCCTGGGCGGAATTGGTCAACGCTGGCAAGCCGAGCGCTGATCGGCCGGCCGGGCCCGCCGATGCACCCGCGGACGCTGCGCGGTCCGGGGAGGACGAGCCCTTTTCGCTGGCCCCGATGCAGCACGCGATGTGGGTCGGCCGCCAGGAAAACCAGCAGCTCGGCGGCGTCGCGGGACACCTCTACGTCGAATTCGACGGCGGAGGAATCGATCCGGAACGCCTGCGCGCCGCGGCGACCGCGCTGGCACGGCGCCATCCGATGCTGCGGGTGCGGTTCCTGCCCGACGGCACCCAGCGCATCGCCCCGGCCGACGAGTTCGGCCCCTTCCCGGTCCACGTCGAGGACCTGCGCGAGCGGAGCACCGGCGAGGCCGACCGGCGGCTCGCCGCCATCCGCGCCGCCAAATCACACCAGCAGCTCGACGGCGCGGTGTTCGAGCTCGCGGTGACGCTGCTGCCGGCCGAACGGTCGCGGCTGCACGTCGACCTGGACATGCAGGCCGCCGACGCGATGAGCTATCGCACCCTGATGGCCGACCTGGCGGCGCTCTACCTCGGACGCGACCTGCCCGAACTGCACTACACCTACCGGCAGTACCGCCAGGCCATCGAGGCCGAGGACGCGCGGCCGCAACCGGCCCGCGACGCGGACCGCGCCTGGTGGGCGCAGCGCCTTCCCGAGCTGCCAGACCCGCCCGCCCTGCCGATCACCGCGGGCCGCGCCGAGAACCAAAGCACCCGGCGCTGGCACTGGCTGGACCCGCACACCCGCGATGCGCTCTTCGCGCGCGCCCAGGCCCGCGGGTTCACCCCGGCGATGGCGCTGGCCGCGGGGTTCGCCAACACCCTGGCGCGCTGGTCGACCACCTCGCGCTTCCTGCTGAACGTTCCGCTGTTCGGGCGCCAGGCGCTGCACCCGGACGTCGACTCCTTGGTCGGTGACTTCACCTCCTCGCTGCTGCTCGACGTCGACCTCACCCGCGCGAACACCGCGGCGGCACGGGCCCAGGTGGTGCAGGACGCGATGCGCACCGCCGCCGCCCATTCGGCCTATCCCGGTCTGTCGGTCCTTCGTGACCTCAGCCGTCATCGCGGCAGCCAGGTGCTCGCGCCCGTCGTCTTCACCAGCGCTCTCGGACTCGGCGAGCTGTTCAGCTCCGACGTGACCGGCCAATTCGGCACACCGGGATGGATCATCTCCCAGGGGCCGCAGGTGCTGCTGGACGCGCAAGTCACCGAATTCGACGGCGGCGTCCTGGTGAATTGGGATGTGCGCGAAGGCGTCTTCCCCGCCGGCGTCATCGACGCGATGTTCGCGCATCACATCGACGAGCTGCTCCGGCTGGCCTCCGCCGACGAAGCCTGGGAGGCGCCGGGCCCCCCGGCGCTGCCCGAGGCTCAGCGCGCGGTACGCGAGGCGGCCAACGGCCGCACCGCCGAACCGAGCGGAGAAGCCTTGCACGACGGGTTCTTTCGGCAAGCCGAGCGGCGACCCGATGCGCCGGCGGTCTTCGCCAGTTCCGGTGACCTCAGCTACGCGCAGCTACGCGACCAGGCGCTGGCCGTGGCGGCCGCGCTGCGTGCGGCCGGCGTCACCGCCGGGGACACCATCGCGGTGATGGGCCGCAAAACCGCCGAGCAGATTCCCGCGCTGCTGGGCATCCTGTCCGTCGGTGCCGTCTATCTGCCGATCGGCGTCGACCAGCCACGCGACCGCGCCGAGCGCATTCTCGAGTCCGGCGGGGTGAGCCTGGCCGTGGTGTGCGGAGGACAACGCCTGTCCATGCCGGTGCCCGAGGTGGTGCTCGCCGACATCCTCGGCGGCGCGCCCGCGAGCACCGAGATCACTTCAGCGAGAGTCGATCCCGCCGCGCTCGCCTACGTGTTGTTCACCTCCGGCTCCACCGGCGAACCCAAAGGCGTCGAGGTCACTCACGATGCAGCGATGAACACCGTGGAATTCATCGGCCGCCACTTCGACATCGGCCCCGCGGATCGATGCCTGGCCCTGTCGACCCTCGAGGGCGACATCTCGGTCATGGACGTGTTCGTCACCCTGCGCACCGGCGGCTCCATCGTCGTGGTCGACGAAGCCCAGCGACGTGATCCCGACGCTTGGGCCCGGCTCATCGACGCCCACCAGGTCACCGTGCTGCATTTCATGCCCGGCTGGCTCGAGATGCTGGTCGAGGTCGGCCGCGGGCGGCTGTCCTCGGTGCGGGTGGTGCCCACCGGAGGCGACTGGGTGCGCCCCGAGGTGGTGCGCCGGCTACGGGCCGAAGCCCCCAACCTCCGGTTCGCCGGCCTCGGGGGAGCCACCGAAACCCCGGTGCACAACAGCATTTTCGAGGTGACCGAGCCGATACCCGACGACTGGACGGCGCTGCCCTTCGGCGTCCCGCTGCCCAACAACGCCTGCCGCGTCGTCGACGACACCGGCGCCGACTGTCCCGACTGGGTGCCCGGCGAGTACTGGGTGTCCGGCCGCGGCATCGCGCGCGGCTACCGCGGACGCCCCGATCTCACCGCCGAACGCTTCGTCGAACACGACGGCCGAATCTGGTATCGCACCGGCGATCTGGTCCGCTACTGGCCCGACGGCACCCTCGAATTCGTCGGCCGCGCCGATCACCGCGTCAAGATCAGCGGGTACCGCGTCGAGCTCGGCGAGATCGAGACCGCGTTGCGGCGCGTGCCGGGGGTGCGCACGGCGGTGGCCGCGTTGATCGCCGTGTCCGGGGAATCCGATGTGCTGGCCGCGCAGGTGTGCGCGGACGACGCCACCGTGACCGCCGAGGGAATCCGGCAGGCTCTCGCCGACCTCGTTCCCGCACACATGATCCCGCGCCACATCACGGTCGTGGAGCGGATCGGTTTCACCGATGCCGGCAAGCTTGACCGGCGCGCCGTGGCGCGCGAATTGGAAGGCGCCGTTTCGCAATCGCAGCGGCCGGGCCACCGCGCGCCGTCGACGCCACTTCAATCCGCGCTGGCCATGATCGTGGGCGACCTGCTCGGCCGGCAGAACATCGGTATCGACGACGACTTCTTCGCCCTCGGCGGTGACTCGGTGCTGGCCACACAGGCGGTGGCGCGAATTCGGGCCTGGCTGGACGCGCCGGACATCATGGTCGCCGACATCTTCGCCAACCGGACCGTGTCGTCGCTGGCCGCGGTCCTCGGGGCCGGTGAGCGCGACCCCGGCCGGCTTGACCAGGTCGCCGAGCTATATCTGGAGGTTATCGGCATGGACGCCGAATCGGTTCTGGCGGCCTCTCAGCAACCCGCGAAATCGTAAACGGTGCAATGACATTGAATAATCTGATCACCGTGTCTTCCACGTTCCCGTCCTGGATCAAGCTGACCCGGGGCCGCAACGAGGGGTCGGCGGACCGCCGTGCGGGCGCCACGGTGGTATTCCCGCATGCCGGTGCGGCCGCCGCGAGCTATCGGGTGCTGGCGGCGGCGCTGGCCGCCGGTGGCGACACCTACGTCGTGCAGTATCCACAGCGGGCCGACCGCCTCAGCGAGCCCGCACACGAAAGCGTGCACGACCTGGCCGCCGGCCTCTTCCAGGCCGCACCATGGCCCAGCGTCGCACCGCTGACGTTGTTCGGCCACAGCATGGGTGCCGTCGTCGCCTTCGAATTCGCCCGCGTCGCCGAGACGCACGGTGCGGCCGTCCGCAAACTCTGGGTATCGGCGGGTCCGCCGCCGTGCGTCGTCGCCGACATGCCCGAACTGCCGACCAGCGACGACGGGCTGCTGGCGGACATCGCCGATTTGGGCGGCACGGACCCGGAACTGCTTGCCGACGAAGAGTTCTCGGAACTACTGACCACCGCGGTGCGCGCCGACTACCAGGCCTTCAACCGCTACGACCCGAGCCCCGACGTCCGCATCGGCGCCGACATCCACGTGTTGGGTGGCCATGACGACCACCGCATCGGGACCGGTGTGCTGCGTCAGTGGGAAAGACACACCGCCGGATCCTTCGCCGTGTCGCTGTATGAGGGCGGGCACTTCTACGTCTACGACCATGTCGACGCGGTCGCCGCGCAGGTGAATGCCGGGTGATACCGATGTCGAACGATGCGTATGACGCCAAGAGCGTCGACCCCGTGGTGATCGTGGGAATGGGTGTCGAAGCGCCCGGCGGCATCGAAAACGCCGAAGGTTACTGGGATCTGCTGGTGCACGGCCGGGAGGCGCTGGGACCCTTTCCCACCGACCGCGGGTGGGCCGTGCGCGAACTGCTCGCCGGCTCGCGCCGCAGCGGTTTCAAGGAGATTCACGATCGCGGTGGATTCCTCAGCGGGGCAACCACATTCGACCCGGAATTCTTCGGTATCTCGCCCCGCGAGGCCGTGGTGATGGACCCGCAGCAGCGGGTGTCGCTCCGCGTGGCCTGGCGCGCCCTGGAAAACAGCGGCATCAATCCCGACGACCTTGCCGGCCACGACGTGGGGTGCTTCGTGGGCGCCTCCGCCACGGGCTACGGGCCCGAGATGGCCAGGTTCTCCGAACACAGCGGCCATCTGCTCGCCGGGACCGCCCTCAGCGTCATCTCGGGCCGCATCGCCTACACGCTGGGATTGGCCGGCCCGGCACTGACCCTGGATTCCTCGTGCGCGTCCGCGCTGGTGGCCTTCCACGTCGCGGTGCGTTCCCTGCAGAACGACGACTGCGACATGGCCATCGCGGGCGGGGTCAATGTGCTGGGCTCACCGGGGTTCTTCGTCGAGTTTTCCAAACAACACGCCCTCTCCGATGACGGCTACTGCCGCCCCTACAGCGCGCAGGCCAGCGGAACCGTGTGGGCCGAGGGGGCGGCGATGTTTGTGCTGCAACGCAAATCGACCGCGGTGCGCGCCGGCCGCCGGATCCTGGCCGAGGTGCGCGCCACCGCCATCAACCAGGACGGGCGCAGCGCCGGGCTCAGCGCCCCCAGTGGCGACGCCCAGGTCCGCCTCTTCCAGCGGGCCATCACCCAGGCCGGGATCAAGCCCGCCGAGGTGGGCATGATCGAGGGGCACGGCACCGGCACCCGGCTCGGCGACCGCACCGAATTGCGCTCGCTGGCACAAACCTACGGCGACACCGAGGCCGGCGCCGGGGCGCTGCTGGGGTCGGTGAAGTCCAACGTGGGCCACTCGTTGGCCGCCGCCGGCGCGCTGGGACTGGCCAAGGTGCTCGTCTCCGCCGAACACGGGGCCGTCCCGCCCACGCTGCACGCCGACAACGCAAGCCCCGAAATCGACTGGGACAAACAGGGTTTGCGGCTGGCGCAGACCCTGACACCGTGGCCCGCGACCGACGGGCAGCGCATCGCCGCGGCGTCCGCGTTCGGGATCGCCGGCACCAACGCGCATCTGATTGTCTCCGTTCCCGAGGTGGCGTGATGCTCACCCATCATCTGCCGGACGGGCGCATCCCGGTGCTGCTCAGTTCCCACGACCCGGAGCTGATCCGCCGGGACGCCGCGGCGATCCTCGATTACCTGGGCCGCATCGATTCGCCGAACGCGACCGCCGCGATCGCATCCACCCTGCTGCGGCTGCGGCGCCCCCGCCGGCACCGCGCCGTGCTGCGCGCGGCCGACGCCGCCGAGCTGGCCGCCGGGCTGGCGGCGATCGCGCGGGGCGAGGAACAGGAGCTGGTCACGCATTCCGCGAAGACCACGCCGCCGCGCATCGCGTTCGTGTTCCCCGGCCAGGGAAATCAATGGCAGGCGATGGGCGCCGGCGCCTACCGGGAGCTGCCCGCCTACCGGGAGGCGGCCGACCGGTGCGCCGAAGAGTTCGTCGTCGCCGGATTCGCCTCTCCGCTGCCATATCTGGTGGGGAAGGAAGAGCGTAGCTGGTCACGCCCCGAAATTCAGGGAGCGCAGTTCACCCACGCGGTCAGCCTGGCCGAGGCATGGCGATGCTGCGGTGTGCTGCCCGATATCACCATCGGCCACAGCCTCGGCGAGGTGGCGGCGGCCTATGTGGCGGAGGCGATCTCGCTGCCCGACGCCGTCGCCCTCGTGGTCGCCCGCGCCACCGTGGTCGGCCGGCTGACGGGCCGTTACGCGATGGCGGTGCTGGGCGCCGGCCTCGACGTCGCCGAGTCGCTGCTGGCCGAGGCGCCCGGCTGGGTGGAGGTCTCGGCGGTCAACGGCCCGTCGTCGACCGTGGTCGCCGGCGATCACGACGCGGTGGCCGCCGCGGTGCGCCTGGCGCAACAGCGCGACGTGTTCACCCATCAACTGTCCGTCGACTATCCGGGCCACACCAGTGCGCTGCGGCCATTGCGTGCCAGCCTGGCCGAGCTGACGCCGCGGTCGGCGTTCCGGGACGGGCCGGTGCGCTTCGTCGGTTCCACCCGCGGTGCCGAGTTGGGCGAAGGGACCGATTTCTCGGACTATTGGTATGAAAACCTCTGCGGCACCGTGCGCTTCGATCTTGCCGTGCAGTACGCCCGCGCCTGCGGGGCCGACACGTTCGTGGAGCTCTCGGCGCACCCCTCACTGCTCTATCCGCTGGGCGACATCGTCGGCGACGAGTCGGTTGTCGTCGGCTCGGGCCACCGCGAGCGGCCGGTCACCGAGTCGCTCTCGGCGAGTATCGCCGCGGTCGCGGCCGCCGACCCCGGCTGCCGGTGGGCCGATGCCGTCCCGAACGCTGATCAGCCGCCGCTGCGGGGCTTCCCGAACGCGCCGATGCGCGCGGTGCACCTCTGGGCGGCGCCGGAACGGGTGACCGAAGCGGCCTCACCGCCCGCGCCGACCGTGGCCGTCGAGGACTGGCAGCACGCCACCTTGCACACCGTTGCGACACGTCCCGACATCGGCTTCTTCGGTACGGACGCTCTCGCCCGTTCGCTCGCCGATGCCGTTGCGGCGCAAGGCGACTGCCGCGTGGTGGCGCCGAACGAGGCGGAGGTCCTGGCAATCGTGGCGCCACGTCTCGACGAGCACGACGCCACGGCCGCCATCGAGCAGATCGCCGCCCGTCCCGATGCCGGCCTACCCGACTACCCCGCGCTCATCGGCCCGCGATGCCGGGCTGTCTGGCTGCTGACCGTCGGCGCCGAACAGGTCGATCGAGACGACACCCACGTCTCGCCGGCGCAGGCGGCCCTGGCGGCGATGCATCGCAGCGTCGGGTTCGAATTCCCCGACCAGGCCTTCGGACATCTCGACCTCGAGCGCGCAGATGTGGACGCCGCGACCGCGCGGGCCGTCGCCGACGTGCTTTCGGGCGAGGCTGCCGAGGTGGCGTTGCGGGGCGGCGAACCGCCGCTGAGCCATGTTCGAAGCCACGTCTGGTCATTCCGCGAATGCCGCGAATCGGCGACCAGCCGGCCCCTCGACGCCGCCGCCCTGGACGACGTGGTGATCACCGGCGGCAGCGGGGCGATCGGCCTGCAGTACGCGCGGTACTGCCTCGAACGCGGGGCGCGGACCGTCACCCTGTTGAGCCGCACCGGCGTGGACCCGGCCGCGCTGCGCGAGCTCGCCGACGGCCACGGCGCCGAAGTGCGTGCCCCGCAATGCGATATCACCGACCGCGCCGCACTGGCCTCCGTGGCCGCCACGCACGCGGGTTCGGGGGCGTCGCTGCTGATCCACACCGCGGGCATCGCGCAGGCACGCTCGCGCGCCGACCTCACCGGTGTCGATGTTGCGGCGGTGTGCGATGCCAAGGTCCGCGGTTTGGCGCTGATGGCCGAGGTTTGGCCGCTGCGGCCGGACTGCCGAATCCTCGCCTGCTCGTCGGTGTTCGGGACCTGGGGCGGCTACGGCCACGCGGCCTACGCGGCGTCCAACCGGATGCTCGATGTGCTGGCCGCCCAGCTGCGGGCCGACGGCCGCGACTGTACGGCGATCCGGTGGGGGCTGTGGCAGGGCGCCGGGGTGGTGGTCGGCAACGAGATCACCCGCACCGAACGCTCGGGCCTGGTGGCGATGGAGCCGGAGGCCGCGATCGAGGCCAGCCTGCACCGCTACGACGGCGACCCGCTGATTTTCGACGCCGACTTCGACCGGCTTCAGGTGTTCTTCGAAAGCCAGGGAATGCCAATGCCGTTCAGTGCTTCGCACAGCGGTGACGGCGGCGCACAGGAAGACGTCGCCGTCGCGAAGCCGCTCGCCGAGGTGGTACGGGCCGAATTGGCCGCGACGCTGCATCTGGGTGATTCGCTGTCGATCGACCCGGGCACCTCCCTCATCGACCTTGGGGTGGACTCGTTGCTCGCCCTCGATTTGCGTAAGCGGCTGCGGCGGACGGTCGGGAATTCGGTTCCGGTGGCCCGCATGCTCGGCGGCATCACCGTCAACGAGCTGATCGACGCGCTGCGCGCCGACTCACCCGGTGGCCCCACGCCGCCGCCCATCGAGCGCACCGGCGCCGCCAACGGTGCGCACCACTCAACGCTCGCGATGCTCGAAAGGTTGGACTCCTAGCGTGACAGACACCACCGGCGCCGGCGCCCGTCTCGACGAGGAACGCTTGGAACTGCTGCGCCGCAAGCTCGCTGAACGCGGCCTGGCCAGGCCGACGGGCGCGGCTTCCGTCGCCACCTACGACGAGCCGCGCATCTCCGCCGGCCAGCACCGGATGTGGTTCGTGCAGTCGGTCGATCCCGACAGCGCGCTGCTCAACATCTGCGTCTCCTATCGCCTCCTCGGCGCCGTGGACGCCGCTCGGCTACATCGCGCCGTCGATGCCGTCGCCGCGCGTCACCCCGTACTGCATACGACGTATGACACCGACGGTGAGGGCGACCCGCGGCCCGTCGTCCGCGACGACCTACACCCCGAATGGTCCGAGCACGACCTGTCCGGGCTGGCCGATCAAGCCCGCCGGTTGCGGCTGGATGTGCTGGCGCAGCGGGACTTTCGCCGTCCGTTCGACCTGAGCAAGGATTCACCCCTGCGCGTCACCGTGGCGCACCTGGGCGCCGACGAGCTGATAATGCTGATCACCGCGCATCACATCGCCTGGGACGACGGCTCGTGGGCGCCGTTTTTCGCCGACCTGACCCGTGCGTACACCGACCCGGACGGCTTCGCCGCGGCGCCGGCGCTGCCAGATCTTGCCACCGACCCGACCGCGATCCGTCAGGCCGATCTGGACTACTGGCGGCCGCTGATGGCCGATCTGCCGGAGCCGCTGGAACTTCCCGGCCCCAATGGGTCGGTGGTGCCCAGCACCTGGCGCGCGCAACGCGCGACCGCGCCGCTGTCGGCGGACGTCGTCGACCGGGCGGCCGCGCTGGCCCGCGAGACGGGCGCCACGCCCTACATGGTGTTGATGGCCGCGTTCGGCGCCCTGGTGCACCGCTACACCCAGTCGACGGACTTCCTGTTCGCGGCCCCGGTGCTGAACCGCGGGGTGGGAACCGAGGATGTCATCGGGTACTACGGCAACACCGTGGTGGTCCGGCTGCGGCCGCGGCCACACCAGACGTTCCGCGAACTGCTGGCCCAGACCCGGGACGGCGCGGTGGGCGCCTTCGCTCATTCGCGCGCCGACCTGGATTGGCTGGTGCGTGAGTCGAATCCGGACCGCCGGCACGGCGCGGACCGGATGACCCGGGTCAGCTTCGGACAGCGGGAGCCCGACGGCGCCGGCTTTTGCCCGCCGGGCGTGCGCTGCGAGCGCGCCGAGTTGCGCGGTCATTTCAACCAGCTGCCGCTGAGTCTGATGGTCGAGCTGAACCGCACGCCGGATGGCCTGGGCGGCGGCGTCATCGAGGCCGAGTACCTCGTCGAGGTGCTGGATCAGCAGCTGGTGCAGCAACTGCTGCGCCACTACGCCGCCGTGCTGGACAGCGTGCTGTCCGACCCCGACGTGACGCTGTCGGCGTGCGCGCTGATGAATGACGAAGACGCCGAGTGGCTGCGGTCCGTGTCGACCGGTGAAGAATTCGTCACCCCGGCGAGCACCTTGTCCGAGCTGGTCAGCCGGCGAGCGGCGCGCACGCCCGACGCCGTTGCGGTCGTCTACGAAGGGCGCGCCTACACCTACCGCGAAATCGATGAAGAGTCGAACCGCGTGGCGCACTGGCTCATCGAGCAAGGAATCGGCACCGAGGATCGCGTCGCGGTCCTGCTGGACAAGTCACCCGAACTGGTCATCACCGCGCTGGGCGTGCTCAAAGCCGGTGGCGTCTACCTTCCGGTGGATCCCACCTACCCGGAGGACCGGCTGAGTTTCATTCTCGGGGATGCGGACGCCAAACTGGTGCTGCGCGAACCGGTTTCCGGATTGGAGAGCTATCCGACCACGGCGCCCACCGCGTTGCTGCGGCCGCTGAGCCCGCAGAACACCGCGTACCTGATCTACACCTCGGGTTCGACAGGACTGCCCAAGGGCGTGCCGGTGCCCCACGCGCCCATCGCCGAGTACTTCGTCTGGTTCGGCGACGAGTACCGGATCGACGAGACCGACCGGCTGCTGCAGGTCGCGTCGCCCAGTTTCGACGTGTCGATGGGCGAAATCTTCGGCACCCTGATCATGGGTGCCCGGCTGGTGATTCCGCGCCCGGACGGACTGCGCGACATCGGCTACCTCACCGATCTTCTGGCGCGCGAAGGCATTACGTCGATGCACTTCGTGCCGTCGCTGCTGGGACTCTTCCTGTCGTTACCCGGTGTCAGCCAGTGGCGCACGTTGCGGCGGGTGCCCATCGGCGGGGAGGCCCTGCCCGGCGAGATCGCCGACAAGTTCCACGCCACCTTCGACGCGTCGCTGCACAACTTCTACGGACCGACCGAGACGGTCGTGAACTGCACCAGCTACCCGGTGGAAGGCGCCCAGGGCACGCGCATAGTGCCGATCGGCCGGCCCAAGATCAACACCCAGGTGTACCTGCTCGACAACGCGCTGCGGCCCGTCCCTGCCGGGGTGATCGGTGAGATCTACATCGCCGGAACACATGTCGCGCACGGATACCACCGCAGGCCGCAGCTGACGGCCGAGCGCTTTGTCGCCGACCCGTTCACCCCGGGCGGGCGGATGTACCGCTCCGGCGACCTGGCCCGGCGTAACGCCAATGGCGACATCGAGTTCGTCGGCCGCGCCGACGAGCAGGTGAAGATCCGCGGCTTCCGCATCGAGCTGGGCGAGATCGCCGCCGCCATCTCGGTCGACCCCAGTGTCGGGCAAGCCGTCGTCCTGGCCATGGACCTGCCGCAGTTGGGCAAGAGCCTGGTGGGATACGTGACTCCGGCCGAGGGCGCCGGCACGGAAACCGTTGACGTCGAACGCATCCGCGCCCGGGTGGCCGCCGCGCTGCCGGACTATATGACCCCTGCCGCCTACGTGGTGCTCGACGAGATCCCCATCACCGCCCATCAAAAGATCGACCGCGCCGCGCTGCCGCAACCGCAACTGGCGGCCGGCACCGAGTACCGCGACCCGACGACCCCCACCGAAATCCGGGTCGCCCAGCTGTTCTCGGGGCTGCTCGGACACGAGCGGGTGGGCGTCGACGACTCGTTCTTCGATCTGGGCGGCCACTCGCTGGTCGCCACCAAGCTGGTCACCGCGATCCGCGCGGAGTGCGGTGTGGAACTCGGCATCCGCGACGTGTTCGAGCTCGCCACCGTGGGCCTGCTGGCGGAGCGGATCGACCAGCTGAGCTCGGGCCAACTGACGCAGTCGCGCCCCAGGCTGATCGCAACCGCACACGACGAGCCGATGCCGCTGTCGGCGTCGCAGCTGCGCAGCTGGTTCGCCTACCGCCTGGACGGGCCCAGCCCGGTCAACAACATTCCCTTCGCGGCCAAGCTGACCGGTCCGTGGGACGTCGACGCGCTGATCGCCGCCGTCGGCGATGTCCTCGCGCGGCACGAAATCCTGCGCACCAGCTACGTCGAGCTGGACGGCGTGCCCTATCAGGTTGTGGGCCCGGTCGGGGTCGAGGTTCCGGTGCGCCGCGCGGAGGGCGTCGGCGAGGCGTGGCTGCAAGAGCAGCTCGACATCGAGCGGCGCCATTGCTTCGAGCTGGACTCGGAACTGCCGATCCGGGTCGCGGTGCTGCGCACCGAGAACGCGGACGAGCACGTGCTGTCGGTGGTCGTGCACCACATCGCCTCTGACCATTGGTCGGCGGGTGTGCTGTTCTCCGACGTGATGACGGCCTACCGGGCCCGACGCGGTGGCGAAGCGCCGTCCTGGGCGCCGCTGCGCGTGCAGTACGCCGACTACGCGGCATGGCAGCGCACGTTTTTGGGGGACGCCAGCGGCCAGGAGTCCGCTATCGCCGCCGAGCAGCGGGAGTACTGGACCCGCAAGCTGGCCGGGCTGCCGGAGGACACCGGGTTGCGCCCGGACTTCCCCCGCCAGCCGGTGCCCAGCGGGGAGGGCGAATCCGTCGACTTCCAGATCGACTCGGCCACCCGCGCCAAGCTCGGCGAGCTGTGCCGCGAGCTGGGCATCACCGAATTCATGCTGCTGCAAACGGCTGTGGCAGTGGTGCTGCACAAGGCCGGTGGCGGCGTGGACATTCCGTTGGGCACCCCGGTCGCCGGCCGCACCGAAGCCGAATTGGACCAACTGATCGGCTTTTTCGTCAACATCCTGGTGCTGCGCAACGACATGGACGGCAATCCGACGCTGCGCGAACTGCTGAAACGGGCCCGCGAGACGGCCCTGGCCGCCTACGCCCACCAAGACCTGCCGTTCGACCGGGTGGTCGACAGTGTCAGCCCGGTGCGCTCGCTGTCGCGCAACCCGCTGTTCCAGGTCGTCGTGCACGTCCGGGATCACCTGTCCGCCACGCGGGTCATCGAAACCGCCCCCGCGGGCGGCGATGGACGCGACACCGTGTGCACGTCGCTGGACCCCATCTTCGACATGGCCCACGCCGACCTCAGCGTCAACTTCTTCGGCACCGACGGCACCGACGACGTCGGCTACAACTGCAATGTCATCTTCCGTACCGAGCTCTACGCCAGAACGACCATCGAGCGGTTGGCGCAATGGCTGTCGCGGGCGGTCGCCGCGTTCGCCGAGGATCTCGACTTGAGCCTGCGCGACGTTGCGCTGATCGATGCGGGAGAACAGCACCGCATCCTGCAGGACTGGAGCCGCGGCGCGCCGGCACCGCACGACAGGCCGCGCACCATACCCGAGCTGCTGGAACCGAGTCGGGCGTGGGACGCGGATCGGATCGCGGTGCGCTGCGGGGACGAGCGGATCGATTACCCTGCGCTGCACCGCCGTTCGGACAACCTGGCCGCGCTGCTCGCCAAGAACGGGGCGGGGCCGGGCGCGTTGGTCGGGCTGTCGACCCGCCGCAGCATCGACCTGGTCGTGACGCTGGTGGCCATCATGAAGGCCGGCGCCGGTTACTTCCCCATCGACCCCGGTTACCCCTTGGCGCGAAAGCAATTCATGCTCGACGACGTCGCGCCGCCGGTGGTGGTCGCAACGACCGAAGCGGTGGCGACCATGCCACACGTTGCGGGAGTCGAGTTGATTTCGCTGGACGATCCCCACGTGCGCGACCTGGTGGACCGCGATGACGTCGATCCCCAGTCGCGGGATTTGCCGCGGCCCCATCCCGACGACCCGATGTATCTGGTGTTCACCTCCGGATCGACCGGCAAGCCGAAAGGCGCGGTGGGCACCCATCGTTCGATGGCCGCCCGGCTGGATTGGCAGCTGCGGCACTACCCGCCGAGGACCGAGGATGTGCGGCTGGCGCAGGCGTCGATCACCTTCCTCGAAGGCGGGATGGAGATGCTGGCCGGCCTGGCCGCCGGTGCGACCATGATCCTGGCCGACGACGACGAGCACCGCGACCCCGAGGCCCTCGGGGAGTTGATGACCCGGTATTCGGTCGCCCAGGTGACCGCCGTGCCCAGCCTGGTCTCGGCGTTGGTGGACAGCCGGCCCGACGCCGTGCGCGCGCTGTCGCGGCTGGTGTGCGGTGGCGAGCCGGTCAGCACGTCGCTGCTGCAACGGCTGGTGTCGGTGTGCGCCGACGACGGTGCGACCGAGTTGCTGAACAACATCGGTTCCACCGAGACCTCCGGCGCGGTTTCCCGCGGGCCGTTGGGCCTGCCGAATCCGCTTGTCGGAAAGCCGGTCCCGGGCGCGCAGGCCTACCTCCTCGACGACGGGCTGCGTCCGGTGCCGGTCGGCGTGGTGGGCGAGCTGTACTACGCCGGTGACCAGCTGGCGCGCGGGTACTGGAAACGGCCCGCCCTGACCGCGACGCGGTTCGTCGCCAACCCCTATGGCGGGGAGCCCGGTTCGCGCTTGTACCGCAGCGGTGACCTGGCTCGGTGGACCGAGGACGGCCAACTGGAATTCGTCGGACGCTCCGACCACCAGGTGCAGGTCCGCGGCTTCCGGGTCGAGTTGGCCGAGGTCGAGGCGGCCCTCGCGGCGGCCGACGGCGTCGCCGCCGCGGCCGCGCGCACCTGGGAGGTGCACGGCGGCACGTCGCTGGCCGGATATGTTGTGCCCCAACGGCCCATCGTCGATGACGTCGACAAGGCGGCGTTCGCGGGGGAGGTGCGCGCCGCGATCGCCACGACCCTGCCGGGCTACATGATGCCGTCGTCGCTGACCGTTCTCGACGTCCTGCCCAAGACTGAGTCCGGCAAGTTGAACCGGCCCGGGCTGCCGCTCCCGGCGGTCAGCACCGGTGGCCTGACCGAACCGGCGCGCACGGACACCGAACGGGCGCTGGCCAAGGTGTTCGCCGAACTGCTTTCGACCCCCGAAGTGGGGCGCTTCGACGACTTCTTCGCCCTCGGCGGCGACAGCATCCTGTCCGTGCAGCTGGCCTCGCGGGCGCGCGCCGTCGGCCTGGCCGTGAGCCCGCGCATGATCTTCGAGAATCCGACGGTGCAGCAGCTGGCCGCCGCCGTGGACGCTCTGGGGAACGGGCAGGCTGACACCGAGCGGGACGACCAGGCGGCCGACGTCCGTTTCGAGCCGATGAGCACCTCCGGCCTCTCGTCCACGGATCTGGCTGCGGTGACCCAACTTTGGTCGTCGTCACGTGAGGGCACGACATGACGGCCGCCGACACCGACGTCGCGCCCGACATCGAGGACGTGATGGCGCTGAGCCCCCTGCAGGAGGGCTTGTACTCGCTGACCACGCTCGCCGAGTTCGCCGACGGCGAAGCCGCGGACGACCCGTACGTGATCGGCATGGCCGCCGACATCTCCGGCGCACTCGACGTCGCGCTGCTACGCGAGTGCGCGGAGAAGATGTTGGTGCGCCACCCGAACCTACGGGCCAGCTTCTTCAGCCGCGGCATCCCGCGGCCGGTGCAGATCGTGCCGTCCCGCGTCGAGTTGCCGTGGCGATCCGTCAGCGCCGCGCGCGAGGACGTGCCGGCGCTGGAAACCGGCGAACGCCGCCGGCCCTTCGACCTGGAACACGGGCCGGCCATCCGCTTCCTGCTGATCGAATTGCCGGGCGCGCAATGGCGTTTGGTGCTCACCGCCCATCACATCGTGATCGACGGCTGGTCGATGCCGGTGTTCATCAACGAGATGATGATCCTGTACCAGGCGGGCGGCGACCTGTCGGCGCTGCCCGTGGCGCCGCGGCCGTACCGCGATTACATCGGCTGGCTGGCCAGTCGCGACCCGGAGGCCAGCCAGCAGGTCTGGCGCCGGCACCTCGCCGGCCTGCCCGGCCCCACCCTGCTGGCCGCCGCCCTGGGCTCGGTGGAGACGACGCAGGGACAGCAGACGGCGTTGCCGCGCACCACCGAACTGCGCCTGCCGGCCGAGGCCACCGCGCGGTTGGTCGACGAGACCCGTTCGCGTGGCATCACCGTCAACACCCTGATGCAGATGGCGTGGGCGTTGGTGTTGTCCCGGCTCACCGACACCGACGATGTGGTTTTCGGGGTCACGGTGTCCGGCAGGCCGCCCGAACTGACCGGCGTCGAGACCATGGTGGGTCTGTTCATCAACACCGTGCCCCTGCGGGTGCGGCTGGACCCGGCCGCCAGCGCCGGCGAACAATGCCGCGCCGTGCAGCGCGACGCCGCCCTGCTGCGCGAGCACAGCTATCTCGGGCACGCCCAATTGCGTGCCCTCGGCGGCGTCGGGGAGATGTTCGACACCCTGCTGGTTTACGAGAACTTCCCGATGAACGGGCTGTCCTCCAGTGGCGAATTGACCGCCGGCGGTGCGACATTCCGGCCGTCCGCCCTGCAAACCCTGTCGCATTTCCCGATCGCCGTCGCCGCCCACATGGACGCCGGCGAGCTGGTGGTGCTGATCGAAGTGATCGACGGCGCGCTGGGCGCCATTCCCGCGGCCACGTTCGGTCGTCGGGTGCTGTCCACCGCCGAGCGGCTGTTGCGGGACTGGGCGCGACCGCTGCGCGAGATCAGCGTCCTCTTCGACGACGAGGTTGCCCCGCTGCGTGCCGCCGGGGCGCCCGCCGCGACGTCACCGCGGAGCATTCACGCGCGGTTCGCCGACGTCGTGGCCAGCGCGCCCGACAGCCCGGCGGTCAGCTGGGCGGGTGGCACGCTGAGCTATCGCGAGCTGGATGACCGGTCCACCCGACTGGCCGCCGAGCTCGCCCGCAAGGGCGTCGCGCCCGAAACACCGGTCGCCATAAGCCTTTTCCGCGGTCCGCAGTACGTCGTCGCGATACTCGCGGTGCTCAAGGCGGGCGGCATGTGCGTGCCGCTGGTGCCGGGGATGCCCCCGGAGCGGGTCACCTCGATCCTGCGCCAATCCGGCGCGTCGATCGTCCTGGACGACGAGCTGACCGCACAGCTCCTCGAGGCCGGCCGGCCGCACGACGACTTCACGCCGGTCGACGTCGCGCCCGAGCGGGCCGCGTATGTCGTGTTCACCTCGGGCACCACGGGAGAACCCAAGGGCGTCATCGGAACCCATGGCGCGGTGGGGGCGTACGCCGATGACCATCTGGACCGCGTGCTGCGGCCCGCTGCCGCAAGACTGGGCAGACCGCTGCGCATCGCCCACGCGTGGTCGTTCGCCTTCGACGCCGCCTGGCAGCCGTTGGTCGCCCTGCTGGACGGCCATGGCGTGCATGTGGTCGACGAGCAGACCCAGACCGATGCCGAGGCGCTGGTCGCGCTGATCGCCGAGCACGGCATCGACATGATCGACACCACCCCGTCGATGTTCGCCCAGCTGCAGGCGTTCGGCCTGCTGACCGACGTGCCGTTGACGGTGTTGGCGCTCGGGGGAGAGGCGCTCGGCAGCGCCGCCTGGGACCGAATCCGCGAGGCGTGCAACGCCACGTCGATGACGGCGTACAACTGCTACGGGCCGACCGAGACCACGGTCGAGGCGGTGGTCGCCGCGATCGCCGAGCACGACGAGCCCTGCATCGGCCGACCGACCCGGCACACCCGCGGATACGTGCTGGATTCCGGGCTGCGCCCGGTGCCGTGCGGCGCGACGGGCGAACTGTACCTGGGCGGCGCCCAGCTGGCCCGCGGCTACATCGGCCGCGCGGGGGAGACCGCGGCGCGCTTTGTCGCCGACCCCTTCGCGCCCGCGCAGCGGATGTACCGCACGGGCGACCTGGTGCGCCGATTGCCCGACGGCACAGTGCAATACATCGGTCGCGCCGACGCCCAGGTGAAGATCCGTGGCCACCGCGTCGAGCCCGGGGAGATCGCCGCCGCCCTCGAATCGCATCCCGCCGTCCGGCACGCCGGCGTGCTGGTACATCAGCACCGGGGAGCCCCGCGGCTGACCGCGTACGTGGCGACCACCGATACCACGGGGGCCAAGCCGACGGCCACCGAACTGCGGGCCATGCTCGGCACCCGGTTGCCGCGCTACATGGTGCCGCAGCGCATCGTTTTGGTCGACGAAATCCCGTTGACCCCCAACGGAAAACTGGACGAGTCCACCTTGGCCGCCTTCGACGTCGCCGAATCCGCTGGCGGCGCGGCAACACCCGAGACCGCCACGGAATCCGCGCTGGCCGACCTGCTCGCCGAACTGCTCGGGCACCCGAGCGTCGACGTCACCGCGGACTTTTTGCAGCTAGGACTGGACAGCATCGTGGCGTTGTCGGTGGTGCAGGCGGCCCGGGCGCGCGGAATGGCGCTGCGCGCCCGTCTCATCCTCGACTGCACCAACATCCGCGAACTGGCCGAAGCGATCGACTCGGAAACGGCGGCCGCCACCCAGCAGGTGGACGAGGCAACCGGGCCAATGCCGTTGCTGCCCAACGGCCGATGGCTCTACGAGCACGGCAACCCGCGCCGGCTCGCCCAGACCGAGGCCATCCGGCTGCCCGAGACGCTGCGCCGCGAACAGCTGGACGCCGCGCTGGCAAGCATCATCAACGGCCACGAGGTGCTGCGCACCCGGGTGGACCGCTCCACGATGACCTTGGTTCCGGTGCCGGACGCCGACGTCTTGGGTGCACTCGAAGAAGTTGAGGTGGATAAAGAGCTGGCCGCGGTGGTACCGGCCCACGTCGCCCGGGCCGTCGACCGGTTGGACCCCGAACGGGGAACGCTGCTGGCGGCGGTGTGGCTGCGGCCCCCGGCTGGCGAGAGCGTGCTGCTGCTGGCCGCGCATGTCGTGGCGCTGGACCCGGCGTCGTGGCGGGTGATCCTCGGTGAACTCGGTGCCGCCCTGACCGCGGCGGCGACCGGTCACGCACCGGCCCCCGTACGGGAACACACCAGCTATCGGCGCTGGGCCGAGGCGCTCACCGCGCGGGCGCACGCCTTGGACACCGCGCCGTACTGGGCGTCGGAGTTGGGCGGCGACGACCCCGACCTCGGCGCTCGGCGGCTCGACC
Source organism: Mycobacterium sp. TKK-01-0059 (assembly GCF_000709305.1). NCBI lineage: Bacteria > Bacillati > Actinomycetota > Actinomycetes > Mycobacteriales > Mycobacteriaceae > Mycobacterium > Mycobacterium sp. TKK-01-0059. The sequence goes on from NZ_KL446993.1 coordinate 3,706,751, forward strand.
CGGACCGCGATCGGGCCCGCGATCTGATCGTCCGCAACGTCGCGACCGACGCCGACCTCACCCGCCGGCTGCTGAATTCGGGTCTGGCGTTGCCCACGCTGTTGGTCGCCGCCACCGCGGCGACGGTGACCAGCTGGCGCCGGCTCCGCGGTCAGGCGACCCCGCCTCCGCTGCTGGCGCTCGAAACCCACGGCCGCGCGGACAGTTTGGTCGATGGTCCCGGCGCGCACGCCATCGACACCGGCGACACGGTGGGCCTGCTCAGCTCCATCTACCCGGTGCGGCTGGACTCCGACGACCCGCACAAGGTGGCGGAGAAGTTGGCCGCGATCCCCGGCGATGGACTCGACTTCGGGTTGCTGCGCTACCTGCGGGACGACACCGCCGAGCGGCTCGCCGGCTTCGCGCCGCCGCAACTGTTGCTGAATTACCTTGGCGCCGCCCACACCGACGGCGGCACCGGGCTGACGCTCGACCGTGAGCTGCTCGCCGGGGTGTCGCCGGTGCCCGAACCCGAGCTGGCGGTGCGCCACGAGCTCACCATCGCGGCGATGGTGCTGACATACGGCGGGGAGCGGGTGCTGGCGGCGCAGTGGCGCGCGCTGCCCGACATTCTCACCGACGCGGACATCACCGCGCTGCAAGGACTTTGGATCGATTCACTGCGGGAGGTGGTGAAATGAGCACACTCGCGATCGTGGGCGCCGGCGCCAAGGCGGTGGCCGTCGCCGCCAAGGCGTCGGTATTGCGCGACATGGGCGTCGAGGTTCCGGACGTGGTCGCCGTGGAACGCATCGGCGTCGCGGCGAACTGGCAGGCCAGCGGCGGCTGGACGGACGGTGCGCACCGGCTGGGCACCAGCCCGGAAAAGGACGTCGGCTTTCCCTACCGCTCGGCGCTGGTGCCGCGCCGCAACGCCGAGCTGGACGAGCGGATGACCCGCTACAGCTGGCAGTCCTACCTGATCGCCACGGCGTCGTTCGCCGAGTGGATCGACCGCGGCAGGCCGGCGCCGCCGCATCGGCGGTGGAGCCAGTATCTGAGCTGGGTCGCCGACCACGTGGGCATGAATGTGGTGCACGGCGAGGTCGAACGGCTGGCCGTCACCGGGGACCGCTGGGCGATCCACACCCACGAGACCACCGTGCACGCCGACGCGTTGATGATCACCGGGCCCGGCCAGGCCGAAAAGTCCTTGCTTCCGGGCAATCCGCGCGTCCTCTCGATCGCCCAGTTCTGGGACCGCGCCGCCAATCACGACCGGATCAGCGCGGAGCGGGTCGCGGTGATCGGCGGCGGTGAGACGGCCGCCGCGATGCTCAATGAGCTGTTCCGGCACCGGGTCTCGAGCATCACCGTCATCTCCCCCCAGGCGACGCTGTTCACGCGCGGCGAGGGGTATTTCGAGAACTCGCTGTTCTCCGATCCGACCAACTGGCCGGCCCTCACGCTGGCCGAACGTCGTGATGCCTTGGCCCGCACGGACCGGGGGGTGTTTTCGTCGAACGTGCAGGAGGCGTTGCTGGCCGATGACCGCATCCACCACCTGCGGGGCCGCGTCGCCCACGCGGTGGGCAGGCAGGGGCAGATCCGGCTGACGTTGTCCACCAACCGAGGAAGCGAGAACCTCGAGACGGTCCACGGGTTTGATCTCGTCATCGACGGCTCCGGCGCCGACTCGCTGTGGTTCGCACCGTTGTTCAGCCAGGACGCGCTTGATCTGCTCGAACTCGGCCTGGGCGGGCCCCTGACTTCGGAGCGGCTGCAGGAGGCGATAGGTTATGACCTGTCCGTCACAGACGTCACCCCTAAGTTGTTCCTGCCGAACCTGTCCGGACTCACCCAGGGCCCCGGATTCCCGAACCTGAGCTGCTTGGGGCTGCTATCCGATCGGGTGTTGGGTTCCACCGTCAGCCCGTCCGCGTATCCCCTGAGAAGGAGACATGATGAGCGCCAACCCCTTTGACGACGACAACGCCACCTTCGTGGTGCTCGCCAATGACGAGAACCAGCACAGCCTCTGGCCGACCTTCGCCGACACGCCGTCCGGCTGGCGGGTGGTCTTCGGTGAGGCAAGCCGCGCGGACTGCCTGGAGTACGTGGAGCAGAACTGGTCAGATATCCGCCCCAAGAGCCTGATTGAGGCGCTCGCGGGGGAGTAAGAGCCCACGCAGGGTCTTGCACTATGCAGGCAGAGGGTGATTTCCCAGCCGCTACACGCCTGCGCTACAAGGCTATTCGGGGTATTTCTCGCATCGCCGCCGTAGCGTCGTCGTAACGTGACCAACTTGAGACACAAATTCCGGAGTCACAGGGCACACTTACACCATCTTCAACCATGAAGACGTGTGACCGTGTGCGGCGATCCCAAGATTTCCGCCACGGTCCATGTGCATCGAAGGGGGACCTGTGAATTCCGTGAAGTCCATTGCCACGGGCGTGGCGGCGCTGACCGCCATTGGCGGCGCCGCCGCCGGTGTGGCTTCCATTGCAGCACCGATGGGTCTGGATCATGTGCAACTGGCTGCGGTCGGCGCGCCACTGCCGCAGGACCCGCCGCCGCCTCCGCCCCCGCCGCCGGGTGCGCCGGGCCAGTTGCCGACGGCCGATCAGTTGGCCACTCTGTGCAACCAGGTAACCGACCCCGGCGTCAACTACAGGGAGAAGGCCAACTTCGTTGAAAACGGCGTCAGCCAAAACGAGGGCATGGTGGCCGACCACGACCTGCGAAAGGCCTACCGCAACGGGAACTTTCCCGAGCAGTTCAACGTGACGAACATCGCGCCGGCGGGTCCGAACATGGCCCAGGCCGACGTCGCCATCACGGGCCCGAAGTTCGCCGGCCCCGTGACCAAGCACCTCGCGTTCGTCAACCAGGGTGGGAACTGGGTCCTGCAGCACGACGCGGCGATCGCGCTGATACAGGCCGCGACCGCCACCAACTGATGACTGCGCGGTGCCTGCCGCGCAAACCCGAAGCCAGTCCGGCGGATTCGCCGGACGTTCCGACACTCGAGGACACCCCATGCGTCGCCTTCTGGCGGCGCATGGGGTTTGGCACCTTCGGCCACCGGTAAAACGCCCGCACAGTTGGCGCACAGGGTGCTCATGTCGTTCGCACAACGGGCGGCCGTAACGTATCGGTGCCGAGACACGAAGTACGAGACGCAACGGGCACGCTGACACCACCCGAGCGTCGAGATTCGTGCCCACCGAAGGGGGAACCATGAACACTGTCAAAACCCTTGCCACCAGCGTGGCAGCTCTGGCGATCGTCGGCGGCGCGGCCGCCGGCCTGGCCTCGATGTCGGAGCCGAGCCCAAGCCCCCAGGTGGGGGTGCAGCTCGCCACGATCGGCGCGCCGCTTCCGCAGGATCCGCCGCCGGCGCAGCCGGTCGCGGGCGCCAACGTCCCGACGCCCGATCAGCTGACCGGCCTGCTCAACAGCCTGGCCGACCCGAGCGTGTCGTTCAGCAACAAGAGCAACCTGGTGCAGGGCGGCATCAGCGGCATCGAGGCGCACGTCGCCGACAAGAAGCTGCAGAAGGCCGCGAAAAACGGTGACCTGCCGCTGTCGTTCGACGTGACGAACATCCAACCCACCGCCGCCGGTTCGGCGACCGCCGACGTGTCGGTCTCCGGTCCCAAGTTGACGTCCCCGGTCACCCAGAACGTCACCTTCGTCAACCAGGGCGGCTGGGTGCTGTCGCGGGCCTCGGCGATGGAGCTGCTGCAGGCCGCCGGTCAGTGATCGGCGCCGGGGGCGCGCAGGCCTAATTTCGCGATGCGTGCCGGATCCGCCAGCACATCGATCTCCCGGATCCGGCCACCCCGCACCACGAATCCCATGACGGACGCCGCGCGTCCGGCGACGAAGATGACGGCGCCGGCGGCGCCGTTGACGGTCGCGGCGCGCACCTCGCGGTCGGGCCCGGCGTAGCTTCGGGCCAGCGTGGCCACCGAGGCCGCACCGTCGGCCCGGAACGCCGCCGCGGCCGGGCCGAAGTCGCCTCGCAGCACCACCTCGGGATGCAGCACCGACACCAAACGCTCGAAGTCACCACTGCGGCCCGCCGCGAAGAAGGCGTCCACCACCTCGCGTTGGGCGGCCAGGTCGCCGTCGGGAACCGGATCGGCCCGCTCGATCCGCCGGCGCGCCCGGCTGGCCAGCTTGCGGGCCGACTCCGGCGTCCGATCGACGATGGTGGCGATCTGATCGAACGGCACGCTGAAGACGTCGTGCAGCACGAAGGCCAATCGCTCCGCCGGCGGCAGCGTGTCCAGCACCACGAACAGCGCCAGCCCCACCGCGTCGGCCAGCATGGCGCGGTGTTCGGGATCGAATTCCTCGTCGGCTTCCACGATCGGGTCGGGCAGGCGGACGCTCAGCTCCTCGCCGCCGTGAGTTCGGCGCTCGCGCAACATGTTCAGGCAGATGCGGGCGACCACGGTGGTCAGCCACGCGTCGGGGTTGACGATCTCCCCGGAGCTGCCGCTCAACCGCAGCCAGGCCTCCTGCACGGCGTCCTGGGCGTCCTCGAACGAGCCCAGCATGCGATAGGCGAGGGCGCCCAACCGCGGCCGGGCCGCCTCGAAGCGCGCCGTCAAGGCCCGCAGTGACGGCGGTGACGGCGCGGACGCATCGGGATTGGTCACGGCCGATCGGTCTCCGGCAGGGCGCACACGCGGTCGCCGGAAAAGCCCGACGACCCGATGTCGAGCGCGATGTTGAAGCGGGCGCGCAGATTGCCCAGCGTGATGACGTGGGTCAGGCCGACCAGTTGGGCGGTGTCGAAGTGCGCGCGCAGCGCCTCGAAAAGCTCATCCCTCACCTCGACGGGGGTGCGGCTGATCGCGGTCGCGTATTCGAGGATCAGTTTGTCGACGTCGGAAAAGCACGGCGCGTCCCGATAATTGGCCATCCCCAGCAGCTCTTCGTCGGTGATGCCCCATTGCCGGGCGATCTGCGAGCCGAGGTCTATGCAGTATTCGCAGCGCACCGTCGTCGCCGATTTCAGCTCCGCCAGCGCGCGGTGGCGCGGACTGAGAACGTCCAGCTTCGATTCGGCCTGCTCCAACTTGCCGTAGGCGTTGAGCAGTCTCGGGATGTGGGCATACATCCGCAGCGGTTCCAGCATTCCCGCGGTTTCCAGCCCGGTCATCTGCGCGAGCTTGCGCCTGGTGAAGAAGAAGGCGATCTTGGCGCCCAGGCCGGCGTCGCGGTCGGAGACTCCCTGTAGCCGTGGCATGGCGATCCTCCCGGCAAGTTGTGGTCGTGAACCAACGTCCTCACTAGGTCGACACGCGGGAAGGCCCAAACGTGACCACTAACTCACCCGGGTTGGCCCAGGGGCATGTCCATGTCGAACACGCGGGCGTGAAGCACGGTGCGGTTCCGCAGCGCCGCGCGCACCGCGCGGTGCAGGCCGTCCTCGAGATAGGTGGTGCCCTTCCACCGCACCGCGTGCGGGAACAGGTCGCCGTAGAAGGTGGAGTCCTCCGAGAGCAGCCGGTCCAGCGCGAGCACCGTTGTGGTGGTGACCAATTCGTCGAGCCGGATCTGTTGCGGCGGTATCTGGGACCAATCCCGATAGGACAGGTTGTGCTCGGGATACGGTTTGCCGTCGCGCACGCCCTTGAAAATCATTGGCCGATCTCCCCCGACGCATAGCTGTGGCCCGACCGGTTCATGGTGGACAAGGCTAGTCGGACACCGCCCCTCCCGGCGAGCAGACGCAAACACACCCCGACACGCCGACGAACAGGGAGCTTTTGCGTCTGCTCGCGTTGCACCAGTGAGGTCGAGGGCGCCCGAGACCGTAAAATGAACCGGGTCAAAGCGGTATCGAAGGAGGTGACGACCAGTGGGAACTGCCGATGACCGACGGTTCGAGGTGCTGCGGGCCATCGTCGCTGATTTCGTCGCCACCAAAGAGCCGATCGGTTCCAAGACGCTGGTGGAGCGCCACAACCTGGGTGTCTCGTCGGCCACCGTCCGCAACGACATGGCGGTGCTCGAGGCCGAGGGCTACATCACCCAGCCGCACACCAGTTCCGGGCGGGTGCCCACCGAGAAGGGCTACCGCGAATTCGTCGACCGGCTCGACGACGTCAAGCCGCTGTCCTCGGCCGAACGGCGCGCGATCCAGGGATTCCTGGAGTCCGGTGTCGACCTCGACGACGTCCTGCGCCGCGCCGTGCGGCTGCTCGCGCAACTGACCCGGCAGGTGGCCGTCGTGCAGTACCCGACGCTGTCGTCGTCGACCGTGCGCCACCTCGAGGTGATCGCCCTGACGCCCGCTCGGCTGCTGATGGTCGTCATCACCGACTCCGGCCGGGTGGACCAGCGCGTGGTCGAACTCGGCGACGTCATCGACGACCACGAACTCTCCCAGCTGCGGGAGATGCTCGGCCAGGCGCTGGTGGGCAAGAAACTGTCGGCCGCCTCGGTCGCGGTGGCCGACCTCGCCGGGCAGTTGAGCAGCCCGGAAGGGCTGGGCGACGCCGTGGGCCGATCGGCGACGGTGTTGCTGGAGTCACTCGTCGAGCACACCGAGGAACGCCTGCTGATGGGCGGCACCGCCAACCTGACCCGCAACGCCGCCGATTTCGGCGGCTCGCTGCGCTCCATCCTGGAAGCGCTCGAGGAGCAGGTGGTGGTGCTGCGGTTGCTGGCCGCCCAGCAGGAAGCCGGTAAGGTGACGGTTCGCATCGGCCACGAGACGGCCGCCGATCAGATACTGGGCACTTCCGTGGTGACCACCGCCTACGGCACCTCCGACACCGTGTACGGGGGAATGGGTGTGCTGGGGCCCACCCGGATGGACTATCCGGGAACTATCGCCAGCGTTGCCGCGGTTGCCCTATATATCGGCGAAGTCCTGGGTGCTCGATGAACGCGCACCCGCAGTGTGGGTAGGCGCGGAGAAGACCAGGTATAGGAGAGTCAGGCGTGGCACGCGATTATTACGGGCTGCTCGGCGTGAGCAGAAACGCCGGTGACGCGGAGATCAAGCGCGCGTACCGCAAGTTGGCGCGCGAACTGCATCCCGACGTCAATCCCGATGAGGCCGCGCAGGCGAAGTTCAAGGAAATCAGCGTCGCCTACGAGGTGCTGAGCGACCCCGAGAAGCGGCGGATCGTCGACCTGGGCGGCGATCCGATGGAGAACGCGGCCGCGGCCGGCGGCGGTTTCGGCGGCGGTTTCGGGGGCCTGGGCGACGTGTTCGAGGCCTTCTTCGGCGGCGGTTTCAGTGGCGGCGCGACCTCCCGAGGTCCCATCGGGCGGGTACGGCCCGGCTCGGATTCGCTGCTGCGGATGCGGCTCGATCTCGAAGAGTGCGCGACCGGCGTCACCAAGCAGGTCACCGTCGACACCGCAGTGCTGTGTGACCGCTGCCAGGGCAAGGGCACCAACGGCGACTCGGCTCCGGTGCCGTGCGACACGTGTGGTGGTCGCGGCGAGGTCCAGACCGTGCAGCGCTCCCTGCTGGGGCAGGTGATGACGTCGCGGCCGTGTCCGACCTGCCGCGGCGTCGGGGTCGTCATCCCCGACCCGTGCCACCAGTGCATGGGTGACGGCCGGGTGCGCGCCCGCCGGGAGATCAGCGTCAAGATCCCCGCCGGTGTCGGCGACGGCATGCGCGTGCGACTGGCCGCCCAGGGCGAGGTGGGACCCGGCGGCGGGCCGGCCGGTGACCTGTACGTCGAGGTGCACGAGCAGAGCCACGACGTCTTCGTCCGCGAAGGCGACGACCTGCACTGCACCGTGTCGGTGCCGATGGTCGACGCGGCGCTGGGCGCCACCGTCACCGTCGACGCCATCCTGGACGGCGTCAGCGAGATCACCATTCCGCCGGGCACCCAACCGGCTTCGGTCATCACACTGCGCGGCCACGGGATGCCGCACCTGCGCACCGGCACCCGCGGCGATCTGCATGTCCACGTCGAGGTGGTGGTCCCCGCCCGCCTGGACGCCCGCGACACCGAACTGCTGCGCGAACTGAAGGCCCGCCGCAGCCGCGACGTCCCCGAGGTGCGCTCGACCCACGCCGGCGGCGGCCTGTTCAGCCGCCTCCGCGAGACGTTCACCGGACGCTAGTCAAGGCGCGCCGATGGTCGCGACCCTGTTCTACGCCGACGCGCTGCCCGAGACCGGCGCGCTGGCCGTCCTGGGCGGTGACGAGGGGTTTCATGCCGCCAGCGTGCGGCGGATCCGCCCCGGTGAGCAACTGGTGCTCGGCGACGGCGCCGGCGGCCTGGCGCACTGCGAGGTGGAGCACGCCGGGCGTGACGGACTGCGGGCGCGGGTGCTCAAGCGCTGGAGCGTCGCGCCCGGAACCCCGCCGGTGACTGTCGTGCAGGCCCTGCCGAAGTCGGAGCGATCGGAGCTGGCCATCGAGCTGGCCACCGAGGCGGGGGCCGACGGGTTCCTGGCCTGGCAGGCCGCCCGCTGCGTGGCCAACTGGCAGGGCGCCCGGGTCGAGAAAGGTCTGCGCCGCTGGCGTGCGGTCGCCCGTTCGGCGGCCCGGCAATCGCGCCGGGCGCACATCCCGCCGGTCGACGGGGTGCTGTCCACCCCGGCGCTGACCTCGCGCATCCGCGACGAGGTGGCCGGCGGCGCGACGGTGCTGGCCTTGCACGAGTCGGCCACCGAGCGGCTCGCCCACGCCGACCTCGCGGGAGCGCCGTCGGTGTTGTTGGTGGTCGGCCCCGAGGGCGGGATCGCCGACGACGAGATGGCGGTGTTGTCCGACGCGGGCGCGACGGCGGTGCGGCTGGGTCCGCAGGTGTTGCGGACGTCGACCGCCGCGGCCGTGGCGCTCGGTGCGCTGGGGGTGCTGACCCCGCGATGGGACCACCCGTCGAGCCTGTGAAGACTCGTCGCGCGCTGCACATTGGGGCCAGCGTCGACCCGGCGGTAGGATAAAAACGCTAGAAAACGCCGGAATCGGCGAGCACTTCACACAAGGCAGGCATCGAAAACCACGTGACGCCCCGCGAGACCAGCGCTGCTGACGCAGCCGGACCCCTCCAGGCCGACGCTCAAGTTCGCAGCAGCATCAACGTTCCGCCCCATTCCGTCATGGGCCTGCTGGGTTCGGCAGACGAGAACCTGCGCTCGCTGGAACGCACCCTGGACGCGGATCTGCACGTGCGCGGCAACACCGTCACCATCTCCGGTGAGCCCGCCGACGTCGCGCTCGCCGAACGGGTGATCTCCGAACTGATCGCGATCGTCGCCGGTGGGCAGCCGTTGACCCCGGAGGTGGTCCGGCACAGCGTCGCCATGCTGGCCGGCACCGACAACGAGTCACCGGCCGAAGTGCTCACGCTGGACATCCTGTCGCGACGCGGCAAGACGATCCGGCCCAAGACGCTCAACCAGAAGCGCTACGTCGACGCCATCGACGCCAACACCGTCGTCTTCGGGGTGGGCCCGGCCGGCACCGGCAAGACGTACCTCGCAATGGCCAAGGCGGTCAACGCTTTACAGACCAAACAGGTCAGCCGCATCATCCTGACCCGCCCGGCCGTGGAAGCCGGTGAGCGCCTTGGCTTTTTGCCGGGCACGCTCAGCGAGAAGATCGACCCGTACCTGCGGCCGCTGTACGACGCGCTCTACGACATGATGGACGCCGAACTGATCCCCAAGCTGATGTCGGCGGGGGTCATCGAGGTGGCGCCGCTGGCGTACATGCGGGGCAGGAGCCTCAATTCCGCGTTCATCATTCTTGACGAGGCGCAGAACACCACCGGCGAACAGATGAAGATGTTCCTCACCCGCTTGGGCTTCGGATCCAAGATCGTGGTCACCGGCGACATCACCCAGGTCGACCTTCCGGGCGGGGCCAGGTCGGGTCTGCGTTCGGCGATGGAGATCCTCGACAGCGTCGAGGACATCCACGTGGCGGAACTGACCAGCGTGGACGTGGTGCGCCACCGGCTGGTCTCGGAAATCGTCGACGCCTACGCCAAGTTCGAAGAGCCCGACCTGACGATGAACCGGGCGGCCCGGCGGGCGTCGGGCTCGCGCGGTCGCCGATGATGGTGCGGTGAGCGGGTTCCATGAGCATTGAGGTATCCAACGAGTCGGGCATCGACGTCTCCGAGGCCGAGTTGATCAGCGTCGCGCGGCATGTCATCGCCAAGATGGACGTCAATCCGGCGGCCGAGCTGTCGATGGTGCTGTTGGACACCGCGGCGATGGCAGACCTGCACATGCGCTGGATGGACCTGCCCGGGCCCACCGACGTGATGAGCTTCCCGATGGACGAGCTCGAACCGGGCGGGCGCCCGGACGCCCCCGAGCCCGGGCCCTCGATGCTGGGCGACATCGTGCTGTGCCCGGAATTCGCGGCCAGTCAGGCCGCCGCGGCGGGGCACAGCCTGGGGCACGAGCTCGCGCTGCTGACCATCCACGGTGTGCTGCACCTGATCGGCTACGACCACGGCGAGCCGGACGAGGAAAAGGAGATGTTCGCGCTGCAGGACCGGTTGCTCGAGGAGTGGGTCGCCGACCAGGTCGAGGCCTACCGCCAGGACCGCCAGGAAGAGCGCGACCGCCGATTGCTGGACAAGTCAAGGTATTTCGACAATTGAGTCGACTCTGGATCCTGGTGGCGGCAGCCATCGCGTTCGCGCCGATCTCGATGATCGTCGCCATCCCCGGCACGGTGGCGCAGGCGGCTCCCTGCGCCGGCGCGGGCTCGAACCCCGTGTCCTGCCAGCGCTGCATGTTCTACGTGAACGCCTATCACACGGCGAACGTGTGCAACGAGGACAAGCGCGGCGTCCAGGGGCCCGCGAGCAACGCGCCGACACCGGTTCCGCAGGTGCCCATCCCGGCGTACGAACCGCCCCCGCTTCCGCCGCCGGTGCAGCAACCGGTGGTCCTGCCGCCGCCCAACGCGGGCCAAAACACCGTCCCGGTGCTCGAGATCAATCCGCCCGGCCCCGATGCGCCGCGAAACGCCCCGGTGGTCGCGCCGCCGCGAGGGCTGGATGCGCCCTCGGTGGCGATCGCAGCGGCGAAGGCCGCGCCGGTAACCCGCGCCGACCCCGCCAACCCGCCGAAGCCGCCGACCGAGGTGGACTTCAACCAGCAGGTGCAAAACGTGGTGAATGCCCACCGGCAAAACGTCGACATCCTCAAGATCGACGAGCACCGGTTCGTGCGGCCGCGTCACTGGGACTACGTCGACTACGACGACGCCTACCGCCGCCCGACCCTCTACAACCCGCTTAACCAGGCGATGACGTTCCGCTACTTCTACAACGGCGCCTACCAGCAGCTGTACCTCCCGCGCGGAGCGCGGATGGTGCTCGACGCCGCGACCGTCGGCGTCGTCCCGTTCACCGCGGTCGGCGACAGCTATGTGGCCTCGGGCAGCTTCTACGGCGGTGGCTCGCTACCGCTCAACGGATACAACGGGCCACCGCCGCCGGACTACAAGCCGCCGGCGCCCCCGAAGCTGTACGACAACGTCGTCGTGTCCGTTCCCGCCAAGGGCGAGACCGTGGAAGTGGGCCACGTGGCGGTGGTGGGCCACGACGGCAGCCAATCCCCGGGCAGCCAGGACACGTTCCTGCTCGACGACTCCACCCTGGCCTGGGGCCAGATCGACAACTCCAGCAGCGCCCCCGCCCAGATCCGGGTGATCAAGACCCAGCCGACGCCGGGCGTCGGCCTCACCGATGACGGCGGCTTCTTGGTGCTGCTCGCCGTTCACCACCCGGAGCCCGGCCAACCCCACCAATCCGTCTGGACCATGGCGCTGCGCTTCGGTGGGTTCGCTGTGGTGGTGGGCCTGGTCGCCTGGCTGCTCAATCGCCGGAACCGCAGCGAGGACGACGCCGCTGAGTCCTCGTGATGCCACAGGGGAATAGTGACCACGTCGAGGGATGACCGTTGACCGGCTGGTCTGAGCTGTTCGCCGCGGTCGCGTTGATCGGGCTGGGCGGGCTTTTCGCCGCGATCGATGCGGCCATCAGCACGGTGTCGCTGGCCCGTGTTCAGGAAATGGTGCGCGACGAGCGGCCGGGCGCGGTGGCGCTGTCCAAGGTGATGTCGGAGCGTCCCCGCTACATCAACCTCGTTGTGCTGCTGCGGATTACCTGCGAGATCACCGCGACCGTGCTACTGGTGGTGTTCCTCTATGACAACTTCGGGCTGAAGTGGGGATTGTTCGGCGCCGCGGCCATCATGGTGGTGACCAGCTTCGTCGTCATGGGGGTGGGCCCGCGCACCCTTGGCCGCCAACACGCCTATTCCATCGCGTTGACGACGGTGCTTCCGCTGCAGGCGATCTCGTGGTTGTTGATGCCGATCAGCCGGCTCCTGGTGGTGCTGGGTAACGCGGTCACACCGGGGCGCGGGTTGAGGAACGGGCCGTTCGCCTCGGAGATCGAGCTGCGCGAGGTCGTCGACCTGGCTCAGCAGCGTGGCGTGGTCGCCGCCGAGGAGCGCCGGATGATCCAGTCGGTCTTCGAACTCGGCGACACCCCGGCCCGCGAGGTCATGGTCCCGCGCACCGAGATGATCTGGATCGAAAGCGACAAATTCGCCAGCCAGGCGATCAACCTGGCGGTGCGCAGCGGCCATTCCCGCATCCCGGTGATCGGCGAGAACGTCGACGACATCGTCGGCGTCGTGTACCTGAAAGACCTTGTCCAGCAGACGTTTTTGTCGGGTGGCGGCGGGCGGACCATCCCGGTGGCGCAGGTGATGCGGCCGGCGGTCTTCGTGCCGGACTCCAAGCCCTTGGACGCCCTGCTGCGCGAAATGCAGCGCGACCGCAACCACATGGCCCTGCTCGTCGACGAGTACGGCGCGATCGCCGGCCTGGTCAGCATCGAAGACGTGCTCGAAGAAATCGTCGGCGAGATCGCCGACGAGTACGACCAGGCGGAGACGGCGCCGATAGAAGACCTGGGCGACAAACGTTTTCGGGTGTCGGCGCGGCTGCCGATCGAGGACCTCGGCGAACTGTACGGCGTGCAGTTCGACGACGACCTCGACGTCGACACCGTCGGCGGGCTGCTCGCCCTGGAATTGGGCCGGGTGCCGCTGCCGGGCGCCGAGGTGATCTCCCACGGTTTGCGGCTGCACGCCGAGGGCGGCACGGATCACCGTGGGCGGGTACGCATCGGCACCGTCCTGCTCAGCCCCGTCGAATCCGACGGCTCACCCGATGGCGAGGAACCCCCGCAGCATGACTGAATTCCGTTCCGGCTTCGTATGTTTGGTCGGCCGGCCCAACACCGGGAAGTCGACCCTGACGAACGCGCTCGTCGGGACCAAGGTCGCGATCACCTCGAAACGGCCACAAACCACCCGGCACACCATCCGGGGGATCGTGCACCGGGACGACTTCCAGATCATCCTGGTCGACACGCCGGGTCTGCACCGCCCGCGCACCCTGCTGGGCAAGCGGCTCAACGACCTGGTGCGCGACACCTACGCCGAGGTGGACGTGATCGGGCTGTGCATCCCGGCCGACGAGGCGATCGGCCCGGGCGACCGGTGGATCGTCGAGCAGATTCGGGCGACCGCGCCCAAGGCGACACTGGTCGCCATCGTCACCAAGATCGACAAGGCGCCCAAGGACCGGGTCGCCGCGCAGTTGGTCGCGGTCAGCGCGCTGGTCGGCGAGCAGGCCGAGATCGTCCCGGTGTCGGCGGTGGCCGGGACGCAAATGGACGTCCTGATCGACGTGCTGGCCGCGGCGCTGCCGCCCGGGCCCGCCTACTACCCCGACGGGGAACTGACCGACGAACCCGAAGAGGTGTTGATGGCCGAGCTCATCCGGGAGGCGGCCCTGGAGGGGGTGCGCGACGAGCTGCCGCACTCGTTGGCCGTGGTCATCGACGAGGTCAGCCCGCGGGAGGACCGCGACGACCTGATCGACGTGCACGCGCTGCTCTACGTCGAACGCGACAGCCAGAAGGGCATCATCATCGGCAAGGGCGGGGCCCGGCTGCGCGACGTCGGCACCGCCGCGCGCGCCCAGATCGAGAAGCTGCTGGGCACCAAGGTGTACCTCGACCTGCGCGTCAAGGTCGCCAAGAACTGGCAGAGCGACCCCAAACAGCTTGGCCGGCTGGGCTTTTAGCGGGCTTTCTACGTGGCGAGCACCCGGATGGTGTTCAGCGACGGATCGGCCGCATCGGGCAGATTCATGCCGGCATTGACGCCCGAGCAAAGATAGTCCAGCACGGCATCGTTGAGACGCTCACCCGGCACGACGGCGGGGATGCCCGGGGGATAGGGGGTGATCTGCTCGGCGGCGATGCGGCCCGCGGCGCTGTCCGTGGACACCGTTTCCACCCGCCCGAAAAACGCGTCACGCGGCAACTCGACGGACTCCAGTTGCAGCTCGTCGGGCGAGGGCAGCGCGATGCTCGGCGGCGGCTCGAAGTCGTCGGCGGCGGTGCGCCACGCGCGCAGCGCGTCGGTGAGACGCCCCAGGGTCTCCTTGTCGTCGGCCATCGACAGGGTGGCCAGGATGCGGCGGTGATCGCTCATCCCCACGTCGATGTGCGCGTGCGCCCGCAGCCAGTCGGCGGCCTGATAACCCGAAGTGCCCGTTGCGGATACGTCGATCAGCACCTGCATCCGGTCCAGGTCGTGGGACGCCTGCGCGCCGAGCAACTCGTCGTCGAGAACCTCCACATCCGGGATGAGTTCGATCTCCTCACGCACGTGTCGCGTCAAATCGAGTGCGGCACCGAGCAATTCATGACCGTGCTGCACCATCTGCCGGCGCCAGCCGTCCATGGCGGCGTACAACAGGACGCTGGGACTGGTGGTCATCAGCTGATCCGCGCAGGCGGACAGGCGATCCCGATCGATCAGGTCGCCCTGCAGGTGAAACACCGAACCCTGCTCGAAACCGGCGCCCATCTTGTGCACGCTGACCACGCAGACGTCCGCGCCGGCGTCCATCGCCCAGGTCGGCAGGTCCTCGTGGAACGGCAGGTGTGCGCCCCACGCCTCGTCGAGGATCAGCGGCTTTCCGCGCCGGTGACACACCTCGGCGATCCCGGCGATGTCGGCGCAGGTGCCGTAGGGGCTGGGGCTGACGACGAGCGCGCCGGCGGCCTCGGGGTGCTTGTCCCAGGCCTGTTCGACCTGCTCCGGCGAGGGCGGATGAGAGAAGTGGTGCGCGGCGTCCCAGCGGGGGGTGATCCAGCGCGGCTGCACGCCGGAGAAGATCAGCCCCGCCACGATCGACTTGTGGCTGTCGCGGCTGACCAGCAGGCTGCCCTCGCCGCCGGCCACCGCCATCATCGCCGCCCGCACCGACAGGGAACTGCCGCAGGTGGAGAACCACGCGGTGTCCGCGCCCACTGCCTCGGCCATCAGGTCTTCGGCGTTCTTCAAGTACTTGTTGCTGGTCCGGCGGTCATCCAGGCCGCCGCTGGCCAGTACGTCGTCGAGGAAGGGTTCACGGCCCAGGACCGCGAGGACCCGCTCGTCGGTGCCGCGGCCCTGCCGGTGGCCGGGCGGCGTGAACCCGTATCGGTTCTTTTCCCGATAGTCGGCCAGCGCATCGAGCAGTGGGGCGTCGGATTGGTCCATGGCGAACGTGTACCCGCCTCGTCGGCAGGAAATTCACCGCTCCGACCTGCCCAGACGGCGGGACGCGGCGGTGATCTCAGCCGCTGGGCGCGGGCGCCGGAGGGGTGTCCGCGCTCTGGTGCCACCAGGGTTGGGGCTGCTTGCTGGCCCATCCGCACACGGCTTCGAGCTCGGCGGCCAGCGAGATCAGCATGCCCTCGCTGTTGGCCGGGCCCATCAGCTGCACGCCGATCGGCAGGCCTTCGGAGGTGAAGCCCGCCGGAACGTTGATGGACGGCCACCCCAGGACGTTCCACGGGAACGTCAGCGGGCAGGCCGCGATCATGGCCCGGTCGGTGCCGAAGCCGCTCAACCGGTCGAAGGCCCGCGCCAGCGGCGGGGGCTGGGCGGTGGTCGGCGCCAACACCACGTCGACGATGTCGAAGATCGAACCGACCCGGCGCTGGTCGGCCGCCTCGTGGCGGCGGGCGCTGCGCAGGATCGCCTGCCCCAGCGCGGCGCCCATGCGCAGGTTGGACAGGGTCCGGGGGTCCAGCACGACGCCGTCGCCCAAGCGCTCCTCCCAATCCCGCAGGCCCGCGGTGGACCGGGCGAGAAAGTCCCACGACAACCGCATGCCGTAGTCGGGGTTGCCGGACACCACGGTGTGGCCCAGCAGTTCGAGTTGGTTACCCACGGCGCGCGTCGCCGCCAGGATCTCCGGGTGCAGCTTGGGCCGGAAACCGGTGTAGGGAAACCGGGTTGACAGCGCGATGTTCAGCGGGCCGGGCGCCTTGCCCACATAGTCGGAGGCGGTGATCGCGGGCGGTTTGTGACGGTCCCCCTCGACGTTGCCGGACGCGGCGTCGAGCACCAGCGCCGCGTCGGCGACCGTGCGGGCCAGCACGCCGTTGACCGTGATGCCGTTGAACGCCTCCGGCAGCGGCCAGGTCGAGATCCGTCCGCGCTGCGGCTTGATGCCCACCAGGTGCGTCCATGCCGCGGGGATGCGGATACTGCCGGCGCCGTCGGACCCGATGGCGGCCGTGACCAGGCCCGCGGCCACCGCCGCGGCGCTGCCGCCCGACGACCCGCCGGGGGTGTGCCGCCGCGACCAGGGGTTGCGGGTGTGCCCGAAACCGGGTCCGCTGGTGAACGGCCACTGGCCGAGCTCACACGTGTTGGTCTTGCCCACGATCACCGCGCCGGCGGCCTTGAGGCGGCGCACCACCTCGGCGTCGTGCGTCGCCGGCGGAACCGTCCCCTCGGTGCCGAACGCAGTGGGCACGCCGGCAATGTCGACGTCGTCCTTGACGGCGATCGGGATGCCCAGCAGCGGGGCGGTGTCCCCGGCCGCGCGGCGCCGGTCGGCCTCGGCCGCGTCGGCCAGCGCCGACTCGGTGAGCACCACCCGGAAGGCGTTCAGCGTGGGCTGGCTGGCGTGGATGGCGTGCAGCGAACGACCCACCAGGGTGGTGGACGTCACCGAGCGGCTGGCCAACTGATAGAGCAGGTCGGTCAGCGTGGGCAGGCGCTGGTTGCCGGACCCGGAAATGGACCCGACTCCCGACCCCGAAGCGCCAATCACGGGGTACGAGACTAGACGGCGCGGATACCCGCAATGTCGCGGCGGGGTGCAAAACTATGGGGATGCGGCTATACCGAGACCGAGCTGTTGTGCTGCGCCAGCACAAGCTCGGCGAAGCCGACCGGATCGTCACCCTGCTGACCCGTGATCACGGGCTGGTCCGCGCGGTGGCCAAGGGCGTTCGTCGTACCCGCAGCAAATTCGGTGCGCGGCTGGAGCCATTCGCGCACATCGACGCGCAGTTGCATCCCGGCCGCAACCT
This sequence comes from Mycobacterium sp. TKK-01-0059, assembly GCF_000709305.1. Taxonomy (NCBI): domain Bacteria; kingdom Bacillati; phylum Actinomycetota; class Actinomycetes; order Mycobacteriales; family Mycobacteriaceae; genus Mycobacterium; species Mycobacterium sp. TKK-01-0059. The sequence goes on from NZ_KL446993.1 coordinate 3,724,163, forward strand.
CGACATCGTCACCCAGGTCGTCTCGATCGACGCGTTCGCCACCGACATCGTCAGCGACTACGGCCGCTACACCTGCGGGTGCGCCATGCTGGAAACCGCCGAACGCCTCGCCGGTGAGGAGCGGGCGCCCGCCCCGGCCCTGCACGGGCTCACGGTGAGCGCCCTGCGGGCGGTGGCCGACGGCCGCCGGTCCCGGGGCCTGCTGCTGGACGCCTACCTGCTGCGGGCGATGGGCATCGCCGGTTGGGCGCCGGCGCTGAACGAGTGCGCCCGTTGCGCCACGCCCGGTCCCCATCGTGCGTTTCATGTCGGCGCCGGCGGCAGCGTCTGCACCCACTGCCGCCCGGCCGGTTCGACGACGCCGCCGCCGGGGGTGCTGGACCTGATGTCGGCGCTGCACGACGGCGATTGGGACTTCGCCGAGAAGACGCCGCAGTCGCACCGCAACTACGTCAGCGGTCTGGTGGCGGCGCACCTGCAATGGCATTTGGAGCGGCAGCTCAAGACGTTGCCGCTCGTCGAACGGACGTATCACGTCGACCGCACCATCGCCGATCAGCGCGCGACGCTGATCGGGCAGGATATGGACTGTGGCTAAAGTCTGGGCCGGCGGACGGGCGGTGATCACATCCGTCACACCCGCATCTGCGTCAACCGGCATGTGTTGTGCCCACCTCCGAGCGACAAAAGCGGGTCACCCGAACGTGTCGCTCGGAGGTGGGCACAAGACACACGCCCTGCGACCGAGGCCAGTGGGGCGCTGGTGACACACCGCGGTTTCCCGCAGCTGCCCCCCGCGCCCGACGACTATCCGGTCTTTCCCGACAAGTCGACCTGGCCCGTCGTGTTTCCGGAGCTGCCGCCGTCCGCCGACGGCGGCCCGTGCCGGCCGCCGCAGCACACCTCCAAGGCGGCCGCGCCCAGGATCGAGGCCGACCGGCTGCCCAACCATGTGGCCATCGTCATGGACGGCAACGGCCGCTGGGCCACCCAGCAGGGGCTGACCCGTACCGACGGTCATCGAGCCGGGGAGGCCGTGGTCATCGACATCGTCTGTGGTGCAATCGAAATCGGGATCAAGTGGCTCAGCCTGTACGCCTTCTCGACCGAGAACTGGAAGCGTTCGCCCGAAGAGGTCCGCTTCCTGATGGGCTTCAACCGCGACGTGGTGCGGATGCGCCGGGTGAACCTGAATGCGATCGGGGTCAAGATCCGGTGGGTCGGGTCGCGGCCCCGCCTGTGGCGCAGCGTGATCAATGAGCTGGCGATCGCAGAAGACATGACGAAGGACAACGACGTCATCACCGTCAACTACTGTGTGAACTACGGTGGCCGCGCCGAAATCGCCGAAGCCACAAAGGAAATCGCACGGCTGGCCGCGGCCGGACGGCTGAACCCGGAGCGCATCACCGAGTCGACGGTGGCGAACCACCTGCAGCGGCCCGACATCCCCGACGTGGATCTGTTTTTGCGGACCTCGGGGGAGCAGCGGTCCAGCAATTTCATGCTGTGGCAGGCGGCATACGCCGAGTACATCTTCCAGGACAAATTGTGGCCCGACTACGACCGTCGCGACCTGTGGGCCGCCTGCGAGGAATACGCCTCGCGCAACCGCCGATTCGGGAGCGCATAGTGCCATCGCTACAGGAGCGTCTGGCGTCGATCCTCCGCGATGTCCTTGCGCTGCAGGAGGAGACCGACGGCGCGCTGACCGTTCACCATGACGGCACCATCGCCTCGTTGCGGGTGGTGAACATCGCCGAGGGCCTTGACCTGGTATCGCTCACCCAGATATTGGCGTGGGATCTGCCGCTGACCAAGAAGCTGAGCGATCAGGTGGCCAAGCAGGCGCGCGACAGCAACTTCGGCAGCGTCAGCCTGATCGAGAAGGTCAATGACAAAGCCGTGCAGCGTAATTCGGGCAAGGGCGCGGCCAAGAACGCCGATGTGATGCTGCGCTACAACTTTCCCGGCGCGGGCCTCACCGACGATGCGCTGAGGACCTTGATTTTGCTGGTGCTCGACACCGGCGCCCAGGTACGCCGCACGCTGACGGCGTAATCGTCAGGGCATGCACTCCGAACAGGTGCCGAAGATCTCGATGGTGTGGCTGACGTCGGAGAAGCCGTGCTTGGCGGCCACGGCCGTCGCCCACTCCTCGACCTCGTGATCGCCCACCTCGATCGTGGATCCGCAACTGCGGCAGACCAAGTGGTGATGATGGTGTTCCGAACACCTGCGGTAGACCGACTCGCCGGTGTCGGTGCGCAGCGTGTCGATCATTCCCGCCGCGGCCATCGACTGCAGCGTCCGGTAGACGGTGGTCAGCCCGATGTTCTCGCCGCGCCGGCGCAGCTCGTCGTGCAGATCCTGCGCCGAGCGGAATTCGTCGAGTGTCTCCAACAGCGTCGAGATCGCCGCGCGCTGACGGGTCGAGCGAACGCTCGCTCCTGATGTCACGGGGCGTCCTCGCTCGCGTGCGCGACGGCGTCCACCACGATGTGCGCGAGGTGATGATCGGCGAGCCGGTACAGCACCTCGCGCCCGGACCGCTCGCCGGCAACCACGCCCGCCGCCTTGAGAATCTTCAGGTGCTGGCTGACGAGCGGCTGGGGCACGCCGAGCGCGTCCACCAGCTCGTGCACGCAGCGATGCGACTCGCGCAGCTGCAGGACGATGGCGATGCGCACCGGCGCCGCCAGCGCCCGCAACAACTCGCCCGCGGCGTCGAGGATCTCCCGCGGGGGTGGGACGGGGTAATCGGCCAGTACGGAGTGCCCACCGGCGCCGAGTCCGCCGTGGTCGTGGGTGACCGCGTCCAGGTCCGTTCCTATGTCGCCGTCGGTGGCGGACGGCATCGACGCAGAACGTGAGGGGGACATCATGGGAGCGGCATCACCTCGAGAAGTGCCAGGTAGTGGGAAAGTATCCGCCGTATCGGCTGCCCTCCACTGTCACATGCATGATGACGCATGTCAAAGACCGCGGCGCCGATCGCTACCATGACTGATGCTCTGCGCACGGCGGTCGGCCGCCAGGCGCGCCCACCCAACCCCGGAAAGGGAGTGCACCACCCCGTGGCGTCCGTCATCGACACCGTAGTGAATCTGGCCAAGCGGCGCGGCTTCGTTTTTCCCTCGGGAGAGATCTACGGTGGAACCCGGTCGGCGTGGGACTACGGCCCGTTGGGTGTGGAGTTCAAAGAGAACATCAAACGTCAGTGGTGGCGCGCGGTGGTCAGCGGGCGCGACGACGTCGTGGGCCTGGATTCGTCGATCATCTTGCCGCGGCAGGTGTGGGTGGCCTCGGGCCACGTCGAGGTCTTCCATGACCCGCTGGTCGAGTCGCTGATCACCCATAAGCGTTACCGCGCCGACCATCTCATCGAGGCCTACGAGGCCAAGCACGGCCACCCGCCGCCCAACGGACTGGCCGACATCCGCGACCCCGACACCGGCGAGCCCGGGCAGTGGACCGAGCCCCGCGAATTCAACATGATGCTCAAGACCTACCTGGGTCCGATCGAGACCGAGGAGGGCTTGCACTATCTGCGTCCGGAGACCGCGCAGGGCATCTTCGTCAACTTCGCCAACGTGGTGACGACCGCGCGCAAGAAACCGCCCTTCGGCATCGGCCAGATAGGCAAGAGCTTTCGCAACGAGATCACCCCGGGCAACTTCATTTTCCGCACGCGCGAGTTCGAGCAAATGGAAATGGAGTTCTTCGTCGAGCCCTCGACCGCGAAGGAATGGCATCAGTATTGGATCGACACCCGGCTGCAATGGTATGTCGAGTTGGGTATCGATCCGGAGAACCTGCGGTTGTTTGAACACCCGGCCGACAAACTGTCGCACTACTCCGATCGCACCGTCGACATCGAGTACAAATTCGGCTTCGCCGGTAACCCGTGGGGTGAGCTGGAGGGCGTCGCCAACCGCACCGATTTCGACTTGGCGACGCATTCAAAGCATTCCGGCGTCGACCTGTCCTTCTACGACCAGGCGACCGACGCACGCTACATCCCGTATGTCATCGAGCCCGCGGCGGGTTTGACGCGGTCGTTCATGGCGTTCCTGATCGACGCCTACGTCGAGGACGAGGCCCCGAACGCCAAGGGCAAGATGGAAAAGCGCACGGTGCTGCGGCTGGACCCGCGGCTGGCCCCGGTCAAGGCGGCGGTGCTGCCGCTGTCCCGGCACGCCGACCTGAGCCCCAAGGCCCGCGATCTGGCGGCCGAACTGCGCCAGTTTTGGAATATCGATTTCGACGATGCGGGCGCGATCGGGCGGCGCTATCGGCGCCAGGACGAGATCGGCACGCCGTTCTGTGTGACGGTGGATTTCGACTCACTCGAGGACGACGCCGTGACGGTGCGCCGGCGCGACGACATGACCCAGGAACGCGTCGCGATGAACACCGTGGCCGATTATCTGGCGGCACGGCTCAAAGGCTGCTAATCACCGGGCCGCCGTCGGCGGTGCCATATCGGGTCCCGTTGCGTCGGTGCGCGTCTGGCCGACTCGCGCCGCCGTGAATGATGCGCCGTCGCCGGTTCGCATTTGCGAAATAAGGTTTGCTTAAAAATCGGGCCGCGATGGTGGCGGTGCCCTAGGATCTGCCGTGGGGCATAAGTAGATAGCTAGTTGAGCCATGGGCGGATGTCGGGCGTCTGTCGCTGGAGCCGTTGACTCGGTCGGTTGGGGTGTGGATGATTCCCGCGTTTTTGTTCTTCCCTCCGGAAATCAACTCGGCCTTGATAGTCGGCGGCCCCGGTGCTGGACCTCTATTCGAGGCGGCCTCCGCGTGGGACGGACTGGCGGCGGAGCTGTCGTCCTCGGCGGCCTCGTTCAACACCGTGGTGACGGACCTGGCGGCGGGCCCCTGGACGGGTCCTTCGTCGGCATCGATGACGGCCGCCGCGGCGCCCTACGTGCAATGGCTGCTGATCGCCGCCGCGGAGGCGGAGGTGGCCGCGATCCGGGCCCGGCTGGCGGCGCTGGCGTTCGAGGGGGCGGTGGTCGCGACGGTGCCGCTGCCGGCGGTGCTGGCGAATCGTGCCCGGTTGCTGATCCTGATCGCGACCAACTTCTTCGGCCAGAACACGGCGGCGATCGCGCAGACCGAGCTGGAGTACGTCGAGATGTGGGCGCAGGATGTGGCCGCGATGGTGGGCTATCACGCGGGGGCCCAAACGCTGGTGGAGACGTTGCCGGCGTTCACCCCGCCGCCCGCGGGTCTCGGCGGCGGCGCGGCGTCCGCGGGCCTGGCGGGCCTGGCCGACCTGGTGACGGCGCCTCTGACGCTCGCGTCCCAGTTTTTCCAGGGCTTGTCCTCGCTGGGGACCGCGTTCGCGTCGCAGCTGCAGTCGGTGTTCATGGCGCTCTCCCCGGCGGTCTCGTCGCTGACGTCGTTGATGACCTCGACGCCGGTGGCGACCTTGACGACGGTGGCCCAGGCCGGCATGTACCCGGCCGGCGCGCTGATGCCGCCCATGGTGGCGCTGGCCCAGAGCACCGGCCCGGTGGCGGCCGCGGCGCCGGCGGCGCCGGCGCCGATATTGCTCAGCGCCACCAACGTGGCCGCCGCCGAGGCCCCGCGCAGCGCCCATAGCGTGCTGTCCGACCTGCAACCGCTGGCGGGCGGGGGGCTGGGCGCGCTGGGCGTCGCGTCGGCGGGCCTGGGGACCGCGCGGTTCGTCGGGGCGATGTCGGTGCCCGCGGCGTGGCAAGGGTCGATGCCGGCGTACGTGCCCGCACCGGCGGTGTCGGGTGTGGCCACCGGAGCGCCCGCGGCGACGTCGGCCGCGGCCGGGTCGGGTAACGGCGTGCCGATGACGGCCATGCCGGTGGGCGACAAGGGGCCCGAGGGGGACAAGCGCGGCACCAAGGCGGAGGTGGTGCGGTCACGGCCCAAAGTGGTGCCGCGAACCCGATAATCGCGGTGCCGCTGTTGCGGATGTGCATGGAGTGCACTGCGTGAGAAACCGGAAATTCCGACTAGGTTGGCCGGGGCGGCCAAGCAACGCCGTACCGCAATATGCGAATTCATATAATTCGTCCCGTAACAACGCGCGCTCGCATGCGTTGCCCCGAGCGGGAAGCGCGGAGCCGGACCCCCTGCGCACCCGCGGCCGACCGCTCGATCCGATCACGACGGTTTAACCTAACGTGCTGTGCGGCAAGGAGTTTGTCCGTAGGAATCGACGGCCGATCGTCCGGGATGGCGCCCGAGTTCCCCGGTGTCGCCGGCCCGCGTGGCCCGCGCGGCGGTCCCCTTACCGGTCGGCGAGAGGCCCGCGTGGTCCGATACACGCTCAAATTAAGGAAAATTGGCAATTCCCGCATATTTTCTTCGGTTTGTCTTACGATGTCACCGGTTGGTGTAAATAGGTTCGCCACAGCGCCCGAACGCTTAGATCGGCTGTGGAAGGGGGCAGGGGTGCTTTTGCCTCTCGGTTCGCCGTTACCCGATGACACGGTGGCGGCAGTACGCGGTGAGTGCGGTGTGCTCGGCGGTTTATCGGTCCCACTCAAGTGGGGGGTGGTCGTTCCGCCCGACGACTACGACCACTGGGCGCCGAAGTCGGACGCGAGCGCCGACACCACGGAGGAGACACTCGACGCGCCCCGCCCGACGGCGGTCGCCGACGGCGTCTGGAGCGGGTGGGAAGGCGAAGCCGGGGCACGGCCCGTGGGCGTGATCCCGCATTCCCCGGCCGCCGGCTGAAGACCGGTAGGTAGAGAACCGAAAGCCGCCGCGGTCACCGCGCGCGGCGCGTCAGAATCGGCCGCCACCACCCATGAACCCGCCGTCGGAAGAACCCGGCGAGCCACCGAACGACGTCGGGCTCCAGCCGCCGAATCCGCCCCGCATCCCCCCGCTGAGCAGGTCGCCGATGATGATGCCGCCGAGCATCGCGCCCATGTCACTGCCGCCGCCACGCGTGTAGGCGCGCTGCATCGCCTGCACGTCGTCGTTCGCCAGTGACTGAGCGTGAGCGGCCAGCGTCGACGCCGCATTGGCGTGGGCGATCGCTTCGTTCGGGTTCGTCGCGCCCTTGTCCTGCGCGGCCTGCAGGTGGCGCTTGGCCTCGGCCAGCCGGGTGCGGGCGTCGGGGCCGACGCTGCCGCGGCGCGTGTCGATGTAGTCGGACACCGCGCGCACCCGCGATTGCGCGGTGAACAAGGCCTGTTCCAGTGATCGGTTGAGTCGCTCGGCGGTGGCCTGTTCCTCGGCCAGGGTGGCCAGCAGCCCGTTGAGCGCGGCGTCGGCCTTGGTCACCTGTCCGAAGGCGGCCAGCGGATCTTCGGATCCGCCGGCGCGGGCGCTCTCGACGGCCCTGGTGGCCGCGTCGCGGGCCGCCACCAAATCGCCGCTGCGCGTGGGTTTTTTCTGCAGCAGTTCGTTGGCGCGTGCGATGTCATCCTTGGTGTCGGCGACGGCCGACGGCAGCCCGTCGATCGCGTGCTGAATGTCGCTGGCCGCGTTGTCCACCGCGTCGAGCAGCGCCCGCGCCTGCCCGAGGGCGGACTCGGCGGCCCGGACCGCATCGACCAAGCCGGCCTGCCCACCGGTGACGGCGTGGGCGGCCAGCTCACGGGCGGTGCCGATGTTGCGGTCGGCGAACGCCAGCCGCTCCTTGGCCGTCGTGACATTGCCGGACACCGAAGTCAGTGCGGCAGCGCTGAAGTCGTGGTGCAGCGCCGCCAGCCGTTGCTCCGCCGGCGCCAGACGGGTGGTGAGTTCCACGTACTGCCGCGTCAGCGCATCCAGCCGCGACGCGGCGTTGATCACGAGGTCGCGCAGCTTCTCGAAGGCCTCGGTCTGTGACTCCAGCTCGCGGTCGGCCCGCGCCGCCGAGACGATCACCTGGGTGAGCAGTTCGCGCCGCTGGGCGGGTGTTTCCGGTGTGGAGTCGTCGAGTTGTTGGCGCACCGTGAACGCTTGGGACAGAGCCGCTTTGGCGTTGGCCACCGCGCTCGTGAAGGGTCGGGTGCGCTCTTCGCCGAATTCGCCGACCGCCAGGTCCAATTCGTTGGCGCTGGTGCGTAGCGCGTTGTCGACGTCCACCACCAGCGCGCGGGACAGGTCGTCGAGCGTCTGCAGCGGCAGCGCGGCGAGCGCGTCGACGTCGGTGGGGTCGACGCGCCGCGCGGCCGCCAACGCCGCGGCCCGTCGGCGCTGCCCGCGATGACGCATCACCAGCAGCAGGCCGGCCAGCGCGATGAGAATGCCCGCCAGCGTGGCCAGCAGGATCACCCGCCCCGACGAACCGGGCGACGCGTCGAGCCCGTCCGCCGCGGCCACCGCGGCGCCGCTCCAGTCACCGTTGTGCAGGGCGGGTTCGATCTTGTTGCGCCGCAAGCTGTCGACCTGACCGGCGTTGACGCTCTTGATGGTGGACGGCACCAGGAAGGCGTAGGCGCGGCTGGTGGTCGCGACGGCCAGCAGCGCGTCGTAGCCGCCCAGGTCGCTGGCGCGCACGGTGCCTTGTGCCCACCCGGTCGGGCTCTGCCCGGAGAAGTCGTCGACGTAGACCACCCAGAGCCGGATGTGGCGGTCGGTGTAGAGCTTGTTGACGGCGGCGGTGACGGTGCTGCGACCGGAATCCGACAGGGCCCCCGCGTTGTCGGTGACGTAGTCGGCCAACCGGAATGATGGTTGCGCGCCGGCGGCCGGTGCCGACAGCAGCCCGCCGCCGAGGCCGACCGTCAGGAGCATCGCGAGCACGGCGAGCAGGCGAGCGGTGCAACGCATAAGGCCAATCTAGCCCCGCGACGATGCAGGCCAGTAGGCCTGCTGAGGAGTGGGGCGGTCAGGCGCGGCCCCGGCCGACACACGCCAGCGGGCCCGAGTCGAGCCGGACTTGGGCGGGCATTCCCTGGCAGACTGTGCGTCGGTGACCAGGAATCAGCGCGACCCCTACGACGACTTCGACCGTCAGCGACGGGTGACCGAAGCCGCGAAGACCGCGGGTCTGCCGGGCACCGAAGGTCAGCACCGCACCGACTTCGCCCGCGACCGCGCCCGGGTGCTGCACAGCGCCGCCCTGCGCCGGCTGGCCGACAAGACCCAGGTCGTCGGGCCGCGGGAAGGGGACACGCCGCGCACCCGGCTGACGCACTCCCTCGAGGTCGCCCAGATCGGGCGGGGAATGGCCGTCGGCCTGGGCTGCGACCTCGACCTGGTCGACCTGGCCGGCCTGGCCCACGACATCGGCCACCCGCCCTACGGCCACAACGGCGAGCGCGCCCTCGACGAGGTCGCGGCGAACTATGGCGGCTTCGAGGGCAACGCCCAGAATTTCCGAATCCTGACCAGCCTCGAGCCCAAAGTGCTTGACGCCCAAGGCAACAGCGCGGGTCTGAACCTGACTCGCGCGTCGCTGGACGCGGTCACCAAATACCCGTGGTTCCGCGGCGAAGGCCATGGGAGCGCGGCGCGCAAGTTCGGGTTCTACGACGCCGACCGCGAGGCGGCGGCCTGGATGCGCGCGGGCGGCCCGGAGGGCCGGATGTGCCTGGAGGCGCAGGTGATGGACTGGGCCGACGACGTGGCCTATTCGGTGCACGACGTGGAGGACGGCGTCGTCTCCCAACGCATCGACCTGCGGGTGCTGGCCGACGACGACGAGGCGGCCGCGCTGGCCAAACTCGGCGAGACCGAATTTTCCCGGGTGCGCGCCGACGATTTCATGGCGGCCGCGCGACGGCTGTCGGCGCTGCCGGTGGTCGCCGCCGTGGGCAAGTACGACGCCACGCTCGCGGCGTCGGTCGCGCTCAAGCGGCTGACCAGCGAGCTGGTCGGGAGGTTCGCCTCGGCCGCCATCGCCACCACCCGCGCGGCGGCCGGACCCGGACCGTTGGTGCGCTACCGGGCCGAGCTGCAGGTTCCCGATCTGGTGCGGGCCGAGGTCGCGCTGCTGAAAATCCTGGCGCTGCAGTTCATCATGTCCGACCCGCGCCATCAGGAAACCCAGGCCGGTCAGCGTGAGCGCATCCACCGGGTGGCCCACTGGCTGTACGCGGGAGCCCCCCGAACCCTCGACCCGGTCTTCGCTGCGGCCTTCAACACCGCGGCCGACGACGGCGCCCGGTGGCGGGTCATCGTCGATCAAATCGCCTCCTACACCGAGGGCCGGCTGGAACGGATCGACGCCCGCCAGGCCGGCCCGTAGCGGGTCGGGGGGCGCAACTCGTCCGGCCCGGGGATCGGCGCGGCCGCCGCGAGTTAGGCTGCCCGACATGAAGAAATTCAGCGGCTCGCCTTTGATGGCCTCCCTTCTGATGGGGCTTCCCGTCGTCGCCATGACCGCCTGCAGTTCACCGCAGCACGAGAGCAGCCAGCCGGGCACCACCCCGCCGGTGAAAACCGCCGCACCGACGTCCTCCGGGGAGGCGACGACCCCGGCACCCGCCGGCGGCTCGCTCAGCGCGGAGTTGAAGACACCCGACGGCCGGACGGCGGCCACCGCGACCTTCGACTTCACCGGCAACTATGTGACCGTCACCGTCAAGACGGTGGCGACCGGCATCCTGACCCCCGGCCTGCACGGCCTGCACGTCCACGAGATCGGCAAGTGCGAGCCGAACTCGGTGGCCCCCACCGGCGGTGCGCCGGGCAACTTCTTGTCCGCCGGCGGCCACTACCAGGCGCCCGGCCACACCGGCAAGCCCGAGAGCGGCGACCTGGCGACGCTCGAGGTGCGCCAGGACGGCGCGGCCTACCTGGTCACCACCACCGATTCGTTCACCCGGGACGACCTGCTGGCCGGTACCAAGACCGCGCTGATGCTGCACGGCGCCCAGGACACCGAGAACGCGATGGATCGCGTCGCGTGCGGCGTCATCGGAACGGGATAGCGTTCGCCGCCGCGCGCTTAGACTGAGCCGATGTCAAGCCCGGCAAGTTCACGGAGCGACGGCGACGCGCGCGCCCGGGGCCGCGGCCGGATTCCGGACCGCGACATCGCCGCCATCCGCGAGCGGGTGCGCATCGACGAAGTGGTCGGCGATTACGTGCAGTTGCGGCGCGCGGGCGCGGATTCGCTCAAGGGGCTGTGTCCGTTTCACGACGAGAAGTCGCCGTCGTTTCACGTCCGCCCCAACCACGGCCACTTCCACTGCTTCGGCTGCGGCGAGGGCGGCGACGTGTACGCCTTCATCCAGAAGATCGAGCACGTCAGCTTCGTCGAGGCGGTCGAGCTGCTCGCCGACCGGATCGGTCACACCATCACCTACTCCGGCCCGGCGACCAGCGTGCAGCGCGACCGCGGCAGCCGAAGCCGGCTCGTCGCGGCCAACGCGGCCGCGGCAGAGTTCTACGCCGCGGCGCTGGAATCCGACGAGGCGGCGCCGGCACGGCAGTATCTGACCGAGCGCAACTTCGATGCCGAGGCGGCCCGTCACTTCGGTTGCGGGTTCGCGCCGTCGGGATGGGACTCACTGACAAAGCACTTGGTGCGCAAGGGTTTCGAGTTCAAAGAGCTGGAAGCGGCGGGCCTGTCGCGGCAGGGGCGCCGCGGGCCGATGGACCGCTTCCACCGCCGCCTGCTGTGGCCCATCCGTTCCTCGGCCGGCGAGGTGATCGGTTTCGGCGCCCGGCGGCTCTTCGACGACGACCCGATGGAAGCCAAGTACATCAACACCCCGGAGACGCTGCTGTACAAGAAGTCGAACGTGATGTTCGGCATCGACTTGGCCAAACGCGACATCGCCAAGGGCCATCAGGCCGTCGTCGTGGAGGGCTACACCGACGTGATGGCGATGCATCTGGCCGGGGTCACCACCGCCGTGGCGTCGTGCGGCACCGCGTTCGGCGACGAGCACCTGGCGATGCTGCGCCGACTGATGATGGACGACAGCTTCTTTCGCGGCGAGCTGATCTACGTGTTCGACGGCGACGCGGCCGGGCGGGCCGCCGCCCTCAAGGCGTTCGGCGGCGAGCAGAACCTGGCGGGGCAGTCGTTCGTGGCCGTCGCGCCGGACGGCATGGACCCCTGCGATCTCCGGCTGAAGTCCGGCGACGGCGCCCTGCGCGACCTGGTGGCCCGGCGAACGCCGTTGTTCGAGTTCGCAATCCGGTCGGCGCTCGCCGAGATGGACCTGGACAGCGCCGAGGGCCGGGTGGCCGCGCTGCGGCGCTGCGTGCCCATGGTGGGCCAGATCAAGGACCCCACGCTGCGCGACGAGTACGCCCGCCAGCTCGCCGGGTGGGTCGGCTGGGACGACGTCGCGCAGGTCATCGACCGGGTGCGCGGCCAATCCAAGAACGCCAAAATCCCGGCCCGCGGCGGCGCCGGACCCAAGGCGTCGCGGCGCGCGGAGCAACCCGCCGCCGCGGCCCATGCCGCGGCCAGCCGTCCCGACCCCCGCGACCCCACCCTGTGGCCCCAACGGGAGGCACTCAAGTCGGCGTTGCAGTATCCGGCGCTGGCCGGCCCGGTCTTCGACACGCTGACCGTCGAGAGCTTCACCCACCCCGGCTACGCCGCCATCCGCGCGGCGATCGAGACCGCAGGCGGCACGTCGAGCGGGGTCACCGGGGCGCAGTGGCTCGAGGTGGTGCGCGATCGGGCGTCGTCGCCCTTGACGGCCGCGCTGATCAGCGAGCTGGGCGTCGAGGCCATCCAGGTCGACGAGGAGAAAATGCCGCGCTACATCGCCGGCGTGCTGGCCCGCCTGCAAGAGGTGTGGATGGGCCGGCAGATCGCCGAGGTGAAGTCGAAGTTGCAGCGCATGTCGCCGATCGAACAGGGCGACGAGTATCACGCGTTGTTCGGCGACCTGGTAGCGATGGAGGCCTACCGGCGCAGCCTGCTGGAGCAGGCTAGCGGCGACGAGTAGAGGTCTCGAGCTCCTCGTCGGGCAGCGGCTCGACGTCGCGTTCCATGATGGCGGTTTGGTCGTCGATCTGCGCCAGCGTGACAAAGCCGGCGTCCGGGGAGATCCGGTTCGCGATCTTGCGGCGTCCCCCCTCGATCATCGACTTGGCCACCGGGCTGCTGGTCAGCGCTCGATAGGTGCCGACGATCTGCTCGTATCGCCGACGACCGGCTTTCGAGCCCAGCACGTAACCCAGTCCCAGCACCACGACATACCGGATCAAAGCGTTCCTCCCGACTATCGATGGCTCCATCCTGCCTCACCGGGTGGGGTGCGTGCGCGGTCGACCGGGTGAGACGGTGGCGACCCGCGCCAGTTGGGCGCGGTCGTGCCAGTACGCTAGAGTCGTCCCGCGATCGGGTTAGTCCCCTGTAGCTCAATTGGCAGAGCATTCGGCTGTTAACCGAAGGGTTCCTGGTTCGAGTCCAGGCGGGGGAGCAGCAAAATTCAGCGGGCCGCCCGGCCGTCACTGCCCGCTCGCGATACCGGCCGGATTTCCCGCCCATCCCGGCGTCGGCGACAAACCCAGATGCTCGCGCAGCGTGTGGCCGCGGTACTCGGTGCGGAAGCTGCCGCGCTCCTGCAGCAGCGGGACCACCTTGTCGACGAACTCGTCGAGGCCGTGCGGCGTCAGGTGCGGCACCAGGATGAAGCCGTCGCAGGCGTCCGACTGCACGTAGCGGTCGATCTCGGCGGCCACCTGCTGCGGCGTTCCGACGAACTGCTGGCGGCTGGTCACCTCGATGATCAGCTCCCGGATCGAGAGGTTTTCGGCCTCCGCTCGCGCCCGCCAGGTTTGGGCGACCGTCGTGGGATCGCCGTGCCGGACGCGTCCCCTCGTGATGTTCGGGTTCTCGACGGGGTCGACGTCGGGCAGGGGTCCGTCGGGATCGTAGGCCGACAGGTCCACGCCCCACACCTGCTCGAGGAAAGCGATCGCGGTCGGACCGCTGACCTGCTGCTCGCGGATGTGGCGCGCGTTGTCCTGCGCCTCGTCGGGGGTGTCTCCCAGCGCGAACGTCGCGCCGGGCAGGACCTTGAGCTGGTCGGGGTCGCGCCCGTGGGCGGCGGCGCGGCCCTTCACGTCGGCGTAGTAGCGCTGCCCCGCCTCGAGCGAACCGTGCAGCGTGAACAGGGCGTCGGCGTGCCTGGCGCCGAAGTCGCGGCCGTCGCTGGAGTCACCGGCCTGCAGCAGCACGGGGTGGCCTTGCGGCCCGGCGGGCAGCGCGGCCACGCCGTGGACGCCGAACTGCGGACCGAAATGGTCGACGACGTGGATGCGCGTCGGGTCGGCGTAGGTGCCGGCGTCGACGTCGGCGATCACGGCGTCGGGTGCCCAGCTGTCCCAGAACTTGCGCGCGACGCGGATGAACTCCTCGGCCCGGTGGTATCGGTCGGCGTGGGCGAGGAATCCGCCGCGGCGGAAGTTCTCCCCGGTGAACGCGTCGGAGGAGGTGACCATGTTCCACGCCGCACGCCCGTCGGAGAGGTGGTCCAGCGTCGCGAATTGCCTTGCCACCTCGAAGGGTTCGTTGAAGGTGGTGTTGATGGTGCCGGCCAGGCCGAGTCGGTCGGTCACCGCGGCGAGCGCGGCCAGCACGGTGAACGTGTCGGGACGGCCGACGACGTCGAGGTCGTGGATTTTGCCGCGGTGCTCGCGCAGCCGCAGCCCCTCGGCAAGGAAGAAGAAGTCGAACAGCCCCCGCTCGGCGGTCTGGGCAAGGTGCACAAACGATTCGAACGCGATCTGGCTGCCCGCGCTCGGATCCGACCACACCGTCGTGTTGTTCACCCCGGGGAAGTGGGCGCCCAGGTGTATCTGCTTGCGCTGTCCCGCATCTCGAACGGTCATCCGGTCAGCCCCCATCGTTTGGCGATCAGTTCATGCGAGCGCAGCCGGTCGGCGTGCCGGTGGGTGACGGACGTGATGACCAGTTCGTCGGCGCCGGTGACCCGGCGCAGCAGCTCGAGCCGGTCGGCGACCTCATCGGGGTTGCCGACGAATTGTGTTGAAGTGCGGTCGGCCACCAATGCCTGCTGGGCCTCGGTCAGGGGTTCGCAGAAGTCGGGATCCGGGTAGGGGATCGCGCCCCGGCCGCTACGAATGGAATACACCCAGTGGCCGTAACTGGACGCGAGGTAGCGCGCGGTGGCGCTGTCCTCGGCGACCACGACGTCGGCCGACACCACCACGTACGGCCGCGCCAGCCGGGCGGAGGGGCGGAAGGCGTTGCGGTACGCGGTGATCGCGTCGAGCGCGGTGCCGGGGGTGATGTGGTAACTGGCGACGAACGGAAGCCCGCGGGCGCCGGCCACCTCGGCGCTCTGTCCCTTGGTGCTGCCGAAGATCCACGGTGTCAGCTGCGCGTGTTCGCCGGGAACCGCCCGCAGCTGATGGCCGTCGACGGCGTAGGTGCCGTCCAGCATCGCTTCAATGTCGGCGACCTGGTCGGCGAAATCCGCCGGCTGCGCGCACGGTTGGGCGAGCACCGACGCCTGCGCCCGCATCCGTTCGGATCTCATCAGCGGGGTTTGGTCGAACGGTGTGGGGACGAGCGGGCCGTCGACGTCCCGCCACGGCTCGGGCGCGCGGTCGGGCTGGGGGGCGCGCGAGGTCGCGGCCTCTTGCCGCCGCTGCCCGGAGCGGCCCAGGCCCATGTCGATGCGGCCGGGATGCAACGCGTCGAGGATGCCGAAGCTTTCCACCACGGCAAGCGCCGTCGTGTGGCCGGCCTGCACGGCGGCCGATCCGACGTGAATGCGTTCGGTGGCCGCGGCGATCTGGCCGATCAGCGTCACCGGTGACGAGCTGGCCACCGCGACGAAGTGGTGCTCGGCGAGCCAGTAACGCTTGTAGCCCCATTGTTCGGCGTGCTGGGCCAGGTCGATGGTGTTGCGCAGCGCCGTCGCGGCGTCGCTGCCGGCGCTGATGGGTGCCAGGTCCAGGATCGACAGGGGAGTGAGGCTCATGACGGCGCCGTCGCGTAGCGGTTGGGGGCGGGCGCCAGGCCGAGGCGGTCGCGCAGCGTCTCGCCCTCGCGGTAGCGGGTGCGGAACCGCCCGGCGCGCTGCAGCAGCGGCACCAGGTCGTCGACGATCGCGGGCAGGTCGATCGCGTTGACCGCGGGCCGCAGCCGCACCCCGTCGACCCCGGCGTCCTGCCAGGCGAGCAGCAGCTCCGCCAAATCGCTTGCGCGGCCACGGAAGACGTGCGCGTCGGAGGAGATGGCCGCGCCCGGCGTCAGCGGATCCTCACCCAGCGACACCACCAGATCGGCGTAGGCCTGGATCGTGCGGCCCGCCGCACGCTGCGCGTGGCCGACCTCGGCCAGGATCGCGCGCAGCGATTCCTCGTCGCGTGGGGTGACGAACACCAGGTCGGCGCTGGCGGCGGCGAATTCGTAGACGCGCGGCGCGTGCGCCAGCGCCGCCACCACCGGCTGGCCCTGGGGAGGGCGCGGGGTGATGGACGGTCCCTTGACCGAGAAGTGCTCGCCGGCGAAGTCGATGTAGTGCAGCTTGTCGCGATCGATGTAGCGGCCGGTCGCCACGTCACGGATGACGGCGCCGTCCTCCCAGCTGTCCCAGAGGCGGCGCACCACCTCCACGGCGTCGGCGGCCTCGCGGAAAAGTTCGTCGCCGTCGGGGGCGGATCGCCGGCCGAACAGCGCCGCCTCGTGTGCCGTCGCGCTCACCCGCACCTGCCAGCCGGCCCGGCCGTGCGAAATATGGTCAAGCGTCGCAATCGCTTTCGAGACATGGAACGGCTCGGTGTGGGTGACCGTCGCGACGGGGATGAGTCCGATGTGTGCGGTGACCGGCGCGATGCGCGCGGCCACGAGCGTGGCGTCGGCGCGCCCCGCCAGGCGCCGCGGCGAGATCTCGGGCCGGCGGCCCGGCTGCGCATCCAGGCTGTCGTCGATGGTCAGGAAGTCCAGCAGGCCACGTTCGGCGGTGGCGGCCAGCGCGGCCCAGTATCGCCCGCTGAGTTGCCCGCCGCCGGTTGCGTTGTGCGCGAAGGCGTATCGCCACGCGTGGGGGTGCCACCCGTAGCCGTCGAGCCCCACGGCCAGATGCAGCTCGGTCATGACCGGGCCGCGGAATCTGCCGTCGGGACGCCGTCGTGCATCGTGTCCATAACCCACTGTGCAACGCTCAGCGCGGCAATGCATTCCGGGGCGGAGTTAACGTCAGCGTGAGTAATACTCTGCCGAGTTCATCGCCGAAGAATCAGATGGAGAAGTCCTCGCCGTACCAGACTCCGGCTTCGGGGGGCCGGATGACGTGGTTGGTCTGCGCGCCGTCCGCCCGGGCCTCGAGTTTGGTCACCCGGGTCAGCAGCGACTGCAGGCTGACACCGACGAGATCGGGCATCATCGAGTCATCCGGACTGCCGGGACGGCTACGGCTGATGACCTGTCCGGGCACCCCGATGACCACCGCGCTGGACGGAACCTCTTTGACCACCACGGCGTTGGCGCCGATGCGGCTGTCGTCGCCGATTTTTATCGCGCCCAAGACCTTTGCGCCCGCGCCGATGATCACCCGGTCGCCGATGGTGGGATGGCGCTTGCCGGTGTCCCTGCCGCTGCCGCCGAGGGTGACGCCGTGGTAGATCGTCACGTCCTCGCCGACCTCGGCGGTCTCGCCGATCACCACGCCGGTGGCGTGATCGATGAACAGCCCGGGCCCCAGGACGGCGCCGGGGTGAATCTCGACGCCGGTCAGGATCCTGGTGATCTCGGCGGTGATGCGCGCGATCAGCCTCGCCCCGCGCAGCCACAGCCAGTGGTTGATGCGGTGAAGCCAGATGGCGTGCACCCCGGGATAGGCGAAGATCACCTGCAGCGTGGTCGGGGCGGCGGGGTCTCGCTCCCTGGCGGCCCGGATGTCGGTGCGAATGGCGTCGAGCATGACTAATCGGCCAGGTCGGCGAACAGCGGCGTGCTCAGGTAGCGCTCGCCGAAGTCGGGCAGCACGACGACGATGAGCTTTCCGGCGTTTTCCGGGCGGCGGGCGACCTTCAGCGCGGCCGCCAGCGCGGCCCCCGAGGAGATGCCGACCAGCAGTCCCTCTTCGGCGGCCAGCCGCCGGGCCAACGTCATCGACTCTTCGTTGCCGACGGTGATGACCTCGTCCACCAGATCCATCGCCAGCACCGGCGGGACGAAACCGGCGCCGAGGCCCTGGATGGGGTGCGGCCCTTTCTGTCCACCGGAGAGCACCGGGGACCCCTCCGGCTCGACGGCGATGAATTGTGCGGAGGGCTTACGTTCTTTGATGACCTGAGCCACCCCGGTGAGGGTGCCGCCGGTCCCGACCCCGGCGACGAAGATGTCCACCTTGCCGTCGGTGTCGCGCCAGACTTCCTCCGCCGTTGTCTTACGGTGGATTTCGGGGTTGGCCGGGTTCTCGAACTGCTGCGGCACGAAGTACCGTTGGTCGCTCTTGGCCAATTCCTCGGCCTTGGCGATGGCGCCCGGCATGCCCTCCGGACCGGGTGTCAAGACGATCTCGGCGCCCAACGCGCGCAACAACATTCGCCGCTCGACGCTCATCGTCTCCGGCATGGTCAACACGCAGCGGTAGCCGCGTGCGGCCGCCACCAGCGCCAGCGCGATGCCGGTGTTCCCGCTCGTCGGTTCGAGAATGATCGTGTCCGGCTTGATCACGCCCGCCTTTTCGGCCGCGTCGATCATCGCGACCCCGATGCGGTCCTTGACGCTGTTTCCCGGGTTGAAGAATTCCAGCTTGGCGACGACGTCGGCGACCGCACCGTCGGTGACCCTGTTGAGCCGGACCAGCGGGGTGTTTCCGATCAGTTCCGTGACGTTCTCGGCGATGCTCATCTACCTTTTGTCTCCAACGATGTAGGACCAGGCCTCTCAGCCTGCCAGCTAATATCGAACTCTATGTTCATCTCGGTCGGGATGGCTAGCGCCGCATAATCGAGTCGAGCCTGATCAGGGCCGCTGCGGCTAGCTCCCGCCAGGGCGTGAATCGGCTCGGACGATACGGTCATCGGTCGCTAATTTTCCTGAAAATCTCCGTGAGCCCGCGTCTTGACGCCGCCGGACAAATACACCGAAACCGCCCTGACATGGGCTAGCGCGCGGATTTCTACAGTGTCAGAGGCGTGCGGATCAACAACAGCGACACGAACAGTCCGCGACGCGCGACGGGACAAAGCGCAGCTGTACGGAGTGTTGCATGCGTCCACTATAGGACAGGCGAGGTTTTCGCCCGTTGGGCTCAGCCGGGATCCGCGCCGTCTGGGCTGGTCATCGCTTCGATCGGCTCGGCGCGAGGGTCTCCGCATGTGTCGGCGCCGTGCCTAGGCGCTGACACCCCACCCGAGCAGCCGCGACGTCAGCAGCACGATGCCGAGGGAGACGGTGGCGACGACCGTCAGCCCGATGACCGCGACGACCAGCGGGCGCCAGCCGGTGCGCGCGATCTGACGGATATCGGTGTTGAGGCCCACGCCAGCAAAGGTCAGCAGGAACGCCCATTTCGACACGTTGGCGAGGTTGGCGGTTTGGCCTTTGGTCAGCCAGCCGGCGGTGGCGATCGCCGACACCGCCAGGAAGCCGAGCACGAATTTCGGGAATTTGTTCCAGACGAACGCGGCCTTGGCATTGGCGCCCCGCGCGATCTCGTCGGCCTGCCCGCGCGCGGCCCAATACAGCGCGAAGCCCAGCACGACGAAACCGATCAGCGCGTTGCGGGTCGACTTCACCAGCACCGCGATCTTGCCGGCGTGGTCGGAGTACAGGTAGCCCGTGGCGGTGGTTTCGGCGGTGTTGTCCACGGAAAGCCCTGCCCACAAACCGAATTCGTGATCGGTGAGCCCGATCGCGTGGCCCAGCGGCGGCAACACGAACAGTGACACCGCGCCCAGCGCCAGGATCGCCGCGATCGCGTAGCTGACATCGGAATTGCGGGCCCGGATCGCGCCCTTGGCCGCCACGATCGCCGACACCCCGCAGATCGACGTGCCGATCGCCAACAACGAGCCGAGCTTGCCCGACAACCCGAACGCGCGGGCCACGACGATGATGATCGTCCCCGCGATCGTCATGTCCACCAGGATCTGCACCAGGCTGATCCCGCCGAGCTTGGCGATGTCGCCCAGCACGAAACGCGAACCGAGCGCCACGATGCCGACCTTGAGCCAGAATTCGTAGGTCAGCACGCCGGAGCGAAAGATCGGGTGCAGGCCAACGGTATTGGTGATGAGCAGCCCAATCACGATCGCCCACAACACGTATTCGATGTCGGGCACCGTCCAGTGCTCGTGTTTGGCCAGCGCGTTCCACCAGATCTGGGCGTACTTGCCCAGCACCCCGACGCCGATCAGCAGCAGGATGCCCGGGACATAGTCGAGCGGACGGGTACTGGTGAACGTGGTTTCGGCAGATGCTTCGCCGGGCTCGACGCGCACCGTGCTCACGCCGGTCACCACGGAACCTTCGGAAGCACGTCGGCCACCGCCAGCGCGACGATGGCGCCGGCCACCGCGGTCGCCCACCAGTCCACCGATATCGCGCCGAGCCTCGCGGTCCAGCGCGGTCCCCGCAGCGCGTCGTCCTCTGGCACGCCCTCACCCACGATGGCCACTCCTCACGCGACTCCCCGGGCGACAGTGGCGGCTTGCGCAGCCGCATCCCGTTGAGGGGAATCGTGGCCCGTGGGTCCGGCGCGTCCAAGTGATTGACTCGGGCAGAATTTAGCTCGCCCGGGGCGGTCGATCAGGTTGGCAGGCCGCGCTTCTCGGCGTCGGCACGGTAGCGGTCCACCCACTCGTCGGAGCGATGGTCGGCCTGGCGTTCGAGCACCGGCTCCGGCGCCAGCTGCGGGTCGAGACCCAGCGCCTCGAGGATGGAGGCCACCACCTGGGTGAGGTTGCGCCACAACACCGGATACGGAATCTCCATGGGCGTGATGCCCTCCTGGGCGAACCAGTTCCGCCAGCCCTCTTCTTGCGCGCGCAGCATGGTGACCACGTGAGCGATCGCCCCGGCGTGGTAGGTGGCGCGTGCGTCGCGGGCCGGGTCGGGCCTGCCCCGCCAGACGCGGGTCTGCACCGCGCGCCAGAAGGACACCGCCTGCGAAATCACGTCGGGCCGGTAGACGTGAATCAGTAGCGGGTCTTCGCCCACCACGTCGCGGATGGCCGCGAGCAGGCCGTCGCCGCTTCGGTCCGGCAGGTTCTTGGCGCGGTCGAGCAGCAGCGGTGTCTGGT
Source organism: Mycobacterium sp. TKK-01-0059 (assembly GCF_000709305.1). Classification (NCBI taxonomy): domain Bacteria; kingdom Bacillati; phylum Actinomycetota; class Actinomycetes; order Mycobacteriales; family Mycobacteriaceae; genus Mycobacterium; species Mycobacterium sp. TKK-01-0059. The sequence continues at coordinate 3,745,292 of NZ_KL446993.1, forward strand.
TCCACATCAGCTTGCCGCCCCACACCCCGTTCGGCGTCCGTCCGACCGTACGGATGTAGGCGCGCCAGATCTCGGGCGGCGCGAGGTCCGGGGTCCCGGCGTCCAGCGGGTCAAGCAGATTCAGGATCGACTCGTCGTCGACGCCGGCGAACCACTCCCGTGGCTGTGGCGACTGGCTGGTGGCCGGCAAATACTGAAAGAACTCCTGCGGCTCGCCGGCCACGCCGGTCGCGCGCAGCGATTCGACCAGCAGCGTGCTGCCGCTGCGCTGCGACGCCAACACCAGGTATGACGACGGCCTGTTTGTCACCCGCAGAGTCTAACCAGAATTTGAAATCCCAATCTGTCAAGCACGATTAGGGTCGGCGTGAATGAAAACCTTGCGTCGCCCCGATGTTGCCCTTATAGCTCCGGCGCGGACGGCCAGCCAAAGCCACGGTTTCGTGAACCCAAGGGATTCAGGAATATTCGAGGTTTTGTTTCGTCGCAGCCAAAGGAGCCTGCTCGGCGGCGATCTCGCAGACGCACAAGCGCCTGCGCATCAGGTGCTGGGCGTAAACCTTGTCGCGCTGATCGCGCGAGAACGCGAAGTCCAGGTTGACGGGCAGCCCCGCCCAATCCACCCGCTCCTCCGTCACGCCGACGCGTCGTAGGCGGCATCGCAGCGGGCAGCCGTTCTCGAGGACCCGATCGGGTCCATCACAGTCCCGAGTCATACGACGACCCCTTCAGGTGCGCGACCTTCTGAGTGCATGGTGCGACGCGGATGTTTCATCGGCGGATGCGCGATGTTTCCGCCGTATTACAAGTTCGATGTCAGCGGCGGATCGGCGCTAGTAGACGTCGCGGTGGTAGCGCTTGTCGGCGCTGAGCCCTTGCACGTACGCCTGCGCCGCGTCCGGGTCGAGGTTGCCGAATTCGGCCGCGATGTCGCACAGCGCGCGGTCGACGTCCTTGGCCATCGGGTCGGCGGTGCCGCAGACGTAGAGCTGGGCGCCGTCCTGCAACCAGCTCCACAGCTGCGCGCCGCGGTTGCGCATCAGGTGCTGCACGTAGACCTTTTGCTGCTGGTCCCGGGAGAACGCGAGGTCCAACTCGGTGAGAAAGCCGTCGTCACGCATCTGTTCGAGTTCGTCGCGGTAGTAGTAGTCGGTGGCGGCATGTTGCTCGCCGAAGAACAACCAGTTGGGTCCGGTGTGGCCGAGCGCGCGCCGCTCCTGCAGAAAGCCGCGGAAGGGCGCGATGCCGGTGCCCGGACCGATCATGATCATCGGCGTGTCCGGGTCGCTCGGCGGGCGGAAATTGCTCGACGACTGCAGGTACACGGCGACTCGATCGCCAGGGGAACGGTCGGCGAGGTAGGTCGAACACACCCCGCGGCGCGGGACGCCCTGGAAGTTGTAGCGCACCGGTGAGACCGTCAGGTGAACCTCGCCCGGGCACTCTTTCGGGCTCGATGAGATCGAGTACAGCCGCGGCTGAAGGCGTTTGAGCACTCGCAGCCACTCGTGGGCCGACGCGATGACCGGCAGCTGCGCCAGCAGGTCGATGGATTGCCGGCCCCACGACCAATCCGCCAGGGCGCGCTTGTTTTCCGGCTTCAGCAGCTCCGCGAGTTTCGCATCGCCCGTGCGCTCCTGCACGAACCGCACCAGGTCCCGGCTGATGTGGGCGATTTCGATGCGCTCGGTCAGCGCCGAGCGCAACGACATCAGCCCGTGCTCGCCGACCTCGACGGGTGTCTGCGCGTCCAGCCCGGTGACGGACAGCCATTCGTCGACCAGCTGGTCGCTGTTGCGCGGCCACACCCCGAGCGCGTCACCGGCCTCGTAGGTCACGGTTTCTTCCGGCAGGTCGAAAACCAAGTGCCGCACGTCTTTTGCCGATTTCGGCCGACTCAGCACGGTGTTGCGGACCATGCCGGTGATCAGCGGATGCTTCTTGCTGTACGTGCTCGGCGCGGGCGGGCCCGGGCGCGACGGCGCCACCACCGTGGAGGCGCGGGCCGGCGCCGCCGCCCTGCCGTCGCCACCGACGGAGGTGGGGGTCCGGGTCAGGGCGTCGATGATGTCGCCAAGCCACTTCGCCGCGGAGTCGTCGTAGTCGGGTTCGCAGTCGACCCGGCCGGTGAGGCGGGTCGCGCCCAGCTCGGCGAGCCGCGCGTCGAGATTGCGTCCGTGGCCGCAGAAGTCGTCGTAATTGGAGTCGCCCAGCGCGAGCACGGCGTAGCGGGTATCGGTGAATCGCGGCGCGGTCTCGGACGTCAGCGCCCGCCACAGGCCGGCACCGTTGTCGGGCGCGTCGCCGTCACCGGTGGTGCTGGTGATGAGCAATAGCTCCCGCGTTTTCGTCAGCTCGGCCACCGGGAAGTCGTCCATGCTGTGCAATGAGACCGGCAGCTTGGCGTCGGCCAGTCGGGCGGCGATGTCGGCGGCGAGCTCCTCCGCAGTCCCCGTCTGCGACGCCCACAGCACCACGACGGGAGCGCGCTCGGGCGCGGGTGGGGGGCCGGCCGGCGCGACGGGCGGCTGCCCAACGGCCGGCGCCGGAGCCGATGGGGGCGCCACGGGCAGCGCCACCGGCTTGGGTCCGTCGGCGCGCGAGAACAATCCCGCCAGTAGGCCGTCCACCCACAACCGGGTGCCGGAATCGAACGGCGCGCTCGGCGGCAAGGTCGGCACCCCGGCGGCGCGGCGGCCGGCGTCCGAGCGGAGCCCGGTCAGCATCCCGGCGAGGTAGGCGCGGCCGAGTTCGTTGAATTCCGGCTTGGGCAGTGTTGTGACGCCGAGCAATTCGCCCAGGGTGTCGAGTTGGGGCACGCTGATTTCTCGTACCTCCCTGGCCGCGGCGTCCGGTGCGTCGGTGTTCGCCGTCGTCGTGGTGTCCGGATCGGGTTGGGAGACAGCTACTTTCGTCAAGGTGACGGCGCACGCCTTGAATTCGGGCTGGTTCGAGATCGGGTCGACGGCGTCGTTGGTGACGGCGTTGATCGACAGGTACTCGCCGAAGGCATCGTTCCAGTGGAACGGCGCGAAGCAGTTGCCCGGACGCACCCGATCGCTGACGACCGCGGGCAGCACCGCGCGGCCGCGGCGAGAAGCGATTTCGATCGGATCGTCGTCGGCGATATCAAGCCTCGCGGCGTCGTCGGGGTGGATCTCGACGAACGGTCCGGGGTTGAGCTTGTTGAGCTTGGCGACCTTGCCGGTCTTGGTCATGGTGTGCCATTGGTGCGGCAGCCGGCCGGTGTTCAGCAGGAACGGGTAGTCGTCGTCCGGCATCTCCTCGGGCAGCAGGTGCGGGCGGGCGAAGAACGCCGCACGGCCGCTCGGGGTCGGAAAGGCCAGTCGCGGCACCGTGCCGTCGTCGCGGACCAACTGTGATTGGCTGACACCGTCGTTCAGATAGCGGATCGGGTTGCGATCGGCCTCGCTGTCCGGCGCGCACGGCCACTGCACCGGACTCCGGCGCAACCGCTCGTAGCTGATCCCGCGCAGGTCGTAACCGGTCTTCGGGTTCGAGAACCGCTTGATTTCCTCGAAGACCTCCTCGGCGGAGTCGTAACTGAACGCCTCCGAAAAGCCCATCTCGCAGGCGATCCGGGCGATGATTTGCCAGTCCGGCATCGCGTGACTCGGTGCGGGGACCGCCGGCTGGAACAGCGTCATGTTGCGCTCGGAATTGACCATCACCCCCTCAGACTCCGCCCACAGGGCCGCTGGCAATAACACGTCGGCGTATTCGGTGGTCTCCGTCTCGAGGAACGCGTCCTGGACCATCACCAATTCGGCGCGCTCCAGTCCGGCCAGCACCGTCTTGCGGTTGGCAACGGAGGCAACGGGATTGGTGCAGACGATCCAGCACGCCTTGATCTGTCCGGCGGCCATTCGGGAGAACATGTCGATGGTGCCGGTGCCGACCTCGGTGCGCAGCGTTCCGCGGGGGACGCCCCACAGGTCTTCGACGAACTCGCGGTCCTCGGCCGAGGCGACCGACCGCTGCCCCGGCAGGCCCGGTCCCATGTAACCCATCTCGCGGCCACCCATCGCGTTGGGCTGCCCGGTGAGGGAGAAGGGACCGCTGCCGGGCTTGCAGATGGCCCCAGTGGCCAGATGCAGGTTGCAGATGGCGTTGGTGTTCCAGGTGCCGTGGGTGCTCTGGTTGAGCCCCATCGTCCAGCAGCTCACGAAATTGTCGGCCTCGCCGATCATCTGGGCCGCGGCGCGGATGTCGTCTTCGGGGATGCCGGATATTTCGCTGACCTTGGCGGGGGTGTACTGCGCCAGGAAGCTGGGCATCACCTCCCAGCCCTCGGTGAACTCGGCGATGAATTCGGGGTCGGTGTGGCCGTTCTCGACGATCAGGTGCAGCAGGCCATTGAGCAGCGCCAGATCCGACCCCGGGGCGATCTGCAGGAAGAGGTCCGCCTTGTCGGCGGTCGCCGTGCGGCGCGGGTCGACGACGATCAGTTTTGCGCCGGCCTTGACGCGGTCCATCATGCGCAGGAAAAGGATCGGGTGGCAGTCCGCCATGTTGGCGCCGATGACGAAGAAGACGTCGGCGTGTTCGAAGTCCTGATACGAACCCGGGGGGCCGTCGGCGCCCAGCGAAAGCTTGTAGCCAGAACCCGCACTGGCCATGCACAGTCGCGAGTTCGACTCGATCTGGTTGGTGCCGATGAACCCCTTGGTCAGCTTGTTCGCCAGGTACTGCGCCTCGATGGACATCTGGCCGGACACGTACATCGCGAACGCGTCCGCGCCGTGTTCGTCGATGATCGCCCGTAACCGTCTCGCGCACTGGGTGATCGCCTGATCCGTGTCGATGGCCTGCAGCGGTTCGCCGCGATCGGTGCGCACGTACGCCGAGTCCATGCGGCCGGGGGCGCCCAGCATGTCCGCGGTGGTGGCGCCCTTGGTGCACAGCCGGCCGAAGTTGGCCGGATGTTCTTTGTTGCCAACCGACTTGGTGACGTGACCGCGACCCGTTTCCGGGTCCGTTGTGATCTGCAACACCATGCCGCAACCGACGCCGCAATACGCGCACATGGTGTTCACGGCGTTCTCCTCCGCCATGGACTCCGTGGCCACGCTCACGTCCCTCCGTCGAGTGCGTACGGGTTAGCTCCGTATCGAGTGAGTTCATTGTGGAGCAGGCATGTTTCGCCGCCGCTCCCCGAAATTTCCCCCCGTTTACTTTCTTCTCTCACCGGCCGACACGCCAATGTGAAATCGCCGGGGGAATTCGCGGCGGGGGATCGCGTTACCGCAGGTCACCGTTGACCACCCGCCCCGCACGAGGTTACGTCGCGCACCCCGCACGACGCTTCTCAGAACGGGCTTTCCGACCAAACCGACGGAACATTCACAGTCTTCGCTAAGCTCACCGCGTGCGTCGGCTCACTGTGATCGTGCTGGTTTTGCTGGCCTGTGGTTGCGGCGGCAAAGCGCCCACGCCACCGCAGGCCAAGCCCGACACCTGCAAGGCCTCCGACGGGCCGACCGCCGACACCGTGCGCCAGGCGATCACCGCGGTCCCCATCGCGATCCCCGGCACCATCTGGGTTGAAATCGGGCGCGGCCATACCCGCAACTGCCGGTTGTCGTGGGTGCAGATCATCCCCACGATCGCGAATGAGTCGACTCCCCAGCAGCTGCTCTTCTTCGACCACAACAGGCCGCTCGGGACCGCCACCCCGAACCCAAAGCCGTACATCACCGTGCTGCCGCCCTCGGATGACACCGTGACCGTTCAGTACCAGTGGCAGAAGGGAAATGATCAGCTGTGCTGTCCCAGCGGGATCGGGACGGTGAAGTTCCGGATCGGCCCGGACGGCAAGCTGCAAACCGTCGGCAAGGTTCCCAACCAATAACCCGTCGGGCCAAGGGCTTCGACGACGCCGATCGGCTTCGCCTGTCAGCTTGTGACGGCGTCCGCCAAGTTCTCCGGGTGCAGCATCTCGGCGTAACGCAGTTGCTCGGGAACCCCGAAGCCGTCGACCAGTGTCGCGGCGTGCGGGCGCAGCGCCCGGCAGCGGTCGTTGATTCCCCGCGTGACGGCCTTGGCGCGCTCGGTGGACAGGTACCGGTGCTCGATGTACCACGCCTTGTCGTCCTCGATCACCGACAACGCGTACAGGTCGCACAGGATCCCCAACAGCTCGCGGGCCTCCTCGTTCGCGCAGCCGTCGATCCCGGCGACGAACGCTTCGAGCACCACGCGGTCGATGTGGGCGCTCGCCGCGTGCAGCACGTGGTCCTGCACCGAGTTGAACGCGTCGAATTCCGACATCTCTTTGGATTTCGCCTGCAGCCGGCGCGCCACCGACGCCAGCAGGTATTCCTCGCGGTCTTCGAACATCTTGATCTGCGTGCCGCGATTGAACAGGCTGCCCTCTTCCTCGCTGTCCTGGCGGGAGTCCACGATCGTTTGGATAATCGCTTCCGCCGCAGTGCGTTTGATGACGCGTTCACCGACGGTGTTGGCGGCAAAGCGCACCCATTCGACCGGGCTCATGCTCTTGATGTCGTCGGCGTACGCGGTCAGCAGTTCCTTGGCCACCAGCTGGGTCAGCACGTGATTGTCGCCCTCGAACGTGGTGAAGACGTCGGTGTCACCGCGCAGCCCGATCAACCTGTTCTCGGCCATGTAGCCCGCGCCGCCGCACGCCTCGCGGGATTCCTGGATCGCGCGGCTGGCATGCCAGGTGTTGGCGGCCTTTAGCCCGGCCGCGCGGGCTTCGAGCTCGCGTTGCTCGTCGGCGTCGGGTGCGTCGGCGCTCTGGACGTCATGACATTTGCTGACCAGTTCGTTCTGCGCGAACTGCAGGGCGTAGGACTTCGCGATCAGCGGGAACAGCCGCCGCTGGTGCACCAGGTAGTCCATGATCAGCACCTCGGAACCGTCGTCGGGGGCGCTGAACTGCCTGCGCTGCAACGCATACCGGGTCGCGATGTCCAGCGCCACCCGGCCGGCGGCGCCGGCGCTGCCGCCCACGGTGATCCGGCCGCGCACCAAAGTGCCCAGCATGGTGAAGAACCGGCGGTTGGGGTTCTCGATCGGCGAGCTGTAGGTGCCGTCGGGGGCGACATCGCCGTACTTGTTCAACAGGTTCACCCGCGGGACGCGAACGTGGTCGAACACGATGCGGCCGTTGTCCACCCCGGGCAGCCCGCCCTTGTATTCGCAGTCCGACGTGGTGATCCCGGGCAGGTCGTTGCCGTCCTCGTCGCGGATCGGGACCAGCACGCAGTGCACGCCGTGATTGACCGGCTTGCCGTCCTCGGTGGTGATCAGTTGCGCGAAAACCGCTGCCATGGTTGCGGTTTCGGCCGCGCCCCCGATGTAGTCCTTGCGCGCCGACGGGGTGGGGGAGTCGATGACGAACTCCTGCGTCTCGGCGTCGTAGGTCGCGGTGGTCTCCAGCGACTGCACGTCGCTGCCGTGCCCGGTCTCGGTCATCGCGAAACAGCCGCGCAATTCCAGGCTGATGATCTTGGGCACGTAGGTCTCGTGGTGGCGCTCGGTGCCCAGGTTCTCCACGGCACCGCCGAACAGCCCCCACTGCACCCCGGCCTTCACCATCAGCGAGAGGTCCGACATCGCCAGCATCTCGATCATCGTGATCGCCGCGCCGACGTCGCCGGTGCCGCCATGTTCTTTGCGGAAGCTGTCGGCGGCCGCGCCGAACGCCGCCATGATCCTCATCTGCTCCGCCACCTTGGTGCGGGCGATCACCGTGTTGGGGGTGTAGTGCGGGCGGAACAGGTCCTCGGTCAGCGTCGTCCGCATCCGGTTTCTGACGTCACGCCACCGGCCGTCCAGCGCGTTGCGGAGATGTTCTGCGGTGCTTGTCTTTTGTGGCGCCATAAGCCGACAGTAATGCGCGGCTCGCGCCGCGGGGAACAAGAACGACGGTTCAGGTGCCGCGGACCGGTGGGCGGTGCTCGCCGGGCAGCGGCGAGCGCAGCCGGTAGAGCGTGAACCCGGCCGCGACGGCACCGAACAGGCCGAGCATCACCATGTCGAAGACCCACCAGCCGCTGTAGTGGGTCCACGTCAAGACGTTGGCGGCCAGCGCGTCGGTCCTGCGTAGATTCACCGTGGACGCCGAGGCCGCGAAGCCCCACTGGGCCGGGACGAACCAGCTGATCTGCTGCAACCCCCACAGGCTCACCAGCTGCACCAGGCTCCCGTTGAAGAGCGCGGACGCCAGGATCACCGGGACCACCAGCGGTAGGACTTGCCGGAGCGCGGTGCCCAGCGCCGAGAGGGTGAGGCCGATCACCGCGGACACGATCGCGGTGGCCGCCGCGGTGACGTAGAGCTCGACCGTGGCGTTGCGCAGCAACGCGGCGTCGCCCGCCGGTCCGCCCCGCACGGCGACGACGATCGCGAACATGACGGCGGTCCACAGGGCGGCGGCCAGCGCGTACACCGTGAGCTTGGCGGCCAGGTAGGCCGGCGCGGACAGTCCTACCTGTTGTTCCCGGCGGAAGACGCGGTGCTCGAGGACCAGGGCGCGGATGGTCAGGGCCGTGCCCAGGATCACCGCGCCGACGTTGAGGGCGGCGAGGATTTCGATGGCTTCGTGCCCGTTGGCGCCGCCCGGCCCGGGACGCGTCAGGCCTGCGTCGCCCGGGATCAGCAGCGTCAGCCCCGCCAGCACGAACGGCAGGATCGCCAGGAACGCGAAGTAGCTGCGATGGGCCAGGAGCAGGCGGACCTCCCGTCGGGCCAGCAACCGGATCTGGCGGCGCCGGGGCAGCCCGGCCGGCGGCGTCCACGGTGCGGCGACCTCGGGCGGGGCGGTCAACGGCTGCGGCCGCGCGCGGAACGCGGCGTGCGTTCCGTCGGGATCGGCGCTCACCCGGGCGAGGAGTTGCGACCAGTCGGTGGTGCCCATGGCGGATCCGGCCTCGAGGGGGGTGCCCAGGTACGCGACCTTGCCCGCCCCGGTGAGTACCAGCACCTGATCGCACGTGTCGACGTCGGTGAGCGACGCGCGCGCCGAGATCGCGACGATGACGACACAGCCGATATTGGCCTGGCGCCGCAGCACCGCCATGACGTGGCGCTGTTGCGCCGGGTCCAGCCCGGCGGTGGGTTCGTCGACCACGAGCAGGCTCGGCCGCGTGATCAGCTCGATCGCCAGGGCGGCGCACCGGCGCACCTCGGGGGGGAGTTTGCGGATCCGGGTGGCGCGGTGCGGCGTCAGGTCGAGCTCGTCGAGCACCTGGCCGACCACCCGCTCGCGCTGCTCGGCCGAGGCCTCCGGTGGCAGCCGCAGTTCGGCGGCGTACTGCACGGCCTGTTCGACCGTGAGCTGGCGGTGCAGCTGGTCGTCACGCGCGACGATCCCGATGCGGCTGCGCATGGCTTGCAGTTCGGCGTGCACGTCGTGCCCATCGACGGTGGCGCGCCCGGAGCTGGGTGCCCTGGTGCCGGCCAGCACGGCCAGCAGCGCGGAATTGCGCGCGGCGGAGGGCCCGATGACGGCCGTCATGGTGCCCGGACGTGCCGCGAACGAGATGTCCGACAGGATCTGCCGCCCGTCGACGGCAAGGCCCAGCTGGTACGCCGTCACCCCGGTGGTGCGCGCCGCGGTTCGCAGCGGCAGACGGAAAGTGGAGTTGGCCTCGTCGCTGCGAATGGAGGGGCGCTGGGCGCGCAGCTTCGAGGTGATCACCCGCTCGATCAGGCCCGGGCCTTTTGGTTGTTCGGGCGGTGCGACGGGCGGGTGCGTCGGTGCGATCGGCGGCTGAACGGGAGGGGGCGCCGCGGGATGCGGCGGTGCCGGCGGGGGTGGCGGCGGGGTCGGTGGGGTCGGTGGGGGCGCCACCACGGGCATGCGCTGGGTGGCGCTTTGGGTGGGGACCCGCGGATCGGGCCCGCCGTGCGGCGGGTGTCCCGGTGCGGCGGGGGTGGGCGCGAGCTGGAAAATCAGGCGCGGGCCGTGCTGGGGATCGCCGATGGTGATGCCCAGGCCGTCGCGGATCTCGACCGTCGGCACGCGAAATCCGTCGAGGAAGATGCCGCGGTGGCTCAGATCGATGGCCACCCATTGGGCCCCGGTGAACCGGAGCACCACATCCGGATGGGGCGCGGGTGGCGGCGCGGGACTTCCGAGGCGCTCCAGCGGGATGTCGCAGCCCGGGCCATAGCCGACGAGCACGTCGCGTCCCGGCGAAAAGACATACCTGCTCGGTCCGGCCCACACGGTCAGCGGGGAGGCCGGAACGGCCGAAGCCTCGGTCGGCATGGCCGCCACCTTTCGTCACCGGTCAGCTCGATTGGGTCTCGCCGTCAGGCGCCGGTCGCCCGTTCGGTTAGGTGTCTACCCGCGCTCGCGGTCCGCTCTCCAGCATTGTGACGTTCACAGCGAGGTACGGCGGCCCGCGAGCGAGGTGGCCAGGGTGGCATCGTCGAGCAGGCGGCGCAACACGTCGACCGCTTGCATCAGCACCTGGCGGTCACCGGCGTCGAGCAGCGCCAATTGGGGTTCGATCGCGGCGGCGCGGTCGGCCCGGACCGCGTTGAGGGTGCGCCTGCCCTCGGCGGTGATGCGGATGCGGACGGCGCGCGCGTCTCCCGGGTCGACCGTGCGGGTCACCAGACCCGCTTCCTCGAGGCGACGCACCTGCGTGGTCATCGTCGGTTGCGAACAGTGATCGACGGCGGCGAGGTCACCGATTCGGGCTTCGCCGTGAACTTCGATGGTGGCCAGCAGCCTTGCCTGCGCGGCCGGCAGCGGCATCTGGATGCGCTGGGTGGCGAGGCGGTTGAGCCGCGCGACCACGGCGAGCAGATCGGCCCCCAGCCCCTGCGCTCCCTCGAGCTTTGCGGTGTCGACGACATTGTCCATGTATCCATGGTTGCATAGCTTTGCTAAGCGAGGCCTAAGCGACCAGGCGTGCCGCGCCAAAACCCTTCTTCAGCGGACACCCCCTCGCGGGACTGGCAGAATCGCCCAAGTGACCTTGCTGCGTATTCGGCAACCCGGGGAAGGGGCCCTGCGTCCGAATGAGTTGGCACAGGCCGCGGTCATGGGGGCCCTCTGCGCGGCGATCGAGATCCTCGCCGCGGTAATCCCATTCGCTCAGGGGTTGGGCGTGCTGGGCACCGTGCCCATGGGATTGCTGGCGTACCGCTACCGCCCCCGCGCCCTGATGGCCGCGACCGTCGCCGGCGGGGTGATCGCCTTTTTGATCGCCGGACTGGGCAGCCTGTTCATGCTCGTCGACTGCGCCTGGGTCGGCGGACTGTGCGGAATCGTCAAGCGCAAGGGCCGGGGCACGCCGACGGTCGCCTTCTTGTCGTTGATCGCCGGAGTCCTGTGGGGCGCCGGGTGGGTCGCGGTCCTGGCGGTGCTGACGCGGCTGCGGCAGCTGTTCTTCGACGTCATCACCGCCAATGCCAACGGGGTCGCGGCATTCCTGAATTGGGTACACCTGCCGGGCGTGGGCGACGCTTTGAAGCGATACGTCGCCAACGGGATACACCACTGGCAGCTACTGATTTTCCCGTACATGGTCTTGTTGGTCGTCATCGTTTCGTTCATCAGCTGGTCGGCGCTGTCTCGCCTCCTGGAGCGAATGCGCAAGATTCCCGACGTGCACAAGTTGGACGTTTCCGAGGGTGCTGGCAGTGCTCCGGTGGGGCCGGTGCCCGTGCGGCTTGACAAGGTGTCGTTCCGGTATCCCGGCGCCGACCGGGACGCGCTGCGCGAGATCAGCCTCGCCGTCCAGGCCGGCGAACACATCGCCGTGACCGGGGCCAACGGTTCGGGCAAGACCACGTTGATGTTGATGCTGGCCGGCCGGGAGCCGACGTCGGGAACCATCGACCGCCCCGGCGCGGTGGGGCTGGGCGAAATGGGCGGCACCGCAATTGTCTTGCAGCACCCCAAAAGTCAAGTTCTGGGCACGCGCGTCGCCGACGACGTGGTGTGGGGTTTGCCGCCGGGGGCGGAGATCGATGTGGGCGGATTGCTGCGCGAGGTCGGGCTCGAGGGACTTGCCGAGCGCGACACCGGCAGCCTGTCCGGCGGAGAGCTGCAGCGCCTTGCGCTCGCGGCGGCGCTGGCGCGCGATCCGGCGTTGCTCATCGCCGACGAGGTCACCACGATGGTCGACCAGCAGGGGCGAGATGCGTTGCTGGGCGTGCTCTCTGGTCTTGCGAAACGCCACCAGAGCGCCTTGGTGCACATCACCCACTACGACAACGAGGCCGCCTCCGCCGACCGCATCATCACGCTCAGCGATTCACCGGATAACACCGCCAAGGCCGAGACCCCGGCCACCCACGCCCAGACGCCTCACGTCGCGGCCCCGTCGCGCACGCCGGTGCTCGAGCTCGTCGACGTCAGCCACGAATACGCCAGCGGCACACCGTGGGCCAAGGTCGCCCTGCGCGATGTCAGCTTCGTGGTCGAGCAGGGTGACGGGGTGTTGATCCACGGCGGCAACGGGTCGGGCAAATCGACCTTGGCGTGGATCATGGCGGGGTTGACGACTCCGACCAGCGGTACCTGCCTGATCGACGGCGAGCCCACCCACGAACACGTCGGGGAGGTCGCGCTCTCGTTCCAGTCGGCCCGGTTGCAGCTGATGCGCGACCACGTCGACGCCGAAGTCGCTTCCGCAGCGGGCTTTTCGCATCATGACAAAGATCGGGTGGCCGAGGCGCTGATATCGGTCGGCCTGGACCCGGCGATGGGCACGCGGCGCATCGATCAACTCAGTGGCGGCCAGATGCGCCGTGTCGTGCTGGCCGGGCTGCTGGCCCGTTCCCCGCGGGCGCTCGTCCTCGACGAACCACTGGCGGGATTGGACGTCGGCAGTCAGCGGGGCCTGCTGCGGCTGCTGGAAAACCTGCGCAGGGAACGAGGTTTGACGCTGGTGGTCATCTCCCACGACATCGTCGGGCTGGAGGAGCTCTGCCCGCGATCCCTGTATCTGCGCAACGGCGTGCTCGAGACGGCGTCGACGGCGGCGGGGGGCATGCCATGACCGCGCCCGCGGACGCCAAGTCGGCGAAGGGAAAAACACGGCGCACTCCCCGGCCGGTCGTCCTGCTGGTGCCGGTGCCCGGAACGTCGAAAATTCACGAACTGTGGGCCGGCACCAAACTGTTGGTGGTGCTGGGCGTCTCGATACTGCTGACCTTCTACCCGGGTTGGGCGAGCGTCGGGCTGATGTTGGTGTTGCTGATCACGGCGGCCCGGCTCGCGCACATTCCCCGCGGCGCGCTGCCCTCGCCGCGGCGCTGGATATGGATCGTCCTCGCGGTGGGCGGCATCACCGCCGCTCTCGGCGCCGGAAGCCCCGTGGTCTCGATTGCCGGCGTGCATATCGGGCTGGGCGGCACGTTGCACTTCGTGCGGGTCACCGCGCTGTCGATCGTGTTGATCGGGTTGGGGGCGATGCTGTCCTGGACCACCAACGTCGCCGAAATGGGGCCGGCGCTGGCCGCTTTGGGCCGGCCCTTGCGGTGGTTGCGGATCCCGAGCGACGAATGGGCGGTTGCCCTGGCGCTCGCGCTGCGCGCCTTCCCGATGTTGATCGAAGAGTTCCAGGTGCTCTACGCCGCCCGGCGCCTGCGTCCCAACGAGACTCCGCGCAGCCGCCGGGCGCGCCGGCGCCAGCAGGCGCGGGACATGATCGACTTGCTCACCGCGGCAATCGTTGTGACGTTGCGGCGCGCCGACGAAATGGGCGATGCGATCACCGCCCGTGGCGGAATCGGTCAGCTCTCGGCCGCTCCCGGACGTCCGAAGCTCGCGGACTGGGTGACACTGGCGATCACCGCCGCGGCCGGCGCCGCCGGCGTGGTCGTCGACTCGATCCTCCAGCTTCACTAGGCGCGAAGCCGTGCGCGCCTTCGACGATCCGGGCACCTGGACCGAGCCCGGGGTGCGCCACCTGGCGGCCGACGGGCCCGGAGGGCTTCGCCGGCGCTGATCGCCGAACCGGAAACAGGAGGCGCAATTGGCAGCCACGTCGGTTGGCCTGAAGGAGCAGCTGCTGCGGCGCCGCCCCGTGGTGGGCGCGCACGTCGCGCCCGGTGCCGCGGAGGGCCTCAAGCGCGGCATCGGCACCTTTCAGCTGACCATGTTCGGGGTCGGCTCGACCATCGGCACCGGCATCTTCTTCGTCATGTCCGTGGCCGTGCCCGAGGCCGGGCCGGGAGTCATCGTCTCCTTCCTGCTGGCGGGCCTCGCCGCCGGCCTCGCGGCCGTGTGCTACGCCGAATTGGCCTCGGCGGTGCCGGTTTCGGGGTCGTCGTACTCGTACGCGTACACCACGCTCGGGGAGGTGGTGGCGATGGGTGTGGCGGCCTGCCTGCTGCTGGAATACGGGGTGGCCACCGCCGCGGTCGCGGTCAACTGGAGCGGCTACCTCAACAGGCTGCTGAGCAATGTGGTGGGATTTCAACTGCCACATGCCTTGTCGGCCGCGCCGTGGGACGCGCAGCCCGGCTATTTGAACGTGCCGGCGATCGCGCTGATCGGGATGTGCGCGTTGCTGCTCATCCGCGGCGCCAGCGAATCGGCGAAGGTCAACGCCATTATGGTGATGATCAAGCTCGGCGTGCTCGTCGTGTTCGCGATCGTCGCCTTCACCGCGTTCGACGCGCACCACCTGCGGGACTTCGCGCCGTTCGGCGTCGCGGGCATCGGGTCGGCCGCGGGCACCATCTTCTTCTCCTACATCGGCCTCGACGCCGTGTCCACCGCGGGTGACGAGGTGAACAACCCGCAGAAGTCCATGCCGCGCGCGCTGATCGCCGCTCTGCTGACCGTCACCGGCGTCTACGTATTGGTTGCGGTGGCCGCACTGGGCGCGCAGCCCTGGCAAGCTTTCGCCGGACAGCAGGAGGCCGGGCTGGCAACGATTCTCGAGAACGTCACCCACGGCAGCTGGGCCGGCTCGATCCTCGCTGCGGGCGCGGTCATTTCGATCTTCAGCGTCACGCTGGTCACCATGTACGGCCTGACGCGCATCCTGTTCGCCATGGGGCGGGACGGCCTGCTGCCCGCGAGGTTCGCAAAGGTGAACCCGCGCACCATGACCCCGGTAAACAACACGGTGATCGTCGCGCTCGCGGCCTCGACGTTGGCCGCCTTCGTCCCGCTGCAAAAGCTCGCGGACATGGTGTCGATCGGCACCCTGACCGCGTTCGTGGTGGTTTCTGTCGGAGTGATCGTCTTACGGGTGCGCGAGCCCGACTTGCCGCGGGGCTTCAAGGTCCCGGGTTACCCTGTCACGCCGATCCTTTCGGTGGCGGCCTGCGGGTGCATCCTCGCGAGCCTGCACTGGTACACCTGGGTCGCGTTCAGCGGCTGGGTCGTGCTGGCGTTGGTTTTCTATTTCGTCTGGGGCCGCCACCACAGCGCGCTCAACGACGAGACGGTCGGAGAGGTTTCGAGCGGCTCGCCGTGATCAGGCGCTCACTGACGCGCCGCGGCGGCGTTGGCCGCCGCCTGAGCGCGCCGTAACGTCGACGCGACATCGCCGCGGCCCAGGAACATTTCGTCGAAATACGGCTGCAGGGCGTCATTGCCCGCGGCAAACCCCGCGCCGCCGGGCGCCGCGATGCGCGGGCCGTTCAGCACGGTGAAGAAGGGCGTGACATCGACGCCCCGGGTGGCCCAGTAGTGAAAGTAGACCGGCTGGGCCGACGACACCGCGGGGATCGCCGCACCGTGGCGGCCCAGGTATTCGTTGCCCTGCCTGCTGCCCATCCAGGCCAGCACCCGGCGCACCGCGTCGGGATGCCGTGATGCCGCATTGCCCGCCGCGGCAATGCCGTTGGTGACGCTGACCCGGCCCGCCGGGCCCGACGGCATTAGCGCCACACCCCAATGGAAGCGGGCGTCGCGGGCCACCGGGGCCAAGTTGTAGGTACCGGACTGGAACAGCGCCATCCGGCCGGCCAGGAACTGGTTGCGGGAAAAGTCGCCGTTGTCGTTGGTGTCGGCGGCGGGAGGCGCGACGTGGTCGCGGTTGATCAGGTCGACCAGATATTGAAACGCGGTCACGGCCCCGGGATTGTCGAACGCGAACTCGTCGCCACGCTGAAACACACCGCCGGCCGACCCGATGTAGTTCAGGTAGATCCCCTGGGGGTCATTGGCCGCGTTGTATCCCCACTGCCGCACCCGCCCGGCGTCGAATCCCTTGCTATCGCCGCGGTTTCCGTCGGCATCGACGGTGAGCCGGGCGAGGACGGGCCGCAGCGTGTCCCGCTCGTCGGGACCCCATCGCAACGTGCTCAACTGGGCAGGGTCGACGCCGGCCGCGCCCAGCAGGTCGGCGTTGTAGTACAACGCGATCCCGGCGTCGGTCAGCTGCGGCACGCCCCAAAGCGTGCCGTTGCGGGTGAACTGCTCGACGACCGGTCGCTCCCAGGCCGACGCGGCGGTGGGGCCCAGCGCCGCACCGATATCCAGCAACCGGCCGCTGTCGGCGTAAGCCGCGAGGTAGGCGTTGGACAGCCAGAAGATGTCATCGGCGCTGCCGCCCGCCACGTCGGTGCGCAGGGTATTGAAGTAGGTCGAATACGCCACCAAGTTGACGTGCACTTCGATGTCGGGATGGGCGCGACTGAACTCCTGGAACGATTGCCGATAGGCCGCGGCGATCTGATCGCCCCAGATACGCACCGTCACAATGGTCTTGCCGCCGTGGGGCTGGCCCGAGTAATCCAGCAGCACCGCCGTCGCCGCCAGCAGCACCGCAACCGCCCCGAGCGCCGCGGCGACCAGCGTGGAAAACCGGGGCCGGGTCATTTGAGCCCCGAGACGACGATCGAGGCGACGATGTGGCGCTGGAAGGCCACGAACAGCACGATGAGCGGCGCGATGGCAATGGTGGTGGCCGCCATCACCAGCGTCCATTGGGAGTTGAACCGCGACTGCAGGTCGGCGGTCGCCACGGTGAGCACCCGCCACTTGTGGCCGCTCGTGATCACCAACGGCCACATGAAGTTGTTCCACTGCGAGACCACGGTGATCAGCGCCAGGGCGGCCAGGACAGGCCGGCTCGACGGGATCACCACGTGCACGATCTCGTCCAGCGTGTTGGCGCCGTCCAGGCGGGCGGCGTTGACCAAGTCGTTCGGGATCATGCGAAAGTGCTCGCGCAGCAAGAAGATCGCGTAGGGCGAGCCGAATATGAACGGCAGCACCAGCGCCCAGAACGTGTTGCGCAGGCCGAGCTGGGCCATCATGAGATACATCGGCACGATCGTGACCGTCGCCGGCACCATCAGCGTCGCGATGTAAACCCAGAACAGCGCGTCGCGCCCGGGAAACTGCAAGCGCGCGAAGGCGTACGCGGCCAGCACGGAAAATGTCAACTGGCCCACCAGAATCACCGCCGTCATCAACGCGGTGACCGCCGCCGCGCGGCCGAACCCGGCGCCGGCGAGGTCGGTGAAGTTTGCGAGCGTCGGTGGCCGCGGCAGCTGCAGCGGCGTACCCGTGACGAATTGGTGCGCCGAGGTGAACGCGGTCATCAAGCCAAGGGTGAACGGCGCCAACGTGATCAACGCGCCCAGGGTCAGCCCGGAATAGATCAGCGCGTTGCTGGCGCGGCTAGGTGAGGTCATAACTGATCCGTCGCCGAAAATACAGATGCTGAAGCAACGTGACGCCGATCAGGATCACGAACAGCACCACCGCCATGACCGACGCCCGGCCGATCGCCGCCGAACCGAACGCCTCGGCGTAGATGCGGTGGGCCACCAGGTCGGTGCTGCCCGCCGGCCCGCCGCCGGTCAGGGCGTACACCGTGTCGAAAACCTGTGCGGTGCTGACAATCCCGGTCACCAGCACAAAGAAGGTCGTCGGCCGCAACATGGGTATGGTGATGCGCCAGAACCGCTGCCACGCGTTGGCGCCGTCGGTGCGTGCGGCGGCGTGGACCTCGTCGGGGATGGCCAGCAGGCCCGCCAGGAACGACAGCGAGACGTATCCGACGTTGGTCCACACCACGACGGCCGACACGAGCGGCAGCGCGAAGCTGGGATCGGAAAGCCATTCGATGCTGTGTCCCAACACGGTGCTCACGGCGCCGTCGGTGGGAGCCAGGATCCACCGCCACAACACCGCAATCGCCAGTGGGGCGCAAATCCATGGCAGCACAAACACGGTGCGAAACAGGCCGGTGCCACGAAGCTGGCGGGCCAGCATCGACGCGGCCAGCAATCCCAGCGCCGTCTGCGCCGGCACCACGATCGCCACGAAGATCGCGGTGACGATCAGCGAATTGCCGAATGTGCCGTCGGTCAGCACCGACCGCCAATTGGACAGGCCCACAAAGCGCAGCGGTCCCAGCAGATCCCACCGGCACAGGCTCAGCCAGATCACGACCAGGATGGGCAACAGCAGAAAGGCGAGGACCCCGAACAGGCTTGGCGCCAGCAGCGCATAGCCCAGCGCGGTCGATCGAGGACGAATCCTGCGTGCGGCGCCGGCCATGGGGTAATTAAAGCGGGCGCTGCCGCGGTTTGGGGTGAGCGGCCGTTACGGTGGACCCGTGACACCGAACCGGGGGATCGATGCCGACTTCCTCGGCCTGCCGCGCCACGAACTGGCCGACGCCGCGCTTGCAGCGGCCACCGCGGCCGGGGCCACGCACGCCGACCTGCGCGTTCATCGCATCACTACCGAGATCATCCAGCTGCGTGACGGCGCGCTCGAGACGTCGGTGATCAACCGCGAGGTCGGCCTGGCGGTGCGGGTGATCGTCGACGGCACCTGGGGATTCGCCTCGCACGCCGAGTTGGTGCCGTCGGTCGCCGCCGAGACCGCGCGGCACGCGGTGCAGGTCGCCACCACGCTGGCGATGCTGAGCACCGAGCGCGTCGAGCTGGCGCCCGAACCCGTCTACACCGACGCGACCTGGGTGTCGAACTACCGTATCGACCCGTTCGATGTCTCCACCACCGACAAGATCGCCGTGCTCGAGGAGTACTCGGGGCGGCTGCTCAGCGCCGACGGCATCGATCACGTCTCAGCGGTGCTGACCGCGGTCAAGGAGCAGACGTTTTACGCCGACACGTTCGGATCATCGATCACCCAGCAGCGCGTCCGCATCCAGCCCACCCTGGAGGCGGTGACCGTCGACCCCGCGGCGGGCAGCTTCGATTCGATGCGCACGCTGATCCCGCCGATGGCCCGGGGTTGGGAGGTCCTGACCGGCGACGAGGTCTGGAACTGGACCGACGAGCTGGCGCAGCTGCCGGCGCTGCTGGCCGAGAAGGTGAAGGCGCCCACCGTTGTTCCGGGTCCCACAGACCTGGTGATCGACCCGACCAACCTGTGGCTGACGATTCACGAATCCATCGGTCACGCAACCGAATACGACCGCGCGATCGGCTACGAGGCCGCCTATGCCGGAACGTCGTTCGCTACACCGGACAAACTGGGCACCATGCGGTACGGGTCGCCGGTGATGAACGTGACCGCGGACCGGACGGACGAATTCGGTTTGGCCACCATCGGTTACGACGACGAAGGAGTTGCCGCGCAGAGTTGGGATCTGGTGCGCGACGGGATCTTCACCGGCTATCAGCTCGACCGGGTGTTCGCGCGGCGCCTGGGGCATGAGCGCTCCAACGGCTGCTCGTACGCCGACTCGCCGCACCACGTGCCGATCCAGCGCATGGCCAACGTGTCGCTGCAGCCTTCCCCCGAGGACATCAGCACCGACGAGCTGATCGGCCGGGTCGAGGACGGCATCTACATCGTCGGCGACAAATCCTGGTCGATCGACATGCAGCGCTACAACTTCCAGTTCACCGGCCAACGGTTCTTCCGCATTCGCGACGGCCGCCTCGACGGGCAATTGCGCGACGTCGCCTATCAGGCCACCACGACCGACTTCTGGAATTCGATGGAGGCCGTGGGGGGCCGGTCCACCTGGCGCCTGGGTGGGGCGTTCAACTGCGGCAAGGCCCAGCCGGGGCAGATCGCGGCGGTGAGCCACGGCTGTCCCTCGGCGCTGTTCCGCGGCGTCAACGTGCTGAACACCCGCACGGAGGGCGGGCGATGATCCGCCCGCAGCACGTCGTCAACATCGTGCTCGACGAGGCGGCCAAGCTGGGCGGCGCCGACGAGACGATGGTGCTGGTCACCGACAAGGTCGAGGCGACCCTGCGCTGGGCGGGCAATTCGATGACCACCAACGGGGTTTCGGTGAGCCGCAGCGTATCGGTGATCTCCGTGGTGCGTCGGGGCGGCGGCGCGCGCATCGGCACGGTCGTGTCCGCCGAGGCGGATCCGCGGGTGCTCCCCGGATTGGTGGCGGCCTCGCAGGAGGCCGCCGGCTCGGCGCCGGAGGCCGGCGATGCCGCGCCGCTGCTCGCCGATAGCGGGGTGCCCGCCGGCTGGGACGCGCCGGTGCCGGGGACCGGGCCGCTGGTCTTCGCCGACGCGGCCGACTCCCTGAGCCGCGGCTTCAAGGGCGCGGACCGGCTCTACGGCTTTGCGCACCATAGCGTTTCGACGACGTTCCTGGCATCGTCGACCGGGTTGCGGCGGCGTTTCAGCCAACCCACCGGGGCGGTGGAGATCAATGCCAAACGCGGCGAC
This sequence comes from Mycobacterium sp. TKK-01-0059, assembly GCF_000709305.1. Taxonomy (NCBI): domain Bacteria; kingdom Bacillati; phylum Actinomycetota; class Actinomycetes; order Mycobacteriales; family Mycobacteriaceae; genus Mycobacterium; species Mycobacterium sp. TKK-01-0059. The sequence goes on from NZ_KL446993.1 coordinate 3,765,891, forward strand.
GCCAGCGCGTGGGCGGGCGTCGGGACACCCGACTTCGTCGATGTGCCAATCGATTCGCTGCTCGAGCAGCTGTCGACCAGGCTGGGCTGGGCGCAGCGCAGCGTCGAGCTGCCGGCGGGGCGCTACGAGACGATCATGCCGCCGTCGACAGTGGCCGACATGATGATCTACATGGCGTGGTCGATGTCCGGCCGCGGCGCGCAGGAGGGTCGGACCGCGTTCTCGGCGCCCGGCGGTGGAACCCGGGTGGGGGAGCGGCTCACCGATCTGCCGCTGACCCTGTTCTCCGATCCGATGGCGCCCGGCCTTGTCTGCACGCCGTTCGTCGCGGCGAGCAGCTCCTCGGAGACGCTGTCGGTGTTCGACAACGGCATGGAGATCACCCAGGTGGACTGGATCCGCGACGGCGTGATCAACGCGCTGGCCTACCCGCGGGCCACCGCCGAGAAGTACGACGCCCCGGTCGCCGTCGCCGCCGATAACCTGGTGATGACCGGGGGGACGGCCACCCAGGACGAGATGATCGCGGCCACCGAGCGAGGCCTGCTGCTGACCACGCTGTGGTACATCCGGGTCGTCGACCCCACCACACTGTTGTTCACCGGACTCACCCGCGACGGCGTCTACCTCATCGAAGGCGGACGCGTGACCGCCGCCGCCAACAATTTCCGGTTCAACGAAAGCCCGCTGGACCTGCTGCGACGGGCCACCGAGGCCGGTGCGAGCGAGAAGACGCTGCCGCGCGAATGGGGGGATTGGGCGACCCGCGCCGCGATGCCGTCGCTGCGGATCCCGGACTTCCACATGTCCTCGGTGAGCCAGGCCCAATAGTTCGATTGCCGCCGGGCGACACGCGCTCTAGCGTGTGACGAATGGCGGCCCCGGTTTCGGTTCGAGAAGACCAGCTCACGCGCCTGGTGGCGCTGTTTCCCGCGGCGCCCGCCGACGCGCGCATCGCGGCGTTGATCCGGCGGGTGTGCGCGCAGACGGTGTCCCTTCCGCCGCTGCCCTCGGCCGTCGAGGTGGGCGAGCCGGAATCCGACGCCGAGGCGGCCGTCGTCGACTTCGCCGAACAATTCAGCGCCGACGTCGCGGCGATCACCGCCGAGCAACGGTCCCGGTTGTCGAAACACCTCGGGGACCGCACCTTTGGGGTCGTCGTGCAGATGTACATCGCCGACTTCGTCCCGCGGGTGCGGGCCGGGCTGGAAGCGCTCGGGGTCGGCCCGCAGTACCTGGGCTGGGCGGCCGGACCGATCAATTGGGATCACACCACCGACCCGTCGGATCTGGTGTTCAACGACTTTTTAATCGCCGTGGCGCGAATGCGTGCGCTGGACCCGGTCACCTCCGAACTGGTGCGGTTGCGGGGCGCGGCGCAACACAATTGCCGGCTGTGCAACTCGCTACGCGAGGGCGGCGCGCTCGACGCCGGCGGTTCGGAAACGCTGTACGAGGAGATCGAGCGGTTCGAATCGTCGGGTTTGCTCGACGACCGCGCAAAAGCAGCGCTGCGCTATGCGGATGGGTTAATTTGGACCCCTGCGCACCTCGCCGCCGACGATGCCGCCGAGGTGCGCTCCCGCTTCTCCGAGGCGGAATCCGTCGAGCTCACCTTCGACATCATGCGCAATGCCAGCAACAAAGTCGCCGTGTCATTGGGCGCCGACGCCCCACGCGTCGAGAGCGGCACCGAGCGGTATCTGATCGACGCCGAGGGGCACACGGTATTTAGCTGACCGCGGCCGGTGTTAACCCGGTAGTCGATTGCCGCCCGCCGTTTAGCTGCGGGCACCGCGACGCCCGGCGGCAGGGCTCTGCGACGTTTGCGCCGCGACGTGGCCGGCGGGTGAGCCAGGAGCTCATCCGGGCGCGAGGGCACGAAATGTTAACCATTCGTACATCGACGCGCAAGCGTGCGTTTTCGCTGTGTGCGGGGGTCGTTGGATAACTTAAGCCCCGTCGCCGACACTGAAATGACCACTGAGACGTGACGGTAGCGAAATGGCAGCGTGGCCCCAGCCGGGTGGCCATGGGACGTACGTCATGAGCCGTCATGCCGATGGATTTCCCGGTTCGTTGTTTGCAGCATTCGTAGCTTGGGTTTGCGTCGGAGCCAATCGAGTTCCTGCGCAGAGGGAGGTTCGAACATGACAAGCACCCGTACCCGCTCGCGCATGCGGGTGTCGTCGGTCTGGGCTGCCGGTGTCGCGCTGGGGGCCTCGATGTTCGGCGGAGCGGTGCTTTCAGCGCCCGTGGCTTCGGCGACGTGCGACTTGAGCCCTGCGGATGACCAATACATCAACCTGCTCGCGCAGAACAACATGGTGCACACCGCCGAGTACAGCGACTGTCATGAGGCCGCCGAGGGCCGGTGGTTCGCCAACCAGGTGAAGAGCTCGTCCGATCCGTTCGGTCGGGCCAAAGAACTCGTCAACATGGTGACCAACACGACGCCGCTCAAGGCCGACAAAGCCGAGTGGGAAGTCGAGTCGGCGATCTATGTGTACGCGCCGGAAGTGATCCCGAAGATCAAGGACCAGGCCGCCAAGCAAAACTGGCCGACGGAGTCTTGATCCCCCGGGCCCGCGTCTGCCCTGCCTAACGAATATCGAACGGCCGCAACGGCTTTGAATTTCATCCGCTGTATTTGATGTTGTCAGCTAATTGAATAGCGGCACATTAAACCGCTGACGGCGATGCCGGAAGCCGCCGTGCCGGTGGAGAAGCTCGTCGATCCCTGAGCGGGGTGTTCGCTCAAATAGCTTCTTGCGCTGCGGTTTTCGATCGTACTTGTTCACCCATTGTTTGTATTCCCGCCGTTTGTCGTGCTCTCTGTCCGTGTACCCATTGGTGTGCGACAGGTGGATCAGCAAATTTCTACGCGAAGGAGTTCGAAAAGATGACCATCAGACGTACACGCTCGCGCGGGCAGATGCTGGCGTTGGGGGCGGCCGGCGCCGTCGTGGCGACGTCGATGCTGGGCGGAGCGCTGCTGTCGGCGCCGCAGGCAGCGGCCGCCTGCAATATGACCCCGAAGGACGACCAGTACATCAACCTGCTTGCGCAGAACAAGATGATCCACTCCGCCGAGTTCAACGACTGCAACATGACCGCCGAGGGCCGCTGGTTCGCCGACCAGGTCCGCAGCGCTGACAATCCGTTGGCCGCCGGGAAACGGCTCGTGAACATGGTGACCAACACGACCCCGCTGAAGCCGGAGCAGGCTGAGTGGGAGGTCGAGTCCGCGATCTTCGTCTACGCGCCGGAAATGATCCCCGCGATCAAGGGACAGGCGGCACAGGCGTCGTCGCCCGCCTGAGTGCGTTTTGTCGATGGGCGCCACCGCGACGTGGCGCCCATCGCTGTGTGACCTGCCATGTGGGCGCCTGCCGCCCGACGGACACTGACTCCGGTCTTCGGCTACGGTTTCCTACGGAACTACCCCGTCGGGGGCGGTAGCTCAGTTGGTTAGAGCCGCGGACTCATAATCCGTTGGTCGCGGGTTCGAGCCCCGCCCGCCCCACGTCAGAGGTGTATGACGTCGGGTGATGCGTGACATTTTGCCTTCGGTTGATGCGTGTCAGTGTTTCGGCTGATGCGTGACAGTTGTTTCGGTTGATCGGTGACACTCCCTAGATGAGGGAGTTAAGTGTGGCTGAGCAGCGGTATCAGGCCGTGATGGCGGTGATCGGCGACGGGTTGTCGGTGTCACAGGCCGCAGAGAAGACCGGGGTGGCGCGTCAGACGCTGCACCGATGGCTGGCCCGTTATGAAGCCGCGGGCTTGGAAGGACTGGTGGATCGGTCGCATCGGCCGGTGTCGTGTCCGCATCAGATGCCCGGGCAGGTGGAGGCCGAGATGCTCGAGCTGCGCCGCTCGCGACCGTATTGGGGGCCGCGGCGGTTGGTGTTCGAGTTGGCCAAACGAGGTGTCCATCCGGTGCCGTCGGAGTCGGCGGTGTATCGAGCGCTGGTGCGGGCCGGTCTGATCGACCCCGCGATGCGAGATCGACGGTCGCGCAAATGGAAGCGCTGGGAGCGTGGGGCGCCGATGGAGCTGTGGCAGATGGACATCGTCGGCGGGTTCGCGTTGGCTGACGGCACCAGCGCCAAAGCCTTGACCGGTATTGATGATCATTCCCGGATGTGTGTGTGCGCCAAGTTGATGGCTCGTGAGCGCACCCGTGCGGTCTGCGACGGATTACGGGCGGCGCTGGCGGCTTACGGCGTGCCTGAGCAGATCTTGACCGATAACGGCAAGGTGTTCACCGGGCGGTTCTTTCATCCACCGGTCGAGGTGCTCTTTGATGCGATCTGCCGCGAGCACGGCATCGAGCACGTGGGCGTGTCTTATTGACTGTGTAAGGGGTTCGGCCTGAATGGTGGTGGCTGACCACCGGACAGGAGAGTTCCATTGCCGCAATCTGATTCGTCAAGAGATGATGCTGCCGCCCAGTTGGCCGAGTTGTTGCCGCCGGCGGCAGTCGATGCCTTGTTGGCCGACGCTGAAGCGTCTGGCACCCCGATTGATGGCCCCGAGGGGTTGCTCGCGCAGATGACCAAGGCGGTGCTCGAACGCGCTTTGGACGTCGAAATCGCCGATCACCTGGGCTATGAGCACGGCGATCCGGCAGGGCATGGCTCGGGCAATTCCCGTAACGGCCATGGCCGCAAAACCGTGTTGACCACGGCCGGGCCGGTCGAGCTGGAAGTGCCCCGTGACCGCAACGCCACGTTTAGCCCGGCGATCGTGCCCAAGCGCAAACGCCGCCTGGGCCAGGTTGAGGACATGATCTTGTCGCTGTATGCCCGGGGCATGTCGACGCGCGATATCACCGAGCACCTCGGCGAGGTCTATGGCGCCCGCGTGTCGGCGGCCACGATTTCGCGGGTCACCGACGTGGTCACCGAGGAGATCGCCGCCTGGCAATCCCGGCCGGTCGATCCGGTGTATCCGATCTTGTATATCGACGCGATCCGCATCAAGATCCGCGACGGCGGCGTGGTGGCCAACAAGGCCGCCCACGTGGTCATCGGCGTCGATGTCGAGGGAATCAAGCAGGTCCTGGGCATCTGGATCCAGCAGAGCGAGGGCGCCAAATTCTGGCACGGGGTGCTCACCGAACTGCGCAATCGCGGGTGCCGCGATGCGCTGTTCGTGTGTTGCGACGGGTTGGCCGGCCTGCCCGAATCGATCGCGGCGGTCTGGCCGGCCGCGGTGATCCAGACCTGCGTGGTGCATCTGCTGCGCTCCTCGATGCGTTATGCCTCCTACGCCGACCGCCGCAAGATGGCCACCGCGCTGCGTCCGATCTACACCGCACCCACCGAAGAGGCCGCCAAACTGGCCCTCGAGGAGTTCCGCGCCCAGTGGCGCACCAAATCCCCCGGAGCCATCGCTGTCTGGGATCGGGCCTGGGCTGAGTTCGTGCCTTTCCTGGCATTCCCGGTCGAGATCCGCAAGATCATCTACACCACCAACGCCATCGAATCGCTGAACTACCAGCTGCGCAAAGTCACCAAGGCCCGCGGCTCGTTCCCCTCAGACGCCGCAGCAATGAAGCTGCTGTATTTGGCCATCCGCAACATCAACCAGAAACGAGGATCAACACACGGACCAGGCACCTACCGCTGGACCGAAGCACTGAACACCTTCGCCATCCAATTCCCCGACCGACTCCCACTATGACCCAAAGATAAACGGCTGCAACACCTTACACAGTTATCTTGACAAGCCCGAGCACGTGTTGACCCAGCCGCGAAGTCCGACCACGACGGGCAAAATCGAGCGGTTTCACCGCAGTCTGCGTGCTGAGTTCCTCAGCGGCCGTGAGCCTTTCACCAACCTCAAGGTCGCTCAGCAGGCGCTCGATGAGTGGGTCGAGGACTACAACACCACCCGGCCGCACCAAGCCCTGAAGATGACCACACCGGCTCAACGGTTTCACGCCGGTGCGCCGGCATCACCGCCCTCGAACTCGTGTGCCCGACACGTCGACCGCAGTGGCGATGATTGGGTAAGTCGACGGGTGTGCTCCAACGGCATCGTGTGCGTGTCCTGGCAGCAGGTCTGTATCGGGCGCCACTATGCCGGCGCGCGCTGCGATGTCCACGTCGATGGGGACCTGCTGCGGTTTTGGGTCGGCGATGATCTGGTCAAAACCGCCGCGCGCACCAGCCGCGGCGAGGTACGAAACAAACGGGCCCTGCGCACCAGCGCACCGGCCTAAACCACAACACAGAGTGTCACCGATCAACCGACATAGAAATGTCACCGATCAACCGACTCTGAACAGCCCCACGTCAGAGGCCATTTTTCGTTCCAAGCGAATGTGATCCATCGTTTATTCATCGCTAATGGCCCGGTCCAGCAACTCAGCAACCTCGGTGTGGACACGGCCCCTTGCCATATACGTGTCCTGCGTCATCGATACCTTGCTATGGCCTAGCTGGTCGGCTCCCACGCGTGCAGACAGGCCGGCGTCGTCGATCAGCGTGGCAACGGTCTTGCGGAAGCTGTGTGTGGTTATCTCCGCTACGCCTAAATCCTCACGTACCGCGCGCCACTGCTTGCCGAAGTTGTTCGGGTCACGCCATGTGCCCGCGGTTGACGGGAAAATCATGGGCAGCTCGCCGACGAACGGCCGCCCATGGCGCAGTTTTAGAGCGTCCACCGCGAACTGGGGCAGCGGAAGTGTCCGCTTACCGGCTGCACTCTTCGTGTCCTCGATGCGGCTCAACCCGTGGCCCGTCGCCCGGACCAGCTTTCCGGTTACCGCCAGCGTGCGAGCCTCGGCATCGAAGTCGACCCATCGCAGCGCCAAGAGCTCTGACCGGCGTAGCCCCGTCGCGATCAACAATCTGATCGGGTCTGCCAGGTCGTGATCCTGGCAGTAGGTCGATATGCGCAACTTAGCCAGCAGCTCACGCAACTGCTCTCCCGTCAGGGCAGTCGCGCCCTTTGGCTGTGCCTTGGACTTAATCGGCTGAACATCGCGCACCGGGTTTGCGCTCAGGACGCTCGCCATCACGGCAAGCTGCAGCGCACCGCGAAGTATGGTCTTGGCTTGGCGTGCCATCGTCGCCCCGTGCGCGGCCCGCATCGACCGAATGGCGGCGTCGATGCGGGCCGGTGTGGCCTCGTGCACTCGGACGGCCCCGACGAAGTTGTTTGAGCTTCCGTACGGCGAACTTGTAGGTCGAGATAGTTGCGAGAGAGCGGCCGTCTTCCGCCAACCGTTCCAGGTGGTGCTCAATCAGCGCGCTGAGCGGCGTGTCAAGAGTGATTTCGTCGGCCATTGCTGAGGGTCGTCGGTCGTTCAGCGCCTCGATAAGCGCGTCCTCGGCCAATTTCCCGTACTGGTCGAACTCGTCGGCTAGGCCGCGTCTCTCGACGATCCGAGTGACGCCGTCGCTGTCGCGATACCGGCATCGCGCGAGCCAAGCACCATTGCTGAGCTTTTTACGGCTGATCTTCCCGCGCTGGCCGATCCGAAGCGGAGGTCTGCCTGCCATCTCTAGCTCGTTACCTCGGCCAGCCGCTCGTTCTCCCACGCGATGACATCGGTGAGACGGTAGCGGACATGACGGCCAAACCGCGCGTACTTTGGCCCGGTGCCCTTTGTGGCCCACCCACTCGGCCGGTGTCTTGTCCGGTATGCCTAACCTCTTGGCAAGATCTTTCCGGCTGAGCCATACCGCATCTGATGTGTTCGTCATGGCTCTTATTTAATCGCAACCCGAATGACGTGAAACGGGTGTTATCACTCGCCCGTCGATCCATTGCACGCATGCACACCTCTCGGTCCTAGCGGGCCGAAGTTGGATGAAACGATCTTGCCTGGCAGTCAAATTCAGTTGATGGATCGACCTATGAGGAACGTCCGGACTTGTCGGCCACTAGGTCTACTCTGTCAGCCGAACGTAGTTAGCCGACTCCCGATTCGGGGAGTGTGGGGTAAAATTAAGTAGGAAGGCTTATAGCTGGCAGGATGGCTGGCTCGTCTAATTCCCCTCTCGCCGAGGATCATTCGGTCACCCACTCGCACTGGGTCGCTTGCCGTCAGACGGGGTCTGCTCGCATGCCTGGGGTGGCCCGACGTACACGCCAGAAGTCTCTGGGCATGCCAGTGGGTGGGGCGGCAGATCTCATAGAGATCAGCTGCGGTGAAGGGTATTTGAGCAAGAGAGCGAGCGCAGCGAGTCCGCGAACCCGCAGGGTTCCCCGTCCCGGACGGGGCGGCCGCCCCTCCAAGATGTTGCGACCCCAGTCAAAGATGCAGGGAGGGGCCTGAAGAGTGGCCCACCTTCTCCTTCCCAGCACCGTAATACGTTAGCCGACAACGGATCAGGAGAAGAAGACGATGGCACAGGCAGCCGGTAACGACGAACTATTGACTGTGGAGCAAGCGGCGGAGGTGTTAGGCGTTGGGGTGCAGCGGATGTACAACCTCCGCAACCTCGGGCACGGTCCGACGTCCTACCGCAGGGGTCGAAGGTTAGTGTACCCACGCAGCGGGCTAGTGGCTTTCCTGGCGAGCGAACTGCGGGCAACGCTAAGGGTCGGCCAGGCAGGGAGCTGAAGCCGCGTGACGCCGCGAAAGCATCGCCGCGACGGTACGACGCGCCAGTTTTGACTGGAGCAGTATGAGCGCATGCAATTGGCCCGGCCTAAAAATGCTGGGGAGAGAAGGCTTCACTGGCCGTGTGTGTCCGGCAACGGTCGGGCGGGGGGTGCCCCCCGGGCAAAGAGGCAACGAGAAAGGTCGGAGGAATCCGTGGCGTGCAAGGAAACTAACTGCGGCAGGCGAGCGCACATGCTTGGCTGGTGCACGACCCACTACCGCCGCTGGCGTTCTGGCCGGCAAATGGACGCACCCATTAGGCGATATCGGAGGAACGTTGGGTCGAGGCGGAGGAGGCCGTTCGCTGCCGAATACGCTCTTCTAGCTGAGTTGGGGCTGCGTTGACCTAGGGAGTGCTAGAGCATCTCGTGCCAAGGGGCCTGTAGGCCAACCCCAGGCGGGAGATCCGCGTCCTCCCGCTCGAGCCATGAGTAGTACCTCTGCCGGATTAGCTCCTCTGCTTCAGCCCAACTGGTGACCCTTGCGACAACGTATTCGCTGTCGGGGAGTCCGGTCGCGTTGGCGGAGTTGCCAAAGACGATGACCTCTCGACGTTGCTCAACAAGTCGGCAGATGTTTTTTGGCGTGTCCTCAACGTAAAGGTCCGCGTCGACCGCCTCCTTATCGCGCATGAAACATAGGTCCCAGTACGGAACGGCATGGTTGTCCAACCACCGCACGGTTTGTGCGACGGCGATCTCGTGGAACCAGCGGATGAACAGCCGGTGGGTGATGACGCGAATCCTGATCCCTTCGGTTCCGAGCCGACGGATTGACTGCGGAGCGCCCTCGATCGGAGGCATTTTCTCAAACAGGCCCCGCTGGGTAACGGCGAAGCGGTGAAGGCGATCGTATTCGTCAGGTAAGAGTCCCCATTCGGGCATGCCGTACGTCACCTTGGGAGTGAGGTCCGCGAGCGCGATCCCGGTCCACTCCGCCGCGACTTCCCGCATGTAGCCGTAGAAGTCGGCACAACACCCGTCAAGGTCTAGACCCAGAACAAACCGCCGACTGGGCGCTCGTGCCGCCTGCTCGCTCTCCCGGCTCACACCGAGATGCTACGTCGGCGCCGAGGAATTGAACCGCGGCTCAGCCAAAGAAACGCGGAGAAGGATCGAAGAATCGTGGACTCTACGGAAACGACATACCGCCAGAGTCGAGCCCATCCGCGATTGACGCGACCGTTGCCAACTCGGGGCTATGCCTCCGTAGCTGTGCCCGCTGTGCCACCTCGGATGCGTGGCACAACTGGCACGGCTGAGTCTGAAGTCAATGCTGCCTGTGCTGACTGGATTTCATGCCAAATCGCGAGGAGCTGTGCGGCCTGTTGATCGGTAATGATGCCACGCTCGATTGCGATCTGCGTCACCTTCGTGATGCGGGGCTTTCGGCTTGCTTTGACCTTCTCGATTCGCTGCTGTCGCGCTTCATCCTCAGCGGCGACCACGGCAGGGTCGGCCTCGCCAGGCGGCCACGTTGGATCACTGCTACAGCCGGGACACCATGTTCGCGGAGCACTGCTGCGGGCGTCGCCTTGGCTGTATGTCGCGTATGCCGTCTGGTGCAGGTGACAAATGGCAAACACTGGATTATCGACGCCATTGGCGAACACGACGGTGTAACGAGCCAACTCGCCAGCGGTAACTGGCTTTCCGGCGCCGTACCGGAACGGCGCCGTGTCCACGACGGACTTACCGCGCCACTCACCGACGACACGGTCCGGCATGGCCCGAGCCGCATCCTTTAGCCTGGCATCGACCAATGGCGCAACTTCTTCGATCTGCCTGCGCCGTTGTCGCCGCAATCGCTCGATGTGCTCGTCAGTGCTCAAAGCTGTCCTTCCCTAGTAGCGGCATCTAGGCATCACTCGGCGGTCGGGGGCGCTTCCGCAAGTACTCGGTACACCGTCGCCCGACTGACGCCTAGGGCGCTGGCAATCGTCACTGCTGATTCCCCGCTCGCATTCATACGTTGCGCTAGAGCAGCTTTCGACTGATTGAGCGCCTTGGGTCGCCCAATGGGTTGTCCGCGTGCCCGTCGGGCTTCGCGGGCAGCGGTGCGGCGCTCCTTGCCAAGTTCCAATTCAAGCTCCGCCAAGCTGGCAAGGACGCCTGCGACCATCCGTCCGGTGGCGTTGGAAGTGTCGATCCCCTCGCGCAGGGACCGTAGAACAATATTGCGCTCGCCAAGGTCCCGAATGGTCGTCATGACCTCCGCGGCATTTCGGCCAAGCCGGTCGATGCCCACAACCACGATTGCGTCACCGGGGCGGGCGTAGTCGAGTAGCGCCGTAAGACCAGCTCGCTGCTCTCGCGTCGACATTCCTGACAGCTTGTCGCTGTAGATGCGCTTCGGGTCCACGCCGGCCGCTGTGAGCGCGTCGACTTGTTGGTCCAAAGACTGGTGCCCAGTGCTGACACGCGCGTATCCCAGGGCGGTCCTAGTCGCGACGGGTGAGGTATCAGTTGCCATGCAAAGAGCGTCTCAAAAGTATCAAAAACTATCAATATGAGACTCTAGTTTTGATTCAACTTTTGAGACAGCGCCAGCTGGTAGTTCGTGTGCTACAAACGGTTCCAAAGAGACTGTCTCAATTCTAAAGTTCTGATACATCCTCGTCCTCACACGGCGTATGCGCCGAGGTGGTCAAGCACCGTGAGGTGCGCATGCCAGCCGTCCAAGACCGCGCCCTTCTCGCCCAGCCACACCGGTTCGGTCGGAGCATGGCCCGCAAGTTGATCACGAATCCCACCGCGTGAGACGACGATGCAGGCCTGCCGATGTCGGCTCAGGAGCACGCATAGCCTGCCCGCGTCGAGATGGAATTCACTGGTGTCTCGGCGGCCAGAGAGCGGGTGCCAAACGACGACAATGTCGAACTCGCGGCCCTGTAGGACGTTGGCGGTGTCGACGATGACCTCGTCGACAGGGAGTCCGGTTCGTGTGTGGGCACTCTGAAGGGCAGTGCGGACATGGTCTCGCTGGTCCCGGTGGGTGACGCCGACAGCGACGTTGCTGGCCTGCAGAGCCCGGGTTCCATGCTCATCCTCGACGGTGATATCAGCTTCGAGGAGTTGTCCGACGATGTCGACGATGGTCTCGATCGCCGCGGGGTCGGTTTGAGGCATCACGAGGTCCTCGAGTTCGAAGTACGCCCAGCCATGCGATATTGCGCTGTTGACCGCGTCTGCTGCCCGGCCGCGGTGCAGCGGAGTAACCCCCCGTACTAGGCGCCGCTGATGCGACTGGGTGCCGGCGGTGAAAGGGATCTCGTAGAACGCGTCAGAGATCAGAGGCGCCGCGTGGCTGGGAAGGCGCCAAGAGATCGGCAGGGCGTGGCGCGCAGTTGCTGGTTGCGTGGTAAGGATTGTCGTTGCCGCGGTCTCGAGCGGCGAGAGCGGTCGACCTCGAAACTGTGTGTCGTCGGCAGTGGTGAACGGGGCCAGCTGACCGGGGTCGCCCACCAGGAGAAGCGATTCCATCATGACGCCGATCGGCAGCAGAGAGTCTGAGCGCATCTGGTAGGCCTCGTCGATGACGGCGAAAGGCCATGTGCGACCAAAGCCTACGGTTGCCCACTTAGCGGCCGTCGCGACGATCACTTCGCTGTCGCAAAAGTCGGCGATGGAATTGCTGAACGTCAACCCCGCCTCCCCGCTCAGGTCGGCTGGCGGGATGTAGTCGCCCCCGTGGAGGCGCCCGACGCGCACGGGGGCCGCACCTCGTCGTTGGTCGGCGATGAAGCCACGGACAGTGTCGTCGCCCTGGTCATTAGTTTGAACGACGATAGGCACCTGGGCCCGATGCCTCGCGCGGCGGCCCATCTCGCGGACCAGAGTTGACTTCCCCGCACCTGGCGGGCTGTCGACAAGGGTTGACCGGGCGCCCTCTTCAACGGTCGACCAGATTACTTCCCGCGCATTTGCGGCGTCATCTGCCGCGGTCATCCGGGATCCTCCGCATCGTCTTCGGCAACCTGTTGGTGTGTCCAGGGAATGTCCTCGACCTTTGACCGCTGGTAAAACTCAGGTCTTCCGTATGGGCTAAGCACCACATCGTCGTCCAGACCAGGAAGGAGGCCGATCGTCGCTGCGCGGTTCGCGCCTTTAAGTACTTCTGCTCGGATGAGGCCGCTCCCGTCGGAGGGCAGTACAGCCAGCTTTACCCCTGGGCTTGTCGAGAGAAAGAGCAGCGTCCCTGCAGGTCGGGTGAACTCCAGGGCTGGTTCGATCGCAAGTAGGGGTCGGCGCACCATGTTCCCATTGGCGTTCGGAATCCTGCGCCCGAGGTCTGCGGAGACGACGCGCCCGGCAAGCGCCTCGCCACTGGCAACGGCTGCTGCCATCACGAGCGGGTCGTCCCAGGCCATCGCCCGCTGAAGCTCCTCGGTGCGGGCCTCCAGTAGCCTTAGGCGGGCCGCACTCTGGACAGGCGTCGGGATATTGCGAAAGTAGGCCAGGCCCTGGGCAATCCGACTGCAGTGGTTGCTCCAGCTCTCACGATCCAGCTGCCACCGGCTGGCAACATGATCGGCGGCCGGCAGGCCATCGAGAAGGTCCAGCGCCCGCCAGCACCATTCCCACGCCGGCGTAAGCTGCTCGCGGATTTCAGCCTCAAGTTCGACTCGCACGGCGGACCGGGCGGCCTCGTCGTCGGCGGCGTGCCAGGCGTCGATGAGCCGGGCCAGAGTATTTGCATCCCAGTTGGGATCGGAATCAGGACCAGCGGGAGGCAATTCCTCCCCCGCGCGAGCCGCCTCCGGGCCGTCCATCCCCACCGGGGGATCGATCCAGCCCAGTAGGGCCGCGAGGTTTAAGTCCTCTGACGGAAGCTGCCCAGTTTGCCAGTGGTTCGCGAGCGCATCCGTTGCAGCCAGGACAAGGCTGCTTCCCGGCATCGGGTCGGCGAAGAAAGACAGGTGCTTGCCTGCCAACGGCACTGTTGGCGGTGCCGGCGAATCGCCGTCGGTCCTTAGGTTTCGGGTGAAGCGGCCGACGATCCCGCTTAGCCAGGATGCGGTGGCGACGTTGGGCACCACGAGCTGGGGTGCGTCCACGCATACCCCTGTCTCGTCGCGGTCCTCGAATTCCGCGAGGTAGGCCAGCAACTCCCCAGCGAATTGATCGAGGGCCTCGAACCGCAGGCCGCGATTACGCGGTTCGGGGACCACCATGCACCGTGGCTGCTCCCGACGGCACGTGCCCCACAGCAATGCGAGCGGCGCTCCGAGATCACCTGCGAGGTGGTAGCCCACGACGACGAAAGGGCGTGGAGCCAGGTGGACATGACGCCGAGTCGTTTTCGCGACCGCCCGTCGTTCCGTGGCGGCCAGAAGAGCCTGGATTGTCCGCAGGGCGTTCACGCGAGTCGTCCGATGGCGAGTCGGGCAGCAGCGGCGCCGCGTGCAAGGGTTGCCGCGACAGCGGCCTCGGAGGCGTCGACCGGTGCACGGCGGCCGTCCGCCAGGGCGAGAGCGGCAGCAATGTCGGTGACGTTGCCACACGCACCCGCGACCGCCGAACCGAGTCGCGCGGTGGACCGGTGAAGTTCTGCTTCGTCCCGGCAGTGGTGAAACAGCGGGCACGTAGCGCAGCCATCGGTGAACCGTGAAGGCAGCGCCGCGAGGGTCTCGCGGGCGACCGCCGCTGCGGCGGCCAACTCGTCGGCGCCGGCTCCCCGGGCGGGGTGTGCCGGTAGCCGGGTGCCGGCCGGGACAGCGTCGAGGATCTCGGCCGCCTGCGGCACTGAGGCAAGTTGGCGGCTCAGCCGTCGGACATGTATGTCGATGTCGATGGTTTCCGCGATCGGGCGAAAAGTGAGGTTCTCGGGCAGGACGATCATCGTGGTGGTGTTGACGACGTCGGGCAGGGCGCCGATCTCAAGCATGAGCTGCTGAAGACTCAAGACGTAGACCGCGGTCTGGCGAACCGTTGCTGAAGCTTTGGTGGGGTCGGCGCGCCCGTCAATCCTGGGGAACGATTTGATCTCAACGACATGAATCCGTCCATCGACGGCAAATGCCAACACGTCCTGCTCGAGGTAGACCGGCTCGCCGCCGAAGTCCAGCCGGGTCATGGCGTGGCGGATGAGGTTGTACGCCTGGGTTGGGTCGGTGAGCATCTCTTCGACGCGCTGCCGGGTAAGCGTGGCGCGCAGCTCGTTCATCCTGATGCCGGTGACGCCCGGGTAGGCCTCCTTCAACGCGGACACCGACAGGTCATGTTGGCGAACCTCAGGGATCTGGAGGTCGAGATGACGCCGGGCGAGAGAGACGATCTCAGCCATGCCGTTGGCCACCACCTGCGACTCAAACTGGTTGCCGCGGCTGAGGACAAATGGTGACTGTCGGTCCCGCGGGCGCCCGCTGACCAGGCTTCCAAGTTTGTCTAGATTGACAGCGGCCGCATCGAGCGCGGTGCGGCGCTGGCACCCTGGTGCTTCCAGCGCCCCGGCGATCCGGCGGGCATTGAGGGGCTGGCGGGGGAACTCCCCGCGGAAGCTCTCGAGCGGACCAGGGATGGTCATCCTGATCCTCCGGCAGCGCGGAGCGTAACGACGCGAACCTGGGTGCCGAACCGGAGTGCTTCGGCGTCAAGCTGGGCATGGGCTCGCTCAGCAGCTTCGGTGCGTTCCAGTTCGTCGGTCTCCTCGATCTCCTCCAGCTCCGATCGGGCAGCTTCGATCACTGCTTGGGGTTCGGCGCCGAACGGCTTAACGCCCGGGATGGTTGCCCCCAAGCGTCCCACCAGTCGCATCATCGGGGCCTCGTAGTTCGTGCCCACCAGCGCCGAGGCTTCTTTGGCTAAGCCGATGGTGCTGTGCAACATGTCGACACGGGGCGACAGTGGGGCGATCAGCCGCAGGCTCGTAGGCCACGTCGAGAGCGCGACTGTACCGCGGACCGGCGTAAACCGGTCGTACGTCAATGCGGGGACCACGTAGACGTCGCGTGCTTGCCGCCCAGGAAGCTCTCGGGCCTTCCGCCAGCTACGAGCTTCGTCGCGGCGCAGGTAGGAGAGCTTTGCGGTATCGACGCGTTCGGCCCAGCGGCACTTGGTGACATCCGAGACCAGGCGCCCACTGGAAGGACGACCAGTCAGCTGCAGAGCGCGGATCACCTGGTCGCGTAGCGGGGTCGCCGATTCGTATGAGGGCACGGCGGGCGCGACGTTTGGGTTGGTCTTGTGAACCAGGCGGTTCCTACGTCCCTCGAGCGCCGCCACGTGCTTGAGTAGCCGAGTTGCTTCGGCGACATCACCAGATGTGGTCGCATCCAGCAACGCGTCGTTGGCGCTGCGGAGCGCCGTGACGACCTCGATCAACTCCCGCGCGCTTTCCATGGAATCCACGTTAACACGCTTTCCATGTTTTCCACAAAGATCGTGCGCCTACCGAAGGACCAGGACGCTCTCCACAGCTGACGCCTTCGTGCGGTACTGCCGTGTACGGGGGTTCATGCTGGCCCGGTTGCGGATCACCGGAAAGTCATGCCGGTCAGCAGGCTCGAAACCCAGAGCGACACCCATTTCACTCAAGATCCGCGCGGTATCGTTATGCAGGTCTTTGTAGTAGTTGTCCTGGACCACTAGGACCGCGGAAGCGCCTTCTCGCATAACGCGGCGCAGCTCGGCGAGCGAACTCCACATGCCTGCGTAGTACTGGTGGAAGTATTTGGTGTAGTAGCTACCCGAGCCTTTGCTCGCGTGTCCGGCCACCCCAGCGAGAAACTCTTTTGCGGTGGGACCCCATTGCTCGGGAGTGCCATGCTCGCCGGTCATCGTCGGTGTTCCGACCATTTTGTCGCGCAAGGACTTGATGTCGCGCTCTCCGGCACCCAGAACCGCAAGCTCAGGTCTGGTCGCGATCCCGTAATCGATCCGCGTGCAGTACGGCGGCGAGCCGACGACGGTATCGACGGTTCGGTCGCCGAGTGGAAGGCGCCGGCTGTCGCCGAGCCCGACTCGGACGTCGACGCCACCGTCGTAGTTATCGCGATGCAAGCTCGCGGCCAGCTCTGTTGCCGACGCCCGGAACTGCTTCACGATCTGTCGATGGCTCGGGCCGAGTCGATCTGCTTGCTCAACCCGCTTCCACCAGGTCGGGTTCGTCCCGGCCCGCGGTGCGATCAGTACTCGCACGGTTCGGAATAGGACTGTGTAAAAGAACGCTGCCAGGGTGCTCATCCCGGACGAAGTCTGATACGCCGGCTGCGTCGCCGTTCCGCCGTCGACCAGCAGGCGATGCACACTCTGTTGGAGACCTCGAAGTGAGCCGGCGGCACGCGCGGTGAACCAGAACCGGAGAGGATCGTCAACGTCTTCGACCCTGGTCGCGTGCGCTACTACATCAGTTCCAAGCGGGTCGATACTCGCCCAAACCCCAGCGCCCAGCAACCGGGCTCGTGAGATCACCACCAGCGCAGGATTGACGTCGAAGCCGATCGCGGGGATATTTTTGCTCGCCGCGACCACCGTTGTGGTACCGGTGCCGTTCCAGGGGTCCAGAAGGAGGCCAGGCGTTGAGACCGACTCGTTCAACGCTTGTTCGACGAAGCCAGCAGAGTAGCCGGCATAGTAGCGGTACCACGAGTCAACGGGGTCGCAACTCGCGCCCACCTTTGGGTTCGTGAAAGTTGCCGATGTCACCGAATACCTCGCTCCTGGCATGTGTCCGGTGGAGTAATAGGGTAGAACACGCTACCTCCTCTGATGGCCTGTTGGACGCCTGATCGGCCCGGAATCTGTTCACGTCCTCGCGGCTGTGCGTGGTTGACCACATCAAAGTTGTCGAACGTTGTCGGCCTGCTTGGTGCGATAGCTGACGTTCAGAAAAGTGCCTCCGTACCCATCGTTTATTCACCGATAATGACCGCGAAACACCGAGAATCAACGGGATCGGACCAGGCGATGTGTTCGTCGAAAACCGTTGTGCGGCAACATATAACTGGGTCCAACGGGAATGGTCCGGATCTGCCGCTTGCGAATCCGTTGGTCGCGGGTTCGAGCCCCGCCCGCCCCACTCAGTTCCGCCGGTAGCTATTCGTGGTGCTCCGGCTCGATCCGGGTACTCTGCCGGATCAGCGATCGCGCCTGATGCAGGTGCTTGGCCGCCCACCGGCGATACGTCCGTCGAGCCCAGGACAGCCGCTCCTGCGAGCGCTCCGTACGGCGCACCAGCTCGAGGTCGACATGGTCAAGCTCCTCGGCTCCGATTTCGATTCGGTCGCGACCGTGGATGAACTGCAACACCAGCGCATCGGGGTCCAGCAATTCGCGCTCCCACGCCTCGTGGTCATCGAGGTCGGCGATGCCCATCGTGTCGGCGGCGTCGCGAAGCACCTCGCCCAATTCGCCATCGAGCAGTTGGCGAAACGCATCGGCGCCCTGGCGCGGATTGGCGATCATCCACGAGTGATACGCGTCCGGCACCCTGTACAGCGTCGCGTCGGCCTCGTTGGCGATTTCGCGCGCGTGCGGGAACGGCACGATCATGTCTTTTTCGGCGTGCACCACCATCGTGGGCATCCCTTCGTCGCGCATGGTGTGCAGCATCGGCGTGTAATCACCGGACTCGACGATGGCCCTGATCGTCCGGACGGCTGCGAGTGGATCACGCAGGTTGGGCACCGCCACCGCGGCCAGCACGCGGAAGTATCCGAGTTGCTCGCTGGGTGAGAGCTGCGTCGGGTCGCCCAGTGTGTCGCGGACAGCGGTGTAGGCCGCGCCCAACGCCTTGGTTGGGGACCTCACCAATTTTGGGATGGTCGTGTCGAACCGCGCTCCGGCCGCCGGGTCGAACAGCACGGCGGCGAGTACCCGCTCAGGCGCGCGTGCGGCCAGCTGGATGGTCATTCGCCCGCCCATCGAATGGCCGACGAACAACGCCTGTCCGATGCCAAGGGCGTCCAGCGTGCGCAACACCGAATCGGCGCGATCGGTGAAGCCGCACGCGTTGCTGGGCAGTCGCCCGGTATCTCCGTGACCGGCGGCATCGACGGCGACGACCAGAAATCCCATTCCGGCGATCCGGCTGAGCATCCGCAGATAGGCCTTCCGACTCAGCAGGAGCCCGTGCATGAACAACAACGGCACTCCGCGGCCGCCGACTGAAAGCCCGATCCGCCGCCCGTCATCGAGTTCCACGACGTGATGGCTCAGGCGGATCCGGCTTGGTGATGTTTCCGTCATCGCCACGGCGGAATTCCCGGCCGGCGGGGGGTCAAAACGGATTGCCGACAGGCCCTCGCTGGTCGCTGCCGGGGAGCGCAGGCTTGTGCGGCCGCCACCGGGGGTACTCGGCTGAGCAAGATGACGCAAATCCCGTATCGACGCACCGACGAAATCGATCCTTCTGTGCGCGTTTACGGGGCGCGGGTGCACAATCTGCGGGGTGTCGACGTCGTCGCGCCGCGTGACGCGCTGGTCGCGTTCACCGGCATCTCCGGATCCGGCAAATCGTCGCTAGCCTTCGGGACCATCTATGCCGAGGCCCAGCGCCGCTACTTCGAATCGGTCGCTCCGTACGCCCGCCGCCTGCTATTGCCAACCGGCGCGCCAAAGGTCGATGACATCACCGGGCTACCGCCTGCCGTTGCACTGCAGCAGCGCAGGGGTTCGGCGACATCGCGGTCGACGGTCGGCACCGTCACCACCCTGTCGAACTTGTTGAGGATGCTGTTCTCCCGCGCCGGGACCTACCCGCGGGGGGCTACGGAACGACTGGACTCCGATGCGTTCTCGCCGAATACCGCGGTGGGGGCGTGCCCCGAATGTCACGGGCTGGGACGAATCCATCGGGTGACCGAAGAGACACTGGTGCCAGACCCCTCGCTGACCATCCGCGAAGGCGCCGTCGCCGCATGGCCCGGCGCGTGGCAGGGCCAAAACCTCCGCGACATCCTCGTCACGCTGGGCTACGACATCGACAAGCCATGGCGGAAACTGCCTAAGCGGCAACGCAATTGGATTCTGTTCACCGAGGAGCAACCGACCGTCGAAATCGATCCGAGCCAGCACCCCGTGCAAGCCGATTATTACTACAACGGCACGTTTTCCAGCGCCGAACGCCATGTCCGCCACACGTTGGCCAACTCCCATAGCGCGATGATGCGCCGCCGCGTACTGCAATTCGTCGACACCGTCGAATGCCCGGTATGCGACGGCTCTGGGTTGCGGCCGGAGGCGTTGCGGGTGACCTTCGCCGGCCGCACCATCGCCGACTACACGGCCATGCCTCTGGGCGACCTCGCGAACACGTTGCGCCCGACGGCTTCTCGGACCGACGCCGCCGCCGCGTACGAGTCCATGACATCCGGCGAGCTGACGGAAGTGGCGACCATGATCGCCGCCGACCTGGTCGCACGCCTGCAGGTACTCATTGATCTCGGCCTCGGCTATCTCACGCTCAGTCGCCGGACCCCGACCGTGTCACCCGGCGAACTGCAGCGGTTGCGGCTGGCCACCCAACTGCGCGCCGGCTTGTTCGGCGTGCTCTACGTGTTAGACGAACCGTCGGCCGGCCTGCACCCGGCCGACGCCGAGCCGCTGCTCGAGGTGCTCGATCGCCTGCGGCGCGCGGGCAATTCGTTATTCGTGGTCGAGCACGACATGGACGTCGTGCGCCGTGCCGACTGGATCGTCGACGTTGGGCCCGGGGCCGGAGAACTCGGTGGGGGCGTGCTCTACAGCGGGCCGGTGTCCGGCCTCGCCGACATCGAGGGGTCGGTCACTCGTCACTACCTTTTCGACGGTGCCCGGCCGCCGCGTCGACAACCACGTACGCCGTCCGGGCAGCTGCGGATGCGCGGGATCTGCTTCCATAATTTGAAAGACCTCGACGTGGACCTGCCCCTCGGCGTGTACACCGCGGTCACCGGAGTGTCCGGTTCCGGCAAGTCGACACTCGTCGTCAAGGTCCTCGGTGATGTCGTCCACAGCCAGCTCGGCACCGGACGAGCGGTCGAGCCTGCCGAACCCGACGACGACGAAACCGACAGCGGGATAGTCGATCTCGATCATGACGCGAGTATTGGTGTGACGGCAGAGGGGGCCGAAAACATCAACCGGCTGGTATCGGTCGACCAGCGTGCGATCGGACGCACGCCGCGCTCGACGCTGGCGACCTACACCGGCTTGTTTGACGCCGTGCGCCGTGAATTCGCTGCGACCCTGAAGGCGCGCCGCCGCGGTTGGACGGCGGGCAGGTTCTCGTTCAACGTGGCCGACGGTCGCTGCCCCACCTGTCAGGGGGAGGGTTTCGTGTCGGTTGAATTATTGTTCCTGCCAGGCACATACGCCACCTGCCCGGCGTGTCAAGGAGCGCGGTACTCCGACGAGACACTCGAGGTTCGCTATCACGACCGTACGATCGCCGATGTCCTCGCGATGACCGTCGATGAGGCTTCGGAGTTTCTTGCCGACGTCGCCAGCGCGGCGCGCAGCCTGACCACGCTGCACGAGGTCGGGCTCGGATACCTCCGTCTCGGACAGCCCGCCACCGAGCTGTCGGGCGGCGAGGCACAGCGGATCAAGCTCGCGGCCGAACTGCAGCGACCCCGGCGCGGGCACACCCTCTACGTCCTCGACGAGCCGACCACCGGGCTGCACCCCGCCGATGTGGATCTGCTCGATCGTCAACTGCACCGCCTGGTCGACGCGGGCAACACCGTGGTGGTGGCCGAGCACTACATGCGGATGGTCGCGGGTGCAGATTGGGTGATCGACTTGGGACCGGGAGCCGGCAGCGATGGCGGCCGGGTCGTCGCGGCGGGGCCACCTGAGCAGGTGGCACGGGCCAAACAGAGCCGCACGGCGCCGTACCTGGCGAAGCGGTTGGCGCCGTCTGGCACCCAGTGAAGACGTTGTCTCACCGCGGGCTCGGCGCGGCGGGTGAGCCTGGACGCCCGTAGCGAGTTGAGCGTGGAATCGGCGGCGTCGCCAAACTTTGAATGCTCCAAGAAGGGGATCTTCTCTCCGACAAGGAGTCCGACACGAAGCAGCGGGCGACCGACATCGCCTAGCCCCAGTGCGGCGGCACCTCGCTACCCGGGCAGTCCGCGTACCGGCAGTTGACGTCCCGCACCCGCCTGCCGGTGACTTTGCCGTCGTTGTCGTAGTTGTATTCGACCGTGGCCTCCGCCGAGCGCCGGCAGTGCGGGCAGACTTCCATTTCGGTTTTGAAGCGCGCCATCATGTCCTCCTGGCCGCAATGCTATTGAAGCGCGCCCCTCGCCACGCGTCCCCGATTAGCTCCGCGCCGAGCGCACTGAAGTGAATTGCGGCGCCTTTTCGGGTGGAATAGGGGGACAGGGGACCCAGCGGAGGTAGCGTCAAAGCTGGTCAAAAGCACAAATGGGCGGGGCGATGCAGCTGAACTGGTTGAGCGTTGCCGATCTGATCGCCCAGGCCGGCGGCGATCCCTGGGCGGTCAACCGCAGTTTGCAGGCCGGCAACCCCTTTCAGATCTCCCAATTGGCGGAGGCCTTCCACGCGGCGGGCCGGTGCTCCACCGCCGCCCAAGAGGAGTTCGAGCAGGCCCGCAAGCGCTTCGATCAGGCCTGGAACCACCAGAACGGCGACCACCCGATCAACGGCTCAGAAGAAGTGCAGCGGCTGACCAAATCGCTTCGCCTGCAGACCGACCAGTTGCCCAAGATCGCCGCGGACCTGGAAAACATCGCCGCCATGCTGGCCGCCGCGCAAAAAGAGGGCTCCGCGGAGATCGCCACGCTGGAACGACAACTGCAGTTGCTGGACAAACTGATCGGCGCGGCCACCAAGGATCTGCAAGACCCCACCCTCGATGCGAAGAGCCGCCGGGCGCTCGAGACCTTGATCAAGGACGCCAAAGCCGACGCCGCCGATGACACGCGGGACGCCCTCAAGCAGATGAACTCGATCCGCGACACCTACACGAAATCGCTGCGTGAAGCACAGGCGAACGGACACCTCACCCCGCAAGATGCTGCCGCGGTCGCCGAATTCAAGCCGGCGGGCTTCGGGGACGGGCAAGACGCTCCACCCAGCGACCCCAGGATCACTGGACCGGCCGGCCCGCCCCAACACGAGCAAAACACCTACGACCTGCAAGACCAGTTCCAAGACGGCCAGGGCCCCACCTTTGGCGGCGACCCCCGAGACGGTTTTCCGCGCAGCCCGGCATCGGAGCTCGCGCAAGGGCCGCCGGGCACCCGCCCGCTGCCGACGGGGACCGCGCTGGGGCCCGACGGCCATCGCTACGCGTTTTTCAGCCACCCGGATGGGTCCGTGACGCCCGGGTTCAACGAATTCGCGACCAACGGGTCGGTCTGGGATTACACTGATCCCACCCATCCCGTGAAAGTTGGTGAGCTGCCGGGGATTTACCAGGCCAGCGGCGTTTACGACCCCGCCACCAACCAGATGGTGATCGTCGGCAACACCAGCAACCGGGTCGGCGACACCACCCGCGGCATGTGGGTGTCGGGACCCATCGATCCGGCCAAACCCAACAGCTGGATCAACAACTTGCAGCGCGTCGGCACCGTCAGCCTCCCCGGCGATCGTGAAAGCCAACTGGTCTCGCTCAAAGGTGGTGGATTCATGCTCGTCGGCGCGACCAATGGTGGCCCCGTGCAGGGCATCACCGCCGCCACACCGCAAGGGCTGATGGGGGCGACACCCCAAACGCTGGTGGCCCCCAACCAGCTTCCGACCGTCTACGGCCCCACCATCACGGGCACGACGCTCGACCCCGCGACCGGCCTTGAGACAATTCAGCTTCGAGTGAGCACCTGGCCGCCCGGGCCGACCTATGATCCCAACACGTGGACGACAACCTTTGGCGTCCAACACTAGGAAGGGGGACACCACATGCTGAGCAGGGTGACCCTAGCGGTGATCACCGCGACCGTTGCGGTCCTGAGCCTGGCATGTTCCCGCAACGCCCCCGGCGTCGCGACGGCCACGCCGCCGCCGAAATTCCCCGATCTGAACGCATTTCAAGCGGTCGACGCCGCGCCCTTTACCGCCGCGGCCCGCGCCGGCGGCGCGGCCTATTTCGCGACACCCGATGGGCTGCAGTGCATCCTCCCCAACCCACCCAAGCCGGGCGATCATGTCAGCGCCAGCTGCGATGGGCCACTGCCTGGTCTGCCGGACAACGCCCCCGTCGGCAGCGACGGCTGCTCGGTGGTCGCCTCGCCGTCATCGCTTCCGACGGACCTCAACCCATACAGCTTTCAAAAGGGCACCGGCTGCCCGATCATCACCTCGCCGCTGCTCAACGTCGGCCAAAAGCTCACCAAAGGCGACATCACATGCGTCGTGGGCGCTGACCGCCTGACCGCCTGCATCGATCCAATCCTCAACCGCGGCTTCGTGCTTCAGTCCGCCGGCTCGTGGACTTTCTAGACGGCCGCGATTCGGTAAGATTGCTTGCGTGAGTCGCCTGCGCGGGTTGACGTTGGCAGCGGTGCTTAGTGCCGCCGCCGTTGTCTTCGCGCCCGGCGCGGGCGCCGACCCCGGGTCGCCCTCGTACAACCAAGGCAAACAGGCCATCGATGAGCAGATTCAGCACTATCTCGTGCAGCTGAATGCTGACACCGATTGGAACCAGTACTGCCAGAGGGTCCTGCAGAGCGATCTGAAAAGCGGGAAGATCGCCCAAGTGGACTCGGCCCCTGACTTCATTGCCGGCTGCACCGACGAGGGCCGTGCCCTCGTAGCGTCTCACTGAAAGCCGCTGTAGCCGAAAGTCTCCGGGATGGCCCGGCGTAACGCCACGGCGAAAAATCGGCGATAGTTCCGCCGTGGCGTTACGCGCGCGGCCGCCCGGGGCAGCAGGTCACAGACCGATGTAGACCGCCTTGGTGTTGAAGTAGGCCTCGATGCCCTTGCGGCCGCGCTCGCCGCCCCACCCGGACTGCTTGTGGCCGCTGATCGGCATCGACGGGTCGGCCGCGAGAGAGGAGTTCACCCAAACCTGGCCCGCGCGAAGCTCATTCACCATGCGGTGGGCGCGGGAGAGGTTCTCGGTCCAGATGGACCCGGCCAGCCCGTAGTGCGTGTCGTTCGCGGCGGCGATTACCTCGTCCTCGTCGTCGAACGGGATCACACAGCCGACCGGCCCGAAGATCTCCTCCTTGATGAGCCGCATGTCGGGCGTGGTGTTGGTGATGATCGTCGCCTCGTAGAAGTAGCCCTTGCGGTCCATCGGCTTGCCGCCGGTGATCACCTGCGCGCCGGCGGCCACGCCGTCGTTGACGATGCCTTCTACCCGTTTGCGCTGCTTGTCGCTGATCAGCGGGCCCAACACCGAGTCGGGATCCTCGCTGCCGCCCATCGGCAGCATCTGGGCGAACTCCGCCAGCCGCTGCACGACGTCGTCGTAGATGCCGCGCTGGACGTAGATGCGCGACGTGCACGAGCAGTTCTGCCCCGAACCGGCGAGCAGGCCCATGCCCGCCCCCAAGATCGCCTTGTCGAGGTTGGCGTCGTCGAACATGATCAGCGGGGACTTGCCGCCGAGCTCCAGCGTCAGCCGCTTGAGGTTGCCGGCGGCCGCCTTGACGATCAGCCGCCCGACCTCCGTCGACCCCGTGAACGAGATCTTGTCGACGTCGGGGTGCGCGGTGAGCGCGGCGCCCGTGGTCTCGCCGTAGCCGGTGATGACGTTCAGGACGCCGTCGGGCAGGCCCGCCTCGCGGAAGATCTCCTCGAGCTTCAGCGCAGTCAGCGGCGTCTCCTCGGCGGGCTTGAGGACGGCGCTGCAGCCGGCCGCGAGGGCGGGCGCGACCTTGAGCATCGCGACGAAAAACGGTCCGTTCCAAGGGATGATGAGGCCGACGACGCCGACCGGCTCGAGCTGGGTGAAGGTGTGGTAGGTCTCCCAGGTGCCCAGCAGGCCGTCGGACACCAGATTGGCCGACTCACCGTGGATCTTGCCGACCCAGCCGGCGTAGTACTTCAGCATGTCGACCGACACCGGGATGATGTGCCGCGCGGCCGTCAGGTTCATGCCGTTGTCTTGGCCTTCGAGCGCGGCGAGCTCGTCGGTGCGCTCCTCGATGATGCGCGCCGCGCGGAAGAGGACATTGGCCCGGTGCGACGCCGGCGCCTTGCGCCACACGCCCGACTCGAAGGTCTCACGCGCGCGGGCCACCGCCGCGTCGACGGCCGCCTGGTCGGAGTCGGGGACCTCGGTGATCAGCTCCTCGGTGGACGGGTTGAAGACCTCAATGGCGTTACTCACGGTTCTCAGTGGCCTTTCGCTCGCGAGAATGCTGTCGTTGCGCGACAGAGGTTACGCGCGTAACCAGTGGGTGTCCAGTGCGTGGGGGAGCCGTGGCGAGCGGGCGTCTCGGGCGGATTCTGCTGGTCGTCGACGTGCGCAAAGCGATTCGCGCCCCGTTGGTCGCGGATGCGGCGCCCTCCTGACCCAACGCGAAGGGGCGGCTAAGTTACCTGTATGCGGGTTATTCGCCTGTTCGGTTCCGTCCTGACGATCCTCACCGCGGGCTTGCTGCTGGCAAGCCCCGGCGCCGCGCAGCCGCCGTCGAAGCTCACGGACCACATCACCGACACCACCGGGGTCTTGACCGATCCGGGTCGCGCGACGGTCAGCGCGGCGATCGACCGGCTGTATCGCGATCGGCATATTCAGCTATGGGTCGTCTACGTCGACAACTTCTCCCGGTTCAAGCCCGACAACTGGGCCGACAAAACCCGCGCCGCCAGCGGGCTGGGCGGCCAGGATGCGCTGCTGGCCATCGCCACGAACACCAAGGCGTACTCGTTCACCGTGCCGCCGCAGGTGCAGGGGCCGACCGCTGCCGGGCTGGATAGCCTGCGGCGCAACCAAATTGAACCCGTGCTGGGCGCCAAGGACTGGAGCGGAGCGGCGGTCGCCGCGGCCGACGGGTTGGACAAATTGGCGAGTTCGGCCAGGCCGGCGAGCTCGTCGAAGCCGATCTGGCCGCTGGTCGCGATCGGCGTCATCGTCGCCGTGGTTCTGCTGTTGCTGTTCGTGCTCTATCGCGCGCGTCGGCGCCGGCGCGCGCCGGGCAGCGTTGCGGGGCACGGTGAATCGTTGCCGCAGGCGCTGTCCACCGCGGATGCGCGGTTGCGCCAAATCTCTGACTACGTGTCCCGGCATCGCGACACCGTCGGCGCCGACGCCCAGGCCCGGCTCGACGAGGCCCAGCGGCATTTGGCGGCGGCGCGCGGCAAGGAATCCACTAACGACGCCGAGGCGATCGCGCACGCCAACAGGGCATCGACCCTGGCCGCTCAGGCCCAGACGCTGGCCAACGCCGACGTGCTAGGACGGCACGGCGCGCGACGGCGCCGTTAGCGGTAGGAAGCGCGCAGCAGCGCCAGCGCCTGCTCGACGGTCTCCTCGCTGTCGCGCGTCGCATCGACCCGCAGAACGGACGGTTGCTCGTCGGGGGCCGTGAATGCGGCGCGCAGCTCGGGCCACAGCTCGATTCGCGCATCCGAGACCACGCCCTTCTGCGTGGCGCGCCGCTCGAGTCGCGCGATCAGGGTGGCGTCGTCGGCGTCGCACAGCACGACGCGGAGGTCGGCGCCGAGGCGGTGCGCCAGTTGACGCATCTGGGCGCGCTCGCGCGGATTGCCGAACGTCGCGTCGACGGCCACGCCCCGGCCGCGACGCAACCAGCGCGCGGCGTCGCGGCGCAGGGCGGCATAGGTGCTGCGGGTCATCGCGGGATCGTAGAGCCCCGAACCGAATTCGTCGCTGCCGCGCCGGGTGGGTTCGATGCCCGCCATCCGCTTGCGCGCCACGTCCGACGAGAGATGCACCAGCCCGAGTCGGCCGGCGAGCGCGCGCGCCAGCGTGGTCTTGCCGCTCGCCGGCAGACCCATGGTGACCACCATCGGCGGACGGGGCAGCCCACCCGCATGCGCCCACGCCAGGTCGAAGTACGCCCGCGACTCGGCGACGAGCTGAGCGGTTTCACCGCCGGACGCCTGTTCCGTCTGGGCCAGGCGCAGGCTGCGGACCTTGCCGCGAACGTAGGCCCGGTAGCAGGCGTAGAAGTCGAGCAGGTCGAGCAGACCGTCGTCGCCGCTGGCGCGCACGTAGGAATCAACGAACCCCCAGGCCAGGTCCGCGCGCCCGTGGTATTCGAGATCCATTGCCAGAAAGGCGACTTCGGAAGCGAGGTCGGCGCAGCGATAGCGCGGCGCGAATTGCAGGCTGTCGAACAGCAGAATTTGGCCGTCGTCGATGCAGATGCTGGCGGCATGCAGGTCGCCATGGCCATCGCGCACGTGTCCGTCGGCCACGCGTCGCTCGAGCGCCGGCGCCCGAGTTCGCAGGAATTCGTCGACGTAGCGTCGGATGTGGTCGTTGACGTCGCTTGAGATGGTCCGGCCGACGAACGGTGAAATCTGATCGAAGTTCTCCTGCCAGTTCGCGGCCACGCTGGACGGGCTGCCGTACGCATCGATGTCGGGGCCGGTTTCGGTCCTGCCGTGAAGCTTGGCCAGGGTGCGGCCGATTCGTCGCGCGAGACGAAGGTCGACCTCGCCGCGCGTGAGCTTGGCCGGCAGCATGCCCTTCTCCGGTAGGCGCCGCATCCACACCGCCGGCTCGCCCGACCCGGACTCGCCGCCGATGCGGTAGTGGCCGTCCTGCTCGGTGACTTCGACGACGCCCAAGTACATCTGGGGACTGAACCGCCGATTGAGGCGCAGCTCCTCGTCGCAGTCGGCGCGACGCCGCTCGACGGAGGTGAAGTCGAGGAACCCGAGGTCCACCGGCTTCTTGAGCTTGTAGGCATAGGGGCCGGCGAGCAGGACCCACGAGCTGTGCGTCTCGTGAAGACGCACGTCGTGGGCCGGCGGGTCGTACGCATCGGGCCGTAGCAAGTCGGCGACGATGCGCGGGTGGCCGTCGGGTCCGGTCGGGTCGAAGGCGTGTGTCATGCTTCCGCCGACGATTACAGGTGGGCTGGGTGGCCGTCAAGGAACGTCAGGTTCCCGTCGGTCGCGACAGTGAGTGCGTGACGGCGGTGCCGTCGTAAGCGACTATGTGCGCGGGATGGCGCACGGGCTCGATGCTGGCGTCCGCGTGGACGACGACTCCGCCGCCCGTGGGGATGCCGAGCCCGGTCGCATCTCCGTGCAGCGATTGGATTGTCCGCGTCAGCCGGGCCCACCCGCCGCGTTCGTCGTGCACGTCGATCACCATCGGGACGAGGCCGAAAACGTCGAGCAGTTCGGTGCCGTGGGACTGGGGCGTCTCGACGATTCCGTAGCGTCCGAGCTGGATCGCGCCCGCCGAAATACCAACCAGAACAGCGCCTTTGCCGTAGCGGTCGAGGATCGTCTCCTGCATGCCGGTTTCCTCGAAGGTGTTCCAGCCCAGACGGACATCGCCGCCCGCGAGGACGATCACTTGAGCGCCCTCGAGGAAGGCGCGGTCGACCCGGTCGAACGACGAGTGGATCATGCGACGATCGGTGATCCCGACGGCGTCCATGGCCGCCTCGAAGATTTCGTAGAATTCCGGCCGGTCCCCGTTGGAGGCCCCGAGGTAGGCGGCGCTCAACGGCTCGTCTCGATGCAATTGGTCGAGCGCCGCTTCTAGTAGCAGGCGACCGTCGCGCTTCCAGAACAGCAGCTGACTATCCGCCAGCAGATAGAGCGGTTGGCGTTGTGGCGCTGTCACTTCGGCTGTTCTTTGCCGGTAAGCTGATCGAAGAGCGCAAGGGCCACCTCGAGATCTGACTCCTCGAAGACTTCGACGCGGCTAAGCAGGTTTCCCTCCACCACGATCACGTAGGTCAACCGCAATTCCGCGTCAAATCCCTCTTGCGAGGTCAATTTCAGCACTTGAGTAGTGACGGTTCCGTATTCGGTGAGCTGATGCACGGCTTCGATGTAGGCGCTGGTATCCGAA
This sequence comes from Mycobacterium sp. TKK-01-0059, assembly GCF_000709305.1. Lineage (NCBI taxonomy): Bacteria > Bacillati > Actinomycetota > Actinomycetes > Mycobacteriales > Mycobacteriaceae > Mycobacterium > Mycobacterium sp. TKK-01-0059. Next base: position 3,795,421 of record NZ_KL446993.1, read on the forward strand.
GTGAGGTCCCACAGGGCACCCACGGATGTGGCCAGATCAACCCCCTCGATCGATACGAGCGATCGATGATCGATGTAAACCGGATCCGGCGTCGTCGCGGGAAGCTCGTGACGATTGAATTTGGCGTTAGCCCTTGAAGTCACCGACCAAGTGTGCGCGTACGCGGCAGCTTCGCCGGCGAGGTAGCGCGCATCGAGTTCCTCGAAGGCAGCATCGATATCGTCGGCGTCGAAAAAAACGTGGGCGGCGATCCGCCCGTCGGTGTCAATTTCGGCGATTCCCAGCAGCTCTACCGCGAATCCCTCCCGCCGGGAGTCGGGATTGATCGAGCGGACGCGGGCGAGCGAGAGGCGCTTTCCACGAGTCGCGATCACCGTCAAGGACACCTGCGCGAGGCCCTCGGCGAGTGCTCGCATATTTGCCATCACGGCATCGCGACCGTCCCAGAAGCCGACATTCACCACTCGACGTCGATCGTCGACAAAACTGTCCGGGGCCAAGATTTCGGCTATCGCCGCCCAATCGTGGGTGCTCGAGCGGTCAAAGAGCCGGTGTTCTGCGCGGCTTGCCGCGTTCTCCAGCCTCCGCGTCTGGCCGTGCAGCTCATCGAACCTCGCGAGCGCGGCGTCGAGGTCGGACTCGTCGAATAGCTCACAGCGATTGATCCGATCGCCTTCGAAAGTCATCACGTCGATTACCTGCCACTCGGCGTCGAACCCCTCGCGCGAAGTCCCAGCCGCGACATGAGTGATCACCGCGCCTAGGTTGCTCAGGCGGTGCACGGCGGCAACGTAGAGGTAGGACTGCGGCGAAAGTTCCCATGCGACAGAGAGATATGCCGCCAGATCACCCGTGCCGACCGGCACGAGTCGTCGGTGATCGATGTTTACCCAATCAGATGTCGTCGCCGGGATTTTCCGCTGGTTCAGCGCCACAAAGGCTTTCGTCACCACCGTCCAGGTGTGGGAGTGGGTGGAGGCCTCCCCGGCGAGGTACCGCGCATCGAGTTCGGCGATGGCCGCGTCGAGTTCGTCCGCCTCGAATACGACGTAACCCGCAACTCGGTTGTTGTCGTTGATCTCGACAACGGCGAACGCCGCAGCGGAATACGCCGTAGAGGCCTTGTCGTGGTTTGTGAAGGCGTTGCGAAAAAGCGCGAGGCGTTCTCCGCGGATAGCGACGGTCGACGCCACGTGAGTGCTCCAGACTTCACTAGTAGCACGCCAATTCGCCAGTTCAGCATCGCGACCACGCCGGACCCCGGCATTTACGACTCGACGACGGTCGTCTGAGAAAACGTCCTCGGCGAGCAATTCTGCCATTGCTTTCCAGTCGCGGACCGCATAGTGCGCTAGGAATTTCTCGGCCACTCGGGCAGCCGCATTCACGAGCTCGGTTGTCGGCCGGCTGAGTTCTTCGAACCTCGCATTCGCGGCGTCGAGGTCGGACTCGTCGAAGACCTCGACGCGGCGGTAGAGATCGCCGTCGGTTACGCCAACGACGACTGTCCGCCACTCGGCATCAAAGCCCTCCTGCGAAGTGCCGCGCGCAGTATGGGTCATGACCGCTCCCAGTTCATTCAGCCGATGCACCGCTTCGACGTAGACTTTGACGTCTGGCGTGAGGTCCCACAGGGCGGGAAGGTATCCCTTCAGGTCCTCCCGTTCGGTCGTTAAGGCCGCTCGATGGTCCACGAACACCGAATCCGGTGTCATGCCGGGAACTTCGTTCCTGTTGGCGGCGGCATAGCCTCGCGTGATGACCTGCCACGCGCGCGCGTAAGGAGCGGGTTCTCCGGCGAGATAGCGAGCGTCGAGTTCGGCTATCGCGACGTCAAAGTCGTCGACTTCGAAGAAGACGACTGCGGCGATTCTCTCGTCAGAGTCGATCTCGAGCACTCCGAGTACCTCGTTGAGAAATGTGTCGGGTCCTTGATCGCGCCCCGAGAAGCGGAGACGCATGAGGGCAAGGCGCCTCCCGCGAGTCGCTATGGTCGTCGGCATCACCTCCGTGGTCCACAGGTCGGCAACTGTCCGCATATGCGCGATCTGGGCGTCTCGACCATGCTGGATTCCAGCGCCTACCACACGACGTCGATCATCGTTGGAAAAGTCTTCGGAAAGCGTCTCCGCCATAGCGTCCCAGTCGTGAGCCGCGAATTGCGCTAGGTAACGCTCGCCCGCGCGGCTCGCCGCGTTTTCCAACCTTGTGGCAGGCCGCCCGAGCTCCTCGAATCTCGCGAGCGCGGTGTCGAGGTCTCCCTCGCCAAATAGCTCGCAGCGGTTGAGCAGGTCGCCTTCGATCGTGAGAAGGAAGACTTCCCGCCACTCGGCGTCGAAGCCCTCTTGGAAGTTTCCGTTCGTCACGTGGGCGACGACCGCGCCGATGTTGTTTAGCCGATGTACAGCCTCGATGTAGGTGCTGCCGTCTTGTCCGAGATCCCAGGCAGCGCGGACATATGCGATCAGGTCACCAGGCGCGAACGCCGTCCCCCGTCGGTGGTCGATGCTTGCGAAATCCGGTGTCGTGGCGGGGACTTCGCGTCGGTTGAGCGCCGCGTAGGCCTCCGCGATTACCTCCCATGTGTGCGTCTGGGCGGCCGCCTCGCCGGCGAGATATCGAGCGTCGAGTTCGCCTATGGCACTGTCGAAGTCGTCCAGGTCGTAGACGACGATCGACGAGATTCGCTCGTCGGCGTCGATCTCGACGAGATTGAAGGCATCGTTTTGAATCGTCTCCGGGTCGCGACCGGACGCACGCACCCGTGTGAGGGCGAGGCGCTCACCGCGGATCGCTACGACGTCGGCCATCCCTATCGTGAACCCGAGGTCGGCGGCCACCTGCAGATCCTCGATCACGGATTCTCGGCTACCTCGGTCCCCGGCATTCACGACCCGTCGATGATCGGCGCCGGATAAGTCTTCGGAGACGGTGGCTGCCAGGGCGTTCCAATCGCGGGCGGCGAAGTACGACCAGAAGCGTTCGTACACGCGGGTTGCCGAGTTCTTCAGACTTCGCAGGTTCGGTCCCTCTGCTCCGAACCGAACGGCATCGAGTTCGGCGAGTGCGGCGTCCACGTCTTCGAGGTCGAACCACACTTGCAGGGAGATCTGGCCGTCTTCATCAATGCCATAAAGCAGGAGGAATTCGTCCTGCGGCGCCCCGGGGCCGACGTCCTCCGCGCCTACCACCAATCGGGCGAGCGCTAGACGCTCGCCTCGCACGGCGATAACCGTTTGGGTGAGCCGCATAGGAACTGTCTCCAAAACACGCCTGTTCACACGTGGAAACTCGCCCGGTGGGACGTCGACCTGTCCAAAGCCGACAATCTTGCGGCGGCTCTCGATAAATCCATCTGGCGCGAATAGCCGCTCAAACTCGTCCCAGGCCTCACGATTTATGGCGGCCACCACGTTTTCGCCCGCTCGCACGCATGCGTTGTCTAATTCGGCCCTTGGCCCCTCTGATGGAGGCGGGGTGGGTGCAACGGCAGTCTCGCCGAGGATCACGCGCGCCCTCTCCGCAAGCGCCACGGCGCCTTTGCGTTCGTACAGCTCGACCGCTTGTTCGGCGGCCTCGCGCGCCGCCACGACGTCGCCGGCGCCCCCCAAAACCGTTGCCAACGTCAGGCAGGCGTCGCCGTGGTCAACCAGCGCGTCTGTGCGTTCCGCCAAAGTGACAGCCGCCTCGGCAACCTGCCTAGCCGCAGCGTGATCGTTGTCCCGCGCCAGCAAATGCGCGCGAAGCGTCCGCCACGCGATCGACGCCTTCAGCGCGTGCCCGGCGAGACGCTCGCTCTCCGAACACAATTCGTCCGCCTCGTCATCGCACCCGAGCGCAAGGCATGCGCGGCCCAACAACGCGGCGGTCTCGGCGGTGTCCGCATCCAGGCCCATGCGACGAAAGCCGTTGCAGGCCTTCCGCAGATGCGGCTCGGCGGCGGCCGGATCGTCGACGATGAGCTCGACGATCCCGGCGAACTGCTCAACTTCCAATAGCGCATGACGCAAGCCGAGCTCGCTCACCGTGCGCCGGGCCGAGTCGATCATCCGACGCGCCGCGGCCGCGCGGCCCCGAAAGGCCTCCAACACGGCCTGGCATCGTGTCGAGGTGGCCTCGACGGCGGGGGAGTCGGTCGTGATCCGCAGCAGCCGCACCACGTCCAGGCACCGCCCGCCCGCACGGGGCACCGGGTTGGGGCCCCACAGCGCCGCGAGGGGAGCACCCGCCAAAACCGCGTTCACGCGGCGGTGTTCGCGCGCGCGACGCGCCGCGTTCAGCGCGTCGTCGAGGGCGCCCTCGCAGTCGGCGATCCGCCCGAGACGGGCGAGGCACCCAGCGCGGACGGTGTGCGCCGTGGCTTCTCCGGCGGCGTCGTCTTGTTCGGCGAGTTTGGTGGCAGCCGCGGCCAACGCGCCTTCGACCTCGTCCAACCGCTCGGGGTGGATCAGCATCGAGAGCTGCCCGTCGAAGCAGGTTGCCCACGCCGCAAGCCGGGCCGAATCGACTGTCGCCGCCCGTAATTGGGAGACAGCGCCCGCGGCCGACGTCACGTCACCGGCGGCCAACAAGGCCTCGCAACGCGCGACCAACAGCTCGGCGGCCTGATCGTCGCGATCGGGCAGCTCATCATCGAGCTCTTCCAGCGCGTGCAGCGCGTGGCGGTACAGGTCGGCAGCACCCTCGTAGGCCAGTCGTGTCATCGCTTGGTCCGCCGCGCGCCGGCAGTACAAGACTGCCTTGGCCGCGTTTCCCGCCCAAGCGCACTCGAAATAATGATGCGCCAACTCGGCCAACAATTCGTCGTCGGCGCCCGGCATCGTCTCCAGTGTCGTCGCAATGCGCTGGTGCAGCCGCATGCGCCGCACGGACGCCAGCTCGGCCAGCAGCGACTGCCGGACCAGGGCGTGGTTGAACCGGTAGTTGCCGCCCGGTTCTTCGATGACGATGCCGGCGTTGCGTGCTTCATCGAACGCGTCGATGAGGTCGTTGCCGACCACCTGCTCCACCAGTTCAAGGGAGAACCGGCTGCCGACGACAGCGGCCGCGGCGAGCGCCTTGTTGGTCTCGACGGGCAGCCGAGAAAGCCTGCGGCTCACGGCTTCTCGTACGCCCTGAGGAAGGGTGCTCTGGTCCCACACGCCGCCGCTCTCGTCGACGTGGCGCAGGGCCTCGATGAGAAAGAAAGGGTTACCGCCGGTGACCGACGCCAGCGCGTGCGCGAGTTCGTCGTCGTCGTAGCCGGCTTCGGTGACGTAAGTGGTCACGTCGTCCTCGTCGAGGCCGCCGAGGTTAAGCCGGTTGGCCGTGCCGTCGCGATGCAGGTCGACGAGCATCGCCGCCAGGGGGTGGGAGCGGTCGAGGTCGGTGCTGCGGTAGGTGCCGACGATCTGCACGCGGGCGTGGTCGCCGAAGCGCAGCAGGTGCCGCAGCAGGAGCAGCGTCGGCTTGGCCGCCCAGTGCAGGTCATCGAGGATCAAGAGCACCGGTGCGCTCGCGGAGGCGATTTCGAGCAGGGCAACGACGGCATCGAAAAGTGCGTACCGCTCGGTGTCGGGATCCGCGTGCGCCGGGGGAGCGAGGTCTGGCACCACATCGGCCAGCGCGGGCACGAGCGCCAGCAACGCCTCGACGCCACGCAGTCCCCGCAGCCGCTCAGCGCCCATACACGGCACGAGCGCACGCAGCGCTTCCGCGAACGGTTGATAGGGCGCTCCGAGGTCCTCGTCGCACCGGCCGTACAGCACGACCGCGCCCATTTCATGGGCCCGCTGCGACCACTCACCGGCAAGGCGGGTCTTGCCCACGCCGGGTTCGCCGGCGATCAGCACCGTGCGCACGCCCCCCGTCAGTGCGCTCTGCCACGCCGACAGCAGACCTTCGAGTTCGCGGCCGCGCCCGACGAACGGCCCGGGACCGACGAGCACCGCGGGCAGTGCGGGGCGCAACATCGGCGTTTCGGCCGCCGGCGACTGCGGACGCCGTTCAGCGGTTTCCAGTCGCAGCTCGAAAACGTGCTCGGGCCGCGCGAGATTCCGCAACTGCCGCATCCCCAGGTCGGTGAGCACCACGTCGTCGGCGAGCGAGTCGATGACGAGCTCGGCGGTCGCGCCCGAGCACAGGATCTGGCCCCCCTCGGCCAGCGACCGCAGCCGCGCGACGCGGTTGACGGCCCGGCCGAAGTAGTCGCCGTCGCGAAGCTCGACCTCGCCGGTATGCAGCGCCACCCGGACGCGGATGGGGTGCCGCAGCCCCCAGGGTTCATGAGCGATCGCGTCCTGCAACTCGACCGCGGCCGAGGCGGCCGCGGACGGCCGTTCGAAGACCGAGAAGGTTGCATCGCCCTCGCCGCGCGTCTTGATCAGCCGACCGCCACGCGACGTGACCACGTGTTCGATCAGCTCGTCGTGGCGGGCGAGGGCCACCGCCATGGCCCCGGCTTCGGCCTCCCAGGCGGCCGTCGACCCCTCGATATCGGTGAGTAGGAACGTCACCGCGCGGGTCACCGACGGAACATGTTGTGCCACAGCAATGTCCAGCGAGGAGTCCTGCGCGACGATCGCGGCCTCGAGCCGGCGAAGTTCCGGTCCGGGATCGACCCCCAGCTCGTCGGCCAGCAGCCGCCGCGCTCGTTGGTACGCGCCGAGGGCTTCGCCTTGCCGGCCGGCGCGGTAGAGGGCGAGCATCAGCTGGCCCCACCGTCTTTCGCGCAGCGGAGCGTCGGCAACCGCGGCCTCGAGATCGCCGATGACTTCCGCGGCGCGGCCCGTCGCCAGCAACGCGTCGGCTCGATCCTCCACCAGCGCGGCGTGGCCCTCCATCCACCGCGTTTTCTCGGACGTGCCGCGCCGGCCATCGGGAAGTTCGGGGATTCCGCGCCATAGCGCGAGGGCCTCGTCGAACCGGGCCACCGCTTGGCCGGTGTCGCCCGCGGCGGCGGCCGCGCGTCCCAGTCGGGCGGCCGTCTTGTACCGCGAGGCATCGACCTCGCTGTCGGCGAGGACCCAACCCGCCCCTTGCGTCAGGACGAAGCCGTCACCGAGCGTGCGGCGCAGCGAGGAGATGTGGGTCTGCAGGGCTTTGTCGGCGGTGCGCGGCGGGTCCTCGCCCCACAGCAACTCGACGAGCGTGTCGGCCGGCACAACGGAACCGTCGTGCAGTCCGAGCATGGTGAGGATGGCGCGAGGTTTCGCGCCCGGGATACCGACGGCCGCTCCGCCTCGCCGGACCTGGAGAGGGCCTAAAACCCCCAGTTCCACCGCTAAAAGGGTACTCACCTCGCCTATCGTCGGCGGGGCAATTCAATACCCGGTCAAGATTCAGTAAAGGCCGCAGCGCCCGCGCGCCGGCAACACCACGCACTACCTTGGTGCCTATGGACAGCGACCGGGATGACTCCGCCTTCACCTGGCAGGGCCGGCGCGAACTGGTGGGCCAGATGCACGACCAGCTCGATGAGCTGGTCGCGGCGCGCGACCAGATGGAACAACTGGTGCGGGTCATCGTCGAGCTCGGCTCCGATCTGGACCTGGACGTGACGCTGCACCGCGTCCTCAAAGCGGCGATGGAACTGACCGGCGCCCGCTACGCCGCCCTGGGCATCCGCGCCCCCGACGGCAGCCTCGTGTCCTTCGTGCACGCGGGCATCGACGGCGACGCGGCGCGACGGCTCGGCGACCTCCCGGTCGGCGAAGGGCTGCGCGTCGACGATCTGAGCGCCGATCCGCAGACCGCCGGGCTGCCCACGCAGGACCCACCGTTGCGGGCGTTCCTGGGAATCCCGATCACCGTGCGGGCGGCCAACTTCGGCAACCTCTACCTGGCCGACGACCGGCCCGGGCGCGTCTTCACCGACTCGCAGGAGGGTGCCGTACGAGCGATGGCCACGGCGGCCGCCGCCGCCATCGACAACGCACGACTCTTCGAGCGCGAGCGTGAAACGGCGAAATGGACGACGGCCAGCCGCGAGATCACGACCGCGCTGCTGTCCGGCGACCCGCAGACGGGGCCGCTGCAGCTCATCGTGAACCGGGCGCTGGAGTTGGCCGGCGCCGAGCAGGCGATCTTGCTGGTGCCCCGGGAGCCGGACTCGCCCGCCGACGAGGCCGACACCCTGGTCGTGGCCGCGACGGCGGGCCGCTATTCGTCGGAAGTGATCGGTCGGCAGGTCCCGATGGAGCGCTCGACCACGGGCGGTGTGGCGCGACGCGGTCTGCCGCTGATCACCGATTCCTTCCAATACCCGATCGAGGGCTTCACCGATGTCGGTGAACGCCCGGCGATCGTCATCCCGCTCATCGCGGACGGCGCGGTGCTCGGTGTCATCGCCGTCGCGCGCGACCCGCGCCAGCCCCCGTTCGGCAACGACTACCTCGACCTCGTCAGCGACTTCGCCCGGCATGCCGCGATCGCGTTGGCGCTGGCGGCGGGCCGCGAACACGCGCTCAATCAGGAACTGGCCCAAGCCGATACGGTCGAGGAAGCGGTCCACACCGCCGCCGAAGAACTGCGCCGGCTGTGGCGGGCGCGCCGGGTCCTGGCCGTCACCTTTCCGACGTACGGCTCGTCTGCGGAGACGGCCTTCGGCGCGCCACACGTGGTGTCGGTGGGCGAGCCGGCGCAGTGGGCCGACCTGCCGTCCCACACGCAAGAGGCGCTCAGCTCGTTGCGGGACGGCGACTTACTCACCCCGACGACGACGCAGCCGGGGACGGCGGGCATTGCGCTGCAGCACCCCGAGGGCGTGCTCGTCGTCTGGATCGACCTGGCCGAGCAACGCCCGTTCACCCTGGAGGACCAGACCTTGCTCACCGTGCTGTCCGGCCGCCTCGGTCAGGGTCTGCAACGGGTGCACCAAGTCGACCAGCAGCGCGAAACCGCTCTGGCCCTGCAGCACGCGATCCTCGGCCCGGCCGATCTGCCCACCGGATTCGCGGTGCGCTACCAGGCCGCCACAAGGCCGTTGCAAGTGGGCGGCGATTGGTACGACATCGTCGACCTCGAGGACGGGCGCATCGCGTTGGTTGTCGGCGACTGTGTCGGCCATGGCCTCGCCGCCGCCGCGGTGATGGGTCAGGTGCGCAGCGCCTGTCGTGCGCTGTTGTTCGAAAACCCAAGCCCCGCTGCAGCTCTCGCGGGGTTGGATCGCTTCGCCGCGCGGCTGCCCGGCGCGCAATGCACCACCGCGGTGTGCGCGGTCCTGACCCCCGACACCGGTGAACTGGTCTACTCCAGCGCCGGGCACCCGCCGCCCATCCTGGTGCACGGCGACGGCAGCACCCAGTTGCTCGACGACGGCCACACCATTGCTTTGGGAATACGGGGGGACTGGTCGCGCCCGGAGGCCCGCGTGACCATACCGGCGCGCACGACCCTGCTGCTCTACACCGACGGGCTGGTCGAGCGTCGCCGCAGTCCGCTGGATCGGGGCATCTTTCGCGTCGCCGACGTCGCGCAGGACGCCCGAACGCTGGGACTGGAAGATCTGGCCAACCAGGTCATGACCCGCGTCGCGCCGCCGGGCGGGTACCAGGACGACGTCGTCCTGTTGCTCTACCGTCATCCGGCGCCGTTGGAGCTGAACTTCCCCGCCGATGTCAGCCAGCTCGCGCCCACCCGCAACGCCTTGCGTAAGTGGTTGGCCCGCGTCCGGGTGGGCCCCGAGGAGGCCTTGAACGTGCTGGTTGCCGCCGGGGAAGCGGTCGCCAACGCGATCGAGCACGGCCACCGGCACAGACCGGATGGCCTCATTCGGCTCGGCGCGGTCGCGGTGGGCGATGAGGTGAAGTTGACGATCACGGACACCGGTTCGTGGAAGGCTCCGCAGCCGGCCTCCCATCATCGTCGCGGCCGGGGCATCCCGCTGATGCGAAGCCTGATGCACGACGTCGACATCCGACCGGCGCACGACGGAACCACCGTTCACCTATCGGCGCGGATCACCTGATGACCACGCCGCTAACGCTCGACACCGCGCGCGGGCGCGACGGGAAACTCGTGCTGGTCGCATCGGGGGAAATCGACCTGACCAATGTCGACGCCTTCACCCTGGCCCTGTCCACCGCCGCCACCGGCAGCGACGGGGCGGTGCTTGTCGATCTCAGCGCCGTGGAGTACCTCGACAGCGCCGCCATCAATGCCCTGGCCGCCCACGCCGACCGCATTGAGCTGGTCGCGCACCCGATCCTGATGCCCGTCCTCAAGGTCAGCGGCCTGACCGAGCTCACCGCCATCGTCACCGCGCCGCCGACCGAGAAGCGCTAACACTTTCTCGGCGTTGAATATCCTTGCGGCGCAACATATAACCTGTTATGGCTGGCCCATGTGCCTCCTGCGTGCCACGATGGCGTAATGGAGGACGCGCTGAGCTCGGAACGGGAATTCAACGAGCACAACATCGAAGAGTTTCGCCGCAATGGTGGCAAGGTCGGCGGACAGTTCGAGGGCTTCCCGCTGTTGTTGCTGACGTCAGAGGGTGCGCGCAGCGGCGCCCAACGCGTCAACCTGGTCGCCTACTTCGACATCGACGACAAAATCTATATCGTCGGCTCGGCGGCGGGCCGAGACAAGCATCCCGCGTGGGTGCACAACATCCGCGCCATCCCCGACGTGACCGTCGAGATCGGCTCCGACGCTCCCAAGTCGGTGACCGCGCGCGAATTGCCGCGCGAGGAAAGGGATTTGATCTATCCCGTCATCGTCGAGCGCGCTCCCGGCTTCGGCGAATACCAGCAACGCACCGATCGCGTCATCCCGGTCTTCGAATTGATGACCGACTGAAGGCGCGAGCCGCCAACAACATTCAGGTCCGCCGATTCGGCACGCTAACGCGTCGATTGCCGCACAATGATGTGCGCGGGTCGGGCCTGATGCGACGGGCCAACGCCGCGCGCCCTGCCCCAAAGGACGAAATGAGGTCGGCGATGAGACGGTACCTGCGGCGCTCCCTGATCGGCGTGTTCGCCCTCGCGCTGACGGGGTTGCCGGTGACGGTGCTCGGGACGTCCGCGATCTCCCGCGCCGACGGTGAATGCGCCCCGGGCTGGGGCTGGAGCGTCGAGCTGAATGAGTGCGTGTTCTTGCTTCCGGCCGCAAATGGCCCGGGTGGCCCCGGCGGGCCCGGCGGACCGGGTGGGCCCGGCGGACCGGGTGGACCGGGTGGACCGGGAGGGCCCGGTGGACCCGGGGCGCCCGGCCACCCAGGAGCGCACTAAAAGGCCCGCTTAGCTGCGGCAACGCCCGCCTGGAATCGGCGACATCGCCGGATGGTCGGCGCGCGGGAACTCCACCCGCCCGCCGGTCGTTATACCGGCTAAGTAATCCGATTCCGAGGGGGACAACAGCCGCATGCCACGCACAGACAACGACACCTGGGACCTTGCGACCAGTGTGGGTGCGACCGCCACGATGGTGGCGGCCGCCCGGGCGATCGCGACCAACGCCGACAACCCGCTGATCGAGGACCGATTCGCCGAGCCCCTGGTTCGTGCCGTCGGCGTGGACTTCTTCACGCGCTGGGTCTCCGGCGACCTGGTCGCCGCCGATGTCGACGACCACGAGTCCGGCTGGAAGCTCGAACACATGCCTGCCGCGATGGCTGCCCGCACCCGCTTCTTCGACTCGTTCTTCCAGGCCGCGACGCAGGCCGGGATCCGGCAGGCGGTGATTTTGGCGTCCGGCCTGGACGCACGCGCCTACCGGCTGCCCTGGCCCGCCGACATGACGGTGTTCGAGATCGATCAGCCGCAGGTGATCGAATTCAAGGCCGCCGCCCTGGGAGAGCTGGGCGCCGCCCCGCAGGCCGAGCTGCGCACGGTCCCCGTCGATCTGCGCAACGATTGGCCAAAAGCCTTGGCGGACGCGGGATTCGACAAGAGCCGGCCCACGGCGTGGATCGCGGAAGGGCTCTTCGGTTATCTGCCGCCCGAGGCGCAGGACCGCCTGCTGGACAACATCACCGCACTCAGCGCCGAGGGCAGCCGGCTGGCGTGCGAAGCTATTCCGGACATGTCCGAGGTAGACACCGAGAAAGCTCAGGAAATGATGCGCAGGGCCACCGCGAAATGGCGTGAGCACGGCTTCGACCTGGAATTCGGTGATCTCGGCTACCAGGGCGAGCGCAGCGACGTCGCCGCGTACCTCGACAACCTGGGCTGGCGCTCGGTCGGCGTCCAGATGAGTGAGCTGCTGGCGGACTTCGGCCTGGACTCGATCCCGCAGACCAACGACTCGGTCTCGGTGGCTGACACCGTCTACTTCAGCTCGGTGCTGGCCAAGTGACCGCACCGCAGCGCCGCGGGCTCAACGAAGCCGTCACCCGGATGTGGACCCTCCTCGCGCCGGCCTACGACCTGCCGTTCCTGCAGCAGTGGGTATACCGGCCGCCGCACAATGAGGTGATCGCGCAGCTGCGCAACCACGGAGCGCGAAAGATCGCTGATATCGCCTGCGGCACGGGGATTCTCAGTGACCGGATCCAGCGTGAACTGAATCCCGACGAGATCTATGGCGTCGACATGTCCGACGGCATGCTCAGCCAGGCCCGGGCCAAATCGGATCGGGTGCAGTGGTTGCGCGGCCCGGCCGAACAGCTTCCCTTCGACGACGGTGCGCTCGACGCGGTCGTGACGACCTCGGCGTTCCACTTCTTCGATCAGCCCGCGGCGCTGCGCGAATTCCATCGCGTGCTCGCGCCCGGCGGCCTGGTGGCCGTGTCGGCCCTGAGCACGCGGCAACCGCGGCTGCAGTCTTCCGCGCAGAACCGGTGGAAGCCGCAACACAACACGTCGGCGCCCGAGATGCGGGCGCTGTTCGAAGACGCCGGGTTCGTGATCAGCGATCAGCACCGGATCCCGCGGCCGGTCTGGACCCGCCTCGTGTCCGACCTGTTGACCGTCGGCACCAAACGCTGAAACTCGCGTCGAACCGCGGAAGCGTTCGCCGCCAACGCATTAAACGACGATGCCCGCGTCGCCGATCGGCGAGGCGGGCATCGCGTTCAGCGATCTTTACAGCGGAATCCAGACCCCGAAGAAGTCGAATCCCCACTGGTTGAAACGAGGGTTCCAGTACGGCGTTTCCTGGTAGCCCCAGTAGTCGATCGGGCCGTAAACCCAGTGACCGCCGGGCGGGGGGAGCGGTCGATCCCACGCCGGCCGCGGCGGTGCGCCCGGGCCCCACGGGCCGGGCCCGTCGCCCCACGGGGCGCCGTGGAAGTAGCCGCGCTGGTCATCGCCGTGCCACGGGCCGCCCGGACCACCGGGTCCGCCCGGACCACCGGGTCCACCCGGGTGATCGGGACCGGGGCCGCCGGGACCACCCGGACCGCCCGGACCGCCGGGGTGATCGGGACCGGGGCCGCCGGGGCCGCCAGGCCCGCCAGGCCCACCGGAATGACCGGGTCCACCCGGGCCCCCGGGCGGACCACCAGGACCACCGGGACCGCCAGGACCACCGGGTCCGCCGGGATCGTTGGGCCCGGTGGGGGCGTGGAAGCCCCCGGGTTGCGGTGCGCCATGACCACCGGGACCGGGCGGCGGACCGCCCGGCGCGGCGTTGGCAAACCCGGCGCCCATTCCCAGGGCCGCGGCGCTGAGCGCGCCGGCGATGGTCACCCCTCCGACAAGCTGCTTCAACTTCATGGTGCTTCACCTATCCACTAGGGACTTCTTCAACTAGGGATGTGCTCGGAACCTCCCCCCGACACAACCCAGACGCTAGATAGCTTCCCTATGGACTAGCTGTGTCTGGCCCATGCAATGCTTGGGCGGGGCATCGACACGCACCGGTTTGGCAAGGCTAGGTTGGCTAGTCGGCCAGGGTTTTCCTCTATATCGTTGCCGCCGTGTCGACTACGTCACATCCGGCCGAACCGCATGTCGGATCGGTGTCCTCGAAGCTGAATTGGCTGCGCGCGGGCGTGCTGGGCGCCAACGACGGGATCGTCTCCACCGCGGGCATCGTCGTCGGGGTTGCGGCAGCAACGACCCTGCGAGCGCCGATCTTGACCGCCGGAAGCGCCGCGCTGGTCGCCGGAGCGGTGTCGATGGCCCTCGGCGAATACGTATCCGTCAGCACCCAACGCGACACGGAAAGGGCGTTGCTGCGCCAGGAGCGTCGCGAATTGCGCGACGATCCGGCCGCCGAACTGGACGAGCTCGCCGAACTCTATGAAGCGAAAGGCCTGACGGCCGCCACCGCGCGCACCGTGGCAGAGGAACTCACCGATCAGAATCCGTTGCTGGCCCATGCCGAGGTCGAACTCGGCATCAATCCCGAGGAGCTGACGAATCCGTGGCAGGCGGCATCGTCGTCGGCCCTGTCCTTCGCGATCGGCGCCCTGCTGCCGTTGATCGCCATTCTGGCCCCGCCGACCACGTGGCGGATCCCCGTCACCATGGTGGCGGTGCTGATGGCGCTGGTGGTCACCGGAGCGGTCTCGGCCGGCCTGGGCGGGGCGCCGAAGCTTCGCGCGGTGCTGCGCAACGCCATCGGGGGCAGCCTCGCACTGACGGTCACCTACGTGATCGGTCACCTGGTGGGCGCCGCCATCGACTGACCGGCACGGTGCGCATCCAGCGACTGGAAGCGCAACTGTAACATTCACGGTTGCGGATCTCAGCAGGGTTCCGCGATCCCCTCACGCGAAGGGTCATGCAGTGGCCGAGCCCAATTTCGTTCCGGATGAAGCCCGATGGGCGGAGCCGGCGCCGTATTTCGTGCGCGACGAAAAACATTTCGTACCAACACAAATCGCGCGCGGCGGCTGGGGCCCATCGCTCAGCGGCCACGTCGTCGGCGGACTCTTGGCGTGGGCGGTCGAGCGGGCCGCGCCGGACGCGCACCTGCAACCCGCGCGGCTCACCGTCGACCTGCCCCGGCCGACGGCGCTCAAACCGCTCGAGGTGCACACCGAGGTGCGGCAGGACCGGCGGCGTTTGCGCCTGGTCGAGGCCGTCATCATCCAGGACGGCGCCCCCGTGGCACAGGCCAGCGCGCTGTTCGTGCGGCGCGGTCTCCAGCCCGACGGACACATCTGGTCACCGCCGGTACAGATGCCGCCGATGCCGCTGGGTGAGACTTCCCCGACGCTTTTCATGCGCACCTACGGCTGGGGCTCGGAGGTGCAGAACCCCGAGCCGGATTGGCCCCAGACCGATGGCCCGAAATACACCTGGTTGCACGAGAACCGCCCGTTGATCGACGACGAACCGCTGTCCGCCTTCACCCGCGCCGCGATGGCGGGCGACATCACGGCCTCGATCGCCAACTGGGGCACCAACTCCCTGGAATTCATCAACGTCGACTACACGCTGACGCTGACCCGGCTGCCCGAGGGACCGCACATCGGGCTGGCTTCCCTCATGCATCACAGCCACGACGGGGTGGCCAGCGGCTCCGCGGTACTCGTCGACGAGAAGGGCCCGATCGGCACCGGTGTGTCGGTCGCCGTCGCGCATTCGGGATTTCGCCCGCCCTCCACCGACCCGACGGTTCGCTGACGTTGGCTGGCGCCGGCACGTTCTGGGCGTTGATTGCCGATGCGGCGCAACGTGGATCGAACCGGCCGCTTCTCGCCGACGAGCACGGTCGCAGCCTGACCGCACGCCAGCTCCACGACGCCGCGTGCGCCACTGCCGCCGCCTTCGCCGAACGGGGTGTCCGCGCGGGAACCGTGGTGTCCTGGCAGCTGCCCACCACGCTGGAAACCCTGGTGGTGATGTCCGCGCTGGCCCGGCTGGGTGCGGTGCAAAACCCGATCATCCCGTTGCTGCGCGAGAGCGAAGTCGGCTTCATCACCGGCCAGTTGAACACCGAATTCCTTGTGGCACCGTACGTTTGGCGCGGCTTCGACCACTGCGGCCTGGCCCGCGAGTTGGCGCGGGACAAGGGTTTTGAGGTCATCACCCTCGACCTGGACACGCCTCCGTCCGGCGAGCTGCGGCTGCCCGGCGCCCACCACGGCTCCCTGCCCGCGCCCCCACGATCGGCCGACGACGCCCGCTGGGTCTACTACTCCTCCGGGACCACCGCGGACCCCAAAGGGATCCGCCACACCGATACCTCGGTCATCGCCGGCTCGGCGGGGGTGGTGGGCATGGTCGGGGCCACGAGCAGCGACGTGGACCCCATCGCCTTCCCGATCGCTCACATCGGCGGGGCGGCGATGCTGGCGACGGCCCTGCTGACCGGCATGCGGCTGGCGCTGTTCGCGTCGTTCGACCCCGCGACGACGCCGCTGGCCATCGCCGCCCACAACCCGACGTTCCTGGGCACCGCCACCCCGTTCTTCGTGGCGTTCCTGGAAGCCCAACGCGCCCACGGTGATCGGCCGTTGTTTCCGTCCGTGCGGGGTGGCCTGGCGGGAGGCGCGCCCATCACCGCCGAACTCGGACGGCAGGTCCGGGAGACCTTCGGCATCGCCGGGATCGCCAACGCGTGGGGGATGACCGAGTTTCCGTGTGCGACTTCGCCGCCCCTGACCGCCCCGCCGGAGGTGCTCGACCACACCGTCGGCCCGCCGGTGCCCGGGGTCAAGGTTCGCGTGGTCGACAACTACGAGGTCGAACTGGGCGCCGGCCAGGAGGGGGAGCTGCGACTCAAGGGCCCCCAATGTTTCCTCGGTTACGCCGATCCTTCGCTGGACGCCGAGGCTTTCGACAACGACGGGTGGCTGCGCACAGGCGATCTCGGCCTGATCGATGCGAACGGCAACGTCCGCGTCACCGGTCGCACCAAAGACGCGATCATCCGCAACGCGGAGAACATCTCCGCCCTCGAGATCGAGAATGCGCTCGCGACCCATCCCGCCGTCGCCGACGTCGCCGTCATCGGGATCCCCGACCCGCGCACCGGCGAACGCGTCTGCGCCGTCGTGGTGCCCGCCACCGCCGACGGTGTGACGCTGGAATCCCTTGTGCAACACTGCCAATCGCGGGGGCTGAGCCGTTACAAGCACCCCGAACATCTCGTGGTCGTCGACGCGCTCCCGCGCAATCAATTCGGCAAGGTGATCAAAAAGGACCTGCGCGCGGCGTTTGGCTGACCTTCCCTATTCGCGCACGTGTAACGCCACGGCGAGATTCCGCTGGGCAGATTCATACGGTCAATGCAATTTCCACGTTTGAGGAGGTTGCAGGTGTCAGTTGCTTATCCGCGTTCGATGCGGCGAGAGTTCTTTGATCGGGTGTGTGCAGGGGAATCATTGCGTGAAGCCGGCCGTCAGGTCGGTGTGTCGATCCAGACCGGATGGAGCTGGTGGCATGACGCTGGATCAATGCAATTACGAAGTGGTACGGGCTCTGATACCGGCCTTGCCGAACCAGGTGATCTGACCCGGCCGGGCGCGCGGGGACACCGGCTCAGTTTCGATGAACGCCTGGTGATTATGCGGGGTCTGGACAAGGGCCTCACCCAGGTCGAGATCGCCGACGAGCTCGACCGCGACGCCAGCGTCATCTCCCGTGAGCTCAAACGCAATCGCAATCCCGACGGGGATTACCACGCTGGTCTTGCCCATGCCCGCGCCGCCAAGAAAGCCAAGCGTCCCAAAGCATTCAAACTCCAAGACCGCGCGCTATGCGAGGCCATAGAGGACTGGATGGATCAGGGATGGAGTCCCAAACTGATCGCCGATGTCTTGGCGCGCGATCACCCCGATGACAGGCTGGCACGGGTGAGCCACGAAACCATCTACCAGTGCCTCTACGTCCAAACTCGTGGTCAACTGCGCGCCGACCTGAGTAAGCGTTTGTCGACGAAACGCGCGGCCCGCAAATCCCGGGACCACACCGAACGGCGGGGGAAATTCCACGATGTGTTCACCATCAGCGACCGGCCCGCCGAGGCCGCCGACCGCGCGGTGCCCGGCCACTGGGAAGGTGATCTGATCGTCGGCCCCAACAGCGCCATCGGCACCCTGGTCGAGCGGTCCACCCGCTTTACGATGCTGCTGCATTTGCCCGGCGATCACACCGCCGAGACGGTGGCCGGCGCGATGATCGAAGCGATGCGCCAGTTACCCGAACACCTTCGTCGATCAATCACCTGGGACCGTGGCAGCGAAATGGCCCGCTGGCGCGACATTCACCTGCAACTCAACACCCCGGTCTATTTCTGCAATCCGCACTCGCCCTGGCAACGCGGCACCAACGAAAACACCAACCGCCTCCTGCGCTTCTGGTTCGAAAAGGGCAGCGACCTCAGCGGTTACACCCCAGCAGACCTCAAACGCATCCAAGACACCCTCAACCGACGACCGCGCCCAACCCTTGACCTCGACACCCCCGCCCAACGCCTGGCCGCCCTCCTCGACCAAGCCGCCTAACAAAAATGCATTAGCCACTTGACTTTGAGGCTGAATTTTTCGCCGTGGCGTTACGCCCGCGGCGCGATGCTATAACCCCTTGGGCGCGTCGCGAACCGCCTGCACGGCCGCGGCGTCGCCGTCGAACTCGACCTGCGCCGCGCGCCCGACGGAGAACAGCAACAGCTCGGCGGGCGCGCCGGTCACCGTGACCGCCGGACCCTGACCGGCGGTGAGCAACGTCTTGCCCTCCGGGGTGCGCAGCGCCACCCGGGCGGGCGCCTTGGCGAGCGTCATCCGGGCCATCAGCGGCAGGGTGCGGCGCAGCATCGTGCTCAGCGCGGGCTCCAGCGCGCGCGGCTGCCAGCCCGGCTGCGCGCGGCGCACGTCCTCGTGATGGATGAACATCTCGGCGACGTTGGCGACCGGGTCGAGCAGCTTGAGCGGGGAGTAGACCGGCGGGCCGGCGGCGACCTTGCCGACCAGCTCGTCCCACTCGTTTCGCTCGCTCACCTGGTTTTGCACCTTGGCGGTGTGGGAGGCGAAGAACGGGATCAGGATGCCCGGGGCGGCGTCGGGCCGATACTCCCGGATCACCAGGTGGGCGGCCAGGTCCCGCGTCGTCCAGCCCTCGCACAGGGTGGGAGCGTCCGGACCGACCTCGCGCATGGTGTCCACCAGGGCGGCGCGTTCGCGTTGAGCAACAGACATGGGTTCAGCGTAGAGCCGGTCACCCCCGAAGAGGACGGGTCCACCACACACCGACGGCCGGCGGCTCGGTAAATTTGAGACCGTCCGGCCCTGGAAAGGAGATATAGGAGAAGTCATGAACGCGCGCGTCGAGCAGTTGGAGTTTCAGGCAGAGGCTCGGCAACTGCTGGATCTGATGGTCCACTCCGTCTACTCCAACAAGGACTCGTTCCTGCGGGAGCTGATCTCCAACGCCTCCGACGCGTTGGACAAGCTGCGGCTCGAAGCGTTCCGCAACAAGGACCTCGACGTCGACACCTCCGACCTGCACATCGAGATCGACGTCGACCACCAGGCGCGCACCCTGACCATCCGCGACAACGGCATCGGCATGACCCGCGCCGAAGTGGTCGACCTGATCGGGACGCTGGCCAAGTCGGGCACCGCCGAGCTGCGCCAGCAACTCCGCGAGGCCAAGAACGCCAAGAACGAGGCCGCCTCCGAGGAGCTCATCGGCCAGTTCGGCATCGGCTTCTATTCGAGCTTCATGGTGGCCGACAAGGTCGAACTGCTCACCCGCAAGGCCGGCGAGAGCGACGCCACCAAATGGGAATCCAGCGGCGAGGGCACCTACACGATCGAATCGATCGACGGTGCGCCGCAGGGGACGTCGGTCATCTTGCACCTCAAACCCGAAGACGCCGAGGACGAGCTGCACGACTACACGTCGGAGTTCAAGCTTCGGGGTCTGGTCAAGAAGTACTCCGACTTCATCGCCTGGCCGATTCGCATGCAGGTCGAGCGCCGGGAACCCGCTGCCGAAGAGGGCGGCGAGGAGACCGTCACCATCGAGACCGAGACCCTCAACTCGATGAAGGCCCTGTGGGCCAGGCCCAAGGACGAGGTCTCCGAGGAGGAGTACAAGGAGTTCTACAAGCACATCGCGCACGCGTGGGACGACCCGCTCGAGGTCATCGCGATGAAGGCCGAGGGCACCTTCGAATACCAGGCGCTGCTGTTCATTCCGTCCCACGCGCCGTTCGATCTGTTCAACCGCGACGCCCAGATCGGCATCCAGCTCTACGTCAAGCGCGTGTTCATCATGGGCGACTGCGACCAGCTCATGCCCGAATACCTGCGCTTCGTCAAGGGTGTGGTTGACGCGCAGGACATGTCGCTCAACGTCTCGCGCGAGATCCTGCAGCAGGATCGGCAGATCAACGCCATCCGGCGGCGGTTGACCAAGAAGGTCCTGTCCACCATCAAGGACCTGCAGTCCGAGCGCCCCGACGACTATCGGACCTTCTGGACCCAGTTCGGCCGGGTCGTCAAGGAAGGCCTGCTGTCGGACTTCGACAACCAGGAGACGCTGCTGCAGGTCTCCTCGTTCGCCTCGACGCACAGCGAGGAGGAAGCCACCACGCTCGCCCAGTACGTGGAGCGCATGAAGGACGGCCAGACGCAGATCTTCTACGCGACGGGGGAGACGCGTCAGCAGATCCTCAAGTCGCCGCATCTCGAGGCGTTCAAGGCCAAGGGCTACGAGGTGCTGCTGCTCACCGACCCCGTCGACGAGGTCTGGGTGGGCACCGTGACCGAATTCGACGGCAAGCCACTGCAGTCGATCGCCAAGGGCGAGGTCGACCTCAGCGCCGAGGGCGACGAGAGCGAGGCCGAGCGCGAAGAGCAGCAGAAGGAATTCGCCGACCTGCTCACCTGGCTGAAGGACACCCTGGCCGATCACGTCAAGGAAGTTCGGCTCTCCACCCGGCTGACCGACTCGCCGGCCTGCCTGATCACCGACGCCTTCGGGATCACGCCCGCGCTCGCGCGCCTCTACCGCGCCTCTGGCCAGGACATTCCGGTGGGCAAGCGGATCCTCGAACTCAATCCGAACCACCCGCTGGTCACCGGCTTGCGCCAGGCGCACCAGGACCGCAGTGACGACCCGTCCATCGCCGAGACCGCCGAATTGCTCTACGGCACAGCGCTTCTCGCCGAAGGCGGCGCGCTCGACGATCCGGCACGGTTCGCCGAGATGCTGGCCGATCGGCTGGCCCGGACGGTGTAGGCCGGGCGTCGAGCGGGCGGATGCGGCAACATTTGGAGGTCAAAAAGGTGTTGAAACGCCTCCGGCGGGGATAATCAGGTCCCATGGCTGAGTTTCGCGTGATCGACCCGCACGGGCGGGTCGTCGCGACGAAGAATTTCGCCAACGCGGAGGCCGCCCACGTATGGTTCGTCCACTCGGTCGGCGGCAACACCGAGCTGGGCTGGCGCATGGAGGTCAACGACGACGGGCAGTGGGCCTTCTTCGATGACACCGAAGGCTTTACCGCACCAGTGAGCCGCCGGCCGACGAAGCGCTGAATCGACGATCGACGCTCGCGGGGGTCCACGTAGGCTCCCACCATGCATGTCGACGCGATGACGACTCCCCAGCCGCTCGGTCAAATCGGCGAGCTTGCCCGACGAACCCAATCCGCCGGCTTCTCCGGTCTGTTGTTCACCGAGACGGGCCGCACCGCCTATCTGAACGCCGCCGTCGCCTCGCAGGCCGCGCCCGATCTCGAACTGTCCACGGGCGTCGCGGTGGCCTTCCCGCGCAGCCCGTTCGTCACCGCCGCCGCCGCGTGGGAACTGCAGGAAGCGACCGAGGGAAAGTTCCGGCTGGGGTTGGGAACCCAGGTGCGCACCCACGTCGTGCGCCGCTACGGCACGGCCTTCGAGCGGCCCGGCCCGCGGCTGCGCGACTACCTGCTCGCCGTGAAGGCGTGTTTCGCGGCGTTTCGCTCCGGGACGCTTGAGCACCACGGCGACTTCTACGATCTCGACTTCATCACCCCGCAGTGGAGCCCCGGGCCCATCAACGCCCCCGACCCGAAAGTCGATATCGCGGCGGTGAATCCGTGGATGCTGCGGATGGCCGGCGAGGTGGCTGACGGGGTGCACGTCCACCCGATCGGCGAACCGGGATACCTGGCCCGTCACGTGCTGCCGACGGTCGCCGAAGGGGCGGCCAAGGCCGGGCGTTCGGTGTCGGACCTCGCGATCATCGTGCCCGTCATGACGATCGTCGGTGACAGTGACGAAGAGCGCGACAAGCAGCGCGAAGTCGTGCGCGCCAGCATGGCGTTCTACGGAAGCACGCCCAACTACGCATTCATTTGGGACGAGGCCGGTTTCGAGGGCACGACCGCCCGGATCCGCGAGAAGCAGAAGGCCGGCGACTTCGCCGGCATGGCCGCCCAGGTCAGCGACGACCACATCGCCGTGTTCGCGACCGAGTCGAGCTGGGACGGGCTGGCCGACGCGCTGACCGACAAATACGCCGGGATGGCCACGCGTTTGGTGATGTACAACTCCGTGGCCGACCAGGACCGCTTCGAGCGCTACGGCGAGGTGGCCTGCCGGATACGGGAACGCTAATAGGGTTGCGGCAGAAGGCTATTGGGGTCCGTTACTGTTTGTCGACCTTCGCGCCGATCTGGTTGGCGATGGTGACCCCGAGGTCCCCGACATCCTTGCGGCACGCGTCGACGTCGATGACGACGTTGCGGCGTGCGGTCAGGACCCGCTGACAGGGCATCGTGACGTTCGCGCCGTCCCCGTTGACCGTCACCGTCACCGAAGTGCTCAGCACCCCATTGGCGTTGGACACCGACCCCACCTTCCACCGCAGTTCGGGGTGAGTGCCGTCGGCCGGGACGGTGTCCTGGCGATTGGCGCAGGCGGGCCAGCGCTGCGCCGAGGTGGTGACGAACGCGCTCGCCTGCTCGGGGGAGGGGAACAACACCACAAACTGGTAGACGTCAGGGCTTTCCAGTTGGCTGGCGCCGGGGGGCGTCGGCGCGATGTCGTGGTAGCCGTACACGCCGGTGCTTCCGCTGTCGACGTATTCGGACGCCAGGCCCGCATGGATCGTGTACTTGCATTCGGGCGGGAAGGTGTAGTCGGTGCGGTGCACCGGGTCTTCGCCGAGGTTGGTGAACGGCGGGTCGCTCGTCGTCCCCCGGGTGCCCAGCGCGCTGTCGATGTCGTCGGGGCTGAGCATCAGGTCGGGCAGCGCGGCCTTCTCGAGGGGAGTCTTCGGCGAAGCCGTCGTGGTCGTGCCCGACGGCGCGGCGGTGTCACCCGCGTTGCTGTCACCGCAACCCGCGACGAGCATCCCGGCGGCGGCGACGGCGGCAGTTAGCTGGCGCATGGTGGGTGCCCTTCCTGCTTGAGCCGACTCCTCAGGGGTCGTTTGCGGTGGAGCATACGACAGCGCCGGCCGCGGCGCGCCGGTTCGGCGCGAGGGGCTATCTTCGCGGGGTGTCCGCAGTGAACTTCGCGTCCGTCGCGCCGATCGTCCCCGTTCGGAATCTCGACGTCGCCCTGGACCGCTACCGGCGGCTCGGGTTCGACGCCCGCGCGTACGACGGCCCGGACCGCTACGGCTTCGTCGACCGCGGGTCGGTGTCGCTGCACCTCACCGAGTGGGACGAACACGACCCGTTGCGCACCGCCGCGAGCGTGTACTTCTACGTCAGCGACGCCGACGCGCTGCACGCCGAGTGGTCCGCGCTGGAGAATCTCGAGGGCCGGTTGATCGCGCCGCAGGACACGCCCTACGGATTGCGGGAGTTCGCCTATGTCGATCCCGACGGCACCGCGCACCGGGTCGGCTCGCCGCTGACCTGATCCGGGGCCGCCACGCCGGCTTCGTGGCGCACCGGTCACAGACGCAACACGCGTCCCTCCGCCGGGGGACACACGAAATGCCCACCTCCGAGCGACAATCCGAGCGAGAGCGGCGGGACACCGGCCCAACACCGGACCACCCCGCGCGGTTGTCGCTCGGAGGTGGGCATTTGCGGTCATCCTCTCCGGGCGGCGCCAGAGCTCCCTACGTGACGGCCGTGGTCAACAAGCGGTGATGCCGCGACGCGCGCGTCAGCTCTCGCGCCGGATCCTGAGCGCGGTGGTGATCATGGGAATCTGCAGCGGCAGCCGGGCCAGGGCAACGATCCGCATCGCCCACGGCTTGTCCCACCACAACCGGACCATGTTGACGTTGCCCGGGAAGACCCCGACGAACAGCGCGACGGCGGCCAGCGCGGCGGTTCGCCGGGTGCGTCGCGGCACCAGCAGCGCCCCGATCGCCAGCTCGGCCACTCCCGACCCGTAGGTGTACAGCCGCGGGCTGCCGGGCAGTTCGACGGGGATGATCGAGTCGAACGGTTTGGGCGCCACGAAGTGCAGGGTGCCGATCCCGAGCAGCATCGCCGCGACACGGAAGGCCAGTTGCTGGGTGGCGTCACGGCCGGCGAGGGGTCTCGTTGTCATGCAGACATTGTGCCCATTGCGGCCAGGGCCTACGCGCGGTCCGCGTCGGTGTAGCGGATGATGCCGCGAATGTTGCGCCCCTCGAGCATGTCGCGATAGCCGTCGTTGATCTGCTCGAGGGTGTACTCGCGCGTGACCATGTCGTCGAGGTTGAGCTGCCCCAGCGTGTACAACTCGAGGATCGCCGGGATGTCGTACTGGGGATTGCCGCCACCAAAAATGCTGCCCTGCAAGCTTTTCTGCAGCAGCGAGAGCCCGGCGAGGTTGAGGGTGACATCGTTGGCCATCACGCTGGCCATGCCGGTGAGGCAACATACCCCGCCCTTGGCCGTCAGCCCCATCCACGACTCGACGTCTTTGCCCTCCACGTGGCCCACGGTGACGATTACCTTGCGGCACATCATGCCTCGCGTCGCCTCGGCAATGCCGGCCGCGGCGCTGCCCACGTCCGCGAAAGCCGCTGTGGCGCCGAACTTGAGCGCCTGCTCGCGCTTCCATTCGTAGGGATCGACGGCGAATATCCGTCGGGCCCCGGCGATGCGGGCGCCCTGCAGCGCGGCGACGCCGACGCCGCCGATGCCGATGACGGCGACGTCCTCACCCGGTGCGACCGCCGCGCTGCGTACCGCCGAGCCGTAGCCGGTGGTCACCCCGCAGCCCACCAGGCAGGCCACGTCGAACGGGATCGCGGGATCGATTTTGACCACCGAGGTCTGGTGCACCACCGCGTACGGCGCGAACGTCCCCAGCAGTGACATCGGGATGACGTCGCGGCCCCGCGCGGTGACCCGAAAGGATCCGTCGGACACCGATTGACCCGACAGCAACCCCATGCCCAGGTCGCACAGGTTGCGCAGCCCGGTCTGGCACGGCGTGCACTTGCCGCAGGACGGGATGAACGACATGACCACGTGGTCGCCGACGGCCAGGTGCTCGACGCCGTCGCCGACCTCGGTGATGATCCCGGCGCCCTCGTGCCCGCCGAGCACCGGGAAGCAGGGGATGGGGAAGTCACCGGTCAGCAGGTGGTGGTCGGAGTGGCACAACCCGGCCGTCTCCAACCGGACCGTCACCTCGCCGGGGCGGGGATCGCCGATCTCGATCTCGTCGATCACCCAGGGTTCGTTGAGATCCCAGATCAGGGCGCCTTTGGTTTTCAACGCGGAGGCCTCCTGAACGTGTACTAACCGCTTAATTGTTAGCGCGGTCACAGACCGGCCCCCACCGAACTTAGACCAATACTATTGCCTATACAGTATTTGAAACGATTCGCCGCGACTGAACGCCGCCAGACCGCTCGAGGTTGAAAACATGGGTACACCCGTCATCGTTGGAGCCGTCCGAACGGCGATCGGCCGTTCCTTCAAGGGGACGCTCGTCAACACGCCACCCGAGACGCTGATCACCGCGGTGCTTCCCGAGGTGGTGCGCCGGTCCGGTGTGGACCCGGCCGCCATCGACGACATCATTTTCGCCGAATCCCACTACGGGGGCGGCGATCTCGCTCGGTATGCGGCCACCGCGACCGGCCTCGAGCATGTCCCCGGTCAATCGGTCAACCGGCATTGCGCGGGCAGCCTCACCGCGATCGGCAACGCGGCGGCGCAGATCGGTTCCGGCATGGAGCGGGTGCTGATCGCCGGCGGCGTGCAGTCGCTGTCGATGACGCCGCTGACCAACTGGCGCATCCCCGGACCCGAGCTGAAGTTCGAGGAGCGGTGGATGCCGCCGACGCACGTCGAGACGCCCGACGCGCCGGCCAAGGACATGTCGATCACGGTCGGCTGGAACACCGCCCAGACCGTCGGCATCACGCGCGAGGAGATGGACGCGTGGGCGGCCCGCTCGCATCAGCGCGCCGTCGCGGCCCAGGACGCGGGCAAGTTCGTCGATGAGATCCTGCCCCTGAAGATTTCGCAGGCGGACGGTTCGGTCATCGAGTTCGCCGTCGACGAGCACCCCCGCCGTGACACCACCGTCGAAAAGCTGGCCGGCCTCAAGGTATTGCACCCCGAGATCGAGGGCTTCTCGATCACGGCGGGAAACAGCAGCGGCACCAACGACGCCGCGGCCGCGGTCGCGCTGGTCGACCGCGAGTACGCCGACGCGGAGAAGCTCAACGTGATGGGCACGGTCAGGGCGTGGGCCGCCGCGGGCGTGCCGCCACGGGACTGCGGCCTGGGTGCGGTCAAGGTCATCGGAAAGGTGTTGCAGCGCGCCGGGTTGTCGCCCGGCGACGTGGCGCTGTGGGAGATCAACGAGGCGTTCGCGTCCGTGCCGATCGCGGCGTGCCGGGAATACGGCCTCGACGAGGAGAAGGTGAACTTCTCCGGTAGCGGCTGCAGCCTGGGCCACCCGATCGCGGCCTCCGGCGCGCGCATGGTGACCACGCTGGCCTACGAGCTGGCCCGCCGCGGCGGCGGCATCGGCGTCGCGGCGATGTGCGCCGGCGGCGGCCAGGGCGGCGCTGTCGTCATCGAGGTCTAGCGGCGATCGCGAGGGCGGCACAGCGGGTCGCCGCCATCAGGTCTAGCGTCGTTAGTTACAGAACGTGTAGCCGATGAACTGGGTGCCCCGCGTGTCGCCGCTGGCGTAGTTGGCAAAGTGCACGGCCGGTTTTCCGTCGTACTGCGTGTTCATCTGCTGCACGGACGGCGGCGGGACGTCTTTGGGGAAGGCCAGGATCATGTCGGCGAAAATCTCCAGGCCGGCCTGGCAGATGGCTTCGCGCCGGGGCGGCTGTGGATTCCACGCGTGCACCACCACCGGCTCGGTCAGCTGAGATCCCGTCGCGCAATTCGGGTCGCAGAGCTTGAACACGGCCGTGCCGGTCCCGTCGGCGCCCTGCGGTCCCCAGGAGTTCCACGACATGTCCTGCAGCGCAACCGCCACGCTGGCGCACCCCAGAACGTTGAGCTTCTTGGGACGCGCGACCGGAGGGACGGACGGGTTGTAGCAGCCGGGGATGGCGAAGCTCTCCGGTGCCGACGGCGGTGGGCTGGTGGTGGGACCCGTCGCGCTGTGGTTGCCTTCGGTTACCCGCACCCCCACGACGGCCAAAACCCCGACCAGCACGACCGCCGCAATGCCGATCGCGATCAAACGCCCCCGCGAGATGTGCCGCAACCGCCTCGATGTAGGGACGTTGGCGTTGCCGCTCACATCCACCAGATTACGGACCACTTTCTGGTCGGGGGTGGCACCCTGCGACGGCATCTCAGGGTAAAGTTGGTCATCGCTGCCAACTTATCGAGGATTCCGTGGAGACGCCGATGAATGACCATGACCTGGCCGCGCGGTTGGCCACCGACGCGGGCCAGCTGCTGCTCGGGGTCCGGCAAGAGTTCGCCGACGCGGAAGCGAGCGAACGGAAAGCGGCGGGGGACAAGCGATCCCACGACTTTCTGATGGCGGCGCTCGCCGCGGAGCGCCCCGGGGACGCGGTGCTGTCCGAGGAGGGCGCCGACAACCCGGTGCGGTTGCGCGCGGAGCGCGTCTGGATCGTCGATCCGCTGGACGGGACGCGGGAGTTCTCCGAGCTCGGGCGCGACGACTGGGCGGTGCACGTCGCGTTGTGGGAGGCCGGCGAGCTGGTTGCCGGGGCGGTGGCGCTGCCGGCGCAGGGCATCACGTTCGCCACCCCCGACATCGCGTCGCCTCCGGCGGCGCCGGGCAAGCCGCGGATCGTGGTCTCGCGCACCCGCCCGCCCGCCATCGCGCTGAACGTCCGGGACGCCCTGGACGGCGTTCTGGTCGAAATGGGTTCGGCCGGCGCCAAGGTGGCGTCGATCGTCCAGGGCTTGTCCGATGTGTACGTGCACGCCGGCGGGCAGTACGAATGGGACTCCGCCGCCCCGGTGGCGGTGGCGCGCGCCGCGGGGCTGCACACCTCCCGCATCGACGGGTCCGCCCTGGCCTACAACCAGCCGGACCCGAAGCTGCCGGACCTCGTCGTGTGCCGTCCCGAGCTCGCGGAAGCCGTACTCGCGGTTACCGGCTGACCGGCCGCGCCGGCCTACGTCCAGGGGACCGCTAGACCGTGACGAAGTCCGCCATCATGGCCATGTCCTCGTGCTCGAGGTTGTGGCAGTGGACCAGATAGGTTCCGCGATAGTCGGTGAACCGCACGATCACTTCCACGGCTTCGGCCGGGGCCACGTCGACGGTGTCTTTCCAACCGTGATCGAAGCGCCCGGGCGGCTTGTTGTTGCGCGACAGGACTTGAAACGGGTTGAGATGGACGTGGATTGGATGCCGGATGTCGGTGATGAAGCGCCAGACTTCGACATCGCCGATGCGCGGCGTCGCAACCGGAGTGCCGGGCTTGTAGGGCTTGTTGTTGATCGTCCACACACCGGCCCGGCCTTGTCCGAACAGAAAGGTGCGGGTGGTCGTGGCACGCCTCCGATCCAGGGGCGCAACGCTTTCGCTGAGCCGTTCGGGAATGCTTGATTCGTCCGAGCGGTCGGTGCCGAGGACGTCGAAGCGCATGACTTCCGTAGTGGACTGTGCGCCAAGGGTGTTGACGAGCCGTACCCGGGTGCCGCGACGGTAGCGGGAGAAGTCGACGACGACGTCGAAGCGTTCGGCCGGCGCGATGTCGATCGCGTCGTGCGTGATCGGACTGGCCAGAAGCCCACCGTCACTTCCGATCTGGGCGAACGGCGGTCCTTCGGGTGGCGGCGGGTCGAGCCGCAATCGGTAGCGGCGGGCGTTGGAGGCGTTGAGTACTCGGAATCGATACCGTGCGGGATCGGTGTCGAGCACGGGCCATGGCGCGCCGTTGACCAGTACGACGTCGCCGAGCACACCGTTCATATAGGAGGCGGCGGCCTCACCGCTGTCGGCGAGCGGGTACTGGAACGAGCCGTCCGCGGCAAACGATCGATCGGTGATCATCAGCGCGATGTCGCGATCACCCTTTGGCAGTGGGAGGGCCAGCTCCTCATCGTCGTGAACGAGGTGAAATCCCGCGAGCCCACGCCAGACGGCTTGGCCGGTGTAGCCCATTCGGTGGTCGTGATACCACAACGTCGCCGCGCGTTGCTGCATGGGGTAGACGTATTCGCGTTGCCCGACAACGGAATTGCGTGACATTCCCGCCGCCATGCCGCCGTCACCGGGAGTGACCTTCGGGCCCTGTGGTTCGATCAGGTCGAGCGGATAACCGTCACTGTCGGGCGGGGTATGGCCGCCATGAAGGTGCACAGCAACGGGAACGGGCAACGCGTTGCGGTGGCGGATCACGGTGCGCCGTCCCGACCGGGAGACGATTGTGGGACCGGGAAAGGTTCCGCCATAGGTCCAGGCGGGCGTAGTCAG
Organism: Mycobacterium sp. TKK-01-0059; assembly: GCF_000709305.1. NCBI lineage: Bacteria > Bacillati > Actinomycetota > Actinomycetes > Mycobacteriales > Mycobacteriaceae > Mycobacterium > Mycobacterium sp. TKK-01-0059. The sequence continues at coordinate 3,825,065 of NZ_KL446993.1, forward strand.
GCCGGGCAGTATCGGCAGGTCGGCGGCGCGCTGGGTGATCTCGTAATAGTCGCTCGTGGCGTCGCTGGCGACGGGGGCCAGCTGAATTGGGATCGGCAACCGCGTCTGGTAGAGCGGCGGCAGCGGTACCTGGCTGCGCAGCAGCTTGCCCGGCTCGGCGGGACCCAGCGCCAGCTGCGCCGCGGGCCATCCCGCTCCTGCGACACCGACGCCCGCCGTGAGCAAGCCGGCGCGCAGCAGGGTGCGCCGCTTCACGATGCCACCTCGCCGTCGACGGCGCGCCGAGCCGGCAACGGGGTACGCCAAATCACCGTCGCCACTTGGACAATCCCGACGACGAGCAAGACGCCCAGCGGAACGTGTACGGCAGTCAGTCGCAGTTCGCCTGCGGCGAACTCGGCGACGAGCAACAACGTCTGCGCTATGCCGCCCAAGAACGCGCCGCGCGGGCCGCCGAGACGCCAGATCCAGGCGAGGATAGCGACTTGCACCACAGAGGTGAGGGTGATCGCTTTCGCCCCGAGCGAGTGCAGCATCAGCGCGTCGTACTGGCCGCCGAGAAAATTGCCCGCCAAAGTGGCCTGCGCGAGCGCGAGCACCACCATCGATGCGGTGCTGGCACGCGCCAACAGCAGCGGTCCCCGCATGGCCGGGCGTCGTCCACCGGTGTTCACAGGACCGCCGGGTGTGCTGCAATCGCCACGCCGAGGGCGGCGCAGTTGAGCGCCAGCAGGAATCCGCCGAACATCATCTGGCCCGTGATGTCGTGGGCCAGCACGTGGGTGTACACGGCGCACACGAAAAATATGACCAACCCCGCAGCGGCGGCAATGCCTATTGCCGGTATCCACAGGCCCACGATGAGTCCCAGGGTTCCCAATGTCTTCAGGGTGCCGATAGGAAACCTCAACCACGACACCGGCACGCCCGCGCTCGCCATCCCCGGCAGAATCGGCGCGAAGTGAACCAGCGCCGCGATACCCGAGAATCCATCGAAGGCGATCGCAGTGAATGTCACGATCAAATATGCGGTGTGCACCGTGCCCTCCTCGGGGGATTCATCTCGTCGGTATCGAGTCAGAGTCTTTGGCCGACAGTGCCTCTCGACGTACCATCTGCCACAGGGTCGGGGTGGACTGGGTCGTCGAGATGACCACGATGCGCCCGAGGGAAGCCGAGTCGAGTCGGCCCGTTGGCTCCGAAGATGACCGTCTTCATCGTTCACTTCCCAATTTGTCACGACTAGTGATTATCACGGTACATGACGATTATGCACGGTGCCAGACTGAATGTAGGGAGACTGAAGCCGCGCTGCAGCGCGCCGGCAGCACGGTGTCGTGACTTCGCGCCGTATGGGTTAGGGAATGCGGCCGACGAGCGCATTGCCTCGTCGCGCCCGCCGATCGGTCAATGACCGGCAATCACGCCAGTTGGGGATGAACTCCGGGAATGAGCCCTGCCCCAGCGGCGACGCGCTGAAGGAGGCGGCGCAGCGTGGCGCGTTCCTTCGCAGACAGGGGCGCGGCTATTTCGTTCTCGAGGTCGCGGCCCTGCTCATGCAGCGCGGGCAGCAGGCGGCGGGCCTTGGCGGTAAGCGTGACAGCGACCGCGCGCCGATCCTCGGGGCGCGGTAACCGCTTTGCGAGTCCTCGCTGTTCAAGCTGGTCGATGACCACAACCATGGCATTGCGGTGGATCCCGAGGCGTTCGGAGAGCTGACGCTGGGATTGGCCGTCGGCACTAGCGAGTGCCAGCAGAACTGCGTACGTGCGCGGGTCGGCCCCTATCGACGAAAGCCGGCGCTGGAAGTCGCTGCTGATATGGGCGCCGAGTTGCGCGAGGAGAAACGGGATTCGTTCGTCGAGTTCAGCAATGCCGGAGTGATGTTCGCTCGGCGGCTTGGGCAACGTCGGCTCCTCGAGTACTGGACTGTTTGCGCCGCAACGCTTTACGTACGAAGCGTTGCCAGTGCAGGGATTATCATCCTACAAGATCGTCATCGGCCGGTACAGTTTCTTCAGCGTTGCCGTGGCGCGCCGATCCCACCGCGCCCGCCCCCGCAAGAGCCGCTGCGCATAAGGGTCTCTCAGAGCAAGGCCTGCTGCCACGACAGGACGCGTGCGGCCAGTTCGGGTCCGCGGTCCTCCTGGATGAAGTGGCTGGCGTTGATGCGGGCGTGCGGCTGGCCCGCGGCGCCGGGGATGTGCTTGATCAGCGGGGTGTCCGCTTGCCCGAGGATGGGGTCGCGCGCACCGAAGATGGCCAGGAATGGCTTCTCCCAGCGCCCGAGCGCTTCCCACGCCCTCCTGTTGGCCGGAATCGCCGGATCGCTGGGCGAGGTGGGGACCAACCGGGGGAACGCGCGGGCCCCGGCCTGATATGACTTGTCCGGGAAGGGGGCGTCATACCCGGCCCGCACCTTCGACGACACCCGGCGGACGGTCCCGGCGCCCACGATGCGGCCCGCCGGCAGCACGGGGGAGTAGCGCGCGAAGGCGCGCCAGGCATGGAAGGCGGGCGGGGTGCGCCGCTGCGCGGTGGGCAGGAAACCGTTGGCCACCACCAGCCTCCCGACGCGGTCGGGCTGTTCGGCGGCGATGCGCAGGCCGATCAACGATCCCCAGTCCTGCACGAGCAACGTGACATCGGTGAGATTGAGGTGCTCGAACCACGAGACCACCCATTCCACGTGCCGCTGGTAGGTGTAATCCTCGATGCGGCTGGGCTTGTCCGACCGGCCGAAACCGATCAGGTCGGGTGCCAGCACGCGGTTCCCGGCGTCGGTCAGGGGCGTGATCATGGAGCGGTACAGATAGCTCCACGTGGGCTCGCCATGCAGCAGGACGATCGGCGGCCCTTCGATCGGCCCCTCGTCGAGATAGTGCATGCGCAGCGGCCGGGTGTCGCTTGCCGTGACGTCGAGATAATGCGCTACGAACGGGTAACCCTCCAGGTTTTCGAAACGGGAGTCCGGGGTTCGCAGCACATGCATATCAGCTCCTCCGGTGAACCGGCACCTCTGCTAGCCTCTCTCGCCGAAGCGCATTCGTCTAGTGGGAGATTCATTGAGCTGGGCCGCGCCGGCCATTAAACTGGCTTATTCATGGCAATTCGGCGCGCGGTTCTGCTCATAGCCGACATCGGTGGTTACACGCACTACATGCAGTGGAACCGGACGCACCTTGCCCACGCCCAGCTGACGGTCGCGGGCCTGCTGGAGTCGGTCATCAACGCCGCCAAGGGGTTGAAGCTGGCCAAGCTCGAGGGCGACGCCGCGTTCTTCTGGGCACCGGACACCAACGCCAAAGTGGTGGTGTGCGAGCGGCTGTCACGGATGCGTACGTCGTTCCTGGAGCGACGGGAGCGGATGAAAAACGACATCGCCTGCCAGTGCGCGAGTTGCGCGCAGCTGGAGAAGCTGTCGCTCAAGTTCGTCGTGCACGTGGGCGAGGTGGCGGATCAGAAGGTGAAGCGCCATGTCGAGCTGGCCGGCTTCGATGTAATCCTGGTGCACCGAATGCTGAAAAACATGGTGCCGGTAGCCGAATACGTGCTCATGACCGATCCCGTCGCGGAATGCCTCGACGAGTCGATGCGTGGGCTGTGCACACCCATGGTGCACGTGTTCGACGGCATCGGCGAAACGTCGACGCACTACATCGACCTCGCGTCGTTGCAGGTTCCCGCCGTGGAGTCCGAGCGCAGTTTCTTGCGCCGGCTTGGCGCGACGATGAAGTTGGAGTTCAACACCCTGCCGTTCACCATGGGCATGCGGGAGCCCGCCGAGGGGTTCCGCAACTTGGGGCGCGGGACCGAAGAAATCTCCGCATAGCCCCGCGCCGCTACCCAGCGCCGGCGAGGGCGCGGCCCATGCGCGACAGGGCCTCGGTGAGGATGGCGCGCGAGGTGGCGAAGTTCAGCCGCACATGCCCGGCTCCGCCGGTGCCGAACACGTGGCCGGAGCTGAGCGCCACCCGGGCGTGCTCGAGGAACCAGCGGGCGGGTCCGGACAGGTCGGCGACCACCGCGAGGCCATCGCTTGCCTCTTCGTCGATGCCGAGCGCCCGGCAGTCCAGCCACGCCAGGTAAGTGCCTTGTGGCCATTGATATTTCACGCTGGGCAGCTGCTCGGCGACCAACTCGCCCAGCAGCTTCCGGTTCGCGTCGAGGCCGGACAGCGTCGCGTCGAGCCAGTCGGCGCCGCTGCGGAACGCCTCGGCGTGCGCGATGACGCCGAGATGGCTGGCCCCATGACCGACCTCCTCCGGCATCCGGTCCAGGTCGGCGGCCGCCTCCGGCCCGGCGATCGCCACCGCCGCCTTCAGCCCGGACAGATTCCAGGCCTTGGACGCCGACGTCAGGGCGAAGGCGTTCTCCGCTCCGGGGACGGTCAGGAAGGGGGTGAACCGCGATCCCGGCAGGATGACGGGCGCGTGGATCTCGTCGGACACCACGCGGACGCCGTATCCGCGCGCGAGCTCGGCCACGGCGCGCAGCTCCTCGGGGGTGTGCACCGCGCCGGTCGGGTTGTGCGGATTGCACAACAGGTAGGCCACGTTCCCGTGCGTAGCGCGGGCCCGGGAAAAGGCCTCCGCTAACGCGCCCAGATCGATGCGCCCCTCGGCGAGCGGCGCTTCGATCACCCGGCGGCCGTCGTGCGCCACGAACGCGTAAAACGGTGCGTACACAGGGGGATTGACGACGACGGCGTCACCGCGATCGGTGACCAGACGTAACACCTCGACGATGCCGAGCATGACGTCGGGGACGAGCGCGGTGCGGCCCACCTCCAGGTCGTCCCAGTCCCAGTGCCGCGCCGCGAATTCGCTGACCGCCTCCGCCAGGGCCGTGCCGCACGGGTATCCGGTGTCGCCGTTGTCGACGGCCCTGCGCAGCGCCTCGGCCACCGTCGGCGGCAGGTGCACGTCCATCTCGGCGACCCACAGCGGCAGGACGTCGGCGGGATGCGCCCGCCATTTCATGCTGGTGCGAAGCCGCAACTGCTCGAGCGTGAGCTCCTCGAAGGGATTAAAAGTCACTCGGGCAGATTATGTGGCGAACGCGTGCTTCGGAATCGTCAACGGCAGGTCGACCGAGCTGAGCAATCCCGGCTCCGCGGCAACGACATACGGCACCGCGTTGACGACGCGCATCGCGGTGGCGACCATCGCGCCCGCCCCCGAGGTCATGCCCGCGATCCCGGCCCGGCCGGGATCCCGCAGCGTCGCCGCCAGGGTGCAGTCTAGGTCGGGGTCGCCGGTGATCATGACGCGATAGGACAGGTCGCCGATCCCGATGGGCCAGTCGGGCGCGACGTCGTGGGCGAGCCGGGTGACGTGTTCGATGACGATGGCCTCGCGGCCGTCGACCACCCCGATCGCCTGCATCCGCAGCGCGCCACAGGTTCCGGCCTCGACGGTGCCCATCGCGACTTCCAGCGTCCGGTTGGTGACCGCGCGATCGAAACTCTCGCGGACTTCCTGGACTTCGACCCCGAGGGCGTCGGCGATCAACCGGATCTGGCCCTGCCATTCGCCGGCGATCGCGCCGGGAAAGCCAATCCAGGGTTGGTAGTCGAGCGGTCGGCCGAAACCCAGCGCGTCGCTCATGATGTCGGGAACGCCGTAATCGTCGTAGAGGCCGATCTCGAACGAGTGGATCTTTTCGATGACCGACGACTGGGTCGACAGCACCAGCGGCAGGTAGTCGGCGGCGAAGCCCGGCTCGATCCCGGACGCGTACAGCGATGCCTGGCCTCGCTTGGCGGCGGCGACCAGTTGGTCGCGCCACTCGGCGGGTTCGTAGGCGTGCGGGTTGACCAGCCGCGTGGTGCTGGTCGTCACGACGTTGATCCCGGCTTCGAGCAGCTTGACGTAGTCCGGGATGGCCAGCGCGTCGCGTTCCGGGCCGCTGGCCGCGTAGATGACGCAGTCGGGCTTCAGCGCGATCAGCGCGTCGGCGTCGTTGGTGGCTGCCACGCCGATCGGCTCCCCGCCGGCCAGTTCGCCCGCGTCCCTGCCGACCTTGTCGTCCGAGTGCACCCAGACGCCGGCCAGGTCCAGATTCGGGCGCCGGGCGAGGGCGCGGATGGCGATCGAGCCGATGCCTCCGATCGCCCACACCACCACGCGATGGGTCGTCATCTCGTTCCTCCTCAAGTCCATATCAGCCGCCGGTGTAAGACCAACGGCCGCCGCGGTTTTCGTGTGTTCGCGACGCGCGCGGTTGGTCCGAGCGGTCAGGTTTAAGAAAGCAGGCACTATCTTAACGAACAAATTTTAGGTTACTCTGCAGCGGTGAGGGCCGAATCCGAGTTTTTGCCGCCTCCGGGCGACGATTCGGGACCACGTTGTCGCTGTGCGGCGGGCATTTTTCGGCAGGGCGCGGGCGGGCGCTGATGTTCACGCTCAGGTTCGACATGCGCGCCCCCGGTTTCGGCGCGCCACCCGCGGATCTGTACGCGGCGGTCGTCGACATGTGCGCGTGGGCCGAGACCCCGCTGTGCGGCGGCATCGCCCCCGACGTTGCCTGGCCCTATCTCGAACGCGCCGCGGCCGCCGCCGCCCAGGCGCACGATTCAGCGGGGCCGCGAGAGTGAATTCCACGACGCCGTGGCGGCGTGTCGCGTCGCAGGATTCACCCTCGGCCGCAGGACAGGTGAGGAGCAGAGCTATGAGGGTTGTCGTGTGGTCCACCGGCGGCGTCGGCAAGGTCGCGATCGACGCCGTCCGCCGACGCCCGGATCTGGAACTCGTTGGGGTATGGGTACATTCGGCGGACAAGGTCGGTCGAGACGCCGGCGAGCTGGCCGGCGGCGACCCGCTCGGCGTGACGGCCACCGACGACGCCGACGCCCTGATCGCCCTGGCACCGGACTGCGTGGTGTATGCGGCCAGCGGGCCCGAGCGCGACGGGGTGGCGGTGCCCGACTACGTGCGGCTGCTGAAGGCCGGCATCAACGTCGTGTCGACGTCGTCGACCAGCCTGGTGCACCCCCCGTCGTATTTCGCCCCGGACTGGCGCGACCAGCTCGAGGCGGCGGCCACCGCCGGCGGCGCCTCGTTCTACGTGTCGGGCATCTTTCCCGGCTTCGCCTCCGATCAGCTCGTGCTGCTCATGACGACGCAGTCGAAGCGCATCCGCACCATCACGGCCAGCGAGGTCGCGCTCAACGACCACTACCCGGTAGCCGACGTGATGATGAACGGGATGGGATTCGGCCACCCGCTAGATTTCCAGCCGATGCTCGCCACCCCCGGCTTCATCGAAATGGCTTGGCAGGCACCGATATACCTGATCGCCGGCGGCCTCGGGGTCGAGGTGGACGAGGTGCGCGGCTCCCTGGACCGACGGCTGACCGACCGCGACATCGAGGTGGCATTCGGCACCATCAAGGCGGGCACCACCGGCGCCGTGCGGACCCGGGCGGCGGGCGTGGTGAACGGTCGCGAGGCCATCGTGATCGAACACGTCATCCGGATGGCCCGCGACGTCGCACCCGATTGGCCGACCTCGGAGTCCGACGCCACCTATCGGGTCGACATCGACGGCGATCCCGACGTCCACTGCGAGATGAGGATGGGGGAGGCCGCAGGCCACGGCGCCGGGCACGCCGCCATGGCGTCGACGGCGATGCGGGTCGTCAACGCGATCCCGTACGTGGTCACCGCACCCGCGGGCCTGCTGAGCTCGCTGGACATTCCCATGACGCTGCCGCTTTACGCCTTCGAGTGAAGGTGTAACGTGCATCACCAAGATTAGGCCACCTAGGAGTCTGCCGTGTACACACTGCGCTTCGACATGCGCGATCCCGAATGGGCCGCGGCCCCAACCGATCTGTACGCCGCGGCGCCCGAAATGGCCGCCTGGGCCGAGGAGCACGGCGGTCTTGCCGCCGTGCTGTGTGAGCACCACGGCTCCGAGGACGGGTATTTGCCTTCACCGTTCTTGCTGGCCTCCGCGGTGGCGGCGCGCACCCAGCGCCTGGCGCTGAGCCTGATCCTGATCCTGCCGTTCTACGAAACCGTGCGCCTCGCCGAGGACATGGCGGTCCTCGACATCATCAGCAACGGGCGGGCGTCGTACATCTTGGCGCTGGGGTACCGGCCGGAGGAGTTCGAGCACTTCGGCGTGCCCATCAAGAAGCGCGGTCGCGTCTGCGACGAGAAACTCGCGCTGCTGCGGCGACTGCTCGCCGGTGAAACCGTGATCGAGGACGGGCGGCGGATCACCGTGACGCCGCGCCCGCTGACCCCCGGCGGTCCCGGACTGATGTGGGGTGGGGGAACCCTGGCGGCGGCCCGCCGGGCCGGCAGGTACGGCTTGGGCATGCTGGGCAACGCCAACGCGCCGGGCATCCGGGAGGCCTACGAGGAGGCCTGCCGCGAGCACGGCCACACGCCGGGCCCTACCATGTTTCCCGACCGCAACACCCCGTCGGTCGTGTTCGTCGCCGACGACGTCGATCGGGCGTGGAAAGAGCTCGGCGACCACCTGCTGCACGACGTGCGGACCTACGCCGCGTGGAACCCCGGCGACGAGACGACGGCCGGCTTCTCGCACGTGAACACCGTCGACGAGCTGCGCGAGACCGGAACGTCGCACGTCATCATCTCTGTCCCCGAGGCGGTTTCGCGGGTGAAGGCCGGTCAGGTGCTCAACCTGTCGCCGCTGTGCGGCGGGTTGCCACCGGAGATCGCGTGGCCCTATCTCAAGCGGGTGGGCGAGGTCGTGCTCCCGGAGGCTCTGTCGTAATTTTCCGTCGTAATTCTTCCGTGCCGAGCGTCGAGTTGTGGCGCGAAATGGTCGCGATTCCGCGCCACAACTCCACGTTCGTCGCTAGCGCGGTTGGTTCGGGACGCCCGGGAACAGCTCGCCCGCCGGCGGCTCGGTGGTCACCCAGCCGCCCAGCTTGGTCGCCAGGTGGGGCGCGAAAACGGCGCCGTAGAGGACGTTTCCGATGACGACCACGGCGACGACGGACAGGATCGAGGAGGTGACGCGGTTCTTCGACCTGTTCTGCGCCCACATCTCGATGACGTTGCGCCCGTGGGCGTCGGTTCGGCCCAGCAGGTAGGTGAAGAGCATCATCTGGATGCCCATCGCCAGCGAGTCGTAGAGCGGGTACTGATGCAGGGTCCCCTCACGGATCGCGAGCCCGGGAATCACGCGGCCGTAGTAGAACACGCCGAGCTTGGCGCCCAGGAACCCGTTGAAGAACAGCGCCCAGCAGAAGCCGACGATGAGTCCGACCACCAACAGCGTCTGTGGTCTGCGCCAGTTGAACCGGGTGGCCACCCATCGGCCCAGGGCCGCGCCGGTCACGGCCGGCAGCACGAAGTAGGAGATGTAGCCGACGGGAACGAACAGCGGTAGCCCGCCCCACGTCATGTTCAGCGGCCACCACGACGGCATCCGGGGGATGGCCGGCGGGAACTGCGCGTACATCGCCCAGTCGTAGGGGGCCTCGATCCACGAGAACGACATCGCCGAGATGCACAGCAGCAGAAGGGGGTGCACGCGCCGCTGGCGCACGCTCAGATAGATCCCGAGGGCGGTGAACGTGATGCCCCCGACGAGCGCGAAATCGCTGGCCGCCTGCATCACCGGCGTCATCTGGGAGCTCACCGGTCGGCCCCTTGACTCCGGCGTGCCTGCGGGTCGAAGCGCAGCACCAGCCCGAAGATCACAACGATCAAGCCGAACAGCGTGCCCAGCATGATGACAGCGCCCACAGTCGCAATCCCTTCCGATTCGAGCTCGACTGATTAGATAGTGCCTACTATCCTAAAGGGAGTCAACCATCAGGTGAGGAGGCAGTGACGTGGCCCAGCGGTCGTCCGGCACGAAACGCGGCGCGGCGGAGGCGTCGGCCTCGGTGCGCCGGCCCCGCGGCGCCCCGCGCAAGCTGCTGCTCGACACCGCCCGGGCCCGCTTCGCCCGCCAGGACTACCGCAGCACGACGACGCGCGAAATCGCCCAGGCCGCAGGCGTTACCGAGCATCTGTTGTTTCGCCACTTCGGCTCCAAGGCGGCGTTGTTCCGTGAGGCGCTCGTCCTGCCCTTCACCGATTTCGTCGAGGAGTTCCGCCAGACTTGGCAGTCGGTCGTCCCGGAGGAGACCGACGAGGAGGAGTTGGCGCGCCGGTTCGTCGGGCAGCTCTACGACGTGTTCGTCGAGCATCAGGGCCTGCTGTTGACCCTGATGGCATCCGAGGCGCTGTCCGAGGAGGAAAAGGCCGACGCCGGCATCGCCGAGATCCGGCAGGCCGTCACGGCGCTGGGGCAGATCAGCGCCGAGGGCATGCACCTGCGCGGGCTGCGCTCGGACCATCCCGACCTCCCCGCCCACTCGACGGTCGCGATGATCGCCGGCATGGCGGCGTTGCGCTCGACCTACTTCGGCGCCGAGCCGCCGCCGAGGGAGACCATCGTCGACGAACTCATCCAGGCCATCTTGCACGGCTTCCTGCACAGGAACGGCTGAGCTTTCGAAAGACCGCTCTACTCAGAGGAATTGGTTCATGACAGACACCAGCGCGATCGAGTTGTACTACGACCCCTTCGACTCCGTCATCGACGACGACCCCTACCCGGTGTGGAAGCGGATGCGCGAAGAAGCGCCGCTGTACTACAACGAGAAGTACAACTTCTACGCGCTGAGCCGCTACGAAGACGTGGCGCGCGAACTGCCCAACTGGCAGACCTACCGATCCGGCCGGGGCACCACCGCCGACATCCTGTTCGCCAATATCGAAGTGCCGCCCGGCATTCTGCTGTTCGAGGACCCCCCGCTGCACGATCTGCACCGCCGCCTGCTCTCGCGTGTTTTCACGCCCCGGCGCATGCTGGCCGTCGAAGACCTGGTGCGTGGGTTCTGCGTCCGCGAGCTTGACCCGCTCGTCGGCGCCGGGGGCTTCGACTTCATCGCCGACCTCGGGGCGATGATGCCGATGCGGACCATCGGCTACCTGTTGGGCATCCCGGAGGCCGATCAGGAAAAGATCCGCGACCGCAGCGTCGCCAACATCGAACTGTCCACGGACAGCGACCCCGCCGCGGTCGACGCGAACATCTTCGCGAACTCCATTGCCCTGTTCGCCGAGTACATCGAATGGCGGGCCAGCCATCCGTCCGACGACCTGATGACCGAGCTGCTGCGGGCCGAGATCGACGAGCCCGACGGCACCCGGCGCCCGCTGTCGCGCACCGAGGTGCTGGCCTACACCGCCATGATCGCCGGCGCCGGCAACGAGACGACGGCCCGGCTCATCGGTTTCATGGGACAGCTGCTGTCGGACCATCCCGAGCAGCGCCGCGAGCTCGTCGCCGACCCGTCCCTCATCCCCGGGGCGATCGAGGAGACGCTGCGCTTCGAACCCCCGTCGCCGGTGCAGGCGCGCTACGTGGCCCGGGACGCCGAGCAGTACGGCCGTGTCGTCCCCGAGGGGTCGTTCATGTTGCTGCTCAACGGTTCCGCCAACCGCGACCCCCGGCGGTTCGCCGATCCGGACCGCTACGACATCCACCGGCAGGCGGGCGGCCACCTCAGCTTCGGGCAGGGCCTGCATTTTTGCCTGGGCTCGGCGCTGGCCCGGATGGAGGCGCGGGTGGCCTTCGAGGAGGTGCTCAAGCGCTGGCCGGACTGGGAGGTCGACTACGCCAACGCCGAGCGCGCGCACACCGCGAGCGTGCGCGGATGGGCACTCCTTCCGGTGGTCACTCGCTGAGCCGGGGCACCGCTAGGGCTCGCTCTGGTCCACTAACACCGCACCGTCGGGCCGGTTTCCCAGCGTCTGCAACGGGATGTCCCCGCCTTCGGCGGTGAGGCGCACGATCTGCGCCAGCTGTCCCGGGGCGTCGCACTGCAGATAATGGTCGGCGCCCGGCACCGCCCAGTAGCGATTGCGGCCCGGCTTGTTCTTCAGATAGGTCTGCCAGACATGGTTGGGAACCCGCAACGGGGCCACGTTGTCGTGGAGGCCCCACACCACCGTGGTGTTGACGTCGCTCGTGGAAAGCGCCTCCAGCCAACCGGTTTCGTCGGCGGCACGCTCGTGGAGGTATTGAATGGTGTCGGGCAGCACGCGGATTCCGTCATTGTGGGCGAAACACTTGGCCAGCGCGGCGATCTCCGGATCGTCCAATGTCCGCCGCGGCATGAACGTGCTGGCGCCCAGACCGGCCGCCAGCATCTCCGGCGTCGTCGCCGCCGCGGTCGCGCGCCCTGTCCCGGCATCGAGCAGCGCGGTCTGGAACGCGGTGAGGTTCGAAAGGGGAAGGTAGATATTGGCATTCGTCACGATCAGGTCGGCGGGCAGCGCAGGCGGATCAAGGGCTGCCAGCATGCCCAACGCGATCATGCCGACGCTGCTGCCGCGGTCGTGGGTGAGCATGCGATAGTCGGTGAGCTGCCACGCCTCGGTGATGGCGTAGACCAGCAGCCGCGCGTCGTCGTACAGCGAGTACACATACGGCTCGGGCGGTTTGTCGGACAGGCCGTAGCCGGGAAAGTCGAGCAGGTAGATGTCGAACTCCGCGCTCAGTTCGGCCGTCAGCGCGAAGTAGTCGATGCTCGACGTCGGAAAGCCGTGCACCAGCACCAGCGCCGGCGCGCAGGGCGTGCCGCAACGGCGGCTGAAGATCGCGACTTCTCTGGCCTCGTTGGCCGCGGTGGTCGACCGCCAACGAAGTTCGGTGCCGCCGTTTTGCCACTGCGCGAAGATGTCCAAGCTGTCAGCCTCCCAGAGGGGGCCGCGGCAGACAACCACGGCGGCTAGGGGCAGGTCACGTGGATCCCGAACCTCACGTCGCGCACGCCGCTTTGCCCGGGTGTGGTCGCCTGGCCCGTTCCGGTGATCGTGTAGCCCTTGCCGTCCTTGGTCGCCTGGACCTGCGTCGGCGAATTGGTCCCCTGATAGGGCAGCTGATATTGGCCGTTGGGCAGTTTGAGTGAAATCGCGAACCCGTCGACGGTGGGGGGCCGTTCGTCCGAGACGGCCAGCGACACCGACGCCGCGTCGTCGTGCACGCTGATGCGGGTCGTGAGATCCCCCGATTCCGGCGGCGACGCATTCGGCTGGGCCGCCGAGCTCGTGCAGTCGACCGCGGCGATGAGCGTGTGCTTATTCCCATCGATCATCACGGTCGTGCTCGTCAAAGCCGGTGTCGAACTGGGGGGACTCGCCGGGTGACTCTCCTTGCCCGAACAGGCCGGCAGGCTCGCCCCCAGCGCCAGCGCGCCGAGCGCGGCACCCGCACGAACGATCCACGGCCGAGGGTGTGTCATATCGGTCCTCCGCTAGACGGTCATGAGGACTATAGAACCTTGCCTTCTGATTCGATATGCGTTTATATAGATGGATGTCGAATCAATCCACGGCGTGTTGCCCGGCGTTGGGGATGGCCGCGCTGGCCGAGCCGCAGGCCGCGGAACTGGCGGCGATGTTCAAGGCGCTCAGCGATCCGGTGCGGTTGCGGCTGTTGAGCCTGGTCGCCAGCCACCCGGGCGGTCAGGCCTGTGTTTGCGAAATCTCCCCGACGTTCGACGTGTCGCAGCCGACGATCTCCCATCACCTGAAAACGCTGCGGTCGGCGGGGCTCTTGGATTGCGAACGGCGCGGCACGTGGGTGTACTACTGGGTGGTTCCCGAAGCGCTGCAACAGCTTTCGTCGGTGTTGCACGTCGACGCCCTGTCGGGCGCGGGATGCGGCTCATGAACGAGGCGGTGAGCGCGCGGCTTTCGACGCTGGATCGATTCCTGCCGGGATGGATCGCAATGGCGATGGTCGCCGGCCTGCTGCTGGGCCGGCTTGTCCCGGGCCTGGGCGGGGCGGTGAGCGCCGTTCAGGTGGACGGGATTTCGCTGCCCATCGCGATCGGGCTGCTGGTGATGATGTATCCGGTCCTGGCCAAAGTTCGGTACGACCAGCTGGATACCGTGACCGCGGACCGCAAACTGATGGCGACGTCGCTGGCGTTGAACTGGTTGGTCGGACCCGCCGTCATGTTCGCGCTGGCCTGGCTCCTGCTGCCGGATCTACCGGAGTACCGCACCGGGCTGATCATCGTGGGGCTGGCGCGTTGCATCGCCATGGTAATCATCTGGAACGACCTCGCCCGCGGGGACCGCGAGGCCGCGGCGGTTCTGGTCGCGCTGAATTCGATCTTCCAGGTCGTCATGTTCGCCGCCCTGGGCTGGTTCTATCTGTCCGTGCTCCCGGGGTGGCTGGGTCTGAGCACGACCGGCATCGACGTATCCGCTTGGCAGATAGCCAAATCGGTGTTCATCTTCCTGGGGCTGCCCCTGATGGCCGGGTACCTGTCGCGCCGCCTCGGCGAACGCGCCAGGGGCCGCGGCTGGTACGAAAGCCGTTTCCTGCCCCGGATCGGGCCGTGGGCGTTGTATGGGTTGCTGTTCACCATCGTCATTCTCTTCGCACTGCAAGGTCACCAAATCACGTCCCGGCCTTGGGATGTCGCCCGGATCGCGCTGCCGCTGCTGGCGTACTTCGCGATCATGTGGGCGGGCGGATACGCGCTCGGGGTGCTGCTGCGGCTCGGCTATGCGCGCACCACCACCCTGGCGTTCACCGCCGCCGGCAACAACTTCGAGCTCGCGATAGCCGTGGCGATCGCGACCTACGGCGCCGCCTCGGGTCAGGCGCTGGCCGGCGTCGTGGGACCCCTAATCGAAGTTCCGATCCTGGTCGCATTGGTTTATGTTTCCCTGGCCTTGCGGCCCCGGCTCTTTGGTGCGGCCGACAGTTCCCGGTCGAGCGCCGACAGGCCCAGCGTGCTGTTCGTCTGCGTGCATAACGCCGGTCGTTCCCAGATGGCCGCCGCACTGCTGCGCCACCTGGCCGGCGAGCGCATCGACGTCCGTTCCGCCGGAACCGAACCCGCCGACCAGATCCATCCCGCGGCGGTGGCCGTGATGGCCGAATGGGGCATCGATATCACCGACGTCCCGAAAGCGCTCGACGCCGGCGTGGTGCGGACGAGCGACGTCGTCATCACCATGGGCTGCGGTGACACCTGCCCGTTCTTCCCGGGCGTCTCGTACCGCGATTGGCCCCTGCGCGACCCCGCCGGTCAGCCGGTCGAGACGGTGCGGGAAATCCGCGAGGACATCGCCGAGCATGTCTATGCCCTCATCCGGGAGCTGCTCGGGATCACGATGACGATCGATGTGCCCGCCACGAAAGGACAGTGATCATGTCGCGCATCCAACTCGCCCTCAACGTCGACGACCTCGACGAGGCGATCACGTTCTACACCAGACTCTTTGATGTCGAGCCGGCCAAGGTCAAGCCCGGCTACGCGAACTTCGTCGTCGCCGACCCGCCGCTCAAACTGGTGCTGCTGGAAAACGCCGGCCAGGGCGGCACCCTCAACCATCTCGGCGTCGAGGTTCCCACCAGCGACGCCGTGCTCACCGAAAACAGACGCCTCGCGCAGGCGGGTCTGCTCACCGACGAAGAGGTCGACTCGACCTGTTGCTATGCCACCCAAGACAAGGTGTGGGTGAGCGGCCCGGGCGGTGAACGTTGGGAGATCTACACGGTGAAGGCCGACTCCGAGACGTTCGGGCCGGCCGACGAATCGCAGTCCACCTGCTGCGCCTCGTAGCTACGGCCAGGCCTCCCAGGCGATCATGCTGCGCAGCGGCCCGGCGAACACCGGCCGCACAGCCGTTGAGCGCCAACGTTCTTCGATGAGGGGGGCCAGGGCTGCCACGGTGGTGAGCGGATCCTCATCGAGGTAGACGACGCTGATGTACTGGTGTTCGGTGCGCCACCCCCGGGGCAAGTGGCTCCACCCGCCGCTGGATCCGAATGTCCAGGCGCCGGCCGTGCCCGGGATGGCGAGCAGCGCCGGATAGTGCTCGGCGTGCAGCCATTGCAGCCATTCGTCCGGGCGGCCGTCGGTGGGTTCCTCGACGATCAGCACGATGCCGCGGTGCGGGCGAAACGGCACCACCTCGGGAGAGATCAGCGCGTGCGGCGAGGACCGCCACTGCAGCAGGCGCAAGCCCGCCACTTGCAGCGACGGCCGCACGACGGGAAAGCGGCCGTTGTCGCGCAACGCGCGGCCGAGGGTGACGAACTCGTCGAAGGTCTCTTCGACCGGGCCGGTGACCAAATAGTGCACCACGTTGCCGATTTCGCCCAACGGTCCGTGGGCGGCCAGGCGATGGTCGGTGTAGTCGCCGTCGGCGATCCAGCGCAATCCATGCACGATGCCCGGCAGCTGAAATTGCTCGGGCATGTGATCAAGCAGGTGCCAACGCAGATAGCTGCCGTCATCGTCGGGCGGCGCCGCGGCGGTGAGGCTGAATATGCCTGCCTTGACGCGCATTACGTGCCACCGCCGGACGGGGGATGGAGCTCGGCGAGGGCCTGCAGGTTCTCCAGGTAATGGGGCAGCGAGGTGTGCCGGAACGCGGCGCTGACGATGGTGGCGCCGTGCGCGGCGGTTTCGCCCACGAGGTCGCGGGTCCGTTCCGGTGCACCGATCGGGTCCAGCAACGCGGGCGTGGGCAGGATGACGTCGAAACCAGGCCCGAAGTCGAAGCGGCACAGCCAGTCTCGCGCCTGGCGCAGGCTCACGTTGAACGGCGCCCAGCCGTCGGCCAGCGTTGCGGCCCGGCGCAGTGAGCGCAGCGTTTGCCCACCGATCCAGAGGGGGACGCGGTCTTGGACCGCGCACGGGTCGACGACCATGCCGCCGAAGGAGTAGAACTCGCCGTGGTATTCGGGTTCGGGCGTTGACAGCGCGGCGCGCAGGGCCCGCAGCGCGTCGTCCGCGCGCCGGCCGCGGTCGTCGTAGGGCGCGCCGAGCAGGTCGAATTCTTCTTTGAGGCTGCCGACGCCGACCCCCAGGATCAGCCTGCCGCCGCTGATCCGGTCCAGGGTGCCGTAGCGTTTGGCGATCTCGAGCGGATGGTGGTAGCCGAGCACCAGCACGTTGGTGGCCAACCGAATTCGTCGCGTGCGCGCGGCCAGGTAGCCGAAGGTCGCCAGCGGGTCCCAGTAGCGGGTGCCGCGGCGGCCCGTCTCGGTCGCCGGCAGGGCGACGTGCTCGCTGCAGGTCAGGTGGTGGTAGCCGAGTCGGTCGGCGGCCTCGGCGATCCGCGCCAGGTCCTCGACGGTGGCGTTCTTCTCCCAGTCACCGGCGCTGTGGGGAAACATCGTCACGACCGGGGTGGCGACCGACAGTTTGGCGTGACCGCTCATCGGTGCACGCATCCTCCGGCGTCGACGGGGATGCATAACGGGATCTTCCCAGGATGATTCATGCCGGGGTAGATTCTAACAGTGCTCGAATCTGGCTCGAGTCGAACCGCCGCCGCGGGTGAGCGGGTGTCGCGGTGACGGCCGCGGTGCGCCGGCCCTATGGCGAACTCGACCGCGCCCGCGTGGTGACCTCGTTGCGCGACCTGGCCCGCCGCGTCGGCGTGCAGGGCGTGACGATGCGCGAGCTGGCTGCCGAACTCGGCGCCGCGGTGCCCTCGGTCTACTACCACGTGCCGGGCAAGCGGGCCGCCCTGGACCTGCTCGCCGAATCGGTGCTGGCCGAGATCCCGGTTGTCGAGACCGGGTCCTGGGACACCCGGCTGGCCGAACTCTATTGTGCGGCCCGTGAAGTGATCCTGTCGGTGCCGGGCATCGCGGGTGTCCTGCAAACGGGCGGCGGAGGCGACTCCGCCCGTCGGCTCGATAAGCTCAGCCGTACGTTGCTCGCCGAGGCGGGCGTCACCAAACCGGTTGCGGCGGCGGCACACTCGGTGCTGTACACCTACCTGTTGGGTTCGGTGAGCCTGCAGGAGACGCGGCCCGCGCAACGGTCCAAGCGCCAGGCCGCCAACCAGTTTCGCGCCGGCCTCGAAGTGATCATCGCCGGGATCGGGGCCTCGCTACCGGAAGGATCGGCGCCGTCGTGAGCATTGCCAAACCCACGCTGGTGAAATCCCTGGTCCCGCAGAACCTGGACACCGCCGCCGACCGCGACGCGGCCGCCGTGCTGGATCCCGACACCTTCGTCACCGGCGCACCGTACGACGCGATGACGAGGCTGCGCGCCACCTCGCCGGTGCACGCGGTGCAGCTGCCCGGGCTGCCCAGGGCATGGCTGTTGACCAAACACGCCGACGTGCGCCTGGTCAGCCGCGGCACCGACACCTTCACCAGCAGCAAGGGCAACACACTGGTGGAGGCCGAAGCCGGGCCGAACTCGGCGATGCTGCCCGGCATCGATCCGCCCCGTCACGTCCACTTCCGAAAGCTGATCAACCAGGGCTTCACCGTCCGCAACGTGCAGCGGCTGGAGCCGAAAATGCGGCAGGTGGCGCGCGGCATCGTTGCCGCCATCACCGACAAGCGCGAATTCGACGCCGTGACAGACATTTCCGCCGAGATGTCACTGCAGGTGATCGCCGACGTCCTCGGCGTTCCGGCCGAGGACCGGATGGACGTCTTCCGCTGGAGCAACGCCATTGGAAGCCTGGGCATCGAGGATCCCGACTACGCCCCCACGCCGGAAGCGCTGGGCCAGGCCGCGGCTGAAATGTTCGCCTATTGCGGGGAATTGGTGGACCATCGCCGCAAGCACGGCCTCACCGACGACATCTTGTCGGCGCTGCTCGCCGCGGAGGTCGACGGCGAAAAGCTCAACCGCGACCAGCTCAACGAGTTCTTCCTATTGCTGGCCATCGCCGGCAACGAAACGACCCGCAACACGCTGAGCCACGGCATCTTGGCGCTCGCCGAGCACCCCGAGCAACAGGCGCTGCTCGCCCGCGATCCCGCGGCCATCAAGCCCGCGGTGGAAGAGCTGTTGCGCTGGGCGACCCCGGTGATGCACTTCCGGCGCACCGTGACCCGCGACGTCGAGATCCGCGGGCAGCGAATTCCTTCCGGCGACTGGGTGCTGATGCACTACCTGTCCGCCAACCGCGACGCGGAGGTCTTCGACCGGCCGGACCAGTTCGACGTCACCCGCCCCGACGCCGGCCACGCCGCGTTCGGGGGCGGGGGAGTGCACTTCTGCCTCGGCGCACAACTGGCCCGGCTCGAACTGTGCGTCATGCTCGAAGAACTTTATGCGAACGTGCCCGGCCTGGCCGTCACCGGACCGCCGGACCGGCTGCGCTCGTCGTTCTTCCACGGCATCAAAAGACTGCCGTGCACAACGTGATTCAGCCGCGTTCCACCGGGCGAGACGGATCCGAACTCCACTCCGACCACGACCCGGGATACAAGGCGGCCTCCCGGTCCAGCGCGGCGAGCGCCGCGATCGCGACCGTGGCGGTGACGCCCGAGCCGCAGTAGGCGCCCACCGTGTCGTGACGTTCGATCCCGCGATCGGACAACAATCGGGCGACCGAGTCGTCGTCGAGGAAGGTGCCGTCGGCCGCCAAGACGGCGACACTGGGAAGGTTCTTGGCGCCGGGAATGTGGCCCGCGGCGGCGTCGAGCGGTTCCACGTCGCCGCGGTAGCGCTCCGGCGCTCGCGCATCGAGCAGCGGCACCGAGCCCTCGGCAACCCGCTCGGCCGTCAGCGTCGGACGGCTTCCGGCATACAGATCATCGTGCGCCACAGCCACATTGCCGGGCGCCGGTTCGACGGGGCCGGTCTCGAGGCCGAAGCCGGCCGCGCGCCACGCGGCCAAACCGCCGTCGAGGATGCGGACGTTGTCCAGTCCGGCCGCGGTCAGCACCCACCATGCGCGCGCGGAACCGGCCCGATTCCAGTCGTCGTAGGTCACCACCAGCGCGTCCTGCCGGACTCCCCAGCGGCGCGCGGCGGCCTCCAGGTCGCGTCCCGACGGCAGGGGATGACGGCCCCGTCCGGAAATCGCGTGGTCGCTGAGTTCGTCCTCGAGCGAGACGTACACCGCACCCGGTATGTGTCCCTCCAGGTACGCCGCGCGCCCGTCGGTTTCGTCGATCCTCCACCGCACGTCCAGGACGCTCACCGGATCGCCGGCCTCGATGACGCCAGCCAACTCGGCGGCGCCGATCAACACCCGATCGCGTGCTTGCACTGGCCCTCCTCGTCGTCTCCGTCGAGACTAGCCAAGACCGGGGTGGCTACGCGGTCCGCTCCGAATCGCGGCCGTCGAAGGCGGGCGCGCCCATCGACGCGAGCATCCCGGCCGCCGCCCGGTGCCAGGTGAAATCCTCGGCGCGGCGCCGCGCGGCAACGCGGCGCTGGTGTTCGGGTCGGCCCACGATGGCGCTGACCGCGGCCGCGATGGCGGCCGGGTCGTTGTCGGCCGCCGCGCCGCTGTCGGGCGTGATGATCTCGGTCAGCGCGGACGTGCGAGAGACCACGGCCGGTGTTCCGCACGCCAGCGACTCCAGCGCGGCCAGCCCGAATGTCTCATGCGGGCCCGGGGCCAGCGTCACGTCGGCCGAGGCCAGCAGCTGCGCCACGACCTCGCGATCGGAGACGAAACCGGTGAAGTCGATCGGTAGGCGCGCGGCCTGGCGCTGCAGCCGGGCCCGCAACGGGCCCTCGCCCACGACCACGAGCCGCGCGTCGGCGCCCGCGTGACGCAAGGCGCCGAGCGCGTCGATGCTGCGGTCGACACGTTTTTCCACCGACAGCCGACCGCAATGGACCAGCAGCAGCTGTGTCGGCGCCGCCCAGCGCCGGCGCACCAGATGCGAGTGGCGGCTCGGATGGAACGTCTGCAGATCCACGCCCAATGGGATTGTGACGGTGTTGCCGGCGTCGATCCGGTCGAACTCCGCGCGGGCGAAACCGGTGGTGCACACCACGGTGTCGTAGTTCGCGGCGGTGCGCGCGTTGGCCACATCGGCGAACTTCCGCGCGGCCCGGCGCGGAAGCACCTGGCCCACAAGGCGATCCAGGCGCTCATGGGAGATCATCAGCGTGGTGACACCGTGGTCGCGGCCCCACCGGCCCAGCGATCGCAGCGTGAGCCGGTCCGACACCTCCAGCGCGTCGGGCCGCAACGCTGCCAGGAGGGCCTTGACGGGTCCCGGCATCACCGCACGGTAGCCGCCGGTGAAGGGAATCAGCCTGGCGGGCAGGGTGATTCGCACTACTCCGGTGTAGAGCTGGACGTGAGCGGTGCGGCGGCCGGGGACGATCAAGAAGACGTCGTGACCGCCCGCGCAGTATTCGGCGCCCAGCCGGTCGATCGCGGTGCGAAGGCCGCCGGAGCGAGGGCCGTAGAAATTGGCGACCTGTACAACGCGCATACCGCGAGGACACGCGGTGCGCGTGTGCGCACATCAATGCCGAGCCGACGCGCGCCTGAACACTGTATGAATTCCGCTCGCGGGGGCAGCTATCCGTTGGACGGCGGCCCGAACCAGCGCCGTAACGCGGCGCGCAGGGCCTCTTCCTGAGTGCTGCCGAATTCGTCGGCCGCCCAGGCCACATAGCCGTCCGGCCGGATCAGCAGCGCCGCGGCGGGTCGCTCGGCGGCGCTCGCGGTGACGACGTCGACCCGAGCGGCCCACCCTTGCGCCGCGTTCGCGACGCCGCGGCCGAGGTCGAGCAGGACCGGACGGCCATCGTGGAGTACGTCGGCCACCCGTCGGCCGCCATCGAAACTCAGGTCGGGCACGAGGTGGCCCGACAGCGGGTGGTCGTCGCCCACGTCGTAGCGCACGTCGGAGCCGGCCAGCAGCGCCGCCATGTGCCTTTGTGCGTCCGGGAAGGTGAACAGCTCGCCCAACAGCGTTCGCAGCGCGGCGACTTCGGGTCCCGGCGCCATGAGCGCGATCTGGGACAGCGAGTGCATCATGACGCGCTGGCCGACCGGATGGCGCTCGGACTGGTAGGTGTCGAGCAGTCCGGCCGGCGCCGTTCCGTTGATCTCGGCGGCCAGCTTCCAGCCCAGGTTCATGGTGTCCTGCAACCCCAGGTTCAGGCCCGGGCCGCCCATCGCGCTGTGCACATGCGCGGCGTCGCCGAGCAGCAGGACGCGGCCGACGCGGTAGCGTTCGGCATGCCGGGTGTTTTGTCCGTTGATGCGCCGAAGCGCATGGGGCCCGGGGCCTTTCGGCTCCTCGAACGGAACGTCGACACCCAGCACCCGGCGCGCGCTCTCGCGCAACTCGACCAGACTCATCGGCACCTCGTCCACCGGCGGGCCGAATTCGATGGTCCCGAGCAGTGCGCGGCCCGGCTCGAACTCGGCATAGATCATCCCGCCCCGGTCAAAGCGGCTGTGCCCGAAGCGAAGCGGACCGAATCCCGGGACCTCGATGCTGGCGATGTCCGGGCGGCGGTACTGGTCGGGAATGTGCACGTGGGCCAGCCGAGCGACCATCGGTGAGGTGGTGCCGGGGAAGTCGATGCCCAGGGACTTGCGCACCAGGCTGCGCCCGCCGTCCGCGCCGACCGCGTAACCGGCGGCGATGGCGTAGTCGCTTCCGGGTGACGCGACGTGCAGCGCGACGGACTCGGCCCCCGGTGCGATGCCGACGAGTTCGTGGCCCCAGCGCACATCCACGCCGAGGTCGCGGGCCCGCTTCTCCAGCAGCCGCACGAGCCGGGGCTGGGGCATGAGCATCGCGTACATCGGGTTGTCGCGGCCCTCGGGGAAGATCAGCGGCATGGCCGCGAACATCCATCCCGGGCTGGGCCGCGGTGGGCCCTCGTCACCGGTGAAGTCCCGATACATCCCGCGCATGTCGAGCATCCGAACGACCTGTCCGACAAGGCCGTTGGCCTTCGGCTCGGAGCTGGGGCCAGGCAGGGCATCCAGTACGATGGGCCTGATGCCGGCCAGCGCCAGCTCGCAGGCCAGCATCAGCCCGTTGGGGCCGGCGCCGGCGACGACGACGTCGGCGTGTTCGTCAGTCATGGGCTGCCTTCTTTCTGGTGGGTTCCGGTAGCCCCGCCTCGACGGCGGCGAAGCCCGAGCAGATCAACGTGGTGATCGCCACCGGGGGGTCGGCCCATGCATAGGCGTCGGCCGCGGCGTCGCCGACGGCCCGCACGACGGACATGACCAATCGCGGGTACAGGTCATGCTTCGGGTCGGTGCCGGTGCGATCGGCGATCACGCTGAGGAACTCGTCGAACAGGTTCTGCGGCACCGAGTTTCGAACTTGCGGCTGCATGAGCAGCTTTCGCACCTCGACGAGTTCCTGGCGGCTGGGTGCCCGGTTCTCGTTGCCGTAGACGTCGCCGAAGTCGTCCTCCAGGGGCTCCAGCACGGCGTGGGCGATCGCCGTCCACAGCGGCTCGTCGGCGGGACGCTCTCGGAGCAATGCGACGCTGCGGCGCAGGCGTTCGGCTTGCCGGTAGGCCAGTGCCTCGTATTTGCCGCTGAAGTAGTTGTTGAACGTGCGCAGTGAGACGCCCGCCATGTTGGCGACGTCTTCGCGCGTCACGTTGTCCAGCCCGCGCTCGAAAGCCAGGCGCAGCGCGGCATCGCTGAGCGCGCGCCGGGTGTCGGCCTTTTTGCGTTCGCGCAGTCCGGACATAGGGGCCACCGTACGCAAAAGATGCCCGGTAGGCAATATTGCCCGGTAGGCAGTTTTTCTCGAGTGTGCACTGAGGGCTTTCGGTGTGCACTGAGGGCTTTCATAGTGAAGCCATGGCGGCGACACGCCGAGAAAGGCCGCCCAGGTTTCACACTCAACGCCCAGGATTCACACTCGCGGCGAAGACGGGGCGAGCGCCGCGAACGCGGCGAACGCGGCGAACGCCGCGAACGCCGCGAACGTAAGCCGCCAAGCCAAGCCGAAACCCCCTAGCGCGCACCCCAATCCCACCGCGGGGTCGTGATCAGGGTCTGGCCGCCGATGCGCGTTTCGCCCCAGTCCTTGTACAGCTCGATCTCGATGGCCTGCCCGTCGGCCGCATCCAAGATCGGCGCCGCGTCCAGGAATTCCAGCAGGACACGCGAATGCGTGACCACCACGACCTGCGTCTTGGCGGCCGTGGTACGGATCAGCGACGCCAGCGGCGCCACCAGGTCCGGGTGCAGCGAGGTCTCGGGTTCGTTGAGCACCATCAGCGAGGGCGGTTGCGGGCTGAGCAGCGCGGCGGCCCAGAGCAGGAAACGCAGTGTGCCATCGGACAATTCGGCCGCGCGCAACGCGCGCAGCATGCCCCGCTGGCGGAGCTGAAGGTCGAACAGCCCGTCGTGGATGGCCACCGAGAGGGTGGCGCCGTCGAACGCCTCGGCGACGGCGCGGCCCAGATCGTCGAACCCCGCTTCGAGGATGGTCTGGATCGCGGCCGCGAGGTCGCTGCCGTCGTCGGAGAGCACCGGGGTGCGGGTGCCGACCTGCGGGTGCCGCGCGGGCGCCCCGCCGTCGACCCGGAAGCCGTCGTAGAACCGCCACCCGCGCAGCCGTTCCCGCACGGCCGCGAGCTCGGGAAGCGCGTGCGGGTGGGCGTATTCGGCCAGCACGCTGTGATACGACGGCAGCGATCGCGACAGCTCGTCGAAACCGCCGCCGGAGTCCGCGCGGGCCTCGGCGAACACCCGCGACCGGCGCACCAGCGTCGTACTGGGCCGCAGCACCGGGCCGGCGAACAACACCTCCCGTTTGATCTCCGGATCGCGGGCGAACACCGACTTCCCGGCGGACTGCGGGATGCCCAGGTCCACCAGATAACCGAAATCGTCTGCGGCGAAGCCCATTTCGAGCGATACGGGCCGGGTGCGCACCGTGCCCTCGGTCTTGCCGGTGCGTCGGGCCCCGGCCACCTGCTCGGGGCCGGCCCACAGCACCGACTGCAGCCCGCCCTCGCGGGCGAGCGACCCGATCACCTCGCCGCGCCCGCAGTCGGCGAGCAGCCGCAGCGCGCGATACAGCGACGACTTGCCGGACCCGTTGGCGCCGGTGATCACCGACAGCCGGGCCAGCGGCAGGATCACCTCGCGCAGCGAGCGATATCCGCGGATCGCGACGGTCTGCAGCATGCGGCCGACTGTACGGTCGGCCACCGACGGGCCCTAGTCGCCCTCGTCCTCGTCGGCCGCCGCGGCGAGGAGCTGCACCTCCTCGAGATCCATCTCGTTCTGCAGCTCGCGCAGCACGATGTCGTCGATGAGGTTCTGGTTGCGCAGCGCGGTGATTTCGCGGCGCTTGTGCTCGAGCACGCCCAGGCGCACCTGGCGGACCTTCTCGCGGCCCTTGAGGATGCGGTGGTCCGTCGACCCGTCCTCGGTGGCCAGCACGAGCGCGGCCTTTTCCTCGTATTCGGTTTGCAGCCGCCGGCGCAGGTCGTCGCTGATGCCGACCTCGTCGGCGACCGTCGGCAGCGCGGCGAGCGCGGCCTGGGATCCCCGGCAACGAGCCAGTTGCAGTTCCTCGGCGTGGGTGGCGTCCTCGGGCATTTTCGCCCATCGGACCACGGCCGGCAGGGTGCTGCCCTGGACCAGGACGGTCACCAGGATGACGACGGTCACGATGAAGATCAGCAGGCTGCGGTCCGGGAAGGGCGCGCCGCTCAGCGTCGTCATCGGCACGGCGACCGCGGCGGCCAGCGATACGGCCCCACGGAACCCCGCCCAGACGGTGACGAAGCGCTGGCGCCAGTTGACCCGACGTTCGCGTTGGACCTGGCGCCGGTCGATCAGCCGGATCAGCAGCGTGGTGATCTCGCCCCAGAAGATGCGCGACACGATCACGACGGCGGTGACCACCAGCGCGACGAACAACGCGTGGCGAATGCCGCCGTCGACGCCGGCGATGCCGCGCAGCGCGCCGGGGATCTGGACGCCGACGAACACCCAGAGCGAGCCGTTGAGCAGGAAGGTCGCGATGTCCCAGAAGGCCGAGGATTGCAGTCGCGAGCGGGCCCGGATGACCACGGGTCCGGCGTAGGCCAGGACGAGCGCGGACACCATCACCGCAACCACCCCGCTGCATTCCATCGATTGCGCGAGCAAGAACGCCGCGAACGGCGTCACCAGGCTCAGCGCCCCCTCTTCCTGGGGCGCGTCGATTCGCTTGCGCAGCAGCGTGACCGCGCCGCCGACGAGCAGCCCGGCGGCGATGCCACCGAGGTAAGAGCCGATGAACCGGGCCGTCACCTCGGGTGGGCTGATCGCGGCCCCGCCGATCGCGACGTGGACGCTGACGGCGAACAAGACCAGGGCGGTGCCGTCGTTGATGAGACTCTCGGCCTTCAGCACGGTCAGCGCCCGGCGTGGCAGCTTCTTCGCGAGGCCGGCCACCGCGGCCGCGTCGGTGGGCGAGAGCACCGCGCCCAGGACGCCCGCCGCGTGCGGATTCATGCCCAGCGCCCGCGCCGTCCACGACACCGCCACCGCGGTCGCGATCACCAGGGCGACGCTGAGGAACACGATGATGCGCGCGTTGGCCCGGATCTCGCGGAAGCTGGTGTTCAGGCCCTCCCAGTACAGGATCGCGGGAAGAAACAGCAGCAACACGATTTCGCCGTTGACCCGCACATGACCGAAATGGGGGACCAGACCCAGCAGCACGCCCATCAAGATGAGCAGCACCGGGGGACCCACGCGATAGCGTCGGCCGATGACCGTCCCCACGATGACGGTGGACACCAGGGCGACGATCAGTTCGAGGCCAAACACCAGCCCATCCTGCCGGATGACACGGTCGGTGGCTGCGCGGGCCGCCCGACGTCTGACGGCCCGCCCGGTCACGCACGATGGCGTCGCGCCTATCTTCGGTCTGGATCAGACCGATAGGCTCCGGAGCGGAATCGAAGGGGGATCTGGTGAAGGTGAGGCTGCTGGCAACAGTCGCCGTGCTCATGTTGTCGTCGGTGGTGGGCTGCCACTTCGCGTCCAGGAATCCGCCGTCGACCAAGACCCTTCGGGTCCCGATGACCGAAGTGCTGACCCAGAGCGAGATCAACCAGAGCATCATCCTCGACGTCGGCAACACGTTGGTCGTGGAATTGGGTTCGAACTACACCACGCCCTACCGGTGGACGCCCGACGCCAAGATCGGCGACTCGGCGATCATCAGGCAGCTCAGTCACGAGTTCGTGCCGCCGGCCTCCGACGCCCTGGGGGCGCCGGGCACCGAGACGTGGACGTTCGCGGCCATGAGACCGGGGACCACCACCATCGGCGCGACGTACAACAGCTTTGTGGAAAAGGACGCCAAGCCGGGATGCGTCTACACGCTGACCGTGACCGTGCGATAAGTCCTTGTGGCGTCAGCGGTTACGCGACGGCGACCTGGCGCTGTCGGGCGTAGATCTCGGCGAGGAATTGCTCGACGGCCACCGCGGTGTGCGCCGCGCGCACCGAGCCGAAGATGTCGAAAGCGTGTTGGGTGAAAGGCAATTCGGCGTAGAGCACCGGCTGAGCGCTGGCTTGGCGCAGCTTTTCGACGAAGGTGCGCGCCTGTTCGACGTAGGCCAGCGAGTCGTTGCGGCCGTGCAGGACGAAGAACGGGGGAGCGTCGGCATGGATGTGGTTGACCGGCGACGCGGTTTCGAACGTCTGTCGGTGGGTCGAGGGCTTTTGTTTGATGATCGATTTGATCAGCAGCCCGGGCATCATCGGGTGCAGCGTCTTGTCGAATCGGGTGAAGTCGTAGATGCCGTAGAACGGCACGGCCGCCTGCACGCGGGTGTCGACGTCCTCGAAGCCCGGCTGGAATTGCGGGTCGTTGGGGGTGAGCGCGGCCAGCGAAGACAAATGGCCGCCGGCCGAACCGCCGGTGATGGCGATGAAGTCGGGGTCGCCGCCGTATTCGGCGATGTGTTGTTTGACCCAGGCGAGGGCGCGCTTGACGTCGACGATGTGGTCGGGCCAGGTGTTGCGCGGGCTGTGCCGGTAGTTGATCGCCACGCAGATCCAGCCGAGTTCGGCGAGGTGGCTCATCAGCGGATGCGCTTGTCCGCGTTTGTTTCCCGTCGTCCAGGCGCCGCCGGGGATCTGGAACAGCACCGGGGCCTTGCCGGCCGGATCGAGGTCGGGGCGCCGCCAGATGTCCAGGTGGTTGGCACCGCCGAATTCGCCGTAGCTGATGTTGGAGTCGTGGGCGTAGTCGCGGTAGATCCGCAGCATCCGTAGCAGTCCCGGCGTCTTGGCGGTGCCGCTGCCGCTCGGCCGGCGCCACAGGCTGGCCGACTCGGTGAGCCGGTCCGGTCCCAGCCCGCTGTCCAACGCCTCGGTCAGCGGCACGTTGGCGCGATGCCCCGCGCGGCTCAGGTTGAGCAGGCCGAGCGCCGAGAGCCCGGCAACCAACCATGCCGTGATGCGCACGGGCCGCGTCAGGCGGCGTGCCGTCAGGGCCAGCCCGCCGAGCTGGCTGGCCAGCGTCTGCAGCGGCAACTCGGTGACGATGAGCCCGACCATCCACGAGTACAGCGACGGGTAGCCGCCGCGCGCCAGCGGGCGGTAGGCGTTGAGTGTGGACGCCGCGGTCACCGCGGTGACCGCTAGCGACCCGATTTGGCGGGTGAGGTGGGTGATTCGAGCTGTCCGCATTGCCTCACCTTACGAAACGTCTGGTTTTCGATAGCGCCGGTGCTAGCGGATTTGGGACGGCCACATTGGTCTGGAGAGGCTGGCCCGCCCCCGCCGCCCGCGCTCTCCCGGTGGGGATATGTGACTCGCGGATTTAATAGCGGCCGTGCTATCAACCCGGCGTGAACCACTACACCTACCGCGTCGCCTGGTCACGGCACTACGACCGGTATGACGCCTCGTGTCTCGAGTTGCCGTTCATGCGGCGCGAGGGGCGCACGGCACCGGAGGCAATGGTTGAGATCGAGGAGGCCGTCGACCGGCACGTTCAGGCCATGCTGGCGTGCGGCGAAACGCCGCCGATCCCGATGGCGGACCGCAACTACAGCGGCACGATCGTCGTCCGAACATCCCCCGAGCTGCACAGCCGCCTGGCCGTGGAAGCCGCCGAACAGGGGGTGTCGATGAACCAGTGGGTGGTTCAGAAACTCGCCGGGCGGCGGCCCAGCGACACCTTCGGCCTGTCCGGATGGGACTAGCGAGCGGCTACGACGCCTCTGCCCTGCTCTCGAGGTTCTTCACCGGGGCGGGGTCGTTCTCGGTCAGCCCGACCTTCGCGGCCCCGCCGGGCGAGCCGAGCTCGGCGAAGAAGTCGGCGTTGATCTGCAGGTATCCGCTGTGCTCGTCGGGCAGGTCGTCCTCGTAGAAGATCGACTCGACCGGGCACACCGGCTCGCAGGCGCCGCAGTCCACGCACTCGTCGGGGTGGATGTAGAGCATCCGGGCGCCCTCGTAGATGCAGTCGACGGGGCATTCCTCGATGCATGCCTTGTCTTTGATGTCGACGCAGGGTTCGGCGATCACGTAGGCCACGAATGTTGTCCTTCCGTCTGGCTAGCGGGGTCAGCCGGCTGCGGGCCGCAGCAACTCGGTCAGGCTGGCTAATTTAGCGCGGCGGCATCCGCGCGGCTCACCGGCCCTTTCGGGCGGCAATGTTTCCCATGCTTCCGGCCCGCGCCGGGCGTGAGTAGAGGTTTGGCGTTGTGGTGTCACAAGCTATAGTTGTGGTCACACGATTTGATTGTGAGCGCTGCACCATGCCACTCAGCCCTCGGCTTCCCGAACTGGCCTCGTTCGAGGCGTTTTTGGCGATCGCCGAGACGGGCAGCCTCGGCCGGGCCGCGCGCGAGCTGGGGCTGACCCAGCAGGCGATCTCCCGGCGCCTGGCCACCATGGAGGCCCAGATCGGCGTCACCCTGGCCGTCCGGACCACGCGCGGCTCCCAACTGACGCCCGCGGGCCTGATCGTCGCGGACTGGGCGACCCGCCTGCTCGACGTGGCCCACGAGGTCGACGCCGGGCTGGGCTCGCTGCGCAAGGAAGGCCGCGAACGCATCCGGGTGTCGGCCAGCCAGACGATCTCCGAGCAACTCATGCCGCACTGGCTGCTGTCCCTGCAGGCCGATGCCGCGCGGCGCGGCGACACCGCGCCGCAGGTCATCCTGACCGCCACCAACAGTGACCACGCGATCGCGTCGGTGCGCGACGGCACCGCCGACCTAGGGTTCGTCGAAAACCCCGGCACACCAAAGGGTTTGGGCAGCTGCGTGGTGGGGGAGGACGAGCTGGTGATCGTCGTCCCGCCGGACCACAAGTGGGCCCGACGGTCGCGGATCGTGACCGCGCGCGAACTCGCGCAGACGCCGTTGGTGTCCCGCGAACTCCATTCCGGCATCCGCGATTCGCTGGCGGCGGCCCTGCGCCAGGTGCTCGGGGAGGACATGCAGCAAGCCGCACCCGTGCTGGAGTTGACGTCGTCGGCGGCGATGCGCGCCGCCGTCCTCGCCGGCGCGGGCCCGGCGGCGATGAGCAGGCTGGCGGTGGCCGACGACCTGGCGGTCGGCCGTCTGCACGCGGTCCACATCCCAAAGCTGGATCTGCGCCGCAAGTTTCGGGCCATCTGGGTCGGTGGGCGTACTCCGCCGGCAGGGGCGATCCGCGACCTGTTGAGTCACATCATCAACCGCACGAGGGCGTAGGACGTTCCGCCGAGCGTGGAGTTGTTGCGGGGTTTCCGGGCGTTTTGCCGCAACAAGTCGACGTTCGGCGGGAAGAAGGAGAGAGAAAGGACTTACGCCGCGGCGTCGGCGGCCAGCGCCTCGTCGTAGCGGTCGAGCACGGTCTCGGCCACCAGCGGGTGCGCGCCCAGCGGGGAGGCCAACCGAATGTCGTTGTCCCGGGCGAAGGTTGACACGCCGTCGGTGATGAATCCCGGCGCCAAGAACCACGGCGCGATCACCAGCCGGCGCGCGCCGCGGCGGCGCAGCTGGTCGGCGGCCCGGGCCACCGACGCCTCGGGCCGGGTGGCGAAAGCCGTTGCGGCGCCGGCCCATCGGGTGCCGGCGGCCAGCCGCGACGCCACCTTCGCGGTGCGGGCATTGGCGGCCAGGTTCGACGAGCCGATCGCGACGACCAGCACCCCGAGATCGTCGTCGAGGGGTGACACGCCGATCTCGGTCAGACGCTCGCCCAGGACGGTGACCAGGCGGTCGTCCTCGCCGAGCACGTCGGCCTGCCGGATGCCCCGGGCGCCGGCGCGGGCGATCTGCTCGGGGATGTCCAGGCGCGCGTGATACGCGCTGGCCAGCAGCAACGGGGCCACGACCGCCCGGCGGCTGTCCGGCAGCCCCGCCAGCACGTCGACGAAGTTCGGGGCGTTGAGCTCGAGGAACGCCAGCCGCACGTCGAGGTCCGGCCGCATCCGCCTCAGGCGGTCGGCCACGGCTTCGGCGTTGGCGCCCGACCGGGGGTCGCGGCTGCCGTGCGCGGTGAGGACGAGCGTGCTCACCGCAGGTCGTCCTCCTCGGCGCGCAGCGCCCAGGACGCGAAAGCCTCTCCGCTGTCGCGCTTTTCGAGGTACTTGCGGGTCACGCGGTCGATGTAGTCGCCCAGTTCGGCGCTGGTGACCTTGTGTTGGCGCAGTTTTCGGCCGAAGCCGCTCTGCTCGCCCAGGCCGCCGCCCAGGTGCACCTGGAAGCCCTCGACGGAGTTGCCGTCGCCGTCGTCGATCCACTGGCCCTTGAACCCGATGTCGGCGACCTGGATTCGGGCGCACGAGTTCGGGCAGCCGTTGAGGTGCACGCTGATCGGCGCGTCCAGTCGCGACTCGACGTCGGCCAGGCGCTGCTCGAGCTCGGGCACCAAAGTCTGGGTGCGGACCCGGGTTTCGGCGAACGACAGCTTGCAGTACTCGATTCCGGTGCACGCCATGGTGTTCTTGCGCCACGACGACGGCCGCGACGGCAGCCCGAGCGCGTCGAGGCCCGCGACCAGTTCGTCGACCTTGTCGTCGGCGACGTCGAGGATGACCAGCTTTTGGAACGGGGTCCACCGCGCCCGGTCGGAGCCGGCCTTCTCCATCAGGTCGGCCACGGCCGACAGGGTGCTGCCCGACACGCGCCCGGCGATCGGCGCGACGCCAACGGCGTTGAGGCCGTTCTTGATTCGCTGCACGCCGACGTGGTCGATGGTGTGCTTGACGGGCGTGGGGGCCGGGCCGTCGATCAGCCGGCGGTTGAGGTATTCCTCTTCGAGGACTTCACGGAATTTCTCGACGCCCCAGTCCTTGACCAGGAACTTCAGCCGGGCCTTGGCGCGCAGCCGGCGGTAGCCGTAGTCGCGGAATAGCTGGGTGACGGCCTCCCAGACGTCGGGCACCTCGTTCAGCGGAACCCAGACGCCGAGCCGCTGGGCCAGCATCGGGTTGGTCGACAGACCGCCGCCCACCCACAGGTCCAGGCCGGGCCCGTGTTCTGGGTGGTGGACGCCGACGAACGCGATGTCGTGCGTCTCGTGGGAGACGTCCTGCAGACCGGAGACCGCGGTCTTGTACTTGCGCGGCAGGTTGGCGTACTCGGGGTTGTTCAGCGAGCGGCGGACGATCTCGTCGATCGCGGGCGAGGGGTCGAGCACCTCGTCGAGCGAGTCGCCGGCCAGCGGCGAACCGTGGATGCCGCGCGGGCAGTCGCCGCAGGCCTCGGTGGTCTGCAGTCCGACGGAGTCGAGCCGCCGCCAGATCTCGGGGACGTCCTCGATGCGGACCCAGTGGAGTTGCAGGTTTTCGCGGTCGCTGATGTCGGCGGTGTCGCGGGCGAATTCGGTCGAAATCTGGCCCAGCGTGCGCATCGTGTGCGCCGTCATCGCCTTGCCGTCCGAGCGGACCCGCATCATGAAGTACTTGGCTTCGATCTTGTCGGTGTTCTCGTCGCCGGTCCAGCTGCCGTCGTAGCCCTGCTCGCGCTGGGTGTAGAGGCCCATCCAGCGGAACCGTCCGCGCAGGTCGGACTTGTCGATGCTGTCGAAGCCCTGCTTGGAGTAGACGTTGATGATGCGGTCGCGGACGTTCAGCGGACCGTCGTCGTTCTTGATCTTCTCGGTGTCGTTGAGGGGTTCGCGATCCCCCAGCGCCCACTGACCCTCGTTGCGGGTCTTCACGGGACGTGCGGTGGTCATATGCGTGCTCCTTCGCGAACTTCGTCGCGGCGGCTCAGATTGGCGGCGTGCGGCCGGAGGCGGGCTGCGGGCCTTCTCGGCTACCGGGCATTCGCGATGATGTTGGGTCTGTGGGCACCCGCAGGTTCGTCATT
Organism: Mycobacterium sp. TKK-01-0059; assembly: GCF_000709305.1. Taxonomy (NCBI): domain Bacteria; kingdom Bacillati; phylum Actinomycetota; class Actinomycetes; order Mycobacteriales; family Mycobacteriaceae; genus Mycobacterium; species Mycobacterium sp. TKK-01-0059. Next base: position 3,858,129 of record NZ_KL446993.1, read on the forward strand.
GGACCCACGGGGCGCGATTTCCATAGTGCACGAGTCGCGCCGGCGTCAGTAGAGGTCAGACGTTGTGAGGGCACAACCTCGCGTTGTGTGCGCTGCTTCACGGCGTTGCCTTGGCGGCCAGAGGGATTGGCCGGACTCGCAGTAGTGTGGCCGCTTATGAGCTCCTCCGACATCCATGACGTGATCATTATTGGTTCGGGTCCTGCTGGGTATACCGCGGCGTTGTATAGCGCGCGGGCGCAGTTGGCGCCGGTGGTGTTTGAGGGGACGTCGTTTGGTGGGGCGTTGATGACGACGACCGAGGTGGAGAATTATCCGGGGTTTCGTGACGGGATCATGGGTCCGGAGTTGATGGATCAGATGCGTGAGCAGGCGTTGCGGTTTGGTGCTGATCTGCGCATGGAAGACGTCGAATCGGTGTCGCTGGCGGGTGCGGTGAAGTCGGTGACCACCAGCGAGGGGGAGACCGTTCGGGGGCGGGCGGTGATTTTGGCGATGGGGGCGGCGGCCCGGTATTTGGGGGTGCCCGGGGAGCAGGAGTTGTTGGGGCGTGGGGTGTCGTCGTGTGCGACCTGTGATGGGTTCTTTTTCAAGGATCAAGACATCGCGGTGATCGGTGGTGGGGATTCGGCGATGGAGGAGGCCACGTTTTTGACCCGGTTTGCCCGCAGTGTGACGTTGGTGCATCGCCGTGAGGAGTTCCGGGCGTCGCGGATCATGTTGGAGCGGGCGAAGGCCAACGACAAGATCACGTTTGTGACGAATAAGGCGGTTGAGGCGGTCGAGGGTGCCGAGACGGTGACGGGGTTGCGGTTGCGTGACACGGTGAGCGGTGCGTCCTCGACGCTGGCGGTCAGCGGGGTGTTCGTGGCGATCGGGCATGACCCGCGTTCGGAGTTGGTGCGTGAGGTGCTCGAGACCGACGCGGATGGGTATGTGTTGGTGCGTGGCCGTACTACCAGTACCTCGATCGAGGGGGTGTTTGCCGCCGGGGATCTGGTGGATCGCACCTACCGCCAGGCCGTGACCGCCGCGGGCAGCGGCTGTTCGGCCGCCATCGACGCCGAACGCTGGCTCGCCGACCACGAGGAAACCGACGTGGACGCGTCCGTGACGCCGGCTATAGGTCGAGAACCGTTGCGTAACTGAGGTTTAGACGGGAAGTTCGGCGGAAGTCGTTCTGCGACCGCCGAGTTGGGCCGGCAGCCGGGTGTATCCGTGCAAGTTGATCAGCCCTCGCGGTTGTGGGGGAGCCGTCAGGCGCAGATCGGGAAAACTCTCGAATAGTGCGCGCAGGGCGGTCGCTCCCTCGATGCGGGCCAGGGCGGCACCGAGGCAGGCGTGGATGCCGGATGCGAACGCGAGGTGGTCGCGCGCGTTGGCCCGGGTGATATCGAAAGTCGTTGGATCGGTGAACACCTTCGGATCACGGTTGGCGCCGCCGAGGAACAGTCCGACCATGTCGCCGGCCGCGATGTGGGCCCCGGCGATTTCGACGTCGCAGTTCGGGGTGCGCGCGGTCATCTGAACCGGACTGGCGAACCGCAGGACCTCCTCGACCGCGGAGGGCCAAAGGTCCGGATTGTCGTGCAGCAGCGCCAACTGCTCGGGGTGCTGCAGCAACAGCACGATGCCGTTGCCTATCAGGTTCACCGTCGTCTCGAAGCCCGCGCCGACGATCAGCGCGGCGTTGGCGGTGAGTTCGCGATCGGTCAGCGAGCCGTCGGCGGCCATGCGGCCGAACGGATTGTCGCTCTTCTGGTCGGCGCGCAGTCTGTGGAGGTGCTCGAGCAGGTAATCGTCGGCGCCGCGCAGCCCGTCGATGGCGTCGCGGTACGTCTTCCAGTCGATCCCGATATCCAGCAACGGGGAACCGCTGCGGCCCCACCCCAGCATGCGCGGATACGAATCACGCGGCAGGCCAAGGATTTCGGCGATAATAGCGACCGGCAGTTGCATCGCGAAGTCGGCGATCAAATCGGGCTGCGGTGTGGCGGCGATGCGCTCGATCAACTCCATCGTCACTTCGGCGACCCGGGTGTCCAGTGAGTCGATCGCGCGCGGGGTGAAGCTTTGTGCCACCAGTTGTCGGTAGCGGGTGTGATCGGGGGGATTCACGATCACCATCGCGGGTGGTTCGACCGGGTTGGCCACGCCGGGGTCGGTTTTGGCGATGAGCGCCTTCAGCGGGCGGGGCAATTCCATCTCGCTGGGCGCGGTGACACCAAAGCGCTTGTCCCGCAGAATTTGTCGACACACGGCATGGTCGACACTGGCCCACACGTACGGGGAGCGCACCACGCGTCCGCGCGCCCGGATCTGCTCCATCAGCGCATAGCGGTCATCGGCCGTTCCGCTGCGCAGCAGCCGCGCCAGGGGGTCGCCGCGGCGGGCCTGAACGGCGAAGTACGCCCGCGGCACGCCGTGCATGGCCGCCCACCGGGCCCTGAGTCCGACACGCATACGGATCCCTCCCGGAATCTCAACCCCCGCTTGCACCCTGCGATACAATGAGACCCTAAATGTCTCGCATGTTCCGATCGCTACGATACGACGACCGCGACGAGCGGGCAAGGAGGGATTCGTGACCTCGACGCGAACGGCGGAGTTCGTGCGGCGACTCACCGAGCCCGATCCCGTCGTGCTTGCGCAGGTCGACAACCCCGACGAGATCACTGCCCGCATCCTGGCCGCCACCGCCGAACAGGCCGAGCTGGTGGGGATGCGCCGGACCACCATGGAAGACGTCGCGCGGCGCAGCGGCGTCGGGCGCGCCACCCTGTATCGGCGGTTCCCGACCAAGGCGGCGCTCGTCGATGCCGTCGTGCTGGCCGAGGCGCGCCGCTTCCTCGAGGGCGACGCGCAGGCCTGGGCGCGTGGCACGACACTCGAAGAGCGCATGGTCTACAGCACGCTGTTCTCGGTGACGTTCATGCGCGAACACGCCATGCTCAAGAAGCTGCTCCGCACCGAGCCCGAAACGCTTCTGCCCAGCCTGACCATCGACGCGGGCGCCATTCTCGACTTCGCCACCGAGCACGCCATGGGGCTGCTGCGCGCCGCGCTCTACGGCACTTCGAAAACCACGGCGGTTCAGGAGCGCCACCTGCGCACCGTCGCCGAACTGCACACCCGGCTGACGCTGTCATTCATCGTCACCCCGCACACCGGCATCAACCTGGCCACCGTTGACGACACCCGCACCTACGTGCGCAACTACCTGATGCCGATGGTCACCGGGCCGAGCTAGTCGGCTGTCGGTGGCCCGGTGAGTCACATGCGCCACTTTCGTCTCTCCGAGAGACGGCACACCTTTTGCCCACCTCCGAGCGACAAACGCGATGCGCGGCAGTGTGTTGTCGCTCGGAGGTGGGCACTTCGTATGGTCGTCCGGACCGCGGTGGCACCAAATTACCGGCCCGCGACGGCACCGAATTACCGCCCGCGACGTCCCGAGGTCGTCTAACCCCGCGGCGTGAGATGGGCGGTGACGATCGGGGTGACCCGCGCGATGAGTTCGTCTACTGGAGCGGACGCGATCGGCTCGACCTGCAGGACGTGGCGCAAGTAGGCGATGCCCAGGAGTTGGCCCATAGCCAGATCGACACGCAGTTGTGCATCCGATCCCGTCAGCAGTTTGGCCATCGGCGGGTACAGCTGGCCCTGAATGAACTGGCGCACCAAGGCGGCCGACTCGTCGTGGGTCGCGGCACCCCGCAGGATCGCCAGTAGGGAAGCGCGGGAGTCCGGCCGCTCCCATGCTTCGAAGAACACCCGCGTCAGGCGCGCGCCGATCTCCTCGCGATCGCCGCCGGCGATGCGCGCGCTGACCTCGGCCGGGTCGAACGGCCACCCCATGGTGGACCGGAACAGCTCGGCCTTGCTGCCGAAATAGTGCCGGATCAGCGCCGGGTCGACGCCGGCACCGGCGGCGATGTCGCGGACCGAGGTCTTGTCGTATCCCGACTCGGCGAACAGCCGTCGAGCGGTCGCCACGATGTCGTTCCGGGTGTCGGGGTTGCCCGGGCGTCGTCCAATGGGGGGCACAATCCAGAAATTCTACAGTCGTTGACTTCCGGATGCTGCAGCGTTAGCCTGGATCCATAAATTCCCCAAGTGAGGAGTTAAGAGATGCCAGCACCGCGATGGGTTGCCCGGGCCAACAAAATCGGCCTCAATCGGTTCACCAAGTACATCGCCCCGTGGGCGCCGGGATGGGCGATCGTCGTCCATCGCGGACGCAAATCGGGGCGCACCTTCCGCACCCCGCTGTGGGCTTTCCGCCGCCGCAACGGATTTGTGATTGCGCTGACATACGGTCCCGAAACCGATTGGGTGCGCAACGTTCTCGCCGCGGGGGGCTGCGAACTGCAGACCCGGCGCCGGCGGTATCAGCTCGGCGCCCCGGTGGTGTTCCGTGACGAGGACGCGACCGACATGCCGGCGTTCATCCGCTTCATGCTGCGCAGGGTGATCAAGGCACCGGAGTTCCTCCGCCTCGACATCGTGAGCCAATTAGCAACGGCGCGTTGACGATGGACCTACCGAGCAGTCCGCTGGGGGAACTGGATCCGCAATTCGAAAAGCTCGGACTCGAGGTGGCCGCGTTCACGTTCGGGCTGCCGGGGACGAGCGTTCGCGAGAAGCTGCTGCAGACCGTGACGCTCGACATCTGCCGCGCCCATCTGGGCCTGGCCTTCCGGATGCACGTCACCGCGGCCACGATGCACGGTCTTACCTACGCCGAATTGTTGGCCGCGATCCGTTTCGTCGCCCCGTACTCGGGCTACCCCGCGGCGGCGGACGCGCTGGCCCGTCTCACCGAGATAGCGTTCGAGACCGGAATGGACACAAGCGATCTCGGTGAGCAACCGGGGCCGTGCGCGGTGAACGACGCGGTGGCGCGCCCCGACATCGCCGACGAATGGACCGCCGAATTCGTCGACTGGCAGCTGTCCCGGGCGTGGTCGGAGGACCTGTTGAGCAGGCGCGAGCGCGCCATCATGGCGCTGACCTCCGATGTCGGCCAGCAGGATCTCGACGAGTCGCTGCGCCGCCACGTCGAACTCGCGCTCGACGCCGGTCTCAGCGCCGACGACGTCCGTGACGTGATTCGCTTCTGCGCGGAGTATGGCATCGGGCGCGCCGCGGCGGCCCTGCGGGCGCTTGACGACGTGCTAGTCGGCTAGGGCGTCTGGCGGATTACGCGTCGCCCGAAGCGAACACGACGTCGGGGTTGAGGATCCCGGCCGGGTCGAAGCCGGCCTTGATGCGGCGCATCAGGTCCACCTTGACGGGATCCTCGAGTTCGACGAAGTACGGGGCCTTGGCGCGGCCGAGGCCGTGCTCGCCGGAGATCGCCCCTCCCAATTCCATTGCCAGCGCGAAGATGTCGGTCAACAGCTTCTTCCGCGTCGCGGGGTCCGGGCAGAAGATGGCCAGGTGCACGTTGCCGTCGCCGGCATGCCCGCAGCCGGCCGCGGCGCCGCCGGCCGCCGTCGCCAACTCGCGCGCGGCAGACAGGAACTTCGGCATCGCGCCGCGCGGCACAACGGCATCGATGAGGTCGTCGGCGCCCACCGCCTTGAGCGTCCAAAACGCCTTCTCGCGGGCCTCGATCAGCTTGCGCGCCGCGCCGCCGTCGAGCACATAGGCGTCGACGGCACCCAGCTCGGCGAGCAGCTCACCTGTCGTCTCGACATCCTCGTCCAGCCGATCCACGGTCCGGTTCTCAAGCGCCACAACGAGATAGGCCTGGCAGCTGTCGCGGACGTCGTCGGGAACACCGAGCTCCAGGTTCTGGGTATGGACCAGCGCGGCCATCGTCACGTTGTCGATGTATTCCAGGATGTAGGGCGCCATGCCGCTGGCGAGGATCTTCGGCACCGCCTGCATGACCTGGTCGAAGTCGGCGAACGGCGCGAGCACGGTGGCGCAATGGTCCAGGCGCGGATGCAGCTTGACGATCACCTCGGTGGCCAGCGCCAGGGTGCCCTCGGAGCCGACGATGAGCTGGGTCAGGTCGTAGCCGGTGGAGACCCTGGCGATCTTGCCGCCGGTGCGGATGATCTCGCCGGTGGGCAGCGCCGCCTGCAAGCCGAGCACGTTGTGGCGGGCGATGCCGTATTTGACCGCGCGCATGCCGCCGGCGTTGGTGCCGACGTTGCCGCCGACGCTGGAGGACAGCTCGCCGGGGTGGACCATGTAGCGCAGGCCCGTGCCGGCGGTCGCGGCGTCCAGTTCGGTGAGCGTCACGCCGGGCTGGACGACGGCGACCTGGTTGGTGACGTCGACCTCGAGCACGGCGTTCATGCGCTCGAACGAGATCAGCAGGCCGTCGGCACGGGGGATCGCCGCGCCCGACAGGCCGGTTCCCGAGCCGCGGGCCGTCACCGGCACGTGGTTCTCCGTGGCGGCCTTGAGCAGTTGTGCCACCTCGTCGGCGGTCGCGGGCTTGGCCAGGTACGCGGGTCGTTGCGGGGGCTTGGTCAGCACCTCGTCGTGTGCGTAGTCGTCGGAGATGGCGTCGCCCGTTAGGATGTGGTGCGCGCCGACGATCGTCGCGAACCGCGTTGTCATGTCGGTCATCGAAGGCCCACCTTCTCCCGTCGGACAGCCACTCACTGTATCGGGGTGTGGGGGACGGCGGCGCACCGTAGTTGCGGGCGGCGCTGCCGCGCGGTTGCGACACGCGTGAGCCTGCGCACGTTATGTCGACGCCCGATTCGGGAACACGCGGGCTGGACTGTCTTCGACGTTGCGAAAGGATTGCGCAGTGGCCTCCACGTCCCGCGGTTCGCGGCTCGGTACCCGGTTCGGGCCGTACGAGCTGCGATCACTGATCGGCGCCGGGGGACTGGGCGAGGTCTATCGGGCCTACGACACGGTTAAGGACCGGATGGTCGCGCTCAAGCTGTTACGTGGCGCGACGGCCGCGGACCCTGGCTTCCAGCAACGACTTTGGCGCGAATGCCGCAAGGTGACGCGGCTGCAGGAGCCCCACGTCCTCCCGCTGCATGACTTCGGCGAGATCGACGGGGTGCCGTTCATCGACATGCACCTGGTCGACGACGGCGGCAGCCTCAAGGACCTGCTGCGCGAGCAGGGCGCGCTGGAGCCCTCACGCGCGGCATCGATCACCGCGCAGGTGGCGCGCGCCCTGGACGCCGCCCACGCCGCCGGGCTGGTGCACCTCGACGTCAAACCCGAAAACATCCTGCTCACCCACGATCACTTCACCTACCTGGCCGACTTCGGCATCGCCGAAGCCGCCGGGGACGAGTCCCTTTCGCGCACCTACATGGCGCCCGAGCGATTCACCACCGGACGCATCGGGTCGCAGACCGACGTCTACTCCTTGGCGTGTGTGCTCTACGAGTGCCTCACCGGGCAGCCGCCGTTCGAGGCCGAGGACGCGGCGGAGCTGAAGAGCGCGCACCTGCTGTCGCCGGCGCCGAGGCCCAGCATCATGCGACGCGGTGTCGGCCGGGACTACGACGACATCGTCACTCGGGGCATGGCCAAACAGCGCACGGCGCGATTTGATTCGGCCGGCGCATTGGCCCGGGCCGCCAGCGAAGCGGTGTTCGCGGCGTACGAGCCGGTTTCCGTTGGGGCCGGCCAGCTCCCGCTCCCGCGCACCCGTCCGTTCCCGGCGGTCGCGCTTCCGGATACCGGCCCGGGCGACGACGCCCCCGAGCCGCCCCCTGCGTCGCCGCGGCCGGCGCGCCGGCTGATGGTAGGCCACGCGCCGCTCGTGGTGACAGCGGTGGCGACGGTGCTGCTGATCGTCGGCCTGGTGTTGTCGGTGAAATCCGTTGTCGGCACTCATCACAACAATTCGGCCTCCCCGGGGCCGTCGTCGGCGCGGGCGGCCGCACCTCCCGCGCCGTCGAGCTCACCGCCACCGCTGACGCCGACCTTGTCGCGTCCGGTGAAGGGCGCCGACGGGCTCGGGTTCGTCGGCGAGACGGCCCGCTGCGACCCGGGCAACCCGCCGGCCGCCGTCGTGCGCACCGCCAAATCGCTGGCGGTGGTGTGCCAAAACCTCAGCGGGACTTACTATTACCGCGGCGAGCGGATCCGCGATGGCGCCCACATCGAGCTTTCCAACGCCAAGCCCGTCGAGGACGGATTCGACGTCACCAATCCGGTCGACGGCGTCGTCTACGAGGTCCGCCCGCACCGGCTGCGGATCATCAGCTACGGGCACGTCGATTCGTCGGAACCCGTGCTGCAATACGCGACGGCGTCGTAATCACTGGGAAGCCAACGTCTTGGGCGTACCCCGCCAACGCGGCGGGTGGCGTCGTGAGCCACATGCCTTTCGAACCCGCTAGCGGATGCGATAGCGGTTTGCGCACGATCCCGGTGCAAGCACGGCCGAAAGCGCTGGTTGCCAACGGCTTTGCTTCAGCCGCGGTATCGATACGGCGTGGCTGGCGAGTCCGATTCCCGCGCCGAGGATGGGCCAGATCGGCCAGAAGTAGGTGGCGTCGGTCGTCAGGGCGACGGCCGTCCAGACGGTGAGCACGATGACGACCATGGCGAGGTACGCGGCGAGGTGGGCGCGCAGTCCGCGACGGGCCGCGGCGACGCGAGCGGCGCGCCGGCGGGGATCGTGACGCCGGATGCGATCGACCGGCAGGTCGGCGAGGAGTTCGCGGAGTTCGTGGTCGGTCTGCGTCTGGAAAGTGGCTTGTAGCCGTCGGTCGTACTCGTCGATCTGCAGGTAGCCCTGGGCGAGGCCCTGACCGAGGAGGTCGGCCGTGCGCTCCCGGTCGCGGGTGCCGGCGAGCGTGGATGTGGTGTCAAGCAGATTCGTCATGTCGTCTCCTTGGTCGCCGATGTGAATGCCATTAACATAGGCCTTAATGTTAATGTCGTCAACATGGCTGTGAAGCGGTCGACCGTGCGCCGGCGGGAGAGCTATCACCACGGTGATCTCAAGCGCGCGCTGACCAGCGCCGCGCTGTCGCTGGTGGCCGAGAAGGGGCCGAAAGGGTTCACCCTCACGGAGGCGGCGCGCCGCGCCGGGGTCAGCGCCGCGGCGCCGTACCGGCACTTCGCCGACAAGGCCGAGCTGCTGGCCTCGGTCGCCGAACAGGGATTCCGCGAACTGCACGCCGAGTTGGCCGCGGCGGCCGATCGCGTGTCGGATCCGAAGGAACGGGTGACGGAGCTCGGGCGGGCCTACGTGCGCTGGGCCATCGCCCATCCCGATCACTATCAGGTGATGTTCGGGGCGTCGCTGAAGGCCGAGCACGGCCTTGCGGTAGCCGGCGAGCAGGCGTTCGGGGACCTGCTCGACGCGATCACCCGGTGCCAGGAGGCCGGGATCGTCGCGGCTCAGGATCCCCGCGAGGTGGCCGGGCCGCTCTGGTCGCTGGTGCACGGCATCGCGACGCTTGCGATCGGCGGGCACCTGCAGGCTGTCGGCATCGCCCAGGCTCCCGACGAACTGGTCGACGGCGTTGTGGCGCAAGTGCTTTGAGTGATCACCAAGGTCGTTCTGTTTCCCGGCTGGTTCCGGGGGTGAAGGTGACCGGGAGCTTGCCCAGCCCGGTCATGCTCGGGTTGCCCAGGTATTGGTGGACGTTTTCGACGTCGACCTGATAGTCGGGGATGCGGGCGAGGACGGCCTTGACCATCACTGCCGACATCAGCCGGGCGAGATGCGATCCGATGCAGCGGTGCGGGCCGAGGCCAAATGCGACGTGGCGGTTGGGTGCGCGGTCGAGGATGATCTCGTCGGGCCGGTCGAACTCGGTTTCGTCGTGGTTGGCCGAGAGCCAGCTGAGGACGACTTTGTCGTTCTTGCGGAGGCATTGGCCGCCGAGGACAACGTCGTGAGTGACTGTGCGGCTGAGGGTTTGGTTGACCGAGAAGTAGCGCAGGAATTCGTCGGTGGCGGTGCGGTAGAGCTCGGGATGGTCGATGAGTTGCTGTCTGAGGTCGGGGTGAGTGCCCAGGTGCCTTAGCGTCAGTGCGGTTTGCGAGGTGGTGGTGTCGACGCCGCCGCCGATGAGGTTCCACAGGATGTTGAGCAGCTGTTCGTCGGTGAGGCGATGGCCGTCGAATTCGAATTGCAGCAGGAAGCTGGTCAGGTCGTCTTCGAGGTTGCTGCGCCTGGCCGTGGCGAATTCGATGACTTCTTGCATCATGGCGGGGACTTTGGCGATCGCGTCGGCGTACTCGTCGCTGTCCTGCGGGACGGCCATGACGGAGTGAAAGAGGTTGGCGTACAAGTGCCAATTGTCGTAGGGCAGGCCCATCAGCTTCATGGTCAGGATGGCCGGGACCGGGCTGGCGTAGTCGAGCACCAGGTCCATCTGCCCTGTTGTGATGTGTTGGTCGAGGAACCAGTGCGCGGACTGCTCCATGAACGGCTTGAGTTTCTCGACGGCGCCGGGGGAGAAGTACGGGGCCAGCGCGTGGCGGAGGGCTTGGTGGTAGGGGCCGTCGACCTCGCCGATGCCCAGGGCCGGTTGGCCGTCGGGGCGCGGGACGCCCATCTCGCCTTGGTAGTCGACGCCGTCGGGGGCGTTGGGTTCGTATTTGTGGGCGAAGGTGTCGCCGTCGCGGGCCGTATGGCTGACGGCGTCATAGCTGCTGAGGTACCAGAAGCCGTCGTAGTTCTCGTTCCAGGCGACCGGACATCGTTGCCGCAGTTCGGCATTGACGGCCAGCTCGTTGAGGTTGAACGCGTCGGAATGATGGTCGAAGTCGACGGTGGCGTCGGGCCGGACCTTCGGGCGTGTGACCATCGAAAAGCTCTCCCACGGAAGCGGTCTGCTTAGTTGGCGGTGACGGGCGCTTATTGGTTTATCTTTGCATTATTGCGCTTTTGAGTGGCGTGGAGAAGCGCGGTTGAAGGGCGGTAGCGACTGCGTTCGTCAGGGGTGTGACTTGCTGCGGAGGTTGGGTTGAGTAGTCATCGAACGGTTTTCAATCACGTTGGGTTGTGCGTCACGGATCGCGAGCGGTCGCGCCGCTTCTACGAGGGCCTGCTGGGGTTCCAGTTCTGGTGGGAGCTCGACCCGCCCGATGGTGCGACGTCGCAGCTGGTCGGACTGCCCGAGCCGCTCGGCGTGCACGCGACCTATCTGGTGCGGGACGGGTTCGTGCTCGAGCTCATGGACTACTCGAAGCGTCAGGTGCATGTCGGTTCGGAGCGGGTGATGGACCAGATCGGCCTGACGCACATCTCGTTCTCGGTGTCCGATCTTCCAGGCGTGTTGGCCCGGGTGGCAGAGTTCGGGGGAGCGGTGGTCGATTCGTCGGTGTCGGCCGGCGCGGCGATGATTCGGGATCCGGATGGGCAGTTGTTGGAGTTGCTTTCGGATGGGTGGTTGAAGGCGTTGCCGCCGAGGCCGTAGAGGAGTAGAGGAGGAGTGCGTCTTGTCGGGCAGCCATTAGGCGCACCGGCCCACCACGTGCGCTTCGACAATGGCCCCGAGTCCATGGACCGCGCCGTCAACGATTGCTGCCGATTCAACAGCACCGGTTCACTATTCATCAATCCTGCGTCGCCCTGGCAGAACTCCTGGATCGAGTCGTTCAACGGACGGTTGCGCGGCAAACTGCTCAACTCATGGCACTTCGCTTCGCTGCGCGAAGCCCATGTGATCATCGAAGACTGGCGCGGCGACTACAACGCCAACCGACCCCACACCGCCGACGGCGATCTCACCCCAACCGAGTTCGCTCTACAGTGGACCCAACGTCGACGTTTTGGTCAGGGTCAGGAACTCAAACCACCCGTACGTTTTCACTGCCGCCGTGGGTGTCCGACTCGTATACTCTGCCAAGCTGCAATGGCGCATATGGCCGAGCTCCGCTTCGGCAGTGAAGGATGTCGGTGGGGTTCGAACTGTCCGATCTTGCGAGGCTGCTTAATATGGGTCCGCCCGCTGGCGAGGCGTGGTTTGAGCAGACCGAATCGATCGTAGGCTTCGCCCCGCAGAAGCCCAGCGCCAAGAGACCCATCATCCTCCGCCACTGGCCGAGTTCTGGCGCGATCGCGTACGTCTTCGCTCGTACGTCCAACCTCGATCGCATCGAAGTTCTCAACCCTGGGCATGACCATCGCGACGAATGGCCCAAATGCTGGCTCCGTGACGACGGCAGCATCGTGGTCTCGCGGCCGCTACCTGTCCCAAAGGATGCCCTCGACGAGGCGCACCGACTGTGCAGCGACGATGACGAAAGCACCATCGAGGCAGTGATGAAGGCGCGATGGCAGACGAAGTAGATGTCGGCGACCCGCTCGCCGATTTCGGCGAGGAGTTCGGCGCCGCCGATGCCAGTACTGGCGACCTGAAGGCCTTGATCGAAGAGTTCGAGCGCCGCGGTATCGGTCCGTTCTGGCTTCAAGAGATTCAGACGGCCGCATCACGTGTCGCTCGGCGGTACAGCCCCTCTGTCTACGCTCGCACTGCCACATGGGATGACGACTCCGTCAATGATCTGGTTCAAGACGTGGTCGAACGTATGATGACGAAGGGCCAGGCTGAGTACATCTGTGATGTCGCGAACGACTTCGGCCACGCCCGGGCGCTGATATACCGCCAAGTGCGAATTACATTGATCGACCGTAGGCAGCGGACAGCGGTCGACAACCTTTTTGATCGAGCCGTAGAGCGCCTCGCGGAGCCGCCCTTCGAGCAGGTGAAGACAAAGCCGCGATCTTGGCGGATTGCTGACTGCATACTCGAGGCCACGCCCTACACACGGCGGCTCACCGCATCACTTGCGGCGCTGCCGCGCCTTCCAGGCAATGGGACCGAACGGGCCAGCCCCATCTGGACGACGGAGACCCTTACTGGTGCTCTGATCCTCATCTGCAACGCCGTTAGCGAGATCCAGGAATTCGATCTTCGGAAGATTCTGGACGAATCGTTGACAGTCTTCGCAACAGCGGAGGTTGTCTCTGATGAGGCCGGGAGTGCAGACAGCTCCGGCGAACTCGACCCCAGCGACCTGATCATGGCGAACGAACTCACAGAGCGACTCGATGAAGCGTTGACGCATGAGGAGGCGGCGGTGCTAGCTGGCAAGTGGATCGGCGATGCTGACGGCGACATCGCACGCCGCCTCGGTGTCAGCCGGCCCACCGCCGCGAAGTACAAGGCGTCCGCCTTCGCGAAGGTTCGTGACGAACTCACCTCGCAAAGTGAAGCCGTGGTCAGGTACGTCTTGGAGCGTCTGCAGTCAGTTGTAATCACCAAGGCAGGGGGAGGTGCACTTTGAACGACATCGAGATCGGTGGCATCTACCGCGCGGTGGCGATGGACCATGAAACCCCGGCCGCGTTGCTGCTCGTCACAGACTTCGATGAGGCGACGCAGTCTCTCACCGTGACTTTGCTCAGCCCGGACGTCGAGTTCGGCTCAAGCACCGACCTCTTCCTATCCGGGGAGGAGATTGGCCGCACCTACGATTTACTCGCGGAGTCTGACGTTTTCGGCTATGCATGGGTGGTCCAGCTCGGCCGACGCATTGGACGAGTCGACACGCAAGTTCTGAAGGCTCTCTCCGCGCTGCGCGAGGAGGATCCGGTCGATCGTCCGGTTGCTGGCCCTCCAGTTGTTGACCGCAGCGACCCTCGCTGGAAGTTCAAACTCCAGGAGTTGAAACGGCTCCAGGGTTTGACCGCAGACTGCACTCGCGAACTTATCGACGGCGGGCGGGTTGCTTCCATCGACCCGAATGCACTTCGCGCACCCTCCACCGAGGCCGAAATCGCAGCATTCGAGGAGTTCGTGGTGGGAGTCGTCGAAGGAGTGGGCCGCGGCACAGCGCGAGTCCCCGGTTGGCTCGTCGACATCGCCCTAGACGATGAACTCGTCGCCGCCTACCGTGCGGTCGGCCTATACAACTCCCTGCGCCTTCTTTGGAAACTCGCCGATCCAACAGACGTAGCCCCCACACCTCCATCTGCTAGCCCTCCGCTGGAGCATTTCCAAATCCTTCAAGCGGAGATGGCGTCCGCGTCTGGACACTCGAGTCTGTGGCTCCTGGGCCGGTCAACCGACATTCGAGGTCCTATCGAGGCACGCCCCGCCCGCACTCGTGATGGACGCCTCGTCCAGATCAGCCTAATTTCCGCCAGCGCGCACGTCACCCAGTCTCGAGAGGTCTACGCGTGAGTAATCCACTGATCGAGCGCCGCTTGCCCTTTGCGGCGCGCCGCGGCATCACGCTTCGCCGCTGGCGCCTCCAGAATTTCAAGTCCGTTCGAACCGCCGAGGTCGAACTTCGCCCACTGACCGTAGTCGTTGGTGCGAACAGCGCGGGCAAGAGCACACTGCTCCAGAGCATCCGCGCTGCGAGTCAGGCGACAGGAACAACGGGCTATCTCTACCCGCTCAATGGTCGTGGGGTCCGTCTCGGCACCGTTGCCGAAGTGAAGTACCGGGGCCCCGGCAACGACGAAGAACCGCTGATCATCGGCGCCGATTTCGACATTCGGGCCCCGCGGGTCGTATATCGCGAGGGCAGGCGTCTCGCCCCAGCACAGGTAGGCCCGCTTCTCGCAACCCTGTCCTGGGAAGTCAAGCTCGGCGAGTCAAAGCAACAGAAGGGTATCGCCAAGATCGAGCGGCTCAACGTCGACCTGAAGCCAATGGACTCTGATTCGCTTGCCAGGAACGCTCCGCGTGTCGACAGAGCTTGGGTACTTGCCATAGCGGATGACGACGCCGAAGATCTCGTTCCAGTCGAGGATGATGATGCGCGTTCCATCCCACACTACTTTTCGGGACAGTTTGCCGGTGCCGATGGCAACGTGCTGGAGGTCGTCGACATCCTTGTCACGGGAGGCTTCCCGCTCGACGCCTCGGTAATGCGCCCACGCGCAGAGGTCCTGTTTGAGGCTTGGCGCGACATGCTCCTCCGAAGGTCGATCCAAGAGCGGGACGAGATCGAGCAAGACCTCTTTACCGAGGAAAAAGCAATCGAGGAAGTAAGGCGTGTTCTGCTCTCGGTTCATGCCGCTGTGGCCGACGCGAAGGCTGAGTACGCAGACGCTGTGCGCATTGAGCTCGGTTCCAAAGCTCCTGAGACACGTTCCAAGATCGACCTCAACATCGCGTCGTCCGAGACCTTCAGCGATGCAGTTGTCGAGGAACTGACCAGAGGTGGAGTTCAAGGCGAGGTGCCCTTCCCTCACCGCCTGGACGACCTGGGCAGGGCCTCGAATCTCGCGTCCTCCTACCTAAGCGCAGGAATTCGGTACCTCGGCCCGCTCCGAGACGAACCCCGGGCCTCATATCCCGACTCGCCGGAAGGCGACGACTCCTATGTCGGCCCGAAGGGCGAATTCACCGCCGCCGTGCTGCAACGTCACGGTGACCGGAAAGTCAGCGTCCCGTCTCCGCAGCCAGACGGAACCATCAAGACTCCCCGTCGGCCCATCCAACTCATCACGGCCGTCAACCGATGGGCCGAATACCTCGACATTGGCGAGAGCTTCTCGGTTTCCGACCAGGGCCGCTTCGGGATCCAAATGGAAGTGAGGCAAAAGGATGTCGATGGAGACCTTGATTTGACCAGTGTCGGTACCGGCGTCAGCCAGTTGCTGCCGGTCATCGTGATGTGCTTGCAGGCACCAGTCGGCTCACTGCTCCTGATCGAACAACCCGAGTTGCATCTCAATCCGCGGGTGCAGCAGCGCCTTACAGACTTCCTGTTGGAGATCGCTCAGAGCGGACGACACCTCATCGTCGAGACGCACAGTGAGTACCTGATTTCGCGTCTGCGGCGGCGTGTTGCCGAGGATCTCGATGACGATCTTCAGGACACCATCGGTATCTACTTCGCGAAGCGCGTAGACGGCGCGACCACCTACGAACCTGTAAAGACGAACGAATACGGCGGCGTTGAAGAGTGGCCGGAGAACTTTTTCGACCAGGCCACGGAGGAAGAGCACGCGATCCTGTCGGCGGCGGTCAAGAAGCGCCGGACCAAGGCGGCCCAGTCGGAGTAGGCATCGGCCCTTTACATCGGCGCCACTTAGCCCGGATTGGACTGGGTGTCCGGCAGAGAGTTAGCGGCAACAACGCAGAAGGGGGCTCCGGAATGGCACGAGCCGTACGCAAGGTCGCAACAAAGAGCCTTGAGCAGAAGCTCTGGGACGCCGCCGACGCTCTACGCGGCAATCAGGAGCCGAGCGAGTATAAGCACGTCGTGCTCGGCTTGGTGTTCCTCAAGTACATATCCGATCGATTTGAGGGTCGTCGCAGAGAGCTTGAAGCCGAACTTGCAGCCGAAGGGTTGAAGCCAGAGCAGATCGAGCGTCTCGTCGAGGACCGCGACGAGTACACCAGCCAATCGGTGTTTTGGGTCCCTGCCGCCGCCCGGTGGGGCATCATCCAGAAGTCCGCCAAGCAGCCTGAGATCGGTGAATCCATCGACAACGCAATGGACCTCATAGAGCGCGAGAACCCGAAGCTACGTGGGGTGTTGCCGCGCAATTATGGACGCGAGGACCTCGACAAGGGTCGTCTCGGCCAGCTTGTTGACATCATCGGGTCAATTGGGTTCACCGAGACCGATGACCACGGGTCCGATGACGTGCTCGGCCGGGTCTATGAATACTTCCTCGGCCAGTTCGCCGGCAGGGAGACCGGCAAGGACGCGGGGGCGTTTTACACTCCCCGCTCGGTGGTCAGGACCCTGGTCGAGATGCTCGAGCCGTACCATGGCCGCGTCTACGACCCCGCGTGCGGTTCTGGCGGCATGTTCGTCCAGTCCGCCGAGTTCGTGAAGGCGCACGGTGGCAAACGCAACGACATCTCCGTCTACGGCCAGGAATTCACCGCGACCACCTGGAAGCTCGCGAAAATGAACCTTGCCCTGCGGGGCATCGACGCCGACCTCGGGGACAAGTCCGCAGACTCATTCACCCAGGACCTTCACCCCGACCTCCGGGCCGACTTTGTGCTCGCGAACCCTCCGTTCAACGTCAGCGACTGGTGGAACGCAAAACTCACCGATGATCCCCGCTGGAAGTACGGAACGCCGCCGGAGGGAAATGCCAACTTCGCGTGGGTGCAGCACTTCATCTATCACCTGAGCCCGCGCGGCAACGCCGGATTCGTCCTGGCGAACGGTTCACTCAGCTCGAAGAGTGGCGGCGAGGGTGAGATCCGCCGCAAGCTCGTCGAGGCCGACGTCGTCGACTGCATTGTCGCCATGCCCGACAAGCTCTTCTTCAACACGGGCATTTCGGTGAGCCTTTGGTTCATCAGCAGGGACCGAGCCGGCAACGCGCAGCATCGCGCACGAAAGGGCGAGGTGCTGTTCATCGACGCCCGAAAACTCGGAGCGATGATTAACCGCCGCCTCCGAGAGCTGTCCGCCGACGACATCGAACAGATCGCCGACGTCTACCACTCCTGGCGCAACCACGATGGCGGATTTGAGGACGTCGCGGGATTCGCAAAAGTGGCCTCGCTCAAGGAGATCGAGCAGCACGACTTCGTGCTAACGCCGGGGCGCTATGTCGGTACCGAAGAACCTGAAGCCGACGACGAACCGATTGCGGACAGAATCGAGCGGTTGACGAAGGAGCTGTTCGCTGAGTTCGAACGGGGCCGTGAGATTGAAGTCCAGATTCGAGCCCGACTGGACGTGCTCGAATGAGCAGCAGGTGGAGACTCACCACACTCGGTGAGTTGGAGCACGAGTCCAATGGCGTGATTCAAACCGGTCCGTTCGGGAGCCAGCTTCACGCGAGCGACTACTCGGCTGTTGGGACTCCAGTTGTGATGCCGACAAACATTCGCGAGCTGCGGATCTCAACGGACGGAATTGCTCGGGTGTCTAGCGAACACGTCGAGCGCCTCGCCCGACACAAACTAATGCCAGGGGACATCGTCTACAGTCGGCGTGGCGATGTTGAAAAGTGCGCGCTAGTCACAGAGGTCGAAAATGGATGGCTGTGCGGGACGGGTTGTCTGCTTGTCCGTGTGGGTGGCCCAACCGTCGACGCGCGATGTTTGGCCTACGCCCTATCGCTCCCAGCGACTCGCAACTGGATTACTCGGCACGCCGTAGGCGCGACCATGCCCAATCTCAACACGGGTGTTCTGCGGGAGGTGCCCGTTTATCTGCCACCCGTCGCAGAGCAACGCTCCATCGCCTCCACCCTCGGCGCACTTGACGACAAGATCGAATGCAACAAACGCCAGCGTGGTTTGCTGCGAAAACTGGGAGCCGCGCGATTCGCCGGTGCCCTCGCTGACGGTGGACTTGAGCGACCGCTCCATTCCGTCACAACGAGTATCGCTCGAGGGGTTTCGCCCAAGTACGCGGACGATGAGACTTTGGCTCCGCTCGCGCTGAACCAGAGGTGCATCCGTGACGGCTGGGTGTCGTTGGCACCTGCGCGGCGCGTGCAGGACCGAGCTGTAGCGCCCGCGCGCAAGGCGTCGAGCGGAGACATCCTGGTGAACTCGACTGGAGTCGGCACACTCGGGCGAGTTGCTCGATGGCACGAAGGCTCGATCTTCGTCGACAGCCACGTCTCTGTGATCAAGCCAGATGTCGCGGAGGTTGGGCCCACTGTCCTGGCGTACGCAATGCTCGGGCGCGTGCCCGATATTGAGGCACTGGGCGAAGGGAGCACTGGCCAGACTGAACTCAGCCCCACTCGGCTCGGTGAATTCAAGGTGCTCCTTCCGGACGCCGCGAAGATGAGTGTGCTTGAAGACGAATTGTTCGCAATAGAACGCCGCGCAGAGCACCTTGCTACCGAGAATGGCTATCTCGCATCGGTACGCGATGTACTCCTTCCCGAGCTGTTGTCTGGCCGCATTCGGGTTCCGATCGAGGAGGTGTCGTGAGCGCTATCGACTCCGGCTGGGCCATCAACGCGTTGCAGGAGTTCATACGAGCAACCGATCAGGTCGCGTATGACAATCGCCCCGGTAGCGGTGTCGTCATTATGGGAACCCACCAGCGTGCCTCGGACTCCGAGGTCGCGGAACTCGCGCACGTGGCTGAGCAGATCCTCGATCGGGTGCTGCCAGAGTGGCGGCATGCGGACGACCGGCCCTCCGAGGTGCGGCACAAAGCTCGCTGGAACCACCTGCGCGACTGGGCCGGTCGCGGCATCGCCGCCTTGCGTCGTGAGCAAGAGTTGCGCGAGAAGCTGGGCGACGATGCTCCTCACATCTCGGCGGGTCACCTTCATCCCTGGGTATGGAGCGGCGCTCGCTCGCTGTGGCAGTCGGGGCACTACCGTTCCGCCGTCGAAGACGCTGCGAAGAAGGTCAACGCCGAAACGCAGAACAAGGTTGGGCGTCGCGATGTTAGCGAGACAGACTTGTTCAAGCAGGCGTTCAGTCTAGACACCGCGGCCACCGGGAAATCGCGGCTGCGGCGCAGGAATCCCGACGGCACCGACACATACAAGTCGGTCCAGCGCGGCGCCTGGGCACTAGCAGAAGGCATCTATGCAGGGATTCGCAACCCGTTCAACCACGACAATCCCGAGGACATCGACGCGCAGACCGGCCTGGAGTACCTGGCTGCACTGAGCGTGCTCGCCCGATGGGTAGACGATGCGGAGGTCGAGGCAGCGCCGTGAGTAACTTCAACGAATCCGTCGTCGAGCAAGCCGCCCTGGAGTGGTTCGCAGACCTCGGCTACCAAACTCTCCACGGGCCGAATATCTCGCCGGGCGGTGATGGCCCACAGTTGCGCGACTCATTTGCCGACGTCGTGCTCATCGACCGACTGCTGCCCACTGTGCGCGGGCTGAACGCCGGCGTTGATAACACCGTCATCGACCAGGCCATCAAGCGCCTGCTCCGCCCGGAATCCCAGAACCCGATTGATGAGAATTACCGAATCCATCAGTTCCTCATCGGCGGCGTGCCGGTCGAGCACCGAGCGGCGGACGGTCAGACGCGCACCATCCGCGTGAAACTCGTCGATTTCGAGAATCCCGAGATGAACGACTGGGTGGCGGTCAACCAGTTCACTGTGACGAAGGACGGTAAAAAACGCCGACCCGACATCGTCGTCTTCGTGAACGGCATGCCGCTAGCGCTCTTCGAGCTGAAGAATCCCGCCGGCGAGAACGCGGACATGAAGGGCGCCTGGAACCAGGTCCAGACCTACCGCCACGACATCGCGCCGATCTTCGACTTCAACGCGGTCACCATCATCTCCGACGGCGTGCCCAGTGCTGCCATGAGTTCGTTCACTGGCGCCTTCGAGCACTACGCACCCTGGAAGACCATCGACGGCCGCGACGTCGTCACGGACCGGCCCTCCCTCGAAGTGATTATTCGAGGTGTGTTCGAGCCGAAGCGATTCCTCGACATCCTCCGCAACTTCGTGGTCTTCAGCGACGAGACAATCACCGACACGACCACGGGCCAGCCGATGCGTTCCCTCGTGAAGCGGGTTGCGAAGTATCATCAGTATTGGGCTGTGAACACCGCGGTCGAGTCGACCGTGAAGGCCGCGAGCCCCGAGGGTGACAAGCGTGGCGGCGTGGTCTGGCACACCCAAGGGTCGGGCAAGAGCTTCGAGATGGTGTTCTACGCCGCGAAGATCATGCGTGATCCGCGCACGGCGAACCCGACCCTCGTCTTCATTACTGACCGCAACGACCTCGACGATCAGCTCTTTGGCGAGACCTTCTCGCCCGCGACCATTCTCCCTGAGAAGCCGGTGCAGGCCGAGAACCGTGCCCATCTGCGTGAGCTGCTCACGCGAGCGTCCGGCGGTATCGTCTTCACGACCCTGCAGAAGTTCGCGCCCGAGGCTCGTGGTGACACCAACCCGGTGCTCACCGACCGACGCAACGTGATCGTCGTCGCGGATGAGGCACACCGGTCGCAGTACGGGTTCGGTGAGACTCTCGACTCTGAAGGGCGGCTTAAGGCCGGCCTCGCCAAGCACATGCGGGACGCGCTTCCCGGCGCGACTTGCCTCGGCTTCACCGGAACGCCGATCGAGACCGCCGATAAATCCACTCAGGCCGTCTTCGGCGACTACATCGACATCTACGACCTCACCCGCGCGGTCGAAGATGGGGCGACCGTGAAGATCTTTTATGAGCCCAGACTTGTCAAGGTTGGCTTGAGCGATTCTGTCTACGGCCAACTCGACGACCTTGCCGACGAGATCACCGAGCAGGTCGAGGAGATGGCTGCGGCAGCAGCAAAATCTCGCTGGGCCCGCGTCGAAGCAATCGTCGGGACGGACGAGCGTCTCGACCTCGTTGCTCGGGAGATCGTCGAGCATTGGGAGAAGCGGCGGAAGTCGCTGATCGGTAAGGGCATGATCGTCGCGATGAGCCGCCGTATCGCAGTCAAGCTGTACGAGAAAATCGTCACCCTTCGGCCCGAGTGGCACACCGACGACCCCCGCACAGGAAAAATCAAGGTCGTCATGACCGGGTCCGCGTCCGACCCGCAAGAGTTCCAGCCACATCTGCATGACAAGGCGACCCGGAAGGAAATCCAGCTTCGGGCAAAGAATCCTGACGACGAGTTGGAACTTGTGATCGTGCGCGACATGTGGCTCACCGGCTTCGATGCGCCCGCGATGCACACGATGTATGTCGACAAAACGATGCATGGTGCGGGACTCATGCAGGCTATTGCGCGCGTCAATCGGACCTTTCGTGACAAGCCGGGCGGCCTCATCGTTGACCTGATTGGGGTCTACTCCAACCTGCAGGAGGCACTCAAGGTCTACTCGCCGTCGGACCGCGATCAAGCGGGTGTGCCCATCGACGAGATGGTCGTCGTCATGCTGGAGAAGCACGACATCGTGACATCACTGCTACACGGAGTGACATTCGACTCGTCGCCAGAGCTGACAGCGTCGGAGAGGCTGGCGCAGTACGCGAAAGTGCTCGACTTCGTCATGGCCGATCCCGATCGCACTAAGCGATACAACGATCAGGTGCTCGCACTCGCAAAGGCTTACGCGTTGTGCGGGGCCCGTGACGAGGCCGCCGCGATAAGTAACGATGTGCGTCTCTTCACCGACGTGCGTGCCGCGATCCTGAAGATTCTTGACCCTGGTTCGGGTCGCAGCGGAGCGGGCGCGGTCGATGTGGATACCGCTATCGGGCAGCTTGTCGATCAAGCGGTGTCGGGAGATCAGGTAATCGACATCTATCAGCTCGCCGGCGTCGAGACACCTGAGTTGTCGATGCTTTCCGATGAATTCCTCGATGGCCTTGCGCATAAGGACAAGCCGAATCTCCAGATCGGCCTGCTCCGTCGGCTCCTCGACGACCGGATCAAGACGATCAAGCGCAGCAACGTCGTACAGACCCGTAAGTTTTCCGAAATGCTTGACGAGGCCATCAACAGGTACAACAACCGGTCGCTCACCTCGGCGCAGATCATCGCAGAACTTGTAATGCTCGCGAAGCAGATGCGCGACGAAATGAACCGACATGCTGCCCTTGGCCTTCGCGAGGATGAGATCGCCTTCTACGACGCAGTCGCCCAGAGCGACTCGGCCGTAATGGAACTCGGCGACGAGACACTGAAAGCGGTCGCCCGGGACCTGGTACGAACGATCCGCGACAACTGGACGATCGACTGGGATGTCAAGGAAAGCGTACGTGCGAGGATGCGCTCAGCAGTTCGCCGCATCTTAATTCGCTACGACTACCCGCCGGATGCCGAAATTGAGGCCATCGAATTGGTCATCGAGCAGGCCGAGATCTTCGCCAACAACGAGGACGAATTCTTGTTCTGAGGTTTACATCTTCCCCGTCACGTCAGATTGAGGTTGGTGACATGGAAGGAGGTAGCCAGTGAACGAAATCAAATGCCCGTGCTGCGGAACCGTATTCACCATTGACGAGGCAGATTACGCCAGCCTCATGCAGCAGGTGCGCACGGTGGAGTTCGAGAAAGAACTCCACGCGCGGCTCGCTGAGGTCGAGAAGGCCAAGAGTGTCGAGATTGAGCTCGCCAAGGCGGAGGTCGCTCAGCAGGCGCAGCAGGCTGCCGCGCAGAAGGACGCTGACATTCAGCGACTTCAGAACGAGGTCGACGCGGCGAGCACGGCGCAGGCGCTCGCAATCGCGAAGGCCGCTGAAGAGGCGCAGAAAGCCCTCGGCGTCAAGGTCGCTCAGATCGAACGTCTCAAAGCAGAGCTGGAAAGTGCTGACGCAGCACAGGAACTCGCGATCGCCAAGGCCGGCGAGAAGGCGCAGAAGACTGCCGCCGAGAAGGACGCGGAGATCCAGCGCCTGAAGGCCCAACTCGAAAAGGCCAGCACGACACAGGAACTTGTCCTCACAAAAGCCGTCTCGGTGGTGCAGCACAAGCTCGACCAGGCCGAGAACAAGCTCGCCCTCCTAAAGGCCGAGCAGAAGGTCACCGAGGCAGCGCTCAAGGAGAGTCACTCCAAGGACGTCGCGCTCAAGGATGACCTCATCGAGCGCCTCAAGGACATGAAGGCCAAGCTTTCCGTGAAGCTGCTCGGTGAGGACCTTGAGCAACACTGCGAGACCGAGTTCAACCGGGTGCGGGCGCTCGCCTTCCCGAACGCCGAGTTCGGCAAGGACAACGACGCATCTAGCGGAACTAAGGGCGACTACGTCTTCCGAGACTTCAGCGACGACGGGGTCGAGTACATCTCGATCATGTTCGAAATGAAGAACGAGGCGGACGCCTCGTCGAACAAGAAGAAGAATGCCGACTTCCTCGCCAAACTCGACAAGGACAGGCGGGAGAAGGGCTGCGAATACGCCGTCCTCGTATCCATGCTCGAAGAAGACTCCGAGCTGTACACCGGCATCACTGACGTCTCCCACGTGTACCCGAAGATGTTCGTCGTCCGGCCGCAGTTCTTCCTCGCCATTATCGCCCTGCTGCGCAATGCCACTCAGCAGACCATCGTGGTCAAGGCCGAGCTGGAGCAGGTGAAGAAGCAGAACATCGACATCACCAGCTTCGAGGCCGAACTCGAAGGGTTTAAGTCGGCATTCGGCAGGAACTACGACCTTGCGAAGCGCAAGTTCGATACCGCCATCAAGGAGATCGACACCGCTATCGATCGCCTCCAGAAGGTGAAGGACGCACTACTCGGCTCCGAGAACAACCTTCGGCTCGCCAACGACAAGGCGACTGCCCTCACCGTCAAGAAGCTAACCCGTGGTAACGAGACGATGAAGGCCAAGTTCGCCGAACTCGAATCGCCATCGGAGTCTGGGGCCGCCTGACCGATCCGTTTGAAGGTGCCCCCAGCCTTCACAGGCCGAGGGGCACCTCCCTGTTAGTGCCTGGAAGGAGGCTGTCAGTTCCTCTGGGGGAGGCTGGACCGAAACCACCGGTACCAAACCTGACCGTTGATCTTAGCGCCAGTGGCGACAAATCCCTGCCATGTTATTGAGCGTCCTGAATAGGTACTTCAATAGGCCAGCAAGGGCTTTCGCGAGCGAGATGGCAAATTTGATTGCGACCAGCGTGTGAGCGCCGGATCGGCTTGACACGAGAAGATGCCCGCGATCGATTGCACATTCACACCATCGATCCACCGATGGATCCACGAAACCCGTTGCACCTGGCGGAACTGATTACCGAACGTGAAGCCGGGCAGGGGCGTGTCGCTTACTCGGCCGAGCAGAAAAACGTTAGACTGCCTTGTCTCTGAGGTCATTTCCCTCGGATCAGCCTGGGGTGCTTTGCGATTCATGCCACGACACGATGAGTCACGGTCGGTTCACCAGCTTGCTGGATTTTCGTCTGAGTCTTCATCCGCGCTGTCCGTCGTGCTCAGCTCACAGTGCGCTCTCAGCGGTGTACGGGATGCTTCCTTCGTCGGCGGACCTGCCGTGGATGGAGTCAATGGGCTGCTGCGAAGAACCGTGGGACTGGGTTTGCGCCAAGTGCGGCCAACAGTGGTAGCCGCCCCAACGGGGCGCGGTACTCCAGTCGAGCATCGAAGTTAACAAAACACGTTGTGCCGCTTGAATTTTTCGGCAATTCGATGTGGTCCTTCTCGGCGATTTGGCCCGGCATTGCCAGAGTGGACAGCCCTGGCCACTAGGACTCGGCAAGAGTGGCAAGGCTCGCCAGCGATTGACCCTGGTAGTACCAGACGTCTGCGCCGGGGATCGCGTCGAGCGTGATGCCGGTGGCTTCTTGCACGATCTTCTTGGCCAAGGTCGTGGGTGTGAATGTCGTGTCGTCGCCTGGGTCGGCTGCCCATTGCAGGGGCCGGTCGCGGTGCTTGACCCACGTAGCCTGGCCTCGCCGCGGATCGTCTGCGACCCACTGGTTGACCTGTTGGGCGAGTTCGGCGTTGATCCAGGTGTGCAGATCGAGGTCGACCTGCGCTCCCTCGGGGACGGTATTCGATTCGTAGAGCAGGTAGGTGGAGCGGATCCGTCGCTTCTTCTCGGCGATCTTAGTTGCGACGGAATCGGCTGAAGCTGAGACAATCCCAGGTGTTAGCACACGGGTGGTCGGGTCAACTGCTGGGTATAGTCGCCGAAACACGATGCAGATCTGTGGTGCTGTCGGTCCATCCATCAGGAATGCGTTGACGGTGTGCAACTCAATGGTGAGATTGCGGGCCAGGTTCGACAGCCAGGACACGGTGGTGTACGTCTGCGCAGTGAAATCCTCGGCAAGCAAGATGATCTTCGGGACCGTGAGGATGTCGTTTTCCCAGGCGCCGTCAACATGGTCTTCGAGCTGAGCTAGCGCCTCTGCTGTCGAAACCGGCTCGGTTGCAACACGGTTGAGGTAGTCCGCGTGGGCATCGGCCAGAGTGTCTTTGTTGAAGCCGGCCACGAGCGCCGCATATGTGATGGCTTGTAGGTGGATACGAGAATCGGTGCCTCGCTTGAGTTCGACCACGACCAGTTGCCCGGAGCTGTCCAGACCGAGGATGTCGAGGCGCTCCCTGGCCATGTCGCCAGAATCCGACGACCACTTGTCGTACTGCGTGGTCACGATCTTCACTTGATCGCCCAGTACCTCAGGGTGGTCGGTGATCCAGCGTTCAAGGTGAACGGGCTCGAGGATTCCCATCTCGGCAAGTCGGCGCGATGGCATGGGCACACACTCCGCATCCAGGCTCGCGACCGTGAACATCAACATGTCGGACTGCATGCCGTCAGTGTGGCATTACTGCCAGCACTACTGTCGATGCTCCCTGCCCATCGCACAGGCCATCGGGCAGACGACGGCCGGGCAATGCGCACACCGACGCCAACCATTACGAAAACATGAGCTCACACTGCGGCGGCGCTCGCTGCCACCCCCCCGTTATTGGGCCAATCGGGAGCTGCGGCAGCCAGTGCCGCTTGGCGAGGTCACCTCAACCCAAGCGGTGCCGAGAACGTGTGTGAATCCCGCAAGCGATCGCGCATGAGCTAGCAATTGTCAGCAGCGCTTTGTACTTCCCAACCGCGGTGTTCACTACAGTCGAGGAACCCCCGGTCAAAGGAGAACGCGTGACCCGCATGCCGCTCGCCAACGCAGACGAGCAACCCGAACGCATCAAAGAGCTCCTCGAACGCCCCGGCACCCTCGACGTGCTGCGCCTGATCGCCAACGCCCCCAACGTGTTCGAAGAGTGGGCGCGGATGGCCGGAGAGCTTTTCGACAGCCCGACGTTCACCCCGCGGATGCGCGAAGTGATCATCCTGCGGGTCGGCCACCTGCAGGAGTCGCCCTACGAGCTCGCCCAGCACGTGGTCTTCGCCCGAAAGGCAGGACTGACCGACCAACAGATCGATGCCCTCCAGGACAAGGCGACCCTCGACGACGCCGGGTTCGGCGCCGACGAGCGCCTCGTCATCGACACCGTCACCGAGCTGTGCACCACCCGCCGACTAAGCGACGGCTCGTTCGCCCAAGCCCACAAACTCCTCGGCGACGAGGCGCTCACCGAGATGCTGATGATCGTCAGCTGCTACTACGGCCTGGCGCTGGTGCTCAACGCCGTCGACCTCGACATCGACGCCCCCGCATGACCCGCATCCCGTACCGCGACCCCGAGGACATGACCGAACTCGCCCGCGAATTGACCGCGCGGCGGGGCAATCTCAACGTCTACCGCGCGCTGGCCAACGCCGAGAAGGTGTTCACCCGCTGGATGGTGGCCGGCGACGCCGCCCTGACCAGCCCGGTGCTGCCGAGACGGCTGCGCGAACTCATCGTCCTGCGCACCGCGTATCTCATGGACTGCGCCTACGAGCTCGGCCAACACAAAGACATCGCCCAAGCGGTCGGCCTAAGCAGCGTCAGCATCGCCGCGCTGACCTCCGAATCCGGTTGGCAAAACGGCGATTTCGACCCCACCGAGCTGGCCGTCCTGCGCCTGACCACCGAGCTGGTCACCACCCGCCGCGTCGCGGCCGAGCTTTTCGGCGAAGTGCACCAAGCTCTCGGCTCGGAGGCCACCATGGAGGCGTTGATGGTCATCAACCGCTACGCGGGCCTGGCGCTGATGCTCAACGCGCTCGACGTGGACCTCGACGAGACCGCCCGACTGCCGATACCGCCGACAAAATGACGGTGGCCTGCGGTTCCCCCACCAGCCCAATCGGCCTTCCCGTAATGTCCACGGTGTGGTGGTGCGAAAGCAGCCGTCGACCCGCCTGTCGGCCGAGGACTGGCTCGAGGTGGGCTACACCGTGCTGGCCGAAGAGGGTGTGCGCGCACTCAAAGTCGAGCGTTTGTGCCAGCAGGCCGGTGTCACGCGTGGCAGCTTCTACTGGCACTTCGAGGACATCGACCACTACCGGGCCGCGCTCGTCGAATCCTGGAACAAATTCCTCGAACGCGACCGCCAGGCGCTGTCCAAGCTCGACGAGCTGCCACCCCGGGAGCGCCTGTTGGCCCTCACGCGCACGCTGGTCAGCCCCCAGTACTGGATGCTCGAGCGGGCGATGCGCGAATGGGCCCGCCTGGACCCGGTCGCGGCCGAAAACATCCGCGCGGCGGACCGGCTCTTGCTGCGCACCGTGGTCAAGGCCTACTGCGACTACGGGTTCAGCTTCGAGGACGCCAAACTGCGCGCGGAGTTGACCTTCGCCGCGGGAATCGGCCTGCTGCACCTCACCAGCTCGGCCGAGCAGGCCCAATCGCTGTCCCAGCGAGAACGATTCCTGGCCGTGATGCTGGGCGAGGCGGGGACCGCCGGCTCAGATCATGGCGATGGGTGAGATCTTCGCGCCAATCGCCAACGCCCCGGCCAACTCTCGGCTCGTGTCGTAGTCGAACACCACATGCCCCGCGGCGATGTCCACATCACGTTTGGCGCGCTGCAACGGGCTCGACAGGAAATGAGCGCTGGCGCCGGCCGCCTCCAGCAGATCGGCGATGATCGCCCGGCACTCGTGCACCGTGCGCGCGGCCGCCAGCCGGGCATCGGCGCGCACCGACCGGCTCACCCGCCCGCCGCTCACCACGATCGCCTCGATCTCGTCGGCGGTCGCCGCGATCAACGCCCGCAGCGCGCTCAGCCGCACCCGCGCCTCGCCGAGCCGGATCTGCGCAGCGGGCTGATCCTTTTGCGCCACCCCGCTGTAGGCCAGCACCCGCCCGCCGAGGCGCTCGGCGAACAGCTCGGTCACCCGTTCCGCCGCCCCGAGCACGGGCATCGACGCCGTCAGCGCCAGCGCGGGCACCATCGGCCACCGGTACGTCGGCACCCCGTGCGCCAGCGCGCCCGGTGCGGTGCCGCCGTAGATGTCAGCCACCGCGACCAGTCGGTGCTCGGGCACGAACACGTCGTCGACGACCAGGTCGTGCGAACCGGTGCCGCGCATGCCGGCCGTGTGCCAGGTGTCGACGACCTCGACCCGGTCGGCGGGCAGCACGACGAGCACCGGGTCGATCCCGTCCGCGCGCTCGATCAGCGCGCCGACGATCATCCAATCGGCGTCCATCGCCCCCGTCGCCCACGCCCATCTGCCGGTCACCCGCACCCCGCCGTCGGCCGGGACGCCGCGGCCGGTCGGGGCCAGGGGAGCCGGCGCCAGCACCGGTCCGGACGCGAACACCTCCTCCTGCGCCCGCGGATCGAATAACGACAGCATCCAGTTGTGCAGCGCGTAGAAACCCAACGTCCAGGCGCTCGAGGCGCAGCCGTGCGCCATCCGCCGAATCGGTTGCAGCAGTTCGGGAAACGAGGCCTGCAGCCCGCCGAACCGCGCCGGCAGCAACAGGCGGAACAGCTCGGTCTGCCGGAAATCGCTCACCGTCGCTGCGGGGAGGCGCCGCAACCGCTCGGCCTCCTCGGCGCGCTCGGCCAGCCGCGCCACGAATTCGTCGGTGATGCCGTGCAGGGGACGGCTGTCGACCACGGACATGCCGACGACCGTAACATACTTTTTAGTATGTAACGGCGCCGGTTGTTACCATCGCCCGGTGAGCGATCGCCCGGGCGGGATGCGATCACGCCGCGACGTCCTGAAGATCGCCGGTGTCCTGCCGGCGATCCTCGGCGCCGCCGCCGTCCTGCCCGCCCCGCGCGCGGCCGCCGGTGTCGCCGGGATGTCGGTCTTCCTCGATCCCGGCCATAACGCCGTCAACGACGCCTCGATCAACCAGCAGGTGCCCAACGGTCGCGGCGGCAGCAAGCCGTGCCAGACCTCGGGCGCCGCGGCCGGCGACGGCTATCCCGAGCACGCGTTCACCTGGGCGGTGGTGGGGCTGATCGCCGACCAGTTGAACCAGATGGGCGTTCGCACCCAGCTCTCGCGCGACAGCGACGGCGGCGTCGGCCCGTGCATCGACCAGCGCGCGGCGGCGGCCAACGCCATGCGCCCGGACGCGATCGTGAGCATCCACGCCGACGGGGGACCGCCGTCGGGCAGCGGATTCCACGTCAACTACTCCAGCCCGCCACTCAACGATGTTCAGACCGGGCCCGCCGTGCAGCTGGCCCACGCGATGCGGGATGCCTTGGCCCAGTCGGGATTACAGCCGGCGAACTACATCGGCTCCGACGGCTTGTACGGCCGCGACGACCTCGCCGGGCTGAACCTGGCCCAATACCCGGCGGTGCTGGTCGAACTCGGCAACATGAAAAACGCGGGCGACGCCGCGCGGATGGAAAGCGCGGACGGCCGGGCGGCCTACGCCGCCGCGGTTACCCGGGGGATCGTCGCCTTCCTCAGCGCCAAGGCCGGCTGACTCAGCTGCCGAAGCCTCCGCTCGCGGGTGGCGGCGCCGGGGCGGGCCCGCCGAGGCCGAGGTGGCTGGAGGCGAAGGCGACGCCTTTGTCGATGATGGAGCCGTCGTCGGCGTAGGTGTTGTGGGCGGCGAAGTTCATGCCGTCGGAGCAGACGGGGTCTTCGGTGGCGCAGACTTTGAGGGTTTTGCCTTGGTAGGCGGGTCCGATGACGACGGGGGGTTCGCCGAGGAAGTTCATGGCGCGCACGTTGGGCATGCCGAAGAGCACGACCGAGGAGACGTGGTTGGCGACGTCGGGGGACAGCGGTTTGGGGACGGTGGCGGGGTCGATGCCTTCGGGGACGGCGGCGGAGGTGACAAAGCCCATGACGGCGGCGCCTTGGGAGTAGCCGCCGAGGACCATTTTGGTGTTGGGGCAGTCATGGGCCATGGACACGACGTGGGCGCCGGCGTCGCGGATGCCGTCGATGCCGGTGTCCCATTGGTCGGTGGCGGGGTAGTTGACGGGGTAGACGTCGAAGGAGCGGTCGCCGACGCGTTGGTGTAGGGCGTCGACGAAGGCTTGGCCGGTGGGGCCGACGCCGGGTTCTTCGCCGGTGCCGCGGGCGAAGACCACTTGCACGTCGGGGCACTGGGCGGCGGCGGTGGGGATGAGGGAACCGGAGACGGCCGAGGCGGCCATGCCCGATGCGGCGACAACTACTGCTGGACCAAAAGAACGAACAATTCGACGCACGATCATGCCGTCCAACGTGCCCATGCGAGCCCCTCCCAAACTGTCAACTTGCCGACCGTTTCGTGATGTTTTCCTGTATACCGGTGCGCGCCGGCATGCGGTGGATAGCGGCTCCGTCGCCTCCATCGGACCGACGCGGCCAGTGCGCATCTGGTTACCAGAAAACACTTTAAGCCGTCGTTTGATTTCGTCTGTCGAGGGTAGCCGCAGATCGCGGGACTCTGCCAATCAGAGGGGCGGCGACATGGCAACGGACGAAACGGGTTTCGGCGGCGTAACCTTCGATCTCTTTTCCGTTCAACACCACTCGGTGACGTCGGGCCGCGACGACGACCCGTGCGCGCGACGCAACCCACGCGGGAACGAATGGGATTGCCTCCGGCCCCGCGATGAGGACGTCGGTGCGGCGAATTGGTTTCCGCGTGAGCCGAAAATGCTGAGCGGGCGCACAGGTGTCGGCATGGTCACATACGGGCAACGCTCAGGTGCGCTCGGCGTGGCGCCCTATTAGAGTGACGTATCTTAGGGAAAGCTTATGATTCGTTAAGTATGGAAACAGGTAGCACGGAGCAAGGCTGTGAAAACGGACCGTTTCGACGCGATCATCATAGGCGCAGGTTTCGGCGGCATCGGCGCCGCAATTCAGCTCAAGCGCCTCGGTTTTGAGAACTTCGTCATCCTCGACCGAGAGGATGACCTGGGCGGCACCTGGCATGTCAATCACTACCCGGGCATCGCCGTCGACATCCCCTCCACCACGTACTCGTACTGGTTCGAGCCCAACCCCGGGTGGTCACGGTTGTTTGCGCCGGGCGCCGAGGTCAAGACCTACGCCGCCGACGTCGCCGACAAGTACGACGTGCGCCGCCACATGCGGTTCAACACCACCGTCGAAGGCGCCGAGTGGGACGAGGACGCCGAGGTCTGGCGGGTGGCGCTGGCCGGCGGCGAAAACCTGACCACCCGCTTCCTGATCACCGCGACCGGCTTCCTGTCCCAGCCGCGCCTGCCGGACATTCCGGGCATCACCGGCTTCGAGGGCAAGATCGTCCACACCACCGCGTGGGACCACGACTACGACTACACGGGCCGCCGCATCGCGGTCATCGGGACCGGCGCGTCGGCGGTTCAGCTCATTCCCGAGCTGGCCAAGCAGGCCGGTGAGCTGACCGTCTACCAGCGCACCGCGACCCACATCATGCCCAAGCCCGACTTCGAGTTCCCGCAGGCGGTGCGACGCCTGTTCGCCCGGCTGCCGGCGTCGCAGCGCGCGTTGCGGTGGGTCACCGACGTCATCTTGGAAATCATCATGGTCGTCGGGGCGCTGCACTATCGGGAATCGCGGGGGCGCGGCAACATTTCGGCCGCCGACCTGGCCAAGATCAACCGATTCCGGTGGATCCGGGACAAGGATCTGCGGGCCAAGTTCACCCCGGACTACGACTGCGGCTGCAAGCGGCCCACCCTGTCCAACACCTTTTATCCCGCGTTCGCCAAGCCGCACGTGCACCTGGAGACCAACTCGATCGCGCGGATCGAGCCGGACGGCATCGTCACCACCGACGGGCGCAAGACCGTCATCGACACCCTGGTCCTGGCGACCGGTTTCGACCTGTGGGAGGCCAACTTCCCGGCCATCGAGGTGATCGGCCGCAAGGGCCGCAATCTCGGTAAGTGGTGGCGCGAGACCAGGTTCCAGGCCTACCAGGGCGTCTCCGTGCCGTACTTCCCGAACTATCTGGGCCTGGCGAGCCCGTTCGCCTTCTCCGGACTGTCCTTCTTCCACACCATCGAATACCAGATGCGGCACATGGACCGGCTGCTCGGCGAGGTCAAGCGCCGGGGCGCGACGACCTTCGAGGTGACCGAGGAAGCCAACGACCGGTTCATGGAGCGGATGACCAAACTGCTGGACAGTTCGGTGTTCTACAGCGGCGACTGCGCCACGTCGCGGTCGTACTATTTCAGCCCCAGCGGTGAGGCGTCGCTGCTGCGGCCGACGTCGACGCTCAATTCGGTGCGCGAAGCGCAGACCTTCCCGCTCAGCGACTACGTGATCGCCTAGCGCCTCAGCGGCGCGCGGATCCGGTCAACGGTTGCCCGTTGGCGGACTGCAGCAAGCAGATGACGGTGCTCGGGGTGGGGTTGGCGCCGGTGCGGTCCTGGTTCGAGTCGATCAGATAGGTGATCGAAAACCGGCCGGCGTCAACGGATTGCCCGGTGTAGGGGGCGAGTCCGGCGGCGCAGTCCTTGTTGGCGACGGCGGCGATGGCGGTGTCGACGGCCATCGGGGCGCGCAGATACACCTCGGCCAAATGTGCTGTCGCACAGTCGACGACGGTGACGTCGACGCGGCTGCCGTCGGCCGGCGGCAGGTCGGCCACGCACTCACCGGCCCGCAGGTCGATCCATTTCTCGGTGTGCGGACCGGGCGGCAGCGGAGCGGCGATGGCGGCGGCGCAGGGACCCAGCATGGCCGCGACGACGAGCACGCCCACCGGGTGAAGGGGTGAAGTGCGCATCGCAGCCTCCCTTGCTCTTAGCGGTGGAGTTTAGGAGGTGTTGGTCAGCGCCGGGTCCGGTTTTCCCGACGACATCGATAGGAACCCGCGCACGCAGCGCGCGGCCAGCCACCAGTTCGCCGGCTTCCTCATGTCCAGCCCGCCCAGGAGCTGTTTGACCATGGTCAGGCTGTCGAAGTAAATGCGTTCGCAGACAAGGGTTTCGGTGTCGTCGAAGACGAAGTAGGCGGTCATGCGGACACGGAATCGGCTGCCGGTCGGCGGGACCTTGCCCAGGTAGCCGCGGTGGGTGCCCATCAGCCAGAATTCGACGATCACCGCGTCGGCGCTGTGCCGCAGCGCGATGATCTCGTGATCCTGGTCGGGAAACGCCGTGCGGGTCTCGGTGTAGTAGCCGCGCACCGCCGCGTCGCCGTCGTGCACGAGCATCTGGGGGATCAACTCGTAGCGCGGATGCGGGAACGTCGCCAGGACGTCGTCCCAGGCCTGGCGGACCTCGTCATGAAAGTGGTCGAGCACGAGCTTCTGGCGCGCGGCCAGCACCTCGGGGGGCGGGAACGCGGGGATGGTCACGTGGTCAGCGTAAGCCCGCGCTCCTCGGCGAGCAGACGCAGAATCGCACGGCGGCACGCGATATCGTGCGATTCTGCGTCTGATCGCGAGAAGAGGTGCGAGAACTCGCGATTAGAGGCGACCTACCGCGGGGGAGTCCAGGCAACCGGCAGGGTCTTGATGCCGTGGATGAACTGCGACAGCAGCCGCGCGGGCTCGTCCGTCGCGACGATGTCGGGGATCTCGCGGCGCAATTCGTCGAAGACCACCCGGATTTCGCGACGGGCCAGGTTGGCGCCCAGGCAGAAATGCGCGCCCCCGCCGCCGAAGCCGAAATGGGGATTGGGGGTGCGCGCGACGTCGAAAAGCCAGGGATTGTCGAACGTCGACTCGTCGCGATTGGCCGAGTTGTACCACAGCGTGACCTTGTCGCCGGACTTCATCTTGGTGCCGGACAGCTTGAAGTCCCGGGTCAGCGTGCGGCGCATGTAGATCACCGGGGACGCCCAGCGCACGATCTCCTCGACGGCGGTGGGCGTCAGGCGGTCGAAGTTGGACCACCACTTGTCCCGCTCGGCGGGGTAGCGCGACAGCGCCAGCACGCCGTGGCTGATCGCATTGCGCGTCGTCTCGTTGCCGGCCACCACGAGCAGGATGAAGAACGACGCGATCTCGGCCGACGTGAGCCGTTCCCCGTCGACCTCGGCCTCCACCAGGCTGGTGGTCAGATCGTCGTGGTGATTGGATCGCCGGTCCTCGGCGAGCGCGCTGGCGTAGGCGCCGATGTCCATCGACACCTGGAGGAACTCCCCGAAGTCCGTGGCCAAATCCGGGTCGCCGAACCCGAGAATCACGTTGGTCCAGTGGAAGATTCGCTGATGGTCCTCCTCCGGGATGCCCATCATGTCGCAGATGACCTGCAGCGGCAGCGGACCGGCGAGCTCGCCGACCAGCTCGGCCTCCCCGTCGGGATGGTTCGCGATCAGCGAGGCGACCAGCCGGCGGGCCCGCTCGCGCACCGACGCCTCGATGCGCGCCACCACTTTCGGGGTGAACGCGCGACTGACGATCGAGCGCAGCCGCTGGTGCCGCGGATCGTCGAGCACGATCATCGAGCCGAAGTACTCGCTGATCTCCGGGGTGTTGTCGTTGATCGTGATGTTGGGGCTGGAGCTGAAGATGTCGGGATGACGGCTCGCGAAATACACGTCGTCATGCTTGGTCAGCGCCCAGTGCCCGTTGCCCGGCTCGAACCCCTCGTATTCGACCGCGGGCCAGAACGAGATCGGCGCCTCGCGGCGCAGGGTGGCGAAGGTGCCGTCGCGGACGTCGTCGTCGAGCGCCCAGAAGTCCAGCGACTCGAGGTGGATGTCGGCCAGCGGGATCTCGGGCGGCGGCGCCCCGTTCGTCCGCGCCGCCAGGCCCTTTGTGGGACCCGTCTTGAGGCTCACCTAGACCTCCTCGTGTCGTGCGGGGGCGGCACGGTCAGTGGGTGCAGACCGTTCGGGCGGGCGTGCCGACCGTGGCCGTCGCCGCGCTGACCACGTTGCCGTCGACCAAGATCTTGCAGGAGATGGGGCCGGGCCCCTGCGCGCTGATCGTGAACACCTCGCCACCGAACCCGGTGAACTCCGTCGACCACGGCAGCGGCGCATTCACCTGATGCAGCTGCCCGGTGTCGGTTTGGTAGTAGATGAATTCGGCGACCGCGGGCCCGTTGACCTCGTAGCGGATCTGCGGCATCTGGGGCAGCGCGTGGGCCACGCCGCCGGCATTCGCGAACCCTAAACCGACGGCCAACACGATCGCAGGTCCGGTGAGGTGCTTCGTCATGAATTGCATCGTGTCACCACGGGCGACGGTAGGGAAGCTTAATGTGAAGTTCCAAGCGGGGGCTGGTGAGTGGAAAGGTGGCGTAAAGGCATGGCGGGACACGGCTCAAAGCGCGTGGTGGTGTTCGGCACCGGCTTCGTCGGCAAGATGGTGATCCCCGAGATCGTCAAACACCCCTCGTTCGAGTTGGTGGGCGTCGGCGTCAGCAACCCGAACAAGGTCGGCCGCGACGTCGGCGAGATTTGCGGAATGGGCGAGAAGGTGGGCATTCTCGCGACCGACGACATCGACGCCCTGATCGCCTTGAAGCCCGATGCGCTGGTGCATTACGGCCCGACGGCCATGCACGCCAAAGAGAACATCCTGCTGATCACCCGGTTCCTGCGGGCCGGCATCGACGTGTGCTCGACGGCCATGACCCCGTGGGTGTGGCCGACGATGCACCTGAACCCGCCGAACTGGATCGAGCCGATCACCGAGGCCTGCGAACTGGGTGAGTCGTCCTGCTTCACCACCGGCATCGACCCCGGATTCGCCAACGACCTCTTCCCGATGACGCTGATGGGCCTGACGTCGGAGGTGCGGCGGGTGCGCGCATCGGAACTGCTGGACTACACCAACTACGAGGGTGACTACGAATTCGAGATGGGCATCGGTCGCGAGCCCGAATTCACGCCGATGCTGCAGGACCGCGACATGCTGATCTTCGCGTGGGGCGCCACCGTCCCGATGATCGCCCACGCCGCCGGCATCATGCTCGACGAGATCACCACCACCTGGGACAAGTGGGTGACACCGACGGAGCGCAACTCGGCCCGCGGCGTCATCAAGCCCGGCCACGTCGCCGCCGTCCGGTTCACCATCAACGGCGTGTACCAGGGCGAGACCCGCATCCAGCTCGAGCACGTCAACCGCATCGGACTCGACGCCGCCCCGGACTGGCCGCGGGGCCACGACAACGACGTCTACCGCGTGGACATCGAGGGGACCCCGAGCATCTTCCAGGAGACCGCGTTCCGGTTCACCGACGGCTCCGGCCGCGACGCCGCCGCGGCCGGCTGCCTGGCCACCGGGTTGCGGGCCCTCAACGCCGTGCCGGCGGTCAACGACCTGCGGCCGGGCTGGGTCACCCCGCTCGACCTGCCACTCATCGCCGGGGCCGGCAACATTCGCTGACCGGCGCACAGCGGCCACATAGCCGGCACCGACACGCGATACAGGATTTGGCGGCACAATAGCGGCTAGCCGGATGCGAATTGGTGCTGCGAACAACGGGGATCGAACTATGGCCAATGGAGCTGGGACCGCACTGGGCCTATCGATCGGTGTCACCAACCTGGCGGCCGCGACCTCCGAAAACGCCATCACCCGCAAACCCGTCCTGACCCTGTATCCGGACCGGCCCGCCGAGATCGGCATCCCCGCCGAAAACCCCCGCCTACAGGGGCCGGGCGTCGTGCTCACCGGCTTCGTGAACCGCGTCGGCGACCCGCGCGGCGTCGTGGCCCCCGACGGCTCGGTGCACCGCGGCGAGGTGTTGCTCGCCGACGGGTTGCGGGCGCTGGCCTACGCCGCGACGGGCGGACGCCCGCTGCCCGACGACGTCGCGGTCACCTACCCGGCCCATTGGGAGTCGCCGGCAGTGGAGGCCCTGGGCGCCGCTCTGGGCGAAATCCCCGAATGGTCGGGGCGCGCGCGCCCCATCCTGTTGATTCCCGACGCGGCCGCGACGCTGCTCGCCGTGCGGACCAACCCGGGCATACCGGCGCGCGGGACCGTGGCGGTGTGCGATTTCGGCGGCAGCGGCACCAGCATCACGCTGATGGACGCCGACGGTGACTACAGGGCGGTGGCGCCGACCGTGCGGCACCGCGACTTCTCCGGCGACCTGATCGACCAGGCGCTGCTGGGCGTCGTGGTGGCCAACATGCCGACCACCGGCGCGTTCCCGACGGGCACGGCGGCGATCGGCTCGCTGAGCCGGCTGCGCACCGGGTGCCGGATCGCCAAGGAACAGCTGTCCTCGAGCACCGCGACGACGCTGACCAACGGGCTGACCGGGGCGCAAGGTCAAACCCGGCTCGCCCGACACGAACTCGACGACGCGATCCGCCCGGCGCTGACCGGCTTCCTCGCGCGGCTGGATGAAACGTTGGCGCGCAACGGAATCCGCGACCTCGTCGCGGTGGTGTCGTCGGGGGGCGGGGCGAACCTCCCGGCCATCACGACCACGCTGGCGCGGCATCTTCGTGTCCCGGTCGCCACCACGCCGCGGCCCCAGCTCACCGCGGCGGTCGGCGCCGCGCTGCGGGTGGCGCGCGGCGTCGGCGATGCGACGTCCGCTGCGTCCGCCGTGCCCGCCGCCCCCGCGACCGCGACGGCCCGGGCGGCGAGACCCGACCGCACCGCCACCACCCCGGTGCCGCCCGCGGGCCCAACGCCGATGCCGATCCGGGCCTGGTCGGCCACGGCCCACCAGTCGCGCGTCATGCCGGCCGGCGACGCGCCCGATGTGGAGGCACCGACCACCCGGATCGCCGCCCCGGCCGCCCGGCGCAAGGGGCTGTTCGCCCGGTGGCGCCTGCTGCCCGCGGCCGCCGTCCTCGTCACCGCCACGGCGGTGCTGCTGGTGGGGGCCGCGCTGGCGGTCGGGCTGAACTCGCCGGACAAATCGGCGACGACACCCGCCCCGGCGGTGACCACGACGCCGCCGGCGCCAGCGCCCCCGAGCGCGACCGCGGAACCCGCGCCCGTGGACGTCCCGGTGCCGTCGACCTCCGACACCAACCCGCCGGCCGAGACCGAGACGCCGATGACCACGACGCCGCGGGCGACTCCCCAGGCGGCCCCGCCCCCACGCCCGGCAGCTCCGCGCCGCGTGGCCGTCCCGCCCATTCCACCGATCCCCGGGCTCAACGAGCCCATCCCCGGGCTCGACCGGGTCAACCAGGTCCTTCGGGAGATCCAGGGCGGCCTGGGCGTCAACGCCCTCGGGCCGTTACCCGCCCGCTGAGCGACACTTACC
This sequence comes from Mycobacterium sp. TKK-01-0059, assembly GCF_000709305.1. NCBI lineage: Bacteria > Bacillati > Actinomycetota > Actinomycetes > Mycobacteriales > Mycobacteriaceae > Mycobacterium > Mycobacterium sp. TKK-01-0059. Next base: position 3,896,943 of record NZ_KL446993.1, read on the forward strand.
CGCCCACCGAGGGGCCGGTTCACGAATTACCTTTCGGTGATACGTTTTTCGCCCTTGTTCTCCGCGGTGGCGGCTTCCCTCAGCACCTCGTTGAGGGCCTTGTCCTTCTCGATCTGATCCTGCAGATCCTTCTGCTCGCGGCCTTCGTCGTCCTCGGCCTGGGAGTCCGTGCCCTCGGCGACTTCGTGCTTCGGGTTACCGTCCTCGTCCAACCATTCGTTGACGGCGGTGCCGGACACGCTCCCGCCGGTGCCGGGCAGCACGATCGTGGGCTTGTCCTTGTAGGCCTCCATCATCCTGGCGGCCTCTTCCTTGTCGTCCTCGTCCGGCTCCGGCTTCTCGGTCAGTCGTTGCTCGTCGTCCTGACCGGACGATTTGTCGTCCTGCACGCTCATGCATCTACCCCCTTGCATCGCAGATTCGACGATTGCGGGGGATTACCCGTTGCGCGGCTGTGCCGAAACTCTCCTCAGCGCGCCCCGTCGCCCTTGACCAGCACAACCAGGGCCTGCGGGATCCGCATCGGCTCGGGTGCGCTGGACAGGCGCTCGGCGACCGCGCCCTGCAACTGCTCGACGAACTGCCCGGCCCGTGGGTCGTGGATGCCGCCGTCCAGCGCGCGCACCAGGGCGGGGAACAGCGCGGACCGCGCGAAGGCGGCCCACTGGGCGCCGAAGGCGTGCGCGTCGTGGTCGGACTGGAAGCGGGCCCAGAATCGATCCTCGGCGTTGAAGATCTCGAGGTGCTCGATCATCAGCCCTTCGAACCGCCCCTTGGGCGCGAACGGCGCGCGAAAATCCTTCTCGGTGCGGGCGAAGGTGGGAATTGTCATGCACCGCAGCTCATCTGGGCTCAGCAGGCCGTCGCGCCCCTGCTCGTCCAGCGCGCCGACGATCGCGTCGAGCAGCGGCGCGAAGCCCGCCGTCTCGTCCTCGTCGGCCGCCAGCGTCAGCGCCACCAGCCGGCCCTCGGGCGCCAATTCGCGCCCGCGGAACGCCACAAAGTTGTGCCAGTCCAGGGCGGCCTGGTCGGAATAGGCGGACCGCACCGCGTCGTCGGCGGTGCACGAGACGTGCACGTGATCGGGCACCTCGCAGGGCGTTCGGCTCAGCCACTGCGTCGCCCAGGACGTCCAGCCCAGGTTGACGGTCTTGGACGGGACGATCTGGTTGTAGAAGGACCGGCCGATCGCCGAGGTGAACGTGGCCCCGTCGAGGTGCAGGTAGCTTTCCGGGTCGTCGGCCACCGTGCCGAACAGCGCCGTGAAGTCGTTGCGCGGTACGTCGGTGTGCGCCACCAGGATTGCGTGATCGTGGCTGGTGCGCCGGCGCAACACCGCGATGGCCGCCGACAGCGGCCGCAGCGAATTGTGGCCGTTGGCGGCGCCGTAGTCGGCGAGGACCATCGGCTGTGGAGACCGGGGCAGCGCAACCTGTTCGGCGGCCCGCTCGAACACCGCGATCGCCTTCGCCAACCCGGCCGCCCGCAGCCGCGACGCCTCGCTGAAGGTCGGCTCGGGGCGGACCACAATGCTCGATTCGGGCATCGGCGGTTCAGGCTGCATAGGGCAACGATAGTGGTTGGGCTGGTGGTCAGTTCGGCGTGGCGAACGGGCCGGGCGATGTCAGTGGCCGCGCGCCACCCATTCCTCGTAGTGCACGATCTCGTCGCCGATGGTGGTGCTGTCGCCGTGGCCGGTGTGCACCACGGTGTCGCCGGGCAGGGTGCCCAGCCGCCCGGAGATCGACTGCAGGATCGTCGGGAAATCCGAATAGGAACGCCCCGTGGCGCCCGGCCCGCCGGAGAACAGGGTGTCCCCGCTGAACACCACGCCGAGCTCGGGGGCGAACCAGCACACCGAGCCCGGGGAGTGCCCCGGCGTGTGCAGCGCCAGCAGCTCGGTGCCGGCGACGTCGATCGTGTCGCCGTCGGCGATCGTGCGGAAGTCCTTGTCCGGGTGGGTCATTCGCCACAACACGTCGTCGCCGGGGTGCAGCAGCACCGGCGCGTCCAGGGCCGCGCCGAGTTCGGGCGCCACCGTGACGTGGTCGTTGTGCCCGTGGGTGCAGACCACAGCGACGACGTTGCGCTTACCGACCGCGGCCAGGATGGGCTCGGCGGCGTGCGCGGCGTCGAACACCACGACGTCGGAGTCGTCGCCGACGATCCAGATGTTGTTGTCGACTTCCCAACTGCCGCCGTCGAGTTCGAACGTCCCGTGGGTGACCAGGCGTTCGATCGCCGCCATCAGAGCACCACCACCGAGCGCAGCACCTCGCCGCCGTGCATCTTGTGGAACGCCTCCTCGATGTCGCCAAGCCCGATGCGTTCGGAGACGAACTGCTCGAGCGGGAGCCGGCCCTGCAGGTACAGGTCGATCAGCGTGGGGAAGTCGCGTTCGGGCAGGCAGTCGCCGTACCACGACGACTTCAGCGAGCCGCCGTGGCTGAAGAAGTCCACCAACGGCATCTCCAGCGTCATGTCGGGGGTCGGAACACCCACCAGCACAACGGTTCCGGCGAGATCGCGGGCGTAGAAGGCCTGCTTCCAGGTTTCGGGCCGGCCCACCGCGTCGATCACCACGTTGGCGCCGAACCCGTCGGTGAGGTCGGCGATGGTGGTGACCACATCGAGTTCGCGGGCGTTGACGGTGTGCGTGGCGCCGAACTTGCGGGCCCAGTCCAGCTTGGTGTTGTCGGTGTCGACGGCGATGATGCGCCGCGCGCCCACCAGCGCCGCCCCGGCGATCGCGGCATCGCCCACCCCGCCGCAGCCGATCACCGCGACGGTGTCGTCGCGGGTGACGGCGCCGGTGTTGATCGCCGCGCCCAGCCCGGCCATCACGCCGCAGCCCAGCAGACCCGCGACCGCGGGGTCGGCCTCGGGATTGACCTTGGTGCACTGGCCGGCGGCCACCAGCGTCTTGTCGGCGAACGCCCCGATGCCCAGCGCGGGCGTCAGCTCGGTGCCGTCGGTCAGCGTCATCTTCTGGGTGGCGTTGAAGGTGTCGAAGCACAGGTGCGGGCGCCCGCGCTTGCAGGCCCGGCACTGCCCGCACACCGCGCGCCAGTTCAGGATCACGAAGTCGCCCGGCGCCACGGCGGTCACGTCCGGCCCGACGGCCTCGACCCGGCCGGCGGCCTCGTGGCCGAGCAGGAACGGGTACTCGTCGTTGATGCCGCCCTCGCGGTAGGTCAGGTCGGTGTGGCACACCCCGCAGGCGATCACGTCGACGAGAGCCTCGCCCGGCCCGGGGTCCGGGACGACGATGTCGACCAACTCGACGGGTTCGCCCTTCTTGCGTGAAATCACGCCGCGCACTGTCTGACTCATGGGCTCCAACCTACTGATCGCCGCCATACATCTCGCGGCGGGCCGTCCGCCCATCGGGCCGGTGTAGCGTCGCAGGGCGTGACGGCCAGGGAGACCACCGAAGAATTCACCGAACGCATCGCCGCGACCCTCGACGGCGCCAGCCTCACAATCCTGTTGAGCATCGGGCACCAGACCGGCCTGCTGGACACCATGGCCGGCCTGCCGCCGTCGACCAGCGCGCAGATCGCCGACGCCGCCGGGCTCGACGAGCGCTACGTCCGCGAGTGGCTGGGCGGCATGACCACCGGGCGCGTGGTGGAGTACGACGCCGACACCGCCGCCTACTCGCTGCCCGCCCACCGCGCCGGCGTGCTGACCCGCGCCGCCGGGCCCCAAAACCTCGCCGTGGTGGCCCAATTCCTGCCGCTGCTCGGCGAGGTCGAGCAGAAGATCATCGGCTGCTTCCGCGCGGGCGGCGGCCTGCCGTACAGCGAATTCCCGCGCTTCCACCAGCTGATGGCCGAGGAGAGCGGCGCGATGTACGACGCCTCGCTCGTCGACGTCGTGCTGCCGCTGGTGGACGGCCTCGTCGAGCGGCTGCGCGCCGGCGCCGACGTGGCCGACTTCGGCTGCGGCAGCGGCCACGCCATCAACGTGATGGCACAGGCGTTTCCGGCGAGCCGCTTCACCGGCATCGACTTCTCCGAGCAGGCCATCGCCACCGGCATCCGCGAGGCCGCCGACCGTGGCCTGACGAATGCCACGTTCGAAAGCCACGATCTGTCCGAGTTGGACAAGCCCGAGGCCTACGACGTCATCACCGTGTTCGACGCCATTCACGATCAGGCCCGGCCGGCGCGGGTGCTCGAGAACATCTACCGGGCGCTGCGGCCCGGGGGCGTCCTGCTGATGGCCGACATCAAGGCGTCGAGCCGGCTGGAGGAGAACGTCGGCGTGCCGATGAGCACCTACCTGTACACGACGTCGCTGATGCACTGCATGACGGTGTCGCTCGCGCTCGACGGCGCCGGGCTGGGCACCGCGTGGGGAACGCAGCTGGCCGTCGCGATGCTCGGCGACGCCGGGTTCGACGACGTGCGGGTCGCCGAGATCGAAGCGGACCCGATCAACAACTACTACATCGCCCGAAAGTGATGGCTCCCCTCGACGTGCTGGCCGATTGGCCGGTCGGGGCCGCGGCCGCCGCCGTCGTCGGGCCGGGCGGCGTGCTGGCCGGCCACGGCGATCCCGGGCGGGTGTTCGAGCTGGCCTCGGTGACCAAGCCGCTGGCGGCCCGGGCCGTGCACGTCGCCCTCGAGGAGGGCGCCGTCGACCTCGACACGCCCGCCGGCCCGCCCGGTTCCACCGTTCGCCACCTGCTGGCGCACACCTCGGGCCTGTCGATGCACTCCGAGAAGGTGCTGGCCGCGCCCGGCGCCCGCCGCATCTACTCCAACCAGGGCTTCACCGTGCTGGGCCAGACCGTCGAACGCGAGACCGGCATCGACTTCGCCCGCTACCTGGCCGAGGCGGTGTGCGAGCCGCTGGGCATGGCGGCGACCCGCCTCGAGGGGGGCGCGGTGGCCGCCGGGTTCGGCGCGACGTCGACCGTGGCGGACCTGGCCGCGTTCGCCGGGGACCTGCTGCGCCCGGTGACCGTCTCGGCAGGCCTGCACGCCGAGGCCACGACCGTGCAGTTTCCCGGCCTGGACGGCGTGCTGCCCGGATACGGGGTGCAGCGGCCCAACGACTGGGGGCTCGGATTCGAGCTCCGGGACGCGAAATCGCCGCACTGGACCGGTGCGCGGAACTCGGCGCGAACGTACGGCCATTTCGGCCAGGCGGGCGGGTTTATCTGGGCGGATCCGGAGATCGAGCTCGCGTTGGTGGTGCTGACCGACCGCGAATTCGGGGAGTGGGCGCTGCGGCCGTGGCCGGAGATTTCCGATGCCGTGATAGCCGAGTACAGCTAATTCGGAGTGCACACTAGCGCAACACGGGTATCACAAGGCACAATAGACACGCACGACACACAAATAATCGAAGATTTTGCGCAAGCTGCCCTGCTTGCCGGGTCCACAGGTCGTTGGGGAAGACGTCCCTGGTGGAACCGAAGGAGCAGGAAATGCGAGCGTCGAATCAATTCGCCGACGTGACGACTGGCGTGGTGTACGTGCACGCTTCGCCGGCGGCGGTGTGCCCGCATGTCGAGTGGGCGTTGTCGTCGACCCTGGGCGCCAAGGCGAACCTGAACTGGACGCCCCAGCCGGCGATGCCCGGTCAGCTGCGCGCGGTCACCAACTGGGTCGGTCCCGTCGGCACCGGCGCCAAGTTGGCCAACGCGCTGCGCTCCTGGTCCGTGCTGCGGTTCGAGGTCACCGAGGACCCCAGCCCCGGAGTCGACGGCCATCGGTTCAGCCACACCCCGCAGCTCGGCCTGTGGAGCGGGGCGATGAGCGCCAACGGCGACGTCATGGTCGGGGAGATGCGGCTGCGGGCGATGATGGCCCAGGGCGCCGACACCCTGGCCGCCGAACTGGATTCCGTGCTGGGAACGGCGTGGGACGAGGCGCTGGAGGCGTATCGCGACGGCGGCGACGGCGGCGAGGTGAGCTGGCTGAGCCGGGGGGTCGGGTAGGTTTCCCCGCGGTTCCCCCGCGGTTCCCCCGCGAGCAGACGCAAAAGTCCCGGAAAACGCCCGAAAAGGCGCTACTTTCGGGACTTTTGCGTCTGCTCGCCAGAGGGCCGCAGGATCTGCAGGGCTTCTGGCACCGCCGAGATCTCGGCCGGCAACGCGCACGCGAAGTCGCCGTCGGCGTATACGTTGATGCCGGGGCACTCGACGTGGATCGATCGGGCGCGCGCGGTGCTCACCTCGTCGAGGTCGACGTGCGTGCCCTTCATCACGGTGGGGAACAGGCGGACCAGCTTGGTGCGGGATGCCGAGTGCACCATGGTGATGTCGAGCAGGCCGTCGGTGTAATCGGCGGCGGGACAGATCCGCATGCCGCCGCCGTAGCTGCGGGTGTTGCCGAAGGCGGCCAGCGTGATGTCGGCGTCGATCTCCGTGGTGCCGTCGAGCACCAAGCGAAAGGGTAAGAGCCGCAACTGCGACAGCTCGGCGAGCATCGCGAGGTAATAGCGCAGCCGACCGTGCGGCCAGCGCATCCGGTTGGCGCGATCGGTGACCAGCGAATCGAAGCCGGTGGCCGCCACGGTGCCGAACCACTTGCTCGCCCCGTCGCTGTCCGTAATCCGGCCCAGGTCAATGGTTTCGGTCCAGCCGTCGACGATGAGGTCCGCGGCCGCCTCGGGGTGGGTGGGGATGCCGAATGCGCGGGCATGGTCGTTGCCGGTTCCCGCGGGGACGATGCCGACGGGAATGTTGGTGCCCGCCAACACCTGCAGCGCGTTGGAGACGACGCCGTCGCCGCCGGTCACCATGACCGCGTCGGCGCCCTTGTCCAGCGCCGCGCCGACCAGGTGCCGCGCGTCGTCGGCGTCGTCGCCGATGATCTCGACGACCTCCACCCCCCGCTTGTGCAGCCGGGCGATCGCGACCTGCGCGGCGCGCACGGCGGCGCCGTGCCCCGAGATCGGGTTGGTCAGCGCGATCACCTTGCCGACCTCGCGCCTGGACGTCACGGAATCAGCTTGCCGGGGTTGAGGATTCCGGCGGGATCCAACGTGGCCTTGACCGCGCGCAACACCTGCACTCCCAACTCGCCGATCTCGTAGCGCATCCACGGCCGGTGATCGGCGCCGACCGCGTGGTGGTGGGTGATGGTCCCGCCGGTGGCCATGATCGCATCCGACGCCGCCCTTTTCGCGGCCTTCCATTGTGCGATCGGGTTGCCGCGCTGGCCCGCGACGACGGTGAAGTACAACGAGGCGCCCGTGGGGTAGACGTGCGAAATGTGACACATCACCAGCGCCGGGGTGCCGGTCTCGGCGAGGGAGTCGGTGAGTGCCTGGGTGACAGCGGTTTTCAGCGCGTTGACGTTGGACCAGTCGGTGGCGGTCTCCAGCGTCTCGCACAGCGCACCGGCCGCGAGCAGCGAGTCGCGCAGGTAGGGCGCGCCGAACCGGCCGCGCTCCCACGCCCGCGCGGGCCCCTCGCCCAGCGAGGTGCCGCCGCGGGCCGCGAGCAGCGCGCTGGTTTCCGCGTGCCGGCTCTCGACGTGCTCCTCGGTGCCCTCGAACATGGTGATGGCCAGGCATCCGCCGGTGATCTGAGATTCGCCGATCGCCTCGGTGGTGGCCAGGTTGACCCCCGTCTCCGCCTCGTCGGAAAGCCGAACGACCGTGGGGCCGGTGGCATTTTGGGTGACGGCCCGCAGGGCCGCGGCGCCGGTCTCGAAATCGGGGAACGACCAGGCCTCGTAGCGCACGGCCGCCGGGACGGGGTGGACCCGCAGCCGCACCCGGGTGATGACGCCCAGGGTTCCTTCCGAGCCGATCAGCAGCTGACGCAGGTCGGGGCCCGCGGCCGATTCCGGCGCGCGGCCCAGGTCCAGGGTGCCCACCGGGGTGATCACCCGCAGCCCGCGGACCATGTCGTTGAACCGGCCGTAGCCCGCCGAGTCCTGCCCGGACGAGCGGGTCGCGGCGAAGCCGCCGATGGTGGCGTACTCAAAGCTCTGCGGGAAATGGCCGAGCGAAAAACCTTGTGCGCCAAGGAGCCTTTCGGCGTCGGGCCCGGTGACGCCCGCCTCGAAGACGGCCTGGCCGGACACCTCGTCGAGCGAGATCAGCCGATCGAGGCGACGGAGGTCGAGCGAGACGACGGCGCCGAACTCGGCCCGATGCGGGTCCAGCCCGCCGACCACGCTGGTGCCCCCGCCGAAGGGCACGACGGCGATGCGGTGCTCGCTGCAGTGGCGCAGGATCGCGGCGACGGCGTCCTCGTCGGCGGGCAGCAACACGGCGTCGGGCGCGTCCTGCGGCCCGCGTTGTTTGCGGGTGAGCAGGTCGACGGTGGACTTGCCGCCCGCGTGCAGCAACCGGTCGGAGTCCGCCGTCCGGCAGTAGTCGGCGCCGACGATGGCGGCCAGCGCCTCCCGGTCGGTCGGCGACAACGCCGACGGCCGCAGCTCCACCTGGTCGGGTGGCAGTTCGGCCGCGGGGGACCCCTCGACCCCCACGGCCTGCTGCAGCAACGACCGGATCCCTTCCGAGAGGGGCTTGGCCGCGGCGGGATCTCCCCACGCGTTCCATTTCATGGGCGGCAGGAGCCCCTCGGGATGCGTCATGCGTTACAGTATTACACATGTTGTCAATCCGTAACGAGCTGGATGTCGGGGAGCGGATCCTCGCGGCGGCCGCCAGCTGTGTGGTCGACTTCGGCGTGGACCGGGTGACCCTCGCCGAGATTGCCCGACGCGCGGGAGTCAGCAGGCCGACGGTGTACCGGCGCTGGCCGGACACCCACTCGATCGTCGCGGCGCTCTTGACCCGGCACGTCACCGAGGTGATGAGCGACGCGCCGCTGCTCGGCGACGACCGGGAATCGCTTGTGCGACAGATCGTTACGGTGGCCGACCTGCTGCGCCAGGACCCGCTGGTGATGTCGGTCCTACACTCGGAGCTCGCGACCACCTACATCACCGAGCGCCTCGGGACCAGCCAGCGCATGTTGATCGACGCCCTGGCCGCCCGCCTGCGAGTCGCCCAGCGCCACGGCAGCGTCCGGAGCGGCGACCCGGTCCAGATGGCCACCATGGTGTTGCTGATCGCGCAGTCGACCATCCAGTCGGCGCGCATCGTCGCACCGATGCTCGACGCCGACGCGCTGGCCGCCGAGCTGGCCCACTCGCTGAACGGATACCTGTCGTGATTCCTGACCCCACCGCCTTGAACGCCGCGCGGCGCGCCGCCGACCTGACCGCGCTCGCCGAGGGCGAGCCGCTGGACGTCGTGGTGATCGGCGGCGGCATCACCGGCGCGGGGATCGCGCTGGACGCCGCGGCGCGCGGGCTGCGCGTCGCGCTGGTGGAAAAGCACGACCTGGCGTTCGGCACCAGCCGCTGGAGTTCCAAACTCGTCCACGGCGGCCTGCGCTACCTGGCGACCGGCAACGTGGGCATCGCCCGTCGCAGCGCCATCGAGCGCGGAATCCTGATGACCCGCAACGCGCCCCACCTCGTTCGGGCGATGCCGCAGCTGGTGCCGCTGCTGCCGTCGATGAGCCCGGGCAAGCGGGCGCTGGTGCGGGGAGGGTTCCTGGCCGGTGACTTTTTGCGGGCGCTGGCGGGCACGCCGGCCTCGACTTTGCCTCGGTCGCACCGGATTTCGGCGCGCCGCGTCGTGGAAATGGCCCCCACCGTGCGGCGCGACGGCCTCGACGGCGGATTCCTGGCCTACGACGGGCAATTGATCGACGACGCCCGGCTGGTCACCGCCGTCGCGCGCACCGCGGCGCAGCACGGCGCCCGGATCCTCACCCATGTGTCGGCGTCACAGGCCACCGGCACCTCGGTGCGGTTGACCGATGCGCGCACGGGCGAGTCCTTCGATGTCTCGGCTCGCGCCGTCGTCAACGCGGCCGGGGTGTGGGCGGGCGAGATCGACGGCTCGTTGAAGTTGCGGCCCAGCCGCGGGACGCACCTGGTGTTCGATGCCGCCGCGTTCGGCAATGCGACTGCGGCGCTGACGATTCCGATTCCAGGCGAGCTCAACCGCTTCGTCTTCGCGATGCCCGAGCAGCTGGGCCGGGTATACCTGGGGCTGACCGACGAGGCGGCGCCCGGCCCGATTCCGGACGTGCCCGAGCCGTCGGTCGACGAGATCACGTTCCTGCTCGAAACGGTGAACACCGCGTTGGGGACGGGCCTCACCGCCACCGACGTGATCGGTGCTTACGCCGGGCTGCGGCCGCTGATCGACACCGGCGAGGGCCGCACCGCCGACGTCTCGCGCGAGCACGCCGTCGTCGAGTCGGCGTCGGGGGTGATCAGCGTGGTCGGCGGCAAGCTGACCGAATACCGTTACATGGCACAGGATGTGCTGGATCGCGCCGTCCGGGTGCGTCGGCTGCGCGCGGCGAAATGTCAGACCCGCAACCTGCCGCTGATCGGGGCGCCGGCCAACCCGGGGATCACCGCGGCCCCTGAGGTCGGGCTGCCCGAGTCGCTGGTGTCGCGCTACGGCGCCGAGGCCGCCAAAGTCGTCGCCAGCGCCGCCTGCGAGCGGCCGAGCGAGCCGGCCGTCGAGGGAATCGACGTCACCCGAGCCGAATTCGAGTACGCGATCACCCACGAGGGCGCGCTGGACGTCTCCGACATCCTGGACCGGCGGACGAGGATCGGCCTGGTGTCGCGCGATCGGGAGCGGGCCGTCGCGGTGGCCGAGGAGTTTCTGGCGCGGTTCGCTTAGGGCGCCCGCCCGATGTCCTCGTGCCACAGCTCGGGGTGCTCGACGATGAAGGCGGACATCATTTGTGTGCAGCGCGGGTCATCGACCACGGTGACCGTCACGCCGTGCTGCGCCAGCCATTCGTGCCCGCCGCTGAACGTGCGGGATTCGCCCACCACCAACGCGCCGATCTTGAACTGGCGCACCAGGCCGCTGCAATACCAGCACGGCGACAGCGTCGTCACCATCACCGTGGAGCGGTAGTCGCGCTGTCTGCCCGCGGCGCGAAACGCGTCGACCTCGGCGTGCAGCGACGGATCACCTTGTTGCACACGGCGATTGCGGCCGCGCCCGAGCAGGCCGCCGTCGGCGGTGAACAGGGCGGCGCCGATGGGGATGCCGCCCTCGTCCAGCCCGAACCGCGCTTCCTCGAACGCGACGTCCAGCATCGCCGGTGCTGAGGGGCTCACGCGTTCATCCTCCACTACGCTGCAGCGCAGGGATAGGCGATCTCGATACTTGGGATCCGTCGCATCGGAAGGGGGCGAGATGGCGTCTCGTGTTCCCGTGTTCATCGTCGGTGCCGGCGCGGCCGGGCTCGCCACCTCCGCGCTGCTGGCCAAGTATGGGGTCCGGTCGATGCTGATCGAGAAGCGCCGCGAAGTCTTCATCTATCCGAAAGCCCGCAACCTGAGCTTTCGCAGCCTGGAGATTCTGCGCGGTCTGGGGTTGAGCGATCAGGTGCACGCGGTCGCCGATGGGGTTTCCGGCATGGTGGTCAAGCCGACGCTGAACAGCGTGGACCAAGCGCCCGCCATGGACATCGACGCCATCTTCGCGCCCTTCGTGGGACTCAGCCCGGAACCCCCCGCGCAGTATTGTCCGCAGAGCAAGCTGGAGCCGATGCTGCTGGCCGACACCCGCCGGCGAGGAAGCGAGGTCCGCTACGGAACGGAGCTGGTGTCGCTGGAACAGGACGACGCTGGCGTGACGGTGGTTGTGCGCGAGCGCGATTCGCGAAGTACCGAGACGGTGCGGGCCCAGTACGTCGTCGCCGCCGACGGTGTGCACAGCCCGATCCGCGAGGCGCTCGGCGTGACCACGTCGGGATACGGCGCACTACCGATCTTCGTCGTTTTCGTCTACTTCAAGGCACCGTGGCGACGGTTCGTTCCGGCTTTGGGCGATGGGGACGGCGTGCAGGTCAAGAACCCCGACGTGGACGGGATCTTTCTGGTGGCGCAGGGCGACCTCGGCATGTTCATCACCACATACCAGCCGGGCGAGGGGGAAACGGCCGAGCAATTCACCCCTGAGCGCTGCGTCGAGCTGCTCACCAAGGCGATCGGCGAGCGAATCGACATCGACGTCATCGAAATCGCACCGTGGCAACCGTACGAGCGGGTTGCCGACCAATTCGCCCGTGGGCGAGTATTTTTCGTCGGCGACGCCGCCCACACCATGCCGCCGTTCAAGGCCGGGGGCGCCAACACCGCGATCCAGAGCGCGGACAACCTGGCCTGGAAGCTCGCCGCCGTGGTGAACGGCGTGGCCGACCCCGCGCTGCTGAGCACGTATCACGCCGAGCGGCACCCGGTCGGGCGGTTCAACGCGCGCCAGTCGTTGACCGGTCCGACGCTGGCGCTGATCAGGCTGGACGACGACCGACCCCAATTGCCGCCGGACGAGGAGGCGCCGATGTTCGCCTTGCTCGCGGGCTACCAATACCACTCGGCCGCAGTCATTTCCGGCGCGCCGGCCCCCGCGGATCCGGGCGCCGTCTCACTGGTGGACGAGCTGCGAGGACAACCGGGCACCCGGGTCCCGCACGTGTGGGTGCGCGACGGGGTTTCGACGCTCGATCTGCTGGGCCCCGGGTTCACCGTGCTGGCAACAGACGAGCGATGGTGCGCGGCAGCGGCTTCGGTGTCGCTGCCCGCGCATCGCATCGACAGCCACGAGTGGGCGACGATAACCGGGCTCGCGCCGGACGGGGCGCTGTTGGTCCGCCCGGACGGATTCGTCGGCTTGCGCGCGGAGACGCTGCCAGCCGATCCCGAAGGCGAACTGCGCCGGGCGCTCTCGACGATCCTGGGCCGGCCGCGGGCGTAACGTGGCGGCGACTTCTCTCGCGATTTTTCGCCGTGGCGTTACGTCCGCGGTAAGTAGGTGACTTACAGCGGGATGTTCTTGTGGCGGCCGCGGCGCGCGGGCGCCTGCGCCAGCGCCTCGGTGAGCTTGCTGCGGGTGTGCGACGGGTCGATCTTCTCGTCGACCACGCCGATCTCGATGGCGCTGTCCACGCCCCCGGCGATCCGCTCGTGCTCGGCGGCCAGCTCGTCGTGCAGCGCCTCGCGCTCGTGCTCGGGCGCGGCGGCCAGCTTCTTCTTGTGCAGAATCCCCACGGCGGCCTTGGCGCCCATCACCGCGACCTCGGCGTCCGGCCAGGCGTACACCTTGGTCGCGTTGAGCGAGCGGGAGTTCATCGCAATGTAGGCCCCGCCGTACGTCTTTCGGGTGACCAGCGTGACGCGCGGAACCGTGCACTCGCCGAACGCGTGCAGCAGCTTGGCGCCGCGGCGCACCACGCCGCCCCACTCCTGGTCGACACCGGGCAGGTAACCCGGCACGTCGACGACCACCACCAGCGGAATGCCGAACGCGTCGCACAGACGCACAAAACGCGCTGCCTTCTCGGCGCTTTCCGAGTTCAGGCAGCCGCCGAGGCGCAGCGGGTTGTTGGCCAGCACGCCGACCGTGCGGCCCGACAGCCGGCCCAGCCCGATCACCATCGACGGCGCCCAGTTGGCCTGGAACTCGTCGAACGGCGTCTCGTCGTCGAGGATCGCGGTCACGATCGGGCGCACGTCGTAGGCCCGCCGCGCCGACTCGGGCAGCAGCGCGTGGATGTCGGTGTCACCGGCCTCGGCCTTGGTGCGGTCGAAATGGCCCTGCTGGCAGAACAATCCGACCAGCCGGCGGCCGCGCTCGTAGGCGTCGAGCTCGTCGTCGGCGACGATGTGGCACACCCCGGACTTCTTGTGGTGGGTCTCGGGGCCACCGAGCGAGGCCATGTCGACGTCCTCGCCGGTGACGCTGCGCACCACGTCCGGGCCCGTGACGAACACCCGGCTCTCCGGCGCCATCACGACGACGTCGGTCAGCGCCGGCCCGTAGGCGGCGCCGCCGGCCGCGAAGCCGACGACCACCGAGATCTGCGGGACATAGCCCGAGGCGCGGATCATCGCCTCGAACACCAGGCCCACCGCGTGCAGCGCCTTCACACCTTCGGCCAGCCGGGCGCCGCCGGAGTGCCAGATGCCCACGATCGGGCTCTGCTCCTCGATGGCGGTGTCGTAGGCGTCGACGATGTGCGTGCAGCCCTCGATGCCCATGGCGCCGCCCATCACGGTGCCGTCGGTGCAGAACGCGATGGTGCGCACACCGTTCACGGTCCCGGCGGCGGCAAGCACGCCGGAGCGGTCACGCTCGTGCAGGAGTTCGACGCTGTCGTCGTCGAAGAAATTGCTCAAGCGCAACAGCGGGTCGCGGGGGTCGAGCGACTCGCCAACCGCCTCGGGGGCCGTGATAGTCATCGCAGTCTCCTGATATTCCGGTGTTGCTCGGGTGCGAAAGGGATTAGTACCGCCCGAAGGCGATGGCCACGTTGTGTCCGCCGAATCCGAACGAGTTGTTGATCGCGTACTCGTAGTTGCCGGGGCGGGGTTTGCCGGCCACCACGTCGAGGTCGATTTCGGGGTCGAGGTTTTCCAGGTTCAGCGTCGGGGGGACGACCTGGTCGCGCAGCGCGAGCACCGTCAGGATCGATTCGACGGCGCCCACGGCGCCCACGGAGTGGCCCAGGGCGGCCTTGGGGGCGTAGACGGCGGCGTTGCCGCCGTGGGGGCCCAGGGCGTTGTTGATGGCCCTGCCCTCGGCGACGTCGCCGACCGAGGTGCCGGTGGCGTGGGCGTTGACGTGGTGGATGTCGCTGGGGGACAGGCCGGCGAGCTGGATGGCGCGGGTCATGGCGTGCCCGGCGCGTTCGCCGTTGGGGTCGGGGGCCACCATGTGGTAGCCGTCGGAGGTGATGCTGGCGCCCATGATGCGGGCCAAGATGTTGGCCCCGCGGGCCTTGGCGTGCTCCTCGGTCTCGATCACCATCAGGGCGCCGGCCTCGCCGAACACGAAGCCGGTCCGGTCGCGGTCGAACGGGCGGCACGCGCCGACGGGGTCGTCGTTCTTGGTCGACATCACGATCCGCATCTGGGCGAACGCCGCAATCGGCACCGCTTCGATCTTCGTTTCGACGCCACCGCAGATCGCGATGTCGGCTTCGCCGAAGACGATGTTGCGCCACGCCTGGGCGATGCCCTCGGACCCCGACGCGCACGCCGATATGGGCGTGAGGACCCCGGCCTTGGCGTGCCGTTCCAGACCCACCGCCGCCGACGCGCCGTTGGGCATGTACTTCTGCACGCCGAGGGGGGAGACCGCCTTCATGCCACGAGCGCGCATGTCGTCGTAGCTGAAGACCATCTCTTCCGACGAGCCCAAACCGGTACCGATCGACACCAGCAAGCGGTCGCTGTCGACCTCGGGCGAACCGGCGTTCTCCCAGACTCGCCGGCCCAAGATCGTCGACATCCGTTGCAGGTAGCCCGACCGGCGCAGCTCTACGCGGGTCAGCTGGCTGTCGAACTCCTCTAACAGATGACCGCCGATGCGCACCGGCAGGTCAAACTCCTCGACGAACGGATCCTCGAGTTTGCGGATACCACTTTGGCTGTCCAGCAACAGCTTCCAGGTGGTCTCGGCGTCAGTCGCCAGTGCGGTCGTCATGGCAACGCCAGTGACGACCACGTTCGGGAGGGTCTTCCCGGTAACCAGCTCTGTCATGGGTCTTGCGAACGTTCCTTTCCTGCTAAGTGGTGACCGCGAACCCGGCGGGGCCGGGGGACGCGGGTCGCCACCTTCCGTGGTGTCCGGCTCCTCCCCGGGCCGTTCGCGGCCCGCGTCGTCGCTGGACGCCAGCTCTAATAACGCCCGAAGGCGAGTGCCACGTTGTGGCCACCGAAGCCGAACGAGTTGTTGATCGCGTAACGGAAATCGCCGTAGCGAGGTTCGCCCGCAACAACATCCAGGTCGATCTCGGGGTCGGGGGTTTCGTAATTGAGGGTGGGTGGAATGACGCCGTCGCGCAGGCTCAGCACCGTGAGCACCGACTCCAGCGCCCCGACCGCACCGATCGAGTGGCCCAGCGCCGACTTCGGCGCGTAGACCGCCGCCTGCTGGCAACCGGCGACCCGGATGGCGTTGGCCTCCGCGGTGTCACCGATCGGCGTGGCGGTCCCGTGCGCGTTGACGTGGTCAACGTCCTTGGGGGACAACCCCGCCAGCTCTAGCGACCGCGTCATCGCCCGACCCGCACGCACACCGTCGGCCGCCGGGGCCACCATGTGGAACGCGTCCGACGTGATGCCGGCCCCCATCAACCGGGCCAGCGGCTTGGCGCCGCGGGCCTTGGCGTGCTCCTCGGTCTCGATGAGCATCAGCGCACCGGCCTCGCCGAACACGAAGCCGTCGCGGTCCTTGTCGAACGGCCGCGACGCGCGCTCGGGCTCATCGTTGCGAGTCGACATGGCCCGCATCATCGAAAACGCCGCGATCGGCAGCGCCTCGATGGGGCCCTCGACGCCACCGCACACCGCGACGTCCGCGTCACCCATGACGATCTGACGCCACGCGTGGGCGATCGCTTCCGAACCCGACGAACACGCCGACACCGGGGTGATCACCCCGGCGCGGGCGCCGAGCTGCAGGCCCACCACGGCGGCGGCGCCGTTGGGCATGATCATCTGCACGGCCAGCGGCGACACCTTGCGGGGGCCGCCCTCGTTCATCAGGTCGTAGCTCTCCACGATCCTTTCGGCGCCACCGAGGCCGGTGCCGACCACGACCGAGAACCGGTCGGGATCGAGCTCCGGATTGCCGGCGCTCTCCCACAGCTGGGTGCTGAGCACCTTCGCCAGCCGTTGGACGTACGACATACGTCGCATGTCGAGCCTGCTCATCTGCTCGTCGATGGGCTCCTTGAGGTGTCCACCGATCCGGACGGGCAGGTCCCACTTGGTGATGTAGTCGTCTTCGAGGACGTGGATGCCGCTTTCGCCGGCCAACAAACCCTTCCACGTGCTCTCGACGTCCGGCGCGATCGACGTCGTCGCCGTGACGGCGGTTACCACAACGCTGGGGTAACCGCCGTTAGCAGTGGAAGGCTTACTCACTTGGTGTCCGCTTCCAGCCTTGCCTTGACGTTGGCGACCGCGTCGGGGTTCTCGGTCTCCAGCTTGGCGCGCAGCGCCTCGGCAGCCTCGGGGTTCTCTTCCTCGAGCTTCTGGATGTAGGAGACGACGTCACCGACGGTACGCAGACCGGCGAGGTCCTCATCCGGGATCTTGACGCCGTACTTGTCCTCGGTCTGCACGGCGATCTCGACCATCGACAGCGAGTCGATGTCCAGGTCGTCGACGAAGGACTTCTCCGGGGTGACCTCGGAGGGCTCGATACCGGTGACCTCTTCGATGATCTCGGCGATACCGGCGATGATTTCTTCCTGGCTGACAGCCACAGCGTGCTTCCCTTCGTAATGTGTTGTGAGATAGTCGAACTGACGTGCTATGTGGTTGTACTGGATGCGGCCGACTTAGAGCTCGGCCAAAGCGTCCAGGTCTGCGGGCGACTTGACGGCGCGAGCCGTAACTCCCCGAAGTTCTCGTTTGGCGATACCGGTGAGCGTGCCCGCGGGCGGGAACTCCACGGCCGCACCGACTTCCAGCTCGCGCAGCGTCGCGGTGCACAGGTCCCAGCGCACCGGCCGGGTCAGCTGGGCGACCAACGCCTCCATCGCCGCGGCGGCCGAGGCGACGGGCCTGCCGTCGCGGTTCGACAGCAGCGTCGCGGTGGGCTCGGACGTCTGGACGGCGGCGGCCGCGGCGGCATAACCGTCGAGCGCCGACGCCATGTACTTGGTGTGGAACGCACCGGCCACCCCCAGCGCGCGCACGCGGGCCTTGGCCGGCGGGTCTTCGGCGAGCTTCTCCAGCGCGTCCAGCGAGCCGGCGGCGACGATCTGCCCGGCGGCGTTGCGGTTGGCGGGGAACAGGTCGAGCTGCTCGAGGCGGGCGAGGATCTCGGCCTCGTCACCGCCGAGCACCGCGGACATGCCGGTGGGCTCGACGGCGCACGCCTTGGCCATCTCGGCGCCCCGGGTGGCGGCCAGGGCGACGGCGTCGTCCGCGGCCATCACGCCGGCGATCGCGTAGGCGGCGATCTCACCGACGGAGTGACCGGCCACGACCAGGTCTTCACCGGCGAGCAGGCCGCGCTTGGTCAGTTCCTGGTGAGCGAGCAGCGTGGCCGCGACGACCAGGGGCTGGGTGACCGCGGTGTCGGTGATCTCGTCGGTCGATGCGGTGGTGCCCAGGCGTACGAGGTCGAGGCCGCTGGCCTTGGACCACAGCGCCAACTGGTCGGCGGCGCCGGCGAGCTCCAGCCACGGCGAGAGCATCCCCTCGGTCTGCGAACCCTGTCCGGGCGCAAGCAATGCAATCACGTGTTTAAGAGAACACTGTGGAAACGGTTTTGGCGGGTGTAACAGATTATGAACCTCGTCTTAGGTTTTTGTGTACACCCTACAAAACGGCTCCGTAAGCTACGGGTTTGATATCGTCCCGCGACCTGTCGCCTGGGTCACTATCACCCGATCTGGCCCACCGCAGCCCCTTTGACCGGCAGCGGAACGACGGGCATGGCGTTGTTGGCGGCGCTGGCGGGATGCGTCGGATAGTTGAGCTGGCCCACCGTCGCCGCCACTCGCAGGACATATGCGTCACGCGGCTGCATGGGATCGCGCCCGGTGAAGTCGGTGATCCGCTTGAGTCGGTAGCGCACCGTGTTTGGATGAACGAACAACTTTCTGGCACAGGCTTCAATCGCGCCGCCACAATCTAAGTAAGCGTCAAGAGTTTCGATGAGCGTCGGGCCGGCGTCGGCCAACGGCCCCATCACGTCGGTGTGCAGCGCCACGATCGCCGACGCGTCGCCCATCAGGGCCCGTTCCGGCAGGAGCTCGCGGGCCAGCACGGGACGTGGCGCCCCGCGCCAGCCACCGACGGCGTTCATCCCGGATATCGCCTCGCTGGCGCTGTGGTAGGCCGCGGTCAGCATGGGCGCCGTCGGCCCGACGACCACGGGGCCGTCGGCGAACGCGGCCAGCAGCTCCCCGAGGAACTTGTCGGTCGGCGACAACTGCCCGGACACGATGGCGACCAGCCAGGTGCCGTGCACGTCGGTGAGGGCCGCGCGGCCGTGCTGCGCGGCGATGTCGCGGACGTGCTGGCTCGCGCGCTCACTGTCGCCGGGGCCGGTCGACCCGTCGCGGCCGGGCGCCGGGGTTCCGACCACCACCGTCGCGGGCTCGGTGGTGTCCCAGTTCAGGGCGGCCGCGCGGGACAAAAGCTCCGGGCCGGTGTCGCCGCGGACCACCGCGTCGACCACGCTGGCCTCCATCCGGCTGTCCCAGGTGCCGCGCGCCTCGGCCGCGTCGGCGTACGCCCCCGCCGCGGTGAACGCCAGGTCGCGGGTGTACTTCAGGATGCCCACGGTCAGCGCGGTCAGCTGTTCCTCGGAGCGGGCCAGCAGCGGGACGACCTCCTCGAAGATGTCCATGGTGACGCGGACCATGTCGACGCTGTGGCGCAACGCGATCCGGCGCTGCAGCTCCTGGGGCACCAGCTCGAAGGCCTGCGCGGTGTAGCTGACGTTGCTGTGCGGGTCTTGCATCCACTCAACGAAGTTCACGACGGCCGTCTGCACCACCAGCGCCACGCTGGCCCGTTGGGACGCCTCCAGCTCGGCGAAGAACGGCAACCGGTCCTGCATGGCGTTGACCGCCTCGGTGGCCAGCCGCCCGGAGTACTGCTTGAGCCGGCGCAGCACGGATTCGGGGACCGAATCCAGCGTTTCCAGCGGCGACCGGGGGTGCTTGGCGAACGGGCCGGCGAAGGGGTTGTCACTCACCCCTAAAACGTACGCGACTTTTCTGGAAGTTTCCGCCAAAGAGGCGCGTGGCGCCGTGCCGAACGTGCGGCTGGCCGCACGCTCGGCACTCAATGTGCGGCTGGGCGCACGCTCGGCGAGTGGCGGCCGGTGGACGGCTGGCGCGCCCGGCTGGCCGGGCGCTCCATGCCCAGCGCCCGGCTGCCCGGGCGCTCGGCGAGCCGGGGAGTAACGCGCCAGCCCTTAGGCCACGCCGGGGTCCGACGTCTGCTCCGGCGCGGCCTGCACGTCGTCGATCCGGTACTGGCGGGCGGCGGCCACCGGCACCGAGGGGTCGATCTCGCCGTCGCGGGCCAGCGCCTCGAGCACGGCCACCACCTGCGACTCGGCGTCGGTGTTGAAGTACCGCCGTGCCGCGGGCCGGGTGTCGGAGAAGCCGAACCCGTCGGTGCCCAGGGTGACGTAGGTGCCGGGCACCCACGGCCGGATCTGCTCGGGAACGGCGCGCATCCAGTCCGAGACGGCGACCACCGGGCCGACGGCGTCCGACAGCGCCTGCGTGACGTACGGGACGCCCGCCTGCCGGTCCGGGTGGCGCAGCCTCGCCCTGTCCACCGCGACGCCGTCCCGATTCAGTTCGCCCCAGCTGGTCACCGACCACACGTCGGCGGCGACGTCCCATTCGGCGGCCAGCATCTTCGCGGCGTCCAGCGCCGCCGGCATCGCCACCCCCGACGCCAGGATCTGTGCCTTGTTGGCGCGCTGCTCGGTGGCGACGTGGTAGCGGTACAGGCCCCGCAGTACGCCCTCGGGATCGAAGTTGTCCGGCTCGGGCGGCTGCACGTACGGCTCGTTGTAGACGGTGATGTAGAAGAACACGTTCTCGGGGTCCTGCCCGAACATCCGGGCCAGCCCGCTCTCGACGATGTAGGCGATCTCGTAGGCGAACGCCGGATCGTAGGCGACCACCGCCGGGTTGGTGCTCGCCAGCAGCAGCGAGTGCCCGTCGGCGTGCTGCAGGCCCTCGCCGGTCAGCGTGGTGCGTCCCGCGGTGGCCCCCAGCAAGAAGCCGCGCGTCATCTGGTCGGCAGCCGCCCACAGGCCGTCGCCGGTGCGCTGGAACCCGAACATCGAATAGAAGATGTAGATCGGGATCATCGGCTCGTTGTGCGTCGCATATGAGGTGCCGGCCGCGATGAACGACCCCACCGACCCGGCCTCGTTGATGCCCTCGTGCAGGATGTGGCCGACTTCGCTTTCCTTGTAGGCCAACATCAGATCCGCGTCCACGGCGGTGTACAGCTGGCCGTTGCGGTTGTAGATCTTCAGCGACGGGAACCACGAGTCCATGCCGAACGTGCGCGCCTCGTCGGGAATGATCGGCACGATGCGCGGACCAACCTCCTTGTCCCGCAACACTTCCTTGAAGGTGCGCACCGTCGCCATGGTGGTGGCGACCTCCTGGGTTCCCGAGCCCTTCTTCAGCGCGGCGTAGATGTCGCGGCTGGGCAGCCGCAACGCCTTGGCCTTCGTCCGACGCTCGGGAAGGTAGCCCCCGAGGGTGCGCCGGCGGTCGATCATGTAGCGGATCTCCGGGGCGTCGGAGCCGGGGTGGAAGTAGGGCGGCAGGTACGGATCCTCTTCCAGCTGAGCGTCGTTGATCGGTATCCGCATGGCGTCGCGGAAGTCCTTGAGGTCTTGCAGCGCAAGCTTTTTCATCTGGTGCGTGGCGTTGCGGCCCTGGAAGTGCGCGCCCAGCGAGTAGCCCTTGATGGTCTTCGCCAGGATCACCGTGGGCTGCCCCTTGTGGTCGACGGCGGCCCGGTAGGCGGCGTAGACCTTGCGGTAGTCGTGGCCGCCGCGCTTGAGATTCCAGATCTCGGAATCGCTCATGTTCGCGACGAGTGCCTTGGTGCGCGGGTCGCGCCCGAAGAAGTGGTCGCGCACGTAGGCGCCGTCGTTGGCCTTGTAGGTCTGGTAGTCCCCGTCGGGCGTGGTGTTCATCAGGTTCACCAGCGCGCCGTCGCGGTCGGCGTGCAGCAGGGCGTCCCACTCGCGGCCCCAGACCACCTTGATGACGTTCCAGCCGGCGCCGCGGAAGAACGACTCGAGTTCCTGAATGATCTTGCCGTTGCCGCGCACCGGGCCGTCGAGGCGCTGCAGGTTGCAGTTGATCACGAACGTCAGGTTGTCCAGGCCCTCGAGCGCGCCGACGTGCAGCAGGCCGCGGCTTTCCGGCTCGTCCATCTCGCCGTCGCCCAGGAAGCACCACACGTGCTGGTCGGAGGTGTCCTTGATGCCGCGGTCGTGCAGGTAGTGGTTGAACCGGGCCTGATAGATCGCGTTCATCGGACCCAGGCCCATCGACACCGTGGGGAATTCCCAGAAGTCGGGCATCAGCCGCGGGTGGGGGTAGGACGGCAGGCCGCCGCCGGGATGGCTGTGCTCCTGGCGGAAGCCGTCGAGTTGGTCGGTGGTCAGCCGGCCCTCCAGGAACGCCCGCGCGTAAATCCCGGGGGAGGCGTGGCCCTGGATGAAGATCTGGTCCCCGCCGCCGGGATGCGACTTGCCCCGGAAGAAGTGGTTGAAGCCGACCTCGTAGAGCGCCGCGGACGACGCGTAGGTCGAAATGTGGCCGCCCACACCGACTCCCGGGCGCTGGGCGCGGTGCACCATGATTGCGGCGTTCCAGCGGATCCACGCCCGGTAGCGCCGTTCGACGTCCTCGTCGCCGGGAAACCACGGCTCCAGTTCGGTGGGAATGGTGTTGACGTAGTCGGTGGACGTCAGCGACGGAATGGCAACGCGCTGCTCGCCCGCGCGCTCCAGCAGCCGCAACATCAGGTAGCGCGCCCGCGACGGGCCGGAGCGCTCCAGCAGTTCGTCGAAGGACTCCAACCACTCCGAGGTCTCTTCGGGATCGATGTCGGGGAGGTAGGAAGCCACCCCCTCGCGGATCACCCGGACGCGGTCGGGTTCGGTGGCGTTGTTGGGACTTGTGGCCAGATCGTGGCGCACGAATTCGGTTGTCAACCCACTACTCCTGTAATTGGCGGGATGTGTGACGTGAGGGCGGGTCGCACCCTCTCCACCATCGTGCCGCACCGGTGTTTCGGGCGGGCAGCCGCCATCGAATAGCCGATCGGACACACCAACTCGGCGGGTCTGGGGCGAGCAGAGAGGTCACCCGGTAACGTCAGGCCTGTGCTCATCCGGTGGCGTGCCGTCCCCCCGAGGCAGGTGGGGGCCTTCCCCCGCCGTGGCGCGTTGGCCCTGGGCTGTGTCGCGGCCGCGCTGATGGGCATCGTGGGATGTACCTCCGTCACCAACGGAACGGCGACCCCCGACACCAAAGTCGCGCCGGCCTACCGCCAGTCGGTGTCCGCGTCGGTGTCGGCCTCGTCGGCGACGTCGAGCGTCCGGGAGTCCCAGCGCCAGCAGTCGCTGACCACCAAGGCGGTGCGCACCGCCTGCGCCTCGCTGATCACCACCAGCAAGAACGCGATCGACAAGACCAACGAATTCGTCCAGGCGTTCAACTCGGGCCGCGGCACCGGCCCCACCGAGGGCCCGGCGATCGACGCCCTCAACGACAGCGCCACCACGGTGGCCAACAGCTTCAATGACGCGATGTCGCAGCAGATCAAGGACGCGTTCAACGCGTACATCGACGCCGCGCACTCGGTGGCCAACGCCATTGGCACACACGCGGGGACGTCGGAATTCAACAAACGCGTCGATCAGCTCAACGACACGAAAAAGAAGGCGATCAAACTCTGCTTGGCAACGTAATGAGGCGGAAGTGTGAACGGGGTTCGCGCTGTGCGACGATAATCCCGAAGCGCACATCGCGAGGGAATTGAAGGAGGCTCCACGGTGGTCGCGGCGGATCACGCCCCGAGCTACGCTCGCAAACTGGGCATCCAACCCGACCATGTTGTCCAGGAGTGGGGCTGGGACGAAGACACCGACGATGAGATCCGCGCGGCGGTCGAGGAGGCCTGCGGCAGCGAGCTGCTCGACGAGGACACCGACGAGGTAGTCGACGTCGTGCTGCTGTGGTGGCGCGACGGCGACGGCGACCTGGTGGACACGCTGATGGACGCGATCGGCCCGCTCGCCGAGGATGGCGTGATCTGGGTGCTGACCCCCAAGACCGGGAAACCGGGACACGTGCTGCCGGCCGAGATCGCCGAGGCGGCCCCCACCGCCGGTCTGATGCCGACCTCGTCGGTCAACCTGGGGGATTGGGCCGCCAGCCGTCTGGTGCAGCCCAAGTCCCGGGCCGGGAAGCGTTGATGCTGTCGGTCGGCACCGCCGCCCCGGACTTCACTCTGCGCGACCAGAATCAACAGCGCGTCACGCTGAGCTCCTACCGCGGCGCCAAGAACGTGCTGCTGGTGTTCTTCCCGCTGGCGTTCACCGGGATCTGCCAGGGCGAGCTGGACCAGCTGCGCGATCACCTGCCCGACTTCGAGAACGACGACAGCGCGGTGCTGGCCATCTCGGTGGGTCCGCCGCCCACGCACCGGGTCTGGGCGCTGGACAGCGGCTTCACCTTCCCGGTGCTGTCGGATTTCTGGCCGCACGGCGCGGTCAGCCAGAGCTACGGCGTGTTCAACGACGACGCCGGCTACTCCAACCGCGGGACGTTCGTCGTCGACCGGGCCGGGATCATTCGATTCGCCGAGATGAAACAGCCCGGGGAGTCGCGCGATCAACGGTTGTGGACCGACGCCCTGGCGGCCTTGCGGGCCTGATTTTGGGGACTTGGCCGGCGGGCGGGTAGCCTGCCCGCAGCAACGGGCGCGTAGCTCAGTGGTAGAGCTCTGGTTTTACACACCAGCGGTCGGCGGTTCGATACCGTCCGCGCCCACTCATTTTGGCGGTTCGCGGCCGTAACGTGGCGGCGACTTTAGGCGCCGATTTTCGCCGTGCCGTTACGTGCGCGGCCCTATCCGGAGGGCCGGTATTCGGGCCCCGCAATCCAGGCCCGGGCGCCGGCGAGCACCGCGGCGTGCACCGCCCGGGCGATCCGGGCGCCGAACACCGAGCGCGGCCCCCCGTAGGTCTCCTCGGCCCCGCCCGTCGGGCAATGCACGACGACCGCGTCCGACGCGGTTCCGGTGGCGCGCACCCCGACCTCGTGCAACGCCTGCGCCTTGGCCTCCGTGGCGGTGGCCACGGCGTTGACCAGCGCCGCCCCGGACAGCCGCACCGGCACCGCGACCACGATGTTGATGGTCCCCACCCGGTACCCGTCGCCGTCGGTGAGCGGCCGGTACTCGACGATCTCGTAGTCGGTGAACGCGGTCGTGCGCAGGCCGGCCGGCACCTCCCGGCGGAAGTGCCGGTCCGGCGCGGCCGCCCAGGCGGGGCTGGACAGCCCGACCGTCGCGGTGGCGTGCACACCGCCGTCGGCGGCGAGGTGGTGACGGGTCACGTCGACCGCGGTGAGCAGCCCGCAGCCGGTGCCGACCAGCCCCAGCGCGGCGCCGATCTCGGTCAGGTGGCGGTCCGGGTCGGTCCGGTCGTAATCCAGGGGGACCGTCGCGTTGACCAACCAGTCGCGGGCGCCGACGCCGCCGCCGAGCGGGCCCGACGCGATGCACAGCTGCGGCTCGCGGAATTGCCAGACGAGCAACGGGATCGACCGACCGTGTTCGACCCGCGTGGCCAACCTGGGATCCATGGTCACATCCTCGCGTACCGACCCACCCCGCGCGTCGCCGGAGTCACCGAGGGCGGCACTATGAAGCGCGTGAAACCGTTCCGCATCAACGTTTCCGACGAGGTCCTCGACGATTTGCGCGCGCGGCTGTCCCGAACCCGTTGGCCCGAGGCCGAATGCGTCGATGACTGGAGCCAGGGCATGCCGCTGGCCTACACCCGCGAGCTGGCCGACTATTGGGCCAACGACTACGACTGGCGGGCGCGGGAGGCCGCGCTCAATCGCTTCGACCACTTCATCACCGAGATCGACGGGCTCGACATCCATTTCATCCACCAGCGCTCGCCGCACGAGGGCGCGTTCCCGTTGGTGATCACCCACGGCTGGCCGGGGTCGATCGTGGAGTTTCACAAGGTGATCGAGCCGCTGACCAACCCCGCGTCGGGACGCGCCGAGGACGCCTTCCATGTCGTGTGCCCGTCGCTGCCGGGCTACGGGTTCTCCGGCAAGCCCACCGGCGCGGGCTGGGGCGTGGAAAAGATCGCCGACGCGTGGGAAACGCTGATGCTGCGCCTGGGCTACGAGCGCTACGGCGCCCAGGGTGGCGACTGGGGCGCCGCGGTCACCACTCAGATCGGTCGCAATCGGGGCCACTGCGCGGCCATCCACCTCAACATGCCGGTCGGCAGGCCCACCAAGGAAGCGCTGTCGAATCCCACCGAGGAGGAGCGGCAAGCCATGGCCGGGTTGGCCAATCACCGCAAATGGGGCACCGGGTACTCCAAGCAGCAGTCCACCCGGCCGCAGACGCTGGGCTACGGGTTGGCCGATTCGCCGGTGGGCCAGCTGGCGTGGATCGTCGAAAAGTTTTGGGACTGGGCGGATTGCGACGGGCATCCCGAGAACGCGGTCAGCCGCGACGAGCTGCTCGACAACGTGATGGTCTACTGGGTGACCAACACCGCCGCGTCCTCGGCCCGCCTGTACTGGGAGAGTTTCGCCGTGTGGGGCGGGGGAGACCGCGTCGAATTGCCCACGGGCGTCGCGGCATTCCCCGGCGAACTGCTCAAGGCGCCGCGCAGCTGGTGCGAGCCGGCCTACAACATCACCCACTGGACCGACATGCCGCGCGGCGGGCATTTCGCGGCGTTCGAGGAACCGGAGCTGTTCGTCGAGGATCTGCGCGCGTTTTTCGCGACGGTGCGCTGAACGAATCAGCCCGGCGGGGCGAAGAACTCGAGCGCGATGCCGTCGGGGTCGCGGAAACTGAGGCCCGAGCCGTAGGGGGCGTCCACGATGCCGCCGTGCTCGATGCCCAGTTCGCCCAGCCGGGTGACCCAGTTCTCCAGCTCGGCGCGGCCGGCGCAGCCGAAGCCGACGTGGTCCAGGCCCACGCGGTGTTCGCTGAATCGTTCGTCGGGGGCCGGGCGGTCGTGCTGGTGAATCCCGAAGACCGTGCCGCCGTCAAGCATCCACACCAGGTGCCGGAAGCCGGCGTCGGTGTGCTCGTCGAGCATCGGGTCGGCGCCGAGCAGGGTGCGATACCACGGGCCGCTGACCTCGATGTCACGCACGGTGACCGCCACGTGGTTGAGCGCTGGGAAAGCCATGCTGTCGACTCTAGCCCCAGCCGACCCGGTAGGCCGGGTGCTTACGAGATCGTCTGTCCCACAGGCAAAGTGATAGGACCCGGGTCGCGTGCCCGGCGCCCCCTGGGGAATGTCACTTCCGGTGTGAGACGCTGCCGGGGTGTTTGCGACGCCCCGCGCGGCCGGCGTGCTGGTCGGCTACCTGGCCGATCGCGCGCTGGGCGACCCGCGACGCGGCCACCCCGTCGCCGCGTTCGGCGCGGCCGCCGCCGCGCTGGAGAGCCTGACCTACCGCGAGAGCAGGGCCGCCGGTGCCGTCCACGTCGGCCTGCTGATCGGGTCGCTGGGCCTGCTGGGCGCGGCGGCGCAACGGGTCGCCGGGCGCGGCGGACGGCCGTGCTCGATCGCGGTGACCGCCGCGGCCACCTGGGTCTGCCTGGGCGGAACGTCGTTGGCGCGCACCGGGCTGGCCATGGCGGAGCTGCTGGAGCGCGGCGACGTCGAGGGCGCGCGCGGGCTGCTGCCGTCGCTGTGCGGGCGCGACCCGGCGTCGCTGGACGGCGCGGGCCTGGCCCGGGCGTCGCTGGAATCGGTCGCCGAGAACACCTCCGACGCCCAGGTGGCGCCGCTGCTTTACGCGGCGGCCGGCGGGGTGCCCGCGGTGCTGGCGTACCGCGGCATCAACACCCTGGACGCCATGGTCGGCTACCGGTCGCCGCGCTACCTCCGATTCGGTTGGGCCGCAGCAAGATTGGACGACGTCGCCAACTACATTGCCGCGCGGGTGACGGCGTTACTGGCGGTGCTGTCGGCGCCCCTGGTCGGCGGCTCAGCGTCGGGGGCGGCGCGGGCGTGGCGGCGCGACGCCGGCCGCCATCCCAGCCCCAACTCCGGCGCCGTCGAGGCAGCGTTCGCCGGGGCGCTGGGTGTGCGCCTGGGCGGGCCCACCCAATACCGTCACGAGTTGCAGATCCGGCCGACGCTCGGCGACGGCCGGGAACCCACGGTGGCCGACCTGCGGCGGGCGGTCGCGCTGTCGTCGCTGGTGCAAGCGGGCGCCGCGCTGCTGGCCGGGCTGCTGTCGGGTTATCGGCGTCGGCCGTAGCGGTCGGCGAGTTTGTCCTCCACCGTCTGGGG
This sequence comes from Mycobacterium sp. TKK-01-0059, assembly GCF_000709305.1. Lineage (NCBI taxonomy): Bacteria > Bacillati > Actinomycetota > Actinomycetes > Mycobacteriales > Mycobacteriaceae > Mycobacterium > Mycobacterium sp. TKK-01-0059. The sequence continues at coordinate 3,925,068 of NZ_KL446993.1, forward strand.
CGCCTCGGGGGTGGGCGCCGACGCGGCGGCGGGTGACTGCTTTTCCTGGCGGCGGGTCCGGATCTCGGAATAGGCGAAGTAGCCCAACCCGATCGGGGCGAGGATGCCGAACGCGATCCACTGGATGCCATAGGACAGGAACGGGCCGGCGTCCAGCTGTGGCACGCCGACGACCCCGAGACCGCCGGGCTGACCGTCGACCAACTGCAGATAGGACCCGGCCAGCGGGACCTTGGTCAGCACGGCGATCTGCCCGGTGTCGATCGAATACACCTGCTGCACACCGTCTCCCACGAACGGATCCTTGCCCGCGACGGGGGGCTCCGAGTTGCGCAGCCGCGCCGTGATCCTCACCGTGTCGGCGGGCGGGCGGGGGATCGGCGGAACGCGAGATCCCTCCAACGGGCGCACGTAACCGCGGTCGACCAGCAGGGTGGGTCCGCCGTCGACGACGAAGGGCGCCAGCACCTCGAAGGCCGGTTTGGAGTCGATCACCCGCAGCCGGGCCAGCACCTGGACGTCGGGCAGGTAATGCCCGGTCGCGGTGACCTGACGCCACTGATCGCCGGGGGCGGCCGAGTTCTGCTGCGGCAGCAGGGTTTTCACCGGGACGGGCGCGGTGTTCAGGGAGTGCTCGATTTGGTGGTTCTCCCGCGAGGTCCTGTTGTGCTTGCCCAGCTGCCAGGGCGCGAGCACCGTGAAGCACAGATAGGCGAACGCGATGACCACCAGCGCCAGCACGATCCAGCGCGGGCGCAACACGAACGCCAACCTGCGCATCACCCCGACCCGTTCTGCGCGAGGCGTTCGTCGACCCAGTCGTGCAGGCCGGGCAGCGCGGCCTCGATGACGGTGTAGACGCGTTCGAAGTCTTGTGCGTCGCCGTAGTAGGGATCGTCGACGTCGGGGGTGTGCGCGCCGGTGCGCGGATCGAAAGACCGCAGCATCTTGACGCGCTCCTCGTCGGCGCCCAGGTGCCGCAGCATCCGGGCATGGTTGCGGTCCAGGGCCACCACCAGATCGGCCGCCAGGTGCTCGACGTCGACCTGCGCGGCGCGGTGCTCGGTCGGATAGCCGTGGGCGCGCAGCACGCCGGCGGCCCGCTCGTCGGCGCACTCGCCGACGTGCCAGTTGCCGGTGCCGGCGCTGCTCACCCGCACCGCGTCGCCAAGACCCCGGCGGCGCAATTGGTCGGCGAACATCTTCTCGGCCATCACCGACCGGCAGATGTTGCCGGTGCACACGAACGTGATGTGCAGCGGCTCGCGCTCAGACACCCAGGGCCCTCCGTAGCTCGTCGACGGTCGCGGCGTGCGTCACCCCGCTGAACGTGTCGGCCCGGCCGTACCCCCAGCCGACCACCACCGTGTCGATGCCGTGCGCGGCGGCGCCGTGCACGTCGTGGCTGCGGTCGCCGACCATCAGCACCCGCTCGGGCAGCGGCTCCAGCTGCGAAAGCGCATGGGCGAGCACCTCGACCTTGGCTTTGCGGGAGCCGTCGGGGCTCGCCCCGGCGATGACCTCGAAATGGTGGTCGAGCCCGAAATGGGCCAGGATGCGCCGCGCCGTCGGTTCCAGCTTGGAGGTGGCCACGGCCAGCCGGACGCCGGCGGCGCGCAGATCGACCAACAGCGCCTCGATGCCGTCGAAGAGCGCGTTCATCGCCCACCCCCGGGCGCCGTACTCGGCGCGGAAGGCCGCGATCGCCTCCTCGGCGTCGTCGCCGAGCTCCATGGACCGGAACGTGTCGTCCATCGGCGGCCCCACGATCTGGGCGACGAGGTCGCCGGGCGGCACCGGCGCGCCGATGTGATCGAGCGCATGCAGAAAGCTGGCCACGATGCCCTCCGCGGAGTCGGTCAGCGTGCCGTCGAGATCGAAGATCACCAGCTGCGCCCCTGGGGCCCGGCGATCGGTGGACGTTGCGCCTGTCACCTCACCATTGTCCTCGATGGGCGCGGGCGGGTACGACGGTGTTGCCGGTGTTCGTCCGGCCGGCCCGCGCGGCGCACTAGTGTTTCACGGATGGCGAGTCTGAACCTGAGCCCGCCTGCGGCGCGCTATCACGGCGATCAGGCCGTCGCGCCCGGGATGCTGGACTTCGCCGTCAACGTCCGTCACGGCCAACCGCCCGACTGGCTGCTGGGGCGGCTGGCCGCGCGGCTGCCCGACCTGGCGCGCTACCCGGGCGTCGACGACGTCCGCGCGGCGCAGGACGCGGCCGCCCAGCGGCACGGCCGGGCCCGCGACGAGGTGCTGCCGCTGGCCGGGGCGGCCGAGGCCTTCGCGCTGCTGGGCAACCTGCGCCCGGCGCGGGCGGCGATCATCGCGCCGGCATTCACCGAGCCGGAGGCGGCGCTGAGTGCCGCCGGAGTGCCGGTGCACCACGTGGTGCTGCGGCCGCCGTTCGGCCTCGCGGGCGCGGTGGTCCCCGAGGACGCCGACCTTGTCGTAGTGGGCAATCCCACCAATCCCACCTCGGTGCTGCACCGCCGCGAGGAGCTGCTCGCGTTGCGCCGGCCGGGCCGGATCCTGGTGGTCGACGAGGCCTTCGCCGACTCGATTCCCGGGGAGCCCGAATCGCTGGCCGGTGACGCGCTGCCCGACGTGCTGGTGCTGCGCAGCTTGACCAAGACGTGGGCGCTGGCCGGGCTGCGGGTGGGCTACGCGCTGGGGTCGCCGGAGGTGTTGGCGCGGTTGACCGCCACACGGGCGCACTGGCCGGTGGGCACGCTGCAGTTGACGGCCATCGCGGCGTGTTGCGCCCCGCGGGCGGTTGCCGACGCGGCGGCCGGGGCGGCGCGACTGGGGCAGCTGCGCGCCGAGATGGTGGCCGGGCTGGCGTCGGTGGGCGCCGACGTGGTCGACGGCCGGGCGCCGTTCGTGCTGTTCCGCATGCCGGAGGCCGTTGCATTGCGAAAACGACTGCATGACAGGGGAATTGCCATCCGTCGCTGTGATACGTTCGTCGGCTTGGACGAGCAGTACCTGCGGGCCGCGGTGCGCCGGGAGTGGCCGCTGCTGGTGCAGGCGATTTCGGAGGTGCGCCGGTGAGCGTGAAGCTGGCCGACGTCATCGCGGTGCTCGATGAGGCGTACCCGCCTCGGCTCGCCGAGGCATGGGATTCGGTGGGCCTGGTATGCGGTGACCCCGACGACACGCTGGAGTCGGTGACCGTCGCGGTCGATGCGACGCCCGCGGTCGTCGACGAGGTTCCCGACGCCGGCCTGCTGCTGGCCCATCACCCGCTGCTGTTGCGGGGGGTGGACACCGTGGCGGCCAGCACGCCCAAGGGCGCGCTCGTGCACCGGCTGATCCGGACCGGGCGTTCGCTGTTCACCGCGCACACCAACGCCGACTCGGCCAACCCGGGGGTGTCCGACGCGCTGGCGGCCGCCCTCGGGCTCGAGGTCGAGGCCGCGCTGGAGCCGGCGACGGGTGCGCCCGGCCTCGACAAGTGGGTCGTCTACGTGCCCAACGAGAACGCGGAAGCGGTGCAGGCGGCGGTGTTTGACGCCGGGGCCGGCCACATCGGCGACTACTCGCATTGCAGCTGGACCGTCACCGGCATCGGGCAGTTCCTGCCGCACGAGGGGGCCTCGCCCGCGGTGGGCAGCGTCGGCAACGTCGAGCGGGTCCCCGAGGACCGGTTCGAGGTCGTCGCGCCCGCGCGGGCGCGGGCCGCGGTGCTGGCGGCCCTGCGCGCCGCCCATCCCTACGAGGAGCCCGCGTTCGACATCTTCGCGATGGTCCCCCCACCCGGCGACGCCGGGCTGGGCCGCATCGGCAGGCTGGCCCGACCGGAACCGTTGCGCGACTTCGTCTCCCGCGTGCACGCCGCGTTGCCGCGGACGTCCTGGGGGGTGCGGGCCGCGGGTGACCCCGACATGCCGGTTTCGCGGGTCGCCGTCTGCGGCGGCGCCGGAGATTCGCTGCTGGCCGCCGCGGCCGGCGCGGGGGTCCAGGCCTACGTCACGGCCGATATGCGGCACCACCCCGCCGACGAGCACCGCCGCGCCTCGGACGTGGCCCTGATCGATGTGGCACATTGGGCAAGTGAATTCCCGTGGTGCGAACAGGCCGCCGACCTGCTGCGGTCGCGTTTCGGTGCGGAGCTTGCGGTGCGGGTGAGCTCGATCCGCACCGACCCTTGGAATGTCGAGCGCGGTGACAACGAGTCCGGGGGAGAAGAGTCATGAAAGCAGAAGTGGCACAGCAACGTTCGCTGCTCGAGTTGTCGAAACTGGATGCCGAGCTGTCCCGCCTCACGCACCGGGCGGCCCATCTGCCGGAGCAGGAGGCCTGCCGGCGCATGCAGGAGGAATACGACGCCGCCGGCGACCGCCTCGGTGCGGTGCGGATCGCTCTGGAAGACATCGACGCCCACGTCAAGCGGCTCGAATCGGAGATCGACGCGGTGCGCCAGCGTGAAGACCGTGACCGGGCGCTGCTGCAGTCGGGAGCGACCGACGCCAAACAACTGGCGGACCTGCAGCACGAGCTGGAGACCCTGCAACGTCGCCAGACCAGCCTGGAGGATTCCCTCCTCGAGGTGATGGAACGTCGCGAGGAGCTGCAGTCCCAGCTGGACACCGAGCAGAAGGCCCTCGAAACCCTGGAGGCCGAAATGGCCGGTGCGCGGCAGGCACTCGACGCCGCGCTCGCCGAGCTCACCGAAGCCCGCGAGCTGCATTCCTCACAACGCGACTCGCTGAGCGCCGCGCTGGACCCGGCCCTGTCCGCGCTCTACGAACGGCAGCGCGCCGGGGGAGGGCCGGGCGCCGCGCAGCTGCTGGGAAAGAGGTGCGGGGCCTGCCGGCTCGAGATCGACCGCGGGGAGCTGGCCCGCATCTCGGCCGCCGCCGAAGACGACCTGGTGCGGTGCCCGGAATGCGGCGCGATCCTGCTGCGGGTCAAGGGATTCGATCAGTGAAGGTCGTCATCGAAGCCGACGGCGGTTCACGCGGCAACCCCGGGCCGGCCGGCTACGGCGCGGTGGTGTGGACCGAGGACCGCGCGACCGTCCTCGCCGAGAACAAGCAGGCCATCGGCCGGGCCACGAACAACGTCGCCGAATACCGCGGCCTGATAGCCGGTTTGGACGACGCCCTCAAGCTCGGCGCCAGCGAGGCCGCGGTGTATCTGGATTCCAAGCTGCTGGTGGAGCAGATGTCCGGGCGGTGGAAGGTCAAGCACCCCGACCTGATCGAGCTGCATGCCCAGGCCAGAGCGCTGGCGGCGCGGTTCGACGGGATCAGCTACTCGTGGATTCCGCGGGAGCGCAATTCGCACGCCGATCGGTTGGCCAACGAGGCGATGGACGCCGCGGCCCGGGCCAACGGTGCGGCGGAGACGCCCGAGCCGGCCGAAGAGCCCGAACCCCCCGGCGCCGAGGCGGCGAAAGCCGTTGCGGCACCGTCGCCGACGGCGCCGGGCTGGACCGGCGCGCGCGGCACCCCCACCCGGCTGCTGTTGCTGCGACACGGGCAGACGGAGCTGTCGGTGCAGCGCCGCTACTCGGGGCGCGGCAACCCGGCGCTCACGGAGGTGGGGCGGCGGCAGGCCGACGCGGCCGCGCGGTATCTGGCTCAGCGCGGCGGGATTTCGGCGGTCTTCTCCTCCCCGCTGCAGCGGGCCTACGACACCGCGGCGGCCGCGGCCAAGGCCCTGGGCCTCGATGTGACCGTCGACGACGACCTGATCGAGACCGATTTCGGGGCCTGGGAGGGTCTGACGTTCGCCGAGGCCGCCGAGCGCGACCCCGAGCTGCATCGTCGTTGGTTGCGCGACACCAGCACCGCCCCGCCCGGCGGCGAGAGCTTCGACGCGGTGACCGATCGGGTGTCGAGGGCGCGGGAACGGATCGTCGCCGCGCACCAGGGCACGACGGTGCTGGTGGTGTCCCACGTGACGCCGATCAAGATGCTGTTGCGGGAGGCGCTGGACGCCGGGCCCGGCATCTTGTACCGGCTGCACCTCGACTTGGCGTCGCTGAGCATCGCCGAGTTCTATTCCGACGGAGCCTCTTCGGTGCGCTTGGTGAACCAGACGGCGTACCTAGCCGGCTGAGGGCGACGCGCCGCCGTAGTCGCCGAAGGACCACAGGTTGCCTTCGGGATCGCGGACGGTGAATTCGCGGGCGCCGTAGTCGGTTTCGGCCAGCGGCCGCACCACCTCGGCCTTATGCTGCAGCACCCGTTCGTAGAGCGCGTCGGGATCGGCGGTGACGACGTAGCCGCCGGCGGTGCCGGGTTCGCGGCACCACTGCGCGTCGGGCTTGTGGCTGCCCAGCATGATCCCTCCGCAGCCGTGCGGCCAGTTCAGCTGCGCGTGATCGACGGTCTCGCCCTGGCCGTAGCGCGCCGCGAGGACGAAGCCGAATGTCTCGACGTAGTAGTCGATCAGCGTGGGGGCGTCATGGGCCTGCAATGTCAACCAGACGGTCGGATTCGAAGCGGTCATGGCCCCACTGTGCGCCGAACGAGTGGCCGCCGTCTTGAATGTTTCGGAACTCGTCGGCCAGCCACCGTCGCGGCGGCACTCCGACGAACCGGACGAATTCGCGGGTCAGGTGCGCGTGGTCGCTGTACCCGGTGGCGGCCGCGACCCCCGCGAGGTCGACGCGTCCGTACCGGCGCGCCGACGCGGCGATGCGCGCCGTCGCGTGCTGGAAGCGCATCAGCATCGCCACCGTCTTGGGCGAGCGGCCGACCTCCTGGCCGAACAGCGTCGTCAGGTGCCGGGTGGTCACGCCGACCGTCTCCGCCACCGCGGCCACCGGTATCCGGCCCCGGCTGCGCTCCAGCAGGTGCCAGGCATGCGCGACCTCGGGACGCACGCTCGCGCTCTCGCGGCGCCGCCGCGCCTCGATGAGGTAGCGGGCCACCAACGCGAACACGTCCGGCCAGCCGTGCGCCTCGGTCACGCGATCGTGCAACTCGAGGCCGCCGCGGTCCAGCACGGCGGTCGCGTCGTACTCGGCGACGGGGAGCTCGGCGCTCGGCACGCCGAACAGCGCGCGCGATGCGAGCGGATGCACCGCCAGCTGCACGCCGGCCTGGCCCTGGCGCTGCCGCACGTGGCTGGCCTGCACGTGCAGCCCGCTCAGCAGCAGCGGGTTGGGGCGCGCCACGGCCAGCGCGTCGGCGCTGTCGCCGGCTTCCACCCCGTCGTCGAGGCTGACGATGAACGTCAACATCGCGGATGGCATGCCGCGGTGCACGGTCTCGGGAACGTCGAGCGTGCGGTATCCGACCATGGACGTCACGCCCGGCGCGCTGTGCGGCGGCGCCAGGTGGTATTCCGAGCCCCGGTCCATCGCTCCACGCTAACGCCGCACCGGTCAGCTGTGCAGGTGCAGCCGCTCGCCGTGCGGGCCGAAGATCACGATCGCCTCCACCGACCCGTCCACCACGCCGAACCAGTGCGGCGTCCACGTCGAGAATTCGACGGCCTGGCCCGGGTCGATGGTGAAGTCGCGGTCACCGAGGATGAGCCGCATCCGGCCGGAGAGCACGTACATCCAGTCCTGCCCCTCATGCACGGGCAGTTCCGCGGGCGGGTTGCGGCGCCGGGCGCTGACGCGAACCTTGAACGCGTGCAGGCCACCGGCGGGACCCTGACGGGTCAGCGGCCAGTAGGTGACGCCGTGGTGGGTGTGCGCGGCGCCGCGCACCCGCGGGTCCGGCGCCGACGAGGTCTGCAGCAGCTCGTCGGTGCTCACCGACAGAGCCCGGGCCAGCCGCGGCAGATGATCCAGCGCCAGGCGCCGTTTGCCGGACTCCAGGCGGCTCAGCGTCGAGACGTCGATGCCCGCCCGCTCGCCGACCTCCTGCAGCGTCATGCCTCGCTGCGCGCGCAGCTCCCGCAGTCTGCGCCGCACCACCAGGTCGATATCGGGGGTTTTTGCCTGCATGGCAATTCAGCTTGGCAAGTCGGGGCGGAATCGGCAAGCTCGCGGTATGGACAGTTCGTGCAAACCCGATGATGCCCAGCAATTCTGGGAAGACCGCTACAGTTCGACCGAGCGGGTGTGGAGCGGCCGGGTCAACCCCCGGCTCGCCGAGGTGGTCGCCGACCTGCCGCCGGGCCGCGCCCTGGACCTGGGCTGCGGGGAGGGAGCCGACGCCCTGTGGCTGGCCGACCGCGGCTGGCAGGTGGTGGCCGTCGACGTCTCGGACACCGCGCTGCAACGCGCCCGCACCGCAGCATCGGCACGGAATATGGCCTCCCACATCGACTTTGAGAGGCACAACCTCAACGAGACGTTCCCGCAAGGGATGTTCGACCTGATCTCTGCCCAGTATTTTCATTCGCCGGCCCGCCTGGACCGCGAAGACGTGCTGCGGCACGCCGCCGAACGGGTGAATCCCGGTGGCGTGCTGCTGATTGTGGACCACGGGGCGGTGCCGCCGTGGGCGCAGCACCACGATCACTCCTTCCTCGGCATCGAGGAGGTGATCGCCTCGTTGCGGCTGGATTCGACCGCCTGGACGCGGCTGCGGGCCGAGGCCGTCGAGCGCGAAATGACCGTCAACGGGGAAACGGCCAGGGTGCCCGACCACGTGATCGCGTTGCGGCGAGACCGATAACCCTCACGCCGCGTCGTGAAAGATCAGTCCCATGGCGTAGCGCTGCCCGGTGCGAACCACGGACACGCCGTGGCGCACCGGCGCCGCGGACCAACCGCGGGCCGAGGGCACCGGCCGCTCCCGCGTGGTGAAGACGTAGCCGTGCCCCTGCGGCAATTGTGTTGCCGTGCCCCGGGATTGCGCCCGAAGTCGCTGCTCGACCAGCAGGAATTCGCCGCCGGTGTAATCGGTGGCCGGGTCGCTGAGGTTGACCACCACCTGCAGGGGGAACACCAGGTCCCCGTAAAGGTCCCGGTGCAGCGCATTCCAGTCGCCCGCACCGTATTTCAGCATCAGGGCGGTGGATCGGGTCCGGCCGGCGGCGTGGCAGGCCGCCAGCCAATCGTCGAGGCGGTCCGGCCAGGGCGCGTCCCGGCGCAGCCGGCCCCACCAGTCGCGGGCGATCGGCAAAAGCCGCGGATAGAGCGCCTGTTTGAGTTCCTCGATCGGCGCCGGGTAGGGCGCGTGGAAATAGCGGTACTGCCCGGACCCGTACCGTTTGGGCGCCATGTCGATCGTGGAGCGAAACAGCGCGTCGTCGGCGTAGAGCGCGCGCAGCCGCGCCGCCTCGCTGGGCGTGATCAGTCGCGGCAGCAGCGCCCCGCCGTACTCGTCGACCGCGGCGGCGATCGCGTCCCAATCGCCTGAATCGACACGCCTTTTCCACCGGGACATCGCGGGCCTTCCCCTTCGTGATCCGAGTCCACGGTAAACGGTTGCTGGCCCCGGCCCGGTGCAGCGGGTACCGTTTATCGTCGCGGACGAGTTGGCCGGGCGGCCGCGGGCCGTCGCAAGGCGGTTCGAGGAAAGTCCGGACTTCACAGAGCAGGGTGATTGCTAACGGCAATCCGAGGTGACTCGCGGGAAAGTGCCACAGAAAACAGACCGCCACCCTCGCGGTGGTAAGGGTGAAACGGTGCGGTAAGAGCGCACCAGCATCCCGGGTGACCGGGGTGGCTCGGCAAACCCCACCCGAAGCAAGGCCAAGAAGGCCGCACCGCTGGTGCGGCCGCGCAGGCGTCCGAGGGCTGCTCGCCCGAGCCTGCGGGTAGGCCGCTCGAGGCACCCGGTGACGGTGTGTCCAGATGGATGGTCGCCGCCGCACCGCCGTTGCTCACGCGCGGCGGTGGGGAACAGAATCCGGCTTACAGGCCAACTCGTCCGCCTTCAGCCCCTTCGGCGACTAATGCCCGGCCTTGCGCACCGCCTTGGCGAGCTTGCGCAGCGTGTCGTCGAGTTCGCTGCGGCACCGCTGCGCCAGGTCGGCCTCCCGCTGATACAGCAGGCCGTAGGTGAAGGTGTCCTCGCCGGCGGCGTGTGCGATGTCCGCCTCCTGGCGCAGGTGTTCCCGGCTGACCACGCTGTCTTGATGATCACCGAGCAGCGACTGCACCGCCTTGGCCCGCTCGGACACCTTGGCTTCCCCGGTGGCGGCCGCGGTGTATCGAAGTCGCTTGGCGCGCTTGCGGATTCGATGTATCGCTTCGTCGCGGTGGTGGTCGCCGGGGTTCTCCCGATCGACCTGGGCGGCGGCCTTGGCGGCCTTGCGGACCTTCTTGTACGCGGCCTCGATGGTGACCGGGGCCTGCTCCTCGGCCGAGGCGGCGCCGGGGGTTTGGACCGCGATCGCCTCCAGGGAGTCGAGCAACCGGAAGTAGCGTTGCGAGCGCATCGCGATCAACGAGCGGCGCAGGCCGGTCTGGTAGCGGCGCTGCGCGCCCCCGACCAGCCGTTCGCGCACCGGACCGCGCACCAATTCCGGTGCGAGCCCGTCCAAGTCACGCTCGTAGCGCTCGGCGAGCACCTCGGCGTCGCGCGCCATCCCCAAAATCCCGGCGAGCTCACGCAGCTCGTCCAGGACCCATCCCTCGTCGGGCAAGCCGAACGAATCCTGGTAGTCGCGCAGCAGGCTGCGCAGCTTGCGGGTGGTCACCCGCATCTGGTGGATGGAGTCATACGCGTCGGCGCGCACGGCGCGATCCCACACCAGCAGCTCGCCGACTTGCTCGGCGATGGCGCGCTGCAACGGATCCTCGCTCGGCTGCGCGCCGTTGGGGGGCGGCGGGGTGCCGAGCACCCGCGCCAGCTTGGAGCCGTGTCCGGCGGGCGCGGCGCCGGCGTCCAGCAGCCGGTTGCTCAACCGGTTCAGCAGCTCGGTGCCGGCCGCGCCGTTGGAGTGGCCGCCGGCTTCGAGGAGCTCCAATTCCCACTCCCGCCATTCGAGCTCGGTGGGCGGCGCACCGGATTCATCGGAGCCGTCGTCGGGCCCCCGCGTCGACCACGCGGTGACGTGGTCGTTGCTGAACTCGGCCAGCGCGACGCCCGCGGCGTCGTACAACACCTGGCTCTCGCGCTCGGTGGTGATGCGCGCGACCGGCTGCAGCGGACGGTCACGGACGATCGCCAGCACGACGTCCGCCAACTCGGCGGGCACGGTGTTGTTGCCGTCGGGTCCGGACGCGTCCAGCGGCGCGCGGACCTCGGTGCGCGCGTCGGGCCCGGCCGGCAGCTTCAGGTGCCACCCGGCGTCGGAGCCGCCGGTGCGGCGCCGCAGGGTGATCTTGTTGCGCGCGAGGTCATGTGCGGGCGTGTCGAAGTACGTCGCATCCAGGGTTTGCGTCGGCGCCTTCTCGACGTGGGCGACCGCGGCGATCCCCTCGAACGACGGCGACACGGTGGACTCGCCGACATCGAATTTGCGCTCTACCTCCAGATGACGCGAGGTCTGCGGCGTTTTTGCAGGCATCTTCGGCTCCGTTGAGGGCGCGTCGCCGCGGCCTTGAACGTAATGGACGGTGGGGATGAGACCCATAGCCTGCCATACGGAGGTGACGACGTTATGGCGGCGGCGGAGGAGGGGGCGGAGCCGTCGTCTCGTCCTCCGGCAGCGGCGCATAGGCCGCGGGTGGAGGGGCATAGCGGGCGATGTTGTCGGCGATGTTGGTGCAGCCGCTCACCGAGATGCGTCGGCCCGCGCCCACGCACACGGTCGCTTCGACCCGATCGGCGGATGGCGCCGCGGTGAGAATCGCGGGGACGGACACCACGCCCGAGAACACCAGCAATGCGGCAAGCCCGCGGCGGCGATTCATCTGCACTCTCCTTCGGACCCCTCAGTGCATTGTGCCGTCACAGCGCGGCGGGCGGGCCCGGAATCTGAATATCGACGCCGCCGCCGACGCCGCCTCCGAAAAGAGTTAGGCGGTGTGCACGTTCGGGGTGCGGACGTGTTCGGGACGAAGGCCGCGCCCGAAGGCGATCGGCGGGATGGAGCGCAGCGGGCCCCGTCCCACGATCGCGGGGATCGGGATGGGTGACAGGTCACCGCCGTTCAGATTGGGCGCGATCACCCGGTCCTGTGCGAACACCTGGATCGCCTGGATGACCCGGGCGGGCAGCTCTCGGCGGCGCTGCACCTTGGCGAGGTCCGCGTCGCGCAGACGTCCGTCGCGCAGTGGGGCGCACAGGATGTTGGCCGCCGCCACCGCATCGGCGACGGCCAGATTGATGCCGACGCCACCGATCGGCGACATGGCGTGGGCCGCGTCGCCGATGCACAGCAGGCCGGTGCGCCACCACGTCTCGAGCCGGTCCACCCGCACGTCGAGCTGACTGGTCTGGTCCCAGGAACGAAGGTCGTCGACGTGTTCGCGCAGCTGTGGCCGCGCCGCGACGATGCGCTCTTTGAACGCCTCCAGCGACCCGTCGCGGGGGTCGGACCCCTTGGGCATCAGATACGCGATCTGCCAATAGTCGCCCCGGTAGATCAGCGCCATGGTGAGGCCCCGGCGGGCCACCCCGTACAGCTCCTGCGGATCGCCGGGTCGCCAGTTGAGCCGAAACCACAACACGTCCATCGGGGAGTGCGCGGCGGCGGTCCTTAGGCCGGCCGCCGCCCGCACCGCGGACTTGCGCCCGTCCGCGCCGACGACCAGGTCGGCGCGCACCTCCACTTCGGGCGTGCGCGCCCCGATCACCCGATCGCCGTCAAAGATCAGGTCCTTGACTTCGGCGTTGCGGATCAGCGTGAATTCCGGGTAGGCAGAGGCCTTTTCGGCGAGGAAGTCGAGGAAGTCCCACTGCGGCATCAACGCGATGTACGGCTGTTTGAAACCCAACCGTTTGAGCACGCCGAAGTTGCCGAAGGTGCGGATCGTCCCGTCGGTGTCGAACGCGACACGGTCGACTTTGGTGTGCGGCAGGCGCAGAAGCTCATCGACCAGCCCGAGCTCGTCCATGATCCGCAGGGTGCTCGGGTGCACCGTGTCGCCGCGGAAGTCGCGCAGGAAGTCATTGTGCTTCTCCAAGACGACAACCCGGATCCCCGCGCGGGCGAGCAAGAGCGCGTGAACGAGACCGGCGGGGCCCCCACCGGCTACGCAAACCTGGGTCTGAAGCACTTCCGCCACGGCCCGACCCTACCGCGGTCGCGCACTTGTTTGCCGCCTGATTCGCGCGTGCGCGGCGGGCAAACCCCTTATGGTTTGCGGTACGAATACCGCTCGCCTTGGGCGATGGTCGACGAAGGAGCGTTTGCATGGGGTCTTTTGTTCGCCCGGCGGCCCGGGCCGTTGCCGGCGGGATGGCGGCCTGCGCGGCCACTGTGGCAATGCTTTTCGCGACGGCGGGTTGGGCCGCCGCGGACGTGCCGGCCGACGAGCCGGCGCCCGCGTCGCAACCCAATTGCACGGCGGCCGACCTGGCCCAGGTCTCGTCGGGCGTCGCCGCGGCCACGTCGGCGTACCTGTTCACGCACCCCGACGTCAACGACTACTTCACCAGCTTGAAGGGCCAGCCGCGCAGCGACATGCATGATCAGTTGAAGCAGTACATGGACGCCAACCCGCAGACCCACGCCGACCTCGAGGGCATTCGCCAGCCGCTGACCGACTTCCAGAATCGGTGCCGCTGACGCCTGCGGGTCAGCCGGCCGGCGGCGGCCGCAGATGCATCGCCAGGTCGCTCAACTCGAGGATCGTCTCAATCTCGGTGTCGCGGAACGGCCGTCCGTCGGGACCGAGCAAGTCGTGAAACCATTCCTGCGGCATCGCCGGATCCGGGTTCGGGTGGTCCCAGGAGTCCCAGGGAAAGTACGTCTGGGTTTTGCCGGCGACGAATCCCCAGTTGAACGCGCCGACGCCGGCGCGCTTCGCGATCGGCAGGATGTTTTGCACCGTGCTGCCCAGCGGCCGGGCCATGTACTCGGTGCACAGGATCGGGCGCCCCAGCGGGACGAGCTCGGCGATGCGCCTCTCGAACACCGCCGGCTCGCCGTAGCAGTGGAAGGTGATGACGTCGGAGTTGTCGAGCTGGATCCCGGCGATGACGCTGCGGCGCGCCGGGTCGGCCCACTCGCCGTGCCACACGCCGCTCGTCAAGGGCTGGCGGGGATCGACCAACCGCGCCCACTCGAACACCTGGGGCAGCAGGTTGGCGACCAGGTCGAGCTTGTCCTTGCGCTCCACTGAGGCGTAGGTGTCCGCGGGGTTGTCCGGCTCGTTCCACAGGTCCCAGCCCAAAATGCGGTCGTCATTGCGGAATTGGGTCAGGACCCCGGTGACATAGCCGCGCAGGGTGCGGATGTAGCCGCGGTCGCCGAGGCGCTCGGCGCCCGGGCTCTGCACCCAGCCGGAGTTGTGGATGCCGGGCCGCGGCGCGGGCTGCGGACCCGGGCGCGGGAACGGATCCCAACACGAATCGAACAGCACGAACAGGGGTTTGATGCCGTGGCGGGCCGCGATGTCGACAAACCGCGCGAGCCGGCCCTGGAACCCCCGGTGGTCCTGCGCCCAGAGCAGATCGTGCAAAAAGACCCGCACCGCGTTGAACCCGTTGGACTGGGCCCAGCCCAGTTCGGTGTCGATGCGCCCGGGATCGAAGGTATCGGCCTGGAACATCTCCAGCTGGTTGATGGCGTTGGACGTGATGTAGTTGGCGCCCACCGGCCAGCCCTGCGCTTGATACCAGCGGTTGGCTCGCTCGGGTGACCATCGGCTTGCCTGCGGCGAGGTGCGCGGCGGCTGCGCGGACGCGTGCGGTGTGCGGGCCAAAACGATGCCTCCTGCCACTAGCAGCGGGAACTTCAGCACCGTTCGACGGTGTACGAAGCCACCACGGTCCCCCCGGTCGATGTGGTCCACCTTTGCTCTTTTGAGTCCGGATCGTCTCTTAACAACGATCGTACATGCCTGCCACACAACGTTTTTCGGCACTTTCGTTGTGACCGGGGTAACGTGGTGGTCAACGAGGCGGGACCCTCAGCGCGGTGGTCCCGGCGCGCAGCAGGACGTGCCGTGAATCGCGCGGTGGCGCGCCGGATCAGAAGCAGTGTTCGTCGGCGGGGAAAACCCCACCGGCCACCTCTTGCGCATATTGCGTTGCCGCGCGGCGCAATTCCCCGCCGATGTCGGCGAAGCGCTTGACGAAGCGGGCGGCCTTGCCGCTGCTCATGCCGGCCATGTCCTGCCAGACCAGGACCTGGCCGTCGCAGTTCGGTCCGGCCCCGATCCCGATGGTCGGAATGGTCAGCTTGCCGGTGATCTGGGTGGCCAGCTCGGCCGGCACCATCTCCATCACCACGCAGAACGCCCCGGCCTCGGCGACGGCGATCGCGTCGGCGATGGTCTGTTCGGCCGCGTCGCCGCGGCCCTGGACCCGGAAGCCGCCGAGGCTGTTCACGCTCTGCGGGGTGAACCCGATGTGCGCCATCACGGGGATGCCGGCGGCGGTCAGGCAGGCGATCTGCTCGGCGACCCGCTCGCCGCCCTCGAGCTTCACCGCGTGCGCGCCGCCCTCCTTCATGAACCGCGTGGCGGCGGCCAGCGCGGCGGCGGGCCCGGCCTCGTAGCTGCCGAACGGCAGGTCCGCGACGACCATGGCGTGCTGGGCGCCGCGCACCACGCCGCGAACCAACGGGATCAGTTCGTCGACCGACACCGGCACGGTGGTGTCGTAGCCGTAGACGACGTTGGCCGCCGAGTCGCCGACCAGCAGGACCGGGATGCCCGCCTCGTCGAAAATGCGGGCGGTCGAATAGTCGTAGGCCGTGAGCATCGCCCACTTGTGCCCCTCGGCCTTCCACTTCTGCAGGTGGTGGGTGCGGATCTTGGTGAGCGGCTGCGCGGGCGCAGGCGAGTTGGCACCGTAAACGTTGTGCTCAGACATCATTGTCCCTAGTGGGTGGTCGGGTCGATCCTCGTGGCCCTCAGTCTTTGAAAAACCTGAACGGGTCCCCGGGTTCGTCTGACGGTGTCATTCTGCCATTTCTTCGGCACGGTTGAAACGGCGCGACAGTGTGAGACAGGCCATGCTCCGCGCGCGGCGGTGCCGCTGATCAGGATCTCAGGTTTCCTCTGGCAGCATATGTTGGCATGGGTTTGACTCGCCGCGGCACGCGCGCGCGCACGCTGCTGATCTGGACGTCGGTCGCTGCCGTCGCGCTGCTGGTGGCGGGCTGCGCGCGCGTGGTGGTGGGGCGCGCCGTCATGTCCGAACCCAAGCTGGGCCAGGCGGTGGAGTGGACGCCGTGCCGGGCCGCGAACCCGAAGGTCAAGCTGCCGGCCGGCGCGTTGTGCGGCAAGCTCGCGGTGCCGGTCGACTACGACAACCTCGACGGCGACGACGCCACCCTGGCGATGATCCGTTTTCCCGCGACCGGCGACAAGATCGGTTCGTTGGTGATCAACCCCGGCGGGCCGGGGGAGTCCGGCATCGAAGCGGCGTTGGGCGTCGTCCAGTCGCTGCCGAAGCGGGTCCGCGAACGGTTCGATTTGGTCGGCTTCGATCCCCGCGGGGTGGGCGCGTCGCGCCCCGCGGTCTGGTGCAACTCCGACGCCGACAACGACCGGCTGCGCACCGAGCCCAACGTCGACTACAGCCCGGCCGGCGTGGCCCACATCGAGGACGAGACCAAGCAGTTCGTCGGCCGCTGCGTCGACAAGATGGGCAAGGGCTTCCTGGCCAACATCGGGACGGTCAACGTCGCCAGGGACCTCGACGCCATCCGGGCCGCGCTCGGCGACGACAAGCTGACCTACCTCGGCTACTCCTATGGCACCCGGATCGGCTCGGCGTACGCCGAGGCCTTCCCGAACAAGGTGCGGGCGATGATCCTCGACGGGGCCGTCGACCCCAACGCCGATCCCATCGAGGCCGACCTGCGGCAGGCCAAGGGATTCCAGGACGCGTTCAACAACTACGCCGCCGACTGCGCGAAGCAACCGAGCTGCCCGCTGGGCACCGACCCGGCCAAGGCCGTCGACGTCTACCACAGCCTGGTCGACCCGATGGTCGACCCCAACAACCCCATGATCGGCCGGCCGGTCCCGACCAACGACCCGCGCGGGCTGAGCTACAGCGACGCCATCGTCGGCACCATCATGGCGCTGTACTCACCGAATCTGTGGCACCACCTGACCGACGGCCTGTCCGAACTCGTCGACCATCACGGCGACACCCTGCTGGCCCTGGCCGACATGTACATGCGCCGCGACGCGCACGGCCACTACACCAACGCCACCGACGCGCGGGTGGCGGTCAACTGCGTCGACCAGCCGCCGATCACCGACCGCGCCAAGGTGATTGACGAAGACCGCCGCTCCCGGGAGATCGCACCGTTCATGAGTTACGGGCAGTTCACCGGCAACGCGCCGCTGGGCACCTGCGCGTTCTGGCCGGTACCGCCGACGAGCAAGCCGCACACCATTTCCGCGCCCGGCCTGGCGCCCACGGTGGTGGTGTCGACCACGCACGACCCGGCGACCCCCTACAAGGCCGGCGTGGACCTGGCCGACCAGCTGCGCAGCTCGCTGCTGACCTACGACGGAACCCAGCACACCGTCGTCTTCCAGGGCGACAGCTGCATCGACAACTACGTGACGGCCTATCTGGTCGGCGGCACCACGCCGCCCAGCGGCGCCAAGTGCTGACGCCGAACGTGCACTCCCGGCGGGATTTTCGTCGATCCGTCGCCATGCGTGCACGCTCGGTGAGGAGCACAGCCGAGACCAAGGCGTAATCGTTTCGCGCTGCCACGGGTACCCGCGGCTGCAACGATGACTGCCATGTCGCGCCTGAGATCCTTGAGCTCGGCGCTGCTTTCGTTCGGTCTGGTGCTCGGTGGTTCCGCCGCGCTGCCGGTGGCCGGCGCCACGCCCGAGCCCGGTGCCGGGCAGACCCCGGCGCCGAACCCGCCGGCGGCCGCGGTGCCGCAGGGCTGGGGAAGCTGCGACCAATTCGTCTCGGACACAAGCGATATCCCGGCCGCGCGATGCACCACGGTGTCGGTCCCGATCGACTACAACAACCCCGGGGGCGCCCAGGCCAAACTGGCGGTCATCCGCGTGCCCGCGACCGGACAACGGATGGGGTCGCTGCTGGTCAATCCCGGCGGTCCCGGCGGCTCGGCGGTCGACATGGTGGCCGCGATGGCGCCGGACCTGGAGAACTCGCCGGTGCGGCGCAACTTCGACCTGGTGGGCTTCGACCCGCGCGGGGTGGGCCACTCCACTCCGTCGCTGCGCTGCCGCACCGACGCCGAGTTCGACGCGTACCGGCGCGAACCGATGGTCGACTACAGCCCGGCCGGTGTCGCGCACATCGAGCAGCTCTACCGGCAGCTGGCCCAGCAATGCGTCAACCGGATGGGCAGCGCGTTTCTGGCCAACGCCGGCACCGCGTCCGTCGCGCGTGACATGGACGCGGTGCGCCAGGCGCTGGGCGACGAACAGATCAACTACCTGGGATACAGCTACGGCACCGAGCTGGGCACCGCCTACCTGGAGAAGTTCGGCAACCACGTGCGGGCGATGGTGCTCGACGGCGCCATCGACCCGACCGTCGGCCCGATCGACGAGAACGTCAACCAAATGGCCGGATTCCAAACGGCTTTCAACGACTACGCCACCGACTGCGCGCGCTCGCCCGGCTGCCCGCTGGGCACCGACCCGTCCCAATTCGTCGCCCGCTACCACGCCCTGGTCGACCCGCTGGCCACCAAGCCCGCCCGCACCGCGGACCCCCGCGGGCTGAGCTACGCCGACGCGACCACCGGCACCATCAACGCGCTCTACACGCCGACGCACTGGAAATACCTGACCAGCGGCCTGCTCGGCCTGGCGCGCGGCACCGACGCCGGCGACCTGCTGCTGCTCGCCGACGACTATCAGGGACGCGGCCGCGACGGGCACTACTCCAACGACCAGGACGCGTTCAACGCGATCCGCTGCGTCGACGCCCCGAACCCGACGGACCAGGCCAGCTGGGTGACCGCGGATCAGCGGATCCGCCAGGCCGCGCCCTTCCTCAGCTACGGGCCGTTCACCGGAAACGCTCCCCGCGATTTGTGCGCGCTCTGGCCGGTGCCGCCGACGTCGGCGCCGCACGCCGCGCCGGCCATGGCGCCGGGCAAGGTCGTCGTCGTCTCCACCACGCACGACCCGGCGACCCCGTATCAGGCCGGGGTGAACCTGGCGCGCCAGCTGGGCGGCCCGCTGATCACCTACGACGGCACGCAGCACACCGCGGTGTTCAACGGCGACCAATGCGTGGACAACGCCGTGGTGCGCTACCTGGTCGCGGGCACGCCGCCGCCGGCCGCCTACACCTGCCGGTCCTGACCAGCGACCGACGGCCCCGCCGCGGCCATCGCAACGGTTCTGAGCGGGCATCGGTAACACAGAATTAACAGCCGTTGCATACTGTTCGAGTTATGGATCGTCAGAAGGAATTCGTGCTGCGCACGCTCGAGGAACGAGACATCCGCTTCGTTCGGCTGTGGTTCACCGATGTGCTCGGCTTCCTCAAGTCGGTCGCCATCGCCCCGGCCGAACTCGAGGGCGCCTTCGAGGAGGGCATCGGCTTCGACGGATCCTCGATCGAGGGCTTCTCGCGGGTCTCGGAGTCCGACACCGTCGCCAACCCCGACCCGTCCACCTTCCAGGTGCTGCCGTGGGCCTCGCCCAACGGTCACCACCACTCGGCGCGGATGTTCTGCGACATCACGATGCCGGACGGCTCGCCGTCCTGGGCGGACCCCCGCCACGTGCTGCGCCGCCAGCTGCAGAAGGCCAACGACCTGGGCTTCTCCTGCTACGTGCATCCCGAGATCGAATTCTTCCTGCTCAAGGCCGGCGCCGACGACGGGACGCCGCCGATCCCGGTCGACAACGCCGGCTACTTCGACCAGGCGATCCACGACTCCGCCTCGAACTTCCGCCGCCACGCGATCGAGGCGCTGGAGTTCATGGGCATCTCGGTGGAATTCAGCCACCACGAGGGCGCGCCCGGACAGCAGGAGATCGACCTGCGCTTCGCCGACGCGCTGTCGATGGCCGACAACGTGATGACGTTCCGCTACGTCATCAAGGAAGTGGCGATCGAGAACGGCGCCCGCGCGTCCTTTATGCCCAAGCCGTTCGGGCAGCACCCCGGCTCCGCGATGCACACCCACATGAGCCTGTTCGAGGGCGACGTCAACGCGTTCCACAGCCCCGACGACCCGCTGCAGCTCTCCGATGTGGGCAAGTCCTTCATCGCCGGGGTCCTCGAGCACGCCTCGGAGATCAGCGCCGTCACCAACCAATGGGTCAACTCCTACAAGCGGCTGGTGGGCGGCGGCGAGGCGCCGACCGCCGCGTCGTGGGGCGCGGCCAACCGCTCCGCGCTGGTGCGGGTGCCCATGTACACCCCGCACAAGACGTCGTCGCGGCGCGTCGAGGTCCGCAGCCCCGACTCGGCCTGCAACCCGTACCTGACGTTCGCCGTGCTGCTGGCCGCCGGGCTGCGCGGGGTGGAGAAGGGCTACGTGCTGGGGCCGCAGGCCGAGGACAACGTGTGGGACCTGACCCCCGCCGAGCGCCAGGCGATGGGATACCGCGAGCTGCCCACCAGCCTGGACAGCGCGCTGCGCGCCATGGAGTCCTCCGAGCTGGTCGCGGAAACCTTGGGGGAGCACGTCTTTGACTTCTTCCTGCGCAACAAGCGCACCGAGTGGGCGAACTACCGCAGCCACGTCACCCCGTACGAACTGAGCACCTACCTGTCGCTGTAGCGGTTTCATGCGCCGCCCGCGCCTGAAGATCGGCGGGTTGCGATACCGTCGTGGTCGTGACCAAACCCGCGACGCAGCGCCCCCGGCTGCCCAGCGTGGGCCGGCTCGGGTTGGTCGATCCGCAAGCGGCCGAACGCATAGCGCAACTCGGCTGGCACGACCACGACGACCAGGCCCACGTCGACCTGCTGTGGTCGCTGTCGCGCGCCGCGGACCCCGACGCCGCCCTGCTCGCCCTGGTGCGGCTGGCCGAGAACCCGGACGCCGGCTGGGACGAGCTCAACGCCGCCCTGCTCACCGAGCGCCCCCTGCGCGGGCGCCTGTTCGGTGTGCTCGGCGCGTCGCTGGCCCTCGGGGATCACCTGATCGCCCAGCCGCAGTCCTGGAAACTCTTGCGCGGCAACGTCACCCTGCCCACCCACGACCAGCTGCGCACGAAGTTCACCGAGTGCGTCGAGGAGGCGCTGGCCGACCCCGGTTCGGCGATGGTGCGCCTGCGCACCCTGTATCGCGATCAGCTGCTGGTGGTGGCCGCGCTGGACCTGGCCGCCACGGTCGAGGACGAACCGGTGGTGCCGTTCACCGTGGTGGCCGCCCACCTGTCGGACCTGGCCGACGCCGCGCTGGCCGCCGCGTTGCGGGTGGCCGAGAGCACCGTGTGCGGCGACAGGACGCCGCCGCGGCTGGCGGTCATCGCGATGGGCAAATGCGGTGCCCGCGAACTGAACTACGTCAGCGACGTCGACGTCATCTTCGTCGCCGAGCACGCCGACACCCTCACCACCCGGGTGGCCAGCGAGATGATGCGGCTGGCCTCCGAGGCGTTCTTTCAGGTCGACGCCGGGCTGCGGCCGGAGGGCCGCAGCGGCGAGCTGGTGCGCACCGTCGAGTCGCACATCGCCTACTACCAGCGGTGGGCGAAAACCTGGGAGTTCCAGGCGCTGCTGAAGGCGCGCGCGGCGGTGGGCGACGCGGAGCTCGGACAGCGCTACCTGGACGCGCTGATGCCGATGGTCTGGGTCGCCTGCGAGCGCGAGGACTTCGTGGTCGAGGTGCAGGCGATGCGGCGGCGGGTCGAGCAGCTGGTGCCCGCCGAGGTCCGCGGCCGCGAGATCAAGCTCGGCAGCGGCGGGCTACGCGACGTCGAATTCGCCGTGCAGCTCCTGCAGTTGGTGCACGGGCGCAGCGACGAGTCGCTGCACGTGGCGTCGACGGTGGACGCGCTGACCGCGCTCGGCCAGGGCGGCTACATCGGACGCGAGGACGCCGCGAACCTCACCGCCTCCTACGAGTTCCTCCGCCTGCTCGAGCACCGGCTGCAGCTGCAGCGGCTCAAGCGCACCCACCTGCTGCCCGAGCCCGACGACGAGGAGGCGGTGCGCTGGCTGGCGCGGGCCGCCCACGTCCGGCCCGACGGCCGCCACGACGCCGCCGGGGTGCTGCGCGAGGAGCTGCGGCACCAGAACCTGCGGGTGTCGCAGCTGCACGCCAAGCTCTTCTACCAACCGCTGCTGGAATCGATCGGCCCGGCCGGGCTGGAGATCGCGCACGGCATGACCTCCGAGGCCGCCGAGCGTCAGCTGGCCGCCCTGGGCTACGAGGGCCCGCAGTCCGCTCTGAAGCACATGTCGGCGCTGGTCAACCTGAGCGGCCGGCGCGGGCGGGTGCAGTCGGTGCTGCTGCCCAGGCTGCTGAACTGGATGTCGTACACGCCCGATCCCGACGGCGGGCTACTGGCCTACCGGCGGCTGTCCGAGGCGCTGTCCGGGGAAAGCTGGTACCTGGCCACCCTGCGCGACAAGCCCGCCGTCGCCCGCCGGCTCATGCACGTGCTGGGGACCTCGGCGTACGTGCCGGACCTGTTGATGCGCGCGCCCCGGGTCATCCAGGACTACGGCGACGGGCCGAGCGGCCCGCACCTGCTGGAGACCGAGCCCGCCGCGGTGGCCCGCGCGCTGGTGGCCTCGGCCGCCCGCTATTCCGACCCGGTGCGGGCGATCGCCGGGGCGCGCACCCTGCGGCGCCGCGAGCTGGCCCGGGTGGCGTCGGCCGACCTGCTCGGCATGCTCGAGGTCGTCGACGTGTGCAAGGCGCTGACCTCGGTGTGGGTGGCCGTGCTGCAGGCCGCGCTGGACGCGATGATCCGGACCAACCTTCCCGCGGACGGTAAGGCGCCGGCGGCCATCGCCGTCATCGGCATGGGCCGGCTGGGCGGCGCCGAACTGGGCTACGGCTCGGACGCCGACGTGATGTTCGTGTGCGAACCGGCTTCCGGTGTCGAGGATTCCGTCGCCGTGCGCTGGGCGACGACGGTCGCCGAGCAGGTCCGGACGCTGCTGGGAACGCCCAGCGTCGACCCGCCGCTGGAGGTCGACGCCAACCTGCGGCCCGAGGGCCGCAACGGTCCGCTGGTGCGCACCCTGGCCTCCTACGCCGCCTACTACGGGCAGTGGGCGCAGCCGTGGGAGGTTCAGGCGCTGCTGCGCGCGCACGCGGTCGCCGGCGACGCGGAGCTGGGGCAGCGGTTCCTGCTGATGGCCGACAAGACGCGCTATCCACCCGACGGGGTGTCGTCGGAGGCGATGCGCGAGATCCGCCGCATCAAGGCCCGCGTCGACGCCGAGCGGCTGCCGCGCGGCGCCGACTCCAACACGCATACCAAGCTGGGCCGCGGGGGACTGGCCGACATCGAATGGACCGTGCAGCTGCTGCAGCTGCGGCACGCCCACGAGATCCCCGCGCTGCACACCACGTCGACGCTGGCGTGCCTGGACGCGATCGCCGAGGCCGACCTGGTGCCCGCCGACGAGGTGGAGCTGCTGCGGCAGGCCTGGCTGACGGCCACCCGGGCCCGCAACGCGCTGGTGCTGGTCCGGGGTAAGCCCACCGACCAGCTGCCGGGCCACGGGCGCCAGCTGAACGCGGTCGCCGTGGCCGCGGGCTGGCCGACCGACGAGGGCGGCGAATTCTTGGACAACTATTTACGGGTGACGCGACGCGCAAAGGCCATCGTGCGCAAGGTGTTTGGAAGTTGAGTCAGGAGGCCGGCGCGTTGGACGCCATATTCGAGGTGCTCAGCGCGACGGAAGCCGATCGCGTGACCGCGCTGTATGCGCCGTTGGCCGATGCGGTCCGCGGGCTCGTCGACGCGACCATCCGCACCGAGGCCGACGACGACGTCGTCGCCGAGGCCCGGCGGGCGATCGAGGCCGTCACCGCATCGCTGCGGCAACGCACCCGCCCGATCGGGGTGAGCTACCGCGTCGACGGCCGCCCGCTGCCGTTGGGCAACGCCGCGATCGGCGTGTGCAACCCCATCGCCCCGCCGATCGTCGTGCACCACGCGGGCGAGGGGCGCTGCTGGAGCGAGTTCGTCCTCGGCTCGGCCTACGAGGGCCCGCCCAAGCTGGTGCACGGGGGCGTCAGCGCCCTGGTGCTCGACCACATGCTCGGCGAGGCGGCCAGCGAGGGCCTGTCCAAGGCGCGGTTCACCGGGACCATCACCGTGAAGTATCTGCGCGGCACGCCGCTGGGCCCGCTTCGTTGTGAGGCGTGGGTCGACGGCAAGGAGGGCCGCAAAGTCTTTGCGCGCGGCGCCATTTCGGATTCCAATGGCGTCACCGTCGAGGCCGACGGCGTCTTCATCGAGCCGGCCTGGGCGCAGGAGGCGCAGTGAAGTTCTACATCAGCAGCGCCTTTTTGAACACCCGCGAGATCATCGAGCTCGCCAAGGCGGCCGACGAACTCGGCTACGACGGGATCGGCATCCCCGACCACGTCGTCAACCTCGAGACGCTGGACACGCCGTACCCGTACACCAAGGACGGGGAACGGCGTTGGCAGCCCTTCACCGACTGGCCGGACCCCTGGGTGCTCGTCGGTGCGCTGGCCCAGGTCACCACGCGGCTGCGGTTCGTCAACACGGTCTACATCCCCGCGATGCGCAACCCGTATTCGGCGGCGAAAGCCATTGGCACCGCCGCGGTTTTGGCGTCGGGCCGGGTGGAGCTGGGCATCGGCGTGGGCTGGTGCCGCGAGGAATTCGCGTTGATGGGTGAGCGATTCGAGGCCCGCGGCAAACGCACCGACGAAATGATCGAGCTGATGCGGGCGCTGTGGTCGCCGGGCTGGACGGAGTTCGAGGGCGAGTTCTATACCGCGCCGCGCCTCGAGATGCAGCCCACCCCGCCGCCGATCCCGGTGTACGTCGGGGGGCTGAGCGAGATCGCGTTGCGCCGCGCCGCCCGCAACGACGGCTGGATCGGGGATCTGATCAACACCCAGCGCGCGCTCGATGCCATCGGCCGGCTGCGGGAGATGCGGGCCGAAAACGGTTTGTCCATGGACGATTTCACCGTGTTGACCCCGCTGACCGACGCGTTCACCACCGCCGACTATCGGCGCGCGGAGGCCGGCGGCATCACCGGGATCATCACGATGCCGTGGATGTTCTACGCCGGGCCCGACGCCACCCTCGACGACAAGATCGACGGCATGCAGCGCTTCCGCAAGGACCTTGCGCTCGACGGCTGAGCGCGCGTCGCGCAGAACATCATTGTCGAGAGTTGAGCGCCGTCGCGGCCCATGCGGCGAGCCAGCCGGCCTCTGCCAACGCGTCGACCAGATACATCTTGCTGATGCGTCCCTTCGGCGCGTACAGCACGTCGATCGTTCCGAGCGTCAGCGCCGACCCGATTCCGATCCGCCGTGCCAGCCGCAGGCTGGCCGGGTCGGCGGTGGCGCCCGTTTGGGCCACTCCGATGCAGGCCATCAGACCGGCGACGGTATATACCAGCCACCGGTCGATCTTGGGTCCCAGCACCGCTTCGAAGCTTCGCCGATGCACCATCGGCCACAGGCCGCCCGCCAGGTTGAAAGTTCCGTGTAGCCGCGCCACCGTCAGAGCCCGGCTCAGGTTCAGCGGGGCGCCCGGTATCGCTGTGCCCATGGCCAGCCGACTACCCAGGATGGGCCACAACAAACCGCGGCACAGACGAAACCACCCGCGCGGCAACCGAACCACGCGGGTGGTTTTCGTCAGGCCGACTCAGACGTCCTTAAACGTCGTAGTACAGCGCGAATTCGTAGGGGTGCGGCCGGATCTGGACCGGCAGGATCTCGTTCTCGCGCTTGAAGTTGATCCACGTCTCGATGAGGTCGGGCGTGAAAACGCCGCCCTCGGTGAGGTATTCGTGGTCTTCTTCCAGCCGGTCGATCACCGCGGACAGCTGCGTGGGCGCCTGCGGGATGTTGGCGGCCTCTTCGGGCGGCAGCTCGTAGAGGTCCTTGTCGACCGGGGCCTGCGGCTCGATCTTGTTCTTGATGCCGTCCAGGCCGGCCATCAGCATGGCCGAGAACGCCAGGTACGGGTTGCCCGAGGAGTCGGGGCAACGGAACTCGAGCCGCTTGGCCTTCGGGTTGGTGCCGGTGATCGGGATCCGGACACAGGCCGAGCGGTTGCGCTGGCTGTAGACCAGGTTGATCGGGGCCTCGTAGCCGGGCACCAGCCGCTTGTAGGAGTTCACCGTGGGGTTGGTGAACGCCAGCAGCGACGGCGCGTGGTGCAGCAGGCCGCCGATGTAGTGGCGGGCGGTGTCCGACAGGCCGGCGTAACCGGTCTCGTCGTACATCAGCGGGCTGCCGTCCTTCCACAGCGACTGGTGGGTGTGCATGCCGGAGCCGTTGTCACCGAACAGCGGCTTGGGCATGAACGTGACGGTCTTGCCGTTCTGCCAGGCCGTGTTCTTGACGATGTACTTGTAGAGCATCATGTCGTCGGCCGCGTGCAGCAACGTGTTGAACTTGTAGTTGATCTCGGCCTGGCCGCCGGTGCCCACCTCGTGGTGACCCTTTTCCAGGCTGAAGCCGGCGGTGATCAGGTTGGACAGCATCTTGTCGCGCAGGTCGACGTAGTGGTCCACGGGGGCGACGGGGAAGTAGCCACCCTTGGGGCGGACCTTGTAGCCGCGGTTGGGGCTGCCGTCGAGCTCGTTGGGCGAGCCGGTGTTCCACCAGCCCGAGATCGCGTCGATCTCGTAGAACGAGCCGTTGGTGCGCGAATCGAAGCTCACCGAGTCGAAGATGTAGAACTCGGCCTCGGCGCCGAAGTACGCGGTGTCGGCAACGCCGGTGCTGATCAGGTAGTTCTCGGCCTTACGGGCGATGTTGCGGGGGTCGCGCGAGTACGGCTCGAGGGTGAAGGGGTCGTGCACGAAGAAGTTCAGATTCAGCGTCTTGGCTTCGCGGAACAGGTCGATCTGCGCCGTAGCGGGGTCGGGCAGGAGCAACATGTCCGATTCGTGAATGGACTGGAATCCGCGAATGGACGAGCCGTCGAATGCCAAGCCGTCCTCAAAAACGCTCTCGTCGAAAAACGAAATCGGAATGGTGAAGTGCTGCATGATGCCGGGCAAATCACAGAACCGCACGTCGACAAACTCGACGTTTTCGTCCTTCGCGAGTTTGAAGACGTCGTCGGGCGTCTTTTCCGTCACAGAGTGCTCCTTTACTTGGTGAGATCCGCGGCCTGACGCTAGGGAGCAGATGTTGCCCGTCAGTCAACCCGATGTTGCGCGCACGTTACGTGACCATGCCACACGCAAAAAGTGGCCGCTTTGGCGGCGGGTTCTATTGTGGGGCCATGGATCGCAAGATCGTATCTTTTCTGGTGGCAGAGCGCACCGTCCGCCCACCGTTCCGGACCCGGCCGTCGGTTTATTCGGACCCCGGTCCGCGGCGATGACGCCGGAATCGCGATCCGCCTACCCCGGTGAAAAGCTGGGATTGCCCGAGAGCGGGCCGGGCTCGCTGGCGCGGATGGGACGACGGCTGGGCGCGCTGACCATCGACTGGCTCATCGCGTTGGGCCTGGCGGCGCTGGCCATGCGGCTCGGGTGGTTCCCCGAAGGGGCGCTGGCGACCGCCGAGCTGGTCATCTGGTTCGTGCTGGGCGTGGTCTCGGTGCGGCTGTTCGGCTTCACGCCCGGCCAGCTGGCGCTGGGTCTGCAGGTGGTGACGGTGGACGGGCGCGGGCTGGTCGGCACGGGCCGCGCGGTGGTGCGCGGTCTCCTCGTCGGCACCGTGGTCCCGGCGCTGTTCACCGACTGGGACGGCCGCGGGCTGCAGGATCGGCTGACCGCGACGGCCGTGGTGAGGCGCTGAACTGAAAGCCAGCGATTACTTGCGGCGCACCGTGCGCTGCACACCGCGCATCTTGCCCGCGTTGGGCAGCGGACCCTTGGGCATCACGGCGGCCCCGGCCCGCGTCCCCAGCGCGGCCAACCGGGACTCCAGCGTGTCCATCTGCTTGACGGTGATGTTGGCCGGTAACCGGGTGAGATGGCGCTCCAGCTTGGCCAGGGGCACCTCGTCCTCGCCGTTGCCGACGATGATGTCGTAGATCGGCACGTCCCCGATCAGGCGGGCGGTGCGCTTCTTCTCCTGCGCCAGCAGCGGGCGCACCCGGGTCGCCGACCCCTCGCCGACCAGGATCACGCCGGGCCGGCCGATGACGCGGTGCACGGCGTC
Source organism: Mycobacterium sp. TKK-01-0059 (assembly GCF_000709305.1). Lineage (NCBI taxonomy): Bacteria > Bacillati > Actinomycetota > Actinomycetes > Mycobacteriales > Mycobacteriaceae > Mycobacterium > Mycobacterium sp. TKK-01-0059. The sequence goes on from NZ_KL446993.1 coordinate 3,953,274, forward strand.
GAAGTGTCCGGTCGCGGCCACGCCGGGGGTCACCCGCCACTTGCCGCGCAGGTTGTCCAGTGCCCATGCGGCCGCCCCGGTTTGGCCTTCGGCCTTGCGGTAGACCGACTTCTGGGCGCGGCGACCGAAGACGATGAACGCGACCAGCGCGCCCAGCACCACGCCGAGCGGGAGCAAGGTGATCATCGTCAGCCCGCCGGCCCACAGCCCGACGCCCACCGAGATGCCCACGACCAGCACGAAGGCGCCGATCATGTACGGCAGCAGGCGCTTGTCCTCCTGGCGTTGCAGGTTGAACGCCTGCCACAACTGGGTGCGGCGCTCCCGCGCGGCGGCCTTGCGGGCGGCCTGCGCCTGCGCTCGGGCGGCCTTGTTCTGCGCGGCAGTGCGGGATTTAGCCATAGTCAAAGAATACGTAGCGCCCCGGCGGCTACCGTGCCGCGGCGTCCGAGGAGCGGGCGGCGGCGGCTTGCTGATAGAGCCGACCCGCGCGATACGACGAGCGCACCAGCGGTCCGGACAGCACCCCGGAGAACCCCAGCCCCTCGGCGTGCTGCGCGAACCCGACGAATTCCTCCGGCTTCACCCACCGCTCGACGGGATGATGCCGCGCCGAGGGCCGCAGGTACTGGGTGATGGTGATGATGTCGCAGCCGGCGTGACGCAGGTCGGCCAGGGCGGTGCGCACCTCGTCGGGGGTCTCGCCCAGGCCGAGGATGAGGTTGCTCTTGGTGACCAGCCCGGCGTCACGTGCCGCGGTGAGCACGTCCAGGCTGCGCTGGTAGGTGAAGGCCGGCCGGATGCGCTTGAAGATGCGCGGCACGGTTTCGACGTTGTGCGCCAACACTTCCGGGCGCGACTCGAACACCTCGGCCAGGCGGGCGGGCTCGCCGTTGAAGTCGGGGATCAACAGCTCGACGCCGGTCGACGGGTTGAGCTCCTTGATGGCGCGCACCGTCTCGGCGTAGAGCCACGCGCCGCCGTCGGGCAGGTCGTCGCGGGCCACCCCGGTGACCGTGGCGTAGCGCAGCCCCATCGTGCGCACGCTGTCGGCCACCCGCCGGGGCTCGTCGCGGTCCAGCTCGGCGGGCTTGCCGGTGTCGATCTGGCAGAAGTCGCAGCGACGGGTGCACTGGTCGCCGCCGATCAGGAAGGTGGCCTCGCGGTCCTCCCAGCACTCGAAGATGTTGGGGCAGCCGGCCTCTTCGCAGACCGTGTGCAGGCCCTCGCGCCGGACCAGGCTCTTGAGCTCCGTGTATTCCGGGCCCATCCGGGCCCGCACCCTGATCCACGGCGGCTTGCGCTCGATCGGGGTTTCGGCGTTGCGCACCTCCAGGCGCAGGAGTTTGCGTCCCTCGGGTGCGACAGTCACATCGCTGATGCTACGCGCGCGGCGCTGTCGTGCTCGCGCACCGGCAGCACCCCGTCCAGGGCGTCGCAGACGGCGTCGGCGACGGTCGGGCGGATGTCGTCGACGGTCACCGGGCGGCGCAGTTCGGCCGACAGGGACGTCACCCCGGCGTCGCTGATGCCGCACGGCACGATGGCGTTGAAGGCGCCCAGGTCGCAGTCGCAGTTGAGCGCGAACCCGTGCAGGGTGGTGGCGCGCGACACCCGCACGCCGATCGCCGCGACCTTGCGGTCGGGCCGGCCGTCGGTGCCCGGCACCCACACCCCGGACCGGCCCGGGACGCGGACCGTGTCCAGGCCCAGGTCGGCGCACACCTTGATCAGCGCTTCCTCCAGTCGCCGCACGTAGTTGACCACGTCGAGCGGTTCGACCAGGCCGATGATCGGATACCCGACCAGCTGACCGGGACCGTGCCAGGTGATCTTGCCGCCGCGATCGGTGTCTATGACGGGGGTGCCGTCGGCCGGGCGTTCGTGGGGCTCGGTGCGCCGTCCCGCGGTGTAGACCGCCGGGTGCTCGAGCAACAGCAACGTGTCGCCGCCGCCCGCGGCGCGGGCGTCGGCCAGGTCGCGCTGCTGCTGCCAGGCCACGCGGTAGTCGACGGTTCCGAGCTGGCGGACGTCGATCAGGGACCGGCTGGACCGGATGGAATCGATCACCTTCGCGACGGTACTCGGCCCGCGCGCGCAAGGGCGACGCACGTGCCGCTAGTCGTGGTCGCGCCGGGCGGTGGCGTAGCCGAGCGCCTCACCAATCGTGTTGTGGTGGAACAGAAAACCGGCGCGCTCCAGCGCCGACGGGATGGCCCGCTGGCCCGTCAGCAGGCCTTCGTCGGCGAACTCCCCGAGCGCGGCCCGCACGGCGAACCCGGGCAGCATCAACGGCGTCGGACGGTTGACCGCCCGCCCGAACGCGGTGGTGAACTCGGCGTTGGTGACCGGCGCGGGCCCGGTCATGTTCACCGGCCCCGACAGCGCGGTGTTCGATATCGCGAACAGCAGCGCGCGCACTTCGTCCTCCAGCGTGATCCACGACATGTACTGCCGACCACTGCCCAGCCGGGCCCCGAGGCCCGTGCGGAACAGCGGCCGCAACCGCCCCAGCGCGCCACCGGCGGGGGAGAACACCAGCCCGGTGCGGGCCAGCACCACGCGGGCGCCGCCGTATTGGGCCGGCAGCGTGGCGGCCTCCCAGTCCTCGCACAGCCGGGCCAGGAAACCGCTTCCGGCACGGTCGTTTTCGTCGACCACGCGGTCCTTGGTGTTTCCGTAGAAGCCCACCGCGCTGGCGTTGACCAGGGTTGCCACCCCGGCGTCGGCGACGGCGTGCGCCAGGACTTCGGTGGGGGCGATGCGGCTGTCGCGCAGGCTCTGCTTGAAGGCGCCCGACCAGCGGCGCTTGCCGATGTTGACGCCGCACAGGTTGACGACGGCGTCGACGTCGCCCAGCGTGTCGGGGTCGAGGTCGCCGCTCTCGGGGTTCCAGTGCACCTCGTCGGCGTTGCTCGGCGCGCGACGCACGATGCGCAGCACCCGGTGGTCGGCGGCCCGCAGGGCCGCGGTGAGGGCGGAGCCGATCAGGCCGGACGACCCTGCGACCGCGACGACGAACTTTTGACCAGCCACGTTCGCGCTCAGAGCCCGAGGTCTGCCTCGAACGCTCCCTCTTCGAGCCGGTGCTTGATGGTGGTCAGGAACCGCCCGGCGTCCGCGCCGTCGATCAGCCGGTGGTCATAGGTCAGCGGCAGGTAGCAGATCGAGCGGACACCGATCGATTCGTTGCCGAATTCGTCGACGATCACCCGGGGGCGTTTGACGATGGCGCCGGTGCCCAGCATCGCCGCCTGCGGCGGGACCAGGATCGGGGTGTCGAACAGCGCCCCCTGGCTGCCGATGTTGGTGATCGTGAACGTGCCCCCCGAGAGCTCGTCGGGTTTCAGGTTCCCCGAGCGGGCGCGCGCGGCGATATCGGCGATCGCCCTGGCCAGCCCGGCCAGCGACAGGTCGCCCGCGTTGTGCACGACGGGGGAGAGCAGACCCTGTTCGGTGTCGACCGCGAAGCCGAGGTGCTCGGCGTCGAAGTAGGTGATCTCCTTGGTTTCCTCGTTGTAGCTTGCGTTCACGTTCGGGTGGATCTTGAGGGCGTCGATCACCGCGCGGGCGATGAACGGCAGGAAGGTCAGGTTCACGCCTTCGCGTTCGGCGAACGCCGCCTTGGCCCTGGCCCGCAACCCGACCAGCCTGGTCATGTCGACCTCGTGGGTCTGGGTGAGTTGGGCTGTGGCCTGCAGGGATTCGCGCGTCTTGTTGGCGGTGATCTGACGGATCCGGCTCGCCTTCTGGGTGGTGCCGCGCAGGTGCGCCAGCGCCGGCGCCGGGGCGGGCGCGGGAGCGGCCTTGCGGGCCTCGCCGGCAGCGGGAGTGGGAGCAGCGGCGGCGGCGGGCGCCTTGTCGGCCTGCTGCTTGCGCTCGGCGGCCGCCAGCACGTCTTGCTTGCGGATGCGGCCGCCCACTCCGGTGCCGGTGACCGAACTGAGGTCGATGTTGTTCTCGGCGGCCAGTTTTCGCACCAGCGGCGTCACATAAGGGGTGCCGTCGCCGCTCGCGTCCGCCGGCTGGGCCTGTGCGGGTTGGGCTTTCGGCTCGGGTGCCGCCTTCGGTTGCGGTGCGGGGGCCGGCGTCGGTTCGGGCTTCGGCTGCGCCTGGGGCTGTGGTTGTGGCGCGGGTTCCGGCTTGGGTTCGGCCTTGGGCGCGGGCGGCGGCTGCGGCGCGGCGGGGGCGGCGGCCTCGGAACCGCTGCCGATGCGGGCCAGCTCGCCGCCGACGGGCACGGTGGCGTCTTCCTCGGCGGTGATGCTGATCAGCACACCGGCCACCGGCGACGGGATCTCGGTGTCCACCTTGTCGGTGGACACCTCGACAAGCGCGTCGTCGACCTGGACCGAATCGCCGACCTTCTTGAGCCAGCGGGTCACGGTGCCCTCGGTCACCGACTCACCCAGTTCGGGCATCAGCACCGGGGTGGCGTCGCCGCCGCCGGAGCTCTGCTGGGCCGGCTGCGGCTCGGGCTGGGCCTGGGGCTGCGGCTCGGGCTCGGGTTGCGCCTCGGGCTGGGCGGGGGGCGCCGACTGCGCCTGCGGCTCTTGCCGGCTCGGCGCCTGCGATCCGCCGTCCTCGTCGCCGATCACGGCCAGCTCGCCGCCGACCTCGACGGTGTCGTCTTCCTGGGCGACGATCCTGGTCAGCACACCCGCGGCCGGCGACGGGATTTCGGTGTCCACCTTGTCGGTCGACACCTCGACGAGCGGCTCGTCGAGTTCGACCGTGTCGCCTTCCTGCTTGAGCCAGCGGGTGACCGTCCCCTCGGTGACGCTCTCACCGAGTGCCGGCATCTGGACGGAGAAGGCCATCTTTTCTGACTCCTCGATCGCTCGTGGGTCGGGGCGGGTCGTGCAGCTCGCTTGTGGAAGGCGAAGTAGCAATCCAAAACTATCCTGTCACTGCGGCCGCGCCGGCACGCAGCCAGGGCGGATACCGCGCGCTGGCCGGGTGACCCCGATCACGCTTGCTACCGTGTGGCCACGGCAGCCAGAGCGGGAGGTCCGATGCCGCCATCACAACAACTACCCCGGCATTTCGTCGACAGCGCGGACGGCGCGCGCATCGCCGTCTACGAAGAGGGCAACCCCGAGGGCCCCACCGTGGTGCTGGTGCACGGCTTTCCCGACTCGCACGTGCTGTGGGACGGCGTCGTGCCGCTGCTGGCCGAGCGGTTCCGGATCATCCGCTACGACAACCGCGGCGTCGGCCTTTCCTCGGTGCCCAAGCCGGTATCGGCCTACAGCATGGATCGCTTCGCCGACGACTTCGCGGCGGTGACCGGCGAGCTGAGCCCGGGCGCGCCCGTGCATGCGCTGGCCCACGACTGGGGCTCGGTGGGGGTGTGGCACTACCTCAAGCGCCCCGGCGCGGGTGACCGGGTGGCCACGTTCACGTCGGTGTCCGGGCCCGCTCAGGACCAACTGGTCGACTACATCTTCACGGGCCTGCGCGCGCCGTGGCGTCCGCGTACCTTCCTCCGGGCGCTCAGCCAGGCGCTGCGGTTCACGTACATGCTGCTGTTCTCGATCCCGGTGCTGGCGCCGTTGTTCCTGCGGCTGACGCTGTCGGTGCCGGCGCTGCGCCGCAACGCGGTCGACAACATTCCCGTCGAGCAGATCCATCATTCCGACAAGCTCGCGCGCGACGCCGCCCAGTCCGTGAAAACCTATCCCGCCAACTACTTTCGCTCGTTCTCCGGTCGCAAGGACGGCGTCGCGGTCATCGACGTGCCGGTGCAGCTGATCGTCAACACCAGGGACAAGTACGTGCGGCCGTACGGGTACGACCACACCCCGCGCTTCGTGCCGCGGCTGTGGCGCCGCGACATCCGGGCCGGTCACTTCTCCCCGATGTCGCACCCGCAGGTGATGGCGGCGGCGGTGCACGACTTCGCCGACCTGATCGAGGGCAAGCAGCCCAGCCGCGCCCTGTTGCGCGCGCAAATCGGGCGGCCGCGCGGATCGTTCGGCGACACCCTGGTGTCGGTCACCGGCGCCGGCAGCGGCATCGGGCGCGAGACCGCTTTCGCGTTCGCGCGCGAGGGCGCCGAGGTGGTGATCAGCGACATCGACGAGGCGGCCGTCAAGGCCACCGCCGCCGAGATCGCCACCCGCGGCGGCGTCGCGCACGCCTACGTGCTCGACGTGTCCGACGCGCAGGCGGTGGAGGCGTTCGCCGAGCGGGTCAGCGCCGAGCACGGCGTGCCCGACATCGTGGTCAACAACGCCGGCGTCGGGCAGGCGGGCGGGTTCCTGGACACCCCGGCCGAGCAGTTCGACCGCGTGCTCGACGTCAACCTCGGCGGGGTGGTGAACGGCTGCCGCTCGTTCGGGCGGCGGATGGTGGAGCGCGGCACCGGCGGCCACATCGTCAACGTGTCGTCGATGGCCGCCTACGCCCCGCTGCAGTCGCTGAGCGCGTACTGCACGTCGAAGGCGGCCACCTACATGTTCTCGGACTGTCTGCGCGCCGAACTCGACGCCGCCGGCGTCGGCCTGACCACGATCTGCCCCGGCGTCATCGACACGAACATCATCAAGACCACCCGCTTCGACGCACCCGCGGGAAAGCTGGCCGAGGCCGTCGACGGGCGCCGCGGGCAGCTGGGCACGATGTTCGCGCTGCGGCGCTACGGCCCCGACAAGGTCGCCAACGCGATCCTGTCGTCGGTCAGGAAGAAGAAACCGATCCGCCCGGTCACGCCGGAAGCCTATGCGCTGTACGGACTTTCGCGGGTGGCGCCGCAGGGTCTGCGCAACGCCGCGCGGATGCGGGTGATCTGAGGCGATTACGGGCCCGTGGCCGCGCCGCGGCGCCCGGTCAGCAGGGTGGCGCCGATCGCGATGACGCCGAGCACGGCCAGCGGGATGGCCCACGCCCGGCGGCCACCCACCGACGACTGGCACTGCGCGACAAAGTCGGTGTGCGGGACGATCTGGTTGAGGATCGGGATATTCGCGCCATTGCTGTTGTTCGCGCTTCTGGCCTCGGAGAGATCCGTCGCGACGGCGTTGCCGCACCCCACCGAGTGGCCATTGCTGTCGGTGACCGACACCGGCGCCAACAAACCGATGACCCCGGCCAGCAACAGCACCGCGCCCACACCGATGATCAACCGTCGCGCCGTCATGGTTTGCCTTTCGCTTTTTCCTGCCGGGGATTACGACCGCTTGCAGATTAACCGGAGCGCCTCGCCGATAAACCCGGACGGATACAGCGCCCGTGGGTGGGTATCCCGCCGCAGTAGTCACGAGCGGAAAGGATGTGCGGTGATCACTGCGACGCGAGAGGTGCCCGTCCCGTGCGAGCGGGTCTGGGAGGTGCTTGCGCAGGGCTGGACCTACACCCAGTGGGTGGTCGGCAACAGCCGCATGCGCGCCGTGGATCCGAACTGGCCGGAGGCCGGCTCCTCGATCAGGCATTCCATCGGGATCTGGCCGCTGGTGATCGACGACGCCACCATCGTGGAGGAAAGCGAACCGCCACACAGGCTGGTGTTGTGCGCCCGCCTGGGGCCGATGGGCGCCGCGCGGATCACGATGCTGCTGCACGAGATTCCGCAGGGGTGCCGGATCGAAATGATCGAGGTGCCGGTCGAGGGCCCGATGAGCCTCGTTCCCGATGCGGTCGCGTTGGCCGCGGCCTACCCGCGTAACAAGGAGTGCCTGTTGCGGCTGGCGGCACTAGCGGAACGTCTGGAGCCGAGCCAGGTGAAGTGACCGTGCACGACGCTGCCGACGCGGTCGTCATCGGTGCCGGGCACCATGGGCTGGTTGCCGCCGCGATGCTGGCCGACGCGGGGTGGGACGTGCTGGTGCTGGAAGCCCAGCCGGAGCCCGGCGGCGCGGTGCGCAGCGCCGAGCTGACCCCGGGCTACATCACAGACCTGTTCAGCTCGTACTACCCGATGACGGTGGCCTCGCCCGCGATCGCCGCGCTGCGGCTCGAGGACCACGGCTTGCGATGGTCACACGCGCCCGCGGTGGTGGGCCACCCCCGCGGCGGCGCCGACGACGACCCGCCCATTATCTACCGCGACCCGGCGCGCACCGCCGCGGAATTCGCGCGCCGCGAGCCCGCCGACGGCGAAAACTGGTGGCGCATCGTGAAGTTGTGGGAGCGCATCAAGGCGCCCCTGCTCGACGCGATGCTGGCGCCCTTCCCGCCCGTGCGCCCGCTGCTGCGGCTGCTGGCCGAACTCGGTACGTCGGAAGCGATCCGGGTCGCGCGCCTGCTGGTGCAGCCGGCCAACACCATGGCGAGCGAGCTATTCGCCGGGGAGGCACCGCGAGTCTTGTTGTTGGGCAACGCCATGCACGCCGACGCCCCGCCCGATGCGCCGATCAGCGGCGCCATGGGTTTTTTGATGACGATGCTGGCCCAGGACTGCGGCTGGCCGGTGCCGGTCGGGGGGTCGGGACAGCTGACGGCCGCGCTGGTCAGCCGTGCCCGCTCCGCCGGCGCGCGAATCGAGTGCAACGAGAACGTTTCTCGCATCGAGGTGCGCGGCGGCCGGGCGGTCGCGGTGACGACGGCCGAGGGGCGCACGGTGCGGGCGCGTCGGGCGGTGGTGGCCGACGTGACGGCGCCGCGACTGTTCTGCGACATGCTGCCCGCCGACGCGGTGCCGCCCAAGGTGCGGCGCGACCTCGAGCACTTCGCGTGGGATCCGCCGGTGGTCAAGGTGAATTATGCGCTGCGCGAGCCGGTTCCGTGGCGGGCGCAACGGCTGCGCGGCGTGGGCACCGTGCACCTCGGGGCCGACGGCGACGGGCTGGTGCGCTGGATGGCCGACCTGAACACCAAGACGGTGCCCGAGCATCCGTTCATGTTGCTGGGGCAGACCACCACCGCCGACCCGACCCGGTCGCCGGCGGGCACCGAAAGTGTGTGGGCGTACACGCATTTGCCCCGCAATGTCGCCGACGACTCCTCTGCCGAGCGCCTCGCCGACTCGGTGGACCGGGTCATCGAGGAGCATGCGCCCGGCTTCGGCGCGGCGGTGATCGACCGGTTCGTGCAGCGCCCGTCGGACCTGGAGGCCAGCGACGCCAACCTGCACCTGGGCGCGCTCAACGGTGGCACCGCGCAGCTTCAGCAGATGCTGATCTTTCGACCGGCGGCCGGGATGGGCCGGGCCGAAACCCCGGTCGAGGGGCTGTATCTGGGCAGTGCGTCGGCCACCCCGGGCGGTTCGGTGCACGGCGCCTGCGGGCGCAACGCCGCCAACGCCGCGCTGGCCGCGGGCGGGGTCAGCGGCTGGCCGCGGCGCAGGCTGACCCGCGCCGCGATGTCGCTGCTGACGAAATAGTCTGCGCGTCAGCCGTTTTCGGCGATGTCCTCGAGCACCGCGAACATGGTGCGGACCGGCACGCCGGTGGCACCCTTGGGCGAATACCCCCACGGCCCGCCGGTGTTGTAGGCCGGGCCGGCCACGTCGATGTGCGCCCAGCCCACGCCGTCGGCGACGAACTCGCGCAGGAACACCCCCGCCACCAGCATGCCGGCGAAGCGCTGCCCGCTGATGTTCGACAGGTCGGCCACCGTGGACTTCAGGTCCTCCTTGAGTTCGTCGGGCAGCGGCATCGGCCAACCGTTTTCGCCGACCCGCTGCGAGATCGCGGCCACGCGATCGCGGAACTCGTCGCTGCCCATCACCCCGGGGATCCGGCTGCCCAGCGCCACCGTCTGCGCGCCGGTCAGCGTGGACGTCTCGATCAGGTAGTCCGGGTTGTCCTCGCAGGCGCGCACGATGGCGTCGGCCAGGATCAGCCGGCCCTCGGCGTCGGTGTTCTGCACCTCGACGGTGATGCCGCCGTACTGCGTCAGCACGTCACCCGGGCGCTGCGCCGTCGCCGACGGCATGTTCTCGGCCATCGGCACGGTGGCGATCACGTCTATGGGCAGCTGCAGCTGCGCGGCCAGCGTGACCGTCGCGATGACCGCCGCGGCCCCGCCCATATCCGAGGTCATGTGGTGCATCCCGGCCGCCGGCTTGATCGAGATGCCGCCGGTGTCGAACGTGACGCCCTTGCCCACCAGGGCGACTCGCTTCGCCTGCTTGGACCGCTTGGCCAGCTTCGCGCCCCGGTGGGTCAGCCGCACCAGCCGCGGCGGCCGCGACGACCCCTGGCCGACGCCGATGATCCCGCCGTAACCGCCCTTGCGTAGCGCCTTGTCGTCGAGCACCTCGACCTCGAGTCCCACCGACTCGCCCAAAGCCCTTGCACGCTTGGCGAATTCGTCAGGGAACAGGTGGCTCGGCGGGGTGTTGACGAAGTCGCGGGCGGTGGCGACCGCGGTCGCGACGGCCGCACCGTGCGCGGCGTCCTTCTTGGCGTCCTTGGCGGTGGCGAGCACCGTGATCTTGCCCAGCCCTTTGTCTTTGGGTGCGGACTTGGGGCTGCGAAAGTCGGTGAACCGGTAGCTGCCCAGGATCAGGCCCTCGACGGCGGCCGAGACGACGCCGTCACCGGGCAGCTCGCCCAGCGTGGTGATCACGGCCGCGGTGCTGCCCAGGGACCGCGCGGCCACCCCGGCGGCGCGGCGGACCGTGTCGGCCGGCCACTCCGGCCGCGGCTTGCCCAGGCCGATCGTCAGCACGCTGGACACCGGCAGCGATCCCACCACCAGGCGGTGCACCTGGTCGGCGCCGCCGGTGGCCTCCAGCGCGCGCAGCCCCGACTCGATCTCGGCGACCGCATCCGAGGACAGAAACGGCCCGGCCTCGGTGACGGCCGCGCCCGGCTTGTCGTCGTCGCCGGTCGAGACGACGGGCACGATCAGCACGGTGGACGCGGCGGCGCGCCGGGGCAGCGAGGAGGCGACAGTGACAGCGGGGGAGGCGTAACCGGGTTCTGTGCTCATCCGCATCACCCTAACGGGCCGGCCGTCGCGGCCCCTTAGGGTGAAGAGTCGTGAGCAACGAAGCCGACCTTCTGCACGGACCGTTAGAAGACCGTCACCGCGACCTGGGTGCCAGCTTCGCCGAGTTCGGCGGCTGGCTGATGCCGGTGTCGTATGCGGGCACGGTCAGCGAGCACAACGCGACGCGCAACGCGGTCGGCCTGTTCGACGTCAGCCACCTGGGCAAGGCCTTGGTGCGCGGGCCGGGCGCCGCGCGGTTCGTCAACGCCGCGCTCACCAACGACCTGAACCGGATCGGGCCCGGCAAGGCGCAATACACCCTGTGCTGCACCGAATCCGGCGGGGTCGTCGACGATTTGATCGCCTACTACGTCGACGACGACGAGATCTTTCTGGTGCCCAACGCCGCCAACACCGCGGCCGTGGTCGACGCGCTACAGGCGGCCGCGCCCCCCGAACTGTCCATCACCAACCTGCATCGCTCCTATGCGGTGCTGGCCGTACAGGGCCCGCGCTCGGCCGACGTGCTCGGCGAGCTGGGCCTGCCCACCGACATGGATTACATGGCCTACGCCGACACCTCGTATTCCGGGGTACCGGTGCGGGTCTGCCGCACCGGGTACACCGGCGAGCACGGCTACGAGCTGCTGCCGCCGTGGGAGTCCGCCGGTGTGGTGTTCGACGCGCTGGCCGCCGCGGTCACGGCGGCCGGCGGCGAGCCGGCCGGCTTGGGCGCCCGCGACACGCTGCGCACCGAGATGGGCTATCCACTGCACGGGCACGAACTGTCGCTCGACATTTCCCCGCTGCAGGCCCGCTGCGGCTGGGCGATCGGCTGGAAGAAGGAGGCGTTCTTCGGCCGCGACGCCCTGCTGGCCGAGAAGGAGGCGGGGCCGCGGCGGCTGCTGCGCGGGCTGCGGATGACCGGCCGCGGGGTGCTGCGCGCCGGGCAGACCGTGCTGGCCGGCGACACCCCGGTCGGGGTGACCACTTCGGGCACCTTCTCCCCGACGCTGCAGGCCGGCATCGCGCTGGCGCTCCTCGACACCGACGCCGGGGTCGAGGACGGCCAGGAGATCACCGTCGACGTCCGCGGCCGTCGCGCCGCCTGCGAAGTCGTGCGCCCGCCGTTCGTCGCGGTGAAAACCCGCTAGCCGCGCCGCCCGCGCGGGCGAAATCCGATTCGGCGGGCGGATATACAATCGGCGGATGACCAGTGGCTCCCTCGAGTTCACGGTTTCGCGCTCGACACGTCCGGCGACCGACACCGAACGCGAAACCATCCTGGCCGAGCCGGGTTTCGGTAAATACTTCACCGACCACATGGTGGCGATCGAGTACGACGAGGGCCGGGGCTGGCACGACGCGCGCGTCATCCCCTACGGCCCGATCGAGTTGGACCCGTCGGCGCTCGTGCTGCACTACGCCCAGGAAATCTTCGAGGGCCTCAAGGCGTACCGCTGGGCGGACGGCTCGATCGTCTCGTTTCGCGCCGAGGCCAACGCCGCCCGGCTGCGGTCCTCGGCGCGGCGGCTGGCGGTTCCCGAACTGCCCGAAGAACTGTTCATGGAATCCCTGCGCCAGCTCATCGCCGTCGACAACGCCTGGGTCCCGTCCGCCGGTGGGGAAGAGGCGCTGTATCTGCGCCCGTTCGTCATCGCCACCGAGCCCGGACTGGGCGTGCGGCCCTCCCGGCAATACCGCTACCTGGTGATCGCCTCGCCGGCCGGCGCCTACTTCAAGGGCGGCATCAACCCCGTCACGGTCTGGGTGTCGACGGAGTACGTGCGGGCCAGCCCCGGCGGCACCGGCGCGGCCAAATTCGGCGGCAACTACGCCGCCTCGCTGTCCGCTCAGGCCGAAGCCGCGGCCCACGATTGCGACCAGGTGGTGTGGCTGGACGCCGTCGAGCGACGCTTCGTCGAGGAGATGGGCGGCATGAACATCTTCTTCGTGTTCGGCAGCGGGGGGTCGGCGCGGCTGGTCACCCCGGAACTGTCCGGCTCATTGCTACCCGGAATCACGCGGGATTCGTTGCTGCAGTTGGCCATTGACGCCGGGTTCTCCGTCGAGGAACGCAAGATCGACATCGACGAGTGGCAGAAGAAGGCCGCCGCGGGCGAGATCACCGAGGTGTTCGCCTGCGGCACCGCCGCGGTCATCACACCCGTCTCCCACGTCAAGTACGGCGACGCCGAATTCACCATCGCCGACGGCCAATCCGGCGAGGTGACGATGGCGCTGCGCGACACGCTCACCGGGATTCAGCGGGGCACCTTCGCCGACACCCACGGCTGGATGGCCCGGCTCGGGTAGGCGGCTCGGGTAGGCAGCTCGGGTAGCCGCCCGATCGCCCGGCCAGCCGGGCGCTCGGGTGTCGGCGCCCGGCTGGCCGGGCGCTCGGCGTGCTACCACCGCACCAGGCCCGCGAGCGCCACCGCGCACACCGTCGTCGTCAGCTCGATCGCGGCGCCCAGCACGTCGCCGGTGATCCCGCCGAAGCGGCGCGCGCAGTGCCGCACCAGGACCGCGCCGCAGCCCAGGCCCAGCAGCGCCGCCGCCGGTCCGTGCCACGGCCGTGGCCCGGCCGCCAGCGAAACCCCCAGCAGCACCGCGACCCAGGCCGCCACCACGGCCGTCGGCTGACTTCCGGCGACCGCGGCACCCAGCGCGCTGCCCTCGGCGGCCGGCACCGCGCGGTGGCCGGCCAGCACCGCGGCGACCCGCCCGGCGAACACCGCCACGGCGATCCCGACGAGGCCGCGCACCCCGCCGCCCGCGCCCAGCGCCGAGAACGCCAGCCCCTGCAGCAGCACCACGACGACGACGGCGGCCACCCCGAACGGCCCGGTCGATCCCTCCCGCATCACCGCCAGCGCCCGCTGCGGCGGCCCGTAGCAGCCCAGGCCGTCGGCGGTGTCGGCGACGCCGTCGACGTGCAGGCCGCGCGTGATCAGCAGCAGCACCACGACCGCAAGCGCCCCGGGCAGCGGGCTGGACGGCCCGAACGCGTGAACCCCGCCCCAGGTCACCGCCGCGGCCAGCGCACCCAGGGCCGCACCCACCACCGGCAGCGCCGTCAGGGCGCCCCGACCCATCGGCGCGGTCCGTGCACCCGGGACGGGCAGCACCGTCCCGAACGCGAAAGCCGTTGCCAGCGAACGGATCACGACGGGGGAGCGGCCTGGTCGGGGCGGTTGGACACGCCGGCCTCGGTGAACGTGGCCATCGACGACAGCGCGGCCACCGCGGCGCGCAGCACCGGCACCGCCAGCGCGGCGCCGGTTCCCTCGCCCAGCCGCATGCGCAGGTCGAGGATCGGCTCCAGATCCAGTGCCGTGAGCGCCAACGCGTGGCCCGGCTCGGTGGACCGGTGACCGGCCTGCCACCACATCCGGGCGCCGGGAGCCAGGTGCTCGGCGACCAGCGCGGCCGCCGTCACCGCCATGCCGTCGAGCAGAAGCGGTGTGCGCCGCACCGCAGCCTGCGCGCAAAAGCCCGCCATCGCCGCCAGATCCGCGCCGCCCGCGCAGCGCAGCAGCGCGACCGGGTCCGGCAGCACCTGCCGCGCGCGGAACAGGGCGTCGCGCACCGCGGCGGTCTTGCGTCCCCACCCCGCGTCGTCGATCCCGGTGCCGAAGCCCACCACCACGACCGGCTCGGCGTTGGTCAACGCCGCCACCAAAACCGCTGCGGCCGTGGTGTTTCCGATGCCCATGTCACCGGCGATCAGCAGATCCGCGCCCGCGTCGACCTCCTCGTCGGCGATGGCGGCGCCGGCGGCCAGGGCCCGCTCGGTCTCCTCGTCGCTCAACGCGTCCTGCACCGTGATGTCGCCGCTGCCGCGCCGCACCTTGTGGGCGCCGATCGGTGGACTGAGCGCCTCGGCGTCGACCGCCAGGTCCGCGACGCGCACGCTCGCCCCGGCGATGCCGGTCAGCGCGTTGATCGCTGCCCCGCCGGCGTCGATGTTGGCGACCATCTGCGCGGTCACCTCCGGCGGGTAGGCCGACACCCCCGAGCCGGCGACACCATGATCACCGGCGAACACCACCACCCGGGCGCGCTCGAACTGTCGCGGGGGGCATTGGCCCTGGCACGACGCGATCCACACCGACAGGTCCTCGAGGCGGCCCAGCGCGCCGCGCGGCTTGGTCAGGGCGTCCTGGCGCGCGCGGGCGGCGGCCGCGGCGCCCGCGTCGGGCGGTGACACGACGGCGAATTCCATTAGCCCCCCGGCGGTTTGATCGGCACCGCCTGCCCGGCCACCACCAGCACGACCCGATCGCACAGCCGGGCGAGGCGCTGGTTGAGGCCGCCGAGTTCGTCGGCGAACCGGCGCCCGGACGCGGTGGCGGACACGACGGTCAGCCCGACTTCCGGGCTGACCAGCACCAGTGTCGAGGCGAAGCCGCCGACCGCGGACACCACGTCGTCGACCGGCGCCGCCACCGAGCCGCCCTCCCATGCGTTCTCGCGGTCCATCGCGCCGGCCAGCCAGGTGCCGAGGTCGTCGACCAGGGTGGGGGTGTCCGCGGATTGCCGCAATTGCGTTGCGATGTCCTGGGTTTCGATCGTCGCCCAATGCGCGGGCCGGCGCTCACGATGTTCGGCGACCCGGTGCGCCCAGGCCGCGTCGTCGGCACCGGCAGGCCCGGGAGCCAGGTAATGAACCGGCCGGCCGGGCGGCAACCCCGCGGCGATGGCGTCCTCCGCCCACCGTGACTTGCCTGACCTGATCCCGCCGAGCACCAGGGTGCGCACCGGCGTCAGCCGGCCTTCGGGTAACGGTTATTCGACACTGGCGCCATGCTTGACCTGGGGCCGTGGCGCCCGCAGCCGGCGCATCTGGGAGGCGCGGCCGGCGGCATAAAGGCCTAGCTTCCAACGGCTTTCGGTGTTGTCGGGGAATTTCGCGTCGACCAGCTTGCTGACTTTGCGGCCCAGGATCAGGCCGTCGACGCTCATCACCGCCATCAGCGCCAGCATCGCCGGGGAAATCCAAAGCTGCAGCTGCGGGACGCCGAACATGACGAACATCAAAAACAGGGTCGACGGCATGAACAGGCCCAGCAGGTTGCGCCGGGAATCCACCACGTCGCGCACGTAGCGCCGGATCGGGCCCTGGTCGCGCGGCAGCAGGTAGCCCTCTTCGCCGGCCATCATGCGATTGCGGCGCTCCGACATGCGCGCGCGGTTGGCGGTCTTTTCGGCGCGGCGCTCCTCACGACTGAGCTTGGGCCCGGCCAGCGATTTGCGCCGGGCCCGCGCCTCGGCGGAGGTCATGGGTGCGGGCGCGACGGGGCCCTTCTTCGCGTTCCGGCGGGCCTCGTTGCGCTTGGGCGTGGGACGCCCCTTGGGTCCGGTCCGGCGGGGTGCGGCGTCCGGGGCGCCAGCAACGTCGGAGGCGGCCGACACGGCCACGGTTTCATCGAGGTCGGTGTCCTGGCCCTTCTTGCGACCCAAAAGCTTCACAGGGGCCAGGTTACTTCGCGGATGACGCGCGCCGGAATTCGCCTGGAATGCCTTGCTATTAGACCTGCGTTAGTGCCGCACTTGGCCCTACTCTTACACGTGATGAATGGCTGCCTTTGATGGACGACGGGTCGATGGCCTCGGATGATGCTGCCCCCGGCCTGGCACCCGGCCGCCTTCAGCTACCCGCGATGCAGGTTTTGGTGGCCCCGGACTGTTACGCCGACAGCATGTCCGCCCTGGAAGCCTCCGCCGCCATCGCGACCGGCTGGACACGGTCGCGTCCGGGCGACCGGTTCATCGTCGCGCCGCAGTCCGACGGCGGGCCCGGCTTCGTCGAGGTGTTGGCCAGCCGGCTGGGGGAGATGCGGCGATTGCGGGTGTCGGGGCCGCTAAAAGCCATGGTGGAGGCCGAATGGGTCTTCGATCCCGGGTCGGCGACCGCGTACCTGGAGTGCGCCCAGGCCTGCGGTTTGACGCTGCTCGGCGGTCCGCCCACCCCGGAGACCGCCATGGCGGCCCACAGCAAAGGCGTGGGGCAGCTGATCGCCGAGGCGCTGCGGGTGGGGGCGACGCGGATCGTCGTCGGGTTGGGCGGCAGCGCGTGCACCGACGGCGGCCAGGGCATGATCGCCGAGCTGGGCGGCCTGGACACCGCCCGCCGCCAACTGGGCAACGTGGAGCTGATCGCCGCCTCCGACACCGAATACCCCCTGCTCGGTCCGTGGGGAGCGGCCCGAGTGTTCGGGCCGCAGAAGGGCGCCGACACGGCCACCGTCGCGGCGCTGGAGGTTCGGCTGCAGGCCTGGGCGCTCATCTTGGAGGCCGTGGCCGGGCGCGACGTGAGCGCCGAACCGGGCGCGGGCGCCGCCGGCGGCATCGGCGCCGGGCTGCTCGCGCTCGGCGGGCGGTGTGAGTCCGGGGCCGCGATCATCGCCGAACACACCCGGCTCTCCGACGATCTCGACACGGCGGAGTTGATCGTCACCGGCGAGGGCCGCTTCGACGAGCAGTCCCTGCACGGGAAGGTGGTGGGCTTTCTGGCCGACGCCGCCCGGCCGCGGGGCATCCCGGTGGTGGTCCTGGCCGGCCAGGTCGATCTGGACAACGCGACGGTGCGCTCGTCGGGGATCATGGCCGCGCTGTCGATCGCCGAGCACGCCGGATCGGTGCGGCTGGCCCAGGCCGACGCGGCCAATCAGCTCATGGGTCTGGCGTCCGTTGTGGCGGCGCGACTCGGGAATAGCGGTCCTGCAAGGTACCGTTGATGGTGTGGATTTTCCGGCAGTCCGGCGGCGCCGGGCGTGATCGGTCCCCGCTCAACAAATGAGGCATGTAGGAGAAGCAATGACGGTGCAAAACGAGTCGAACGCCAAGACCCACGGCGTGATCCTGACTGAGGCCGCCGCCACCAAGGCCAAGTCGCTGCTGGACCAGGAGGGTCGCGACGACCTGGCGCTGCGCATCGCGGTCCAGCCGGGCGGGTGCGCTGGGCTGCGCTACAACCTCTTCTTCGACGACCGGTCGCTGGATGGCGACCTGATCGCGGAGTTCGGGGGTGTGACCCTGACGGTGGACCGGATGAGCGCGCCCTACGTCGAGGGCGCGTCCATCGACTTCGTGGACACCATCGAAAAGCAGGGGTTCACCATCGACAACCCCAACGCCGGCGGGTCGTGCGCCTGCGGCGACTCGTTCAACTGATTTCACCGCGAGACTGCGACTACCGACGCGTTCCCCGAGTAGGGCCGTCGGCGGTTGCGGTCTCGCTGCAAGAAAAGCTCTAGTACGAGCCACCGGTGCGCAGCACGTATGAGCACACCATGATCTGGCCGCGCTGGAAGAGCAGCTGCGCGATGCCCTGCACCTGCCCGCGCATGGGCCCCCCGCTCACCGGCGACACCCGCATCGTGAACAACGCCTGAGCCTGGTACTGCGACAGGTACACGATCTTGTCGATCGAGGTGATCTCCACGTCGGAGAACTGCTTGCGGAATGCGTCGCTGCTGAGCTTGGCCAGCGCCTGGTCGGATCGCTTGTCCTGGACGGCGTCGTAGAGGCCGCACAGCGCGTTCCGGGCGATCTCGTTGATGTCGCGGTGCTCGAGCGCATCCAGGTATCCCTGTATCGCCGTCTTCGCCGCGCCCTCGGAAAACGTGGTGCCGGTGTTGGCCCCGTTGGTGCGTACCCCGTAGACGATGGCCACCGTCATCACCGCGACGAGCGCGATGGCCAACGCCACGCCGACGATCAGCCGCCGCTTGGAGCGTGGCGGCGGATACGGCGCCGGTCCTGGGGGCGGCCCGGCATAATTGCCCGAAGGGGGTCCTGCCTGCGGAGCTGGGGTGAAGCCCGGGCCGCCGGCGGGGGGGTCATCGGGGAACTCGAGTGGCTCGGATTCGCGTGGGGGCTCGTGTCCGCTCGGTCCGTTGCCGCCGCCAGCGTGGTTCGGCGAGTGCGGGCCTGCCATCGTGGTTCTCCTACGGTGGTAGACGGGACTGCAAGCGGGTTGCGGCGCACGCATTGTGATCCCGGCGACTTGAGTGAGTTCCCTAGGGAGGCTAGCGCAGACCTTGCGGCGACCATGCACGCGACGACAGTCGGAAGCGCCTGAGTAAGCTAGATAACCTTACTAACGAAGGATGGAGATTTCGTGACGATCGCGGTGACAGGTTCGATTGCGACCGACAATCTGATGCGGTTCCCCGGCCGGTTTTCCGAGCACCTGCTGGCCGAGCACCTGCAGAAGGTGTCCCTGAGCTTCCTGGTCGACGACTTGGTGATTCACCGCGGCGGCGTGGCGGGCAACATCGCCTTCGCCATCGGTGTGCTGGGCGGCGACGTCGCGCTGGTCGGCGCGGCCGGTGACGATTTCGGCGAGTACCGCGACTGGCTGCAGAGCCACGGCGTCAACTGCGACCACGTGCTGATCTCGAAGACCGCGCACACCGCGCGCTTCGTGTGCACCACCGACGAGGACATGGCCCAGATCGCGTCGTTCTATCCCGGCGCCATGTCCGAGGCCCGCAACATCAAGCTTGCCGACGTCGCGTCGTCGGTCGGCAAACCCGACCTGGTGATCATCGGGGCCAACGACCCCGACGCGATGGTGGTGCACACCGAGGAGTGCCGCAAGCTCGGCCTGCCGTTCGCCGCCGACCCGTCCCAGCAGCTGCCCCGCCTGTCCGGGGAGGAGATCGACAAGCTGGTCGACGGCGCGGCCTACCTGTTCACCAACGACTACGAGTGGGAGCTGCTGCTCTCCAAGACCGGCTGGTCCGAGGCCGACGTGCAGCAGAAGGTGGGCCTGCGGGTGACGACGCTCGGCGCCAAGGGCGTCGACATCGTCGAGCGCGACGGCACCACCACCCACGTCGGCGTGGTCCCCGAGACCAGCCAGACCGACCCCACCGGTGTCGGCGATGCGTTCCGGGCCGGTTTCCTCACCGGGCGCAGCGCCGGGCTGAACCTCGAGCGTTCGGCACAGCTGGGCTCGCTGGTGGCCGTGCTGGTGCTGGAGTCGACCGGAACCCAGGAATGGGCGTGGGACCGCGAGGTCGCCAAGACCCGGCTGGCCGACGCCTACGGCGACGATGCGGCCACCGAGATCGCCGCGGTGCTGGGCTAGACGTCACGGGCGGCCGCGGGCATTCCGCGCTGGAGTGTGAACCCACGGCGTCGAGTGTGCGCTGACGGCGCCGACACGCCGACAAATCGCGCCCACGGTTCACACCGAAAGCCCAGGATTCACACCGGAAGCCGGGGCTGGACGGGCCTAGAGCTGCACCGGATAGATCGGCTCGCTGATCTGGGGCACCACGCTGCGCTCGACGAAGATCGCGTGCCAGAGCATGAAGATCAGCAGCGTCCACAGCCGGCGGCTGTGATCGCCGGCGCCGCCGCGGTGCTCGTCGAGCATCCGGCGCACGGCCGCCCGGTCCACCAGGTGGTCCGCCTGCGACGACGCCACCAGCTCGTAGGCCCACTCCAGCAGCTCGCCGGTGCGCAACCAGTGCCGGATCGGCACCGGGAACCCGAGCTTGGGCCGGTGCAGCACATGCGCGGGGACGATCGGCTCGAGCGCGCGGCGCAACGCGTACTTGGTGGTCGTGCGGGTGATCTTGGCGTCGACGGGCAACCGGGACGCCACGGCGAACACCTCGGGATCCAGGAACGGCACCCGAAGCTCCAGCGAGTTGGCCATCGTCATCTTGTCGGCCTTGACCAGGATGTCGCCGCGCAGCCAGGTGAACAGGTCGATGTGCTGCATGCGGGCCACCGGGTCCCAGCCCGCCGACTCGGCGTACAGCGGCGCGGTCACATCGGTGTGGGTCCACTCCGGGCGGAAGCCGGGTAGCGCGTCGCGCAGCTGCGCGTCGGAGAAGCTGCGGGCGTTGCCGTAGTAACGCTCCTCGAGCGTCAGCGAGCCGCGGTGCAGCAGGCTCTTGCCCCGCATCCCCTCGGGCAGCGGGCGCGACACCTTGCCCATCGACCGCCGCAGCGGACGCGGCAGATAGTCGAAGGGCTTCAGCGACAACGGCTCCCGGTAGATCGTGTAGCCGCCGAACAACTCGTCGGCGCCCTCGCCGGACAGCACCACCTTGACGTGCTTACGGGCCTCGCGGGCGACGAAGAACAGCGGCACCAGCGCCGGGTCGGCGACCGGCTCGTCGAGGTACCAGACGATTTCGGGCAGGGCGGCGACGAACTCGTCCGGCGTGACCACCTTGGCGATGTGGCGCGCGCCGATCGCCTCGGCCGAGGCCACCGCGACGTCGATCTCGGAGAATCCCTCCCGCTCGAAGCCGGTGGTGAACGTGATCAGCCGCGGGTTGTGCCGGATGGCCAGCGCCGCGATGGCGGTGGAGTCGATCCCGCCGGAAAGGAAGGACCCGACCGTCACGTCGGCGCGCATGTGCTTGGCCACCGAGTCCTCGAGCACCGCGGTGATCTCGTCGTACCGGGCCTGCTCGCTGCCGCGGGCGATCGGGGTGGCGGCGAACCGGGGCACGAAGTACCGGGTGACCTCGGGTTGCAGCCGGTCGGGGCGGATCCGGGCGTAGCAGCCCGATTCCAGCCGGCGCACCCCGCGGTGCAACGTCTCGGGCTCGGGCACGTACTGCAGGACGGTGTAGTGCTGCACCGCCCGCTCGTCGATGCGCGTGTCGAACCCGATCAGCTCGGCCAAATCCAGCAGACACTTTTTCTCGCTGGCCACCGCGGTGCCGCCGGCGCCGGTCGCCATGAACAGCGGTTTGATGCCGAAAGGGTCTCGGGCGCAGAACAATTCGCGGGTAGCGGTGTCCCACAGCGCGAAGGCGAACATGCCGCGCAACCGGGTCAGGACATCGGTGCCCCAGTAGTGGTAGCCGGCGACGACGGCCTCGCCGTCACCGTCGGTGGCGAAGACGGCCCCATGGGAGGTGGCCAGTTCGTCGCGCAGCTCGAGGTAGTTGTAGATCTCGCCGTTGAACACCAGCACGTAGCGGTCGGGTGCCTCCGGCGGCCCCCAGCGCAGCGGCTGGTGCGAATGCGCGATGTCGATGATGGACAGCCGGTTGAAGCCGAACACCACCGAACCGTCGGTGTCCGGGTCGACCCAGGTGCCGGGCTCGTCGGGCCCGCGGTGGCGCATCGAATGCGAGGCGCGCGCGATCGCGTCGTCGGCGCGGGCGGCGGCCGCCTCCTTGTCCCCGTCCTCGGGGGCGGCAACGAACGCCAGCAGACCACACACGGCGCCCCAGTATGCCGCACTTGGCGACCGCTCGTGGACGTCGCACCCGGCACGGCGCGAGACCGGCGGGCCGGGGTTTCGTCGCCCGCCTCAGGCGCGTGGTCTACGCTGCGTAGTATTCGATATCCGAGCAGGAGGCGCCAACGTGACCCCTCGCGAGCAGGACCGTTCGCAATCTTTGTCGCAGGGTAGGTTTCAGCGCCGTCCTGGGGGCTCCGCCACCGGTCTTTCCCGCCGTCTCCGGCCGCTGGCGCTGGCCGTGACGCTGGGTGTGCTGGCGATGTTCCTGAGCGGGTGCAGCAGCTGGGCCGACGCGCTGGCCCTGGGCTGGCCGAGGGGGATCACGCCGCAGGCGCAGCTCAACCGGGAGCTGTGGATCGGCGCGGTGATCGCCTCGCTGGTCGTCGGCGTCATCGTCTACGGCCTGATCTTCTGGTCCTCGGCGTTCCACCGCAAAAAGGCGACCGACACCGAGCTGCCCCGCCAGTTCGGCTACAACATGCCCCTGGAGCTGGCGCTCACCGTGACGCCGTTCCTCATCATCTCGGTGCTGTTCTACTTCACCGTCGTGGTGCAGGAGAAGATGCTGCACAT
This sequence comes from Mycobacterium sp. TKK-01-0059, assembly GCF_000709305.1. Classification (NCBI taxonomy): domain Bacteria; kingdom Bacillati; phylum Actinomycetota; class Actinomycetes; order Mycobacteriales; family Mycobacteriaceae; genus Mycobacterium; species Mycobacterium sp. TKK-01-0059. The sequence goes on from NZ_KL446993.1 coordinate 3,975,955, forward strand.
CGCCAAGGATCCCGAAGTGGTGATCGACGTCACGGCATTCCAGTGGAACTGGAAGTTCGGCTATCAGCGCGTCGATTTCAAGGACGGCACGCTCACCTACGACGGTGCGGACGCGGCGCGCAAGAAGGCGATGGTGTCCAAGCCGGAAGGCAAGGACGAGCACGGCGAAGAGCTGGTCGGGCCCGTCCGCGGCCTCAACACCTCGGACCGCACCTACCTGAACTACGACAAGGTCGAGACGCTGGGAACCAGCGACGAGATTCCGGTGCTGGTGCTGCCGACCGGCAAGCGCATCGAATTCGATCTGGCGTCCGCCGACGTCGTCCACACGTTCTGGGTTCCCGAGTTCTTGTTCAAGCGCGACGTCATCCCGAACGCCGACGCGAACAACTCCGTGCACGTCTTCCAGGTCGAAGAGATCAACACGCCCGGGGCGTTCGTCGGCCACTGCGCCGAGTTCTGTGGCACCTATCACTCGATGATGAATTTCGAGGTTCGCGTGGTGTCGCCCAACGACTTCAAGGCCTACCTGCAGCAGCGGATGGATGGCAAGAGCAATGCCGCGGCGCTGCAGGCGATCGGACAACCGCCCGCCGCGGTGACCACGCACCCGTTCGACACCCGCCGCGGCCAGTTAAGCCAGTAGGTTAGGACACCAAATGCATATCGAAGCCAGGCTGTTCGAGTTCATCGCCGGGTTCTTCTTTGTGGTTGCGCTGCTCTACGGGGTTTTGACCGCGCTGTTCGCCACCGGCGGGGAGGAGTGGGCGGGCACCACCGCGCTCGCGCTGACGGGTGGGCTGGCGCTGATCGTTGCCACCTTCTTCCGGTTCGTGGCGCGCCGGCTCGACACCCGGCCCGAGGACTACGAAGGCGCCGAGATCAGCGACGGAGCAGGGGAATTGGGCTTCTTCAGCCCGCACAGCTGGTGGCCGATCCTGATCGCGCTGTCGGGCTCGGTGGTGGCGGTGGGCATCGGGCTGTGGCTGCCGTGGCTGATCTTCGCCGGGGTCATGTTCGTCCTGTCGTCGGTGGCCGGACTGGTCTTCGAGTACTACCTGGGTCCTGAGAAGCACTGATTCGCGGCATAAAGGTCACAATCCGATCACGTGATCGCTTGCGCCGATCGCCACGGCGGCTCTGCCCGTTTTGGGTTCGGTAGTGTTTCGCGCAGGCAATGAGAAGTTCCCAGCGCGCCCGGCAACGAGGTGATTGCGGAGTTTTACGCGCAGGTGATGCAGTCGAACAGGGTAGGCAAAGGGCAGAGATGAGCGGGTCGAAACCCCCGGGATGGGAACCTGACGAATCCGATCCTGTCGACCCGATCAGCCACCGCGCGGACGCCGGTGACGACCCCGCTGACGACGGGGAGCCCGGCGGCGACCACGACGTCGAGGGCGCGGCGGAACCCTTCGACGACAGCGCCGAACTGGCCGCCGCTGACCAGACGGACGCATACTCGCGTGCCTACTCGGCCCCGGAGTCCGAGCACTTCACCAGCGGCCCCTACCTACCCGCCGATCTGCGGCTCTACGACTACGAGGACTACGACGAGTCCGCCGACGAGGACGAACGCAGCACCGCGCGCTGGCCGTGGGTGGTGGGGATCGCGGCCATCGTGGCCGCGATCGCGCTCGTCGTATCGGTGTCGTTGCTGTTCGCCCGGACCGACACCACCAAGCTGGCCAACCCCAACACCACCACTGCACCGTCCACGCCGCCGATGCAGGACGAGATCACGACCACCAAACCACCGCCGCCGCCTCCGCCGCCACCCACGACCGAACCGCCGCCGCCCCCGACAGCAACGGAGACACAGACTGTGACGGTGACGCCCTCTCCGGCACCGCCGCCCCCGCCCGCACCCGCTCCGGCACCGCCGGCGACCTCCACCGCGGCGGCGCCACCGCCGCCCACGACGCCGGCCGGGCCGCGGCAGGTCACCTACTCGGTGACCGGCACCAAGGCCCCGGGCGACATCATTTCGGTGACCTACGTCGACGCGTCCGGGCGGCGGCGCACCCAGCACAACGTGTACATCCCCTGGTCGATGACCGTCACCCCGATCTCCCAATCCGACGTGGGCTCGGTGGAGGCCTCCAGCCTGTTCCGGGTCAGCAGGCTCAATTGCTCGATCACGACGAGCGACGGAACCGTGCTGTCGTCGAACAGCAACGACTCGCCGCAGACGAGCTGCTGATGGTCAGCAGATATTCGGCATCCCGGCGCGGGATCGGCGACGACACCGTGTCGCCCGAGGTGATCGACCGCATTTTGCTCGGCGCGTGCGCCGCCATCTACCTGGTGCTGTTGGGCGTCAGCGTGGCCGCGGCCGTCGCGCTCACCGATCTGGGCCGGGGCTTTCACAAATCGGCCAGCAGCCCGCACACCACCTGGGTGTTGTACGCGGTCATCATCGTTTCCGCGCTGATCATCGCGGGCGCGATCCCAATACTGTTGCGCGCCCGGCGGATGTCTCAGTCCGAGCCGGCCGCCCGGGCGATGACCGCGCCGAACCGGCCGCCGGTGCGCCTGATGTCTCAGGCGCCGCGCACGGCGGCCGAGCGGGCCCGGCAGGCCACGGTGCAGGCGGCGCCGGCGAAGACGGATGCCGAGTGGTCAGGGGAGACGGTGGACCGAGTCTGGTTGCGCGGCACGGTCATACTGACCGGCACCATGGGTGCGGCGCTGATCGCGGTCGCGACGGCGACCTACCTGATGGCCGTCGGCCACGATGGCGCGTCCTGGACGGCGTATGTATTCGCCGGTGCCATCACTGCGGCGATGCCGGCGGTTGAGTGGCTGCATATCCGCCAGCTGCGCCGCGTGGTCGACGAGCGCTAGCCGCGATACCGCCGTCGACACGTAAACCATCGACACATAAAGCATTGCGACGACACGCCGTGCGTCGTCGCAATGCTTTATGTCTCGCGCGCTTGTGGGTGATTGCGGGGTGCTCGATTGCCCGGCTCCCGCGTCGGCCAGGGGCCACTGGGGAGCCGGGCTGAGCGGGTCAGTGCTCGCCGTTGGTCGAGCCGTTGGACGAACCGTTGAGGCTGTCCTGGTGTTCGCGCAGCGCGGTCAGGGCACGCTGCTCGGAGCGGTGCGCCGCCTCCCGCAACGCCGCGTCCTCGGACGCCGGATCGGCGAACATGAAGCTGCCGCTGCCCGGCGTCCCGGCCGAGCCCAGCTTGTTCATCTTCTTGGGCAGCGCCGCGCCCTGGTACTCGAGCGGCAGCGGGTGGCCGTGGTCGTCGACCGGGCCCAGCGGCTGGTGCAGCTCGATGTAGGCACCGTGCGGCAGCCGCTTGATGATGCCGGTCTCGATGCCGTGCTCGAGCACCGCGCGGTCGCTGCGCTGCAGCCCGATGCACCACCGGTAGGTGACGAAGTAGACGATCGGCGGGACGATCACCATGCCGATGCGGCCGATCCACGTCGTCGCGTTCAGCGAGATGTCGAACTTGAACGCGATGATGTCGTTCATCGCGCTCAGCGTGAGCACCATGTAGAACGCGATCGCCATCGCGCCGATCGACGTGCGCACCGGCACGTCGCGCGGGCGCTGCAGCAGGTTGTGGTGCGCGTAGTCACCGCTGAACCGCTTCTCCAGGAACGGGTAGATGATCAGCAGGACGAAGACCCCGCCCATGATCAGCGCCACCCAGACCACCGCCGGGATGGTGTGGTGCCAGAAGTAGAACTCCCATGGCGGCCAGATACGGGCCAGACCTTCGGTCCACATCATGTAGAAGTCCGGCTGCGAGCCCGCCGAGACGTGAGATGGCTTGTAGGGCCCCAGGTTCCAGATCGGGTTGATCTGCAGCAGACCGCCGAGCAGACCCAGCACGCCGACGATCGCGGCGAAGAACGCGCCGGACTTCACGGCGAACACCGGCATCACCCGCACGCCGACCACGTTGTGCTCGGTGCGGCCCGGTCCGGGGAACTGGGTGTGCTTCTGGAACCACACCATGGCCAGGTGCAGCCCGATCAGCGCCAGGATGATGCCGGGCAGCAGCAGGATGTGCAGGGCATACATGCGGGGGATGATGTAACCCGCTGTGGCGCATTCGTGTCCGACGCCGCCGCAGGGGAAGTCACCGCCGAACAGGGCCCAGTGCAGCCAGGTGCCGATCACCGGCATGCCCAACGTGATCGAGGACAGTGCCGCGCGCAACCCGATGCCCGACAACAGGTCGTCGGGCAGCGAGTAGCCGAAGTAGCCCTCGAACATGGCCAGGATCAGCAGCAGCGAACCGATGACCCAGTTGGCCTCGCGCGGCCGACGGAACGCGCCGGTGAAGAAGATGCGGGCCAGGTGCACCATGATCGACGCCGAGAAGATCAGCGCGGCCCAGTGGTGGACCTGACGAACGAACAGGCCGCCGCGCACCTCGAAGGAGATGTCGAGGGTCGACGCGAACGCCTTCGACATGTCCACCCCGCGCAGCGGCTGGTAGGCGCCGTTGTAGGTGACCTCGCCCATGGACGGGTCGAAGAACAGCGTCAGGTACACCCCGGTGAGCAGCAACACGATGAAGCTGTACATCGCGATCTCGCCCAGCAGGAACGACCAGTGGGTGGGGAACACCTTGTTGAGCTGTCTGCGTACGGCAGCCGAGGGGTGATAGCGCGTATCGATGTCCTCGCCCTGGCGGGCCAGGACGTCGCCGATCTTCGGGGGACTCAGTTTGGGACTCATGATGTCGTCCTCTCCCAGAATGCCGGTCCGACGGGCTCGATGAAGTCACCGTTGGCGACCAGATACCCGTTGGTGTCGATGGTGATCGGCAGTTGCGCCAACGCACGCGCCGCCGGCCCGAAGATCGGCTTGGCGAAGTGCAGCGCGTCGAACTGCGACTGGTGGCAAGGGCACAAGATTCGGTAGGACTGCTCCTCGTAGAGCGACGCGGGGCAGCCCAGGTGCGAGCAGACCTTCGTGTAGGCGAACAGCTCGCCGAAGTTGAAGCTCTCCTGGCCCTGCCGCTTGACCACACGGTGCATGTCGGTGGGGCGAATCCGGATGAGCATCACGGGATTACGCACGCCCTGGTTGATCGCGCGCAGCTTCTCCTGCGACTCCGGGGTGGTGCCGTCACCGTCGGACTCCCGCCACGGGAAGACGGTTTCCATGCCGCCGGCATCGATGTCCTCGGGCCGCATCTTGACGAACGGCGACCCGGCGAAGCTGCCGGTGGCGCGCGCCAGGTAGATGGTCTCGCCGTGATAGCGCGGGGTCCAGTCGGAGGTGAACAGCACCGCCTTCTTGCCGTTGGCGGTCTGCACCACCGGCTTCCACGGGTTCTTGATCAGGCCGCCGGCAAACGCCACCAAGGTGGACAGGCCGAACGCGCCCAGCCCCACGCCCAGCGACAGCCCGACGAGCTTGCGCCGCCCGATGGTGGAGCCGCTGTAGGCGTCGGCCAGGTTCGCCACGACGGTCTTGCGGTCGACGTCGCGGGAGGCGCCGTCGTGCCGGTCCTGAATCGAAATCTCTTCGGGGATAAAGCGTTTCTGGTACAGGATGGTGCCGATCCCGATCGACAGGATCGACATCCCGAAGGTCAGGCCGTACAGCGGGGTGGTCAGCGAGTAGAGCCAGCTGTCCGCGGCCTCCTTGGGCTTGTACTCCCACGGCCAGAACAAAAAGATCAGCAGCAGCGCCAGCCCGAAACCGCCGCCGCCCAGCAAAAGCCACAGGGCAACGCCACGCTCGGCGCGCTTCTCGGCCTTGGTGCCCTCGACCGGCCAACGGTTTTCCTTGAACACGGTCTCGACGCCGTCGAGCTTGCCGCCCAGCGCCACCAGCTCCTGCTGCGACATCGCGGCCAGCGCGGCGTCGTCGGGCTCCCGCTCGCCGGTGCCGTGCGGGTTTCCGCCGGTGTCCGAGCCGCGAACGTTTCCGTGGTCAGCTGAGTCGCTCATGCCCGTGCCCCAATCCACAGTGCCAGCCCGATCGCGGCGACCATCCCGATGATCCAGGCGGCCATCCCCTCGGGCGCGGGTCCGAATCCGCCGAGGCCGTAGCCGCCCGGCTGGCGCTCTTCGGTCACCGCCTTGATGTAGCCGATGATGTCCTTCTTGGCCTCGAAGGACAGCTGGCGGTCGGAGAACTTCGGCATGTTCTGCGGACCGGTCCGCATGGCCGCCAGGATCTGCTGCTCGTTGGCGGGCTCCAGGTCCGGCGCGTACTTGCCGGACGACAGCGCCCCGCCCTTGCCGGTGAAGTTGTGGCAGGACGAGCAGTTGAGCCGGAACAGGTCACCGCCGCGGCCGAGGTCCTCGCCGCGCAGCGAGTGCATCGCCAGGCTGCCGTCGGGGTTGCGCACGGTCGTCGGGCCGCCGCCGTTGGCCTGCACGTAGGCGCCCAGGGCGTCGATCTGGCCCTCGTCGAAGATCGGTTCCTTGCGGGGCGCCTGCGCCTCGCCGGTCATCGCCGGCATCCGGCCGGTGGACACCTGGAAGTAGACGGCTTCCTCGCCAACGCCGATCAAGCTCGGCCCGCGATCGGGCACGCCCTGCAGGTTGGCGCCGTGGCAGGACACGCACGACGTGTCGAACAGCTGCTTGCCGGTCCGCAGCAGCGCCGAGTTCGACTCGTCGGCGACGGCCACCTGCGGGCGGGGGGTCAGGACGGCGGCCACACCACCGGCGATGGTCAGCGCGATCAGCAGCAGCAGGCCGCCCGACAAGCGGCGGCGCAACCGCCGCCGCGAACGGTCACGCTGCCCCTGGTGCGACTGAGGAAGCCGCGAACCGGATCGGGTAGACCCCAGTTTCTTCAACCGAGCACTCCTGTTCGTCCAGCGCCTGCTCATCGGATGAAATAGATCACGGTGAACAGCGCGATCCACACGATGTCGACGAAATGCCAGTAGTACGAGACGACGATGCTGGCCGTAGCCTGCGCCGGCGTGAACTTGCTCATCGCGGTGCGGGCCAGCAAGAAGATGAAGGCGACCAGGCCGCCGGTCACGTGCAGGCCGTGGAACCCGGTGGCCAGATAGAACACGCTGCCGTAGGCGCTGCCGGGAATGGTGGTCCCGTGGGTCGCCAGGTGGAAGTACTCATACCCCTGCCCGCAAACGAAGAACAGGCCCATCAGGAAGGTGATGACGTACCAGCGGCGCAGCCCGAACACGTCACCGCGCTCGGCCGCGAACACGCCCATCTGGCAGGTGAACGACGACGCGATCAGCACCAACGTCACGGGGACGGCCTGGTACAGGTTGAGCTCGGTCGGCGGCGGCGGCCATTTTCCGCCGGACTGGGCACGCGCGGTGAAGTACATCGCGAATAGGCCGGCAAAGAACATCAACTCGCTGGAGAGCCAGACGATGGTGCCGACACTGACCATGTTGGGTCGATTCAGCGAATGAACGCGCGACGTGATTGCAGTACCTGAGGTCCCGACAGCGCTGGTCACATCCGCAAGTATGACGCTTTGTAGTTGTTGATCTCCACCCGGGGCGCAATTTGATGCCTCGCGCGTCGCGCGCGTGTGTGGTCGGGCCGCCCGCGGCCGACGGTTGGGGCCGCTGTGGCGCTCGTGGGACCATCGGCGCGTGGCTTTGTCATCTGAGGTTTCGCCGTCCGGCGGGTCCGCGACGTCGTGGCCGCGGGTGCTGGGCCGGCTGACGGGCGGTCAGGACCTGACCCGCGGCCAGGCCGCCTGGGCCATGGACCAGATCATGACCGGCGCGGCGAGCGCCGCCCAGATCGCGGCCTTCGCGGTGGCGATGCAGGTGAAGGTGCCCACGTCGGCCGAGGTGATCGAGCTGGCCGAGGTCATGCTCGGCCATGCGCTGCCGATGCCCGATTCCGGGATGCCCGAGGACACCGTCGACATCGTCGGAACCGGCGGCGACGGCGTCAACACCGTGAACCTGTCCACGATGGCGGCGATCGTGACGGCGGCCGCGGGTGTGCCGGTGGTCAAACACGGCAACCGGGCGGCCTCGTCGTTGTCCGGTGGCGCCGACACGCTCGAGGCGCTCGGCATCCGTATCGACCTCGGGCCCGACGAGGTGGCGCGCAGCCTCGCCGAGGTCGGCATCGGGTTCTGCTTCGCGCCGTTGTTCCACCCGTCGTACCGGCACACGTCCGCGGTGCGCCGCGAGCTCGGCGTGCCGACGGTGTTCAATCTCCTTGGGCCGCTTACCAATCCGGCCCGGCCCCGGGCCGGATTGATCGGCTGCGCGTTCGCCGACCTGGCCGAGGTGATGGCCGGGGTGTTCGCCGCCCGCCGCTCCAGCGTGCTGGTGGTGCACGGCGACGACGGGCTCGACGAGTTGACGACCACGACCACCAGCACGATCTGGCGGGTGCAGGCCGGCACCGTGGACCGGCTGACGTTCGATCCGGCCGGGTTCGGCTTTCCCCGCGCCGACCTCGACGACCTGTTGGGCGGCGACGCGCAGGCCAACGCCGCGGAGGTGCGTGCGGTGCTGGCCGGAGCCAAGGGCCCGGTGCGCGACGCCGTCGTCCTCAACGCCGCCGGCGCGATCGTGGCCCACGCCGGGTTATCCAGTCGCGCCGAATGGTTGCCGGCGTGGGAGGACGGGTTGGCCCGCGCCGGCAAGGCCATCGACTCCGGCGCGGCCGAACAGCTGCTCGCCCGTTGGGTGCGGTTCGGCCAGCAGGTCTGAATCGCGCAGGGCTTGCTCGGCGGCCAGCCGCGCCGAGCGCGCCGCCTCCGCCCACGCCGCCCACCCGCCGGCCGATCGCAGCGGGGACGCCCAGCCCGCGCCGTCCCCGGTTGCCTCGACCCGAACGATGCGCACGCGGGGAGCGTCCAGCCAGCGCGCGATCAGCGCGGTCTCCTCGACCAGCGCCCCACCCAGCGGGGCGGGCGCGGGCAGAATCGCTTGTGCCCCAGCGGTAATCGCGTCGACGACCGGCATCGGCGGCACCCCCCGTCGGGCGTTGCCCGCGGCGGCGAGTTGGCCGTGGCGGATGACGGCGAGGTGATAGCCGCCCTGGCCGTCGGGCGCGGCGGCGACCAGCTCGGGCAGGGCGACCAGGGCGCGCAGCCGCTGACCGCGCCACAGCGTTTCGACCGCGGCGGCGGTGCGGTCGCGCAGCCGCGCCGCGCTCTCGAAGTGACGCCGCTCGGCGAGGGCGGCGACCTGGGCCACGGCGGCCGTCAGGGCGGCGTTGTCCGCGCCGTCGACCAACGCCGCCATGCGCGCGACGGCCGCGGCGTATTGGGTGGCGGTGACGTCGCGGGCGGCCGGGCACGGTGAGACCTCCGCCTCGGCGCACAGCGGCCCGTGTAATGCCGTGCGCCCCAACCGGTTTGTGCAGGTGCGCAGCCCGGTGAAGCGGGACAGCAGGGCGGCGGTGTCGGCGGCGTCGGCGCGCGCCCGGAACGGGCCGACGGCGCGGTCGTGGCGCGGGGCGCGCACCACCGCCAGGCGGGGGAAGGCCTCGTCGGTCAGCGCCACCCACCACCAGCGCTGCGGGAACCGGGATCGCCGGTTGTACGGCGGGGCGTGCGCGGCCAGCAGCCGCAGCTCGCGCACACCGGCCTCCAGCGCGTGGGCGCACTCGACATGGTCGACCGCGCAGGCCAGCGTGACCATCTCCTTCATGCGGCCGCGCGGATCGGCGCCGGTGAAGTACTGCAAGACCCGCCGCCGCAGGTCGACGGCGGTGCCGATGTAGAGCACCTCGTCCGACGGCCCGCGGAACAAATAGACACCCGGCCGGTGCGGGAGCCCGTCGGCGAGCACGCGTTTGCGGCGCTGGGCCGGTGTCACGTCGGGCAGATAGGCGCGCAGGTCGGCGTAGGTGTGCACGCCCTGGTTGCCCACGCGTTCGATGAGGGCGTGCAGCACGTCGACGGTGGCGCGCGCGTCGTCGAGGGCGCGGTGGGTGGGCTGGGTGGTGACGGCGAACAGCCTCGCCAGCGACGCCAGCCGCACGCTGGGCGCCTCCTCGCGGCTGAGCACCCGGCGGGCCAGCCGGACCGTGCACAGCACCTGCGGCCGCGGCCAGGCGATGTCGCACCGCTGCGCGGCGGCCCGCAGGAAGCCGATGTCGAAACCGGCGTTGTGCGCGACCAGCACCGCCCCCTGGTCCAAGCGGGCGAACTCCAAAAACATCGGCAGCACGGCGTCGATGGTCGGCGCGTCGGACACCATGGCCGTGGTGATGCCGGTCAGCCGCACGACCTGGGGCGGGATGCTGCGCTGCGGATCGATCAGGGTGGCGAATTCGCCGAGCACCACGCCGCCGCGCACCTTGACCGCCCCGATTTCGGTGATGGCGTCCGGCTCGGTTCCCGCGGCGGATTTGGTGCGTCCGCCGGTGGTCTCGAGGTCCACCACGACGAAGGTGGTGTCGCGCAACGAGAGTTCCTCGGGCGTGAAGGGTGACCCCACGTCGGCGAAGCTCAACTGAGTCGCCCCACGTGCAGTCACGGGGGTGACGTTAAGCACGACGGCTGACATCCGCGGCGTCCCACGCCGCGGCCCCGGGGAGATGTCGGTGCCCGCGGTTACCGTTCGGGCAGACCGGCGTGATGTTCGTCGGAGCCAGACCGAGAGGACCGATCCCGATGGCACCAAGAACTCGACCCACCGACGTCGCCATGCCGCCGCCCGAGCCGGGCGCGCCGGTGGTGATCGACTGTGACGACTGCGCGGTGCGCGGACCCGGATGCCGCGACTGCGTGGTCAGCGTGATACTCGGGGTCCCGGATACTTTATTGCAGGACGAACAAGCGGCATTGGAGGTTCTCGCCGAGGTCGGCCTGACTCCGCGACTTCGTCTGGTGCCGATTCGTCGGGACCGCGGATCTGGTGTAGCGTAAATGCCTTGTCCGCCAACGGCCCTCGGTCAGGCGGAATGGATCACATGAAAATGACAGAATTCTTTCTAATTTCTTAACCGCCCGCTTTGGACAAACGCCGATATCGTTTCGTAACCTGTTTGAGACCTAAACCCGCTCGACGACCAGTGTTCGTCGATGGCCGTTTAAGGAAGCAAATCTTGAGGCTTGATTCTAGTTGCCTGGTTGCGCGTGTCCTGACACGTTCGGCCCTAGGGACGCTAGCTGGCTTCGCGATTCTGTGCGGTGTGGTGATCGCCCCCTCGTGGGCGGACCCGGCCCAGGACGCCATGGCAAAACTCAACGAGCTGTCGCGCCAGGCGGAGCAGACCACCGAGGCGATGCACAGCGCCCAGCTCGACCTGAATGACAAGCTGGCCGCCCAGCGCGCCGCCGACAAGAAGCACAACGACGACCAGGCCGCCGTCGACGCGGCGAAGGCCCATCTGGCGTCGTACCAGAACTCCGTCAACAACCTGGCCGCGGCGGCGTACATGGGTGGTCGCGTCGACGGCATGCAGGCCATCCTGACGGCCGGTTCGCCGCAGGGGCTGATCGACAAGCTCGCGGTGCAACGCGTGATGGCCACGCAGATGGCCAGCCAGATGAAGAGCTACCGCATCGCCGGCGAGCAGGCCGCCAAGGCCGAGCGGGAGTCCGCGAAGTCCGCCGCCGACGCCAAGAGCGCGGCCGAGCAGGCCGCCGCGGTGCGAGCGAGCTTGCAGTCCAAGCAAAGTCAGCTGCAGGTGCAGATCGCGGTGGTCAAGTCGCAATACATGTCGTTGACCGCCGACCAGCGCACCGCGCTGGCCAATCCCGCACCCGCGGCCGTCCCCGCGGCGGCGGCGCCGGCGCCCGGTGCCCCGGCGCCGGAAGCGGCACCCCCGGGACCCGGGCAGGCGCCGGGTGAGGCTCCGCCTCCAGGCGGCATGCCCGGGATGGCTCCCGGCGGTGGGGTCGGCGGCGGTGACCGTGCCACCGTCGTGCAGGCCGCGCTGACCCAGGTCGGCTCGTCCTATGTATGGGGCGGCGCCGCGCCCGGCGGATTCGACTGCTCCGGACTGGTGATGTGGGCGTTCCAGCAAGCCGGCATCTCGTTGCCGCACTCCAGCCAGGCGATGGCCCACGGCGGTCAACCCGTTTCGCTGTCGGACCTGCAGCCCGGTGACGTGCTCACCTTCTACTCCGACGCCTCGCACGCCGGCCTGTACATCGGTGACGGCATGATGATCCATTCCTCCACCTACGGTGTGCCGGTACAGGTCGTGCCGATGAACTCCTCGGGCCCGATCTACGACGCCCGCCGTTACTAGACACTCCACGCTGCGTCGGCGGCTTCCGCTACTGCTGGCCTGGGTCTTCGTCGTCGAATTGATCGTGGCCGCGGCCGTGCCGTTCGACGCCGAACGCAGCAGCCGGATCCGGCCCCCGCAGCTGATCACGCCCGCGCGCAGCCAGGCCAGCGCCTCGACGAAGTCGATCGTCGTCGGCGACCGCACCGTCCGGCTGCTGGGCCTCGGCGGCCCGCCCAGCGAGCGCCTGTTGTTTCGGGTGGCCTCGGACATGGGCGCCGCGATCGGCGCCGTGGAGGCGTTCTGGGGCCTCGACTGGCCACGGGAAATCTCGATCGTCGCGGCCGGCACCGACGAGGAATTTCGCGCCGCCGCCGGCGGGGGACCGGCAGCGCAGTGGGCCGACATCGCCGCCGCGACGGTCTCCGACCGGATCGATCCCGTTCGCCGGGTCGCCCTGGGCCAGCGGATCGTGTTCGCGCCAGGTGCGGCCAACATGAGCGCGGCGTCCCTGCGAATCGTGTTGGCCCACGAGCTTTTTCACTACGCCGCACGCGCGGACACCGTTGCCGACGCGCCCCGCTGGCTCACCGAAGGCGTCGCCGACTTCGTCGGCCGCCCCCCGACGCCGGTGCCCAAGGAGGGGTTGCTGCCCATGACGCTGCCCTCGGACGCCGACCTGGATGTGCCGGGGGCGCCGCGCTCGCTGGCCTATGACCGCGCCTGGTGGTTCGCCCGGTTCGTGGCCGACACCTTCGGAGCGCCGAAGCTGCACGATCTCTACCTGGCGACCTGCGGCCTCAGGCGCGCCGACATGGCGACCGCCGCCCACGACGTGCTGGACACCAGCGAGGCGGGCCTGCTCACCGCCTGGCGCCAGTGGCTGACCCACTAACTACGCACCGGGCCGTGTGCACGCACGGCGCCGCCGCCACGCTAGCCTGTCGCAGGTGAGTCGGGTCCTGCTGGTAACCAACGACTTTCCGCCCCGCCCGGGCGGCATCCAGTCGTACCTCGGTGAGTTCGTCGGCCGACTCGTCGAGGCCCGGTCGCATTCGGTGACGGTGTACGCGCCGCACTGGAAGGGCGCCGAGGCCTTTGACCGCTCGGCCGAGGCGGCCGGCTACCGCGTGGTGCGCCATCCGGGCACCCTGATGCTGCCCGGCCGGGCGGTCGACACCCGGATGCGGCGGCTGATCGCCGACGACGGCATCGAGACCGTCTGGTTCGGGGCGGCCGCGCCGCTGGCGCTGCTGGCCCGGCGAGCGCGGGGCGCGGGGGCGAAGCGGGTGGTGGCCAGCACGCACGGCCACGAGGTCGGCTGGTCGATGCTGCCGGTCGCGCGGTCCGTGCTGCGGCGCATCGGCGACGACACCGACATCGTCACGTTCGTCAGCCGCTACACGCGGTCCCGGTTCGCACCCGCCTTCGGGCCCAAGGCCTCGCTGGAATACCTGCCGTCCGGGGTGGACACCGACAAGTTCCGGCCCGATCCCGCCGGGCGTGCCGCGTTGCGTCGGCGCTACGGGTTGGGCGAGCGGCCCACGGTGGTGTGCGTGTCTCGGCTGGTGCCCCGCAAAGGCCAGGACATGCTCATCAAGGCGCTGCCCTCGATCCGGCGACGCGTCGACGGGGCCGCCCTGGTCATCGTCGGCGGCGGACCCTACCTGGAATCACTGCGGACGCTGGCCCGCGACTGCGGGGTGGCCGACGACGTGATCTTCACCGGCGGCGTGCCGGCCGCCGAACTGCCCACGCATCACGCGCTGGCGGACGTGTTCGCGATGCCCTGCCGCACCCGCGGCGCCGGACTGGACGTCGAGGGACTGGGCATCGTCTTCCTGGAGGCCTCCGCGAGTGGCGTGCCCGTCGTCGCCGGGAAGTCCGGGGGGGCCCCGGAAACCGTGCGGCACAACGAAACCGGGCTCGTCGTCGACGGTTGCTCGGTGACCGAGATCGCCGACGCCGTCACCGAGTTGCTGACGGATCGGGACCGGGCGGCCGCGATGGGCGCGGCCGGGCGCGACTGGGTGACGGCCCAGTGGCGCTGGGACACCCTGGCGACACGGCTGGCCGGGCTGCTCGGCTAGCGGTGCGCGCGGTCAGTCCTTTTCGTAGATGGCCTCGATGTCGGAGGCGAACTTTTCGGCCACGACGTTGCGCTTGACCTTCATCGTCGGCGTCAGTTCCCCGGTGTCCTCGGTGAAGTCGACGGGCAGGATGCGGAACTTGCGAATCGACTCGGCGTGCGACACCGCCTGATTGGCGTCCTTGATGGCCGCGTCCACCTCGGCGACGAGGTCGGGATCGGTGGCCAGATCGGCCACCGACGCGCCGGATCCCTTCTGGTTGCGCTGTTTCCAGCCGTCGAACGCCTCGGGATCGATGGTGATCAGCGCGCCGACGAACGGCTTGGCGTCGCCGACGACCATGGCCTGGCTGATCAGCGGATGGGCCCGCAGCCGGTCCTCCAGCACGGCGGGGGCGACGTTCTTGCCGCCCGCGGTGACGATGATCTCCTTCTTGCGCCCGGTGATCTTCAGGAACCCGTCGTCGTCGAGCACACCAAGGTCGCCGGTCTTGAACCAGCCGTCGGTGAACGCGTCGGCGGTGGCCTGCTCGTTGCGCCAGTAGCCGCTGAACACCACGCCGCCGCGCACCAGCAGCTCGCCGTCCTCGGCGATGCGCATGCTGTTGCCGGGCAACAACGTTCCGACCGTGCCGATCTTGACGTTGCCGACCTGGTTGACCGTGATCGCGGAGCTGGTCTCGGTCAGGCCGTAGCCCTCATGGATGGTGAGGCCGACGCCCCGGTAGAAGTGCCCCAGCCGCGACCCCAGCGGCGCGCCGCCCGACACGGACGCGTGGCAGTCGCCGCCCAGCGCCGCGCGCAGCTTGCGGTACACCAGCCGGTCGAACAGCGCATGCTTGGCGCGCAGCACCGGCCCCCGCCGGCCCCCGTCGGAGGCCTCGCTCCAGTCGACGGCGGTTTGCACGGCCATGGCGAAGATGCGCCCCTTGCCATCGTTCGCGGCGTTTTGCTCCGCCGTGTTGTAAACCTTCTCGAACACCCGCGGAACCGACACCACCACCGTCGGTTTGAACACCGCGAACATCGGCAGCAGGTTCTTGATGTCGCTGGTGAATCCGACGGTCACCTTGTTGGCGAACGCGGACAGGGTCAGCGAGCGCGCCAGCACGTGGGCCAGGGGCAGGAAGATCAGCAGCCGCTGGCCCTCATCGAGCAGCGTCGGCAGGCTCTCCTTGGCGCCGCGGGTCTCGTACAGCAGGTTGGAGTGCGTCAGCTGGCAGCCCTTGGGCCGCCCGGTGGTGCCCGAGGTGTAGATGAGCGTCGCGGGGTCCGCGGCCCGCAGGCCCTCCAGGCGTGCGGTGAGCTCGGCCGGTTCCACCGACTCGCCGGCCTCGACGAGCTGGTCGAGCGCCTTGGGCCCCGACCCGTTGATGTGCAGCACCCGGCGCAGGGCGGGCAGTTCGGCGGTCAGCTCGGTGACCATCGCCGCGTGCTCGTCGGTTTCGGCGAAGGCCAGCACCGCCTCGGAGTCCTGCAGCACCCAGCGGACCTGTTCGGCCGACGACGTCTCATAGATCGGCACCGTGACCCCACCGACCGCCAGGATGGCCAGGTCGAGGATCGCCCATTCGTAGCAGGTGGCACAGAAGATCGACACCCGGTCGCCCGCCTGCACGCCCAGGGCGATCAAACCCAGTGCGGCAGAGCGGATCTGACCGGCGGCCTCCGCGCAGGTGACGTCGGTCCACTCGCCGTCGACCTGGCGTTGGTAGATGACAAAGTTCGGGTCATCGCGCTCGTGCTCGAAGACCATCGCCGCGATGTTGTCGTCATCGTCGACCGGAAAGCGGGCGGGGACGCTGTACTCACGCACTCTTATGACCTCAATTGACCTCGTGACGTTTCCCGGCAGCCGGGGTTGCTGTCGACCAGCCTAATCCGAGCATCGAGCCAGCACGGCCACAGTCGGTGCGGCCGGGACCCCGACGCCCGCCGCATGCGGGTGTGTGAAGCTGTGGGCATGAACAGCATCCAGATCGCGGATGAGACGTTTGTCGCCGCCGACGGCGCACGGGTGGGCGCCGCGGTCGCAGATCGGGCTAGTTGGCGCCGCTGGTGGCCGGACCTGCGGCTGCAGGTCGTCGAGGATCGCGCCGACAAGGGCATCCGGTGGTCGGTCACCGGCGCGTTGACGGGGACCATGGAGGTCTGGCTGGAACCTTTGATGGAGGGGCTGGACGGGGTGGTGCTGCACTACTTCCTGCACGCCGAGCCCACCGGGGTGGCGGCCTGGCAGCTGGCCAAGCTGAACCTGGCGAAAATGACACACCGCCGCCGAGTGGCGGGCAAGAAAATGGCCTTCGAGGTCAAGACGACACTGGAACGGTCACGTCCGGTCGGAGTTTCTCCGGTAGTTTAGCCGGGTCGGGTCCGCGCGGAGAGTACCGTGTCGGACCGAGACCCACGGGGGTCCCCGCACGGCCGGTTCCGAGCAGCCGGGACCCATCCGCTCGCGGGAGAGAGGGCAGCAACCAGGTGGCGGAGAAGACGACGCAAACCATCTACATCGACGCCGACCCGGGCACCGTGATGCGGGTGATCGCGGATATCGATTCCTACCCGCAGTGGATCTCGGAGTACAAGGAAGCCGAGGTTCAGGAGAAGGACGCCGACGGCTACCCGAAGGTGGCGCGGATCGTCATGGACGCCACCGTCCTCAAGGACACCATGGTCATGTCCTACCAATGGCCCAAGGATCGCCAGTCGGTCAGCTGGACGCTGGTGTCGAGCTCGCTGCTGCGTGCCCTCGAAGGCTCATATCGGTTGGCGCCCAAGGGATCTGGCACCGAGGTCACCTACGAACTCTCCGTCGACTTGGCCATGCCGATGATCGGCCTGCTCAAGCGCAAGGCCGAGCGTCGTCTGACCGACACCGCGTTGAAGGATCTGAAGAAACGAGTCGAGGCTGAGTGAGACGGCTGCGCCCGCCCCGGCCCGGATCAGTCTCTTCGTTGGGAAAGGCGGGGTAGGGAAATCCACCCTGGCTTGCGCCACCGCGGTCAGTTCTGCGAGCGCGGGACAGCGGGTGCTGGTGGTGTCCACCGACCAGGCGCACTCGCTTGGTGATGTGCTGGGCACCCCCGTCCCGCCCAGCCAGGACGAACTGGTGCGGGTGTCCGCCGATCTCGAAACCGGGCGAGCGGATGCCGGCGGCGGATTTCTCGATGCGCTGGCCTTGGATACCCTTGCCCTGCTCGAGGTCCGTTGGCGTGAGGCCGTCGCCACGTTGGACCGGCGGTTCCCCGACTCCGAATTGAGCACCATTGCGCCCGAAGAGCTTTCGGCGTTACCCGGTGTCCAGGAGGTGCTCGGTCTCTACGCCGTCGGTGAGCTGGCCGGTTCGGGACGATGGGACCGCGTGGTGGTCGATTGCGCGTCGACCGCGGACGCATTGCGGATGTTGACGTTGCCCGCCACCTTCGGGCTGTACGTCGAGCGGGCGTGGCCGCGGCATCGCCGGCTGTCCGTCACCGCCGACGACGGCCGCTCGGCCGCGGTGGTCGAGCTGCTCGAGCGCATCAGCGCGAGCGTGGAGACGCTCGGCGCGCTGCTCACCGACGGCGAGCTGGTCAGTGCGCACCTGGTGTTGACCCCGGAGCGGGTGGTCGCCGCGGAGGCGGCCCGCACACTGGGGTCGCTGGCCTTGATGGGCGTACGCGTCGAAGAGCTGATCGTGAATCAGGTTCTGCCGCAAGATGACTCATACGAGTACCGCAACCTGCCTGAGCACCCGGCCTTCTACTGGTACACCGAACGCATCGCCGAGCAGCGCAGTGTGCTCGACGAGCTCGACGCCACCATCGGTGAGGTGGCCCTCGTGATGACCCCACACCTGTCCGGCGAGCCGATCGGCGCCAAGGCGCTGGGCGCGCTGCTCGACGCCGCCCGCCGCCGGGGAGGCAGCGCGCCGCCGGGCCCGTTGCGGCCCATCGTCGACCTCGAATCCGGGACGGGACTTGGGTCCGTCTACCGGATGCGGCTAGCGTTGCCGCAACTCGATGCGTCGGCGCTGACCCTCGGGCGGGTCGATGACGACCTCATCATCAGCGCCGGCGGATTGCGGCGCAGGGTGAGGTTGGCGTCGGTGCTTCGGCGCTGCATCGTGCTGGACGCGCGCCTGCGGGGTAGTGAGCTGACGGTGCGTTTTCGACCAGATCCGGAGGTGTGGCCTAAGTGAGTGGGGCTCATCCCGAAATCGGTCCGGAGCTGCGCAGGCTCGCCCAGACGATCCTGGACGGCATCGACCCCGCGGTGCGCGCGGCCGCGGCGCTGACGGCGGGCGCCGGACCGGGAACCGGCAAGTGCCAGCAGGTGTGGTGCCCGGTGTGCGCCCTGGCCGCGCTGGCGACCGGCGACCAGCACCCCTTGCTCACCGCGATCGCCGACCACAGCATCGCCCTGCTTCAGGTGATCCGCGACATCGTCGACGACATCGACCGGGCGTCGCGCCCGACGCCGGAACCGCCGCCCGACGGTCCGCCCGGCGGCGCGGCCGACAGCGGCGACGCCGCCCCGCGGACGCGTTATCAGCCCATCCCCGTCACGCTGGACGAGTGAGGGCGCTGCGTCGCAGGTGGTCCCTTCCCGTGGGGATAGGTACAGTTGGCGCAGTACATCAGCGGGGTGTAGCCGAGAGGGAGGGCCATGTGGTACTGGCTATTCAAGTACGTGCTCCTCGGCCCGCTGCTGTCATTGCTGGGGCGGCCGAAAGTTGAAGGGCTAGAACACGTTCCGAGCTCCGGGCCGGCGATACTGGCAAGCAATCACCTGGCCGTGATGGACAGCTTCTATCTTCCGCTGGTGGTGCGGCGCCGGATCACCTTCCTGGCCAAGTCGGAATATTTCACCGGCACCGGTTTGAAGGGGTGGTTCCAGCGGTGGTTCTTCACCGCCGTCGGGCAGGTGCCGATCGACCGGACCGACGCCGACAGCGCCCGGGCCGCGCTGACTACCGCGCAACAGGTGCTGGGTGAGGGCAAGCTGCTGGGCATGTATCCCGAAGGCACGCGGTCCCCGGACGGCCGGCTCTACAAGGGCAAGACGGGGCTGGCGCGGCTGGCCCTGCAGACCGGGGTCCCGGTGATCCCGGTCGCGATGATCGGCACCAACGTCGTCAACCCGCCCGGGACCAACATGCTGCGGTTCGGCCGGGTCACGGTTCGCTTCGGCAAGCCGATGGACTTCTCGCGCTTCGACGGGCTGGCCGGCAACCGCTTCATCGAGCGGGCCGTCACCGACGAGGTGATCTACGAGCTGATGGGGCTGTCCGGGCAGGAATACGTCGACATCTACGCGGCCAGCCTGAAAAAGGGCGGTGACGCGGCCGACGGTGAGGCCGCGCGGATTCCCGAGACCGCGGCCGGTTAACCGACGGCGGTAGCCGGCGCCAGTGGCTCCGGCGCGGCCTCCCGCGAAACGCCGCGGGCGGTCACGGTGGCGCCGGCCGCGACGATGACCGCCAGCGCCCACCACACGTAAGACATCCCGGCGAGTTGGCGCCACCACACCGCGCTCGCCTCGTGATGCTTGGGCAGCAGGTCGATCGGCGTCCACCTCATCAGCGCCACCCCCACGGCGCTGACGACCATCAGCAGCGCGTTGCGGCGCCGCCAGCCCAAGACGGCCGTCACCAGCACCGCGGGCAGCACCCACACCCAGTGGTGCGACCACGACACCGGCGAGACCACCAGCCCGAACAAGGCGACGCAGACCAGCGCGAGCGTGGGCTCGCCGGCGCGCAGCACCCGGCGCATCGCCCACACCGTCGCCGCCAGCACGAGCAGGGACGCCGCCACCCACAGCAGGAAGCGCTCCTGCTGTCCCAGCCCCAGCCGGGCCAGGGCGCCGGCAATGTTCTGGTCGGTGTTCAATGACGCCGAACCGATCCGGTCGGTGTGATGCACGGTGTGCGTCCAGTACTCCCAGGAGTCGTTCCAGGCCAGCACGAAACCCAGCAGCGTCGCCCCCGCGAACGAGGCCAGCGCGGTCAACGCCGCACGGTGATCGCGGCGCAGCAGGAAATAGAGCAGGAACACCGCCGGCGTCAGCTTCAGCGCCATGCCCACCCCCAGCAGCAGCCCGCGCGGCCACGGCGTGCGCCGCGGCACGCAGTCGGCGATCACCAGCGTCATCAGCACCACGTTGATCTGGCCGAAGGCGAAGTTCGAGCTGATGGGTTCCAGCCAGACCGTCGCGGCCGCGGCGGCGACGACGGCCAGCCACCACCGGCGCAGCCAGGCCGGGCCGGGCAGCACGGCCGACGCGCTCCAGACGTCGAGCCGGGTCAGCACGATCACGGTCGAGGAGACCAGCAAAACCAGCGTCAGGGCGGTGATCGCGACACTGGCGGCCGGCATGTGCATCCAGGCGAACGGGCAGAACACGATGGCGGCCAGCGGCGGATAGGTGAACGGCAGATCCACGATCGGCGTGTGGAACAACACGTCGCCGCGGTACAGCGGGCGGCCGTCCATCCAGGCCCGGGCGCCCATCTGATAGACGTCGATGTCGATGCGATACGGGATGTGCCCGAACAGCTGCCACGCCGCGTAGCCCAGCCCCGCCGCGGCCGCCAGCCAAGCCGCGCCCCACACCAGCGCCCGCCCGGGGGCACGCTTACCTGAGAAGCCCGCCCCGGGCGCCTGCCGTGTACTCATGTCGCACAACAGCGTAATGGGTGCCCGCGCCCGGACACCCCTGGTGCAGCGCGGCTCCCACGGCCGCGGCGCGCGGAGGCGTAGGTTTCAAGGGTGCTCCACTCGTTCGTGGACGAGATGTCCCGATGGTTCGAACATGACATTCACGACCGGGGCCACCTGCCACTGTTGTGCTGCCTGGTGGCCTTCATCCTGACGTTTTTCGTCACGCGGACGTTCGTGCGGTTGATCCGGCACCGCGTCGAAAACGGCCGGCCCACCAAGTGGTGGCACCCGCGCAACGTCCACGTCGGGGGAGTGCACATCCACCACGTCACGTTCGGGGTGGTGCTCACGTTGCTCTCCGGGCTGACGCTGGTCACCCTGTCCATCGACGGGCACGAGCCCCAGTTCATGATGGCCGCCACCTTTTTCGGGATCGGGGCCGCCCTGGTCCTCGACGAGTACGCGTTGATCCTGCACCTGTCCGACGTCTACTGGTCCGAGGACGGCCGCACCTCGGTCGATGCGGTCTTTGCCGCCGTCGCGGTGGCCGGGCTGCTGATGATGGGCCTGCACCCGCTGATGTTCTTCCTGCCGATCTGGCACGACGCCAACTCGTGGGCGCTGCGCGCCGTGGTGGGGGGCGCCATGGCGTTGACGCTGCCGCTGGCCGTCGTGGTGGTGCTCAAGGGCAAGGTCTGGACCGGTCTGCTGGGCATGTTCCTGGTCATCTTGCTGGTGATCGGGGCGGTCCGGCTGTCGCGCCCGCACGCGCCCTGGGCCCGCTGGCGGTACGCCACGCAGCCGGACAAGATGCGCCGCGCGCTGCAGCGCGAACGGCGGCTGCGCCGCCCGGTGGTGCGGGCCAAGCTGTACCTGCAGTGCGCCATCGCGGGCACGCCGCGGTTTCCGGATCAACGTGCGGTGGACGCCAGATTGGACGACGAGGTTCATCCCGCCCCGGCGCCCACCGGTCCGATCCTGATCAGCAGATAATCTCCCTTCGTGCGGTACTTCTACGACACCGAATTCATCGAGGACGGCCGCACCATCGAGCTCATCTCGATCGGGGTGGCCGCCGAGGACGGCCGCGAGTACTACGCGGTGTCCACGGAATTCGATCCCGAGCGCGCCGGGCCGTGGGTGCGCGCCAACGTGCTGCCCAAGCTGCCGCCCCCGGCGTCGCAGGTGTGGCGGTCACGCAGGCGGATCCGCGAGGACCTGGAGGAGTTCTTCGGCGTCAATTCCGGGCGGGCGGCCGCCGAGCCGATCGAGCTGTGGGCGTGGGTGGCGGCCTACGACCACGTCGCCCTGTGCCAGTTGTGGGGCCCGATGCCGGACCTGCCGCGGGCCATCCCGCGTTTCACCCGCGAGCTGCGGCAACTCTGGGAAGACCGGGGCAGCCCCCGGATGCCCCCGCGGTCGCCCGATGCCCACGACGCGTTGGTCGACGCCCGCGATCAGCTCCGCCGCTTCCGGTTGATCACGGCGGGAGACTGAGACGGCCGCGCTCGACGGCGTTCACGCTGATCAACACTGACCGGGGGGATCCGCGACCCGGTTACGATGGACCGATGAACTGGACCGTCGACATCCCGATCGACCAGCTGCCGCCGCTGCCGCCGCTGCCGACCGATCTGCGGGCGCGATTGGACGCCGCGCTGGCCAAGCCGGCCGCCCAGCAACCCAGCTGGCCCGCCGATCAGGCGTCGGCGATGCGCACGGTCCTCGAGAGCGTGCCGCCGGTCACGGTGCCGATGGAGATCGTGCGGCTACAGGAGCAGCTCGCCCAGGTGGCCAGGGGTGAGGCGTTCCTGCTGCAGGGCGGTGACTGCGCGGAGACGTTCACCGAGAACACCGAACCCCACATCCGCGGCAACGTGCGCACCCTGCTGCAGATGGCGGTGGTGCTGACCTACGGCTCGAGCATGCCGGTGGTGAAAGTGGCCCGCATCGCGGGGCAGTACGCCAAACCGCGATCGGCCGACATCGACGCGCTGGGGTTGAAGTCCTACCGCGGCGACATGATCAACGGCTTCGCCCCGGACGCCGCGGTGCGCGAGCATGATCCGTCGCGATTGGTGCGCGCCTACGCCAACGCCAGCGCGGCGATGAATCTGGTTCGTGCCCTGACGTCGTCGGGCTTGGCCTCGCTGCATCTGGTCCACGACTGGAACCGGGAGTTCGTCCGGGCCTCGCCGGCGGGCGCCCGCTACACGGCGCTGGCCACCGAGATCGATCGCGGCCTGCGCTTCATGAGCGCATGCGGGGTGGCCGACCGCAACCTGCAGACCGCCGAAATCTACGCCAGCCACGAGGCTTTGGTGCTCGACTACGAGCGGTCGATGCTGCGCCTGTCCGAGAACGACAGCGGCGAGCCCCAGCTGTATGACCTGTCGGCGCACACCGTGTGGATCGGCGAGCGGACCCGCCAGCTCGACGGGGCGCACGTCGCCTTCGCGGAGGTGATCGCCAACCCGATCGGCGTCAAGATCGGCCCGACGATCACCCCGGAGCTGGCCGTCGAATACGTCGAGCGGCTCGACCCGCACAACAAGCCCGGCCGGCTGACACTGGTGAGCAGGATGGGCAACAACAAGGTGCGCGATCTGCTGCCCCCGATCGTGGAGAAGGTCCAGGCCACCGGTCACCAGGTGATCTGGCAGTGCGACCCGATGCACGGCAACACCCACGAGTCGTCCAACGGGTACAAGACCCGCCACTTCGACCGCATCGTCGACGAGGTGCAGGGCTTCTTCGAGGTGCACCGCGCGCTGGGCACCCATCCCGGCGGCATCCACGTCGAGATCACCGGGGAGAACGTCACCGAGTGTCTTGGTGGGGCGCAAGACATTTCGGACACGGACCTCGTCGGCCGCTACGAGACCGCGTGCGACCCACGGCTGAACACCCAGCAGTCGCTGGAGTTGGCCTTCCTGGTCGCCGAGATGCTGCGCGACTGAGTTTGGCGAGCAGACGCAGAATCGCACAAAACCATGCGTTTTGGTGCGATTCTGCGTCTGCTCGTCGTTTGAGCGCGGCTACAGCAGCCCGTTGAGGTTGCTTCCGACGGTCCACGCCGCGGTCGCCACCAGGCCGGTCAACGCCAGCACCAGCGCCACCCACACCAGCACCATGCGCCGGTTGTGCTGGCGGGTCCACACGAATTCGCTGATCGGGATGCCCGCGAATTCGCCTGCGACAGGCTCATATTCGTAGTCATCTTCGTCCTCGTCGGGTTCGTCGGCGGCCGCGGCCGGGCGCTGCGGGCGCGGCCAATCCTCGGGGCCCCGGGTCAGTTGGCGGGTGGGCTGGCGCACCGGGGCGGGCCCGGGCTGCTGCGCGGTGGCCGGGCGCTGGCCCATCCGGCTGTGCTGCAGCGCGGCCGAGCGGTGCTGCGCGGAGTTGCGTGGCGCCGGCACGGAGAAGTCCGGCAGCGCAAGCTCATCGGCGATCGCGTCGAGATCGGCGCCCATCTCGGTCGCGTCGGCGTACCGGTCGGCCGGGTCGCGGGCCGTCGCCCGCTGCACGAACTGGTCGAACTGCACGGGCACACCGTCGATGGACGCGCTGGGCGCCGGCACGTCGGTGTCCAGCCGCCGGTAAGCGATCGACAGCGCCGAGTCGCCGGTGAAGGGGGTGTGCCCGGTCAACAGCTCATAGGCGAGGATGCCCGCGGAGTACACGTCGCTGCGCGGGCTCGCGTCGCCGTCGCGCACCTGCTCGGGCGACAGATACGCCGCGGTGCCCAAAATCACACTGGTAGAGGTGATTCCGGCGGCGGCGACGGCGCGGACCAACCCGAAGTCGGCGATCTTCACCTCGCCGTCGTCGGAGATCAACACGTTCTCCGGCTTGACGTCGCGATGCACCAGACCGGCGCGGTGCGCGGCGGCCAGCCCGCCGAGCACCGGACGGAGCACCGCCGCCACGGCGTAGGGCGGCATGGGTCCTCGCTCGCCCAGCAGCTCGCGCAGGGTGCCGCCCTCGATGAGCTCCATCACCAGAAACGGGTGCCGCGCGTCGGAGCCCTGGTCGTAGACCGCGACCAGCCCGGGATCCTTCAGGCGCGCGACGGTGCGGGCCTCGCGCTGGAAGCGGGTGAGGAACTGCTCGTCGCCCGCGTAGCGAGAATCCATCACCTTCACGGCGACGGGACGGTCGAGCCGGGTGTCGAGACCGCGGTACACCGTCGAGGTGCCGCCGCTGGCGATCTTCGCCTGGATCAGGTAGCGGCCGTCCAGCAACGCGTTGTCCAACGGGTCCGCCGTCCCGGCCTCCGCCCGCGGACGATGCGGACCGGCCCGGCCGGGCGGATGAGCTTGGGCCACGGGGCCATCGTAGGTGCGGCGCCATGATTGGGCGGAAGAACACGGGCTCACGGCGCGTATCAAGGCTTACACTTGCGCGGATGAGCAGTATTCCTGCCGGCGACGATGTGCTAGATCCCGACGAGCCGATCTACGACCTCCCGCGGGTCGCCGAATTGCTTAAAATCCCGGTAACCAAGGTCCACCAACAGCTCCGCGATGGCCATCTGGTCGCGGTCCGGCGCGGCGAGGGCGTGGTGGTGCCGCAGGTGTTCTTCACCCAGTCCGGTGAGGTGGTCAAGAGCCTGCCGGGATTGTTGACGATCCTGCACGACGGCGGCTACCACGACACCGAGATCGTGCGCTGGTTGTTCACCCCCGACCCGTCGCTGACGGTGACCCGCGACGGCACCAAAGACGCCATCAGCAATGCCCGCCCCGTCGACGCGCTGCATGCCCACCAGGCCCGCGAAGTCGTGCGCCGGGCGCAGGCGATGGCCTACTGAGCCGGTGCGGCGACCTCGGCCGGGCCGGTCCGAGGGCGGGGTGCCCGGTGCAGGGTGTACCAGGCGATCAGCGCGACGGCGGTGGCCAGCGAGTAGTGCAGCCACGAGTACATCCCATGCGAGCCATCGGGTTTGAAGATCACCATCACCCAGGTCGACGCGCCGCCGATGATCGCCACCGCCCGTCGTGACTGGGCCAGGGGAGCCACGATCGCCAGCGGCCACGAGTAGTACCAGGGCAACGCGGCCGGGACGAACAGCACCACGATCAGCATCGAGTACGCCATGCCGGTGAGCGCGGCCCGGTCATCACGCCGGAACCGCCACCACAACAGCGGCAGCGAGACCGCGATGATCGCGATGCCGACCAGCCGGGTGACCCGCAGGAGCGGATAGAAGCTCACCGGAAACAACCCGCTGCCGATCGCGTGGATCAGGTTGGCCGCCGCGGTCGGCACGGTCAGCCAGTTGATGATCTTCACCGAACCGGCCAGCGCGGTCAGCCATCCCAGCCCCACGCCGGCCACCGCGGACAGGATCGCGAACACCACCGCGAAGACCAGCAGCGACGCCGCCGCGGCCGCGAGAAGCGCTCGCGCGGAACGATATCCCCGCCGGTCGCGCAGGTCCCGCGCCCACACCCACACCAGGAAGGGCAGCGCGATGCCGGCGGTGGCCTTGACCGCGATGGCGACCGTGATCAGCGCGGTGCCCGCGACGTGGCGGCCGCCGAACGTCAGCGCGATGCCGGCGGCCATCAGGCCCACCATCAGCATCTCGTTGTGCACGCCGCCCATCAGATGGATGAGCACCAACGGGTTGAGCACGCAGATCCACAGCGCCGTCGAGGGGTCGGCCCCCAGGTGCCGCGCCACCCGGGGCGTCGCCCAGATCAACAGCGCCAGACCGGGCAGCATGCACAGCCGCAGCAACATGGTGCCCGCCACCACGTTGTTGCCGACGAGGACGGTGATCAGCTTCGCCACCAGAATGAACGCCGGACCATAGGGGGCGGTCGTGATCGACCAGATGGGACTGACGTTGTCCAACAAGATGTTTGGATTGGCGACCGGGCCGACGGCGTAGGGATCCAGGCCGTCGCGCAGCAGTGCGCCCTGCGCCAGATACGAATAGGTGTCCCGGCTGAAGACGGGCACCGACACCAGCAGCGGCGCCAGCCAGAATCCGGTGGTGGTCTTCATGACGAACTCGGTCGCGTGGCCGGCCAGCACGCGGCGGCCCAGGCCCAGCCAGGCGATCAGCATGAGGCCGACGCCGGTCCACAGCACGATCGACGACAGCACCAGGCCGTGGCCAAAACGCAGCCAGGACATGTGAATCGACTCGAGCAGCGGGTCGTGCTGGCGGGTGCTGCCCGCGCCCAGCCCGCCCAGGGTGATCAGCACCGACCCCAGCAGGCCCAGTTTGGCCGGCCGCGATTCGTCGGCCGCCACGAACGCCCTCAGCTGGGAAAGCCGTTCGCCGCGAGGGGGTTTGGCTGCTGGCGCGTCGTCGGCCGGGGTGTCGGTCGGAGTCGTCATCGGTTCAGGCGGACCGGTTCGTGGCGATCTTGGCCAATTCGGACAGCCCGGCTTTGGCCGCGGTGTTGATGGGGGCGGCGGCCAGCGTCGCCAGCGCCCGCTGGGTCAGCGTGGCGATCCGTTGTTCGGCCGCGGCCAGGGCACCCACCGACTCGATGACGTCACGCAGCCGATCCACTTGCGCGTCGGTCAGCTGGGCGCCGATCGAGGTCCGTAACAGGTTGGCCGCCACCGGGTCTGACGTCTCCGCCAACTCCACCGCCTCGGCCAGCAGCACGGTGCGCTTGCCGGATCGCAGGTCGTCCCCGGACGGCTTGCCGGTCACCGCGGGGTCACCGAAGACGCCCAGGACGTCGTCGCGCAGCTGGAACGCCACCCCGAGGTCCGTGCCGAACTGGCTGAAGATGTCGTGGACGTCGGGTCGGTCGGCGGCGGCGGCCACGCCGAGCTGCAGCGGGCGCGACACGGTGTAGCAGGCGGTTTTGAAGGTGTCGACGTTCATCGCCGACGCGATCGAGGCGGCGGCGCTGGCTTCGGCGACGATGTCGAGGTACTGCCCGCCGAGCACCTCGGTGCGGATGTTGGCCCAGACCCGGCGGATGCGGCGCTGGGCCTGCGGCGTCAGGTCGACACCGAAGACGATGTCGTCGGCCCAGGCCAGGGCGAGGTCACCGAGCAGGATGGCGGCCGACGCCCCGAACCGCTCGGGCGAGCCCCGCCAGCCCCGGTCGCGATGCAGGGTCGCGAACTGGACGTGGGTGGTCGGCCGTCCCCGCCGGGTGGAGGAGTCGTCGATCACGTCGTCGTGCACCAGCGCGCAGGCGTGCAGCAGCTCGAGCGCGGAAAACAGCAGCAGCACTTGCTCATCGGGTTCGTCGGTGGCCACGGCGCGCCACCCCCAGTAGGCGAACGCGGGGCGCAGCCGCTTCCCGCCGCCCAGCACGAAATCTTCGAGCGCGGCGATCAGGCCGTTGTAGTCGTCGCCGATGTAGGCGGTCTCGGCGCGCCGCTCGTCCAAATACCGCCGCAACTGTTCGGTGATGGCGCCGGTCAACTCGACGGTTGCCGCCGCTGCTGTGGCTTTGACGCTCAGCGCGGCGCCCCTTTCTGCTCGGCTGGCTGGGTGTTCCAGGCCCGACCAGTGTATTCGTCGCGCGGCCCGGGGTGGGTCCCGCGTGAGGTCGCCGGGTGCACCCAGTTGCTTCGACCGCCTCACTAACCCGCCCCTATGCTGGCGGGTGCGCTGGGGCTCGCGCGGATGCTGCGCGGCCAAGAGACGCCCCGGGCCCAAAGTCGTCGGACGGAGAGAAGCCGCGTGACCCTCAACACCATTGCGCTCGAACTGGTGCCACCAAACGCCGACGAAGGTCGGGAGCGGGCACTCGAAGAGGCGCACAAAGTGGTGCGGCATTCGGCCGAGGCCGGTCTGGACGGCCGGATCCGGCACGTGATGATCCCCGGGATCATCGCCGAGGACGACGACCGTCCCATTCAGATGAAGCCCAAGCTGGATGTGCTCGACTTCTGGTCGGTCGTCAAGCCGGAACTGACCGGGATCAGGGGCTTGTGCACGCAGGTCACCGCGTTCATGGACGAGCCGTCGCTGCGGGGCCGGCTGACCGAGTTGTCCTCGGCCGGAATGGAAGGCGTGGTGTTCGTCGGCGTGCCGCGCACCATGAACGACGGCGAGGGCTCCGGCGTCGCCCCGACCGACGCCCTG
Organism: Mycobacterium sp. TKK-01-0059; assembly: GCF_000709305.1. Classification (NCBI taxonomy): domain Bacteria; kingdom Bacillati; phylum Actinomycetota; class Actinomycetes; order Mycobacteriales; family Mycobacteriaceae; genus Mycobacterium; species Mycobacterium sp. TKK-01-0059. The sequence continues at coordinate 4,004,891 of NZ_KL446993.1, forward strand.
TCGATCTATCGCGAGCTGGTGACCAACCGCGGGGTGATCCTGATCCCCACCCGCGACGGCGAACAGGGCCGGTTCAACTTCAAGTGCGACCAGGGCGCCACCTACGGCATGACCCAGTTGCTGTATTCCGACGCAATCGTGGGGTTCCTGAGCGAGTTCGCCAGGCAAACCGATCACCGGCCCGAGATCCTGCTGTCCTTCGGCTTCGTGCCGAAGATGGAAAGCCGCGTCGGACTGATCAACTGGCTCATCCAGGACCCGGGCAACGCCGCGGTCGCCGACGAGCAGGAGTTCGTCCGCAAGCTCGCCGAATGCGAGCCCCCGCAGAAGCGTCAGCTGATGGTCGACCTCTACAAGCGCGTCATCGACGGGGTGGCCGACCTCGGTTTCCCGCTGAGCATCCATCTAGAGGCGACCTACGGGATCTCCGGTCCCGCGTTCCAGACCTTCGCGGAGATGCTCGCATACTGGTCACCCGCCCAGCAGGGTTAGCGCCGCGAGGCTAGGTGGGCGGCGGCTGGTCGCGGGGCGCGGTGAGCCGCGGTGAGCGGTCCCGGCCGACCCACGCCAGCAGCCCCACCACGCCGGCGGCCGCGAAGGACGCGATGCCCAGCCACACCACGGCGCCGGTGAAGGAACGGGTGTTGGGGTCGGTGTAGCGGGCCTGGGCGGTCATGGTGCTCACCACGCCCGGCTTGAGCTTCCAGGACACCACGTCGGGCTCGACCCGGTCGCCGTTGGTGGAGGTGACCACCCCCGGAAAGGCGACCGTCAGCTCGACGTCCGCCTCCGAATCGGTCAGCGACGTCAGATCCGCGCGGCCCTCCAGGATCACCAGGTTGCCGTTGCGGCGCAGCGACAGGTTGACGCCGGAGGCGTCGGAGTTCATGTTGGCCAGCTGCGGCAGCTCGGCGAACGTCAGATCGGAGAACACCGCCTGGGAGCCGACGTAGCCGTCGCTGTCGTAGTTCGACACCGCCACCTTCTGGCTGAACGGCAGGTTGTTGCTGTCCAGCTGGGGGCCGGTGTCCTTCGGGGTCTTGGGTTTCGCGGCGGCGACGATCTCCCCGGAGACCAGGTCGTCGGGGGAGACGGTGAGCGAGGCCCGGACCCGCAGGCATCCGGTGGCCAGCGGCACCAGCAGCAGCAACATCGCGATGGCCAGCAGACGGCGCCGTCGGGCCCGGGGGGCTTTCACGCCGCGGTCGCGGGCTGGGGGAGAGCTGGCGCGCACCAGGTCATCGTGCCAGATCCGATGTGCCACTTGAACAAGGCCACTCCGGAGCGCGGGCGTCCGATGCGCGCCCGATTCCGCGGTGTCACAGCGGCAGTTCGCGGCCCAGGATCGCAAACGCCCGCGGGTCGCCGGCGAAGTGGTAGCGGCGGATGACGTCGGTGAAGCCCAGCCGGCGGTACAACCGCCAGGCGCGGTTGGGCTCGCCGTTGGTTTCCGGCGTCGACAGCAGCACGTTCTTTTCCGCGCGTCCGGCGAGCAGCCGCCGAGCCAGCGCCTCGCCGAGGCCGCGGCCCTGGGCGCGGGGATGAATGTGCAGCTCGGTCAACTCGAAATAGCTGTTCATCAGCCGGGCGATCTCGTGGGGCGGCGAGCCGCCGCGCTGCATGCCCAGCACCACCTGCTGCTGCCACCATTGGCCGGGCGCCCCGGGATAGCCGTAGGCCACGCCGAGCAGCGGGGCGCTGGTCAGATCCTCCGCTGAGGGCATCGGCGCGCCCTCGTCATCGGGCCCCTCGGCTTCGACGACCCCGGCCCCTTGCCAGCCGCGGCGGCGGATGTGCTCGAGCCACATCGCGGCGCGCTGTTGCTCGGTGCCGCGCGGGTAGCGCATCGCATCGACGTACACCGTCAGGGCGTCGGTGAGGCGACGCTCCATATCGTGGGGGAGCAGATCGATGAGGAATATCCCCAACTCGCGGTGCCCTCCTCATCCGGTGATCGGTCTCGTTCGATGCTGCGGCGGTCTTACCCGGCTGCCAAGAATCATTATCGGACCCTCACGGGCCGGCGCGACGAGCGGTCGTGGCGCCGAACCGACGGACCGCCCCGGTTCGGGAAGCCGGTTGTAGCGCACGGGCGTTCCGGTCTGGCGGATTGCCGCGATCCGGCCGGGATAGAATCGGCGCGGAACCAGTGGTATGGGGCAGATTGACCTCGTATCATTCAATTAGTTGCCCGCGCAACGGGCATCGCGTGCTATCGATAGTCACGTGCCAAACTGTCGGCAAGGAGGGACGAATGCCACTCTCCGATCATGAGCAGCGAATGCTCGATCAGATCGAGAGCGCTCTCTACGCCGAAGACCCCAAATTCGCGTCAAGCGTCCGCGGCGGGGGCTTTCGCGCGCCCACGGCCCGCCGGCGCCTGCAGGGAGTGGCGCTGTTCGTCGTCGGCCTGGCGATGCTGGTGTCGGGGGTGGCGTTCAAGGCCACCTGGATCGGCGGCAGCGTCCCCATTCTCAGCATTTTCGGGTTCATCGTCATGTTCGGCGGCGTGGTGTTCGGCATCACCGGTCCCCGATTGTCAGGCAGGCCAGACCATTCCGGCTCCGCGCCCACCTCGCTGCGCCAGCGCCGCAACAAGGGCGGGGGCTCCTTCACCAGTCGCATGGAGGATCGGTTCCGCCGCCGCTTCGACGACTGAGCGCCGACCCACCCGCACGGGGTAGCCGCTGGCTGCCCCGTTTTGCATTTCTCCCGCGTCGTCCCACGCCTCGCGCCGCCCCGGCCGTCATCGTCGCAGCTTCCGGCCGGCTGACTGACGCCGCGCAACCGTCGATACCGTTTTGCGCCCCAACCGAGCCCTAGCCGACGCGCGGGCCGGCGGTTAATCCCCACCGGGCCCCACTAGAGTTCCCCACTACGCCCCACCGGCGACATTTTCCCTGCTAGCTGCCCTGCCGGCGCCGCCCTGAATCACGGTGCGCGGGCCGCCCGACACGCCTCTCGTAGCGCGTCGAGGGCCCCGTGACGACGGAGAACCCGGAAAACGCCACGGCGACATGCCATGAATGGGGCGAAGTGGGGGATTGTGGGGTATGGTGGCTGCAGTGTTTGGGTGACCTCGAACGGGAGGTGAGCTGGTGTTTCTTGGCACCTACACGCCCAAACTCGACGACAAGGGGCGGCTGACGTTGCCCGCCAAGTTCCGTGACGCGCTGGCAGGGGGGTTGATGGTCACCAAGAGCCAGGACCACAGCCTCGCCGTCTACCCGCGGGCGGAATTCGAGCAACTGGCCCGCCGGGCGAGCAAGGCGTCGCGAAGCAACCCTGACGCCAGGGCCTTCCTGCGTAACCTCGCCGCCGGCACCGACGAGCAGCACCCCGACGCCCAGGGCCGCATCACGTTGTCGGCCGACCACCGTCGTTACGCCAGCCTGTCCAAGGAGTGCGTGGTGATCGGCGCGGTCGACTACCTCGAAATCTGGGATGCGCAGGCCTGGCAGGACTACCAGCAGACTCACGAAGAGAACTTCTCCGCGGCCAGCGATGAAGCACTCGGCGACATCATCTGAGGCGCATGCCCGTGCAACGTGGCCTCTGCCCGAACCGACCCTGGCGTACTTCCCCAACGCCAGGTTCGTGCCTTCGGACAGGGACCTCGATGCAAGGGCGCCACACCTTTTCCGGCACGCTCGGGCCGTGCCGGGGCGTGCGGCCCACGGGTGGCGGCAGATCCGGGGAGGCGTTGCGGTGGCTGACAATTCAGGGCGCGGTGATCGCAAGCGCGGCCGTGGTGATCGCAAGCGCGGCCGTGGTGATCGCAAGCGCGGCGCAGCCGGGCGCAGCGGGTCGCCACTAAAGGATGCAGCCGGGCGCAGCGGGTCGCCACTAAAGGATGCAGCCGGGCGCAGCGGGTCGCCACTAAAGGATGCAGCCGGGCGCAGCGGGTCGCCGCCATCGGGATCAGGCGGGCACGTGCCCGTCCTGCTGGAGCGTTGCGTCGCGCTGCTCACACCCGCATTGACCCGCCACCACCCGGACGGGACGGGGGCGACCCTCGTCGACGCGACCGTCGGCGCGGGAGGGCACGCCGAGCGGTTCCTGACCGAACTGCCCGGCCTGCGGCTGATCGGACTCGACCGCGACCCCACCGCTTTGGACATCACCCGAACGCGGTTGGCGCGATTCTCCGACCGGGTCACGCTGGTGCGCACCCGCTACGACGGCCTCGCCACGGCGCTGGCCGAATCCGGCTATGCCGCAACCGAATCGGTCGACGGGATGCTGTTCGACCTCGGTGTGTCGTCCATGCAGCTCGACCGCGCCGAACGCGGTTTCGCCTATGCCCAGGACGCGCCGCTGGACATGCGGATGGACCCCGACGCGCCGCTGACCGCGGCCGACATCCTCAACACCTACGACGAGGCCGAGCTGGCGAACATCCTGCACCGCTACGGCGAGGAGCGCTTCGCGCGGCGCATCGCCGCGCACATCGTGCGCCGGCGGGCCCGCCAGCCGTTCGCGTCGACCGCGGACCTGGTGGCCCTGTTGTACGAAGCGATTCCGGCCGCGGCCCGGCGCACCGGCGGGCACCCGGCCAAGCGCACCTTCCAGGCGCTGCGGGTCGCGGTCAACGACGAATTGGATTCGCTGCGTGCCGCGCTCCCGGCCGCCCTGGACGCGCTTGCCGTCGGCGGTCGCATCGTGGTGATGGCGTACCAATCGCTGGAAGACCGGATCGTCAAACGGTCGTTCGCCGAGGCGGCCGCGTCCCGCACCCCGGTGGACCTGCCGGTCGAACTCCCCGGTCACCAGCCCCGATTCCGGGCCCTGACGCAGGGTGCCGGACGGGCCGATGCCACCGAGATCGAACGCAACCCGCGTAGCGCCGCGGTGCGGCTGCGGGCCCTGCAACGAATGGAATCACAGCAGGCAACCGGGAAAGGCGATTGATGAAAGCGGACCGCGAGACGTCGAAACGACGCGTCGGCAGCGACCGCCGGGGCGCCCGCGACGGTGCTGCCCGACGGGGCAGGCGTCCGGCGCCCGAACCCGGCGCGGCGCGGCGCGCCCGCGGCGCCAGGACCGCGGCGCCCGCCCGCGAACCCCGCGCGCCCAAGGCCGGTCCGCAGAGCAGCCCCGTCGCCCGGCCGGTCGAGCGGTCGGCGCGGCCGAAGAACGCCAGCCAGGCCAAGGCGCGCGCCAAGGCCCGCAAAGCCAAGGCGCCCAAAGTCGTTCGGCCCAAGCTCACCGAGCGTCTGGCCGCCCGGCTGGCGTCGATCGACCTGCGGCCGCGGACGCTTGCGAGCAAGGTTCCGTTCGTCGTGTTAGTCATCGGGGCGCTGGGCGTCGGGCTCGGGCTCACGCTGTGGTTGTCCACCGACTCCGCCGAACGCTCCTACAAGTTGAGCCACGCCCGCGAGCGGACCCGGTTGCTGCAGCAACAGAAGGAGGCCCTGGAGCGCGACGTGCGTGAGGCCGAAGCCGCCCCCGCGCTGGCGGAGGCCGCCCGCAAGCAGGGCATGATCCCCACCCGGGACACCGCGCACCTGGTCCAGGACCCGTCCGGGAACTGGGTGGTGGTGGGTACCCCCAAGCCCGCCGACGGTGTTCCGCCGCCGCCGCTGAACACCAAGCTCCCCGACGAAGCGCCGCAGCCCCCGAAGCCCGCGGCGCCCGCCGCGGAGGTCCCGATGCGGCTCGAGCCGGTCCCCGGCGCCCCCGCCCCGGCCAGGTCGGGGCCCGAAGCGCTGCTGCGCGCACCCGACGGCGCCTCGACGGTAGGCGGTCAACACTTCCCGCCGGCAGTTCCGCCGGTGCCCGGCGCGCCTGGCGCCGCCGGTGCGCCCCCTGCCGGTACGCTGCCCGGCATGCCAGGCGGCCCCGTGACCGGTGCGCTCCCCGGCATGCCCGGTGGGCCGGTGACCGGCGCGCTGCCGACGCCGGGGCTGCCGATGCCGGCCAGACCCGCGACCCCCCCGGTGCCCGTCGAGGTCCCGATCCCGTTGGGCGGCCTGCCCATTCCGGCCCCTGGCCAGCTACCTGCGCCCCTGCCGCCGGAGGTTTCCGTCCCGGTGCCGCTGGGCCGCGCGGCCGGCCCCCAGCCGATCGCCCCCGCCGCTCCGGCGCCCGCCCCGATGCCGCAACCGGGTACCGGCTCCCTGCCCGGGCCCCCCGGCGCGGTGCCAGGTGCTCCCAGGTGAGCCGCGGCGACACCCCACGGGCACGCCGGTCGCAGGCCGCACGCCCGACACGCGGTCCCCGTAAGGACATGGCGGACAACGCCGCCCGGCAGCCCAAGCGCCGCGCGAAACCGCAGCAGGCGGACCAGGGCGGTGACGTTCGCGAACCGAAACGACTCCGGAAAGCCAAGCAGCCCAAGGCCAGCCGGGGTGCGCAGCGCCCCGAGCCGGTGGGGGCCGGGCATTCGGCGCGGGAGCGACGCACCCGTCAGATCGTGCAAATGGCCGGCCGCGGTGGGTCGTTCGTCTTCCGCCATCGCGCCGGCAACGTGGTCATCCTGGTACTGATGCTGGTGGCCGCCGCCCAGCTGTTCGTCCTGCAGGTGACCAAGGCCCCGACGCTGCGCGCCCAGGCCGCCGGGCAGCTCAAGGTCACCGACGTGGAAAAGGCGGTGCGGGGCAGCATCATCGACCGCCGCAAGGATCAACTGGCGTTCACCATCGAATCTCGTGCGCTGACGTTTCAGCCGAAACGCATTCACAAGCAGCTGGAGGAGGCCAAGGCCAAGAATTCGGCCGCCCCCGACCCGCAGCAGCGCTTGCGCGACATCGCCAAGGACGTCTCGGGTCGCCTCGGCAACAAACCCGACTCGGCGACCCTGCTGAAGAAGCTGCAAAGCGACGAGAACTTCGTCTATCTCGCGCGTGCCGTCGACCCCGCCGTCGCCAGCGCGATCTCGGACAAATTTCCCGAGGTCGGTTCCGAACGCCAGGATCTGCGCCAGTATCCGGGCGGATCGCTGGCCGCCAACATCGTGGGCGGCATCGACTGGGACGGCCACGGGCTGCTGGGCTTGGAAGAGGCCATGGACTCCGTGCTGTCCGGGACCGACGGTTCGGTCACCTATGACCGCGGATCCGACGGTGTGGTCATCCCCGGCAGTTACCGCAACCGGCATCGGGCGGTCAACGGCTCGATGGTGCAGCTGACCCTCGACGACGACATCCAGTTCTATGTGCAGCAGCAGGTTCAGCAGGCCAAGAATGTTTCTGGCGCGCACAATGTTTCGGCCGTCGTGCTCGACGCGAAGACCGGTGAAGTGCTGGCCATGGCCAACGACAACACGTTCGATCCCTCCCAGGACATCGGGCGTCAGGGCGACAAACAGCTGGGCAACCTGGCGGTGTCCTCGCCGTTCGAGCCCGGCTCGGTGAACAAGGTGATCACCGCGTCGTCGGTCATCGAGTACGGCCTGTCCAATCCCGATGAGGTGCTGCAGGTTCCCGGCACGATCCAGATGGGCGGGGTCTCCATCCACGACGCGTGGGACCACGGCGTGATGCCCTACACGACCACCGGTGTGTTCGGAAAGTCTTCCAACGTCGGCACTTTGATGCTCGCGCAGCGGGTGGGGCCGGAGCGCTTCTACGACATGGTCCGCAAGTTCGGGCTCGGGCAGCGCACCAACGTGGGCCTGCCCGGTGAGAGCGCCGGGCTGGTGCCGCCGATCGACCAATGGTCGGGCAGCACCTTCTCCAACCTGCCCATCGGGCAAGGCCTTTCGATGACGCTGCTGCAGATGACGGGCATGTACCAGACGATCGCCAACGACGGGGTGCGGATCCCGCCGCGGATCATCAAGGCCACCATCGCGCCCGACGGCACCCGCACCGAAGAACCGCGCCCGGACGGCGTGCGGGTGGTGTCGGCGCAGACGGCCCAGACCGTGCGCAACATGCTGCGAGCCGTCGTGCAACACGACCCGATGGGCTATCAGCAGGGGACCGGCCCCGCCGCCGCGGTGACGGGCTACCAGATGGCCGGCAAGACCGGCACCGCCCAGCAGATCAACCCGGCCTGCGGCTGCTACTTCGACAACGTCTACTGGATCACGTTCGCGGGCATGGCCACCGTCGACAACCCCCGGTATGTCATCGGCATCATGATGGACAACCCGGAGCGCAACGCCGACGGCACGCCGGGCCACTCGGCGGCCCCGTTGTTCCACAACATCGCCGGCTGGCTCATGCAGCGCGAGAACGTGCCGCTGTCGCCGGACCCGGGCCCGCCGCTGACGCTGCAGGCCACCTAGCGACGATCGCCAGCGCGGCGTAGCCGGGCGCAGCGGGTCGTCGCCGGCAGGCTAGGCTTCCCGGCCGCGGCCGGTTGCGACGGTGAAATCGCGGTTGCGCGCGTCGATTTGAGCTTGGGTGGCCGGAACCAGGAGGTCACCGCCGGGTGCCGCCGTGGCCTGGCAGCGCAGGGCGTGCGGTCGCTGGTCGCGTTCGTATTGCTCGCACGCGTGGCCGAGATCGCCGGGATGGTCGCGCAGCGCTCGAGCGAGAAACCAGGCCCCGGTCAGGGCCAGGGAGGTGCCGCGGCCCGACAGGCTCGAGGCGCAGTGCGCCGCGTCCCCGACCAGGACGACGCGACCGCGGTGCCAGCCGGGCATGTGAATCTGGCTGACGGAATCGAAGTAAAGTTCCGGGTCGGCGACCGCGGCGTCGAGCAGTTCGGGTACCCGCCACTCGCTGTGGCCGGCGAACGCGTCGACGAGTATCCGCTTCTGCGCCGCGAGGTCGTGGTAGTCGTAGTCGATCCAGGGCGATCGAAACATCAAGACCGCCAAGGCTTTGTCGTTGTAGGCGGCGATGCCGGCCAGGCGCCCGGGGAAGTTGTACATCGGGTTGTCGCGCCCGGACGGCGTATAGCCGGGCAAGTCGGCCAGTGCGACATAGAAGCCGAGATGGCGCAGAAACCGTTGCTCGGGACCGAACGTCAGCCGTCGCACGGCCGAGTGCATCCCGTCGGCACCGACAACCAGGTCATAGCGCTCGCGGCCGCCGGAATTGAACCGCACGTCGACGCGACGGTCATCGTCGTCGAGTTCGCCGATGGATTCGTTGAACCGCAGTTCTACCGTCGGCCCCAGGCGGTCGCGCAGGATGGTTGTGAGGTCTTCCCGCGGGATTTCGATGTCGCCGGCGGAGTCGTTGATCTCGTCGAGCGGCGGTTCGGCCACCACGGCGCCGTTTTCGTCGACGAACTGGACGCGTTCGGTCATGTCGACCCGGTGCGCGCGGATCGGTGCGAGCACGCCCATCTTGTCGGCGACACCGATGGAGTCCCCGCGAATGTCGATCGGGGAGCCGTTCACCCGCAGGTGGTTGGCGCGTTCGACCAAGGTGACGTCGTGGCCGTCGGCGCCGAGGTTTATCGCCGCGCTCAGGCCGGCGATTCCGGCACCGGAGACGAGAATGCGCATCGATTCCACTCCTGTTCGCTATAAGATACGTTCTGTATCCAAAGAACGTAGACCCGACCGTTAGGAAACGCAATGTCTCTTAACTCGGCCGGCGTGGCCCGGCGGCGCCGGGGTCCCGCGTTGGAGGAGGCGTTGCTGGATGCGGCGTGGACGGAGCTGACCGAACGCGGGTACGACGAGCTCACGATCGACGGCGTCGCCGTGCGGGCGGGCACCAGCCGTGCGGTGCTCTACCGGCGCTGGCCGAACAAGCAGGAACTCGTGCTCGCCGCGGTGGCACATGAGGTCGCCAAGGACGTCGTGGTCGCCCCTGACACCGGCAGCCTGCGCGGTGACGCGATCGCGCTGCTGCGGCAAGCGAACAAGGTCAGGGTGGGGTTGGTGGTCCCGTTGCTGACCCGGCTCGGCGGCTTCTACCAGCAGACCGGCAGCAGCCTGGCCGATCTCGAAACGCTGGTGCGGGGGCGGCGCGATGCCGCATTGAATCAGGCGATCCAGCGCGCCATCGATCGCGGCGAAATCGAGCCCGACCAGGTGACCGAGCGCATTGCGCGCCTGCCCGTGGACCTGTTTCGCTACGAGGTCCTGATGACGCTGCGGCCCCTGCCCGACGAAGCCATCGAAGAGATCGTCGACACCGTCTGGCTCCCCCTGCTCGAGCGGCGCAACGGGTCGTGACACCGGGGCCCGGGCGCGGGAACATCCGTCGGCCGGTGCTCCTAGGTAGGGTGTCATGGCCGATCATGGCTGACGGAGGTGGTGACGGGGTGTCGGTGCCCAGTGCGCTGCGGCCCAGCGCCGCAGCGGGCGTGCGCTTGCCGGCGTTGGCGGCTGACATCGGAGCCGCGCCGGCCGGCGATCGGGCCGTCCCGAACCTGCCGGTCACCGGGGTCACGCTGCGCGCCCAGGAGGTGCGGCCCGGCGATCTGTTCGCCGCGCTGCCCGGTTCCACCACCCACGGCGCGCGTTACGCCGGCGACGCGGTCGAACGCGGCGCGGTCGCCGTGCTCACCGACGCCGGCGGGGTCGCCGAGATGGGCGCCCTAGGGCAATCCGTGCCGATCCTCGTTCACCCGGACCCCCGCGGCGTGCTCGGCGGGCTGGCCGCCGCGGTGTACGGGAACCCGTCCGAGCGGGTGACGGTCGTCGGCGTCACTGGCACGTCCGGCAAGACCACCACGACGTATCTCATCGAGTCCGCACTGCGCGCCGCCGGCCGCACCGCCGGGCTGATCGGCACCATCGGGATCCGCATCGACGGCGCCGACATTCCCAGCGCGCTGACCACCCCGGAGGCCCCCGCCCTGCAGGCAATGCTGGCGGCCATGGCCGAACAGGGGGTGGACACCGTCGTCATGGAGGTCTCCAGCCACGCCCTGGCGCTGGGGCGCGTGGACGGAACCCGGTTCGCGGTGGGCGGTTTCACCAACCTGTCCCGCGACCACCTCGACTTCCACCCGACGATGGCCGACTACTTCGAGGCCAAGGCGATGCTCTTCGACCCGAGCTCCCCGCTGCGGGCCCGGCGCGCCGTGGTCTGCGTCGACGACGACGCCGGGCGCGCCATGGCCGCCCGCGCCGGGGACGCGATCACCGTCAGCGCCGAGGGCCGGCCCGCGCACTGGCGCGCCGCCGACGTGGCCCCGATGGGCGCCGGGGGACAACGGTTCACCGCCATCGATCCCGCCGGGGCGCGCCATCAGCTGGGTGTTCGGCTGCCCGGCCACTACAACGTCGCCAATTGCCTTGTCGCACTGGCTATTCTGGACGCGGTCGGGGTGTCCCCGGAGCAGGCGTCGACGGGCCTGCTACAGGCCCGCGTGCCGGGACGCATGGAGGAGGTCGATGCCGGCCAGGACTTCCTGGCGCTGGTCGACTACGCCCACAAACCGGGCGCGTTGCGCGCCGTCCTGACCACGCTGGCGCGTCCGGATCGCCGGCTGGCCGTGGTGTTCGGCGCCGGCGGCGAACGCGACCCGGGCAAACGGGCGCCGATGGGCGCGACGGCGGCCGAGCTGGCCGATCTGGTCGTCGTCACCGACGACAACCCGCGCGGTGAGGACCCGGCGTCGATTCGTCGCGAAATCATCGCCGGGGCGACCGAAAGCGGTTGTGCGGCAGACATTGTCGAGATCGCCGACCGCCGCGACGCGATCAGGCACGCCGTCGCCTGGGCGGGCCCGGGCGACGTCGTGCTGATCGCCGGCAAGGGCCACGAAACCGGCCAGAGCGCCGGCGGGCACACCCGCCCCTTCGACGACCGGGTCGAGCTGGCGCAGGCGCTGCGGGACCGGAACGGGGCACCGCGATGATCGAGTTGACCGTCGCCGAGATCGCCGACATCGTCGGCGGCACCCTGGCCGACATCTCGCCGCAGGACGCCGCGCGACGCCGCGTCACCGGGACGGTGGAATTCGACTCGCGCGCCGTCGGACCCGGCGGGCTGTTCCTGGCGCTGCCGGGCGCGCGCTCGGACGGCCACGACCACGCGGGCGCGGCGATCGCCGCCGGCGCGGTGGCGGTGCTGGCCGCCCGGCCGGTCGGCGTTCCCGCCGTCGTCGTCGCCCCCGCGGGCGCGTCGGGATCGCGGGCCGGGGTGCTCGAGCACGACCCGGACGGCTCGGGCGCGGCGGTGCTCGCGGCGCTGGCCAAATTGGCCCAGGTGGTGGCCGCCGAACTGGTCGCCGGCGGGCTCAGGATCGTCGGGATCACCGGATCGTCGGGGAAGACGTCGACCAAGGACCTGGTGGCCGCCGTGCTGAAACCGCTCGGCGAGGTGGTCGCCCCGCCCGGGTCGTTCAACAACGAGCTGGGGCATCCGTGGACCGTGTTGCGCGCGACGCCCGACACCGACTTCCTGGTCCTCGAGATGTCGGCGCGCCACCCGGGCAACATCGCCGCGCTGGCCGAGATCGCCCCGCCGGCGATCGGCGTCGTCCTCAACGTCGGCACCGCGCACCTGGGCGAATTCGGCTCGCGCGAGGCCATCGCACAGACGAAATCCGAACTGCCCCAATCGGTTCCGGCATCCGGGGTGGTGATCCTCAATGCCGACGACCCGGCGGTGGCGGCCATGGCCGGCGTGACCGCGGCCCGGGTGGTGCGGGTCAGCCGCGCCGAGAACACCAGCGCGGGCCCCAGCCAGCTGTGGGCCGGGCCCGTCTCGCTCGACGAGGTGGCCAGGCCGTGCTTCACGCTGCACCACCGCGACGCCTCCGGGACCACCCAGGCGCAGGTCCGGCTCGGCGTCTACGGCGACCACCAGGTGACCAACGCGCTGTGCGCCGCCGCGGTCGCGCTGGAATGCGGCGCCGACGTCGACCAGGTGGCGGCCGCACTCGCCGGCGCCGGCCCCGTCTCGCGGCACCGGATGCACGTCACCACGCGCGCCGACGGCGTCACCGTGATCGACGACGCCTACAACGCCAACCCCGATTCGATGCGCGCCGGGCTGCAGGCGTTGGCCTGGATCGCCCACGGCGGGGGGGACCGGCCTGCCGAAAAGCGCAGGAGTTGGGCGGTGCTCGGTGAGATGGCCGAACTCGGCGAGGACGCGATCGCCGAGCATGATCGCATCGGCCGGCTGGCCGTGCGCTTAGATGTGTCTCGACTCGTTGTCGTGGGAAGTGGGAGGTCGATGAGCGCCATGCACCACGGAGCGGTCATGGAGGGTTCGTGGGGCTCGGCCGATAAGGGGGCCGTCAACGTGGCCGACAGCGAGGCCGCCCTGGCGTTGCTGCGGGCCGAGCTGCAACCCGGCGACGTCGTGCTGGTCAAGGCCTCCAACGCGGCCGGGCTGGGGGCGCTGGCCGACGCCCTGGTATCACAAGGCTCGCAGGGCGGTGCCCGCCCGTGAGACAGATCCTCATCGCCGTCGCCGTCGCGCTGACCGTGTCGATCCTGTTGACCCCGGCGCTGATCCGGCTGTTCACTCGGCAGGGATTCGGCCACCACACCCGCGACGACGGCCCGCCGACCCACCACGCCAAGCGCGGCACGCCGTCGATGGGCGGCGTGGCGATCCTGGCCGGCATCTGGGCCGGTTACCTGGGGACCCACCTGGCCGGGCTGGCGTTCGACGGCGAGGGCGTCTCCGCGTCGGGTCTGCTGGTGCTGAGCCTGGCCACGGTGCTCGGCGGCGTCGGCTTTCTCGACGACCTGATCAAGATCCGCCGGTCGCGCAATCTCGGGCTGAACAAGACGGCCAAAACCGTCGGCCAGGTCGCCGCCGCGGTGCTGTTCGGCGTGCTGGTGCTGGAATTCCGTAACGCCAACGGCCTGACCCCGGCTAGCGCGGACCTGTCCTACGTGCGCGAGATCGCGACCGTCGCGCTGGCCCCGGCGCTGTTCGTGTTGTTCTGCGTGGTCGTCGTCAGCGCCTGGTCCAACGCCGTCAACTTCACCGACGGCCTGGACGGGCTCGCCGCCGGCAGCATGGCGATGGTCACCGCGGCCTACGTGCTGATCACGTTCTGGCAGTACCGCAACGCGTGCGTCACCGCGCCCGGGCTGGGTTGCTACAACGTGCGTGATCCGCTCGACTTGGCGATCGTCGCCGCCGCCACCGCGGGCGCCTGCATCGGCTTTCTGTGGTGGAACGCCGCGCCCGCCAAGATCTTCATGGGCGACACCGGATCGCTGGCGTTGGGTGGCATCATCGCCGGCATCTCGGTCACCAGCCGCACCGAGATCCTCGCCGTCGTGCTGGGTTCGCTGTTCGTCGCCGAGGTCAGCTCGGTGGTGTTGCAGATCCTGACTTTCCGCACCACCGGGCGCCGGGTGTTCCGGATGGCGCCGTTCCACCACCACTTCGAATTGGCCGGCTGGGCCGAGACCACGGTCATCATCCGGTTCTGGTTGCTCACCGCGATCGCCTGCGGGCTGGGCGTGGCCCTTTTCTACGGTGAGTGGCTGGCCGCGATCGGTGCCTGATGAGCGGGCTTGACCCCTTGGCGCCGGGCGCCCCGGTGCTGGTGGCCGGCGGCGGGGTGACGGGCAAGGCGGTGCTGGCGGCTCTGACCCGCTTCGGCGTGGTGCCAACCCTGTGCGACGACGACCCGGCCACCCTGCGCGGGTACGCCGACGCGGGGGTGGCGACCGCGCCGACGTCGGTGGCCGCCGAGCAGGTCTCCCGCTACGCCCTGGTGGTGACCAGCCCCGGCTTCTCGCCGACCACGCCGCTGCTGGTCGCCGCCGCGGCGGCGGGCGTGCCCGTCTGGGGCGATGTGGAGCTGGCCTGGCGGCTGGACGCGGCCGGCCACTACGGCCCGCCGCGGCGCTGGCTGGTGGTGACCGGGACCAACGGCAAGACGACGACGACGTCGATGCTGCACGCCATGCTCACCGCGGCGGGGCGGTCAAACCTGTTGTGCGGCAATATCGGCAGCCCGGTGCTCGACGTGCTGGACCAACCCGCCGAGCTGCTGGCCGTCGAGTTGTCCAGCTTCCAGCTGCACTGGGCGCCGTCGCTGCGGCCCGAGGGCGGCGCGGTGCTCAACATCGCCGAGGACCACCTGGACTGGCACGGCACCCTGGCCGACTACGCCGCGGCCAAGGCCCGGGTGCTCGACGGCCGGGTAGCCGTCGTCGGGCTGGACGACGCCCGGGCCGCCGCGCTGCTGAGCACGGCGCGGGCGCCGGTGCGGGCCGGCTTTCGGCTGGGCGAACCGGGCCCGGGGGAGCTCGGCGTGCGCGACGGACACCTGATCGACCGCGCGTTCGCCGACGACCTGACGCTGGCGCCCGTCGACTCGATACCGGTGCCGGGCCCCGTCGGCGTGCTCGACGCGCTCGCCGCCGCCGCGCTGGCCCGCAGCGTCGGGGTGCCGGCCGAGGCGATCGCGTCCGCGCTCGCGGCCTTCCGGGTGGGGCGGCACCGGGCCGAGGTGGTGGCCGTCGCCGAGGGCGTCACCTACGTCGACGACTCCAAGGCCACCAATCCCCACGCCGCCGAGGCGTCCGTGCTCGCCTACCCCCGCGTCGTCTGGATCGCCGGCGGCCTGCTGAAGGGCGCCTCGGTCGACGCCGAGGTCGCCAGGATCGCGTCGCGGCTGGTCGGGGCGGTGCTCATCGGCCGAGATCGGCAAGAGGTTGCAGAGGCGTTATCGCGACACGCGCCGGATGTCCCCGTCCTCCAGGTTGTGACAGGCGAGGATGCTGGTATGGATGCGACTGCAGTGGTTCTTGGTGCAGATGTGACAGAAGTGAAATATTCGGGTGGAGATCTCGGCGCCACCGTCATGACCGCGGCGGTCGCCGCGGCTCGTGGCTTGGCCGCGCCCGGTGACACTGTCCTGCTGGCACCGGCGGGCGCATCGTTCGACCAGTTCGCCGGGTATGCCGACCGGGGCGACGCGTTCGCGGCCGCCGTGCGCGCGGCGATCCGGTAGGGCGGGGCGTGGGTAACTCACTGACCCGGCTGCTGGGCCGGCGCAAGGCGACCAGCGGAACCGCGACCGAGCCGGGGCCGGCGCAGGACGCGGACGCGACGGCCGAGGTCACCGACGCGGCCGCGGGCGACGGCGACAAGGCCGATGAGCCCGCCAAGGCCGCGAAGGCGCCCAAGGCGAAAAAGGACCAGGCCGCCGGTGGCGATGGCGGTTCGCCCACCCGGTTCGGCGCCTGGCTCGGCCGCCCGATGACCTCGTTTCACCTGATCATCGCCATCGCCGGCCTGCTGACGACGCTTGGCCTGATCATGGTGCTCTCGGCATCGGGGGTGCGGTCCTACGACGCCGACGGGTCGGCCTGGATCATCTTCGGCAAGCAGGTCCTCTGGACGGTGATCGGGCTCATCGCGTGCTACACCTCGTTGCGGATGTCGGTGCGGTTCATCCGCCGCGTCGCCTTCACCGGCTACGTCGTCACCGTGATCCTGCTGGTCCTGGTGCTCGTTCCCGGCATCGGCAACCTGGCCAACGGATCCCGCAAGTGGTTCGTGGTCGCGGGCTTTTCCATGCAGCCCTCCGAGCTGGCCAAGATCGCCTTCGCCATCTGGGGCGCGCACATGCTGGCGGCCCGCCGCCTCGAGCGCGCCAGCCTGCGCGAACTGCTCATCCCGCTGGTGCCGGCGGCGGTGATCGCGCTGGCGCTGATCGTCGCGCAGCCCGACCTCGGGCAGACGGTGTCGCTGGGCATCATCCTGCTCGCCCTGCTCTGGTACGCCGGCCTGCCGCTGCGCGTCTTTGCCACCTCGCTGCTCGCCGTCTTCATGGCCGGGGCGATCCTGGCGATGTCGGCCGGCTACCGGTCCGACCGGGTGCGGTCCTGGATCAACCCCGAGAACGACCCGCAGGACACCGGCTACCAGGCCCGGCAGGCGAAATTCGCGCTGGCCCACGGCGGCATCTTCGGCGACGGCCTGGGCCAGGGCACCGCCAAGTGGAACTACCTGCCCAACGCCCACAACGACTTCATCTTCGCGATCATCGGCGAGGAGCTCGGTTTCATCGGCGCCTTCGGGCTACTGGTCCTGTTCGGGCTGTTCGCCTACACCGGGATGCGGATCGCCCGCCGGTCGGCCGACCCGTTCCTGCGGCTGCTGACCGCCACCACGACG
Source organism: Mycobacterium sp. TKK-01-0059 (assembly GCF_000709305.1). Classification (NCBI taxonomy): domain Bacteria; kingdom Bacillati; phylum Actinomycetota; class Actinomycetes; order Mycobacteriales; family Mycobacteriaceae; genus Mycobacterium; species Mycobacterium sp. TKK-01-0059. Next base: position 4,021,855 of record NZ_KL446993.1, read on the forward strand.
ATGTGGGTCCTGGGTCAGGCGTTCATCAACATCGGCTACGTGATCGGGATCCTCCCGGTGACGGGCATCCAGCTGCCGCTCATCTCCGCCGGTGGAACCTCCACGGCGGCAACGCTTTTCATGATCGGGATCATGGCCAACGCGGCCCGTCACGAACCCGAGGCGGTGGCCGCGCTGCGGGCCGGCCGCGACGACAAGGTGAACCGGCTGCTGCGGCTGCCGCTGCCCGAGCCCTATTCGCCCACGCGCCTGGAGGCGTTCCGCGATCGCAAGCGATCGCGCCCGCAATCGGGCACCGCGCCGCGCAAGGGCGCCGGGTCGCCCGGGCGCAAGGCGCCCCGCAACGGCGAGGCGCCGCTGCGCGGGGCTCCCCCGCGGGCGGCCGGTCGCCCGGTGCGCCGGTCTGCGGGTAACCCCCGCTCGCGGGCGGGGCATCATGGATCTGGCCAGCGCTATGCGACCCTGGGAGCCAATCAGGCCGCCGGCCGGCGCCAGCAACGGCGCACACGCGCATTGGAAGGTCAGCGTTACGGGTGAACGACACGGTCAACGAGCCGACCGGCGGGCGGGGGGCAGACCCTCTGCCCGCCGGTGCCGCGTTGTCGGCTTTTAAGCCCTTGTCGGTCGTGCTGGCCGGCGGGGGAACGGCCGGACACGTCGAACCGGCGATGGCCGTCGCCGACGCGCTGCGCGCGCTGGATCCCAAGGTCCGGATCACCGCGCTGGGCACGGCGCGGGGGCTGGAGACCAGGCTGGTGCCCGCGCGCGGCTACGACCTCGAGCTGATCACGCCGGTGCCGCTGCCGCGCAAGCCCAGCGGTGACCTGGCCCGCCTGCCCTCGCGGGTGTGGCGGGCCGTCCGGGAAACCCGCGCCGTGCTGCGGTCGGTCGACGCCGACGTCGTGATCGGCTTCGGCGGATACGTGGCGCTGCCGGCCTATCTCGCAGCGCGTGGTGTCTCGCCGCGCAGACCCCGGGTTCCGGTGGTGATCCACGAAGCCAACGCCAGCGCCGGGCTGGCCAACCGGGTCGGCGCCCGCAGCGCCGAGCGGGTGCTCTCCGCGGTGCCCGACTGCGGCCTGCCGGGCGCCCAGGTCATCGGGGTGCCGGTGCGCGAAGCCATCACCTCGCTGGACCGCGCGGCGCTGCGCGCCGAAGCGCGCCGACACTTCGGTTTCGCCGACGACGCCCGGGTGCTGCTGGTGTTCGGCGGCTCGCAGGGGGCGGCCTCGCTGAACCGGGCCGTCTCCGGGGCGGCCGCCGGGCTGGCCGCCGCGGGCGTGGCGGTGCTGCACGCGCACGGCCCCAAGAACACGCTCGACCTGCGCGAACCACTGCCGGGCGACCCGCCGTACGTGGCGGTGCCCTACCTCGACCGGATGGACCTGGCCTACGCCGCCGCCGACCTGGTGATCTGCCGGTCCGGGGCGATGACGGTCGCCGAGGTCTCGGCGGTGGGCCTGCCGGCGATCTACGTGCCCCTGCCGATCGGCAACGGCGAGCAGCGCCTCAACGCGCTACCGGTGGTCAACGCCGGCGGCGGCATGGTGGTCGCCGACGCCGACCTGACCCCCGGGCTGGTCGCCCGGGAGGTGGCCGCGCTGGTGGGCGACCCGCCGCGGCTGGCGGCGATGACGACGGCCGCCGCGCGCGTGGGACACCCCGACGCGGCCCGCCAGGTGGCCCAGGCGGCGCTGGACATCGCCAGGAAGGCGCAGCTCGGCCGCTTGTCGGCCGGAGGGAAGCCATGACCACCCAGCAGCTGCCGCCGGAGCTGCAGCGGGTGCACATGGTCGGCATCGGGGGAGCCGGCATGTCGGGCATCGCCCGCATCCTGCTCGACCGCGGCGGGCTGGTCTCCGGCTCCGACGCCAAGGAGTCGCGCGGCATCCACGCCCTGCGGGCCCGCGGCGCGCAGATCAACATCGGGCACGACGCGTCGTCGCTGGACCTGTTGCCCGGCGGCGCCACCGCCGTCATCACCACCCACGCCGCCATCCCGAAAACCAACCCCGAGCTCGTCGAGGCCCGGCGGCGCGGCATCCCGGTGATCCTGCGGCCCGCCGTGTTGGCCAAGCTGATGGACGGGCGCACCACGCTGATGGTCACCGGCACGCACGGCAAGACGACGACGACGTCGATGCTGATCGTGGCGCTGCAGCACTGCGGGCGCGACCCGTCGTTCGCGGTCGGCGGTGAGATGGGGGAGGCCGGGACCAACGCGCACCACGGCAGCGGCGACTGCTTCGTCGCCGAGGCCGACGAAAGCGACGGGTCGCTACTCGAGTACACGCCCAACGTCGCGGTGGTCACCAACATCGAGACCGATCACCTGGACTTCTACGGCAGCGCCGGCGCCTACGTCGACGTGTTCGACGCGTTCGTCGACCGGCTGGCCCCCGGCGGGGCGCTGGTGGTCTGCGTCGATGACCCCGGGGCGGCGGCGCTGGCCCGACGCACGGCCGAACTGGGAATCCGGGTGCTGCGCTACGGATCCGGGACCTCGTTTCCCGGTGAACCCCTGGCGGCCACCCTGTTGTCGTGGCAGCAGCAGGGCACCGAGGCGGTCGCCCAGATCCAGCTGGCGCCCGACCTGGACCCCGAGCAACGCCCGCGGGTGATGCGGCTGTCGGTGCCCGGACGCCACATGGCGCTCAACGCGATGGGCGCGCTGCTGGCGGCCCTCGAGATCGGCGCCCCCGTCGACGCGGTGCTGGACGGGTTGGCGGGCTTCGAGGGGGTGCGGCGCCGATTCGAGCTGGTCGGTACCGCGGGCAACGGGCAGCCGGTGCGCGTGTTCGACGACTACGCCCATCACCCCACCGAGATCGTCGCCACGCTGGCGGCGGTCCGAACCCTGCTCGAGCAGAGTGGCGACGGCCGCAGCATCGCGGTGTTCCAGCCCCATTTGTATTCGCGGACAAAGGCTTTCGCCGAGGAGTTCGGTCACGCGCTGGACGCCGCCGACGAGGTCTTCGTCCTCGACGTCTACGGCGCGCGCGAACAACCGCTGGCCGGCGTCAGCGGTGCCAGCGTCGCCGGGCACGTCAGCGTCCCGGTGCGCTACCTGCCGAACTTCTCCGCCGCCGCCGAGCAGGTGGCCGCGGTCGCCGGGCCCGGCGACGTCATCGTCACCATGGGGGCCGGCGACGTGACCCTGCTGGGACCCGAGATCGTCACGGCGCTGCGGGCGCGGGCCAACCGCGGCGCGCCGGGAGCTCTGTGATGACCCAGCCGCTCGACCCGGGCACACCGGGCGGCGGGGCCGGCCAGGCCGACGACCCGGTCCCGGACGACGCCGCCACCGAACCGCTGGTCACCGGCACGGGCACCGAGCCGACGGCAACCGATCAACAGCCCGATCCGGCCGAGGTCGAAGGGCCGCGCCGGCGCGCCCGCCGGGAGCGCGCCGAACGACGCGCCGCCCAGGCCCGCGCCATGGCCATCGAAGAGGCGCGCCGGGAGGCCAAGCGCAGGGCCACCGGGCGGCCGGTCCACGAGCCCAAACCCGTTGCGCGCGGCGTTGTTCGGGGGCTCAAGATGCTGTTGATCACCGTCCTGCTGGTGATCGTCGGCATCGGCCTGGCATTGGTCCTCTATTTCACGCCGGCGATGTCGGCCCGCAACATCGTCGTCGTCGGGACCGGGGTGGTGACCCGCGAAGAGGTCCTGGATGCGGCTCAGGTGCGGCTCGGAACGCCGCTGCTGCAGATCAACACCAGCCAGGTCGCCGACCGGGTGGCGGCGATCCGCCGAGTGGCCAGCGCGCGCGTGCAGCGTCAGTACCCGTCCGCGCTGCGGATCACCATCGTCGAGCGAGTCCCGGTGGCGGTCAAGGATTTTCCCGACGGGCCACACCTGTTCGACCGGGACGGCGTGGACTTTGCGACCGGACCGCCGCCACCGGCGCTGCCCTACCTCGATGTCGCCGATCCCGGGCCCAACGACCCGGCCACCAAGGCTGCCCTGCAGGTGCTCACCGCGCTGCGTCCCGAGGTCGCCGACCAGGTCGGCCGGGTCGCGGCGCCCTCGGTGGCCTCGATCACGCTCACACTGGGCGACGGCCGGGTGGTGATCTGGGGGACCACCGACCGCACGGACGAGAAGGCCGAGAAGCTGTCCGCGCTGTTGACCCAGCCCGGCAAGACCTACGACGTGTCCAGCCCGGACCTGCCGACGGTCAAGTAGCGATCTTCGTCACGTCGCTCGCGCCGCGGCGCCGCCGAACAGCGCTCACGCCCGCTCAGCCGCGGAAAAATGCCCAAAATTTGCGGGACGCGCCTCGGCGCGCCTGCGGGGTTCGCGCGCGCCATGCCCATACCGTTCTGGTTGCGCGGAACTACTTGACATAACTCTAACTCTATGGTTGAGGTTGAGGGTTTGCCAGGGAGACCGCCACCGTCCGGAGGAGCCCACCACCGGGAGAGCCGAGCCCATCAGGGAGGAAGACGAATGATGACCCCCCCGCACAACTACCTGGCCGTGATCAAGGTCGTGGGTATCGGTGGCGGCGGCGTCAACGCCGTCAACCGAATGATCGAACAGGGCCTCAAAGGCGTCGAGTTCATCGCGATCAACACCGACGCGCAGGCGCTGTTGATGAGCGACGCCGACGTCAAACTCGACGTCGGGCGCGACTCCACCCGTGGCCTGGGCGCCGGCGCCGACCCCGAGGTCGGGCGCAGGGCCGCCGAGGACGCCAAGGACGAGATCGAGGAGCTGCTGCGCGGGGCGGACATGGTGTTCGTCACCGCCGGCGAGGGCGGCGGGACCGGCACCGGCGGGGCTCCCGTCGTCGCCAGCATCGCCCGCAAGTTGGGCGCGCTCACCGTGGGTGTGGTCACCCGCCCGTTCTCGTTCGAGGGCAAGCGGCGTGGCAACCAGGCCGAAAGCGGCATCGCGGCGCTGCGCGAGAGCTGCGACACCCTGATCGTGATCCCCAACGACCGGCTGCTGCAGATGGGCGACGCCGCGGTGTCACTCATGGACGCCTTCCGCAGCGCCGACGAGGTGCTGCTCAACGGTGTCCAGGGCATCACCGACCTGATCACCACCCCGGGTCTGATCAACGTCGACTTCGCCGACGTCAAGGGCATCATGTCCGGCGCCGGCACCGCGCTGATGGGCATCGGCTCGGCGCGCGGCGAGGGCCGCTCGCTCAAGGCCGCCGAGATCGCCATCAACTCGCCGCTGCTGGAGGCGTCGATGGAGGGTGCGCAGGGCGTGCTGATGTCGATCGCCGGTGGCAGCGACCTGGGGCTCTTCGAGATCAACGAGGCGGCCTCGCTGGTGCAGGACGCCGCGCACCAGGACGCCAACATCATCTTCGGTACCGTCATCGACGACTCGCTGGGCGACGAGGTGCGCGTCACCGTCATCGCGGCGGGCTTCGATGCCACCGGCCCCGGCCGCAAACCCGTCATCGGCGGCAATGCCGACAAGGAAGAGAAAGTCGGCGCGCACCGCATCGAGTCGGCAAAGGCCGGCAAGCTCACCTCGACGTTGTTCGAACCGGTCGACGCGGTCAGCGTGCCGGTGCACACGAACGGTTCGACCTTGAATATCGGTGGCGATGACGACGACGTCGACGTGCCGCCGTTCATGCGCCGCTGAGGTCTCGATTTGCTTGCCACTGCGCGACGAACCGGCCTCGAAAGATAGTGGCCCTACGTCGATGCAGCCTGGCAGGCAACAACTTCCGGATACTGATCACGTGAGCGTTCGCGTCCGACGGGTGACCACCACCCGCGCCGGTGGTGTCTCGAAGCCGCCCTTCGACACCTTCAATCTGGGCGACCACGTCGGCGATGACCCGGCCGCGGTCGCCGAGAACCGGGCCCGGTTGGCCGCCGCCGTCGGTCTGCGCCCCGGCCGCGTGGTGTGGATGAACCAGGTCCACGGCGATCGGGTCGAGGTGGTGGACGGGCCACGCGAGGCCGCCGTGGAGGGCACCGACGCGCTGGTGACCCGCACGGCGCGACTGGCGCTGGCGGTGGTGACCGCCGACTGCGTTCCGGTGTTGATGGCCGATGCGCGCGCCGGGGTGGCCGCGGCGGTGCACGCCGGCCGGGTCGGTGCCCAGCGCGGCGTGGTGGCGCGCACGGTGGAGGCGATGCTCGAGCTGGGGGCGCAGCCCGACGACATCTCGGCCCTGCTGGGCCCGGCGGTCAGCGGCCACAACTACGAGGTGCCGGAGGCGATGGCCGACGAGGTCGAAGCTGCGCTGCCGGGCAGTCGCACCATCACCGGTGCCGGAACCCCCGGGCTTGACCTGCGGGCCGGAATCGCTTGCCAGCTCAAGGGTTTGGGCGTCACCGCGATCGATATCGATCCGCGGTGCACGGTCGCCGACCCGACGTTGTTCAGTCATCGCCGGGAGGCGCCCACCGGCCGGCTGGCCTCGCTGGTCTGGATGGAGTGACCGCGATGGCGGTGGACATGTCCAATGGGGGAGACCGCGAATCGGAATTGACCCACGCATTGGCGGCGGTGCGCTCCCGCCTTGCCGCGGCAGCACAAGCCGCGGGCCGCAATGCCGCGGAAATCGAGGTTTTGCCGATTACCAAATATTTTCCAGCAATCGACGTCGTGACTTTGTCCCGATTGGGGTGCCGGGCCGTCGGCGAATCGCGGGACCAGGAAGCGACCGCAAAAGTGGCCGAAGTCACTCGGCTCCTGGCGGCTCCCGAACGGGCGAACGTGGGAAATCCGCGCTGGCACATGGTGGGTCATATCCAACGGAACAAGGCTCGGTCGGTGGCCTGTTGGGCCCACACCGCGCACTCGGTCGACAGCACCCAGCTGGTGACCGCCCTCGACCGGGGGGTGGCGGCGGCGCTGGCCGAAGGGCGCCGCACCGACCCGATGCGGATCTACGTCCAGGTCAGCCTCGACGGCGACGAGTCCCGCGGCGGTGTGGACATTTCCCGGCCGGGGGCCGTCGACCAGATGTGCGCCCAGGTCGAGGAGGCGTCCAATCTCGACCTGGCCGGGTTGATGGCCATCCCGCCGCTGGACTCCGATCCCGACGAGGCCTTTGACCGGCTGCAATCGGAACATCGGCGGGTCCTGGAGTCGCACCGGAACGCGGTCGGGCTCTCCGCCGGCATGTCCAACGACTTCGAAATCGCGGTCAAACACGGATCGACATGTGTGCGTGTCGGTACCGCCCTATTGGGCCGTCGGAGGTTACCGTCACCGTAAGTAGTCACTGCAGTAACAGCTTTATCACTAACACCAGGAATCCCAGGGGCTAGAAGGGTCAACGCAATGAGCACACTGCACAAAGTCAAGGCCTATTTCGGTATGGCCCCAATGGACGACTACGAGGACGAGTATTACGACGACCGCGCGCCGTCCCGCGGTTTCCCGCGCCCCCGATTTGATGACGGCTACGGCCGCTACGACGGCGACGACTACGAGGACCCCCGTCGCGAGCCCGCCGACTACCCGCCGCCCGCCGGCTACCGCGGCGGCTACGCCGACGAACCCCGCTACGGCTCGGTGCACCCCCGCGAATTCGACCGGGCCGAGCGGGGCGGGCCGCGCTTCGGCTCGTGGTTGCGCAACTCCACCCGCGGCGCGCTGGCGATGGACCCCCGCCGGATGGCGATGATGTTCGAAGAGGGCCACCCGCTGTCGAAGATCACCACGCTGCGGCCCAAGGACTACAGCGAGGCCCGCACCATCGGCGAGCGCTTCCGCGACGGCACCCCGGTCATCATGGACCTGGTGTCGATGGACAACGCCGACGCCAAGCGGCTCGTCGACTTCGCGGCCGGCCTGGCCTTCGCGCTGCGCGGTTCCTTCGACAAGGTGGCGACCAAGGTGTTCCTGCTGTCGCCCGCCGACGTCGACGTGTCCCCGGAGGAGCGTCGCCGGATCGCCGAAACCGGTTTCTACGCTTACCAATAGGCGCACCCGCCGCGCTCGGCAGCGAGAGCTGACCGCACCCTCGAACGGTTGAACGACTCCCGAGACCACGTGAGGTGGGGCCGCTGACCCGGAGTCGGTAGGCTGGCAGGCGCCGCGCACGTCCGCGGCGCTTGGCATCTCATCGATAAGGTCGGGGCACTTCAGTTGGTGTTGTTCTTTCAGATCCTTGGGTTTGCGCTGTTCATCTTCTGGCTGCTGCTCATCGCTCGGGTCGTCGTTGAGTTCATCCGCTCGTTCAGCCGGGACTGGCATCCCACCGGGATCACCGTGGTGGTGCTGGAGATCATCATGTCGATCACCGATCCGCCGGTGAAACTGCTGCGCCGGCTGATCCCCCAACTCACCATCGGAGCGGTCCGCTTCGACCTGTCGATCATGGTGCTGTTGCTGGTCGCGTTCATCGGGATGCAGCTGGCGTTCGGCGCCGCGGCGTGACCCCGTTCCGGCCCGCCGCCTGAGGCCTCCGCGCCGCCCCGGAGACGGTTCGGACACGTTTTAGCGTCGGTTTGGTTCCCGCGATTTAAAATTTCTAAGGTTTCGGATTTTATTGGCCTCAATGTTTGAAATTGGCTCTTATTTATTGGGCTAATCAGCAACCGTCGCGCCTGGTGTGACAGGATGGACGGCAGTTGCACCACGGCTACCACTGCGTTCTACACTTTCCAGAACGTTCGACAGGAACTTGAGGGGACGAAACAATGCCGCTTACACCAGCCGACGTCCACAATGTGGCGTTCAGTAAGCCACCGATCGGCAAGCGGGGCTACAACGAAGACGAGGTGGATGCCTTCCTCGATCTGGTGGAAGCCGAGCTGACGCGACTCATCGAAGAGAACAGCGATCTGCGCCAACGGATTGAAGAGCTCGACCAGGAGCTGGCCTCCGGCGGCGGGGCCGCCGCCCCGGCCGCGGCCGCCGCGCCCACGCAGGCCATTCCGGTCCGCGAGCCCGAGCCCGAGCCCGTCAAGGCCGCGGCCGCGCCGGCCGCCGCGGTCAACAACGAGGAACAGGCCATGAAGGCCGCTCGGGTGCTGAGCCTGGCCCAGGACACCGCCGACCGGCTCACCAGCACCGCGCAGGCCGAGTCGGAGAAGATGCTGTCCGACGCCCGCGCCAACGCCGACCAGATCCTCAGCGAGGCCCGCAGCACCGCCGAGACCACGGTCGCCGAGGCCCGGCAGCGCGCCGAAGCGATGTTGGCGGACGCGCAGACCCGCTCGGAGACCCAGTTGCGCCAGGCCCAGGAGAAGGCCGACGCCCTGCAGGCCGACGCCGAACGCAAGCATTCCGAGATCATGGGCACCATCAACCAGCAGCGCACGGTCCTGGAGGGTCGCCTCGAACAGCTCCGCACCTTCGAGCGCGAATACCGGACCCGGCTCAAGACCTACCTGGAGTCTCAGCTCGAGGAACTCGGCCAGCGCGGGTCGGCGGCCCCCGTGGACTCCAGCGCCGATGCCGGCGGGTTCGACCAATTCAACCGGGGCAACAACTAGCGTTTTCAGCTGTGCCGGACGCTCGCCGAGCTCGGGGTTGGCACACTAGGTCCTGAACACCGCAGTCCCGCTCGTCGCCTGGAGGATGCCCGATGCTCGTCATTGCGCTGGTATTGGCCCTGATCGGGCTCGTCGCGTTGGTGTTCGCCGTCGTCACGAGCAACGAGCTGGTCGCCTGGCTGTGCATCGCCGCCAGCGTGGTGGGTGTGGTCCTGTTGATCCTCGACGCCTTGCGCGAGCGCCAGCACCGCGAGCCCGGTGGGGCCGAGGCCCAGGATGCGGGCGAGGCCCGTCCCGACGAGGACGACTACGTGGACTATCCCGAGGAGGCTGCCGCCGAGGGCGAAGCGGAGGCGGTCACCGACGGGACCGAGGCGACGGAGGAATCCAGCGTCGCGGCCGAGGGCCGCGGCGACGAGTCCGCCAAGTAACGCTCAGGCCGTCGGGGTGGCGAGCAGTTCGCGCACCTCGTCGTCGCTGACCTGATGAAAATCGTCGTAGACCTGCCCGACCGCTTCGAATCCGGGCGGCATCGTCGCGCACACCACGTCATCGGCCTCCCGCGCCAGGTCGCGGCAGGCGGACTCCGGCCCCACCGGGACCGCGACGGTGATTGATTCCGGCCCCGCGGCGCGCACCGCTCGCACGGCGGCCAGCATGCTGGCGCCGGTGGCGATCCCGTCGTCGGCCAGGATCACGACCCGGTCGCGCGGGTCGGCGATCGGCCGGCCGCCCCGGTAGGCGTGCTCGCGCCGGAGCAGTTCGGTCGTCTCGCTGTCGATCACCTCGCGCACCTGCTCATCGGTGACGCGCAAGCTGGCCACGACGTCGTCGTTCATCACCAGGCCGCCACCGCTGGCCAGGGCGCCCATCGCCAGCTCCGACCAGTTCGGCACCCCGAGCTTGCGCACCAGGAACACGTCCAAGGGGGCGCCCAGGGCCGCGGCGATCTCCCAGGCCACCGGCACGCCGCCGCGCGCCAGCCCGAACACCAGCACGTCGCGCCCACGGTAGGACGTCAGTTCCTCGGCCAGCGCGCGACCGGCCTCGCGGCGGTCACGGAAGTTGCGCGTCGCCGTTCGCCGGAGAAAGCCGTTCGGTCGATTCATTGGTCGTATACCAGCCTACGTGGGAAAGCTCACTTCGGCGGTGCATGTTCGGTGGGACGGCCGGCGCAAGCGCAATACGGTTGCGCGGGAAGGCGATTGGATTTGGCCGGCGGCGCAGGTCTGGGCCGCAGCATCGGTGTGATCGCGGCTTCGCCGCTCAACACGCTCCATCGGGTGTGATCGCGGCTTCGCCGCTCAACACACTCCATCGCCTCAGGAATGAATGCGAGCATTCATTCCATTCGGCTCAGTCGTGTGTCCGAGGGGGGACTTGGCCACTTACGACACGGGTTGAGACCTTTCAACTGCGTCTCTGACCAGTGAGTTTACGGCGTCAGGCGTCTGGGGTGCAGTGGACGCAACGGAGCGATGTCCGGTGGGGTTGCAGAGGTGGCCGAGTTCGGTATTCGTGCGCTCGAACCATCACGCGGCGCCGAGTTTGCGAGGGCAGGCAGTAACGATGTACACGCGACCGCCGAGGCGGCGGATAGGTAATTCAGCGGTCTTCACCGTGCCGTAGGCAGACGCCGTTCGCCAAGAAGAAGAGCCGGCACGGGGCCGTCAGTGTCCATCAAAGGCATCGTCGCGACTGGGTGGTCAGAAAGGTCCGCGGCGCAGCTGCGCGACGGTGGCCGTCCATACGGTGTCGACGGCTTCCTGTAGCCGTTTCTTTGATCCCCCGAACAGACCGGCTTCTACGGCTGGCCACTGGTCGCCCGCGTTTCGAGCATCCACCAACGTGTGCGCGACTTCGGTCTCCTCGAAGGGGTAGCACTCGGCCGCGTGCGCGACGAACAGCCCCAGCCAGGGCTGGTCGAGGAGGCCTGGGCTACGTTGAGCCGCGAGATCGGTGACTAGAAGGGCAAAAAGTAGCTCGCTGGCATCGAACAGCCTGATGTACTGAGAATCGGTGTGGTCGGGAAAGTACGACCGCAGCGCATCGAACAAGAAAGCCGAGACCGGGTAGACCGGTCGGCGCGGAAGTCGACCCGCTGCGAGGGCGTCCAGCAGCTGCTCGGTGAGTACACCTGTCTGGGCGGCACGCAGGGCAAGTCCGAGATGCCGCTCGCGGCCGACTATCTCCCAGGGGCCAGCCTTATCGAGGACCGCCACCTTGCGGTTCGTAAAAAGGGACCAATCGACGGTCAGAGCGCGGACGGCGCCATAGTTCTCGTGTTCAATTGCCGCGATTGTGCCGGCGTAGATCGTGAGCGTCGCTGGCAGCAATGCCAACGCCTCCAGCTGTTGGTTTCGGACAGCCGTGATGAGCGAACCACTCTCTTGGGCAAGCGGTCTCGGCTCGGCGAGCGCGGTGATGACCTGTCGATATTCGACTTCAAGCGTAGTGCTTTCGACCCGACAACCCTCGATGACGAGAGGAAGCAAAGGCGCCGCGGTCTCGCAGTAGCCATCAGCGATCTCGACGTATTGGGTGATCTGCTTCGTCGGCACTCGACTGGCGAAGCCGGGTGGGAACTGTTCAGGGTTGCTGCACGCGTCGATCACACCGCGGGCGGCGCTGCGCATCAGGCGGCCGGCCAACCGGTAGTTGCCGTTACCGATCGCCTCGTCGAACGCGTCACTGTCAGAGACCGGAGGGTCCTGCAGGAGCCGGTTCTGCAGTTCGTTGAGCTCTCGATGGGTTGCCGGCTCGGAGCCGGAGATGCCGCGGCGGAAAACAGTTCCGGACTTGTAGCTCTCGTAGTCCTTGACCAGGGAGTGGATCCGGTGGCCGGGCTGCGGTGGTGCGACCGTGATGATCAGGACGTGTTGCCCGTGGAACTCGACATAGTCGACGTCCCAGTGTGGTCCGTCGACGTAGGTTCGCAGCATCCCGGCGAGGTCCGCCGCGTCGTGCACCGCGACGGCGCCGAGCACGCCGTCAGGCGAAACGCCCACGACGAGGTACCCTTCGCCCTCGCACTCGCGGGCCGCGTTCGCCGGGTCGCGATTGGCCAAAGCGATGATCGCTTTGGCCGCGCTGACCTTGTCCTTGGCCTTGGAGAAATCCAGGGTGCTTTTCCACTCCACCCAATGGGTCTCGGGCGTGGTGGTCGAGGTGGCGTGATAAATCGCTTCGACGAGTTCGCCGAAGCGGTGGCTGCGTCGAAATGACACACTCGTGTCTAGGTTGAGACCCACAGCGGTCGAGCATATTCCCGACCCCGCGCAGGAGCGTCGGCCTGGGGACTCCCGCGGGCGAGACCAACGGCGGAGCGGTCGGAATGTGGTGAGGCACCAGCGTGTGAAACCCCGGCTCTGCGAGCGCAGTTCCGTCGAAAAAGTCGAACAAGATCTCTGGATCTGAACATCGCCCAGCCACGGGCGCGTCGGGCGATGTGGCGATTAACGGAGATCGCTGGCCGACGACGGGGTGCCCGCGATCGCCAGTTTCGTCGAGAATCAGCGGGCAATCCGCCAGCCGCCAGGTTGAATGCGATAACCGCCAACTCCACTGACTCCGGACACAACCACCATCGCCCGCTGCCTATCTCCGTCCCGGGATGAATGTGCGCTTGACGGAGCCGAGGATTATCGGCCCTGTCGACGACGACCCGGTGCAGTGCATCTTTCGTGGCCGGATGACGGCGGTCTTCAGTTGGATTGATCCTCTAGTCCGGCGATGCGTGCCGTCCAGGTTGACAGAAACTCGCGCCCTTCCGCAGTCGACAGCACAGACAGGAGCCCGGCATAGACATCGCAGACGGCCCCCACCAACCGCGGGCCAGCTGACTCACGATTCACGGCGTCGAAGACGTTTGTTGAGTCTGGCGCGATCTTCAGCGCGCATGGCTTCGATCGCCTGTGCTGCATACCGGTTGTAGACATCAAAACTGTCCGCCGCCGGCGCAGTGCTGAACCGGTGGATCTGGCTGTCGATCGTTTGAACGTCTAGACCGAAATACTGGATTACGACTCGATAAGCGAAGTCGACTGCCCGTAGCAACTGCGCCAGCCGCCCGGATTCCGCCGCTTCAGTAAGCGACCAGTGCAGGCCGTCGGAATGGTTCGTTCCGCGGTGGGAGATCAAGGCGGCGGCGCGTCGGAGGTCGCTGAGGTCTGGATCATCACCCGTGACTACTGGCCAGCGCTCGACAATCACACCATCGCAACGTAATTGGACCGTCGCATACTCCAGCATTTCCGCCACACGAACCGTTTCAGCGAAGACCTGACGCGCAGCGGCCTCCGATGACTGATCCACGGCGACGGTGATATACCCCGCCGCAGGGTTGCGACGATCGTTCGGCTCGAGATGTGTCACAGTCCATTGGCTCATGAATGCGGATCATTCCATGGGGGTGCGACACAATCCTCGTCGTGACGGGACGGCTATAAGGTCAACACACTGGTGCGATCCACCTTCAGGTGCGCTTTCTTCGACGAGTGGACCCCAGCCGTCCTGATCTGCCAGGAGCTGCAGATATTCGAAGGTGTCTGCGAGCACCGCTCGCTGAAAGGCTTCGTCCGCCTGATCGCCAAGTGGCGTGAAGTGTGCACCAACGAGATGCCGATGCAGCCGCAGACCTTCCTAGACCTGACCGCCCTCGCCGCCCGATGAGCAACTACCCAGCCGTAGCGCTGTCGCGCCTCATCAAAGCGCTCCAAGGCGACGCTTAGAGCAGGCGAAGTTCGCCGCATCGTCGGGCTGTCGATAGCGTCAGCCAGCGCTGTTGTCCCAGGGTTGCTCACCAACGGAAGCGCCTGCCGCAGTCAGCTTGTGCGGCCGGGGTGGGCAGTGCGGCAGCCGCGGGCGATGCGCTGGAGCAATCGTTCGCGGTCGGTCAGGATGTCGAGGAGATACACCATGGGCACGAACACGATGTCTGCCGGCAGGCGGCCGGTGTGTTCGGCGAGGATCTCGGCGTTTTCGTTGAATCCGTGGGTGGTGTTGCGGCGGGCGTTCCATAGGTGAATCAGTCGCGACTCCGTTGTGGCGTCGGGGTTGGAGCTGGGGGCGAAGAACTCGTCGGAGACCTGCTGCGCTGCTGTGAGTGCGCGATAGGCCGGCGCCATGACGAGTGGTTTGATCCGGGTGGGTACGTGTTCTTCAATTGCCTTGATGCGCTTCGCGAGTCGCGTCGGTGTCATGAGTTGGCCGATGCCGTTGGCGCCAGTAAAGCTGTCGGCTAGAAGGTCCATGGCTGGGAACATGAGCATGAGTTGTGCTGACCGGTCGCGGGGATGGCTGAGGATCGCCCCGATGCGGGTAATCAATTGTTCAAGGTTCAGCATCCAGCGTTGGTGGGCCTCGGGGACGTAGGTGTTCTTAGCGTCGAGATACGTTGTGGGAGAAAAGATGTCGTTTATTGTCTTGTCGACACGTGAGGCCCACCAGTCAACGGTCTCAGAGAAGATCGCCCTGTGCATGTCCGACGCGTCGGCGATTGTGTTCGCGAAGTCGTGGGTGGGGGAGTGGTGGATAAGCACCCGGAGGCAGTCGAGCGGGTCGCGGCTTGCTCCGAATCCTCTTCCGTTAATCAGGCGGCCGAAAGTGTAGACGATGACCTGTCCGACTCGTGGTACGCCTATTCCCCACATCGATGGACTCTGACTGCCGAGTAAGGGAGCAAAATAGAGGCCTCCGAAAACAGTGCCTTCTAACAGCGCTCCCGACGACTGGAACGTCGCCTTCTCGGGGTTTTGTTTGGACTCCTCGACCAGTTCGGCTGCGGTGGTGTGTCTGAGGCGTAGGAGCACCTGGGGGAGTTTGGACCAGCGGTAGGCGAGAGGGTCGATCCGGACGTCGTGGACGGAGAGGCGCGGGAACAATGGCTCAGTGGCGCCGTCAGCCCGTTCTAGGGGTATGCGGGAGAGCGCAGCGCTGCCCCATTCGATGGCGGCAGGGACTTGGTGGTCGGGGACGGCGATCAGCGTGGTGATGATGCGGTCAAGGCGGGCCGCCAGCGCGGGGTTTTCGTCGAGGGCTTGGGTGATCTTGTCGAAGGTGTCGGACAGTTTCGGTGGCATGCCTCCTGGTACGTCGGGGGTAGGTGCTGGCGAGACATCGAACCTGCTGCGTTTGAGGGCGGGGCCATGCAAGGTCTGCGCGGAGACGAGGTCGGTGTGCTTGGCGGAAACTTCCCACACCGTGTCAGAGCCGATGGGGCGTCGCAAGACGACGAGGCCGAGGTGGTCGATGAATCCGGCCGGATCGTTGCCATACATTTCGGGCGGGACGTCGATGTTCATGATGGCCCGTTGTCGATTTGGTACGCCAGCCAGCGGGTGGCCGTCTCGATAGCTGTGGTGTAGCGGGCGTTGACGGTGCCTAATCGGTCAGTGATCACGACGGGGTCTACAAGGTGCTCTTGGATGAGTGCCTGAACGAAGTTCTGGTCCTTGGGACGGAATGCGCAGAGTTTGGCGACGCAGAGGTCTTCTTTGTCCAGGCACCAGCCGATGAATTGGGGATCACCGGAGGGGGCGGCGGTGTTGGCGTTCTGAACTTTGACGAGGCGGTCTCTCCAGCCCTCGGGTAGGGCAGCGGTGGTGAGGTCGACACCATCGATGCTGAATCCGTGCGTTTGTTCGAATGGTGAGAGTTCGCCGGCAACCCCGACGATGAGGTCGGCAAGTTCAATGGTGGTGTTGTTGTCGTCGGTGATGGGTAGGATGTCGACTTCCATTGAGCGGGTCGCAAGGTGCGGCAACTCGTATTCGGGGTAGGTGCCAAGGATGGCCTGAGAGCCAATCACGATGACTTCGGTTTGGGCGGTGATCTGGCAGGCGGTACGGATTGCGTGTTCCAGTTGGTCGCGGCGCATCACACAGCGTTTCGGAGTGCTTGCCGGCGCTCTTCGTCAGTGAGGATCCCGCCCATCGGTGTGACCTCGCGCATTTCGATCGAATGGCGGTCGACGCCGGTCAGGATGCGGCGCAGCGCGGGGACATCCTTGGTACTGACGAGATGCTGCCAGTGGTCGAGGTTGGCGAGATGCGGTTGGCCACGTACACCAGCGCGTAGGCGGGCTATGTTGGCAAAGATCGTTGGCTGCCAGGCAGTTAAGGATGTGGCATTCAGGTGCGTCGCCAATTGCCGGTGCATGCTCCAAGAGCGGCGCTCGGAACGCGTTAGGTTCGCGTTTACGGCCTGGCGGCTGACTTCGAGTCGATAGCCCATGCACGACAGCAGTCGGTCGATCTGGTCATCGCTGAAATCGATTGTGCCGCTTAGAAACTGGCTGATGCTGGGCTGTCGGACACCACTGATTCGCGCGAGCTGCGATTGGCTCATCCCGGTTGCAGCCATGACATGGCGAAGGACGTCACGGGGACCCATCTTGAAACTATAGCATCCAATACTATAGGCGTAGCCACGCAGAGCGGGCATCTTTGCACAGGGGTGCCACCGTGGTGCTCGTGCGGAGCGAGCACAGGACGACTGCCGCGGTATGGCACCGCAATGGGATGTTCTCCGTTCCCACCGTCGGGCAGAATTAGGACATCGACGCGATGCCAACTTGGCATCAGCAAATACTGGAAATTAGCTTCGACCGAGCTCAGAGCGGATATGCTATCCGTGCAGCTAAGAAATTGTGTCCGAGGGGGACTTGCCCACCTACGACACGGGTTGAGACCTGGCGAATCGGTACCTGATCGTCGTCCGTGCTGGGGTCGGCCCACTCTAATGTCGGGCGGTCGGATTAGGGGTCGAGTTGGGCGGGGGCGACTCGGCACCCGGCGGCTTGGGCTCCGGTGTGCAGGCGTCGGTCCCAGACGGCGACGATCAGGCCGGGGTCACCGACAGCCGACGCGCTGGCCAGATGTACTGCGTCGGCTCCGCGTAAGGCATGGGCTCGGGCGAGGCGGCCGGCGTGCTGTTCAACGGTGGCGGTGAGTTCGACCGGGCGGGTGGCGGCCCAGAAGTCCTCCCAGTCACGCTCGGCGTCGGCGAGCTCGGATTCGGTTAGGTCGTGATTGCGGGCTGCTGCGGCGAGTGCGGCGCGGACTTCGGGGTAGGCCAGGCGGCTGGACAATGCGGCGTCGCAGCCGTCCCATAGCGCGGACGCCAGCCAGCTTCCTGTCTCGGTGGTGAGAAGTTTGACGAAGGCGCTGGCGTCGAAGTAGACGAGTGGCACCGGTCAGCGCCGCTGGTCGCTGACCCGGTCAGACACCGGCCGCCGCGGTCGGGGCCGGGACCGACCCGCAGCGACGGGCCGCTGGGCGGTGGCCTTGCCAATCACGCCTTCGGCCGCGAGACGCTCCAAGTTGCCTGCGCTGTCCAGTGCAGCGAGCCGCGCGACCGGAATCCCGCGGTCGGTGATGACGACCTCACCACCAGCCCGAACTCGATCGAGCCAATCGCTGAGGTGCGCGCGCAACTCGGTCACGGATACCTCCACACCATGAACTGTACACTCACTGAGCCATGATTTGTACATGTCACTTCTGAGTGTGGCAACGACGACTTGAGAGATTGACCTGCGCAAGCCGGAGGCGAGGTGGCAACGGGCCGGTACACCGATTCGTCCGCGGTGCTGGCGACGCCGAGACGGTCGATATCATGGTGGCTGGTGGCCTTCCGTCCAAGCTGCATCCGAAGGTGTTGCGGCGGAAGGTGTTTGCCGTCCCCGGTGGGACTTCGGCGCAGCTGGCGTTCGTGGTCAGCTGCATGGAGACGGCAGCGCCTCGGTGTCGGACGCCGGGTCTAGCTTGCAGCAACGAGCTTTTGAATTCTCTGCTTGAGTTGCTGTGTGCGGTGACTGCTGGCGATCGCCTTCATTGGCGTTCTGTTGCCAGCGACCCGATTGAACGACTCTCCCAGTAGTAACAGTTGGCCTGAGTCGCGAAGAACCTCGACATCCCTTGGATCGTATTCGTATGACGGAGCGTGCTTCAAGCTGGTGTAGGCGTCCCAGAACAGTTGGCTCCACATGTCTAGTTGGTGGCATTACCCCGAGACCGTGGCTATGAGACCGAAATCACAACTACCCGTTTAAAATTCAATAGCCCACAACTGACTAGGAACATAAGGGGTAACCCAGCTTCAAAACTTGGGTGCGATTGCTGAACAACCGTTTTTACTCAATCGTCACGTCGAGGGGCTCGCCCATCGGGCGGCCAGGAGTCGGTACCCGACTCAAGCGGAATATTCAAGGATCGAAGCAGGATCGAAAAGAGCCGCCAATTGGCGATCGCTCCGACAAGTTCGACCAAAACCGCGTGATCGCCATTGAATGCCTTGTGGCACGCGGCCCAGTTTTCCTCGGCAATGACCCCGTCACGTACCACATCATCGGTCGCGGCCAGGACCGCACGCTCGGCATGGCCCAGACGATTGGAACTTTGCCAGTCACGCACCGCCAGAAGGTCATCCGAAGCCACACCGAGCAGCGTCGCGATTCGCCAATGCTGTGTCCACTCATATACCGACCCCGTTACCCAGCCGATGCGCATGATGATCAATTCGCGTAGCCGGGCGTCGAGCACACCGTTAAATAGCAGCGCCTCGAGCATTCCGTACAGGGCCACTGCGAGGCTCGGCTGGTGAAGTGCCACGCGAAATACTGACAGTTCTGCCATCTCTTCGGGCAGCCCACACTCGGCAGCCCGCAGCCGGGCCTGCTCAAGGTCGAGCATCGGTACGCGTTCCGTCCTCGTCACGTGACCTTTCTCTGTTGAAGCTCCGCATGCTGTGAGGGCGTGGGCACGAAGACGTTGTGCAGGGCCGCACTCGATTTGGCATTTTCATCTGCAAGCGAACTGAGCAGCGGCGCGAGACCAGCGAATCCGGTTGATTCTCTTGTGATCCGGTCGAACGGCCAGCGGCGCGTGGCCAGAATCTCGAGGGCTGCCCGGTAGGCGGGATACTCCACGCCGAGTGCACCGGCGATGTGTAATTCCTTATACACCAGCGTGTCTGGTTCAAAGCCGGGCGCGCCGCCTCCGCCGCGGGTGCCGGCAACCACGACCGTGCCGCCAGGCTTGGCAAGGGCGACGGCGTCGGCGAACGCGGAGGGTGCTTTGGCGGTGACATCGACGACCACGTCGGCAAGCTGTCCGCCTGTCTCACGCTGGAGCGCTGTCACTACATCGTCCTGCGATACGTCGATGGGCAGGTCGACACCGAATGATCTGGCTATGGCCAGTCGCTGATCGTCGCGTGGACCGATGCCGGTCATCGCGACGAAAGCGGCTCCCGCCTCTTTCGCCGCCACCGCCGCGCAGATCCCGCGGATGCCGGGTCCCAGTATCGCTACGATACTCCCCGCCTTGGTGTCGGGAAGAGTTTTCCCCCATTGGATACCGGCCCCGAGAGGGTTGAACAACGTGGCGAGAACGGGGTCCATGTCTTCGGCAATCGGGAGTAGCATCGCGTCCCACGGAAGCTCCACATGGGTGGCGTATCCGCCCCATAACCCGGCGCCGATCTCCACGTCGACGAACCCGAACATGGTGGCGATGCCGTTCACCGCACATCGCCGGTATTCGCCGCGGCGACACTCCGGGCAGTCTCGGCAGGACCGGAACACCTCGACGGCCACGCGCTGGCCGGCCTGTACGCACCAGCGTTCGCTGGCCGCGTTGCCGACATGTTCGACGATGCCGACGATTTCGTGACCTGGAACGAATGAGAAGCCGGCAGGCAGGTGTCCGGTGAATTGTTCGTGATCTGTACCGCATAGACCACATGCTTCAACTCGCAGGATCGCACCGCGGTCACCGACGTCGGGGATGGTCATCTGGCGTCGCTCCAGATTCCGCGGTCCGGTCAACACCATGGCCTCGGCGATCATGGAAGCTCGAATCCCGTGGACGACCCTGTGTTTCGGAGGCAAACCGTTCTGCCAACGTACATCTCGCCCGCCATCGCCTCGGCAATCTGCGGATCGTCGCTGCGTGCGACGACTCTTCGCCCGTCGGAGAGGTGCGCGATGATCGGTGTCCATCGAGGTCGTCCGTCTCGGTCGTACACGACCGTGTACCCGTCCACTGTCGCGCGACCGGTCGCCTCGTCGACGCCTGCGACGGCCAGCCGCGATGAATCGATCTGAGCTTGTTCCTCTGCCGTGTCGATCAGTCGCCACCCGGTTGGTGGAGGGGTGGCCGACCACACACCGACCGAATGTTTCGTCGAATACCAACCGAGGCCGGTGACGAGTCCGGCATCGGTGGGGTCGCGTCTGCAGCGTCGGACCATCTCAACGATCGCGTGACTGACGTAGTTGTTACCGGGACCGCCGTGATAGGGGAGGCCTCCGGTTACTGTGAGGCCTCTATCGTCGCGGGGGTCCAACTCGAGAGCCTCGGTGGCTATCTGAACTGCCGACGGGAAGCAGGAGTAGAGGTCGAACCACCGAATGTCGTCGGTGGTCAATCCGCCCGCGTCGAGAGCCTTCCGTGCCGCTACTTCGATACCCGTTGAGCGACTGAGGTCCGGCCGTTGCACGGGGAAGTACACGTCGTTGCAGGTTGCCGCTGACCAGGGAAAGACCCAACGATCGCGCGAGACGCCCAATTCGTCTGCCATCTCGGCCGCCACAACGATGAACGCGGCAGCCATGTCGACGGACATGTTGCTGTTGAGCAGCTTGGGATAAGGCAAGCACACCATGCGGTTTTCCGCCGTTACTTCGCTGAGTTCGGCGGCACTTCGTGTGCGCGGGAACCAGGCCTGCTCGGGATGGCGCGCCGCCTCGGCTGTGAACGGTGCCATCAGCGTTCCCAGCCACTCCCTTTGCGCATCGAAATCATGGCCGTGGCGTGCGGCGATCGCGGACTCGAAGATGGGATACACCTCGTGCGGCCAACTCAGACCTACCGACATCTCGGCTTGACTCAGCCCGGGGCGGGCGTCCCCAAGGGATTCGTCGCCGGAGCGGGGCGGGGCTGGGCAGTTGAGAAGTGTCTCACCCTGGAGCTTGCGCGCGGAATGCCCGCTCTCCGCGCCGACGACCAGGACAACATCTGCGCGGCCCTCGGCTATTTCTCCACCCAACACCTCGACGAGATACTGCGGGGTGTTTCCGCCGACTGGACAGCTGATGCGGCGGGCGGGACTGATGCGCATCGCTTCGGCGATCCTGCTGGCGGGATTGTCCCGCGATATGACCAGGATGCCGGGAGCCGCGACCGTGTCGATGCGCCGTTCGACCGCGCGACCGGTGTCGTTGACCGCGCGGCGTGCGGCCTCCACTGCCAAGTCGATCGGGTCCACGACGTCGTTCCCGCGATGGGTGACTTCGCCTACGCCGACCACCACCGGAGTACGCGCTTCTACCGACAATCGATCACTCGCTCAGGGCCACGGGCTGTTGTGAGACACGAATGCGATGGTGTCATATCTGCAGTCAAGCCACAATGGTGTGCGCCCGCGGCATACTGGCTGTTGTGTCGACGAAGTTGGTGCGATGGGGTGCTGCCGCGCCGTCAGATCGTGGTTCCGCTCGCGACCGATTGCTAGATGCTGCCGAGCGGTGCCTAGAGAGTTGCGGCGTGGTAGGCACGACCATGGAGGACATCGGCAGAACAGCGGGTGTCTCCAGGGCAACGGTGTATCGCTACTTCCCCAATCGGGAGGCGGTGATGTCGGGCGTCATCATTCGCGCCGCCGAGCGCTATCTCGATCGCATCAACCCCCGGATCGCGGAGCACACCGATCTGGGCTCCGCTCTCGTCGATTTCGTAGAATACACAGTTGAGGCCGCGCGCCGCGAAGAGATCATCGGATTGTTGTTCGGCAGCGACGAGGAACTCGCCGGCGTTGGCCTCGCGGCGGGGACCTCGACGTCACTCTTCGAACTCGTCACCGAGTTTCTCCGTCCCATCTTCAGGAGACACTGGAGTTACGTAGAACCGGGCGTCTCCGTCGACGACGCCGCCGAGTGGGTTCTCCGCACGATACTGAGCCTGCTGACTGTTCGAGGACCGCGGGAGCGCAGTCGTGACGGGCTCCGGACATTTCTTTCAAGGTTTCTCCTTCCCGCAATCCTGGCGAGCGACCATTGTCGACCGATGTGACAGACAAGGCGTAATGTCTCAACCACAGCTGAGGTAGGAGGCCGGACATGTCTGTGCAGTTCACCACGTTCAACCAGCAGGTCGCTGAACAACTGCAGAGCGCAGCAGAAACCACGGGCGGGTTGGCCGGTTACTTCGGCTTCCGGCACACTGAATTCACTGCTGGACGGCTCGTCGCGGAGATGGACGCACGCGACGACCTGAAGACGCCTTTCGGCAACTTGCATGGCGGCTGCTTGTCGGCCATGGTCGACCATTGCCTTGGAGTGGTGTTTTATCCCGTGATTCCGATGGGATCCTGGGTCGCGACGACGGAGTTCAAACTGAATTTGCTTCGTCCAGTCTCCAGCGGAACCTGTGTAGCCACGGCTGAGATCATCTCGCTGGGCAGAACCAGCGGTGTGGCACGTATCGACATCTGCAACGACGGCAGAGCGGTGTGTGCGGCGCAGGGCACCGTCACCGTCGTCGCACCGAAGGCCATCTCTTGATGTCTGCAAACAGAGCACATGATTCGTCCGCTCCTGTCGTCGAGCGCGTGCCCACGGTGGATGGGCTCTCGCTGGCGGTCGACTTCTACCGCTGTGACGGACCGCGGGCGGTCGTGTTGCTCCTTCACGGCGGTGGTCAGAGCCGGCACGCCTGGGATGTCACCGCCCAACGATTGCATCAGCGGGGCTACACCGTTGCCGCCTACGACGCAAGGGGACATGGTGACAGCGACTGGGATCCGGACGGACGCTATGACATCGAACGGCTGGGGTCCGACCTGTTGGCCGTGCGCGCGTACGCCGGCTCCGCCCGCCCAGTTGCCGCGATCGGGGCATCGTTGGGCGGTTTGACCATCCTCGGCACGCACTTGCTCGCCCCGCCGGAGCTATGGCAGGCCATCGTCCTGGTTGACATCACTCCGCGAATGGAGATGCACGGCGCCCGACGAGTCGTAGCGTTCATGTCGGCCCATCCCGAAGGTTTCGACAGCTTAGAGTCGGCCGCTGACGTGATCGCCGCCTACAACCCGCACCGCCCTCGCCCCGAAAACGTCGACGGCCTCCAACAAGTCCTCCGGCGACGTGGAGATGGTCGCTGGGCCTGGCGATGGGATCCGGCGTTTGTGACGTCGAATTTTCAGTTCCTGCAGGGTGATTTAGACGACGGCGCAGAGGAGTTCGAGATGATGAGCGCATTCCTTGTCGATGGCGCGCGACAGGTGTCCGCGCCGACGCTGCTGGTCCGCGGCCTTCTATCAGACATGGTCTCCGAAGAGACAGTGAAGGATTTCCTCACCCTGGTTCCCCACGCGCAAACCGTTGACGTGTCGGGCGCGGGCCACATGGTTGCTGGCGACAACAACGACGCATTCTCAACGGCGGTCGTCGACTTTCTCGACTGCACCGTTTGACGCCTGTCGTCAGGCTGCGCGGGGGATCCCAGTTCGCCACCTATTCTGCTCGTATGCCAACTGAATCGGTGCGGATGTCGTTTCGCCGACATATGCGCGAGCAGGTCTTGAGGGCGACACGGGAACTCACCATTGAGAAGGGCTGGGAACAGGTCCGGGTGAGTGAGGTCGCCGAACTTGTCGGCGTCTCCCGACCGACGTTATATAAGGAGTTCGGCGATAAGCAGGGACTCGGTGACGCGCTCGTGGTGGCCGAGGGTCAGCGCTTCCTGGAGGGTATCCACGCCATCCTCGCCGAACACACCGGCGACGTTCAGGGCGGCATCACTGCAGCGGTGCGGTTCACCCTCCTTGAAGCAGAAGCTAGTCCGCTCCTGAAGTCGGTGCTGACGTCCAACCACTCAGGGGATGATCGCGCTGGTGCGCCGACGATGGGCGTCCTTCCTCTCCTGCCGACATCGGCGTCCCTGCTCCAGCTCTCCTCCGCGGCTTTGGTCGCGTGGTTTCACGACCACTTCGCCGATCTCGACTCCGAAGACGTCGAGGAGGTCGCAGACGTTCTGGTGCGGTTGACCGTGAGTCACGTCGTCCTTCCCTCCGCGGACATCGCCACCACGGGTGAGCGGATCTCGCGTGTGGCGCTCTGCTACCTCGGCGTTGGGCATAGATAGCTGTGAGTTGAGCGGTCTTACCCGCGAGCGGCGCCTTACAGAAACTGATTTTCGTAAGATTCTTGATTGCTGTGCTTTAAATGTAAACATCGCGCGGCTGGCGCGCACTTGCCATGACCCCCGCCGGGCTACGCCGGTTCCAAGACCTGCGCCGCAGCCTGCTACAACCACCCCGGCAACTACGGCCTCGGCACATGCCGGACTCCGCGAGCAGCACCACCGAAACCGCTAGCGCCACGGCGTAGCATCACCCACCGAAGCCAGAACCTGCACCCGTGGACGTAGAGCAACGGAACTGCGCGCGGATCGACTGCAGGTGTCGGCTGCCAGTTAGAAGGGACCAGCTCGGCGCCTTCGATTTTAAACGGGCAGTTGTGATTTCGCTCTCACCGGGCGTGTCGCTGCTGTAGGGGGCCCTTGGCCTTCTGAAGTCTGAATGTTGCGAAGCATTCAGGCGAACGAAGGGACCGGGGGCCGTGTCTGACGGTACGACATTGTTGTTCGGGTTGCCCGGTGTGCGGGTCGAGCGTGTCGAGCGTTCAACTGACGGGATGCGTGTGGTGCATGTGGCGACTGCCGAGGAGGAGGGGGCGGCGTGTCCGTCGTGTGGGGTGTTCTCCACCTCGCTCAAGGGCCGGGTGACGACGTCGCCGCGGGACATCCCGTACGGCAAGGGTCGAATCATGATGCGGTGGCACAAGACCCGCTGGCGATGCCGGGAGGACTACTGCGAGCGCGGCTCGTTCACCGAGGCGATCGCGCAGATCCCGGCGCGGGCGCGGACCACCCGGCGGTTGCGCACCCAGATCGGCGCGGCGATCGGGGAGGCCGCCCGGTCGGTGACCGAGGTCGCGATCGCGCACGGCGTGTGGTGGCCGACCGCGCACCGCGCCTTCTCGCCCACGCCGAGGAGCTACTGGGCGAGCCGAAACCCACCCGGGTGCTGGGCATCGACGAGACCCGCCGCGGTAAGCCCCGCTGGGAGCACTGCACCGAGACCGGCCGCTGGGTGCGGGTCGACCCCTGGGACACCGGCTTCGTCGACCTGGCCGGCTCCCAGGGCCTGCTCGGGCAGCGCGAGGGCCGCACCGGTGCCACGGTGATCGCGTGGCTGTCCGAGCGCAGCGTGCCTTTCCGCGAGGGCATCGAGTACGTGGCGATCGACCCAGCCGCCGCCTACGCCTCCGCGGCCCGCACGCCGGGGCTGTTGCCCAACGCCACCCTGGTGGTCGACCACTTCCACCTGGTGAAATTGGCCAACGACGCACTGACCAAGGTCCGCCGCCGCATCACCTGGGACCTGCGCGAGCGCCGCGGCCGCAAGATCGACCCGGAGTGGGCGAACCGGCGCCGCCTGCTACGTGGTCGGGAACGCTTGTCGAAGAAGAGCTTTGCGAAGATGTGGAACCAGATCCAGGCCGAGGACACGAGCGCGCAGATCCTGACCGCCTGGATCGCCAAGGAAGAATTGCGGACCCTGCTGGCAACCGTTCGTCTCGGCGGCGACCCCCACCTGACCCGGCACCGACTGCACCGATTCCTCACCTGATGCGTCGACTCCCAGATCCCCGAACTGCTCACCCTCGCCGTCACCGTCGACGACTGGTGGCCCGAGATTAACGCGTTCGTGCAGACCGGCATCACCAACGCCCGCACCGAGGGCTACAACCGCTGGCCAAACAGGTCAAGCGTGTCAGCTGCGGATTCCGGAATCGAGAGCACTCGGCCCGCCGGATACGATTCCACTGCACCCGCAAACAGCGGGCCGCAACCCAGACTCCATGCTGATTGCCCGGTCAAAATCGAAGAGCCCGCAAACAGCGGGCCGCAACCCAGACTTCATGCTGATTGCCCGGTCAAAATCGAAGAGCCCTCATTGCACCAGAATACCCAACAACGCATTAGCTACTTCGACCTGAAAAAGTCGGCGCGTTGATCCGCGGGCTGGCGGTGCTGAACTGGGAGGATGGCCTCAAGCCCTTGGGCTAGAAGGGATTGAGGCCATCGTGTTTCGTACTGTAGGCGATCAGCCGTCGTTGTGGGAGTCGATCCTGCCGGAGGAGGTGCGGCGGCTGCCCGACGAGCTGGCGCGGGTGGATGCGTTGTTGGACGATCCGGCGTTCTTCACACCGTTTGTGCCGTTTTTCGACCTGCGGATGGTGGCGTCCGAAATCTGGTGTAAATCGGAGGGTGAAGGTTCTGGCTTCGGTGGGTGATGTTACGCGGTGGCGCTAGCGGTTTCGGTGATGCTGCTGGCGGAGTCGGGGGTGTGCTGAGGCCGCAGTTGCTGGGGTGGTTGTAGCAGGTTGCGGCGCAGGTCTTGGAGCTGGCGCATTCCGGCGGGTGTCATGGTCAGTCCGCGCCAGCCGCGGGATGCGCGGTCGAGCACGGCCCAGGCGATGCTGATGCAGCTGGTCTCGCCCGGGAAGCGGCCGATAACCTTTGCGCGGCGGCGGGTTTCGCCGAAGGTGCGTTCGATGAAGTTCGAGTGCCGGATGCGGTGATGATGTTCGGGTGGGAACCGCAGATAGGCGGTCAGGCCCTGGCGATCGGTCAGCAGGATCTTCATCGCTGCCGGGTAGGCGGCGCCGTAGCGGGCAGCGAACGCGCTCAGCCGGGCATCGATTTGTTCGACCAGCCGCGGGCCGGGCTCGGTAGTGAGATCTTCGGTGTCGAACACGGCCCAGTAGCCGTCGCGGATCTCGGCCTGCATCCCGGCGGGGATCTTGGCCAGCACGTTGCGTAACCGGTGGATCAGGCAGCGTTGGCGCAGCGCGGTCGGGAAGATCTGCTCGATCGCGGCGATCAGGCCGCGGGCACCGTCGGAGACGACCAGCAGCGGGCATGCTAATCGCCGGTCGGTGAGATCGGTCAAGAAATCAGCCCAGGCGTCGGTGGACTCCACTACGCCGGGGGCCAGGCCAACGAAGACGGGCTTGCCGGCGGTGGTCACACCCCAGGCGGCCAGGATCGGCTCGGCCGGCGAGCCGGGATGCATCCGAAAGAACGAGGCTCCAGGAACAGGTAATCGAGCACGACATCGCCCAGGGGACGCCGCGCCCAAGTGTCGTACTCGGTCTTGATCGCTTGGCATACCTGCGCCACAGTCGATTTCGAGATCGCGGCC
>NZ_KL446993.1:4049658-4064649 GCF_000709305.1 Mycobacterium sp. TKK-01-0059
GCAACCCAGACTTCATGCTGATTGCCCGGTCAAAATCGAAGAGCCCGCAAACAGCGGGCCGCAACCCAGACTTCATGCTGATTGCCCGGTCAAAATCGAAGAGCCCGCAAACAGCGGGCCGCAACCCAGACTTCATGCTGATTGCCCGGTCAAAATCGAAGAGCCCTCATTGCACCAGAATACCCAACAACGCATTAGCTACTTCGACCTGAAAAAGTCGGCGCGTTGATCCGCGGGCTGGCGGTGCTGAACTGGGAGGATGGCCTCAAGCCCTTGGGCTAGAAGGGATTGAGGCCATCGTGTTTCGTACTGTAGGCGATCAGCCGTCGTTGTGGGAGTCGATCCTGCCGGAGGAGGTGCGGCGGCTGCCCGACGAGCTGGCGCGGGTGGATGCGTTGTTGGACGATCCGGCGTTCTTCACACCGTTTGTGCCGTTTTTCGACCTGCGGATGGTGGCGTCCGAAATCTGGTGTAAATCGGAGGGTGAAGGTTCTGGCTTCGGTGGGTGATGTTACGCGGTGGCGCTAGCGGTTTCGGTGATGCTGCTGGCGGAGTCGGGGGTGTGCTGAGGCCGCAG
Organism: Mycobacterium sp. TKK-01-0059; assembly: GCF_000709305.1. Classification (NCBI taxonomy): domain Bacteria; kingdom Bacillati; phylum Actinomycetota; class Actinomycetes; order Mycobacteriales; family Mycobacteriaceae; genus Mycobacterium; species Mycobacterium sp. TKK-01-0059. Next base: position 4,050,236 of record NZ_KL446993.1, read on the forward strand.
TTGCTGGGGTGGTTGTAGCAGGTTGCGGCGCAGGTCTTGGAGCTGGCGCATTCCGGCGGGTGTCATGGTCAGTCCGCGCCAGCCGCGGGATGCGCGGTCGAGCACGGCCCAGGCGATGCTGATGCAGCTGGTCTCGCCCGGGAAGCGGCCGATAACCTTTGCGCGGCGGCGGGTTTCGCCGAAGGTGCGTTCGATGAAGTTCGAGTGCCGGATGCGGTGATGATGTTCGGGTGGGAACCGCAGATAGGCGGTCAGGCCCTGGCGATCGGTCAGCAGGATCTTCATCGCTGCCGGGTAGGCGGCGCCGTAGCGGGCAGCGAACGCGCTCAGCCGGGCATCGATTTGTTCGACCAGCCGCGGGCCGGGCTCGGTAGTGAGATCTTCGGTGTCGAACACGGCCCAGTAGCCGTCGCGGATCTCGGCCTGCATCCCGGCGGGGATCTTGGCCAGCACGTTGCGTAACCGGTGGATCAGGCAGCGTTGGCGCAGCGCGGTCGGGAAGATCTGCTCGATCGCGGCGATCAGGCCGCGGGCACCGTCGGAGACGACCAGCAGCGGGCATGCTAATCGCCGGTCGGTGAGATCGGTCAAGAAATCAGCCCAGGCGTCGGTGGACTCCACTACGCCGGGGGCCAGGCCAACGAAGACGGGCTTGCCGGCGGTGGTCACACCCCAGGCGGCCAGGATCGGCTCGGCCGGCGAGCCGGGATGCATCCGAAAGAACGAGGCTCCAGGAACAGGTAATCGAGCACGACATCGCCCAGGGGACGCCGCGCCCAAGTGTCGTACTCGGTCTTGATCGCTTGGCATACCTGCGCCACAGTCGATTTCGAGATCGCGGCCCGATCACCCAGCGCGTCGGCCAGGGTGGCCTCGACATCACGCACCGACAGCCCCCGCGCAAACGACGCGATCACCAGCGATTCCAGCGCGTTGGTCTTGGTGACGTGCTTACCGAACAGCCGTGAAGCGAATGCCACGGTCGTGCCGCGCAGCTTGGGCTGCTCCAAGCTGACCGGGCCGGCGGTGGTCTTGACCGACACCGGCCGATAGCCATTACGCGCCCCGGGCTGCGCATCCGGCACGATGGCGGTCCGTTGATAGCGGTCGCGGCCGAGAAATTCGGTCACCTCGGCCTTCAACGCGGCCTGCATCAGTAACTGCGCACCAAGCCGGGCCACCTCCTCGAGGATCTCGGGTAGCTCACGATCCGAGGCGAACAGCTCGTCGATCTTGGCGCGAACACGATCGGTCGGCGATACTCGTGCAGGCACGGGCGAAGGTCCTTTCTTCGATGACTTGGCAGTTCTCGAAGCAGAACCTACGCCCGGCCCCATTTACACCGGCTTCAGGACGCGACCCCTGCGATTGGCCGGCCCTCGACGCCGATGGAGATCTATCTGCGGTTGATGTTTTTGAAGTTTCGCTATCGGCTGGGTTATGAGAGCTTGTTTCGGGAGGTCTCGGACTCGATCACCTGGCGGATGTTCTGCCGGATCCCGCTGGATATGTCGGTGCCGCATGCGACCACGTTGATGAAGCTGACCAGGCGCTGCGGAGCGAGGGCGGTGGGCGGGCTCAACGAGACGCTGTTGGCCAAGGCGGCCGAGGCGAAGCTGTTGCGCACCAACCGGGTGCGGGCCGACACGACGGTGGTGCCGGCCAACGTGGCCTATCCGACCGACTCGGGTCTGCTGGCCAAGGCGGTGCGGCGGATCGCCGCGACCGGTCAGCGGATCCAGGCGGCCGGCGGGGCGGTGCGCACCCGGGGTGCGGGATCGGTCCTGGGCGGCGGGCAAGCGCGCGGATGCGATCGCATCGAAACTGCGCTCTCGTGCCGCATTGGGCCGCGACCAGGCCACGGCCGCGGTGCTCAAGAGCACCGGTGAGCTGGTCGGATTGGCCGAAACCGCGGCACGCGATGCCCAGCGGCTGCTGGTTAACGCCAAGCGGGCGGTGCGCGTGGCCGCGGCGAAGGCTGCCGCGCTGCGCGCCCGCGGCGAACATGACGCGGCGGCGGGGCGGCGGCGTGGTCGGCTGGTGCGCGCGGTCAACGACCTTTCCAAGTTGGTGGCCGCGACCCGCCAGATCGCCGCGCAGACCCGCCAACGGGTGTCCGGACAGATCCCCGACGGCGCCACTCGGCGGGTCAGCCTGCATGATGGCGATGCCCGCCCGATCGCCAAGGGCCGCTTGGGCAAGCCGGTCGAGTTCGGCCACAAAGCTCAGGTCACCGACAACGAGGACGGCGTCATCGTCGATCACACCGTCGAGATGGGCAACCCGCCCGACGCGCCGCAACTGGCGCCGGCGGTCGGGCGGGTCACCAAGCGAGCCGGGCGCGCGCCAGGCACCGTCACCGCCGACCGCGGCTACGGCGAGAAACGCGTCGAGGACGCCCTGCATGACCTTGGCGCGCGCACGGTCGTGATACCCCGTAAAGGCAAACCCTCCCAGGCCCGGAAGCTGAGGAACACCGGCCAGCCTTCCGACGAACCATCAAGTGGCGCACCGGAAGTGAAGGCCGCATCAGCACCCTCAAGCGTGGCTACGGCTGGGATCGCTGCTGCATCGACGGCACCGCTGCTGCATCGACGGCACCGAAGGAACCCGAATCTGGACCGGGCACGGCGTCCTCGCCCACAACCTGGTCAAGATCAGCGCCCTCGCCCCATGACCGGGCGCGCCAAAGCCACATTCACGCGCCAAACTGGGTACGACCCCACACAGCCGCTCAGTACAGGCGCGGGTTTTTCAGGTCGAAGTAGCTATTTACGAGACACACCACCAGTGAGGCCAGCCTCGGACCGCCGAGGTGGGTGGCCGGGTTGGGTGGGATGGTTGCGGTTGGCTGCTGGTTGGGAAGCGGTCCGAGCCTGCCCTCCGGCGATTCGCGGCGCCGCCGCGAGCTGGGCGCTGGTCAGGACTGGCTTGGCCGACCAGGCTGGCTGTCATGGCTGCGGTGGTGACGGTGAACGATGTGCTCGACGGGCATGTGGGCCTGGATGTGGAGTGTCTGGATCGGATCTATCTCAACGGCTATGTTCCGAATCTGCAGGTCGGTGCGCAGGTGGCGTCGTTCATGACAGCGCATCTGGGCTACCCGATCCCGTCGCCGGCGATCATGGAGAAGAACGGCACCGCGTTTCGCAAGGCGGTGGACCGATTCGCCGCGGCCAACGAGATCCCGGTGGTGCGCTTCGGCAAGGACGACCGCAAGATCGAAGTGATGCGTCGGTATCTGGCCAAGCAGGCTAGCACCGGACGGGCGGGAGTAGCCGCGATCGGGGTGGGGCAGGAGTTCGCGCCGGTGTTCACTGCGACGAAGAAGACCGGGCCCGGTGGTGCGGTGTGGTTCGCTTTCACCAAGGCCGACCGGCGGGTTACCTGCTACTACTTTTACGTCTGGGACGACGATTTCGGTCCGGGGTTCGTCAAGGTGTGCGCCTATTTCCCGTACCCGATGAAGATCTGGCTGAACGGTCACGAGTGGGCCAAGCGGCAGGCGACCAAGGACGGGATCGAGTTCGCCGAGTTGTCCAACGGGTTCGCCTCGGCCACTGATCCCGCAGGGCTGCAGGCGATCTGCGACCGGCTCCTCGGCCCGGGAGCGATCCGGGTGTTCGCCGAACGCTGGTGGTCGATCCTTCCGCTACCACTGACCGAACACGACCGCGCCGCGGGCTATTGGTGGGAGCTGTCGATGCGCCAGGTCGAGACCTCCCGCACCCTGGTGTTCGACGCGCCCAGGCACGCCCGCGGGTTCTTCGAGGCGCTGGTGGCCGACAACCTCGACATCGGCCGCCCGGAGCTCATCGAGCTCATCTTCAAACGCCGCCAGCGCCGGGGACGCCCGGCTCGTGGCGAGTTCAAGACCAAGATCGTCACCTACGGCACCGAGGTCAACGTCAACGCCTTCTACCGGCACTCCCGCATCAAACAGTATCTGAAGGACGGGCGCGCGCTACGCATCGAGACCGTCATCAACGACCCGGGCGACCTGGGCTGCCTGCGCCGGTTGCAGCATCTCGACGAACTGCAGGCCCGCGCCCGTGCGGTCAACACCACGCTGCTCGATACTGAACGTGTCGGCCAGGGCTGCGTCCTTGCGAGTCCAGCCTTTGAGCGGATCGCACGGCCCACCCTCACCGAGGATGGCAGGAGGGCCCCGGCCTTACGGTTCGGCGACCCTCGGGTCCAAGCCCTGGCCGGCGCCTTATGCACCACCGCACTCGCTGTCACCGGCATCACCAACAAGAGCCTGCGCGCCTTGATGACCGGACTGCTCGGCGGTGCGAACTACACCATGAACCAGGCCAGCTACGATCTGGCCCGGCTCCGGATCAACGGCCTGATCACCCGCATCCCCGGCAAGAACCGCTACCGGCTCACCGGCGACGGCCTGCGGTTTGCGATCTTCTACACCAAACTGCACGACCGCCTACTGCGGCCCCTACTCGCCGCCGATCAGCCACCCGCACCGCCCCCACTGCGAAAGGCATTGCACACCATAGACATTCACATCACCGAAACCATCGACCAGGCCCGACTCCTACCGACCGCAGCCCTGAAAACTCAAGACAACTCTCAATGTTCTAGCGACCAAGGTTCGCTAGTGTCGCGAGTCGTTAATTCGCTTGCAGTAGTTGGCGACGGATTCGAGGATTTGGTCGGCGGTTTTGGTCCAGACGTAGGGGCGCGGGTTGTCGTTCCAGTTTTGGATCCAGGCGCGGATGTCGGTGTTGAGTTGGCGTACCGAGGTGTGGGTGCCGCGGCGCAGTTTCTTGGTGGTCAGTTCGGCGAACCAGCGCTCGACGAGGTTGAGCCAGGACGAGCTGGTCGGGGTGAAGTGCAGGACGAACCGTGGATGGGCGGTCAGCCAGCGTTTGACCTGGGGCGTCTTGTGCGTGGAGGCGTTGTCCAGCACGACGTGGCAGTCGAGGTCGGCGGGGACTTCGGCGTCGATCTTTTTCAGGAAGGCCAGAAATTCCTGGGCGCGGTGACGCGAGTGCAGCGCGCCGATGACCTGGCCGGTGGCCAGATCCAGGGCGGCATACAGGCTCGATGTGCCGTGGCGCACATAGTCGTGGCTGGCCCGCGCCGGGGTGCCGGGCAGCATCGGGAACACCGGTGCGGTGCGGTTGAGCGCCTGGATCTGAGTCTTCTCGTCCACGCAGAGCACGACCGCACGTTCGGGCGGGTTCAGATACAACCCGACGACGTCACGCACCTTGTCGACAAATAACGGGTCCTTGGAAAGTTTCCACGAATCCTGTTTGTGCGGAGCCAATCCGAACGCCCGCCACACCCGCGACACCATCGACTGGCTCAACCCCAAATGTTGGGCCATCGACCGCGTCGACCAGTGCGTGGCATCGAGCGGCGCGGTCTCCAGCGTCGCGGTGATCAACGCTTCGATCCGCTCATCACCGACCACCCGGGGCCGACCCGGCCGCGGCTCGTCGAGCAACCCGTCGAGGCGATCGGTGGCGAATCGATTGCGCCACTTGGTCACCATTCCCCGCGTGATACCCAGATCGTGTGCTATCGCGGTATTACTCGAATCCCCTTCGCAGGCAAGCACGATCCGTGACCTCAGGGCCAGCGCCTGGGCGCTCTTCGGGCGGCGCGCCCATCCCCGCAACTGATCGCGTTCTTCATCGGACAACACCACAGGCACAGCAATCGGACCCGGCACAGGCCAAGTCTACTATCCGGATGCGGATTAACGACTCACGACACTAGGTAGGCCGAGGCGTTCGGCGACTCGACGCCCGGCACCGTAGCGCCCGGTGCGATAGAACGACGCCATGATGTCCTCGTAGCGAGGGCCGAGGATTCGGGGAATGGCATCGAAAACTCTTGCGTCAGGACCGATCAGCACCCGCGGCTTATTCTTCTTGACCCCGCGTAATATCGCCCTCGACGCTGATTCGGGGCTGGTGAACGCGATCCTATGGAAAATGCGGCTAAGCGTTTCGGGGTCCGAGCCGTCGGGCAGCCCTCGGGCGTGACCGGCGATGTTGGTCTTCACCCCGCCCGGGTGAACGCAGGTAACACCGACCGGATGCCTGGCGGCCCGGAGTTCTTGGCGTAGGGCCTCGGTGAAGCCGCGGACGGCGAATTTGGCGGCATTATAGGCGCTTTGTGACGGAATCCCGACCAACCCGAAAACCGATGACACATTGACGATGTGGCCATCGCCGGACGCGATTAGGTGCGGCAGGAATGCCTTGGTGCCATGGGCGACCCCCCAAAAGTTGATGCCCACCAGCCACTCGAAGTCGTCCCAATCCATGTCGATAACGTCGGCGGAGAGTGCCACACCCGCGTTGTTGAAAACAAGGTTCACTCTGCCGAATTCACTGACGACATTCTTTGCGTGTCCGTAAACTGCCTGCCGTTGGGCTACATCGAGCTCGAACGGCACCGCCTTAGCTCCGACCTTCTCGCATCGACCAGCGGTATCGGCCAGCGCGCTTGTATCGATGTCCGACAGCGCCAGCTGCGCCCCCTGTTCAGCCAAGCTCAACGCCAGGCTGCGGCCGATGCCTGAGCCAGCGCCGGTGATTACTGCCACTTTATTGGTGAAGTCCTTCATAACTTGATCGCCTCCGAATGTATTTGGACTGGCCGACGGCCGGTTCCGCAGATCGTTGACACCGCCCCCTCCTCTTCTGTAACAACGAGAGTCCACTGCACTACACGACATGGCACTGGGTGCAAATCCGCCGTGGATGTTCACCGTCGCCACAGCCGCCCTTAGGGGACTAGAACGGTTAGGTATCCCGGATCATCACACTTGAGCCTCTTTTGTTGCGCGTCGTGCGACGCGGTTGCTTAGCGCCTCGATGTCGGTATCCAGCTTGAGCGCTCCCTGCTTCCGAGTATGCAATTTTTCCGAACAAATAGTATACGTAACAACTAGTACTATGTACTGCGAGTAGGGCCGATTGTCAAAGGGACTGAAGGCAGGGGTGTCCCATAGGGCCCGTTTCGACGGTGCCGACGACCGGTGCGCCCAGTAGGTGCGTGGGGCGATCGCCACGCCCTGGATCCCCAGGGCGCGACAGATCGGTACGACCCCGAACCGGTCCTTGTGTTCGTCGATGAACCCACAGATCAGCGGTGTAGCGGGTCACACTCCCGCGCGAAGAAAGTTGTTGCGGCCTTTAGTATTTCGATCGTTTGCTCAAGTTCCTTGGTTTTGCGGCGCAGCTCCCGCAGCTCGCGTGCGGTCTTAGTCGGCACACCCGCAGCCTCACCGTCGTCCACCTCGGCCTGGCGCACCCACTTGCGCAGCGTCTCCGCGCTCATCCCCAACCGCGCCGAGATCGCGCGCATCGCCGCCCACTCGATCTCGTAGTCATCGCGATGCTCGCGGACCAGCCGCACCGCCTTGGCCTTGGCCTTGGTGTTCTCGTCGTACTTGCTCGGCATCGTGCCATCCTTCCTAGTAAGAAGAAGGTGTGCACGAAACCCGGGATGCTTCTATATCGTGTCAAGGGGTTTCTGGGATGGGGTGTGCTGCGGCCAGGGTGCGGTAGAGCTGTCGGGTGATGTAACGCTTCAGGGAACGCATGATTTCTTTGGTGGTGCGGCCTTCGGCGCGACGTCGTGCAACGTAGGCTCGTGTCGTGGCGTGGGTACGCATCCGAACGATAACCACTGTGGTCAGCGCTCCGTTGAGCTTTCGGTCCCCACCTCGGTTGAGTCTGTGCCGCACTGTGTTTCCCGAGGACGCCGGTATCGGGCAGGTACCTGCCAGCGCGGCGAACGCCGCTTCGGAGCGCACCCGCCCGGGGTGTGACCACGCCGTGAACACGCATGCGGCAACTACCGACCCGACACCGGGCAGCTGAGCATGTCCCGAGTCGCGTGGAATTTTGGTGACGATCCACGGTGAACTTCTATGCGGCGGCACCGACAGTGGCGGTGTCGGGATTGGCGTGTCGGCGCAGGGCGTCGACGAGCTGGGGAATCTGCTTGTAGCCCTTGATGCGGCGGAAGGACCGTTCGGCGTTGAGCATGCCGGCCGCGGTCCAGCGCAGCACCATCTGCCCGTCGCGCCAGCGGGTGATGTTACGGTTGGTCGTTCGTGCTATCGAGATCATCGACTCGACCGGGTTGGAGGTGGTCAGTGTTTTGGCGAGGCGACCGTCGATGCCGAGCCGTGCGACCGTGAACATCTCTTCCAGCCCCTCGCGTAGCGACGAGGCCGCGCTCGGGTAGTTCTTATCCAGTTGCGCGGCAAGGCTTTTAGCGTTCGCCAGCCCGGTGTCGGGGTCAGGGTGCGCGAACGCCTTGATCAGCTTGGCATCCACCCAGGCCTGCTCCTTGTCGGGCAGGTGATCAGCGACATTTCGCCGCTTGTGCAGGGTGCATCTTTGGATGAGGGCCTTGGCGCCTAACACCTCCCGCAGGGCGTGTCTCATTGACTGTGTAAGGAGTTCAGCCTGAATGGTGGTGGCTACCACCAGACAGGAGATTTCAATTGCCTCAATCTGAGTCGCGCGGGTGATGATGCTGCTGGGAAGCTGGCCGAGCTGTTGTCACCGGCAGCCGTGGACGCGCTGTTGGCAGACGCTCAAGCCGCCGGCACCCCGATCGATGGCCCCGGCGGTCTGCTGGCGCTGATGACCAAGGCTGTGCTCGAACGCGCCCTTGATGTCGAGATCGCCGATCATCTGGGCTATGAGCACGGCGATCCCGTTGGTCATGGGTCGGGCAATTCCCGCAATGGGCATGGCCACAAAACGGTGCTGACCACCGCGGGGGCCCTCGAGCTGGAAGTGCCACGCGACCGCAACGGCAGCTTCGAGCCGGTGATCGTGCCCAAACGCAAGCGCCGCCTGGGCCAGGTCGAGGACATGATCCTGTCGCTGTATGCCCGGGGCATGTCCACCCGCGACATCACCGAGCATCTGGGCGAGGTCTACGGCGCCACCGTCTCGGCGACCACGATCTCGCGGGTCACCGACGTGGTGATCGAGGAGATCGCCGCCTGGCAGTCCCGCCCGGTCGATCCGGTCTATCCGATCCTGTATATCGATGCGATCCGCATCAAGATCCGCGATAGCGGCGTGGTGGCCAATAAGGCCGCCCACGTCGTGATGGGCGTCGATGTCGAGGGAAGCAAGCAGGTTCTGGGTATCTGGATCCAGCAGAGCGAAGGCGCGAAGTTCTGGCACGGGGTGCTCACCGAGCTGCGCAACCGCGGCTGCCGCGACGCGCTGTTCGTCTGCTGCGACGGCTTGACCGGCCTGCCTGAATCGATCACCGCGGTGTGGCCGGCCGCGGTCATCCAGACCTGCGTGGTGCATCTGCTGCGCTCCTCGATGCGCTACGCCTCCTACACCGACCGCCGCAAAATGGCCACCGCGCTGCGCCCGATCTACACCGCGGTGACCGAAGAAGCCGCCACACTGGCCCTTGAAGCGTTCCGCGCCCCAGTGGAAAACCAAATCCCCCGGTGCAGTGGCCGTATGGGATCGCGCCTGGGCCGAGTTCGTACCATTCCTGGCATTCCCGGTCGAGATCCGCAAGATCATCTACACCACCAACGCCATCGAGTCCCTGAACTACCAGCTACGCAAAGTCACCAAAGCCCGCGGCTCGTTCGCTGTCGTAGTCGTCGCGGTGTGCGCGGACCAACCGCACAGCCCTGGCCCCTCTGCTGGACGCAACTGGAGCTTCGCGCGCATTTTGGTGAGTCAAAGCGGAGGCTTGCGCGCCCTGTCGATCCGCAGTAGCGTCTCACTAAACACAGTACTGCTGGTACCAGAAACCGTGTGTTCGAGGAAGGGGTATCTTGTTATGACCAGCGACCACATAGTTCAAGAGGCAGTGACCACTGCGAGTGCGGTGAGTGAAGGGTCTCGGTATCCGAGGACGCGGCGGATACGTTTCCCGTTTGGGGAGGGCACCAAGTATTTCGTTAACGACGACATCATCTTCAGCCACTTTCTGGCGAACTTGTCGGGGTCGTTCCCGCCGGGGGAGGAGTTGTTCATTCGGTCGGTGCGCCGGTTTGCCGATGAGATCAGCGATCCTGTGTTGAAGAAGCGGGTGGCCGGGTTTATCGGTCAGGAATCGGTGCATGGCCAGCAGCATCGGGCGCTCAATGACAAGCTCGTTGACATGGGGTATCCGATTGCGTGGTGGGATTCAGAAAAGTTTGTTGATTGGGTGAAACGCATCGAGGAGGTGCTGCCCGCCCGGATACCGCTGGCGGTGACAGCAGCCGCAGAACACTTCACCGCCGTACTTGCTGAGCGCACCCTCGGCGAGGAGGAGATCCAAGCGATCCCCGGGGATGCGGAGGTGTGGAACCTGCTGAACTGGCATGCGTTGGAGGAACTTGAGCACAAGTCGGTTGCCTTTGATGTATTCCGCTCGGTGGGGGGCACCGAGCGGGTGCGTCGACGTGTGATGGCGGTAATGATCCCCCTTCTGCTCCTCCTCATAACTGCCGTACTGGCTTGTTCGGTGGCGCGAGATCCCGAAGCGCGCCGTCAGCCAGTGCGACTGGTGCGTGAGACCTATCGGCTCTACCGCGGTCCCATTCTTCGGGGTGTGATCCCAGATCTCAGGCGATACCTGCGACGGGGATTTCATCCCGACGACATCGACACCAACGCGTTGCTGGAGCAATGGCAAGAGGAACTCTTCGGCACTGAGGGCGCCCTGGTCGGCTACCTGAAGTGACCGACCACCACACTCAAAACAAAAGAGAGTGTCATGGTAGCTAGTCAAGCAGCAGTTGCGAACACCGGAATAGCACCGGAAAGACCAGCAAAAAAGGCGTATCCGAAAACTCGCCGGATTCGGTTCCCATTCGGGGATCCGCAGCCCGTGAAGCATCGCTTTGTTGAGGACGACATCGTGCTTAGCCACCTTGTGGCGTTGCTGTCGGGCATATTTCCGCCAGGCGAGGAATTATTTATCAGGTCGGTCCGGCGCTTTGCCGATCAGGTGACTGATCCGGAGTTAAAGAAGCGGGTGGCCGGATTCATTGGTCAGGAGTCGGTGCACGGGCAGGAACACCGCCGGCTCAACGAGCAATTGGTGGACAAGGGCTATCCGCTGGTCAGTTTTTTCATATTCGATGCCAGCAGTCGGCGGCAGCGGCTGTTGGTGCGGATCGAAAACCTGCTGCCCGCGTGGGTACCCCTCGCGGTCACTGCAGCGGCTGAACACTTCACCGCGACGCTGGCTGAGCGAATGCTAGGCGAGGAGTTACAGAAGATCCCCGGTGATCCCGAGGTGCGAAACCTGCTCAACTGGCACGCGGTGGAAGAGCTGGAGCACAAATCGGTTGCCTTCGACGTTTACCGGTCGGTCCGTGGGCCGGAGTGGCTCCGCATCGGTGTGATGGGGGTTTTATACGTTCTGGCCGTCCCGGTGATCACGATCGGCGTGTTGTTGTCCATCGCGACGGTCCCTAAAGACTGGCATCCGATCAAAGTGGCGCGTCAAGCGCGTGCTGTGTTTCGAGGCCCGCTGCTCAAGGGTTTGATAGCCGATCTGCGTATCTACATGAAACCTGGCTTTCATCCCGACGATGTCGACACCTGTGCGCTGCTGAACAAGTGGCAGCAGGAACTGTTCGGGACCCATGGCGCCCTGGTGGGTTATCAGAAGTAGCAGCAAGTCCGGCGAGCCCGAATTCCATACAAAAGTCGAGATTGACCGGCTACCTGCTGCCGAGCGTGTCTGACCATGACGTCGTCGTTGTGGGCGCTGGGTTGGGCGGTAACGGCGCCGTATCGCCTTGCAACGGAGAGGGATTCACGGCTTTGTCGGCTCTTCGATTTTGACCGGGCAATCAGCATGATGTCTGGGTTGCGGCCCGCTGTTTGCGGGTGCAGTGGAATCGTATCCGGCGAGCCGAGTTCTCTCTGTTGCGGAACCCGCACGCGGCGCGTTTGACCTGTTTGACAAGGCGGTTGTAGCCCTCGGTACGGGCGTTGGTGATGCCGGTGGCGATGAAGGCATTGATTTCGGGCCACCAGGTGTCGATGGTGGTGGCCAGGGTGAGCAGCTCGGGGATCTGTGAGTCGATGCACCACGCCAGGAACCGGTGCAGCCGGTGGCGTGTCAGATGTGGATCGCCGCCGACGCGCACGGTGGGATAGCAGGGCGCGCAGTTCTTCCTTGGCGATCCACGCCGACAGGATCTGGCTGGTGTCGTCTTCGGCCACGATGGCGTTCCACATCTTGGCGAAACTCTTGTCCGACAGGCGTTCTCGTGCTCGCAGCAGTCGGCGCCGGTTGGCCCACTCCGGGTCAAGTTTGCGGCCGCGCCGATCCCGCAGGTCCCAGGTGACCCGGCGGCGCACCTTTGTCAGCGCATCGTTGGCGAGCTTGACCAGATGGAAGTGATCGACCACCAGCGTCGCGTTGGGCAACAACTCGGGGGTGCGGACCGCCGTGGCGTAGACCGCGGCCGGGTCGATCGCGACGTACTCGATGGCCTCGCGGAAGGCCGGGGTTCGCTCGGAAAGCCAGTCGATCACCGCGGCGCCGGTGCGGCCCTCGCGTTGGCCCAGTAGGCCCTGATCGCCGGCCAGGTCGACGAACCCGGTGTCCCACGGGTCAACCCGCACCCACCGCTGCGTGACGGTTCACCGTCGCCAGCGCGGTTTGCCGCGGCGGGTCTCGTCGATGCCGAGCACCCGCACCGGCTCGGGTTCGCTCAGCGCCGCCTCGGCGTGGGCGACAAAGGCGCGGTGCGCGGTCGGCCACGACACCCTGTGGGCGGCGGCGACCTCGGCCACTGCACGGCCGGCATCGCCGATCGCCGCGCCGATCTGGTCGCGCAACCGCGTGGTTGTGCGTGCCCGCGCCCGGACCTGCGCGATGGCCTCGGTGAACGAGACCGCTCGCAATAGTCCTCCTTGCAACGCCAGCAGGTCTTGTGCCACCGCACGATGACGCGGTCGTGTCCGTAGGGGATGTCGCGCGGCGAGGTACTCACCCGGGCCTTCACCGACGTCGACACCACCCCACACTCAGGGCATGCCGCCGGGTCGGGTCCTAAAGCCGGTGTAAAAGGGGCCGGGCGTAGGTTCTGCTTTGAGACCGCCAAGTCATCGAAGTGAAAGGACCTACGCCCGTGCCTGCACGAGTATCGCCGACCGATCGTGTTCGCGCCAAGATCGACGAATTGTTGGGCCTCGGATCGTGAGTTGCCCGAGATCCTTGAGGGAGGTGGCCTGGCTGGGTGCGCAGTTACTGATGCAGGCCGCGCTGGAGGCCGAGGTAACCGAGTTCTTGGGCAGCGATCGCTACCAACGGTGCGCCACCGCGCCGGATGCGCAGCCCGGGGCGCGCAATGGCTATCGGCCAGCGACGGTCAAGACCACCGCCGGCCCAGTCACCCTGGAGCGGCCCAAGCTGCGCGGCACGATGGTCGCATTCGCCTCGCGCTTGTTCGGCAAGCACGTCACCAAGACCAATACGCTGGAATCGTTGGTGATCGCCTCGTTCGTACGCGGGCTGTCGGTGCGTGATGTGGAGGCTACCTGGCCGATGTGCTCGGTGATCAGGCCGCGATCTCGAAATCGACTGTGGCGCAGGTATGCCAAGCGATCAAGACCGAGTACGACACTTGGGCGCGGCGCCTCCTGGGCGATGTCGTGCTCGATTACCTGTTCCTGGAGCCTCGTTTTTCCGGATGCATCCCGGCTCGCCGGCCGAGCCGATCCTGGCCGCATGGGGTATTACCACCGCGGGCAAGCCCGTCTTTGTGGGCCTGGCCCCTGGCGTAGTGGAGTCCACCGACGCCTGGGCCGGTTTGCTGACCGATCTCACCGACCGGCGATTAGCATGCCCGCTGCTGGTCGTCTCCGACGGTGCCCGCGGCCTGATCGCCGCGATCGAGCAGATCTTCCCGACCGCGCTGCGTCAATGCTGCCTGATCCACCGGCTGCGTCACGTGCTCGACGGTGGCATCACCGTTACAACCCGTCAATAAGGAATGGATTTCAGAATTTCCCTCGTGGTGGCTCGGCCGGCCGCTACGATGACCGCGTTCATGATGGTGAAGATGGATCGTCACGCGCGCGAGAGCATGTCCCGAGTCGCGTGGAATTTTGGTGACGATCCACGGTGAACTTCTATGCGGCGGCACCGACAGTGGCGGTGTCGGGATTGGCGTGTCGGCGCAGGGCGTCGACGAGCTGGGGAATCTGCTTGTAGCCCTTGATGCGGCGGAAGGACCGTTCGGCGTTGAGCATGCCGGCCGCGGTCCAGCGCAGCACCATCTGCCCGTCGCGCCAGCGGGTGATGTTACGGTTGGTCGTTCGTGCTATCGAGATCATCGACTCGACCGGGTTGGAGGTGGTCAGTGTTTTGGCGAGGCGACCGTCGATGCCGAGCCGTGCGACCGTGAACATCTCTTCCAGCCCCTC
>NZ_KL446993.1:4068236-4070394 GCF_000709305.1 Mycobacterium sp. TKK-01-0059
CGCGCCGGGATCTGCGCGATCGCCTCGGTGAACGAGCCGCGCTCGCAGTAGTCCTCCCGGCATCGCCAGCGGGTCTTGTGCCACCGCATCATGATTCGACCCTTGCCGTACGGGATGTCCCGCGGCGACGTCGTCACCCGGCCCTTGAGCGAGGTGGAGAACACCCCACACGACGGACACGCCGCCCCCTCCTCCTCGGCAGTCGCCACATGCACCACACGCAGCGACCGTCACCAGACTGCATGCCGGGATTGGCTATGTGACCCCCAACGACGAACACGAAGGTCGAGGTGATGTCATCCGACAAAACCGTCGCGACGGACTCGCACGAGCACGCGAGAACCGCATCGCATACCGTCGAAACCGCGACGGTGCAGACCATAGAGAAAACCAATGAGCACGACCCGCCGTGGCTGGGTATTTACAACCGCGAACGGCTCATTAACTCAAACACACCTCACTGCGCCACGAAACCCACACCTCAGTCCATCGGCTCAACGCCGACTTCCGTGCCTACATCGACATCTTGGAACGACGACCCTCGCCCATACGTCTGGACCAAGGCCACCGACCAAATCTTGACCAGCATCGGCAACTACTGGACCAAAATTAATGACCCAGGACACTAATGCGCTTGCTTTTCTTCCGCAGGCTGCTCCGGATGCCGAGGCGACGCCGCCCCCCCGCCTTGACGACAAGTGCTAGTGCGGCCGCGCCCGGCACAAGGTAACGGCGCCACCCTAGCGCCTCCACGATCATTGCTACCGAGGCCGTACCCAAGACAAGTACTACAACGCCCGAACGGCGAATAGAGTCTAATCCCATGGCCAACAACTATAGCGTTCGTCGCGACCGTCTGGAAAGCAGGCCATGGGGGGACTGTGGATCTCACGGTGTTTTCGGCCTGACACGCTGAAGAATCACGCGATGACCTTCCATCATTCGGCCACACCTTGTCAGCGGCACGTGAAAACTGACCCCGCCGTGATCATGGCTTGGGCGACGACATCAGCGCTGCGGCCCTGAGGTAGATGCAGCAGCTGCACAAACCCGGTGCTGCGTTCAACGAGGGTGCCGATCTGGGAGGCCTGATTTTTGCCGATGATCAGATCGCCTTCCCAGTGCCCGGGCACGGCGCGGTCCGCGGCTTCGGCGGGCCGCTCGCTGATGTTGACCATGCCCGGGATATGGCGGTGCTCGGTGTTGGTGCGCCGGCCCGTGGGTTTGCGCAACGCCCGCCCGATGCGCAAGCACGTGGCCAGTTCCCGACGTAGTTCACCACGTCCTTGTACGTAAACCGCCTTGTAGATGGTCTCGTGGGACACCTGCATCTCCGGGCGGTCGGGATAGGTTTTGGCCAACGCCCCCGCGATCTGCTCGGGGCTGTACTTCTTGACCAACAACGCTTCCACTTCGGCGCGAAGCCTGTTGCAGCGCTTCAGCTTGCCCGTCTTGGGTCGACGAGCCCGCTCCTCGCTGCGGGCCAGGGCGATGCTGGCCCGATAACCCGACTTGGCGTCCCACCCGCCGCGATTGCCGCCAAACCGGTGCAGGGCTCGATAGCGGCCCATAGCTCCATGACATCGGCCATTGCCGTCAATCTCGCGCATGATCGTCGAGGGTGAGCGCCCTAACCGCCGAGCGATGGACCGAATCGACTCCCCTTGAGCAGTGCCAATCATGATCTCCTCGCGCTCGGCCATCGACAATCGTGGCCGAACCTGCCCCTTGGGACTGCTGAACCGCGGGTTCACCCCACCGAATCTGCGGAACCACATTTCGAAGTCTGAATGTTGCGAAGCATTCAGGCGAACGAAGGGACCGGGGGCCGTGTCTGACGGTACGACATTGTTGTTCGGGTTGCCCGGTGTGCGGGTCGAGCGTGTCGAGCGTTCAACTGACGGGATGCGTGTGGTGCATGTGGCGACTGCCGAGGAGGAGGGGGCGGCGTGTCCGTCGTGTGGGGTGTTCTCCACCTCGCTCAAGGGCCGGGTGACGACGTCGCCGCGGGACATCCCGTACGGCAAGGGTCGAATCATGATGCGGTGGCACAAGACCCGCTGGCGATGCCGGGAGGACTACTGCGAGCGCGGCTCGTTCACCGAGGCGATCGCGCAGATCCCGGCGCGGGCGCGGACCACCCGGCGGTTGCGCACCC
>NZ_KL446993.1:4070494-4096512 GCF_000709305.1 Mycobacterium sp. TKK-01-0059
GCGAGAGCATGTCCCGAGTCGCGTGGAATTTTGGTGACGATCCACGGTGAACTTCTATGCGGCGGCACCGACAGTGGCGGTGTCGGGATTGGCGTGTCGGCGCAGGGCGTCGACGAGCTGGGGAATCTGCTTGTAGCCCTTGATGCGGCGGAAGGACCGTTCGGCGTTGAGCATGCCGGCCGCGGTCCAGCGCAGCACCATCTGCCCGTCGCGCCAGCGGGTGATGTTACGGTTGGTCGTTCGTGCTATCGAGATCATCGACTCGACCGGGTTGGAGGTGGTCAGTGTTTTGGCGAGGCGACCGTCGATGCCGAGCCGTGCGACCGTGAACATCTCTTCCAGCCCCTCGCGTAGCGACGAGGCCGCGCTCAGGTCGCGGGCCATCAGCTCGGCCAGCGCGGTCTCGGTCTGTTTGACGAACCGGCGCGAAATCGCCGAGCGGCTAGTCGATTTCGCCTCCTTGTCGACCACGGTGCCGACCGGCTCGCCGACCCGCGCATGCCGGCGGGTGGCCACCCCGGCCAGCATCCGCTCCATCACCACCCGCGTCAGCGCGTCCTCGGCAGCGAAGTGGCTGTAGCTGGCCAGCGGCACCTCGTGCCCACCCAGCGTGCGCGCCCCGCCGATCTACCGCCACCCGGCGCCCGCCCAGCGTGACCGAGCCGCGCCCGCTGCCATGGCGCACTGCGGCCCGGTTCGGATCATGCTTGCCTTTCGGTCCGGCCACCTCAGCAATCTCGGCCTCGAACAGTGCCTGCATCACCGCCATCCCGGCGGCCACGCTCATCGCCAGCAGCCCCTCTCGCGCCGCGCCAGCGATATCGGTCATCGCCAGTGCGATCTCCTCCGGCAGATCAGGCAACACCACGGCATCGGCCGTGTCGGCAACGCGAATAGTAGGTACGGTTTTCATGGCGGTCCCTTCCTTCGTGGGTGTTCTTGGTCGTTCACCCGAAGACCTACCATCAGGCAGGCCTCAGGTGAGGGACCGCCACCTCAAATTCCACGAAGACCGGGACAACCTCCGCGCGCGACGTTCAGGCGCTTCCAAGCGGATAGCACGGAGAGGCTCTACGCGTTCGGAGTTGCCTGACGCACTGTTACCTTGCGCAGTGGCTTTATGTTTTGGGTTAGAATTTCGGGGTGTCGATACGCTTGGGTGCCGTGGGGCGGCTACTACCGGAGTTGACGGGAGATGCCCGAGCTGACCGCTGGCGCGAGCATCGAGCTGCTGTACGGGCGGAGCTGATAGAAGCGACGCTTCGCGCGGTCGACGAGTACGGGCCTGACCTGTCCATCGACGATGTCGTAAAGACTGCGGGGATCCCCAGGCCCAAGCTGTATCGATTCTTCGCGGATAAGGACGCCTTATTCGTCGCGGTCGGCCAGCGAGTGCAGGAGATGATCATCGAGCAAGTCGTGCCGCAGTTTGATGCTGCCACCACGGCGCTGGAGCTGGTCAGCTCAGCGGTGGCCGCGTACGTCGAGCTCGTGGATAAGCGGCCTAATCTTTTTCGTTTCCTGGTGAATTCCCACTTCAGGGACGGGCGTTCGCCCGCCGATTTGATCGAGGGCGGCAGGCCGCTCTCGGACGCTACGGTGGATGTTTGGTCAGCCGCTATCGAGGCGCGTGGTGGCGAGGGCGCCAACTTTGAATATGTTGTGGATGCTGCCCTAGGAGCGGCGGGACTTGGTGTGCTGCGCTGGCTGAATTCCCCGACCGTCAGCAAGGATGCGCTTGTCGAAGAGTTGACCGCTTTTTTGTGGGGCGCCTTTTCGGCAATTGCGGAAGTGCGCGGGGTGCACCTCACTCCTGACACGAAGCTAGAGTCAGCGGCTAAGGCAAATTGAGCGATCGCTTTCCCAGTTCAGGCGGCGGGCGGCGCCGATATGCTGAACCTGAAATGTGGAGGCACGCACTGTGAAGAGTGGATATGCCAGAGACACGGAGATGTTCGATCGGGAGTATCGCGAGGGGATCGTCCGGCATTCGGCGAGCCGGTCGCCAAGCCCCAGCTAACCCGAGATCTCGGGATCATACTGGCACCTGGGCGAGTGGGTTGCCAAGGACCGCCCTGAACACGAAGGTACACAAGGCCTGTCCACAAGCGATATCTCGGTGCATATCGTCATAGGGGCTATTGAATTTTAACGGGCAGTTGTGATTTCGGTCTCATAGCGGCTCTTCGATTTTGACCGGGCAATCAGCATGGAGTCTGGGTTGCGGCCCGCTGTTTGCGGGTGCAGTGGAATCGTATCCGGCGGGCCGAGTGCTCTCGATTCCGGAATCCGCAGCTGACACGCTTGACCTGTTTGGCCAGCGGTTGTAGCCCTCGGTGCGGGCGTTGGTGATGCCGGTCTGCACGAACGCGTTAATCTCGGGCCACCAGTCGTCGACGGTGACGGCGAGGGTGAGCAGTTCGGGGATCTGGGAGTCGACGCATCAGGTGAGGAATCGGTGCAGTCGGTGCCGGGTCAGGTGGGGGTCGCCGCCGAGACGAACGGTTGCCAGCAGGGTCCGCAATTCTTCCTTGGCGATCCAGGCGGTCAGGATCTGCGCGCTCGTGTCCTCGGCCTGGATCTGGTTCCACATCTTCGCAAAGCTCTTCTTCGACAAGCGTTCCCGACCACGTAGCAGGCGGCGCCGGTTCGCCCACTCCGGGTCGATCTTGCGGCCGCGGCGCTCGCGCAGGTCCCAGGTGATGCGGCGGCGGACCTTGGTCAGTGCGTCGTTGGCCAATTTCACCAGGTGGAAGTGGTCGACCACCAGGGTGGCGTTGGGCAACAGCCCCGGCGTGCGGGCCGCGGAGGCGTAGGCGGCGGCTGGGTCGATCGCCACGTACTCGATGCCCTCGCGGAAAGGCACGCTGCGCTCGGACAGCCACGCGATCACCGTGGCACCGGTGCGGCCCTCGCGCTGCCCGAGCAGGCCCTGGGAGCCGGCCAGGTCGACGAAGCCGGTGTCCCAGGGGTCGACCCGCACCCAGCGGCCGGTCTCGGTGCAGTGCTCCCAGCGGGGCTTACCGCGGCGGGTCTCGTCGATGCCCAGCACCCGGGTGGGTTTCGGCTCGCCCAGTAGCTCCTCGGCGTGGGCGAGAAGGCGCGGTGCGCGGTCGGCCACCACACGCCGTGCGCGATCGCGACCTCGGTCACCGACCGGGCGGCCTCCCCGATCGCCGCGCCGATCTGGGTGCGCAACCGCCGGGTGGTCCGCGCCCGCGCCGGGATCTGCGCGATCGCCTCGGTGAACGAGCCGCGCTCGCAGTAGTCCTCCCGGCATCGCCAGCGGGTCTTGTGCCACCGCATCATGATTCGACCCTTGCCGTACGGGATGTCCCGCGGCGACGTCGTCACCCGGCCCTTGAGCGAGGTGGAGAACACCCCACACGACGGACACGCCGCCCCCTCCTCCTCGGCAGTCGCCACATGCACCACACGCAGCGACCGTCACCAGACTGCATGCCGGGATTGGCTATGTGACCCCCAACGACGAACACGAAGGTCGAGGTGATGTCATCCGACAAAACCGTCGCGACGGACTCGCACGAGCACGCGAGAACCGCATCGCATACCGTCGAAACCGCGACGGTGCAGACCATAGAGAAAACCAATGAGCACGACCCGCCGTGGCTGGGTATTTACAACCGCGAACGGCTCATTAACTCAAACACACCTCACTGCGCCACGAAACCCACACCTCAGTCCATCGGCTCAACGCCGACTTCCGTGCCTACATCGACATCTTGGAACGACGACCCTCGCCCATACGTCTGGACCAAGGCCACCGACCAAATCTTGACCAGCATCGGCAACTACTGGACCAAAATTAATGACCCAGGACACTAATGCGCTTGCTTTTCTTCCGCAGGCTGCTCCGGATGCCGAGGCGACGCCGCCCCCCCGCCTTGACGACAAGTGCTAGTGCGGCCGCGCCCGGCACAAGGTAACGGCGCCACCCTAGCGCCTCCACGATCATTGCTACCGAGGCCGTACCCAAGACAAGTACTACAACGCCCGAACGGCGAATAGAGTCTAATCCCATGGCCAACAACTATAGCGTTCGTCGCGACCGTCTGGAAAGCAGGCCATGGGGGGACTGTGGATCTCACGGTGTTTTCGGCCTGACACGCTGAAGAATCACGCGATGACCTTCAATCATTCGGCCACACCTTGTCAGCGGCACGTGAAAACTGACCCCGCCGTGATCATGGCTTGGGCGACGACATCAGCGCTGCGGCCCTGAGGTAGATGCAGCAGCTGCACAAACCCGGTGCTGCGTTCAACGAGGGTGCCGATCTGGGAGGCCTGATTTTTGCCGATGATCAGATCGCCTTCCCAGTGCCCGGGCACGGCGCGGTCCGCGGCTTCGGCGGGCCGCTCGCTGATGTTGACCATGCCCGGGATATGGCGGTGCTCGGTGTTGGTGCGCCGGCCCGTGGGTTTGCGCAACGCCCGCCCGATGCGCAAGCACGTGGCCAGTTCCCGACGTAGTTCACCACGTCCTTGTACGTAAACCGCCTTGTAGATGGTCTCGTGGGACACCTGCATCTCCGGGCGGTCGGGATAGGTTTTGGCCAACGCCCCCGCGATCTGCTCGGGGCTGTACTTCTTGACCAACAACGCTTCCACTTCGGCGCGAAGCCTGTTGCAGCGCTTCAGCTTGCCCGTCTTGGGTCGACGAGCCCGCTCCTCGCTGCGGGCCAGGGCGATGCTGGCCCGATAACCCGACTTGGCGTCCCACCCGCCGCGATTGCCGCCAAACCGGTGCAGGGCTCGATAGCGGCCCATAGCTCCATGACATCGGCCATTGCCGTCAATCTCGCGCATGATCGTCGAGGGTGAGCGCCCTAACCGCCGAGCGATGGACCGAATCGACTCCCCTTGAGCAGTGCCAATCATGATCTCCTCGCGCTCGGCCATCGACAATCGTGGCCGAACCTGCCCCTTGGGACTGCTGAACCGCGGGTTCACCCCACCGAATCTGCGGAACCACATTTCGAAGTCTGAATGTTGCGAAGCATTCAGGCGAACGAAGGGACCGGGGGCCGTGTCTGACGGTACGACATTGTTGTTCGGGTTGCCCGGTGTGCGGGTCGAGCGTGTCGAGCGTTCAACTGACGGGATGCGTGTGGTGCATGTGGCGACTGCCGAGGAGGAGGGGGCGGCGTGTCCGTCGTGTGGGGTGTTCTCCACCTCGCTCAAGGGCCGGGTGACGACGTCGCCGCGGGACATCCCGTACGGCAAGGGTCGAATCATGATGCGGTGGCACAAGACCCGCTGGCGATGCCGGGAGGACTACTGCGAGCGCGGCTCGTTCACCGAGGCGATCGCGCAGATCCCGGCGCGGGCGCGGACCACCCGGCGGTTGCGCACCCAGATCGGCGCGGCGATCGGGGAGGCCGCCCGGTCGGTGACCGAGGTCGCGATCGCGCACGGCGTGTGGTGGCCGACCGCGCACCGCGCCTTCTCGCCCACGCCGAGGAGCTACTGGGCGAGCCGAAACCCACCCGGGTGCTGGGCATCGACGAGACCCGCCGCGGTAAGCCCCGCTGGGAGCACTGCACCGAGACCGGCCGCTGGGTGCGGGTCGACCCCTGGGACACCGGCTTCGTCGACCTGGCCGGCTCCCAGGGCCTGCTCGGGCAGCGCGAGGGCCGCACCGGTGCCACGGTGATCGCGTGGCTGTCCGAGCGCAGCGTGCCTTTCCGCGAGGGCATCGAGTACGTGGCGATCGACCCAGCCGCCGCCTACGCCTCCGCGGCCCGCACGCCGGGGCTGTTGCCCAACGCCACCCTGGTGGTCGACCACTTCCACCTGGTGAAATTGGCCAACGACGCACTGACCAAGGTCCGCCGCCGCATCACCTGGGACCTGCGCGAGCGCCGCGGCCGCAAGATCGACCCGGAGTGGGCGAACCGGCGCCGCCTGCTACGTGGTCGGGAACGCTTGTCGAAGAAGAGCTTTGCGAAGATGTGGAACCAGATCCAGGCCGAGGACACGAGCGCGCAGATCCTGACCGCCTGGATCGCCAAGGAAGAATTGCGGACCCTGCTGGCAACCGTTCGTCTCGGCGGCGACCCCCACCTGACCCGGCACCGACTGCACCGATTCCTCACCTGATGCGTCGACTCCCAGATCCCCGAACTGCTCACCCTCGCCGTCACCGTCGACGACTGGTGGCCCGAGATTAACGCGTTCGTGCAGACCGGCATCACCAACGCCCGCACCGAGGGCTACAACCGCTGGCCAAACAGGTCAAGCGTGTCAGCTGCGGATTCCGGAATCGAGAGCACTCGGCCCGCCGGATACGATTCCACTGCACCCGCAAACAGCGGGCCGCAACCCAGACTCCATGCTGATTGCCCGGTCAAAATCGAAGAGCCCGCAAAGGGTTCCTGCAGGGCTTACAACGCGCATGTCGCGGTTGACCGGCGATCAACTCATCGTTGCGGTGCACGTTGGCCAGTCGACCAACGACCAGGCTTGCTTTCTGCCGATGATGCGCGCCGCGCAGGACGCTGCCGCGAGCATGCACACCACCAGCGGCAACAGTGATCACGTGATCGGCACCGTGCTGGCCGGCGCCGGATACAACAGCGACGCGAATCTGGCTGCGCCGGGCCCCGATCGGCTCATCGCGCTGGGCAAAGAACGCGACCAGGCCCGCGCCGCGACCGAGACGCCCACCAAAGGGCCGCCACCCGTGGATGCAACCCCGCGCGAGGCGAACCGGCACCGACTGCGCACCCCGGAAGGCCGAAAGTTGTACAAGCGGCGCGGCGCGACCGTCGAGCCCGGCATCGGCAACCTCAAAAAGATCATCGATCGGTTCTCCCGCCGCGGCCTGACCAACGCAACCAGCGAACTGCACCTGGCCGCCACCGCGTTCAACCTCATGAAGATCCACCGTGCGGCCCCGGCAGCCTGACCAGCCCCAAGCCGCAGCCCCCGAGAATTGACATCGCGCCACGGCAACTCCAGCCCCTACGACACGCGATTCTGCGACAGGCTCCATAATCGAAGAGCCTTCATATAGGCGAAATGGGCGCTGATCTCCCCGGTGGTCACCCCACGCGCATACAGCGACAGCACCACCTCATCGACATCGGTCAGGCGGCGTTGGCGCTTCTTGACGATCTGGGGCTCAAAGCTGCCGACACGATCGCGCGGTACGTCAATCGCGACGGCACTACACGCGCATCAGTAAGCACCGTTTTGGAGCGAACTCCGTTGCGGGAATTGCCACTTCCACGGCCCTCAGGAGCATGCCTGTCATAGCCCGGGTGCTCGCAGAGTTCCTTATCGAGGACGGTTTCGATCACCGTCTTGGTGATCGCTTGAGCAGCCCGTCCGGGCCGGTCAGCGCCACCCCAGCATCGCGGGCCTGGTGCGCCAACTCGCGGGCGACTTCCAACTCGTCGACGTCACGACATTCAGGGATCTCGATCACCGCCGTAGCGGCCTGTTCCTCAGCATTCTGCGATGGCGTCACAGCCACGACAGTCTCCGTCATCAAGCGACCTTTCCGCCCCCGACACACCGGGGGCCGTCAGGCCGCTTACACCGTTATTGCGACACTTCCCGCGGGTCACCCGGCGGCCGCCGCGTTGAGCAGATGGGCGGAGAGATCGGCGGGATGTCTGCTCGGTGGCCGAGTCGCCGAAGCTTACGGAATTGTCATGCCACCGCCCGGGCATCGCGCTTCCGACGCCCGCGTCTCCCCAGCGAGCGAGCGGGACATTGGATTTTTAGCGCTTCACGTCTACGTCTACATCCGATACTATCGGTACCAGAAACCGTGTGTTCGAGGAAGGGGTATCTTGTTGTGACGAGCGACCACATAGTTCAAGGGGCAGTGACCACTGCGAGTGCGGTGAGTGAAGGGTCTCGGTATCCGAGGACGCGGCGGATACGTTTCCCGTTTGGGGAGGGCAGCAAGTATTTCTTCGATGACGACATTGCATTCAGCCACCTCTGGGCGAACTTGTCGGGGTCGTTCCCGCCGGGGGAGGAGTTGTTCATTCGGTCGGTGCGCCGGTTTGCCGATGAGATCAGCGATCCTGTGTTGAAGAAGCGGGTGGCCGGGTTTATCGGTCAGGAATCGGTGCATGGCCAGCAGCATCGGGCGCTCAATGACAAGCTCGTTGACATGGGGTATCCGATTGCGTGGTGGGATTCAGAAAAGTTTGTTGATTGGGTGAAACGCATCGAGGAGGTGCTGCCCGCCCGGATACCGCTGGCGGTGACAGCAGCCGCAGAACACTTCACCGCCGTACTTGCTGAGCGGCTGCTCGGCGATGAAGACTTCCGGGCGATCCCCGGCGATGCGGAGGTGTGGAACCTCCTGAAGTGGCATGCGCTGGAGGAACTTGAGCACAAGTCGGTTGCCTTTGATGTATTCCGCTCGGTGGGGGGCACCGAGCGGGTGCGTCGACGTGTGATGGCGGTAATGATCCCCCTTCTGCTCCTCCTCATCAGTGGCACGCTGGCGTATTCAGTGGCGCGGGATCCCGAAGCGTGCCGTCAGCCAGTGCGACTGGTGCGTGAGACCTATCGGCTCTACCGCGGTCCTATATTTCGGGGTTTGATCCCAGAGCTCAGGCAATACCTGCGACGGGGATTTCATCCCGACGACATCGATACCAACGCGTTGCTGGAGCAATGGCAAGAGGAACTCTTCGGCACTGAGGGCGCCCTGGTCGGCTACCTGAAGTGACCGAATTTCACCGATACTGTCGCCAAGATAAGGAGCAAGAAGTCTTATGTCCGAATCCTTTGACGTTGTGGTTGTGGGTGCGGGTATTTCCGGTATCAGTGCTGCGTGGCATCTGCAGGAACGCTGTCCCAACAAGAGTTATGTAGTTCTAGAGCGCAGAGCTGATCTGGGCGGTACATGGGACCTGTTCAAGTATCCGGGCATCCGATCGGACTCCGACATGTGCACCTTCGGGTTCCGCTTCAAGCCGTGGCACTCGCCGCGCTTTACCGTTGATGGAGCCACGATCAAGGATTATCTCTGGGAAGCTGCTGCCGAGAGCGGCATCGACAGCCACATCCGGTTTGGTAGCCAGGTATTGTCTGCGGACTGGTCGGACGCCGACAGGCGCTGGACAATCAGGGTGGCTGGGGACAGCGAAAAGACGACTGAGATCACGGCCGCGTTCCTGTTTGCGTGCACCGGCTACTACGACTACGACCAGGGGTATCGTCCAGAATTCCGGGGCGAGAAGGATTTCGAAGGAATTATTATTCACCCGCAGAACTGGCCCGAAGACCTCGATTATGCGGGTAAGAACATCATCGTGATCGGCAGCGGTGCTACCGCAGTGACCCTTATTCCGTCCCTCGTGGATTCAGGCGCTGGCCAGGTAACGATGCTGCAGCGTTCGCCGACTTACATTGGATCGCTGCCAAACATCGACCCCATCGCCGTGCAGCTCATCAAGTGGTTACCGACCAGGAGCGCGGACTTCGTCAACCGCTGGAAGAACATCCTGTTAGCTGTGGCGCAGTACAGACTAGCACGTCGCTTTCCCCGTTCTATGCGAAAAGCGCTGATCGCTTGGGCTAAGCACCAGCTGCCCGCAGGCTATGACGTGCATAAGCATTTCGGGCCGAAGTACAATCCGTGGGATGAACGGATATGCCTGGCCCCTAACGGCGACCTGTTTAAGGCCATTCGGGACGAGAAGGCCGATGTAGTCACTGATACTATCGACCACATCACCAAGACCGGGATCAAGCTTTCATCGGGTCAGGAGTTGACGGCCGACATCATTGTCGCCGCAACCGGTTTGAACATGCGGTTATTCGGCGGCGCCGAGATTACCCATAACGGCCAGGTCGTCGATGTCGCCAAGTCGATGACCTATAAGGCCATGATGCTATCCGACGTTCCGAGCATGGCGTTTACTATCGGTTACATCAACGCGTCCTGGACACTGAAAGCAGACCTGGTGTCTGAATACGTCTGTCGCTTACTGAACTACATGGATGCGCACGGCTACGACACCGTCGTAGCTCCCCGCCCTGGCGAGGATGTCGAGGAACTGCCGTTCACGGATTTCGCGCCCGGCTACTTCCAACGCGCGATGGATCAACTGCCTAAGTCTGGATCCCGCGGTCCTTGGAAAGCAAAGCAGAATTACCTCTTCGATGTCCGTCAAATACGCCGCGGCAAGATCGATGACGGTCTGCGCTTCACGGCCAAAGTATCCCGGCCGGCAACTCTGCCGGCCTCGACATCACACCCAAGCACTTCCGAAACGGCTTCTGGCTCAAACCGAGGCAACGGTGAGCACCGCACAAATCCGCTCATCGCCGGATAATCCAACGCGCAAGCCAACTCTCTCACGGTGTCGGCTCCGGGGGAGTGTCGCAATAACGGTGTAAGTGGTCTGCCGGCCCCCTTGAACGCCCGCTACCGCCGCGCCGTGCGGAGGTCGCGTCCGAAACTTGGTGTAAAAGCACGGGCCGGTTTGCGGCTTCGTCGTCAGCATACGGGCGGGGGAACTCGGGCGGCAGTCGCACCACCGGGCGGCTGGCCCCTGATGGGGTCATGGGTAGCGAGGAGCGGGTCCCGCTCCGGATGCTTTGGCGGGCCCGGGCCGACCACTGTAAGGCCGAGAGATGTTCAGCCGTAGAGGGTTTGGGCGGCTTCGGTCAGTGCGTTAAACGCGGCGTCGAGGCGGTCTTGGCGGCGCGGGTTGGGTTCGTGGTTGGCTTCGGCGGCCACGAATCCGATCAGCTCCTCGAGGTCGTCTGCACTGGTCAGCAAGGCGGCGCCGTCGGGGTGGGCGCGGATGCCAAACACCAGTCGCTCACAGTCGGGGTCGAGCAACACCAGGTCGCGTAATAGGGCGGCGGTCTTGTCGCTGACGATGACCTCGTCGACGTCGCCGGCAAGGCTGAGCCGGCGGCGGCGCAGGTCGTATGGGGAGTCTGCCCAGTTGCTGATCACCCCCTCGTCGTCGCAGACGCTGCACCACCATCGGATGGGCGCGGACGCCTCGGCCGCCACGATGGCGATGGTCATCCGGCCGGGGCAGCGCTTGTGGGCCGGTCGGCGCCGACACGGCAACGCCGACACCCACGGATCACCGACCTCGCCGGCGGTGCCTGCCCGGACAATGTCGCCCAAGTGCTGCGCGAGGCGCCGCGCGGGACCCGAAGCGTCGTGCGGCATGTCGAGGAAGTGAGCCAGATCAGCGACCGACACGTCGCCAAACTGTACCGGCGCCAAGCCACGGCGTTCTTGCGTCCCGAGCGTCGGTGGCTTTGCCTACGATCATGACTCGTGATGCTGCGATGCACTGCCAAGGTGTTGGCGCTGCTGGGGGTTTCTGAGCCGGCCATCGGCCAAGCCTGCGCGACCGACTGGTATGCCCACCTGGTCTGGATCGACCGACGCAAATGCCTGCTGGTGACCCACGCCGGCACCTTGTTCTCGGTGTTCATGCCGAATGTCACCGCCGCCGGGCTGCGCCCGATCGGCCCGCCCGTCGTGGCGGCGATCCGGGCCGCGCTGCAAGCCGAACACCTGCCCGTCGATACGCTCGGCGAACTCGATGCCTGGCAGGTGGCCGTGGCCAAGACCGCCGACCGCCGCATCCTGGGCACCATCAACGATCTAGCGTTCACCATCGAACACGTCATCGCCACCACTGGCGGATTGGCCCGCTGCGACATCAATGCACTGCACCACGATCTGCACCGCACCATCAACAGCATCACCGGCTACATCCCACCGATCGACCTGGTCACCACCAGCCGTCAAGGTCAGCGGTGACAACTGTCCTCCTGCCTGAGGACGTAGCGGCGTGGCGACCCGAGGTCGCTACGCGGTGGCTGAGATGGGATCGGTTTGGTCGGTGTCGCCACTCGTGGCGGAGGGCGGCGGCCGCAGTTCACGGGGTGGTCAAGCAGTGATCGGCGTAGGTCTTGCAGCAATCGGGTGCCCACCGGTGTCATGCTCAGGCCGCGCCAACCGGCCGAGGCGCGATCCAGTACGGCCCACACCAGGCTGATGGCGCTGGTCTCGCCGGGGAATCGGCCAATGACCTTGGTCCGTCGCTTGGTCTCCCCAGAGGAGCGCTCAATAAGATTCGAATGTCGAACGCGCCCATGGTGTTCGACCGGGAACCGCAGATAGGCCGTCAGCCCTGCTTTGTCGGTAAGCAGGATCCGCATAGCCGCCGGGTAGAGGTCGGCGTATTTGGCGGCGAACGCCTCGATCCGCTTGTCGACGATCTCAACGAGCCGAGGCCCCGGTTCAACCGTCAGATCGGTGGTGTCGAAAATTGCCCAGTAGCCGTCGCGGACCTCGGCTTGCACCCCGGTGGGAATCTTGGCGAGCACGTTTCGGAGTCGATGAATAAGACATCTCTGGCGCAACGCTTCTGGGTAGATGTGTTCGATGGCCGCGATCAAGCCCTTGGCGCCGTCAGAGACGACCAGCAGCGGAGTGCCAAGGCCGCGCTCGCGCAGATCGGTCAGGAAATCGGCCCACGCATCGGTCGACTCGCCGGTCCCAGGTGACAACCCGACGAACACGGGCTTGCCCTCGGTGGTGATGCCCCAGGCGGCCAAAACCGGCTCGGCCGGCGATCCAGGATGCATCCGAAAGAACGAGGCGTCCAAAAACAGATAGTCCAGCACGATCTCATCGAGTCGCCGGCGCGCCCACGCCTGATACTCGGCTCGGATCGCCTTACAGACTTCCGAGACCGTCGACTTGGAGATCGCGGCCTGATCGCCGAGCGCTTCGGCAAGGGTGGCCCGAGGTGCCCATCCGACCGCGGAGCTGGAGGTTCGTTCGGCGCCGCATCCACGCCCGGGCCCCCGCAACGAGGCGGTGTCGTCTGGGTCGCGCCCCGGCCGCTCGGAGAGCTCGGGACCGTTTTCACCGGTTGCAGTTCGCCAAGCCACAGCGCGCCGGCCTCCTTTCTGAGTTCATTGCGATCCCGAGATGAGGCCGATGCACGTGGCAGTCAGCAAGCGGGCGAGGGCGGATGCGAAGTCCAGATTCCACTCGGGGGGAACCACTTCCGGCTCCTCGGCATAGGCATCGGTGAGGCGCTCTGGCCGGTTGGCGACCTACCACAGCGTGGCCGCCGCGAGTGCGCAGCCAACAGCATATCCAGTG
Organism: Mycobacterium sp. TKK-01-0059; assembly: GCF_000709305.1. Classification (NCBI taxonomy): domain Bacteria; kingdom Bacillati; phylum Actinomycetota; class Actinomycetes; order Mycobacteriales; family Mycobacteriaceae; genus Mycobacterium; species Mycobacterium sp. TKK-01-0059. The sequence goes on from NZ_KL446993.1 coordinate 4,083,639, forward strand.
ATCCCGAACGGCCGAGCGCAGGCAACGAGCTCCCGATTGCGTCGGCGGGAGATAGCGTCGCGGCGGTGCTGATACGCTTGACCTCGATCACCCGTTCCGCGTCCACCCCTGCTGCGACCGGCGTCTTTGTCCGCGCCGCACTTGAAGCCCTGCGCTACTGGCCGCTCTAATGTTCCACGACCTGCGCGATGGGCGAATTATGCGCTGTTCTTTTCCGGCACGGTGGTGAAATGACAGATAAACGCCGCCACCTCCTCAACCGCGCGAAGCGCATCTGGGTTGACGTCGAAACTCAGCTGGAACATGTGCATCGCCTTGTGCCACTGCTGCACCCACACCAGTACGCCGTGAGCCCGCAGCCGCTCGGTTAGTGTGAGGGTGTCATTGAGCAGCATCTCGTGGGTGCCAACCTGGAGCAAAAATGGGCCAAGGCCATGCAGATCGGCCTCCGACGGCATCACTGGCGCAGCCCGAGTGCCGTTGGCAGTGCCGAATACGTCATAGAGGAACTTCACCGTCATGAACGGAAACATCACGTCGCGATGCTCTTTTAGGGCCCGGAACTTCAACCCCATATCCGACGACGTCAGCGGTGACATCAACGCCTGACCCGCAGGCACTGGCAGCCCGCTGTCGCGGGCGGCCAGTGCGGTACCGGCAGCCAGCATGCCACCGGCCGAATCTCCTGCTAGCACAATGTGATCCGCTGAAAAGCCGAGCGACATAACGTAGCGATAGGCGTCGAGCCCGTCGGACACGGCATCCTCAAGGCGGGCCAGCGGGGCCAGCCGGTAACCGACATTCAACACGCGCGCGCCGGTCTCCTGCGAGAGCTTACCGACAAACCGCCGGTGCGAATTGAGACCCAAAGTCACCAGCGCCGAGCCGTGGAAGTAGACGATAACCCGGTTCGAGTGGCGGGCCGTCGGGAATACCACCCACTCGGCCGGACACTGCGGCAACGCGACGGGGGTCACCTGAGTTCCCGCCGGTGGCGGCACTACGCGCAGCGGTTTGTCGATGACGTCAAGGCGTGCACGCTGCAACAGGTGAGGACTGAAACGGTTGATGACTATGCCGATGACGGTCAAGGTAGCGAGCACTGGGCGCACGAAGATAGCCGTCAATAACGCCAGTAGGCGCGACTGCCAGCAGATGGAGCCGAAGTGGGCGCTCGCGGGCCGATCCCGCCAATCAGACGAATTCACGGGGCCAAAGGTATCAGGTACCACACGTATTAGATACTATCTGTTTGGGATCAAACAGCGTCCGCAGGGTACTAAACTAAGCCTCGATCCACGGATCAATTGAGTCCAGTGGGGGTGTCGAAACGATGAAAGTGCCCTCTGAGCTGGGATGATTGTTGTTCCTTACGCATCAATCGGTCCCAGTTCAGAAAGGCACTGCCGGTGCAAGTGTCGCACCGCTTCACCCCGGAGTCGGCGGTGTTCGACGATGACAACCTCGTGTCGTGTGCTGGGCTGGTGCCCGTGATGACGCTGGCTGCCCAGACCGGCCTGGTCGAAATGCTGGCTGAGAAGGTGCACATCGCCGAGACGAGGATCAAGTCGGGAGCGGCCAATCCGGCACCGAAGTTGGGCCACGCTGATCGCGGGGATGTGCGCCGGCGCGGACAGCATCGACGATGCTGACGTCGTGCGTAGCGGTGGTATGAAGACGATGTTCGGTGGTGTCGTTCTCGCCCGCGATCAGCAGGGACGCTTTGACCAAGATCGGGCGGGAGGTGCGGTCCTGGCGACTGCACCGCCGCCTCGGTCACTCCTTTGGTGATCTCGCACGGTGGATCAACCCCATCGTGCGGGGCTGGATGCAGTATTACGGGGCCTTTATGAGGTCGGCGCTGTATCCTCTTCTGACGCGCATCAACGCCTACCTGATGCGTTGGGTCCGCAAGAAATACCGCCGGTTCAAGGGACGACGCGATGTCCACCAAGCATGGCAGCGGGTCGCCGAGGCGTACCCGCGGTACTTTGCGCACTGGGCCTGGACCACCGCCGTGCCTGCCGTCTGGTGATCAAGATGACAGGAGCCGTATCACATACGCCTTGGCGAACTTCGCGGTGATCTCGGTACGAGACGACATCGACAGCCCACTTCCATGCCTGGCGAGGATCACCGTTTGGCGGGCATTTCTACGTGATGCATCAAGTCAAGATGCCCAATCTGAGGCTTGCGCGCCCTGTCGTCTTGGAGTAGCGTCACGCCCGACACCCTATACCGTCGGTATCTGAAACTGGATGTTCGGGAAAGGACAGCCTGTGTCATGATCGACGGACACAGGATAGATAAGGGTGCAGTGACCACTGCGAGTGCGGTGAGTGAAGGGTCTCGGTATCCGAGGACGCGGCGGATACGTTTCCCGTTTGGGGAGGGCAGCAAGTATTTCTTCGATGACGACATTGCATTCAGCCACCTCTGGGCGAACTTGTCGGGGTCGTTCCCGCCGGGGGAGGAGTTGTTCATTCGGTCGGTGCGCCGGTTTGCCGATGAGATCAGCGATCCTGTGTTGAAGAAGCGGGTGGCCGGGTTTATCGGTCAGGAATCGGTGCATGGCCAGCAGCATCGGGCGCTCAATGACAAGCTCGTTGACATGGGGTATCCGATTGCGTGGTGGGATTCAGAAAAGTTTGTTGATTGGGTGAAACGCATCGAGGAGGTGCTGCCCGCCCGGATACCGCTGGCGGTGACAGCAGCCGCAGAACACTTCACCGTGCGTTCGCGACCCCGTGGATGACTCGATGACGACGGCCAGAGTAATTCTCGTCGAAGGCGTCCGGGATAAGACCTTGTCCAGCGCTGGGAGCTGTTGGCGTGTTTTCGCAGATGCAATTTCAGTTCGACAAAAGGCCGTGCTGAGACGCCATTCCAATGGTTTGAGTTCATCGCCCGAGGTGCGGTTTTTGATGCAGATGTCGATCCTGCCAACCATTGCAGCTTCTTTGTCCCCGGCGGTGCTGAGCGTCTTCACGCTCAACGTGTTGTCGTGCAGGGTCGGCACGACGGCTATCTCTGGCGCGAGCGCTGGGTTGGGCGCTACCACCCAGCTTGGTCTGCTGGTCGCGGTTTCGGCGGTCGCGCTGTACGTTGATCGGCTGTTGCAGCGCGACGCAGGTGGTCCTGTTGTCGAGGGGCATCGGTGACGGCATCCAACGGTTTGTCGGTATACCTTCGTGAACAACTGCGGAAACCGCTGGGGCAGGTGGCCGGCTTCACTCAGATGTGTGTGCTAACCGGTAAGGCGCTCGCGCGTCCGTTCCAATGGCGCGAGTTCATCCTACAGGGCTGGTTTCTACTCGGTGTGTCGTTCCTGCCGACCGTTATGGTCGCAATTCCGCTCACCGTGTTAATCATCTTTACGCTGAATATCTTATTGGCCGAATTTGGGGCCGCTGACGTCTCCGGTGCCGGGGCTGCGCTCGGCGCCGTCACTCAATTGGGCCCCCTTGTGACGGTGCTCGTGGTCGCTGGCGCAGGTTCTACTGCCATTTGTGCGGATTTGGGCGCTAGGACTATTCGCGAGGAGATCGATGCGATGGAGGTGTTGGGCATCGACCCGATTCATCGACTGGTAGTCCCCAGGGTAGTTGCATCGACCATTGTAGCCCTGGTGCTCAATGGCGCGGTGATCGGTATCGGGCTGGTAGGCGGGTTCTTATTCGGTGTGTATATCCAGAATGTTTCGGCCGGCGCATATGTTTCGACTCTAACCCTGATTACCGGATTGCCCGAGGTGCTGATCTCGATTGTGAAAGCCACCGTATTCGGGCTTATTGCGGGGCTGGTGGGTTGCTACCGCGGGTTGACAGCCAGCGGGGGAGCCAAAGGAGTCGGCACAGCAGTCAACGAAACATTGGTTCTTGCGGTGGTCGCATTATTTGCGGTCAACGTGGTGCTGACTACCATCGGTGTGCGGTTCGGAACGGGGCGTTGAGATTGGCTTTCTCGACAGTCGTGCGTTCACGTTACCCACGCACTTGGAGGCTAGGCGCCGGATGGGTCGGCGCTCCTGGCCGTGCGCTCGACGCCTCTGGTGACGTCGCGCTGTTCGTCAGCGAAGTGCTCCGTTACCTCGGGTTCACCCTAAAGAATTACCGAAAGGAAGTCCTGCGCCTGATCGCCGAGATCGGCATGGGCACCGGCGCAATGGCCGCTATCGGCGGCACGGTGGCGATCATCGGCTTTGTGACGCTATCGGCCGGTTCCCTGATTGCGATTCAGGGGTTCGCTTCGCTCGGCAATATCGGCGTCGAGGCTTTCACCGGTTTCTTCGCTGCGCTAGCGAATGTGCGTGTGGTCGCGCCCATCGTAACTGGCACCGCTTTAGCTGCAACCGTGGGGGCCGGTGCTACAGCGCAATTGGGTGCCATGCGGATCAGCGAGGAGATTGATGCGCTCGAAGTAATGGGAATCAAATCAATTTCGTATTTGATATCTGCCCGAGTTATTGGTGCCTTCATCGTCACTATCCCACTGTATTCGGTCGCGGTCCTCCTCTCGTTCTTTTCCGCCCAGCTGGTTACAACCTTGTTTTATTCACAATCAATCGGAACGTATGACCATTACTTCAACACGTTTCTGAGGGTTAATGACTTCTGGTACTCTCTTGCGGAGACGGTCGCCATTTCGGCAGTCGTGATGTTAAACCACTGCTACTACGGATACAACGCCAGCGGTGGTCCGGCTGGAGTCGGCGTGGCCGTCGGCCGATCGATGCGCGCATCGCTAATCGCCATCGTAATGGTCGTGCTAATGGCTTCGCTAGTCATTTACGGTGTCAACCCCAACTTCAATCTCACGGTGTAAATGATTATGGCAAACTCAAGCAAGCGGCGGCTACGGCGACTTATTTCGGTACGAAAGTTTGCGGGGCTGGCGTTGTGGCTCATTACCGCGGTCGTGCTGATCGTCGTCTGGGTGCAGTTCCGGGGTGGCTTCACGCCCAAGATAATTTTAACAGCATTGGCTAGCCGGTCGGGTTTGGTCTTGGATCGGGGGGCGAAAGTCACCTACAATGGGGTGGAGATTGGCCGGGTGGGCCGCATCAGCGAGGTGGAGCGTGACGGACAGCCGGCGGCCAAGCTTTTACTGGAAATTGCGCCAAAATACGCCGGGCTGATCGCGCTAAACGTAAATGCCGAAATTACAGCAACCACGGTGTTTGGCAACAAGTACGTGTCGTTGAGTTCGCCCAAACAACCTGCGGCCCGGAGGGTTACACCGGCTGACGTAATTGTGGTGAACTCGGAGACAACGGAGTTTAACACGTTGTTCGAGACGGTCATGCAGATTTCAGAGAAGGTGGATCCGGTCAAGGTGAACTTGACGCTTTCGGCGGTGGCTGCAGCGTTAAATGGGCAAGGCGATAAATTTGGGGCCTCGATCATCAATGGAAACACCATACTCGATGACATCAACCCGCAGATGCCTCAGATCCGCCATGATATTCAACGGTTGGCGGATTTAGCCGATATCTACGGGAATGCCTCGCCGGATCTTTGGAATGCCCTCGATCACGCAGTGACCACGGCGCGCACCTTCAACCAGCAAAAGAAGGATCTGGACGCCGTACTCCTGGCCGCGATAGGGGTTGGAAACACCGGTGCCGACATCATTGACCAGAGCAAATCGGACCTGCAACGTGCGGTCACCGACCTGGTTCCGGTGACCCAAATGCTTGACACCTACAGCCCGGAGTTTTACTGCCTTTTTCACCATGGCGCTAATGTGCTACCGAAGGTGACGGACGGGGAGAGTGGCAACGGTTACGCGGTAAGGGTAACAGGCACGATCTTGGGAGGAACAAATGCGTACGTGTATCCTGACAACCTGCCGCGAGTGAATGCTCACGGCGGACCGGGCGGGAAACCGGGATGCTGGAAGACCATTACCCGGGATCTCTGGCCTTCTCCGTACTTGGTAACGGATACAGGTTCCAGCCTCGCGCCATACACCCATTTTGGGATTCCACAACCGCAGGCCAGTGAATACGTGTGGGGCCGCCAGTGGGGGGAGAACACGATCAACCCATGAAAACGATCACCGCTACGACAGTGAAGTTTAGTACTGCCGTGTTAGCTTTAATTGCCGTGACGGTCATCATTGTCGTGGTGTTCGCGCAGTTGCGCTTCAACAAGACCTCCAGCTACACGGCTGAATTCAGTACTGCGAGTGGCTTGCGCGCTGGCCAGTTTGTCCGTGCCTTCGGGGTGGAGGTCGGCAAAGTAAGCAGAGTACGGATCTCGGGGGGTGGTCATCGGGTGCGTGTGGACTTCGAAGTAGACCGTTCGCTGCCGCTCTATCAGTCGACGACCGCATCGATTCGCTATGCCGACCTACTCGGGCAGCGCTACGTAGAACTTAAGCGCGGCGACGGTGAAGGGATGGATCGGGTGTTGCCGCCGGGTGGATTTATCCCGCTGTCGCGTACGGAGCCAGCCCTGGATTTAGATGCGCTGATCGGTGGTTTCAAGCCGGTATTTCGCGCGCTCGATCCCGACAAAGTCAATACGATTGCGACCGCGATCGTCACTGTCTTTCAGGGCGAAGGTGGCACAATCAACGATATCTTGGACCAGACGGCGCAACTAACCGCGCAGATCGCTGGACGTGACCAGGCAATCGGCGAAGTCATCTCAAACCTTAACGTCGTGCTAGAGACCACGGTTAAGCATCGCAAGGAATTCGACCAAACGATCGATAACGTCGATAAGTTGATCACCGGGTTGAGCAATCAAGCCGATCCGGTCGCGGCCAGTGTCGCGCACATCGCTAATGTGGCCGGCACGCTGGCGGATCTGTTGTCGGACAATCGGCCGCTGCTTCAGAAGGCCGTTGGCTATGTGCAGAATACCCTTCAACCGGTAATTGACCGGCTCGACTACGTCGACGGAGTGTTACGGGACGCCCCACAAGCGGCGAAGAAAGTCGCGGGTATCGGGGGGCTTTATGGCGACTTCTTCAATTTCTACGCGTGCGACGTCACGCTGAAGGTTGATGGCCTGCAGCCTGGCGGGCCCGTCCGTACGGTGAAGCTTTGGAGTCAACCGACGGGGAGGTGCACTCCGAAGTGAGAACCCTTCAAGCGATCAATCCGTATCGTATGGGGACGATGGGGATCATCGTTGCAGCGATGGTTACCGGAGTGGGCCAAAGTTTCACCAGCGTTCCGATGTTGTTTGCCCAGGCAACCTATTACGGAGAGTTCAAAGACACAGGCGGGCTGAACAAGGGCGATAAAGTTCGCATCGCCGGGGTGAATGTCGGCGAAGTGCAGGGGTTTACGATCAATGGCAACCATGTAGTCATGAAGTTCTCCATTGGATCCAATATAATCGGATCAAAAAGCCGTCTTGCGATCCGTACCGATACCATCCTGGGTAAGAAAGTGCTCGAGATCGATCCTCAAGGCTCCCGAGTGCTCCAACCAAACGCGACACTCCCGCTTGGGCAAACCACTAGCCCGTATCAGATCTACGACGCGTTCTTCGATGTCACGAAGGCGGCTACCGGCTGGGACATCAACACAGTCAAACGCTCCCTGGATGTGTTGTCGCAGACGGTTGAGCAGACCTCCCCACATCTGAGTGCAGCACTGGATGGTGTGGCCAAGTTCTCCGACACGCTCGGGAAACGCGACGAACAAATCCAACGACTGCTTGCTGACGCTAGGAAGGTGGCAAGCATACTCGGTGATCGCAGCAAGCAAATCGATCGAATTTTGGTTAACACGCAGATCATTCTGGCGGCGTTCAACGAGCGCAAGAGTGCCATCGACGGCTTGCTGGGCAATATCGCCACCGTTTCCGCCCAGTTGAAGGGTTTGATCGATGACAACCCGAATCTGCATAAAGTTGTCGAGCAATTGCGGACGATTAGCGATCTGCTACTCAAACACAAAAAAGATCTCGTCGAGTGGGCACCTAACGTAAGTTATTATGCGTCGGCTTTGGCGGAGTCGGTAGCGTCGGGCCCCTACTTTAAGGTGGCTCTGCTTAACCTTGCACCTTTTTGGATGACTCAGCCTTGGGTCGATGCGGCGTTCAAGAAACGTGGGATCGACCCTGAACAATTCTGGCGCAGTGCTGGCCTGCCCGCCTACCAGTTCCCCGATCCTAATGGCACCCGGTTTCCCAACGGCGCACCACCGCCAGCACCGCCGGTAAGTGAGGGCACCCCGGACCACCCAGGACCGGCGGTTCCCCCAGGCTCGTCGTGCGCTTACACCCCCGCAGAGGACGGTTTGCCGCGGCCATGGAACCCGCTTCCCTGCATGGGTATGGGCGCCGGCCCTTTCGGTGGTCCGTCGACGATCGCGCCGTTTGACGTCCAAACGTCACCGCCTGACCCCAACGGGCTGCCACCAACACCCGGTATTCCGATTGCTGGACGACCTGGCGGCCCCCCGCCGAATGTGTTAGGCACTCCGGTGCCGCTTCCCGTAAAGGCTCCGCCAGGCGCGCGTACCGAGAACCTGGCGCCAGCCGGCCCGACATCACCGCCGTCGACCTTCGCGCCAGGACTCGCCCCGGGACAACCATCCCCGCCGGGCCCGGGCCCGCAGCTGCCGGGCCCATTCATCACCCCGGGCGGAACAGGAGGCAGCGGCGCTGCGACGGGAGGCAGCCAGAATTGAGTACTGTTTTCGATATACGCAAAATTCAACTGCCGAAATTTTCGCGAACCGCAATCATCGTTGGGACCTTGGTGATACTACTGGCGTCTATTGCCGCGCTGGCTGCTCCGGATTTCTACCAAAAAATGACCAATAACACGGTGATTGCGTATTTCCCGGAGGCAAACGCGCTGTATATCGGGGACAAAGTCCAGATAATGGGTGTGCGGGTGGGCGCGATCGACAAGATCGAGCCGTCGGGTGACAAGATGAAAGTGACCTTCCACTACGAGAAAAAATACAAAGTGCCCGCTGACGCCTCTGCGGTGATCCTCAATCCCTCGCTGGTCGCCTCGCGCACCATCCAGCTCGAACCGCCCTACGAAGGCGGCCCGTCACTAGGAAATCACGCGGTGATCCCCATCGAGCGAACACAGGTGCCGGTGGAATGGGACCAGTTGCGCAATGGTATCACCGACATTATCTCCAAGCTGGGACCTACGCCCGGGCAGCCCAAGGGGCCTTTCGGCGAAATCATCGAGTCTTTCGCGGACGGCCTGGCCGGCAAAGGCAAACAGATCAACAGCACTTTGACCGGGCTGTCGCAAGCGTTGACCGCGTTAAATGATGGACGGGCTGATTTCTTCGCTGTGCTGCGCAGTATGGCCTTATTCGTCAACGCGCTATATAAAGATGATCAGAATTTCGTCGCTTTAAATAAGGACCTCGCCTTATTTACCAGTTCACTCACCAGCTCAGATCCCGGGCTTGCGAAGGCGCTGCAGCAGGTAGATGATATGCTCCCCGCATTGCGAAAGCTTCTGACGGACAATCGTGATGGGCTCACCCACGACGTCAGCACCCTTGCCGATGTGACCACCGCGCTGGTTCAACCCGAGCCGCTTAATGCGCTTGAAACGGCGCTGCATGTCTTCCCCCATTTCGTCGCCAACGCCCTCGCAATCTATGAGCCAGCGCACGGCGCGCTGACAGGCGAAATAGCCTTGCCAAACTTCGCCAACCCATTGCAGTTCATTTGTAGCGCGATGCAGGCCGGCAGCCGTATGGGATATCAAGACTCCGCCGAACTGTGCGCACAATATTTGACGCCGGTTTTGGATGCGATCAAGTTCAATGGCCCCCCGGCTGGCATCAACCTGTACCAAACTCCTGCTGTACTGCCCAAACATGTCGCCTATTCCGAGCCACGGTTACAGCCTCCGCCGGGGTTCAAGGACACCACGGTCCCCGGGATTTGGGCGCCGGACTCGCCCTTGTCACACGGTAACCACGAGCCCGGCTGGGTCGTAGCGCCCGGTGAGCAAGGCCTCACAGTGGGACCGGCTACCGAAAGCTTGCTTACACCGGACTCGCTGGCTGAGCTGATGGGGGGCCCGGACATGACACCACCGCCATCAAGGTTTCAGACGCCGCCGGGACCGCCCAACGCCTATTCCAATATGGGTCCACCGCCGCCGGGCCCGCCACCCGCCGCTGACGCAGCATCAGTCGCGACAGGATCCGGCCAGTGAGCATGCGGGCGGGGATGTCACGGTTCGTGGCGCTATTTGCGGCCGCTACAGTACTTACCTCGTGTGCTAGCTGGCGAGGTATCGCTAATGTGCCACTGCCTGGTGGCCCGGGCAGCGAATCCGGCTCTTATACGATTTATGTGCAGATGCCGGAAACGCTGGCTTTGAATGCCAATAGTCGGGTACGTGTCGCCGACGTTTTTGTCGGCAGGGTACGCGCAATCGGCCTAAAAAACTGGATCGCGACGTTGACTTTGGATCTAGAAAAGGGCGTCAGGCTGCCGAAGAACGCCACCGCGAAGATCGGGCAGACCAGCCTGCTCGGCTCACAGCATGTGGAGCTGGCGTCGCCGGCCAACCCATCACCGCAACTATTGAAGAACGGCGACATCATCCCGCTGCAGAATGCGTCTGCCTATCCCACCACCGAGCGGGTCCTGGCCAGTTTTGCCGCGGTGCTGCGCGGTGGTGGCATACCTAACGTCGAAGTGATCGCAAGTGAAGTCCGTAACATGCTGACCGGGCGGGCCGATCAGATACATGATTTCCTCGGGAAACTCGACACCTTCACCGCCCGGCTTAACGAGCAACGTGATGACATCACTCGCGCTATCGACTCCACAGACCGGCTGTTGACTTATGTAGCCAAGCAATCAGACACCTTGGACCACGTTCTCACCGAGTTTCCTCCATTGGCAAAGCATTTCGCTGAACAACGACAGCCGTTCCTCGATGCGACCAATGCGTTGGGGCGGTTTAGCGACGTCCTCAATCAGACTTTGACGGTGGCGCGTCCCGGCTTGGATAAAGACGTACGCCAACTGCAGCGTCCCCTGAAACAACTCAGCCGGGCTTCGATGGATCTGGTCGAGACGCTAAAGATTGCCTTGACCCTCCCCTTCAGCGCCGACGCCATCCCGAAGGTGGTACACGGCGACTCAATGAATGTTTCGATAACCTTGGACCTCACTTTGAGCGCAATCGATAATGCGCTCCTCACCGGCACCGGGTTCTCCGGTGCACTGCGTGCGCTTGAGCAATCGTGGGGCCGCGATCCGAACACTATGCTCCCCGATGTCAGGTTCGCACCCAATCCCGCCGACGAACCCCCCGAGCGTGACGAGGAGTAGGCGGCATGTTGACTCGACGCCTTCGCCTTCAGCTAATCGTGTTCACTATCGTCACGGCGGTCGCCATGAGCGTTCTTGGGTGGCATTATCTGAGGTTGCCGAGCGTCGTTGGGATGGGCCAGTACAGTTTGGAGGTGGATTTACCCACGTCGGGAGGGCTTTATCCCACTGCAAATGTCACCTACCGTGGAATCACTGTGGGAAAGGTAACTCGGGTAGAGCCGACCGAACACGGAGTTCGGGCCACATTGCGTATCAGCGACCAGTACAAAATCCCAATTGACTCCTCGGCGAACGTGCATTCGGTGTCGGCGGTCGGCGAACAATACATAGACCTAGTATCCGCGCAGAATCCGGCCAAGTATTTCTCGCCCGGCCAGACCATCACTAACAGCACGGTGCCTAAACCAATTGGCCCGACCCTGGATACCGTCAACCATACATTGGACGTCCTGCCCAAAGACAAGATTGCCGGACTACTCGATGAGACAGCTCAAGCGGTCGGCGGCCTGGGACCGGCCTTAGAACGGCTGGTCGACTCGACCCAGTCGATCGTTGGGGATTTCAAAACCGACCTTAGCGACGTCAACAATATCGTCCAAAACTCAGCACCGATCATCGACAGCCAGGCCGACTCGCGTGATCCCATCGAGCGGTGGGCGCACAACTTAAATATTCTCGACGCGCAGGCCGCGGAAAAGGATAAACAGCTCAAGAGCATCCTGGCCCAGGTTGCGCCGACCGCCGATCAGGTTAAAGCCGTGCTCGGTGACGTTCGCGGAACTTTGCCGCAGACCCTAGCAAATGTTGCGATCGTGGCCGATCTGCTCAAGCGGTACAACAAGAATTTAGAGCAATTGCTGGTCATACTTCCGCAAGTGCCCGCGTTCGGTGAGACAGTGACCGCTGCTTACCCACATACGTTTTCTCTTTCGTTCCAAACGCCAATAAATATGACGCCTGCTTGCCTGACGGGGTTCTTGCCGGCATCGCAATGGCGATCCTTTGTGGACGAGACTCCGGGGCTTTTGACCACGCGGTACTGCAAGATTCCGATGGAGGCACAAAACGCGGTCCGCGGCGCGCGTAATTATCCGTGTGTCGATGTTCCCGGCAAGCGGGCGGCCACGCCGCGCGAATGCCGCAGCAAAGAGCCGTATGTCCCGTTGGGGACCAATCCTTGGTACGGGGATCCGAACCAGATTCTAAGCTGCCCCGCACCTGCGGCGCGCTGTGATCAGCCGGTGAAACCCGGTTTGGTCATACCGGCTCCGTCGGTCGATACCGGCATCAATCCGCTTCCTTCGGACCGGGTGACGGGGACGCCTCCTCCACGAAGCGATCCACTGCAACGGCCAGGTTCTGGGAGCGTGCAGTGCAACGGTCAGCAGCCGAACCCGTGCTTTTACATTCCTAGCGGTGCTGCTGCTATCTATAGTCCGCAAAGCGGCGAGTTCCTAGGGCCCGATGGCGTCAAATACACCATCGAAGACTCGGCCAAAATAGGAGACGACGGTTGGAAGGAGATGTTAGGACCTCAACCGCGGTGAATCGTCCGTAACCTGAGTTAGGACACTTCC
>NZ_KL446994.1:0-40163 GCF_000709305.1 Mycobacterium sp. TKK-01-0059
TGACGCGCAGGAAGATGTGTCACCGGTCATCGAAAGGCCAACGGGTGAAGGGTATTTCAGTTAGCCGCCTGGTCAGGCGCGGCTGGATGATGCTGGTCGCCGTGGTCGTGGTCGCGGTCGCGGGGTTCGGCGTCTTCCGACTGCATGGTGCCTTCGGGGCGCACAAAGGCACGTCGGCTACCGGTGCCGTCTCGGAAGAAATCGAGCCTTTCAACCCTAAACGCATCACCCTTGAGGTCTTCGGCGAACCCGGGAAGGTGGCAACCATCAACTACTTGGACATCAATGTACAGCCCCAGCAAGTCCTCGACGCGACCCTGCCGTGGTCGTTGACCATGATCACGACACAGCCCGGGGCCTTTGCCAACCTGATGGCACAGGGCGACAGCAATCCCCTTGGCTGCCGCATCACCGTGGACGGCGAGGTCAAGGACGAGAGAATCTTTAACGAAGTGAACGCCTATACCTTCTGCCTGGTGAAGTCCGCATGAGCGACCATGACGGCCGACGGTCTTTCTTGGCGCACACCATCCGCCGGCTTTCGGTGCCGCTCGTGCTGCTCTGGCTGGCGCTGGCTGCCGTCACCAATATTGCCGTGCCCAACTTGGAGGCGGTTGCAGAAGCGCACACGGTGGGGATGAGCTCCAATGATGCGCCGTCGCTGCAGGCGATGAAACGCATGGGCAAACTCTTTCACGAGTTCGATTCCGACAATTCGGCGATGGTCCTTCTGGAGGGCGATAAGCCGCTGGGCGATGACGCCCACCGGTTTTACGCCACCGTGGTCCGCAAGCTCGAAGCCGATATCAAGCACGTCCAGCACGTCCAGGACTTTTGGGGGGATCCGCTGACGGCGGCGGGCTCGCAAAGCAACGACGGCAAGGCCGCCTACGTGCAAGTGTATTTGTCCGGCAACCAAGGCCAGAGCTTGGCGACCGAGTCTGTCAACGCCGTGCGTGCCATCGTGGACCATACGCCGCCACCACCCGGGGTCAAGGCCTACGTGACCGGCCTGGGGCCGGTGATCTCGGATCAGTTCAGCGCGGGCCAGAAAAGTCTTCTGAAGGTCACCCTGATCACGGGCCTGGTGATCTTGGTCATGTTGTTTTCGCTGTACCGGTCTGTCGTCACCGTCGCGCTGGTGCTGGCGGTGGTTTTGATCGAGGTGGCCTGCGCCCGCGGAATCGTCGCCGTCCTTGGAAACTACGGGATCATCGAACTTTCGACGTTCTCGGTCAATATTCTCACATTGCTGGCCATCGCCGCCGGGACGGACTACGCGATATTTGTCGTCGGCCGTTATCACGAGGCCCGGCAAGCGGGCGAGGATCGCGAAGCAGCCTACTATACGATGTCGCACGGGACGGCCCACGTTATCTTGGGGTCGGGACTGACTATTGCCGGCGCGGTGTTTTGTCTGGGCTTTACCCGGTCGCCCTATTTTCAAAGCATGGGCATTCCCGGCGTGGTGGGCATGCTGACCGCGGTTGCAGCCGCGCTCACGTTGGCCCCGGCCGTGCTGACCGTGGCCAGTTTTTTTGGCTTCTTAGACCCCAAGCGCGCGATGAGGACCCGGGTGTGGCGGCGCATCGGCACGGCCATCGTGCGCTGGCCCGGGCCCATACTGGTGGTGACGTGTGGGGTCGCCTTGGTCGGTCTGCTCGCCTTATCGGGGTATCAAACCAGTTACGACGCTAAGGCCTATATGCCCTCATCGGTTCCGGCAAAGGTCGGGTATGCGGCGGCGGAACGGCATTTTTCTCCAGCCCGGCTAAATCCCGAACTGCTGATGATCGAGGCCGATCATGATCTGCGCGACCCGGCCGATATGATCAACCTGGAGCGGGTAGCCAAGGCGGTCTTTCACACTCCCGGTATCGCCCGGGTTCAGTCCATGACCAGGCCGTTGGGAACCCCGATCGATCACACCTCGCTAGCTTTCCAGATCAGCGCGGGAAACGTCGGCCAGATCCAGAACCTGCATTACCAGAAAGAACGCGCGGAAGATCTGTTGAAGCAGGCCGACCTGCTGAGAAATACGATCAACATTTTGAACCGGCAGTACGCCCTGCAGAAGGAGCTCGCCGCCGCTACCCACGCCGAGACCCAGAACTTTCACGACACGATCGCAACGACCAATGACCTGCGCGATAAGATCGCGAATTTCGACGACTTCTTCCGGCCGATTCGCAGCTATTTTTATTGGGAAAGGCACTGCTACGATATCCCCGTCTGTTCTGCGCTCAGAAACGTCTTTGACGCACTCGACGGTATCGACAAGCTCAGCGAACAGTTTCAAAACCTCACCGCATCGTTGGATAAATTGGATGCCGGCCAGCAGCAACTGCTCACGCTGCTACCGCCGCAGATCGCCGACCAGGAGAAAAATCTGGAACTGACGCTGTCCAGCTACGCCACCAACTTCGGGATCAACGCCCAAACGCGGGCCTCGACTGACAACGCGACTGCCCTGGGACAAGCGTATGACGCCGCCAAAAATGACGATTCCTTCTACTTACCGCCGGAGGCTTTCGACAACCCCGAGTTCAAAAGAGGTCTGAAACTATTCCTCTCCCCCGACGGCAAGGCCGCCCGCATGATCGTCTCCCATGAAGGCGATCCCGCGACCCCCGAGGGTATCTCGCATGTCGATCCGATCAAGAAAGCAGCCCACGAGGCTGTGAAGGGCACCCCCCTGGCGGACGCCCACATCTACCTCGCCGGCACCGCGGCAACCTACAAAGACATCCACGACATGGCCAATTACGATCTCATGATCGCCGGTCTGGCCGCGCTGAGCCTGATATTGCTGATCATGCTGTTCATCACCCGAAGCCTGGTGGCCGCGGTGGTCATCGTGGGCACGGTGGCACTTTCGCTGGGCACCTCGTTCGGGCTGTCGGTACTGGTCTGGCAAGACCTTTTGGGCATCAAACTCTACTGGGTGGTGCTTGCGCTGTCTGTCATCATCCTCTTGGCGGTGGGATCCGACTACAACCTGCTGCTGATCTCGAGGTTCAAAGAAGAAATTCACGCTGGATTAAAGACCGGCATTATCCGGGCGATGGCCGGCTCCGGCTCGGTGGTAACCTCTGCGGGCCTAGTGTTCGCCGCCACCATGGCCTCCTTCATGTTCAGCTCGCTGGTGATTCTTGGCCAGGTGGGGACCACCATCGGTCTAGGTCTGCTGTTCGACACGCTGATCGTGCGATCGTTCATGACCCCGTCCATCGCCACACTTCTCGGGCGCTGGTTCTGGTGGCCCCAACGGGTACGCCCGCGTCCAGCCAGCCAAATGCTTCGGCCCTACGGACCACGTCCCGCCGTTCGCCAACTGCTGCTATGGGAAGACGGAGACCCAGCGGTGACTTCCCAATCAGCATGAGGTTCTACGGGTCGATCCACCGCTGCCACCGCAGGAAGCAACCGTCGAGGAGCTGATCTACCCCTTACGTGACGACGCGCTGGAAATCGTCAACAGCGATGCCACATCGCGGAGCAAGCTCGATAGCAGATGCTCCTATATTCAGGCAACGACTTTTGCTGCCTTTCTTGGCGGTTGGAGGGCGTGGAAGATTTCGCGGGTGAGGTAGCGCTTGAGACAGCGCACCTGACTTAGGTCAACTTTGGTGTTTTCCGGAGGTGGCAGCCCGTTTACCTGGGGTGATAGTTCGGCTTAGTGCACACGCGAGGCACTAATTCGGGTCGGTAGGCTCGCTGGGTGGTCTGGATTCGGCGGGTGCGTACGGCCTCGGGCGCCACTGCGGTCCAGATCGCAGAATCGGTGGGCGGCCGGCGTCGGATCGTCCGCCACGTCGGCTCAGCCCGTGATGAAGCCGAACTCGGTCTGCTCGTCGAGGAGGCCCGGCGGCTGCTAGCCGATGACGCCCAACGCGAGTTGGACCTGGGCATCACCCCAAAAGCCGTCAAAGCCGAAATGGTCCCACCACCTGCCCCAACACTGTTCCCCGAGGCCACTGGTGGTGCAGTCGCGGTGCGGCAGTTGGTGGCACGTCCGCGGGTCCTCAAATCCTGCAGTGGGCTGCTGTATGACGCCCTGGCCGGGGTGTACGCGAGTCTGGGTTTCGATGAGGCGGTCGGCGATGAGGTGTTCCGGGATCTGGTGATCGCCCGGGTGGTGGAGCCGACCAGCCTGCTCGATGCCGATCGGGTCCTGGCCGAGTTGGGCCGCGCCGCAGCATCTTTGTCGACGCGCAAGCGAACGCTGCGCCGTGCCTACGCGGGTGGTTACCGTGATCAGATCGCGGCAGCGTGCTTTGCCCACGCGCACAGCGCCGGAGATGTGAGCCTGGTGATCTACGACGTCACTACGCTCTACTTCGAGGCCGACAACGAGGACGCGCTGCGGCGAGTCGGCTATTCGAAGGAACGCCGGGTTGACCCCCAGATCGTGGTCGGACTGCTGGTCGACCGGTACGGGTTCCCGTTGGAAATCGGCTGTTTCGAGGGCAACAAGGCCGAAACCCTGACCATCGTGCCGATCGTCAGAACGTTCCAGCAACGCCACGACATCACCGACATGGTTGTCGTCGCCGATGCCGGCATGCTCTCCGCCGGCAACCTGCGCGAGCTTGATGACACCGGGTTGAGGTTCATCGTCGGGTCCCGGGTCACCAAAGCGCCCAACGATCTGGCGTCCCACTTCCACTGGCACGGAACAGTATTCACCGACGGACAGATCATCGACACCATCACACCACGCGACCAACGCGGCGGCACCGCCGCCAAGGCCAGTGATCGGAAAATCAAAGCCGAACCCGTCTGGAACCCGGCCACCCACGCCAAGTCGTGGCGGGCAGTGTGGGCGTACTCGGCCAAACGCGCGGTGCGGGACAACAAGACGCTGAACCTGCAGGAAGCCAAGGCCCGCGCCGTCGTCGCAGGCGACAAGCCGGCTCGCACACCACGATTCGTCACGACCCGCAACGGCGCCCAAGAACTCGACACTGCCTCACTGGAGCGGGCACGCCGACTCGTCGGCCTAAAGGGCTACGTCAGCAACATCGACGCCAAGCTCATGCCCGCCATCGAGATCATCACCAACTACCACGACCTATGGCGAGTCGAGCAGTCCTTCCGAATGTCCAAATCCGACCTCGCCGCCAGACCAATCTTCGCCCGTACCCGCGATGCCATCGAAGCCCACCTGACCATCGTGTTCACCGCCCTCGCCGTCAGCCGCGAAGTCCAGACCCGCACCGGACTGTCACTACGCCGGTTCCTGCGCACCCTCAAGCCCCTGCGCTCAGCCACCATCGACATCAACGGCGTCATCGCCACATTCCAGTCCGCGCTCGACCCCGAGTCCGAGGCGATCCTCAATGCCCTGGCAGACCCGAACTCAAGGCACTAAGCCAAATGACCCAACTCGGTGTTCGGGGGCATTCAGGGTGACCACGTTGAGGTAGGGGTTCGGCACTGACGGTGGGCAGTGTGTCGGCTGGTTGTGCTCCGGTTTGGTCGTTGTGGTGCCGGGGCGGCACGGTGATCAAGTCCTTGGTAGGCGACGGCCCTCCCGTCGTCTCTTGGCCGAGTGCTACGGGAGGGCCGCCTGTGTGCGCTCGGAGGCGCTGTGGTCACCGTAGAAGCGAATGTCGATCAAGTCGAACGCAGGCTGGCGGCTGGTGAGTTGAGCTGCCCGTCGTGCGGATGTGTGCTGGCGGGTTGGGGGCGGGCGCGGCCGCGAGAATTGCGCGGCCCGCACGGGCCGGTGCAGCTGCGCCCGCGCCGGTCACGATGCAGTGGCTGCGGGGTGACGCACGTGTTGTTGCCGGTGAGCGGGTTGCTGCGCCGCGCTGATGCGGCTGCGGTGATTGTGTCGGCGTTGGCGGCCAAGGCGGCCCGTGGGTTGGGGTTTCGCCGGATTGCCGCCGAGTTGAGCCGTCCGGCTGAGACGGTGCGGGGCTGGTTGCGCCCGTTTAGCGAGCGGGCCGAAGCGGTGCGCTCGGTTTTCACGGTTTGGCTGCGCGCCGTGGCGGCCGATCCGATGATGCCGGACGCGGCAGGCGGGGTGTTCGCCGACGCGGTGACGGCCATCGGCGCGCTCGCGGCCGCGATCACACACCGCTTTTTGCTGCCCGGGGTGTCGCTGGCCCAAACGGCGGTGGCGGTCTCAGGTGGGCGGTTGTTGGCACCGGGCTGGCCCGGCGAGCCGGTGCAACACGAGTCGACCCTGCCGCCGACGCCGATGAGGCCGTAAATCTTTGCGCTGTCGTGTGTTTGACAGACAGCAAAGGAGGACAGCCGGTGGCGGTTGGCGATGATGAGGTGAAGGTGCGGGCCGAGCGGGCCCGGGCGATCGGGTTGTTTCGGTATCAATTGATTCGAGAGGCCGCCGAAGCGGCGCTTTCCACCAAGCAGCGGGGAAAGGTGGTGCGCGATCTGGCCTCGCGCGAACACACCGATCCGTTCGGGCGGCGGGTGCGCATCAGCCGGCAGACCATCGACCGCTGGATTCGGGACTGGCGGGCCGGCGGGTTCGACGCGCTGGTGCCCAACGCGCGCCAGTGCACCCCGCGCACCCCGGCCGAGGTGCTGGAGCTGGCGGTGGCGCTGCGCCGAGAGAACCCGCAGCGCACCGCCGCGGCCATTCAGCGGATCTTGCGTACCCAATTGGGCTGGGCGCCCGACGAGCGCACCTTGCAGCGCAACTTTCACCGGCTGGGGCTCACCGGCGCCAGCTTCGGGTCGGCGCCGGCAGTGTTCGGCCGGTTCCAGGCCGAACATCCCAATGACCTGTGGACCGGCGATGCGTTACACGGCATACGGATTCAGCTCCGCAAGACGTATCTGTTCGCGTTTTTAGACGATCATTCCCGGCTTTTGCCCGGCTACCGGTGGGGCCATGCCGAGGACACGGTGCGCCTGGCCGCGGCGCTGCGCCCGGCGCTGGCCTCCCGCGGTGTCCCCAACGCCGTGTATGTCGATAACGGTTCGGCCTACGTCGACACGTGGTTATTGCGGGCATGCGCGAAACTCGGTGTGCGCCTTGTCCATTCCACACCGGGTCGGCCCGAAGGCAGGGGAAAGATAGAGAGATTTTTCCGCACGGTACGTGATCAGTTCCTGGTCGAGATCACCGGCGAACCCGACGTCGTCGGCCGCCATCACGTCAGCGACCTCGCTGAGCTGAACCGCCTGTTTGCGGCCTGGGTGGAAACCGTCTATCACCGCACGATCCATTCCGAGACCGGACAGACCCCGCTGGCGCGCTGGTGTGCCGCCGGCCCCATTCCGCTGCCCGCCCCAGAAGCGCTCACCGAGGCATTTTTGTGGGAAGAGCACCGCCGAGTGACCAAGACCGCCACCGTATCCCTGCACGGCAACACCTACCAGGTCGACCCCGGCTTGGTGGGGCGCAAAGTGGAGCTGGTGTTCGACCCCTTCGATTTGACCCGCATCGAGGTCCGGCTGGCCGGCATTCCGATGGGGCTGGCAATTCCGTATCACATCGGCCGGCATTCTCACCCCAAAGCCAAACCCGAAACCCCCACCACACCACCGCAACCCACCGGCATCGACTACGCGCAGCTCATCGAGACCGCCCATGCCGCTGAGCTGGCCCGCGGCGTCAACTACGCAGCCCTCACCAACAACACCGGCCAAATTCCCGGTCAACTCGACCTGCTCACCGGCCAGGAGGCCCAACCCCAATGATGGACAAACTGATCTCCTACTACGGTTTTTCGCGGACCCCATTCGGCCGCGATCTGGCCCCGTCCATGCTGCACCGCCATGCCGCCCACAACGAAGCGGTCGCCCGCATCGGCTGGTGTGTCGCCGACCGTCGCATCGGGGTGATCACCGGCGAGGTCGGCGCCGGCAAGACCGTCGCCGTGCGCGCCGCGCTGGCCGCCCTGGATGCCAGCCGCCACGCCGCCATCTATCTGCCCGATCCCACCGTCGGGGTGCGCGGCATCCACCATCGCATCGTCGCCTCACTCGGGGGGCAGCCCCTGACTCATCACGCCACCCTGGCTCCCCAAGCCGCCGACGCGCTGGCCGCCGAACAAGACGAGCGCGGCCGCACGCCCATTGTTGTCGTCGAGGAAGCCCACCTCCTTGGCTACGACCAATTGGAAGCGTTGCGGCTCTTAACAAACCACGACCTCGACTCCTCTAGCCCGTTCGCCTGCCTGCTCGTCGGCCAGCCCACCTTGCGGCGGCGAATGAAACTCGGCGTGCTCGCCGCCCTCGACCAGCGCATCGGACTCCGATATGCCATGCCGCCGATGACCGACCAGGAGACCGGCGGCTACCTACGCCACCACCTCAAGCTCGCCGGACGTGACGACACACTGTTCTCCGACGACGCCGTCGGGCTCATCCACCAGACCAGCCGCGGCTACCCGCGCGCGGTCAACAACCTCGCGCTGCAAGCCCTCGTCGCCGCGTTCGCCGCGGACAAGGCCATCGCCGACGAATCCTCCACCCGCACAGCCATCGCCGAAGTCACGGCAGACTGAACACCACACCGACACCCCGAACACCACCGACCCCGCCGAACACCCACCGGCGGGGTCATTTCATACCCGCACATCCTCACAGCCAACGCCGCCATCATGCTCATCCTGAATGCCGGTCAACAAGCGTGTCGGCGAAAACACCGCCGGTCTCATCAGCTGTGGCCCGCCGGGGAGTTGATATCGACCTGGATATGCGAAGCGGCCGGGTCAGGTTTCTGGCCGAGGGTATACAGGCCAAGACTGCCGAGAAAACCCGCACAATGCTCGATAAGAACTTCGGTCGATAGGTTTAGTTGTCCGTCTATCCAGCGACGCAGAGTCTCGAACAGGCCCCCGACACCGTAGGTAGCGGCGAGATCTGCGACCTGAATCACCTCGCTGGGTATATCGAGATGCAGGCGGGCCTCTCTGAGGACGAGCTCCGCAAATTCGGACATCAGTTCGCTTCGCAGCTGCCGAAGCAGGGGTTCCGCGCCCGATTCGACAAACAATATGCGGGCCATGCTGGGATCGTTCTCGATCATCTGAACCAGGGCCTTTATCGGAGCGTAAGCGAGTTCTTGAGGAGCAACGGTGTCATCCGGTATTGCCCTGGTGATCACGGCTTGGAAGGTGGTGGAGATCTTGGTGAACATCGCACGCAGGAGCGCGTCTCTGTCGCGAAACTGCTGGTAGAAGTACCGGCTCGTCACTCCTGACTCCGTACACACAGCGGTCACGGTGCACGCGGCGGCTCCCTGCTTGCCCATAAGCGCGACCGCGGCGTCAATCAGCAGTGCGCGGCGCTGCGCATCGCGTTGAGTTGCGGACAGCCCGCCATAAACACGTGCTGGACTCATGCCCTACATTCTGGCAGTCTCATGTGACAAGGCCTAAAGTCAGATCACGCTACGGAAGGAAGGACCCCGTCAAGATGCCGGAAGATCGAGCCTCGACCAAGAGCCGTGTATTGCCAAAACCCCGGCGCGTTCGTTTCTCCATGCCGACCTCCACGAAGCGGCAACACTTCGTGGATGGCGACCTGGTGATGAGCCATTTCATCTCGGTGCTGTCTGCGACCTTCCCGGAAGGGGAAGACTTCTTCATCCGCTCGGTCAAATATTTCCAGAGTTCCATCGACGATCCCCAATTACTGACAGCGGTCAAGGGTTTCATCGGACAAGAGGCCACACACCGACACCAGCATCGGCTCCTCAACGAACGACTCCAGGCCATGGGTTATCCGACCGCGCGGATCGACCGCCACGTTGCACGCCTGATCAAGCGATTGGAACGGCGCTTTTCGCCAGAAATGCGGCTGTCGATGACCTCTGCATTGGAGCACTACACCGCGACGCTCGCTGAAATCATTCTCACCAGCGACGACGCCCAGAAGCTCATCGGACAGACAGAGGTTCGACCGATTCTGCTGTGGCATGCGTTCGAGGAGTCGGAGCACAAAGCCGTCGCCTTCGACGCCTATCGGCTGATTGGAGGCACCGAGCGCACCCGCGTACGGGGCATGCGGATCGCCTCTGCAATTCTGTTCGGCGAACTCATTCTGCAGACTGCGCTGTCGATGGCCTCTGACAAGGCCTCGTATAACCCGGTCACGTTGGTGCGTAGCCTACATCGCTTCAGTCGCACCCCGATGTTCACCGCCGATGCGCTGCAGCGATTCCGTTCGTACAACCGCCCCGGCTTCCACCCTGATGATTGGGACAGCGCTGCGGTCCTGGAGCGATGGAGCAAGGACCTGTTCGACCAAGACGGCTCACAGAAGGTCATCGCTCAGCCGGGGTAGCAAAAGTGCGTCAGGAGGGCGACGCAGAAACACTGTTTCTGCGTCGTTCCTTCAAACAAAACGACGGCGCGCCTGTCGTCACGGATTGGACGCCCGGTGGCGGGTCAAGGCGAAATCATACAGACAAATGCAGTCGGCCTCGATACTCACGGAAAGGTTTAGCCTCAGCCGCTGACGACGTAGCGTTGAGCCAAGGTTTCAGCCAGTCGGCTCGTGTGCGCGACCACTTCCTTCTCGGTCACCGCAAGCAAACCGGAGTGCCAGGCCGTGATGACTTCGACGAACCCCCCCACTGCAACCAAAGTGTCCATACGAAGGGCCGTCTCGTCGGCGTCTTCTCTGAGATGTGGCCGGCTTGCCTCGACGACCAACTGCGTTGCCTCCTGCAGCGCCACAGCGCGGCGATCTTGCAGCGGTGAGCTACCTACATGCTGAGCGAGCAGGATGTGCGCCCGGCCAGGATCGCGTGCGATCCGGTCGACCACGATGGCGATCGCCGCGGTGATGGTTTCGATCGGTGGCCGATCCACACGCTCGTCGAAGAGCGCGGAAACCTCGCCGAGCATGTCATTGCGAACGCCATCCCACGCTGCGACGAGAAGCTCCTCGCGCGTCTTGAAGTCCTCGTAGAAGTATCGATCGTTGAGCCCTGTCCGGGCGCATACGCCGCGCATAGTCACTGCGGCCCAACCGCTCTCACTCCAAATCTCGGTCGCAGCCTCGATCAATTGCTGCCGTCGTTCTGCTCGACGCTCAGCACCGGTCCGACCACCCCAGACCTTGCTTCTCGACCTCACCTCACCATCTTGACAAAACGTCGGGCCCACGACCAAACTGGTGGCATGCGACCCCAATGGTGGCTGATGCCCCCAAATGAATATTCTCCCGCACCGGAAATCAGTGTCGCGATCCAAAGGGCAAGCAGATGAGGTTCTTGCCGTTCGGTAATTCACCAGGTAGAACCCACCGCGCCCACGCAGTAGTCACAGGCGCAGGGAGCGGTATCGGCCGCGCGTTCGCCGTTGAGCTTGCACGCCGAGGTGGACGTGTTGTGTGTGCGGACAAAGACCCCATCACTGCGAAAGAGTCGGCCGAGATGGTGAGGCAGGCCGGCGGCGAGGGTTTCGACGTCGTATGCGACGTCACCGAACTTGAGCAGGTCCGTAACCTCGCTGATGCCAGTGAAGACTGGTTCGGCAAGGCGGCGAGTCTGGTGATCAACAACGCCGGAATCGGTGCCGGCGGCAATCGCATCGGCGCTACGTCGGTTGAGGACTGGAACGCTGCGATTTCTGTGAACCTTTGGGGTGTTATCTACGGTTGCGAGACTTTCGTTCCTCGCCTCCGGAGCAACGGCCGGGGCGGAGTGATCAATGTGGCGTCCGCCGCAAGTTTCGGCTCGGCGCCCCGAATGGGCGCATACAACGTGAGTAAGGCCGGCGTGCTCGCTCTGTCCGAGACATTGGCGGCCGAACTCAGCGGTACTGACGTCAACGTCACAGTGCTTTGCCCCACCTTCGTCAAGACGAACATCGCCAATAATCCTCAGATTGAGGAGTCGGCGGCGAGACTCGCGACCAACCTGATGAGGTGGACCGGCATTTCGCCGGATCAAGTGGCTCGAACGACCTTGAACGCGCACGATCGCGGACAAATCTATGTAGTGCCCCAACTGGACGCGAAAATTTTGTGGCAACTGAAAAGAGCTTTACCCGGTCAGTTTACGCGGGCGTTGGGGCTGGTGGAGCGCGTGGCCTCATGGAACGATCCAGCCGACCAGAGGGAGCAGTGAAATGGCGTTCGCATATAGCGACATGCTCGAGACGATCAAGAACAAGCAATGGGCTCTCGCCGATATCGATTGGGACGCCCCTGGTGCGGAGTTGATCACCGACGAACAGCGTCCCAAACTCAAGCAATTCATGTCCGACGTGGTGTGGATTGAGCATGTCGGAGCGCGCGCCTTCGCTGCGATGGCCCCGAAGGCGCCCTTCGAAGCGCTCGGAGACATTTACCGTTACTTTCACGCCGAGGAGCAGCGTCACGCCAATGCCGAACTTGCTCTGATGCGTCGCTGGGGCATGATCGAGGAAGGCGAAAAGCCTGTACCGAATAAGAACATCCGTCTCGTGATCGAGTGGCTAGATCGGTACGCTGAGGCTCTTCCTCTGACTGTCATCGGCGCCGCGATTCCCGCACTGGAGACCGCGCTGGACGGGGCCCTGCTGAAATTTCTCCTTGATGAGGTCGACGACCCAATTTGCGGGGAAGTATTCAATAAGGTCAACAGCGACGAATCGCGGCACCTTGCAGTAGGTTTTCAAGTCCTTAATGACCTCGGCGCCAGTCCCATGCGAATCCATGCAATGCAAACGGTCGGCGCTGTGATGGACCCCCGTATTCTTACTGGCGCGTTGCTGTATATACCGCTTCTCACGCGCATGTTGATGAATCTCAACGCGATGGGGCTATCCGAAGAGAAGCTGTACAACGCGGTGACGCGATATGGCAATGTCGGGGACCGCAGTGAGCACACGCGGAGGGTGCCTGGATATCACATTTTGAAGGCCCACATGTCCTCCTCGATCAAGCGGTCCCAACCCCTTCACTTCGTTTCCCAGCGCTTAGGCGACGCGATCGACATCTTCCCCGTGCAAGTACTCGGGCGACCGCCGTCATGGACGGATGAACTGACCTATGAACCGGTAGCTAAATGACGGACACGGCAACGACTTTGATCGTCGGCGCCGGCTTCGCGGGTATCGGTACGGCGATGAGAATGCTCCAAGCGGGCATTGACGACTTTGTCATCTTGGAGCGATCACGTCGCATCGGGGGCACCTGGCGTGACAACACTTACCCCGGCGCCGCCTGCGATATTCCGTCATTGTTGTACTCCTACTCGTTCGAGCCGAACCCAGGCTGGACTCGCGCATACTCGGGGAGCGCAGAGATCCTCGGCTATATCGATGCGGTTGTCGCGAAATACGATCTTGGGAGGTTCATTCATTTCGGTGCGGACGTGAGTGCACTGGAATTCGACGGGGATGCCGGAGAGTGGCTGGTCGACACGACCGGCGGCAGGCGGTATCGAGGCCGTTCAGTCGTGATGGCTAGCGGGCCACTTGCTGACGCTAGTTTCCCCGATATTCGTGGCATCGAGTCGTACGAGGGGAAGAAGATTCACAGCGCTCGGTGGGACCACGCCTATGACATGAGCGGTAAGAGGGTGGCGGTCGTCGGGACCGGGGCGAGCGCTGTGCAGATCATTCCCGAATTGGTCCATTTGGCGGCGTCGGTCAAGGTGTTTCAGAGGACGCCCGGTTGGGTGCTACCGAGGGTGAATTTCCGGCATCCGGCCTGGGCGCGTTCGACTTTTAATCGCATGCCGGCAACTGAGCAGGCCCTACGAGGTGCGTGGTTTTGGGCGCATGAGGTCATGGCCGTGGGCATGGTTTGGGATACCGCTGCAACATCTGTCATCCAAGCGGCCGCAAAGGCGAATCTGCGTCGGCAGGTGAAGGATACCTGGTTGAGACGTCAACTAACGCCGCAGTTCAGACCTGGGTGCAAACGCATGCTTATGACTAGCGACTATTACCCTGCTCTCCAGGCCGATAACTGCAAACTCGTCAGCTGGCCGATCGCCACACTGGCTCCGAACGGAATTCGAACCGCCGACGGCATCGAGCATGAGGTGGACTGCATAGTATTCGCCACAGGCTTCGATGTGTGTAAACGCGGTACGCCATTTCCGATCCGGGGGCGCGACGGGCGAAAACTCGAAGACGAGTGGTCTGAGGGGAGATTTGCCTACAAGAGCGTGAGTGTGGCTGGGTATCCGAATTTGTTCTTTACTTTCGGACCGAATTCCGGTCCTGGCCACAACTCCGCTCTTCTATATATGGAGGCGGCAATCGATTACATCGTAAAAGCGATCGAGCTCTTGCGCGACGAAGGCAATGGAGTCCATACCCTGGATGTGAAAGAGAATAGCCAAAACGCGTACCACTCCAATATTCAACGGCGGTTACGACGCACGACATGGAACTCGGGTTGCAGCAGCTGGTATTTGACCGAGGATGGCTATAACGGCACGATGTATCCCGGCTTTGCGACTCAGTTCATTAGGGAACTGTCCCGTCTGGATATGCGGGATTACGAGATAACTCGGCGTGACGATGCTGGCCTGAAGTTGACACAAACACGCTGAACTGAAGCAGCGGATATAGGTTGGACATCAAAGCGCATATGAGGAAGTAATGGGTTCTGAGTCTGGGCAGCACTACGAAATTGTAATAGTCGGAGCCGGGTTTTCTGGGATTGGTACAGCGATCAGCCTGTTGAAGGCCGGATTTGCGGACTTTCTTATAGTCGATGACGCCGATGGCGTCGGCGGTACATGGCACTGGAATACGTATCCGGGAATAGCGGTCGATATTCCGTCCTATAGTTACCAGTTCTCTTATGAGATGCGAACATCCTGGTCACGAACTTACGCTCACGGGGATGAGTTGAAGGCTTATGCAGAGCGGTGTGTAGAAAAATACGGACTCCAAAATTACATCCGGTTCAACACGACCGTGGACGAAGCCTGTTTCGACGAAGGCGCCGCACTATGGCGGCTGAGCTGCTCCTCTGGTCAGAATCTGACCGCGCGTTTCGTGATAAATTGCTCTGGCGTCCTCAGTCGGCCGAAGTGGCCTGATATTCCAGGAGTGCGCGACTTCGCCGGCGTGACGCTGCATACGGCCAGATGGGACCATACGAAAGATCTCACCGGTAAGCGGGTGGCGGTGATCGGGACTGGGGCATCTGCGGTGCAGCTGATTCCCGAAGTCGCGAAGATCGCATCAAGTCTGACGGTCTTCCAGCGAACGCCGATTTACTGCTTGCCGAAGCCGGATTTCTCCATACCGAGCTGGGCCGCGACAGTGATGCGGTTGGTGCCAGGGGCACAACTGATGACGCGCACTGCGAGTCAGGCGTTCGTCGAGTTCACATTTCCAATCGCAGCTCACTTTCACTCGTTGATCCCTGTGTCGGACCTCATGGAAGAGGCGGCGAAACGCTATATGCGTCGGGCGGTCGACGATCCGGTGACTCGAGACCAACTCATTCCTCGCTATTCGTTGGGTTGTAAGCGACCGAGTTTCCACAATTCCTATCTCGCAACGTACAACCGTCGCAATGTTTCGCTCGAGACCAGCGGCATCACCCATGTCGACCATGCCTCGGTTCACACGGAAGATGGCAAGAATTATCCGATCGATGTCATGGTCTTGGCCACCGGGTTCAAAGTGATGGAGTCGGGCAATATGCCGACTTATGTGCTGAAGGGACGCGGCGGAGTGGAGCAGTCTGCCTGGTGGGATGAGCACCGCCTCCAAGCCTTCGAGGGTGTGAGCGTCCCAGGTTTCCCGAATCACTTCAATATCTTCGGTCCCTATGGTTACAACGGCTCCTCGTACTTCACACTCATCGAGGCGCAAAGTCGGCATATCGTCCGCTGTCTTCGTCGTGCGCGCAAGCTGAAGGCTGATTACGTAGAGGTCAGACAGCAGGCGAACGACCGCTACTTCGCTGACATGGTTAGCCGCCGACATCGACAGGTTTTCTGGCAGCCGAGCTGTTCCAATGCCAACAGTTACTATTTCGACAAACACGGCGATGTTCCGTTACGTCCGTCAACGACCCTGGAGACTTACTGGCGTAGCCGCACCTTCCGGCTCTCCGATTACCGATTTGAACGTCGCGCAGAATCCGTGGGTGCACGGTGACCGACACTGATGCGACGGACCGGCACCCCAGTCTTGCAAGTCATTTCGTGGCAATGACTTCGCGAAACACACTGCGTCCGCTGTCGCAACTCATCCCGTCGAACGCCCACGGCCTCGCGGTGATGGATCGCGTACTCCGGATGGCGCTCGTGGGATCGCGGCCCCGCCGAAGCGTGGCGGTTCGCACAATAGATACCGAGTTCGCCGGGAATCAGATACGCGGGGATTGGATCACTTCTCCTGCAGTCGATCCACACGCCGTTCCGTTGCTCTACATTCATGGCGGCGCCTACTCCATGTGCTCACCGGCTACCCACCGCGGTCTGCTCGGTGAACTTGCCTCCGCGAGCGGTCGGCCCATCTTTGCGGTGAGGTATCGGCTAGCCCCACGCTATCCCTTTCCCGCTGCCGCCGACGATGCACTGAACGCATACCGCTGGCTCGTCACAGGGCGGCCATCGGGTTCCGGCGACCGCGGTGTTGCGGTGGCCGGGGACTCGGCGGGCGGCCAGCTCACGATGGCCACCGCCCTTGGCGCACGTAGTGACGGACTGCCGCTGCCGGATTCGATGCTTCTCATGTCTCCGGTCCTGGATCTGACATGTGAACTCGCGAGGGCACGCGAACTTCGCCGCCGTGATCCTTTCGCCTCTGCTCGGTCCGCGGCCCGCGCTCTTGACCTGTACGTGGCTGGTGCAGATCACCGCAATGAGCGAATCAGCGTGCTCGACGCAGACCTCAGGTCCATGCCACCGATCCTGATTCAGGTAGGCGGAAGAGAAATGTTGATCGATGACTCGAGGCATCTTGCCGACCGCCTCCGATCGGCCGGATCAAGCGTTGAGATACAGGTGTACCGGGGACAGATCCACGTGTTCCAAGCCATGTTCCGAATCCTGCCCGAGGCTCGTGACGCGATCCACCGCGCTGGAAACTTCCTGAAAGCTTCGGCCCACCGGTGAAAGTGTTGGGACCGTGGATGCTCCATTGCCACCGCGCCATCAACTGCTTCTTAGCTGTCTCATGACAGGCGGCTTTGCGAGGGATCCTCGAGGACACGATCCGTCGATAGTGATCATCGGGGCCGGCGTCGCGGGTATCGCCATGGCCCATCAGCTGAAGAGGGACGGATTCACCAACTTCACCATGGTGGAAAAGGCTGCAGACATCGGCGGCGTCTGGCGCGACAACACCTATCCAGGAGCGGCTTGCGACGTGCCGTCAGCGTTGTACTCACTCTCGGACAAGCCCAACACTCGTTGGTCGAGACGTTATGCAGAACAGCCCGAGATACTCCAATATCTTCGCCGACTCGTCCTGGCCGACGGAATGGACCTGCAGCTGCGCACGCGGACCGAAGTCGTCGAGATGACCTTCGATGAACAGGCCGGCCGTTGGCGTTTGGTGACCGAATCCAGCGAGACGATCTGGTGCGATGTCGTGATTTCGGCCGTGGGGCAGCTCTCGCGACCTCATACGCCGAATATTGCCGGCGAAGACACCTTCGAGGGGCCGCGTTTTCATTCGGCGCGTTGGGACCATTCGGTATCGCTGCGCGGCAAGGAAGTAGCCGTCATCGGGACAGGCGCAAGCGCGATACAGTTTGTGCCACGGATCGCACACGAGGCACAGCGCGTAACGCTGTATCAGCGCACGGCGCCTTGGATTTTGCCGAAGTGGGACAGCAGGTACGGATGTCTTCACCAACAGCTGATTAAGGTTCTGCCGCTGTGGCTGCGTCTTGAGCGTTTCGCGGTATGGCTGATTTTTGAAGTGCTCGCAGTGACGTTGGTCGACGCGAAGCCCTTGTCGCGCATTCTCGGCGCGGTCGCCCGCTACCACCTCCATCGGCAGGTTGCCGATCCATTGCTGCGCCGGCAACTCACGCCATCAGATGCGCCGGGGTGCAAGCGGGTGTTGTTCTCGAATGATTACTACCCCGCGATTGCCAACGGTGAAGTCTCGTTGGTGACCAACGCGGTTGCGAAGCTTTGCGACAAGGGAGTCGTGACCGACGATGGCGTACTCCACCGCGCGGACGTCGTCATTTACGGAACAGGTTTCCGCGCTACCGACTTCCTCGCCCCAATGCGTGTTCGCGGCTGGGGCGGAGTGACTCTGGACGAGGTGTGGGGGACGCAGGCGCACGCATACCTGGGCATTACAGTCCCGATGTTCCCGAATCTCTTTCTCCTCTATGGCCCGAACACGAACGTCGGTTCCGGGTCGATCATTTTCATGATCGAGTCTCAGGTCCGTCATATCGGTGCCCTCATCAAGATTTTGGCGAGTGATCCAGGGCGTACGGTCGACGTCAGGCCAGACATCGAGCAAAGCTACAACACACGATTGGGCCGGCGGCTGCGAAGGTCGGTGTGGGCGCTTTGCGCGAGCTGGTACACGGCCTCGAGTGGCGCGATCCCGACGAACTGGCCTGGGCCTACATTTGCCTACCGGATCCTTAGCCGCAAACCACGCAATCACGATTATCTGTTCAGGCACGTTGAACGCCTTCAGTTAGACGGCCCGAGTGAGAACGGCGCGAGGCTGCGCAGATGATCCGGGTCGCAGGCGGTGTCGAACATTTCACTGTTCGCTGTTCGAATATTGACATTCAACACGTCTATGTAAACTGTTATCAGATACCCATGCAGCAGAGCGCCCAGGAGGCATCGTGGCTAATCAGCGTCTCGCACTCACGCGTCACCCCAAGGAGCGGTTAACGTCTGTCCTGTTGGCGCCCGCCCCCCGCGTCGTCGATGACAAATGGCGACGGTGGAGTCGGGACTGGAGAGTCCGGGAACTTGCGCCGGCTCCCGCCGGATCTGGGCTGAGAGCCGTCCTAGGGGACGCTGGACTCCCGTTGCTGGGGCACACGGTCGACTACATCCGATTTGGTTCAGAATTCAGTCGGGAGCGTTACGAACGTTTGGGCTCGGTGTCGTGGATGGGCGCATTCGGTACCAAAATGGTGGTCATCGCCGGTCCAGACGCAACGCGTGAGGCGTTCACAAGCGAAGCCAAGGCCTTTTCTCAGGATGGCTGGTCCTTCTTGATCGATGCTTTCTTCCATCGCGGGTTGATGCTCATGAGCTTCGACGAACATTTGATGCACCGGCGCATCATGCAGGAGGCGTTCACGCGTCCTCGCCTGACCGGATATGTCGGGCAGGTGGCCCCGTGCGTTCGCGCAGCCGTGCCCGCGTGGCCGACCGGTCCGTCGGTCCGGATCTACCCGTTGTTGAAGAATCTCACCCTCGATATTGCCACGGATGTCTTCATGGGTGGCCGCGGCAAGGACGAGAGCGCTGCTGTCAACGAGGCGTTCGTCTCCACTGTTCGCGCGGCGAGTTCCTTTGTGCGAGTTCCACTCCCGGGCACCAGGTTCCGCGCCGGCGTGCATGGGCGGCGCGTGTTGGAGGACTACTTCTCCCGACACCTGCCGGCCGCGCGTGGAGGCGAGAGCGACGATCTATTCGCCGCCCTCTGCCAGGCGACCACAGAAGACGGTGAACGGTTCTCCGACGAGGATGTGATCAACCACATGATCTTTCTCATGATGGCCGCCCATGACACCTCCACGATCACCACCACTGCTGTCACCTACTTCCTCGCTAAACATCCTGAGTGGCAGGAGAAGGCAGCGGCGGAGGCGCAGTCCTTCGGTGACGATTCGCCAGATATCGACGAACTGGAGCAGATGACGGTCCTCGATCTGATCCTCAAAGAAGCTCTGCGTCTGCTGGCGCCCGTTCCGCTGGTGATGCGCAAGACCGTCCGCGATGTCGCCATTGACGGCTATCACATCCCCCCTGAAACCTTGTGCGCAATCACACCCGCCGTAAATCACTTCGACCGCAGAATATGGAGCGACCCGGACCGTTTCGATCCGTCGCGCTTCGACGAGCCCCGGCGCGAGGACCAACAGCACCGATTCGCCTGGGTGCCGTTCGGCGGCGGGGCGCACAAATGCATTGGGATGCAGTTCGGCACACTCGAGGTGAAAGCAATCCTGCATCAGATGTTGCGTACCTACACTTGGACGGTCCCAAACGACTATCACGTGCGTTGGGACAACACCTCGCTGCCCATTCCCGTGGACGGACTGCCTGTGACGTTGCGGCACCGATGAGCGGTGAGAACTCGCCTTACCTGGAGCCCACGGAGTTCCTCGATTGGCAACATGAATCGGTACGCGACTTCGTTGCATCGGCGACCCGCGGCGCGGTCGACGACACCACGAAGGCCATAGCCATCTTCACTGCGGTCCGCGACGCGATTTGGTATGACCCCTACACCGTGACCGATGACCCGCATGCGTATCGCGCCAGCACCATCGCAACTGCAGACCGCGCGTACTGCGTCCCGAAGGCGGTGCTCTTGACGGCGGCCTGCCGAGCAGCAGGCATCCCGGCGCGGCTGGGGTTCGCCGATGTCCGAAACCACCTTCAGACCGAGACATTGCGTGAGCGGATGGGCGGTACCGACGTCTTTGTCTACCACGGATACAGCCTCATGCATCTCGGCGGTGTCTGGGTCAAGGCAACTCCGGCGTTCAATCGCGAGCTATGCGCACGGTTCGGCGTCCCGCCAATTGATTTCGACGGGCGCACAGACGCCCTGCTGCACGGGTTCGCCGGTGACGGCACCCAACACATGGAATATCTGAGGGATCGAGGCGCCTTCGACGATCTACCGCTGGCAGAGATCCTGCAAGCGCTCAGAACCCACTACGGGACGCTCATAGGCGATGCGAGTCGCCATCCAGACCTGTTCGCCTGAAGGGCCGATGCGAAATGCACAGCACGATGCAAGACGTCCAGCTCACAATCTCGGCAATTGTCCGCCATGCCGCCTCCATTCACGGAAACAGCGAGGTGATCACCCCCGACGGAACTGGATACCGAAGTATGTCCTACCGTAGCGTCCTGGGGCGAGCGGGCCGACTTGCAAATGCGTTGCGCGGGCTGGGAATAACGGCAGATCAACGGGTGGCCAACTTTCAGTGGAGTAACCAAGAACATCTCGAGGCCTACTGCGCGGTTCCCTCCATGGGCGCGGTGCTGCACACCCTCAACATTCGTTTGGCTCCAGAGCAACTCGCGTACATCGCCAACCATGCCAGCGATCAGATCATCCTGGTGGATGCGTCGGTTGCGCCATTGTTGGCTAGTGCGCTACCAGCGATGGAGTCGGTGCATACGGTCATCGCCACCGGGGGCGACCTCGCTCCGCTGCAGGGATGCGGGAAGACGGTGTTGCGTTACGAGGAGATCCTGGCGCAGCAACCGGAGACTTTCGATTGGCCCGAGATCGATGAGCGTTCCGCCGCGGCCATGTGCTACACCAGCGGGACTACTGGAAATCCCAAAGGTGTTGTCTACAGCCACCGTTCGACCCTACATGCACTGACCGCCTGCACGTCGAACGCCCTGGCAGTGAGCGAGGCCGACCGTATCCTGGCCATTGTCCCGATGTTTCACGCCAATGCGTGGGGACTGATCTACGCGGCGTTGATGTCTGGTGCGGACTTGGTATTACCCGATCGCCATCTGCAAGCCGCGCCGCTGGTGTCGATCATCGAAGAGACTCAGCCGACTATCGCCGGTGCAGTGCCGACGATCTGGAACGATGTCGATCGATACCTGGAATCGAATCCCGCCCGGGACATCTCCTCACTTCGGCTGGTTGCCTGCGGGGGATCGGCAGTCCCCGTCTCGCTGATGCGGGCATTCGAAGACAAGTACAACGTGCCTATCGTGCAGGCATGGGGCATGACCGAAACCTCGCCGCTGGCTACCGTCGCACGCGCAGCGCACGGAGTAGGCGAGACCCGTGCGTGGGAGATGCGCGAAAGCCAGGGTCGGCCGATGTGCGGTGTCGAGATCCGGTTGCATGACGACCACAAGAAGACCGTGCCGTGGGACGGTCGATCAGCGGGTGAAATACAGGCGCGAGGCCCGTGGATCACCGGCGCCTACTTCGGCGACGATGATCCGGACAAGTTCGACGGAGGGTGGCTGCGCACCGGCGACGTCGGCCGGATCGACCCGGACGGGTATCTCACGCTGACCGATCGTGCGAAGGACGTCATCAAGTCAGGTGGAGAATGGATCTCCTCAGTCGAGCTGGAAAATACGCTGACTGGTCACCCGGCGATCTACGAGGCTGCGGTGGTGGCAGTTCCCGACGACAAATGGCAGGAAAGACCGCTCGCCCTGGTCGTGGTTCACCGTGGAGCCGAGGTCGACATCGACCGACTGCGCGCGTTTCTGTTGGACAAGGTCGCCAAGTGGTGGATCCCGGAGCGGTGGAGCTTCGTGTCTGAGATTCCCCGAACAAGCGTCGGAAAATACGACAAGAAGGCCATACGCGCGCGTCACTCCGCCGGCGAGTATCAGATCGAAACGTCCTAAGAAATCAAACCCATTGATATCGAACAGCCGAGAGGGAATCCTGTGACAGCATCAATTTCTCCCTGGATGAGCGCCGAATTGCTCGAGCTTCGTGACCTTGCCGCGAAGTTCTTCTCGACCGAATTGGCACCACATGCGCAACGTTTCGCAGACCAGCACCAAGTTGACCGAGAATTGTGGCACAAAGCCGGCGAACTAGGCCTGCTCTGCATGTCCATACCCGAAGAATACGGCGGGGGAGGCGGCACATTCGCGCACGAAGCCGTCGTACTCGAAGAGCAAGCCCGAGTCGGGGACAGCTCATGGGGCGCAGGGCTGCACAGCGGAATCGTCGCGCACTACATCCTCCAGTATGCGGCCGAAGAACTACGGAGGCAGTGGCTGCCCAAGATGGCCTCAGGCGAAATGATCGGTGCGATCGCCATGACGGAGCCAGGGACCGGTTCTGATCTGCAGAGTGTCAAGACCAAAGCAATTCTTGACGGTGACGAGTACGTGATCACCGGCGCAAAGACCTTCATCACCAACGGTCAGCAAGCCGACCTGATCATCGTTGTCGCCAAGACAGATCCAAGTCAGGGCGCCGCCGGCATCTCGCTGATCGTCGCCGAAGCCGATCGACCCGGATTCCGGCGCGGCAAGGTCCTCGACAAAATCGGCCAACGCGGACAAGACACCTCCGAGTTGTTCTTCGACGACGTAAGAGTTCCCCGCTCGCACCTCCTGGGCGAGACCGAGGGTCAGGGTTTCAGTCAGCTGATGACGCAGCTACCTCAAGAGCGGCTCATCGTCGCGGTTGGGGCGGTCGCGGCGATGGAACTTGCCGTGGAGCAGACACTCAAATACACCCGTGAGCGGGAAGCGTTCGGACGGCCCGTCTTCGGCTTCCAGAACACGAAATTCATCTTGGCCGAAGCTGCAACCGAAACGCGCATCGCACGAGTATTTTTGGACTACTGCATCGACCTACACCTCGCGGGCCAGCTCGACGTCCAGACCGTCGCCATGGCGAAATGGTGGACCACTGAGCGAGCGATGAAGGTGCTCGATGACTGTTTGCAGCTTCACGGCGGATATGGGTACATGACCGAGTATCCCATCTCGAGATTGTGGGTGGACCAGCGCGTGCAGAAAATCTACGCCGGCACAAATGAGGTGATGAAGGAAATCATCTCGCGTTCCCTATGACCCTGAACGAGTTGCCACCTGCACATTACTCACCTGGGAGGAGGATTGATGGCATCTACAGAGGTGCCATATCGCCACGAAATGAGTGGACATTGCGGATCGGGTGCCCTTCGGGACTTGATACCAGATGCTCCTATCTTCAGGCAATGAGTTCGTTGGTTCTTCTGCTGGGTTGGCGGAGGGCGTGGTAGATCTCGCGGGCGATGTAACGCTTGATGGAGCGCATGATCTCATTCTTGGTTTTGCCTTCGGCCAGGCGGTGAACGAACTAGTCGCGGGTGGGCTGATGACGGCGCATGCGCACCACCAGGATGACGTGCGGGGCACGGTTGGCGTCGCGATTGCCTTCCCAGTTGAGCCGGTGGCGGATCGTTTTGCCGCTGGAGGCTTCCAGTGGGCTGACCCCGCAGAGTTTGGCGAAAGCGGCGTCGCTGCCGATCCGAGCGGGGTTGTCGCCGAGGGCGGTCAGTAGCGTGGCAGCGGTGTCGGGCCCGACGCTGTAGCTCGGGTGCGGCGGTGGCGGTGATGGTGTCGACGTGGCGTTCGAGTCGGGCGGCTTCGGTGTCCAGCTGGTGGCAACGTGCCGCATCGACTTGATCCCAGTAAGGAAAATTCTCACCAAGTCGGCCTTACAGTTCCGTCTGCTCGCCATTCCGGCATAGGAATCGGCGGCCGACGACCGTCAGCGGCGCTCCCGTTCGGCGCGGACCGTGCGGTGATCCTCCTGACAGAGACTTCTCACACCGCAGGCCAGAGCCGGTTTTTGGGTTCCTTGGGTGGCGCTCGCCGGTTTGTTGGGCGGCGGCGGACGGGAGCGGCCAAGCGGACGGTAGCCGCCGCCCCTGGCTTGGTCGGCTATTGCGGTGCGGTGAGGATGTTCAGGAGGGTTTCGGCGCTGCGTCCTAGGTGGTCGAGGGTTTTTCTGCCCTTGGTGGCGGTGGCGCGGCTCGGGTAACCGATGACACCGCTGTCGGTATAGGCGGCGATGCCGAGGGTGGTCAGGTAGCGGCGGTCGTCGGCGGTGTGGTTGGCACCAGCCCAGCCGTCGCGCAGATATTCGGGGTAGGCCGCCAGCAGTATCGAAGTTTCGAGTTCACCGGCGTGCATGTCGTCATGGTTGCTGCTGGTGATGTCGGCGGCTTCGCGGGCTTCGGTCCAGTCGTCACGGCTGGGGTATAGGCCGAGTCGGATCCGTGCGCCGGGGTGGTTGGCTTGCTGGACAACGTTGGTCAGGACAGCGTTGCCGCCATGGGCGTTGACGATCATTAGCCCGCGGACATGTTGCTCGGCGAGGGAGTGGGCAATGTCGCCGACAACAGCAGCCAGGGTGGTGGCTGTGATGCTGAGGGTTCCGGCGAATTCGGCGTGCTCGTGGGAGCAGCTGAAAGTTAGGGGCGGAAGCTGAAAAATGTTGTGATGTGCGCTGATTGAGGTTGCAATGGCGACGGCAATTAGGGTGTCGGTGCCAAGTGGCAGGTAGGGGCCGTGCTGCTCGAACGAGCCGACCGGCAGGACCGCAAGATCGGCTCGGGTGTGGTCGCTG
Organism: Mycobacterium sp. TKK-01-0059; assembly: GCF_000709305.1. Classification (NCBI taxonomy): domain Bacteria; kingdom Bacillati; phylum Actinomycetota; class Actinomycetes; order Mycobacteriales; family Mycobacteriaceae; genus Mycobacterium; species Mycobacterium sp. TKK-01-0059. The sequence continues at coordinate 25,197 of NZ_KL446994.1, forward strand.
GCCGCGGTGATATTGGGGATGACGGTATCGGTCATGGGGCGATTCCTTCGGTTGCGTCCTTGATCTGTCCGAAAAGTTGTTGCAGCAGTGGGCTTTTGTCGTGTCGGCGCCGATCACGCAGGAGGGTCGCGCAGCTGGCAAGGTGTCGCCGTGCGCGTTGGGACGGCGCGGCCAAGTAACCGCGCAGGGCTTCGGCGGCGTGGGCGCAGGCGAGTTGATACTCGCGGATCACAACGAGAGCGTGTAGCAGCCGGATGTCGGCGACGGCCCGGTCACGATGCTGATGGGAGGTCCAGGACGGTCGGTGCCGGGTGAGCAGCTCGACGGCCTGCTGTGGCTGGCCGAGTTCCAAGTATCCCGAGGCGATATCGCTGGCGACGAATCCAGCGTGGGCGTAGGTGGCGCGATCACCGGCGGCGGGTTCGATATCGCCGAGTTCGAGCGCATGCGCGGCGTGACGCAAGAACCCGCGTTTGTCCTCGTTGGCGATCGCAGCGAGGGCCTGTTGACGGGCGATGCTGGCTTGCAGCCGTCCTACCTCGTGGCCGTCGATCAATCGTGCGGCATCGGCGGCAAGTTCGACCGCCAGGTCGGGGTCCTGGCTAGCGATGATGTTGGATTTGCGCATCCACACCATGGCGCGCAGGTCAGGGGCGGCGGCCCGCAGGTGATCGGTGGCTCGATCGGTCAGTTCCCGCGCTTTGGGGTGGTCCCCGAGGTCTTGCGCTATCCAGCCGGCGACTTCGGCGATGGTTCCCGCTACCTCACGTACCTGGGTGCGCAGCTCAGCGGGCGTGGATTTGATGAGCGCTTCCACGGTCTGCAAATCGCGTTCCACCAGCGGTTGGGCGTAGTCAGGACCGAAGGTATGTTCGGCCTGGATATGGACTTGGCGCTGGTCAGCGATCACGGTCAGGACATCACGGTCAACCGGAAGCTGCAGCAGAAGTGGGCGCGGCAGACTGGTTTCGACTGTCAGCCCGAACAGCTCGGCAGGATCGAGGCCTAACGCTTCGGCGAGGTCGCCACGCCACATCGGCCCCGCGCTGCCGCCGCCTTCGATCCGAACGATCTGCTGGCGCAACGTAGCCCGCTCCGGTGGTGTGTCGCCGCGCTGCTTGCGGACCGTCTCGACTCTGGCCGCCAGATCGTTCAGACTCATCTTGGCGTCCTCGCGCGCTTGATGAACCTGTAGTCCGCTCTGGCGGCGAGCAGGGTCGGTCAAGGCCATACAACGATCATGCATGAACAACGCCGCAGGTCCGGGCATATGTGCGCGTTCGCAGTGTTCCTTGCTGTTCCTAGCTGCCGCTATCGACGCTTCGCCCATCGCGCTGTCCTAGATCCAGTCACCACACGTCGGTGACAACGATCGGAAAGGACAGAACAGATGAAACTCAAAATTGACACCACTGCGGTGTCGTTTATCTGCACGAAAAACCCCGAGCCGCGGACCGATTTCGGCACCGGGCAGCCCAAAATCGATAAGGCCACCGGCGCGGTGCTGCATACGGTGCAGTTGATGGCGCTGGACGTCGATGGCGGGGACGTGTTGTCGGTGACCGTGCCTGGTGCTCCGAAAGTCGCTGTGGGCCAGCAGGTATCGGTGACTGGTTTGGTGGCACTGCCGTGGTCGCAGGACGGCCGCAGCGGTATCGCGTTCCGTGCTGAGACGATCACCACCGCCGAGGGCGGCAAGCCGGGTTCCACGCCGCGCCCGTAACCGCCAGGGAACCATCCCGGCAGCCACTAACTGCTCACGTTGGCTTTGAGCGCTGCCGGGGTGGTTTCCCGACTCCCGCATTCTTTTTCACGAAAGGCAGAAGTAGTCGTGTCGAACACAAACAACAAGAACAACACCCAATCCTCTGGTGAGGATTGGGTCGGTGAACTTATCTGGTCAATCCTGGTAGCGGCCGGGCGGCTGCTGTGGTGGGGTGCACAGTTCCCGTTGCTCGGTGCCCCGGTCGCTGTCGCGGTCGGCGTGGCGTGCTGGCAGGGCCTGAACGCCGGATTCCTCACGCTCGTAGGTTTCATCGCCCTGTACACGCTGTGGGGATTCGTCGACGAGAATAGTCTGCAGCGGTGGGTGATCGACCCGCCCACCCACTATGCGCAGACCTGGTGGCGCTACCGGCGCCGCTGGGAACACGTCTGCAGCCTGCACGGGTTGACCACCAAACTCGTTGACCGCCAACTCATTCCAGCACTACTTGGGGTGTATATCGGCGACTTCACCGACATACTTGCGGTGCGGGTGGTGACCGGTCAATCGATCAGCCACTGGCAGCGCCAAGCCGACGCGTTGGCTGCCGCGTGGACGGCCGACCGGATCACCATCACCGCCACAGCACCCGGTGAAATCCGGATCACGATCATGCGCGGCGACGTGCTCGCGGAACCCGTCGCCCTGCCCATGCCCGAACCTGGTGCGACGGTGAACTTGTTGGCCATCGGCGTCGGAGTCACCGAGAACCGGGGCGTGTGGCGGCTGCCGATCCTCGGGCATCACGTGCTGGTGGCTGGGGCCACCGGTGCGGGTAAGGGCAGTGTGTTGTGGTCACTGATCGCCGGTCTAGCCCCGGACGTGAAGAGCGGGCGCGTCCGGTTGTGCGTGATCGACCCCAAGGGCGGCATGGAACTCGGTCCCGGTGCGTCGATGTTTTCGTTCTTTGCCCATGACGTCACCGGCCAAACCCTGGAACTGCTCCGTGCGTTGGTCATGCTGATGCATGAACGCGCCAACCGGCTACGCGGGCACGCCCGCCTACACACACCGACCACGGCCGATCCGTTGTTCGTGGTCGTCATCGATGAGATCGCGGCGCTGACCGCCTACGTCACCGACCGCAAGATCAAGACCGAAATCGAACAACTGCTAGGGCTGCTGCTCTCGCAGGGCCGCGCGGTGGGTATCTCGGTGGTGGCGGCGGTGCAGGATCCGTCCAAAGACACCCTGCCCGTGCGGCAGCTGTTCACGGTGCGGATCGGGTTGCGCCTGACCGAGGCATCGCAAACGGCCATGGTCCTGGGCCAGGGTGCCCGCGATGCCGGGGCCGAATGCGATCTAATCCCCGACGGCACACGCGGGGTCGGCTACATGATGATCGATGGCACCGCCCACCCGGTCCGCATGCGCGCGTTCTGGGTAACCGATGCCGATATCGCTTATCTGGTGCGCGCCTTCCCCGCGCGGCGCACACGCTCATCCCAGGCTAGGGAGGCCGACAGCGAGAACACCACCGGCACAGACGGCGACAGCGGCAACCGTTCGGGGCACCAGTGAGCGCCGTCCACGAAGCAGGGTGCCCGGCAATCACGCTGCCGGGTCTTCCCGCCGACATCGACCACCATCGCGTGGTCACCGAAATGATGCGCCGTGCCTGCTCGCCGGGATTCGACACCTGGTGGCGGCGCGCCGGATCAGTCGGTTTCTGCGCCAACCCGATCCAACTCACCGGTACTGACGAGTTCGGCCGCGAAAGAATCGTGTGGGTGCGGTGCAACAACCGCCGTGCCACCGTCTGCCCCTCCTGCTCAGACCTGTACGCCCGCGACACTTGGCAACTCGTCGCCGCAGGAACCACTGGAGGCCGCCACAACATCACCCCCGCCGTGGCCGACCGTCCCCAGGTATTCGCCACGTTGACCGCGCCCAGCTTCGGTCCTGTCCATGGCAGCACAGGCAGCGTCTGCCGTGACCACCGTATGATGGGTGGCCACAAGCAATGCCCACACGGAAAACCCATGTGGTGCCGCATCATCCATGATCGCACCGACCCCGCGGTCGGGCAACCGCTGTGCGCCGAGTGCTACGACTACCTCGGGCACGTCCTGTTTACCTGGCACCTGCCCGAACTATGGCGGCGTTTCACCATCGCCCTACGACGCAATCTCGCCAAACACCTCAAAGCTGCTGGCATTGCACCTGGCTCGGTGAAAGCCAGTTTTGTCAAGGTCGTCGAAATGCAGGCCCGTGCGATCCCCCACATTCACGCCCTCATCCGCCTCGATCCCCCCGAAGGCCACGCCGGTACCGCCACCGCCGGCTCACGTGACCAGAGCGATCACGGCCCCGCCGCCACATGTGGTGGTGGGGAGCCCCGTTCGGCAACCGGCCCTGTCTGGGAGCCGCCGATAACTGCCGCCGAACTCGCCGCCCTTATCCAGCACGCCGCCCGCACCGTCACTCTCGACGTCCTGCACCCCGACACCAACCGCCAATCCGACAATCCCAACAAGTCTCACGACACTGCGCCACTGGTGGTCCGGTTCGGCAGGCAGATCGATACCCAACCACTGGGAACCCAAAACCACGCGGTCCCAACAGAATCAGATACACACATCGCCATGAGTCGGACGTCGCCGCGCCGAGTCGCCGGATACCTAGCCAAATACGTCACGAAATCCCTACAAGACTTCGGTGTCGCTGCCCGCCGCCTATCCGCTGAAGCCATCGAGGACCTGAACGTCACCGACCACATCCGGGCGATCCTGACCACCATCGCCCACCTGGCAGACCAAGCCCACACCCTCGGTATCGATGCCTTGGCAGGGATCGGGCGTTGGCTACACACCCTGGGCTACCGAGGACACGTCACCACCAAATCCCGCCGCTACTCGGTCACCATGGGCGCGCTACGCGCCATCCGCGCCACCTGGATTCGAGAACAAGTCGCCAAAAACTGTTCACCACAACACTATTCACCACTCGATCTAGCCGAGCAAAGTGACCAGGTGGGGTGGGAGTTCGACCGTGCAGGACACGCCACCTCCGGCGACCGCACCCTCGTCTACTCTGCCGCCCTCCAACGTATCGACACCCGCCGCATCGGACTGGTAGAGGCCCGTCGCCAAGCCCGCGACGAACAATCGGATCTGCCAGGGGGACCCGATGACTGACAACTCCCGAACAGCACATTCTCGCTCCGAGTGCGACGCTCGACTCGATGCGCCGACCCTGTCAGAGGAGGGTGTTGAAGTTGACGTCGCCGACCACTACCGAATTCCGCGCGAGGCCAACCGCGCGCTGGTACACGTCATAATGGCTGTGCGGGACCGGATGCTTGGATCAGGGAGGGGAGTGGCATGAGCCTGAGGTTCGCCTTCTATGGCCGAGTGAGCACGGAGGACGCTCAAGACCCGGAGGCGAGCCGCAGCTGGCAGAAGCGGCGTGCCATGGACCTGATCACTCCGCACGGCGGAGTCCTCACCGCTGACTACTTCGATGTGGGACAGAGCCGTTCGCTGCCATGGAAGCGCAGGCCAGAGGCGTCACGGCTCCTTGCAGATGTCGCTTGTAGTGACCGTAGCTTCGACGCCGTAGTGATCGGGGAACCTGCCCGTGCGTTCTATGGGCCGCAGTTCGCGCTTACTTTCCCGGTGCTCACGCACTACGGAGTGGGCCTGTGGGTGCCGGAGGTTGGCGGAGCGGTCGATCCCGGCTCCGAGGCGCATGACTTAGTGATGACTCTTTTCGGCGGCATGAGCAAGGGAGAGCGCGCCCGCATCCAGATGCGTGTCCGTACGGCGATGTCGGCACTTGCGCAGGACACGGCCAGATATCTCGGTGGTCGACCGCCGTACGGTTACCGGCTCGTCGATGCCGGCTCGCACCCAAACCTTGCCAAGGCAAATCTTGGGCAGCGGCTTCACCGCCTCGAACCTGACCCCGCGACATCGTCGGTCGTCGAGCGGATCTACCGCATGTACGCCGACGGAGCGGGCCTGCGCTACATTGCGCAACGGCTCACCGACGATGGTGTGCCGTCGCCGAGCCAGTATGACCCGGCGCGGAATCGTCACCGTGACCCGCGAGGTTGGTCTCATTCGGCGATCCGCGCCATACTTGACAACCCGACATATCTCGGTGTCCGCGTTTGGGGCAAGCAGGAGAAATACGAGGTCCTGGTAAACCCTGACGACGTCGCTGCCGGGTATGAGACGCGTATGCGCTGGCGTGATCAGGCAGACTGGATCGCACCGGACCGCCGCACACACGAAGCGCTGATCCCTGACGATTTGGCTCAGGCTGTTCGTCTTCGTACGCAGGCGCGGCGTGGTCCCGGTCTCGTCTGCAGCAGAGAATCGGCGGTGCCGTACGCGCTTCGCGGGATGCTGTACTGCGCCGTATGTGGACGGCGGATGCAGGGCGCTGCTCGAGTGGGGAAGCGAGCAACCCGGATCCTCTACCGTTGTGAGCTAGGTAGGTCGCGTTCTGTACCTGCGGAACTGACTGATCACCCGCGTACGGTCTACCTCCGCGAGGACGCCGTGACACCTCGACTCGACGAATGGATCGCCAGCCTGGCCGATCCGGAAGACCTGGCGCGCGGGCAGGAGGTGGACCCGGCAGCGGGAGCTGGCTACGCCGCCTTGCAGCGCCAGCTCAGCGAGGCGAATGGCAAGGTTGCTGCTTTGATTACCGCAGTAGAGTCTGGTGTGGCCGTTGAGGACTTGACCGCTGCATTGCGCCGTCGCACCGCCGAGCGCGACGAGCTGATGGCCCTTCTTGAACGAGCCGAGAGACCCCGCGCCATGTCTGCTGCACAGATTAGCGAGTTGGTCGAGGAGTTGGGCGGGCTGTCAGCGGTGCTTGGTGAGGCAACCGGGGCGGAACGCGCTCAGGTGTACGCGAGCCTGGGTCTGCGTCTTGATTACGATCCCCATCTGCGACGAGTCAAGGCGACGGCCGACTTGAGTCGTGTCGCCGGATGTGTCCGAGGGGGGACTTGAACCCCCACGCCCATTAGTAGGGCACTAGCACCTCAAGCTAGCGCGTCTGCCATTCCGCCACTCGGACAAGGCCAAACCAGCATGGGTTGGCAGCTAAGGCTATCGGATTGCCTGCCGCGAACCCAATCCGACTCCTCGGACGCCGCGATGCTCGGCATCGGGCCGTCCGGCCGCGGCAATGGTAGGAAAGGGGGTTGTGACCATTCAGAGCGGGGCGACCGAGGAGCCGACCAACCCGAGTGACGACGTGGTCGAGGTGGTCAGCAAGCTGATCCGGTTCGACACCACCAACACCGGCGAACCCGAGACCACTAAGGGCGAGGCCGAGTGCGCCCAATGGGTCGCCGAGCAGCTCGCCGAGGTCGGCTACGCCCCGCAGTATGTCGAATCGGGCGCCCCCGGCCGCGGCAACGTCTTCGTCCGCCTGCCCGGCGCCGACCCCTCGCGCGGTGGCCTGCTCATCCACGGGCACCTCGACGTGGTGCCGGCCGAGCCCACGGAGTGGAGCGTGCACCCGTTCTCCGGCGCGGTCAAAGACGGCTTTGTCTGGGGCCGCGGGGCGATCGACATGAAGGACATGGTCGGGATGATGATCGTGGTGGCCCGGCAGTTGAAGCGGGCCGGCATCGTCCCCCCGCGTGACCTGGTCTTCGCCTTCATCGCCGACGAAGAGCACGGCGGCACCTTCGGGGCGCAGTGGCTGGTCGACAACCGGCCGGATCTGTTCGACGGGGTCACCGAGGCGATCGGCGAGGTGGGCGGGTTCTCGCTGACCGTGCCGCGCCGCGACGGGGGAGAACGTCGGCTCTACCTGATCGAGACGGCCGAAAAGGGGCTGTCGTGGATGCGGCTCACCGCCCGTGGCCCCGCCGGTCACGGGTCGATGGTGCATGACCAGAACGCCGTCACGGCCGTCGCCGAGGCCGTCGCCCGGCTGGGCCGCCACCAGTTTCCGCTGGTGCTGACCGACACCGTCGCGCAGTTCCTCGCGGCCGTCAGCGAGGAAACCGGGCTGACCTTCGACACCGAGTCGGGCGACCTGCGGGGAGCGGTCGAGAAGCTGGGGCCGATGGCCCGCATGCTCAAGGCCGTGCTGCACGACACCGCCAACCCCACGATGCTCAAGGCCGGGTACAAGGCCAACGTCGTCCCGGCGATCGCCGAGGCGGTGGTGGACTGCCGGATTCTGCCCGGTCGCAAGGAGGCGTTCGAGGCCGAGATCGACGAGCTGCTCGGGCCGGACGTGACCCGCGAATGGATCAAGGACTTCTCGTCCTATGAGACCAGCTTCGACGGTGACCTCGTCGACGCGATGAACGCCGCCGTGCTGGCGCTCGACCCGGACGCCCGCACCGTGCCGTATATGCTCTCCGGTGGTACCGACGCGAAATCCTTCGCGCGCTTGGGTATTCGCTGTTTCGGCTTCAGCCCGCTGCGGTTGCCGCCGGACCTGGATTTCACCGCGCTGTTCCACGGCGTCGATGAACGGGTACCCATCGACGCGTTGCGGTTCGGCACCGATGTGCTGACCCACTTCCTGACCCACTGCTAGTTGACGAACGCAAGCCGATCACCCGAGAGGACCGCCATGAGCACTGCGCCCGACCCATACGCATCGCTGCCCAAGCTGCCGACGTTCACGTTGACCTCGCAATCGGTCACCGACGGTCAGCCCTTGGCCAAGCCCCAGGTCAGCGGCATCATGGGCGCCGGTGGTGAGGACGTCAGCCCCCAGCTGAGCTGGTCGGGATTCCCGGATGGGACCCGCAGTTTCGCCGTCACCGTCTATGACCCCGACGCGCCGACGGCCTCCGGGTTCTGGCACTGGGCGGTCGCGAACCTGCCCGCCGACGTCACCGAGCTGGCCGAGGGCGCCGGCGACGGCAGCAACCTGCCCGGTGACGCCCTGACGCTGGTCAACGACGCCGGGCTGCGCCGCTACCTCGGCGCCGCGCCGCCGGCCGGGCACGGCCCGCATCGCTACTACATCGCCGTGCACGCCGTGGACACCGACAAGCTGGATCTGCCCGAGGACGCCAGCCCGGCCTTCCTCGGGTTCAACCTGTTCCAGCACGCCATCGCCCGCGCGGTCATCCACGCCACGTACGAACAGAAGTAGGCTCAACCCCGAGCCGCCGAGCCGACCGCCTCACTGAGCGAGGCGAACCCCCCGTCGTGCAGCCGCCGGGCGACGCCGTCGTGAATCTGCTTGGCCCACAAGCCTCCTCCGTAGATGAAACCGGTGTAGCCCTGCAGCAGCGAGGCGCCCGCGGTGATCCGCTCCCAGGCATCGTCGGCGTTTTCGATGCCGCCGACGCTGACCAACACCAGGCGGTCGCCGACCCGCCCATAGAGCCGGCGCAGCACCTCGACCGCGCGGCGCGCCACCGGCGGCCCGGAGATGCCGCCAGCGCCCAGCTCGTCGACGCCGGGCGTCCGCAAACCCTGCCGCGAGATCGTGGTGTTGGTGGCGACGATGCCGGCCAGGCCCAGCTCGACCGCCAGGTCCGCGATGGCGTCCACGTCGGCATCGGAGAGGTCCGGCGCGATCTTCACCAGCACCGGTGTGGTTGTCTCAGCGAGCACGGCCGACAGGATGGGCCGCAGCGACTCGACCGCCTGCAGGTCGCGCAGCCCGGGGGTGTTCGGCGAGCTGACGTTGACCACCAGGTAGGAGGCCAGAGGGCCCACCAGCCGCGCGCTCGCCCGGTAGTCGTCGACGGCCCGATCGGCCGGCGTTGCCTTCGTCTTGCCGATGTTGACCCCGATCGGCACCTCCGGCCGCTGGTGCGCGAGCCGCATCGCGAGCGCGCCGGCGCCGAGGTTGTTGAAGCCCATCCGGTTGAGCAGGGCCCGGTCGGCGGGCAGCCGGAACATGCGGGGGGCCGCGTTGCCGGGCTGCGGGTGGGCGGTGACGGTCCCGACCTCGGCATGCCCGAAACCCAGCGTGCCCCAGGTGAGTACGCCCAGTCCGTCCTTGTCGAAGCCGGCCGCCAGGCCCAGCGGACCCGGGAAACGCACCCCGAACACGGTGCTGGCCAGCGCCGGATCGGTCGGGGCCAGCAACCGGCGCAAGGCCCGGCGCGCCCAGGCGACGGCCGTGACGCCGCGCAGGAAGCCGAAAACCAGCGTGTGAATGCGCTCGGGCGGGATCACGAAAAACAGCTGCCGCAGCAGGCCGTACAGCCGGTGGCCGCCCGCGCGTGGCCGGTCGGGTTTCACAGTTGCGGCTGGTCGGGCCGCCGCCCCTCGTAGCCGGCACCGTCCAGGCGAGACTTCTTGCGGCGCAACAACACTCGTCTGCTGCCGTCGTTGTAGAGCCGCACCCTGGTCAACTCCCAGCCGCGGTATTCGGCCTCGATGGACAATCGGGTCGACGCGCTGACCCGGGTCACTTCCGGCGGCAGGCGCAGCGGCACCCATTCGTATTCGTCGGACATCTCGGTGTCCCAGCCCGCGGGCAGGCGGCTGTGCCGCGCCGCGGTCAACGCCTACCCGCCGCGTGATCGATGACCTGAACTCCCGCACCGGATCCCGACACCACGTACAAGGTGTCCGACGCTTCGTCGAAGGCCAGTGAGTTGGGTTGCTGCACGGTCGGGTAGCGCACCTTTTCGACGGGGATTCCGGTGGACAGGTCGTAACCAATGACGATATTGGAAACGGTCTGCGAAACCCAGGCTAACGCGCGGGAACCGGCCAGGCCGTAGGGCGCCTGCGGAACCGGGTAGGCCTGCCGCAGGATCAGCGGGTCCACGCCGTAGACCAGCAGCTGACCGCCGCGGGTGTCGGCGACCAGAACGCGGCCCAGCGCGTCGGCGGCCATGGTGGTGGCGCCCCGGCCGGCACGCAGGGCCTGCTGGACGTGGCCGTCGGCGTCGATCGTCGTCACCGACGTCTGCCCGCGATCCAGCACTACCGTCGTATCGCCTTGTGTGGCAAGACAATCGACGCGCGCGAAGACCTTATTGCGACTGGCTATGCTCGCGGCGCTCACCGCGCCCGGCTTGGGGGAGGTGAGGGTGTAGACGGCGCCGTCGGCGCTGCCCAACACGAGCCGGCCGTCGGCGCGTCGCGCCACCGCGGTGAACTCGGTCTGGGCCGCGTCGGTCACGCTCACCTGCGCCGTGTGGCCGGTGGACAGGTCGACCGCGAAGTAGCCGCCGCGCGCGGCCAGATAGGCGGTGCCCTGGCCGTCGTCGGTCAACGCGCTGGCCGGCCCCGGCAGGTCGACGACGCGCGGCGGGGCCTGCGCGTCACCGAAAACGGTGAGGCTGCCCGGCGCTGCCGGGTCGCTGCCCGGCGCCAGGACCGCCAGCCGGCGGGTGCCGGCATCGAACACCGCCGCGGCGGCATGGGCGGGCAGCGGCCGCACCGCGCCGGCCGGCGGCTGCGACACCGGCGGCGACACGGCCGCCGCCGCGGGTTCGATGGTGCGCGGCGCGCCGGCGAGCGGATTCGACGAGCAACCGACCGTCGCACCGAGCAAAACCGCGAGGCTCAACACACCGCCTTGAGCTGCCAGCTTGTGGCGCCATGGTCGTGACAGCAAGTGCTTTCCCTCGTGGTGCGGCGGTGGAACACAAATTCTAAGGAACGAGGTCGGTCCCACAGGGCCATGCTGCCCGCGTCTGGCCGGACCGGCGAGGTATCGTCGGCTCATGGCCGTCACCGCTGACCGTCATATGACGCAGAAAGAGTTTGCTGTCGAAGACATGTCGACAGGTATTTTCGCTAGCGGATACGGACAAGTCGGTGATGGGCGAAGTTTCTCGTTCCACATCGAGAACCGATCACTTGTCGTGGAAGTTTACCGGCCACGCCTGGCCGGGCCCGTTCCGCAGGCCGACGAGGTGGTCGCCACAGCAGTCCGCAGCCTGGTCGATATCGATCTCACCGACGAGCGCAGCCTGAGCGCGGCGGTGCGCGACTCCGTGGCGCACGCGGAGCCGGTTTCCCGCTAGGGCGCCCGGGTCGCCGGCGTCGGGCCACTCAGCTCCGGTCGCGGGGCCGCGTACCGGGTAGCGTCGTGGTCGACATGACCGTCATTCTGCTGCGACACGGCCGATCCAGTTCGAACACCGCCGGCATCCTCGCCGGTCGTTCGGAGGGCGTCGACCTCGACGACAAGGGCCGCGAGCAAGCCGCCGCGCTGATCGACCGGATCGGTGATCTGCCGATCCGCGAGTTGGTCACCTCGCCGCTGTTGCGCTGCCGTCGCACCCTCGAGCCACTGGCCGACGCGCTGTGTCTCGCGCCGCTCGTCGAAGACCGGCTCGCCGAAGTGGACTACGGGGAATGGACCGGCCGCAAGATCGGCGAGCTGGTGAGCGAGCCGTTGTGGAAAGTCGTGCAGGCCCATCCCAGCGCGGCGGTCTTTCCCGGTGGCGAGGGTCTGGCGCAGGTGCAGGCGCGGGCGGTGGCCGCCGTCCGCGAGCACGACCGCCGGCTGGCCTCAGAGCATGGTGGCGACGCGCTGTGGGTCGCTTGCACTCACGGTGATGTCATCAAGGCGGTCATCGCCGACGCGTACGGCATACACCTGGACGGGTTCCAGCGCGTCACCGCCGACCCGGCGTCGGTGAGTGTGATCCGGTACACCGAACTGCGCCCGTTTGTGTTGCACGTCAACCACACCGGCGCGCGGCTGGCCGCCGCACTGCGGGCCGGACCGCCGCCGAAGGAAGAGGCAACGGCGGAAACCGACGGGCAGTCCAACGGCGAGGCGCAGGCACCACCGGCCGCCGGGGTGCCGTCCAGCGACGCCGTGGTCGGCGGTTCGACGGATTAATTCGACTGCCACCACTATCGGATCGCACGGCGACGGCAACAGCCGGTATTTTGGAGGTGCCATGTCCCGCGCAATTCACGTCTTCCGCACCCCCGACCGCTTCGTGGCCGGGACCGTTGGCCAGCCCGGAAATCGCACGTTCTACATCCAGGCGGTGCACGACGCGCGCGTGGTGTCGGTGATCCTGGAAAAGCAGCAGGTTGCCGTACTGGCCGAACGCATCGGTGCCCTGTTGCTCGAGGTGAATCGCCGGTTCGGCACGCCGGTTCCGCCCGAGCCCGCCGAGGTCGAGGACCTCAAGCCGTTGATCACGCCCGTGGACGCCGAGTTCCGGGTCGGGACCATGGGTCTGGGCTGGGATTCGGAGGCCCAGACCGTGGTGGTCGAGCTGCTGGCCGTCACCGACGCCGAGTTCGATGCGTCGGTGGTGCTCGACGACACCGAGGAGGGTCCCGACGCGGTGCGGGTGTTCCTGACGCCGGAGTCGGCGCGGCAGTTCGCCAGCCGCTCCAACCGGGTGATCTCGGCCGGGCGTCCGCCGTGCCCGCTGTGCGACGAACCGTTGGACCCGGAGGGACATATCTGCGCGCGCGCCAACGGCTATCGGCGCAATGCGCTTCTCGGGTCTGACGATGACCCCGAGGTGTGACGACCATGAGGTGTTGCGCAACGGCGAGCTGACGGTCATTGGACGGATCCGCTCGGCCAGCAACGCCACCTTCCTGTGCGAATCGACGCTCGACGAGCGCGCGGTGCACTGCGTCTACAAGCCGGTCGCCGGCGAGGCGCCGCTATGGGACTTTCCCGACGGAACGCTGGCCGGCCGCGAGCGGGCCGCATACCTGGTGTCGGCGCAGTTGGGCTGGAACATCGTGCCCTACACGATCATTCGCCACGGGCCGGCGGGCCCGGGCATGTTGCAGCAGTGGGTGCAGCAACCCGGCGACACGGTGGACACCGAGCCGCGGCCGGGCCCGGATCTGGTCGACCTGTTTCCCGCGGGCAAGGCCCAGCCCGGCTACCTGCCGGTGCTGCGCGCCTACGACTACGCCGGCGACGAGGTCGTGTTGATGCACGCCGACGACATTCGCCTGTGGCGGATGGCGGTGTTCGACGTGCTGGTCAACAACGCCGACCGCAAGGGCGGCCACGTCCTGCGCGACCTCGACGGCCACATCTTCGGGGTCGACCACGGTGTGTGCCTGCACGTGGAGGACAAGCTGCGGACCGTGCTGTGGGGGTGGGCCGGCAAGCCGATCGACAGTCAGACGTGCAAGGCCGTCGCCGGCCTCGCCGAGGCCCTCACCGGCTCGTTCGGCGACGAACTGGCCGAGCACATCACGTCCGCGGAGATCGCCGCGCTGCGCATGCGCGCGCACGCGCTGCTGGACAATCCGGTGATGCCGGGACCCAACCGGCATCGCCCGATCCCGTGGCCGGCTTTTTAGCGGTGATCGCAAGCGCGGCGTAGCCGGGCGCAGCGGGTCGCCCGCTATAAGGTGCAGCGGTGATCGCAAGCGCGGCACGGCGTCGGCGATACTGAACCGGTGAGCCATGCCCCCGACGACGAGTCGGACGAGATGACCGATGCCGCGCTGGCCGCCGATCTCGCCGCCGAAGCGGGGGAGTTGTTGCTCAAGGTCCGCGACGAGGTCGGGTTCGGCTATCCCTGGGCGCTGGGCGACGCGGGTGACAGCCTGGCGAACGACCTGATCCTGCGGCGACTGCGCGTCGAGCGTCCCGGCGACGCGGTGCTCAGCGAGGAGGCCTACGACGACCTGTCCCGGCTGCAGCACGACCGGGTGTGGATCATCGACCCGCTGGACGGGACCCGCGAGTTCTCCACGCCGGGCCGCGACGACTGGGCGGTCCACATCGCGCTGTGGCAGCGGCCCAGCGATGGTCAACGCGAGATCACCGACGCGGCGGTGTCATTGCCCGCGCGCGGCAACATCGTCTACCGCAGCGACACCGTGACGGTAGGCGCCGCCCGCGCCGGCGTCACCGACACCATCCGCATCGCCGTCAGCGCCACCCGGCCCCCGGCGGTCCTGCACCGGATGCGGCAGACGCTGCCCATCCAGCCGGTCGCGATCGGCTCGGCGGGCGCCAAGGCGATGGCCATCATCGACGGCGACGTCGACGCCTACGTGCACGCCGGCGGCCAATGGGAGTGGGACTCGGCCGCCCCGGCCGGGGTGGTGATGGCCGCCGGGATGCACGCCTCGCGGCTCGACGGATCGCCGATGCGCTACAACCAGCTCGACCCGTACCTGCCCGACTTCGTCATGTGCCGCGCCGAGCTGGCGCCGATCCTGCTGGGCGCCATCCGCGACGCGTGGCGCTAAGGGCGGGCGATTCCGGGCCGCATCGTCGGCGCGCTGAAGCTGATTGCGTGCCTCCTCCGCGGCCCACTGCGCGGGCCCCATCGTCGGCGCGCT
>NZ_KL446994.1:40263-60992 GCF_000709305.1 Mycobacterium sp. TKK-01-0059
CATCGTCGGCGCGCTGAAGCTGATTGCGTGCCTCCTCCGCGGCCCACTGCGCGGGCCCCATCGTCGGCGCGCTTAGGCTGATTGCCATGCAGTCGTGGTCTTCCCCACAGGTCCCTGTATTGGCGGGGCGCGGCCCGGAGCTTCGGCTGTATGACACCTCTGACCGGCAGGTGCGCCCCGTGGCGGCCGGGTCGACCGCCACGATGTATGTCTGCGGCATCACCCCGTACGACGCGACCCACCTGGGCCACGCCGCAACCTATCTGGCGTTCGATCTCATCTACCGCCTATGGCTGGATCTCGGCCACGACGTCCACTACGTCCAGAACGTCACCGACGTCGACGACCCTCTGCTGGAGCGCGCCGAGCGCGACGGCATCGACTGGCGGGAGCTGGCGCAGCGCGAGGTGTCGCTGTTCCGTGAGGACATGACCGCGCTGCGCATGCTGGCACCCCGCGAGTACGTCGGGGCGACCGAGGCGATCGCCGAGGTCGTCGAGCTGGTCGAGAAGATGCTGGCGTCCGGGGCGGCCTACGTCGTCGAGGGCGAATACCCCGACATCTACTACCGCGCCGACGCCACGCCCCAGTTCGGCTACGAGTCGGGCTATGACCGAGAAACCATGCTGCGCTTGTTCTCCGAGCGCGGCGGCGACCCGCAGCGGCCCGGCAAGACCGATCAGCTCGACGCCCTGCTATGGCGGGCGGCGCGGCCCGGGGAGCCCAGCTGGCCCTCGCCGTTCGGCGACGGACGGCCCGGCTGGCACGTCGAGTGCGCGGCGATCGCCCTCAGCCGCATCGGCAGCGGCCTGGACATTCAGGGCGGGGGCAGCGACCTGATCTTTCCGCATCACGAATTCACCGCCGCGCACGCCGAATGTGTCCGCGGCGAAAGGCGATTCGCGCGCCACTACGTACACGCCGGGATGATCGGCTGGGACGGGCACAAGATGTCCAAGAGCCGCGGCAACCTGGTGCTGGTGTCGACGCTGCGCGCCCAAGGCGTCGAGGCGGCGGCCATCCGGCTGGGCCTGCTGGCCGGCCACTATCGCGGCGACCGGTACTGGAGCCAGCAGGTGCTCGACGAGGCCGTCGCCCGGCTGCAGCGCTGGCGCACCGCGACCGCGCTCCCGACCGGCCCTGACGCGGCCGACGTGATCGCGCGGGTGCGCCAATATCTGGCCGACGACCTCGACACGCCCAAAGCCCTTGCGGCGCTTGATGGTTGGTCAACCGATGCGCTCGAGTACGGTGGCCACGACGCCGAGGCGCCCCGCCTGGTGGCGACCGCGATCGATGCGCTCCTGGGCGTGGCCCTGTAGTCGCGGTAAACCTATCGCGACGAAAACCGCTCGCACGTTCTGCAACCCCTCGCGGAGGCGACGCGAAAGTCATGCAAGGCGCCTGAGCCAATCCAAGCCGTCCCTATGAGTTTGCTGAGGGGGGCCTCGGCCGGTGCCCGGGCAAACTTATGAAACAGCTGTACAATCAGCATATTTAATTTACATATGTGTGAATTGAGGGGCAGAAAATAATTTGCTGTCCGCGGCCTACCCGAGTATATTTCAAGTAATACTGGTTCTAGAGGGGTGAGGTCCCGCGCGTACGAGGAGCGGGTCAGCTCGGTGGATATCGGGCAGACGGCGAGGCTGACCGGCAAGTCGCGATCGTAGTCGGCGGCACAAACAACGTGTGGCGGCTACCGCTGGGCCGTGCCGGCCCCGATGGAGATTTACGACCGAACCCACGGAAGCTGCCTGATATGTATGCACGAAATACGCGCACCGCGCCCTTGAATTAAGTAGGGCTTCAGATGCACGGGGGTAAGGGGTCAGCGTGGCCTGTAGTTGGGCGCGATGTCGAGTTGCGACGATCGCTGGGGGCGCTCAGTAACGGCGAGTTCCAAGGCGTCGCGTTGGTCGGCGACAGCGGCGTGGGCAAGTCGACGCTCGCGCGGATGCTGGCCAAGACGGTGGAGTCGGCCGGGCGCACGGTGCGATTTGCGCTGGGCACTCAAACGGGTCGTGCTGTGCCGTTGGGCGCCTTTTCGCGCGCGGTGAGCCTTGGGGTGGCACACGAGCCGGCGATCATGCTGGCCGCCGCGCATCACACCTTGAGTCAGGACAAGAACCTGGTGGTGGTGGTCGACGACGCACAGCTGCTCGATCCGCTGTCGGCCACCTTCGTCAATCAGCTTGCGGCCGGCCGCAGCGCGAAGTTGATCGTGACCATCCGGTCCGGCGATTCGGTCTTGGACGCGGTGACCGCATTGTTGAAAGAGCGCCTGTTGCTGACCGTCCACATCGATCCGTTCACGCGCGAGCAGACCGAGGCGCTGGCCGGCGCGGTTCTGGGTGGTCCGGTCGACCCACGCTTGGTCGACGAGTTGTCCGAGCGCAGTGCGGGAAACCTGTTGCTCCTACGCGGCTTTCTGACCGCCGGCCGCGAAAATGGGACCCTGGTTCAGGGCGAACACGGCTGGCAACTCCAGGGCCCGCTGCGCGCAGATCGCGAACTTTACGACGTTCTGGAGTTTCAGCTGCGCTCGCTGACCGCAGCGGAGCTGGAGGTAGTGGAGATCTTGGCCACCGGCGAGGTGCTGGGGTGGGAGATCCTGCGGGAGATCTGCGATGCCGACGCGGTGGCGAACCTGGAGCGTCGTGGTCTGATCCAGTTGGTTGCCGACGGATCCCACGCTCTGGCGCAGTTGAACAACCCGATGCTTGGTGAAGCGGCGACCCGACACGCCGGGATGGTGCGCATCCGGGAACTCAACGGCAAGTTGGCGCGAGCCCTTCAAGAGCAGCAGCGGGCAGGGAGCCGGCTACCGGGGTTGCCCGGCCCGCAGGGACGAATTCGGCTGGCCCAGTTCATGATGCGAAGCGACCTACAGCCCGACCTGGAGATGGTCATCAATGCAGGGGTGGACGCGCTGGCGATGTCGAATGTGGGGTTGGGCGAGGAGTTGGCGAGGTTCGCGGTCGATCGCGGCGGCGGTCTGCCGGCCGCTCTGGTGCTCGCCGAGGCGGTGAGCTGGCAGGGGCGCGGCGAGGAGGCCGATGCCGCGCTCGTCGACGCCGAGCCCGACGGCGGCGACGAGTGGCTGATCGCGCGGTGGGGCTGTCTGCGCGCTGCCAACTTGTACTGGGGTTGCGGGGACGTCGAATCCGCCACCCAGGTACTCGATGACGTGAAAAAGCTTGTCTCGTCCGAGTTGTGCCTTCGCCTCATCAAGGCGCTGGAGGTCTCCATGGCGTACTTCCGTGGCGACGTAGAGACGACGATCGAACTCGGGCCGGGCCTATGCGAACCCGATGCACTGCCGATGGCGACCGTGTGGGCGGTTTTCCCGACATGTTGTGCGTTGGCGGGAGCCGGGCGGTTGTCCGAGGTTCGCGGCTTGGCGGCCATCGGAGCGCGCGCGGCCGAGCTGTGCGGATTGGGGCCGCATCGATTCAACATCGGCATGGCCGAGGTCATGGCGGCGACGGCCGCCGGCGACTATCCGGCCGCGGAGCAGATCTACGAGCGTTACGCCGCGATGGCCGCCGGCCTTCTTGCCGCGGAGGCCATGGTCGACGCGATGCTCGGGCTGGTGCAGGTAGCCCGCGGTGAGCTGGCGTCAGCGTGCGCTGTATTCACCAATGCCACTGCGGTATTCGCCCAGGGTTTTCCGTCGCCGTGGCTGATCGTGGTGGCCGCCTTGCATGCCCAGGCCGAGGGGGCGCGGGGCGACAGTGCGGCGGCCGCCGCGGCGTTGCGGCGAGCGGAGAAAAGCTACGGACCGCATGTCGCGGTGTTCCTGCCCGAACTCGAACTCGCCCGGGCGTGGGAACGGGCAGCTGCCGGTGACACGTCGGCCGCCCAAGCGCACGCGACGCAAGCGGCGCAGATCGCGCGAGCGGCCAGGATGCATGCGGTGGAGATGCGGGCACGCCACACGGCTGTGCGCTTCGGCGATCGTTCGCAGGCCACGCCGCTGGAGAAACTCGCTCGTATCCTGAACACCCCGTTGGCCGCGGCGGTCGCCGACCATGCCTGCGCTCTGGCGAAACACGACGGTGCCCTGCTCGATGCCGCCGCGGGTCGGTTCGCTGATCTCGGCGCATTGGCCCTTGCCGCGGACGCGTGGGCGCAGGCGGCCGGCGAGCATGGCCGCCGAGGCGATCGCGGCAAGAAATTTGAGTCGTCGACCCGGGCGCACGCTTTGGCGAGCCATTGCGAGTTGCACACACCGGCGGTCGAGAGCGCGGCACGCCCACTTCCCTTCAGCGGCCGTGAGCGCCAGATCGTCATGCTGGTCGCGGCCGGTTTATCCAACCGGCAGATCGCCGACCAGTTGGTCATCTCGGTGCGCACGGTGGAGGGACACCTGTATCGGCTTTTCGC
Organism: Mycobacterium sp. TKK-01-0059; assembly: GCF_000709305.1. Taxonomy (NCBI): domain Bacteria; kingdom Bacillati; phylum Actinomycetota; class Actinomycetes; order Mycobacteriales; family Mycobacteriaceae; genus Mycobacterium; species Mycobacterium sp. TKK-01-0059. The sequence goes on from NZ_KL446994.1 coordinate 44,653, forward strand.
CAAACTCGGGATCAATACTCGCGAGCAGCTCATCTGCTTGATGCGCAGGGAGCCGTCCATGCGAAGCGAATTGTCACGTCGCGGCGACGAGTCGCTGCGTTACGAGCGTCACGATCACCCGCGGACCGGCTGAGCCTTCGTCGGTAACCGATCGATTCGACGGGCCGCCACTCGATCTCCAGGCGCGCACCACTCGACTTATATCCGGATTCCGGCGATGCCTGCTCGAGGGACCATACCCTCCGGCACATGAGTGGCAGTCGGAAGCGCGTGGTCGCGATCGTTAACGGTGTCGGCCCGACCGTACCCGCAGAGACGGCCCTGCCGTCGGAGTTGCCGGTAGTCGAGGACCGACGCGCATCGGGCCCATCGGCGCCCACCTCGAGCTCGTTGGACGCCTTCAGGCTTTATCTGGCGGGCGCGCGTTCAGGGTTCATGTAGCGGCGGCCCAGGGCGTCGTCCGGTGGACGACAACGGCACTGGCTCGCGCCCGTCACGGACCAGCAGCAGTCTGGCCGCGACGTCGCGAGCTTGGGGGAGCGGGGAGATACATCATTTGACACAGAGGGCAAATGGGTCGACGTGGCCCATCGTGGGACGCGATGCGGAGTTGCGCCGGTCGCTGGCCGCGCTGAACAACGGGGACTTTCACGGGGTGGCGCTGATCGGCGACAGCGGCGTGGGCAAGTCGACCTTGGCGCGCATGCTCGCGAAGACGGTGGAGTCGGCGGGGCGCACGGTGCGATTTGCGCTGGGCACCCAAACGGGCTGGGCCGTGCCGCTGGGCGCCTTTTCGCGCGCGGTGAGCCTCGGGGTGGGGCATGAACCGGCGATCATGCTGGCCGCCGCGCATAACACCCTGAGCCAGGACAAGAACCTGGTGGTGGTGGTCGACGACGCGCAGCTGCTCGATCCGCTGTCGGCCACGTTGGTCAATCAGCTTGCGGCCGGCGGCGGCGCGCGGTTGATCGTGACGATCCGGTCCGGTGAGCCGGTGCTGGATGCGTTGACGGTGTTGCTGAAAGAGCGCCTGTTGTTGACCGTTCACATCGACCCGTTTACGCGCGAGCAGACCGAGCTATTGGCCGGCACGGTTCTGGGTGGTCCGGTCGACCCACGACTGGTCGACGAGTTGTTCGAGCGCAGTGCCGGAAACCCGTTGCTACTGAGGGGCTTTCTGACCGCCGGCCGCGAAAGCGGGACCTTGGTTCACGCCGAGCATGGCTGGCAACTACAAGGCCCGCTGCGGGCGGATCGCGAACTTCACGACGCTTTGGAGTTCCGGTTGCAGTCGCTGACTCCAGAGGAGTTGGAGGTGGTCGAGATCTTGGCCACCGCCGAGGTGTTGGAGTGGGAGATCCTGCGCGACATCTGCGATGCCGACGCGATGGCAAACCTCGAGCGTCGTGGTCTGATCCAGTTGGTCGCCGACGGATCCCACACCCTGGCGCAACTCAATCACCCCATGCTCGGTGAAGCGGCCACCCGCCACGCGGGGATAGTGCGCTCGCGGCAGCTCAACGGCATCCTGGCGAAAACCCTTCGGAGGCACCTGAGGGCGGGCGGGCGGCGCTCGCACTTCGCCGATCCGCGAGGCCGAATCCGATTGGCTCAGTTCATGTTGCGCAGCGACCTGGAGCCCGACCTCGAGGTGGTCATCGATGCGGCGGCCAGCGCACTGGCGATGTCGAACGTGGCGCTTGGTGAGGAACTGGCCAAGTTCGCGGTCGAACGCGGTGGTGGCCTGCCGGCCGCTCTGGTGCTTGCCGAGGCGGTGAGTTGGCAGGGGCGCGGCGAGGAGGCCGAATCCATTCTTCTGGACGTCGACCTCGGTGACGCCGACGACTGGCTGATCGCGCGGTGGGGCTGCCTGCGCGCCGCCAACTTGGCGTGGGGTTGCGGTGACGCCGAAACCGCGACGCGCGTAGTGGCCGAGGCGAGGCAGCGCCTCGTGGCCGAGGGCGCCCTCCAGCTGCTCGCCGCGCTGGAGATATCGATTGGGTTCTTCTGCGGCGACATCGAGACGACGATCGAGCTCGGGCCGCGCCTGTGCGAGGCCGACGTAGTGCCGATGGCGACCGTGTGGGCGGCCGTCGCGACATGCGGCGCTTTGATGGCGGCCGGACGCTTTTCCGAAGTCAGCCGCATCGCCGCCGCCGGCGTGCGCGCGACGGCACTCTGCAGGGCGGGCGCGCAGCGGTTCGCCATCGGAATGGCCGAGGTGATGGTCGCGACCGCGGCCGGCGACTACCCGGCGGCCGACCGAATCCATAGGCGCTACGCCGCGCTGGCCACCGGTCTCCCCGCGGCGAAGGCCATGGTTGACGCCATGCTCGGGCTCGTGCAGGTGAGCCGCGGCGAGCTGTCGTCGGCGTGCGCCACACTTGACCGGTCCATTTCCCAGCTTTCCCAAGGCTTTCCGTCGCCGTGGCTGCTGGTCGTGGCTGCCCTGCTGGCCCAGGCCGAGGGGGCGCGCGGCGATGGCTCCGCGGCCGCCGCGGCGTTGCGGCGTGCGGAGGAAACGTATGGACCCCACGTCGGGGTGTTTTTGCCCGAACTCGAACTGGCCCGGGCCTGGGAGAGGGCAGCCGCCGGCGACACGACGGCCGCCCAATCGCATGCGATGCAGGCGGCGCAGATCGCGCGAGCGGCCGCGATGCACGTGGCGGAGATGCGGGCGCGCCATGCCGCCGTTCGCTTCGGGGACCGGTCACAGGCCAAGCGCGTGGATGAGCTCGCCCGAATGCTGGGCTCTCCTTCGGCGCAAGCGGTCGCCGACCAAGCCCGCGGTCTGGCGCAGCGCGACGGTGATCTGCTCGATGTCGCCGCGCACAAATTCGCCGATCTCGGCGCGTTGGCTTTTGCCGCCGACGCGTCGGCCCAAGCGGCCGGCGAGCATGCCCGGCGGGGCGAGCGGCGCAAGGAGGTCGAGTCGTCGAGTTGGGCGCATGCTTTGGCCGGCCAGTGCGGCGTGCGTACACCGGCGCTCGAGGCCGCGGCGCGCCCCCTTCCGTTCAGTGGGCGTGAACGTCAGATCGTGCTGCTGGTCGCGGCCGGATTGTCCAATCGTCAGATCGCCGACCGGCTGGTTATTTCGGTGCGCACCGTCGAGGGACACCTGTACCGGCTTTTCACCAAACTCGGCGTCAACAATCGCGACCAGCTCGTTCAGCTACTGAACCTGGATTGGTCCGCGACAAACAACGACGATTCGAGCACGTCATGACGACGGTGCCGCGCCGGCGGATGGCCATCGAATAAGCCGCGCTGGCCGCTCAAGCCGACCTTTCCCGACCCGGCTACCGCATTTGCGGGTCCATCGCCGCGGGGGAGCCGTAGCCCGTCGTCTGCGGCACGTCCGGCTGTCTCTCCCTGCGGCCGTGAACACAGGGCCGGCGCCCGCGTATCCGCCGAACAACAAAGACAGCATTATCGCGAAACACGCTGCAGCAGAATCAAATCCGGGCTACCACGCGAATTCTCGGCGAACTCTGCCTGCCGCCACCAAGGGTCACTCTCGTAAATCGCGCTTACCACTCTATGTGCGCGTCCGGACTACGCTACCCGGCTTGATAAGGCCGACAACAGGATTGAAACCCATACGCTCCCGGTCATGTCGAGACCGATGCCGGGTCAAGCCCCCTAGCGCCCGGTCCAATACAGCACGTGCAGTGAAGTGCGCGACCCATGCGACAACGACATTTGGAGGCCCGATGAGTACCAATCCGTTCGACGACGACACTTGCAGCTTTTTCGTCTTGATCAACGACGAAGAGCAGCACAGCCTATGGCCGGCGTTCGCCGATATTCCGGCCGGCTGGCAGACGGTTTATGGCGAAGCGGATCGCGCCGAGTGCCTGGAGTACATCGAACAGAACTGGCCCGATATCCGGCCGAAGACGCTGCGGAACAGGCTGGCGGCAGCGCGCCAGGCTTCTGACAGGTAGACGGCAAAGGGAATCCGATGACGATCGATGACCGGGCGCTGTCGGTTGGGCGCGAGCGACTGACGGAATCTGACGGTGGGCCATTCCCGCTGACGCGCGGGCAACTCGATATATGGCTTGCGCAGGAAACGGATCGCGGAGGTGCGAGGTGGCAGCTGGGCTATCTTCTGCGAATCGAGGGCACGGTCGACCCTTGGTTGCTGGAGCACACGATCCGTCAAGTGGTGCGCGAGGCCGAACCATTTAGAGCCGCCTTTTTCCAGGTGGATGGCCAGGTGTTCCAAGCGGCGGTTGATTACCCGGATGTCGAGCTTGCTCGCTATGAGCGGATGGGCTCGGAGGATCCTGTCCAGGAAGCCTATCGGCTGGCATCCTCGATTCAGCGCACGGTGATGCCGCTCAGCGGGCCGCTGTTCAAATTCGCGTTGTTGCAGACGCGGGCAGATGAATTTTATTTGTTCGTCTGCTGCCACCATATAGTGGCGGACGGAATCGGCCTCGCTCTTGTTTGTCATCGGATCGGCGATGTCTACAATGCCATGGCGTCGGGCGCACCGATTCCCCCCGCTTTTTTCGGATCGCTGAGTGATCTGATCGCTTGCGAGGCGGAATACGAAGCGTCCACCGATTATCTCGACGATCAGGCCTATTGGACTAAGAACCTGCCGGCCGAAAGCGAACCGCCTTATGGGTTGGCGCCCGCCGCGGACGGCCGTGAACCCTACGAGTCTTCTGTACCGGTGGAATTGGACCCTGTTGCTGTCTCCGGAATCCGAGAGTTGTCGCAGGCGTTGGGGGTGCGTCGTTCGTCGGTGATTGCCGCGGCATGTGCGCTGCTGGTGGGGGGGTGCGACGTCGAGGGTTCGGAGGTGGTTTTCGATTTTCCGGTAAGCAGGCGGGTCCGTCCGGAGACACAGACGGTGCCCGGAATGGTTACCGGGTTCGTCCCATTGGTGTTGAAGGCTTCGCCGGAATCCACGATTGCCAGTTTTTGTGGACATGTCGACACGCGACTGCGAGAAGCGTTGGACCATCAGCGGTTCCCGGTGCATCTCATCGAGTACAGGCGACCCCGCGGCTCCGCGCAGAGGTCGAATCGCGTAATCCTCAATTTCATCCCGACTACAAATCTGGCGAATATCGCCGGTGCCAAGATTTCGGGCACCCTGACCCATACGAATCTCGTCGATCAATGTGGGCTGGACTTCTTCAGCGACCACGATCGGCTCTTCCTCGGCCTGCAACCCGGCGCGAAGACGAGTGGGTTCGGCGGCGCTGGGCAGTGGCTTTCTCGTTGTGACATCCGCGATTTGATCGGTCGGTTGGAGCGGGTGTTGGTGGCGATGGCCGCCGATGCGGGTCGGCGGTTGTCGTCGGTGGATGTGCTGGGTGAGGGTGAGCGCGCTCGCCTGGAAGAGCTTGGTAATAAAGCGGTTTTGGCCATTCCGCACAGCGTTGCGGTGTCGGTGCCGGAGTTGTTCGCCACCCAGGTGGCCCGGATTCCGGATGCGGTGGCGGTGGTCGGTGATGGCTTGTCGCTGACGTATCGGGAGTTGGATGGGTCCTCGAATCGGTTGGCGCACCTGCTTGTTGGGCGGGGGACGGGGCCGGGGCGGACTGTGGCGGTGGTGTTGTCGCGGTCGGTCGAGGCGGTGGTGGCGATCGTGGCGGTGCTCAAGACGGGGGCGGCGTATTTGCCGATCGACCCGGGTCTGCCCGCGGAGCGGATCGGCTTCGTGCTCGGCGATGCCGCGCCGGTCGCGGCGATCACCACCGCGGCGCTGGCCGAGCGGCTCGACGGCCACGGCGTGGCGGTCATCGACGTCAACGATCCCGCCATCGACGCCCAACCGGACACGGATTTGTCGGGGCCGGAGCCTGGGGATATCGCGTATGTGATTTACACCTCGGGCACCACCGGGGTGCCCAAAGGGGTGGCGATCACGCACCGCAACGTGACCCAGTTGTTGGGGTCGTTGGAGGCCGGGCTGCCCGAGGCGGGGGTGTGGGCGCTGTGTCATTCGTTGGCGTTCGATGTGTCGGTGTGGGAGATCTTCGGGGCCCTGCTGCGCGGTGGGCGGCTGGTGGTGGTGGGCGAGGCGGTGAGCGCCTCACCGCAGGATCTGCATCGGGTGCTGGTGGCCGAGCAGGTCAGTGTGTTGACCCAGACGCCGTCGGCGGTGGCGGCGTTGCCGGTCGAGGGTTTGGAGTCGGTGGCCTTGGCGGTGGTGGGTGAGGCGTGTCCGGCCGAGGTGGTGGATCGGTGGGCGCCGGGGCGGGTGATGGTCAATGCCTATGGCCCGACCGAGACCACGATGTGTGTGGCGATCAGCGCCCCGCTGACGCAAGGATCCGGGACGCCGCCAATCGGTGCGCCGGTCGGCGGGGCGGCACTGTTCGTCCTCGACGGCTGGTTGCATCCCGTGCCCGCGGGGGTGGTCGGTGAGTTGTATGTGGCCGGTGCCGGGGTGGCGGCCGGGTATGCGGGTCGTGCGTCATTGACCGCCTCGCGGTTTGTGGCCTGCCCATTCGGAGCGCCGGGCCAACGGATGTATCGGACCGGGGATCTGGTGCGTTGGCGCGCCGACGGGCAGCTGGATTACCTGGGGCGTGCCGATGAGCAGGTCAAGATCCGCGGCTATCGCATCGAACTCGGCGAAATTCAAAGCGCACTGACGAACCTCGACGACGTGGAGCAGGCGGTGGTCATCGCCCGCGAGGACCGCCCCGGCGACAAACGCCTGGTCGCCTACGTCACTGGGACCGCGGACCCGGCCGACCTGCGTGCCGCGCTGGGCGAGCGGCTACCGGAATATATGGTGCCGGCCGCGGTGGTCGTCCTGGAGGCGCTGCCGTTGACGGTCAACGGCAAACTCGATACCCGCGCCCTGCCCGCACCCGAATACCAGAGCGCCGGATATCGCGCGCCGGCCAACCCGGTCGAAGAGATCCTGGCCGGCGCGTTCGCCGAGGTCCTCGGGATTGAGCGCGTCGGGGTCGACCAGTCGTTCTTCGATCTGGGCGGGGACTCGCTGCTCGCGACGCGCCTGGTCGCCATAATCAACGCCAGCCTCGATGCCGAGCTCTCGGTACCCGCCCTGTTTGACGCGCCCACGGTTGGCCAGTTGGCGCTCCGCGTCGCCGGGGATGGCGGCCGACGCGAGCCCGTGGTGGCCCTGGAGCGGCCCGCGGTGGTGCCGTTGTCGTTTGCCCAGCAACGCTTGTGGTTCATCGACCAACTGCAAGGGCCTTCACCGATCTACAACATACCGGCGGCGTTGCGGCTCAGCGGACGGCTGGATGCCGAGGCGTTAGGGGCGGCGCTGTCCGACGTCGTGGCCCGCCATGAGAGCCTCCGCACGCTCTTTGCGGCGCCCAACGGAACACCGCAGCAGGTGGTTATCCCAAGGGAAGAAGTCGATTTCGGCTGGCAGATCATTGATGCCACCGGCTGGTCGGAAAGCCGGCTGAGTGAGGCCGTCAAAGCCACAGCGTGCCACAAGTTCGATTTGGCCACCGAGATTCCTTTGCGGGCACGGCTTTTCCGCATCGCGGACGACGAACACGTGCTGGTGGCCGTGGTGCACCACATCGCTTCCGACGGCTGGTCGATCACCGCGCTGGTGCGTGATCTGGGACTGGCTTATGCCAGCCGGTGTGCGGGGCAGGCACCCGGTTGGGCGCCGTTGCCGGTGCAGTACGCCGATTACACGCTGTGGCAGCGCACCCAGCTCGGTGAGGTCACCGACAGCGACAGTCCGATCGCCGCGCAGCTGGCGTACTGGGAGCAGGAGCTGGCCGGGCTGCCCGAGCGCCTGGCATTGCCCACCGACCGGCCCTATCCGCCGGTGGCCGACTACCGCGGCGCCAGCGTGGTCGTGGACTGGCCGGTTGAGCTGCAGCTGCGGATTGCTCAGGTCGCCCGCGAGCACAACGCGACCAGGTTCATGGTGATCCAGGCCGCCCTGGCCGCACTGCTGGCCAAGCTGACCGCCAGCAGCGACGTGGCGGTCGGATTCGCGATCGCCGGGCGGCGCGACCCGGCGCTCGACGAGCTGGTGGGGTTTTTCATCAACACCCTCGTGCTGCGGGTCGATGCGGCAGGGGATCCCACCGTGGCCGAGTTGCTCGCTCAGGTGCGGGCGCGCAGCGTGGCCGCCTACGAGCACCAGGACGTGCCCTTCGAGGTGCTCGTGGAGCGCCTCAACCCGACACGAAGCCTGGCGCACCACCCGCTGATACAGGTGGTGTTGGCCTGGCAGAACTTCCCCGGCCACACCAGCGATCCCGCCGCCGGGCTGGACTTGGGTGACCTACAGGTCACGCGTTTGCCGGTGGACACCCAGTCGGCGCGCATGGATCTGACATTCACGCTGGCCGAACGGTTCACCGAGGCCGGTGAGCCCGCCGGGATCGCCGGGGATGTGGAATTCCGCACCGACGTGTTCGACGCGGCCAGCATCGAGGTATTGATCGAGCGGTTGGAGCGGGTGCTGGCGGCGATGACCGCCGATCCCAGCCGGCGATTGTCGTCAGTGGATGTCCTGGATGCCGCTGAGCGCGCACACCTGGACAAGGTCGGTAACCGGGCGGTGTTGGCCCGGCCGGTGCCAACCGCGGCGTCGATTCCGGCGGTGTTCGCCGCTCAGGCGGCGCGCACGCCGGAGGCCGCGGCGATCACTTTTGAAGGCCGGTCGATGACCTACCGGGAGCTCGACGAGGCGTCGAACCGGTTGGCGCACCTGTTGGCCGCCCTGGGCGCCGGCCCGGGACAGTGTGTGGCGCTGCTGTTGCCACGGTCGGCCGGGGCGGTCGTGGCGGTAATGGCGGTGCTCAAGACCGGGGCGGCCTATCTGGCGATCGATCCGGCGCACCCGACGGCGCGAATGGAGTTCATGGTTGCCGATGCCGGACCGATCGCGGCGATCACCACCACAGGGCTGGTCGACCGGTTCGACGGCCGTGACCTGCCGGTCATCGATGTCGACGATCCGCGCATCCTGGGCTGCCCGTGCACGGGCCTGCCGATGCCGGCTGCCGAGGAGATCGCCTACCTGATCTACACGTCGGGCACCACCGGGGTTCCCAAAGGCGTTGCCATTCCCCACCACAACGTGACCCGCCTGCTGACGGCACTGAGCGCCGACCTGGAGCTGTCGCCGGAGCAGGTGTGGACGCAGTGCCATTCGCTGGCCTTCGACTACTCGGTGTGGGAGATCTTCGGTGCGCTGTTGCACGGCGGGCGGCTGGTGGTGGTACCAGAGTCCGTGACGCGCTCACCCGAAGACCTGCACGCGTTGCTCATCGCCGAACAGGTCAGCGTATTGAGCCAGACGCCGTCGGCGTTTTATGCGCTGCAAACCGCCGATGCGCGGGCACCCGAGCGGGGATCTCAGCTGAAGCTCGAGACGGTGGTGTTCGGCGGCGAGACGCTAGAACCCCAGCGCCTGGGAACCTGGTTGGACCGCCACCGCCGGTCACCGCGGCTGGTCAACATGTACGGCATCACCGAGACGACCGTGCATGCCTCGTTCCGCGAGATCAGCGTCGCCGACGTCGACCGCAGTGCCAGCCCCATCGGTGTGCCGTTGGTGCACCTTGGCTTTTTTGTGCTGGACGCGTCGTTGCGTCCGGTGCCGGTCGGGGTGGTTGGGGAGTTGTATGTGGCCGGCGGCGGGCTGGCGTACGGATACCTGGGCCGGGCCGCTTTGACCGGTTCGCGGTTTGTGGCGTGCCCGTTCGGCGCGCCGGGACAACGGATGTATCGCACCGGGGATCTGGTGAGTTGGGGGCGCGACGGGCAGCTGGATTATCTGGGTCGGGCCGATGAGCAGGTCAAGATCCGTGGGTATCGCATTGAACTCGGTGAGATCCGGGCGGCGCTGGCCGCGCTGGATGGGGTGGAGCAGGCGGCGGTGATCGCCCGCGAGGACCGCCCCGGTGACAGGCGCCTCGTCGGCTATGTCACTGGCGCCGTTGACCCGGCCGATGTTCGGGCCCGGCTGGGTCAGCGGCTGCCGGCCTACATGGTCCCGGCGGCGGTGGTGGTGATCGACGCGTTGCCGTTGACGGTCAACGGCAAACTGGACACGCGGGCGCTTCCGGCGCCCGAGTACTGCGAGGGCGATCGCTACCGCGCGCCGGCCACGCCCACCGAGGAGATCGTGGCCGGCATCTACGCCCAGGTGCTCGGGCTCGAGCGCGTCGGGGTCGACGACTCCTTCTTCGATCTGGGCGGGGATTCCCTGTCGGCGATGCGGGTCATCGCCGCCATCAACAAATCCCTGGACGCCGGTCTCGCGGTGCGCACCGTGTTCGAGTCGCCCACCGTTGCCCAGTTGGCGCCCCGTATCGGCGGGGACGGCGGTACGCGTCAGCCGTTGGTGGCCGGCGCGCGGCCGCCGATGGTGCCGTTGTCGTATGCGCAGAGCCGGTTGTGGTTCCTCGACCGGTTCGAGGGCGGGGTGGCGACCTACAACATGCCGACCGCGTTTCGGATCAGCGGGGCGCTGGACGTCGAGGCGTTGACGGCGGCCGTCGATGACGTCATCGCCCGCCACGAGGCGCTGCGCACCATATTTCCCGACATGGACGGTGTGCCGTTCCAGCAGGTGCTGCCGGCCGAGGCCGGGATGTGGCGGCGCGGCGACGCGGCAGTGGTGTCGTTGACCGAGCAGGATCTGCTCGGCGAGTTGGTGGAACTGGCGGGGTATCGGTTCGATCTGGCGACCGAGATCCCGATTCGCGCGCAGATCTATGAGGTGGGCCCCGAGCAACATGTCGTGGGAATTGTGGTGCACCACATCGCATTTGACGGGTGGTCACTGGCTCCGATGGCCCGGGATATCGGCGAGGCCTATCTGGCGCGGCGGCAGGGCCGGGCCCCGCAGTGGGCGCCGTTGCCGGTGCAGTACGCCGATTACACGCTCTGGCAACGGGATTGGTTGGGCGTCGAGTCCGATCCCGACAGTGTGATCGCCGGGCAGCTGGCCTATTGGCGGCAGGAGTTGGCGGAGCTGCCCGAGGTGGTGTCGCTGCCGGCGGATCGGGCCCGCCCGCCGGTGCCCAGCTACCGCGGCGATGCGGTGGACATGCACCTCGACCCGCGGCTGTGGGCGGGGATCAAGGCGTTGGCGGCGGCGCATAACGCAACCGCCTCGATGGTGTTGCAGGCGGCCATGGCGGTGGTCCTGCACCGGGCCGGGGTCGGCGAGGACGTGACCATGGGCACCCCGATCGCCGGGCGGATGGATGCGGCGCTGGATGAGCTGGTCGGGTTCTTCGTCAACACCTGGGTGCTGCGGGTGGGCGTGAGGCCTGCGCACCGGTTCAGCGATGTGCTCGAGCAGGTGCGCCAGAAGGCGCTGGACGCCTACACCAATCAGGATGTGCCGTTCGAGCGACTGGTCGAGCAGCTCAACCCGGTGCGCTCCACGGCGCACCATCCGCTGTTTCAGGTGGCCCTGGCCTTCCAGAACAACGTGCGCCCCGAGGTGGCGCTCGACGGGCTCAGCATCGAGCCGCTGGCGGTGGACAGCCGCACCGCCAAATTCGATCTGGATGTCGACCTGCGGGAGGTGCCCTCCGACGACCCGGCCGCACCGATGGCCGCCGGGGTCGTGACCTATGCCACGGACCTGTATGACCGGGTCACCATCGAGCGCTTCGTCACCTGGTTCACGCGGGTGATCGAAGCGGTCGTCGCGGATGCGTCGGTGGTGGTGGGCGACCTGGCGCTGCTGGATCGCGACGAGCGTGATCTGGTGCTGTCGCGGTGGTCTGGCGCCGGAGTTGGGGCGCCGGCGGGGGTGGCGCCGGAGTTGTTGGACGCGGCGGTGGCCGCCGACCCGGACGCGGTGGCGATCGTCGATCGGGCCCGGAGCTTGTCCTACCGCGAGCTCGACACGTGGTCGACGCGGCTGGCGCGGCTGCTGATCGAGGCGGGGGTGGGCCCGGAACGCGCGGTGGGCGTGGCGATGGGCCGGTCCACGGAACTCGTGGTGGCGTGGTGGGCGGTGCAGAAAGCCGGCGGCGTGTACGTGCCGGTGGATCCCGCTCACCCGGTCGAGCGGATCGCGACGGTGCTGGACGCCGTGGGCGCGGTGTGCGTGTTGACCCGCGACGCCGACACGGTGGCCGGGGCCGGGACGCGCCCGGTGCTGCGCATCGACGGCCTGGACCTGTCCGGGCGGTGCGCCGAGCCGATCACGGACGCCGACCGACTGGCGGAGTTGGGACCGGACAACACCGCGTATGTGATCTTCACGTCGGGGTCCACCGGCACCCCGAAGGGCGTGGCGGTCACCCACGGCGGTCTGCCCGGGGTCGCCGCGGCGCACCGCGAGGCGTTTGGGCTCGGCGCGGACACCCGAATGCTGGCGGTGCTCTCCCCGACATTCGACGCCGCGCTCGGTGAGTTGTTGGTCGCGGTGGGATCGCGCGGCGCGTTGGTCGTCGCGCCGCCGGAGGTGTATGCCGGCGAGGCGCTGACGGCATTGCTGCAGGAGCAACGGGTCAACGCGGCCGTGATGACCCCGACGTTGCTGTCGTCGCTGGATCGAAGCCGGCTGGATGCGTTGTCCACCTTGATCGTCGGCGGTGAAGCCTGCCCCGACGAGTTGGTGGCCGCGTGGGCGCCGGGGCGGCACATGTTCAACGGCTACGGCCCGACCGAGGCCACAATCTGGGCCACCACGGTGCCGCTGGTGGCGGGGCAGCCGGTCCGCATCGGCAGCCCGCTCCCGGGGATGCGCGCGCTGGTGCTCGACGCGCGGCTGAACCCCGCCCCCATCGGGGTGGTCGGCGAGTTGTATCTGGGCGGACCGGCGTTGGCGCGCGGCTACCTGGGCCGCGCGGATCTGACCGCGGAACGGTTCGTGGCCGATCCCTACGGGCCCGCGGGCGCGCGGCTGTATCGCACCGGCGACCTGGCGCGCTGGACGCTCGACGGAACCCTGGACTACCTCGGCCGTGCCGACGCTCAGATCAAGCTGCGCGGGCACCGCATCGAACTGGGCGAAATCGAAAACACCTTGCTGGGCTGCCCGCAGGTCGCCCGGGCGGCCGCCACCGTGCACGAGAGCAGAACCGGCTCCCACCTCGTCGCCTATGTCACCCTCGAGCAGGCCACCACCGCCGAGCGCGACGCCGACACCGTCCAAGCGTGGCAACACCTGTATGACGAGGCGTATAGCGCCGACGTGGACGCGCCGGAATTCGGCATGGATTTCCGCGGCTGGAACAGCAGCTACACCGACGATCCGATCCCGCTCGAGGAGATGATCGAGTGGCGTTCGGCCACGGTGGATCGGATCCTCGAATTGCATCCCGCGCGGGTGCTGGAGATCGGCGTGGGTTCGGGGCTATTGCTTTCCCAGTTGGCGCCGGTCTGTGCCGAGTACTGGGCCACGGACTTCTCCGCGCCGACGATCCAGAGGCTGCAGGCCGCCGTGGCCGGGCAGCCGTGGGGGGATCGGGTGCGGTTGCGGGTGCAGCCCGCCGATGTGGCAGATGCGTTGCCGGAGGGCCATTTCGATGTGGTGGTGCTCAACTCGGTGGTCCAGTACTTCCCGAGCGCGCGCTATCTCACCGACGTGCTGGCGGTCGCGATGCGATTGCTGGCACCCGGCGGGGCACTGTTCGTCGGCGACGTGCGCAATCACAGTCTGCAGGGCGCGTTTCAAACCGGCGTCGCGCTTGTCCGGGCCGCCAACGACACCGCCGACGTTGACGAGATTCGCCAACGAGTTCAGCGCGCCATGCTCGGCGAAGCCGAATTGCTGCTGGCCCCAGAGTTTTTCACCACCTGGGCTGCCGGCCATGAATCGGTTTCCGGGCTGGATATTGAAGTCAAGCGCGGCGCGGCCGACAACGAACTCAACCGGTATCGCTACGACCTCGTCGTCTTTAAAACCCCGGCGCCGGTGCGCTCACTGGCCGCCGCAGACAGCTGGGCGTGGGCCCAGTGCACGGGCCTGGGCGGGCTGCACGACCGGTTGGTGGCCGAGCGACCCGACACGATTCGCGTCACCGAGATCCCCCGCGCGGGAGTGATCAGCGACGTCCACGTCGAACACGCCCTCGCCGACGGGCTCGCCCTGTCCGACGCGCTGGCCCTGGCCGAGAGCGCGGATGCCATTGTCCCCGAACAACTCCACCGCGTTGGCGAGAACGCCGGATACCGCGTCGCGGTCACCTGGGGAGCCCAACCGGGCACCGTGGACGCGGTGTTCGTCACTGCCGCCGACGCTGAGCGGACCTGGGCGCTGACCGATCTGTATCTGCCGCCCGACGCGGCCCACCGAGTCACCAGTCACGCCAACGACCCGCAGACCAACACCAAAATCACCGCCGTGCGTCAGCAGTTGAGCGCGTGGTTGCCCGAATACATGGTGCCGACGCACATCGTGGTGCTCGACGAGTTCCCGATGACGTCCTCGGGCAAGATCGACCGTAAGGCCTTGCCGGCACCCGTTTTTGCCACCACAGCCTTCCGGGCGCCGCAGACCCAGACCGAAAAGATCGTCGCCGGCCTGTTCGCCGAGGTGCTGGCGATCGACAAGGTCGGGGCCGACGACTCGTTCTTCGACCTGGGTGGGGACTCGCTGTCGGCGATGCGGCTGATCGCCGCGGTCAACAACGTTCTGGATGCCGACCTGTCGGTGCGTGCGGTGTTCGAGGCCCCCACGGTTGCCGAATTGGCGCCCCGTATCGGTCAAGGCGCGGGCCTGGAGCCGCTGGTGCCGGCGGAGCGGCCGGCGGTGATTCCGTTGTCGTTTGCCCAGAGTCGGTTGTGGTTTATCGACCAATTGCAAGGGCCTTCACCGCTTTACAACGTGGTGGTGCCGTTGCGGCTGAGTGGGCGCCTCGATGCGGACGCGCTGGGTGCGGCGCTGGTCGATGTGGTCAGCCGCCATGAGAGCCTGCGCACCCTGTTCCGGGCGGTCGACGGGATACCGCAGCAACTGGTGGTGCCCGCCGACCAGGCCGATTTCGGCTGGGACGTCGTTGATGCCACCGGATGGCCGGCTGGCCAGGTGGAGGACGCCGTCGGCGCCGTGGTGCGCTACGGGTTTGACCTGGCCACCGAGATCCCGTTGCGGGCACGGCTTTTCCGCGTCGCCGACGACGAACACGTGATGGTGGCCGTGCTGCACGAAATCGCCGCCGACGGTTGGTCGACGACCCGCCTGGTGCGAGACATGAGTGTGGCCTATGCAAGCCGGTGCGCGGGCCGGGCCCCCGACTGGGCCCCATTGCCGGTGCAGTATGTCGACTACACGCTGTGGCAGCGCGCGCAGTTCGGCGATCTCGACGACAGTGAAAGCCGCATCGCCGCGCAGCTGGCCTACTGGGAGCAGACGCTGGCCGGGATGCCCGAGCGGCTGCAGCTGCCCACCGACCGGCCCTATCCGCCGGTGGCCGATCAGCGCGGCGCCAGGGTGACCGTCGAGTGGCCGGCGTTGTTGCAGCAGCAGATTGCTCGGATGGCCCGCGAACACAACGCGACCGGATTCATGGTGACGCAGGCCGCCCTGGCGGTGCTGCTGTCGAAGCTCAGCGCCAGCAGCGATGTGGCGGTGGGATTCGCGATCGCCGGGCGCCGCGATCCCGCGCTCGACGAGCTGGTGGGATTTTTCGTCAACACGTTGGTCCTGCGCGTCGATCTTGCCGGCGATCCCACCGTCGCCGAGCTGCTGGCGCAGGTGCGATCACGCGGCCTGGCCGCCTACGAGCACCAGGACGTGCCGTTCGAGGTACTCGTCGAGCGGCTCAACCCCACCCGATCGTTGGCCCACCACCCGCTGGTCCAGGTGATGTTGGGCTGGAACAACTTCCCGGGACAGGTCAGCGTCCCCGAGACCGGGCTGAGCTTGGGTGACCTTCAGGTCACGCCGCTGCTCGGGGACACCCAGACCGCGAAAATGGATCTGGTCTTCTTCCTCAAAGAATGCTGGACCGACGCCGGTGAGCCCGCCGGGATTTCGGGGCAAGTCGAATTTCGCACCGACGTGTTCGACGCGGACAGCGTCTTGGCGTTGATCGGTCGGTTGGAGCGGGTGTTGGTGGCGATGGCCGCCGATCCGGGTCGGCGGTTGTCGTCGGTGGATGTGCTGGGTGTGGGTGAGCGCGCTCGCCTGGAAGAGCTTGGTAATAAGGCGGTTTTGGCCATTCCGCACAGCGTTGCGGTGTCGGTGCCGGAGTTGTTCGCCACCCAGGTGGCCCGGATTCCGGATGCGGTGGCGGTGGTCGGTGATGGCTTGTCGCTGACGTATCGGGAGTTGGATGGGTCCTCGAATCGGTTGGCGCACCTGCTTGTTGGGCGGGGGACGGGGCCGGGGCGGACTGTGGCGGTGGTGTTGTCGCGGTCGGTCGAGGCGGTGGTGGCGATCG
>NZ_KL446994.1:62350-65223 GCF_000709305.1 Mycobacterium sp. TKK-01-0059
CAGTCGTTCTTCGATCTGGGTGGGGATTCGCTGCTGGCGATGCGCTTGGTCGCCGCGATCGAGATGGGTCTGAAGGCAGAGCTTTCGGTGCGCACCGTGTTTGAGGCGCCCACGGTGACCCAGTTGGCGCTCCGTGTCGGCGGAGGTGGCGGTCGACGCCAGCCGGTGGTGGCGGTTGAGCGGCCTGAGGTGGTGCCGTTGTCGTTTGCCCAGCAACGCTTGTGGTTCATCGACCAGTTGCTGGGGCCTTCACCGATCTACAACATGGCGGTGGCGCTGCGGCTCAGCGGACGGCTGGATGCCGAGGCGTTAGGGGCGGCGCTCGCCGATGTGGTAGCCCGCCAGGAGACCCTGCGCACCCTCTTCCCGGCGATCGACGGGATACCCGAACAGGTGGTTATCCCGATCGAGCAGGCCGACTTCGGTTGGCAGGTCGTCGATGCCACCGGCTGGCCGGAAACCCGGCTGCAGGAGGCCATCGACCCGACGGTGCGTCACTCGTTCGATCTGGCCACCGAGATTCCTTTGCGGGCACGGCTTTTCCGCATCGCGGACGACGAACACGTGCTGGTGGCCGTGGTGCACCACATCGCTTCCGACGGCTGGTCGATCACCGCGCTGGTGCGTGATCTGGGACTGGCTTATGCCAGCCGGTGTGCGGGGCAGGCACCCGGTTGGGCGCCGTTGCCGGTGCAGTACGCCGATTACACGCTGTGGCAGCGCACCCAGCTCGGTGAGGTCACCGACAGCGACAGCCCGATCGCCGCCCAGCTGGCGTACTGGGAGCAGGAGCTGGCCGGGCTGCCCGAGCGCCTGGCGCTGCCCACCGACCGGCCCTATCCGCCCATGGCCGACTACCGCGGCGCCAGCGTCATGGTGGAGTGGCCGCCCGAGCTGCAGCAGCGGGTGCGCGCGGTGGCCCGGGAGCACAACGCGACCAGCTTCATGGTGATCCAGGCCGCCCTGGCCGTACTGCTGGCCAAGGTGACCGCCAGCAGCGACGTGGCGGTCGGATTCGCGATCGCCGGGCGCGATGATCCCGCACTCGATGGATTGGTGGGCTTTTTTGTCAACACCCTGGTGTTGCGGGTCGACCTGGCCGGCGACCCGAGCTTCACCGAATCGCTGGATCAGGTGCGGGCGCGCAGTCTGGCCGCCTACGAGCACCAGGACGTGCCCTTCGAGCTGCTCGTGGAGCGGCTCAACCCGACCCGAAGCCTGGCCCACCACCCGCTGATACAGGTGGTATTGGCCTGGCAGAACTTCGCGCGGGAGGACGGCGTCCCCGCCGGGTTGGCCCTGGGTGATCTGCAGGTCACACCGCTGGCGGCGGACACCCGGGTTGCCCGGATGGACCTGACCTTCACGCTGGGCGAACGCTGGACTTCCGCCGGTGATCCCGCCGGCATCGGCGGCTCGGTGGAGTTCCGCACCGACGTGTTCGACGCGGCCACCATCGAGGCGCTGATCGAGCGGCTGGAGCGAGTGCTGATCGCGGTCACCGCCGAGCCGTCCCGAGTGTTGTCGTCCGTGGACGTGCTGGACGCGGGCGAGCACGCTCGGCTGGATGAGATCGGCAACCGGGCGGCGTTGACCCCGACGGCGTCACCCTCGCCGTCGATTCCGGCGGTGTTCGCCGCGCAGCTCACCCGCGCCCCGGAGGCCGTGGCGATCAGCTCCGACGGCCGGTCGATGACCTACCGGGAGCTCGACGAGGCGTCGAACCTGCTGGCGCACCTGCTGACCGCCCAAGGCGCGGGTCCGGGACAGTGCGTGGCGCTGCTGTTCAACCGTTGCGCCGAGGCAGTCGTAGCGATGTTGGCGGTGCTCAAGACCGGGGCGGCCTATCTGCCGATCGACCCCGCGCATCCGGCGGAGCGGATCGCGTTCGTCGTGGCCGATGCCGCGCCGATTGTCGCGATCACCACCGCGGCGCTGGCCGGGCGGCTGGATGGGTGCGACCTAACGGTCATCGATGTGGCCGATCCCCGCATTGACGGCTTCCCCGACACGGGATTGCCGGCGCCGGATCCCGATGACATCGCTTACGTGATCTACACGTCGGGCACCACCGGGGTGCCCAAAGGCGTTGCCATCACCCACCGCAACGTCACCGAGCTGCTGGGGTCTCTTGACCCGAGTTTGGCCGGGCCCGAGCAGGTGTGGTCGCAGTGGCACTCCTACAGCTTCGACATCTCGGGGTGGGAGATCTACGGCGCCCTCCTGCACGGTGGGCGGTTGGTGGTGGTGCCCGAGTCGGTGGCGGCCGCACCGGAAGACTTCCGCGCGCTGCTGATCACCGAACAGGTCAGCGTCCTATGCCAAACCCCCTCGGCGGTGGGGACGTTGTCGCCGGAGGGGCTGGAGTCGGTGGCCCTGCTGGTGGGCGGCGAGGCCTGCCCCGCCGAGCTGACCGAACGGTGGGCACCCGGGCGCGTGATGATCAACGAATACGGCCCGACCGAGACGACGATGTGGGTGGCCTTGAGCGCGCCGCTGACCGCCGGGTCGGATGTCGTGCCGATCGGTTCGCCGGTGCCCGGCGCGGCGTTCTTCGTGCTGGACCGGTGGCTGCGTCCGGTGCCGGTCGGGGTGGTCGGGGAGTTGTATGTGGCCGGTACGGGGGTCGGTGTCGGATATGTGCGCCGCCCGGGGTTGACGGCGTCGCGGTTTGTGGCGTGCCCGTTCGGCGCGCCGGGACAACGGATGTATCGCACCGGGGATCTGGTGAGTTGGGGGCGCGACGGGCAGCTGGATTATCTGGGTCGGGCCGATGAGCAGGTCAAGATCCGTGGGTATCGCATTGAACTCGGTGAGATCCGGGCGGCGCTGGCCGCGCTGGATGGGGTGGAGCAGGCGGCGGTGATCGCCCG
>NZ_KL446994.1:65595-66618 GCF_000709305.1 Mycobacterium sp. TKK-01-0059
GTGCCGGCCGCGGTGGTCGTGCTCGACGCGCTGCCGTTGACGGTCAACGGCAAACTCGATACCCGCGCCCTGCCCGCACCCGAATACCAGAGCGCCGGATATCGCGCGCCGGCCAACCCGGTCGAAGAGATCCTGGCCGGCGCGTTCGCCGAGGTCCTCGGGATTGAGCGCGTCGGGGTCGACCAGTCGTTCTTCGATCTGGGTGGGGATTCGCTGCTGGCGATGCGCTTGGTCGCCGCGATCGAGATGGGTCTGAAGGCAGAGCTTTCGGTGCGCACCGTGTTTGAGGCGCCCACGGTGACCCAGTTGGCGCTCCGTGTCGGCGGAGGTGGCGGTCGACGCCAGCCGGTGGTGGCGGTTGAGCGGCCTGAGGTGGTGCCGTTGTCGTTTGCCCAGCAACGCTTGTGGTTCATCGACCAGTTGCTGGGGCCTTCACCGATCTACAACATGGCGGTGGCGCTGCGGCTCAGCGGACGGCTGGATGCCGAGGCGTTAGGGGCGGCGCTCGCCGATGTGGTAGCCCGCCAGGAGACCCTGCGCACCCTCTTCCCGGCGATCGACGGGATACCCGAACAGGTGGTTATCCCGATCGAGCAGGCCGACTTCGGTTGGCAGGTCGTCGATGCCACCGGCTGGCCGGAAACCCGGCTGCAGGAGGCCATCGACCCGACGGTGCGTCACTCGTTCGATCTGGCCACCGAGATTCCTTTGCGGGCACGGCTTTTCCGCATCGCGGACGACGAACACGTGCTGGTGGCCGTGGTGCACCACATCGCTTCCGACGGCTGGTCGATCACCGCGCTGGTGCGTGATCTGGGACTGGCTTATGCCAGCCGGTGTGCGGGGCAGGCACCCGGTTGGGCGCCGTTGCCGGTGCAGTACGCCGATTACACGCTGTGGCAGCGCACCCAGCTCGGTGAGGTCACCGACAGCGACAGCCCGATCGCCGCCCAGCTGGCGTACTGGGAGCAGGAGCTGGCCGGGCTGCCCGAGCGCCTGGCGCTGCCCACCGACCGGCCCTAT
>NZ_KL446994.1:69137-330048 GCF_000709305.1 Mycobacterium sp. TKK-01-0059
TGTCACTGGCGCCGTTGACCCGGCCGATGTTCGGGCCCGGCTGGGTCAGCGGCTGCCGGCCTACATGGTCCCGGCGGCGGTGGTGGTGATCGACGCGCTGCCGTTGACGGTCAACGGCAAACTGGACACCCGGGCCCTTCCGGCACCCGAGTACTGCGAGGGCGATCGCTACCGCGCGCCGGCCACGCCCACCGAGGAGATCGTGGCCGGCATCTACGCCCAGGTGCTCGGGCTCGAGCGCGTCGGGGTCGACGACTCCTTCTTCGATCTGGGCGGGGATTCCCTGTCGGCCATGCGGGTCATCGCCGCCATCAACAAATCCCTGGACGCCGGCCTCGTGGTGCGCACGTTGTTCCACGCGCCGTCCGTCAGGAGCTTGAGCCGGGAATTGGGCCAAGACGCCGGCGAGGTGGAAGTCGTGCCCGTCGAGTTCCTCAAGGAGGGCACCGGTATTCCGCTGTTCTGCATCCATCCCGCGAGCGGGCTGAGCTGGCCGTATCACGCCCTCGGAAATTACCTGGACTGCCCGATCATCGGAATTCAGCAAGCCCCGCAAAACGGCGAGGCCGAACCCGCGTCAATCCGCGACATGGCGAAAAACTATGCCGACCGGATTCAGGGGGTCGATCCGACCGGACCCTACAACCTTCTCGGCTGGTCTTTCGGAGGCGTCGTCGCCCATGAAATCGCCATCGAGCTTCAGCGACGCGGATGCTCGATCGCACGCCTGATCCTTCTCGACGCCCTCCTGACCGTCCCGAACAGCGACGTCCTCAACAGCGATGTGTTGGTCGAGAAGGCGCTGGAAGAAGTTTTGCGGTTCTGCCGCATCGACATTCCCGATGAGCCGCTCACCTACGAGCTGGCAGAAGAACTACTCCGCGAACGAGGAATCGTCGAATTGGCTCGATACAAGCCGCTCCTCGATTCGATCGTCCGCAACGACGACACGAATCTGGCGTTGGCCCGAGACCATGAACCAGGGGTTTTCAACGGTGACGTGGACGTTTTCGCTGCCGTGGAGGATGACGACGACCAGAATTCGTCTCCGCTGCAGAGTTGGCGACCTCACATTACTGGCGAAATCCATTGCTACGCGGTCGATTCCAGGCATCAAGAAATGCTGAATACAGAATCGCTCATCCAGTATGGCCAACAACTCAAAGTTCTATTAGAACTCGAAGGTGCGCGCACAGAATGATGGCCGTCAAACCGAGCGCGCCGCGCCCCGCGAAGAGGCGCCTTCCGCCTTTGCTGCGGTCTCGCCCGTTCGTCGCCGTCGTTGTCGCGATCGGCGGCATGCAACTGATGGTGGCGATGGACGGCCCCGTCGCGATCTTCGCGCTGCCCAGGATCCAGAACGAGCTGGGCTTGTCGGATGCCGGGCGGAGCTGGGTGATTACCGCCTACATGCTGACCTTCGGTGGCCTGATGCTGCTGGGTGGCCGCCTGGGTGACACCATCGGCCGCAAGCGCGCTTTCATCGTCGGGGTCGCGCTGTTCACTTTCGCCTCGACCTTGTGCGGCATCGCCTGGGACGGGGGGACCCTGATAACGGCGCGGCTGCTGCACGGCGCGGCTTCCGCGATCATGGCGCCGACCAATTTGGCGCTGATAGCGACCACGTTCCCGAGGGGATCGGCACGCAACGTCGCAACAGGGGTGTTCGGCGCGATGTCCGGTCTCGGCGGGGTGCTGGGCCTGGTGGTGGGCGGCGCGCTGACCGACGTGTCGTGGCGGCTGGCGTTTTTGGTGAACGTGCCGATCGGGCTGGCGGTGATCTGCCTGGCCGTCATCATGCTGCAGGAAACCCAGAAGGAGCGGATGAAGCTCGACGCCACCGGGGCCGCGCTGGCCACGTTGAGCTGTACCGCCGCGGTGTTCGGCCTGTCGATGGGCCCGGAGCACGGGTGGCAGTCGGCCATCACGATCGGTTCGGGCCTGGTGGCCCTGGCCGCCCTCGTGGCGTTCGTCGTGGCGGAGCGCACCGCCGAGAACCCCATCGTGCCGTTCGGCCTGTTCTTCGACCGCAACCGGCTGGCCGCGTTCGCGGCCATGTTCCTCGGCGGTGGCGTGCTGTTCAGCCTGACCGTGCTGGTCGGCATGTATGTGCAGACCGTCATGGGCTACAGCCCGCTGCGCGCTGGTGTCGCCTTCATCCCGTTCGGCATCGGGGTGGCCATCGGGGTCGGCGCGGCGTCGAAGCTGGTGATGTGGTTCCCGCCGCGGGTGGTGGTGCTCGCCAGCAGCGGCCTGATTCTGATCGCAACGCTGTACGGCGCGACACTCAACGCCGGGATCCCGTACTTCCCGAACCTGCTTGTGCCGCTCAGCATCGGCGCCCTTGGTATCGGCGCGATCTTCGTCCCGCTCACGCTGTCGGTGATCGCCAGCGTCGGCTCCGACCGGATCGGGCCCACCTCGGCGATTGCCGTGATGCTGCAGACCTTGGGCGGACCGCTGGTGCTGGTCATCATCCAGGCCGCCATCACATCGCACACGCTGCGGCTGGGCGGCACCCTGGGTCCGGTGAAGTCCATGAACGCCGCGCAGTTGCATGCACTGGACCGCGGCTACACCTACGGCCTGTTGTGGCTGGCCGGGGTCGTCGTGCTGCTCGGCGCGGTGGCGCTGCTGATCGGGTACACGGCAGCGCAGGTGGCCCGCGCGCAGGAAGTCAGGAAAGCCGTCGACGCGGGGGAGATCTAGCTCGTCGCTGCCACGGCCGAAGTGTGCGGCGTCGACGAAAAATGCTGTTGCAGACCGTGATCCGCGCAGCGATCCGGTTTCTGGTGGAGTATTGTCCGCCGCCGACGCAGCCACCACTCTGTTGGCTCGCGTCGACCACTCTATGTGCGGGTCCTGACTACGCTACCGACTTGATAAGCCTGACAACGGGATTGCAAAACCACAACGCTCTGAATCATGCACCTTGTCGAGCCGTTCCGGGCGATGCCCTACAGCGCTCGCAACAGCTGCGCACCGATGTGTTCGGCCCTTGCCCACGCGAGATTTGGAGGACCGGTGAGTATCAATCCGTTCGACGACGACCCTGGCAGCCAACTCAGTTGCTGTGAGGGCGCGAAATGACTACCTACCCGATCGACGACGTCATGCAGCGCTCGCCGTCGACCGACTCGCCCCCGATCGGCGCCACACCTGTCACTCCCATTGCTGTGATCGGCATGGCGTGCCGGCTACCGGGAGGCATCGATTCCCCGGAGCAGTTGTGGGAGGCGTTGCTGCGCGGCGACGACCTGGTTACCGAGATCCCGCCCGACCGCTGGGACGCCGACGAATACTACGATCCCGAGCCGGGTGTGCCGGGCCGGTCGGTCTCGCGGTGGGGCGCATTCATCGACGACGTCGCCGGCTTCGATCCCGAGTTCTTCGGGATCAACGAGCGGGAAGCGACCGCGATGGATCCGCAACACCGGATACTTCTGGAAACCTCGTGGGAGGCCATGGAACACGCCGGTCTTACGCGGGAGCGGATCGCCGACTCGCGCACCGGCGTGTTCATGGGATTGACGCATGGTGACTACCAACTGCTGGCCGCCGACGCGCACTCCGTCGAGGGGGCATACGGCTTTTCCGGCAGCAACTTCAGCCTGGCCTCCGGGCGCATCGCCTACGCCCTGGGGGTTCACGGTCCCGCATTGACCGTGGACACCGCCTGTTCCTCCGGCCTGACCGCGATCCACCTGGCTTGCCGCAGCCTGCACGAGCGCGAAAGCGACCTCGCCCTTGCCGGCGGCGCCACGCTGGCGTTGGACCCGCGGAAGTTCGCCGCGGGGTCGGCCGAGGGCATGCTGTCGCCGACCGGGCGCTGCCACGCCTTCGACGTCGCGGCCGACGGGTTCGTGGGCGGCGAGGGCAGCGTCATGCTCTTACTCAAGCGGCTTTCCGACGCGCTGCGCGATGGCGACCGGATTCTGGCCGTCGTGCGGGGGACCGCCGCCAATCAGGACGGTCACACCGTGAATATCGCCACCCCGTCGAAGACCGCGCAGACCGCGGTGTATCAGGCGGCGTTGGCCGCCGCGGGTGTCGACGCCCGAACGGTTGCCATGGTCGAGGCCCACGGGCCCGGCACCCCGGTGGGTGACCCGATCGAATATGCCAGCCTGGCCGACATTTACGGCGTCGAGGGGCCCTGCGCGCTGGCGTCGGTGAAGACCAACTTCGGCCATGCGCAGGCGGCCTCCGGAGCGCTCGGGATGATGAAGGCGATCCTCGCGCTGCAACACGGTGTGGTTCCCCGGAATCTGCATTTCACCCGGCTGCCCGATGACCTGGCCAAGATCGATACGAAACTCTTTGTGCCCCTTGAGACTACGCCGTGGACTACCAACGGGGACCACCCACGACGGGCGGCGGTCTCGTCGTACGGCCTGTCGGGAACCAACGTGCACGCCATCGTGGAACAAGCACCCGAACAAGCCCTGAAAACCGTTGTATCCCAGTCTGAATCGTCGACGACGGAACCGATGATATTCCCGCTGTCGTCCACCTCGGCCGATGAACTGCGCCGCACGGCCGGCCGGCTGGCCGGCTGGGTGCGAGCACACGACGATCTGGCGTTGCCCGACCTGGCCTACACCCTGGCGCGTCGGCGCGCCCACCGCCCGGTACGCACCGCGGTCATCGCGGATAGCCGGCCCGGGCTCGTCGTGGCTCTGCGCGAGGTCGCCGACGGCGATGCTCCGTATCAGCCCGCGGTCGGACAGGACGACCGCGGGCCGGTTTGGGTGTTCTCCGGGCAGGGTTCGCAATGGGCGGCGATGGGCGCAGACCTGCTGGCGACCGAACCGGTGTTTGCCGCCACCGTCGCGGAGGTCGAACCGCTGATCGCGCGGGAGTCCGGATTCTCGGTGATCGCAGCCATGTCGGCGCCGCAGACCGTGGCCGGTCAAGACCGTGTCCAGCCGACCCTGTTCGCCATGCAGGTCGCGCTGGCGGCCACGATGAAGGCATATGGAGTGCGCCCGGGCGCGGTGATCGGGCACTCCCTCGGCGAGGCCGCGGCAGCTGTCGTCGCGGGTGCGATGTCGCTGGAAGATGGGGCGCGGGTGATCTGCCGCCGCTCGCGGCTGATGTCCCGCATCGCCGGTGCGGGTGCCACAGCATCGGTGGAATTGCCCGCCCAGCAAGTGCTTTCGGAGCTGACGGCGCGTGGCGTCAACGACGTCGTGGTGGCGGTGGTGGCCTCGCCGCAGTCCACCGTGATTGCCGGTGCCGCCCAAACGGTTCGCGACCTGGTCGCGGCCTGGGAGCAGCGCGATGTGATGGCCCGCGAGGTCCCCACGGACGTCGCCTTTCATTCGCCTCAAGTCGATCCGATCATGGACGAGCTGACCGCGATGCTCGCAGAGATCAGACCGATGACACCGGAGGTTCCGTACTACTCGGCGACCCTGTTCGACCCGCGCGAGCAGCCCGTGTGCGACGCCCGCTATTGGGCGAACAACATGCGCCGTATGGTGCGGTTCGCCACGGCCGTGCAGGCCGCTTTGGAGGACGGCTTCCGGGTCTTTGCCGAGCTGGCGCCGCACCCGCTACTTACCCGCGCTCTCGAGCAGACCGCGCGCGGTCGGGAGATGCCGATGGCCGCTCTGGCCGGGATGCGCCGTCAACAATCGCTTCCCTACGGGCTGCGTGGTTTTGTGGCGGATCTACACAGCGCGGGCGCCGCGGTCGATTTCTCCGTGCTCTACCCGAGTGGGCGGCTGGTGGACGCGCCGCTGCCGACCTGGACGCACCGCCGGCTGTGGTTGAGCGGCGGCGGCCAGGAATCCCCGACACACGGCGGCTGCACCGTTTCCGTGCATCCACTGCTGGGTTCGCACGTGCACTTGCAGGAGGAGCCCGAGCGCCACGTGTGGCAGGCCGAGGTCGGCACCGCCGCGCAGCCGTGGCTCGCCGACCACCAGATCCGCAATGTGGTTGTGCTCCCGGGAGCCGCGTACTGCGAGATGGCGTTGGCCGCCGCGCGCACCGTGCTGGGCGAGACGGCCGAGGTTCGCGACATCCGGTTCGAGCAGGCGCTCCTGCTGGATGAGCAGACCACGATCGGCGCCTTGGCGTCGTTGTCCTCACCGGGCGTCGTCGAGTTCACCGTCGAGTCGAATCGGGGCGGCGAACAGGCGCGGCATGCCGCCGCAATCCTCCGTGCCGCAGAGGATGACCGGCCGCCCGCGTACGACATGTGCGCGCTCCTCGCCGCGCATACGGGTAGCGATGATGGCGACGAGGTGCGCGCGCGCATGGACCGACGTGGCGTTCAGTACGGTCCCGCATTCGCCGGTCTGGGTGTCGTCCACACCGGCAAAGAGGCGCCCGGCACCGTCCTGGCCGAGGTGGCGCTGCCCCGCCAAATCCGCTCGCAACAGGCTCTTTACGGCGTACACCCCGCATTGCTGGATGCCTGTTTCCAGTCCGTTGAAGCTCATCCGGACGTCCGGGCCCTGGGCGACGGCGCGCTGGGGTTGGTGTTGGGTATTCGTCGACTCCGCGCCTACGGCGCCGCCCGCAACGCCCACTACTGCTACACACGGGTGACCAAGGCCGACACTTCCGGGGTCGAGGCGGACATCGACGTGCTCGACGAGCACGGGGCAGTCCTGCTCACCGTGCAGGGCCTGCGGGTGGGCACCAGCGCATCCGAGAGCGGCAACAAAGATCGGGTGCTGGCCGAGCGGCTGCTGACCGTCGAATGGCGGCAACGCGAATTGCCGGAGCCGGACCACACCGACGCCGGAAGCTGGCTTTTGCTCGGCACTTCCGCCACCGCGGACGTGGCCGCCAGCTCGCTCGCCGACGCGTTGAAAAACCACGGGATGCAGTGCACGACCATGTCCTGGCCGCGGCACGCCGACCACAGCTCCACCGTGGGTCAGCTCGGAAATCATCTGCGTACCGGTGGATTCGCCGCAGTGGTGATCCTCACCGGGCCGGACAACGGTGAATCCGACGAGCAGTGTGCGCTTTTGGGTCGGGACTACGTGCGACATCTGGCGCGCATTGCCCGCGAGCTGGTGGACGTTCCCGGCGAACCGCCGCGCTTGTACGTCGTCACCCGCAACGCCCAAACGGTGGTGTCCAACGACGAGCCCGACCTCGCGCAGGCCGGGCTGCGGGGCCTGGTCCGGGTAATCGGCATGGAACACCCGCATCTGGGCGCCAGTCTGATCGATGTGGACGAAACCACCGACGCCGAGCAGCTGGCACGGCAACTGCTCGCCGGTTCGGACGAGGACGAGACCGCCTGGCGAAATGGCGCGTGGTACACCGCGCGGTTGTGCCCCGCTCCGCTGCTCTCCGAGGAGCGGAAAACCGCCGTCGCCAACCACGAGTCCGACGGGATGCGGCTGCAGATCCGTACGCCCGGCGACCTGGAGTCACTCGAACTCGTTGCCTGCGACCGCGTTCCACCGGGACCCGGAGAGATCGAGGTCGCCGTCAGCGCGTCCAGCATCAACTTCGCCGACGTCCTCGTCGCGTTCGGCCGTTATCCGGCCTTCGAGGGCCGGCTGCCTGCGCTGGGCACCGACTTCGCCGGCGTGGTGACGGCGGTCGGACCGGGCGTGACCGGCCACCGGGTGGGGGATCATGTCGGCGGCCTGAGCGCCAACGGTTGTTGGGGTACGTTCCTCACCTGCGACGCGCGCCTGGCCGTCACGCTGCCGCCCGGCCTGGCCGACGACCAGGCGGCGGCGGTCACCACCGCGCACGCCACCGCCTATTACGGCCTGCATGAGCTGGCCCGAATCAAAGCCGGCGAGCGGGTGCTGATCCACTCCGCGACGGGTGGGGTTGGACAGGCGGCAATCGCCATCGCCCGGGCCGCGAAGGCCGAGATCTTCGCCACCGCGGGCAGCGAGCAACGCCGACAATTATTGCGCGACATGGGTATTGAGCATGTCTACGACTCGCGAAGCGTGGAGTTCGCCGACCTGATACGGCGCGACACCGACGGCTATGGCGTGGACATCGTGCTCAACTCGGTCGTCGGCGCCGCCCAGCGCGCGGGCGTCGAATTGCTGGCGTTCGGTGGCCGATTCGTCGAAATCGGCAAACGCGACATCTATGGTGACACCCGGTTGGGGCTCTTCCCGTTCCGGCGAAACCTGACGTTCTACGCCCTCGACCTGGCGTTGATGTCATTCAGCCACCCGGACAGGTTGCGAGACCTGCTGAACACGGTGTACCGGCTCACCGCGGACGGCTCGTTGCCGATGCCGCAGAGCACGCACTACCCACTTGCCGACGCCGCCACCGCGATTCGGGTGATGAGCGGCGCGCAGCACACCGGCAAACTCGTGCTCGATGTCCCGCGCACGGGCCGCAGCCGCGTGATGGTGCCGCCCGCGCAGGTCGGGGTCTTCCGCAGCGACGGGGCTTACATCGTCACCGGTGGGCTGGGAGGCTTGGGGCTGTTCCTGGCCGAGAAGATGGCTACTCCCGGTTCGGGAGCCGGTTGCGGGCGTATCGTGCTGTCCTCGCGCTCGCAACCAACTCCCGAGGCGCTGGAGATGATCGAGCGCATCCGCGCGATCGGTGCCGACGTCGTGGTCGACTGCGGCGACATCACCGAGGCCGAGACGGCCCGGCGATTGGTGGCCACGGCAACCGCCACCGGGCTTCCGGTGCGCGGTGTGCTGCACCTGGCGGCTGTGATCGAGGACGCCACGCTGACCAATATCACCGACGAGCTCATCGAGCGTGACTGGGCACCAAAGGTTTACGGTGCATGGAATTTGCACACCGCGGCCGCTTCGCAGCCATTGGACTGGTTCTGCTCGTTCTCCTCGGCCGCCGCGCTGGTCGGCTCGCCCGGTCAGGGCGCCTACGCCGCCGCCAACAGCTGGCTGGACGCCTTCACCCGCTGGCGCCGGGCTCGAGGTCTGCCGGCCACCGCGATCGCGTGGGGCGCCTGGGCGCAGATAGGACGCGCCACCGCCTTGGCCGACCGCGCCGACGCTGCTATAGCTCCCGACGAAGGCGCTTATGCATTGGAAGCGCTGCTGCGCCATGACCGCGCCTGCACCGGCTACGCCCCGATAACGGCCACACCGTGGTTGGCCGCTTTCGCCCAACGCAGCCCCTTCGCCGAAGCGTTCCGCTCCAACGGGCAAAGCGCCACGGGCACAAGCAGACTGCGTGCCGAGCTCGAAGAGCTAACCCTCGACGAGTGGCCCACCCGGCTGCGGCGATTGATCTCCGACCAGGTCAGTCTGATCCTGCGTCGCAACATCGACCCCGACCGTCCGCTGTCCGAGTACGGACTCGACTCGCTGGGCGGCCTCGAACTACTTACCCGCATCCAGACCGAAACGGGCATACGCGTGACGCCCGCCGACATCGCCCGCATTGGCACCATTCGCGGTCTGGCGGAACTGCTGTGCGCAAAGCTGGCGCCCGCGGACGCGGCGTGAGGCGGAAAGGATTTCATCATGGCTTCCGATCACATGGTCACAGGAAAGTCCGCTCCGAGCGGACCCGAGCACCTCGACTTCTTCACCGACAAGGCGCTCGTCGACGACCCCTACGACTACTACGACGCGATCCGTCGTTGCCCGGTATGGCGTGAGCCGGCGCACGGTGTGGTGATGGTGTCGGGGTACGACGAGGCCCTCGCGGTGCAACGCGACACCGAGCAGGCCCTGTCGGTATGCAACATCGTCAGCGGGCCATGGTCGGGGATTCCGACCAAAACCGACAGCGACGACATCTCGGACGTGATCGAGCGGCACCGCAAGAAGGTTACGTTCGGCGACTACTTCATCACGTTCGATCCACCGAAGCACACCGCGCACCGCTCGCTGTTGAGCCGGTTGTTCACGCCGAAACAGCTCAAGAACAACGAGGACTTCCTGTGGCGCCTTGCCGATGAACAACTCAACCGCTTCGTCGCAAAGGGTAAGTGCGAGATCGTCTTCGACTACAACTTCCCGTTCACGCTCGACGCGATCACCGACCTGCTGGACGTACCAGAGTCCGATCGAGAGCGATTCCGCCACGCAGCGAGGGCCAGCAGGCTCGAAGGCGACCGCAGCGGTTTCGTCGGCGTGAAAGAGGAGTGGTTCGTGGAGTACATCGAGGAACGGCGGCGCAATCCGCGCGACGACGTCCTCACCGAGCTTGCGTTGGCAAAGTTTCCCGACGGCACGACCCCCGACGCGATAGACGTCGCCCGCGTTGCCACCTTCATGTATGCCGCGGGCCACGGCACGACGATCGACCTGCTGAGTCTCTCGATGCTCACGTTGGCGGAGCGACCGGACTTGCAAGAGCAGCTGCGCGAGGACAATTCAAAGATTCCCGCCTTCATCGAGGAGATGCTGCGCATCGAGAGCCCGATCAAATCGAACTTCCGCCTGGCCCGGCGTAGCACCAGGATCGGCGACGTCGATGTGCGAGCCGGTACCAGCATTCTGGTGATGAACGGTGCGGCAAACCGCGATCCCCGGCGGTTCGACGATCCCGACGAATTCCGCCTCGGCCGCCCGAACATACTGCATCACATGGCATTCGGCCGTGGTGTTCACACGTGCCCGGGCGCGCCCATCGCCCGCGCCGAAGTGCGGGTGAGCCTGGAACGAATCCTGGCTCGGATGCGCGACATTCGGCTTTCCGAGGCCAAGCACGGTCCCCCGGGCGCTCGCCGGCTCGACTGGGACCGCACCCTGTTGTTCAGGCGCCTCAAGGAATTGCACCTCGAGTTCACACCCGTTCAGGAGGTATCCAATTGACCACGCAATCGTTGACCCGAGTGGCTGTCGGCGTTTGCGCGCTCGCAGTGTCGTTGACCGCCGGTGCCGGTCTTGCGTCCGCCGATCGGGACCTGAGTCCGTTCGTCAACACCACCTGCAATTACGGACAGGTGATATCGGCGCTGCAGGCGGCGGATCCGCAAGCCGCCGCACAATTCAACTCTTCGCCGGAGAGCGTCGCCTTCCTGCGTCAGTTCCTCGCGTCCCCGCCGGGTCAACGCCAGCAGATGGCCCAGATGCTGGCCGGCCAGCCGGGGGCCGACCAGCAGTTTGAACTCGTCCAGCGCGTCTTCGGCACCTGCAACAACTACTGAGCCGACCGGCACCTACCGTCGACCACCGAAAGCGTTTTGGAGTTCTTTGTGGCCACCCTCATCGATCGTTTCCCACTGATCAGCACGCTGCGAGACGCTGTCTTCCTCTCCGCGACGGTCAGCGAGATCGAAAGTCTGACACCAAGAATGCGCCGCATCCGGTTCAGCGGCCCGCGGCTGCAGGGACTGACCTGGACGCCGGGTCAGCAGGTCCGGCTGCAGGTCGCGAACCTGCGTGATTCCGTTGTGCGGCTGCGCCCGTACCCGGTGCTCCGCACGTATTCCATCTACGCCGTCGACCCCGACCTCGGTGCGCTCGACATCGTGATGGTCGACCACGACGGCGATCCGAAGAACGCGACGCCCGCCCGACGCTGGGCGACGGCCACCTCCGTCGGAGACCAGGCCCAGTTCACCCGTCCCCAGGGCAAATTCGTCATCCGCCGCGACGCGCCCTACCACGTGTTCGCCGGCGAAGAAACCGCGTCGGTCGCGTTCGCCGCGATGCTGCGCTCTCTGCACCCGTCCGCCGAGGTTTACGGCGTGGTCGAGGCCGCGACCGACACCGACCACCTTCCCCTCGTCACCCCCCTGACCCGGGTCGAGCGCGGTGACGCCCCGGCGGCGGACTCCGCCGTGCTCGCCGATGCCCTACGTAGCCTCCCGCTGCCCGCCTATCCCGGCGTCGCCTACCTCGCCGGCGAGGCCCGCACCATACAAACCTTGCGCAAGATCCTGACCACCGAACGTGGCTGGGATCGACGCCAGATATGCACCAAACCCTTTTGGACCCCCGGCCGAGCCGGCATGGAGTGATCATGGTTGAGACGTCCATTTCGAACCTGCTGTGTGAACGAGCCAGCTTGCAGCCCAACGACACGGCGTTCACCTTCATTGACTACGAGCAGGACTGGAACGGAATGGCCGAAAGCCTGACGTGGTCGCAGCTGCAGCGGCGAACGGTGAACCTTGCCCGGCAGCTTCACGATTGCGGGTCGACGGGTGACCGCGCCGTCATCATGGCCCCGCAGGGCCTCGACTACGTCGTGGCGTTTCTCGGCACACTGCAGGCGGGGCGGGTCGCGGTTCCGCTTTCGGTTCCGCTGGGTGGCGTCAGCGATGAGCGCGTCAGTTCGGTGCTGCGCGATGCGTCACCGGCTGTCGTCCTCACCACGTCCGCCGCTGCGGAAACCGTTGCGAACTATGTCAAGTCGGAGTCCGGCGGGCCCGTGCCGTCGGTGGTTGAGGTCGACCTGCTGGGCCTGGACGCCCGCACAGGATCCGGCACCGGGAGCGAGAATCACGCAGATCTGGCGTATTTGCAGTACACGTCCGGGTCGACCCGTCAGCCCGCCGGGGTCATGGTCTCGCATCGGAACCTGCTGGCCAATTTCGGGCAGGTGATGTCCGACTTTTGTGTGGAGTACGGCGGCGTCGCTCCACCCGATACGACCATCGTGTCGTGGCTGCCGTTTTACCACGACATGGGCTTGGTACTGGGGGTGTGCGCACCGGTCCTGGGCGGTATTCGCACGGTGCTGATGAGTCCGGTGTCGTTCCTGCAGCGACCGGCCCGATGGATGCAATTGCTGGCCAAGGAAAGTCACGCATTTTCCGCGTCGCCGAACTTCGCTTTCGAATTGGCGGCCCGCAAAACCTCAGACGAGGACATGGCCGGACTGGATCTCGGGGACGTACTGGTCATCCTCAGTGGTAGCGAACGGGTGCATCCGGCGACCTTGCGGCGTTTCACCGGGCGGTTCACGCGCTTCAATCTGC
This sequence comes from Mycobacterium sp. TKK-01-0059, assembly GCF_000709305.1. NCBI lineage: Bacteria > Bacillati > Actinomycetota > Actinomycetes > Mycobacteriales > Mycobacteriaceae > Mycobacterium > Mycobacterium sp. TKK-01-0059. The sequence goes on from NZ_KL446994.1 coordinate 82,006, forward strand.
CCGACAAAGCGGTGCGGCCCGCCTATGGGCTCGCGGAGGCAACGGTGTACGCGTTGACCCGCACACCGGCGCAACCACCCAAAATCGCCCACTTCGACTCCGAGAAGCTGGCCACCGGGATTGCGCAGCAGTGCGAAAGTTCAACCGGCACACCACTGGTCAGCTACGGGGCGCCGCGGTCTCCGATGATTCGCGTCGTTGATCCCGACACCAGGATTGAGTGCCCCCAGGGAACGGTCGGTGAGATCTGGGTGCATGGCGACAACGTCGCCATGGGCTATTGGCTAAAGCCCCAGGAAACCGAAACCACCTTCGGCGGTCGGCTTGTCGCTCCGTCGGCCGGCGCACCGGAAGCGCCGTGGTTGCGAACGGGGGACTCGGGATTCTTCTTCGACGGCGAGCTGTTCATCATCGGCCGCATCAAGGATCTGCTGATCGTCTACGGGCGTAACCACTCGCCCGACGACATTGAAGCGACGGTCCAGGAGATCACCCGGGGCCGGTGCGCGGCGATTGCGGTTCCGCATCAGGGCATGGAAAAGCTCGTCGTGATCGCCGAAGTCAGGAACAGGGCCGCGTCCCGCGACGAGGCAGTGGACACGCTCGCCGTCGTGGAGCGTGACGTCACCTCCGCGGTCTCCCACTCGCACGGCGTCGGCGTCGCGGATCTGGTTGTGGTGGCACCCGGGTCGATACCGATCACAACCAGTGGCAAGGTGCGGCGCTCGGCGTGCGTCGAGCAGTATCGGCAAGGTCAGTTCGCCCGCTTGAACGCGTAGGGGACCACCCACGCCGCCGAAACAGCGTTGATCGCCTTTTTTCTCCGTCTTTTAGCCGGCGAATTTGGTTACGCCCGTCATTACGCGACGTTCTTCTTTGTCGCTGCATTCCACGTCTTTCCCACCGGGCGCCAGCAGAATAGGTTGCTGCCCTGACGATGCCAGAGATAGGTGTCCACGTCACCGAAGCTGGCATGGGACACAAATTTCCACACGGGTAGATTCGATGGAGTCGATTTTCTGTGCATCATCCCTCCCGTCAATTACTGAAGCCGACTAGGCCGAGGGTGGATGCGTTGTTAAATCCGGCGCGCGGTGGCTGGGTTGGCGGGGCCACCGCGCGCCGGTGGCTTATCGGATATGGCCGAATTCGACTTCTACATGGGTCACTGGCGGTCGGGCAGAGCTGTCGACTGTCATCCCGTGGCCCCCGCCGACATGCGCAACTGCGTGTCATGCCCGGAGCCTACGGTCGGCATTGGTGTCGGCGGGCACGGTGCGAACGAAATAGAGTAGTGGGGGCCGCAAGTTAGCGTAGTGTTTACACAGACTCATCGATCCGCAAAGAGTGGGCGGAGATAACCATCGCCCCGCGACATTTTATGAGACGCGCGCTAAATACCGACCGCTTTCTGTAATCAATTTCGTGGACGCTAATTCCATTCGTGCATAATTCGTCCGCCTGGTGATCCACGGCAGAGCCTCGATCGACCGATCAGCGTCCTCGGCCCGTGCCGCCGAGGCCGATGCCGACCGTCCCGCGCCGGCGGCCGCAGTCATTCGGGTCCACCGCGCGGTACGTTGTCGGCCATGACATTGCTGCGGGACCAAGTCGTTTTCATCACCGGCGGCGCCCGGGGGATCGGCGCCGAGGTCGCGCGCCGGCTGGCCGCCGAGGGCGCCAAGCTCGTCCTCACCGATCTCAACGAGGCCGACCTGACGGCGCTCGCCGGCGAGCTCGGCGAGGACCGGGTGCTGACCGCCGTGGCCGACGTGCGCGACCTGTCGGCGATGCAGGCGGCCGCCACCCGCGCCGTCGAGCGGTTCGGCGGCATCGACGTCGTCGTGGCCAACGCCGGCATCATGAGTTACGGGTCGGTGACCCAAGTCGACCCCGAGGCGTTCAAGCGGGTCCTCGACATCAACGTGCTCGGCGTCTTTCACACGGTCCGCGCCGCCTTGCCCGCCCTGATCGAGCGCCGCGGCTACGTGTTGATCGTCTCCTCGCTGGCCGCCTACACGGCCTGCCCCGGGCTGGCGCCGTACAACGCCTCCAAGGCCGCCGTCGAGATGCTCGCCAATGCGCTGCGGCTGGAGGTGGCCCGCCACGGCGTGCACGTCGGCTCGGCGCACATGTCCTGGATCGACACCGCGCTGGTCCGCGACACCCAAACCGACCTGTCCGCGTTCAACCAACTGCTGGCCAGCTTCCCGTGGCCGCTGAACAAGACGACGACCGTCGACAAATGCGCCGCCGCGTTCGTCAAGGGCATCCGGCGCCGGCGCACCCGCGTCTACTGCCCGCGCTGGGTGGCCCTGTTCCGGTGGGTCAAGCCGGTGTTGTCCAGCGCGGTCGGCGAAGCGCCCCTGCACAAATCGACCGCCGAGCTGTTACCCCAACTGGACGCCCAGGTCGCGGCGCTCGGCCGTTCCACCAGCGCCTATAACCAGGGACTTGGCAAGTCCTAGCCGGTCTGGGTCGCGCGCTGCGACGCGATGGCCGCCACCCGGTTGCGCACCAGGAGCCACCCGGCGCTCAGCGCCGGGATGACCACCACGACCGTGGCGATGGTCCAGGTGCCGGTCTGTTTGTCGAAGGCCATCATGACCAGGACGCCGGCCAAGAACGCCAGGGTGAGATAGCCCGAATAGGGCGCCCACGGCATGCGAAACCGCGGCCGCTGCAACAGCCCGGCCTTGGCCATCCGGTAGGCGCGCAGCTGACAAAGCACAATGGTCGCCCAGCACGCGATGATGCCCGGCGCCACGATGTTGAGCACGATCTCGAAGGCTTCGCCGGGATTGACCGCGTTCAGGGCAATGCCGAACAGGCAGATGGCGGCCGCCATCGTGATGCCGACGTAGGGCACCCCGTTCTTGGACATCCGGGTCGCGAACCCGGGGGCGCTGCCGCTTGCGGCCATCGAGTGCATGATGCGGCCGGTGGAATACAGCCCCGCATTCAGGCTCGACAGGGCCGCGGTGAGCACCACCACGTTCATCACGTCCCCGGCGCCGTGGAAGCCGATCGTGGAAAAGAAAGTGACAAAAGGACTTTCGGTGGCCTTGTAGGAGGTGTACGGCAGCAGCAACGCCAGCAGCGCGACCGACCCGACGTAGAAGATCGCGATGCGAGCGATCACCGAATTGATCGCGCGCGGCATGACCTTTTCCGGCTCCGCGGTCTCCCCGGCGGCCGTGCCTACCAATTCGACGGCGGCATAGGCGAATACCACGCCCGAGGTGGTCAGCAGCATCGCCAGCACGCCGGAGGGGAACATGCCCCCGTGGTCGGCCCACACGCTCAGTCCGGTGCTGTGGCCGTCGATCCGATAGCGCCCCGCCAGGAAGACGATGCCCACGACCAAGAAGGCGATGAGGGCGAAAACCTTGATCAGGGCCGCCCAGAACTCCAGCTCACCGAACCATTCCACCGAGATCAGGTTCATCGACAGCACGACGATGAGGGCCAGTAGCGCCAACACCCACTGGGGGATCGATTCGAAGGTCGTCCACCGCCGCAGGTACGTGGCGATCGCGGTGGTGTCGACGATGGCCGTCATCGACCACCCCAGGAAATACATCCAGCCGATCGCGTAAGCGGCCTTCTCGCCGAAGAATTCGCGCGCGTACGACACGAACGAGCCCGACGACGGGCGATGCAGGACCAGCTCGCCCAGCGCCCGCAGGATGAGAAAGACGAAGACCCCGCACACGGCGTACACCAGGAACATCCCGGGGCCGCCCTTGGCCAGCCGACCGCCCGCGCCCAGGAACAGCCCGGAGCCGATCGCGCCGCCGATGCCGATCATCTGCACTTGCCGGGGCTTGAGGCCCTTGCGGTAGCCGGCGTCTTCGCCGAAGTCGCCGGCTCCTGGGTTGGGGTTGCCGTCAGCGGGCAACGAGGGCATGAAGCGTCCAATCGGTGGGTGCGAAGCGATGTTTCCGTAGTTGATCGGTCGCCGGCAAGTTCGGCGACCGCGCCATTAACGCCCGAAGCCGGGGCGGCGACGGCGCAGGTAGCGCTCGAACTCGGCGGCCAGGGCGTCGCCGTCGATCTTGCCCAGCGCGTCGTTCATGTCGACCTCGGCGTCGCCGCGCTGTTCCAGCGACTGCACGTATTCGGCGAGATCCTCGTCCTCGGCGGTCATCTCGGTGACCGCCTGCTCCCATTCCTCGGCGTCGGTCGGCAAGTCCGCCAGCGGAACCTCGATGTCGAGCACGTCTTCGACGCGGCGCAGCAGCGCTACCGTCGCCTTCGGGTTCGGCGGCTGCGACACGTAATGCGGCACGGCCGCCCAGAACGTCACCGCCGGGATCCCGGCGGCCACGCAGGCGTCCTGAAACACCCCGGCGATGCCGGTGGGCCCCTCGTAGCGGCTCTCCTCAAGGCCGAAGCGCTTCGCCGACTCGGGGGAGTAGGCCGCGCCCGAGACCGGAACCGGCCGGGTGTGCGGGGTGTCGGCCAGCAGGGCGCCCAGGATCACCACGGTGTCCACGTTGAGCTTGTCCGCGATGGCCACCAACTCCGCGCAGAAGGTGCGCCAGCGCATGTTGGGTTCGACCCCGTGCATCAGCACGACATCGCGATCACTGCCCGGGGGTCGGCAGTGCGAGATCCGCATCGCCGGCCACACCAGCTCGCGGGTCACGCCGTCCACCTGCCGGATCACCGGGCGATTCACCTGGTAGTCGTAGTACGCCTCGTCGTCGATCTCCAAGATGGGGTCGGCTTCCCAGATGGCCTCGAGGTGTTCGAGCGCGTCGCTGGCCGCGTCGCCGGCGTCGTTCCAGCCCTCGAATGCGGCCACGACGATGGTCTGATGCAGTTCGGGCAGAGCGGCCTTACCACTAGGGAGGCCAAAGGGAGGGCCATCGGGCGGGGTCACAGAATTAGCGTACGGCCTTCCGCGCGACGACGATGCGGACCGCGCGCGGTTCGATGAGGAGTCGGGCAATTGGATCTAGCCCCCATCTTCGGGGCGCGGTGGCGGTGAATTGGCGCCCGCCGAGCGTTTTACCGGGGGCTTTACATAGGCCGACTATTCTTATGGCGTGACTGCCGCTGACGAAGGCCGTGCCGTGGACTTTGTACTGGACGATCGCCACAACGGCGTCGCCGCGGTCAAGGCGAAATACGGCCGGCTGCAATCTCGTTAACCTTGGTAACTACTCCATTGCCGACAAGACCCGCGCGCTGGCGAGCCGGGGCAGCGCGGGTCGGGTCGAGCCAGGGCGTCCGGGCGTCGGGTGACGACGTAGACTTTTCTGGTCGAGAGGCGTTGCAACGGTTTCTGGAGGGGGCCTGGTCCCCTGCCGGTCTCCGCCACGCTCGGCAGAGTCAAGGACGCCTTCCGCTACGGAAGGAATGCACATGACCGCCGTTGAGACGAAGACTTCCGCGACGAATACTTCCGCGTCTGATGCCTTCGCGCCGAACATCCGCCCCGACTGCACCGACGAACTGACGGCCGCCCTGCGCCAGCGGATCATGGTGATCGACGGCGCGATGGGCACGGCGATCCAGCGGGACCGGCCGGACGAGGCCGGCTACCGCGGCGATCGGTTCACGGAATGGCCGACCGCCCTGCAAGGCAACAACGACCTGCTCAACCTGACGCAACCGCAGATCATCGAGGGGATTCACCGCGAGTACCTCGAGGCGGGCGCCGACATCCTGGAAACCAACACGTTCAACGCGAACGCCATCTCGCTCTCCGACTACGACATGGCCGACCTGGCCTACGAGCTCAACTACGCCGGCGCCGCCCTGGCCCGCAAGGCGGCCGACGAGTACAGCACGCGTGAGAAGCCCCGCTACGTGGCCGGCGCAATCGGGCCGACGACGCGGACCGCGTCGATCTCGCCCGACGTCAACGACCCCGGCGCCCGCAACGTCTCCTACGACCAGCTGGTTGCCGCCTACCTGGAAGCCGCCAACGGCCTGGTCGACGGCGGCGCCGACCTCCTCATCATCGAGACGATCTTCGACTCGCTGAACGCCAAGGCGGCCGTGTTCGCCGTCGAGACGCTGTTCGAGGACCGCGGACGCCGCTGGCCGGTGATCATCTCGGGCACCATCACCGATGCCTCCGGGCGGACGCTGTCCGGTCAGGTCACCGAAGCATTCTGGAACGCGATCAGGCACGCGAAGCCGATCGCGGTCGGCCTCAACTGCGCCCTGGGCGCGCCGGAGATGAGGCCCTACATCGCCGAGATGTCGCGGATCGCGGACACCTTCGTCTCGTGCTACCCGAACGCCGGCCTACCCAACGCCTTCGGCGAGTACGACGAGACCCCGGAACGTCAGGCCGGTTACATCGCCGACTTCGCCGAGGCGGGCCTGGTCAACCTGGTCGGCGGGTGCTGCGGAACGGCGCCGCCGCACATCGCCGAGATCGCCAAGGTCGTCGAGGGCAAACCGCCGCGCGAGGTGCCGAAGATCGAGGTGGCCACCCGTCTGTCGGGCCTGGAGCCGCTCAACATCACCGACGATTCCCTGTTCGTGAACATCGGTGAGCGCACCAACATCACCGGTTCCGCCCGGTTCCGCAACCTGATCAAGGCCGAGGACTACGACACCGCGCTGTCGGTGGCCCTGCAGCAGGTCGAGGTCGGTGCGCAGGTCATCGACATCAACATGGACGAAGGCATGATCGACGGCGTCGCCGCGATGGACCGGTTCACCAAGCTGATCGCGGCCGAGCCGGACATCAGCCGCGTTCCGGTGATGATCGACTCCTCCAAGTGGGAGGTCATCGAGGCCGGCCTGAAGAACGTGCAGGGCAAGCCGATCGTCAACTCGATCTCCATGAAGGAGGGCGAGGAGAAATTCATCCGTGAGGCGCGCCTGTGCCGCAAGTACGGCGCCGCCGTCGTCGTGATGGCCTTCGACGAGCAGGGTCAGGCCGACAACCTGGAGCGCCGCAAGGAGATCTGCGGGCGCGCGTACCGGATCCTGACCGAGGAGGTCGGCTTCCCGCCCGAGGACATCATCTTCGACCCGAACTGCTTCGCGCTGGCGACCGGAATCGAGGAGCACGCGACGTACGGGATCGACTTCATCGAAGCCTGCGCCTGGATCAAGGAGAACCTTCCCGGGGTGCACATCTCCGGCGGCATCTCGAACGTGTCGTTCTCGTTCCGTGGCAACAACCCCGTGCGCGAGGCGATCCACGCCGTGTTCCTGTTCCACGCCATCAAGGCCGGCCTGGACATGGGCATCGTCAACGCCGGCGCGCTGGTGCCCTACGACTCGATCGACCCCGAGCTGCGCGACCGCATCGAGGACGTCGTCCTGAACCGCCGCGAGGACGCGGCCGAACGGCTGCTCGAGATCGCCGAACGGTTCAACAAGTCAGAGAAATCCGAAGACCCCGCCGCGGCCGAATGGCGCAGCCTTCCGGTCCGCGAGCGGATCACCCACGCTTTGGTCAAGGGCATCGACGCCCACGTCGACGACGACACCGAGGAATTGCGGGCCGAGATCGCCGCCGCCGGGGGCCGCCCGATCGAGGTGATCGAGGGCCCGCTGATGGACGGCATGAACGTCGTCGGTGACCTGTTCGGCTCGGGCAAGATGTTTTTGCCCCAGGTGGTGAAGTCGGCCCGGGTGATGAAGAAGGCCGTGGCGTACCTGCTGCCGTTCATCGAGGCGGAGAAGCAACAGAACGGTACGGCAGCGGCGAAGGACACCAACGGCACGATCGTGATGGCGACCGTCAAGGGCGACGTCCACGACATCGGCAAGAACATCGTCGGGGTCGTCTTGCAGTGCAACAACTTCGAAGTGATCGACCTTGGGGTGATGGTGCCCGCCGAGAAGATCCTGGCCGCGGCCAGGGAGCACGACGCCGACATCATCGGGCTGTCCGGGTTGATCACCCCGTCTCTGGATGAGATGTCCAACTTCGCCGTCGAGATGGAACGTGAAGGCCTCGAGATCCCGCTGCTCATTGGCGGCGCGACCACCTCACGCGCTCACACAGCCGTGAAGATATCGCCGCGCCGGTCCGGTCCGGTGGTGTGGGTCAAGGACGCGTCCCGCTCGGTGCCGGTCGCCGCGGCCCTCCTCGATGACAAGCAGCGGCCGGGCCTGCTGGAAGCCACCGAGAAGGACTACGCATCGCTGCGCGAGCGGCACGCTCAGAAGAACGAGCGCCCGATGCTCACGCTGGAGAAGGCCCGCGCCAACCGGACGCCGATCGAGTGGGACGGCTACACGCCGCCGGTGCCCGCCCAGGGCCTCGGGGTGCGGGAGTTCAAGGAGTACGACCTCGCCGAGTTGCGCGAGTACATCGACTGGCAGCCGTTCTTCAACGCCTGGGAGATGAAGGGCCGCTTCCCCGATATCCTCAACAACCCGGCCACCGGCGAGGCCGCCCGCAAGCTGTACGACGATGCGCAGGAGATGCTCGACACCCTGATCAAGGAGAAGTGGCTGACCGCCAACGCGGTGATCGGGTTCTTCCCCGCAAACGCGGTCGGCTCGGGTATCGAAGACATCGAGGTCTACACCGACGACACCCGCACCGAGGTGCTGACCACGCTGCACCACCTGCGTCAGCAGGGGGAGCACCGGGAGGGCATCCCGAACCGGTCGCTAAGCGACTACATCGCGCCCAAGGACACCGGCCTGGCCGACTACATCGGCGCGTTCGCCGTCACCGCCGGGCTCGGCAGCGGTGAAAAGATCGCGGAGTTCAAGGCGGCCCTCGACGACTACAGCGCGATCCTGCTGGAGTCGCTCGCCGACCGGCTGGCCGAGGCGTTCGCCGAACGGATGCACCAGCGGGTCCGCAAGGAGTTCTGGGGATTCAAGCCCGACGAGCACTTGGACAACGACGCACTCATCGCCGAGAAGTACCAGGGGATCCGCCCCGCCCCGGGCTACCCGGCGTGCCCGGAGCACACCGAGAAGGCGACGCTGTGGAAGTTGATGGACGTCCACGAGCGCACCGGCATCGAGCTCACCGAGTCGATGGCGATGTGGCCCGGCGCGGCCGTCAGCGGCTGGTATTTCTCGCACCCGCAGTCGCAGTACTTCGTGGTCGGCCGGATGGCCCAGGACCAGGTCGCCGACTACGCGAGGCGCAAGGGCTGGACCCTGAAGGAAGGTGAGCGCTGGCTCAGCTCCAACCTCGCCTACAACCCGGAGGACTGAGCTCCGGCGCCTTCGTGCCGCGGTCCGCGAAGCCGAGTACGTCAACGTCTGACGCGCGGCGCGCCCGGCGGGCTCGGACTGTGGCCAGAGTCCGGCCGCAATGGCATCACACCTTTTGCCCGCCTCCGAGCGACAACGCCCGCCTCCATCTGAGGTTGTCGCTCGGAGGTGGGCACGTCGGCAGTACCCCGGTCCAGATACTCCTGTGACTGGCGGTATGCCTGTGGCGCAACGACTTACACGGGGCTCATATGCGCAGCACGGAACTGAGCGCCGACAGCGGGATGTGCGCCTGCACCGTGCCGCCGTCCATGTACCACTGCATGACACCGGGTGTGAAGTTGATCGGGCTGTCGTGGCCGACCGGGTAGTCCGGCATGTAGAGGATCAACTCGTCGGGGGTCACCGCCCAGGCCTTGTACGCCCCGGAATAGACCTTGTCCGGGGTCCAGCGGTCGACGGTGAAGGGGTAGCTGCCGGGGTCGTGCGGCGGCGGCGCCTGATCGAGCGCGGTTTGGACAAACGGTTGAGCCAGTGGGGGAATGGCGGTCAGCGGGTCTGACGTCGTCAGGTCCGCCAGCTGCACCCGCCTGCCGCTCGACATGTCAAACGTGAAGGTCCGATAGGCGTTGTTGGACTGGGGGCCATCGGCGTGATAGTCCTCGTGAAACACCGCGCTGAGCAGGTTGGCGTGCCGGAAGACTTCGAAGTTCTCCTCGCCGTAGCTGTCGGCGGCCATGCTGGAGTTGGCGTTTCGCCAGTTGTTGACCAGGGTGTGCAGGTAGTCGCGGATCACCGGTCCTGTGGTCGGATTGTCGACCAGGTCCTCGGGCACCGCGACCTTGATGTCGCGCACGGCGTTGCGTTCCGAGGTGACCGAGGTGTGGCAGTACTGGCCGTCCCAGTTCCCGCCGAGCTCGCCGCAGAACGACGGCGCCGAGGCGTGCGCACGGGCGGTGGTGGGAAGCGTTGCGGCGGCGACCAATACGAGTGCCGCGATGAGCCGGCGCGTCACAGCAGCTGCACCTTGCTTGCCCGCCAGCGGCCGTCGACCTTTTCCATGGTCATCTTGATCCTGCTGCGGTCGATGCGGGGATCGGGTGCGGCCGTGTTGGTGACGGTCTGGTCGATGAACACCAGCACGACGACCTTGTTCATGGATTCGGACTGGATGGCCGAGTCCACCACCACCCCATGCGCGGTCGCCTTGTTGTCGATCAGCAGCTGCCGAAGTTTCACGCTGGACTGGGTGTACATGTCCTTGAATTCGCCGGTCGCGCCGTCGAGCACCTGCCGGAAGTTCTCGTCGACCTTGTTCGAGTCGATGCTCGTCAGCACCTGCGCGTAGGCGATCGCCGCCTGCTGGGCCTGTTCGCCGGCCAGCTTGACCCGATGGTCCTGCCACTGCCGCCATCCCAGGAATCCCGAAACGGCAAGCGAGGCAACAAGTAACAGCGGCAGGATGCTGCGGCGCAGATATTGCTTCAGATCCTGTTTCCGAGGCCACTTGCGGCGCTCGGCGTCGGGACGCTTGCGCGTGAGCAGACCGCCCTCGTCGTGATCCTCGGCCTCGTCGGCGGTCACGTCGTCGACATCGTCGGACACGTCTTGCGTCGATTCGGCGTCCGGCTCCGTCTTGACGGCCTCGGATTTCGGATTCTTTTGGGAGGTCACGATCACGGTCATCTCCTAGGATCGGCGCGGACGGTTCGGGGCCTAGTGCGGCGGTTCGATCGGCAGCTGCGGGCCGCCGTAGGGGGTCGGAATGGTGAAGCGGCCCTTGGGGGTCGGATCGGTCCGGCGGCCCAGGTTGGCCCCCATCGGCGGACCGGCCGTGTCGTCGCCGCCCGGCCGCGGCGCGTTCTTGGCGCCCCGGATCGAGACGGCGGGGTCGTCGTCGCGGCAGTAGGTGTACATGAAGGGCTCGTAGTAGTCGGCGGCCGACGGCGGGTGCGACGGTGTCCCATAATCGCACACGTAGCGGGGGTACAGGTCGGCGATCGCCCACACCCCGTTGTCGTGGAACGCGCTCGTCACTGCGTCCAACACCGACCCACGGTAGTCCGGGAACAGCGCGTTGAGCGCCGGAACCCGCAGATACAGCAGCTGCGATACGGTCGCCATGCTGCCCAGTAGCTGCACCATCGTGTCGGAATTGTCGGCGAACAGATTGTCGACGGCCGACAGGGTGCGCGGCGCCTGCGCAGTCAACCGGCGATAGCCTGCCTGCATCCTGGCCACGCCGGACAGCGTGCGGTTGAGTTCCGTTGCGGCCGCGCCCAAGCCGGAGTTCTCGTCGCTTGCCAGGGTGAGCACGACCCGGCTGGTCTTGATGATGCTGGTGGTCTGGGGCAGCACCGAGTCGAGCGTGGACAGCAGGAAGGTGCCGCCGTCGACGATGGCGGTCAGCTTCGCCGGGCCCTCCTTGCTCAGGCTCAGTTCCTTCTTGATCAATTCGATCTTGTGGGGATCGACCTGGGACAGCAGCCCGTCGGCGTCGCCCAGCAACCGCGCCAGGCTGACGGGAACGGTGGTGTGGTCCAGGGCGATACGGCTGCCGTCGTGCAGATAGGGTCCAGCGTCGGACGCGGCCTCGAAGTTGATGTACTGCTCGCCGGCCGGCGACAGCGCCGAGACGTGCACGACGGCGTTCGCGGGGATCCGCACCTTCGAGGTGATGCTGGCGACGGCGTTCACCCCGTCGTCGGTGATCTGCAGCGACTCCACACGGCCGATGCGCACCCCGCGCAGCGCGACATCCTGATTGGGGAGCAGCCCGCCGGATTCCGGCAACTGCACCGTGACCCGGTAGGACGAGGCGAAGGGCTTCACCCGCAACGCGCCGACGAGCAGGTAGGCGGTGGCGACGACGAGGATCAGCACCAATCCGGCCACCGACAACCAAACCTGTTGCCGGTGGCCCCTGCGTACCACCCGGACAACGAAATTCGCGAACGCGGCGATGGTGCGGATCATGGGTGGGGTCCCGGCGGCGGCGGTTCGGGCGGCCCCGGTGGCGAGGCGGGCCCGGGCGGGGGACCGGGGGCGACGTCGATTTGGCCCGGGATGGTCGGGTCCGGAATCACCGGAACCTGTGGCGAATCCGGCCCCCGGCCCACCACGCGCTCCTGCAGGCGCCACAGGGTGTACTTCAGCGTGCCGACGAGCAGGTTCACGTTGTAGTGGTGGGGGCCGTGCAGCCCGATGTCACCGGGGTATCCGATATCGGGAAGCGACCCGAGCAGAATCTTGTCCACGCTGACGTTCACCGAAATTGAGTTCCCCGCAGTCGATTTGATTAACGGGGGAATCAGTCGATTCACCGACAGCCAGCTGGTGTCGGGGCTCACCGCCACATCGTTGGCCGCCCCGGCGACCGTGTTGAGGTCGCGGATCAGGCTGCGGCCGCTGGTGTCGGTTCCGCCGATCGACGGGAACCTGGCCAGCAGCCGGGAGGTGTCGCCCACCTGCACGGCCAGATTGGAGAGCTGGGCGGTGTTGTCGGCCAGGGCCGATGTGGCGGGACGGGCGGCCGACATCAGGTCGCTGATGGTGTGATTCTTGGCGTCGAGTTGGTCGGCCAGGTGCGACAATTGGGTCAATGCGTTCTTGATCTGATCGGACCGCGAATCCAGCGTCCCGAGCAGCTCGTTGGATTTGCGGATCATGTCCCCGAACGCCTGGCCCTGGTCGCCGGTCGCCTTGCCGAAACCGTTGATGATGTTGGTGAAATTGCGGACCGCCCCGCCGTTGACCAGAATCGCCGCCGAGCTCAGCACCGACTCGACCGTCGCGGCGGCGGCCGTGGAATCCAGGCCGATGGTGTCGCCGTTGCGCAGCAGCGGCGCATCCGTATCACCGGCGGCCGGTGGCTTCAGGGCGACGAACACGTCGCCCAGCGGTGTCGCGGTGCGCAATTCGGCGGTGCTGCCGCGGGGGAGCTGCACGCCGTCCCTGATCCGCAGCCGGGTCAGCGCGGTGTAATTGCGCGCGATCATCGATTCGAGCTGCCCGACGTCGGCGCCGGCGAGCTTGACCTTGGCGTTCATCGGCAGGTTGAGCGCGTTGGAGAACACCGCGTTCAGCGAATAGCCGCCCGAACCCAGCCCCGGCGCCGGAAGGGGCAGGCTGGCAAGGCCATTCGTGGCGCATCCGGCGCTCACCATGACCGCGGCCAGCAGCGCCGGCATTGCCCGCCCGCGGGTGGTCATCATTTCTGCCCCATGGCGGCCATACCGTCCAGCACATAGGTCAACCCGAAATCGGGGCCGAAGTCCTGGATGGTCCCGGTGCTGCAGCCCAGTTGCCGAAGACCCATCAGGTTGCAGATCTCCTTGGTGTACTGGCTGTCGAAGATCAAACGGTCGGTGAGGAAGCGGGCCCGCACGGCGCCGTTGGCCCGGTCGATCATGTTGTAGGCGTTGTCGGCCAGCAGCGGGGCCAGATCCAGGAGCTCGGCCAGGTCGCGCCGCTGGTCGGCCACCGTCTTCAGCGTGGTGTTGCCGCTGCCGACGGCCTGCTTGACGTTGTCGCGGTTGGCGTCGAGCAGGTCGCCCGCCCGCTGGATCAGGTGGTCGAGCTTGCGTCCGGTGCTGCCGCTGCCGAGGTCCTCGTCCGCCATGATGTGGCTGACTTGGTGGATGGTGGTTGCGAATTCGCGCAATTTCGTGTCGTTGGCGGCCACGGCGTCGAACAGCGTGCTGATGTTTTTGACGATCGTGGTGATCTGCTCGCGGGTCGTCGTCCCGCCGTCGCTGGACAGGCGCAGCGCCTTGGACAGCTCGCCGAGAGCGGCTTTGATCTTCTCGCCGTTGCCGCTGACCACCGCGGTGCCACCGTTCAGCACGTCGGCGATCGGGCCGCCGCCGTGGCCGTCGCCCTCGAGCGATTTGGTCACCTTATCCAAAACGTTGAGGACGCTGCTGAATTCGACGGGCGTCTTGGTGCGGGGCAACCCGATGGTGTCGTGGTTCTGCAGGGTCGGCCCGTCGTGATAGGGCGGCGTGAGTTCGATCTGTCGGTCGGTGAGGATGGAGGTCGACACCGTCACGGCCTGCGCGTCGGCGGGAATCTTGACGTGGCGGTCGACGGTGAAGTCGACCTCGACATAGCCGCCCTTGGCGTTGATCTTGGTGACCTTGCCCACCGGCATGCCCAGCACCGCGACCACGTTGCCCTCGTAAAGGCCCGAGGCGCTGTCGAATTGGGCGGTCACCGTGATCGTGTCCTCGTCGGAGCGCAGGTACCACCAACCGGCGACGGCCACCACCGCGATGGCCGCCACGGCAGCGACGATGGCCACCACCTTGACGACGAGCGTGGCGCCGGGGTTGTTCGTGCGGTCCTTCACTTGCAGTCCTTGAAGTACTGGATCATGCCGAACTGCTTGGCGCGACCGCTGATCGCGCACATCCACGAGTCGATCAGCGGAACGTTGGGGGCGTTGAAGTTGACCGCGTTGCCCTCGCCCGTGAGGTTGGCCGCCTCGCGGAAGAAGATCGGGCTGATTTGCAGCATGCTGTGCAGCAGGTCGTCGTGCGCGGACATCAAGGCGGTGAAGTCCCGCATATCTTTGATCAGCGCGTCCAGACCCGCCCGGTCGTTGACCACGACCTGACTCATGGTGTCAACGAGACTTGTCAACGACTGCATCATCGCGTGGAAGACGGCGCGCCGCGCGACGAATTGGCCGAGCAGGTCTTGGCCCTGGTTGATCAGATTGCCGATGCCGGCCTGCTGGCGGCGCAGGGTGTTCGTCACCTGCTCGGTGCTGCGCAGTAGCTGGCCCAGCTGGTCACGGCGCACCGCGATGATCGACGACAGCGTGTTGATGTTCGTGATCGCCTGCGGCACAACCGCGGGCAGGCCCTCGAGCTGCTTGCCCAGCACCGCCAGCGATTGGGCGAACCTGTCGGAGTCGACCTGCTCGAACGTCGTGGTCGCGTCCTGCAGTGCGGCTTGCAGGTCGTAGGGCACCTCGGTGTGAGCCAGGTCGAAGGTGTTGTGGGGCAGGTGCGCCGGGCCGCTGGGTTCCAGCGCGAGGTACCGCGACCCCAGGATGGTGGTGACCTTGATCCGGGCGCGGGAGTCCTTGCCCAGCGCGATGTTGTCCCGAACCTTCAGCCCGGCCTCGACGTGGTCGCCGACGAGTTTCATGCTCGTGACGTTGCCCACCGGGATGCCCGCGACCACGATCGGATTGCCGGCCCGCAGCGAGGCGGCTTGCAGGAACTCCGCGGTGTAGTGGCGATAGCCGGCGCCGATGGCGTGCACCAGCAGCATGACGCCGATCACCACCGCCACCACCGCGACCGCGATGAATCCGAGCCACGTCTTGTTGTAGCTTTCCAGCGGGCGTCGCTTCATCCCCGAAAGCCGTTGCCGCACAGTCTTGTCAGCCATCGACGGTGCTCCTGCATCTCGGGGTGTGCCACGCCCTGTTTCCCGGCGTGGCGGCGTTGATGATGATCGGCACGACATCGTTGAGGCCGGGGAAGAACCCCAGGAAGTTCACGTCACACACGTAGGCGTTGCCGTAGGCGCCCTGATTGCCGACCCGGACAAGTCCTTTCAGCAGCAGCGGGATGTTGTCGCCGAAGAACGCCACCTGCGGCTCGACGTCCATGATGTGCCGGGCCACGCCGGGCTTGCGATCGATGAATTCGCGCAGCGCCGGATAGACGTCGGACGCCGAGGTCGACAGGCGGCCGGTCACCCGCGCCAGCGAGCCCACGGAGGCGACCAGGTCGGGGCGCCGCCGGTCGAGCTCGCCGACGACGCTGCGGGTCTCGGTGATGACGCCGTCGAGATCGTCGTTCTGCGCCGCGAGGTTGCCCACCACCTTGTTGAGGTTGGTGATCACGCTGCCCAGCGCCTGATCCCGGCCCGCGAATGTCTCTGTGAGCGTGGACGTCTGGCCGACCAGCGTGGCCAGCGACGAGGTGTCGCCCTGAAGCGACTGAATGATGCCCTTGGTGAGGTTGTCGGCGTCGTGCGGGTTCAGCAGGCTGAACAACGGCTCGTAGCCGTTGAGCAACGTGGTGACGTCGAACGACGGCTCGGTGCGTTCCACCGGTATGGTGCTGCCCGGCGCGAGCAGCTCCGGACTCCCTTCCTTGCCCAACGACAGTCCGAGGTAACGCTGGCCGACGATGTTCTGGTAGGTCACCGACGCCAGGGTGTTTCCGAACAGCCGCTGTTCTTGCTGCACGACGAACGAGACCTTCGCCAATTTCCCGTCGAGCTCGACCTTTTCGACACGGCCGACGCGCACCCCGGCCATGCGGACGTCGTCGCCCTCGCGCAGCCCGTACACGTCGGTGAACACCGCCGAATACCGTGCGGTGTCGCCGGCCACGTCACGGCGCAGGCTCACATACACCAGCCAGGTCAGCGTCAACGAGACGACCATGAACAGCGCCAGCGCGATGAGTGGACCGCGAAACTTCATGGGGCCTCCCCGGCCGGACGGCCCAGCGACACCGTGCTGCCATGGGCGACCGGTCCGAGCAGCAGCTCGGTGGCCGGCGAGGCGGGCGTTCCGGTGATCACGCCCATCATGTTTCGTTCGTACTGGCTCCCGACGGGCCCCACGTTCCCCCCGAATCGAGAGCCCCCGAAGGCGGACTGCGGAATCCACGGCGCCTTGGGCGCCACCGGGGCGACCCACGGCTGGTGCGGCTGCGGAGTCGCCGGCGCCCCCGGCGACGGGTTGTCGGGATTCGCGCTCCCTGGCACGGGCGGCGACGGCGTGATCCCCGGGGCCAGCGGGGGATTGGGATCGGTCAGATTGGGAGTCGGGTTGATCAGCGGCGGGCCCACCGCGACAAGGTTTCCGTCCGGCCCGATCACCGTGCCCGGCGGGGGCGCCAGATCCTTGGGCGGATGATAGTTCTGCGGCAGCAGCACCTCGGGCAGGTCGGGGCGCACCGGAATCAGCGGCGCCGTAAAGCAGCTGGGCCCCTTGAGTTCGCCGTAGTGCGGACAGTCGGCGCGTGTGTAGGTGGAACTGGGCGTGAACGTCAGCATCGCGTGCATGTTGCCCAGGTTCTTCTCCGGGTTCCAGACCTGCTCCATGAACTGGTGGCCAGGTTGTCCAGCTTGGTCACGGCGGGAACGAAGTTGTTCGACTTTTGCGCCAGCACGCCGAGCACCGGCGTGAAATCGGTGGTGATCCGGATGAGTTGGTCGATGTGGTTGTCGAACGACTGGCGCGTCGTGCCGACCGTGTAGTCCGCACCCGACACCAGCGAGGCCAGCTGCTCGCGCGTCTCGGCGAAGGTCCGCATCGGTTCGACGGCCTGATGCAATGCGTCGAGAAGATCGGGGGCGGTCTGCGCGAGCCCCGTCGTCGCATCCAGCAGGGCGGACACCGTCGACGGGCCGGTATCGGTGCTGACAATCGAATTGAGCTGGTCGAGAAGGCGATTCAATTGCGCGCCGGCATTGAGCAGGCTGACGCGACGGTGGTCGGTGGCCGCACCCAGGGCGGCCAGGATCCCCACCGACCTGTCGTCGCGGCCGCGCCCCGCGGCGGCCAGCAGGTCGCGCAACTTGCTGACGGTGGTTTGGAACAACACGGTCGGCAGCTGCTTGTCTTCCGGAATATGCGCGCCCTGGCGGATTTTCGCCCCTGGCCCATTACCTACCAACTGCACCGACGACACCGCGAATACATTGCTGGGCACCACGCGCGCGGTCACGGCGGCCGGAATCGCCTGGGCGTATTCGGGTTTGAGGTCGATGTGGACATAGTTGGGTTTGCCATGCGCCGCCGGGACGACGTCGTTGACCATGCCGACAAGCACGCCGTGGTATTTGACGTCCGACTTCTGCGGAAGGCCATCGCCCACGTTGACCAGATCGGCAACCACTCGCACGTAATCGTTCAGCCTGCCAGTGGATTTGACCAACATCATGGCCGTGACCAGGGCGCTGACCACCACCACGGCGATGCCAACGCCGAACAGCTGGCGCTCGGAGGGGCCGCGTCCGTCCAGCTCAAGGGAATTGGGCATCATCCACCGACCTCGCCACGGGCCTACCCGCCGAACCTTGCGCCGGAATCCACACCCCACAGCGCCATGGTGAGCAGCATGTTCACGATGATCACGACCGTGATGCTGGCCCGCATGCCGTGCCCCGCGGCGACCCCGACGCCTTCGGGTCCGCCGCTGGCGTAATAGCCGTAGTAGCACTGGATGGTGGAGGCGATCCACACGAAGATGACGGCCTTGATCAGCGAATAGACGATGTCCTGGCCGGCGAGCATCAGCGTGAAGTAGTGCAGGTAGGACCCGGTCGAACCGCCGCTGCCGATGCCCACCACGACTTGCGTGCTCAAGTAGCCGATAGCCAGGCAGGCGGCATAGAGCGGAATGATCGCCACCACCGAGGCGATCAGCCGGGTGGTCACCAGGTAGGGAATGGGGCGGATCGCGATCGACTCCAACGCGTCGATCTCCTCGGCGATGCGCATGGATCCCAGTTGGGCGGTGAAGCGGCAGCCGCCCTGCATGGCGAAGGCGAGCGACGCCATCAGCGGAGCCAGCTCGCGCGTGTTGACCAACGACGAGACGAACCCGGTGGCGGGCCCCAGACCGAGCAGGTCCAAGAAGTTATACCCCTCGATCCCTACGAGTGCGCCGACCGTCATGCCCAGCACCACCGCCACGCCCGCGGTGCCGCCGCCGACCACGATCGAGCCGTTGCCCCAGGTGATGTTCGACAGCAGCCGCAAGAATTCGCCGCTGTACTGGCGCACGGCGAGCGGCACGGCGACCGCCGCCCGGACGAAGAAGACCAGCAGATGGCCGAGCCGGATGATCGGCACTTTGCCCCTGCGGTAGAGCCGGACCAGCGGCGTCGAAATCGGTGCGAAAGGCTCATACGCCGAGGCCGTCACGTCAGAGCCCCGTCCTGGGCGACAGCATGATGTAGAGCTGGCTGATGGCAACGTTGACGATCATCAGCAGCAGGATCGCCTCGACGACGGCGGCGTTCACCGAGTTCGCGACGCCGGTCGGTCCGCCCTTGGTGGACAACCCTTTTTGGCTTGACACGATGGCCACGATGGCGCCGAACACGATCGCCTTCAGCAGCGCCAGGACCATGTCACCGGTCGTCGCGAACGACGCGAACGTCGACACGAAGCTGCCCGGCGCGCCGTTCTGGAAGTACACGTTGAACATGTAGCTCGCGAAAAATCCGGCGAAGCATACGACGCCGGTCAGCGCCACACCGATCATCACCGCGGCTGCGAAGCGGGGGACTACCAACCGCCGGATCACCGAGACCCCCATCACCTCCATCGCGTCGGTTTCCTCGCGCATGGTGCGCGAACCCAGATCGGCGGTGATCGCCGACCCGACCGCCGATGCCATGAGCACCGCCGCCACCAACGACGCGCCCTGGCGGATGACGGCGAGTCCGCTGGCCGCGCCGGCCAGCGAGGTGGCGCCGACCTGGCCGGCCAGCAGTGCGAACTGGATGGACAGGGTGACGCTGATCGGCAGCGAGACCAGGATCGTCGGCAGCACGGCGGTGCCGGCCATGAACGCGCCCTGCCGGACGAATTCGTGCCATTGGAACCGCCCGGTGATCAGGTCGACGAAGAAATATTGAACGGTGCGCACACCCAGGACGAACTGTTCGCCCACGGTCGTCAGGGAGGCGACCGGATGACGTTTGACGTATCCGACGGACCAGTCCCGGATGGCGACAACGCCGTCAAGCTGTGCCGTCGTCATAGCGGCGCGACCTGCGGTCGGTCTAGCAAACCCATGGCACAGGTCATCGCGTACCAGCTACCGCTGTCATCGGCCCTCTTCCCACCCCTAAGTCCTGAGTGCCGAGCAGAGGCCGTTGGGCCGCCGTTGGACGCTAACTTTATTAAAATAGTGTCAACAAGCGCCAAGTCTCTGCAGTTCATCGGTGTGTGCTGCATCACACTAGCCTATTTGATAGGGACTTTCAATAGTGTAGAGTCCCTCATCTGAGTTCGTCGCTGGACGCACCGCGGGGTTGTTTTGTCGGATTGACGAAGGTGATGGCATGCCCTCAGCAAACACCGGTTCGTTGCGGGACCGACGCCGTGCTGAGCTGCTGTCCCAGATCCAGCAGACCGCGCACCAGCTCTTCGCCGAGCGGGGCTTCGAGGCGGTGACGACCGAGGACATCGCGTCGGCCGCCGGGATCTCCATCAGCACCTATTTCCGGTACGCGCCCACCAAGGAGGGCCTGCTGGTCGACCCCGTCCGGGATGCGGCCGCCGAGATCGTGGGTTCCTACAGTGCGAGACCGCAACACGAGTCGCCCGTCGAGGCGCTGATCCAACTGTTCGTCACGCACGCCAGGGACGTCAGCAACGTTGACAACCTGGACACCTGGCGCCTCGCCGTGGCCACCGCGCCGCACCTGTTGAGTAAATCCGTGCTGATCAGCGAAACCGACCACGGCAACCTGATCCAGCAGGTCGCTCACCGGATGGGTGTCGATGCGATGGCCGACATTCGACCCGCATTGTTGGTCCACACCAGTTTGGCCACAGTCCAATTCGTCCTCGACGGATGGCTGACCTCCGATGTCGGCGAAAGTCCGCCTTTTCACCAGCAATTGGAGCAAGCGCTGCGGCTCACCCTCGCCGGATTCGACTGAACCAGGCAGTGCTGAACGAAACCGCCGTGACTTTGCCGACCGGCGCGTGAAACAATCGCTGGCCGTGAAGACCTTCGAGGATCTGTTCGCCGAACTGGGCGAGCGTGCCCGCACCCGGCCGGCCGGCAGCGCGACGGTCGCCGCGCTCGACGGCGGCATCCACGGGCTGGGCAAGAAGATCCTCGAGGAAGCCGGCGAGGTGTGGCTGGCCGCCGAACACGAACCCGACGACGCGCTGGCCGAGGAGATCAGCCAGTTGCTCTACTGGACACAGGTGCTGATGGTCGCCCGCGGGCTGTCCCTCGACGACGTGTATCGGAAGCTGTGACCATGCTGCGGGTTGCGGTTCCCAACAAGGGCACGCTGAGCGAGCCGGCCACCGAGATCTTGGCGGAGGCCGGCTACCGGCGCCGCACCGATTCCAAGGATCTGACCGTCATCGACCCGGCCAATCAGGTCGAGTTCTTCTTCCTGCGGCCCAAAGACATTGCCATCTACGTGGGTTCGGGCGAGCTGGATTTCGGCATCACCGGCCGCGATCTGGTGGGCGATTCCGACGCCCCGGTGCGGGAACGCCTGGCGCTGGGATTCGGTTCGTCGAGCTTCCGCTACGCCGCCCCGGCCGGGCGCGACTGGAAGATCGCCGATCTGGCCGGCAAGCGGGTCGCTACGGCGTATCCCAACCTGGTCCGAAAAGACTTGGCGGGCCGGGGTATTGAGGCGACCGTCATCAGACTCGACGGCGCGGTGGAGATCTCGGTGCAACTCGGCGTCGCCGACGCCATCGCCGACGTGGTCGGGTCCGGTCGCACCCTGAGCCTGCACAACCTGGTGGCCTTCGGTGATCCGCTGTGCGATTCGGAAGCCGTGCTGATCGAGAGCGACCAGGCCAGCCGCTCCGGGACGCAGGCCGCGCGCGATCAGCTGGTGGCGCGCATCCAGGGTGTGGTGTTCGGCCAGCAGTATCTGATGCTCGATTACGACTGCCCCCGCTCGGTGCTGGACAAGGCCACCGCGATCACCCCGGGGCTGGAGTCGCCCACGATTGCGCCCCTGGCCGATCCGGATTGGGTTGCCATCCGGGCGCTCGTCCCGCGCCGGGGAGTGAACGAAATCATGGATGAGCTGGCGGTCATCGGCGCCAAGGCGATCCTGGCGTCCGATATCAGGTTTTGCCGGTTCTGATTGCACACGCGGTGCGACCGCCGCGGCTGTGTTAGCGTCCGCCTCGGGGGACTGCCCGGGTTGGCGTATGGGCCGTCCCTGAAAAGGTCGCCGGCTGTTTCGTCCTCCAGGAGGTCTTCGTGACTCACGCGCTTGTTGTGTTGCTGGCTTTGTTGATTGGTGTCGTTGCCGGGTTGCGCTCGCTGACGGCGCCCGCGGTGGTCGCCTGGGCCGCCGCCCCCGCCCTCCTGGGGTGGATCGACCTGCACGGCACGTGGGCGTCCTGGATGGCCAGCATCGTCGCGGTGGTCGTCTTCACGGTCCTCGCCGTCGGCGAATTGATCAACGACAAGCTGCCCAAGACCCCGCCGCGCACGGCGGCACCGATCTTCGCGGGCCGCATCGTGATGGGTGGGCTCGCGGGCGCGGCGCTGGGCGCCTGGCCGCACTGGACCTTTACCGCGCTCGGCGCCGGCGTCATCGGCGCGGTGCTGGGCACCCTCGGCGGCTACCAGGCGCGCAAGCGGCTGGCCGCCGCGGCGGGCCGGGACCTGCCCATCGCGCTGCTCGAGGACGCGGTCGCGATCGTCGGGGGACTCGTCATCGTGGCCGTGACGGGCCACGTGCTGACGGAGTACCTGCTGACGGCGGTTAAGTGACAGAACATTTCGACGCGATCATCGTCGGTGCGGGCCAGGCGGGCCCGCCGTTGGCGGGGCGGCTGACGGCGGCCGGGCAGCGCGTCGCGATCGTCGAACGCAAACTGATTGGCGGCACCTGCGTCAACACCGGGTGCATCCCTACCAAGACGCTGGTGGCCTCCGCCCATGCCGCGCACCTGGCGCGGCGCGGCGCCGACTACGGCGTCGGCACCGGCGAGATCAGCGTGGACATGGCGAAAGTCAAGGCCCGCAAGGACGAGATCATGCTCGACGACCGCAAGGGTGTCGAAGACTGGCTCGAGGGCATGGACGGCTGCACCGTCGTCCGCGGGCACGCGGTATTCACCGATCCGCACACCGTGCGGGTCGGTGACGACCTGCTGCACGCCGACCGCATCTTCCTCAACGTCGGCGGCCGCGCCGTGGTGCCCGACGTTCCGGGGCTGGACGAGGTCGACTTCCTCACCAACGCGTCGATCCTCGAACTTGATGAACTGCCAACACATCTCGTCATCGTGGGAGGCAGCTACATCGCGCTGGAGTTCGCCCAGATGTACCGGCGCTTCGGGGCGCGGGTGACGGTGGTGGAGCGGGGTCCGCGGCTGGCGTCGCGCGAAGACGAGGATGTCTCGGCCACCATCGAAGACATCTTGCGGGCCGAGGACATCGACATCGTCGTCGACGCCGACGACGTGCGGGTCACCAAGACCGACAACGGGTTTGAACTCACCCCGCGCGACGGCGCCACGCCCATCCGGGGGAGTCATCTGCTGCTGGCGGTGGGCCGGCGCCCCAACACCGACGACCTGGGCCTGGCGGCCGCCGGTGTGCGGACCGACGCCCGCGGCTACATCGTCGTCGACGACCAGCTCAAGACCAGCGTCGAGCACATCTGGGCGATGGGCGACTGTAACGGCAAGGGCGCGTTCACCCACACGTCCTACAACGACTTCGAGATCGTCGCCGCCAATCTGCTCGATGACGACCCGCGGCGGGTGAGCGACCGCATCACCACTTACGCGCTCTACATCGATCCGCCGCTGGGGCGCGCCGGCCTGACCGTCGAGCAGGTCCGCGCGTCGGGGCGCAAGGCGCTCGTCGGAAAGCGGCCGATGACCAGAGTCGGCCGTGCGGTGGAAAAGGGTGAGACACAAGGCTTCATGAAAGTCGTGGTCGACGCCGAAACTAAGGAGATCCTGGGGGCCGCCGTCTTCGGGGTCGGCGGCGACGAGGCCATTCACTGCATCCTGGACGTCATGTCGGCCAAGGCACCGTACACCACGCTCTCCCGCACCATGCACATCCATCCCACGGTCAGCGAGCTCATTCCGACGGTGCTCCAGGAGATGTCACCGCTGGACTAGGCGCTACGCCGCCGGCTCGCTCGAGCGCGAATCGCTTTGCGCGTCAAACGATTCCGGCCAGCCCGGGTAGGGCGGCGGTGTCCCACCGAAAAGGGGGCAGTGCTGCTGGTGGGGGCACCAGTCGCACAATCGCGACTGGGTGGGACGGAAATCGCCCGTCTGACCGGCGGATTGGATGGCGCGCCAGATCGCGATCAGGGTCTTCTCGAAGCGCAGCAGCTCGTCGTGATCCGGCGAATAGTCCAGGACCTGGCCGTCGGCCAGGTAGATCAGCCGCAGCCGGGTGGGCGGCACGCCGCGAGAACGCAGCAGGGCCACCGCGTAGAACTTCATCTGGAACATGGCCTTGAACTCGGCCAGGGCCCGCGCTTCCGGCGGCGCCTTGCCGGTCTTGTAGTCGACCACCCGGAGCTCGCCGGTGGCGGCGACGTCGATGCGGTCGATGAATCCACGCAGCAGCGTGCCGTCGGCGAGTTCGACCTCCACGCGTTCTTCGCAGCATTGCGGGTCGAAACGCGTCGGGTCCTCGAGGCGGTAGTAGCCGGCAAGCAACGCCTGGGCCTCGGCCAGCAGCTGGGAGCGCTGGGCGGGGTCCAATCCCGCGGTCATCTCCGGCGTCGCGGCCATCACCTGCTCCCACGCGGGCTGCACCAGCGAAAGGGCAGTGTCGGGGCCGCGCTGCGCGGCGGGGAGCTCGTAAAGCTGCTGCAGGGCGGCGTGAACCAGGGACCCGCGCAGCTGCGCCGGCGACGGCGCCTCGGGCAGGCGGTCGATGGCCCGGAAGCGGTACAGCAGTGGGCATTGCTTGAAGTCCGCCGCCCGCGACGGTGACAGCGCCGGGCGGGACACCTGCCTCGCCGGGCCCGTCACCGACTGCGGCGCCTCCGGCTGGACGATCATGTCGAAAGCCTATGACCGGGCTCCGACAACCCCCAAGCACCCGTGCGGGCGAGTCGGCTGGCACGCTAGACCGCGTGTCCGTAACCGGCCCGTTCACCGTGGGCGAGCGTGTGCAGCTCACCGACGCCAAGGGCCGGCATTACACGATGGTGCTCGCCGAGGGCGCCGAGTTCCACACCCATCGCGGGTCGATCCCGCACGACGCGGTCATCGGGCTCGAGCAGGGCAGCGTGATCAAGTCCAGTAACGGCGCCGCGTACCTGGTGCTGCGGCCGCTGTTGATCGACTACGTGATGTCGATGCCCCGCGGCCCGCAGGTGATCTACCCGAAGGACGCGGCACAGATCGTTCACGAGGGCGACATCTTCCCCGGCGCCCGGGTGCTCGAGGCCGGGGCCGGTTCGGGCGCGCTGACCTGTTCGCTGCTGCGCGCCGTGGGGCCCGGCGGGCGGGTGGTCTCCTACGAGCAGCGCGCCGACCATGCCGAGCACGCCCAACGCAATGTGTCGGTGTTCGCCGGCGGCGAGGCGCCGGACAACTGGGATTTGATCGTCAGCAATGTGGCCGACTCCGAGCTGCCTGATGGATCCTTCGATCGCGCCGTGCTCGACATGCTCGCGCCGTGGGAGGTGCTGGAGTCGGTCGCGCGGCTGCTCATCCCCGGCGGTGTGCTGATGATCTATGTGGCCACCGTCACCCAACTGTCGCGCGCCGTCGAGGCCCTGCGGGCTCTGCAGTGCTGGACCGAGCCGCGGTCGTGGGAGACGTTGCAACGCGGGTGGAATGTCGTCGGGCTCGCGGTGCGCCCGCAGCATTCGATGCGCGGGCACACGGCCTTCCTGATCTTCACGCGACGGCTCGCCCCGGGGGTGGTTGCGCCCGCGCCGCTGGGCCGCAAGCGCGAAGGCCGCGACGGTTAGTGGCGATCGCAAGCGCGGCGTTGCCGGGCGCAGCGGGTCGCCATCGTCGGCTTAGTGGCGATCGCAAGCGCGGCGTTGCCGGGCGCGGCGGGTCGCCACCGTCGGCTTAGTGGCGGTCGCAAGCGCGGCGTCGCCGTCGACTAGGCCAGATCTTCGGGGCGCACCAGCGAGCGTCGCACCGACAGCAGCTCGAACTCGGGATGCGCGGCCACCAGCCGCTCGGCCGCGTCCAGCACGTCGACCGCGTGGCCGCGGTCACCCGAAACCAGGGCGACCCCGATGCCGGCCCGTCGATACAACTCGTGCGAACCCGTCTCGGCCGCCGAGACGCTGAACTTGCGCTGCAGTTCGGCGACGACGGGACGGACGACCGATCGCTTCTGCTTGAGCGAGCGAACGTCGCCCAGCAACACGTCGAACTCGAGCCAGCCGATCCACATCCGGCGCGTCAGCCCGGCGGGTTTTGGGACGGACCGGGTTCGGGAGCCGGCGGGGGAGGCGGCGGTGCGGGTTCGGGTGGGCTCGCGGGGGCGCCGGAGGACGGGGCCGCCGGCGACTTGCCCATGGCCAACAGCGTTTCGGCGGTGTGCCGGGAAAGCTGCCAACCGCCTTGGAAGGGAGCGAATTCCATCGGGAAGGTGAAGTTCGCGTTGTCGGCCTGGGCGGTGTGGACGGCGACGCTGGCCTTCACATTGGACGGGTTCTTGTCCGACCACGCGATGTCGGTCGCGGCGAAGGTCATCGGCAGGTAGCCGTTGTCCCGCAACGCGTTGGTGAACTTGTCCAACGTGGCCGCGCTCTCCGGGGTGGCGCCCTCCACCAGACTCACCTTGGCGTCGCCGGGGACGTTCGGATCGGCCAGGCGGGCCAGGACATCGGTGAGGGCTTCGGGCGGTGGCAGGGGAGCCGTGGCGGGCGCAGCAACTTGGCTGGAAGTGGCCGGTGGCAGCGACGAGACGGTCGACGACTCGCTTGCGGGGTGCTTCGACGAACACGCCGCAAGACCGACCACCGCCAGGGCGATGGCGGTGCTGAGCGCTACGGACAGTGGTCGATGCATCCAGTGGGTCGGCCGGCTAAACGGCTCTGGCCGCTTCGGGTGGGAGCGATGTCGCTAAGGTCGGGCCGATGGGTGCAACTGAAGTCACACCGGCGGTGACTGCGACGCGAGCCGAGCCGGTGGCGAGGCTTTTTGCGGTCACTGTGCCACCTCCCGAGGCCGTTTCGATCATCACGATTAGTGGCCGAGATTACCAGCGTGACGAAAATCTTAACTTTTCGTGGGTATTTGACTACGCACATCAATCGTCAATCGCCGGTAGCTTTGAAGTATCCGCCGCGCCAATTCGGTGTGGGAAAGGAGCGCAAGATGGGTAGCTCAGAGCGTTCTGAAGCTTTCGGAACCCCCCACGAATCAGACATGTCCAGCGGCGACGAGGCCGAGTTGGAGCAGCTACGCCGCGAGGCGGCGATGTTGCGCGAGCAGCTCGAGCACACGGTCGGTGCGCAAGGCGGCGCCCGCTCTGCCCGCGACGTGCATCAG
Organism: Mycobacterium sp. TKK-01-0059; assembly: GCF_000709305.1. Lineage (NCBI taxonomy): Bacteria > Bacillati > Actinomycetota > Actinomycetes > Mycobacteriales > Mycobacteriaceae > Mycobacterium > Mycobacterium sp. TKK-01-0059. The sequence continues at coordinate 109,376 of NZ_KL446994.1, forward strand.
CTCGAAGCGCGCATCGACTCCCTCGCGTCCCGTAACTCGAAGTTGATGGAGACCCTCAAAGAGGCCCGCCAGCAACTGCTGGCGTTGCGGGAGGAAGTCGACCGGTTGGGGCAGCCGCCCAGCGGCTACGGCGTACTGCTCGGCACGCACGAGGACGACACCGTCGACGTGTTCACGTCCGGCCGCAAGATGCGCCTGACGTGCTCGCCGAACATCGAAGTCGCGTTGCTGCGTAAGGGCCAGACCGTTCGCCTCAACGAGGCGCTGACGGTCGTGGAAGCGGGCACCTTCGAGTCGGTCGGCGAGATCTCCACACTGCGTGAGCTCTTGGCCGACGGGCACCGGGCGCTCGTGGTCGGGCACGCCGACGAGGAACGCATCGTCTGGCTCGCCGAGCCGCTGGTCGCCGAGAACCTGCCGGACGGTCATCCCGACGCCCTCAACGACGACACCCGGCCCCGCAAGCTGCGGCCCGGCGACTCGCTGCTGGTCGACACCAAGGCCGGCTACGCGTTCGAGCGCATCCCCAAGGCCGAGGTCGAGGACCTGGTGCTGGAAGAGGTGCCCGACGTCAGCTACCTGGACATCGGCGGCCTGACCCGCCAGATCGAGCAGATCCGCGACGCCGTGGAGCTGCCCTTCCTGCACAAGGAGCTCTACCGGGAGTACGCGCTGCGTCCGCCCAAAGGTGTGCTGCTCTACGGTCCGCCCGGCTGCGGTAAGACGCTGATCGCCAAGGCGGTGGCGAACTCGTTGGCCAAGAAGATGGCCGAGGTCCGCGGCGACGACGCGCGCGAGGCCAAGTCGTACTTCCTCAACATCAAGGGCCCCGAGCTGCTGAACAAGTTCGTCGGCGAGACCGAGCGCCACATCCGGCTGATCTTTCAGCGCGCCCGCGAGAAGGCGTCGGAAGGCACCCCGGTGATCGTGTTCTTCGACGAGATGGACTCGATCTTCCGCACCCGTGGCACGGGGGTGTCCTCGGACGTCGAGACGACCGTGGTCCCGCAGCTGCTCAGCGAGATCGATGGCGTCGAGGGCCTGGAGAACGTCATCGTGATCGGCGCGTCCAACCGCGAGGACATGATCGACCCCGCGATCCTGCGGCCGGGCCGGCTCGACGTCAAGATCAAGATCGAGCGCCCGGATGCCGAAGCGGCGCAAGACATCTTCTCGAAGTACCTGACCGAGGAGCTGCCGCTGCACGCCGACGACCTCGCCGAGTTCGGCGGCGACCGCACGGCCTGCATCAAGGCGATGATCGAGAAGGTCGTCGAGCGGATGTACGCCGAGATCGACGACAACCGGTTCCTGGAGGTCACCTACGCCAACGGTGACAAGGAAGTCATGTACTTCAAGGACTTCAACTCCGGGGCGATGATCCAGAACGTCGTCGACCGGGCGAAGAAGAACGCGATCAAGTCGGTGCTGGAAACCGGTCAACCGGGCCTGCGCATCCAGCATCTGCTCGACTCGATCGTCGACGAGTTCGCCGAGAACGAGGACCTGCCCAACACCACCAACCCCGATGACTGGGCGCGGATTTCGGGCAAGAAGGGCGAGCGGATCGTCTACATCCGCACGCTGGTCACCGGCAAGAGCTCGAGCGCGTCGCGGGCCATCGACACCGAGTCGAACCTGGGTCAGTACCTCTAGAGGTTGTCGGTACGCCCGGCTAGCGTCGTTCGGGTGCGGCTACATTTCGATCCCGGCGACGACGATGCGTACGGCGCCACGCGTGATGCGCTGCTCGACGAGCTTGACCGCTGGCTGGATCGGCCTGAGCAAGAACGGGCCGGAGTGGTCACCGATGTCGATATTTTCTTGGATTGGCGCTATCGCGAATCCAACGGCGTTCTCGACGAATTCGCCCCCAGCGACGTGGCGGAGTTTCTGCTTCAGTGGTGCCCGCGCCGGTTCAAAGGGCATCCCAGTGGCGCCGCCTACCTGTGCAACGCGGTCGGCGTCTACGTCGACTTCATGGCGGCCACCGGACGCTTGGTGGGCGGAGTCGAACGCGCGACCCGGCTGAGGAAACTGGCGGCCGACCTCGCGCCCGCCTTGCACGCAGAATTGCGCAATCCCACGCCGGAGGTGGATGCGTTCAGCCCGGACGACGTCGACGAAAAGCTCCAGGCCGCGCTGGGCGAAATCGACGAAAAGTACGGCCGCGCCGTGGAAGAGGAGCCCGAGCCGTACGAGTTGCCGTTCGTGTACGTTCCGCCTCCGGCGTGCGACGTGGCGGCCGCCGCGGCCGACGCGCCGATGCTCGCGAAATTTGAGTCTCTGCGCGAGTACCTTGGCGCGGGCGGCAAGCAATTGACCGACAAGGGAAACCTCAAACGGGTCGACGGCCGCGCGCTGGTAGATCTCCTCGACACCGGTGATGACATGGACCCGCAGATCGGCGACAAGACATTCCGGACCTCGTCCACGGCGAATTTGCCGCGCCTGAATTTGATAGTCGACCTGGCCAGGGGCGCCGGCGCTGTACGCGTGCATCAGCGTCGTTTGGTTCCCGTCAAGGGGTGGGCCGCCCATACCGCCGTGCAGCGGGCGGGGGCGCTCTTCGCGGCGATCATCGAAGTCGGACCGCTGGAGTCGCTTTACTCCGGCCGCGTCTGGTTCCTTGACGAACTGCACGAGGTGCTCGACGACGGGATCGTGCACTGGCTGGCGCCGTTGCTTGCCGACGACACCACCGAGTTACCTTTCGAGTCTTTCCTGCAGTGGGCCGAATCGGTGGTAGCCCAGCGAATCACGCCTTTCGTGCCGGAACGTCAGGAGCATCTCGACGAATTCACGCAACGCTACATGGGCCGTATTTTCGAGGTCCTCGAGGAAGCCGGGATCGTGCGGTGGACCGATCGGATCGAGTTGCCGCAGACCTACGGACCCAGTGATTGGACCGGCGGCACAGTTGCGCTCACCGCCCTTGGCCGCCATGTACTTCCGAATTTTCTCGATGATGCCGGATACGTGCTGCGGCGCGTGGACAACGTCGCCGATGGCGATGGCGCGGATTTGATCGAAGCCCTGTTGTCGGTGCCGGAATCCCACCAGAATGCGCTCATCGCGGGTTGGCAGGCCGACCGTCCGGCCGCCGAGCGGGTGCAGATGCTCACCGAGGCAGTCGCGGCGACACCGGGCGCGGCCGGCCGCCTGATGGGATTCGTCGCCCTGAACGAGTTCGACATCGACGTGGCCGAACCCTTCGTTCGTCAGCTGCTGGACAGCCCGGTCGCCGGCCACGCCGCGCTCTGGCTGATCCAGCGGGACCGCGCCGACGCCGAGACGCTCGCGAGCTTTGTCGACGTTGCCGTGCTCGTCGACGTCCTTGCGGGGACCCTCGAATCGCCCGAGGAGCTGTGCGGCCTCTTCGCCGGTTTGTCCGACCCGTCCCAGTTGCTGGACGACATCTGGCGTCATCCGGCGCCGGAGACCGCGCTCGTCCTCGACGCGCTCGGCCGTCACCTGCCGGACCGAGCACTGGCCAAGGCCGCGCGCAAAGCGGCGGTGCGGCACCAGAGTTGGATGGCAAATCGCCTGTGATGCGGCGTCAGTCCAACTGGAGCGAGTAGCTGTTCGTCAGATCGTCCTGCGTGACATGCGCGGAACGGGTGCGGGTGTCCACCCGCAACTCCTCGGTCAGCACGCGCGGCTGATAGGCCCACCCGTGCGGCAGGTTGAGCCGGGCGGCCAAGCCGGGCAGGTCGGCGCGCGACAAGGTGGGGTCGGCGACCTGGCTCCAAGTCTGCATGACCCAGCGCTGCCCGCCGGGATCGAGGAGTTCGTAGACCTCTTCACCCGGGTTGAAGACGAAGACCGTGTGGCGGTTGACCTGATTGGCGGTATAGGGCGCGGGGTTCATCGACGACAACAGGACCGTGGCCTGCTGAATCATCTCGATCCCGCCGAAGGTCTTGGTGATACGCGGCCCTTGCCGTTGCTTCTCGATGGCGTTCATCAGCCAGTAGCGCGGACCGTTGAGCAGCGCCGTGGCCGCCCCGTGCTCCTTGGCGATGGCCTGGGCGTCGAGCTTCGACCACAGCTCGGCCGGACAGTCGTTGAGCGGGAAGCTGTTGTACACCGTGGCCTGCGGTCCCGCCTCCCCGGGGGTCACGAGAAGCACTTCGCCGTAACGCTTCCCGGATAGGTCGGTCATCCCGTGAAGCTAATCACCGTCGTCGGCGGCGTCAACAGCAAACGCGATCACCGATGACCAGCGGCGCCGGGGCGCCGACGCCCGGGAGAAGGTCAATTCCGCACCTCGCCTAGTCTTTGAAGCATGCAAAGGATTATCGGGACGGAGGTCGAATACGGCATTTCCTCGCCATCGGACCCGACGGCGAACCCGATCCTCACGTCGACGCAGGCGGTCTTGGCTTATGCGGCCGCGGCGGGCATTCAGCGCGCCAAGCGGACCCGGTGGGACTACGAGGTGGAATCGCCGCTGCGCGACGCGCGCGGGTTCGACCTGAGCCGCTCGGCCGGCCCGCCGCCGGTGGTCGACGCCGACGAGGTCGGCGCGGCCAACATGATCCTGACCAACGGGGCACGGCTCTACGTCGACCACGCGCACCCCGAATACTCCGCGCCCGAATGCACCGACCCGCTCGACGCCGTGATCTGGGACAAGGCCGGCGAGCGGGTGATGGAGGCCGCCGCCCGACACGTCGCCAGCGTGCCCGGGGCCGCGAAATTGCAGCTTTACAAGAACAACGTCGACGGCAAGGGCGCCTCCTACGGGTCGCACGAAAACTATCTGATGTCGCGGCAGACGCCGTTCTCGGCGATCATCGCCGGGCTGACCCCCTTCCTGGTATCGCGGCAGGTGGTCACCGGCTCGGGACGCGTGGGCATCGGGCCCTCCGGCGACGAGCCCGGCTTTCAGCTGTCGCAGCGCTCGGACTACATCGAGGTCGAGGTCGGCCTGGAGACCACCCTCAAGCGCGGCATCATCAACACCCGCGACGAGCCGCACGCCGACGCCGACCGGTACCGGCGCCTGCACGTCATCATCGGCGACGCCAACCTCGCCGAGACGTCGACCTATTTGAAGCTGGGCACCACGTCGCTGGTGCTGGACTTGATCGAAGAGGGCCCGGCGCACGGAATCGATTTGAGCGATCTGGCCCTGGCGCGGCCGGTGCACGCGGTCCACGCGATCAGCCGCGACCCGTCGCTGCGCGCCGCGGTGGCTCTGGCCGACGGTCGAGAGCTGACCGGGCTTGCGCTGCAACGGGTTTACCTCGATCGGGTGGCGAAGCTCGTCGACAGCCGCGACCCCGATCCGCGCGCGGCCGACATCGTCGAAACCTGGGCTCACGTGCTCGACCAACTCGAGCGCGATCCGATGGAATGCGCCGAGCTGCTGGACTGGCCCGCCAAGCTGCGTCTGCTCGAAGGGTTCCGGCAGCGGGAGAACCTGAGCTGGTCGGCGCCGCGGTTGCACCTGGTCGACCTGCAATACTCCGACGTCCGGCTGGACAAGGGTCTGTACAACCGGCTGGTCGCGCGGGGCTCGATGAAGCGCCTGGTGTCCGAGCACCAGGTGCTCGAAGCGGTGGACAGCCCGCCGACGGACACCCGCGCGTACTTCCGCGGTGAATGCCTTCGCCGGTTCGGCGCCGACATCGCCGCGGCCAGTTGGGACTCGGTGATCTTCGACCTGGGGGGCGATTCCCTGGTCCGCATTCCCACGCTGGAGCCGCTGCGGGGCAGCAAAGCGCACGTGGGAGCGCTGCTGGACTCGGTGCACAGCGCGGCGGAACTGGTCGAACAACTCACCAGCTAGCCGCCGGTTCGGCCGGGGAACGTCGGGGTTGACCGGTAGGGTAGGAAAGACCAACGGGCGGCGTGGCTGGACAATTGAAAGGCCATTCAACAAGCCCAGACAACGCAGGAGGCGGCGATGGCTCAGGAGCAGACCAAGCGTGGCGGTGGCGGCGACGAGGACGACTTCGCCGGCAGCACGGCCGCGGGCCAAGAGCGCCGGGAGAAGCTGGCCGAGGAGACTGACGATTTGCTCGACGAGATTGATGACGTTCTCGAGGAGAACGCCGAGGACTTCGTGCGGGCGTACGTCCAAAAGGGCGGCCAGTGACCTGGCAGTTCTCTGATCGCCTACCCATCAACTCCGCACTTCCGGGAAACCCCGCTGTAGACCTTTCCTCGTTCGCCGACTTCCTGCGCCGTCAGGCGCCGGAGTTGCTGCCGGCCTCCTTCGGGGCCGTCCAGTCGGAAAGCGCCGGGGCGCAGCTGCCCCACGGGACTACCATCGTCGCGCTGAAGTACCCCGGCGGTGTGGTGCTCGCCGGCGACCGGCGCTCGACGCAGGGCAACATGATCGCCGGTCGTGACGTCAAGAAGGTGTACATCACCGACGACTACACCGCGACCGGCATCGCCGGAACCGCCGCCATCGCCGTGGAGTTCGCCCGCCTTTACGCCGTGGAACTCGAGCACTACGAGAAACTCGAAGGCGTGCCGCTGACGTTCGCCGGCAAGGTGAACCGGCTGGCGATCATGGTGCGCGGCAACCTGGCCGCCGCCATGCAGGGGCTGGTCGCGTTGCCGCTGCTGGTGGGTTACGACATCGACGCGCCCGATCCGGAAGGCGCCGGCCGCATCGTGTCGTTCGACGCCGCCGGCGGCTGGAACCTGGAGGAGGAGGGCTACCAGTCGGTGGGCTCGGGCTCGATTTTCGCCAAGTCGTCGATGAAGAAGTTGTACTCGCAGGTCACCGACGCCGACTCCGCGGTGCGGGTCGCGATCGAGGCGCTCTACGATGCGGCCGACGACGACTCCGCGACCGGCGGGCCGGATCTGGTCCGCGGCATCTATCCCACGGCGGTCACCATCGGCGCCGAGGGGGCGCTGGAAGTGCCGGAGGGCCGCATCGCCGAGCTGGCTCGTGAGGTGATCCAAAGTCGTTCGCGCGCTGACACTTTCGGCCCCGATGGTGGTGAGAAGTGAGCTTCCCGTATTTCATCTCGCCCGAACAGGCGATGCGTGAGCGCAGCGAGCTCGCGCGCAAGGGCATCGCCCGGGGCAAGAGCGTGGTCGCCCTGGTCTATGCCGGCGGGGTGCTTTTCGTCGCGGAGAACCCGTCGCGGTCGCTGCAGAAGATCAGCGAGCTCTACGATCGGGTGGGCTTCGCCGCCGCCGGAAAGTTCAACGAATTCGACAATTTGCGCCGCGGCGGAATCCAATTCGCCGACACCCGCGGCTACGCCTACGACCGTCGCGACGTCACCGGCCGCCAGCTGGCCAACGTCTACGCGCAGACGCTGGGCACCATCTTCACCGAACAGGCCAAGCCCTACGAGGTGGAATTGTGCGTCGCCGAGGTGGCGCACTATGGGGAGTCGAAACCGCCTGAGTTGTACCGCATTACCTATGACGGGTCGATCGCCGACGAGCCGCATTTCGTGGTGATGGGTGGCACCACCGAGCCGATCACCACCGCGCTCAAGGACTCGTACGCCGAAAACGCCAACCTGCGCGAGGCCACGCGCATCGCCGTGAAAGCGTTGCGGGCCGGCAGCGAATCCTCCAACGGCGACCAGTCCACCCTGGACGTGGCCAGCCTGGAGGTCGCCATCTTGGACGTCAACCGCCCGCGGCGGGCGTTCCGGCGGATCAACCGCGCCACCCTGGAGAATTTGCTGCGCGAACTGGATTCGAACGGATCCTCCGACGGCGACGAGTCGGAGTCGAACGGCGGCTCGCCCGACTAGACCACCGTCGGGCATAGCGTCCGACGCGGTGGTGCTGGTGTGGCTGCCGGTGCTCAAGGTGCCGATGAGGCTCGCATCTCCCCGGGGTTGCGCCCCGGCCGCGTCATCGCCAGGTGGAGCGGCGCGGCCATAAAACCGGACCGCGCAAAACTTCGTCGATCGATACGCGCGGCTTGCTCACCGTCATGCTCGGACAACCAGTACGCTCGATTACGTGCAGCGACGAATCATGGGCATCGAGACCGAGTTCGGGGTCACCTGCACATTCCACGGCCATCGCCGGCTCAGCCCGGACGAGGTGGCCCGCTACCTGTTCCGGCGGGTCGTGTCGTGGGGGCGCAGCTCCAACGTCTTCCTGCGTAACGGCGCCCGCCTCTACCTCGACGTGGGCAGCCACCCCGAGTACGCCACCGCCGAGTGCGACAGCCTGGTGCAGCTGGTCACCCACGACCGCGCCGGGGAATGGGTGCTCGAAGACCTGCTCGTCGACGCCGAGCAGCGCCTCGCCGACGAGGGCATCGGCGGCGACATCTACCTGTTCAAGAACAACACCGATTCGGCGGGCAACTCCTACGGGTGCCACGAGAACTACCTGATCGTGCGGGCCGGCGAATTCTCCCGGATCTCCGACGTCCTGCTGCCGTTCCTGGTCACGCGCCAGCTGATCTGCGGGGCCGGCAAGGTGCTGCAGACCCCGAAGGCGGCGACGTTCTGCCTTTCCCAACGCGCCGAGCACATTTGGGAGGGCGTCTCGTCGGCCACCACCCGCAGCCGGCCGATCATCAACACCCGCGACGAGCCGCACGCCGACGCCGAGAAGTACCGGCGCCTGCACGTGATCGTCGGCGACTCCAACATGTGCGAAACCACCACCATGCTCAAGGTGGGCACCGCCGCGCTGGTGCTGGAGATGATCGAAGCGGGCGTGCCGTTCCGGGATTTCTCGCTGGACAACCCCATCCGCGCCATCCGCGAGGTCAGCCACGACATCACCGGCCGGCGGCCGGTGCGGCTGGCGGGCGGGCGTCAGGCCAGCGCCCTGGACATCCAGCGCGAGTACTACAGCCGCGCGGTCGAGCACCTGCAGACCCGCGAACCCAACGCCCAGATCGAGCAGATCGTCGACCTGTGGGGTCGCCAGCTCGACGCCGTCGAGAGCCAGGACTTCGCCAAGGTGGACACCGAGATCGACTGGGTGATCAAGCGCAAGCTGTTCCAGCGCTACCAGGACCGCTACAGCATGGAGCTGTCCGACCCGAAGATCGCCCAGCTCGACCTGGCCTACCACGACATCAAGCGCGGGCGCGGCGTCTTTGATCTGCTGCAGCGCAAGGGACTTGCGGCCCGCGTCACCACCGACGAGGACATCGCCGAGGCGGTCGACAATCCGCCGCAGACCACCCGGGCGCGGCTGCGTGGCGAGTTCATCAGCGCCGCCCAGGCCGCCGGCCGTGACTTCACCGTCGACTGGGTGCACCTCAAGCTCAACGACCAGGCGCAGCGGACCGTGCTGTGCAAGGACCCCTTCCGTGCGGTCGACGAGCGGGTCAAGCGGCTGATCGCCAGCATGTAGCCGCGCCGACGCGGTTGCGCGACGCGGTGCGCGGGTGGAAGCGCCGGGCGGCGACCATCGAATAATCTGGTGCCAATGGCGACGTCAAAAGTCGAACGGTTGGTGAACCTGGTCATCGCCCTGCTGTCCACCCGCGGGTACATCACGGCGGAAAAGATCAGGTCGAGCGTGGCGGGTTACTCGGAGAGCGCGAGCGCCGAGGCGTTCTCCCGCATGTTCGAGCGCGACAAGAACGAGCTGCGCGACCTCGGCATCCCGCTCGAGGTCGGCAGGGTGTCGGCGTGGGACGCATGCGAGGGCTACCGGATCAACCGCGACGCCTATTCGCTCGCGCCGGTCGACCTGACCCCGGACGAGGCGGCCGCGGTGGCCGTCGCGACCCAGCTGTGGGAGTCACCCGAACTCATCACCGCCACCCAGGGGGCGCTGCTCAAACTGCGCGCCGCCGGCGTCGACGTCGACCCCCTGGATGACGGGGCGCCGGTCGCCATCGCGTCGCCGGTCGGAGTGCCGGGCCTGCGTGGCTCGGAGGATGTTCTCGGAATCCTGTTGTCGGCCATCGATTCCCGACGGGCGGTCCAGTTTCCGCACCGGCCGTCGCGGGCCGAGCCCTACGCCACCCGCACCGTCGAGCCCTGGGGTGTCGTCACCGAGAAGGGCCGCTGGTATCTGGTGGGCCACGACCGCGACCGCGACGCCACCCGGACCTTCCGGCTCTCCCGGATCGGCCCCGATGTCACGCCGATCGGCCCGGCGGGCGCGGTCACCGTGCCGGAAGGCATAGACCTGCGCCGGATCGTGGCCCAGACGGTCACCGACGTTGCAGCGACACCGGCCGGCGGGCTGGCCCAGGTGTGGGTGGCCGCCGGGCGGGCCACCGCGCTGCGCCGGGCCGGCAGGCACGTCGGCGAACGGCGACTGGGTGAGCGCGACGGCGAGGTGATCGAGCTCGACATCCGATCCACCGACCAGCTCGCCCGTGACATCGCCGGCTACGGCGCCGACGCCCTGGTGCTCGAGCCCCAATCGCTGCGCGACGACGTGCTGGCCCGGTTGCGGGCGCATGCGGGCGTGTCCGCATGACCGCCATCTCCACCCGCCTGGTCCGGCTGCTGAACATGGTCCCGTACTTCCAGGCCAACCCGCGGGTCACCCGGGCCAAGGCCGCCGCCGACCTCGGGGTTTCGGCCAAGCAACTCGAAGAGGACCTCAACCAGCTCTGGATGTGCGGCCTTCCCGGCTACTTCCCGGGCGACCTCATCGATTTCCAGTTCTCCGGGGACACCATCGAGGTGACGTTCTCCGCCGGCATCGACCGACCGCTCAAGCTCACCTCACCGGAGGCCACCGGCCTGCTGGTGGCGCTGCGGGCGCTGGCCGACATCCCCGGCGTCGTCGACCCCGAAGCCGCGCGCAGTGCGATCGCCAAGATCGAGGACGCCGCCGGGGCCCTCGGCCACGACACCGCACCCGCTGCGACGGCCGTCGACGAGCCCGCGCCGGCGGAAAGCCGGGCCGCCGCCGCGGTGCGCGCCGCCGTGCAGTCGCGACACGCGCTGGCCATCGACTACTACTCCGCCTCGCACGACACCCTCACCAGCCGGGTCGTCGATCCCATCCGGGTGCTGCTGATCGGCGGCCACAGCTACCTGGAGGCCTGGTCGCGGGAGGCAGAAGGGGTCCGGCTGTTCCGCTTCGACCGCATCGTGGAGGCCAGCGAACTCGATGAGCCCGCAGCGCCGCCCGAGCCGGCGCTGCACGCGCCCCCCGACACCTCACTGTTCGACGGCGATCCCTCACTGCCGTTCGCCAAACTACGGGTCGCGCCCACGGCGTCCTGGATGTTCGAGTACTACCCGATGCGCGACGTGCGCGAGTTGCCCGACGGATCCTGCGAGGCGGTGATGACCTACGCCTCCGAGGACTGGATGACGCGGCTGGTGCTGGGCCTGGGGCCGGCCGTGCGGGTGCTGGCACCGGAGTCGCTGGCACAGCGGGTGCGGGACGCCGCGGCGGCCGCGGTGGCGTCGTATGACGCCCTGAGCTCATAAAAGTCCAGGCAACGTGGCCCCTCGGCGCGGCGCGGGCCCACCGCCACGCGGCGCTGCTGCGGTAGCATCGGGTCAACGTCTGGAGGTAATCAAAGTGGGCAGTCTGAGTCCGTGGCACTGGGCGATCCTCGCGGTCGTGGTGATCTTGCTGTTTGGTGCCAAGAAGCTCCCCGACGCGGCGCGTTCGTTGGGCAAGTCGATGCGGATCTTCAAGTCCGAGATCCGGGAAATGCAGAGCGAGAACAAGCCGGAGACCTCGGCTTTGGGGACCCAAAGCGACGCCCCCGCGGCGAACCCGACGCCCGTGCAGTCGCAGCGGGTCGACCCTCCGGCGCCCAGCGAGCAAGGGCACAGCGAAGCACGCCCGGCGTAGCCGCCGTCATCGTCGCGGTGCCCGAGCGCCCCTGACCGAGCCCTAGACGAGCATCGTGAAATCACTCAAGGTTTCAGCGCGCACTTCTGGCCTGCTGAAGCGCCTCAACCCACGCAACAGACGCAGTCGCACCAACCCGGACGCGACCATGTCGCTGGTCGACCACCTCACCGAACTGCGCAGGCGGCTGCTGATTTCCCTGGCGGCCATCGTGCTGACCACGATTTTCGGGTTCGTCTGGTACTCGCATCCGATCTTCGGGCTGGAAAGCCTCGGCGAGTGGCTGCGTCATCCCTACTGTTCGCTGCCGCAGTCGGCGCGCGCGGACATCAGCGCCAACGGGCAATGCCGGCTGCTGGCCACCGCGCCGTTCGACCAGTTCATGCTGCGGCTCAAGGTGGGACTGACCGCCGGGGTGGTACTGGCCTGCCCGGTCTGGTTCTACCAGCTGTGGGCGTTCATCACCCCCGGCCTCTATCAGAAGGAGCGCCGCTTCGCGATCGCGTTCGTGGTCCCGGCCGTGGTGCTGTTCGGCGCGGGTGCGGCGCTGGCCTACTTCGTGCTGTCCAAGGCCCTGGGCTTTTTGCTGACGGTCGGCAGCGACGTGCAGGTGACCGCCCTGTCCGGTGACCGCTATTTCGGGTTCCTGATCAATCTGCTGGTGGTGTTCGGCGTCAGCTTCGAATTCCCGCTGCTGATCGTCATGCTCAACACGGTCGGCCTGCTGACCTACCAGCGGCTCAAGTCGTGGCGGCGCGGCCTGATCTTCGCGATGTTCGTGTTCGCGGCGGTATTCACACCAGGCTCCGATCCGTTTTCGATGACCGCACTCGGCTTGGCGCTGTCCGTCCTCCTCGAGTTCGCCATCCAGATCGCCCGCCTCCACGACAAGCGCAAGGCCAAACGCGAAGCCCAGACGGAGATCCCCGACGACGAAGCATCGGTCATCGATCGGCCCACCGCGATACCGGAGCCGTCGGTCACCGCCGGGCAACACGACGATGTCACCTGAACCGTCGGCGCCCCATGAGGTGGCGGAGCTGGTCGAACTCACCCGATTCGCCATGGATCTGCCCTTCGCGCTCGACGGCTTTCAGCATCGGGCGTGTGTGGCGCTCGAACGCGGCCACGGCGTGCTGGTCTGCGCGCCGACCGGCGCCGGCAAGACCGTCGTCGGGGAATTCGCGGTACACCTGGCGCTGGCGGCCGGCGGCAAGTGCTTCTACACCACGCCGCTCAAAGCGCTGAGCAACCAGAAGCACACCGACCTGACGGCGCGCTACGGCCGCGACCGCATCGGCCTGCTCACCGGGGACATGTCGGTAAACGCCGATGCGCCCGTCGTGGTCATGACGACCGAGGTGCTGCGCAACATGCTCTACGCGGATTCGCCTGCGCTGCAGGGCCTTTCCTACGTGGTAATGGACGAAGTGCACTTCCTGGCCGACCGGATGCGGGGCCCGGTGTGGGAAGAGGTGATCCTGCACCTGCCGGACGAAGTCCGCGTGGTCAGCCTGTCGGCGACGGTGAGCAACGCCGAGGAGTTCGGCGGCTGGATCCAGACCGTGCGCGGCGATACGACGGTCGTCGTCGACGAACACCGGCCGGTGCCGCTCTGGCAACACGTGTTGGTGGGCAAGCGCCTTTTCGACCTCTTCGATTACCGGCATTCGGACACCCCCGAGCAGCCGGGCGCCCCGCGCGAGCCGCGCGTCAACCCGGATCTGTTGCGGCACATCACCCATCGCCGCGAGGCGGATCGGATGTCGGATTGGCAGCCGCGGCGAAGTGCCGGACGCGGGCGTCCGCCAGCGCGGTCGGGCCGGCCCCGGCTCTACCGCACGCCGGCGCGTCCGGACGTGATCGCGAGCCTGGATGCCGAAGGGCTGCTGCCGGCGATCACGTTCGTGTTCTCGCGGGCCGGCTGTGACGCCGCCGTCCAGCAATGCCTGCGTTCGCCCCTGCAGCTGACCACTCAGGAAGAGCGGGCGCAGATCGCGGAGGTGATCGAGCACCGCTGCGGCGATCTCGCCGACGCCGACCTGGCCGTGCTCGGCTACTACGAGTGGCGCGAGGGGCTGCTGCGCGGTTTGGCCGCCCACCACGCCGGCATGTTGCCCGCCTTCCGGCACACGGTCGAAGAGCTGTTCACCGCCGGGCTGGTGCGGGCCGTGTTCGCCACCGAGACATTGGCGCTGGGGATCAACATGCCCGCCCGCACCGTGGTGCTCGAGCGGCTGGTCAAGTTCAACGGCGAGCAGCACGTGGCGCTGACGCCGGGGGAGTACACCCAGTTGACCGGGCGCGCCGGGCGGCGCGGCATCGATGTCGAGGGCCACGCGGTGGTGCTCTGGAATCCCACCGAAGAAACCACCGAACCCTCCGCGGTCGCCGGGCTGGCCTCCACCCGCACCTTCCCGCTGCGCAGTTCGTTCGCCCCGTCGTACAACATGACGATCAACCTCGTGCAGCAGATGGGCCCCGAGCAAGCACATCGCTTGCTGGAGCAGTCATTTGCGCAGTATCAGGCCGACCGTTCCGTCGTCGGGCTGGTGCGCGGCATCGAGCGGGGCGACGCGATGCTGGGCGAGATCGCCGGCGAGCTGGGCGGCCCCAAGGCGCCGATCCTCGAGTACGCCCGGATGCGCGCGCGCATCTCCGAGATGGAGCGCGCCCAGTCGCGTGCCTCGCGATTGCAACGCCGGCAGGCGGCCACCGACGCGCTGGCCGCGCTGCGCCGGGGCGACATCATCAACATCGCCCACGGCCGGCGCGGTGGGCTGGCCGTGGTGCTGGAATCCGCCCGCGACAGCTCCGACCCGCGGCCGCTGGTGCTCACCGAAAATCGTTGGGCGGGAAGGATTTCCTCGGCCGACTATTCGGGCATGTCGGCGCCGGTCGGGTCGATGCCCCTGCCGAAGCGGGTCGAGCACCGGCAGCCGCGCGTCCGCCGCGATCTGGCGTCGGCGCTGCGGTCGGTCGCCGCCGGGCTGGCCATTCCGGCGAAGCGCCGCGGCCGCGGGGACGCCGACGGCGAATTTCATGACCCCGAGCTGGCGAAGCTGCGCGAACAGCTGCGGCGGCACCCGTCGCACAACACGCCCGGCCGGGAAGAACAGGTCCGCCAGGCCGAGCGCTACCTGCGGATCGAACGCGACAACGCGCAATTGGAGAAAAAGGTTGCGGCAGCGACCAATTCGCTGGCCCGGACCTTCGATCGGATCGTCGGGCTGCTCACCGAGCGTGGCTTCATCGAAGGCGGCGACGGCGATCCCCGGGTCACCGACGACGGGCGGCTGCTGGCGCGCATCTACAGCGAAAGCGATCTGCTGGTCGCCGAATGCCTGCGCACCGGCGCGTGGTCCGGTTTGAAGCCCGCCGAGCTGGCGGCGGTGGTCTCGTCGGTGCTGTACGAGAGCCGGGGCGGGGACGGGCCGGGCGCGGCATTTGCCGCCGACGCCCCCACGCAGCCACTACGCCAGGCGTTGCAGCAGACGTCGCGGCTGTCGATGGCGTTGCGCGCCGACGAGCAGACGCACCGGATCGCCCCGAGCCGCGAACCCGACGACGGCTTCGTCAACGTCATCTACCGTTGGGCCCGGACCGGTGATCTGGCCGCGGCGCTGGCGGCGGCCGACCCGGCGGGCAGCGGCTCGCCCCTGCTGGCGGGCGATTTCGTGCGCTGGTGCCGGCAGGCGCTTGACCTGCTGGACCAGGTGCGCAACGCCGCCCCGGACGCCGAGGTTCGGGCCACCGCGAAGCGGGCCATCAACGACATTCGGCGCGGCGTCGTTGCAGTTGACGCCGGGTAGGCTAGGCCGGAGCTACCGTTAAACGCCGATAGTTCATGCCGAGACACAAGGGGCTGAGGAGAAAGATGAGCGGACCGCAGGGATCGGACCAGCAGTGGCAACCGCCCGGCCAAGGTCAAGGCAGCGACCACTCGTCGGACCCGACCCAGGTGGCGCCGTCCTGGCACGACCAGCAGACCCAGGAGGCCTCGTGGCAGGCGCCCGCCTACACGCCGCCGGCCGAATACCCGCAGTACCAGCAGCCGGCTGAACAGGCCTATCCGCAGCAGTACCCCCAGCAGCCGGGCTATGCCCAGCCCGGGCAGTACGGTCAGCCGGGTCAATACGCCCAGCCGGGTCAGTACGGGCAGCCGGGCCAGTACCCGCAGCCCGGCCAGTACGGGCAGCCGGGCCAATACCCACCGCCGGGTCAATACGGGCAGTACGGTCAATACGGCCAGCCGGGCCAGTACCCGCAGCAGTACCCGCCCTATGAGCAGCCTGGCAAGAAGCGACCGGTTGGGCTGATCGCCGGCGTGGGCGGCGGCATCGCGTTGCTGCTCGTCGTCGTCGTGCTGGTGCTGGGATTCTGGCAGCCGGGCTTCTTCGTCACCACCAAGCTCGACGTCAGCAAGGCGCAGGCCGGGGTTCAGCAGGTCCTCAGCGACGAAACGAACGGCTACGGCGCCAAGAACGTCAAGGACGTCAAGTGCAACCACGGCCAAAACCCGACCGTCAAGAAGGGCGCCACGTTCGACTGCGACGTCAGCATCGACGGCGCGCCGAAGCACGTGACGGTGACGTTCCAGGACAACAAGGGCACCTACGAGGTCGGCCGCCCTCAGTAGCGGACCCTCAGGTCGGCAGCGCGTCGAGCGCTTTCTGCAGGCGCGCGACCGACGATCCGACGCCCAGTTCGGTCGCCAGCTTGGCGGTTCGTTGCGGATCGGCCGCGACCAGCGGTAGTTCGTCGCTGGCCGTCGAAAACGTGACGTGCGCGTCGGTGGCCACCCGCACCACGTCGCCGGCCGCCTCGATGTAGTCCAGCGCGCCCAGCAGTTTCGCCCGCAGGCCCTTGGGCATCTTCGACTTCGGATCGTGGGCGGCGGCCAGGATCTGTTCCAGCGAGCCGTGCTGGGCCAGCAATGAGGCCGCGGTCTTCTCGCCGACGCCCGGGACGCCCGGTAGGCCGTCGGACGGGTCGCCGCGCAGCAACGCGAGTTCGGCGTAGGCGGGCCCGGCCCGCTCGACCGGCACGCCGTAGTGCTCGGCCACCTCGGCGGGCCCGAACAACGTGGCTTTGCTCAGCCCGCGGCCGAGGTAGAGCACCCGCACCGGGACCGGATCGTCCGACACCACCTGCATCAGGTCGCGGTCACCGCTGACCACCACGACCGGGTCGTCGCGTTCCCGCGCCGCCAACGTGCCGAGCACGTCGTCGGCCTCGAAACCCTCCGCGCCCGCCGTCGGAATCCCGAAGGCGTCAAGCAATTCGGCGATCATGTCTATCTGGGGCGTCAGGTCGTCGGGGACCTCCTCGATGTCCGGTTCGCCCGGCGGCTCGGGCTCGGCCACGCGGTGGGCCTTGTAGGACGGCACGAGGTCGACCCTGAACTGCGGCCGCCAATCCAGGTCCAGGCAGACCACCAGCCGGCTTGGTCGCTGTTGGGTAATCACGAAGGCGACGGAATCGATGAATCCGCGAACCGCGTTGACGGGCCGGCCGTCTGGGGCGGTGATCGAGGACGGGACCCCGAAATACGAACGGAACCACATGCTGGCGCCATCGAGCAGCACTAGTGGTCCTGGCATGCCGCATATGGTCTCACGCCGTCGAACGTCGACTTGTTGTCGGCCGGGCGACTCCACCCCGTCGAACGTCGAGTTGTTGTCGGCCCACGGGCGAAATCGGCGCAACAAGTCGACGTTCGGCGGGCGGGTTAGCCTGACTGCCATGGAGTCACACCGCTTCGACGCAGCCGTGTATGCCCGTCGATTGGCCGCGGCCGCTGCCGCGGCCGCCGATGCGGGTCTGGCCGGGCTGGTGATCACGCCGGGGTATGACCTGCGCTACCTGGTCGGGTCGCGCGCCCAGACCTTGGAGCGGCTCACCGCGCTGGTGTTGCCCGCGTCCGGTGACCCGACGGTGGTGGTGCCGCGACTGGAGCTGGCCTCGCTGAAGGGGTCGGCCATCGCCGAACTCGGCCTGGCGGTGGTCGATTGGGTCGACGGCGACAATCCCTACGATCTGGTGGGCGCCGGGCTGGGCGGTGCTCCCGCCGCGACCGCCGTGACCGATTCCATGCCGGCGCTGCATCTGCTCCCGCTGGCCGGTGTGCTCGGCGCGCTGCCGGTGCTGGCCACCGACGTGTTGCGCACGCTGCGAATGGTCAAGGAGGAGTGCGAAGTCGACGCGCTGCGCAAAGCCGGCGCGGCCATCGATCGGGTGCACGCCCGGGTGCCGGAGTTTTTGGTGCCCGGCCGCACCGAGGCCGACGTCGCCGCCGACATCGCGGACGCCATTGTGGCCGAAGGGCATTCGGAGGTGGCGTTCATCATCGTCGGATCCGGGCCGCACGGCGCCGACCCGCATCACGGGTATTCGGATCGCGAACTGCAGGCCGGTGACATCGTCGTTGTCGACATCGGCGGCGCCTATGAACCCGGGTACAACTCCGATTCGACGCGCACCTACAGCATCGGTGAGCCGAATCCAGAAGTGGTTGAACAGTATTCGGTGCTGCAGCGCGCCCAGCGCGCCGCTTATGAGGCGGTACGCCCGGGCGTGACGGCCGAGCAGGTCGACGCGGCCGCCCGCGATGTGCTGGCCGCCGAAGGACTCGCCGACTATTTCGTGCACCGCACCGGGCACGGCATCGGCTTGTCGGTGCACGAAGAGCCCTACATCGTCGCCGGAAACGACCTCCCGTTGACCGCGGGCATGGCGTTTTCCATCGAGCCGGGCATCTATTTCCCAGGCCGCTGGGGCGCGCGCATCGAGGACATCGTCGTCGTGACCGAGGACGGCGCCCTGACCGTCAACAACCGGCCGCACGAACTGATCGTCGTTCCGGTCGGCTGACGCTGTGGATGCCTGAGTTGTGGCGGCTCGGGGGCGCGGCTAGCTTGGCGGCAGCGATCATTGGGTGAGTAGCGTCGCCGGACGGGCCTGAGCGAAAATTTCCCGTGTGGCTCCCTTGGCCGTTGATCCGGAGGCGATGTACGCCGCGGGCAGCGCGGTGGTTGCCGCTGGTGATGGCCTTGCCGCGAGTCTGGCCATCCTGACCGCTGGTTTGTCGGCCCACACCGGGGTGGACCGCGCCGGCGAGGTGTTCGGCTTGGGGTATCAAGACACGGCGGAATCGCTGCTGAAAGCGGCGGCGGCGGCCGTCAACGCGTGCCGGAAATGCGGGGCCATCATCCAGCAGGGCGCGGCGAACTATTCGAACGTCGACGCGGCTTCGACGCTGGGCGGCGGTGGCGGCGTATTGCAGTCGCCATCTCCGCCGGCCGAGCTCGCCGCGCCCAAAGCCCCGGGAACGATGGGGCCCGGCTAGCCGCCACCGATGCTGTGGGCGGTCGTGCAGTCGTTTGTTCTCGAGTTGTGGCCCGACGGCGATGTAGCGGGTTTGCGTGCGGCCACATCTCGTTGGCGTGGCTTCGCCGCGGCGGCCAAAGGGGTGGAAAACGGTCGAGCTTCCACGACTCATGGACAATCCACGTGTCACCAAGATCGTGATCATCGATCCCGAAACAGGTGCTGAAACAACGGTTTTCGAGCGATGAAGGAGCCGAGGATGGATCCGGCCGACATTAGCGCCGCAATTGTCGTGGCCATCAGCGACACCACCGTTCCTCATATCGACAAACAGAAGGTGCTGGAGGTGTACGGGCCATCGCAAGCCGAATTGCTGGTTTCGCGTATTTCCGCACTGGTGCGTGAGGCAGTTGGCATGCCGATCGAGTGGGGCAATATGACGTTAGCGGAGGGCGTGAACGATATCCTCCGACGATTCCATCAAAAGCATCCAGAGTTATCCCAGGAAGCGTTGCATGAGATTGGCCGATGCGTTGGATGGAATCTTCGTTAACGGATGCTGCGATCGGCAAACTGCTAGACCAAGTTATCGCACCGGCGGCCTAGGCGTAGTCCGGCCCGGCTGACCTAGAAAAAATGTAATGAAATATGACGACACCTACTTTTCGCGAGACGATAGGTATTCGATCGGCGTCGAGACGATGTCGGGTCGATACTACGCTTCCATACCTGTGAGCAACGGAATCGTTGACTACGAAGAATATTACGAGCTCACGCCGAGTCAATACCACGAGTTTCTACGCGACAGCGGAGCGGCAATTCAATTCGTAGAAGCTTGCCGCAGGCATGAGCATGACGACCTACTGCTACAACAACCAGGCAATAATCGCGGAACTCCGGTGTGAAGGCCGAACACAGTCGCCGTCGGTCGGTCGCGGCGAGATCCGAGGCGATCCGTCTCGGCGCTCTTACGCGCCCCGGTCCAAAAGATCCGACGACCCGAGCACCCGCTCCACCTGAACCTCGATGACCACGCGCCGCGGGTTGGGGCGCGGCGTGCGGTAGCGCTGGGCGTAGCGCAACTCGGCGTCGCGCACCGCGTCGGCGTCGCTGTTCACCTTGGACCGGCCCTCCAGCGACAGCCAGCGCGCGCCGTCGACCTGGCTCAGCACGGCCAGCCCGCCGCGATCGGCGTTGACCGCCTTCTGGGACCCGCCGGTGGTGATGACCCGCGCGATGTGCGTCCTGGGGTCGAAGGTGAAGCCGACTGCCACCACGTGCGGCGAATTGTCGGCTCGCAACGTGGTGAGCATGGCCAGATGGCGTTCCGACAGAAACGCGAGGGCCTCGTCGGTTAGTCGGGTCGTGGTATTCGCCATCACCGCTCACGCTAGCGCAGGTAATAATCGCAGCCGTGGACGACACGGGCGCGGGTCCAGTACTAATCCTGGGCGGACGCAGCGAAATCGGGGTCGAGTTGGCGCGACGCCTGGCCCCCGGGGCGACGGTGGTGCTGGCCGCGCGCCGCGCCGATCAGCTCGCTGACCAGGTCAGCGCGCTCAAAGCGGCCGGCGCCGCCGCGGTCGACACCAGGGAATTCGACGCCGACGACCTGGCCTCGCACGCCGCCCTGGTCGCCTCGGTCGTCGCCGACCACGGGCCCATCGGCACCGCGGTGCTGGCCTTCGGAATCCTGGGCGACCAGGCTCGCGCCGAGACCGACGCCGCGCACGCGGTCGCCGTCGTGCACACCGATTACGTCGCCCAGGTCAGCATGCTCACCCACCTCGCCGCCGCCATGCGCAACGCCGGCAAAGGCCGACTGGTGGTGTTCTCCTCGATCGCCGGTGCCCGGGTGCGGCGCGCCAACTACGTCTACGGCTCGGCCAAAGCCGGCCTGGACGGCTTCGCCAACGGTCTGGCCGACGCGCTGCACGGCACCGGGGTGCGGGTGCTGATCGCCCGCCCGGGATTCGTCATCGGGCGTATGACGGAAGGCATGACGCCCGCGCCCCTGCCCAGCACGCCCACGAAGGTGGCCGCCGCGACCGCGCGGGCGCTGGCGAAAGGCCGGCGCACCGTGTGGATCCCATGGGCGCTGGGACCCGCGGCCGCCGTGATGCGATTGGTGCCCGCGTTCCTCTGGCGCAGGATGCCGCGATGATGCGCGCCCGCGGCGATGAGGGGCCGCGCTCGTGATCGTCGTCGTCGGTATCGGCGCCGACGGCATGGCCGGTCTCGCCGAAGCATCGCGAGCCGAATTACGAAGGGCCACAGTTATTTACGGCTCCCAGCGCCAACTTAACGTGCTCGACGACACGGTGCCCGCGCGCCGCCGGGAGTGGCCCTCGCCGATGCTGCCCGCCCTGAAAGCGCTGCCCATGGACGACGACATCCACGTGGTGGCCAGCGGCGACCCGCTGCTGCACGGCATCGGCGGCACGCTCATCCGCCTACACGGCCCCGAGAAGGTACGGGTGCTGCCGCACGTGTCCTCGGTGACACTGGCGTGCGCGCGGATGGGCTGGAACGTCCACGACACCGAGGTGATCAGCCTTGTCACCGCGCAACCGCACACCGCGGTGCGCCGCGGCGGGCAGGCGATCGTGTTGTCGCAAGGCAGATCCACACCCACCGAGCTGGCCACCCTGCTCAACGCGCACGGCCGCGGTGATTCGCAGCTCACCGTGCTCGAAAGGCTCGGCGGCCCAGACGAACACCGCCGCGACGGCACCGCCCGCGACTGGGCCGGCGGCGCGCCCGGCCACGTCGACGACCTCAACGTGATCGCCGTGCGCTACCTGCCCGACGAACGCGTCTCCCCAATACCCGACGACGCATTCACCCACGACGGCCAGATCACCAAACTCGGGATCCGCGCGGTGACGCTGGCCGCCCTGGCGCCGCGGCCGGGGGAGCGGTTATGGGACGTCGGCGCGGCCTCGGGCAGCATCGGCGTCGAGTGGTGCCTGAGCGGACCGGGTTGCGGCGCAATAGCCTTCGAACGCGACGAACAACGCCGTCACAACCTTGAGCGCAATGCCGCGGCTTTCGGCGTCGGCATCGAGGTGCGCGGCGACGCCCCCGAGGCCTTTGACGGCGCCGCGCCGCCGTCGGCGATCTTCATCGGCGGCGGCCTGACCCAGCCCGGCCTGCTCGACGCCTGTCTCGACCACCTGCCCGCCGGCGGGCGGCTTGTCGCTAACATGGTCACCACCGAATCGGAAGCCGCTGTCACACAGGCATATACGCGCCTCGGCGGTGAGCTGCGACGCTTCCAGCACTATCACGGCAAGGCCCTGGGCGCCTTCACGGGCTGGCAGCCGCACTACCCGGTCACCCAGTGGGTGATGACCAAATGACGGTATATTTCATCGGCGCCGGGCCGGGCGCCGCCGACCTGATCACCGTCCGCGGTCAACGGCTCCTCCGAACCTGCCCCGTGTGCCTGTACGCCGGGTCAATCATGCCCGACGACCTGCTGGCGCTCTGCTCTAAGGACGCGAAAATCGTTGACACGGGCCCGCTCACGCTGGAACAGATCATCGCCGAACTACGTGACGCGCATGCCGCAGGACACGACGTGGCGCGGCTGCACTCCGGCGACCCGTCGCTGTACAGCGCGCTGGCCGAACAGTGCCGCCGACTCGACGCGCTGGGCATCGACTACGAAATCGTGCCGGGCGTACCGGCTTTCGCCGCCGCTGCGGCCGCCCTGAAGCGCGAGCTCACCGTCCCCGGCGTCGCGCAGACGGTGACGCTGACCCGGGTGGCGACCCTGTCGACCGCGATGCCGCCCGGCGAAGACCTGGCGACGCTCGCCCGATCCGGCGCCACCCTGGTCCTGCATCTGGCGGCCGCCCAGATCGACGCCATCGTTCCGCAACTGCTCGACGGCGGCTACCGCCGCGAAACACCCGTCGCCGTCGTGGCTTTCGCGAGCTGGCCGCAGGAGACGGTGCTGCGCGGCACGCTTGCCGACATCGCCGCCCAGATGCACGAGGCCGACATCACCAAGACCGCGGTCATCGTCGTCGGCGACGCGCTGACCGCGGGGGAATTCACCGACAGCTATCTGTATTCGACCGGGCGGGCCCGGGGGAGCAGGCATTGATGCGCGTCTTGCTGCTCGGCGGCACCGGCGAGGCGCGCGCGCTGGCGAAAACCCTGCACCCCCGCGTCGACGTCATCAGCTCCCTGGCGGGCCGGGTGCCGGACCCGGCGCTGCCCGTCGGCCCCGTGCGCATCGGCGGCTTCGGCGGCGTGGACGGCCTGCGGCGCTGGCTGCGCGACGAAGGCATCGACGCCGTCGTCGACGCCACCCACCCGTTCGCGGCCACCATGACGGCGCACGCCGCCACCGCATGCGGCCAATTGCGGATACCTCATCTGATCCTGGCGCGCCCGGCCTGGGATCCCGGCGAGGCACTTGTCGTCGGGTCGGACACGCATGCGGCGCAAACGGTTGCCCGGCAGGGCTATTCGCGCATATTCCTCACCACCGGTCGCTCCGGCGTCCACGCCTTCGCCGGCAGCGACGCGTGGTTTTTGATCCGGGCGGTCACCGAACCCGACAGCGCCTCGCTGCCGCGTCATCACCGGCTGGTGCTCTCGCGTGGCCCGTACCGCTACGACGAGGAAGTCGCGCTGTTGCGCGAGCACCGCATCGACGCGCTCGTCACCAAGAACAGCGGGGGGCAGATGACGCGGGCCAAACTGGATGCCGCCGCCGCGCTCGAGGTGCCGGTGGTGATGGTGGCGCGCCCGCCGCTACCCGAAGGCGTCACCACCGTCGGCACCGTGGCCGACGCCGCGGAATGGGTTGGCGCGCTAGCCGGTTAGGTCGCTGCGCTCGCCGTCGGCCAGCAACGCATCGCGGGCGCGCGCGACCCGGGAGCGGATGGTGCCCACCGGGCAACCGCACACCGCGGCGGCGTCGGCGTAAGGCAGCCCGAGCAACTGGGTGAGCAAAAGCGCTTCCCGCTGTTCGGGATTGAGGCCGGCGATCATCGTCGTAACCTCAACGAGGTCTTCGAACCCGCGGGCGTTGCGGTCGCCGCGCACCACGTGTTCGGGATCGGCGCCCAGCGCGGCACGCGGCCGCGACTGCAGCTGGCGGATGTGATCGGCCACGACCCGGCGCGCGATGGACAGCAGCCAAGTCCGGGCGCTCGAGCGTCCGGAGAACCGCTCGATGGCGCCGATGGCGCGCAGGAAAGTCTCTTGGGTCAGATCGTCGGCATTGCCGGCATCGGAGAGGTAGGCGACGAACCGCCACACGTCTTGCTGGGTGGCTTTGATGAACGCCTCAAGCGCTCGCGCGTTCCCGCGCGCGGCGGACAAAGCAAGCTCGGTTACCGCCTCGTCGTCGCTCGGCGCGATCATGCTCAACCACCTTAGTTGCGCGGGTTTTCCGATCCTACGACGGGTCGTCGTAGAGGGCGCGGCGTGGTCGGGGGCGGCGTGGTTGATCGGCCGCAGGTGCCCGCGCCGTCGACCGCTCGACGGGTCGGCCGCCGAGGCGGGATAGTCGGCGTCGACCGAGCCATCGGAGCCGTGCCGCCGGTGCGAGCCCACGCGCTCGCGCGCCACCAACAACGCGAATGCCAGGCCCAACAACAGCGGCATGTGGCTGGCGATCCGGGTGGCCGTGACCTGTCCGTCGAAGGCGTCGACAATCACATAACCAAGCAGCGCAACGGAATACACGCCGGTGATCGCCGCCACCCCCGACGCGGAGGCGGGCCAGACGCCGGCGGCGACCATCGCCAGGCCCAACGCCAACAACCACGCCGTGGACTCGTGCATCAGGTGCTCGCCGGACATCGCGCCGTGCATGTGACCGGACACCATGCCGAAATCGACCCCACTGATCTGGGCCGCGGCAATCGCCACCTGGAACAGGCCCACCGCGATCAAACCCCAGCGCCGGTAGTGCGACCGCAACCAGCGCATCCACCTCGGGTGTCCGGAGGCTTGGTCGTCGATGCTGGCCATGATCTTGTCGACCAGGTCGGGTCCCTCGCCGGGCGCCACCGAGGCGAACCGACGGGTCTGCGCCGCCGCCCCGATAAGCCAGGAACGGCAACTGCGGCACGATTCAAGGTGGGCGTCGACCTGCTGCGCGAGCACCTGGGGTCGCTCGCCATCCAATCGAGCCGACAGCGCTTCACGCGCAACGTCACACCGCATCCCTGCATCGTTGCAGCACGACCGTTCGCGCGCAAAGAAGCCCGGCTTTTTGGCACCCGAACGAAATGGCGGGGAACTAAACGGCCGCCGCAACCGACCTCTGGTCGTACGCATCGCCAGCCCATCCACGAGATTCCGAAGAGGTATTCGTGTTCTTGCCTGAAGGCCCTAGACGATGACCGCCCCGATCTTTGCCGCGTTTCCTCCCGAAGTGCACTCGACCTTGCTCAGCAGCGGCCCCGGCCCCGCCCCGCTGCTGGCCGCGGCGACGGCATGGTCGTCGATGAGCACCGACTACGCGACCGCGGCGGCCGAGCTCAGCGGGTTGCTGGGCGCCGTGCAGGCCGGCGCGTGGGACGGGCCCAGCGCCGACCAGTACGTGGCCGCGCACGTTCCCTACCAGGCCTGGCTGGCGGAGAGCGCGGCCAAGAGCGCGACCGCGGCCAGCCTGCACGAGACCGCGGCCACCGCCTATACCGCCGCGTTGGCCGCCATGCCCACGATGGGCGAACTCACGGCCAACCACGCGGTGCACGGGGCGCTGGTCGCCACGAACTTCTTCGGCATCAACACCATCCCGATCGCCGTCAACGAAGCCGATTACGCGCGCATGTGGGTGCAGGCCGCGACGACGATGACCACCTACCAAGCCGTTAGCGAAGCCGCCCTGGCCGCGGTCCCGCCGACCACTCCCGCGCCGCCGATCGTCGTCCCGGGCGCCGAGGCCGGGACCGCCGGCGCCGCGGCGATGCAAGCGGCCGCCGTGGCGCCGGCGACGGATTCCGGCTCCAACCTCAACAACGCCGACACCTCGAGCGCCCAGCAGCAGGCCACCACCACGACGCAGTACCCGTCCTGGATGGACCAGCTGACCAAGTGGCTGCAGCAGTACACCCAGAATTTCGCGTGGCCGGTGTCCAAGGACCTCAACCCCGGTGGGTGGCCGTTCCCGCCGGTGCCGTGGGTCAACAGTCTCGCCTCGTTCTTCGGGCAGCTGGGACTGTCTCCGGCGCTGTCGACGGCGCTGGGTTGGGCCATCTTCCACACCTTGATGATCTTCTGGCCGTTCATCCAGCTGGCGATCCAGATGGCCGTGGTGCTGGCGCCGGTCGTCGTTGCCGCCATCGGCGCGGCCGCGGCCGGTGGGGCGGCTGCGGCGGTCACCGCGATCAGCGTCGGGATCCCGCTCGCGTCTGCCCCGCCCCTGCCGGCCGTCGCGGCGGCGCCCGCACCGGTGGTTGCTCCGGCGCCGACGATTGCCACCGCGCCCGCCAGTGTCAGCCACGTGTCGGCACCGTCCACCGCCCCCGCGACGGCGGTTGCCGGGTCGGCCGGCGGCGGACCGGTCGGCGGCGGACCCGGGGTGGGCTTCGGTCCGACGGCGACCGACGGAATCGGCGCGGGCCTCTCCAACGCCCTGTATGCGGTGGGGTTGTCGGGACTGTCGGCGCGCGGCAGCGCGAGCAGCCGGTCACGGCGCAAGTCGGAGGAGCCGTCCTCGGACGACCTCGACGCGCCCGCCGGCGCGGCCGCTGCCGCCGCAGCCAAGAAGAAGGCCCGGGCCCGTCGGCGCCGCGGCGGAACCGCCACCGAACGCGCCTACCGCTACGAATTCATGGACCTGGACCAGGATCTGGATCCGGGCGTTGATGCCGAGGATCCGGACGCCGCACGGCCCTCCGAGGACAGTGCGGGGCCGCTCGGATTCGCCGGTGCCGCAGCCAAATCCGACGCGGCCCGGGCCGCCGGATTGGCGACGCTGACCCGGGACGGATTCAGCGACGGTCCCAGCATGCCGATGATGCCGAGCACCTGGGACCGCGACTAGCCCTACGACGATGCAGCCCGCGTAGTGGGGTGCGGAGGAGTAGGGCAATCGGACTGAGCCCTATGACGATGCAGCCCGCGTAGTGGGGTGCGGAGGAGTAGGGCAATCAGACTGAGCCCTATGGCTGATAGCGCCGGGGAGTGAAGACCCGGTCCTCAGTGGAATCGGCTGAGTACCACTGGGTTTGCGATGACCCGACGATCAGCAGGCAGCGCATGTCGATCTCGGCCGGGTTGAGATCGGCCAGCCGGACGACGCGGACGTCTTCGTCGTCGCCCGACACGCTGCGGCCGATCACCACCGGCGTGCCCGGCTCGCGGTGGGCCAGCAAAATGTCGCGCATCGCACCGACCTGCCAGGTCCGCGTCTTCGACGCCGGGTTGTAGATCGCGAGCACCAGGTCGGCGGCCGCGGCGGCCTCAAGCCGCGCGGAGATCACCTCCCACGGCTTGAGCCGATCCGACAGCGAGATCACCGCGTAGTCGTGGCCCAGGGGCGCGCCGACCCGGCTGGCCACCGCCTGGGCCGCGGTCATCGCCGGGATCACCCGGATCTGCACGCCCGGCCATTGTTTGGCCTCTTCCAGCACCGCGGTCGCCATCGCGAAGACACCCGGGTCGCCCGACGACACCACCGCCACGGCCCGGCCCTGCTCGGCCAGCGCGCAGGCCAGCCGCGCGCGCTCGGGCTCGTCGCGATTGTCGCTGGGGTGCCGCTGCTGGCCCTCGTGCACCGGGACGCGATCCAGGTAACCGGCATAGCCGATCAGGTCGGTCGCCGCGGCCAGCTCCCGCCGGCTCTGCGGCGTCATCCAGTCCACGTCGCCGGGGCCCAGGCCCACCACCGCGACGCTGCCCGCCGCCTGCACCTCGGCGGCGCGCCGGTGCAGCCGACGGCCGCCGGGCAGCATGGCCAGCGAGAAGTACGGCACGCTGGTCTCGTCGACCTCCGCGGCGGGCAGGATGCGTTGTCCGGCGCTGCTGGCGCGTTCGACATAAAACGTGTCGTCGAGCTGTCCCGACGCCGAAAGCGCTTCCCGCACAGCGTGATATGAGCGCCCCAACTTGAGGACCACGGCGGCGTCGGCGTCGGCGAGCCGGCGGGTCAGTTCGGCGACCGGCAACGTGCCCGGCAGCACCGACAGCACCTCGTCGCCGGCCACCAGCGGCGTCGCCAGGGCCGCCGAGGCCGCGCTCACCGACGTGACGCCCGGAACGATGACCGCATCGAATCGCTCGGTCAGCCGCGTGTGCAGATGCATGTAGGAGCTGTAGAACAGCGGGTCGCCCTCGGCCAGCAGAGCCACGTTGCGCCCGCCGTCCAGGTGGGCGGCGATGCGTTCGGTGGCCTCGGCGTAGAAGTCCTCGAGCGCGCCGGCATAGCCGCCCGGATGGTCCGTCACCTCGGTCGTCACCGGGTAGACCAGGTGCTCCTCGATCTGGCCGGGCCGCAGATACCGTTCGGCGATGCCGCGCGCGATGCTGCGACCGTGCCGGGCGCTGTGATAGGCGACCACGTCGGCCTCGCCGATCACCCGCGCGGCCTTGACGGTCACCAGTTCCGGGTCGCCAGGTCCCAGCCCGACGCCCCACAGCGTCCCCCGGGCGGTCATTCGGCGTCGCTCGCGATCGCGTTGACGGCGGCAGCGGCCATGGCACTGCCGCCCCGCCGGCCCTGCACCACCAGATACGACATTCCGCGCGGACGGTCGACGAGCTCCTGTTTGGACTGCGCCGACCCGACGAATCCCACCGGCCCACCGAGCACGCCGGCCGGCGGCGCAAGCCCCTCGTCGATCAGCTCGAGCAGCCGGAACAGGGCCGTCGGTGCGTTGCCGATGGCCAGCACGGCGCCGTCGAGCCGCTCGGCCCACAGCTCGACCCCGGCCGCCGAACGGGTGGTCTGCCGGCGCGCGGCCAGCTCGGCCGCCCGCGGGTCGGCCACCAGCGACACGACCTCGTTGCCGGCGGGCAGCCGTGCGGTGGTGATCCCGGCGGCCACCATCGACGAGTCGCACAACACCGGGGCGCCGCCGCGCAGGGCCGCGCCGACGCGCTCGACGACGTCGTCGGTGAACGCGACGTGCTCGGCGACGTCGACCTGGCCACACGTGTGGATCAACCGGACGACGACGCGGGCCACGTCGGCGGGGAATCGGGCCAGGTCGGCCTCGGCGCGGATGGTCGCGAACGACTGGCGATAGATCTCCGCGGCATCGCGGATGTAGTCGAGCACCCGCTCACCCTAAGGCTTGTCAGGTTCGCAGCATCCGGTATCCGTCGCCGGTGGCGACCAGCACCTGACCGGCCGGCGGGCTGCCGCACGCGCGCTCGCAGCCCACGAAGTGCCGGTGCAGCGTGACGTCGGCGTCCAACGCCTCGGCGGCGTCGGCCCGCACGTCGGCGGCCGAGTGCGCACACCCGGGGCTGCCCGTGCAGGCGCTCACGGTCAGCCAGGGGGAGTTCTCGTCGAACACCAGCCCCAACGGGGCCAGCACGCGCAGCGCGGTGTCGGCCACGGATTCCTGCAGATCGCATACCAGCACCGAGCGCCACGGGGTGATCACCAGCGGCGCCTCGATCGCGGCCAGGTACTCCGCGACCCGCGCGGGCAGCACACCCAGTGGCGCCGCGGCCCCCAGCGTCACCCGGCCGTCATCCTGATCGATCCAGCCCACCGGCGCCTTGGTGACGACGGGAAAAGGTGTCCCACCCGGCTCGGCGTCGGGTAGTAGCCGACGGAGGTCAGCCAATTCCTGGACGCGCCAGGCGGTTTCGCGGATCTCGACGAAGCGCGTCGCGAGAGCGACGAGCGTCTCCACCACCTCGCCGGCGGCCAGCCGCACGCCGGTGTCACGTCCGGCGAGCAGCAGCGCGCAACCGTCGGGCGACGCGTGCACGCCGATGTCGGCGCGCAGACCGGACACGTCGGCCCGCCCGTCGTCGAGGCTGAACCAGAACCGGCCGCCCAGGTCCGCGAGGCGTGGCGCCGCGCAGATCGCGGCGTCCAGGTCGCCGACCCAGCCGCGCACGTCGACGTCGCCCCCGGCCCGCCCCGACAGCGGCGACGCGACGATGTTGCGGACGCGCTCATGCGTCGTCGACGGCAACAGGCCTGCGGCCGCCAGCGTCTCGGCCACCGCGGTGACGTCGGTCAGCCCGCGCAACTGCACGTTGCCCCGCGCGGTGAGTTCGAGCGTTCCCGACCCTGACTGCGTGGCGGCGGCGCTCAACGCCGCCAGCTGCGCGGCCGTGAGCATGCCCCCGGGTAACTGCACCCGGGCCAAAGCGCCGTCGGCGGCCTGGTGCACCTGCAGCGCACCCGGGCAAGCGTCGGTGTCACGCGTCCTGGCCACCTGTACACGGTACGGCCACCGGCTGAACACGGCGGCCGACATTGGCTTCAGGCAGACGTAAACCCTTACCCACGGCAACGGTCGCGCCCTACCGTCGGCACGGTGAGCATTGCCACCGCGCTCGACGCTGCCCCGAAACAGCCCGGGAGCGCCCAAACCGGCGCGCCGGGCGGGTTATGGGCGCGCCGCAAATGGGAGATCGTGCGTATCGCTTCCCCGCTGGCGTTGCTGGCCCTGTGGCAGCTGGGCAGCGCGGTCGGTGTCATCCCGCAAGATGTGCTGCCCGCGCCGTCGCTGATCGTCGAGGCCGGAGTCGAGTTGATCCGTGACGGCCAGCTCGCCGCCGCGCTGCAGGTCTCCTCCGTCCGTGTTGTCGAGGGGCTGGTCCTGGGTGGGGTGATCGGGGTCGGCGCGGGCGCGGCGGTCGGACTGTCCCGTTGGCTCGAGGCCACCGTGGACCCGCCCATGCAGATGATCCGCGCGCTGCCGCACCTGGGCCTGATCCCCCTGTTCATCCTGTGGTTCGGGATCGGCGAGCTGCCCAAGATCCTGCTGGTGGCGCTGGGGGTGGTCTTCCCGCTCTACCTGAACACCTTCTCGGCGATCCGCCAGGTCGATCCCAAAATGGTGGAAACCGCTCAGGTGCTGGGCTTTTCGTTCGCGCAGCGGTTCACCCGCATCCTCGTGCCCAGCGCGGCGCCGCAGGTGCTCGTCGGCTTTCGGCAGTCGCTGGCGATCGCGTGGCTGACCTTGATCGTCGCCGAGCAGATCAACGCCGACAAGGGAATTGGCTTCCTGATCAACAACGCCCGAGATTTTCTGCGGATCGACATCATCATCTTCGGACTGACCATCTATGCGCTGCTGGGCATCGTCACCGACGCGATCGTCCGCCTCATCGAGCGCCGCGCCCTACGCTACCGACACTGAAAGGTTCACGGTTGACAGTCATCGCAGAATCCGACGCCCACCCGCGGGTGCGGACCGAGGTCGCGGGGGAGCTGCGCCACGTCGACAAGTGGTACGGGAATCGCCATGTCCTCAAAGACGTTTCGGTGCGGGTGCGCGGCGGCGAGATCGTCGCGCTGGTCGGGCGCAGCGGGTCCGGCAAGTCGACGGTGCTGCGGGTGCTGGCCGGGCTCTCGCGTGACCACAGCGGCGAGCGCGTGGTGGCCGGCGCCCCGGCCCTGGCCTTCCAGGAGCCGCGGCTCTTTCCGTGGCGCGACGTGCGCACCAACGTCGGCTACGGCCTCACCCGCAGCCGCCTCCCGCGGCCGCAGGTGCGACAGCGCGCCGAGCGTGCGCTGGCCGACGTCGGGCTAACCGACCGCGCCGGGTCCTGGCCGTTGACCCTGTCCGGCGGGCAGGCGCAACGGGTTTCGCTCGCGCGGGCGTTGGTCGCCGAGCCGCGGCTGCTGCTGCTCGACGAGCCGTTCGGGGCGCTGGACGCGTTGACCCGGTTGACGATGCACGCCTTGTTGCTGGATCTGTGGCGCCGGCACGGGTTCGGGGTGTTGCTGATCACTCATGACGTCGACGAGGCGGTGGCGTTGGCCGACCGCGTGCTGGTGCTCGAGGACGGGCGCATCATTCACACGCTGACGATCGGCGAGCCGCGGCGCACACCCGGTCATCCCGGCGCCCATACCGAGCGGCATCGCGCCGAGTTGCTGGATCGACTAGGTGTGCAATCGTGAACCGAGAACAGGCCGATCCTTGCGACGTCGAATCGAACTCCACCGCAACGGCATCGCCCGGCTCGCCGTTTGGGATCACGGCCCCAGGGGCACACTCGTGGCCGTGGACACGGTGGAATACGCCCCCGGACGCTTAGCCGACGTCTTCGGCGACTCCCGACGTCCCACCGTCCTGCTGTGGCACGGCATGCAGACCGATGCCCGCGCGGCGTTCGGACCCCTGGCCGGTATGCTCAGCGACCGCGGCGCGGCCGTGGTGGCGCCGGACTGGAATTCCCATGCCGACGACGGCGGCCGGGCGGATCTGTTGGGATCGCTCGATTTCACCCGCGACTTCGCGGGCCCCGGCAACGGCATCGTGCTCGTCGGGTGGTCCATGGGCGGTTGCGCCGCGGCGGGTCTGACGCTCAACGCGGCGCGGTTCGACGCCACCCTCGTCCACACCGTGTGTCTGGCCGGCGCGTTCATGGTGCCCGATCCGCTCTCCGGTCAGGCGCCGGCCGACGCGCTATCGGATGGCCGCGCCGGCACGCCGTTCACGCTGCTGCACGGGCTGGCCGACGACGCCGTCCCGGTGAGTGCCAGCCGGGAGTTCGCCACCGCCCTGGGCCGCGCCGGCTGGCCGGTCGAGTTGGTGGAGCTCGACGCCGACCATGGTTCGATCGCCGGCGCCGACTACGACCCGGTGGCGGATCGCTACGAGCCCGGCATGAGCGAGGAGGCGCTGCGCGTCGCCGGGGAGGTCGCCACGCGGATTGCGGCCCTGATCGGTCACTGACCGACGCGAATCACCCGTCCGCGAGGCTCAGACGCCACCTCGCTCGACGCCACCAGCGCTGTGCCGCAAGAGTTTTCCGGGAGGGGAGGAAGCGCGAGTAAAGTGACGTCGGTGGCCGCGGCTTCGTCGAATGACCGGATGATCGCCGGGGTCGCCGCTGCCTCCGTCGCGCTCGGTGTCACCCAACTGGCCAGCATCCCGTTCGGTGCGCGGGCCGAACCCCGCGCCGCCGTGGGTTCTGCGGTCGTCGACCTGACACCGGGGCCCGTCAAAGAGTGGGCCATCCAAACGCTTGGCCCGCTGGACAAACCGTTCCTGGCCGTCGTCGTGCTCGTGGTGATCGCGACGATCGCGGCGATCGCCGGGACCCTCGAGACGCGGCGCCGCCCGTTCGGCAGCGTGGTGATCGCCGCGGCGGGCGTCCTCGGCTGCATCGCCGTGCTGTCGCGACCAGGCGGGACGGCGCCCGATACGCTCCCCACCATCGTCGGTGCCGCGTGTGGCGTAGGGGTGCTGCGGGTGCTCACCCGGCGGTTCTCGCCTGAGCCGGACGACGACGCAGACGACCAGGAGGTGGCACATCCAAGCCGGCGCAGGCTGGTCATGTACGGGTTGCTCGGACTGGGCGTCGTCAGTGGGGTAGTGGGGGCGTTCGGTACCCGGCTGGCGCATTCGGTGGAAGCCGACCGTAAGACGTTCGCCCTACCCCGGCCACGATCCCCGGCGCGTCCGATACCGGCCGAAGTGCAGCCGAAAGGCGTTGCGTTGCCGAGCTTTATCACTTCAAGTGCTGACTTCTACCGGGTCGACACCGCGCTGAGCGTTCCCCAGCTCAGCCGCGGCGACTGGCGCCTGCGGATCCATGGGATGGTGGACCGCGAGATCACCTTGAGCTTCGACGACCTCGCCCGCTTCGACATCGTCGAGACGGTGACCACGTTGACATGTGTATCCAACCCCGTTGGTGGAGATCTCATTTCAACGGGCATCTGGACCGGCTACCGGCTGGCGGAGCTGCTGGCCGCGGCCGGTGTACACCGCGATGCCGACATGGTGCTCTCAACGTCGATCGAGGGATTCACCGTCGGCACCCCTGTGCAGGCGGTCACGGACGGCCGCGACGCGTTGCTGGCGGTCGGCCTCAACGGTCAACCGCTGCCGGCCGAGCACGGCTACCCGGCCCGC
The DNA here is from genome assembly GCF_000709305.1 of Mycobacterium sp. TKK-01-0059. NCBI lineage: Bacteria > Bacillati > Actinomycetota > Actinomycetes > Mycobacteriales > Mycobacteriaceae > Mycobacterium > Mycobacterium sp. TKK-01-0059. The sequence goes on from NZ_KL446994.1 coordinate 143,479, forward strand.
ATGGTGGTGCCGGGACTCTATGGCTACGTCTCGGCCACCAAGTGGGTGGTGGATTTGGAGCTGACCCGGTTCGATCGGGCCAAGGCCTACTGGACGCGGCAGGGCTGGGCGGCGCAAGCGCCCATCAAGACGGAGTCGCGGATCGACGTGCCCAGGGGTGGCCAGACGGTGCCGGTGGGGCCGGTGGTGTTCGGCGGCGTTGCGTGGGCACAAAATCGTGGCGTGCGGGCGGTCGAAGTCCGCATCGGCGACGGCGGCTGGCAACCGGCCGAACTGGGCGCGAGTTATTCCAATGAGACATGGCGATTGTGGCGCTTCCCGTGGCAGGCGAAAAGCCCCGGGCGGGAAACCATCACCGTGCGAGCCATCGACAACACCGGTGCCGTCCAGACCGAAGAGCGCGCCAATCCCGTCCCCGACGGCGCCACCGGCTGGCACACGGTGAACTTCGCCGTCGTGCCGGCGTAGCAGCCTATTTCGACGAGAGCTTCCGCCAACTGATCACCGCGATCGCTATGCCGACGAGCGCTGTGATCGGCCCGATGACGGACCAGGTGGTGGTGTTGCTCATCGGGCTGCCGCCAAGCACCCCGAACCCTTGCAGTGCCCAGATCACCCCGAACAACGCGATGATCAGCCCAACCGCGAAAGTGACGACGAATCCTCTGCTCATAGAGGGACCCTACGTGCCGATTCGGCGGTCCGAAGCCGCTGCGGTACGAATGACGGGTGGCTGAACCGACCATCCTGCTGCTGTCGACATCCGACACGGACCTGATCAGCGCCCGTTCCAGCGGGAAAAACTACCGGTGGGCCAACCCCTCGCGGCTCTCAGAGGACGAACTGCCCGACCTGCTGGCCGGCGTCGCCATCGTGGTGGTCCGGATCCTGGGCGGCTACCGGGCCTGGCAGGGCGGGATCGACACGGTGATCGCCAGCGGCGTGCCCACGGTGCTGGTCAGCGGCGAGCAGGCCGCCGACGCCGAGCTGACCGGCTTGTCCACGCTGGCGGCCGGCATCGCGGTCCAGGCGCACATCTACCTGGCCCACGGCGGCGTGGACAACCTGCGGCAGCTGCACGCCTTCCTCTCCGACACCGTGCTGATGACCGGGTTCGGGTTCACCCCGCCGGTCGTGACGCCGACGTGGGGCGAGCTGGCGCGGCCGAATGCCAAGGATGTCGATGGGCCGACGATCGCCGTGCTGTACTACCGCGCTCAGCATCTGGCCGGCAACACCGGTTACGTCGAATCGCTGTGTGGGGCCATCGAGGACGCCGGTGCACAGCCGCTGCCCGTCTACTGCGCATCGCTGCGCACCGCCCAACCCGAACTGCTGCAACGGCTCAGCGCCGCCGACGCGATGGTCGTGACCGTCCTGGCCGCCGGGGGACTCAAACCGGCCACCGCGTCCGCGGGCCGCGATGACGACAGCTGGAACGTTGAACACCTTGCCGCGCTGGATATTCCGATCCTGCAGGGGCTGTGCCTGACCAGCCCGCGCGCCCAGTGGTGCGAAAACGACGACGGCCTGAGCCCGCTCGACGTGGCCAGTCAGGTGGCCGTGCCCGAGTTCGACGGCCGCATCATCACGGTCCCGTTCTCCTTCAAAGAGATCGACGAGGACGGCCTGATCTCCTATGTCGCGGACGCGGAACGCTGCGCCCGGGTCGCCGGGCTGGCGGTGCGGCACGCGCGGCTGCGCCACGTCGCGCCGCCCGACAAACGGGTCGCCCTGGTGTTTTCGGCCTATCCCACCAAGCACGCCCGTATCGGCAACGCGGTGGGGCTGGACACGCCCGCGAGCGCCGTCGCGCTGCTGCGGGCGCTGCGCGATCGCGGGTACCACGTCGGTGACCTGCCCGGCGTCGAGGCGAACGACGGCGACGCCTTGATTCACGCGCTGATCGAACGCGGCGGCCAAGACCCCGACTGGCTCACCGAAGGCCAATTGGCCGGCAACCCGATCCGCGTGTCCGCCAAGGACTACCGCGCCTGGTTCGCGACCCTGCCCGCCGAATTCACCGACGCCGTCGTCCAGCATTGGGGACCGCCACCGGGGGAGCTGTTCGTCGACCGCAGTAACGACCCCGACGGTGAAATCGTGATCGCGGCAATCCAATCGGACAACGTGGTGCTGATGGTGCAGCCGCCCCGCGGCTTCGGCGAGAACCCGGTGGCCATCTACCACGATCCCGACCTGCCGCCCAGCCACCACTACCTGGCCGCCTACCGCTGGCTGGACACCGGGTTCGGGGCGCACGCCGTGGTGCATCTAGGCAAACACGGCAACCTGGAATGGCTGCCGGGAAAAACCCTGGGCATGTCGGCGGGCTGCGCGCCCGATGCCGCGCTGGGCAACCTGCCGCTGATCTACCCCTTCCTGGTCAATGACCCCGGCGAGGGCACCCAGGCCAAGCGGCGCGCGCACGCGGTGCTCGTCGACCACCTCATCCCGCCGATGGCGCGCGCCGAAACCTACGGCGACATCGCCCGTTTGGAACAGCTGCTTGACGAGCACGCCAACGTCGCCGCGCTGGATCCCGGCAAGCTGCCCGCGATCCGCCAGCAGATCTGGACCCTCATCCGGGCCGCGAAGATGGACCACGATCTCGGGCTCACCGAACGTCCCGCCGAGGACTCGTTCGACGACATGCTGTTGCACGTCGACGGCTGGCTGTGCGAGATCAAGGATGTCCAGATCCGCGACGGCCTGCACATCCTGGGCCAAAAGCCCACGGGGGAGCCCGAACTGGACCTCGTGCTGGCGATCCTGCGTGCCCGCCAGCTCTTCGGCGGCGAGCACGCCATTCCCGGCCTGCGCCAGGCGTTGGGTCTGGCCGAGGACGGCACCGACGAACGAACCAGCGTGGACGCGACCGAGACGGTGGCGCGGGAGTTGGTCGCGGCGCTGCAGGCCTCCGGCTGGGATCCCGATGCGGCCGAACGGCTCAGCGACAACCCGGACGTGGCGCGAGTGCTCCGGTTCGCCGCCACCGAAGTGGTGCCCCGGCTGGCCGGCAGCTCCGCCGAAATCGAGCAGGTGCTGCGCGCCCTGGACGGACGATTCATCCCGGCCGGCCCCTCGGGCTCCCCGCTGCGCGGCCTGGTCAACGTGCTGCCCACCGGGCGCAACTTTTACTCCGTCGACCCCAAGGCCGTGCCCTCCCGGCTGGCCTGGGAAGCCGGTGTGGCGCTGGCGGATTCGCTGCTCGCCCGCTACCGCGACGACCACGGTCGGTGGCCGCGATCGGTGGGACTGTCGGTCTGGGGGACCTCGGCGATGCGCACCGCCGGCGACGACATCGCCGAAGTGCTCGCGCTGCTGGGCGTTCGGCCTGTGTGGGATGACGCGTCGCGCCGTGTCGTCGACCTCGCCCCGATTCCCCTGAGCGAGCTCGGGCGCCCCCGCATCGACGTGACGGTCCGGATCTCCGGCTTCTTCCGGGACGCCTTCCCGCACGTGGTGACGATGCTCGACGACGCGGTGCGGCTCGTCGCCGGGCTCGACGAACCGGCCGACGACAACTTCGTGCGGGCCCACGCTGAGGCCGATCTGGCTCAGCACGGCGATCAACGCCGCTCGACCACAAGGATTTTCGGATCGAAGCCGGGCACCTACGGCGCCGGACTGCTGCAGCTCATCGACAGCCGCAACTGGCGTGATGACGCCGACCTCGCCGCGGTCTACACCGCGTGGGGCGGGTTCGCCTACGGACGCGACCTGGACGGCCGCGAGGCAGTCGACGACATGAACCGGCAGTATCGGCGTATCGCGGTGGCCGCCAAGAACACCGACACCCGGGAACATGACATCGCCGACTCCGACGATTACTTCCAGTACCACGGCGGCATGGTGGCGACCGTGCGGGCGCTGACCGGCCAAGCGCCCGCGGCCTACATCGGCGACAACACCCGCCCCGATGCGATCCGCACCCGCACCCTGTCGGAGGAGACCACGCGCGTGTTCCGGGCCCGGGTGATCAATCCGCGCTGGATGGCGGCGATGCGCCGGCATGGTTACAAGGGCGCGTTCGAGATGGCGGCGACCGTGGACTACCTGTTCGGCTACGACGCGACGGCTCAGGTGATGGCCGACTGGATGTACGAACAGCTCACGGAGCGTTACGTTTTGGACCCGGAGAACCGGAAGTTCATGGCCGAGTCGAATCCCTGGGCGCTGCACGGCATGGCCGAACGGCTGCTGGAGGCGGCCGGGCGCGGCATGTGGGCGCAGCCGCAACCGGAGACCCTCGACGGGCTGCGCCGGGCGCTGTTGGAAACCGAGGGCGACCTGGAGGGCTAGTTCTTCCGGCGAGCAGACACAAAAGCACCTATTTCCACGGCGTGTCGGGTGCTTTTGCGTCTGTTCGCGAGGCGCACTCGACCTCAGATGAAGTCCGAGCCGCCGTCCACGTTGACCGTCGCGCCGGTGACGTAGCCATTTCGCCGCGATGCCAGGTAGGCGGTGATGGAGGCGACCTCTTCGGGGAGGCCCGCACGGCCGAGGTCGCAGGGCTGGTGAAAGTTGTTGTCGATCCAGGTCATGACGTCGACCGGATCGGTGGCGTCGAGGCCATCGGCGGCCAGGATGTCCTTGAGGTTTTCGGTGAAGCTGGCGGTCACGATGGTCCCGGGACACACACAGTTGACCAGAATGCCGTCCTTGGCAAGGCTTTTCGACAGATTCTTGGTGACACTAGCCAACGCCGCCTTCGATGCCGTGTAGGCGACGATCCGCGGGTTCTGGCGCTGAATCGAGTGCGCCGAGAACGTCACCACGCGGGCCCAGTCCGCGGAGCGCAGCAGCGGCAAGGAAGCGCGGATCGATCGCACAGCCGACATCGTGCCGAGGCTGAACGCCTCGTCCCACTGGGTGTCGTCCATCTGCTCGAAATAGCCGTCGCCCGGCCCGATCGTGTGGATCAGGCTGTTGAGCTGCCCCCAACGGTCGGCGACGGCGGCGAAACCCGCGGCGATGGATGCGGCATCGGCCATATCCACGCTGATCCCCACGGCATCCGGAGCGCCGGCCTCGCGCAGCGACGCCACGGCCGCATCGAGCGCACCCTGGCCCCTGGCCATCACCGCCACCCTGGCCCCTTCGGCCGCAAGGGTTTCGGCGATCGCCAAACCCATACCCTTGCTGCCACCCGTGACCACGGCGGTCGATCCCGCAAAACCCAAGTCCATCGCTAGTCCCTTTCCCTCACGTCGAACACACTTTGTCGATCGCCTCAGCCGCTACACCGAGACCGCGCAGGCAGAAGCATTGGATGCGCCGCCGCAGTTGCTCGCGGCCACCGGCGCCCTTCGCCCAGTGCTGGTCGATTCCCGCCCACACCACCCCATGGATGAACTCGGCGTCGGCCACCGGATCGACCCCGTGGAAGACACCGTCGTGTAGGCCGCGCCGGATCGCCTCGCGCAGCGGTGTGAGCATCTCCGCATAGGCCGGCTGAACCACACCGCGGGCCGCGACGGTCTGCGATTGAGCTTCTAACGACAAGCGCCGCAGATCGTTTGCGAGCCGCTCGTCGAATGCCAGGTCGAGTCGTGCGTCGATCCACGCCGCGACGGCCTCGATTTCTGTTGCAGCGCTGCCCATTCGGCGCTTGAGGCGCCGCTTTTCGGCGCGCGCACCCTCCAGGAAGACCGCGGCGACCAGGTCGTCCTTCGACCCGAAATGCCGATAGAACGCTCGTGTGCTCAACCCGGCCCGTTGCAGGACGGCGGCGACGCTTAGTCCGTCGACCCCATGCTCGCGCACCGTTGTCGTCGCCGCGGCCAGGATCTGGCGGCGGACCGTCGGATCTGGGCCCAGCTTCTCGCGTTGCCGCGTGCGGGGAGCGCTCACGATTGCGTGCTCTTCTCGGGACCGTGGCCCTTAAATGAAAACGCTGTTTTCGTTTAAGGCCTTATGACTATCGCAGCGCAGCGGCAAGGATGTCAACGTCGAATCGCCACGAGCGGTAGGTTGGCACCGTGACACCGACGTTCGCCGACCTCGCCAAGGCGCAATACATCCTGTTGACCACGTTCACCAAGGATGGCAGGCCCAAGCCGACACCGATCTGGGCCGCCTTGGACAGAGACCGGCTCCTGGTCATCACCCAGGAAAAGTCGTGGAAGGTCAAGCGGATCCGCAACACCCCGCGCGTCACGCTGGCCACCTGCACGATGAACGGCCGCCCCACCAGTGAGGCCGTCGAGGGGAGCGCCGTCATCCTCGACAAGTCGCACACCGCCGCGGTCTACGACGCGATCGGCAAGCGCTACGGCATCGTGGGCAAGGTGTTCAACTTCTTCAGCAAGTTGCGCGGCGGCATGGAGAACAATGTGGGGCTCGAGCTGAAAGTGGCGTGAACGCTAGGCCGTTGCCCCGGCCGCCAGGTGTTCGCCGAAGAACGCGAAAACGCGGCGCCAGGCGTCCTCTGTGGCGTCCTCGTTGTAGCCGAAGCCGGTGATGCGAAGCAGACCCTGGGCGGGAAGTTCGTTGGCGAAGCTGTGCCCGGCGCCGGGGTAGACCTTCACATCGGCGGTGATGTTCTTGTCGGCGATCGTCTTGCGCAGCTTCTCGGGTGCGCCCCGTCCCAGCGGGTCACGGCCGCCCAAGCTGGCCACGATCGGGCACGCCCCATCGAGCGTCTTGTCGAGGTTGCGGGGCAGGGGAGTGCTGTAGAAGGGCGCGGCGGCACCAAAACCCTTGGGCGACATCACAAGTGCGAACTGTCCGCCCATGCAGAAACCGGCGATGCCCACCTGACCGGAACATTCCGGCAGGGCTTTCAGGTGATCGCGCGCGGCCAGGATGTCGGTGAGGGCCCGGCCGCGCTGCGTCTGCAATTCCTTCATGACCCGCGAGATGCAACGGATCCGGCCACCGCGGGCATACATGTTCGGGGTGAGCGCCAGATATCCCGCCCGGGCGATGCGGTCGTTGGCCGACTGCTTGTCCCGGCCGTAGCCGAACGCATCGTGGATCACCACCACGCCCGGCCACGGGCCCTGTCCCGATGGCGTGCTCAGTAACGCATCGATCGGTCCGTCGGGGGTATCGATCTGAATCGTCGTCATATCGTCATCTAACTGCAATCGCGAGGGAGAGCACCACGGGAACTCGGGCGCGGTCCGCGGACGTTGGCCTGACATGGTGTCGCGGCTGTTGCTCGTCTATGCCGTCGTCGAACTGGCGGTGCTCTTCGCGCTGGTGTCGACGATCGGATGGGGTTGGACCCTGCTGATGCTGTTGGCGACGTTCCTGCTCGGGTGGGGCATCGTCGCTCCGATGGCAGGGTCCCACCTCATCCGTCGAATCGGGAGATTGCGCTCCGGGCCGGCCGGCTCACGCGACGCGGCCGGCGACGGCGCGGTGATCAGTTTGGCCGCGCTGCTCGTCCTCATGCCCGGGCTGGTCAGCACGGCGCTGGGCCTGTTGCTGCTCATTCCGCCGGTGCGGTCGGCCGCCGGCCCCGGGCTGGGCGCCATGGCGGTGCGCACGCTGCGGCGCCGGGTGCCCGGAATCAGTTACGCCACCACCTTCCGCGGCGATCCCTATCCGGCCGGTCCTTACCCGGGTGACGCCCACGGCCGCGGCGACTACATCGACGGCGAGGTCATCGACGTCAAGGACGTCGAGCCCGTGCGGACCCCGCGCTTCGACGGGCGCTGAGCCAGGAACGCTCGCCTCGCGCTGACCGTTATCGCCGCGCGACCGGCTGCACGTAGTTTTGGCGTGTGCTCGACAGTCCCGTTGATAGCCCGGTGACCCTGCTCGTCAACGGCCGGGTGCACAGCCCCGCGCACCCCGACGCGACCGCGATGGCGGTCCGCGGCGGCGTCATCGCCTGGCTGGGCAGCGACGAGGTCGGGCGCAACATGTTCCCCGATGCCGACGTCGAAGACGTCGACGGCGGTTTCGTGGCGCCGGGATTCGTCGACAGCCACATCCACCTGACCGCGACCGGCCTGACACTGAGCGGACTGGACCTGCGCCGGGCCGGCTCGCGCGCGCAATGCGTTCAGATGGTCGCCGACTACGCCGCCGCCCACCCCGGCCGACCGGTATGGGGGCACGGGTGGGATGAAACCTCGTGGCCGGACAACACCCCGCCCGGCACCAGCGACCTCGACGCCGTTCTCGGCGACCGACCCGCCTACCTGGCACGCGTGGACGTGCACTCCGCGGCGGCCTCGACGGGCCTGCGACGCCTCGTCGCGGAACTTCCCTCGGCGCCCGGCTTCAGTGAGCAGCGGCCCCTTGCCGGCGACGCGCACCATCTGGTGCGCGCCGCCGCCCGCGACCTGCTGACCCCCGAGCAGCTCGCCGAGGCCCGCGCCGCGGCGCTCGAGGCCGCCGCGGCGGCCGGCATCGTCGCGGTGCATGAGTGCGCCGGTCCCGAGATCGGCGGGATCGACGACTGGTTGCAGCTGCGGGCCCTCGATCACGGTGTCGAGGTGATCGGCTACTGGGGCGAGGCGGTGCGCACCCCGGAGCAGGCCCGCGAGGTGATGGCCGCGACCGGGGCGCGCGGCCTGGCCGGTGACCTGTTCGTCGACGGCGCGATCGGGTCGCGCACCGCCTGGCTGCACGAGCCCTACGCCGACGCGCCGGACCGCGTGGGCACCTGCTACCTGGACGCCGACGCCGTGGAGGCCCACGTGCGGGCGTGCACCGAGGCCGAGATCACCGCCGGGTTCCACGTCATCGGGGATGCCGCCGTCGCCACCGTGGTGGGCGCCTTCGAGCGGGTCGCCGCGGACCTCGGGCCGGTCGCCGTCGCGCGTTGCGGGCACCGCCTCGAGCACGTCGAGATGATCAACGCCGAGCAGGCCACCAAACTGGGTCACTGGGGCGTCGTCGCCAGCGTGCAGCCCAATTTCGACGCCCTCTGGGGCGGCGCCGACGGCATGTATGCGCGCCGGCTCGGCGCCGAGCGAGGCAGTCGGCTCAACCCGTTTGCGCTGTTAGCATCCCAAGGCGTGCCCCTCGCGCTAGGTTCCGACGCCCCGGTGACGGCTTTCGAACCGTGGATGAGCGTGCGCGCGGCCGTCAACCATCGCACCGCGGGCAGCGCCGTCTCGGCGCGGGCCGCGTTTGCTGCGGCCACCCGCGGTGGCTGGCGCGCGGCGGGTGTCCGCGACGGCAAGGCGGGCACCCTGACGCCGGGTGCGCCGGCGTCGTACGCCATCTGGGATGCCGGGGCGCTGGAGGTGCACGCCCCGCGCGACACCGTGCAGCGGTGGTCGACCGACCCGCGGTCCCGCGTGCCCGCGTTGCCGCGCCTGGGCCCGGACGACGCCCTGCCGCGGTGCCGGCGAACCGTGCATCGGGGCGCTGTCATCCATGGCTAGGCACTGGTCGGGCGGTGAGGAGCCCCCGGACCAAGACGAACCGGACCAAACCGCCGCGGCCGACCCGGTGGACGAGCGGGCCGACCCGATCAGCGACGACGCCGAATCCGAGCGCGACGACGAGCCCGCCGACGCGCACCCGAACCGGCCCCGCAAGCGCGCGCGGCTGACCGACCGACTGGGGACCGCGGCCCGCCGGACGGCGACCGGGCTGGTGACCGCGGTGATCGCGAGGCTGCCCGCCGCCGAGGCCGCACTGTTGCCCCGGCTGAGCCGGCTGATCTGCGCCGTGGTGGGCGGCCTGCTGCTGTGCGCCAGCTTCCCGACTCTGAACTGGTGGTGGGCTGCCGTGATTGCCGCGGCGCTGCTGGCGTGGGTGCTGACCCATCCCGCGACGACGCCGGCGGGCGGGCTGGGCTACGCGTTCCTGTTCGGCCTGGCCTTCTACCTGCCGCTGCTGCCGTGGGTCGGGCTCCTGGTCGGTTCCGTGCCGTGGGTCGCGCTGTCGGCCGTGTCGGCGCTGTTTCCCGCCGCTTTCGGTCTATGCGCCGTCGTCGTGCGCCGGCTGCCCGCCTGGCCCATCTGGTTCGCGCTGCTGTGGGCCGCACAGGAGTGGCTGAAGTCGGTCTTCCCGTTCGGCGGCTTCCCCTGGGGCTCGGTGGCGTTCGGCCAGACGCACGGACCGTTCCTGCCGCTGGTTCAGCTCGGCGGCGTCGCGCTGCTGTCCATGGCCATAATGCTGGTGGGTTTCAGCGCGACCGCCATCGCGCGGGAGATCGTGAAGTGGTGGCGCGCGGGCCACCCGGTGCGGGGCGCGGCCGAGGGAGCGGAAACCGAGCCGCCGCCGCCCGCGGTGGTGCTGCCCGGCGTCTGCATCTGCCTGGTGCTGTTCGCGTCGGCCATGGTCTGGCCGCCGGTGCGGCACGCCGGCACCGGCTCGGGAGGCGAGCCGTCCGTGACCGTCGCCGCGGTGCAAGGCAACGTGCCGCGGCTGGGTTTCGAGTTCAACGAGCAGCGACGGGCGGTGCTGGACAACCACGTCCGCGAGACGCTGGCGCTGGCCGACGACGTGCGCGCCGGGGCCGCGCCGCAACCCCAATTCGTGATCTGGCCGGAGGACTCATCCGACATCGACCCGCTGGTGAACCCGGACGCCGCGCTGGAGATATCGCAGGCCGCGGCAGCGATCGGCGCCCCGATCCTGATCGGCAGCGTGCTCGAAGTCCCCGGACGCCCCCCGCAGGATCCGCACTACACGAACACGATGATCGTGTGGAACCCGGCCACCGGCCCGGCCGAACGCCACGACAAGGAGATCGTGCAGCCGTTCGGCGAGTACCTGCCGATGCCCTGGCTGTTCAAGCATCTGTCCGGGTACGCCGGCCGCGCCGGGAGCATGGTGCCCCGGCCGGGCAGTGACGTCGTGCACATGGCGGGGGTGCCCGTCGGGGTCGCGACGTGCTGGGAAGTGATCTTCGACCGCGTCCCGCGGCACGCGGTCCTGGGCGGCGCCCAGCTGCTGACGGTGCCGGCCAACAACGCCACCTTCAACAAGACGATGAGCGAACAGCAGCTGGCGTTCGCCAAGGTCAGGGCAGTCGAACACGACCGATACGTGGTAGTCGCGGGCACGACGGGGATCAGCGCCGTGATCGCCCCCGACGGCGGCGAGTTGGCGCGTACCGACTTCTTCCAGCCCGCCTACCTGGACATGCCGGTGCGCCTCAAGACCAAGTTGACGCCGGCAACCCGCTGGGCGCCGCTGTTGCAGTGGGTCATGGTGGCAGCGGCCGGGGCGGTCATTTTGGCCGGGATACGGCACAATGGATGGTTCCCGCGTCCGAGTCGTCTCAGGACCAGGTCCTCGGGTCGATCGGCACGTCCTTCCAAAACGGCCGGTACGACCCCGGGCACATCCCCGCCCGACGAGCACGACTCAGACACCGCGCCCGACGAGGGCGGGGATCGCACGCCGGCAGACAACGGCGGGTGACGACACTCCGTCCCACCCGGGGACGGCCGACTTGCTTTCAATTCGGGCGACACAGAGGAGCTACATGACCACCGGCCAGCCGGCGCCCCACGCCCCGGGCAATCGTCCCAGCCAGCGCGTCTTGGTGATCATCCCGACCTACAACGAGCTGGAGAACCTGCCGGTGATCCACCGGCGGCTCAAGGACGCGTGCCCGCACGTGCACCTGCTCATCGTGGACGACAGCAGCCCCGACGGCACCGGCCAGCTGGCCGAGGAACTGGCCGCGGCCGACGCCGGTCGTACGCACATCATGCACCGGACCGCCAAGGACGGCCTGGGCGCGGCGTACCTGGCGGGCTTCGCCTGGGGACTGAGCCGTGACTACTCGGTGCTCGTCGAAATGGATGCCGACGGCAGCCACGCCCCCGAACAGCTGCACCGCCTGCTGGACGCGGTCGACGGCGGCGCCGACCTGGCCATCGGCTCGCGCTACGTCGACGGCGGGACGGTGCGCAACTGGCCCTGGCGGCGGTGGGCGCTGTCCTGGACCGCCAACACCTACGCGCGGCTGGCGCTGGGCATCGGGGTGCACGACATCACCGCCGGCTACCGCGCCTACCGGCGCGAGGTTCTCGAGGCGATCGACCTCGACGGCGTCGACTCCAAGGGCTACTGCTTCCAGATCGACCTGACGTGGCGGACCATCTGCAACGGGTTCACCATCGTCGAGGCGCCCATCACGTTCACCGAACGCGAGCTCGGCGTGTCCAAGATGAGCGGATCCAACATCCGCGAAGCCCTGGTCAAAGTGACCCGATGGGGCATTCAGGGCCGCCGGTCGGGCGCGCGGGCCACCAGGGCGGACAACCGCAGCTAAACCGCGCGGTCAGCCCCGTCGACGGGTCTTGATGATCTCGAGGCGCTCCTTGAGCAGCTCTTCGAGTTCTTCGACCGAGCGGCGCTCCAGCAGCATGTCCCAGTGCGTGCGCGGCGGCTTCACCTTCTTGGGCTCGGGCAGGTCGCCCTCGATCAGGGTGCCTTCCAGCCCGTTGCGGCACAGCCAGGTGCCGGGGATTTCGGCGTCGTCGGCGAAGGGGACCTCGAACTCCTCGCCGTTCTCGGTGCGGTACTTCGCGAGCTGGCGCGGCGCCAGGTCATGGTTGCGGTCGGTCTCGTAGCTCACGGCTCCGAGGCGACTGCCTCTCAGTACGCGATCAGCCATGGGTGCTACTCCTTTAAGTCGTTTCGGAGCCCTGCGGCCCCCTGTGGTGCAATTCTCTCTCGATTAGCAACGCTGTGGCGATCTGCGCAGTTCCCCGGCGTACAGCCGGCGTACGCGACGCGACCATCAATGATACCGGGATCGCAGGAGATCCCCGACTAAAGTCGGCAGGCGTGAGTCGCCGTACCCACCCGCAGCCCTGCCGCTGGTGCGGTCGAGACGTCGCCGACGTGGGGATGGGTCGCCGCCGCCAGTACTGCCGGCAGTCGTGCCGGCAGCGGGCCTACGAGCAACGTGCCTCGTTGAACCGGCACGGCGCGGCGGCGGTGCCCGACGACGCGGTGGTGCTGTCGGCTGACGACGCGGCCGACCTCTCCGACCGCGTCTACCAGGTGCGGTGCGCCGCAGAGGACGTTGCCACCGCCCTCGAGGAAGGCGCCGAGGCCACCGAACTGCGCCGGTTGTGCGACGCGCTGATCCACGCGGCCCGCGCCGCCGACGGCTGGCGCCGAGCGGGTGTATGACACTGCGCCTGACCACCGACTATGGCTAGACGGGTACAGTCTCGCCATGGACCACGGGCCACGTCTGCAGCGGGCTGTGGTCCATCGAGTTCACCGGGCTGCGCGCGGCGCACCTCGCCTGAGCGGGCGCCGCACCTGTCCAAGCCGGTCCTCCTGTAGCAATCGGGAGCAGCGGACGTTTTGAAATCCAGTCGGAGTTGGCCATACTCACCAGCAACATTCTTGGGTCGGAAAGCTGCACGACGCTGGTCGAAAGAAACACGGCGTCGCCTCGTGCAGCGAATCCCGTGAATCGGCGACAACCGCAGCCGGCGGGACACGACGGCCAGACATTAGGTGAGGGTTAGGGCGAGGTTTAGTGATGGTGGACCAACTCCAGCATGCGACCGAGGCGCTGCGGAAAGCGCTGGTCCAGGTTGAACGCCTGAAGCGCACCAATCGCGCGCTACTGGAGCGGTCAAGCGAGCCGATCGCGATCGTCGGTATGTCCTGCCGCTTTCCCGGCGGCGTCGACAGCCCCGAGTCGTTGTGGCAAATGGTGGCCGACGGCCGCGACGTGATCTCGGAGTTTCCCGCCGACCGAGGATGGGACCTGGGGGCGCTGTACGACCCCGATCCCGACGCCCGCCACAAGTGCTATGTGAACGCCGGCGGTTTCGTCGACGGTGTCGCGGATTTCGATCCGGCCTTCTTCGGCATCGCGCCCAGCGAAGCGCTGGCGATGGATCCCCAGCACCGGATGTTGCTGGAGCTGTCCTGGGAAGCGTTGGAGCGGGCCGGGATTGACCCCAGTGGCCTGCGCGGCAGCGCCACCGGGGTGTTCGCGGGGCTCATCGTGCAGGGCTACGGCATGCTCGCCGAGGAGATCGAGGGCTACCGGCTGACCGGCATGACCTCGAGTGTGGCCTCGGGTCGGGTGTCGTATGTGCTGGGGCTGGAGGGTCCGGCGGTGTCGGTGGACACGGCGTGCTCGTCGTCGTTGGTGGCGTTGCACATGGCGGTGCAGTCGCTGCGTTCGGGGGAGTGCGACCTGGCGCTGGCCGGTGGCGCGACCGTCAACGCCACGCCGACGGTTTTCGTGGAATTCAGCCGGCACCGCGGCCTGGCGCCCGACGGGCGATGCAAGGCGTACGCCGGCGCGGCCGACGGCGTTGGCTGGTCCGAGGGCGGCGCCATGCTGGTGGTGGAGCGCCTGTCGGACGCGCAGCGACTCGGGCACCCGGTGCTGGCGGTGGTGCGCGGCTCGGCGGTCAACCAGGACGGCGCCTCCAACGGACTGACCGCGCCCAACGGTCCCTCGCAGCAGCGGGTGGTGCGTGCCGCCCTCGCCAACGCCGGGTTGGCCACCGCCGACGTCGACGTGGTCGAGGGGCATGGCACCGGAACCACTTTGGGTGACCCGATCGAGGCCCAGGCGCTGCTGGCGACCTACGGGCAGGATCGCAGCGAGCCGCTGTGGCTTGGGTCGATCAAGTCGAACATGGGCCACACGCAGGCCGCCGCCGGGGTTGCCGGCGTCATCAAGATGGTGCAGGCGATGCGCCACGAGACACTGCCCGCGACGCTGCACGTGGACGCGCCCAGCCCGCATGTGGATTGGTCGGCCGGTGCGGTGTCGTTGCTGACCGAGGCACAACCTTGGCGGGCCGAGCGCCCCCGCCGGGCGGGCGTGTCGTCGTTCGGCATCAGCGGCACCAACGCGCACGTCATCGTCGAGGCCGCCCCGGCCGAACCGGTGCGCAAGGCCGCCCCGGCGCGGCCGGTGGTCCCGTGGGCGGTGTCGGCGAAGTCCCCGTCGGCGTTGGCCGCGCAGGCGGCCAAGTTGGCCGAATACGTTCGCGCGCATGATGATCTGGACGTCGCCGACATCGGATGGACGCTGGCCGGTCGCGCGACGTTCGAGCATCGGGCCGTCGTGGTGGCCGCCGATCGGGACCGGTTGCTGGCCGGGCTGGACGAGCTGGCCAACGATGACCCGACCGGGACCGTCCTGCGGGGCATCGCGACGCCGGCGGGCAAGACCGTGTTCGTCTTCCCCGGACAGGGCTCCCAATGGCTGGGCATGGGCATCGAATTGCTCGATACCGCACCGGTATTCGCACAACAGATCCAGGCCTGCGAAGAGGCGTTCTCCGAATTCGTCGACTGGTCGCTGATCGACGTGCTGCGCGGCGCACCCGGCGCACCGGGAATGGATCGCGTCGACGTGGTGCAGCCGGTGCTCTTCGCGGTGATGGTGTCGCTGGCCGAGCTGTGGAAATCGGTCGGGGTGAGCCCGGACGCGGTGATCGGCCACTCGCAAGGCGAAATCGCCGCGGCCTA
The DNA here is from genome assembly GCF_000709305.1 of Mycobacterium sp. TKK-01-0059. NCBI lineage: Bacteria > Bacillati > Actinomycetota > Actinomycetes > Mycobacteriales > Mycobacteriaceae > Mycobacterium > Mycobacterium sp. TKK-01-0059. Next base: position 158,875 of record NZ_KL446994.1, read on the forward strand.
CGTCGCCGGAGCCTTATCGTTGCGCGACGCCGCCCGGGTGGTCACGCTGCGCAGCAAGCTCCTGCGCTCGCTGGCCGGCCCCGGGGGCATGCTGTCGATCGCCTGCAGCACCGAGCGGGCCCGGGAGTTGTTGGCGCCCTACGGTAGTCGGGTCAGCATCGCCGCCGTCAACGGCCGGTCGGCCGTCGTGGTATCGGGCGACGTGGCCGCGCTCGACGAACTCGTCGGGTTCTGCGCCGACCTCGAACTGCGGACCCGGCGCATCGACGTGGACTACGCCTCGCACTCGGTGGAGGTCGAGGCGATCCGCGACGACCTCGCCCAGGCGCTGTCCGGCATCGAGCCGCGTTCCTCGCGCATCGCGTTCTTTTCCACCGTGACCGGAAACCGCCTGGACACAGCGGGTTTGGACGCCGACTACTGGTACCGCAACATCCGGCAGACCGTGCAGTTCGACCAGGCCGTGCGGAGCGCGAGCGAGCACGGATACCGGACGTTCATCGAATCCAGCCCCCACCCGGCCCTGGTCGCGGGCATCGAGGACACCGCCAACCACCATCCCGGCCGCGACGCCGAGGCCTCCGAAGCCAAGGTCATTCCGACCCTGGGTCGCGACGACGGCGGGCTCGACCGATTCCTGACGTCCGCTGCCACCGCGTTCGTCGCGGGAGTGAGCGTGGGTTGGCGTGGTGTGCTGGACGGGGCCGGCTTCGTCGAACTGCCCACGTATGCCTTTGACCGCCGGCGGTTTTGGCTGTCCGGCGAAGGCGCTGCGGCCGACGCCACCGGCCTGGGCCTGGGAGCCAGCGAGCACCCGCTGCTGAGCGCAGTCGTCGAACTGCCGTCCTCGGGCGGGGTCGTGCTGACGGGCCGCCTGTCGCCCAGCCTGCAGGGCTGGCTGACCGACCACGCCGTCTCCGGTGCGGTCGTGTTCCCCGGCGCCGGCTTTGTGGAATTGGCGATCCGCGCCGGCGACGAAGTCGGGTGTTCGACGGTCGACGAACTGACCCTGCAGGCGCCATTGATGTTGCCCGCCAAGGGCTCCGGAGCGGGATCGGTGGCAGTACAGGTCGTGGTGGGCCCGGCCGCGGAAACCGGTCAGCGCGTCGTGTCGATCTTCTCGCGGCCGGACACCGGCTCGGGCTGGGTATGCCACGCCGAGGGCACACTGAGCACCGGCTCGGTCGAGCCGGGCGCGGACCTGTCGGCCTGGCCGCCGGCGGGCGCCGTCGCGGTCGACCCGGCCGACGGTTACGAGCAATTGGCCGCCCGCGGTTACGGTTACGGCCCGGCGTTCCAGGGCCTGACCGCGGCCTGGGTGCGCGGCGACGAGATCTTCGCCGAGGTGCGGCTGCCCGACGCCGCCGGGAGCGTCAACGGGTTCGGCGTGCACCCGGCGCTGCTCGACGCGGCCATGCACGCGCTGGTCATCGGCCACCAAATGGCCGACCACACCGACGAAGTGGTGTTGCCGTTCTCCTGGCAGGGCGTGTCGCTGCACGCCGCGGGCGCGTCGGCGGTGCGCGCACGCATCGCGCCGGCCGCGGCCAGTGCGGTGTCGATCGAACTGGCCGACGGCCTCGGATTGCCGGTGCTGTCGGTGCGCGCGATGGTGGCGCGCTCGGTGAGCGAGCGGCAGCTGCGCGCGGCGGTGTCGGCTTCGGGTCCCGACCGGCTCTTCGAGCTGGAGTGGTCGCCGGCGACCGCCGGCGCGGGCGAGACGCCCCCGCACGAAGTCTTCGAATCCCTTGCGGCCGAGGAAGACCCGATCACGGGATCGTATCGTCGCACGCATGAGGCCCTGGCCGCCGTGCGGTCGTGGTTGTCCGAGCGCGACTCCGGGCTGCTGGTCGTCGCGACGCGCGGCGCGATGGGACTGGCGGGGGAGGACGTCTCCGACCTGGCCGGCGCGGCGGTGTGGGGGCTGGTCCGGTCGGCGCAGACCGAGCATCCCGGCCGGATCGTGCTGGTGGATTCCGATGCCGCGCTGGACGATAGCGCGATAGCGACCGCTCTCGCCGTCGGCGAGCCGCAGGTGCTGCTGCGCGACGGCAAGGCCCACACCGCACGAGTGCGCGGCAGCCGTGCGGTCGACGGCATCATGACACCCCCGGAGAACGGCCCCTGGCGGCTGGGGATCAGCAGCGCGGGCACCTTCGAAAACCTGCAACTCGAGCCGGTGCCCAACGCCGACGTTGCGCTGGAGCCGGGTCAGGTTCGGGTGGCTCTGCGCGCGATCGCCACCAACTTCCGCGACGTCATGATCACCCTGGGCATGTTCACCCACGAGGCGCTGCTCGGCGGCGAAGGCGCCGGAGTCGTGGTCGAGGTCGGACCGGGAGTCACCGAATTCGAGGTCGGCGATTCGGTGTACGGCTTCTTCCCCGACGGCAGCGGCACCCTGGTGCCCGGCGACGTCCGTCTGCTGCAGCGCAAGCCGGCCGACTGGTCCTACGCCGAAGCCGCCGGCATCTCAGCGGTTTTCACCACCGCATACATGGCGTTCATCCACCTGGCCGAGGTCCAGCCCGGGCAGCGGGTGTTGGTGCACGCCGCCGCCGGCGGGGTCGGGATGGCCGCCGTCCAGCTCGCCCGGCACCTCGGCCTGGAGGTGTTCGCCACCGCGAGCCGCGGCAAATGGGACACGTTGCGGGCCATGGGCTTCGACGACGACCACATCTCGGACTCCCGCAGCCTCGAGTTCGAGGACAAGTTCCGCTCGGTCACCGGCGGGGCCGGCATGGACGTGGTGCTGGACTCGCTGGCCGGCGAATTCGTCGACGCCTCCCTGCGCCTGGTCGCCCCGGGCGGCATGTTCCTGGAAATGGGCAAGACCGACATCCGCGACCCGGGCGCGGTGGCCCAGGAATACCCGGGCGTCCGCTACCGCGCCTTCGACCTGTTCGAGCCCGGACGTCCCCGCATGCATCAGTGGATGATCGAGCTCGCCGGCCTGTTCGAGGCCGGGGTTCTGAAACCGTTGCCGGTGACCACCTTTGACGTGCGGCGCGGTCGCGTCGCCTTGCGGTACCTGAGCCAGGCCCGCCACATCGGCAAGGTCGTCATGACTGTGCCTACCGGACCGGGTGCCGGCCTGGCCTCGGGCACCGTGCTGATCACCGGCGGGACCGGCATGGCGGGATCGACGCTGGCGCGCCACCTGGTGGCGCACCACGGCGTCGAGGACCTGGCGCTGCTGAGCCGGCGCGGACCGGACGCGCCGGGAGCCGCCGAGCTGGTCGCCGAGCTGGAAGCGGCCGGCGCCCGGGCGCGAGTGATCGCCTGCGACGCGGCCGACCGGACGGCGCTGGCCGCGGTGATCACCGAACTCTCGGCGACCCGGCCGCTGTCCGGCGTGATCCACGCGGCCGGCGTCCTCGACGACGCGATGCTCACCTCGCTGACACCCGAGCGGATCGACGCGGTGCTGCGGGCCAAGATCGACGCGGCCTGGAACCTGCACGAGCTGACCCGCGACCTGAATCTATCGGTGTTCGTGATGTTTTCCTCGATGGCCGGGCTGGTGGGTTCGTCGGGCCAGGGCAACTACGGCGCCGCGAACTCGTTCCTCGACGCGCTGGCGGCGCATCGGCGCGCGCACGGGCTGCCGGCGATCTCGCTGGGCTGGGGCCTGTGGGACCAGGCCAGCGCCATGACCGGCGGGCTCGACGCCGCCGACCTCGCCCGGCTGGGCCGCGACGGGATCCTGGCGCTGTCCTCGGACGAGGCCATGGAACTGTTCGACACGGCATTGATCGTCGACGAACCCTTCCTGGCGCCCGCCCGCATCGATCTCGGCGCGCTGCGCGCCCACGCGGTCGCGGTGCCGCCGATGTTCGCCGACCTGGTCAACGCGCCCACGCGGCGCCGGGTCGACGACTCGCTCGTGGCCGCGAAGTCCAAATCGGCTCTGGCGCATCGCCTCGACGGCCTGTCCGAGGCCGAGCAGCACGCCGTGCTGCTGGACCTGGTGCGCTCCCACATCGCCACCGTGCTGGGCAACACCTCCGCCGAGGCGATCGACCCGGACAAGGCGTTCCAGGAGTTGGGCTTTGACTCGCTGACCGCGGTCGAAATGCGCAACAGGCTCAAAACCGCGACGGGACTGGCGCTTTCGCCCACGCTGATCTTCGACTACCCGACACCCAACGGCCTGGCCGGCTACATCCGCACCGAACTCGCCGGGGCGCCGCAGGAGATCAAGCACGCCCCGGTCGCGCGCGCCACCGAGGACGATCCGATCGTTATCGTCGGCATGGCGTGCCGCTATCCCGGCGGGGTGAACTCCCCCGAGGATCTGTGGCAGATGCTCACCGAGCGCCGCGACGTCCTCTCCGATTTCCCGACCGATCGCGGTTGGGATCTGGCCGGCGTGTACAACCCGGATCCCGACGTCCCGGGCACCTGCTACACCCGGACCGGCGGTTTCGTCGACGGTGTCGCGGATTTCGATCCGGCCTTCTTCGGCATCGCGCCGAGTGAAGCCCTGGCGATGGATCCGCAGCAACGCATGTTCCTCGAGCTCTCCTGGGAAGCCTTGGAGCGGGCCGGAATTGAACCCGGCGCGCTGCGTGGCAGCGCCACCGGCATGTTCGCCGGCGTGTACACACAGGGCTACGGCATCGACGCCGCACCCACCGCGGAGGGCTTCCGGCTGACCGGTCAGTCCTCGAGTGTGGCCTCGGGGCGGGTGTCGTATGTGCTGGGGCTGGAGGGTCCGGCGGTGTCGGTGGACACGGCGTGCTCGTCGTCGTTGGTGGCGTTGCACATGGCGGTGCAGTCGCTGCGTTCGGGGGAGTGCGATCTGGCGCTGGCCGGCGGCGTCACGGTCAACGCGACGCCCGACATCTTCGTCGAGTTCAGCCGCATGCGCGGGTTGTCCGTCGACGGCCGGTGCAAGGCGTACGCCGGCGCCGCCGACGGCACCGGATTCTCCGAGGGCGGCGGCATGCTCGTGGTGGAGCGGTTGTCGGATGCGCAGCGGTTGGGACATCCGGCGTTGGCGGTGGTGCGGGGTTCGGCGGTCAATCAGGACGGCGCCTCCAACGGGTTGACTGCGCCCAATGGTCCGTCGCAGCAGCGGGTGGTGCGTGCGGCGTTGGCCAATGCGGGGTTGTCGGCGGCCGAGGTGGATGTGGTTGAGGGGCATGGCACCGGGACGACGTTGGGTGATCCGATCGAGGCGCAGGCGTTGTTGGCGACTTATGGGCAGGATCGGGGTACTAGCGGGCCGTTGTGGTTGGGGTCGATCAAGTCGAACATGGGTCACACGCAGGCCGCCGCGGGTGTGGCGGGTGTGATCAAGATGGTGCAGGCCATGCGCCATGAAACGCTGCCCGCGACATTGCATGTCGATGAGCCCAGCCCGCATGTGGATTGGTCGGCGGGTGCGGTGTCGTTGCTGACCGAGGCCCAGCCCTGGGGTGCGCAGCGCCCGCGCCGGGCGGGGGTGTCGTCGTTTGGCATCAGCGGCACCAACGCCCACGTCATCATCGAGGCTGTCCCATCTGAGGCCCTTCCGAGCCCTGTTCAGGTCACCGAGCGCCCCGAGGTGCCGGTCCTCCCGTGGGTGGTGTCGGCGAAATCGCCGTCGGCGTTGAGGTCTCAGGCCGCCCGGCTGGCGACCCATCTGCGCGCCCACCCGGATCTGGACGCCGTCGATGTGGGCTGGACGCTGGCGGGCCGGTCGACCTTCGAACAGCGGGCCGTCATCGTCGCCGACGACCGTGACCGCCTGCTGGCCGGGCTGGACGAGCTGGCCGCAGACGAACTGGCCCAATCAATCATTCGCGGGACGGCGGCGCCCGGCGGCAAGACCGTGTTCGTCTTCCCCGGTCAGGGCTCCCAACTACTCGGCATGGGTAGGGGATTGCACGACGCGTACCCGATGTTCGCCGAGGCCTTCGACGCCGTCCTGGCCGAACTGGACCAGCACCTGCTGCGCCCCCTGCGCGACGTCATCTGGGGCAGCGACGAAAGCCTGCTGAACACCACCGAATTCGCGCAGCCGGCGCTGTTCGCGGTGGAAGTTGCGCTGTTCCGGCTGCTCGAATCCTGGGGCATACACCCCGACTTCGTGATGGGCCACTCGATCGGCGAGCTGTCCGCCGCCCACGCCGCCGGCGTCCTGTCGCTGAAGAACGCCGCCGTCCTCGTCGCCGCCCGCGGCCGATTCATGCAGGCGCTGCCTTCGGGCGGGGCGATGGTCGCCGTGCAGGCCACCGAAGACGAGGTGCGGCCGCTGCTCGTGTCCTCCGAACAAGACAGCGTGGGCATCGCTGCCGTCAACGGGCCTGCCTCCGTGGTGATTTCGGGAACGCAAGGCGCGGTGACCGCGATCGCGGACCAGCTCCGCGCCGAGGGCCGCCGCGTCCATCAACTCGCCGTCTCGCACGCTTTCCACTCCCCGTTGATGGACGCCATGATCGACGAATTCGGCACCGTGGCGGCGGGACTGACCATCGGCAAGCCGACCATCCCGATCGTGTCCAACGTGACCGGCGGGCTGGCCACCGATGACTTCGGAACCGCGGCGTACTGGAAGCGGCACGTCCGCGAGGCGGTGCGATTCGCCGACAGCGTCCGATTCGTCCATGCGGCCGGCGGCAACCGATTCCTCGAAGTCGGGCCGAGCAGCGGTCTGACGGCGTCGATCGAGGAAACGCTGGCCGACAACCCGGTGACGGAGATTTTTGCGATGTCCGCGCTCCGCAAGGACCGGCCGGAGCCGACGGCCCTTGTCAACGCCGTCGCGCACGGGTTCGTCGCCGGCATGGCGGTGGACTGGCGCGGCGCCATCGGCACGGCGAATCTCGTCGAACTGCCCACGTATGCCTTTGACCGGCGGCGCTTTTGGCTCTCGCGCGACGACGCCCCCGCCGATGCCGCGGGCCTGGGCCTGGCCCCCGGCGAACACGCCCTGCTGGGCGCGGTGGTCGAACTGCCGGCGTCGGGTGGGGTGGTGTTGACCGGTCGGTTGTCGCCGGGTACGCAAGGCTGGCTGGCCGATCATGCCGTCGGCGGTGTCGTGCTGTTCCCGGGTGCGGGATTCGTCGAGTTGGCCATCCGCGCCGGCGACGAGGTGGGCTGCGGAATCCTCGACGAGTTGAATCTGGCCGCGCCGCTGGTGCTCCCGGCCGGCGGCTCCGTCGCGGTTCAGGTCGTGGTCGGTGGCCCGGACGACTCGGGTGCGCGCGCGGTATCGGTGTTCTCACGCGCCGAAGCGGGCTCGGGCTGGTCGTTGCACGCCGAAGGCGTGCTGCGCGCGGGGTCGGTGGAGCCGGGCGCGGACCTGTCCGCGTGGCCGCCCGCGGGTGCGGTCCCGGTGGAGGTCGGCGACGGGTACGAGCAACTGGCCGAGCGTGGTTACGGGTACGGGCCCGCGTTCCGTGGCCTGACCTCGATGTGGCGCCGTGGCGACGAAATTTTCGCCGAAGTGACCCTGCCGTCCGACGCCGGGGTGTCGGTGAGCGGGTTCGGGGTCCACCCGGTGCTGCTGGACGCGGCGCTGCACGCGGTCATCTTGTCGTCCGAGAGTGACGAGCTCGCCCCGGGTTCGATACTGGTGCCGTTCTCCTGGCAGCAGGTGTCGTTGCACGCCGCGGGGGCGGCGGCGGTGCGCGCCCGGATCATGCCCGTGGGCGCCTCGGCGGTATCGATCGAACTGGCCGATGGGCTCGGACTGCCGGTGCTCTCGGTGGCATCGATGGTGGCCCGTCCGGTGACCGATCAGCAGCTCCTGGCCGCGGTGTCTAACTCGGGACCGGACCGGCTCTTCGAGCTGATTTGGTCCGCTCAGCCGACATCGACGGTGCAGCCGGTGTCGGTAAGCGCTTGGGGTGCACCGGAATCCGCGGAATCCGACAACGGCGAGGCCGGACAATCCGTGGTGCTGTTCGAATCGGAGCCGGTGTCGGGCGACGTGATCACCGAGGTGTACGCGGCGACGCGAGCGGTGCTGCCGGTGCTGCAGTCCTGGTTGTCCCGCGACGTCGCCGGGACGCTGGTGGTGGCGACCCGGGGTGCGATGACGTTGCCCGGGGAGGACGTCACCGATTTGGCCGGCGCGGCGGTGTGGGGCCTGGTGCGGTCGGCGCAGACCGAACACCCCGGCCGCATCGTGCTCGTCGACACGGACGCGCCGCTGGATCCCGACGCGATCGCCGCCGTGTTGGCGGTCGGCGAGCCACAGGCGTTGCGGCGCAACGGGATGGTCTACACCGCGCGGGTGCTCGGCAGCCGCGCGGTCGGCGGCCTGCTGACGCCGCCCGAGCAGGGCCCGTGGCGGTTGGGCATGAGCAGCTACGGCACGATCGAGAACCTGCGGATAGAGCGGATTCCGGACGCCGACGCGCCGCTGGGACCCGGGCAGGTGCGGGTGGCGCTGTCGGCCATCGCCGCCAACTTCCGTGACGTCATGATCGCGTTGGGCCTCTATCCCGACCCGGACGCGATCATGGGCATCGAGGCCGCCGGCGTGATCACCGAAACCGCCTCGCAGGACGGGCGTTTCGAGGTCGGCGACCGCGTCATGGGGCTGTTCCCGGACGGCACCGGAACGATCGCCAAAACCGACGAACGACTGCTTGTCAAGGTGCCGGCGGGATGGTCACACACCGCCGCGGCGACTGCTTCGGTGGTGTTCGCCACGGCGCGCTACGCCCTGGTGGATCTGGCCGCCGCGAAGCCCGGTCAGCGGGTGCTGGTGCACGCCGCCGCCGGCGGGGTGGGAATGGCCGCGGTCCAGCTGGCCCGCCAGATCGGGCTGGAAGTGTTCGCGACGGCAAGCCGTGGCAAGTGGGACACGCTGCGGGCCATGGGGTTCGACGATGACCACATCGGCGATTCGCGCAGCCTTGAGTTCGAGGAGAAGTTCCGCGCGGTCACCGGCAGGACCGGCACGGCCGGGATGGATATCGTGCTCGACTCGCTGTCCGGCGAATTCGTGGACGCCTCCCTGCGGCTGGTCGCGCCCGGCGGGGTGTTCCTGGAGATGGGCAAGACCGACATCCGCGACCCCGAGGTCGTCGCGCGCGACCACTCCGGGGTGCGTTACCGCGCCTTCGATCTCTTCGAAGCCGGACCGGACCGCATCGCCCAGATGCTCGACGAGCTGGCCGCCATGTTCGCCGAAGACGTGCTGAGGCCGCTGCCGGTGACCCGATTCGACGTGCGCCGTGCGCCCGCCGCACTGCGCTATCTGAGCCAGGCCCGCCACGTCGGCAAGGTCGTCATGACCATGCCGGACGCGTGGACGGCGGGCACCGTGTTGATCACCGGCGCCACCGGGATGGCCGGTTCGGCGGTCGCGCGGCACGTCGTGACCCGTCACGGCGCGCGGAACGTGGTGTTGGTCAGCCGGCGCGGTCTTGATGCGCCGGGGGCGGCGGAGCTGGTGGCCGAGCTGAGGGCGGCCGGCGCGCACGCCGAGGCGGTGGCCTGCGATGCCGCCGACCGCGAGGCCTTGGCCAAGGTGATCGCCGACATCCCGATGCAACGCCCGCTGACCGGGGTGATCCATGCCGCCGGCGTCTTGGACGACGCGGTGGTGACGTCGCTGAATCCCGAGCGGATGGCTGCGGTGCTGCGTTCCAAGGTCGATGCGGCATGGAACTTGCACGAGTTGACCCGCGACCTGGATGTGTCGGCCTTCGTGATGTTTTCGTCGATCGCCGGCCTGGCGGGCGCCTCGGGTCAGGCCAACTACGCCGCCGGCAACTCGTTCCTGGACGGGTTGGCCGCGCATCGACGCGCCCACGGCCTGCCGGCGATCTCGCTGGGCTGGGGGCTGTGGGATCAGGCCAGCGCCATGACCGGCGGGCTGGGCGCCGCCGACCTCGCCCGGTTCGGCCGGGACGGGATCGTCGCGATGTCCTCGGAGCAGGCGCTGGAGCTGATGGACACCGCGCTCATCGTCGACGAGCCGTTCATGCTGCCCGCCCACATCGACCTCGCGGCGCTGCGGGTCAAGTTCGACTCGGGCACGCTGCCGCCCATGTTCGTCGATCTGATCAACGCGCCGACGCGGCGCCAGGTCGACGACTCGCTGGCCGCCGCCAAGTCGAAATCCGCTCTGCTGCAACGCCTCGAGGGGCTCCCCGAGGACGAGCAGCAGGCGATCCTGCTGGACTTGGTGCGTTCGCACATCGCCACCGTGCTCGGCAGCTCCAGCCCGGAGGCGATCCACCCGGACCGGGCGTTCCAGGAGCTTGGCTTCGACTCCCTGACCGCAGTCGAGATGCGCAACCGCCTCAAAGCCGCGACCGGGCTGGCGCTTTCACCCACGCTTATCTTCGACTATCCGAACTCGGCGGCGCTGGCGGGCTACATGCACCGAGAACTCGTGGGGGCGTCGGAACAAACCCCGGGGGGCGCGGCGCCGGGCGAAGCCGAGATCCAGCGCGTCGTCGGGTCGATTCCGGTCAAGCGGCTCCGACAGGCCGGCGTGTTGGAACTGCTGCTGGCGCTGGCCGACGAATCCAACGGCAACGCGCAGTCCGCGGCGCCGGCGACCACCGAAAAGGACATCGCCGACATGGACCTCGATGACCTGGTCAACGCGGCGCTGCTGGACGACGACGACTAGCCACCTATGACCACCAAAGGCATTCAGTGAGAATTGCTGTCACCGGGGCCAGCGGAGTGCTCGGCCGCGGACTCGCCATGCGGCTGCTCACCCAGGGCCACGATGTCGTCGGCCTTGCCCGCCACCGCCCCGAAAGCTGGCCGAGCGCAGCCGACTTCGTCGACGCCGACATCCGTGATGCCGCCGCGGTCAAGCGCGCCCTGGCGGGCGCGGAAGTGGTTGCGCACTGCGCGTGGGCGAACACTCCCGGACCAGACGAACGGATCGGTCACGAGGTCAACATCGACGGCGCCCGCAACGTGCTCGACGCGATGGTCGAGACCGGGTCCAGAAGAATCGTTTTCGCGTCTTCGGCACACGTCTACGGCGGCGGCGGTGCGCCCAAGGCCGAACACGAGGCCTTGACCCCGGTCACCGTCGATGGCCAACTCAATGCCCAGGTCGAACGCATGGTCGCGGAAGCGGGCACGGAATGGGTCGTGATCCGCTCCGCGCTGATCCTCGGCCGAAGCGTCGACAATTGGGTGCGCCGGATGCTGGCGCTACCGGTGTTTCCCGCCCGGTCCAGCGATCCCCGCATGCAAGTCGTCCATCTCGACGACGCGCTTCGGCTGTTCAACCAGGCGATCGTGGACGGTGGAATCGACAGCGGCCCGGTCAATCTCGCCGCTGCCGGACAGGTGACCTTCCGGCAGATCGCCGCCGCTCTCGGGCGCCCGGTCGTGCGGCTGGGCTTCGAGCCGGGCGAACTGCAACGGGCGAAGGGCGCTCCACTCATGGATCTCTCGCGGTTGCGGCACGAGTGGGGATTCCGGCCCGCGTGGGAATCCGGCGAATGCATCGACGATTTCGCGCTGGCCGTGCGCGGCCGGGTCACCGTGGGCAAGCGGGTGATATCGCTGCCCTGGCGGCTGGCCACCATCCAGGACCTACCCTCGGTCGACGCGCCGAGCGACGACGGCGTCAAGCCGAATTTGGCGGGCGCAGCGGGGGATAACGGGGAATTCGACACACCGATCGACCCGCGCTTTCCGACGTTTTTGGCCACGAACCTGTCGGAGGCACTACCCGGCCCGTTCTCGCCGGCGTCGGCGTCGGCGACGGTCCGGGGACTGCGGGCCAGCGCGGTGTGCGTCGCCGAGCGGTTGCGCCCGGGGGGCACGATCCAGCGCGAAATCGCGATGCGCATGGTCGCGGTGTTCGCCCACCGCCTGTACGGCGCGATCACGACCGCGCACTTCATGGCCGAGACGGTGCCTTTCGTGAAGCCCACGACGGTGGTGAGCAACAGTGGATTCTTCGGCCCCAGCATGGCCGCCTTGCCGATCTTCGGTGAGGAACATCCGCACTCCGACACCGATCGAATCCGCAAGCGACTGCGCACCGTCCGCAACATCGGGGTATTCGGCGTCAACCTGATCGGCCTGTCGGCCGGCGCGCCCGCCGACACCCGCGAATTCGTTGCCGACGTCGATCGCCTGGAACGCCTGACCGAAGGGGACCTCGCCGGAATCGACGATCGCCGGCTGCTGAGCCTGATCTTTCTGGCGCGGGACCAGGTGGTGCACGGCTGGGTGCTGGCCGCCGGCTCATTCCTGCTGTGCGCGGCGTTCAACGTGCTGCTGCGTGGTCTGTGCGGGCGGGACGTCGCCGCCCCCGGTGGGCCCGAATTGGTCAGCGCGCGTTCGGTCGAGGCGATGCAGCGGTTGGTGGTTGCCGCGCAGCGCGATCCGAAAGTGACGGCGCTGCTGGCTGAACCAGGGGACCGGCTGGACAAGCTGGCCGTCGAGGCTCCGGAATTCCATGCCGCGCTGCTGGCCGAGCTGGCGCTCATCGGCCACCGTGGGCCCGCCGAGCTCGAGATGCTGTCAACCAGCTACGCCGACGACCCCGAGCTGCTGGTCCGGATGGTGACCAGGGCGATGAGCGCGCCGTCGGCGCAGCAACCCCAGCGCCCCCAGATTCCGTTGCACGCCAAGCCAATTGCGGTGCTGGCCACCCAGCAACTGCGCGACCGTGAGGTCCGCCGCGACAAGGTGGTGCGGGCCAACTGGGTTCTGCGCACGCTGCTGCGCGAGTACGGGCGCAGGGCGGTCGAGTCGGGCGTCTTCGAAGCCGCCGATGATGTCTTCTATCTGCTCGTCGACGAACTGGATGCCCTGCCGGCGGACGTGGGCGCGCTGGTGGCCCGGCGCCGGGCCGAGCAACGCCGGCTGGTCGCGGTGGCGCCGCCGACGGTGTTCAGCGGAAGCTGGCAGCCAACCGCGCCCTCGTCGCCCGCCCTGGCCGGCGGGGACATCCTGCGCGGGGTCGGGGTGTGCGGCGGGCGGGTGCGCGGCCGGGTACGCATCGTGCGCCCCGACACCATCGACGACTTGCAGCCCGGCGAGATCCTCGTCGCCGAGGTCACCGACGTCGGATACACGGCGGCGTTCTGTTACGCCGCCGCCGTCGTGACCGAACTGGGCGGCCCGATGTCCCACGCCGCGGTGGTGGCCCGCGAATTCGGCTTCCCCTGTGTTGTCGACGTTCAGGGGGCGACCAAGTCGTTGCCGCCGGGTGCCCTGGTCGAGGTCGACGGCGCGACGGGCGAAATCCACGTCCTGGAGCTGGCCGCGGACGACGCGCTGAGCTAGTCGAATTCCATCTCCAGACCGACCGGCCCGCTCAGCCCCAGCATCGGCTTCCACTGCGCCGTCGCCACGCGCCGCGGGTTGGTCATGCGCCGGGCGAGGACTTTGAGCGCTCCGGCGAGTTCCGTTCGGGCGAGGTTCGCGCCCAGGCAATAGTGGGCACCGCCGCCGAACGTCAGAATGGGCGGCGGGTCCTCGCGGGTGATGTCGAACCGGCCCGGGTGCGCATAGACCTCCGGATCGCAGTTGGCGGCAAAGGTATTCACTGAAATGAAGGTGCCGGCCGGAAAGGTGTAATCGGCGAATGTGACGTCGTCGAGGACGGTGCGCAGGGTGGTGCAGACCGCGGGCGAATGGCGCATGCATTCCTCGACGGCCGGCATCGCGAGGTTGGGATCTTGGCGGAGCATCGCCAGTTGCTCGGGGTGATCGCACAGCGCGTGCATGCACGCGGCCAGCTGATTGCGGGTGGTGTCGGTGCCGGCGGACAGGATGCTGAACGCCAGCATGCGCATCTCCGCGTTGCTCAGCCGGTCGCCGTCGTCCTGCGCGCGGATCAGTTCGGAGATCAAGTCGTCGGTCAACCGGCTCCGCCGTTCGGCGATCATGTCGTCGATGTAGGCGTCGAACTCGTCCCACGCCCGCATCACGATGTGCTGCTCGTTCGCCAGGTCGGAGTCGAACCGCACGATCTTGAAAATGTCTTCCGCCCATAGGGAAAACTGCTCCCAGTCCTCGGGTGGTGCGCCCAACAACGCGCAGATGATCGGGATCGGGTAGGGCCGGGCGATGTCGGCGACGAAGTCGCAGCGGCCGGCCCCGGCGACCTGATCGATCAAATGGTTGATCACCGTGTCGATGGTGTCTTCCATGCGCGCGGACGCCCGCGGGGTGAATGCCTTGGAGACCAGACCGCGCAGGCGCCGATGTTCCTCGCCTTCCATGCCGAGGATGGTGCCCAGCACCCGGTCATAGAGCGGGCCGGAGGTTATCCCGCGAGCCGTCATGTGCATGCCGGGCGGGAAGACGAACCGGGGATCGCGAAGTATCCCTCGGGCGAGTTCGTAGCCGAGCACCTCGGGTCCCAGCGGCCCGAGGGCGATCGGAGATCGCTTGCGCGCCTCGTGGATCCGCGGGGCGACCTGGTGCACGGTGTCGGTGATGTCGTAGTGCAGTGTAGGCAGGCCTGCGTCGAAGACGCTGGGTGCTGTGGTGTCGACGGTCATGATGTCTCCTTGGCCGAAATCAACTCGGTTGGTAGCGCTTCGGTAGTACCTCGATAGGCGCCGAAATGGCCTCGCCCGGGGCTAACTCACCGGAGTCGGGCAAATCCGGTATCAACCTGGCCGTCGACGTGTCGGTTATCGCCGCGAAGGTGTCCCGCACCTTCTCGATGGTGAGATCGGCGTCGTATATACCCGTCGTCTGACCGAACACCCGGATGCCCACGTTTCCCCCACCCGCCTCGAGGTTGGCTCCGGATACCGGGCAACTCTCGTGAACCAGGAACGCCACCGCGGGTGACACCAGGCCGGTCGGAAAGTGATCCTCCATCAGCCTGGTGAAGGCGGACGGGTTGTTGAAATGGCGCACGGCGGTGGTGTTGGCGGCCGGCCCCAACGCATTGACCTTGATGCCCATCGGTGCCCCTTCGACGGCGAGACCGCGTGTCAGCCCGAAGATTCCGCCCTTTGCCGCACCGTAGATGGAAAGATTCTCCAGTCCGAACATCGCCCCGGAGGTGGTGTTCACAATGCGGCCGTAACCCTCATCGCGCATGTGGGGCCACGCCGCCCGGCACATCCACACGGTCCCCATCAGGTGCACGTCGATGACATTGCGAATGTCGGCGTCGGAGATCTCGTCGAAGTGCGCCATGAAGCAGACACCGGCATTGTTCACCAGGATGTCAACGCGGCCCCACACGTCCAGCGCGGTCTGGACGACCCGGCGCGCGCCGTCCTCGTCGGCGACGCTGTGCAGGTCGGCAACCGCCTCACCACCGGCCGCGCAGATCTCGTCGGCCACCTGTTCTGCGTTGGCCCGCAGGATGTTTCGGCCGTCGGGCCCGACGCCGAGGTCGTTGACGACGACCTTGGCCCCTCGCTGGGCGAGCAGCTTGGCGTGCGAGCGCCCCAGGCTCGGCTCCTGGCCGCCGGCCCCGGTGACGATCGCCACCCTCCCGTCGAACCGAAGCTCGGTCATGACCTCTCCGTGGCGAGGATCCGCAACGGCAATCGCGGCAGGGTGCACGTCGGGGACGGCCACGTGTTCCAGGGTCCCGGTGACAGCTTGAAATGGGCTATCCTCCTTGACCACTCGGTCACGACGCCGCGGTCGAGAGCCATGGGCAGATCGTCCAAGTCGAGCTCGCAAATTCCGTTCGGCTCACGATGTTGGGCCATGCCGTCTCCAATCACGGAATGTTGGTCGCCAGGAATGTCAGTGGCAGTCCCAGGATCGACACGTCGTTTTCGTCGAGAAAGGTGCCCTCGCCCTCCATGCGTTGCCGGAAACGCGTTGTCGCACCGTAGCGCTCGGCGACGGCGTCGGCCCTGGAAGCTTCCGGGACCCCGATGACCACGGTGAACACGCCGTCTCCGTGGCGCTCGATGAACTCGGTCACCGAAACGGCGACCTCCCCGGTCGACCCCGGGATCGGGCTGATCAGCTCGATGCCCCGATTCCAGTCGAGGTGAATGTCCAGGCCGAGCTCGGCCAGCTGCAGCGGCTCGAAGACGAACCCCAGATCGCTGAACATCTGGGTCACGGCCGCATGTCGTTCCGGTGCCACGGCGAACACGACGTGATGGAGCGAGGGTTCTTGTGTTGTCGTCATGTCGTCAGGACTCCGCGGGGAAGTAGCAGGGGGAGGTCGTTGTAGGTGACGATGCCGGGAGGCGCGGCGACGACGGCGGGTATCGCGGTGATCGCCGGCACGGCGGTGATGGTGAGGCCCAACATGATGTAGTCGTCCAAGGTCGTGCCCTCGAAGTCCGGCGGTGGCAGGAAGCTCAGCGTGGTCTTGATCGTCGGTCGGCCCTGCACCTCGACGGTGTAGCCCATGTCCAGTGGCCAATCCGGTTCCAGCGCTTGTCCCTTCCGCCATTGCCCGCCGATCTCGATGACCTCTCGACCGGCAACAATCCCTTTCCAGCGAACGTGAATGCCCGCCACGCAGCCCGCCGCGATGTTCCAGTCCCCTGGCAGGTGCAGATCCTCGGTGGTCTGGGCGTACTCGGCTTCACAACGGACCTCGTCGAGCTCGACGCCGAGGGCGTCGGCGAGCAGCAACACGCCGTCGCGGAAGATGCCGGATCCTTTCTCGGTGACAGCCGGCAGGTCCGGACGGTCGATGGGATAGCCGAAGCCCATAGGGATTTCGGTCGCCGGCGAGTTGTAGATCGTGGTATCAAAGGACTCCAGCACCGACACCTTGTCCACCCGCTCCGAGAGTCCCGCCGACACGATGGTGAACAGTTGGACGAAGCCGGGGTTGATGCCGGTGCCGAAGATGCTCGATCCGCCCGCCTGGCAGGCCTGGGCGATGCGCTCGCGTCCCGCGCCGAGAAAGTGGCCGGTGATGAACTCGGCGGTGCCCACCACATTGATGCCGGCCTCGAGGATGCGGACCAGCTCGTCGACGTCGGCGAACATCGGGTTGTAGACCACGCAGTCCGGCTTGAGCGCGAGCAGCGCCTCGATGTCGTTGGTCGCCTTGATATTCAGTGGCTCGATCCCGCACAGCTCGCCGACGTCGCGCCCTGCCTTCTCCGGCGAGAAGGCATAGCATCCGACCAGCTCCAGCGTCGCGTTCGCGGCAATCGCCCGGACGGAGCTCTTGCCGACGTTACCGGTCGTCCATTGGACGACCCGATAGGTCACCGGGCCGGCCCCGTCATGGGTGCGTCGGCGCCGGCGCTTGGCGGGCGAGTCGTTCGTCGTGGATCTTGACGAGTTCGCGGAACCCCAGCCGGTGGTACTTCGGTATCGGTTGGATGCCCCAGACGTCCTGCGCGGTGGCTTTGCCCTCGGCGCCCTCCGGGGGCCCGAACGGCGGGTAGGGGTACTTGCACTCCAAGGTGTCGTTGGAGTACCGGATCTTAAGCAGCTCACTGCAGATTTGGGTGAGGCTCAGCGTCGGGTACCCGTAGTAGATCGCCATGAACGGCAGCGTGAAGGCACCCTCGATCACCAGCGCTACCAGGCACACCAACACGGCGCGCTTGATCCAGGTGTGCATGCGCGCGTAGTACGGCGTCGTCCCGGGCTCGAGATCGGCGGCCGGGTCCTTGTCTTCGGTGGGGGACGGTACGGACGGACTAGTCATGGCACTGCTCCTTTTAGTCGGAGAAGATTTCGCGATTGACGGTGTGCAGGTACGGGATCGCGAGGAACGGGGTGATGTAGAAGATGTCGTAGAGCCACCAGCCGATGACCGGGAACACGACACCGGCGTAGCGCACGTCGGCGAACATGGTCATGTTGAAGACGTAGGCCGACCAGATCACCACCCCCATCCAGCAGGTGACGACCATCCACTGATGGCCCCAGCGCTTCATCTGCAAAAACCCGATCGCCGCCGCCACCCGCATCGAGAACACGGTGAGGATCAGGCCTGCCACGTAGGCCTTTTCGCCCGGGCCCGCCGCGCCGCCGATCCACAGCTCGTTGTAATGCCAGAAGTAGCCGGCGTCGAACATGTTGCCCCACCCGACCATCAGCACCCTGTTGATCAACGTGTGGTTGGCGACCAGGTCAAGAGCCCAGCCCAGACTGTTGAGCATCCCGTCGATCAGGACGAGATAGCCGATGAGGGTCACGATCATGGGCCGAACCGATAGCCCGGCGCGCAGGGCCTGGCGCTGCAGCCATACCCCGCGCATGAAGATGGGAAATCCGATCAGGCCCGGCGCCCACATGCCCATCAGGGCGGCGCCGACGATCATCCACTTGTCGGCGTGGCGCTGGGCCTGGCGTGATTCGTCGTGGTGATCATCGAGGCTGCGCGACGCGTCGGCGCGGTCGGGCGTGCCTCCCGAATTCCGTTTCAGCAGCGGTACATTCACAGATCCCACCAGCCCCGCGCGAACGACATGTAGAGCTGGACTCCGAACATCGCGAGCAGATAGCCGTAGATGAAGATCTGGAAGATGATGAGCGCCCTTTTGCGCTTCTCCTCCTGTCGGTCCATGCCGGTTGCTCCTTTCCCTAGGGCGAACTGGTCGAGGTGGCCAGGCTGGCTGCCGCGACTTCACGCAGACCGTCGGTGACCGCGCCGTCGGTGCTCAGCGGCGCGAGTATGCACGCGTCGGCGGCGTCCAATTCGGTTGCGCCGGCGGCGATCAGCTGGGCGGCGGTGACCAGCACCCTGGTCGACGGCGGTTCGAAGTGGAAGGCTTCGTCGGCGGTGCGGATCGCGACCGCGCACCCGACCAGCCGCTGGGCGGTGGCAAGGGGGATTCCGGATTCGGCGACGATCACGTCGGCCTCGCGGTCGGGCGGCAGATAATGCATCGCCAGCGTGACGAACCGTTGGCGGAACGAGGGTTTGAGCTCCTTGAGTGAGCTGCGATAGGCCGGGTTGTACGAACACACCAGCATGAACTCTTCGGGGGCTTTCACCACCTCGCCGGCGCGGTCCAGGTACAACGACCGTCGGTGATCGGTGAGGGAATGCAGGATCGCCAAGGAGTCGTGGCGGGCCTCGACGACTTCGTCGAGGTAGCAGATCGCGCCGGCTTTGACGGCCCGGGTGAGCGGGCCGTCGGTCCAGACGACGTCGCCGCCGGTCACCATGAAGCGCCCGACGAGGTCGGAGCTGGTGAGGTCGTCGTGGCAACTGATCGTGACTACCGGTCGCTGCAGCAGCGAGCCCATGTGTTCGACGAACCGGGTTTTGCCGCACCCGGTCGGGCCGGTCAGCATCACCGGCAGACGCCGCGCAAAGGCCTGTTCGAACAGCTGAACTTCGTTGCCGTTGGCGAAATATGTGTCGGTGGTCATCTCTTCCTCAATCGGTCGGCATTCACGCTGCGACCAGTTCGCGATGGACATGGGCCAATACCCGGGGTAATTCCTCGATGCGCCGGATCCGTTGCGACCGGCGCGGCCCGAACACCTCCGGGAGGGGGTCGACCCGGGTCGGCCCGACGCCCACGTAATACATCGACACCCCGGCCTCGTTGGCCTCCTGGACGGCGTGCGCGGCATCGGCCCAGGCGTAACGGCCCTCGTAGCCTTCGTCGGAGATCAGCCCGTCCCCGATGATGATCAGCAGGCGCCGCTCGGAGGCCTGGGCCAGCAGGCGGCTGGTCAAATGGCGCAGCGGCGCACCGAGTCTGGTGTAGCCGCGGGTGGACAGGCCCAGCCCGCTCGGCGGCACGAACCGGCGGTCTTCGAAGTCCTTCAGGCACCGCACCTCGACCCGGTGCCGGGTGTTGCCGGTGAACACGAAAACGCCATGGCGTTCGCGCGCCAGCGTCATGGCACGCGAAAGCGCGTCGGCACAGGCCAATTCGAGCTGGAACACGCGGCCCCCGTGTACCCCCAGCGACGAGCTGCCGTCGAGCAGCAGCGCCGTGGTGACGTCGCGGCTGCTGGGCAGCAGGTCGCGAAACACCCTCGGCTCCTTGGCCTCGCCCGTCGTCAGGTCGATGTAGTGGCTGACGTATTGGTCGACGTCGAGGTCCGAGCCGTCTTCGAGGCGGCTGGTCATTGCACGGTGGGTGTGTTCTTCGAACCACTTGCGGACGTCGACGGCCACCGGCACCGGACGGCGCAGGCGCCGGCCGTCGGCGTGCTCGACGACAGCGACGTGGTCGTGCATGAATCGCTGTGTCCACATGTTCCACTCGGGATAGGGAATCCCGGGCCGGTGTTGGGGTGTGACGTCGAGATCGTTGTCCTGCGGCCGGCTCGGCGGCGGCAGGTTCGGGTTGCGGACGCCCCCGTCACCGCCGACCGGAACCGAGTATGGCCGCGGAAGACGCTTCTGCGTCGTGGTCCACGGCATCCTCCCGAAGCTGCGTCGCAGCTTATCGGTCAATCCCTGCGGCGCCGTGTAGGCCAGCGGCAAAGCACCCAGCAGCGCAGGGACCGCCAATTCCCGCCCGGTGGCCGCCAATCCGGTTGCCCTGTCGAGCATCTGGACGCCGTCCATGTCCGCGGCTTCGGGGTGGATGTCGGGGAGTAGCCGTTGGACCTCGGGAACCAGGCCGGGCCACCGCGACGCGATCCAGCCGAGGGCGACGCCGCCTTCGACGAGCGTGAGCGCGCGCAGTTCGCGCGCGGATAGCTCGTTCAGCCGAAATTCGGTGACGCGTTCCTTGGATGGCGAGCATTGCAGGGCCACCCCGCAGGTCAGGGTTCTGCGTGTCCAGTCGGAGGGGGCGGGATAGGGGATGTGGACGAACGTGAGCGCCGCGTTCAATCCGAAGCCCCGCCGCTCGCCGGTGACGAGCCGCACGCCTTCGCGGCGCTGCTCGCTCAGCGCGACCGCCGTCACGGCGCAACTGCGTTCCAGCGCCATCGCATGGCCGTCGGAATGCTCAGTCATCGGCCCAATCCCGCGCTCCCCGGACCCGGCTCAGAACGTGCCGATGTTGGAGAACAGCCAGTACCAGAACCAGATGATCAGTCCGGTGCCGCCCCACGCGGCGACGTAACGAAGGATTTCCCATAGATAGCCCATGATGTGACTTCCTCGGTGGCGTAGTGGTTTTCGGGTCGCGCATTTCAGTCGGAGAAGAGTTCGCGGTTGACGGTGTGCAGATAGGGGATGGCCAAAAACGGGGTGATGTAGAAGATGTCGTAGAGCCACCAGCCGACGACCGGGAGCACGACGCCGGCAAAACGCACGTCGGCGAACATCGTCATGTTGAACACGTAGGTGATCCAAATGACCACGCCCATCCAGCAGGTGATGACCATCCACTGGTGGCCCCACCGCTTCATCTGCAGAAAGCCGATGGCGGCGGCGATCCGCATGGTGAAGACGGTCAGGATCAACCCGACCTCCAGGGCCTTCTCGCCGGGCCCCGCCGCGCCGCCGACCCACAGCTCGTTGTAGTGCCAGAAGTAGCCGGCGTCGAACATGTTGCCCCACCCGTTGAGCAGCACGCGCGCCAGAATGGTGTGGTTCGCCACCAGATCAAGCGCCCACCCGACGGTGTTGATGGCGGCGTCGATGATGACGAGATAGCCGAGCAGGGTGACCAGCATCGGCCGGACCGAGAGGCCGTCGCGTTGCGCCCGGCGCAGCAGCCGCACTCCCCAGAGGAACAGCGGCAGCCCGAAAATACCCAGGGCCGCCGTGCCGATCAGGAGGCTGCCGGAGATAAGCCATTTGTCGGCCCGGCGCTGCGCGAGCTGTGAGCGTTCCATGTGCTCGTCGATGGCCAGACCCGGCGGCGCGGCAGAGCCGGGCGATCGCGTGGCTGCACCTATCCCGGCGTCGCGCTGATGCAGCTTCGGCAAATTCACGAACCCTCCCCGCCATCGACACTGATTGGACCGGCGAGTGCACTATAACAGGCTGACTGCAGTCAGCAGAAGACGCCCACCGAGTCGACGGCGAACAGTCAGCGAGATTCGCTCCACTTCCCGCGGTTAGTGCGTGCCACAGGGCTAATGCGGAGTTCACGCGGCTTGTCCACGCCCACCAGCGGAGCGACAGTACTGACGAAAGTCAGCTGGCATTCGTTGACACGCCCGTTGCCAGACGCCTACGCTCAGCGAGCGCTCAGGCATTCTGGCCATGCAAAGGAGTAGCGATGACGCTCAAGTCGCCGGCCGAGAAGAAATATCGTGTAATCCAATGGGGCGTCGGCAATGTCGGGACGATCGCGCTGCGTCATTTCGTGCACAACCCTGCCTACGAACTGGTCGGCGTCCTGTGCAATCGACCGGAGAAAGTCGGCAAGGACGCCGGTGAGCTCTGCGGCAAACCGCCGACCGGCGTGCGGGCGACCACCGACAAGGATGCCATCGAGGCGCTCGACGCCGATTGCGTGTTCTATGCGCCGCTATGGTCCGACCCCGACGAGGTGTGCCGCCTACTGCGCGGCGGCAAGAATGTCGTCGCATCGGGTGGGGCGTGGTGGTATCGGACCGAGCACAGTCAGGCGGACATCGACAAGATCGACGCCGCGTGCCACGAGGGCGGCACGTCGTTTCATGCGGGTGGTGTCAACCCCGGGTTCGCCGGAGACCTGCTCGTCCTGACGCTGGCCCGAATCATCAGTCAGATCGACACCATTCACATCTACGAGGTGGTGAATTTCGGGCGCGACACCCTGAAGTACCTGTTCGAAATGGGGATGGGCAGCGACCCGGCCGGGTTCGAAGACGGCCCGAATCTGCTCGGACAGGCATGGCCGTTGTTCGCCCAATCGATGGCGATGGTCGTCGAGGGACTGGGCAAAACAGTCGAGAGATACACGACCGAGGTGGAGCTCGGGACTGCCACCCGCGACATCCCCTTCGAGGGAGGGGAGACCAGCGACATGCCGGGCTTCAAGGGCGTGATCAAAAAGGGGACTGTCGCTCGCCAGCACCACAAGTGGACGGCGTGGGTGGACGGCAAACCCCTCATCGTCTTTCACGAGATCTACACGATGGACACCTTCGACGCCATTGCACCGCAGGAGGATTGGCCCCAGCACTACCACTACCGCATTGTGATCGAGGGTGATTCCTCCACCGAGCTGATCCTGCAGGGCGCGCAGGACCCCAACGGCGGCTACGCGCTGCCCGGATACACCTGGACCGCGATGGGCCCCGCGAACGCCATACCCGCGGTCTGCGACGCTCCGCCGGGGTTCATGTCCCACAAGGAACTCGGCCTGATGCCGCTGCGCGGCGTCATACGCCCCTAGCGGCGGGTCAGGGTTTCAAACTTCGCAACGTCCTCGCGACGTAGTCTTCCAGCAGCGCATGGCCGGTCGGCCAGTGGTTGGTGGTGATCAACAGCGCGTAGAGACCCAGCAAGAAGAACACCGCACTGTTCATGGGATTGACGTGCGGATCCGTGTCACCGCGTTCCTGCGCCTGCGCGATTTCCTGGGCGACCAGGACGATCAACGGGTGATCCCTGCCGTCCTCGGTCTGCGGGCGGGTCTGGGAGAAGTGCAGCGCGAGAAAGTCATTGAAGAGCCGATCGCCCAGCCGCCGTTCGAGCCCGACCACCAGGCGGACCGCCTCATTCAACGCGGAAGCGAGATCGTGCTTGGACTTCAGGAATTGGGCGAACTGCTTGGCTATGCGATCCTCTTCGCGGCGCTCGAGCTCCAGCAGCACATGCTCCTTGGTGGGGAAGTGGAAGAAGAACGTCCCGTGCGCCACGCCCGCGGCGGCCACGATGGCACTGACGTCCGCCTCGGCCATGCCGGCCCGGGCGAACTCCGCGATCGCGGCCCCCATCAAACGCTCCCTCGTCTGCAGACGCTTTGCTTCTCGGGTCGACAGCCGATCCGTCACAGCCATGTGTTTCCTCACAGTTGACCCGACTCATGCGAGAGTTGCGGGGCTCAACGGCTCATTATGCCGTGTCCGCGCCAAAAACGCTTGCATAACTTGATCATTCTCAGACAATCAACGGTACCGCGAATGGGGGTCGGAATGATTCGTTGACTTTAGTCAGCCCAGTTCATAGATTAAACGGCGCACCCCACGCACGATCGAAGGAGCTCGGCATGGCGTTGGAACAGTTCCAGCTCGATGGGCAGGTCGCGATCGTGACGGGCGCCGGGAAGGGTGTCGGGGCGGGCATTGCCCGGGTGTTGGCGGAGGCCGGCGCCACGGTCGTCGGGACCGCGCGTACCGAGGCGGATATCGTTGGCACGATTGAGGGCATCGAGGCCTCGGGCGGCAAAGGGCTGGCGCTCGTCGCGGACGCGATGAGCCGCCCGGACGGCGAGCGCGTCGTGAACACGGCCATGGAACGCTTCGGGCGCATCGACATTCTCGTCAACAACGTCGGCGGCTCCACCTATGCGCGCTTTCTGGACATCACCGACGAAGACTTCCGGCACACCTTCGACTGGTGCGTGACATCCGCGTTCATCATGAGCCAGCTCGTCGCCCCGCACATGATCAGCGCGGGACGCGGATCCATCGTCAACATCTCGTCTGGTTCCGCCCGGTTCGGCATCCGCGCGTTGACGGCCTACTGCGTCGCGAAGGGGGGCCTCGAGGCGCTCACCCGCGCGATGGCACAGGAACTCGCGCCGAAGATCCGCGTCAACGCCATTGCGTTGGGATCGTTCGCCACCGACGGCTTGCGTGGCAGCCTGGACTTGATGCCCGGATCGCTGGAGAAAATGCAGGAGGCCACCCCGCTGCATCGGCTCGGTGACGTCGAGGATCTCGGGCGGCTCACGGTGTACCTGTGCACGCGCGACTGCTACGCGACGAACGCGATCTTCCACGTCGACGGCGGCATCGACTCGAACAACTCGCCGCTCCCAATCCCCGATTACTGACCTGGACCGCGACGCAACGCGCCATGATGGGTCATCGCTCACGGTCGGAAGGATGAGGGTAAGTGCGCAGAGTCATACAGTTTTCCACCGGGAATGTGGGCCGGCACTCGTTGCGGGCCATCATCGGCCGACCGGATCTGGAACTGGTCGGCGTGCACGCCGCCAGCGCCGACAAGATCGGCAAGGACGCGGCGCAGCTCTGCGGGCTGGACGAGCCGACCGGCATCATCGCCACCGACGATATCGACGCACTGCTCAATCTTGGCGCCGATTGCGTCGTCTACACGTCTCAGGGTGAGACGCGACCCATGGAAGCCATCGAACAGATGGCCAAGTTCCTCGCGGCGGGCATCAACGTCGTTGGCACATCGATGGTCTGGCTGGTGACACCCCGCCATGCCGACGATTGGTTGCGAGAGCCCTTGGAGCGCGCCTGCGCGGCAGGCAACGCCTCGCTCTACGTCAACGGCATCGACCCCGGCTTCTCCGGCGATACGCTGGTGCATTCGGCGGCCAGCCTGACCACGCGGATCTCGTCGATCACCGTGCAGGAGATCTTCGACTACGGAAACTACGACGATGCCGAGTTCACCGGCGCGGCAATGGGGTTCGGCACCACACCCGACGACGACTCACCGATGATGTTCTTGCCCGGAGTGATCGTGGCGATGTGGGGCGGTCAGGTCCGCAGTCTGGCCGACCATCTCGACATCACGCTCGACGACGTGCGCCAGCGCTGCGAGCCGTGGTACACGCCCGAACGCATCGAATGCACGATGATGACCGTCCAGCCGGGGCAGATGGCCGCGGTCCGATTCGCCACCGAGGGCGTGCGCGACGGCAAGCCGGTCATCACCCTCGAGCACGTCACCAGGCTCACCCCGGCCGCCGCGCCCGGCTGGGAATTCCCGCCCGATGGCCACACCGGTGTGCACCGCGTCGTCGTGGAGGGCGAGCCGCGGGTGGAGATCAACACCCACGTATCCCACCCCCTTTACGATTCCACCGATGCCGGCTGTATCTCGACCGCCGGCCGGGCGGTCAACGCGATCGACTGGGTGTGCCGCGCGCCCCAAGGGCTGATCGGGGTCGAGGACATCCCATTGTCAGCGACGATGCGCGGGCTGATGTGGAACGAGCACTGAACTGACCACCCCGGCTCCAGGACGCGTTGCCGGTAAACGCATTCTGATCACCGGCGCCGCCCGCGGCATGGGTCGCGGCCATGCGCTGCGCCTTGCGGAGGAGGGCGCGGACCTCATCCTCGTCGACATCTGCCGATCCCTGCCGCAGATTGAATATCCCTTGGCCACCGAGGACGACCTCACCGAAACAGTAAGGCTGGTACGGGCTTTCGGTCGCCGATGCGTGAGTCGCGTTGTCGACGTCCGCGACGAGGCGCACCTGCGGTCCGCGGTCGACGAGGGAGTCGGCGAGCTGGGCGGCCTTGACGGCGCGGTCGCCAACGCCGGCGTGCTGACGGTGGCGCCGTGGGACAAGACCACTGCCGAACAGTGGCGCACGGTGGTCGACGTGAACCTGATCGGCGTCTGGAACACCTGTGCGGCCGCGATACCGCACCTGCTCGAGCAAGGTGGAGGCAGCCTGGTCAACATCAGCTCCGCCGGCGCCATCAAGGGATTCCCGCTCCAGACGCCCTACACGGCGGCCAAGCACGGCGTCGTCGGCTTGACGCTGGCCTTGGCCAACGAGCTGGCGGCGCAGAACGTGCGTGTCAACACCGTGCTTCCCACGGGCGTGCCCACCGGGATGGTTCCGCCGTCGTTCGGGCCTCTCCTGGGTGAGCAGCGGTCCGATCTCATTCCCATCTTCGTCAATGCGATGCCCACGCCGGCTGTCGAGCCCGCCGACGTCAGCAGCGCAGTGTTGTTCCTGCTTTCCGACGAGTCCAGATACGTGACCGGGCTGGAGTTCAAGGTCGACGCGGGCGTCACCATCAACTGAAGCGAAACTGGTCCGATGGCGATTTGCCCGCCGGCCCACATAGTTTGCGTGTTCACGCTGCGGGTGGCCCGGGTACGGGTTACAAATAGCTGACCTCACAAAGGAGGGCTCATGACAAAGGTCCGGACGTCCGCGGTCGGCCTGGCGGCCGCCGCGATGCTGCTCAGCGCCGCGATCGCCGGCTGCGGCGAGGACAAGAACTCGACGGCGCCATCGGGTCCGGCCGCGTCGTCGAGCGCGGCCATCTCGTCGAGCGCCCCGTCTTCACCCGGGGCGCCGGCGAACTACAGCTCCTTGCTCATCCAGGCCTCCGACGTCGGCCCGCACGCCACCGCTGACGGGCCGCCCAGCCAGAATCCGGGCGGCATCGTCGGCGTGGGGCAGGTCTTCAAGAACCCCGACGGCAAGCGCACCATCATCGACACGATCGCGGTCTTTCCCGACGCGGCGACGGCCGACAAGACGGCCGCGAACATGCGCGACGTCGTCGGCAAGAAGGTCAGCGGCGAGCAGCAGCCCATCGACGTCGGCACCAACGGATTCATGGTGATCGGGCAGAGCACCGACCCGGCGAATCCGATGGAGATCTCTGAGGCGGTATTCGTCGAGGGCAGGGCCATGGTCGATATGGAATTCGACTGTGTCATAGGCAATCCCACGCCAGCCGACATCCTGCTCGATCTCGCGCGCAAACAGGACGCCGCGGTCAAGGCGGGTCTGCCGGCCAGCTGAGCGGCCGTTCCTTCACAGAGGCCAGCCGTCCGGCGGCAGCGTGTAGCGCAGTTCGGCCGCCGGGGGCAATGGCCGCCGCTCATCGACCGATATGGCATCGACGACGAGGGCGACGTAGCGTCGCCAGCCGTCGCTGTCGGAATCCATCGTCGAGAGCACGCTGAAGAGCATGGCGATCAACCGAGGCAGGTCGTCGCTGACCAGGTCGGCGCGAATCCTGCCGAGGCGCTGGCCTTCCCGGGCAAGCTCGGCGAGCGCGGCATTGAGCGACATGGAGATGTCGGACGTGAGGGACCCGGCCCGGCGGGCGGCGGCCAGCAGGCTGTGTTCGCGCGCGCCGAGCGAGATCGCCGCTTCGATCAATTCGGTCAGACCGCGCAGAGGATCCTTCGCGCGGCGGGCGCCGTCGATCACCGGCGTGAGATCCTCGGCGATGCTCTGTTCCAGCGCCGCCAGGACGAGATCCGCCTTGGTCGGAAACCTGCGGTAGAGGGTTCGTTCGCCGACGCCGGCCCGGCGGGCGACCGCCTCCACCGGGGCGTCCGGGCCCAACTCGCCGTAGACCTCGCGCGCCGCGCGCAGTATGCGCTCGACGTTGCGCGCCGCGTCCGCCCGCAACGGCCGGTCCTCCACCGCGGTCATCGTGACAGCGTAACCGACAGTTGACTACCGACAACGGTCCCTTTACGCTCTACAACTGGCAGATAACTGACATTTAATGGGAAACGCGGCTTATGTCAATATCTTTCGAGGCATCCGACTCCTGCTCGGACGCGGAGCTTCCTGCACTGCCCGTGCCGCGTCCCGCCCACTGTCCGCTCGCAACGCCGGTAGAGTTCGCGAGCTGGCGGGAAGAGCCCGGGCTACGACAGGCGATGTTCCACGGCAATCCGGTCTGGGTGGTGAGCCGCTACTCCGACATCAGGGCGGCGCTGGTCGATCCGCGGCTGTCCGCGAAGACCATTCCGGACTCCATCATGCCCACCAACGCCGACAACGAGGTCCCGGTGATGTTCGCGCGCACCGACGATCCCGAGCATCACCGGATCCGGCGGATGATGACCGGCAACTTCACCTTCAGGCGTTGCGAATCGATGCGGCCGCAGATCCAGGAGATGGTCGACCATTTTCTTGACGAGATGATCGCGGTGGGGCCGCCTGCCGATCTGGTGCGTGAATTCGCCTTGCCGGTACCATCATTGGTGATCGCGCTGCTGCTGGGTGTGCCGCCCGAAGATCTCGAGCTTTTCCAGCGCAACACCACCGCCGGGCTCGACCAGAAGACGTCCGAGGCGGAAAAGGGACAGGCCTTCGGGGCGATGTACGCCTACATCCAGGAGTTGGTGCAACGCAAGGAGCGCGAACCCGGCGACGATCTGATCAGCCGCATGATCACCGAGTACGTCGCGACGGGTCAACTCGACCACGCGACCGCGGCGATGAACAGTGTGATCATGATGCAGGCGGGTCACGAGACCACCGCCAATATGATCTCACTGGGAACCGTTGCGCTGCTGCAACATCCGAGCGCCTTCGAGCGGCTCGGCCAGACCGACGATCCCGCCCTCATCGCGAACGTCGTCGAAGAGCTGATGCGCTATCTGAGCATCGTGCACAGCCAGGTCGACCGCGTGGCGACCGAAGATCTGGTGATCGGTGGCCAGTTGATCCGGGCAGGGGAGTTCGTGATGATGAACCTGCCCGCCGGAAACTGGGACACCGAATTCGTCGGCGACCCAGAGAGTTTCGACATCGATCGAAACACGCGCGGACACTTGGGTTTCGGGTACGGCGTGCACCAGTGCATCGGGGCCAACCTGGCCCGCGTGGAGATGCAGGTCGCGTTCGCCACCCTCGCGCGACGGCTGCCCGGGCTGAAGCTGGCCGTTCCGCCGGAGGAGTTGCGGTTCAAAGAGGCCGACATTTACGGCATGAAAGAGCTTCCGGTCACCTGGTGAACCCACCACCGCGTCGCACACCACCACCACCGCCGAACGTGGAGTTGTTGGTGTCGAATGCCGCGATTTCACGCAACAACTCGACGTTGGGCAATGAAATCCTCAGCAGCTGAACGCCGCGCCGACCCCGTCGGGCGGCGGCACCGACTTCAGGCAGCCGAACGGCTGAATGCCCGCGGGCGCAAAACGCGCCGCCGACTGATGCGCGTAGTTCACGCAATACAGGCCGGCTTGGTCCGCGCGGCACCGATAGTCGCCGAACGACAGCGAATCCCCATTCGCCAGCTCCGGTCCGTTGCCGTTGACGAAGGGGCCGGGGTCGGCCCGCGCGGCTCCCACCTGCAGGCGCATCCCGTCGAAGGTGACCCAACCGCCCTGCCATTCGCCATACGCGGTCGCGGGCGCCGGCGCCGGAGTCGCCAGGTTCACCAGGCAATTCAGCGCGCCGTCGGTGTGCGCGGCATCCGTCATGCAGGAGACTTTGCCGCCCACCGCCGCCAGGGCGATGTCGCTGCCCAGGGGTGTGGCCACGCCGTCGCGTATAGCCGTGTGGTAGCGGCCAGGATCGGCGGGCCGGGCCGCCTCTATCCACGCGATGACGTCGGAGACCGCGGCGCCGGCGGCCGGCGCGGCGGATGCTCCTGGCGTCTTGCTTCCGGACGGCCCAACGGAGGTCTGGGTGGTACTCGGTGTCGGCTCCGAATGGTTGCCCGTGGTGTGTGAGCAGCCGGCGACCAGTACCGACGCGGCGATCATCGCAGCTATCCGCATCCAGTCAGGCTAACCGCCGCGCCGGGCAAATAACGCGCTGCGCGCGCGTTAACGCCGTCATGTCGGTTACCGTCGGGTTATGCATGACCGGACTGTCCGCGCACGCACGGCCACCGGCACCGTCGAGGGTTTCACCCGCGACGGGGTCCATCGGTGGCGGTCGATCCCGTATGCCCGTCCACCGGTGGGAGACCTGCGCTTCCAAGCGCCGCAGCCGGCGGCGTCGTGGTCTGGGGTGCGGCACTGCCACGGCTTCGCCAATTGCGCACCCCAGCAGCGCCGTTACACCCTGCTCGGCCTGTCGGGTCTGGGCGGCCGCTATCAACCGATGAGCGAGGACTGCCTCACCCTCAACGTCGTGGCGCCCGAGGGTGCCACGGAGGGGCCGCTGCCGGTGATGGTCTTCATCCACGGCGGCGGGTACTTCCTTGGCAGCTCGGCGACACCGCTCTACGACGGCGCGGCCCTGGCACGCCGGGGATGCGTGTACGTGTCGGTGAACTACCGGCTGGGCGCGCTGGGATGTGTGGACTTCTCGTCGCTGTCGACACCCGACATCACCATTGACAGCAACTTGTATCTGCGCGATCTGGTGCTGGCGTTGCAGTGGGTGCGCGACAACATCGCCGGGTTCGGCGGTGACCCGGACAATGTGACGATCTTCGGCGAGAGCGCCGGCGCGTGCATCACCGCCTCCCTGCTGGCGGTGCCCTCCGCCAAAGGCCTGTTCGCCCGGGCCATTTCGGAGAGTCCCGCATCGGGCCTCACGCGGTCCAAAGAGGTTGCCGCCGAGTTCGCGAACCGCTTCGCCGGCCTGCTGGGCGTGCGCAAGCAGGACGCCGCCGACGCGCTGATGCGGGCGTCGGCCGCCCAACTGGTGAAAACCCAGCACGCATTGATCGACGAGGGCATGCAGAACAGGCTGGGTGCCTTCCCGATTGGTCCGGTCGTCGGGGACGACGTGCTGCCGATGGATCCCGTCGAGGCGATGCGGCGCGGTGACGCGCACCCGGTACCGCTGATCGTCGGCACCAACGCCGAAGAGGGCCGGCTGTTCACCCGGTTCCTGGCGATGTTGCCGACCAACGAGTCGATGGTCGAAGAGCTACTGGCCGAGGCGGAACCCGCTATCCGCGAACGCATTACCGCCGCGTACCCGGACTACCCCGAGCGGGCGGCGTGCATCCAGCTCGGCGGTGACTTCGCGTTCGGATCGGCGGCCTGGCAGATCGCCGAGGCCCACAGCGCGCACGCGCCGACCTACCTCTACCGGTATGACTACGCCCCGCGCACGTTGCGCTGGTCGGGTTTCGGCGCCACCCATGCCACCGAGTTGTTGGCCGTCTTCGACGTCTACCGCACCAGATTCGGCGCCCTGCTGACCGCGGCGGCCGACCGGCGCGCGGCGTTGCGGGTCAGCAACCAGGTGCAACGGCGGTGGCGCGCCTTCAGCCGCACCGGCGTCCCGGGCGAGGATTGGCCCCGCTACAACGCCACCGACCGCGCCGTGATGGTCTTCGACCGCAAATCGCGGGTCGAGTTCGATCCACACCCGCACCGCCGGATGGCCTGGGACGGCTTCTCACTCGCGCACTGACCTGGCACGCTAACCCTCATGCACGCCGAGACCGAGCAAGTCATCGAAACCCCGAGTGACCTCACCGCCTCCTGGTTGGCCGCGGTGATCGGCACCGGAACCATCGCCGATTTCTCGGTCGAGCGCATCGGCACCGGCCAGATGAGTGAGTGCTACCGCATCCGGCTCAACTACGCGCAGGCCGACGGCGGGCCCGAGTCGGTGGTGCTCAAGGTCGCGGCCACCGACCCGGTGAGCCGGCAGACCGGGCTGGCGCTGGGACTCTACGAGCGGGAGGTCCGCTTCTACGGCGACATCGCGCCTCGACTGGGCGGGCCGATCGCGCCCTGCTATCACGCGGCGGTCGACACCTCGACGGGCGTGTTCGACCTGCTGCTGGGCGACGCGGGCCCGGCCGTGGTCGGCGATGAAATCGCCGGCGCCACAATCGAACAGGCCCGCCTCGGCGCCGTCGAACTCGGACGGCTGCACGGCCCGCTGCTCGGTGACGTCTCGCTGGCCGAAGCGCCGTGGCTCAACCGCGAGGCGCCGCTGAACCAGGCGATGATCACCCCGCTGTACGCCGGATTCGTCGACCGTTACGGCGACCAGATCGCACCGGAGCACCGCGTGGTGTGCGAGCGCCTGGTTGCCGCGTTCGACGCCTACCTCGACCAGGAGGCCCAGGCGTCCGGGATACAGGGCCTGGTGCACGGCGACTACCGGTTGGACAACATGCTGTTCGGTACCTCGGGCGCCGACCGCGCGCTGACGGTGGTCGACTGGCAGACGGTGTCGTGGGGACCGGCACTGACCGACCTGTCCTATTTCCTCGGGTGCGCGCTGCCCACCGAGGACCGCCGCGAGCACTACGACGCGCTGCTGCGGGCATACCACGAGGCGCTGGGGCCCCAAGCGCCCCTGACCCTGGCCGACGTCGCCGACGGCGTGCGCCGGCAGAGCTTTTTTGGCGTGATGATGGCGATCGTCTCCTCGATGCTGGTGGAGCGCACCGACCGTGGTGACCAGATGTTCATGACGATGCTGCGCCGGCACTGCGATCACGTCCTGGACACGGACGCGCTGGCGACGCTGCCCGCCGCGGTGGCGCCCGAGCCGTTGCAACCCTCGCCCGAGGATGAGCTCGCCCACGATCCCACCGCCGAACCGTTGTGGAGCGAGAGCTGGTACGCCGACTTCGCCGACACCGCACAGGGATTGGGGGGCTGGTTCCGCCTCGGCCTGGTGGCCAACGAGCAGACCGCATGGGTGCACGTGCTGCTGTGCGGCCCCGACGTGCCGACCGTCGCCGTCGACGCGCAGGTTCCGCTGCCGGCGGACCCGTGGACGGTGCGCGCCGACGAGTTCGAGCTCGGCCATTCCGCCGGTACGCCATTGCGGAGCTATCGCGTCGACGTGCGCGCGCGGGGTCAGGCGTACGCCGACCCGGCGGCGCTGTTGCGCGGGGAATCCGGAACGCCGGTCGACATGACCATGAGCCTGGTCTGGGACACCGACGGCACGCCGTACAAGTACGGGGTGACGACGCGGTATGAGATTCCGTGCACCGTCTCGGGCACCGTCAGCATCGACGGGATCGATTACCGCCTCGACGCGGTTCCCGGCCAACGCGATCACTCCTGGGGGGTGCGCGATTGGTGGGGCATGGATTGGATGTGGAGCGCGCTGCACCTGGACGACGGCACCCATCTGCACGGCGTCAACATCCGCATTCCCGGGGCGCCCGCGTTCAGCATCGGCTACACCCAACGCGCCGACGGCCGGGTCACCGAGCTGCAGACCGTCGACTCGCGAGAGTCCTTCGACGGCAACGGGTTACCGCTGGAGGCGACGCTGACGCTCAACCCGGGGGAGATCACCGCCAACGTGGACGTCCGCGGCCAGGCGCCGGTCCGGCTTGTCGCCGCCGACGGGCGGGTCAGCCAGTTCCCCCGCGTCTGGGCCACGATCACCACCGCCGACGGGCGCAACGGTGTCGGCTGGCTGGAATGGAACCGCAACCTCGGCGAACAATCCGGGTGAGCCGAACGGCTCCCGTCGTCGTGATGGGCGTATCCGGATCGGGCAAGTCGACCGTCGGGGCGGCGCTCGCGCAACGTACGTGGGTCCCGTTCGTTGACGCCGACACGCTGCACCCGGCCGCCAACATCGCGAAAATGGCGGCCGGCGAACCGCTCGACGACGACGACCGCTATCCCTGGCTGGACAAGGTCGGCGAATGGCTCGCCGCTCACCGCGACGGCGGGGTGGTGAGTTGTTCGGCGCTGAAACGGACGTACCGCGACCAGTTGCGCGCGCACTGCCCGGGTGTTGAGTTCCTGCATCTGTCCGGTTCGGCGGAACTGATCGCCCGCCGGCTGGCGGCCCGGACCGACCACTTCATGCCGGCCGCGCTACTGCGCTCGCAATTGGACACCCTGGAGCCCCTCGGCCCCGACGAGGTCGGCGGGACCGTCGACGCCGGCGAAGACGTCGAGGCGATCGTCGACGCCGTGCTGCGGCAGCGCGGCTAGCAGGGCCAAACGCGCCGGTGTATCATTCTGCTACAGAACGTAACGACATGCTGCGCCCCAGGAGGAAGTCATGGCCGACGCTCCCGATCGTGTGACCCGGGTGGCGTCCGACCTGATGGACAGCGCGGCCTCCGAAGGCGCCCGCCAGAGCCGTTCGGCCAAGCAGCAACTCGACCACTGGGCGCGTGTCGGGCGCGCGGTGTCCAGCCAGCACACCGCCTCGCGTCGGCGGGTCGAGGCCGCGATGGCCGGCCAGCTGGCGACCGGCGAACTCACCGTCGAGGAAGGCGTGGTGTTCAACGCCGAGATCTCCGCGGCTATTGAAGAAAGCCTGGTGCACGCCAACTACGGGGCGACGCTGGCCGGGCATGGGGTCACCACGGTCGCCCTCAACGAGGACGGCGACATCGTCGAGCACCTGCCCGATGGCGCCGCCGTAATGCTGGCGCGCGGGCGCTGACCCGGCGTTCGCCGGCGCGGTCCGATGCAGCGACTTGACCTGGTGGTCGGGCCGAACGGTGCCGGCAAGTCGACCTTCATCGCGTTCACCCTGGCGCCGCTGTTGCCCGGCAGCCCGGTCGTCAACGCCGACGAAATCGCAAGGCAGCGCTGGCCGGGGGAGTCGGCGGGGCGCGCCTACGAGGCCGCGCAAATCGCCGCCGACACGCGCGCGAAGTTGATCGACCTGGGGCGGTCGTTTATCGCGGAGACCGTGTTTTCCCACCCGTCGAAGCTGGACCTCATCCGCACCGCCCACCGAGCGGGCTTCACCGTCGTCCTGCACGCGATGCTCATCCCGGAAGACCTTGCCGTCGAACGTGTCCGGCACCGCGTGCGGGCCGGCGGCCACGACGTACCGGAAACCAAGGTCCGAGAGCGCCATCGTCGCTTGTGGACGCCAGTCACCGACGCCATCGCGCTGTCCGACGTCGCCACCGTCTACGACAACAGCCGCCTTCGCGGGCCGCGCATCGTCGCCCGCCTCACCGGCGGCACGACGATCGGTTCACCGGACTGGCCCGCGTGGACGCCAGGGGCCTTGCGGTCACGCTGGGCGGACTAACCCGCGCAATTACCAGGACAGCTTGCGCCGACCGGTCTCGACCTGCCCGCCGACGCGCTCGCGTGCGGTGTCGGCCAAGTGGCTGCCGCGCTTGCGCGCGGTCTCGGCGAGTTCCTCGGAGCGCACCCGCGCCGTGTCGGCCAGCTTCTCACTGCGCTTGCGCGCCTTTTTGGCGAGCTTCTCGCTGCGTTTGCGCGCCTTCTTCGCCAGCGGTGCGGCCCGATCGGCGGCCTCTTCGGCCAGTTCTTCGCCGCGCTTACGCGCCTTCTCGGCCAGGTAGGCCGCGCGGTCGGCGGCCTCGTCGGCCCATTCCTCCCCGCGCTTGCGGGCCTTCTTCGCCAGCGGCTTGCTGCGCTCGGCCGCGGTGCTGGCCAGCTCGCGGCCGCGCTCCAGCGCGGTCTCGGCATACGGCGCACCGCGCTGCGCCGCCGTGCTGGCCAGTTCGCGGCCGCGTTCCAGCGCGGCTTCGGCGTAGGGCGCACCCCGTTCCGCCGCGGTGCTGGCCAGTTCGCGGCCGCGTTCGGCGCCGACGTGCAGGCCGTGCGCGATCCGGTCGCCCAGCTCCGACAATTCGCCGTCGAAGGCCGAATCGTCGGATCCGGGCCACGCCGACGACACCCGCTCGGAGAGCCGTTCGGCCGCGCGGCGTCCACGCCACCCCAGCGACGGCTTGCCCGCGGTGTCGGCGGAGGCGATCAACAGTCCGCCCAACAGGCTCAGGTCGGTCAGAAACTGCTGCCGTTTCTGGGCTTTGACCGCCGGATCGCTTTCGTTCCAGAACGAGTGCGCCCCAATGTTGGCCGGTAACACCGTCACCGCCAGCGCGGCCGAAGCGATGCGCGGAAGCTTCCCGCTGGCGAGCAGCAGGCCACCACCGATCTGGACGGCCGCGGTGATTTGGGCGACCGTCTCGGGGTCGCTCGGAATGTTGGCGCTCACCGAATCCGGCAACGCCTGCAAGCCGTCCACTGCCGGCGCCGCCGCCTGGGCCGCCGATTTGGGGTTGAGTAGTGAATTGACTCCTTGCCCGATGAATGCGACTGACAACAGGGGTCGCGCGATTCTCCTGATCACCATGGCCGGTGTATTACCCGACTGCCTGTCGAGCAAACCGTGACGCCGATTTGCGCAGCTAGGGCGGCGCTCTGGCCCAGCGGGATAGTGTGGAGCCCGTGCGAGCGTTGATCGTCGTCGACGTGCAAAACGATTTCTGCGAGGGCGGCGCCGTGCCGGTGGCCGGCGGCGCCGCCGTGGCGCCCGCCATCAACGCCTACCTGTCTAGCGCGCCGGGCTATCGCCACGTGGTGGCCACCCAGGACTTCCACATCGACCCGGGCGGGCATTTCTCCGACCGGCCGGACTATTCCTCGACCTGGCCGCCGCACTGCGTCGCCGGAAGCGCGGGCGCCGAATTTCGGCCCGACTTGGACACCGCGCGCATCGATGCCGTCTTTCGCAAAGGCGCCTACTCCGCGGGGTACAGTGGGTTCGAAGGTGCCGACGAGAACGGCACCCCCCTCCTGGAGTGGTTGCGGCAGCGCGGCATTGACGACGTCGACGTGGCCGGCATCGCCACCGACCATTGCGTCCGGCGGACCTCCGAGGACGCGGCGCGGGCGGGTCTGAGGACCCGGGTGCTCGTCGACCTGACCGCGGCCACAACAGCGGATGCGGCCGCCCAGGCGCTGGCGGAATTGGAATCCGTCGGCGTCGAATTGGTGGGGGGATCGTAATGGTGGTGCCGCTGGACCGGGAACGTCTACTCGCGGCGGTGGAGCGCTCACCGCAGGCGGCCGCCGCGCACGATCGGGCCGGATGGGTGGGGCTGTTCACCCGCGACGGCCGCGTCGAGGATCCGGTGGGCTCGCGGCCCCACGTGGGGCATGAACAGATCGGCCGTTTCTACGACACGTTCATCGGCCCGCGTGACATCAAATTCCACCGCGATCTCGACATCGTCGTCGGCACGACGGTGTTGCGCGATCTCGAGCTCGAGGTCGCCATGGGCCCCGCCGTGACCATGTACATCCCCGCATTCCTGCGCTACGACCTCCGAGAAGCCAACGGCGAGTGGCTGATCGGCGAACTACGGGCGTACTGGGAACTGCCCGCCATGATGGCGCAGTTCCTGCGCACCGGACCGGGCGCGGCGAGCCCGGCGCTGCACCTGTCCAAAGGCCTGCTGACCAATCAGGGATGGCGGGGGACCGCGGGATTCATGGCCGGATTCCGTCGGGCGGGGGCACGCCACCAACGGCTGGTGCGGACATTCCTCGCCGCCGCCGCGCGAGGAGACGCATTCGCCGCGGCACGCGCGCTGTCATCAACGGCCCCAATAACTTTGGGTGATCGCGATCCGCTTGAGCTGGCCGAATTGGTGGAACAACTGGACGGGGCCGGCGCGACCAAGACCAAGAGCGCCGGCCCGACGGTCGCGGTCTCCATCAACTCGGGCCACGGGCGCGCCATCATGTTCGCCGATGTGACCCGGCGCGGCAACGCGATCGAGCGGATCCGGTACTTTCCCGGCTGATCCGACGATGTTCAGTGGGCGACCATCAGCGCCAGCGACGTTGCGGACAGGCACAAGTAGGCCCCGGGGAACGCGATGTTGTACAGGACGCGCGCCTTCACATGCGTCAACACTGCGCCGACGAAAAACAGGACCAGGCCTGCGGCGGCGGCGATGCCCAGTTCGCGTGCGCCCAGCAGCCCGACCACGATCCCGGCGGCTCCGGCCAGCTTCACGGCGCCCAGCGCCGGTAACCACGAACGCGGTACCCCGACTTGGGCGGAGTTCGCCAGCACGAATCGAGCCGGAACGAAATCGGCGATGGCGATCGCGGCGGTGACGGCCGCGGTCGACAGGGTGATCACGACAAGTGCGGTGTTCATGTGGATCAATCCCTTGTCGCGCAGCGAGTTCCGCGGCGAATTGTCCGGTTACTGAGCGCGCCGCGGCGCACAATCGGTAGGGTCATGGTGTTGGTCTCCTTCGCAACAGGAAGTCCAGTGGATGCGGTCATCTCCTTGACGATTCCCGTGCAGAAAAGGTGACCCATGAGCGCAACAACGGATTTGGTGGCTCTCGCGGAGCGTTTCGACGCGGATCGGCGGCACCTGCGATCGGTCGCGTTCCAGCTGCTGGGTTCGGTGGCCGACGCGGACGACGCGGTGCAGTCGGCGTGGCTGAAGGCCAGCCGCGCGGACTTTCGGGCCGTCGACAACCTCTCCGGTTGGTTCACGACGATCACCGCGCGCGAGGCGCTGGACCAGCTGCGGGCGCGCAAGCGCCGCGCCGAGCAACCCCTCGCCGAACCCGACGAGCTGGACCGGCTGGCCGAGGCGGCGTCGGCGCCTGCCGACGAGGACGCGCTGCTTTCGGAGTCGGTGAGCAGCGCCCTGCTCGTCGTGCTCGACCGCCTCTCACCGGCACAGCGCGTCGCTTTCGTGCTGCACGACGTGTTCGCCATGCCGTTCGAGACGATCGCCGCGTTGTTGCATCGGTCGCCGGACGCGGCGAAGAAACTCGCCAGCCGGGCCCGCGGCCGGCTGCAGGCCGCCCCGGCCGCCCAGCCCCGCAGCACGGCCGGCCACCTCGAGGTGGTCGAGGCGTTCCTGGCGGCCTCCCGCGGCGGCGACATCGCCAGCCTGCTCGAGCTGCTCGCACCCGACGTCGTGCGCACGGTTGACCGCTCCCTGGTCCCCGCGGACGTGCCCACCACGGTGCGCGGCGCCCGGCAGGTCGCCGAGGAGACCCGCCGCTTCGCCCGGCGGGCGCGCGCCGGTGCTGTCATGCTCATCGACGGGACACCGGGCATCGTGATCGCCGCCCGTGGGCGCGCTCAGGTCCTGCTGGTGATCGGCATCGGAGCCGACGACCGCATCCACACGATCGACATCACCGGCGATGCCGAGCGCATCCGCCGGGCGGCGCTTACGCTGCCGGCCCGGCCGATCCAGGAACATCACAAGCTCGTCGGGTACCAAGGACGTCAGACACAACCGGCCAACGGCCGGGAACGCGGCTAGACCGGGAGAGCCATGCTCGACAAGCCGTTCGGACGGCGCAGCCTGCTGCGGGGCGCCGGCGCGCTGTCCGCCGTCGCGCTGGCACCGTGGTCCGCCGGCTGCGCTCCCGACGACGACGCGCTGACCTTCTTCTTCGCGGCCAATCCGGACGAGCGAGAGGCGAGGATGCGCATCATCGACGAGTTCGCGCGCCGCCACCCCGACATCAAGGTGCGTGCGGTGCTGTCCGGGCCGGGCATCATGCAACAGCTTTCGACGTTCTGTGTCGGCGGCAAATGCCCCGACGTGCTGATGACGTGGGAACTGTCCTACGCCGAACTCGCCGACCGCGGTGTGCTGCTGGATCTGAATCCTCTGTTGGCGCGGGACAAAGCGTTCGCCCAGCAGCTCAAGGCGGACAGCATCCCGGCGCTGTATGAGACGTTTGCGTTCAACGGAAGCCAGTTCGCCCTTCCCGAACAATGGTCGGGAAACTACCTGTTCTACAACAAGCGGCTGTTCGCCGACGCTGGGGTGCCCGCCCCGCCCACCACGTGGCAACGGCCTTGGGATTTCAGCGGATTCCTGGACACCGCCCGCGCGCTGACCAAGCGCGACGCCTCCGGGCGGGCGGCGCAGTATGGCTTCGTCAACACCTGGGTGTCGACCTACTCGGCGGGACTGTTCGCGATGAACAACGGCGTCCCCTGGTCCAACCCGCGGCTGAATCCGACCCACCTCAATTTCGATGATGCCGCCTTCCAGGAGGCGGTGCAGTTCTACGCCGACCTGGCCAACAAACACCGGGTCGCGCCCAACGCATCGGAGACGCAGTCGATGTCCACCCCCAACCTGTTCGCGGTGGGACGGGCGGCGATCGCGCTGGGCGGGCACTGGCGCTACCAGACCTACCTTCGCGCCGAGGACCTCGATTTCGATGTCGCGCCGTTGCCGGTCGGCCCGGCGCTCGCCAACGGGCGTCCGGCGTGTTCGGACGTCGGCACCACCGGGCTGGGCATCTCGTCGACCAGTCCACGCAAGGATCAGGCCTGGGAGTTCGTGAAATTCGCGACGGGTCCGGTCGGCCAGGCGCTGATCGGTGAATCCTGCCTGTTCGTTCCCGTGCTGCGGTCGGCGCTCAATTCGGAAGGATTCGCCAACGCCCATC
Source organism: Mycobacterium sp. TKK-01-0059 (assembly GCF_000709305.1). Lineage (NCBI taxonomy): Bacteria > Bacillati > Actinomycetota > Actinomycetes > Mycobacteriales > Mycobacteriaceae > Mycobacterium > Mycobacterium sp. TKK-01-0059. Next base: position 199,354 of record NZ_KL446994.1, read on the forward strand.
GGCGGATCGGCAATCTCAGCGTGCTCACCGAGGGCCCGGCGTATTCGCAGGGTCTGCCGATCACCCCGGCCTGGGAGAAGGTGAATGCGTTGATCGACCGCAACTTTGGCCCCGTCCTGCGCGGACGCCAACCGGCCACGTCCTTGGCCGGCCTGTCCCGCTCCGTCGACGAAGTGCTACGCAGCCCATGACCGCGATTCATTCGGGTGGCGCGGCCACCCCTGCGCCGAAGGCGGGCGCAACGGTCCCGGAAAACCCGAGCCCATGGCGCCGCCACGCGTGGGCGGGCCGGCTGTTCGTCGCTCCCAATTTGGTGGCCGTCGCCCTGTTCATGCTCTTTCCGCTGGGCTTCTCGCTGTACATGAGCTTTCAGCGGTGGGACGTGTTCACACCGCCGAAATTCGTGGGGCTGAAGAACTTCGGGGAGCTGTTCACCGCGGATCCGCTGTTTTTGATCGCGATCCGCAACACGGTGATCTTCACCCTGGGGACCGTGGTGCCCACGGTCGTCATCAGTTTGGTTGTCGCCGGTGTGCTGAACCAGAAAGCCTGGGGCATCGGCATTTTCCGCACCATTGTCTTCCTCCCATTGGCCATCTCGTCGGTGGTCATGGCGGTGGTGTGGCAGTTCGTTTTCAACACCGACAACGGCTTGCTGAACATCATGCTCGGCTGGGTGGGGCTCGGCCCCGTCCCATGGTTGGTCGAACCCCACTGGGCCATGGTCTCGCTGTGCATCGTCAGCGTGTGGCGCAGCGTACCGTTCGCCGCCGTCGTCTTGTTGGCCGCGATGCAGGGCGTCCCGGAGACGGTGTACGAGGCGGCCAAAATCGACGGGGCAAGCGAGATAAGGCAATTCGTCTCGATCACGGTGCCGTTGATCCGGGGATCGATCTCTTTTGTGGTCATCATCTCGGTCATCCACGCCTTTCAGGCGTTCGACATGGTCTACGTCCTCACCGGAGCCAACGGCGGACCGGAATCGGCGACCTACGTCCTGGGCATAATGCTGTTCCAGCACGCGTTTTCGTTCCTCGAGTTCGGATACGCGTCCGCGCTGGCGTGGGTGATGTTCGCCGTCCTGCTGGTGCTGACCGTCGTGCAGTTGAAAGTGAGCCATCGACGTTCTTTGGAGACTTCGCGTGGGCTTAAGTGAGGGGGTCGTCAGGCGCACCGCCTTGCGCGGCGGCATGGTCTATGCCGCGCTGCTCGGCATCGCCTGGTGCGCGCTGTTCCCGATCGCGTGGGCGGTGTCGGGCTCGCTGAAAACCGAAGGCGAGGTCAGCGAGCCCACCCTGCTGCCGGCGCACCCGCGGTGGTCCAACTACACCGAAGTGTTCGCGCTGCTGCCGTTCGGGCGGATGTTCTTCAACACCGTGCTGTACGCGGGGTGCGTCACCGCGGGGCACGTGTTCTTTTGCTCGCTGGCCGGATATGCGTTCGCGCGACTGGATTTCCGCGGCCGCGACGCGCTGTTCGTAATGTATTTGGGTACGTTGATGGTGCCGTTGACGGTGACGGTGATCCCGCAGTTCCTCGTCATGCGGACCCTGGGATGGGTCGACACTCCGTGGGCAATGATCGTGCCGGGCTTCTTCGGTAGCGCGTTCGGCACGTACCTGATGCGGCAATTCTTCCGGACCCTACCGACCGATCTGGAGGAGGCGGCGATACTCGACGGTTGTTCGCCATGGCAGGTCTATTGGCGCATCCTGCTGCCCCACGCCCGGCCGGCGGTCATGGTGCTCGCGGTGCTCACCTGGGTCAACGTCTGGAACGATTTTCTCTGGCCGTTGTTGATGATTCAGCGCAACAGCCTGGCCACGCTGACGCTGGGGCTGGTCCGGATGAAGGGTGAATACGTTGCCCGGTGGCCGGTCCTGATGGCAACCTCGATACTCATCATGCTGCCGTTGGTCGTCATCTACGCGTTCGCGCAACGCTCGTTTGTCCGCGGCATCGCGGTCACCGGGATGGGTGGCTGATCGTGGCCTCGGTGAGCTTCGAGCAGGCGACGCGGCGCTATCCCGGAGCGGATCGCCCGGCGCTGGACAACCTGGATCTCGTTGTCGGCGACGGCGAGTTCGTCGTTCTGGTGGGGCCATCCGGATGCGGCAAGACCACCTCGCTGCGGATGGTGGCCGGGCTGGAAACCGTGGACTCCGGACGCATTCGGATCGGTGACCGAGACGTCACCCGTGTCGATCCCAAGAACCGCGACGTCGCGATGGTCTTTCAGAACTATGCGCTCTACCCGCACATGACGGTGGCCGAGAACATGGGCTTTGCCATGAAGATCGCCAAAACCCCGAAGGCGCAGATCCGTGAACGGGTATTGGACGCGGCGAAATTGCTTGACCTGCAACCGTATCTCGATCGCAAACCGAAGGACCTGTCCGGCGGCCAGCGTCAGCGAGTGGCGATGGGGCGCGCGATCGTGCGCCGGCCGCAGGTGTTCCTGATGGACGAACCGCTGTCCAATCTCGATGCGAAACTGCGGGTGCAGACCCGCAACCAGATCGCCGCATTGCAACGGCGGCTGGGTACGACCACTGTCTACGTCACCCACGATCAGGTCGAGGCGATGACCATGGGTGACCGCGTCGCCGTGCTGTGCGACGGCGTGCTACAGCAGTTCGCCCCGCCCCGGGAGCTCTACCGAAACCCGGCCAACGTCTTTGTGGCGGGTTTCATCGGGTCGCCGGCAATGAATTTGTTCACCCTGCCGCTTGTGGATTCCGCCGTGTCGCTTGGTGATTGGCCCGTCGCGGTGCCGCGGGAGATCGCCGGTGCCGCGGGGGAGGTCGTCGTCGGGGTCCGTCCCGAACACTTCGAGGTGGGCGGCCTCGGTGTCGAAATGGAGGTCGACGTGGTGGAAGAACTGGGTGCGGACGCCTACCTGTACGGGCGAATCACCGGCTCCGGCAAGGTCATCGATGCGCCGATCGTGGCGCGCGCCGACGGACGCAATCCACCGGCAAGGGGCAGCAGGGTGCGCCTGCACCCGGAGCCGGGACACGTGCATTTCTTCGGCGTGGATGGTCGCCGACTGTGTTGATCGTGCTCGCGGTTTTCGGCGTGCCGCGCCGGGACAGCCCCGCCCGGTCCGGCTAGGCTGGTGGCAGTGAGTGACGTGCGTGCCGACCTGGTGTGCGAAGGCGGCGGTGTCCGGGGGATCGGACTGGTGGGAGCGGTGGACGCGCTCGACCAGGCCGGGTACCGGTTTCCCCGGGTCGCGGGAAGCAGCGCGGGCGCGATCGTCGCCTCGCTGGTGGCCGCCCTGCAGGTCGCCGGTGAGCCGATCAGCCGGTTGGCCGACATCATGCGCTCCATCGATTACCGGAAGTTCCTCGACCGCAACCTGATCGGGCGGGTTCCGCTGATCGGCGGCGCCCTGTCCCTGCTGACGTCGGACGGTGTGTATCGGGGGGCCTACCTCGAGCAGCTGCTCGCCGGGCTGCTCGGTGATCTGGGCGTGCGGACGTTCGGCGACCTGCGCACCGGCGAACAGCCCGAACAGTTCGCGTGGTCCCTGGTGGTGACGGCCAGCGACCTGTCACGGCGCCGGCTGGTGCGAATCCCCTGGGACCTCAGCACGTATGGCATCGACCCCGATGACTTTTCGGTCGCGCGCGCGGTCCACGCGTCGTCGGCCATCCCGTACGTGTTCGAACCGGTTCGGGTCGCCGGCGCCACATGGGTGGACGGCGGATTGCTGTCGGACTTTCCGGTGCAGTTGTTCGACCGGCCGGATGGCCAACCACGGTGGCCCACATTCGGAATCCGGCTGTCGGCACGTCCCGGCATCCCGCCCACGCATCCCGTCCACGGCCCGGTGTCGTTGGGGCTCGCCGCGATAGAGACGCTGGTGAGCAACCAGGACAACGCCTACATCGACGATCCCTGCACCGTCCGGCGCACCGTCTTCGTGGCCGCCGACGAAGTCAGCCCGATCGACTTCGACATCACCGTGCAGCAGCGTGAGGCCCTCTACCGACGAGGATTGCAAGCGGGCGAACAGTTTCTGCAGACCTGGAACTACGCCGACTATCTCGCCGCGTGCGGCGGCCCGGTGCCTAAAACAACATGAGGGCGCTGAATTCGGACGCGGCTACCCGCGCGAGCATCGAATCACATGAACGCGACGCTGGACACGCTCGACGTCCTCCGGTGTCGGCAGCTCGTTGGTGATCCGGGTGATCTCCACCCCGATGTCGATCGGGCTGATCGGCCAGACGCGACGCGCGATGAGATCGCTTGCGATGGCGCTGATGTCGTGGCCGCAGAGTCGTCGGCGCGTCAACGCCACCAATGGCACGTGACCGGGGGCCGGCATGCCGGTGGGGTAGCCGGCCCGCACAAACGCGACAATGCTTGTCACCCAATGCGACAAGTCCATACGTCCACCTCGCTAACCGCCGCAAGTTGCGCATGAGCGGCAGTGCTTGCCTTAGCTAGCAACGTACCATCGCCGACGCGATCAGCCAGGTAACGCCACACAGTTAAACGCATGTTTTTGCGGCGTGCCCGCGCTGGTGCCCCGAGAGTGATCTTGCCGACTATCGCCACACCCTGGCGCGCCCTAACACTGTTTGGGCGCAAGGCTTTCTAGGATTGCCGCGTGGTGGATCGTTATGGGAGCGATGTGCTGGCCGCGGGGGGACGCAAGCCGCGCTCGACCGAACACCCGGCCGACCTGGGCCTGGTTGTCGAGGACGTCGAAACCGGCTACGTCGGCGCGGTGGTGCGCGTCGAATACGGTCGGGTGGACCTGGAAGACCGGCGAGGTCATGTGCGCGGCTTTCCTTTGGGCCCTGGGTATTTGCTCGAAGGCCGCCCCGTCATCCTCACCGCGCCGCGACGGGCGGCGCCCGCCGCCGCGACCAGGACGGCGTCGGGCTCGGTCGCGGTGCCCGGTGCCCGCGCACGGGTCGCCCGCGCCAGCCGAATCTATGTCGAGGGCCGTCACGACGCCGAACTCATCGCCCAGGTGTGGGGCGAGGACTTGAAGATCGAAGGCGTCGTCGTCGAGCAACTCGGCGGCGTCGACGATTTGGTGGACATCGTCGCCGAATTCGCTCCCGGGCCGGGGCGGCGTCTCGGAGTGCTCGTCGACCACCTCGTCACCGGCTCCAAGGAAGCCCGCATCGCCGACGCGGTGCGGCGGGGCCCGGGTGGCGCCGACACCCTCGTCGTCGGTCACCCCTACGTCGACATCTGGCAGGCCGTGAAGCCGCAGCGGCTGGGGCTGGCCGCCTGGCCGGACGTGCCGCGGCAGGTGGACTGGAAACACGGCGCGTGCCAGGCGCTGCGCCTGCCGCACGCCGATCAGGCCGACATCGCCCGGGCGTGGCGGCATATCCGTTCGCGGGTACGCGACTGGAACGATCTGGAGCCGGCGCTGATCAGCCGGGTCGAGGAACTCATCGACTTCGTGACGCAGCCGGCCCGCTGACCTCGGCGCCCGAACGGCCAGGCCGCTAGGAGCCTTTCGGGTCGGCTACGCTAAGCCGCAGATCGGCGGGACAGAAACAGGGCGCATGCAGGGCGTATTCGGCGTATTCATAGGCACGTTCCTCATCGGCCTCCGCGAAGGCCTCGAGGCTTCGCTCATCGTGAGCATCGTCGCCGCCTTCCTCAAGCGCAACGGCCAGACGATCCGCCCGATGTTCGCCGGTGTGGCCTCGGCCGTGGTGCTCAGCGTCGCGGTGGGTGTCGGCCTCGACCTGTTCGCCGCGAGCCTGCCGCAGGTCCAGCAAGAGATGATGGAAACCGTCATCAACGCCATCGCCGTGGTGTTCGTGACGTCGATGATCATTTGGATGAACGGCAACGCCGCGCAGCTCAAGGGCGAACTCGAGCGCGACGCCGGGCGGGCGGTCCATCGTGGCGGCGCGCTGGCGCTGGCCGCGATGGCGTTTCTCGCCGTTCTCAAGGAGGGCTTCGAGACGTCGGTGTTCCTGCTGGCCGCCGCCGAGACGTCGCACGGGAACCGGTGGTTCGCCCTGCTCGGCGGCGCCGCGGGTATCGCGGCGGCGATCGGGCTCGGCGTGGGCCTGTACTTCGGTGGCGTGCGACTCAACCTCGGCCGATTCTTCCGAGTGACCGGGGTGTTCTTGGTGCTGATCGCCGCCGGGCTGGTGGTGGGCGCCCTGCGCACCGCACACGAGGCGGGCTGGGTGAGCATCGGCCAGCAGCAGGTGCTCGACCTGTCCGGGTGGATACCGAGCAATTCCGTCCTGGGCGCGGTGACCGCCGGCGTATTCGGCATCCCCGCCGACCCGCGCCTGATTGAGGTGCTGGGCTGGCTGCTGTATACCGTGCCGGTGCTCATCGTGTTCCTGTGGCCCGCCGGCGTCACCGCCGCCCCGCGAGCCCGGAGCCGGCTGCTGGCGACCGCCTCGACACTGCTGCTCGTCGCGGCGGCAGGGCTGGCGATCATGGCGCCCGCCGGTGGCTCGTCGCCGAACGCGCGGCCGCGCACCGTCACCGACCGTTCGGGCCACACCTCCGCGGTGTCGATGGGGACCGGGCCGCACGGACGCGAGCTGACCGTGGCCCCCGCGGGCGCCGCGACCGTCCACAGTGTCGTGCTCGTCCCGGCGGACCACCAAACCGTGGACGGCGTGCCCGTACAGGTATGGCAGGCTTCCGAGGCCGCCGGTGCCGATGGTGCGCCAGAGGTCACGCTGGATCAGTTGCTGAGCATGACGGGGGGTCGGCTGCCCGTTGGTCTCGGGGTCGGCCGCACTCCAGGGCCGTTTCAGGGTCAATGGTCGACGACCACGGTGTACACCGTGCTCGCCCGGGGTGATGTCGTGGTAAGTGCGCAAGCGACGAGCAACCGCACGGCGATCTTGACCGGCGGCGGGCTGACCGGCGCCAAGACCGTCAGTCTGGGCGGGCTGGCGACCGACTGGTCCACGTCCTGCGCCGAAGACCACTCGACCGCGGCCGAGATCGCCACGAGCGGACGCAATCGCGCGGACCGGCAGCTCTGGAATGTCTGGCTTCCGTTGGCGCTCGGCGGTTTCGCCCTGCTCTGCGGTCTCGGCGCTATAGCCTCGATGCGGCGCCGGCACGCCGGCCACACGAGAGGGAACGATTGATGGTGAAGCGTACCGCGAGGCACCACACCTTTGAGATGCGTTTGGCGGCAACGGCTTTGGTAGCCGGCATGCTGTCGGCTACGACCGGCTGCAGCCACCCGGGCACTAACTCGGGCCCCGCGACGCAACCGAGGCCGGGTGGCACCAGCGCCGTCAAGGTCACCATGACCAACGACGCCGGCAAGGACGGCTGCGCGCTGGACACCGCCACCGTGCCCGCCGGCCCGGTGACCTTCACGGTGGCCAACACGAACGCCCCCGGGATCAGCGAAGTCGAGTTGCTCAGGGACCAGCGGATTATCGGCGAGAAGGAGAACCTTGCGCCGGGCCTGGACCCGGTGTCGTTCACCGTCACGCTGGACGGCGGCGCCTACCAGCTCTATTGCCCGGGGGCGAGCACCGAATACCAGACCCTGACCGTGACGGGTACCGCGCCGGCGACGCCGACGGGCACCGTGGCCGGCATCCTCAGCCAGGGCACCAAGGACTACGCGGCCTACGTCGTCAACCAGATCGCCCAACTCAACGACGGCGTGAAGGTCCTCGACGCCGCGGTGCAGTCGGGCAACCTCGACGCCGCGAAGACGTCCTACGCCAAAGCCCGGTTGTTCTGGGAGCGTTCGGAGTCCACCGTCGAGGGCTTCGTGCTGCCAGGCTATGCGGTCGGTGACAATGCCGGCAGCCTCGACTATCTGATCGACATGCGCGAGTCCACCCCGGTCGACGCCAAGGTCGGGTGGAAGGGTTTCCACGCCATCGAGCGTGACCTGTGGCAGGGCGGGGCGATCACCCCCGCAACGAAGGCGTTCAGCACCGAATTGGTCGGCAACGTCGGCAAATTGAACGGCATCGTCACCACCCTGACGTATAAACCCGAGGACTTGGCCAACGGCGCCAGCGACCTGATCGAAGAGATCCAGAACACCAAGATCACCGGCGAGGAAGAGGCGTTCAGTCACATTGACCTGATGGACTTTTCGGGCAACGTCGAAGGCGCCCAGCAGGCGTACGCGTCGCTGCGCCCGGGCCTGGACAGGATCGACGCCAATCTCGTCAAGCAGATCGATCAGCAGTTTCGCAACGTGCTCGCCACGCTCGACGGGTACCGCGACCCCACCGCCCTGGGCGGCTACCGGACCTACACCCCCGCGCTGAGGGCCAGCGATGCGCCCAAGCTGACCGCGGTCATCCAGCCGCTCCATCAGAGCCTGTCCACCGTCGCCCAAAAAGTCGTCGCGGGCGGCTGATCGTGACCGACGACACCACCGGTTTGGCCGACAACGGCCCGGACGGCATTGGGGCACAGCCGGACTCGGCTGCGGTGTCGCGCCGGCGCGCGCTCGGCGGCGCCATGCTGGCCGGGCTCGGCGGCGCGGCCCTCGGCGCCGTCGGGGGAGGCATCGCCGGGCACGCGATGACGGCCGGACAGCGCGGCGGCGACGACGACACCGTCGACCTGCGTCGCAGTTACCCGTTCTACGGGCAGACGCACCAGGGCGGAATCGACACCCCGCCACAGCGTTACGCCATGTTCATGTCGTTCTCCCTGGCCGACGGCGCCGGCCGCGCCGAGCTGCAAACCCTGTTGGCGCGATGGTCGGCCGCGGCCGCGATCCTGCAGCAGGGGAAGCCGGTCGGTACCGTGCAGCCGCAGGTCGATGTACAGCCACCCGCCGACACGGGGGAGGCTTACGGGCTGAGCCCGGCCAGCCTGACCGTCACCATCGGCCTGGGCCCGGCACTGTTCGGTGACCGATTCGGACTGGCCGCGCGACGCCCCACCGGATTCACCGACCTGCCACCGCTCAACGGGGACAACCTCGATCCCCGCCTGCACGGCGGCGACCTGTCCGTGCAGGCGTGCGCCGACGACCCCCAGGTCTGCTACCACGCCGTGCGCAACTTGGCCCGGCTCGGACGCAACATCGTCTCCCCGTTCTGGGCGGTGCTGGGATTCGGCCGCGCCTCAGCAGGTCCGGGCCAGCACACGCCGCGAAACCTGTTGGGATTCAAAGACGGAACCCGCAATGTCGCCACCGACGCCGAATACCACAAATTCGTCTGGGTCGATAACAGCGACCAGCCCTGGATGAACGGCGGGACCTACCAGGTCGTCCGCAAGATCCGGATGCTGCTCGAAACATGGGACGTCGACCGGATCGGCAACCAGCAGAGGATCTTCGGCCGAACCAAGGACGAAGGCGCACCGCTGAGCGGCAAGGCCGAATTCGATACACCCGACTTCACCGCCAAGGGCACCGACGGCAACCCGCTCATCGATCCGATGTCCCACGTCGGCCTGGCCGCCCGCGAAAACAACGACGGCATCATGATCCGCCGGCGGTCGTACAACTACACGGACGGTCTGGACGCCAACGGCCAACTCAATGCCGGTCTGCTGTTCATCTCCTACCAAAACGATCCGCAAGATTTTATCCGCCTGCAGAACCGCCTGGGCGCCCACGACCTACTCAACGAATACATCCGCCACATCGGATCAGCTATCTTCGCGGTTCCTCCCGCGCCCGCTGAAGGCCACTACATCGGGCAAAGCCTGTTCCGCTGAGCAAACTTCGCCGCGCCGTGACGGCCGCTGAGCGCCGCCGCGTTTCACCCATGTGACGTTTCGTGGCGCGCGGGTAAATCAATCCCACCCGCCGTCACGCATCGGTGCCCGCCAAACACTAACTCCGTGAAACCGCACAATCAGCGAGAAACGGAGAACACCCATGACCGACGCGCTCGTCATCGACGCCGAAGGCCTCGACCGGCTGTCGTGTAACGCCAAGGCCAACCCCGAGAGCGGCAAGAAAACGCTCAAGGCCAAGACGGTGTGTGAGACCGGATTTCGCAACATGACCTACGTCCGCGACCTGGCGCCAATGCTGGTGGGGGAGCCGCCCGCGCTGCTCGGCGACGACTCGGCACCCAACCCCTCCGAAACCGCCCTGGCCGCGCTGGGCTCATGCGTGTCCGTGGGACTGTTGGCCAACGCCACACATCGTGGCGTGACCCTCACCAAAATCGAGGTCGAGATGGAAGGCGACATCGACATCTCCGCGGTGTGGGGCGTGGGGGACACCCCCGAACGAAAGCGCCTCGGGTTCAGCGAGGTCCGTTGCACGGTGAGCCTCGCCGGCGACGCCGACGAAGCCACGCTCAAGGAGATCCACGACAACGCCATCGCGTGGTCGCCGGTCGTGAACACGTTTCGCAACCCGGTGAGCCTTGAATCGACGCTGCACACCGGATAAGCATCGCAACCTCAAACCAGAACCATGGCAAAGACATTGAGCAAATCCGACCTTGCCGAGACGATCAGGCTCGCCCGCGTCAAGCGCGGACTGAGCTGGGCGAAAATCGCCGAAATCATCGGCAAGGACCCGGCATGGACCGTCGCCGCGCTGCTCGGGCAGCATCCGCTCTCGGCCGGCGACGCCCGGGCGGTGGCGTCGCTCCTCGGCCTCGACGAGGAGGCGGTGGCCGTTCTGCAAATGATGCCGCACCGGGGATCCGATGCGACCATAGCGAAAGATCCGACGATCTACCGGTTCCACGAGGCGCTGGCGGTCTACGGTCCGGCGATCAAAGAACTCATCCATGAAGAATTCGGGGACGGCATCATGAGCGCGATCAACTTTCAGCTCAGCGTGCAGCGCCGTCCGCACCCCCAGGGCGACAGAGTCGTCGTCACATTCGACGGCAAGTTCCTCGATTACGCGTGGCAACACTCCGCCGAGCAGGCGCAGGAGGTGGCGAAATGACGGCGACCCTGGATCCCGCGGCCGGCCGGCTGGATGTCGGCCTGTTGGAAGACATTCGGGCCCACGCCGCGGCATTGGACGGCGGCGAGCACCGGTCCCGCCGCAGCTTCACCGCGCTGGGGGAGGCCGGTCTGCTCGGCATTGGCGCCCCGGCCAACGCCGACGGCCGGCTCCCGGCGATGGCCGAGGTGATCCGGTTGATCTCGGGGACGTGCATGAGCACAGGCTTTTCGCTGTGGGCCCATCGCATGGCGGTCGAGTATTTGCTCACGGCCGCAACACCGTTCGGCGCGGCCGCCGCCGACCGGCTGCTTTCGGGAACCGTGCTGGGCGTCACCGGCATGGCCGCGGCGTTCAAAGAGGCTGCGGGCTGTGGCAGCGTGGAGTTGACCGCCACACCGGTGGCCGGCGGCTACCGGGTGTCCGGCCCGATCAGGTGGGCCAGCAACCTCTATCCCGACTCGACCATGGTGACGGCGGTGCGCACCGATGCCGGCGAGAGATTGATCGTCGCGTTGACGTTGGACACACCCGGGGTGCTCCTGGGTGAGCACTTCGAGCTGTTGGCCATGGGGAGCACGGCCTCGTCGTATCTGAACCTGGACGCCGCTCACGTGCCCGACGGCCAGGTGCTGTCGCGCGATTTCGAAGGCTTTTTGCACGCGGTCCGCCCGACTTTCCTTGTGCTGCAGTCGGCGATGTGTCTGGGACTGGCCAGGGCGGCAATCGAGCAGGCCAGGCTGGGGCTCGGCGGTGTCAACGCGGTGTTCGGCACCGACGTCGACCGCGTCTCCGAGAGGCTCACCGACGCCGAGGCGACGTTGGCCCACTTAGCCGCCGCGGCGGGCGGCCCCCGGTCGCCGGCCAAGAAGGAGCTGCTGTCGCTGAGGCTCACCGCGGCCGAATTATCCAGCGCCAGCACTGATTTGGAGATGCGAACCGCTGGTGGGAAGGGTTATGCGAGCCGGACCTCGGTGAGTCGCCGCTACCGGGAGGCCGCGTTCATCCCCGTCCAGTCGCCGTCCGAGGGCCAGCTGCGCTGGGAGTTGGCCCGATGCGCCTGAGCATGGACCGATGGTGACCCCGGTGGCGGTGCCGCCCGAGGGCACCCGATCACAGCGGCTGGTCGGCGGGGTTCCGCTGGCCAGCCTGGTGCGCGACTACCACCGCCCCATGGTGAATTTCGCCCGGACCATGGTGGATTCGCCGGCCGTCGCCGAAGAAGCCGTGCAGGAGGCGTGGGTGCAGGTGCTGCAATCGCCGGATTCGTTCCAGGGGCGCTCGTCGGTGAGCACCTGGCTGTTCGGGATTGTCAAGCACACCGCGTCGCGCCACCGGCGCCGGGAATCGCGGATCCGTCATCACGAGATGCTGGCGACCGCGGATGCTGACCCCCTGTCGGGCCGCATGCACCCCGACGGCCACCCCGACGCCGGACACTGGCGCGAGCCGCCGTCGCGGCGCTTTCTGCCGGAAGATCACACGGTCCAAAGCGAACTCGTCGGGTACGTCCGTGCGGCGCTGGACGCCTTGCCCGAGCGGCAACGGCAACTGGTCATCCTGCGCGACATCGTCGGCGCCCCCGCCGACGAGGCGGCCGAGCTCCTCGATCTGACCGCCGAGGCGCAGCGGGCGCTGCTGTACCGCGCCCGCGGAAATCTCCGAAACGAACTGGAAAAGCGGTATCAACGATGACCGTTCACGACAACACCGTCCCCGCCATCGATTGCGTCGACTTCGTCCGCCTGGTCGACGACCTCGTCGACTCCGACCCGCGGCAATGGGGACCGATCGTGGCCAAGCACCTCGACGAATGCCCCCCGTGCCTGGTCTACCTGCAACAGATGCTCGACCTCAAGATCCTGCTCAGCCACGTCTTCGACGGCGAGCGCCTCACCGAGGACCACGTCTCTGGAGTCCTCCACGCGATCAACACCTTACGGAAAGGCGAACACGGATGACCATCAACGCTCCAGCGCAGCCGCTGCCGAGCTCGGCAACGGCGGGCACGGTCACCGCGTTGCCCACCGGCGTCGTCACCACCGACCGCGCGCCCGAGGATCCCTTCGAGCCGCTGACGGTGGGAGCGATGGTGGATCGGGTAGCGGCCATGGCAGTGGAAAAAGCCGCGCATCCGTGGGCCTTTCTGATGCGCTCCCTGGTCGGTGGCGTGATGGTGGCGTTCGGGGCGCTGCTGGCCCTGGTGGTCAGTACCGGCGTCAAGACGCCCGGGGTGGCGAGCCTGTTGATGGGCCTGGCGTTCGGCATGTCCTTCGTCCTCATCCTGGTGTCGGGCATGTCGCTGATCACCGCGGACATGGCCGCCGGTTTCCTTGCCGTGCTCAAACGCACGCTCAGCGTCGGTAACTACGCCCTCCTGGTGACCATCGGACTCATCGGAAACATCGCCGGCGCACTGATATTCGTCACCATTTGCGCCGCGGCCGGCGGTCCCTACCTGGGCGCCTTTGCAGAGCGCGCCGCGACCGTCGGTACCCTCAAGGCCGGCCAGCCCTTCTGGACCGCGCTCCTGCTCGCCGTCGTCTGCACGTGGTTCCTGCAGACCTCGATGTGCATGTTCTTCAAGGCCCGCAGCGACGTCGCGAGGATGACGTTCGCGTTCTATGGCCCGTTCGCATTCGTGATCGGCGGCACCCAGCACGTGATCGCCAATGTCGGATTCCTCGGTCTTCCGTTGTTGCTCAACCTCTTCCATCCGACCGCGCCCCGCGGCGCGATCGGCTGGGGATTCGGTGCGCACGGCTTGCTCACCAACATCGGCATCACCACCGTCGGCAACCTCATCGGGGGAACGGTTTTCGTGGCGCTGCCGTTCTGGATCATCGCGCGGCTGCAGCACCGCCAGATCTGACTGCCGGGTCGTCATAGAGCGTTCGCGCGGCGGGCCGTGGGGCGCAACGCCGCGAAGAGCGCCCCGGCGGCGAAGACCACCGCGATCACCCACGGAAACCGCCCGTCTGGGGCGAAGCCCTTGGCGGCGACCACGGCGAGGGCGTAGGCGGTCATCGCGGCGCCGGCGAGCATCACGGGCTCGGCCCGGCGCTCGCTGAGCGGGACACCGAGCAATGGCAGGGGAGCGGCGAAAATCCTTCGCGCCCACCATAACAGCGCGATCTCGGCTGCCGTCACGACGCTGAGGATGGCCACCCATTCCAGCCGGGCCAGCCACCAGGCGGCGCTTCCTTCCGGGGGCTGCGGCAAGAGTCTGGCCGGATATCCGACGATCGCCACGATCACGACGGGAATCATGTGCCACAGATAGAGGGCCATGATGTTGTTGTTGGCGATGGACAGAGCCCGCTCGACGCGGGCCGCGCGCAGCGCGCGGTTGAGCATGGGCGCGAGCGCCATGACGATGCCCGTTTGTGCGCCACCAAAGGCCATCAGCGCCACGGTAGGCGGTGTCGTGTTGTCGATGGTCTGTCCGGGAACGCCGATCATGCTGACCGGATAGACCCGCAGCCAGATCAACCCCGCCAGCCCCGCCGCCGAGGCACCGGCCAGCAACCAGGGCCTGTGGCCCGTCAATAGACCACCGCGCCAAGCGATTCCGAGCTGATACAGGGCTCCCCAGCCCAACAGGTAGTTCAGCCAGTCGAGGTAATGCACGTGAGTGCTGAGCCTGGCGGCATCGACGACCGCGACCCCCAACACGAGCGCCGCGGGCGCCCGAAGGCCCCAACGGCGGTGTGCGGCAATCCCAATCGGCGTCAACGACACCACCACCAGATACACCGCCAGGAACCAGAGGTGCATCGCCACCGCCCAGCCGGCGTACTCGAGCACCGAACCCGCGACACCGCACGCGTCCAGCACAACCACCGCCACCGACACCAACGCGGTGTATGCCGCGGTCGGCCCGAGCACCCGGGCCAGCCGGTGCTGCAACCAGGTCTGGCGCGAGACTCCGCCGGTGTCGCGCCGATGCGTCCACGACACCGCGCCGGCGTAACCCGCCACCAAAAAGAACGTCGGAACCGCTTGGAAGGGCCAGGTCAGCCACTGGGTCCAGGGCATGTCGACGAGCGGGTTCTGCCGGCCGAACTGTCCGTCGTGGTAGGTCACCGACCCGGCCAGCCAGTGTCCCAGCACGATCAGCACCACTCCGGATACGCGGTAATAGTCAACCGCCAGATCGCGGGCCGGGCGCGGGCTGATTGCGCCGCCCATCAGATCGGGGGAAGCTCGATGCGGGACACAGCGCCACGGTACCGTCCAGCGCTCAGCGAGGCCTCGCTGAACCACGTCAAGAACAGGAGAAGGGCCATGAAACAGGCTCAACTCGGTGAGCTGCGGGTCGGGCGCCTGGGACTGGGCGCGATGGGAATGTCGGTCGCCTATGCCGGCGCCGGAAGCGACGACGCCGAATCGATCCGCACCGTCCATCGCGCCATCGACCTGGGTGTCACCCTGATCGACACCGCCGAGGTTTACGGCCCTTACGTCAACGAGGAACTTCTGGCGCGTGCCCTGCGGGGCCGTCGCGATCAGGTGGTGGTGGCAACCAAGTTCGGTCTCATCTCGCATACCGGCCGTGACGGGCTCGACAGCAGCCCCGCCAATATCCGCCTGGCCGTGGACGGTTCGCTGCGGCGGCTGGAAACCGATTACATCGATCTGTACTACCAGCATCGCCTCGACCGCCAGACCCCGATCGAAGAAACGATGTCCGCGCTGGCCGAGCTGGTTTCCGAAGGAAAGATCCGGCACATCGGCCTTTCCGAAGTCGGCGTCGACACCATCCGCCGCGCGCACGCGGTGCATCCCGTCACGGCCGTCCAATCGGAGTATTCGCTGTGGACGCGCGACCAAGAACCGGCGATCTTGCCGTTGCTGCGCGAGCTGGGCATCGGTTTCGTCGCCTACTCACCGCTGGGCCGCGGCTTCCTCACCGGTACGGTCCGCTCCACCGAGGAGCTCCCCGACAGCGACTACCGTAAGATCAATCCGCGGTTCTTCGACGAGAACTTCCAGCACAACCTGCGATGCGCGGACGAAGTGCGCGAGATCGGCGCTGACGTCGGCGCCACGGCGGCCCAGGTCGCATTGGCGTGGCTGCTCGCGAAAGGGCCCGACATCGTGCCCATCCCGGGCACCAAACGGGTCACCCGCCTGGAAGAAAACGTCGGGGCCGACGCGCTAGAGCTGACCCCGGACCAACTGGCGCGGCTCGACCGCCTCACCCCACCCGTGGGAGGGCATCACGCGCAGGCGCAAATGGCATGGATAGATCGCTAGTGGCCGACAAGAAGCTGGTGATCGGCGCGAGCGGGTTTCTGGGATCGCATGTCACACGGCAACTGGTGGCGGCGGGTGAAGACGTGCGAGTCATGGTGCGCCACACCAGCTCCACCGCGGGCATCGACGATCTCGACGTCGAGCGCTGCTACGGCGACGTGTTCGACGACGCCGCGCTGCGCGCCGCGATGGCGGGCTGCGACGTCGTCTACTACTGCGTCGTCGACGCCAGAATGTGGCTGCGTGATCCGGCGCCGCTGTTCCGCACCAATGTCGAGGGCCTGCGCCATGTTCTGGACGCGGCCCTGGGCGCCGACCTGAAGCGGTTCGTATACACCAGCACCACAGGCTCTTTGGCGATCAGCGACGGCAAGCCGGTCACCGAGGAGGACCCGCACAACTGGGATCAGGGCGGCGCCTACATCGAAGCGCGGGTGGCCGGCGAAGACCTGCTGCTGTCGTACGCGCGGGACAAGGGCCTGCCGGGCGTGGCGATGTGCATCTCCACCACCTACGGGCCGGGCGACTGGGCGCCGACCCCGCACGGTGCGCTGCTCGCCCTGGTCGCCAAGGGCCGTTTTCCGTTCTATTTCGATTACTCGTCCGAAGTGGTGGGCATCGAAGACGCCGCCCGGGCAATGCTTCTCGCCGCCGAGCACGCGCGCGACGGCGAACGCTACATCGTGTCCGACAGGTACATGAGCATCCGGGAGCTGCATGAGATCGCCGCCACCGCCGTCGGAAGGCGATCGCCGCGCATCGGCATCCCGATGTCGGTGCTGCGGGCCGGGGCGCGGGTGAACGACGCGGCGGCTTGGCTGCTGGGCCGCGACCTGCCGTTCGCCTACGCGGGAATCCGGATGGCCGAACTGATGTCGCCGCTGGACCACTCCAAGGCCACCCGCGAACTGGGATGGACGCCCGAACCCGTCGAGGACTCGATCCGTAAGGCCGCCGTCTGGTTTGCGTCGCGCTAGTCGACGCTGGCCAATGCCGCTGTGCCGTACTTCTTTTCGATCAATCCCCAGGGGTCGGCGTAGGGGCCGCGCCCTTCCAGCCGGCGCTGCACCACGAAGACGGCGCGCAGAATCGGCCGCAATAGCGGGCCGAGCAGCCGCAGCACGTTGCGCATAGGGCCCTGCGAGTCGGCGAGCCAGGCCACCGTCTGCTGCCAGTCATGCTCTTGAAACTCGAGCAGCGCCTGCGCTTCGGTGGTGTCGTACCAGCCGGTGAAACTCCAGCCGCGATCGTCGCCCGGGTCGCCGGGCAGGCCGGCCGAGGGGCCGAGCGGGCCCAGGCCCGCCGCGGTCATGAGGTCGTCTTGCAGCCGGTGCTGCAGCATCACATACGTTTCGTTGCCGCCGATGAGCAACACCTTGCCGGAGATGGCCGTTTCGCGGTCGACGCCGTTGGCGAACGCCAGTGCCACGTCGCGCGCATCCACCGCGTGAATGCGGTTATCGCTCGGCATCGACCGCATCAGGACGAGGTAGTCACCGTTGATACCGGCCTGGGTGTCCGGCGAGATGACACCCGCGAGCCGGTAGAGCGCGTAGGGCAGGCCACTGGCACGGATCGCCGCCTCGGCAAGCACCTTGTCCTGGCCGTATTGATCGATGGGATTCACCGGGGTATCCGGGGTGATCCGCTCGGGCTGGCGGAAGGGATTCCGCGATCCGTACACCGCTGCGCTGGACGCCATGAGGAACAGCGGTGGGCGCGGGAGCGTGGCGCAGGCGGCCAAGAGATTCTCGGTGCCGCCGACGTTGACGCGCCGGGCCAATGCGGGGTTGCGATACGACGGCGGGGAGACGATGGCGGCCAGGTGGACGACGGCCCCGGGACGGTGGGCGGCGAGCAGATCGCGCACCGCGTCGGCGTCCAATAGATCGGCGTAGGCGGGGATCAGCGTCCCGGATTGGCCCGCGGCGGCCAGTTCTTTCTCGACGGCCACGGTGTTGTCGTTGCGCAGATCCATCGCAACGACGGTGTGCCCCCGGTCGAGCAGGAGCTGCGTGCAGCGCCTACCGACTTGTCCGAATGCGCCCGTGACCAGAACGGTGTCGACAGCCACGACGCGTCACCGATCCATCAGCCGGCCGGCGATCTTGGCGATCGCCGTGCGGATTCGGGGGGACACGTAAATCGAGAATAGCGGGGTCACGATGTCCTCGCGGAGCCGAGTTAGCTTGGAGCTCTTGATAAGCCATCGGCCCGCGACGTTTTCATAGGTTTCGTGGTAATGGCCGTAGCCGACCAAGGTTGCCCCGGGCCCGAACCGAACGACGTCTTGCAGCGCCCATATCCCACGCGCCGTCGTTGCCGACGTGAGCTCGATTTCGGGGGTGTGCACCTGGTGCGCGGTGGCCTGAGTGGGTCGGCCCAGGGCCTGGCGGGTGAAGGCGACGAAGTCGTCGGCGCCGGCGATCACCTTGCCGCCCGCTTCGGAGGTGTCACTGACGAAGTCGTCGGCGAAGATCGTTCGCCAGGCCGCCCAATCCTTGGTGTCCAGGTAGCGGCAGTAGCGCGCTTTGAGCTGCTTGATGGACTCGATCGCCGGCAAGCCGTCGGTGACCAGGTTTTCCGCGCGCTCTGTCATTGCGGCTCGATTCTGTCCGTAAGGGCCCCGGCGTGACGTTTCACTGGCGAAGTGTAAACCTGTCAGCCTTTGAAGTAGACGATCTGATGTGTGGTGGCCAGCAGCCCGCCCGCCCGGGTCCACACCTGGGCGCTCTGATCGAAATAGCCGTTTGCGAAGCGGTTGGCGTGGGCGGTGGCCAGCACGAAGTCGTCTCCGACGGCCTCGAGTTGCTGCTGATCGGCGTGAAAGTACGTGGTCAGTGAGATCGTTCCGGACGGGAGGAAGCCGCCGTGACGCAGGAACACCCGCGGGTAGAAGATGTCGCACAGCGCCGCGAGCGCCGCGTAGTCGACCGGGCGGCGCGCGCGGTCGCGCACCCACAGCGTGGTGGTCGAAGAGGGGCTGGGGTCCCCGCCTTTGCCGGGCATCGCCCCCTCGACGTAGCGCGTGTCGTAGAGGCCGGTCCATCGCACGAGGCCCGGATCGACGGCGGACAACTGCTCCGGGGCCGGCGCGCTCGGCGGGTGCGCTTCCGTGTCGGCCCAGCTCTCGCGCCGGATCGCGAAGATCGCGGTCGCCGTGGTCTTGACCACCCCATCCTGGCTGAGCTCGACAATCCAATGCTGGTTGGTGCGGTTGGTGCGCGCGGCCCGAAGCGCGATGTCGAAGTCGCCGTCGGCGATCGGTGCGGCGAAGTTGACGGTCAGGGCGAGCGGCTCGCCGATGCGGTCGGGCTGCCCTTCGACGGCGGCCAGCATGACGGCGGCCGTGATCCCGCCGAATGGCCCGACCATGTTGGCCCACTCCGCGTGCGTGCGACCGCGTCGGACGTCCGCGCTGACGGTGTCGAGGCGGACGGCTTCGTCGAAGGGATGTGTGTCGGTCATGTTGGTCGACGGCAGACTACTTGCGGTCGAACTCGCCGCTGGACACGGGGTCGTTGCACCCGACCGGCGATTCACCTCCCCTGATACGGTCCGGCGAGCGACAGCCTGAACGAAAGCGAACCGCGATGACCAACTCCAAGCACGAAGCCGCAGCCAACTCTCCCGCCGAGTTGATCGATGCCAGGATCGAGGAACTGGGGGATTGGCGCGGCGAGACGCTCGCCCGGATCCGGCAACTGATCAAGGAGGCCGTCCCCGACGTAATTGAAGAGTGGAAGTGGCGTGGCGTTCCGGTGTGGTATCACGACGGGATGATCTGCACTGGCGAGACGTACAAGAACGTCGTGAAGATGACCTTCGCGAAGGGGGCGTCGCTGCAGGATCCCGCGAGTCTGTTCAATTCGAGCCTCGACGGCAACACCAGACGCGCAATCGATTTCCACGAGGGCGACACGATCGACGAGAAGGCGTTGACGGCGCTCATTCGGGCCGCGGTCGACCTGAACAGGTCGTAGGGCGCCACCTGTACAGCGCCGTCGCCGTTGCTGTACAGTCGCCCAGCACAAGGACGACGGTCGAGTGAGAGGCCAGCCGGTGACTTCCGAGTCGGTCGAGGAATTTCGGCGCCGGGCCAGGGCCTGGCTCGCCGCGAACATGCCGCGACTCGATCCGGCCGAGGCGGTGTCGCTTCAGCGAGATCAGCTGCCGGCCTGGCACCGGGCCCGCGAATTGCAGAAGCTCCTGTGGGAGGGCGGATTCGCCGGTATCTGTTTCCCGCGTGAGTATGGCGGCCTGGGGCTGAGCTACGAATACAAGAAGGCCTTTGACGCCGAGTCGCTCGGCTATGAGACGCCGCTTCTGCTCAACGTCCCGTCCTTCGCCATCTGCTGCGCCACGATCCTCGATATGGGAAGCGAGGAGCAAAAGCAAACCCACATCCCGGCCGCGCTGCGCGGCGACGAGGTACTGGTGCAGCTGCTCTCGGAGCCCAGCGGGGGATCGGACCTGGCGGGCGTCATCACCCGCGCGGAACGCCGCGACGGCCGGTGGATCATCAACGGCGCCAAGACCTGGAGCACCTGGGCATTCGCCGCCGATTACGGCCTGTGCCTGGCCCGCACCAACTGGGACGTGCCCAAGCACGACGGTCTCACGATGTTCCTGGTGCCGCTTGCCCATCCCGGCATCACGATCAACCGCGTTGAACAGGTCAACGGGTCGATCGAGTTCTGCGAAGAGTTCTTCGACGACGTCGACGTGGGGGATGACGCCGTTGTCGGCGAGCCGGGCAAGGGCTGGGAGGTTGCGTCGCGCCAGCTCTACCACGAGCGCCGCAGCATGGGCGACGGTTCGGAGTACACCAGTGGGCCGGGAATCGCTGAGGCCGAAGATGTTTCGGTCGACCTGCTGGCATTGGTCGACAAGACCGACCAGCACGACAGCGAGCGGGTCCGGGAGACGATCGGTCGGGCCCTGGTTCACCGCACGGTCCACGGCCAGCTCAGCGAGCACGTCTTTCATGCCGTCGCCGGCGGCGTCCTGCCGCCAGCCGCGGGATCGATCATCCGGCTATCCATGGCCGCGGTGCACGACGTCGAAACCGACACCGCCCTTGCCGTGTCCGGGACGTCGGCTGTGGTCGCGGACGACGGTGCACTCCTCGATATCGGGACGCGCTATCTGGGCCGGCAGACCGCCAGCATCGGCGGTGGCACCACCGAGATGGCGCGCAACGTGATCGGCGAGCGGGTGCTGAACTTTCCGCGCGAGCGCGCCGATGACCGGGGCGTGCCGTTCAATCAGGTGCGACGCGGCAAAAGCCCGGGAGGAGAACGGAATTGAGCGACCAGCTTCGTGACATCCGAGAATTGGCCGGGGACACCGACGCCTACCGCGACGAACTGTACCGACGCTGGACGGGCCTGCTGAGCTACCGCTACATCGGCCGCAAACACTCGTCGATGAATCTCGGCGAGACCGACGACACCGTCACCATCCGCCGCGACATGCGCAACGAGGCGGGCGGAATCATGGTGGCGCCGTTGGCCATTTCCTCCCCCGAGGGTTGTCAGACCGACATGGTCGCCGTGCCCAACCCGGTGATCGCGTCGGTACAGATCGTCGACCCCGGCTACGACGTGACGCGGGTGGAGATCGTCGGGTCGGGCATCGTGCACCAGGGCCGCACCATGGGCTACGGGCGCTGCACGATCGTCGACGCCGATAACCCGCAGCGCGTGATCGCCTTCAACGAGGGGCAGGGAGCGATCATCGGCATCCCGCCCGAAGGCCTGGACAGGATGGATGTTTCGGGCACGGAGCTGGTGATCGAGGACTCACCGGATCTGCCGCCGCTGTGGCGGGCCTTCGGCGCCAGCCGTCGCGGCGACGGCCATTGGGTCCTGCCCGAGCTCAGCACCGAACTCGCGTCACCGGATGCGGCCTTGCACATCGGACCCCAGCACGTCGTTCTCGAGACCGCCGCAATCGATTTGGCCGCCGAGGTCGCGGGAAGCAGAAAGCTGCAGGTCGTGAGCTGGCACGTGATGTTCATGTCGCGCGGCAAGGTGGGTCCATTCCGGGTCGAGGGCACCGCGCATCCTGGCGGGCCCGGGCGCGTCGGCGTGCGCATGCTGCTGCACGACGAAGGCAACGCCGACAAGGCCTTCACCTCCGCTGCCGCGGTCTTCGACATCGTCGGCTGAGCCGGCTCGGCGACCTCCGCTCGGGTGCGCCCCGGGGAGGGGCGATAACCTTCCCGAAGGCGACGCGAAGGAGCGTGATGGTCATGCAGATCTCCATGTTCGGGCAACTCAGCGGATCGGGCGGTCAATCGCCGATCGACGCGACGATCGCCAACCTCGAAATGCTGCGCGAAGAGGGCTTCACGCGGGTGTGGATGAGCCAATTGCCCTATGAGCCAGACCTTCTCACGATTCTGGCCATCGCGCTGCACGAGGTCGACACGATCGAGGTGGCCAGCGGCGTGGTGCCGATCCAGAATCTGCATCCGATGCTCATGGCGCAGCGTGCCCTCACGTTGAGCCTCGCCTCGGGTGGCCGGTTCACGCTCGGGCTCGGCATGACCCATCAGGCGGTGACCGAAGGGATGTGGGGCATCCCGTGGGACAAGCCGGTGCGCAGGCTTAACGAGTACCTCGACGGGTTGTTGCCCCTGCTGGCCGGTGAACCCGCCGCCGCGGCGGGGGAGACGGTGACCACCCGCGGTGCCCTGATGATCTCGGGGGCGCCGAAGCCCGACGTGTACATCGCGGCCCTGGGTCCGCAGCTGCTCAAGATCGCCGGCCGGCGCACGTCGGGCACCTGCACCTGGATGACCGGCCCCAAGACGCTGGCCGAACATGTCGGCCCGACGCTGCGGCGGGCGGCGGCCGATGCCGGCCGGGAGGACGAGGTGCGTGTCGCCGCGTCGTTGCCCGTCAGTGTCACCGACGATGTCGACGCCGTCCGCAAGCAGGCGGCCGAACAGTTCGCCATCTACGGCGAGTTGCCGTCGTACCGCGCGATGCTCGACCGCGAGGGCTACGCGGGGCCGCAGGATGCCGCCATCATCGGCGACGAGGACACCGTGCGCGGCCGGCTCGACGAGCTGCGCGCCGCGGGCGTCGACGAGTATGTTGCGGCGGCATTCGATCCGTCACCGGAGGGCCGGGCCCGCACGCGGGCGCTGCTGCGCGCCTACGACTCCTGACCCGGCGTTTGGCTATGGCCATACATTGCCTCCGGAACGTATGGTGCAGAGACGAACTCAGAGGACAGGAGAAGCGCAGTGGCAGAACGGTTGGCGGGAAAGGTCGCGCTCATCAGCGGCGGCGCCCGGGGGATGGGTGCATCGCACGTGCGGTCGCTGGTCGCCGAGGGAGCCAGGGTGGTGTTCGGTGACATCCTCGACGACGAGGGCAAGGCGGTGGCGGCCGAGGTCGGGGACGCGGTCCGCTACCTGCACCTCGACGTGACCAAGCCGCAGGATTGGGACGCGGCGGTGGCGACCGCCCTGGGCGAGTTCGGCCGCATCGACGTGCTGGTCAACAACGCGGGCATCATCAACATCGGCACGCTGGAGGACTACGCGCTCTCGGAGTGGCAGCGCATTATCGACATCAACCTGACGGGGGTGTTTCTCGGCATCCGCGCCGTGGTGAAGCCGATGAAGGAAGCGGGCCGGGGATCGATCATCAACATCTCCTCGATCGAAGGCATGGCGGGCACCATCGCCTGCCACGGCTACACCGCAACCAAATTCGCGGTGCGCGGGCTGACGAAGTCGGCCGCACTGGAACTGGGGCCCAGCGGAATCCGGGTGAACTCCATTCACCCCGGGCTCATCAAGACCCCGATGACCGATTGGGTCCCCGACGACATCTTCCAAACGGCGCTGGGCCGGGCCGCCCAACCCGTGGAGGTCTCCAACCTCGTGGTCTATCTGGCCAGCGACGAGTCCAGCTACTCCACCGGCTCGGAGTTCGTCGTCGACGGCGGCACCACCGCCGGGCTGGGGCACAAGGACTTCGCCAACGTGGAGACCGACGCGCAGCCGGACTGGGTCACGTAGGAGTCATCTGCCGCGCAAGCGCAACTGCCGACGGGCTTCCCGAGTGGGACCGTCGGTAGTTGCACTCTCGAGCGTCAGGCGTCCGCGGTTACGGATTCGCGCTCTTTGGCGGCGGGTTTGGGCCACGGCGAGGGGACCGGCCGTTGACGCACGTGCTGTGGCCACCAGAACCACTTGCCCAGCAGCGCCGCAATCGATGGTGTCATCAGCGACCGCACGATCAGGGTGTCGAACAGCAGACCCAACCCGATGGTGGTCCCCACCTGGCCGATCACCGTCAACTCGCTGACGGCCATCGTCATCATCGTGAAGGCGAACACCAGGCCGGCTGAGGTGACCACCGAGCCGGTGCCGCCCATCGAGCGGATGATGCCGGTGTTCAGGCCGGCGTGGATCTCTTCCTTGAACCGCGCGACCAACAGCAGGTTGTAGTCGGCGCCCACGGCCAGCAGGATGATCACCGACATCGCGAGCACCATCCAGTGCAGTTCGATGCCGATGAGGTGCTGCCAGATCAGCACCGACAGTCCGAAGGACGCGCCCAGCGAGAGCAGGACCGTCCCCACGATGACCGCCGAGGCCACCACACCGCGCGTGATGAGCAGCATGATGATGAAAATCAGGCACAGCGAAGCGATGCCGGCGATCAACAGGTCGTAGGTGTTGCCGTCGCTGAGGTCCTTGTAGATCGACGCGGTGCCCGCGAGGTAGATCTTGGAGCCCTCCAGCGGCGTGCCCTTGAGCGCCTCGTAGGCGGCCTTCTTGATCGCCCCGATGTGCGAAATGCCTTCCTGCGACATCGGATCGCCGTCATGGCTGATGATGAAGCGCACGGCGTGCCCGTCGGGGGAGATGAAGTTCTTCATGCCCTTCTTGAACTCTTTGTTGTTGAAGGTCTCCGGGGGCAGGTAGAACGAGTCGTCGTTCTTCGAGGCGTCGAACGCCTTACCCATGGCGCTGGAGTTCTTCTGCGCCTCTTTCTGCTGATCCTGCAGACCCTTCTGGGTCGAATACATGGTCAGCATCGTGGTTTTCATGGCCTTCATGTTTTCGATCATGGAAGGCATCAGCGCCACCATCTGGGGCATCAGGGTGTCCAGGTGGTCCATGACCGGCAGCAGACTTTCGATGTCATCGGTCATCGTGTCGATGCCGTCGAGGCCGTCGAACACCGAGCGCAGCGACCAGCACGCCGGGATGTCATAGCAGTGCTTTTCCCAGTAGAAGTAGCTACGCATCGGCCGGAAGAAGTCCTCGAAATCGGCCATGTGGTCGCGTAATTCGTTGATGTCGATGGTCATGTCGTGCATCTTCCTGACCATGACGTGCATGTCGTTGGCCATCTGCACGGTGATGCTGGACATCTTCTCCATGCTGTCGATGGTCGTCTGCATCATGTCGGCCTGGTGCAGCATGTCGGCCATCTGATCTTCTTGGTACTTCTGGCTCATCTGCTGGCTGACGCCCTGCATGCTGATCTGGAAGGGAATCGACGTGTGTTCGATCGGCGTGCCCTGCGGGCGGGTGATCGCCTGCACGCGCCCGATGCCCGGGACCCGGAAGACCGTCTTGGCGATCTTGTCGATCACCAAGAAGTCCGCCGAATTCCGCAGATCGTGGTCGCTTTCGATCATCAACACCTCGGGGTTCATCCGCGCCTGCGAGAAGTGCCGATCCGCGGCCGCATACCCCTCGTTGGCCGGCAGGTCCGTCGGTAGGTAGTTGCGGTCGTTGTAGTTGGTCCGGTACCCGGGCAGGGTCAGCAAGCCCACCAACGCCACGCCGATGGTGAGGACCAGGATCGGGCCGGGCCAGCGCACGACGAGCGCACCGACCTTGCGCCACCCGCGAATGCGTTGCGTGCGCTTGGGTTCCAGTGTCTTACCGAAGCGGATTACCACGGAGATGACCGCGGGACCCAGCGTCAACGCCGCCGCGACGACGACCACCATGCCGATCGCCAGCGGGATACCCAGCGTCTGGAAGTAGGGCAGGTTGGTGAAGTGCAGGCAGAAGGTGGCGCCGGCGATGGTCAAGCCCGACCCGAGCACCACATGCGCGGTGCCCTTGTACATCGTGTAGTACGCATCTACTCGGGACTCGCCGATAGAGCGGGCTTCCTGATATCGGCCGATCAAGAAGATCGCGTAGTCGGTGGCGGCCGCGATCCCCAAGGTGACCAACAGGTTCGTGGCGAACGTCGAGAGCCCGATGAGCTGGAAATAGCCTAGGAACGCGACCATTCCGCGCGCGGCCGACAGCTCGAGCACCACCATCACCAGCGTGAGCAGCACCGTGATGACGGAGCGATAGACCAACAGCAGCATCGCGATGATGACGGTGAACGTGGCCGCGGTGATGAGCTGCATGCTGCGGTCGCCGGCCTCGTGCTGGTCCGCCGACAACGCCGCGGGACCGGTGACGTAGG
Source organism: Mycobacterium sp. TKK-01-0059 (assembly GCF_000709305.1). Taxonomy (NCBI): domain Bacteria; kingdom Bacillati; phylum Actinomycetota; class Actinomycetes; order Mycobacteriales; family Mycobacteriaceae; genus Mycobacterium; species Mycobacterium sp. TKK-01-0059. The sequence continues at coordinate 225,955 of NZ_KL446994.1, forward strand.
CCTTCACCCCTTTGGGTGGGGTCACACTCTTGACGATGTGTTGGACGGATTCCACCGACTCGTTGGCCAAGGCCTCGCCCTGGTTACCGGCGAGGTAGACCTGGACGTAGGCGGCCTTGCCGTCGTTGCTCTGCGCGCCCGCTCCGGTGAGTGGATCGCTCCACATATCCTGTACGTGTTCAACGTGTTTGGTGTCTGCGTCGAGCTTCTTGACGATCTCGTCGTAGTAGGCGTGCGCGTCCGCGCCCAGCGGATTCTGGCCCTCGAGGACGATCATCACCGAGCTGTTGGACTTGTACTCGTTGAACACCGCGCCCATGCGCTTGGTCGCGACGACCGACTGCGCGTCATCCGGTGCCATCGACACCGAGCGCATCTTGCCGACCTCCTCCAGCTGGGGGACGGAGACGTTGAGCACCGCGATGATCGCGATCCAGCCGAGGATGATCGGTACGGCGAACGTCCGGATGAGCCGGGGGATCTTGTCCCGAACGGGTTCGTCGACAACGGGGATGGTGTCGGTGCGGGAATCGTTGAACGTTGTGCTCATGCGGATTTCACCATGCAGAAGGTCAGGGCGTGTACGCCGTGGGTGAGGTTCTCGTCCTTGACTTCGTCATCGATGGTGATGCGGCAACCGAGGGAGTTGCCGTCGCTTTGTGCCGAGAGGTTCGGGAACACCGAAGGGGCGGTGGTGCTCAGGACCAGCGTCCACGGCAGTGGCGCGCCGTCGATCCGCTTCGGGTCGGCGGACAGATCCAGGTAGTTCACGTTGGCTTGGGCGGCCGAGCCGAAGACCTCGTATTTGACGACCTTGGGCTTGAACGGCTTGGACTCATCGAGTCGCGGGCTGGTCATGACGCCCGTGTCGTGCGCGCCGAAGAACGACTTGACCCGAACGACGGCAAACCCGCCGACCAGCACCACCGCCACGATCAACAGCGGCAGCCAGGCGTTGCGCACAAGTCTCGATATCTGCACCTGGGTGATCCCTTCCTCATCACGCGGACGTGACGCGGATCAGCGTTTGCGCGACTGGAGGTTGTGGACAGGTGAGTGCCCACAGTCGCACCGATCAACAACGAATTGCGTGGATTGCCTTGGTTCGTGCGCGCAAGACCGTCAAACGCGGTGAAAGTCGCCCATCCCCACTGCTGACGTCCCCGGCGGCGACACCCGGCTCACCTTGTTGCTGAAGCCTCCCCGGGTAACGCCACCAGCGCATAGTACATGATGTGCATACCTTGCAGTGTATGCAACATTTGCTGCTGGTGTTTCAGGTCACTTCGTGAAGATGCTGTTCACCAGCGCGGCGGCACGCTCAACATAGGGCATCGGCGTGTCGGCGGTTTCACTCGCCTCACCGCTCGCCCAGCGTTCCAGGCCTGACCGCACCGCCGTCAGCGCCAGCGCGGAAATCAGCGCGGCCATCTCGTCGTCGGGCTGCATCGCCTGGCGGCGGACGATGATGTCCGTCAACTGGTTCTGGAATCGTTCCAGATCGGCGAGGAACGCCGCCAGGACGGCGGGCGAAGTCTTCGCGAGTTCGAGCATGTGAGCTGCGTGTTCGCGCCGAGGGGGGACGTCGCGCAGGTGGTGTGCCGCCAGGGTGATCAGTTCCGCGAGGACGACCGAGTAGGGGGCGGGTCCGGCGGCGACGAAATCCTCGGCCAGCTCGGCGGGTATGTCAGAGGGGCCGTAGGCGAGTGCGGACTCTTTGTTGGGGAAGTAATTGAAGAACGTGCGGGTCGAGACGCCGGCTTCGGCGCAGATTTCGTCGACCGTGACCTTGTCGAATCCCCGTTCCAGCGTGAGGCGCACGGCGGCGTCGCGGATGTCGGCGCTCGTCTGCCGGCGGCGGCGCTCGCGTAGCCCCAGGGGATTGGCCATACTCATATAGTTGCACGTTGTGCACAGTTTGCAGTCAAAAGGTGCCATCTTGGCGGTGCGGAGGCGAGGCTGCCCGGCACCGGCCAGGGCGAGCGGCGGCGTTCCGCGTTCTCGGCACCTCGCACCAGTCCTGTTCTAGCGCAACATCATTCGACCAGCCGCTGTGGTGCAAGAGGTGGGTTCGGGCGGGTCATCCGCTGGGGGTGAGGGCGCCCCGCAAATAGTCGCATTGGCTTTGGAAGAACTTCGCCGAGATCGCCGCCTTGTCGGCGATCTGGTCGAACGCGTGAAACGCGCCCGGAACGATCTCCTCCTGCACCGGGACGCCCGCCTCGCGCAGGCGTCGCGCGTACTCAAGACTCTCGGAGTAAAAGAGGTCCAGCGTTCCCACGCCGATCCAGGCGGGCGGCAAGTCCGACAAATCCTTGCGGCGAGCCGGTGCCGCCTCTTCGGGATCGGCCCCATTGAGGTACCACTGCCAGGCCAATTGGTTGTCGGATTCGGTCCACATGATCCGCCTGGGGCCGTCACGCCGGGCGCCGGTGCGATCGTCGAGCATCGGATACACCAGCATTTGGAAAGCGATTTTGACGTCCTGGCGGTCGTGCGCCCGCTGCGCCACCGCGGCGGCGAAATGCCCGCCGGCGCTGGCGCCGCCGACGGCGACTCGATCCGGGTCCACCCATGGCTGGCGCGCCAGCCAGAGCAGGGCCGCATAACAGTCCTCGACCGGTATCGGGTAGGGGTGTTCGGGGGCTAGCCGGTGTTCGACCGCCGCGATCGCGACGCCGGTGAGCTGAGACAGTTGGCGCAGATACTTGTCGTCCTGGGCGGCGTGGCCCATGATGGTGCCGCCGCCGTGGATCCACAGCAGCGCCGGTGCGTGGCCGGCAAGGCCGGCCGGACGGTGCAGGCGGACGCTGACGTGCTCGTTGACCGCGGCCACCGGCACCGTGCGGATGCGCCCGGCGTTGCCCATCAGGTTCATGATGGCGCGCTGCAGCTTCAGACCGCGGTGCAAGGCGTAGCCCCGGGGCAGAAATCGAGCCACTTTGCGAAGACCGGGATCCAAGACCTGGGGCGACGTGTAGGCGTTATTGGGAAGGCCGTTTGCCATCGGATGCCTCTGTTCCCTCGCGCCGGCAGACATGCTGACCATACAGGACGGACGTAGTGTCTCGCGTGAATCACGCCTAGCATCGGTCCGCCGATGCATTGGCCAAGCGGCACAGCCCGTTTCAGAGCGCCTCGTCGCTGTCGGTCAGTGCGCGCACGACGTGACCGAACATCGTCTGTTTGATCGCTCTGAGCGTGCCCGGGTCCTTGCCTCCCAATGGGCGAATCTGGTCGACGGCCGTGCCGGTGACCGCGTCCGCCGGACAGGCGACGTCGACGATGCCGAATTGTGCTGCGTCGGGCCCGCTGAACCGACGGCCCGTCGTCATCGAGGCCACCGCGGCGCGAGGAGTGAGTTTGGACTGGATGAGCGCAGCCATGCCCGGGTTGAACGGAATGCGGATGTCGACCTCGGGAAAACAGAAGTACCCGCGATCGTCGCGCATGGCGCGAAAGTCGTGCGCGATCGCCAGCATTGCTCCGGCACCGAACGCGTGACCGACCACGGCGGCGGCGGTGGGAACGGACAGCGTCAGCACGCGCGCGAGCAGCCGGTGCACCCGATTGATGTACCACGGTCCCCGGTCGGTGTGGGCGCTGAGCCAGTCCAGATCCAACCCGTTGGAGTAGAACTTGCCGCCGGCGGTGGTGACCAGCCCCAGGGCGCCGTCCGAGATGACCTGATCGAGCGCGGCCTCAACGTCATCCAAAAATGCTGGGGAGAAACGGTTCTCATCGTCGCCCAGCCGGATGATGGCGATCTTGTCGTCGTAATCCAGTTTTACAGCCATGTGTTCCCCTGACTTTCTTTCATGGTTCTCACGATCGGTCAGCCGCGTCGTTGCCGCGGGGCGGGAGGGCCGATCTCCAGCACGGCGCGCACGGCCGCACGCAGATGCGCTCGCGCTGTGGAGCTTCCGAGGCGATCTCGCCGGAGCAACAACGCGGTGGGCAGGTCGACGACGCAGCTGGTTATCGTGTCCACCGCCGCCGCGTCCTTGCGCTCCCACACCGCGACCGCAAGCCGCACCATCAAATCGACGAGAAGTTCGTCGAGGCGTCGCAATTCGTCGGCAATGTCGTCGGGGACATCGTCGGCAAGCACTTCCTCGCGGCGCACACGCAACAACAGCGTCGATGAGCCGGGATATTGCTCGGTGAAAACCACCGGCGCGTCGGCGGCGGCCACCACCGCTTCGATGGGACCGCCCGGGTCGGCGCCGGTCGCGGCGTCGTCGACAAGTGCCGTCTGTACCGCCAGGAAACGCCGGCCAGCCCGCAGCCAAGCCTGGCCCATCAGCCCGCCCCGCGATGTGAACGTGTGGTACACAGCGCCGTTGGAGACACCCACGGCCGCGCCGACCGCCCGGATGGTCACCGCGCTCGGGCCCGACCGCGCCACCAGGTCCTCGACGGCGTCCAGGACGGCGTCGGGATCATGTAGGCGAGGCCGCGGCATGCAACCACCATAACAGAGCGGGTGCTCTATTACGCGCCGGGGCGTGAGTATCTCCCTGTGCCGCGGGGCACGATCCGACCGTGATATGGCGCCGGTTAGCATCGGACGTCCGGATGTCGGTGCGGAAGGTAGGGCATTGGCTGCGATACCCGTCATCGCGCTCACCGGTCATCTCGGCGCCGGCAAGACGACGCTGCTCAACCACTTGTTGCGCCATCCCGGCACCCGAATCGGTGTCGTGGTCAATGATTTCGGTGACATCAACATCGACGCTTCCCTGGTGGCCGGTCAGGTCGACGAACCGGCCTCGATCGCCGGCGGATGCATCTGTTGCCTGCCCGATGGCGGTGGGCTCGACGACGCACTCATCAAACTCGCGGATCCGGCCCGGCGCCTTGATGCCATCGTCGTCGAGGCCAGTGGTCTGGCCGACCCCGTGGCGATCGCGCGGATCATCGGTTTCAGCGAGATACGGGGGGTCCGGCCGGGCGGACTCGTGGACGTCGTCGATGCGGTGAACCATTTCGACACCGTCGACTCCGGCACGCTACCGCCGGTCCGCTATGGTGCGGCGTCGCTGATCGTTGTCAACAAGCTCGACCAAGTGCCTGACTGCGAGCGGTCGGCTGTGGTGCAGCGCGTCACACAGCGTGCGGCGCAACGGAACCCGCACATTCATGTCGTGGGCACATCGGGTGGCCGGATCGACCCGGAGCTGCTCTTCGACGCGTCCGGCACGTCCGGACAGGTTGGCCAGCTCTCGTTCCTGGACTTGGTGCCCGAGCACGAGCATGACCACGACCACGCCGATGCGGTCACCGTGGCCGGCGCTGGTTGTGTCGACCCTGACGCCCTGGTCGATCTTCTCGAACAGCCGCCTCCGCGGGTGTTCAGGATGAAAGGCATTGTGGCTGTGCGGGAGCGCGCGACCGTGCGCGAATACGTGATCAACTTGGTGGGTGGCGCCGTCCACATCGCGAAGGCGCCGTCGGGAGCAATGGCCAATTGCCTCGTGGCGATCGGGATGCATCTCGACATCCCCGCCGTACGCGCGCGGCTCAATGACGCGCTGCAGCCCGTGGCGGGGTCGGCGTCGGCACCGGCGTTGCGGCGGCTGCAACGGTACCGGCGACTCAGCGCGTGAGCGAGTATCCGGCAAGATACGTCGTGATGTCATCTTCGCTCGGCGACGTGCTCGCCACCTTGGAGCTCGACCGAGTCGATCAGTGGCTCTTCGTCGGGCGGCAGCTTCCCGCGCCCGCCAACCATATACTCGGTGGGCACATCTCGGCTCAGGCTTTGTTGGCGGCAAGCCACACCGCACCGGGCCGAACGCCGCACAGCGTCCACACGTACTTCCTGCGGCCCGGCGACTCGCGTCACCCGGTTGATTTCGAAGTCGTCGACCTCCAAGAAGGCCGGACGTTTTCTGCTCGACGGGTCACCGCACGCCAAGACGGAAAGATTCTGATGGAGGCCATGTCGTCGTTCAAAGTCGCCGATACCGCGCCCGCGCAGGTCGTCTATCAGCCACCGATGCCGCCGGCTTCCAGCCCGGAGTCCCTGCCGTGTGTTGCCCCGCATCTCGCGGAATCCGACGAGAGCGCCCAAGGGCGGTGGGCGAGCCTGCGCTGGTTCGAGCGCCGGATCATCGACACCGAGGCAGCTCCGCCCGCACGCGCGCCGATGTGGTGGCGACCCGACGGGCGAGTTCCCGATGACCCGGTGCTGACCGCCAGCTTGGTGGCGTACCTGTCGGCGGTGACGTTGACCGAACCGGCATATGCCGCACGCGGCGGTGTCGGGGCATCGGCGCAGCGCGACCATTCGGTGTGGTTCCACGGTCCGGCGGCATTGTCGGATTGGCTTCTCTACGACCGGTCCTCGCCGAGTAGCGCCGGTTCGCTGGCACTGGCGAGTGGGACGATGTTCAACCGCACCGGCGAACTGGTGTGCAGGGTGAAACAGGAGATGTATTTTCCGACGCACAATTGATGGGACAGTCACGGTGCACGTTCCGATGGTTCATTATCGCAACGCGTGATATCGGACCGTCTCAATATGGCTGCGCCGCAACGCAATTCCGTCACAGTGACGTAATTAGGCCATAGGGTTTTCCACGGTGGGGAAGGGGATACGGTGGTCGGGTGCGGTCTGTAGCGCGACCCGGTGTCCCTTCTGCGCCATGTCCTTACACTGTCTCGTGGTGATCGGAGTCTCGTGGAGCTCTCTGCGCCCGACGAAGGAGTCGTAAGCCGAGCCGGCCACGATGTGATCGCAGTAGCGGCTTACCGCCTTGCATAATCGTCACGGTGACGAATCGGGCGGGTCGGGGATTCCCACCCACCTCGCGGGGGCCCGGAAGCCGCTGCGTAAAAGTGCGAGGTAGTGATTGCGAGGCCGCCGGATTGGGTAGTCGGTTTACACTCACGCCCAGCTAAAGTCTGGACGCCTGCGATGGGAGGGCTCGATGAGTGTGTTCGTTCGTCGCGTCGTGTGCACCGTGGCGGTGGCATTAGGACCAATGGCCTACGTGGCGGCGGTATCGTCCGGCGTGGCCTCCGCCCAGCCCCCGGATTGCGGTGCCGGCAACTGGTGGAACCCGGGGGCCAATGCATGCCAGCCGGTGGCGCCGCCGCCCCCTGATTGCGGTCCTGGCAATTGGTGGAATCCCGGGGCCAATGCGTGCCAGCCAACGGCACCCCCTGATTGCGGTCCGGGCAACTGGTGGAACCCGGGGGCCAACGCGTGCCAGCCGGTGGCGCCCCCGCCGCCGGAGTAGCGCCTCCCGCTGACGTACGTACCCTCGCCGAGCGCGGCGAGGTGGGATCGGGGCCGTAGCGCGTCCGCGCCCAGCATCGGACCCGCATTGCCCGCACATTGGTGCGAGCCTTATGTGCCGCCGCCACAACGCAATTCGTCACTGTGACGTAATGATGGCGGTAAAGGCCGGTCAGGCGAGCGAGGCCGAGGATCACTCAATGGGCTGCGCGCGATGTCGTGCGGAGGGCGCTCGATTAATTCGTCGCGGGACTGGCGCGTACCCACGACAGATTTGCCAACTGAGCGTTCTGGGCTTGCTGCCATGGGAGGCAGTGGACACGGGGGCTCGTTTTAGCCCCGACGCGACGCGCTAGCCGCTTTGCGCCGGTCAACATTATGCCGATAAGCAACATTATGTCGGGTAAAGTACGCCGTTTTCACCAGATGAATCAGCTTCAAACCAATCCTGTTGTCCTGTCGTGATATATCTGGCGGGATTCGCATTTGACCAACGGTTCTCACCCATCGGGATATCCGGTTCGCAGCAGACGACGCACCGCGACATGCATGCGGTTGCGGCTCGGGAGTGTCACCCGAGCCGCCGAGTGCGCCAGCGCGAGAGATCCGCGTCGAGCACCGCAGGATCGCGTTCGGGAAACACCTCTCCGGTGATCTCCAGGTGCCGGATGCGGCCGAGGTGAAATCCGCGGATGCCTTCACGCAGCCGACACCATCCCACGAACATCCACGAATCACCTCCGCGCAGCAGACCCATCGCCTCCACGTCACGGGTGGTATGGGTCTCGCCGTCCTCGGACGTGTAGTCCAGCCGTATGACCCGGCGCGCGGCGATCGCCTCGGGAATCAGCGAGATCGCCGCCTCTGACGGCGACTGGGCGTCGATGACGAACATAGACGCCAACGCCTCATCGACTGGCGCGCGGTGATCCTCGCGGCTGATCGACAGGACCTTGGCCCGGGCCCGCCGCGCCGCCGCACCATATGGCGAGTTCTCCAGCAAACCAAGCCCCGCGAGCACCGCCAGCGATTCCGCTACCGAGAGATTCAGCGGCGGCAGGGAGTGCTCCCTCAGGATCGAATACCCGCCCGACACCCCGTAGTCCGCATAGATCGGGACCCCCGCGAGCTGGAGCGACTGGATGTCACGCTCAATCGTGCGCTTCGATACTTCGAACTCCTCAGAGAGCCGAGCGGCCGACAACGGCCGGCGTGATCCCCGCAGCAGATCGACCAGTGCGTACAGCCGCTCGGCTCTCCTCATGAACGTGAGTCTGCCCCCGTCCTAGGTGCGGTGCGCGCGCGTCCCGCCGACCGACCACACCTCTTGGATCAGCCCATCCTCGGTGAAGTCGAAGACATCGATCCCGCCCGCAGCCACCTCCCCGTCCCGCACATTCCACAGCATCCGCCCGTGCGGGCCGTCGAGGGCCCGCGCGACCTCGGTGAATGCGACATCCGGATGCTGTTCGCGATACCGATCCAGAAACCGAGCGAAACTCTCCGCGCCGAGCACGTCGTCGCCTGGGTTCGACCCATCGGTATCGGAGTTTAGGAAATGAATCCGGAAATCGTCACTGCAGATCTGACGAGCGATGTCACTGTCCGTGTTCCACATCTGCAACCACACCGCGAGCGCCGCATCCGCAGCGACCGTGTTTGTATCCACCGTGTTCGTGTTCTTGTTCATGGCACCAGCGTCAGACAGCGTCGCGACAACCGTATGTCGGTGTTCATGTGCCAAGGCAAGGGGCACGACACAACCCGGAGAGGCCGCCGCACGGGCTCCACGGGTTCCACCCCCGCGACAAAGGCCATCTCACACCTTCGACCGATACCCGCCTCGACCAGTGGCGCACGCCCGAGCCAAAGCCACAGGCCGCCCACCGCTTGAGCCCAAGGGCGGCGGCAAGTTAGAGCGCCGCCAGCCCGACGCTTCGACTCTCACTCCTCAATTCCGCGGTCCCTGCCGCTCACAAACTCGGACCTCCAACCGACAATCGCTACGCCGCTCCCCTGCGGCCACGGCACTCCAGCACATGGCGCAATACGGCGGAAAAGAATATGGCGGGTTACCAGTAATTGGGAGAAGGCGCACGATCTCTTCTTCCGTGAGTCTCGGACGCGGCTTCGCTTCAACGCGAACGGTGTCGCTTGGGCAACCATTTGCGTTCACTTTTGCGACCGCCAAAAGGAGATCGTCATGCCCGTCGGCCGCGTCTTTGTCGATTGGGTCGTGCGCGGCGACTGCGGTCGTCATATCAGCCCCCGGGACGCCGATAGGCGTTATTGGACGGTCGAAGCTTCGGCTTTCTCGTATATCCGAAGATACGAGCGCGAGATCACGATTGCGGTAACGATCCTTAGCGGCCACAGCACAGTCGTGCTCCTGCACTGCGCGGCGAGCAGGGTGAGCCGCGGTGAAGTTGCCATCGTGACTAAAGACCCTCCCTGCTGCGGCGCGGGAGGGATATGCACCAATCCAATGTGGATGTTTACCGGCCGATGCTTCGGCTATGCCCACCATCACTTCCGGCAACACCAACGTGCCGACCATGCGCATCGCCGAGCGCGCAGCGCGGGCGATCGTCGGTAGGTCGTTCTCCCGTATGTTCTTTCGCGGTGATAGCCGAACGATCACCGCTCGGTATCTATTTGGGCATGCAACCGCGTTTCGACTGGCGCAGCACTATCGGTAACAACAGTCACATGTTTAACCTTGCGCCGTGCGCAATTTGCCCTCTGCCGCCACCGATGTGCCATTGCGCACTGTCTCCCGGCGCGACGCGCTGCGCTACGCCGCCACGTTGGCCGGTCTGGGTGCCGCATCGGTAGCCTGCGGCATGCCGAGAGCGACTGCCGCCGCTCCCCCTCAGCTGATCGACTTTGCCGCACACCAGATTCCGGCGCAGCAGATCCGGGCTGCCGGCTATAGCGGGGTGGTCAACTACGTCTCGTTGTCACGTCCGGGCTCCTCGTTCGGCGCCAAGCCCATCACTCGGTCCTACGCCGACTCACTGACAGCCGCGGGTTTGGTGATTGTCAGTAACTACCAATACGGCAAGCCGGGTGGGTCGACGCCGTCAGACTTCACGCGGGGCTACGCGGGCGGCGTCGCGGATGCGCGCACCGCCTGGCGTTTGCACACCGCGGCAGGCGGCGGCCAGAGTGCGCCGATTTTCTTCACGATCGACGAGGACATCAACCGCAACACCTGGATTCACACCGCGCTGCCGTGGTTTCGCGGAATCAACTCAGTTCTTGGGGTTCAGCGCACTGGGGTCTACGGAGGTGTCAGGGTCTGCCAGTGGGCCGCGGCCGATGGCGTTATCGGGTCTTCGAGCACACCTGGCCGCCGGTGGGCCTGGCAAACTCGAGCCTGGTCCGGTGATCAGGTCCACCCCGCCGCTGTTCTCTACCAGCGCGTCGTGAGCACCGCGTCCAATCCCGGGCCGAAGGTCGGCGGATTCGAAGTGGACGTCAACGACGTCCTGGCCCCGGACTGCGGCCAGTGGAACCTCCATGCGGGTCGTCCAAGCGGCGACGTGCGATAACGTGTTGCCGCCACTTCCGGCAACACCAACGCGCCGCTCATGCTCGTCGCAGAGCACGCAGCGCGAGCGTTCATGGAATAAGTCGGTTAAGCGCCGACATCAAAGATGTTGCGGTGCAATCTGACCCAGGGCTGGTGTGGGCTTATGCGCCAGACGGCAGAACTACGCCGGGTTCATCTGATGAATCAGGCCCGCCGGAGGCCGTGCTCACCGAGGAGGATCTGAGGCAACCAGCTCGAGAATCTAATCCCGTGTGCACACTGCACCACCAGCTTTTGCATGGTGGAATGTGCCCATATGCAACCGCTGAAAAGCGCCTCACCCTGTGTGCGGGTTGACCGATCAGTGAGCGCCGGTCGCTAACTCATCGTCAAGGCCGTGCCCACGGCGACGCTGATCACCACCATGAGGGACACCCAAATCACCGTAATCGACACGCCCACGATCTCTTCTTCCGTGAGGCGCCAACGCGGTTCGTCGACAAGAGCGGTTTTCCCTTAGGGGCGCAACCGCGTTCATTGCTGCGACCGCCAAGAGAAGATCGTTCGCGTCGTCCGCATCCTTCTCGATTGCCTCAAGCGCGGCGATTGCGGTCGTCATATGAGCCCCCAGGATTGCGGTCGCCAACAGGCGTTATCTCGTATACCCACGGTAAGAGTGCAAGATCAAGATTGCGGCAACGCTCCTTAACGGTCGCAGCACAACCTCCCCGCTCCAGGAACAATGGACCATGCGCAGCGCCCGTCCCCTCGAAATCGCGCTCGGCATTGCGCTGGCCACTCGGCGATTCTGAAGGCATGACATCGGGACTGGCGCCCCGGACGGTTCCGCTATCACACGGCGCGGTTAGCGTTGGTGGCCTGAGGCAAGCATTGGCCATGACATCAACCCCTTCTGATGTCGAATTAATCCGCCTCGGGTGATCGACGGCTCGGCCCGTTCGACAGGATAAGGCGATGCCGCCGTACGGATTCGACATTGATGATGAGTTGCACGATCAGTTGCGTGCTCCAGTTCCACCGGGCGTACTGGCATGGGTTGAGCGCCAGACAAAGTGTCAGGTCATTGCGCAGCGGCCGTTGGAAGGCGGCCAGTCCGCGGCGATTCACCGTCTTGTTCTCGATGACCGAAGCGATGTGATCCTGCAGCGATTCGTCTTGGACTGGATCCGCGACGAGCCGTGGGCTCCTCCGAACGAGGTACTGGTCTTAGATCTTTTGGCCGATACATCGGTTCCAGCGCCGAAGGTGATTGCCGCCGACCCGCACGGGCAGGACACCGGTGTGCCCACCGTACTAATGACCGCACTGCCAGGCGCCGTCGTGTGGGACCCACCAGAGCTGGACCCATGGTTGGACGCCGTCATCGACGTCATGATGACGATTCATGGCATACGGGCGCCGCAACAGTTACGCCGGTGGGAGCCTTACCCGCCGGAGAACGCCCCACCGGCGTGGACCCGCTACCGGTGGGCATGGGAAGGCGCCGTCACCACGTACCATGATGTGCGCCCGAGCAGCGACCGAGTGTTCTTACACCGCGATTTTCATCCCGGCAACATCTTGTGGCAGCAAGGCACAATATCCGGAGTTGTCGACTGGGTCTCGTCGTGCGCCGGACCCGTCCAGGAGGATATCGCCCACTTCCGCGTGAACCTGGCCATGCACCACGGACAAGCCGTCGCATCGCTTCCTGCGGCGCTGGATGCACGCCAGCGGCCAGTTTGAGTACCACCCCACCTGGGATCTGCTAACTGCGGTGTCTATGGGCGGCGACGAACCCAACCACCAACTCGACGAATTCATCGCAGCCGCCGCCCACCGCCTCTGACCGCGTTTCCTGATCGACGCCTCCCGCCGAGGCGATCACCGCCACAACTCAATGTCCGGGAAGCAGGAAACAGATCACCCATCCACAGGAATTGACAATTCCTCAGCAAACAGGCGGAGGGGTGTTATTCAGATCAACATTCGTCTGTTGGCGCCAGACGATGGCCCGTGGCTGGGAGCTGGGGCCCCGGGCTACAGCCCGGATGGTACGACGTTGCCGTTTACCGTCACCTCGACCTGGCCGGTCTTCGGGTTGTACTCGATTTTGCCGTGCTCGAAGTTCGATACAAGCAGATCGCCAACGGTGTTCACGTCGCTGGTCGGAAAGCCCAGCGGTCCCGCCGACCCGTTATTGCCGGTGATTGCGGGCGCGCCGTTCGGGTCGCGCGGAACATTCCATGCCTCCCGGATCTTGCCCGTGGTGATAAACGCGGGTGTACCGGCCGCGTCGTTCCTGGCGGTGATCACGCCGCCCTGGAACTGCTGAAATACCAAGCCGCTCTCCCGTTTTCCCGCGTTGCGGTCACCCGTCAGCGGTTTGCCGAGGGCCTGCTTCTGATCCTGGGTTGCCGACGAGTACTTGGCGGCGATCGGGCCGGTCAGGATCACCTCGACGTTGCCCTCACCGATGAGCTTCACCTCCGCGGGCGGCGCTGGAGCCTTAGATGTGGTGGTGGCGTTCACCCCTGCGTGAGGCGGTGCCGACGCGTCGACGCTCTTGCCATTGCCGCAGGCCGCGGTGATCAATGTGAGCGCGGTCAGGCCGACGGCCGCCGCGTGGCGGTAGGCGATCGTTCTCATGAGGTTCCTCTCGCGTCTTCCTGAGGCAGGCGGTCGCGGTCGTCGTGGCTCCGAACGAACTTACCCGCGGTCATCGACGGCGAGCCAGGGCACCTAACGGAGGATCACCGCAGCTTTGTCAGCTGCCCAGCACCGAGACGATCTTCTTGGCGGTAGCCTTGGCCGATCCCGGATTCTGGCCTGTGACCAGCCGCCCATCGACAACGACGTGCGAGGCGAAGGGGATCAGACCCTTAACGTAGCGGGCGCCGCGCTTCTTGATTTCCGCTTCGGCGTTATAAGGCACCAACTTGTTGACCCGGGCCAGGACCTCCTCCGACCAGGCGAACCCGGTGAGCTTGCGCCCGGCAACCAAGAGCGATCCGTCCGACAGCTTGGTGTTGAGCAGGCCGCAGTAGCCGTGGCAGACCGAGGACACGACTCCCCCGCGCTCGAAGATCTCGCGCGTGATGCGTTGCAGGCCTTCGCTATCCGGGAAGTCATACATGACCGCGTGGCCGCCGGTGAAGTAAATCGCGTCATAGGCCGTCGAGTCGATCTCATCGGGTGCGGCGGTGCGGGCCAGCAGCTCCATCTTCGTATCGTCGGCCTTCCAGGCCTTGGCGCTCTTGCCGAAACTGGGGAACTTCAACGAGCGCGGCTCCAGCGGTGAAGTGCCGCCTTTCGGGCTGACGATCGTCTGTTCGTAACCCGCTTCGGCGAAGACGTCATAGGCGTGCGTCAGCTCGGAGAGCCACAGCCCGGTCGGCTGGGTGGGGTCGTCGTAGTGGGCGACGTTGGAGACGACGTTGAGGATGCGCTTGGTCATCCTCCCAGGATTCCACTGATAGCCCGCCCTGTGCCCAGCGTCGACGTGTAGTAGGTGACACCGTTCATCGTTTGTCGATTGTCGTCGGTCTGTGGGATCGACCCCAACTCGTGGTCCGCGAGCAGTCGACCCATTGGAGTTGCGACCGATGTCCAGCCGCGCGCGTCGAGGTACGCGCCGACGTCGTGGCGCTCGCCCTCGAACTCGATCACGGTGAAGTCGGGTTCAAAGCCGTGCCGGCGCCACTTGGCGGTCGCCGCCTGCATGCGTTCGCGGGCCGCGTGGGGGTCCATGTCGGCCGTATTCGGGACGGCCTCGGAGCCGAGTCGACTTCCTGGCGCGCTGAGCGCGGTGACGGTGTCGAGCAGCTGGTCCTGGGCCCCGGGTGCCAGGTAGCCAAACAGCCCCTCGGCGATCCACGCCGAAGCTCTGTTGGGCTCGAAGCCGGCCGCGTTCAGCGCCGTCGGCCAGTCCTCTCGCAGGTCGGTCGCAACCGGGCGCACGTCGGCTTTGGGTTCGGCGCCGAGACTGGCCAGAGTCGTTGTCTTGAACTCGATGACGGCCGGTTGATCGATCTCGAACACCGTCATCCCTTCAGGCCACCCCAACCGATACGCGCGGGTATCCAGGCCCGAGGCGAGGATGACGGCCTGGCGGATGCCCGCCGCGGCGGCATCCGCAAAGAATTCGTCGAAGTACCGTGTGCGCGCCGCGATCGACGCGGGCATCTGTGCCAGGCCCCACGGGCTGCCCTCCACGTCGACATCCGACGCGGACAGCTCACCGGTAGCCCAGCGGGTCAGAAAGGTCACGCCGACCGCGCGGACCAACGGCTCGGCGAAGGGATCGTTGATGTCACCATTCGCGGTCGCTATGGCCCGCGCCGCGGCCACCATCGTCGCCGTGGTTCCGACGCTGGTGGCGGGATCCCACGATCCCTTCGTTGGTGGCATTCTCTACCTCCGAAGTTCTTGGCTACGTTGTGCGTTGCGCTGCGCTCGGAGGCAACGAACTCGCCGCTGCACGGCAAGAAGCGCATCGGCGCCCGGCTTGGGCCGGTGGGCCCCGGAGCGGCCGGACTCAGTGCACCGTCGGCGCTAGGTGCAAGGATATTGCCCGTTGAGCACGCAATTCACCGGTGGTGAGTAGGTACCGCTCAGCACGCCCCTGAAACCACCTGTGGCCGAACTACCGGGCGCAATGACGCGATTCCAATTCGCGGGAGTGAGCACATAGTGCGTGCCAGTCTGCGTGACGGTGCTGTTCCACGAGTGCAAGACGGATTCGCCCGCCGGCAAGTCGAATTCGAGCTTCCAATCGTTCAGCGGCGCCATGCTCGAGTTGGTGACGGTGAAGTGGGCGATGAAACCGCTCTGCCACGAATGGGACACCGATAACGTCGCCGTGGCAGCGGCCGCGTGAGCCGCCGGCGTGATGGCGAGTCCGAGCATGACAACCATCAAGGCCGCCACGCCCGCGTGAAGCGCTGTGCGCCAGCGCTTCACGCAATTGTCCACTCCCGCCATACCAGCAACACTAAAGCCGCAGAGGCGACATCGGGCCTCGCATCGCGGGTAAGCCGCAGTACCTTTGCCCAACCGAAACCGTCATGAAATCTAGCCTTGATCCGTCCCCGGACTCCCCTTAGTCGCGCCCTCGGGTGAGGATCAGCAACGCGATCGGCAGCGTGGCGATCGCGAGGGTCGTGGTCTGCGCAACCGCGGCCGCCGTCGTGAAGTTCTCGAGGTGTGTGACGTGGAAGACCAAGTGCGGGACTGCAAACAGCAGGTAGGCGCCCAGTGCGACCCGGACCAAGCGTCGTTCCATCGTCCTTGCGGCGGCGACGACGACGAGTGCCAGCGCGAGGTTCATCGCGCCGTAATCGCGCATGAGGTGTTCGGAGTACGGCGGGATGCGATCGACCCACGGGACATAGTCGTAAAAGGCCCGAGGAGCCAGCGTCGCGACGAGCCCGACCGCGACTTCCACGAATGCCAAAAACCACAGTCCGCCGCGCAGCACGGGGCTGGTCATCGTCGCCTCAAGTAAGCGCGGATGGCGTCGCGGTACGGCAGCCGGCCGGCGGCTTGTTGTTCTTCGAGGTATTGCTCGAACGTGATCGTGCCGGCGGCGTGCTCGGGGGTCAGCAGCCCGCCGCCACGAATCCCACCAAATACCTTGGCGGGCAATCGGATCGGGGCCATGGGACGACGCCTACCGGCAATCGCCAGGTAACTGCGGGCGAGATCGTCGAGCGTACGCGCCTGTGGACCCCCGAAATCTGGTGCGCGCCCGATCGGCTCGCCGAGGGCCAAACCCGCCAACCGTTCGCCCACGTCGCGCACGTCGACCGGTTGGAATTTCAGGCCTGACGGCAGCGCCATGACCGGCGGTTTCGCGAGCAGGCGCAATACGAAAGCGATCAGGTCGTGAAACTGGGTCGCCCGCAGCACCGTCCATGGCACGCCCGACCCGGCGATCGTGCGTTCGTTGGCGAGCATTCTGCGGTAGAAGGCGAAGGGAACGCGATCGATCCCGACGATGGAGACGTACAGCAGATGCGGTGAACCCGCGCGTTTGGCAGCCGCGACCAGGTTCTCGGTGGGATAGACGCAGTGCACGATCGTGTCGACGCCGTCCAGCGCCGCATCGAGCCCAGCACCGGTCTGCACGTCCCCCACGACATGTTCGACGTCCGCGCGTTGGTTCGGGCGCCGTCCGCGGCTCAGGACCCGGACGTCCTTGCCCGCGGCCGTCAGCTGGTCGACGACGATGTGGCCTATAGTTCCGGTGCCGCCGGTTACGAGTACGGAGTTCGTCACATCTTATGAACCGGATGGCGCCGCCGGATGTGACAACTGCTTGGCAAGAAAGCGCAATTTGTCCGGATTGGCCAAGACCCGCAGCGCCGCTATCTGGTCCCCGGCGATGTCGAAGCATAGGACGCCGGCCAGCGTGTCGCCGTCGAACGCCAGCATCGCCGGCGCGCCGTTGATCTCGGCGACGTCGAGACGCGGACCCGCCTGCGCCAGGTTCCTGCCGAACACGCGCGCCACATAGCGGGCCGTCCGATCGCGGCCCGAGACGACGCGCCGGGCGGCCGCCACCTTGCCGCCGCCATCGGCCGTCGACGTCACGGTGTCGGTCAAGATTTCGACGAGTCCGTCCACGTCGCCGGCCCGGGCGGCGGTAAAGAACCGTTCGACGAGGCGCCGCCACTGCGCCCGGTCCGGTTGGAAGCGCCCCCGGGGCTCACCCAGCCGCTCGCGCGCCCGCCGGTACAGCTGGCGGGCGTTGGCTTCCGAGGTTTCCAGGATCTCGGCGATCTCGAAATGGCTGTAGGCGAACGCTTCTCGGAGCACGAACGCCGCACGCTCGGTGGGCCCGAGACGCTCCATCAGGCTCAGCAGCGCGATCGATACCGACTCGCGCTGTTCGGCGGTCTCGAGCGGCCCGAGCGTCCGGTCATCGGTGAGAACGGGTTCGGGAAGCCACGGGCCGGGGTAGACCTCCCGGCGGGCACGGGCCGACGTGAGCCGGTTGAGGCACAGGTTCGTGACGGCCGTGGTGAGCCAGGCCGGCAGCGATTCGATGGCCTCCGCATCAGCGCGGTGCAGGCGCAGGTACGCGTCCTGCACGGCGTCTTCCGCCTCGCTCGCCGACCCCAACAGTCGGTATGCCAACCCGAACAGACGCGGCCGCTGAGACTCGAAATCCCGCACGACATCGCTCACCCGTGCAAGCCTGCCACCGGTGCGGGCGCCGATCAGAATCGGCGCTGCTGAACCTCCGAAGCGCGCCGTTGGGCTACCCGGATCAAGACGACGGGGTCAGCTCCGCGTGGACCGTGCGACCGAACTTGGACCGCATCAAGCGATGCGCCGACGGGACCAGGACGCCGTGCAGGAAGGGATACTTCTGCCGCAGCAGGCGCCCCACCTGCCGATACTCATCTCCGTCGAGCAAGCGCACGACGCCAGGTTGCACGGGCCCCGTCGGCTTGCCCGACCCCGTGGACGGCCCGAATTCGACGGTTGGGTTACGCCGGATCCGGCGGATCTTGACCGCTTGCTCGAAACTGCGGAAGTAGGCGCGATCGCCGTCCACGACGATGCTGACGGGGCTCGAACCGGGGGTGCCGTCCTTGCGAAAGGTGATCAGCCGGATCGTCTTCTGGCGCACCAACGGCGCCAACGTCTGGCTGGTGGCCATGGGAACGCTGCCCAGTACGTAGCCCAGTTGATGTAACCGCAGCACGAACGCCGCGACCAGCGCCACCGATACCGCACCGAGCGCCCACGCTTGGGCGGGCGAACCTCCCAGGTCAAGGTCCATCACGTGGTTCAGGGTATGCACGGTGTTGGCCACAATGAACCCCGCGAGGGCGACAGCCAGAGCGTCCGCCCAGATCAGGGCGAGCAGCAGCGTGATTCCCAGGCCTATCTGGAACGCGCCGACGTCGTGCAGAAAGTGCTGGTGCTCGCCAAACCCGACGGCACGGGCGAATGAGGGCGGATCGAGCACACACCAGATCCCGATGCCGGTGGTGACCATCCCGACAAAGGCCGTCACCGCGATCAGGTATGCCCGCGCAATGCCACTCAAGCGCTTCATCATGCCGCCTCTCCCACAATTGGCTTGTCTGTTCCTCATTCGCTAGACGGGACGCCGCAGCAACATGTGACATCGCTGCCGACGGCATCGACGGGCCGCCCATCCCTACCGATGAATCCCCGGCACTCCGGCAGTCAGTCCTTCCAGACGAACAAATCGAGAGCGAAGGTAGAAGCCATGCCCCCCGAAACCGCGGCCTTGCCGCCTGTGGTCGATCACCAAACCTGGCGCGCCGAACTCGACAAACTGCGCAAACGTGAGAAGGCCGCCACCCGCGAGCTGGATGCGATCGCCGCCCAGCGCCGCCGACTGCCGATGGTCGAGTTGCCCGACTACACATTGATCGGCGCCGACGGGCCCATCCGCCTGGTCGACGTGTTCGACGGTCGCGCCCAACTCATCGTCTACCACCACATGTGGTCGGACGGCGCGGAGTGGCAGTGCAGCGGGTGCACGGGCTTTACGTCACAGTTCACCCGGCTGGAGTTCCTCGACCGCTATGACGCCCGGTTCGTCGTTGTCACCAACGGACCGATCGAGGAAGCACTCGCCTACAAGCGCAAGGTCGGCAATCGCATGGATTGGTATTCGTCATCGCAGAGCCCCTTCGCCGCCGACATGGATGCGCCACCCGGCGGCGGTTTCGGCGTCAACGTGTTCCTGCGCGACGGGGGCACCGTGTACCGCACGTGGCATACGAACGGGCGGGGCACCGAACAACTCAGTCACACGTTCGCGTTGATCGACGTCCTACCATGGGGCCGCCAGGAGGAATGGCTCGATTCGCCCGAAGGCTGGCCCTCGCGACCCACATACTCGGGATGGCTCGACTCCCCCGCTATCGCAGCCGCCTACGGCCCAGGGACAAACGGGGACAAAGCATGAGCGCCAGCGACGAACGATACGTCGTCACCCGCACCATCGCCGCCTCTATCGCTGGGATGCGACCTCTGTAGCGGCTAAGGAGGATTTTAGCGCGCCTGGCGTGCATCGCCGTTGATGGCTAGTGGCACGAATCCGTCTGTGGCACTAAAGATCTGGAGGGAACCATGGGCCGTTACCGCAGCCGGAACCGCGGAGCAATTGTCAGGTCTCGTATAGACGGGAGCGGCGCCGACCGGGCGTTGAGAGGCGTCGACGTGACGTTGCTGCCGCGGTCGCGGACTTCGACGCTTATCGGGCGCGAGCGCGCCAGTCAGGAATCGCTGTCGGGTCGGCTTCCTTATCTACTGAGATGCCCGCAATCGCCCCTATTGCGATCCGTAGCAGCTGTAGAGTCGGCGATACAAAGAATTACCGAGGTGATCATCTCGCCGCATCTGGTCGACAAATACCACTTGTATAGGCCGAATCTTCGATGACACGTCACCGATCCAACGTAGGAGGCGATTCGGTGAACGGTGATGGCCGCGACCGCACACAGCGTGACATAGCCGATGCTGACCAGCAGGTGGTGACATCGGCTGATGGCGATGAGGCTCCCCGGGGCGCGCGGTTGACCCGCGAAGTGGTTTTGGATACCGCCATCGCGCTCGTTGACCGCGACGGTCTGCCGCAGCTGACCATGCGTCGGCTGGGGGCGGCCTGCGGCGTGGAGGCGATGGCGCTGTACCGCCACGTTCACAGTCGTGGTGACCTGCTCACCGGCATCATTGACCGCCTCGTTGATCGCCTCCACGCCGAACAACTTGCCGCGCGTCGTCAAGAGGACGGCTGGCAGGACTACTTGGTACGCCTGGCGCATGGGGTACGCCAAATCGCCCTTGAACACCCGCAGATATTCCCGCTGTTGGCCACGCATGCGCCCGAAGCGCCATGGGTCCGCCCGCCGCTGCGCAGCCTGCGCTGGATGGAAACCTTCCTCGAGACGCTCTTCTCCTACGGCTTCGACGACGATGCGGCAGTGGCCGCCTACCGCGCCTACACCACGTTCCTGCTGGGCCAGTTGCTTCTGGAAGTGCACGCCCACGGCGCCGAACTACATCCGGACGAGGCCATTCTCGACGGCGAACCACCGCGTCGGCATCTCACGGGCTACCCGTGCCTGCAGCGGTTACAACCGATGTTGTCCGAGGATCACAGCACCGCAGAGTTCGAAGAGGGACTCGAGTCGTTGCTCGATCGCATCGAACTTCTGATGGCTCGTCGCTAATAGGGCTGTCGCCGCCGACAACCCAACAATCGCGCCCACCTGTTTACAACGTAAGCCCTGCTGTTTACGCTGTAAACGACGCGGCGTGCTCGTCAGCCACCAGCAATGCGACTCTGGTCCGTTGCGGCCGAACGGTGCACTGCGGTTCCGGTCAGGCCCGAAACGACGAGGAATACGAAACGTGCGCGTGCATTTGGTCGTTGGATTTGTAGGTATTGCGCTGGCATCGGTGCTCCCGTCCGCCGCGGTTCCCCTCGCCGTCGCCCGGGGATGTCCCGATGTCGAGGTGGTGTTCGCACGCGGCACCGGTGAGCCACCGGGCGTGGGCCCGACGGGACAGGCGTTCGTTGACGCTGTCCGCTCGCGGGTGCGCGCCGGCTCGTTCGACGTGTACCCGGTCAACTACCCCGCCAGCGACCAGTGGGACACCGGCCTCGAGGGCATCAAAGACGCTGGCGCGCATGTGGTTTCCACGGCCAATGGATGCCCCAGGACCAAGATGGTGCTCGGCGGCTATTCGCAGGGCGCGGCCGTGATGGGCTTTGTCACCTCGGATGCGGTGCCCGAGGGCGTTGATCCCGCAACGGTACCGAAACCATTAGCACCTGAAGTGGCCGATCACGTCGCCGCGGTGGTGCTGTTCGGAATGCCCAATGTGCGGGCCATGAACTTCCTGGGTCAGCCGCCGGTGGTCATCGGACCGACGTATGCGGCCAAGACCATCAAGGTGTGCGTTCCCGAGGACCCGGTGTGCTCTGATGGCCTCAATTTCGCCGCGCACAACACCTATGCGGACAACAGCAGCATGATTGACCAGGGCGCAAATTTCGCCGCCGGGCGGCTTAATCAAGATGCCGGGAACCCCCCGATTCCCGGGCCGGCGCCTGTTAACCCACCGCCCGCGCCGGGTGACTGGTCTGGAAACCCCACCGGCTGATGGCGCGGAATGAGGATTGGCTCTGCACGCAGCCACCGCCGACGTGCTCGACGCTTGATTCCATGGAGCCCACAGCAGCAGAAATAACCCCGGCTTTCGAGCATCTCGGCTGGAAGTTCCAGGACCGCACCGACTTCCACGCCCGTGCTGCGCAGTACATCGCCGAGGGACTCGCTCACAATCACTGGATTGAATTCGTCGGGCACGGTAGCCGCGAGCAATTGTGGGCGGAATTGACGGCGCTGCCCGGCATCGCCGACCGGCTTACGGCCGGCGGTGTCGGCGTGACACCGGCATCGAAGTTCTACGCCGTCTTGGACGGCACCGAAATTGTGGACCCCCATACCGCAGTAGCCATCAGTGTGGCGGCCCTCGATCACGCAATCCAGAATGGTTACAACGGCTTTCGCGTGGTCGTCGACGCTACGACACTGGCCCGCCGCCCCGACCAACGAGCCGGCCTGTCGCAATTTGAGTTCCTCCTCTCCCGCACGATGACAGGGCTGCCCTTTTCCGCGCTGTGCGCCTACGACACGCATCAGCTGGCGGGCGCCGCGGACGAACTCATCTGCCTTCACCCCGATCTCAGTGAGCGTGCGCCCCGTTTCCGGCTGCACCCTGCACCGCAAGCAGCGTTCGCGCTGACGGGCAATATCGATTTACACAGCGACGGGCTCTACACCACCGCATTGCAACGCATTTGGTCGCTGCTCGACGATGACCCGCTGATCGTCATCGACGCGCAAGGCCTAGAGTTCATCAGTCACCAGCAGCTTTACACCCTCGATCACTACGCGCGCACCAATGGTCGCACCGTGATCCTGCGAACCGGCCAACGAATCCCCACCAGGCTGGTCGGCGTGCTTCAACTGACGAATGTGGAGTTGCAGCCGGCACCGCCGCACCACGCAACGCAAGCGACCGGGCCCTCCGCCGGGCAGGTCACCTACGCAGGATCGGCGGGATGAACGTAGGGGCACCGCGGTCACGTGGTTTTACAACGGAGTTCGGCAGCGCGCGGACTGCGACAGGCGTCCGCGCCAGCAGTGGGCAGGATTTCGTCACAGCGACGTTGCGGGCCGACGGGAGCCAAGGGCCGGCCAGGTCGAAACCTGGCGCACCGGCGCACCTTTGGTGGCGTGAGGCTATGACGAGGCGGGTTGAGGATGCCATACGGTAACGAAAGCCCCGATGTGGCGGCATCGCGTTCGCGTGCCGAGCCCACCGCGGTATTCACCGGCTTAGCCGACATCGTCTACCAAGGCTCAACGCCCGCAGAGATCTATGCTGCGATCTGCATCGCAGCCACACTCATGGTTCCCGGCTGCGACCATGCGAGCGTCATGTTGCGCGACGACCACATCGCCACGACGGCGGCAGCCAGCGACAGCGTCGCCCGCAAGATCGACAAGCTCGAGCAAGCGCTCGGCGAAGGCCCTTGCCTGGATGCCATCTCGGAGGAAACCCCACAAATCGATCCCGATCTCCGCGCCGGCAGTCAGTGGCCCGCTCTGGCCGCCCGGGTCCTCACCGAAACACCGGTGCACGGAATCATGGGCTTTCGCCTGCTCGTCGGCCCCCACAAAATCGGCGCCCTAAACCTGTTCTCCGACAGCCCCAATGCGTTCGACATGGTGGCCGTCGAACGCGCAATCCTTTTGGCGGCTTTCGCCGGCGTCGCCGCCAACGCCGTGGCTCAAGGCGAAGATGCCGCGACATTGCAACGCGGCCTTGCCAGCAACCGCGAGATCGGAAAAGCCATCGGCATGCTCATGGCGCTCAACGACCTCACCGAAGCCGAGGCCTTCGACACGCTGCGCCGCGTCTCCCAAGAGGCCAACATCAAGCTCGTCGACGTCGCCGCCGCAATGGTGAAACGCCACACCCGCGGCGCCGCGGGTGAGATCTGAACGTGGTCGGCCTGCACGCAACGCACGACAGGTCTCGCGAACAACCCGAGTCGACCTGGGCCTTCACAAGTGATCGGGAATTGATTCCGTTGCGTGCTCCCATCACGCCCGCCGCGCGGTCCTTGTCCGTGCTGCTGATCGAGGACGACCGCGCCGATGCGCTACTCGTCGAAGATCTGATCGATGATGCCGTCAGCGGCATACGGCTGGTGTGGGCGCGGTCGATGGCACACGCGGAGCAGGTGTTGGCCTCGGCGCGGCCCGACTGCGTGCTGCTGGACCTGCATCTGCCGGACGCCAGCGGAATGGACGCTCTCGAGCGCATCACCAAACGTGATGCCACCGTACCGATTGTCGTGCTGACGGGGCTGAACGATGAAGATTTCGGAGCTTCGGCGGTGGCGGCCGGTGCCCAGGACTTCTTGGTCAAGGGCCGCGTCCAACCCGACGTGTTGCGCCGCGCGCTGCTGTATGCGATCGAACGCAAGCGCGCCGAGCTGATGGCCGTCGACCTGGATGCCACCCAGCTGCGGGCCCGCGAGAACGCAATACTCGAACGGGGCCTATCGGCCTCCCCGCTGCTACTGGACAACCCGGGCGTCGACGTCGTCGCCCGGTACCGGCCCAGCCGCGAGCACGCGCTGCTATGCGGAGATTTCTACGACGTCGTCCAAACGCCCGACCGCACCGTGCATGTGCTGATCGGTGAGGTCGCTGAGGACGGTCCCCATGAGGCGCCACTAGGTGCGGCATTGCGGATCGCGTTTCGTGCGCTCACCCTCGCCGGCGTGCACGACGTGGCGAGGATGCACCACCTCGAGCGAGTGCTGCGTTCAGAACGAAGCGGTTCGGGGATCTGCGCCACGGCGCTCACCCTGCAGATCTGCCCCGGCAACCCGCGTCTCAAAACGATCCGTGCCGGGCATCCCGGGATGTTGTTACACGGCGGCGGCACCGTGGAATGGATCATGCCTCCGGCCGGCCCGGCGCTGGGACTGCGCGCCGACGACTGGCCACAACACGAGCTGGAACTGCCGGATGATCAGGGCCTGGTGTTGGTGACCGACGGACTCTTCCAAGGGTTTTCAAGCAACGGCAGCCAACCCCTGGACGAGGACGGTCTGCTCGCTCTGGCCTGTTCCCACGCACACTTGCCCGGCATACAATTCGTCGACGCGCTCATCGACAGTGCCCAAAAGCTTGCCCAGCCGCACGGTGGGTTTACCGATGACATCGCCGTGCTGCGCCTCGAACGGTCTGCCAGATGACCACCATCGCCGCGCTTGCCGCGGCGGCGGTTGCCAGAAGCAACGGCGTCTGGCGGAAGGGAGAAAATCGTGTGGCCATTCAAAAAGAAGAAGCCGGCCGAAAAAGCTGCTCCCGAGGCTAAGGTCTACTACTCCACTCCTTTTGGCGACACGAAGGACGGCAAACAAAAGCCATTTTTGCTTGAACGCGACGGTGCGTGGTTCGTCCCGGTTTTTCGCAGCGTGGAGACGATGAACGAGTTCTATGAACGAATGAACCGCGCCGCGTACATGATACTTGAGGGAGACATTAAAGGCGTGCTGGAGACCAACCGCTCAATTGAGGTGATGAAAAACGTGGGAATTGTGATTGAGCCGTTGAGCGAACATCCCGTTGAGATCGCGCCTGACGTTTGACGGACGCTGACGAGAGTCAGGGCTCGACACTGCGCCAGGCGCGCAGCGCGCTCGTCGTGATGCGGCGCGCCGGCCTGGTTGCGCCTCGCCCTCAGTGGCAGAACCTCAGTTCGCTGCCGCTGAATAATTGCCGGTTTCGGGTCAATCGCGTCTGGGCATTCGCATGCATGAGCTCGCTACGATCCATTCGCTATCTCGCTACTGCGGTAGTAACAGCCTCGGCGGCGCTGTTGAGCGCGCCCGTCCCGGCGGCCTCCGCCGAACCGTGTCCCGACGTCGACGTGGTCTTTGCTCGCGGCACCGGCGAACCACCCGGGGTCGGCGGGGTCGGGCAGGCGTTCGTCGACGCGCTCAGCTCACGAGTCGGCGGCAAGTCCGTGGGCGTCTCTCCGGTGAACTACGAGGCGAGCGGCGACTTCAACGGAGGCATCGCCTTCGCCCGAACCTTTGTGGACGGGATCAAGGACGCCGGCGGCCACATCGAATCCACGGCGTCGAACTGCCCCAGAACCAAAATGGTGCTCGGCGGGTATTCCCAAGGCGCCGCCGTGGCCGGCTTTGTGACCTCCCCTGCCATACCCAAGGAAGTGCCACAGGAGTTCGTGTCCTATGTGCCGCAGCCGTTGCCGCGGACGGTCGCTGATCACGTGGCCGCGGTGGTCCTGTTCGGAACACCCTCCAATGAATTCCTGCGCGGCGCCGGCGCGCCACCCATTACGATCGGTCCGCTGTACGCAGGCAAGACCATTCAGTTGTGCGCCCCCGACGACACGGTTTGCAATGGCGCCCCTCCTGGACCGCCCGGGATCGCGCATACCCTGTACGCGGCGAACGGCATGGTCGACCAGGGCGCGGATTTTGCTGCCCAACATCTGTAGCGCGACAGTGTGAATAGTCCTGAGACACAGCGGTATTGTGGCGCCGGATGCCCGCTCACCACAGGAGGTTGGACGGGTCGATCAGGACATAGTCGCTATCCGATGTCTCGAACTCAATGCCGCGGGGCATCGCGGCTTTCGCCCATGATTGGGGCACCGACAGTGCCCCGATCGAGGACGCGCGACCTAACCGCGCCGTTGCCGCGGCCGTAGCGCCACCGACCTGACCCGGGTGTTGCAGCAACGCTGCGGCCCTTCTCAGTGACGCTGTCTTGTTAAGCGAACTCAGACGGTTTATCGCGAAGTCGGTGGGAGCGGATAGTGAACCCAGTTTTGACAGAGGTGATGTCGCCGTGGACAGGCATGCGTCGAATGTCGTTATCGGCGAACGGGACAGCGCCCGCAGCGCTCGGGGAATCACGGGCATCACGTGGCCGCCGGCCGATACCACTTGCGGAGCCGCGATCAGGCTCCACGCGGTTTCGGCGATCGCGGGGTCGTGCTGGCCCGATCCCACGGTCGGCGGCGTGTCGAATGGTGTCAGAGTTGACGCGGCCGCAGAGGCTGCGGCATAGGCGTACATGGCGTCGACGTCCTGTGCCCAGATCCGTTCGTAGCCAGCGTCCGTGTCGGCGATTGCGGGGCCGTTTTGGGCCAGGCCGTTCGCCGTCACGAGCGCCGTCCGCAGCGTGCGGTTGGCGTCGATCACCGACGGCGGCACCACCGCCCCTAACGCGGACTCGAATGCGTCGACGGACGCTCTCGCTTGGCGCGCGGCCTGCCGCGCCCGCGCGGCGACGGCGTTGAGCCATGCGGTAAAGGACACCACCGCCGCTGCGACCGCGATCGACACCGGGTGCTGCCGTGCCTGGAATAGCATCGACGCCACCGAGCGATAGCTCTCCGCGGTGTCGTATAGCTGCGCCGCCGTTTCATCCCACGCCTCGGCCGCCAGGCTCATCGAGGCCGAGCCGGGACCTGAATACAGTCGGCCGGAATTGATTTCCGGTGGTAGCTCACCGAGACTCACTGATTACTCACTTCAGGTGCGCGTCACCTAACGACGGCGGAGTGCGATGCGCCTGTCCGCTCAAGCGAATGGTTCGCCGGTGCTACGAACGCCTTGTTGAGCGTGAGGCTCCGTTCGGCCTTGGAATACCAGCCTTGCGGTGCGTATTGGCTGGTGTGCAGGTAGCACTGGACACGCACCTCGGCGCTGCCGGGCGTGAAGGTGAGCAGCCTGCTGATCGGAAGTGTGGTGATGGGCATATGGTGGCGGCTCAGTGATGCGACGTTGAGAAACCATGTGCCCCAGCGTTGTTCGATATGGGTTTTGCCGCCATAGCTGTCGTCGGGGTGGGTGTGGGTGTGCCCGGCGATCCACAAGTGAACCCGGCCGGGATGTTCGGTGAGGAAGTCTTCGAACGCCCCGGAGTCTGGTTTGCTGTCCACCCAGTACAGGTAGGACGCCGCGTGTGGGGTTCCGAGTTCGAACGGGCGGTGGTAGTGCTCCAGCAGTTGCCCGTCCGGCCCTTTGCGAACGCCTTCCCACTCCCCGGAGGCCACGGTGGTGTCCTTGAGGACGTAATGGTGGACGACGATGATGATCGAATCGGGGTTGGTCAGCACCATGTGTTTCCACCAGCGGAACGCCTCGCCGCTGACGACGCCGCCCGGGTTGCCGCCGAGCGGGCCCCGCCCCACGGTCTGGGTGGGTTCGTTGCGGTCGCTGAGCATGAGGAACAAGAGGTTGCCCACCCGGAAGGAATAGTGGTCCCACGCGCCCTCGACTGGATAAGGTCGCGCGGCGGCGTCGACTCCGGAGAATTCGGTGTGCTGTCCGAGGGGATCCACCCACTTCTGCCACCACCATGCCTCGGGCTGGTGTAGGCCGCTGCGGTCGTGATTGCCGCAGACGCTGTAGATGGCCTCGCGTCGGTGGCGACGCAAGCTCCCGAACTGGCGGCGAAGCTCGGATCCCTCGGCGTCGTCGGGAAGATGGTGATGGGCCCCGGACATGTCGCCGACGTCGATGGCGATATCCCACTCGAACGGTGGCCCACCTTCGGATCCGCCGGACTCCGAATGCGTTATCGCCTCGGCCAGGCTCCGTCTGCCGTAGCGCTTGTCTGTCCCGACGTGCGCATCACCGAATGCCCAAAGACGAAATGGATTGTCCGGCAGGCGATGATCGTGGTGGTCCTCCGGCATGGGTCTCCTTGTCCGATTGGATGGTCGAGTCATTCAGAATTGGTTTCGATCAGTCCCCAATATCGGCGGATACGCTGATCGGCCACGTCGAAGACGGCGTCGATGGCAATGCCGATCAAAAGGATCACGATCATGATGGCAATCGCCGACGGCATATCGCTGAGGTTCTGAGCGTTTTCCAACAGCACCCCGATCGACGCGGTGTCGCTGATCAGCACCACCAATTCGCCGGCCATCAAGCTACGCCAGGCGAACGCCCATCCCTGGCGCAGACCGGCGACGAACATCGGTAGCGAGGCGGGCAGAATCACATGCCGGTAGAGCCCAAACCCATGCAATCCCAAGTTATTTGCGACCCGCAGCTGCAGCGGCGGGATTTGTCCGGCTCCGGCGAGCACCCCGGTGGCCACCGACGGTGCGGCGCCGATGACGACGACGAACAGGATCGCCGACGTGTGCAGCCCGAAGAATATGATGGCGAAGGGAAACCAGGCGATGGCCGGCATGGTCTGCAAACCGGTGATCACCGGCCCGAAGGCCATGCGCAGCAGCCGGTTTTGCGCGATCACTGCGCCGACGACCGACCCGATGAGCAATGCCAGCGCGAAACCGGCCAGCGCCCGGCACATCGTGATCCCGATCGCGTCCCACAGCACGGCCTCATGCAGGCGCTGCCAGAGGTTGGCTGCGACGGTTTTTGGGCCGGGCAGCACGAATGACGGCTTCCACCCGCTGAGGTACATAAGCTGCCAGATCAGCAGAACCATCGCGACGGCAAAGACTTTCGCCCGCATCGCCGCCAGCGCCGACCTGATCCGCACTCGGTTCGGGTGCGGCGCTTGGGGCGTCGACGCAGGCCGGTGACCCTTGGTAGAGAGATCGCTATCAAGCACCGCCACGGTTTCCCTCGTTCCGTAGCTGGGTCGAGATGCGGGAGGCCAATTCGGCAACGCCCGGGTTGTTGACTCTGTGGTCGCGCGCCACCGGGACCGCGATCTCTTCGACGATGCGACCGGGCCGCGGGCTGAGCAATACGACACGGTCGGCGAGTCGCACTGCCTCGTGAACGTTGTGCGTAACGAACACGACGGTCAGTCTGCGTTCGTCAACGATGCGCTCGAGCTCTTCGTGTAGGCGATCACGGGTCAGGGCATCCAGCGCCCCGAACGGCTCGTCCATCAGCAAGACGTCGGCGTCTTGAGCGAGCGCACGCGCCAATGCGACGCGCTGCTGCATGCCACCGGACAGTTGATGAGGACGCTTGTCGGCGAAGTCAGCCAAGCCAACCGTTTGCAACAAGTCAGACGTCCGCTGGCGGCGTTGCCGGCGCGGCACCGAGCGCGCCCGCAAGGCCAACTCGACGTTGGCGGCCGACGTCAGCCATGGGAACAGCGCCGGTTCCTGAAACATCAAGGCCACCCGTTGCCCATCGATGCTGAGCTCGCCGGCGGACGGTTGGTCCATCCCGGCGATCAGCGACAGCAGTGAGCTCTTACCGCAGCCGGATGCACCCACAACGCAGACGAATTCACCGGAGTTGACCGTCAAGGTGATGCGATCGAGGGCTGTGACGGCCGACCGGCCCCGGCCGTACTGCTTGGTCACGTCGGTGAGCCGCACGGCCCGTGACGTTTGGGCGCTCGCTTCGGGTGGCGGTCCGGTGAGGTGATCAGACTGAACGTAGTGGATCACGGGTCACCTGCGGCTTGCCGGCTCGGCGAGCACTTTGTTGAGCGGTCCCGGCTCGTACAGGCCGCTGATATCGAGAGGATGCAGCAACCCTATGGCCACGGCCTTGGTGACCTGGTCGCGCAGTGAGGCCATTCCGGGGTCGTTGGTGTAGGTGGTTTCCTCGAAGGAGGCAGCGAGTACATCCGGTTCAAGCCCCTTGCCAAGATCTTTCGCCAGCGCGGCATTTGCAGATTGGGCCGCGCCACTGCGGTCCGTGGCGATACGTTCGGTCGCCTCGGCCTGGGCGCGCAGCAGTCCGGCGACCGCGTCAGGATGGGCCGCAAGAAATTCTTGGCGGACGACCAGGACGGTGATGGTGTTGGGGTCCGACCACAGTCGCACCCCACCGGCCTTGATCATCTGCACATCGAAAGGCGCGGAGTCGATGGCGCCGGCGATTTGGTTGGTAAGGAATTGTTGGACGATCGCCGATTCCGGGCTGGTGGGTTTGACCGAAACATCGCCGCCTCCTTGGATATTCGTTTTCAACCCGTTGCGGGCGAGCCAGTCGCGGAGGCTGACGTCCTGGGTCCCGCCGAGCGCGGGGTCCGCCACGGTCTTCCCTTTGAGGTCTGCTGCGGTCTTGATGTCGGGTTTGACGACCATCGAGGTACCTCCGCTGGCCGCGCCGGAGATGATCTTGATCGCTTTCGCTCCCGATTTCTGCCAGGCGTTGAAGGCGGGATTGGGGCCGACGTAGGCGGCGTCGAGTTGGCCAGACAGCAGCGCGGTCACTTCCTCGGTCCCTCGACTGAATGGATTTGCGGTGAAGTTGACTTGGGGTCCGAGTTGCTTGGTGAAGAAGCCGTCGTGGAGAGCCACCAGTGCCGAGGCGTGCGTGATGCGCGGCAGATATCCCAGGCGCAGCGATACGGCGGAGGAGGTCGGCGACGCGCCCTGGCTCGAGCACCCGGACAGCACGGCGACGGTAGCTGACGCGGCGATCAGCGCGATGAGCTTGCTGCCGAATCGGTGCAGTGACATGGTTTCCTCGAATCGAAACGGATCAGAACCTGGCGGATTTGGACGCGGCTGACAACGAGAGTTGCTGCCGTGCCGCGGGGACGGGAGTGCTGATGGCGCGGCGGTGCGCGCGCTTCAGACGGCCCAGGGGGCCGGACAAGCCGCGCAAGTGATGCGGCGCAAGTCGATGTGGAGGCGGCGCGTAAGGCCGGTTCGAAGTCGGGTCACTATGGGGTCCCCCTGGTTCGGGTCACGAACAGCGGGCTTGTCCATACCTGATGTCCATCGAATTGCTTGCCGCGCACGTATATTGCGCTGTCGCCCTTGGGCAGCTGCAGGTTGAGTTCGCCGGTGACGGTGGTCGGCAGTGCCTTCGGGTCGGCGATGCGTTCGAGGCGGACGCGCAGATTGAGACCGCCGACGGCGATGTCACGATGTCCTTCGGCGACGAGCTCCGCCCCGGAAAGGCTCGCCCCGGTGTGCAGGCCGTCTTCCTGCACCGTCGCTTCGAGTTCGAAGCGCGCGCGGCTCAGCTCGGCGAGCCGTATCACGATGCCGATATCCGCCCCGTAAGTCTTGGTATCCCAAGCCACGGCCGATCCGTCGACATCGATGATCTGCTCGGGATGGGTGATCGCCCACGGCGTTACGTGTTCGACGGCGGTGCCATCGATACGCAGGCGGCCCGACCAGCTGGCCCAGCGGTAGCGGTCACGGTGCCGAGCGCCACCCCAGCTGATGCGAACCAGGTTAGGGGAAAGCCCCGTTTCGGCGTGCAGGTCACGACGCCAGAGCAAACCGGCGCTGTCGTAGACCGTCACGTCATCCCATCCCGTCGTGCCGTACAAGGCGTAACCGGCGGTCAGTTCTCCGGCGTCAGTGGCGAACTCGTCACCCATCCAGTTCTCACCGCTGCGCAGCAGGGCGACCGCGCGCGCACCGGTTGTGGCCCAGGTGCGGCGGGCGCGCAGCGAACGACCGACGTCTGCGGCGGAAAGGGCCGGCGCGAGGACGCCGGTGAGCCCGCCGAAGCCGCCGAAGATGTTGGCGCCTGGCGCCCCGGCCCCCGGCCGTCCGCGGTGTTCATCGCTGGCGGCGCTCGCCCCCAGCCGTAGGCCGCGCGCCAGGGCGTCTTCGAAGAACCATGGGCTACTCCCCCAGGCCGAATGCACCTCGATCAGCCGCTCGAGCTCGGGGTGGTGCCAGTCCAGGATCGCTCGTCGCCCGCCCACGTGCGGGATCAAAAGGTAAGACTCCGGGTCCTTCTCGTAGGCGGCGTATAACTGGGTGACCGGCCAGGTCTGCGGGCTGGGCGCCGTGGTCGCCATGCGCTGGTGCCATTCCAGCGAGCGAGCCAACGTGGTGTCCTCACCAAGGAAGACGACGTTGTGGTCGCCGCCGGCGCCGGCGGTACCGCACCACTCCACTCCGGGGTAGCAGACAAATGCGCCGTCGTCGGCGATCTGCCTGCACGCCCTGACGACGTCGTCCCACGTGTCGTCGGTGATCTGAAAGTCGTTGGCGGTATAGCCAAGTACGTCGAGCGCGGCGATATCGCGCGCGTGGTGCAGGTTCCAGTCGGTGTCCTGAGTGCCGACGGTGTCGTTGGAATGAACGTGCAGGTCGCAGAAGTACGCCCGCGGCGACGGGAAGTCGTCGACGATGTCGATCACGGTCTCACCGCCCTGCAGCACGGCTGTGCTTGTCTCGGCGGCAACGTCGATGCGGGCGGCGACCGGCGGCACGCGGAGCGACGCCTTGGACCACCCCTTCGCAGGCGTACGGGCGCTGTCCACGACGA
The DNA here is from genome assembly GCF_000709305.1 of Mycobacterium sp. TKK-01-0059. Classification (NCBI taxonomy): domain Bacteria; kingdom Bacillati; phylum Actinomycetota; class Actinomycetes; order Mycobacteriales; family Mycobacteriaceae; genus Mycobacterium; species Mycobacterium sp. TKK-01-0059. Next base: position 259,054 of record NZ_KL446994.1, read on the forward strand.
CACCGTCGATGAGCGCATGCATCGCCGCGGCAACGTCGGAACAGGTGTTGCCCCAACGGTCTTGCAGATGGGCATGCAGGTGCACCGCCGGCGCCTCGCTGCGCACGATGCGAGGACCGTGCACGACGACTCGTTCGGGTGCACCCGGTACGACCGCAATTCGATGCACATCAGCGTGCGCCATGCGCGACGTGCCCAGCGGGTCGACGAACAGGTGGACCTCGAACTCGTCTTCCACGAAAGTCTGCACGCGCGTCCCGGGGCCGCCGAAACGGCGGTCGCCGCAGCGGATCTCGATCACATCACCGGGACGCAGGTAACCGTCCACGACGTGGATCAGCAGTGACTTCTGAAATGGCCGCTCCCCGCCTTTGACGTCGTATCTCGTGACCAGGTGCTGCACCGTCGCGGCACTGTCGTCGGAGGCCCCGCCGATCAGCGACCGACTCACCAAGCGGGCGGTCGCGAAGTCGCGGGCGTCCGGCGACGTTGTCTGCAGATCCCAATCCGAGTAGTAGCGGAAGCACAGCTTCAGCCAACCGCTGTCGGCAATGCCGGATCCCCCGACGGTGTAGGTGAACACCAACTCCTCGAGAGAACCCGCGACCACCCGGTCGTGCGAGCAGCGCAACTCCCCCAGGAACGCAAGGCGGTCAAACTGTTCGGTGATTTCGTCGCGCACCGCTGCCACCGAGCAGTCATTGCCGGCCAGGCCTGGCTGCGGACGCACCACGATGCCGGCAGCCGCCAAGGCAGCCGGTGACGACGGATCCGCGGACATGCCCTTGATCCTGAAGGCAACGAACCCGCGAGTCCAGTGAATAGATATGATGCGATTAATCACGAAAGATGAAGGATTGTGAACCTGCAGCAATTGCGCTACGTCGTCGCGTTGGCCGAGGCGAATAGTTTCACCAAGGCGGCCGAGGCGATGTTCGTCGTGCCATCAGCCTTGAGTCAGCAGGTCGGTCGGTTCGAAAGTGAGATCGGCTTACGGCTGTTCGAACGGACGACCCGCTCGGTCTCGCTGACCCCCGCCGGTGAAGCGCTGATGCCGCTGGTGCGCCAGGTGGTTGCCGGCATTGACCAGATCGCCGTTGACGCACAGGCTCTCGGCGGCACGGTCGTTGGCCGGCTCACGGTCGGGATGATGGAGATCCCATCCGAAAGCCTCGACGTGGCCACTCTGATGGCGACCTTTCACTCGCACTATCCCGACGTCAGCGTGACGTTGCGCAGCGGCGGCAGCGACGTGCTGATCGAGGCGGTCCGCGACCGCAAGCTGGACGTGGCGATCGTGGGCTCCAACGTATCCGGGACCGGCGGCGCCCTGACGTTTACCCATCTGTTCAGCGAGCCGCTCATCGCCGTCATGCCCGCCCAGCACCCGCTCACAAAAAAATCATCGGTGTCGATAACTGCGCTGGCCGCATTACCGTTCATCGACTTTCCCCCTGGCTACGGTCTGCGACACGAAACCGACCGCGGCTTCGCCAACGTGACGCGGCGAGTGGCTTTCGAAGTGACGCGTGTCGATGAGGTCACCCACTTCGTGCGCAAAGACCTGGGTGTCGCGTTGCTGCCCGAATCCGTCGCCCGCACCCGCGCTAACGCCGATCCGAGACTGGCACTGCGGCCGGTCGCCGGAGCTGACATGCACCGCCGGGTAAACCTCGTGGCACCGCGCCCCGAAAAGCGCTCCGCCGCGTGCCAGGCCTTTGTCGGTTGCGTCGCCGACCACATCGAACAGACCGTGCCGTCTCGCGACGCGTTGTCGAAAAAGACTGCGGGAACCTCGAAGCGGACCCGCCGCTCCAACTGATCATTGCGGGTGCGCCGGAGCTGACCGTGCATGCAGCTCAGGCACCGGAATCCGTGAAGCAAGCCAACATTCGATGGCGACGCAATGTCGTCGCCGTTCGAGCGGGAAGCCGACAAACGGCCTCGCGGCCAAAGTACCCCTTTCGAATTATTTGACGCCAAGATTTTTACTAATGAAAACTGTTTCATCGGGCAACATTTCGTGCGGAAGTTGGCTTCCGTTCACGCCGGGGTACTTCGCGATTCGTCCGAGGTAGACGGGGCGCAGGGACGCTTATGCCGACCCCCATCGCCAAGGCGCACCCACTGCCCCCGGGGGTGGTGACCGTGCGGAGTCGGCCCTCGTTGGTCGATGTTGCTTCCGCCGGAGCTGGCTAGTCTTCTGGGCACACGAGGATTCAAGCCGCGGGCGGCCAGGGTTTGTGATAGCTGAGCGTGCTGAATGCTGTTGAAGGACAACGTTATCGGCGGTTGAGATGCCGGCCGACGTTGGCCATATCCGGATGCGGAGGAAAGCAATGGAATTCGGAGCGTTACCGCCGGAGATCAACTCCGGCAGGATCTACTCAGGCCCCGGGCCGGCCCCGTTGTTGGCCGCCGCGGCCGCCTGGGACGGATTAGCGTCCGAATTACATTCCACGGCAGCGTCTTACGGGACTGTGATCTCGGAGTTGAAAGCAGGTTGGAATGGCCCCTCCTCGATTTCGATGGCGGCCGCGGCCGCACCGTACGTTGCGTGGCTGATCGGCAGCGCCGCGCAGGCCGAGCAGTCGGCCAGTCAGGCGAAGGCGGCGGCGGGCGCGTATGAGGCCGTCTTCGCGGCCACGGTGCCGCCGCCGGTGATCGCGGCCAACCGGGCGTTGTTGGCGTCACTGGTCGCGACCAACATCCTGGGCCAAAACACCCCGGCCATCGCGGCCACCGAGGCCCAGTACGCCGAGATGTGGGCCCAAGACGCGGCCGCGATGTATGGCTATGCGGGTTCCTCGGCGGCCGCGACTCAACTGGCACCGTTCACCACGCCACCGACGACCACCGACAGCAGTGCGGAACCCGGCCAGGCCGCCGCGGTCGCCGCCGCGGCCCAGTCCTCGGCGAGCTCCAATGTGGAATCCGCGGTCTCCCAGGCGCTCTCGCAGGCCCCGGCCGCGGCGCAAAGTGCGGCGACGGCGACGACGTCGCCTGGAATCTCGCTCGGTCTTGGGGAAGCCACGGGGGGCCTGAAGAGTTTCAACAGCTTCCTCAACGTCCTGACCGGGCCCTACTCGCCGATCGGCATCGGGACCGCGGGGAAGGGTTTCTATCAGCTCGCGCTCAATGTCCGCGGGATGGGCGCCAACCTGCGAAGCATCGGTGGCACACTGCATCCGAAAGGCCTCCATGGGGTTCTGGCTCCGCTGCTGCACAGCGATCTGCTGACCGGCTCCACGTCGTTCCAGCCGCCGGGTGCGGGAACGGTGTCGGCGGCGGTGGGTCGTGCCGATGTCGTCGGGTCGCTGTCGGTTCCGGCGAACTGGGCCTCGGCCGCGCCGGCGATCAGGACCCTGGCCGCCGAGCTGCCCGAGACGATGCTGGACGCCGCACCGGCGATGACCGTCAATCCCGGGCAGGGTTTGTTCGGCCCCACCGCCCTGTCGAGCCTGGCCGGACGCGCGGTCGGGGGCAGCGCCACCCGCGCGGTGGCCGGGCCGGCGGTCCGGGTGCCCGGGGCGGTGGCCGTCGATGACATCGCCACCACCTCCACGGTCATCGTGATCCCGCCGAACCCGAAATAAGGAAAGGCACGGCTTCGGTGACTTTCGAACCCGAGCTGGCGAATTCACGAATTGAGCCGACTCCAAAAGGCTCTGGCCCATCGACCGGGCGAACGCGGGAGTAAAACATCCCCGGTATGTCACTCCAATTGTTTCCGTTAATGAGCCAGTCGAACACCGCGTCGATCGGCGCTGCGATGGTCCGACGCCGGCTTGCCGTCCGCATTGCGCCCATCGATCATCCCGACCGGTAGGTTCGCGGGCCACCGGAGCTGCTGCGCAAAGGGCTGACCGCGCGCATCGCGATCGTCACGGTTGCCATCGATGTCAATGCGGGCCTTTCCCTCGAGGTATGAGCATCATCGAACCGAGGCGGGCGACGGGGTCAAGACCGTGCCGGCAAATCGAGAACAATTTGCGGTTCCGAGATCCAGACTCCCGCTTACGATCCCTGCGCGAGCTCCAACGCCGCCGCGACGACCGGCTTGGCCCAAGCCGGTGTGGAGCTCAAGTCGGACGGCCCGACGATGCGGCCGCGGTCCATGTGCAACACCAAGACCGGCTTCGGCGCCTGCCCCTTGGCGGGATCGGCGCTCGCCGAGTTGTCATACATCCGCAACCCGGTGAGCACCGGCAGTAGTTTCACGAGATTGATCAGGCTGTGGCGGTATCGGCGACGGACGTCGGCGTCGGAAATGTCATGCCCGCCGGCGCGGACCCGTTGGCGCACCCGCTCGATGCAGGTATCGGCGCTGTCGAGGCCCACATAGAAAACATGGACCTCGAGTCCGCGCTTGGCGGCCTCGGCCAGCAGTGCCGGCATCGTGGTGCCGCCGAGCGTGGTCTCGAAGGTGAAGTCGAGGCGTTGATCGATCGCCCGCTGCAGCATCTTTCGGCCCTGTTCCCACGCCGCGGCGTTGGCCTCGGCTTGGCCCAATCCGGGGTTGGCCGCCATGATCTCTCGCGCGGCCTCGTCCGGGTTGTAGTACTCACCGCCCTTGTCGCGGATCGTCGCGCCCACGACGCTGCTCTTGCCGACGCCGTTGACGCCCGCCAACACGTGTATCTGCGCCGGTGTCGTCGTGCGAGCCATGGGCCGCGCCGGATCAGCGCAGTGGCGCGGTGCGTGCCGCCTTCACCGCGGCGGCGCCCAGCTCCTCCGGTGTGGCGTCGAACGCGGCGGCGACCCCGGCTTTGGCCTTCGGCGTCTGCATGGTCGCCAGCAGTTCGTCGAAGCGTTCACTGAGGTCGTCGAGGGCGGGGGCCGCCGTTGCGGCCAGGGCCTCGAATTCGGCGTACGACAGCAGCACTGCCCTGGGGGTGTTGTGCTTGGTGATCACCACCGCCCCGCTGACCGCGGCCTCATCGAAGACTGTGCCGAACTCATTTTTGAGGCGGCTGGCGGTCACCGAGGGGACATCGACGAGCTTGCCGTCGCGGTTGCGGAACGAGACGGTGGACATGGCGCTCCCTCCTTGGTCTGCACCTTAGCCATTCTAGCTGTTTTGTCCATTTTGTACGAATGGGTCATTTTGTGCGAGAACCTCTGCCTGGTCGTTCGGGCACTCATCGGAAGATTGCGCAGCGCAGTCGCTACAGATGAGCTACCGGCAAGGCGCGCGATGCGTCGCTGTAGCGTGACGGCCGTGAACTCCTTCCGGATGTATTCGTCTGTGGCGCTCGCGGCCGGTGCCGCGGCAACCGCTCTCCTGCTCGCTGGATCGGGCACGGCCAATGCGGCCGACTCGTGCCCCACCGCGGCACCGCAGAATGGTGGAACGCCTGACTGGACCCTCGCCGGGCACACGGGGAGCGTGGCCGTCACCGGGTCCACCGACACGACTGCCCCGCGGGTGACCGTGACGGCACCGTTCGCCGTGACCCAGACCCAGGTGCATACGCTGCGCGCCGGAGAGGGACCCGTGGTCTCGAGCACCGCCAAGGTCTCCGTCTGCTACATGGGTGTCAATGGTCGTGACGGGTCGGTGTTCGACAGCAGCTACCAACGCGGCGCCCCCGTCGACTTCCCGCTCACGGGCGTCGTGCCGGGCTTCCAGAAGGCCATCGCGGGACAAAAGGTCGGGTCCACGGTCGCCGTCGCCATGGTCCCCGCGGATGGCTACCCCGAAGGTCAGCCCAGCGCCGGAATCCGCCCGGGTGACACGCTGGTTTTCGCGATCAAGATCCTCAGCGCATCGGGCTAGCTCCGCCCGCCAAACACCCTGCGCCGGCAATTAATTCGTCAGCGGGGCGAACATCAGCGCGGGATCGATGCCGAGTTGCTGCGCGACGTGGGCAGTGTCCCAATACTCTCGCCAATGAGCGATCGCACTGTCGCGAACCTCGAAAATGGCTGTGACATAAAACGCGACGGCCACGCCATTCATAGAGTTCACGTCGACTCGTTCGACGACGACGGTGTCGCCGTCGGACACGATCGTGCGGATCTCGCTCCCCTCGACCATGCCGGTCGACAGCGTGTTGTGCTTCTCGAGTTCTGCGCGCGCCGCGTCGCGTCCCCGCACGACCGGGGACAGTGGAACGTGGAGTTGCCACACGAAGTCCTCGGTCATGAGCGCGGTCATCGCGTCGATGTCCATGCTCGCGCCGTAAGCGGCATGTATAAAGTCGACCACGATCTTCTCGTTGTCGTTTTTGGTCGCAACACTTTTCGACATCGCGTTTTCCCTTACGTGCCAGTGCGGGTGTTCGTCATTCGTCGAACTGTAGAGGGCCGCGCCCGTCGGCGTCCGCGCTTCGCGCGATTCGCGCAGGTATACGAAGCGCTTAGCTCCACGCCGTGGTGGGTACTGCCGGGGCAGCCGCGCGTTCTGCGTCAGACTTGGTTGAATCCGCCGTCGGCGGTAACCGTGGATCCCGTGGTGAAGCTGGACAGATCGGTCGCCAAAAAGACCGCAGCATTGGCGATCTCGATGGGATCGGCGAAGCGGCCCAATGGAATGGTCGCGATGCGGCCGGCGCGGAACTCTTCGATCGACGCGTCCGGGTCGGTTTGCGCGGCCAGTCTATCGCTGCCCGGGGTGGCGGTGGACCCGGCGACGATGACGTTGACCCGGATGTTGCGGTCGGCGAGCTCGTTGGCCCAGGCGCGGGCCAGTGATCGGACCGCGGCCTTGGTGGCCGCGTAGATGCTCAGCCCGGCGCGGCCGCGGTCGGCGGTGGTGGAGCCCGTCAGGATGACCGAGGCGCCGTTGTTGAGCAGGGGCAGCGCTTTTTGGACGGTGTGCACGACCCCCTTGACGTTGGTGGTCAGCAGCGCGTCGAGGTCATCGTCGGTGATCTCCCCCAGCCGCGCCACCCTGGTCACGCCCGCGTTGGCCATGACGATGTCGAGGCCCCGGCCGGCGGACTCGACCTCCCCATAGAGCCGATCCAAGTCCTCCGGAACGCCGACATCGCCGGCCACGGCGGTTGCCCTCGGCCCCAATTTGCTTGCCGCGGTATCGAGTTCGGCCTGACGCCGGCCCGTGATGAACACCCGTTCGGCACCTTCGGCCAGGAATCGCTCGGCGGTGGCCAGCCCGATCCCCGAATTGGCGCCGGTCACGACGGCGGTCTTGCGGTCGAGCAGTCCCATTCAGTTCTCCCGGTGTCGGCGCGGCGGTGTCGGCGGTCTATGCCCGAGTTCGTTTGGAAGCCGGGTCATTTCCAGCAAACCCCGATGAGGTATTCGTGCAGCCCCTGCGGTGTCAGCGTGTTCATCGGTGGCGCGCCTCCGGATTCGATGTGCTGTGGCTGTGTGGATGCGTCAGCCGCTTCGTCGACGCCTCGATCATGCCGCGGATCGCCCGCGCTGGCGCCATCGCCCCCTGCGTGAGCGCTCCGGTCTGACCGTATTGTCTGCAGCATGATCGCCGCTTTGTTCGTCTCGCCGTGGTCAGTGCCCAGCCGCTTCCGAGCACCCGGCGAATCCGCACGCTAGGCCCGGTACAGGCGCGTGGCAGCTCTGATTCTTGCCCTGGCGGGGCTGGCGTTTCTCGATTCGCTGAACGTCCTCAACGTGGGCGTCGTCTCGGCGGTCATCTTCGACAGCCGGCTCGGTCGCCGCTCCCCCATCCCGGGCGCCTTGAGCTTCGTCGCGGGCGTGTTCGCCGTGACGACCACCTTCGGCCTGTGCACGGTGCTGGGAATCAGCTTCATCACCGAGGCGTTCGATTTTCACATCACGCCGGCCATCCGGTTTCGTGGCGAACTGCTGTTGGGGATCGTGCTGATCGGCTTGGCGTACTTCCCGCTGACCGCACAATCGTCGGCGCCCGGCTGGGCGATGGCGGCCATGCGCAAACGTCCGTGGCTGCTCGGATTGCTCGGGCTGGCGGTGGGAAGCGGACAGGCGCCGACCGCGGTGCCCTACCTCACGGGCCTGGCCATGCTGGCCGCGCTGCATCCCCGGCCGCCGCTCTGGCCGCTGGTCATCATCACCTACTGCGCAATCGCGGTGTCGCCGCCGCTGGCGATCCTTGCGCTGTCGATGAGACGAACGGTGCGGGCGGCGCGCATTCAGCGGGGACTGGTGCGCGTGCTCACCCGCTACGGCCCAATGTCGGTGCGGCTTCTGTTTCTCGTTTTCGGGGTCGGCCTCATCGCCGATGCGCTCGTCAATCACAGCGCCCTCTGGTGACGCGCGATCCTTCTCACGTTCTGCATAGCGAGCTGGATTACGTTGTCGCGTGTGACTGATCGTCAAGCGCGCGCAATGTCGTTCGGATCGATCGCCGAAGACTACGACGGGCTGCGTCCGCAGGCCCCGCAGCAGGCGGTGGACTGGTTGATGCCGTCGGAGTGCGAGGTGGCCGTCGACGTGGGCGCGGGGACGGGGCTGTTCACCCGCACGCTCATCGGCAGGGCGGCACAGGTCATCGCCGTCGAGCCCGATGCCCGGATGCGCGCGGTCCTGGCCGAGCGGTCCCCGGGCGTCCGCGTCCTCGAGGGCAGCGGTGAGTCGATCCCGCTCCCCGACCGTGCCGCGGATGCCGTGTTCGTCTCGGCGGCGTGGCACTGGATGGATCCCGAACGGGCGGTTCCGGAAATCGGGCGCGTGCTTCGCGACGGGGGGCGCTTCGGCCTGATTTGGACCAGTCGAGATCGCGACGTGGACTGGGTCCGCGACCTCGACCTGCTGCCCGGCGACGAAAGGACTGAGGCGGACGCCCCCGAACGCTTCCGCCGGCTCCACGAAAACGTCGCGCTCCCCGATCCGCAGATCTTCCACCATGTGGCCCGCGAGGCGTTCACCTTCGTGCGCACGATGAGGCTCGACGACGTCGTCGGGATGGTGGGCACCTACAGCAGGATCATCACCGCGTCTCCCGACGACCGCGAACGCCGGCTGGCCAACGCCCGCGCTGTGTTGCGTGAGCGCTTCGGAGCGGCTGATTGGATCGACGTCCCCATGCAGTCCCGCTGCTGGCGCGCCGATCGGATGCCCCGCGGCGCTTACGCCTGGGGTCCCTCCGACGGCGGCCAGGGCGTTCCGGGCGACGCCTCGCCCGGGCTTTCGTAATCGCCGCGAGACAGCGGCACCCACCGCTCGCTGGGCGCGGGCTGCTTCGACGACGGAAAGTCGCGCAGACTGCCCGTCGGCTTGGCGTCCCACTTGGCGAACGTCAACGGCGTCTGCAACCACGCGTGCAGCAGGTTGTAGGCGGCTTCGAGCGAATCGATGTGGGTGCGCTCCCAGCCGTGGCTGCCGTCGAGGCCGAAGCCGACGAGCGCGGCGCGGGTGTTCGCGCCCGCCTCGATCGCCGCGGCGGCGTCGGAGCGGTAGTAGCGAAAGATGTCGCGCGCGAACGGGATTCCCCGCTCCTGGGCGAGGCGGCAGAGCTTGCGGGTCAGGTGGTAGTCGAAGGGCCCGTGCATATCGGCCATCGGGATCGTCACGCCGTCCTCGAGCGAGTGCTGCCCGGGCGCGCATACCGCGTTGTCCACCGACACCAATTCGGCGACGTCGGCGGGCAGCCCGTGGCTGGCCCCGTGGCCGACCTCCTCGGTGATGGTGACCATGATCGTGGTGCGGTGCGGCAGCACCACCTTGTTCTCGGAGAAGTTCTTGGCCAGCGCGAGCGCGATCGCGACACCCGCCTTTCCGTCCAGGTGGCGGGACACGATGAAGCCGTCGGCGGTGAGCTCGGGGCTGGTGATCAACGCGACGAAGTCGCCGATCTGCAGGCCGAGGCGAAGCAGGTCCTCGCGCGAGGACACCTTGCGGTCGATCCGAACCTCGACGTGGTCCCAGTCGGTGGGTTGGGTGTCGATCTCGTCGCCGAACGCATGTCCGCTGGACTTGAGCGGCATGACCGTGCCGGTGATGAACTCGTCGGGGTCGTCGATGAAGATGCGCACGCGGGCCCCCGCGGCGAACCGGGCCGAGAAGGTGCCGACCGGGACCAGTTCCAGGCGGCCATTGTCCTTGAGGTCGCGGACCATGCAGCCGATGGTGTCCGAATGAACCACCAGCGCCCGGTCGGTGGTCGCCGACTCCCCCGGGAGCTCCGCGGTCAGCGCCCCGCGCCGCGTCAGCGTGAACGGCACGCCGAAGTCGTCGAGGATGTCGCCGATTAACTGCATCACCGCGTCCGTGCGCCCCGACGGACTCGGGGTCTGCAGCAGCGCGAGCAGCGTGTCGATCATCCACGTGCGGTCGGCCTCGGCCATGGCCGCGGTCTGGCCCACCTTGTCTCCTCTCGAGTCGTCGGGAATCGCGTACAACCTACCGTGTGGCCGACCCCGATCGCCCGGCCCGGCCTAATCCGAGCTAGGAAGCGGTTTCCAGCTCCGCGATCAAATCGGCCAGGGCGAGAATCCGCTGGGCGTCGCGCACGTGCAGGCTCTCGATCATGCGTCCGTCGACCGTGATGACGCTGGTGCCCGCGGCCCGCGCCTCCTCGTAGGCCGACACGACCTTGCGGGCGTCGTCCAGCTCCTTGCGCGAAGGGCCGAACAGCTCGTTCGCCGGGGCGATCTGTGACGGATGGATCAGGGTCTTGCCGTCGAATCCCATTTCGCGGCCGTGCCGCGCCTCGGCCCGGAATCCGCCCTCATCCGTGATGTCGTTGAACACGCCATCCAGAATGATTTTTCCGGCCGCCCTCGCGCCCAGCAGGGCCATGCCCAGCGCGGGGACGACGGGCGCGCGCCCGGGGACGTGCAGGCCGTGCAGCTCGTTGACGAGATCGTTGGTGCCGACCACCAACCCGGCAAGGCGCTCGCTGGCCGACGCGACCTCCTCGGCCCTCAGAAACGCCCGGGGCGTTTCGATCATCACCCACAGCTGCAACGACTTCGGTGCCCTCAGCGTGTCGAGCGCGTCGGCCAGCTCCCGAACCTGTTGGCCCGTCTCGACTTTCGGCACCAGCACCCCGTCGGCGGCGGAACCGGCCACCGCGGCCAAGTCGTCGCTGTGCCAGTCGGTGTCCAACCCGTTGATGCGCACCACGACCTCGCGGGGCCGGTAGCTGTCCGACGAGACGGCCTCGCACACCGTCGCGCGCGATTCGGCCTTCGCGTCGGGCCCCACAGCGTCTTCGAGGTCGAATATCAGCACGTCCGCCGGCAGCGATTTGCCCTTCTCCAGCGCCCGGGGCTTGTTGCCGGGCAAGTACAGGGCGGAGCGGCGCGGGCGCAGGGTCGGTGCCATAGCGTGATTCGCTTCCTGTCGTCTAGTCGTGCGGGAAAGGAGTCACCTGCATGTGGCGCGTGGTGACCGCGGCATAGCAGGAAAGTACCCTTCGGTAGCGGTGGCGTAGTCGCGGGTGGCGGCCGCCCCACGGCCCAATCGGCCGGCGCGGCGGCCGGATCCTGGAAGGAAAACACGGATGTCATCGATTGATTCGGCACGCAGCGAGGGCGATAGCTGGGACCTGGCCTCCAGCGTGGGGGCGACCGCGACGATGGTGGCGGCCTCCCGGGCGTTGGCGTCTCGCGAGCCGGACCCGCTGCTCGACGACAGGTTCGCCGAGCCGCTGGTGCGGGCGGTTGGACATCCCTTCTTCGTCCGGATGCTGGACGGCCAGATCCCGCTTGAGGGCGACGACTCGCCGATGACACTGCAGCAGCGGCGCGAGCAGATGACGGTGCGGACCAGGTTCTTCGACGATTTCTTCTGCGCCGCGACGGCGGCCGGCGCACGCCAGGCCGTCATTTTGGCCGCCGGGCTCGACGCCCGGGCCTACCGGTTGTCGTGGCCTGCGGGCACCGTGGTTTTCGAGGTCGACCAGCCCGAGGTCATCTCGTTCAAGACCGACACGCTCGCCCAGATCGGCGCGGAACCGACCGCCGAGCGCCGCACCGTCGCCATCGATCTGCGCGATGATTGGCCAACCGCCTTGCGCGGCAGCGGTTTTGACGCCGACTCTCCAACCGCCTGGATCGCCGAGGGCCTACTGCCCTACCTACCGCCGGAAGCCCAAGACAGGTTGCTGGACAACATCACCGCGCTCAGCGCCCGGGGTAGCCGGCTGGCCACCGAGAACATCACCGACATGAGCGTGTTCACCGACGAGCGGGCCCGGGCGATGCGCAACAACTGGCGCCAGCACGGCCTCGACATCGACGTCGCCGAACTCGTCTGGCTCGGGGAGCGCCGTCCGGCCGCCGAGCACCTGTCCGCGGCCGGCTGGAACGTCACCCACTACCCCACCGAACAGGTCTATGCCGATTACGGTTTCGCGATGCCCGACAACGAAATCCTCAAGCGATTCCGTCATGCGATCAGTTACCTCAGCGCCGAGCTGAGCTGAGCTGGTCCGGCGCCCGCGTCATGGCCTGGCGTCGCGCCACTCCCGCTCGAACGGCAACCGCCAGGCGTTGGGCGCGATCAACTGGTGAATAGCGTTGGGCCCCCAGGTCCCCGGCTGGTACAGCTTGACCGCGGGTGGATCGGTGAGCAGCTCTTCCGAACGCTCCCATAAGGATTCGATGCCTTCCGCGGTATTGAACAGGGTGTGGTCGCCCCGCATCGCGTCGAGGATGAGCCGTTCGTAGGCCTCCAGCACATCGACGACCGTCTCGATCTCCTGCGAGGAGAATTGCATGGACAGCTTGTCCAGCTTCATGCCGGGGCCGGGCCGCTTGCCATAGAACGACAAAGACACCTTCGAGTTGTCGGCGAGGTCGAACGTGAGGTGATCGGGACCTTGGGTTCCCACCCCGGATCCGGGCGGGAACATCGTGCGCGGGGCCTCCTTGAACGCGATGGAGATGATGCGGATGCCCTCGGCCATCTTCTTGCCGGTCCGCAGGTAGATGGGCACCCCGGCCCACCTCCAGTTGTCGATGCCGACCCTGAGAGCGATGAACGTCTCGGTGTCGGAATCCCTTGCCACCCCGGCTTCGTCGCGGTACCCCTGGTACTGGCCGCGTACCACATTCGAGGGCTTGACCGGCAGCATCGACCGGAACACCTTGTTCTTCTCTTCGCTGATGGCAAAGGGTTCGAGCGCCGTCGGCGGCTCCATCACCACGAACGCCATCACCTGGAACAAGTGGGTGACCACCATGTCCTTGTATGCGCCGGTTTCTTCGTAGAAGCTCGCCCGTTGATCCAGGCCCAGCGCCTCGGGGATATCGATTTGGATGTGGTCGATGAAGTTGCGGTTCCAGATCGGTTCGAACAGACCATTGGCGAAGCGGAACGCCAAGATGTTCTGGGCCGCCTCTTTGCCCAAGAAGTGGTCGATGCGGAAAATCTGGGATTCCTCGAAGGTTTCGTGCACGAAGTCGTTAAGCGCCACCGCGCTGGCCAGATCGGTGCCGAACGGTTTCTCCATCACGACCCGTGAGCGGTCGACCAATTTCGCGTCGCGCAGCATGGTGATCACCGCGCGCGCCGCCTTGGGCGGCACCGACAGGTAGTGCAGCCGCCGGGCGTTGGAACCCAGGTTGGCTTCGGCCTCGGCCACGGCGGTGGCCAGCGCTTCGGGTCCCGCGCCCTGCGGAACGTAGGTCATGAGCCTCGCGAAGTTCGCCCATTGGTCGGGTGTGAGCTTGTGCGTCCCGAACGAATCGATCGCGTTCTTGGCGAGCTCGCGAAATTCGTCGTCGGTCAAGTCTTCCAGCGAGGTGGCGACGATCTGAATGTTGGGCGCCAGCTCGGACTGGTCCAAGTAGGCCAGGCCGGGGATCAGCTTTCGCTTGGCCAAATCCCCCGTCGCGCCGAACAGGACGATGACGTGGGGGTCCAACGGATCGGGATGGTGGCGACGCGGGCGTGCGTCGGGCGCGGGGTACGAGATGGTCTGAGGTTTTGCGGTGGCCACTCCTGCGATACTTCCACCGCCGCGGCGCTCTGTCGCCCTGTTCTTCGGTTGCGGCCGGTTAGCGATCGCTCGATCGGGTATGGGATAGCGGCGGCCCCGGCATCGGGGTTCGCCGCCCCACCAAGCCAACGGAAAGCGACATGACAAAGCCCGATAAAGACCCATTGAGCCGCGCTCAGGAGCTGGAGAACATCGTCGATCGGCTCGAGGAGAAGGTCGCCGGGGACCGCGAAGCCGAAGACGTCCCCGGCAAGCCCAGCGACCGGGAGCATGCCGCCGTCCGAGGTTCGGACAACGAGCCGCCGGACTAGCGAGTCATCCGCTCGGCAGATCTATGGCGTGAGCCTTCAGCGTCGCCAGCGTTTCCGGTGCCGGCCACTCGTTGGCTCGGTATCGCGCCGGGGTGATCCCCGCGACGGGCAGGATGCCCACCACGTCGACGACCGTGGCGAACGGCACGGTGAACTTGTCCGACACGTTCGACGGGTCGCCGACGAGGAGCGTCACGTAATCGGTGTGGGGCAGCTCCCAGGCCGGGCCCTGCCCCCACACCGTCGTGGTGCGCCGCCCCCACGGCGTGTCGATCACCTGGGCCTCGCCGACGTATTGCGGGAACAGTTCGCGCTCGTAATGCTGCCGCAGGTAGTCGGTCTGGTGTTGGTATTCCCTTGCGGCCAAGAGGCTTCGAGCCGCCAGGCCGTACCCGCGCAGCGGGTGCGGGCCGGCCTGATCGAACGGCACGATGATGGCGCCCGCAATGGTGTAGCCCTGCGGCGAGACGGGTTGTTCGGCCTCGAGGTACAGCTGCTCGGCGACCTCGAAGAGTTCGGCCACCTGGTCGGGGGCGTCGGTGCCCAGCACCAGCGATCCGTCCCCGGGGAAGAACACCAGCGGTCGTGGGCCGCCCGCTACCGCCAGCGAACCCAGCCACCCGGTGGCCAGAATCATCGAGTCGACATAGCTGGCACCGTCGGCGTCCTTCAACAGATACTTCTCGCCCGGTGTGAAGACCTGCTGACGCGCGGTCAGATTCTCCCGGGCCACCGCGAATGCCTGGTCGCCGGTAATGCCCCAGGCGCCGGTTTCGGCCGGCGTCACCATGGCCCGAACCGTGGGAAGGTCCACGACGACCATCTCGTTGATGTGCGGGAACACCGGACGGACCCAGGGCTGCGCCCCGTTGTTGACCAGCTGATTGGCGTAGCTTTGCGGCCGCAGCACCGGCCTCAGCAGGGGTTGGGCTTCGCCCCAATCCAGCGGCGGTGTCGACGATTGGTCGCTTGCCATGTCCACGGTGCGTGCTTCCTGCTCATGATCAGGGAACACGCACGATACACCGTGCGCCCCCCAAAACAAGTCACCCGATCGGTGGCCCGCGACCGGCGCCAATCACCCGGCCGGTGGCCCGAACCAGGCGGTGAGGGCATCACGCAGCGCCGGGTCGGTTCCCTCGCCGGTCCAGGCAACATATCCGTCCGGACGGATCAACACCGCCGTTGGGGCGCTCACCGTCCCCAGTGCCGGAAGTTCCCAATCCCCTTCGTGTTCCGCGTCGACCACACGCACCCGTCCCGCCCACGACGCGATGTCGATGCGCCCGGCCGAGCCGAAGTTGAGCAGGACGGGCCGGCCGTCCCGCAGGAGGGCAAACACCCGCAGCGGACCGTCGGCGGTGATCAGGTCCAGGTCGGGCATGCGGCGCCCCAGCAGCGGGTGCCCGTCCCCGAGGTCGTAGCGGATGCCCAGCCCGGACATCATCGCGGCGAACCGTTTGCGAGGCTCCTCCATGCCCAGCAGCTCGCCCATCGTTTCTCGCAGCGCCTCGGTGCCGTCGTCCGCACGAAGCAGCGCCAGCTGCGCGATCGAGTTGCGCAGCACCCGCGCGGCGATCGGGTGCCGTTCGGCGTGATAGGTGTCGAGGAGGCTGTCGCGTGACGTGTTGTTGACCACCTGGGCCAGCTTCCATCCCAGATTCACGGCATCCTGGACGCCGGTGTTCAGACCCTGCCCGCCCACCGGGTGATGGACGTGCGCGGCGTCGCCGGCAACCAGCACCCGTCGGACGCGATAGGACGCGGCCTGCCGGGCGGCATCGGTGAAGCGGGAAATCCAACGGGGACTGTGGATTCCGTAATCCGTCCCGTAGACGGCGACGAGCGCCCGGCTCGCATCGTGCACCGTGGGTTCGCCGGAGGTCCGAAGGCGCTTCTCGGTGACCATGATCCGCACCGGCCCGCCCTCCTCGGTGGTGGACAGGGCATGGACGCCGAGCGCGTCGCGGCGGATACCCCACGGCGGCGGCTGGTCATCTTCGTAGTCCATGTCCGCCTCGGCGAGCAGATAGCTCGTCGTGGCATCCCACCCCGGAAATTCGATGTCGGCTGCCTTGCGGACCACGCTGCGTCCGCCGTCGCACCCGACGAGATAGCCCGCCCGCATCACCCGGCCATCGGACAGGCCGACGTCGACGCCGCTGTCGTCCTGGGCGAGGGTGGCCACCTCTGTGCCGCGATAGATGCGCACGCCGAGTTCGCCGACCCACTCGGCCAGGATTCGTTCGATCTGGTTCTGCCACAGCGCCAGCCCGTACGGGTGGCGGGTGGGAAAGTCGCTGATGTCCAGCCGAATCTGGGCGAAACCCGCCACCTGCGCCACCTGTCCCTGCGACAAGAATCGATCGGCGATGCCGCGCTGATCGAGGACTTCGATGGTGCGGGCGTGCAGACCCCCGGCGCGCGATCCGATCAAATCCTGGTTGGCGCGCCGCTCGACGATCGCGACGTCGACGCCGGCCAAACCCAATTCGCCGGCGAGCATCAGGCCCGTGGGGCCACCTCCGGCGATGAGCACCGCATGCTCGACCTTCCCGCCCGAGCTCTGCGAAACAACCACGTCGATACCCCCCCTCTCCCGAATTTTGGTTTCGGACAGCGATTTTGCGACATCACCCCGGTCTTGCGGCAAGCCCCGGGGTGCGCTATAGGTTGAAAGTGGCGGGGAAAAACATTCAGCGACGATCGCGCACGGCGTCCATGGCGCGGTAGATCCGCTGCTCGCTGACCGGGCGCGGCGTGCCGAGCTGCTGGGCCCACAGGCTCACCCTGAGTTCCTCGATCTGGCGGGCGATATCGAGGACGTCGGGGGCCGTCCTCGCCGTTCGTGGCAGCTCACGCAGCAGTTCGTCGTAGGCGTCCTGCATGGCGTGCACCCGGTCCATCCGCTCCCGGTCGGCCTGGGCGCCGCGCGCCAGCCCGTCGAGCCGGCGACGGATCGCGAGCAGATAGCGGGTGAGATCGGCGAGGTGCGCCCGGCCGGTCGCGGTGACGAAGCCCGGCGGCAAGAGCCGGTCGAGCTGGGCGCGCACGTCCGCGATCGCCTCGGAGTGCGCGGGCGGCGGGTTGGCGGGCAGCAGGAGTCGCACGTCGTGGGCGGCGGCGAGCACCCGCTCGACCGCGCGGGCAATCTCGGCGGCCGTGGGCGCCAAGGTCTTTCCCAGGCGTTCTTGCAACGCGACGAACTCCCCCCGCGTCCACACCGGCGTCGGCATGAGGGTGTCGGCCGCGGCGTCGGCACAGTCCTCCAGCAGCGCGGACAGGTCGCCGTCGGGGTTGGTGCCCAGCGTCAGACGCGTGCGCGGGTCAAGTTGTCGCGCAATGGCTTTCACCGGGGACGCAACGCTGAGCCGGATCAATCGCCGAAGGCCGGGACCGATCGCCCGGTTCTGTTCGTCCGGCGTCGCCAACACGCGTAGGTCGACGGCGCCGCCGGTGTCGACGAACGCCGGAAGGCCTCGCACGGTGCGCCCCTGCACGGCGCGTTCGATGACGCGCGGCAGTTCGTCGAGATCGTCGGGCCAGTCGCGCAACCCGGTGCGCTCGAGCTCGCCCGCGACCGCGTGCGCCACCGCGCGGCGGGCCGGCGTCGTGAGTCGTTCCTGCAGCTCCTGCAGATCCTTGCCGCTGGCGACCTCGGCGCCGTCAGGGGACTCCACCGCGAACGTCACCCGCAGGTGCGGCGGCAGCTTGTCCAGGTCGAACGCCTCGACGGGCACCAAAACCCCGGTGCGACGGCGCAATTCGCGCTGCAACGCCGACAGCAGCGGCTCGCCGGCCGGCTCGATTGCGGCCAGCACCGCGCGTGCCGTGTCGGGGACGGGAACGAAGTTGCGGCGCAGGTCTTTCGGCAGTGAGCGGATGAGCGCGGTGACCAGTTCCTCGCGCAGCGCGGGCACCTGCCAGGCGAACTCGTCACCCCCCAGGCGCGCCAGCACGTCGATCGGGACGTGCACCGTGACCCCGTCGTCGGCGGCCCCCGGCTCGAACCGGTAGGTCAGCGGCAGCGCGGCGTCGCCCGTCCGCCAGGTGGTGGGCCGATCGGTGGCGGCGTTGTCGTCGGTGCGCAGCAGGTCGGCGCGGGTGAACGTCAGCAGGTCGGGTGTCTTGTGCCGCTGGCGTTTCCACCACGCGTCGAAATGCCGCGCCGAGACCACCTCGGTGGGAATGCGGGCGTCGTAGAGCGCGTAGACGTCGTCGTCGCCGACCAGCAGGTCGCGGCGGCGGGCACGCTCCTCGAGCTCCTCGAGCTCGGCGCACAGCCGGGCGTTGTCGCGAAAGAAGTGATGCCGGGTCTGCCACTCCCCTTCGACCAGGGCGTGCCGGATGAACAGCTCGCGCGCCACCACCGGCTCGATGCGGGCGTATCCGACGCGGCGGCGCGCCACCAGCGGCAGGCCATACAGCGTCACCCGCTCGTAGGCCATCACCTCGCCGCGCTTGGCGTCCCAATGCGGCTCGCTGTAGGTGCGGTGCACCAGGTCGCCGGCCACCCGCTCGACCACCTCCGGCTGGATGCGCGCGGCCGTGCGCCCATACAGCCGGCTGGTCTCGACCAGCTCCGCCACGACGACCCAGCGCGGCGGCCGTTTGGTGAGCACCGAGCCGGGCGCCAGCACGAAGTTTGCGTTACGCGCCCCCAGGTACTCGCGCGTGTCCTCGCGGCGCATGCCCACATGCGACAGCAACCCGGCGACCAACGCCGCGTGCACGCGGGCCGGATCGGCGGGCTCGCCGGCGGTGTCTTCGACGCCCAGGTCGCCGGCAATGCTGCGTAGCTGGCCGACCAGGTCCTGCCACTCGCGGATGCGCAGGTAGTGCAGGAATTCGGATCGGCACATCCGTCGAAACGCGCTGCCGGATAACGACTTCCGTTGTCCGCGGAGATAGTGCCACAAGTTGAGGTACGACATGAAGTCGGAGTGTTCGTCGGCGAAGCGGGCATGCTTTTCGCGGGCGGCTTCCTCGCGATCGCTCGGCCGTTCCCGCGGGTCCGGGATGCTCAGCGCCGCGGCCAACACCAGCATCTCCCGCACGCATCCTTCGGTCTCGGCCTGCAGGATCATCCGGCCCAGCCGTGGGTCGACCGGCAGCCGGGCAAGGCGGCGGCCGAGCTCGGTGATCGCGCCCTGGCCGTCGAACGCGCCGAGCTCGACCAGCAACTGGACGCCGTCGCGGACGCTGCGCCGGTCCGGCGGATCGAGGAACGGGAACTTTTCGATATCGCCGATTTGCAGCGCCGCCATCTGCAGCAGCACGGCGGCGAGGTTCGTCCGCAGGATCTCGGGCTCGGTGTAGCGCGGCCGGGCCGCGAAGTCCTGCTCGGAGTACAACCGGATGCACACGCCGGGCGCGACCCGGCCGCACCGGCCGGCCCGTTGGGCGGCGGAGGCCTGCGAGATGGGCTCGATCGGCAGCCGCTGCACCTTCAGGCGGCGGCTGTAGCGCGAGATCCGGGCGTTGCCAGGGTCGATGACGTAGCGGATTCCCGGCACGGTCAACGACGTCTCGGCGACGTTGGTCGCGAGCACGACGCGACGCCCGGTATGCGGCGCGAACACCTTTTGTTGCTCGGCGGTGGCCAGCCGGGCATACAGCGGAAGCACTTCGGTGTGGCCCGGGCCGTTCGTCAAAAACGTCAAAGCCTCTGCGGTGTCACGGATCTCGCGCTCACCCGAGAGAAAGACGAGGACATCGCCGGGCGGCTCGGCTTCGAGTTCACGGATGGCGTCGACGATAGCCTCGATCTCGTCGCGGGTCTCGGTGCGGACGATCTCGTGGTCCGGATCGTCGGGATCGTCCGTCGATGCGGAAGGCACGGCGACCTCCAGCGGCCGGTAACGCACCTCGACCGGATAGGTCCGCCCGGACACCTCTATGATCGGCGCATTGTCGAAATGCGCGGCGAAGCGCTGCGGCTCGATGGTCGCCGACGTGACGATCACCCTCAAATCGGGCCGGCGCGGCAACAACTCGCGCAGATAGCCGAGCAGAAAATCGATGTTGAGGCTGCGCTCGTGTGCCTCGTCGAGGATCAGGGTGTCATAGCGCAGCAGGCGGCGGTCGCGCTGGATCTCGGCGAGCAGGATTCCGTCGGTCATCAGCTTGATCAGGGTGCGGTCGCTGACCCGGTCGGTGAACCGCACGCTGTAGCCGACCGCCTCGCCCAGCGGGCTTGCCAGCTCGTCGGCGATGCGCTGGGCGACGGTGCGCGCGGCCAGCCGGCGGGGCTGGGTATGCCCGATGGTTCCGCGGATGCCGCGACCCGCCTCCAGGCAGATCTTGGGCAGCTGCGTGGTTTTGCCCGACCCGGTCTCCCCGGCGATCACCACCACCTGATTCCCGCGGATCGCGTCGGCGATTTCCTGCCGCCGTGCGCTGACCGGCAGGTCGGGGTAGGTGATCGTCGGGACGGCGGCCTGGCGGGCCGCGACGAGCGGCCGCGCCGCCGCGATCTCGTCGGCGAGCCGCCGCAGCTTCTCGGGCGTGGCGGCGCGGAGGTTCTTCAGGCGCCTGCCGATGCGGGCGGCGTCACGCAACGTCAGGCCGTCGAGTTGGTTGCGCAACTGCGCTGCAGACGGTTCGGCCACCCCGCACAGAATAGGCACCCGCCGCCGGTGGCGTCCCAAGCCCGGGTCGTCCAGCGCGGTTCACGGCGGCCCAATTCGGGTATGACCTGGCGAGCGCATCGAACGGGATGCGGGTGCGGGGGACGTGATCGGCGATGGTCGGTTGGTTAGACGAGCTGCAGCGACGGAATCGAACCGCGGGCGTGATCGTCGCCGTCATCTACAAATACAACGACGATCAGGGCGGCTACCTCGCCGCGCTGATCACCTACTACGCCCTGGTGTCCCTGTTTCCGCTGCTGCTGCTGTTGACCACCGCGCTGGGGGTCGTGCTGGCCGGCCGGCCCGATCTGCAGGCACAGGTGCTGCACAGCACGCTGAGCCAGTTCCCGGTCCTGGGCAGCCAGTTGCACCACCCCGAGGGGCTCAGCGGAGGCGCCGTCGGCGTGATCGTGGGCCTGCTCGGAGCGCTCTACGGCGGCCTGGGTGTGGGACAGGCGCTGCAGAACGCGATGGATTCCGTTTGGGCGGTGCCGAAACACAAGCGGCCCAACCCCATTCGGTCACGCCTGCGCAGCTTGCTGTTGCTGTTGGTGCTCGGCTCGGCGGCCATCGCGGCCACCGTGTTGGCCGCGGTCGGTCACGCCGCCGGCGCCGTCGGCATTCTCGAAACCGTCGGCCTCGCGCTCGCCGCCGTCGCGATCAACGCGTTGATCTGCCTAGTGGCTTTTCGCGTGACAACCGCGCGGGCACTGACGTACCGGCAGGTGTTGCCCGGGGCGGTCGCCGCGGCCTTCATCTGGCAGATGCTGCAGTGGTTCGGGGCGGGCTATGTCGCGCACACCGTGAAACGGGCCAGCGCCACCAACAGTGTGTTCGCACTGGTGTTGGGGGCGTTGGCCTTTCTGTTCCTCGCCTCGGTGGCGCTGGTGTTGTGCGCCGAGGTCAACGTCGTCTTGGTGGAAAAGCTGTACCCGCGCGCCCTGCTCAGCGCGTTCAGCGACGACGCGGACCTCACGCCGGCCGACCGCAGGACCTACACCAAGAAAGTCAAGGCCGAACGCGTCAAGGCCTTCGAGCGTGTCAGCGTGCGGTTCGACGACGTCAGGCGTCTCCCCGCGAAAGCCGTTGGGCGCCTTAGGGTTTCCGACGGCCCTCGCCGCTCCCGCACGCCGTGAGTAGGTTCGCCCCCGGCTTATTGGTGGGTCCTCGCGCCCGGCGCAATACTCTGCAGGCATGAGTCTGGTCACCTATGAGCTGCAAGATCACGTCGCCACCATCACGCTGAATCGCCCCGAGGCGCGCAACGCCATCAACGGCGCGCTGCGCCAGGACCTCAACGCCGCATGGGATCGATTCCGCGACGACCTGGACGCCTGGGTCGGGATCCTGACCGCCAACGGCAGCGTGTTCTGCGCGGGCGGCGACCTCAAGGACGGCGAAGGCTCCATCGGCACGTTCGGCGGCACCTTCTGGGAGAAACCGACGATCAACTCGTTCGAATCCGGCATGGAACTGTTCAAGCCGACCATCGCTGCCGTGCACGGTCCCTGCATCGGCTACGGGGTTACCGGGGTGTTGTTCTGCGACTTCGTCATCGCCAGTACCGAGGCCACGTTCTGTTTCCCCGAGGTCTCGATCGGGGTGCCCACCATCGTCGGGGCGATCCGGCTGCCGCAGCGGGTGGGCTGGGCCAACGCCATGGAACTGCTGTTGACCGGCAAGCCGATGAGCGCCGAGCGCGCCAAAGAGGTCGGCCTGGTCTGGAAGCTCGTCGAGCCCGACCGACTGCAGGCCGAGGCGCAGGCCTGGGCCCGCACCCTGACCGAGGCCGCCCCGTTGGCCCAGCGGGCGACCAAGGAGGTGGCCTGGCGGACCGCGGACATGGGCTGGATCGAGTCGGTGCGCTTCGGCGAGACGATGCGCAAGGTTGCCGGCGCGACCGAAGACGTGGCCGAGGGTATCCGGGCCTGGAGCGAGAAGCGCAAGCCGCAGTGGCGTGGCCGTTGACGTGCCACCGATGTCGCCGAACCGGCCACCGCCACCGTCGTCTTGGAGCATGTGTCAGGATTCGGGGATGAATGCACGCAGACTTGCTCGCTTCGTTTGTATCTCGACTGTGACGGCGTGGGCGCTGCTGAATGCACCCATCGGCGCCCCGACCGCCGCCGCCGATCCATGCTCGGACGTCTCGGTGGTCTTCGCCCGCGGCACCCACCAGGAGCCCGGCCTCGGCAACATCGGCCAGGCGTTCGTCGACTCGCTCACGTCGCAGCTCGGCGGGCGATCCGTCGACGTCTACGCCGTCAACTACCCGGCCAACGACGACTACCACAACAGCGCGAACGCAGGCGCGGACGACGCGGCCACCCACATCCAGGACACCGTGTCCAGCTGCCCGAACTCGCGGATCGTGCTCGGCGGGTACTCGCAGGGCTCGACGGTGATCGACCTCGCCACCAACGCGCTGCCCGCCTCGGCGGCCGGCCACGTCGCCGCCGTCGCCCTCTTCGGCGAGCCGTCCAGCGGCTTCTCCACCATGTTGTGGGGCGGCCAGCCGCTCCCCACGATCAACCCGGCGTACGGCGCCAAGACCATCAGCCTGTGCGCCCCCGACGACCCGATCTGCTCGGGTGGCGGCAACATCATCGCGCACGTCTCCTACATCGACGCCGGGATGACGGCCCAGGCCGCGACGTTCGCGGCCGACAAGGTCAACCAAGCCGCGCCCCGCGTCTGAGGCAGGTTCAGTCGTTCGCCCGCCGCTCTTGCCGTTCTTGCTTTTCGGCGGCCGCCAAATCCGCGACGCGATCCGCTTCGGCGCGCTTGTCGGCGGCCTCGCCTAGCTTGTCCTCGGCCTCATCGAGTTTGGCGGCGGAAGCCTTGGACGCGGCCCGCTCGGCGGCCTGAGTCCTGTTCTCCACCTGTCGTTTTGCCGATTCGACGGCGTCCTTCTGCTTGGCGGCCGCCTCGTCGACGCGCTGCTTTGCCGAGGCGCTGGCCTTCTGCGCCGACTGTGCCGCCTGCCGCTTGCGGTCCCCGGCGGCGTTGCGGGCCTCAGCGATCTCCTGAGCTGTTGCCGCCTGCGCTTGCTGGCGTTCCTCGATCGCCTCGTCACGAGCACCCGCCAACTCCGCGTCGGCCTGCTTTTTCCTGGTCGCCGCCGTCGCGTCCAGTTGTGCGGCACGTCCGAGCGCGTCGCTGCGTTCCACGAGCGCCGTCCCCCGCTCGACCAGCCGGGGATCGCCGAGCGCATTCCCGATAGTGCTGTCAAGCATCCCGAGCGAGCGCTCATAGAGCAGCCGCGCACGCGCTTCCGCT
Organism: Mycobacterium sp. TKK-01-0059; assembly: GCF_000709305.1. Taxonomy (NCBI): domain Bacteria; kingdom Bacillati; phylum Actinomycetota; class Actinomycetes; order Mycobacteriales; family Mycobacteriaceae; genus Mycobacterium; species Mycobacterium sp. TKK-01-0059. Next base: position 283,128 of record NZ_KL446994.1, read on the forward strand.
GGGATTCGGGTAACGACCCGATCTTCGATCAACTGCAGTGGGAACCGGGCGAGTTGGTAGTGAAACCGCAGAACCGCCAACGGTGCGTCGGATATTTTCATCGTTTTCTCCTGTACGTGGCCCGCCCTCAGGGCAGGTCGGCTTCGTCGGACACGTTCTGGGCATGGTGGCGAAGGCGATCGGCCTCCGCCTTTTCGTTGGCGGCCACCTGCACCGAGGTTTGGTGCTGCGCGGCGGCATCGACGACGTCCTCCGTCGCGTCACCGATTTCCTCGCGTTCGTCGGCCTTGGCCCGTTGGATTTGCTGTTGTGCGTCGAGCTCAGCCCGCGTTTGTTCCGTTGCGGCGGTCTGCTGCGCCGCGCGCTCGGCCGCGCGCTTCTGCGCGGCTTGTCGGGCTTCGATCGAATCCTCCGTAGCCACCGCGCTGGCGTTCGCCGCCAGGCGCTGTCGGGCGCCATCCGCCTTGGCTTCGGCCGCGTCATCCCGCGCTTGCTTGGCCTGGGCCTCGGCGACGGCCTCGGTTGCGTTCGCTTCTTTGCGCTCGTGCGCCTGGGTTTGCTCGAGCTGCCCTTCGGCGGTCAGCGAATCATTGCCCGTCACGGCGCCGACGACCTCTTTGGCTTTGCCCTTGACCGAATCGATCAGGCCCCTACGCGCCTCGTCTGCCTTGTCGTGCTTACTCATCGAAATTCTCCTTGCGGCGTTGGCCAAGAACGTTCGTTCACGCAGGGGGATTCCACGGACTCGGTCGCTCAAACACGACGTGAACCGCGTCACTGATCGCCAGGACGTAATCGCCGCGGTCGGCGGGCGTGAATTAACAACTGCCGCAACATCGTTCGTGGCGGAGGCGCCTTGCCATGCGCGAAAGAGCGGCAGGGCGATACTCTTGCCGGCAGGGCCGTCGCGTCCGACTCGACGGATGGGCACGTCAAATGGCGTCGAGGCGCGGTTGAAACCCATCGATTTGGGTAGGGTCGGCTGGCACGGGAGGGAAGGCATCATGCGAGGAGCCGTCATTTACGGCGCCGGCGACGTCCGTTTCGAGGACATCGCGGACCCCGAGATCGTCGCCCCCACCGACGCCATCGTCCGCACCACCGCCACGTGCGTGTGCGGCTCGGATCTCTGGGATTACCGCGGCATCAACCCCGTTCCCGAGCCCAAGCCGTTCGGTCACGAATACTGCGGCGTCGTCGAAGCCGTTGGCAGCGAGGTCACCTCGGTCAAGCCCGGCCAGTTCGTCATCGGATCCTTCTTCGCTTCCGACGGCACCTGCCCGAACTGCCGCAACGGAGTTCAAACGTCGTGTGTGCACGGGGTACTGATGAGCGGTTGCCAGGCGGAGGTGATCCGCATTCCGTGGGCGGACGGCAGCCTGGTGGCCCTCCCCGGCCAACCCGACGGCGAATCGATTCCGGACCTGCTGACCCTGTCGGACGTGATGGGGACCGGATGGTTTGCCGCCGAAGCGGCCAACGTCGCTCCCGGCATGACGGTGGCCGTCGTGGGGGACGGCGCGGTCGGCTTGTGCGCGGTGCTCGCCGCTCGCGAAAAGGGCGCCGAGCGGATCATCGCGATGAGCCGCCACGAGCCCCGGCAGAAGCTGGCGCGCGAGTTCGGCGCCACCGACATCGTCACCGAGCGCGGCGACGACGGTGTCGCCGTCATCAAGGACATGACCGAAGGCGTCGGCGCCGACGCCGTGCTCGAATGCGTGGGTACCGGCCAATCCATGCAGCAAGCCATCCAATCCGCCCGCCCAGGCGCCTTCGTCGGGTTCGTGGGGGTCCCCCACGACGTCAGCATCACCGGCGAGCAACTCTTCAGGAGTCAGGTCGGGCTCCGCGGCGGCCCCGCCCCGGTCCGGCACTTCCTGCCCGACCTGATCGAGTCGGTGCTCGACGGGCGAATCAATCCCGGCAAGGTCTTCGACCTGCATCTGCCGCTTGAACAAGTCGCCGAGGCCTACCGGGCCATGGATGAGCGGCGCGCCATCAAGGCCTTCCTGCAGCCCTGACCGGGCCCCGGCCGCGGCGGGCGGACATCGGCTACGGTCGACGGTATGTCCAAAGCCTCCGGTAACGACCGCATCGACGACGTCACCCCTGGCGACATCATCGCCGTTGATCGCGGCTCCGGCGCACAGCCCTACAAGGTCGTGTTCAAGGACCCCACCGATGCGGGATTTCTCGTCACGCTGGAAAGCGACCGCGGGGAGACCTTTCAGCTCGACCTGGCCGCCGGAACCACGGTGGAGAGGTCCCTCGAGGCGAAGTGGGAATCCGCGCAAAGTCCCACACCGAACTCCGACAACTGACGACGCCGGCGATTCCGGCTCCATGAACGCGGCGGACCGCACGAAAAGCCGTGGCCCGCAGCCTATTCGGTGACCGACCCGTCGGTCGGCCGCACCTTGTAGGCGGCATCACCGGACGGCGATCCGGTGTATGGGCCCTTCGCGTCACCGGCCCCGCGCCCGCGGTCGGTTTGGGCGGCCCGTGGGCGGGTACCGCAATGCCCCGACGGAGGGAGCGCGCGGTGAGTTATCTCGGCTTCGCGAAAAACCAAGTGTTGGGCGCGGTGAACAGGGTGATCGACAAGGTGCCGCGACGCGCCAAGGCGCAAACGGTCACGATCGCGTGCCCCGTCGAGCGGATCGAGCGTTTCTGGCGCGACCCCGACCAGTTGTCGGTGGTGCTCGGCGACGTCGCCGACGTCGAATCCGACGGACGGAATCGCTATCGCTGGCGGTCATCCGCGGCGCCTGACGTGACCTGGGATTCCACGCTGGTCGAGGAATCCGGCGGAATCCGCTTCGTCGGCAACGGAAACCAGATCGTCGTCAAATACCGGCCCGCCCCGGGCGAGCTGGGCACCGAGGTCACGCTGTGCGTCCAGGCGCCCGCGCCCGCGTTGCTGTCCGGCGCGGCGGCCTTCAAGGTCCTCTACCGGCTGCGCGCCTTGATGCAGACCGGCGAGGTGCCGACCATCCAGTCCAACCCCAGCGCACGCGAGTCCGCGCGCTAAGCGAAAGGCCCAACATGCGAGCACTGTGCTGGAACGGGGTCAACGATCTCTCGGTGGAGACGGTCGATGACCCGAAGATCCTGAATCCGCACGACGCGATCGTCGAAGTCCGCCTCACCACGACCTGCGGATCGGATCTGCACTTCATCGACGGCTACCTGCCGGGCATGCGGGCCGGCGACATCTTCGGCCACGAATTCATGGGCGTGGTGGCGGAAACGGGCGCCGAGGTGCGCGACACCAAGGTGGGCGACCGTGTGGTGGTCCCGTCGTTCATCGCCTGCAACCGCTGCTGGTATTGCGATCACGAGTTGTATTCGTGTTGCGACACCACCAATCCCAACGCCGAGCTGCAGCAGCCGTTGCTGGGCTATCCCTCCGGCGGCATCTACGGATACACCCATCCGTTCGGGGGCTACGCCGGATCCCACGCCCAATACGTCCGGGTGCCGTTCGCCGACGCGAATTGCTTTGTGATTCCCGGTGACATCGCCGACGAGCAGGCGCTGTTCTTGTCCGACGCGGTGCCGACGGGTTTCATGGGCGCCGATTTTTGTGACATCGCCGGTGGCGACACGGTCGCGGTCTGGGGAGCCGGCGGGGTGGGCTTGATGGCGGCCCGCAGCGCGCTGCTGTTGGGCGCCGAACGGGCCATCATCGTCGACCGCATACCCGAGCGGCTGGCCCTGGCGCGCAACGCCTTTGGCTTGGAAACGATCGACTATACCGCGGTCGACAGCGTGCACGAGACGCTTCGGGAGATGACCGGCGGCCGCGGCCCCGATGCGTGCATCGACGCCGTCGGCATGGAAGGTCACGGCACCGGCGTGCAGCAACTCTACGACCGGGCCAAGCAACTGCTGCGCATGGAGACCGACCGCGCCACCGCGCTGCGCCAGGCGATCCTGGCCTGCCGCAAGGGCGGAGTCGTGTCGGTGCTCGGGGTGTACGGGCTGACCGACAAATTCCCGACGGGTGTCCTGACCAACAAAGGCCTGACGCTGAAGACGGCGCAGCAACACGGACAACGCTACATAACCCGGCTTTTCGATTATGTCGAGCAGGGCGACCTCGACCCGGCGAAACTGATCACCCACGACGTGCCGCTCGAGGAGGGCGTGCGGGCCTACGACTTGTTCAAGAACAAGAAAGACAAGTGCATCCGGGTCGCGATGCGGCCGGGCGTATCAACCGTCACCGGCGGCGAAAGGAGCGCTGTCGACCATGACCGCGCAACCTCCCGATCCTGACCCCGCGCGAACCCCCGGACTCGAGCCGGGAGGAGGAACCGCACCGGGCGCTACTCCCCCGGCCGCGCCCCAAACATCCGGTGTGTCCGAGCCGCAACCGCCGAACACCCGGCGATTCACGCCCAGCTCGGTGCTCACAGTGATCGCCGTCGGCATCTTCGTCGTGGCGTTCATCGCGGTAGCGGTGCTGCTGGTGATGAAAATGGTTGGGGCGACAGGCTAGCGGGTCGGAAATGATGACGACATTTTCTGATTACCTCGGCCCCGGAGTGGGCATAGCCACATGCATGATCGACGGTTTGTCACAGCTGGACGGCTCATGACCATCGGGGCCGACGACGTTCGTCGGCTACTCGCCAGCCACGAGCAGGACGCCGCACTCGTGGTGGTCGAGGGGCGCGCCGCGGTCGTCACGCCGGAGGACCTGAACTCTGCCGAATATCGAGGCGCCCTGCAGGTCGCCACCCGCCAGGAATTGGTGCAGCGTATCGGGCGCGCGGAGCTATCCGACCGTGAGCTGGCCGAGCAGGCCGAAGACCTCGACACGGCGGTGCGCAATCTGGGCGGTTGATGCCACGGCTACGGCCGGATGCCGACCGGATCACCCACGCGGATAACGCCTTTGGTCACCACGGAGAGGTAGGCCCCCGCGCAGGCCTGCGCCCCGTGACCACCCGTGTTCAACCGGTTTTCCTTCGCGGGGATGCGAAGCGCTTGCGGGGCACGCGGCAGGGGGCCGTGTTCGAGCGTGGGAACCACGCACCGTGACGTGGCGGTCAGCACCCGCAGCCGCGCCTCACCGACGGTGATATCGCTTCCGACCCAATCATTTTCGGCGTACGGCGGATAGTCCGGTGGTGTCCCGATCACCAGATTCGGCCGGTACCGCAGCGCCTCCACACCGATGTGCTCGAGGGTTGCCGTGGTGATCGCGTGCAGCGGGGCTTCGTCGGTGAACGAGTCCCCCGGGGTGGCCTGGGCGATCCGCAGAATACGGCCGTCGACCTCGGCGTCGAGACCGAGTTCGAGCAGTTGCTCCGGATCGGGGCGGACCAGCGTGGCCCCCTCGGGCCGCTGGGCCACGAGTTGGACCCGTCGTCCGGTCAATCGGGAGATCAGCTCGTCGACACCGGGGTCGTCGAAGGCCACGTCCGTCCCATCGGGCAGTCTGATGCTCACGCCGTCGGCGCCCGCGTGGGCGGTGCACGTCAAGAGGTCCCGCCAGAGCCGTGGATTCTTGGCGCTGGCCACATGGCCGGTCTCGCCGTCCACGAGTGCGAGCCGCCGGTCGCCCTCGGCGCCACGCTCGTCGACCGCCAGGGCATCCACCGTTTCGCCGAGCATCGACTTCACCGGGTAGCGAAGCAGCGCCTCCACCCGCATCTGCACGGCACCGGGGCCGTTGCCGGTCGACGACGTGTCCATAGGCACCTTCACACTGTGCCCCAAATCGCAGGGCGTCACCACTTCTCACAACGCGGCAACGGAACCGCTGGGTCAGCCGGGGAGCAGGCGCTTCTTCTGCTCCTCGAATTCCTGCTGCGTGAGGATTCCGGCGTCGCGCAGCGAAGCCAGCTCGCGCAGCTCGGCGGCGATGCTCGTGATCGGTCCGCCCGCCGACACCTGCGGGGATGTTGCGGACTCGTCCGTCTTGTCCTTCTTGTTCGGGTCGCGCTTGTTCGGGTCGCGCGGGGATTTCGCCGTCTCGGCCCGGCTTCGCTCGCGACCCAACGCGCTCGTGCCGGCCATCGCGCGCCCGGCCATGCTCGCCACCGCCATCTCGCCGAACAGGCTTCCGGTGCCGCTGGGGGCGGCGGCGGCAGCGGCTTCCGCGGCGGCGCCGACGCTGGTCGCCGGCAGCGCCAGGGCCGCCGGTCTGATCGCCGGAGCGGCGGCCGTCCACCCGGGCGGTACCGACAGGCCGCCGACGGTATTGGCCTCCCCCAGCCCCGCTGACGCGAGAGTTCCGAATCCACCCGCCGGGTTCGTGATGACGGGGAATGGCGATGGCGGCACCGCGCCCGTCCCCGGGAAGGACTGCACCCCTGCCCAGCCGCTGACGATGTCATCGGTGTGGAAACCGGTCAGGGCACCGGCGATGTCGTAGGGAAGGGCAATCGTAGCCGCGGGTGCATCGACACCAAACGTGACCAAGGCGCCCGGCGCGTCCAGAAAATACGTGATGAGATCGGCACCCACGTCCAGGGCTTCCACCGGCGACGGGTCGGCGGCCAAGGCATTCGGCGCCATGGACGCTCGGCTCAGCATGTTGGGCACCGCCGAGAGTGATTGCTGCGTAACGGCATTGCGTGTGCTCCCGGCGGCCGTGCCGGTGGCCTGGACCACGGCTCCGGATTGGTCGGCGCCGGAGTTGGTGGTCTGATCGGGCTCGGCAAACGGTGTCAGCCTGGTCGCCGACGCCGTGGAACCCGCGTAGCCGAACATCGCCGCGGTATCGCGCGCCCACATCTCCGCATACTCGGTCTCGGTCGTGGCGATCGCCGGCGTGTTCTGGCCGAGGAAGTTCGTCGCGACGAGGGACGCCAGCAGGGTGCGGTTCGCCGTGATCACCGGGGGCGGCACCGTCTCGGCGAAGGCCGTCTCGTAGGCGAAGGCCGCGGCCCGGGCCTGGGTGGCGGCTTCTTCGGCCTGGGCGCCGGTGGTCCGCATCCACTCGAGATAGGGGGTGATCGCCGCGGTCATGGCGGCAGCCGACGGGCCGACCCACGGGCCGGAGGTGAGGGCGGTGATCTCCGCCTGGTACGAGTCCGCCGTCGACTGCAGCGCGGCGGCCAATTCGTCCCAGGCCATGGCGGCGGCCAGCATGGGTCCCGACCCCGGACCGGCGTACATCCGCGCGGAGTTGACCTCCGGCGGTAGTACTGCGAAGTCCACGTTCTCCTCCGATCGCTTTCATGGCCGCGAGGGCGCCGACGGCTCCGGTGCGCGTCGTATGGGGGTAGCCAGCCGAACAGCAAACAAATCGCATTCCTTCGGGCAGCGCCGGTACCGCGAAGGAAGGCGACCTAACGAGACCGTCCCGACTGCTGAGGGATCGGTCTCACACCTTCGCAAGTGTGGCCCAACGTTAACGAATACAGCGAAATTGTTGCGATGGGTTAACGATAGGTTACCGGCACATGACACAGGAAACTCACAAGGGTTTGGCGCGCGCCGCGCAAATCGTTTCCGGCGCGTGGTCGGTGGGGCTGCAACGGCGTCGCCGCATCGATTCGGGCGCGGGGGCGTCCGCCGGGCACCGACAAAAGCCGTGATCAGGTTGGGCGGTCTCGCGCCCAGGAGGTTGGGCGCCGCCGGCTCTGCTTGGATTTGTGGCACCACCGCGAGTGAGGTCCGTTGATGAAATGTGTGCTGGCCGCCTACGGCAGCCGCGGTGACGTCGAACCCTGTGCCGCCGTCGCGCGGGAGCTGCAACGCCGGGGCCACGACGTCGTGATCGCGGTGCCTCCCGACAAGCTCGCCTTGGCCGAATCGGCGGGCCTTGCCGCGGTCGCCTACGGGCCCGACAGCCGCGAGCAGCTCGACACCGCCACCGACTTCATCCGCAACGTGCGGGATCCGATCAGCGCCTTGCCCCACCTCATGGACCGCGTCACCAAGATCTGGGCCGCAAAGAGCGAGACGCTCGCCCGCCTGGCGGCCGATGCCGGCCTGCTGGTAGCCGGGATGAACGAGCAACGGCTCGCCGCCAACGTCGCCGAGCGCTTCGGCATTCCGCTGGCCGCGCTGCACTTCTTCCCGGCGGCCGCCCTGGAACTCGGCTGGTTGCAGTCCCAGGTCACCAGCGCGGCCGAGGGCGCGCAACGCCAAGCGCTCGGTTTGCCCGCGCAGGCCGTGGCGTCCACGGGGCCGACGCTGGAGATTCAGGCCTATGACGCGTTGTGCGTGCCCGAGCTGGCAAAGCAATGGGCCACCCCGCAGTACCGACGGCCCTTCGTCGGTTCGCTGACGCTGGGCATGTCGGGCGAGGCCGACGACGAAGTGTTGTCCTGGATCGCCGCGGGGACGCCGCCCATCTACTTCGGGTTCGGCAGCACCCCCGTCACCTCGCCCGCCGAGACGGTCGCCGTCATCAGCGCGGCCTGCGTCCGGTTGGGCGAGCGGGCGTTGATCTGTAGCGGCCCAAACGATTTCACCGGCCTCCCGCCGGAAGATCACGTCAAGATCGTGACGGAGGTGAATCACGCCGCCGTCTTTCCGGCCTGCCGCGCGGTCGCGCACCACGGCGGGGCCGGCACCACCGCCGCGGGCCTGCGGGCCGGAGTGCCCATGCTGATTCTGTGGCTCTGGCTCGATCAGCCGATGTGGGCCGAGACCGTCAGCGCGTTGGAAGTCGGCGTGGCGCGGGCGTTCTCGGCGTCCACGTTGGACTCACTGGTCGCGGACCTGCGCTCGGTCCTGGATGCCCGCTACCTCAAACGGGCGCGCGAGGTCGCCACCCAAGTGACCGAGCCCGCCCACAGCGTTGCCCGCGCCGCCGATCTCCTCGAAGACGCTGCCCGCACGGCGCGGCCGGACTGATCGGCGCACCGGCTTGGCGGTGGTGCAAAGCCGGTCGGTCGTGTAGAAGGTTCTGGTGCACGAACCGCCGGAGGGATCATTCGACCCGTCGATGCTGCGCGAGGCGCTCATCCGGCGGATGTATCGGCGATCGTCGGCCGAGGGCCAGCTCCGGGTGCCGGCCGTGCCGGGCCTGATCGACGAGTACGTGCAATTGTGCGCCAACGTGTGCGCCACGCTGGGTGTCTGGTACACCCCCGAACAGTCCGCACAGCTGCGGTCCGCGCTGGAAACCGAGTTGGCGAAGGCGTTCAAGGCATCCCCGCGGTCCGACGTGGTCATCTCGTACCACTCCCCGTTCGGGTCGGCCGGTGTGAACTTCCGCGTCCAGGCCGACGCGCGGACGATCGAGGCCGACTACGAGCAGTGGGTTGCCGTGCGCCCGCCGCCGCTGTTCGGCACCGAACCGGACGCGCGCGTGCTGGACCTCGCCGCGCAGGCGGCCGATCCCCCCGCCTTTCGGGTGCTCGACGTCGGCGCGGGAACCGGACGCAACGCCCTGGCCCTGGCCCGCCGCGGCCACCAGGTCGATGCGGTGGAGATGACGGCGAAGTTCGCCGACGTCATCCGCGCGGAAGCCGACCGTGAAGCGTTGCGCGTGAACGTCATCCAAAGCGACGTGTTCACCGCCATGGAGGGTGCGCACGCCCGGTACCACCTGATGGTGCTCTCGGAGGTGGTGCCCGACTTCCGGACTCCCCACGAATTGCGCGGGATGTTCGAACTCGCCGCCGAATGTCTGGCCCCCGGCGGGCGCCTGGTCTTCAACACCTTCCTGGCCCGCGACGGCTACGTGCCCGACGACGCCGCGGTGCAACTCGGCCAACAGTGCAACAGCATGATCTTCACCCGGGAAGAGGTGAAGGGCGCGGCGGTGGGCCTGCCGCTCGAGCCCGTCGCCGACGACTCCGCCTACGAGTACGAGAAGGCGCGGTTGCCCGCCGAGGCGTGGCCGCCCACGGCGTGGTTCGAGGGGTGGGCCACCGGCATCGACGTGTTCGACGTCGAGCGAGACGACTGCCCGATCGAGCTGCGCTGGCTCGTCTTTGAGAAGGCGGGCTGAGCTCAGACGGTCTACGCGGTCAGATCGCGCGTCGCCGGCCCCTCCAACAAGGTGCCGTCGGGCGCGAAGCGCGATCCGTGCAGCGGGCATTCCCACGCCTTGTCGGCGTCGTTCCAATTCACGATCCCGCCGAGGTGCGGGCACACCGGCGAGACGCGATGCTCGGTGCCGTCGACGCGGCAGCGGGCCTCGAGGTGCCACGGCGGGCCGCTCACCACGCCGCCCTCCCCGTCGGGGCTGCGACGGCCGATGCGTGCCGCCGGGGTGATCCAGCCCTTGGTCAAATTGAAGCCGACCTCGAGGTTGGCCTGCAGCGCCGTCGCCAGGCCGGTCAGCTCGTGCGGACTCCAGCTGGCGAACGCGCGCGCCCAATCCATCCGCCCACCCAGCATCCGGCTCGACAGCGCCAAGGCCGCCGCGGCGCCATTGGTCATGCCCCACTTGTTGAAACCCGTTGCAACAAAGATGTTTTCATTGTTCGGCAGGATGGGGCCCACATACGGCAGGTGGTCGATCGGCGTGTAGTCCTGCGCGGACCAGAAATGGGTCTGTGCGGCGCCCGGAAAGTGCTTGCGCGTCCACGTCGCCAGCTCATCGAGCGCTTCGGAGGGGCTCTTCTCGCGGCCCACGGTGTGGCCCGCCCCACCGACGATCAGCCTTTCCCCATCCGTGACCGGCGCGTAGCGCACCGAACGTGTCGGCGAATCGGTGGTGATCATCATCGGCCGGGTGATGTTGCCGGGAACCTTGAAGGCCAGGCAGTAGGACCGGCTGGGCTTGACCCGCGCGAAGTAGCCGCCGCGATCCAGGATCGGGATCCCGGTGGCGAGCACCAGCTGGCCGGCCTGAAGTTCGACGTCCTGCTGGGCGGCGTCGTTGACGTGCACGCGCACGCCCGTGCCGCGCGTGGAGACTCGTCGCACCCGGGTGCCCTCGACCAGCCGCCCACCCCGGTTGAGCAACTCGACGGCCAACGAGTCGAGGAAGGGCATCGGATCGAACTGGGCCTGGTCGGGCAGCCGCACGCCCCCGTGGTAGTCGAACGGCACGTCGGCATCGTCTTCCCACACCGCCGGCAGGCCGGCCGCCTGACACGCCTTGAGTTCGGCGCGCGCCGACGGCACGCCGCGGGCCGACTGGGCGTAGGTGTAGGCGTCCTCGCGCTGCACCGCCACGCCGTGCGCCTCGCAGTGGCCCAGCACCCATTCCTGTCCCTCGCGATTGCCGTCGACGTACGCCCGGGCCACATCCCTGCCGTGCCGCGGCAGTACCTTCGAGAGCTGACTGCCTTGCAGCAGGCTGATTTTGGCGGTCGTGTTCCCGGTCGCGCAGGCACCCACCGTGCGCGCCTCCAGCACCAGCACGTCCTTGCCCGCGCGGGCCAGCAGAACCGCCGTCATCAGCCCGGTGATGCCGGCGCCCACGACGATGACATCGGCGGATGCGGGGCCCCGGTCAAGCGGGCTTGCCGCCCACGGGCGTTCGGTTCGGTCGGTCATCCACAAAGAAGTCACGGCTGTGCTGATACCCCAACCCGGCACGAAGAAACGCCGCGCGGGTTCACGCCCGCTTCAGCCGGGCTTTCGCCTCCGTGAGCGAGTCGGCGGCGGCTCGGCTGGCTTCCTTGGCCCACTCGTAATTGTGTTCGGCGCTACCGAGTTCGCGCTCGGCCGCCCGCAGCGCCCGCGCCGCCTCGTCGCGGCGGCGCCGGGCCTCGTCGCGCTGGGCTTCCCGCTCGGACAACCGGTCGTCGGCTTCGGCTTTGGCCCGCTCGGCCTCGGCGACCGCCGCGCGGAGCTTCTCGGCGCGCCCGCGATGGGGTTTCTCGGGCGCCGATTCCGGCGCCGCCTCCCCGAGGGCGCCGAAGCCCGACCACTGCTCGGGCCGCGTCAGTCGGCCCAGCCGCGCCCTCACCTGCGGGTCGGCGACGGCGGCTTGCAGGGTGCTGGTCAGATCCTCGCGCACGGACGCCGACGGCTGCTTCACCTCGGCGGCCCGCAGCGCGTCGCGAGTGAGTTCGTCGATGAGCTTGTGTTGCTCGACCGACAGGTCGCGGATGCGCGCGCCGTCCATCGCGGCGTGCGCCGCCCGCAACCGCTCACCGAGGTCGGCCAGGCGCTCGCGGGTGTCCTTGCGCCGCAGGGCCAGCCGGTTGACGATCCACGCCGCCGTCGTCGGCTTGGTGGCCGCCGAAATGCGTTCGGCGGCGGCGTCGTCACCGCGCTTCCTGGCCGCGGCCGTCAGCCGGGCGCGTTCGGCGGTGAACTCCTTGGGCGGCACAACATAAAGATCGTCGAGTTCCTCGTCGGCCATGAAGCCATGATCTCTCGCGAGCCGGGCGTCGGCATGATTCTTTGCGCCGGGCGTGTACCCACGGCGAGGGTCCGGCGATCTCCTCGCCCGCAATGCGCGTTCGGCCCAGGACACCTGCACGTTTACGGGCAGGGCGTCGCGGGTTATCAGGTGCACACCATGACAATCCCTTGGCCCCGCCGGCTCCTGCTGGCCGTGTTCGTCGTTGTCGGCGTGGTCGGCGCGATCCAGATCGCATCGCGGGATCATCACTCCGAAACCGCGGCGACGACGCCCGGGCCCGCGCACGTGACGTTCACCCCCGCCCCCGACGCGCACGACGTCGACCCCGTCGCTCCCGTGATGGTCAAAGCCGAGGTGGGCACCCTGGCCGGGGTCGACATGGTCAACGAGACCGGTACGTCGGTCCAGGGCGTCATGACCCCGGACAACCTGGTGTGGAAGCCCACCGTCCCGTTGGGCTACGGGCGCACCTACACACTGACGGTCACCAGTCGCGGCACCAACGGTGTTGCGGCCAAACAAGTCTCGACGTTCACGACGTTGCGACCGTCCAACCAGACCAAGGTGTCGTTCACTACCACCGCGGAGGCGCCGCTGCGCGACGGCGGCACCTACGGCGTCGGAACGGTCATCGTCGCGCACTTCGACGAGCAGATCGCCGACCGGGCGGCCGCCGAGCGACGCCTGGCCGTGACCACCACCCCGAAGGTCGAGGGCTCATGGTTCTGGGTCGACGGCCAGAACGCGCACTGGCGCCCGGAGCACTACTACGCCCCGGGCACGCAGATCACCGCCGAGGCGCAAATCTACGGAATCGCTTTGGGCGACGGGCTATTCGGGCAAGGCGACAGTCGGGTCTCGTTCCGGATCGGGGATGCGCACGTCTCCATCGCCGACGACGCCACCAAACAGATCAGCGTCTTCAACAACGGAGCACTCGTGCGCACGATGCCCACCAGCATGGGAATGGGCGGCACCGAAGATGTCGGCGGCCGCAAGATCTCGCTGTGGACCCCGCCGGGCGTGTACACCGTGCTCGACAAGGGCAATCCGGTCGTCATGGACTCCTCGACCTTCGGGTTGCCCAAGAACTCCCGGCTCGGGTATCGCGAAACCATCAACTACGCCACCAAGATCAGCACGGACGGCATCTACCTGCACGAGCTCGAAGCGACGGTGTGGGCCCAGGGGCACCGCGACACCTCGCACGGGTGCTTGAACCTCAACGCCGACAACGCGAAATGGTTCTACGACTTTTCGGTGCCCGGCGACGTGGTCGAGGTCCGCAACAGTGGCGGGCCGCCGCTGGCGCTGGAGCAGAACGGCGACTGGACGCTGAGCTGGGACCAGTGGCGCGAGGGCAGCGCGCTCAAGCCCACCTGATATTCGCGCGACGTGATCGAGACGTGACGCAGCCCATTCGTTACCCGGAATTGTGCCGCACTTCACAGGAAACTCTTGACTCGTTCCAGATAAGTGCGTCATATTGGTGCGGTGTCATCGACGGCCGATTACGCGGACAGGTTGCGGATGGCCGATCTGCGGGTCACCCGCCCCAGGGTTGCCGTGCTGGAGGTCGTGGACGCCAACCCGCACGCCGACACCGAGACGATCTTCTCGGCGGTCCGGGTGGGCCTGCCCGATGTGTCCCGACAGGCGGTGTACGACGTACTCAACGCGCTGACCGCGGTCGGCCTGGTCCGGCGCATCCAGCCGTTGGGCATGGTCGCGCGCTACGAGTCGCGGGTCGGCGACAACCACCACCACGTCGTCTGCCGGTCCTGCGGGACCATCGGCGACGTCGACTGCGCCGTCGGCGAGGCACCCTGCCTGACACCGTCGGACGACGACAACGTTCTTGATGGCTTCGTTCTCGACGAGGCCGAAGTCATCTACTGGGGCCTGTGCGCCGATTGCTCGACTGCAGGCTCCTAGATCACAGCCCGTGATCGCAGCCCGATTCACCCACCCTCGAAAGGAATGCTGTGTCATCTGATACATCCAGTAGCCGCCCACCCCAACCAGACAGCGGGACGGCTAGCAAGAGCGAAAGCGAGAACCCAGCAATCCCTTCACCCAAGCCGAAGGCGCATGCCCCGCTGACCAACCGGGACTGGTGGCCCGACCAGGTCGACGTCTCGTCGCTGCACCCGCACTCGCCGCTGTCCAACCCGCTCGGCGACGACTTCGATTACGCCGCGGAGTTCGCCAAGCTCGACGTCGAGGCGCTCAAGGCCGACATGATCTCGCTGATGACCACGTCGCAGGACTGGTGGCCCGCCGACTACGGCCACTACGGCGGCCTGTTCATCCGGATGAGCTGGCACGCCGCGGGCACCTACCGCATCCACGACGGCCGCGGCGGCGCCGGCCAGGGCATGCAGCGCTTCGCCCCGCTGAACAGCTGGCCGGACAACGCGAGCCTGGACAAGGCCCGACGGCTGCTTTGGCCGATCAAGAAGAAGTACGGCAACAAGATCTCCTGGGCCGACCTGATCACCTACGCGGGCAACGTGGCCCTGGAGTCGATGGGCTTCAAGACCTTTGGCTTCGGCTTCGGCCGCGAGGACGTCTGGGAGCCCGAAGAGATCCTCTGGGGAGAAGAGGAGGAATGGCTGGGCACCGACAAGCGCTACTCGGGTGAGCGCGAGCTCGCGCAGCCCTACGGCGCGACGACCATGGGCCTGATCTACGTCAACCCCGAAGGCCCGGAGGGCAAGCCCGATCCGATCGCCGCGGCGATCGACATCCGCGAGACGTTCGGCCGGATGGCGATGAACGACGAGGAGACCGCCGCGCTGATCGTCGGCGGGCACAGCTTCGGCAAGACCCACGGCGCCGGTGACGCCGACCTGGTGGGCCCCGAGCCGGAGGGCGCCCCGATCGAACAGCAGGGGCTGGGCTGGAAGAGCTCGTACGGCACCGGTTCGGGCAAGGATGCGATCACCAGCGGCCTCGAGGTGGTCTGGACGCCCACCCCGACGAAGTGGGACAACAGCTTCCTGGAGACGCTGTACGGCTACGAATGGGAGCTGACCAAGAGCCCCGCCGGGGCGTGGCAGTTCACCGCCAAGGACGGCGCGGGTGCGGGCACGATCCCCGACCCGTTCGGCGGTGCCGGGCGGGCCCCGACGATGCTGGTGACCGACATCTCGTTGCGGGAGTCCCCGATCTACGCCGATATCACGCGGCGCTGGTTGGACCACCCCGAGGAGCTGGCCGACGCGTTCGCCAAGGCGTGGTACAAGCTGTTGCACCGCGACATGGGCCCGATCAGCCGCTACCTGGGCCCGTGGGTCGCCGAGCCGCAGCTGTGGCAGGACCCGGTTCCGGCCGTCGACCACGAGCTGGTCGACGACAACGACGTCGCGGCGCTGAAGAAGAAGGTGCTCGACTCCGGGTTGTCCATCCCGCAGTTGGTCAAGACGGCCTGGTCGGCGGCGGCGAGCTATCGCAACACCGACAAGCGTGGCGGAGCGAACGGTGGCCGGCTGCGCCTGCAGCCGCAGCGCAGCTGGGAGGTCAACGAGCCCTCCGAGCTCGACAAGGTGCTGCCGGTGCTGGAAAAAATCCAGCAGGACTTCAACGCCTCGGCATCCGGTGGCAAGAAGATCTCGCTGGCCGACCTGATCGTGCTGGCGGGCTCGGCGGCCGTCGAGAAGGCGGCCAAGGACGCCGGCTACGAGATCTCGGTGCACTTCGCGCCGGGCCGCACCGACGCCTCGCAGGAGAGCACCGACGTGGAGTCGTTCGCGGTGCTCGAACCGCGGGCCGACGGATTCCGCAACTACATCCGGCCGGGTGAGAAGGCGCCGCTCGAGCAGCTACTGATCGAGCGGGCGTACCTGCTCGGCGTGACCGGTCCGGAGATGACGGTGCTCGTCGGCGGGCTGCGTGCCCTCGGTGCTAACCACGGCAGCAGCAAGCACGGGGTCTTCACCGACAGGCCGGGCGCGTTGACCAACGACTTCTTCGTCAACCTGCTCGACATGGGCACCGAGTGGAAGGCGTCGGAGACCGCGGAGAACGTCTACGAGGGACGCGACCGGGCTTCCGGCGCGCTCAAGTGGACCGCGACCGCGAATGACCTTGTCTTCGGCTCCAACTCGGTGCTGCGTGGACTGGTCGAGGTCTACGCCCAGGATGACGCCCACGGGAAGTTCGTGGAGGACTTCGTCGCGGCGTGGGTGAAGGTCATGAACAGCGACCGGTTCGACCTCAAGTAACACCCGGATAGCGAGCGACACCCCGCGGGCCATCGGCTCGCGGGGTGTCGTGCGTTCGGATCAGCGCGGCAGATCCCATTGCCCGTAGTCGGGCGCGAGGACGTCGTCGACGTCCACGTTGATCCCGCCGAGCAGCGGGCCCGGGTTCGACGGGCTGTTGACGACGGCCTGGTAGAGCACCGCCGCCGGTTCGCGCTCCCCGTGCGACCACGACCGCGTCTGCCACGCCCACCGGTGCCCAGGCGTGCTGGAGTTCCCGATGACGCCGTCGCGGATCGCCCAGCCGCACGCCCTGGCGTGCCCGTAGATGCCGGTGCGGCCGACGCCCAGCACCGAGTTGATCCCGCGAAACCAGTCGATGGCAACGCCATTCCAGGTGTTCTCGTCGATGTCGTCGTCGATGCTGAAGAAGATCGGCGCCGAGTCCGGTCCCCCGGCGGCGGTGTGCAGCCGCATCGCCGTTTGGGCGTCGGCGACGCCCCCGTCGTGCCCGCGGGTGCAGTCCGACGGGTCGGGCCAACCCGGCTTGCCGTACTGGAAGTTGCTGACGATCTGCAGGCCCGCCGCGCGCAGCGAGTCCGCATACGGGCGGGTGATGGGCTTCGCCTCGAAGTTCGCGCCCGGCCGCGACTCCGACACGTAATTGACCACGCCGCCGTATCCCGCGGCCTTGATCTCGTCTGGCGCGATCCGCTTCTCGGCGAAATCGATCAGGGTCAGTCCGGCGGCCGCCGCCGTCGGTCCCTCGGCCATCGCGGCCGCCAGGCTGAGGATGGTCGGGGCGAACGCGTACCTCAGGACGTCGCGTCTGGAGACAGATCGCGGCGCGTGTCCCGCCGGTGCAGCCGAATCCCGCACCGCGCGATGGTAACAAAGGCCGCGGGCCGCTCATTTTCGCCGGTCAGCACCGGCAGGCCCCCGGCCGGAAAGCCGGCGGCCCTCCGCCAGTGGCATGATCTTTGCGTGTCGGACATCCCGGGGGCCGTCTCCGCGCGAGACGGAGGATTTCGGGCTCGTTGCGCTCGCTTAGGTGATCGAACTATAGTCTGGACACATGTCCAGTTTGCTGTCACGGAGTTCGGGAGCCCGTTGACCGCGATGGATTCGGCGCCTTTCCGCGGTCATTTTCCAGCAAAGAAGAGTTGAGTATGCGAATTGCCCTGCTGTCCTACCGTAGTAAGACCCATTGCGGCGGACAGGGCGTCTACGTGCGCCATCTCAGCCACGGTCTGGTGGAACTCGGTCACGACGTCGAGGTGTTTTCCGGGCAGCCGTATCCCGACCTGCTCGACCCTCGGGTCCGGCTCACCGAGGTTCCAAGCCTTGATCTGTATCGGGAACCCGACCCTTTCCGGGTGCCGCGGCCGAGCGAAATTCGCGACTCCATCGACCTTTTGGAATTGCTGACCACGTGGACCGCGGGCTTTCCCGAACCGCGGACGTTCACGATGCGGGCCGCGCGGTTATTGGCCGAGCGGGCAGCCGATTTCGACGTCGTGCACGACAACCAGAGCCTGGGCACCGGGCTGCTCACCATTGCGGGCGCGGGACTGCCGGTGGTGGCCACCGTGCACCACCCGATCACCCGCGATCGGGTGCTGGATCTGGCCGCGGCGCGATGGTGGCGAAAACCGTTGGTGCGCCGCTGGTATGGGTTTCTGGACATGCAGCAGGAGGTCGCCCGCCACATCCCCGACCTGTTGACGGTCTCGTCGTCCTCGGCCGCCGACATCATCAGCGACTTCGGCGTCTCGCCGGACCAGCTGCACGTGGTGCCGCTCGGGGTGAACACCGAGCTGTTCAAACCGGGCTCCGGCCCGCGAGAACCGGGTCGCATCATCGCGATCGCCAGCGCCGACACCCCGCTCAAGGGCGTCCGTACCCTGTTGCAGGCGGTGGCCAGGCTGCGCACCGTTCGTGATCTCGAGTTACGGCTCGTCGCCAAGGTCGAACCCAACGGCCCGACCCACAAGCTCATCGCCGAACTCGGGATCTCCGACATCGTGCACATCACCAGCGGGCTCTCGGATGCCGAGCTCGCGGCGTTGTTCGCGTCCGCGGAGGTGGCGTGCATTCCGTCGCTCTACGAAGGGTTTTCGCTGCCGGCCGTGGAAGGCATGGCCAGCGGCACCCCGATCGTCGCCAGCCGGGTGGGCGCGCTGCCGGAAGTCCTTGGGACGGACGGCGCTTGCGCCGAGCTGGTGCCGCCCGCCGACGTGGACGCACTGACCCACGCGCTCGCCGAACTCCTGGATTCTCCGGAAAAGCGCCGCAACCTCGGCAGGGCGGGACGAACACGCGCAGTCGACGTATTCAGCTGGGAAGCCGTCGCCGCCCAGACCGTCCGGGTCTACGAGCGGGCGATCGCCCGTACCGCGCGGGGCGAGGCGACATGCTGACAGTCGATTTCGACCGGCTCGGGATCGGGCCGTCGAGCAAGGTCATCGACGTGGGTTGCGGCGCGGGCCGGCACGCGTTCGAAGCGTATCGACGCGGCGCCGACGTCGTCGCCTTCGACCGCGCCGAGGACGAATTACGGTCGGTCGACACCATTTTGCGCGCGATGGCCGACAATGGCGAGGCGCCCGCCGGAGCGTCGGCGAAGGTGGTGGTCGGGGATGCGCTCACATTGCCCTACGCCGATCAGACATTCGACTGTGTCATCGCCTCGGAGATTCTGGAGCACATACCGCAAGACGACATCGCCATCGCCGAACTGATCAGGGTGCTCAAAGTCGGTGGCACGCTGGCGGTCAGTGTGCCGCGCTGGCTGCCCGAACGCCTGTGCTGGTTGCTGTCCGACGAATACCACGCCAACGAGGGCGGCCACGTCCGCATCTACCGGGCCAACGAATTGCGGGGCAAGATCCTCGATGGCGGAATGGAATTGACACATACCCATCACGCGCATGCGCTGCACTCGCCGTTCTGGTGGCTGAAATGCGCTGTGGGCGTCTCGAACACCGACCACCGCGCGGTGACCGCCTACCACAAACTTCTGGTGTGGGATCTGATGCAGCGACCCAAGATCACCCAGCTTGCCGAGTCACTGCTCAATCCGCTGGTCGGCAAGAGCGTGGCGATGTACTTCGTCAAACAGCAGGACGCCGATAGCCAAGCGAGCGCGGGATATTCAGTTGCATCGGTCTAACCTGCCCGCGGTCGCCGGGGTGCTCACTCCCGGACAATGCCGACAGACCGCGCTGTCGATTGCCGCCGCACAGGAATCCTCGGGCGCCATCCCCTGGTTCGAGGGCGGCCACACGGACCCGTGGGATCACGTGGAGTGCGCGATGGCGCTCACCACCGCCGGGCTGCTGGAGCCCGCACGTGCGGCCTTCGACTGGAGCCGCCGCACCCAGCGGTCCGACGGCTCCTGGCCCATCCAGTTTCGGGCGGGTGTGATCGAAGACGCCAACAGCGACAGCAACTTCTGCGCCTACATCGCCGCCGGTGTCTGGCACCACGTACTGGTCACGGGCGACGCCTCGTTCGCGGCCGACATGTGGCCGGCGGTGCGCAAGGCGATCGATTTCGTCATCGACATGCAGGTCGGCAACGGTGAAATCGCTTGGGCGCGAGGCGAGGCCGGTCTGCTGCCGGAAGCCTTACTGACCGGGTGCTCCAGCGTGTATCACAGCATCCGCTGCGCGCTCGCGCTGGCGGCCTTCGTCGAGGACCCGCAGCCCGAGTGGGAATTGGCGGTGGGCAGATTGGGCCATGCCATCACCGACCATCCGGAGGCGTTCACCGAAAAAGAACGCTACTCGATGGACTGGTACTACCCCATCCTCGGCAGTGCCTTGCGGGGTCCGGCGGCGGACGCGCGCATCAAGCAGCGCTGGGACGACTTCGTCGTCGACGGTCTGGGCATCCGATGCGTCGGCGATCGCCCCTGGGTGACCGGCGCCGAGACCTGCGAGCTCGTGATGGCGCTGGATGCCCTCGGCCAGCGCTCCGAGGCTCACCGCCAGTTCGCCGCGATGCAGCACCTTCGCGAAAGCGACGGATCCTATTGGACGGGCCTGGTTTTCGCGGACGGGAAACGGTGGCCCGAGGAGCGCACCACCTGGACCGGCGCCGCGATGATCCTGGCGGCGGACGCCCTGTCGAATGCGACCGCCGGCGCGGGCATCTTCCGCGGCGACGCGCTGCCGATGGGCCTGCAGACCGACTTCGACTGCGAATGCGTCGCAACCGGGCCCGGCCGGTAGCCGGAGACTGTCCGCTACATCGGTTCCCCGAGCTGGCCGCTGACGCGTTCGAGCACGCGTAGCGATCCGGTGGCCGACACCTCCCGGAACTTCCCGGAATCGATTGCGCGACAGTAGATGTAGTACGGAGGCCGCCCACCGTCCTTGGGGTCGGGAAAGACGTCGTGGATGACCAGCGCCCCGCCGGTGGCCACCCACTTGGCCCATCCGTCGAAGTCCTGGTTCGCCGCGTCCTCGCTGTGGCCGCCGTCGATGAACAGGAACTGCAGGGGCGCCCGCCATGCCCGCGCCACCAGCGGCGACTTGCCGACAATGGTGACGACGTGGTCGTCCAGCTGGGCGGTGTCGAGGGTGCGGCGAAACGTCGGCAGGGTGTCGAACAAGCCCGTGACCTCATCGACCAGCGAGGCGTCGTGGAATTCCCAGCCGGCCTGATGTTCCTCGGAGCCGTGGTGGTGGTCGATCGTGTAGAGCACGCTCGCGGTCTGCTGCGCCGCCGCCCCCAGCAACAGGGTGGATTTGCCGCAGTACGTGCCGATCTCGACGCCGGTGCCGCCGTCGAGATAGCGCAGCGCAGCGTCGTACAGGGCGCGCCCCTCGTCGGCCGGCATGAAACCCTGTACCCGTTCGGCCAGGGCGAACAAGCGCTCGGGGGCACCCGCGTCGACGTGATCCATCAGCTGAACTTATCGCCTGGATCGGCGCCACCGTCACCGTGGTCGATGTTCGCGCTGAGCGATCACACGACGTCTGCGCGCCGGCCGGCCAGCGGGCGTGGCGGGATCGCTTTACCATCATGGGCGTGCGCGCCTTGCCTATCCGTAAATTCGCTGCCGTCGGCCTTGCCGCGGTGACCACGGCGGCCACCCTGGTGCTGGTCACCGCGGCCCTTCCGCCCGCGTCGCCGCTTGCGGCGCCATCGGCCGCCGCGGCCTGCCCGCCGGTGCAGGTCGTGTTCGCCCGCGGCCGCAACGAATCGCCCGGACCGGGTGTGCTGGGCAATGCGTTCATCAGCGCCCTGCGATCCAAGGTGAACAGGACCGTCGACGCCTATGCCGTGCGGTACCCCGCCGACACCGAGGTCGCGCAGGGCGCCAACGACATGAGCCACCACATCCAGGACATGGTCAACAGTTGCCCCGACACCCGGCTTGTGCTGGGCGGCTACTCGCTGGGCGCGGCGGTCACCGACGTCGTGCTCGCGGCGCCCATCGGCGCGTTCGGTTTCGACAGCCCCCTGCCGCCGGGTGTCGACCAGCACATCGCCGCGGTCGCGTTGTTCGGCAACGGAAGTCAGTGGGTGGGTCCGATCACCAACTTCAACCCGACCTATAACGACCGGACCATCGAGCTGTGCCACGGCGCCGATCCGATCTGCAACCCGGCCGACCCGAACACGTGGAAGCAGAACTGGCCACAGCATCTCGCAGGCGCCTACATCGACGCGGGCATGGCCAACCAGGCCGCCGACTTCGTCGCCGGCAAGCTCTGAGCCAGGCGCGCAACAGGCAACGCGACAACCGCACGTCAGGAGACCGACGATTCCCGCCGTACGTCAGCAAAGCGATAACGCACGGCGCCGCCATGAGCGGCGAAATGCCGACCGCAGCGTGTCCGACGCGCGCTGGCGAGACATTCTCAAGGGCGCCGCGCAAGTGTTCCGCCGGCAGGGATTCGCCCGGGCGCGCCTCGAAGATGTCGCCAGCGAGGTGGGCATCAACCGTGCGTCGCTCTACTACTACGTCGGCACCAAAGAGGAATTGCTGGTCGCGCTCGTCGAGCAGCCGGCTTACGAGATGACCCGGCACTGCCGGGATGCGCTCGAGTCAGACGGGCCGCCCGCGGAAAAGTTGCGTCGCGCCCTGGGTGCCTACATCGGGGACCTTGTCACCCATCCTGAGCTCTTTGTGCTGTTCGCTGAAAGTCAGTACATCGCAACCATTCCCGAAGCACAAGGCATAGTCGAAAACGCCGACGTGTACGGCAAGACGCTGCTGGCGATCATCGAAGAAGGTGTCGCGGGCGGGGCTTTCCGTTCGGATCTGGACCCGCGGCTGGTGATGCTTGGCGTTCTGGGCATGTACAACTGGATTCACCGTTGGTATGTGCCCGAAGGTCGTAGCTCGCTGACCGAGATCGGCGATAACTTCGCGGACATGGTGCTCGCCGGCTTGCGCCCCTGATCGCGGAATGGACGGATCCCTCATCCGCGCTGGCCGTGAGCTGCGTCGGCGCCGCGGTGGAACTTAAGATTGATCGGCATCCTACGCAGACCGTCGTGTTGCCCGATCTGTGCCGCGACCTGAAGGAGACGCAATGCCGCGTCTGAAGCCGATCCCGCGGAGTGAAATCAGCGACGAATTCACACTGAAGATGTACGACTTCATGTTCGGCGAGCGTGATCCTGTGCGCGAGCCGGGTGCGGTTGGTGGCACGCTCGGCAACTGGTGGACTGTGATGGCCCAGTCCCCCGCCGCCCTGCGCCACGCCGTCCGTGGCTTCCGCCTCTACCGCGAAGAGGTGTCCATCCGGGCCGATCACCGCGAGCTGGGCCAAGTCCGTGCGGGCTGGGTGGTCGGTAGCCAGTTCGTCTTCTCGCAGCACTGCAAAGCGGGCCGGTCGGCGGGTTTGTCTGAGGAGAAGATCGCGGCCATACCGTCCTGGCAGACCGCCGACTGCTTTGACGAGACCAAACGGCTGCTGCTGGCCTATACGGATTGCCTTGCGGGACAGCACGGTCGCGTTCCCGAGCGGTTGATAACCCAGTTGCGGGCGGCTTTCAGCGACGCCGAGATCCTCGAATTCACCTACACCACAACGATGTACGTGATGCACGCAATCATGTCCCGGGCATTGCGGCTAGAATTCGACGACGTCGACGACCCGACTGTCGAGGTCGATGATCCCGAAGGCGGCGGCGTGCTCGACATTGGCGCCGCGACGTCCGGGCATGACTGACGATCGCTGAGAAATGATCGGCGGGGGCGCAACGAACTGCTAGACGGTTTCGCGAGCGCGGCCGGGCGGCTCGATGGCCGCCCGGCGCCGCACTCGCAGCCCCGCATAGCCGAGGAACAGGGTGGCCCCGATTTCGCCGACGGCGGACAGCCAGGATAACCAGGTGACGTTGATCCGCGGTCCCGACGTAAAGCTGTCTTGGAAATCGGGGAGGATGGTGGGCAACGCGCGCGTAGACAAACAAGGTCGCAGTGCCGAACCCCTCCATCGCCGACGCTACCGAACGCCGCGTTGTCACCGCATTCCAGTTCTCGGCCATCGGCTTCTCCCAACTAGCGGCTACTACGAACTGTAGTAGTTCTCGGAGCGTGTAAATGCCCCCCGGCGGCGCACCGCGTATGGCCGCCGTCGCGCTTAGGTCGACGAACCCTCGAAAGTCGCGCGGGTCAATGTCTGAACAACTATTCAAATAGGACACATATGTTCAGCGACAGTATATGTTTTCGCGCCGTGAACATATATTCCCATAGCAAATTCACCAGCTCCCGCCGTTGAGTTTATCGAACCATAGTCGGGCCAATTAAAATCAATGAGAGCGTGTACGAAAGGCAAAGTTCAGCCCTTTTTTAAGGCAGCGGACGCGTTGAACGTGTCGCTTCGCGATAAATACCGTCTCGGGGCAACCGGACACGTCGGCGTGTTCGTCCGGGGTCCAGTCCACTGAAGGGAAGTCAGATGTCGTCCGTATCTTCTGCTCCAGACAAGCTGTCGGCCGCGGCCGCAAACCTGCAATCGATCGGCGCGGCACTGAACGCCGAGAACACCGCCGCGGCGGCCCCGACGGTCGCGGTCGTTCCGGCCGCGGCAGATGAGGTTTCAATGTTGACCGCGGTGCGATTTGCGGCTCATGCTCAACGGTTTCAGGAACTGAGTGCGCGCGCGGCCGCGATCCAAGACCTGATGGTGGTGATGCTGGCCGCCAGCGCCGGCTCTTATGCGGCGACCGAGGCGGCCAACGCGTCGTCGGCGGAGTGAGCGTTCGGGCGTCCGGGGATCAGAACAGCGGACTGCTGCCGTCGCGGCGGCCAAGAACATTCGGTAACAGGGGCGCGCAAAACGCATTGGCGAGTGCCAAACTACGCTCAAATCAATCGACGACTATACCTCGCAATACATGATAATCGACAACGCTATTGTTTACGTCACGACATTCGTGAAAGGTTTGGGGCCCGCGGCCGCGGCGACCAAGCGATCGAGGACAAGAGGGTGATGCGCTGGACTCCGTCGCCGCCGCCCAGGGCGTATCTGCGGCGGGCCATGGGTAGCCGCGTGGGGTGCGCGTGATTTCCAGGCACCCAGCCAACCCGAAAAGGGATCAGGCCGGGGTGTTTGTGCTCGAGTAGGCCTTGAAATTGCGGATCAAGGGAATAACCGCATTGCCCGAGACCGCTGCGCGCTGACGGGTCCGAAACGAAGGATGGCGACGCATCGCCTCGCTACGTTCGCGTTCACGACGTTGGGCGGCGGCCCATACCGGGTGGGACTGAAGGAAAATAACCGTGCCTTCTTGGGTATTCGCCACGATCGTCACTCCTCTCAGACCACCCGCAAAGCTAGGACAGTGGTTATTGGATCGTGATCCCAGAATGCCCGCCGAATCCTGAGACCAAACCATCCCCCGAGATGAGAATTGGCCGTGAATTCCCAAATCTCATCCGGGTGCCCCTGCCGTGCCGCCGTCCGTGCACGGCCGACCGCGATTCGAACCGTAGCGGCAGGCTCCGACAATTCCCGTTTACCGTCGCGCACCGCCGGCTGCTAGGGTCCCTTGCTTATGCCGGAGATCGATCGCCGCCGCATGATTTTGACAACCGGGATCGGCGTGCTGGCAGCCGCGCTGCCGGCCCCGAAAACCTGGGCCTACCCGGCCGGACGGGATGAACCCGCCGGTCGGATACCGGCGCCCGCCGCGCCCAGCGGCCAGTCCGGGACCTACATATTCGCCGACGAATTCGACGGCCCTGCCGGTTCTGCACCCGATGCGTCCAAGTGGGTGGTTGCGAAAGCCCGCGAGACGATCAAGGACCCAACCTATTGGGAGCGACCCGAGAACATCGGCCAGTACCGCGATGATCGCCGGAACGTGTTCCTGGACGGCAAGTCCAATCTGGTCCTGCGCGCCGCCAAGGACGGACCCACTTACTACAGCGGCAAGGTTCAGAGCACCTGGCGCGGCGGGGTCGGCCACACCTGGGAAGCCCGGATCAAGCTGAACTGCCTGACCGCGGGCGCCTGGCCCGCCTACTGGCTGGGCAATGACGACCAGGGCGAAATCGATGTGATGGAGTGGTACGGCAACGGCAACTGGCCCTCGGCCACCACCGTCCACGCCAAAGCCAACGGCGGCGAGTGGAAGACCCACAACATCGCGGTGGACAGCGCATGGCACACCTGGCGATGCCAGTGGGACGAGGCCGGCATCCGGTTCTGGAAGGACTACGCCGACGGCGCGCAGCCCTACTTCGACGTACCGGCCAGTGCCCTGCCCGATTGGCCGTTCAACGGGGCGGGTTACACGACGTATCCGGTCTTCAACCTGGCGGTGGCCGGCTCGGGTGGCGGTGACCCCGGCCCCGGCACCTACCCCGCCGACATGCTCATCGACTGGATCCGCGTCTGGTAGACCGGCGCGCTCAGTGCGTCAGCAGGGCGGTCGCGCTCCAGGCCCGGCCACCCGGACGGCGGGGATCCGGCTGCGGCAGCCACGCGAGCGGGCGCATCACCAGCGGTAAGCGACGCATGCGGTGGGCGGCCAGATACAGCGCTTGCACGTCGACGGTGCGCCAGCCGAGGCTTTCGAAGTAGGCCAGCCCGTTCTCGGGTGCGAACTTGAACGGCGCGTTCTGCAACATGCCGGCCATCTTCTTGTTCATCAGCTTCTTCAAACCGGGCCCGGCGAAGTCGAGCATCCACCAGTGGACCTCGGGCCGCTTGATCGCCGCGGAAAGGGCGGTCACGTCACCGTCGTCCAGATACATGAGCAGGCCCTCGGTCAGCACCAGCGCCTTGCTTGCACCGTCGAGCGCCTCGTTCAGGAAGTCGTCGCGGGCCCGCGGGTCGGCGAGGTCGACGGCGGTGCGGGTCAACCGGCAGCGCGGCACCTGCTCGGCGAGCACCTGCGTTTTCTCGGAGAGCAGCTTCGGCAGATCCGCTTCCACCCACACGAAGTCGGGGGGAAGGTCCAGCCGATACGGCCTGGTGTCCAGCCCGGCGGCCAGATTCAGCACCCGGTCGCATCCGTCGGCGATCGCGTCGGCGATGGCGTCATCGATGATCTTGGTCCGCGCGACCAGCCACCAACCGCTGCGACTCGTGCGGGGCACGTTGTCGACGATCGCGCGGCCGTGCTCACCGGCCAGGAGTCCGGCAAACGGGTCGCTGAACAACGCGTCGGGGCGGGCCGATTCGGTGGCCCGGTGCAAGGCCGTCCACCGGGCCGTATCCGAGACATGGGTGATCGCGTGCGCTGGGCCAGCCATACGTTGCGTTATAGCACCTCGTTGCCGCCCTACTGATCGGCCCCGCCCGCGCGTCGGATTGCCCGCGGCGGGGCCCGGACTGGGATCTACAGCTGCGCCCAGACCGACTTCGTCTTCAGGTAGATCTCCAGGCCCTCTTTGCCGAACTCGTGGCCCCAGCCGGACTGCTTGTAGCCGCCGAAGGGCACATCGTGGTCGAAGACCAACTGGCAGTTGACCTGAACGCTGCCGGCCTGCAGCCGCCTCATGATGCGGTGGGCCCGGCCGAGGTTCTCCGTCCACGCGGTGGCCGCCAGGCCGTAGGTGGTGTCGTTGGCCAGGGCCACGGCCTCGTCCTCGTCGTCGAACGGCAGGATGGTGACCACCGGCCCGAAGATCTCCTGCTGGTACAGGCGCATACCCGGGTCCACGTTGGTCAGCACCGTCGGGTGGACGAAGTAGCCCTTGCGGTCCAGGCGGTGGCCGCCGGTGACCACTTCCACGCCGTCCTTCTTGCCTTCGTCGATGAATCCCATCACCCGGTTCAGCTGCTTCTGACTGATCAGCGGGCCACTGACGCAGCCCTCTTCGCTCGGGGCGCCCAGCTTGAACGAATTCGCCATCATCGCAATGCCTTCCACGACCCGGTCGTAGACCCCGCGCTGGGCGAAGATGCGCGACCCGCACACGCAGCCCTGGCCGGAGTGCACGAAGATGCCCAGCGACGCCATCATGATCGCGTTGTCCAGGTTGGCGTCGTCGAAGATCAGCACCGGCGATTTCCCGCCGAGTTCGAGCGTGACCTTCTTCAGGTTGTCCGCCGAAGCACGCACGATCTCCTTACCGACCTCGGTCGAACCGGTGAAGGCGACCTTCTCGACGTCGGGGTGCGCGGTGATCGCGGCGCCCGCGGTGTGGCCGTAACCGGTCAGCAGGTTGACGACGCCCTCGGGAACGCCGGCCTCGTGGATGAGCTTGTCCAACAACAGTGCCGACAGCGGTGTCTCCTCGGCGGGCTTGACGAGCAGGCTGCCGCCCGCGGCCAGGGCCGGCGCGAGTTTTGCGCTCGCGTTGAAGATCGGCCCGTTCCACGGGAAGATCAGCCCCACCACGCTGTAGGGCTCTTTGAGCGTGTAGGCGTGCATATTGACGTAGTTGTCGGTCGCGATGCCGTCGGTCTTGACGTCGTAGGCGACGCCGTTGATCTTCGAACACCAACCGGCGTAGTAGCGGAAGAACTCCGAACAGGTGGACATCTGTAACTGGGCCTGCATCAAGGGCATTCCCGTGTTCAGGGAGTCGAGTTGGGCGAACTCTTCGGCGTGTTCGTCGATCAAATCCCCAATCCGCCACAAGATCTTGGCCCGCTCGCGGCCGGGAAGCTCGGACCAGACACCCGACTCGAACGACGCCTTCGCCCGCGCGGCGGCCTCGTTGACCGCTTCCTGCCCGCAATCGGTGAACTCGGTGATCGTCTCCTCGGTCGCGGGATCGATGACCGTGATGACGTCACCCGTTCCGGGTCGCTTTCGAAGGTCGTCCAGTACCGCCTGCACCGTCATCTGATCCCTTTCGTCTTGCCAGTCGTCGCAACCAGCGCCGAATGCGCTCAGTGCTGAGCACTTGCTTAGCATTCTGCACACGGCTGGTCAAGCATTCGCAGGCGGATGGCCTCAGCGCAGTTCTTGGATACGAATGAGGTTGCCCGCCGGATCGCGGACGGCGCAGTCGCGAAGGCCGTACGGCTGGTCGGTGGGCTCCTGAACGATCTCGACGTCATTGCCCTGCAGCCGTTCGAAGGTGCCGTCTAAATCCTTGGTGGCCAGCAACAGTGTGGCGTAGCTGCCCTTGGTCATCATCTCGGCGATGGTGCGGCGCTCGTCGTCGGTGAGGCCTGGGTTGGCGGCCGGGGGGTTCAAGACGATGGAGGTGTCCGGCTGGTTCGGCGGGCCGACGGTGATCCAGCGCATCGCGCCCTTGCCGACGTCGAGGCGGACTTCGAAGCCGAGAACGTCGCGATAGAAGGCGAGTGAGGCTTCCGGATCGTCATGGGGAAGGAAGCTCGAGTGAATGGTGATGTTCATGCGGTCAGGCTAGGTCCGGCCCGGCGACGGGTGCTTCTCGATTCCTGATCGGTCTCGACACCTGTTTGGCCACGCATGGTGGTATGCCGGCCAGCGCATCGGTTGACTGCCGGCGATAGGTGCTGGGTGGTACACCCACCAATTCGGTGAACCGGCTACTGAAGGTGCCCAATGACGAGAAGCCGACCGCGAAGCAGACCTCGGTGACGCTCAGGTCGCCGCGGCGAAGCAGTGCCATCGCGCGCTCGATGCGTCGCGTCATCAAGTAGGAGTATGGCGATTCGCCGTAGGCAGAACGGAATTCGCGGCTGAGGTGGCCGGCGGACACGTGCGCGTCACGGGCCAGCGCTTCGACGTTCAACGGCTGCGTGTAGTCGCGGTCGATTCGGTCCCGGACGCGGCGCAACAGAACAAGGGTCCGCAGCCGCTGCGCCGTCGCGTCCGCTCTGCCGGTCACCCGCTCGATGCTGCCACCCCGGGCCGCAAATCGCCTAAATCCGTGCGTATCTGACCGTGTGTCGGGCTCAGGCCGTCGCGGCGCGGTGCCATGCCAGCGGGTTGAGCCCGCGGTAGGGATCCTTTTCCCGGAACCGGAGCAGCTCGGACAGTATGGTTTCCAGCTGCCGTCGGGTCCGCTCCTTGACGATGTCCACCCACTGCTCGTTCTCGACCCCCAGCGGTGTCGTCGTGTCGATCGGGGCGCCGAACCGCAAATACATCCGCTGCGGCCGCGGGATGAGTGTGGGGCCGATCCCCCGCAACAGCGGCATAGCCATGTCCGGGCGGCCATTCAATCGTCGACTCAGCGCCGCACTGAACTTCGCGTACGCGCTGTCGCGCGTGGTCCAACTGCGATAGACATCGTCGCCCCCGACCAGCCCGACCGGCACGATCGGGTAGCCGTTCGCCACCGAAACGCGAGCGAATCCGGAGCGTCCTTGCCAGCGCAGCGCGTACTCCTCACCCTTGAATTTCGCAATCTCGCGTCCGCCGCCGGGAAACACCAGGATGGTTTCGTCGTGGCGCATCAGCTCGCGGACGGTCTCGGGGGCGCCGATGACGCCACCGAACGCCGCCATCAGATCGGCGGGCAACCCCCGCAGCCGCCCGAAGTTCCGGTCGGCCAGCGGCCGCACCCGCGTTCCAACGCTGCGCCGAACCATGTCTGGGATCAGAAAGACCTCGGAGCCGAACTGAGTGTGGTTACCCACCAACAGGAATCGCCCGTCGGGCGGCAGATTCTCCAGGCCGTCGACGTACGGCCGGGACAGGTCCAGAACGGGTTGCAGCCGTTCGGTCACCACATCAAGCGCCCGGCGCAGCGACCGGACGCGGCTACTGGGTTGCATGATGCCGACCAGATCAGTTTCGTCACTCATGGTCGGCGGGTCCGTCCGGACGCGAGAACACAACGGCGTTCGACGGCATCCCAAGACGCCGCGGCGACGGCAGGACCTCGACCCGTATCCCCGGGCCGGCGGCGTGGCCGAGGGCCTCGAGCGCCGATGTGCTGTACGCCCGCAACGCGCTGATGAACCCGTCGTGCACGGACGGCGGTATCCAGGACCACGGCAATAGCGCGAGGTTCACCGGCAGCGCCATCACCGGAAACATCAAGGTGGCCAACGGCGTTCGCCTCTTGAGGTCAATGACCAAGAACCGCTTCCCGACCCGGGTGGCCTCGGCGATTGCGCGACAGGCGATCGCGGGCGGCAAGTGGTGAAAGGCCAACGCAAACACCACCAGGTCATAGCTGTCGTCCGGGGCATCAATGGCGGTTGCATCGATCACCTTGGCGTGCGCCCGAGGGTGAGTGCCGAGCTCGCTCGCGGTGATGTTGGCGACCGAGGTGGAGTCCACATCGGAGACTGTGACCGTGGCCGTGGGGTGCAGTTCGAGGATCTTGGCGGACAGCTTGCCGTGACCCGCACCCAACTCCAAAACACGGGGGTTGGGGATGTCGCCGACAACGTCCAGCGCGATCCGGGCGAAAGTCTCGTGCTGGTTGGTCAGGGTGCCGATGCGATCCAGCATCCCGATGACCTTCTGTTTGACCTCGTCGGAGACGTCGTCGCGGTCGAGGTACTCCAGTGCATCGGTCTCGAACCGACGATCCAGCCACGATGCGTCCGGGCCGCCCCGCGGCATTGTCGCAACAGCAGTCTGGTCGAGCGTCTTGGCCGTGCCCATCACAACGTCTCCTTCGGTTTACCTTGTGCTCCCACCACCCTAACAAACGAACCAGTTCGTCCGCCTATGATGACCGTGTGAGGACGACCACTGAGCTGCGCGGCGAAATCCTCGCCGCTGCGCGCGCGGAATTCGCGCAGTATGGGTTGGCGGGCGCGCGCATCGACCGCATCGCGCGGGCTGCGAGTGCGAGCAAAGAACGCTTGTACGCGCACTTCGGCGACAAGGAAACGCTCTTTCGCGGTGTGGTAGCGGCAGACGGCGCGGAGTTCTTCCGCGCGGTGGAGTTGCGTCCCGATGCCGTGCCCGAGTTCGTCGGTGACATCTTCGATCTCGCCCAGAACCGGCCGGAGCATCTGCGCATGATCACCTGGGCGCAGCTGGAGGGCTTCCCCCTCGACAAGCCGGAGTTCGAGGGCGAATCCCCGCCCGATGCGGCCATCGCCGCGCTGGAGCAGGCCCGGGTCGACGGCCACGTCGATCCGTGGTGGGACCCTCGCCAACTGCTGGTACTGCTATTCGGAATCGGGCTCTCGTGGGCCCACTGGCCCGACCCCGACGCGGCGACCACGGATGCGGACGTCATCGCAGAGCGCCGCGCGGCCGCGGTGGAGGCGGCGGCCCGCATCGTCAGCGCGCGAGCTTAGCCCGGCCGTCGACGAATACGTCGTCGAATAGTGGTGTGCTGCAACCTATTAAACGCCGACAAGTTCCGGGTGGAACTTGGCCGCCATGCGGCGAATTCCCTCCCGCCAGTCGACCGTGGTGCCCCCGATGAGCTCGTGCATCCGGTCGACGGTGGTGGGGTTGCCGCGCAGCGCTTGGTCGCTGGGCTCGAAGATCGGCGCTCTGCCGACCAGCGAGCCGAGGTAGTCACACCACTCCTGCAGGCTGACGGTCTGGTCACCGCACCAGTTGACGGTGGTGGCCGGGACCGACGCGACCTGAAGCAGCTTGGGGATGGTGGCGATGATGTCGTCCTCGTGAATCGGGTTGTAGCGGGCGGGTTCGCCGGGCGGGACCGGGATCGGGATGCCGGCCAGCATCATCTCCATGTGGTAGAACGGCCACCCGCCGTTGTCGCCGTAGGGGACGTTGAGCCGGGCGATCGTGGTGGGCAGTCCGATGACACGGGCCACCGAACGGGCGACCACCTCCCCGGCGATCTTGGAGATGGAATAGGTGGGAAACAGCGGCTTGTGGTTGTCCCCCAGGGCGGAGCGCTCGCTGCGGGGGTCGTCGTCCGGGGGGTCGTAGACGGCGGCCGACGAACAATGCAGGAAGGCCTTCGCCTCGCGGCAGTGGGCCATGAGCAGGCCCACCGACTCCGCGTTGGCCGCCAGGTCCTTGTCCCAGCTGCCGCTCTTGGCCACCGCCAAGTTGAGCACGTAATCGAAATCCTTTGGGATACCGTTGAAGTCGCCGGCGGCCAAATTCACTGTCTCGCATCGAATTCCGGCCGCCTCGAGGCCTTGTCGCGCGGCGGGATCGGTGAAGCGGGCGATCCCCCACACTTCGTTGTCGGCCGCGAGCGCCCGGGCGATGGGGGTCGCGATTTGACCGGTTGGACCGGTGATCAGGATCTTCGAGCCGCGCATGGGGGCAATGCTAGCGAGGAGCCGTTGGGCCGTCAGTGGATCCGTCAACGTTCGCCGGCGGATCACAGCCCGGGCTGGTCGTCGATGATGCCCAGCCATATCTGCGCGGCGTCGATGGCCACCTTCTCGCTGATGAAGGCGTGCTGGGTTCCGGTGTAGATGTCACGGAAGGCGCGCTCGAGCCGGCTGCCCTCCCGGATCGAGGTGGTCCCGGCGACGAGATGGGCCCACTCGGCGCAGCTTCGGGCGGTGTCGGTGGCGAAGACGGCGGCCACCCGCATGTCGGCGCGCAGGGCCGGTGTCAGCTCCTCCCCCGAGGCCACCGCCGCCTCGGCGGTGGTGAACGCGTCGAGCACCAGCAGCCGGGCCGCACGCCACGCCGCCCGGTGATGCGCCAGCCCCTTCTGGAAGGTCGGGCGGCTGGCCAGCGACGCCATGTCACTCATCCGGAATTTCGTCGCGGCCAGCTCCTGAACGTCGTCGAGCATGCTCTTGG
The DNA here is from genome assembly GCF_000709305.1 of Mycobacterium sp. TKK-01-0059. Taxonomy (NCBI): domain Bacteria; kingdom Bacillati; phylum Actinomycetota; class Actinomycetes; order Mycobacteriales; family Mycobacteriaceae; genus Mycobacterium; species Mycobacterium sp. TKK-01-0059. The sequence goes on from NZ_KL446994.1 coordinate 316,653, forward strand.
CGACGCCCAGGGCCCACGACGCGTGCCCGGCCGCGGTGACGGGCATCAGGCCCATCCGGGTGGCCGGCGACGATCCCCGGTGCGGCTGCCGGGTGAACAGTTCGAACGTGCGGCCTGCCGGGACGAACACGTCGGTGGCGCTGTAGTCGTAGGACCCGGTTCCCTTGAGCCCCTGGACATACCAGCCGTCGTCGAAGCTGATCTCGGAGCGGGGAATGACAGCGACCCGCATCTCGGGGAAACCTTCACTGATCCAGCGCATCTCGCCGTTGTCCATCGGCAGGAACCCGGCGGCAACGTAGTGCGAGTGCCCGATTCCCGAACCGAAGTTCCACGCCCCGGTGACGACGTAGCCGCCGTCGACGGCGGCTCCCTGTCCGTTGGGAAAGAATTGACCGCCCATGGTGACGCGGTTGTCGTGGGCGGTGAACACCTCGGCGAAGCCCTCGTCCGGCAGGTATGCGGCGGCGGCGAAGGACGACGGCAGATTGGCGATCCCCACCCAGCCGAACGAACCGTCCTGCCAAGCCATTTCGATCCAGGTCTCGATCATCTCGGTGAAGGACGGCTCGACGCCGCCGGCGGCGACGGGGTTGAACGCCGACATCAGCCCGCTGGCCCACATCTCGTCGACGATCGCCGGAGTCAGGGTGCGCATGCGTTCGGATTCGGGGGCCTGGGCAGCCACCAGCTCGCGCATGCCGCGCGCGAGCGAGACGACCCGGTCTTCGGTGTCGGCGATCGACGTCATGGGGGTGACCGTATCAACCGGCCATGGCTTTGAGAACGAAAATCGGCCGTCGCGGCACGTCGTTTACGGTGTGGGTTGTGCGCTGGATCGTCGACGGCATGAATGTGATCGGAAGTCGCCCCGACGGTTGGTGGAAGGACCGCGAGGGTGCGATGGTCGCATTGGTGGAGCACCTGGATCGATGGGCCTCGAGTCAAGGAGAAACGGTGACAGTGGTTTTTGAGCGACCGCCGTCGAGGGTGATCGCGTCGTCGGCGGTCGAGATTGCCTACGCCCCCAGGGCGGCCGCGAACTCGGCCGACGACGAGATCGTCCGGCTGGTCGCGGCCGACGCCGCGCCGCGCGACATTCGGGTGGTGACATCCGACCGCGCGCTGACCGAGCGGGTGCGAAGCCTGGGGGTGTCCGTCCATCGGTCGGAAAGCTTTCGCGACCTTGTCGATCCGCGGGACCGATGACCGCCGGCGCGCCGGGTCCCGTACCCAACCGGGTCTGCGCGCTCGCGCGCATCGACATCCCGATCATGCAGGCCCCGATGACCTACATCGCCGGCGCCCAGCTGGCCGCGGCGGTGTCGAACGCCGGGGGCCTCGGCATCATCGAGACCACCTCGGATCAAGGCCGAGCCGACCTGCGGCGGGTGCGCGACCTGACCGACGGTGCCGTGGGCGCCAACATCGCGCTGCTGTTCAACCGTGATCCCGCCATGCTGGATTTACTTGTCGCCAACGACATTCGGTTCGTGACCACCTCGGCCGGGGACCCCGCGCTGTTCACCGATCGGCTGCACGACGCGGGCATCACGGTCTTCCACGTGGTGGGCACGTTGGCCGCGGCCCGCAAGGCCGTCGACGCCGGCGTGGACGGGCTCGTGGTCGAAGGCGTCGAGGGCGGCGGCTTCAAGAACCGCTTCGGCGCCTCCACCATGGTGCTGCTGCCCTTGGTGGCGGCCCACGTCGACGTTCCGATCGTGGCCGCCGGCGGGGTCTGCGACGCCCGATCGATGGCGGCCGCTTTCGTCCTGGGCGCCGAAGCGGTGCAGATGGGCACGCGGTTACTCGCCTCGGCGGATTCGCCGGTGCACGGCAATCTCAAGCAAGCGGTCGTCGACGCCGACGAGACGGGCACGGTAATGCTCCCCCTCGACGGCAAACGGATGATGCGCGTCATCCGCACGCCCGCGGCCGAGCGGCTGGACGCCGCGACGTCTGCCGGCGAGGGCGCCGCGGCGCTGCAACGCGTGCAGCGGCTCTATTTCGACGGCGACCTGGACGCCAGCGTCGCCAATACCGGCCAGGTGGCGGGTCGTATCGACGACCTGCCCCCGGCCGCCGACATCATCGATCAGATGTGGAAAGGCTGCCGCGAGGTGCTCGCCGCCACCGCCGACCGCCTCGGGACGGTCGGCGGCGAGGCGCGCGCCTAGCGTGCCGCGAGATCAGCCCGCCGCGGCCAGCGCCGCGTCGTAGTTGGGCTCCTGCGCGATCTCGGGCACCAGTTCGGTGTAGGCGACGTTGCCGTCGGCGCCGATCACCACGATGGCCCGCGCGAGCAGCCCCGCCATCGGGCCGTCGGCGATGGTGACGCCGTAGTCCTCGCCGAAGCTGTCCCGGAACGCCGACGCGGTCTTGACGTTCTCGATGCCCTCGGCGCCACAGAATCGCGCCTGCGCGAACGGCAGATCCTTCGAGACGTTCACGACGGTCGCCCCGCCCCCGGCGGCGCGCTCGTTGAATGTCCGCACACTGGTCGCGCAGACCGGGGTGTCCACGGACGGAAAGATGTTGAGCACCACGGGCTTACCGCCGAACTGCTCGCTGCTGACCGGGGCCAGATCGCCGCCCGTCAGGCTGAAGCCCGGGGCTTTGGATCCGACGGGGGGCAGCTCGCCGACTGTGTTGATCGGGTTTCCACGCAACGTTATCTGTGCCATGCGCACAGTCTGCCAACACTGCCGCGAGCGCGATGGGGCAGGGTCGGCGGAGGCCCGCGTGTCCTAATTGGTGGGGTGCATGGCGTAGACGCCAGGCCGTCGCGTGTCCAACACTGGGTTCATGCCTCGCAAGGTGGTGATCGCCGGTTATCCCGGCGTGCAGGCGCTCGATGTGATCGGGCCTCATGACGTCTTCACGACCGCGTCGCTGTTGACGGGCGGCAGCTACGACGTCACCGTCGCCTCGGTCGACGGCCAACCGGTGTCGACGGCTACCGGGCTGGCCTTCGTCGCGGCGCCGTTTCCGGACCCGGGCGACTCGATCGACACGGTCGTGCTGCCCGGAGGCGGCGGCATCGACGCGGCGCGCGCCGATGCCGAGCTCGTCGCCTGGGTCAAGGCCGTCGCCGGACATGCCCGGCGCATGGTGACGGTGTGCACCGGCGCGTTCCTGGCCGCCCAGGCGGGGCTGCTGGACGGGCAGCGGGTGACCACCCACTGGGCCTTCGCCGAGCGGTTGGCGAGCGAGTTCCCCGCCATCGAGGTCGACGCCGACCCGATCTTCGTCCGGAGCTCCGAGACCGTGTGGACCGCGGCGGGGGTCACGGCGGGCATCGACCTTGCGCTCGCGCTGATCGAGGAGGACCACGGCACCGAGGTCGCGCAGACGGTGGCTCGTTGGCTCGTGCTGCATCTGCGCCGCCCCGGCGGGCAGACGCAGTTCGCGGCGCCGGTGTGGATGCCGCGGGCCCGCCGCGACTCGATCCGCGAGGTGCAGGAGACCATCGAGGCCGAACCGGGCGGTTCGCACAGCGTCGACGACCTGGCCCGCCGGGCGGCGATGAGCCCGCGCCACTTCACCCGGGTGTTCACCGCCGAAATCGGCGAGGCGCCCGGCCAGTACGTCGAGCGCATCCGCACCGAGGCCGCGCGCCGGCAGTTGGAGGAGACCGACGACACCGTCGTCGCAATCGCCGCCCGATGCGGCTTCGGAACCGCGGAGACGATGCGCCGCAATTTCCTTCGCCGCGTGGGCATTTCGCCCGACCAGTACCGCAAGGCCTTCGCTTAGCCGGAAAGGACGACACTCATGACCCAAATCGCCTTCGTGGCCTACCCAGGATTCACCGCGCTGGACATGATCGGCCCCTACGAGGTGCTGCGCAACCTGCCGGGCGCGCAGGTGCGGTTCGTCTGGCACGAGGCCGGACCGATCACCGCCGACTCCGGCGTGCTGGTCATCGGCGTCACGCACACCCTGGCCGAAACACCCTCTCCCGACGTGATTCTCGTCCCCGGAGGTCCCTCGACCCCGGTCCATGCCCGCGATGACGCGCTGCTCGACTGGCTGCGCCGCGCGCACCGCACCGCACGCTGGACGGCGTCGGTGTGTTCGGGCTCGGTCATCCTGGCCGCAGCGGGCCTGCTCGACGGGCGGCGGGCGACGTCGCACTGGCTGACGATTCCCGCGCTGAAGGCCTTCGGCGCCATCCCCGTGGCCGACGAACGGATCGTGCACCAGGACGGCATCGTCACCAGCGCGGGTGTGTCCGCCGGCCTCGACCTCGCGCTGTGGCTGGCCGGACAGATCGGTGGCGAAAACCGCGCCAAGGCAATCCAACTCGCGCTCGAATACGACCCGCAGCCGCCGTTCGACTCGGGCCACATGTCGAAGGCGTCTGCGACCACGAAGGCCGCGGCGACGGCGCTGCTGTCCAAGGACAGCGTGAAGCCCGCCAACGTCAAGGCCACGACGTTGCTGGCCTGGGAGCAGGCGCTGGGTAGGGTCCGGTCGCGGCGGCGCAGGCGCCAGCCGGTTCGTTTCCCCGCCTAGCGCCGCCGACTGCGCGCCGTGAGCTTCACGCGTCAGGCGCAGGTTCGGCAGGAGCCGGCAAGGGAAACAGGCGCCGGAACCTCTCCACGACGGCGCGGTCGCCGACGATGCGTAGCGACCCGTCCTCGACCATCGCGTCGAGCCCATTGTCGGTGCGGAGCAGCGACAGCAGCGTGGCCTGATCGGTTACCAGGGTGGCGTCCGGGTGATCGTCCTCGCCGCGCGTGAGGCTGAGCTCGCCGCCGGTGATGCGGAGCCGAAAGGGTTGACCGCTCAGATGGATTGCGATTGTCGCGTCCAATCCGGCTGCGGCTCGTCGGTCGAAAAGGGCTGTCAGGGAAAGCATCAGGGAGTCGACGCTCATCGGAGCGTCGTAAGGCATGGACGGTGAGCGGCTGGCCCAGCGGGCCAGCCCGAGCACGGTCGGCGCCAATTCGGCCCCCCACGGCGTCAATTCGTAGACCCAGGACGCGCTGGGCGGGTTGAGCCGACGCCGGAGCACGACTTGCGCGTCGGTGAGCTCGCGCAATCGCTGGGTAAGCATGTCCGGACTGGCGCCGGGCAAGCCGGCCAGCAGATCCGTGAAACGTTTTGGGCCGAGCAGCAGCTCGCGAACCACCAACAACGCCCAACGCTCACCGACCAAATCCAGCGCGTGGGCCACCGCGCACCCGGTGTGATACCTGCGTTTCCCTGCCATGAACGGCAGTCTACCAGCGCTAATCGGATTACCCAAGTTCATACTTGGAAATTACAAGTAATCGGGTTAGCATCGAACGTGTCCACCCGGATGACCATCAAGGAGAGAGAGTCATGCCCGTATTCACCGTTGACGCACCGATCGGTGCGCCACCGAACGCCAAGCAAAAAATGCTGAAGGAGATCACCGACGCGCTCGATGAGGCCTATCCCATCCCCGATACCCGCGGATGGCTGCGGGAGTACTCGGCTGACAACGTGTCCCAAGATGGTTGCGTGCGAGCCGAGCCGATCCGGCCGGTGGTTTCCTTGGAGGCGCCCGAACTGGCGAACCTCGACGCCAAGAGGAAGTTGGTGCAAAAGATCGAGTCGGCCGTCGGCGCGGCCTACGACGGGATCGCCAACATCGACGAAGTTCTCGTGTTGATCAATCACTACCCGTTACGCGACGTCGGCTGGCGGGGCAGCCTTCAATCCGACAAGCCGGAAATCGTTGAAGCGGTCGCCGCGCTGAACCGCTGAGATCCCGCACAACAGCGGACTCGCCGATCGGCTTGGACCGGGGTGCAGACGCGGTGCTCTGGTCCAAGCCGGTACGGTGCGCGGGGACGCCGGTCGGCGTCAGCTTTTCGAAATGCTTTGGCGCGCAGTATGGTTGGAGCTTAGGACGGCAGACGTTAAGCGTTGGGCTGCAGGATCTCGGTCGTGGCGAGCTGCCCGCCGGCCTGCATCCACGCCGCGACGACACCGGGCGCATCACGGTCGGGGTTGTAGATGTCCTCCTCGCTGGAGAACAGGCCGTTCCCGGCATAGACCAGCCGGGTCCAGTTGGGGAACCAGAACGGTTCGCCGTCCGGATCGGTGGGATGGTCCAGCAGGTTCTTGATCATGACGACGACGGCGTCGTTGTCCTCATCGTGGGCGATCCAGTCGTTGGGAAAGCGCATGTGCGGAAACGGCGCCATCACCGCGACGATCCAGTCCCGGACCGCCTCGCGCCCGTGGAAGACGCCGTAGTGATGCTCGGTGTAGACGACGTCTTCGGTGAACAGATCCGCGAAGGGACGCCAGTCGCCCGACGCGCTGCACCCCTCGACGACCTTGGTGTAGTTCTCGACGGCTTTGTCGATTTCTGCCCTGGTGAATTTGCCCATAGCGGACACACTAGAACGTGTTTCGGTTTCGGGTTGCCCGTTGCGAATAGGGTTATCGAATGAACGTGTGGGACCTGTTCGACTTGCGCGGCAAGCGCGCGTTGGTGACCGGGGCGTCAAGCGGCATCGGCAAGAAGGTGGCCCAGGCGTATCTGCAAGCCGGCGCCCAGGTGGCCCTTGCGGCACGGAATTTCGAAGCCTTACAACGCGTCGCCGCCGAGCTGGCCGCGGACGGGGAGGGCAACGTGGTGCCGATCCGTTGCGACGTGACCCAACCGGACCAGGTGGGCACCATGGTGGACCGGGTGACCGCGGAGTTGGGCGGCATCGACGTCGCCGTGTGCAACGCCGGGATCATCGCCGTCACCCCGATGCTGGAGATGTCGCCGGAGGAGTTCCAGCGCATCCAGGACACCAACGTGACCGGAGTCTTTCTCACCGCCCAGGCGGCGGCCCGGGCGATGGTCCGCCAGGGACACGGTGGCGCCATCATCACCACCGCCTCGATGTCCGGCCACATCATCAACGTCCCGCAGCAGGTCGGCCACTACTGCGCCTCCAAGGCGGCCGTCATCCACCTGACCAAGGCGATGGCAGTCGAATTCGCGCCCCACAACATTCGGGTCAACAGCGTCAGCCCCGGCTACATCCTCACCGAGCTCGTCGAGCCCCTCGAGGAGTATCACCGCCTGTGGGAGCCCAAGATTCCGCTCGGCCGCATCGGCCGGCCCGAGGAACTCACCGGCCTCTACCTGTACCTGGCCAGCGAGGCGTCCAGCTACATGACCGGTTCGGACCTCGTGATCGACGGCGGATACAGCTGCCCGTAGCGCTTCGTCACCGCTCGATCTCGCCGGAGATCCCGCGTTCGATCTTCGCCTGCGCAGTGGACGGCAGCACCAAAATGCCGTCGAGTTCGCTGCGGGCAACCTCGTAGGCGCGCTGACGTTCGTGCGCCGCCGCCGCGGGGTCGGCGGCCACCCGAAGCAGGCTCTGGGCGCGGGCAATCCGTTGCTGATCCGCCTGGGAAAAATCGTTGCGGCGTCGGCGCATCGCTTCGGCCTCCGCGGCGTTGAACGCGGTCGCGTAATCCTCGACGGCGGCCATGTATTGGGCGGCGGCGTCCCGATCGTCGAGCAGGTCTTCGGCCTTGGCGGGCCGCAGGAAGTCGGCGCGGAGTTTGGCCTTGTGGAACGCGACCGTCAGCGCATCGCGCATGTCGGTCATGAGCGGAAAGTCCAGCAGCTTGGCGACGTCGAGTTCGTACTCGAGCCAACGATCATCGGTGCGGTTGTGCTCGTCGAGGACGCGCCGGATCGCGCGCCACTGGGCCGCGTGGTTGTTGGCGGCGGCGCCGCCGGCGGGCGCGTCGGGCAGTGGCGCCCGGTCGGCTTCCCGCGGCTGCTCGCCGGCGCGCCGCCGATAGGCGCCGAACGCGCGCGCCGCGGCCACGATCGCGCCCGTCAGCGGCAGGATCACGATCAGCAGCTCCGCCAACCGGAATAGCAAGCCCACATGGCCAGGATGCCATCAGGACGGTCGGTGTTCGGTCACTCTGCGGGCGCACCCGCCGCCGAGCGTGGGGACTACGGACGAATCCGGTGCGGTTCGCGTCCCTGGGGCCCACACTCGACGCCGCACGAATCCGGTCAACTCTGTGGGCGCGCCCCGAGCACATCGCGAAACAACGCCTGCCGCAACGCGAGTTCACGGGGGTCGCTCCACAGGTGAAACCCGAGCCGGTTCATGACGTAGGCGAAGCCGATGCCGGTGTCGGGGTCCGCACATCCGAAGGAGCCGCCGAAGCCGGGGGTGCCGAAGGCCTTGTCCGATGAACCGAATGTGAAGTGCGGCACCGGCTTACAGAAGCCGAGCGAATACGCCACGTCTACGTGCATCACCTTGTCGCGCATGCCCTGACTCGGCGAGATCGCCGGCGCCGCCAGGGACTCGAGCGTGGCGGCGCTCAGCCCCACCTCGGCGCCTCCGGCGGCGGCGCTGCCGTACATGCGCGCCACCGATCTGGCGGTTCCGATGCCGTTGACCGACGGGATCTCGACCGCCCGGACGTCGTCGCGGTTGTAGTCGCCGTTGAACGCGTTGACCCCCCGTGGGACCCCGACGGTGCGTGCCGTCAGGCCGACGGGATTGAGCGAGGCGCCGACGAACCCGGGGGGCATCACGCCCAGGTGCAGAAGTGTTTCCGCCCGCACCCAATTGTGGACGTGGGCGACTCGCGTGCGGTCGACCGAGTCCGGCAGGCCGATGTGCAGGTCGAGTCCTGACGGCGTGACGATCTCGTCGGCCAGGAATCGGCCCAGGGTGCGGCCGGCGGGGTCGGTGCGGCGGATCAACTCGGATTCGTACCAGCCCAGCGTGATCGCGTGGTATCCGTGCCGGGTGCCCGGTCGCCACGCCGGCGTCTGGGCGGCCAGGATCGGCGACAGCCGCTCCGGGTCGGCCACGTCGGCCAGCGTCGGCTTCGGTTTGAGCGCACACAGTCCGGCCTGATGTCCCAGCAGTTGGCGGACCGTGACATCCGCCTTTCCCGATTGGGCGAATTCCGGCCAGTAATCGGCGACCTTGGCGTCATAGGAGATGAGTCCGCGGGACACCGCCACCGCCACGACGAGGGCGGCCACCCCTTTGGTCGTGGAGAACATGTTCACCATCGTGTCGGGCCGCCACGGATCCTTGGTCAGTCCGTTCCGGTACCCGCCCCACAGGTCGACCACCTTGGCGCCGTCGCGGTAGACGGCGACGGCCGCGCCGACTTCCGCGCCGCCGCGAAGAGTCGCGCGGAAAGCGTCGGCCACCTTGCCGTAGCCGGCATCCACGTCGCCGCCGATCAAGTCCGGCGAAACCGTCATCTTGAGAACCATCTGGCGCCTCCGAGTGGAGATTAGCCAGCCGGGTGCGCACGCGGGGCCGGTTTGGGCGCCCCGGTCAGTGGGCGCTTAGGCCGCCGCCGAGGTATTCGGCGCGGCATGCCCGACGGGCCAGTTTGCCGCTGGTGGTCCGCGGGATGGCGCCGGCCGGCAGCAGGCGCACGTCCGAGACCGTCAGGCCGTGTCGCCGCGAGACCGCCTCGTGGATCGCCTCGATCGCCGGCTGTGGGTCCTGACGGCTGGTGCCGGCGGCACGTTCGGCGACGACGACGAGCCGGTCGGTGCCCGGGTTGTTTTCGGCCGGTACGGAAAACGCCGTCACGTAGCCGCGCCGAATCATCGGGGACGCCTCGGCGACGGTGGCCTCGATGTCGTGCGGATAGTGGTTGCGGCCCTCGATCGTGATGAGGTCCGCCATCCGCCCCGTCACGTACAGCTCGCCGCCGAGGTACACGCCCAGATCGCCGGTGCGCAACCACGGGTGTTGGAGATCGGCGCCGTCGGCATGGCTGCCGTCGGTCCGTCGCGATCGCAGTTCGGCGCCGAACGCCAGCCGAGTCGCCTCGGGCAGGCCCCAGTACCCGCGACCAATGTTGTTGCCCTGCAACCAGATTTCGCCCACCTGACCGTCGGGCAATTCGGCTGCGTTGCCGGGGTCGACGATCACGGCCCATTCGCTGCGTGCCACCTGGCCACAGGACACCTGAGCGACGGCGTTGGGAGCGTCCGCGGGAACGCGGACCGCGTGCCCGGCGCCCAGTTGTTCGCGGTCGAAGTACACCGCCGTCGCTTCCGCCGTTGGGGCGATGGTCGCGACGAGCAGCGTCCCCTCGGCGATGCCGTAGGACGGTTTGAACGCGGTGCGGGGCAACCCGTATGGCGCGAACGCCTTGTTGAAGGTCCTGATCGCGTCGATGCTGACCGGTTCGGAGCCGATGATCATCACCACGTTGCGCAGATCGATGTCCTCGCCGCCGGTGGGCAGGCCGCGCTGTGCCGCCCACTCGTAGGCGAAGTTCGGCGCGGCGGTGACGACGTTGCCCTGCCGCGAGCCGTCGGACAGTGCCTGGATCCACCGCAATGGCCGGCGCACGAACGCGGCCGGAGACATCAGTGTGGAATGGCCGCCGTAGACGGCGGGAAAGCCGATCATCGACAAACCCATGTCGTGGTAGAGCGGTAACCAGCTGACGCCGTGGGTGTTTCGGTCCAAGAGGTCGATCGACAGGATCATCTGCACCAGGTTGGTGCCGACGGCGCGGTGGGTGATCTCGACGCCGACCGGCGGCCGGGTGGATCCCGACGTGTACTGCAGGTGCGACACGTCGTCCATGCCGAGCTCGGTCGCCTCGAACGACTCGCCGGCCGAATCGGGGATCTGGTCGATGGCGATCACTTCCGCCCGGCCCAGGTGGGGGTGGTCGGCCAGGAATTTCGCGACCGCGCCGTGCGCGGCGGTGGTTGTGAGCAGGGCCGTGGGCTCCGAGTCGCGCAACGCGGTATCCAGGCGCTCGGCGTGCCCGGGCAACTCCGGGGCGAACAGCGGGACCGCGATGGCTCCGGCCTTGACGGCCGCGTAGAACCCGGCGACGTAGTCGATGCCCTGCGGCGCGAGGACCGCGACGCGCTCGCCGCGGCTCGCGACTTGCTGGATGCGCGCGCCGATGGCTTCCAGCCGGACACCGAACTGGGTCCAGGTCACCTCGTCGGCCTTGCCATCCCCCGGGCCGCTGTAATCGAGGTAGCGATAGGCGACGGCGTCACCGACGTTGGCGATGTTGCGGTCGATCAGGGATATCAGGTTGACGCCGGGTGGCAGCGCGATACCCCCGTCGCCGTCCAGGCAGTCCTCGATTCGGAGCAGCCCGGGGACACCGGCGTCGCGCCGGGAACCGTGATCCATGCCGCCAGTCTAGGCAAGCCGATCAGGCGGGCCCTACGCCGACGAATCGGGAAACGCCAAGAGCGGCGGCCGCATTCGCTCATTCCGTGAGGTGTAGGTGGCCCCGTGGCCGGGTCCTGGTCGGGCGGGCGGTAGCCTACCGGCGAGCGGCGTCCAGGGCCATCGAAGGCCGTAGGGTTTGCTATCACCAGGAGTTGTCATGTCGGGCCGGAAGTTCTCCTTCGAAATCACCCGTACCAGCAGCGCGCCCGCCGAGACGCTGTTTCGGCTCGTCGCTGATGGCGCTAACTGGTCGCAGTGGGCCAAGCCGATCGTGTTGCGCTCGAGTTGGGCCCGCGAGGGCGATCCCGCCCCGGGCGGGGTCGGGGCCATCCGCAAGGTGGGCATGTGGCCCGTCTTCGTGCAGGAGGAGACCGTCGCGTACGAACCGGACCGCCGCCACGCCTACAAGCTGGTGGGGCCGCCAACCCCGGCCAAGGACTACGCCGGCGAGGTGGTCTTCACGCCGAATGCGGCCGGCGGCACGGACATCCGCTGGACCGGCTCATTCACCGAGGGCGTTCGCGGAACCGGCCCGGTGATGCGCGCCGCGATGGGCGGGGCGGTGCGGTTCTTCTCCGGCCGCTTGGTGAAGGCGGCCGAGCGCGAGTCGAACGCCGGGCGTTAGTCAGCGCGAAATATGCGGTCCGCGAAGCACACTCGCGCGGCGGTTGGGTCGGTAAGCCGTTACTTGGACTCGACCTCGTCCTGATACTTCTTGGTCATGTGCGCGACCGCATCGAGCTGCGACTGCGCCAGGCTCTCCCGCGCCTGCCCGGCGCGCGCCGCCGCGTCCAGCGTCGGCTGAGCCTGGCCCTGAAAGTGCGGCATCACTTCGGCGGCGAACAATTCGGCGGATCGCCTGGTGGCGGCCGGATTCGCCCACTCGTGACCCATCTGCAGCATGCAACCGAACCCGCCGGACTGATCCCACAGCCTTTGCACCTGCTCGCGCGCCCGCTCGGGCGTGCCGATCACGCCCGCGCCGTTGGCGTTGATGACGTCGATCATCTCGTCGAGCTGTTCTCCCGGCATCGTCATCTGCGGGAACGCGGCCACCTTCTGGAAGTACCGGAACCACGGCTCGATGCCGAACTTGACCTCTTCGCGGGCCTGCCTTTCTGTCTCGGCGAGATGGAACAGGCCGACCAGGCTCCAGTTGCGGCGATCGACCTGCGCGCCGAAGGTCGCCGCGCGCTCCTCGACGATGTCCCAGTGGTACGACAGCGCGTTGAAGCCCTCGACGGTCAGCGTCGCCCCGATGGACAGCAGCCCGATGCCGTGCTTGCCGGCCAGCCGCGCCCCCGTCGGCGACGCGACCGCGGCGACCGCCAGCGGGATCCCGCCATCGGAGTACGGGGCGAGCTGCAACCTGGCGTCGAACAGCTGATGGGTTGCCGTTTTGGCGCTGACCGTCTCCCCCGCCAGCAGCCGCACGACGATGTCGAGGTTCGTTTCCAGCAACTCGCGCGTGTCGGTGGGGGTGAGTCCGATCATCGACGAGTCGCTGGGCAGCGAGCCCGGCCCGACACCGCCGATGATGCGGCCGTGGGTGAGATGGTCCAGCAGCATCAGCCGATCCGCGACCCACAGCGGATTGTGATACGAGAGCGAAATCACCCCGGTGCCGAACCGGATTCGCTTTGCACGTTCGGCGGCGGCGGCGATGAAAATCTCCGGGGAGCTGATGATTTCGCTTCCGGCGGAATGGTGCTCGCCTAACCAGACTTCGTCAAAGCCAAGGGCGTCGAGATGCTCGATGAACGCGAGATCACGCTGCAGGGCCAGCGTCGGATTGGTGCCCGCGCGATGAAAGGGGGCGATGAAGTATCCAAACCTGAGCTTGCCCATGGGATCCCTTTGCAGTCGAGTCCCCCGAACCATAGCTCAACGGGCGCTGCGGGAAGCCAGAAAAAACCCGAGAGTTATCAGCCGGTGGGGCCAGGTAACCATGGCCCCACCGGCTAGCGAAACAAGTCTGGGACTTCGAACTAGAACGGGCTCAACGCCAGTGGCTGATCACGGGTAGCCGCCGCAGACGTTGCCGACGCACCCGCCGCCGCCGCCCGGGCCACCGCCGCCACCGCCGACGCCGGGGATGCTGCCGCCGCCGCCACCGGGACCGCCGCCGCCGGTCGGGCCGCCGGGGACGCTGCCGCCGCCGCCACCGGGACCGCCGCCGCCGGTCGGGCCGC
>NZ_KL446994.1:330148-476455 GCF_000709305.1 Mycobacterium sp. TKK-01-0059
CCGCCGGTCGGGCCGCCGGGGACGCTGCCGCCGCCGCCACCGGGACCGCCGCCGCCGGTCGGGCCGCCGGGGACGCTGCCGCCGCCGCCACCGGGGCCACCGCCCCCGGTCGGGCCGCCGGGCACGTTGCCGCCACCGCCACCGGGACCGCCACCGCCCTCACCGGGCGCAGTGGAGGGCGCGACGCTCGACGAGGGCGTGGTCGTCGGGGTGGTGGTGCTGCTCGGGCCCTCTTTATGACCGCCGCCGCAGCCGACCGCCAGTACGAGCATGGCCGCGCCGCCGAAAAGGGCGACCGTTGTCCTCGGTCCAGATCCCATCAGATCCCCCAATCTCCACTTGCGCCACACCGCGGCGCCCACTGTTTCTTACCCAGGGGCGTCGGCGCGCAAACTACTTCCGGCGCCGAGATTGCGACGGGAAAAGGATGGCCGTCACGCGGGTGGGCGTGGCCGGCCGGGAAAGTGGAGCGTGCGCGATCCCGTGGGCGTAGCCGCAGCGGCACAAGGGAATCTGGCGAACGCGGGAACATGACCATCGAGGCCTTTAAAAGCCGATGGCCCATCTCGGGCCTATGGACCATCGGCGAAACAAATCGTATCCGGGTGCGGGCCTTCCCGTGGGCGAAATGTCTGACTCGTAAATTAGAAAATTCCTTATATTCACTAAGTAGACCGTCCTCCGATCGGGCGCGGGCGGCCGCGCAAGCCCGTGACCAGGGCCGCAGCCGAAACCGCGGCTACCCCTCCTTGGTGATCAGCTTGCGCAGCGCCACACGGTCGGGCTTGAGCAGTTCGGCGATGCGGGGCTGATTCACCTCGGCGACGATGATCTCGCCGACCTCCTGGTAGACCTCGCTGAAGATGCCGTGGGATTTCATCTTCGAGGTCTGATAGAGGTTGTCCTCGGTCGGCGTCACATAGATCACCCCGTCGGCCTTGAAGCGGTGCACCAGCCAGAGGTGGATCAAGGTCATCAGCCGCTTCTGCCGGAGCTTCTCCGCGAAGGTGTTCTGGTCGCGCACCTGAAGGATGCTGCGGCCGTGCCGGTCCTTGATCGGGTCGACGACCACGTTGGCCAGCTGCTCGTCGTCGTTGCCGTAGATGCCGAGTTCGAGCACGTCCGAGCCGGCCCGGCGGGGCCGCAGTTGCACCCGCAGTTTCTCGCCGAGGTCGTAGTTCTCGCTCCACATCGCCAGCCACTCCTCGAGTAGCTTCTTCGGCACCTCGGTCTGCACCAGGTGCTGGTGCTGGGTCGAGCCTTCGCCCATCGACTTGGTGGTGGCGGTGCGGCCCGAGGAGGCCGTGAGCGCGGCGTCGCTGCGCGGTCCCCCGACGAGGGTTTGCGGTGTGCGGTAAGGAGATTCGACCAGGCGCATCTTGCGCTGCAGGCGGGCCAGCGCCAACATGCCGTCCTGTTGCAGCGAGGTGGCGAACTCCTCGGCGGCGACGCCGTCGATCTGGTGTCCGCCGTAGGTGATGAAGTTGAAGACGAAACCCATCTTGCCCAGTTCCTCGGGGAACTGCTTCATCTGCTCGTCGGTCATGCCGGTGGTGTCCCAGTTGAACGACGGGGACAGGTTGTAGGCCAGCATCTGGTCGGGGAACTTGGCGTGGATGGCGTCGGCGAACTGCCGGGCGTCGTCCAGGTCGGCGGTCTTGGTCTCCATCCACAAGAGGTCGGCGAACGGCGCGGCCGCCAGCGATTTGGCGATGGCGTACGGGATGCCGCCGCGGATCTGGTAGTAGCCCTCGGGCGTCTTCGAGAGTTCGCAGTCCCAACCGGGGTCGACGCCCAACTCCTTCGCCTTGGCCCTGGCCGAGTAGAGCGAGGCGGTCGCGGCGAACTCCCGCCACTCCTCGGCGCTCATATCGGCCGGTTCGCCCTCGCTGGCGGCGAACGCGAGCACATCGGCGACGGCCTCGCCGTAGGTCATCAGGCCGGCGTCGTCCTCCCAGGCCGCCACGAACCGCGACTCGACTTGGTCGAACAGGTCGTCGATCGACTGTTGACCGTCCTCCCGCCAGGCGTTGACGGCGTCGGAGACCAGGCCCTGGATCCCTTGGCGCTCAAGCCAAGCTGTGGCCTCGGCGTACTCCCCTTCGGGCAGCGCGTACAGCAGGTGGCCGTTGAGGTCTTTGACGCCCAGCTCGTAGAACCGACGCACCAACGCCAGGAAGCACGACTTGTACGACGGGATCTTGAGGTTGGTGGCTCCGAGCAGGAACGGCTGGTCACGCTCGTCGGCCCGGCTGTCCAGCAGGTTGGCGGCCTCGGCGTCGGTGCGCGCGACGATGATGCCCGGCACCTTCATGATGTCGAGCTGGAAGCGCGCGGTGTTGAGCCGTTTGATCTGTTCGTCGGACGGCACCAACACCTTGCCGCCCTGATGGCCGCACTTCTTGGTGCCGGGGCGCTGGTCCTCGATGTGGTAGCCGGGCACGCCGACCTCGACGAACCGGCGGATCAGGTTGCGCACGTGCGGGTCACCGCCGTGGCCGGTGTCCGCGTCGGCGATGATGAACGGCCGGTAGTCGTAGACCGGGGCCGCGGCGCGCTGCTTCTCGCTCATCTGCAGGCGCTGGTATTGCTGGTTGCGGTCGGCGGTCAGCAGGGCGCGCACCAGCACCGCGGCGTCGTCGGGCACCTGGCTCAGCGGGTAGCTGGCGAGGTCGGGTCCGGGATCTTCGGTGGTGGACCCCTTGGCCGAGGTGGCCCAGCCGCCCAGATAGATCCCCTCGATGCCCATCCGCTTCATCGCGACCGCCTGGCCGGGCGAGTACGGGCCGAACG
The DNA here is from genome assembly GCF_000709305.1 of Mycobacterium sp. TKK-01-0059. Classification (NCBI taxonomy): domain Bacteria; kingdom Bacillati; phylum Actinomycetota; class Actinomycetes; order Mycobacteriales; family Mycobacteriaceae; genus Mycobacterium; species Mycobacterium sp. TKK-01-0059. Next base: position 332,942 of record NZ_KL446994.1, read on the forward strand.
TCGTGATGCTCTTCTTCTGGGCGAACAGCTCGCGCAACCGCTCGTAGAAGGCCGCCGCCGCGTTTCGTGCCACGGTGTAGTCGGTCGGGATGGTGCCGCGCTGCTCGGCCACCTGGCGGGCGGTGTACAGGCGGGTGATCCGGGAAAAGCGCGGATCGTCGAAGTATTGCTGCGTGGCAGCGACCTCGTCGTCGAACGATGGCCGGACTTGTGTGTCCTTGTCGATGATCGCCATGTCTTACGCCCCTCTCCGGCACGACTCCACTGAACGTGAGTCTATCCCCGCGAAGGGCGGTTCAATCAGGAGTCGAAAGACTCGGCTGAAACGGTCGAAAAACCACTGGGGCGCAGCGCATTTCGATGGTCCACCGATCACGGGACGCCTCCGCGCCGGGCAAGCCAGTCCCGCTGACGGGCCACGAATGCGGCGTCGACGACCTTGCCGTGGCCCGGGACGTAGATGGCGTCGGGTCCGCCGACAGCGAGCAGTCGCCCGAGGGTAGCCGGCCAGGCCGCCAGGTCGGAATCGGCGTCGATCGCCGGGTCGGCGGACTCCTCGACCAGGTCACCTGTGAACACCACCATCCTGTCGCCGGCGTTGGTCGCGGGCGCGATCACCACCAGGTCGGAGGCGGTGTGGCCGCGCCCGAGGTGCGTGATCGTCACCGTCCGGTCCCCCAGATCGACGCTGGCGTCGTAGACCCCGCGGCGCGGAGGGCGTAACGCGGCGATCGCCGCGTCCACCTCGGTGGCGTCGGCGCCGTACCGCAGCGCCTCGGCGCGGATCTGGTCGGTCGCCGAGCTGAGGTGCCCGACGACCTCGGGCGCGCAGTAGATCTTCGCGCGGCCGAAGAACGATGAGCCCAGGACGTGGTCGAAGTGCTTGTGCGTCAACACGATATGGCTCACCGGCCGCCTGGCAAGCCGTCGGACGTCGGCGTCGATGGCGGCGGCCTCGGCCAGCGTGGTACCCGAGTCGACGAGCAGCGTTCCGGTGCGGCCGCGCACCAGGCCGATTGTGACGTCGCAGAACGCGAGCCGGCAGCGGTGCACGCCGCTGGCCAGCGTTTCCCAGCCGAAATGCACACCAGCAACGTAGCGGCCACGCGTGGGCTGCGCCGGGCGGTGCGCCGGGACAATGTGTCGGAAATAGTTGACATGTCGGGATTGTCCGACATATGTTGTCGATCGTGACTGGCGTCGATCGCGTCTTTCTCGCCTTGGCCAACCCGGTGCGGCGTGAACTGCTGGAGATCCTGTTCCGGCAACCATTGTCGGCCGGGGAACTCAGCGAGCGGTTCGAACTCAGCCGGCCCGCGGTCGCCGAGCATCTCAAGGTGTTGCGTGACGCGAAGCTGGTGGCCGACGAGCCGCGGGGGCGCCATCGGATCTATCACCTGACCGCGGAGCCCCTGGCGGAGCTGGGTGAGTGGCTTCATCCGTTCGAGAAGTTCTGGCGTGCCCGGCTTGCCCGGCTCGCCGAGGTGGCAGAGGAGCTGGAATGACCGCAACGTCACGGTTCGCGACAATCCGGGTGGATCAATTCGTCGCGGCGCCACCGGAGAAGGTGTGGCGGTTGCTCACCGAACCCGCACTGATGAAACTCTGGTGGGCCGAGGGGCAGGTGGCCGCGGTGGTGGGACACACGTTCACGCTCGACATGCCGGGCTATGGCCAGCAGCCGTGCACGGTGCTCGAGGTCGACGCGCCGCACCGCTTCGTCTACACGTTCACCGCGGCCTGGACGCTGACCTGGCGGCTGGAAGCCGAAGGCGCCGGCACGCGAGTGTTCTTGGAGCACAGCGGCTTTGACCTCGACGACGGCCGTATGGCGCAGGCCTTCGAACGCATGGGACCCGGCTGGCGCGACGTGGTCCTCCCCCGGCTCACGCGGGCTGTCGCTCACGTGCGCCCCTAGGGTTTCGAGCGACGTCGCACCGGCTATCTCCCCGAGATGGCTATCACCGATTCCCGCGAAGTCGTCATCGAAGCGACGCCCGACGAAATCCTGGATGTGCTGTTCGACCTCGAGTCGTTGACCGAGTGGTCGTCGGCGCACAAAAAGGTCGAGGTGCTCGAGCGGGACGACCAAAACCACCCGACCAGATCCAGACAGGTGGTCAAACTCGTCGGCGTCAGCGACGAACAGGAGCTCGCCTACACCGTTCACGACGATGGCGTCGGCTGGACCCTGATCAGCTCCAAACAGCAACGCGCTCAGGAGGGCCGGTACACGTTGACTCCCGAGGGGGACTCGACCCGGGTCCGCTTCGACCTCACCGTCGACCTGGTGGCGCCCGTTCCCGGATTCCTGGTCAAGAGGGGTGCCAAAGCCCTCATGGACACGGCCACCGAGGGATTGCGCAAGCGGGTGCTGGAAGTCGAGAAGCGCGCCAAGTAGCCGCGGCCTCGCCCCGAAACGGGTGCTTTCGCGGCGCGCCCGCGCGGGTCAGACTGTTTTCATGGACTCGTCTTTCATGGACTCGTCGCACGTGTTTCGCCGAACCGCAGCGCTCATCGGAGCAGCGGTGCTGCTGGGGCCGCTGACCGGCTGCGGCGGAACTGGGGATAGCCACCCGACGTCGTCTCCGGCGCCGAACGTCACGACGCTGGGCAAGACGGCGCCCAAGGCGCCCGCCGGAGGCCCATTGACGATCAGCAGCCCGGCCTTCGACGACGGTGCGCCGATTCCGGTGCAGTACACCTGCAAGGGCGCCGACGTCGCACCGCCGTTGGTGTGGTCGGCGCCGCTGGGTGCGGCCCTCGTCGTCGACGACCCCGACGCCCCGGCCGGGTTGTACGTCCACTGGGTGGTGATCGGAATCGCCCCCGGACCCGGCAGCACGGCCGAGGGCCAAACTCCCGCCGGCGCAACCACTCTGCCGAACACGGCCGGCCAGTCGGCGTATCAGGGTCCCTGTCCCCCGAACGGAACAGGCACGCATCGTTACCGGTTCACCCTCTATCAGCTTCCCAATGACTACCAGCTGCCCGGCGGCCTGGCGGGTGTGCAGGCCGCGCAGACGATCGCCGGCGCCGCGACCGCACAGGCGCAGCTCGTCGGGGCGTTCGGCGGCTGATCGGCTCGCCTCAGGACGCGTCGTCGAGCACCTGGTAGCCGGCGTTGTACCCGGGGGTGAAGGTGATGCCCGGTCCGCCATGGCAGCCGGCGCCGGCGAGGTAGAGACCGTCGATCGGAATGGGTAGATCGAGGAAGCCGCGCGGTCCGGGTCGGTTGGGCCCCATCAGGTCTGGGTGCAAAAGCCCGTGGCAGAAGTCGCCGTCGGGCGCACCGAACATGGTGTTCATGTGGTAAGGCGCGAACGTGATGTGGCGTATCACGATGTCCTTGAAGTTCGGTGCCAACCTGGTGATCTTGTCGATAACCCGTTGCGCCATCTCATTTTTGAGGCGCCCGTGCTGACCGCGCTCGGATTCGACCGGAAACGCGTAGGCGAACGCGCTCGCCGCGTGCTTGCCCGGCGGCGCCATGGCGGGGTCGTGGACCGACGGGATCTGCATGCCCATCGACGGATTGTCCGGGACGATGCCCCGCCGGCAGTTCTCCCAGTGCAGCTGTTGGGATTCGGGCGACCCGAAGATGCCGATGGACTGTTGCATGCCGTCGTCGTTGAGAAACTCGTACGGCGGGGCGAATTCGGGCAGCCCGTCCAGGGCGAAATGGATCTGCACGAACGAGGCGCGGTGGTCGCGGCCGGATACCCGCGAGACGAGCTCCGCGGGAACGTGTTCTGGTGCGATGAGGTCGGTGAGGGTGACATCGGGTGACAGGTTGGACACCACGATCGGCGCCGAGATCGTCGACCCGTCGCGCAGCCGCACGCCGGTCACCTTCTGCCGGTCGACGAGGATCTGCTCGGCCTTGGTGCGAAAGCGGATCTCGCCGCCGTGGGAGACGAAGAGCTCGCGCAGGTGCTCGGTGAGGGCGCCGATGCCGCCCTTGAGCTTGGTCATCATCGCGGTGCTGCCGTCGGGCACCGCCAGCGCGAACGCCAAACATGTTGCGCTGCCGGGTGTATACGGACCGCGGTAGGTCGAGTTGACGGCCAGGAACGCCAGCATCCCGCGCATGACCGCGTGCTTTTCCCGGTCGGGCAGATAGCGGTCGATCACGTCCATCGCCGAGCCGAAGAGCATGTCGTGAATGGCACGGCGTTCGGCGTCGTTGGTCGCGCAGGCATACATTTCGTCCAGGGTCTTCGGCCGTTGGCGGACGTCGAAGCGGCCGAGCGCCCTCGCCGGTGCCTGGCTCCAGCCGATCAGTTCAGCCATGCCCGTGACGGCCTCGACTCCGTGTTTCTCGCCCAGATGCGTCATCAGTCGCATCGGGTCGCGATAGAAGATCATCGGCTCTTCGCCATGGTCGCCGATGTTTGTCGACATCACCTCGGGCTCCACCGCCGGCAGCGTGTCGAGGCCGAGGTCTTTGGTGAGCTGGCTTGCCATCGGGAACTGCACCGACCCGGCGATCTCGTATCGGAAGCCGTCGATCAATTCGACCGTCGCGGCCATGCCGCCCGCATAGGTGTTGGCCTCCAGGCACACGGTGCGCAGTCCCGCGCGTTGCAGGATCGCCGCCGCGGTCAGCCCGTTGTGTCCCGCCCCCACCACGATCGCGTCGTAATGATTTGTGCTCATGGTTCTCGCCTCCGTCGGGTACCCCGTGCAGAATATGTCAGTACTGACATAATTGGAAGATGTCAGTAGTGACCACTTCGGCTGGGATACCATCTCCCCTGAGATGACCGCCCCGGGCAACCGTCATGAACAACGACGACGATCGACGCATGAGGCCCTACGTCGCGCGGCGTTGAAGAGCTTCGCGCGCAAGGGCTTTGCGAATGTCACCGTCACCGAGTTGGCGCGCGAGGCCGGCGTCACCGAGCGCACCTTCTTCCGGCACTTCCCCACCAAGGAAGCCGTCCTGTTCCAGGATTACGAGACGCAGCTGGAATGGCTGGCCGAGGCGCTCGCGCAACGCCCGTCGTCGGAGTCGTTGTTCGATGCGGTGCTGGCGAGTGTTTCGGCGTTCCCGCACGACCTCGAGGTGGTTCGCCAGGCGGCGACGGCGCGCGCGGAGCTGATCAGCGCCGAGCGGATCGCGGGCCACCTGCGAGTGGTGCAGTCCTCGTTCGCCGGCGTGCTCGCCGACTTCGTCAGGAAGCGCAATCCGGATACGGCGGACATCGACCTGGCGGCCGAGGTCGCGGGTTCTGCGCTGGCCGCGGCCTTGGTTGCGGCAGTGGAGAATTGGGGCCGCAAGGGTTGTGCGGGCGACCTCGGCGCAGACGTGGCCGCAAGCCTGGATCTGGTGCGCTCCGGTCTGGCGCGGCTCGCCTGAGCGACCTTAGCAGTTCCCGCGCGCTATTCCCCGCCTCGACAAAGCGCGGCACGGCGTAGTGACCGCTTCGAAGACGCGAGTTCATGAGCGATGTGTCGCAGCACGCATCTCACGAGGGATTTCCGCGGGCCTACCGTCTGTTGGAGTAGACATCGAGATCCACGATCCACTCCGGCGATGGAGGACACATGCCGCTGTTGTACATCGACCTGATCGAGGGCCGCTCGCCGTCGGAGGTTCGCGCGCTGCTGGACGCGATCCACGAGACCGTGGTCGAAGCGTTCGGTGTTCCCGAGCGTGATCGCTATCAGGTGGTCCGCACTCATCCGGCCCACGAGGTCATCGCGCTGGACACCGGTCTAGGCATCGACCGCTCGGCGCGGCAGGTCATCCTGCACGTGGTCAGCAGGCGACGTCCGCGCGAACTCAAGCAGAAGTTCTACGAACTGCTGGCGTCCCGCCTCGCCGACCGGTGCGGACTCGACCCGGCGGACTTGATCGTCTCGGTCACCGAAAACAACGATGAGGACTGGTCTTTCGGCCACGGCCGCGCACAATTCCTCACCGGTGAGCTGAAGTGAGCGACACCGTGCCGTTGCGGACCCGCCTGACGGAATTCTTCGGTATCGAGCAGCCCGTCCTGCTCGCGCCGATGGCCCTGGTCTCCGGGGGTCGGCTCGCGGCGGCGGTGACCGGGGCGGGCGGCCTGGGCCTGCTCGGCGGGGGCTACGGCGATCCCGAATGGCTGCAGCGCGAATTCGACAACGCCCACAGCGCCCGGATCGGATGCGGGTTCATCACCTGGAGCCTGGCCGGCAACCCGCGGGCGCTCGACATCGCGCTCGCCCACCAAGCCGCGGCGATCATGTTGTCTTTCGGCGACTTACGGCCGTTCGCCGATCGCATCCACGCGGCCGGCGTCCCGCTCATCGCTCAGGTGCAAAACCTCGACCAGGCGCGCCGGGCCGTGGACGCCGGGGCGGAGGTCATCGTCGCGCAGGGCAGCGAAGCCGGCGGACATGGAATGAGCGGGCGGACGACGTTCACGTTGGTGCCCGAGGTGGTCGATTTCGTGGCCGAGCGCTCACCCAACACGCTGGTGGCGGCCGCCGGAGGCGTCGTCGACGGCCGCGGATTGGCGGCCGCGCTGGCGCTGGGCGCTGACGGCGCGGTCGTGGGTAGCAGGTTGTGGGCGTCGCCGGAGGCATTGGTGTCACCGCGTGCGCAGCGGCGGGCCGTTGCGGCCTGTGGCGACGACACCGTGCGCACCCGGGTCTATGACGTTGTGCGCCGCCTCGATTGGCCCGCCGGATACGACGCGCGGGCGCTGGGCAACGCGTTCCTCGACACCTGGCACGGTCGCGAACCCGAGCTGTCGGCCCAGCTGCCCCAAGCCGTCGCCGACTACGAAAAAGCCGTTGCCGCAGAGGATTTCGATACGGCAGCGATCCTGACCGGCGAAGGTGTGGGACGCGTTCGCGACGTCCGTCCCGCCGCTGACATCGTCGCCGACATGGTCGCCGAGGCCGCACACATCCTCAATCGGCGGGCGAGGGCCTAGACAGCCGAGCTCGGGGTCTGGTTTGCTCAGCTCGATACCTCAACTTCACGTCGCGATGATGGGCCGCACCTTTAACCACCCCCGCCGACACATCTAAGGATCCCATGGACATCGCCACCGTCGACGAACTGCTGAGCACCACCCGGTCGGTGCGTAAACGGCTCGACCTCACCCGGCCGGTCGGTCGCGACGTGATCCTGGAGTGCATCCAGCTGGCGATGCAGGCGCCGACGGCGAGCAACACGCAGGACTGGCGCTGGCTGGTGATCACGGACCCCGACAAACGCGCGGCAATCGCCGAGATCTACCGCAGCATCGGCGCGCGGTACCTGGCGTACGCGGCCGACAACGCGACGGATCCGCAGACGCAGCGGGTGTACCGGAGCGCGATGGGCTTGACCGAAACGCTCGGGCAAGTCCCGGTGCACGTCATCCCCTGCCTCAACCAGCGCATCGACACCGCGGAACCGGGCATCGCTGCCGCGGCGTGGGCGTCGATCATCCCGGCCGGCTGGAGCTTTCTGCTGGCGCTCCGCTCGCGCGGGCTGGGATCGGTGTGGACGACGATGCACCTGTTCAAGGAGCGCGAGGTGGCCGAGCTGCTGGGCATCCCACCCACCGTCACGCAGGCCGCGCTGTTCCCCGTCGCGTACACGATCGGCACCGACTTCCGGCCGGCCGCACGCCCGCCGGCGGCGACCATCACGTTCTGGGATGGCTGGGGAGAAGGCTGATGCAGTCCTACACCGTGCGATTCCACATCGACGCTCCGCCGCGGAAGGTCTGGCGGGCGCTGCATCCACCGGCCCCGCCGAACGCCCCGCGCCCCCGGGTGCTCGAGTGGCCGACCGGCAGCATGGAAATCCTCAACGAGGGCAACGAGGCCGGTGAGGGCCTGGTCCGCACATGCGTCTTCGAAGTGCCCAAATACCTGCTCACCGGCGGCCGGGCGCGTTCCTGGGAAACCGTGACCGAAGCCGAGATCGACAAGCTGTCGCGTTACGTGGCCGTCGGCGCACCGCTGTGGTCGCGCGCCGAGGGGTATCACCAGCTCGAGGAGCAGCCCGACGGCACCACCGTGCTGACGTTCCACGAGACGTATCGCGCCTACAACCCCGTGCTGCGCTTCCTCCTCGAACGCCTGGTTTACGCGAAGATTTCCCGTGACAACCTCGAGGCGTACCAGCATGCGCTCGCCCGCGCGGGCCGGGTCCGGCGTCTCGTCTAGCCGTTCTTTGCTGCCGGGTTCATTTCACAACGACATGAATTAGGTACTTGGCCCCGGTACCCTCGATTTCTATGGGTGGAGTAGCTACTGCGGCGCGACTGGCCGCCGCGGGTTTGATGGTCGCGGGGTTGGCCACTTCGACGGTCGTTGCCAGCGCCGATCCGGACGAGACACGGGGGCCCGCCCCGGGCCCGGCCGCGTCGCCGGCACCGGCACCAGCGCCTTCGGCGGCACCCGCACCGGCCGCGTCGCCGGCACCGGCACCAGCGCCTTCGGCAGCACCCGCACCGGCCGCGTCGCCCGGGGCTTCGCCGGCACCCGCCCCGCCGGGGCCGAAGACCAGCATCGACAAGGACGGCATCTACGCCGTGGGGACCGACATCGTCCCGGGCATCTACAGCTCCGGTGGCCCCGTCGGCAACGGCACGTGCTACTGGAAACGGACCGGAAACCCCGACGGCGCGCTCATCGACAACGCCATGACCAAGAAGGCGCAGGTCGTGCAGATCGACCCGGGTGACAAAGCCTTCAAGACCTCGGGCTGCCAACCCTGGCAGCTGACCCCGGACGCCGTTCCGCCGTCACAAACGCCGCCCGCGGGCGTGCAGGGTACGCTCGGCATCCTCAACGGTCTGTTGGGCGGAAACGCACAGCGGCCCCCGCAACCGTCGCCCGCTCCGCAAGCGCCCGCACCTGCACCGGCGCCGGCCTCGCAAGCGCCGGCGGCCCCGCAAGCCCCGGCGGCCGCGCCCGCAACTCCGGTAGCCCCACAAGCCGCGCATTCCTGATCGGCCCGCCGGCGCCGTGGCCAGTACGCACCAGATCGTCGTGGTAGGGGCTGGCGTCAGCGGGTTGACGTCGGCCATCTGCCTGGCCGAGGCGGGCTGGCCGGTGCGGGTCTGGGCGGACACGATGCCCAAGCGAACGACTTCGGCGGTTGCGGGCGCCGTGTGGGCGCCCCCGCGGCCCGCGGAACGCGCCGGCGCGACGCTGCGTTGGACCGAGCACTCTCTAGAGGTGTTCCGTGATCTCGCCCGCGATCCCGACTCGGGTGTGTTGCTGGCGCCGGCGCTGGCCGTCGGCGAGCTGACCGCGACCGAGGCGATGTCATCGGCGGCCGCGCTGATCCCCGACCTGCGGCCCGCCGACCCGGCCGACGTTCCGCCGGGTTTCGGCACCGGATTTCGCGCCACCGTGCCGATGATCGACATGCCGCACTACCTCGACTATCTGACCCGACGGCTCGCGGCGGCCGGCTGCGAGATCGAAGAACACCCCGTTCGATCCCTGGCCGAGGCCGCCGACACCGCTGACATCGTCGTCAACTGCACTGGTCTCGCCGCGGGCGCGCTCGTCGACGACCACACCGTGCGGCCGCTCTTCGGCCAGCACGTGGTGCTGACCAATCCCGGTCTGCAGCAACTGTTTCTGGAATTGAACGACGGCCCAGAGTGGACCTGTTTCTTCCCGCATCCACAACGGGTGGTGTGCGGTGGAATCAGCATCCCCGGTCGCTGGGACACGACCGCGGAACCCGACGTGACGGAACGCATCCTGCAGCGCTGCCGACGAATCGAGCCGCGACTGGGTGACGCCGAGGTGATCGAGGTCATCACCGGACTGCGCCCCGACCGTCCCTCGGTGCGCGTGGAGGCCGAACCGCTTGGGCGGGCGCGTTGCATCCACAACTACGGTCACAGCAGCAACGGCGTCACCCTGTCCTGGGGCTGCGCGCGCGACGTGGTGGCCCTGGCCGGCGGCCGCTGATCTCAGGCGCCGGTGCGGCGAATTATCAAGGACAGCAACCAACTGACGATCGACAAGACGATCGCCGCCCAGATGGCGGTCCACCAAAAGTGGTCGATCTGCAGCCCCCAGTGCGTGGTGTGCTCGGTGATCCACGCCGTGATCCAGAGCATCAACGCATTGATGACGACATGGAACAGACCGAGCGTCACGATGTAGAGCGGGATCGACAGGATCTGGACTATCGGCTTGATGAATGCGTTGACCAGACCGAAGATCACGGCGACGACGAAGATGATGCCGACCCGTTCCAGCCTCGTGCTGCCGCCCACGAAACTCAGGCCGTGCACGAAAAGGGTGACGATCCACAACGCAAAGCCGGTCAGCGCGGCGCGCACCAAAAATGGGCCCATGCGCCTAGATCCTGCCATCCGATCGGCCGGGAAGGTAAGCAAATCGGCGCGGGTGAGTTCTGACCGGGTGACCGGCTTCGTCCGTCGGCTCTCGCGCATACACGCGGGCGCGGTTTCGGATATCGGAAACGGATATTGAAATCCCTTGTGTCACTGTGGTTTCAGTGGTCACAATGCGGGGTTTTGTGTCGGTGGCGCTTCGTAATGTCTGCGGTATGAGTTCGGGCGGCATCATCGATCGGGACGCGATCAGCGCGGCCTTCGACGCGCTTGATGCCGCCATCGAGGGCGTGGCGGGGCTCAGTTTTGATGCGCTGACTCCGCGGGAATGCCTGGCGCTGTTGGAGCGCTGCGAAACCGTGCGCCGCCGATTGCCCGTGCCTGAGCATGCGTTGATCAACCACCTGGCCCGCCAAGCCGGCATCCAAGAGCTCGGCGCCAAACTCGACCAGGCGATCGCCGACCGCCTGCGGATCAGCCACACCGAGGCCGGCCGGCGCATCAAAGACGCCGCCGATCTGGGCCCGCGCCACGGCCTGACCGGTGAACCGTTGCCCCCGGCGTTGGCGGCCACCGCCGCCGCCCAGGCCCGCGGTGAACTCGGTGCTGCCCATGTGGCGGTGATCCGCCGATTCTTTCGCCGGCTGCCCGGCTGGATCGACCCGGTCACCCGCGAGCGCGTCGAAGCCGACCTGGCCGGTCACGCCGCGTATCACCGGCCCGACGAACTCGACGGCCTGGCCCACGTCCTGGAAGATTGCCTCAATCCCGACGGTCTCTTCACCGATGAGGACCGGGCCCGTAGCCGCGGGGTGACCCTGGGGCGCCAACGACCCGACGGCATGTCGGAGTTGCGGGGCCTGATCACCCCCGAACTACGCGCCACCTTCGAGGCCGTGGAGGCCAAACTCGGTGCCCCGGGCATGTGCAACCCGCTTGATGAGATGCCGTGTGTGGATGGCGCGCCCAGCCAGGCCGCTATCGACGGTGATACGCGCTCGGCTGCTCAGCGCAACCACGACGCCCTGCTTGCGGCGCTTCGTGGGCTGTTGGCCTCCGGGGAGTTGGGTCAGCACAACGGGTTACCGGCCTCCATCATCGTCACCACGACCCTGCAAGAGTTGGAGGCCGCCGCCGGGCGAGCCCTGACCGGCGGGGGCGCCATCCTGCCGATGAGTGAGGTGATTCGCCTGAGCCGCCACGCGCATCATTACCTGGCCATCTTCGATAAGGGCAAGGCCCTGGCGTTGTATCACACCAAGCGGCTGGCTTCCCCGGGGCAGCGAATCGTGTTGTACGGCAAGGACCGCGGCTGCACCGCCCCGGGCTGCACGGTGTCGGGCTACTACTGCGAGGTCCACCACGTCACCGACTACAGCAAGTGTCACAGCACCGACGTCAACGACCTCACCTTCGCCTGCGGCCCGCATCACCGCATGCTCGACCCCAGCGGCTGGACCACCCGCAAGAACACGCGCGGCGACACCGAATGGAAATCCCCACCCCACCTCGAACGCGGCCAACCCCGCACCAACACCTACCACCACCCCGAAAAACTCCTCCACCACGAACACGACGACGACGAAGAAGCCGACAATCCAGGCGCGGCATAACACTTTTTGCGGTCGCCGCTAGAACCGATGGCGCCGACCCGCCTCGCCCGGCTGCGCCCCGCTCGCGATCGCCGCTAGAACCGATGGCGCCGATCCGCCTCGCCCGGCTGCGCCGCGCTCGCGATCGCCGCTAGTTCAGGTTGTAGAAGCGCTGCGCGTTGCGCCCGCCGATCTTCTCGCGGGCCTCCTCGCTGATATCGGCGCGAGTGCGCAGGTGCTTGGTGCTTTCCGGCCACTCGCCGTCCCAGTGCGGATAGTCGCTGGCGAACATGATGAAATCGGCGCCCAGCACGTCGATCACCCCGGGCAGAATCGGCTCCTCCGGTTCACACGTCACCCAGATGTTTCCGGCGGCCAGATACTCGTGCGGATCGCGACGCCAGCCGCGCTCCACCCAGTCGCCACGCTTCTCGTAATGCTCGTGCAGCCGATCGATAAAAAACGGAACCCAGCCCGCACCCGCCTCGAGGAAGGCCACCCGCAACTCCGGATGACGCTCGAAGACGCCGCCGGAAACCATCGCGGTCATCGCCGTCATCTGGTCGAACGGGAAGCTGATGCAGTGCACCTGAATGTAATTCGTGAAACGGTCTACCCCGATCTTGGGCAGATGAATGCCGGGCGCCCCATGCACCCCCAGCGGCATCCCGAGTTCGACGGCGGCGGCATAGAACGGGTCGAGGTCGGGGTGGTCGAGGTTGCGTGTCTTGAGCGCCGGCGGCACCAGAGTCGCCACCAGCCCAAGGTCTTTGGCTTCGGTCATGACATCGATCGCCAGCCGGCCATGTTCTATCGGAGCCACCGCGACGCCGCGGAGCCGCCCACCCGAAGCGGCGCAGTAATCGGCGATCCACTCGTTGTAGAGGCGAGCGAATCCGGCCGCGAATTCGGGGTCCTCGATACTCGGCGCGCACAGGCCAAGGCTGGGATAGAGCACCATCGTGTCGATGTGATCGCGGTCGGCGTCACCCAGCACGCCTTCGGCCGACCGGCAGTTGATATCGGCCGCGCTACTGATCCCGTGTTCGGGCGGGCAGCCCGCGCCCGGGCCGCGGTCCTCGGGGTAGTTGCGTCCTTCAAGGGTCAAGCCGAGCCGCCCATGCCTGCCGGGTCTGACGTGCTCCGGCCACCGCTGCATCGCTTCGACTGCCAGTGACGAATTTTCGGCGACATGGCCGTCGGCGTCGATGATCCGCATGCATCCGGAACTTACTCCCGCACGACGGGCGGCGAAACAGGTCGCGCCGAAGCCCTCGGTACGCCACGATGCTGACGTGACCACACAGAGCCCTCGACAGAAGTTGACCGCCGACCAGCGAAATTCCTTCATCGCCGCCCTGTTGGGCTGGACGATGGACGCCTTCGACTACTTCATCGTGGTGCTCGTCTACGCCGACATCGCAAAGACGTTCCACCACAGCAAGGCCGAGGTCGCGTTCGTCACCACCGCCACCCTGATCATGCGTCCCGTCGGCGCATTGCTGTTCGGGCTGTGGGCCGACCGCGTCGGCCGGCGGCTCCCCCTGATGGTCGACGTCATGTTCTACTCCGTGGTCGGGTTCCTGTGCGCCTTCGCACCCAACTTCACCGTGCTGGTGATCCTGCGCCTGCTGTACGGCATCGGCATGGGCGGGGAATGGGGGCTCGGTGCCGCGCTGGCCATGGAGAAGGTTCCGGTCCAGCGACGCGGGTTCTTCTCCGGGCTGCTGCAGGAGGGTTACGCGTTCGGCTACCTGCTGGCCAGCGTCGCCGCCCTGGTGGTCATGGATTGGCTCGAGCTCTCGTGGCGCTGGTTGTTCGGCCTGAGCATCGTTCCCGCACTGATCAGCTTGATCATTCGCTACCGGGTGGAGGAATCCGAGGTGTGGGAGGCCGCCCAAGACCGGATGAGGCTAACCAGCACCAGAATCCGCGACGTGCTGCGCAGCGGCGCGATCATCCGGCGCTTCATCTACCTCGCGTTGCTGATGACGGCATTCAACTGGATGAGCCACGGCACGCAGGACGTCTACCCCACCTTCCTCGGCGCGCACGCCAACCGAGGCGCCGGGTTGTCGAGCACGACGGTCAGGTGGATCGTGGTGGCCTACAACGTCGGCGCCATCATCGGAGGGCTCGTCTTCGGAACGCTGTCGCAACGACTGAGTAGGCGCTACACGGTCGTCTTCTGTGCAATTCTGGCGCTGCCGATCGTGCCGCTGTTCGCATACTCACGCGGCGCGGCCATGCTGTGCCTGGGCTCGTTCTTGATGCAGCTCTTCGTGCAGGGCGCGTGGGGCGTGATTCCAGCCCACCTCACGGAGATGTCGCCGGACGCCATTCGCGGCCTCTACCCCGGTGTGACCTACCAACTCGGAAACCTGTTGGCGGCGTTCAACTTACCGATTCAGGAACGTCTCGCCGAATCCCACGGCTACCCGTTCGCCTTGGCGGCCACGATCGTGCCGGTGCTGGCCGCGGTGGTGGTCCTGACGCTGATCGGAAAGGACGCGACGGGAATCCGCTTCGGCACGACGGAAAGTTCTTTTCTCGCAACGGAAGCGACGTAAAGCTAGCCGGGGTCGGCCAGCAGGCGCCGCAGCAGGTGCATGGCCACCGTCGTCGAGCGTTCCCGGATATCGGACCGGTTGCCCGGAAGGCGCAGGGTGCGAGTGTCCGTGCGGCCGCCCGCCGCCTTCACGCTGAAGCAGACCGTCCCGACCGGCTTGTCTTCCGTGCCCCCGCCCGGTCCGGCGATGCCGGTGATCGCGACCGCGGTGTCGGCGCCGAAGCGTTGCAGCGCGCCCGCGGCCATGGCCTCGGCCACCGGCTCCGACACCGCGCCGTGCGCCTCGATCAGCGCCGGGTCGACGCCGAGCACCTCCGCTTTCGCCTCGTTCGAATAGGACACCACCCCGCCGGCCACGTAGTCCGACGACCCGGGCCGATCGGTCAGCCGCGCCGCCAGCAGTCCCGCGGTGCACGACTCCGCCGTCGCGATCCGGTGCCCGGTGAGAAGCTGCGCGACCAGATCGTCGACACGCGAGCCGTCTTCGGAGTACAGCTGATGCCCGTGCCTCTCGCGCAGCAGCTTCGTCAGTTGCGTGTACGCGTCGGCGGAGTCCGGCTCGTAGCGGGTGACCATTTCGATCTCCCCGCGCCGCAGGCAGGTGGTGATCTCGAGCCGGTCGAATCCGGGCACGGTCTTTTCGGCGTCGCGCAGCGTCTCGGCCAGCCCCGACTCGGGCAGGCCGAACATCCGCAGCATCTCCTGCCGATAAATGGTCCGGCCGGCAATCGCGTCCTGCGCCGCCGGTGTTTGGAGGGCCGTGTGCCACATCGGCTGCAGCTCGCGCGGGGGTCCGGGGAGCACGATCACCGCGGGCTTGCCTGGCACCACGACGCCGGGCGCGGTGCCGACCGGGTCGAGCACCTGCGCCCCAGCCGGGATCATGGCCTGCTTGCGGTTGGCGGCCCGCAGCGACTCGAAAGTGCCGGGGTCCAAGGCGGATTGGAAAGCGGGATTGCGCCCCATCAGCTTCTTGAGGATGTTCGCGATCTTCTCTTCGACCTCGGCGTCCAACACCAGCTCGCGCCCGCAGAAGCGCGCCACCACCTCGACGGTCATGTCGTCGGCCGTGGGCCCCAGGCCGCCGCTGGTGACGATCAGGTCCACGCCTTGATCGGCGAGAAACCGCAGCTGGGCTTCGATGTCGGCGGGCCGGTCGCCGCAGATCGTGATGTGCGCGAGCTCGACACCAAGCTCCAGGAGGCGATCGGCGATCCAGGGGCCGTTGGCGTCTTGGACGCGTCCGGTGAGGACCTCGGTTCCGGTGACAACGATGCCTGCACGTGCGCTCACCGCCATGAGCCTACGCATGGGCCTGCGGGACAATGAGCCGATGATCGAGTTAGAGGTGCTTGCGGCCGACGTGACCAAGCTCGACGTGGACGCGATCGCCAACGCCGCCAACACGCAGCTGCGGCACGGTGGCGGCGTCGCCGCGGCCATCTCGCGCGCGGGCGGGCCCGACGTGCAGCGCGAATCGACCGAGAAGGCGCCGATCGGGCTCGGCGAAGCGATCGAGACCACCGCCGGCGACATGCCCGCGCGCTACGTCATCCACGCGGCGACCATGGAACTCGGTGGGCCAACCTCGGCCGAGATCATCGGCGCCGCCACGGCTTCGACATTGCGCAAGGCCGACGAGCTCGGCTGCCGCACGCTGGGGCTGGTGGCCTTCGGCACCGGTGTCGGCGGTTTCCCGCTCGACCAGGCCGCCCGGCTGATGGTCGACGCCGTCCGGCGGCACCAGCCGGTCTCGCTGCGCAAGGTGGTGTTCGCCGTGCACGGCGACGCGGCGGAGCAAGCGTTTCGGGCCGCGCTGCGGGCCTAGCTCTCGGAGAGGTAGCGCTCGACGGAGGCGACCTTCTGCGTCATCGCGTCGTTGGCCCCGGTGCGCCAATCGGCCTTGATCACCGTGCTCACCCGCGGCGCCCGGGCCGCCACGGCCTCGACGGCGCGCTGCACCACCGCCATGACCTGCTCCCACGTGTCGCCCTCGATCACCGTGAACATCGAGTCGGTCTTGTTGGGCAGGCCGGACTCGCGAACCACCCGAACCGCCTCGGCGACGATCTCGCCGACACCCTCGCCCACCCCCATCGGGGTGACGGAAAACGCGACGAGCACGGACACCCTGTCGAGCGTACCCACCCCCGCCCCGGCCGGTCTGGCACCATCGAGGCCCATGCGGGTGTTGGTGCAACGGGTCTCGTCGGCGACGGTGTCGATCGACGGCGCGGTGGTGGGAGCGATCCGACCGGATGGCCAGGGGCTGTTGGCATTCGTCGGCGTCACCCACACCGACGATCGCGACAAGGCGCGCCGGCTCGCCGAAAAGCTCTGGAACCTAAGGATTCTCGCCGAGGAGCGGTCCGCGGCCGACGCAAGAGCCCCCATCCTGGTCATCAGTCAGTTCACCCTATACGCCGACACCGCCAAGGGCCGCCGCCCGTCGTGGAATGCGGCCGCCCCCGGGCCGGTGGCCGAGCCGCTGGTGGCGGAGTTCGCCGCGACGCTGGAGCGGCTGGGCGCCGAGGTACAGACCGGGGTGTTCGGCGCGAACATGCAGGTCGCGTTGGTCAACGACGGCCCGGTCACGGTGCTGCTCGAACTCTGAAGGGTACGTTGGCCCCCGTGGGCACGACACCTGAATTCGGATCGCTCCGCTCCGACGACGACAACTGGGACATCGTCAGCAGCGTCGGCTACACCGCGCTGCTCGTGGCGGGATGGCGTGCGCTGCACGCCGTGAGCCCGCAGCCGCTGGTGCGCGACGAATACGCGAAGGTCTTCATCGCCGCCTCGCGGGACCCGTATCTGGCGGGGGTCCTCGCGAACCCGGGCAGCACCGAGGACGAGACGGCCTTTCCGCGGCTGTATGGCGTGCAGACCCGCTTCTTCGACGACTTCTTCGTCGCCGCCTGCCAGGCGGGCATACGCCAGGCGGTGATCGTCGCCGCCGGCCTGGATTCGCGGGCGTTCCGCCTTGAATGGCCCGACGGCACAAGGGTCTTTGAGGTCGACCTGCCGAAGGTCCTCGAGTTCAAGGCGCGTGTGCTCGACGAGCAGGCTGCCGCGCCGAAGGCGAACCGGATCGAGGTCGCCGCCGACCTGCGCACCGACTGGTCGCGGCCCTTGGAGGCGGCCGGGTTCGACGTCGAGAGCCCGAGCGCCTGGTCGGTGGAGGGGTTGCTGCCCTACCTGACCGACGAGGCGCAACACGCGCTGTTCACCCGGATCAGCGGGCTCAGCGCGCCCGGCAGCCGGATCGCGATCGGCGCGCTGGGGTCGCGGCTGGACCACGACCAGCTCCACGCCTTGGAGGCGAATCACCCGGGGGTCAACGTGTCGGGCAACGTTGACTTTTCGGCCCTGACGTACGAACCGCAGTCCGATCCCGCGGAGTGGCTGACCGCGCACGGGTGGGCCGTCGAACCCGTCCGCAACACGCTCGATTTGCAGGCCGGTTACGGCATGACCCCACCGGAGGTCGACGTCAAGATCGACAGTTTCATGCGGTCCCAATACATCACGGCCACCCGGTGAAGGCCTAGGGCTGCAACAGGATCTTCACATCGTCGCCGGAGCGTGATTCCGCGGTCGCATAGCCCTTGGCCGCGTCGTCCAAAGGCATTGTCGTGGTGAAGATGCCGTCGACATCGAGGCGGCCGGACTGCAGCAGCGGGATCAATTCCGGCCACGTTCGCTGCACCGGCGCGGTGGTCATCCGCAACGTGATGCTGCGGATCAGGCAGCCCAGCGCGTTGAGCGGAAACGGATTCATGTCGTGCACACCGACGACCGAGACGGTTCCGCCCGCCCGGACGGCGTTGAGCGCCTCGGTCAGGGATGCGTCGGTGGCGACGGCGTCGATCACCGCGTCGACGCCGCGGCCGCCGGTGGCGGCGAGGATCTCCTCGAGCGCCGGCGCCTTCACGGGTGTCGCCCCCCACCGCGCGGCGCGCTGTAGCCGGCCGTCGACCTGATCGACGGCGAAAACCGTTGCCGCGCCCTGAAAAAGCGCGCTGCGCAGCGAGCACAGGCCGACCGCTCCGAGGCCGATCACCGCAACGGTCCCGCCGAACGGAATGTCGGCGCGCTGTGCCGCGGCCCAGCCGGTGGCGAGATTGTCGGTGAGTAGCAGCGCCTGCTCGGTGCTGATGCCCTCGGGCACCTTCAGGAGCTGGAAATCGGCGGCGGGCACCGCGAGCAGATCGGCCTGCGCGCCACCGAGCACTCCGCCGCCGAAGATCTGAAAGCCGGAGTGGCACATGACCGGATCGCGGGTGGCGCACCCCGCGCACGCGCCGCAGCCGGCGACCGACGACACCATGACCTGATCGCCGACCTTGACGTTGCGCACCTGGGGCCCGGCGTCCACCACCGTGCCGATGGCTTCGTGGCCGAGGGCGATGGGATCGGGCATCGGGAAGTCGGCCTCGTAGAAGTGCAGATCCGAGCCGCAGATTCCGGCGGCGGTCACCTCGACGATCGCTCCGTCCGGGCCCGGCAGCGTTGGGTCGGGGCGGGTGTCGACCCGGATGCTGCGGGGCCCATCGACGACTACCGTGCGCATATCGGTGTGCTCACTTCCCTTGTCACACTTGATCTTTCTGGCGCACTACAAATTGTGACCAGTCGGGTTCGCGCACCGCCGACCAGTACTCGTTGAGGCGCCACGGGCTGACGGTGTGAATCTCGCCGTCGGCGTTCTTGAAATACGAGTGCTTGACCGCCGGGTGTGACCACACCATCTTCTTGATCTGGGTCTGCGTCCGTCGGTGCCAGTCCGTGGCGGCGTCGGGTTTCGGCTCGACCGAGTGCACATCGGCGTCGGCCAGGCGCGCCAGGCACTGGTCGATGTAGCGCATCTGCAGCTCGGACTGGAAGATCAGGCTGCCCCCGTGGGCCAGGTGGGTTCCGGGCCCGTAGACGATGAAGAAGTTCGGGAACTGCGGGACGGTGATCCCGAGGTAGGCATACGGCCTGCTCCCCCACATCTCGTGCAGGTCAACGCCGTTGCGGCCGGTGATCTTCAGCGGCCACAGCACGTCGGTGTGCCGGAACCCCGTTGCGTAGACGATGACATCGACGTCGTGCGTCACTCCGTCCTCGGTGACGATGCCCTGCGGCGTGATCCGCTCGATGGCTGTGCGCACCAATTCGACGTTGTCGCGCTGCAGCGTTCTCAGCCAGCTGCCGTTGTCCTGCAGGGTGCGCTTGCCGCAGGCGGGATAGTCCGGCATCACCTGGGCCAACAACGGCGAGTCTTCGCCGACCTGGCTGGTGATCCACTGGGAGAACATCATGTGCGCGCCGGCGTTGATGTCGCTGACGGCGTGGTCCTGATCGGCGTAGTTCGGGTCGCCCTCGGCGGCGTCGAGGCCCTTGTCCGAGCCGGGCCACAGCACCAGGAAGCGGTACCACCGGCCGTAGAACGGCAGGTGGCGCATCGCCCAGCGCACACCGTCGCCGACCTCGTCGTGATACATCGGGTTCGGGAACATCCACTGCGCGGTCCGCTGGAACACCGTCAGGTGCTCGACCTCCTCGGCGATGGCGGGCGCGATCTGGAACCCGCTGGCGCCGGCGCCGACGAGCGCGACCCGCTTGCCTTTGAGGTCCACCGAGTGATCCCAGGCCGCCGAGTGAAACGACGGGCCCCGGAAAGTCTGTGCTCCGGCGAATTCGGGAATGTTGGGCCTGTTCAGCTGGCCCACCGCCGTGATGAGCGCGCGTGCGCGCAGGGTCGACGTGCGGCCGTCGGCCGATCGCAGCGACACGGTCCAGGTGCCGTCGTCGTCGTCCCATTCGGCCGCGAGAACCTCGGTCTGCCAACGTATCCGGTCGGCCAGGTCGTGTTCGTCGATGACTCTGGTGAAATAGTCCTGCAGCTCGTATTGCTCGGCGAAGAAATGGGTCCAGTCGTTGTTGGGTTCGAAGCTGTAGCAATAGAAATGGTTCGCGACGTCGACCCGGGCGCCGGGATAGCGGTTCTCCCACCATGTTCCGCCCGGGCCGGCGTTCTTCTCGACGATGGTGAACGGAATGTTGGCCTGCTTGAGGCGCACGCCGGCAAGGATGCCGGATTCGCCGCACCCGACGACCAGAACCGGAAGCTGCGCCGCGCGCTCGGCCGGCAACGCGGCCGGCCGCCGGGGGTCGACCCCTTCGAGGTCCAGCTCTTCGGACACCAGGGACAGATAGTCGTCGGGAACGTGCTCACACGCCGCCCAATCCATCATTTCCCTGATGAGCTCCGGGCTCAGCGGCGCCGGTTCGGGGCAGCCGCGATCCCGATACTCGGTGATCACCGTCAGCGCCTCGGCGCGGGCCCGCGCCTTGTCCTCCTCCGACATGAACCCCTGGACCTCGTTGAGGAAGATGCCCATCTGCTTGTAGTCGCGGATGAATCGGGGGTCGCCGGTGATGTGAACGAGGGAGAGCAGCAGCGTCGGGACGCTGACATCCTCTAGGGCGGCGGCGATCTCGGGCGTGGATGTGGTGAAGGGATCGCCGGCGTAGCGGCTGCGCATCAAGGCGGATCCTCTCGGTGGTTTGGAAGCCAATTACGCTACGCGTAGTTTCGTAATTGGCAGCACTACGCTACCTGGTCGCTCGGTGCGGGATCAAGGGATCGAAGGCGGTGGCGGGCCGAACGGCGTCGCGGCCGGCTCGGCGGCGACGGGCCGTAGTGATGGGACGCAGTTCAGGACCCGCTGGCCACGTCAGTGACGTCCGTACTAAACTAGAACACGTTCCAATTCGGCGAGCATCCCAGGAGTTGTAATGCACACCCCTATTTGCGACGAACTCGGCATCGAGTTCCCGATCTTCGCCTTCACCCACTGCCGCGACGTCGTCGTGGCGGTCAGCAAGGCCGGGGGGTTCGGCGTGCTCGGGGCCGTCGGCTTCACGCCTGAGCAGCTCGAGATCGAGCTCAACTGGATCGACGAGAACATCGGCGACCACCCCTACGGCGTCGACATCGTCATCCCCAACAAGTACGAGGGCATGGACTCGCACCTGTCCGCGGAGGAGCTGGCCGAGACGCTGCGCAAGATGGTGCCCCAGGAGCACCTTGACTTCGGGAAGAAGATCCTCGCCGACCACGGCGTGCCGGTCGAGGACAGCGACGGCGACACCCTGCAGCTGCTCGGCTGGACCGAGGCGACGGCCACACCCCAGGTCGAGGTCGCGCTCAAGCACCCGAAGGTGAAGATGATCGCCAACGCGCTGGGCACCCCGCCGGCCGACATGATCAAGCACATCCACGAGGCCGGACTCAAGGTGGCCGCGCTGTGCGGCTCCCCCTCGCAGGCCCGCAAGCACGCGGACGCGGGCGTCGACATCATCATCGCGCAGGGCGGCGAGGCCGGCGGGCACTGCGGCGAGGTGGGCTCGATCGTGCTGTGGCCCCAGGTCGTCAAGGAGGTCGCTCCGGTTCCGGTGCTGGCCGCCGGCGGCATCGGCAGCGGTGAGCAGATCGCGGCCGCGCTGGCGCTGGGCGCGCAGGGCGCGTGGACCGGATCGCAGTGGCTGATGGTCGAGGAATCCTCGAACACCCCGGTCCAGCAGGAGGCCTACGTCAAGGCCGGCAGCCGCGACACCGTCCGCAGCCGGTCGTTCACCGGCAAGCCGGCCCGCATGCTGCGCAACGACTGGACCGAGGCGTGGGAGGCCCCGGAGAACCCGAAGCCCCTCGGAATGCCGTTGCAGTACATGGTGTCCGGCATGGCGGTTCGTGCCACGAACAGGTACCCGAACGAATCCGTCGATGTCGCGTTCAACCCGGTCGGTCAGGTCGTCGGGCAGTTCACCAAGGTGGAGAAGACGTCGACGGTCATCGAGCGCTGGGTGCAGGAGTACCTGGAAGCGACCAACAGGCTCGACGAGCTCAACGAGGCCGCCTCCGTCTGACGGCGGGGCTTGCCCGGCCGGCGGGGCTAGACGTCGTCAACGTCCTGCCGGCCGGTGAACACTTCCTTCGTCCGGTCCAGGGCGTACGTGCCGATGTCGATGGAATTCTGAACGATTCCGCTGGCACCGCCGGCAAGGTCACCCCGGATGATGTCGCTGGCGTGCTCGACGATGTCGGAGGCTTTCTCGACGGCGTTGGTCGCGATGTCCCTCGCCGCGTCGACCGCATCTTTGGGATTGAAGGCCATCTCGAGTCTCCTTTGTCGCAGGTTCGTTGCCCTGAACTCTAGACGGGACGAGGCCCCATTTCTCGGCGGCGGTGGGCTTCAGTAGTGCACGAGGGTGCGCCAGTAGTCTTCGGGAATTTCGGCCCCCGAGCGCAGTATTCGGGCCAGACCGATGGCCATCGCGATGCCCAGCAGCCCCAACCACAGCCCTGCCACCGCGATGACGCCCCACAACACGGCGGTGACCGCGGGCCACGGCGAAAACACGGCCAGCACGGGCGCGAAGAAGAATCCGGTGCCGATGTACCACGCCGACCCGGCGCGATCCGAGGCCAGGACGAAACGCAGCCAGCGGGGCACGGGCGACGCGCCTTGCTCACCACGCTTCATCGTCGTACCGATCAGTCGGAGGGCGGGAAAAACCCTGCGCCGGTAAACCATCCGGGCTGCCACCCCTGCTCCCCCAGGCACAGCATCGGAAGCCCGTCCGGAGTCTGCGCCGCCGCCTGCGAGCCCGGGCATTTCGCGCCGGTCTGCTGGACCCCGTAGAGCGGATAGGAAGCGACCCAGTAACCGGTGGTGGCCGCCGGGAACTGGTTCGGCGGCGGGAAATGACAGGCCTCGGCCTGGCCGCTGGGCCCTCGTCCGAAGATGAAGCGCTCGTAGTTGTCGCACGGGGCGCCCAGCGAAGCTTGATAATTCATGCCCGGGACGTCGCCGTCGTAATGCGGGTCGGCGGCCGCGCACGGCGCCATGCCGATCGTGATGCCCGCTATCGAAGCGGCGCTCAGCAATTCCCGAATCATGTTCCACCCCGCCTGTCGTCGCCGGTGACCTGCACCAAAGCATATCGGTCGGGCCGCGGGCCACAAGACGGTTTCGGCGCGCGGCCGCGATCCCCGCCGGCGCACGACCGGGGCCGACAACGAGCACCCGCGGAACACGTTCCAATTTGCCCCCGACGATCTTGCGTCAATGCTTCCCAACCGTGGTCCGGCAATGGTTTCCTTGCACAAGGACGCCTAGACGACTTCGTATCGAGGAGTGCGCCATGTCAACCGTCGAGCCCAGCACCAAGCCGGTCCCCAATCTGCCCCCAGGCTTCGACTTCACCGATCCGGACATCCACGCCGAGCGATTGCCGGTCGAAGAACTGGCCGAGCTGCGCCGCACGGCGCCGATTTGGTGGAACGAACAACCGATCGGTGCCGGCGGGTTCGACGACGGCGGCTTTTGGGTGGTGTCCAAGCACAAGGACGTCAAAGAGGTCTCGCTGCGCAGTGACGTGTTCTCCAGCCTGCAGAAGACCGCGCTGCCGCGCTACAAGGACGGCACGGTCGGCGAGCAGATCGAGCGCGGCAAGTTCGTCCTGCTCAACATGGATGCGCCGCAGCACACCCGGCTGCGCAAGATCATTTCGCGGGCGTTCACGCCCCGGGCCATCGAGCGCCTGCGCGAAGACCTCGCCGAGCGGGCCCGCCACATCGTCGAGCAAGCGGCCGCCGAGGGCCGCGGCGACTTCGTCGAGCAGGTGTCGTGCGAACTGCCGCTGCAGGCCATCGCCGGGTTGATGGGCGTGCCGCAGGAAGAACGCAAGAAACTGTTCCACTGGTCCAACGAGATGGTCGGCGACCAGGACCCCGAATTCGCCAACAACGACGCCATCACCGCGTCGGTCGAACTCATCATGTACGGCATGCAGATGGCGGCCGAGCGGACGAAGAATCCGGGGGAAGACCTCGTCACCAAGCTGGTCCAGGCCGACATCGACGGGCACAAGCTTTCCGACGATGAATTCGGCTTTTTCGTGATCCTGTTGGCGGTGGCCGGAAACGAGACCACCCGCAACTCGATCACCCAGGGCATGATGGCCTTCACCGACTTTCCCGACCAATGGGAGCTGTTCAAGAAGGAGCGCCCCGGCACCGCCGCCGACGAGATCGTCCGGTGGGCCACCCCGGTCACGTCGTTTCAGCGCACCGCGCTCGAGGACTACGAACTGTCGGGCGTGCAGATCAAAAAGGGTCAGCGGGTCGTAATGGTCTACCGCTCAGCCAATTTCGACGAGGACGTCTTCGACGATCCGTTCACGTTCAACATATTGCGCGATCCCAACCCGCACGTCGGGTTCGGCGGAACCGGCGCCCACTACTGCATCGGGGCGAACCTGGCACGCATGACGATCGACCTGATGTTCAACGCGATCGCCGACGGCATCCCCGACCTCGAGTCCATCGGCAAGCCCGAACGTCTGCGGTCGGGCTGGCTCAACGGGATCAAGCACTGGCAGGTGGACTACCACACCGATGGCAAAGCGAAAGCCCCTGCCGCGCACTAAGCTAAGCCGATGCCCAAACATCAAGCTGTCCGGATCCAGTCCGCAGGCGGCCCCCTAGAGCTGGCCGAAGTCGAAACCCAATCACCCGGCCGCGACGAGGTACGACTGACGGTCGGCGCGTGCGGGATCTGTGGCACCGACGCGCATTTCGTCAACGGGGGGTTCCCGGGCATCTCGTGGCCCCTGACGCCCGGACATGAGATCGCGGGCAAGGTCGCCGAAGTCGGTGACGGCGTGCAGGATTTCGCGATCGGCGATCGCGTCGCGGTCGGTTGGTTCGGCGGATGCTGCTACCACTGCGATCAATGCCGCAAGGGCCTCTTCATTCACTGCGCGAACGGGAAGGTGCCGAGCTGGCAGTATCCCGGCGGATACGCGGAATCGGTGACCGTCCCGGTGAGCGCCCTGGCCCGGATACCGGCCGAGCTCTCCGACGCCGAAGCCGCCCCCATGGGGTGCGCCGGCGTCACCACCTACAACGCGTTGCGTCACACGAAAGCCTTGCCCGGCGATCGCGTGGCGATACTGGGCGTCGGTGGCCTGGGGCACCTCGGCGTGCAGTTCGCCCGGGCGATGGGCTTCGAAACCATCGCGATCAACCGCGGCAGCGGCAAGGCCGATGACGCCCGAAAACTGGGCGCCCATCACTACATCGATTCCACCGCCAACGATCCCGCCGAAGCGCTGAAGGACTTGGGCGGCGCGACCGTCGTCCTGGCCACCGCGGGCAATTCGACGGCGATGGCCGCCACCGTCGGCGGCATCGTCCCGCGGGGTGAACTGGTCACCATCGGCGTCACGCCCGAGCCGCTGCCGATCAGCCCCGTACAGCTGATCACCCCCGGCGTCAGCATCGTCGGGCATCCCTCCGGTACGGCCAAAGATGTCGAGGACACCATGCATTTCGCGGTCCTGTCCGGCGTTCGGGCGTGGATCGAGGAGTTGCCGCTGGCGCAGGCGGCCGAGGGCTATGCGGCGCTGGAACAGGGGCGGGCGCATTACCGCACCGTCTTGACCATGTGACAGCGTCGGTCCGTGACTTCTGAGAAGGGCGCGACGTGGACGATCGGCCCGCCCGACGGTGAACTGTTGCTCCACACCGGTGTTGCCGGGCGAGCGGCGCGGATGGGCCACCGCCTCACCATCGTGATGTCGCGCTGGCGTGCCACCGTGAATTGGGCGGGTTCGCGACCCGTCAGCGCCGAACTTGCGGTCGACGTCGGTTCCTTCGCCGTGGTGAACGCCGAGGGCGGCATCAAAGGGCTGTCCGCGACCGAGAAGGCGCAGGTGCGGTCCAATGCATTGAAGTCGTTGGACGCCAAGCGATTTCCCGAGATTCGCTACAGTGCGGACGTCATCGAGCGGGCCGGCGACGGGTACCGGCTCACCGGCGCGCTCGAGATCCATGGCACCTCGCGAGACCACGTCGTCGACGTGCGCACCGAAGATCTCGGAAACGCGTGGCGCATATCGGGTGAAACCGCCGTCCGGCAAACCGATTACGGCGTCAAGCCCTACTCGCTGCTGATGGGCTCGGTCCAGGTCGCCGACGACGTGTCATTGACGTTTACCGCGGTTCACGCCAAGGACGGGTGAACAAAATTTCCGGGCGAGATCAGGGCTGCCCGCCCGCCGCGCGCGGCGCCGAATCGGCCGCGTCGCCCGCGTCGCCGGGGATGTGCTCGAGCACGCGGGTCAAGTAGGGCTGCCCGTTACCCGGATCCGGCTGCCGATCGCCACCGACGCCCGGTTGCTCTTCCGGCGCGGCCGGCTCGGCAGCGGACTCGCCGGCGGCGGGCGGCTGGGTGGGTCGCTTGACCGGTGGGGGCGCAGGAAGCGGCGCGACGGCCTTGGCCGCCTCGGCGGCCTGGGGCGTGGACGGGTGGGTGGTGTGCTTGGACGCGGGCGCGCTGGCCGGGCCCACGTGAATCCCCACCGCCAGCGACACCGAGCCGACGAACGTGACCGCACCGGCGGCCAACGCCGTGAGGGCCCCGGCGTACGACAGGTGCCGCTGTCGTGCCGGCGCTGAGGAAATGGGTTCGCTGTGGTGCGCCACCAGCTGTTCGTCGGTGAACTCGGTGCTGCGGGCCGCGGACAGCGCCGCGCCCCGTGCGATCGTCACCTGGGCCATCGATTGCACGAAAACCGGCACCGGCAAGGCCTTTTCGAGTTGCCATGAGAAACCGTCGATGTCGCGGTGTGCGCCGACGACGACAACCCCGCCGGGTTGCCATCCGTCGCGGTCGAACATGCCGGTCAGCCACCGGGTCAGGCCGTCGAGGCCGCCGCGCACCTGCTTGGTCGCCGTCTGGGTCTCGCCGTCCTGAGTGTCGACCATGACGACGGTCGTGGCGTCATGGTCGAGAATGCAGACGGCGGTCTGTTCGTAACCGATGACGGGTGCGATGGCCTGCGCCAGGGTCTCGATGGCCTCGAGGAACCGGACCGGCACGACGTTGTCGAAACCCGCGTCGGTCAACGCCTCCAGCACCAGCGCCGCCTGAGCGGCTGCGTCGTCGTTCCAGGTCACCCCGATGACGCGCAGTCGTTGATCGCTCGCGGCCGCCGCCGTGTCGACCCGCAAGACCTCGTCGACGACTTGCTCCGCGGTGTTCACGGCGCGGACACCCCGGCCGGCGCGCAGCGCCAACTCCTGGTGATCCAGGATGGTGCCGTCTGCGCCGTGTCCCTCAGCGAGGACCCAGCCGACGGCGGTCGGCGTCACTGACAGGCCAAGTACCGTGTCCAAATCTATGCCCCAATCGGTCCCGCGCCTCGGCTCCCAGACGCACCGAAGCGCACCATCAAACCGCTGGTGCGGAGGTTCGTGAGGGCCGGAACAGACACGGGATAGCGTGGTCTTCATCGGCTTGCTTCGACAGAGCCTACGCGGTCGGCGCAAACCGGCCGGCGCCGGTCCACATCGCCTCGCGACACGCCGATAATCCCAATTGGGTTGATCGGAAGTGGACGCCGCGCCGTTCTTATCGGACATGCACACAATTCAGGTGTCGCTGTGCACCCGATGCCCGATTCAGACGGTCGACGGCGCGACACGCACCGCGGCTGACCGTCCGCCGAAAGCGCATCTCGGTCGATCGGTCGCGCGCTGTGTCTATCGCGCGGTCTCAAGGGCTTTCGGCGCCGCGCACACCGGAGGCCGCCGCCGGCCGGCGACTTTTGCGGCGGCTCGGTTAGGCGGACGCCGAGCGGGTACTCGCCGATGGTCGCCGCCCGGATCCCCGGGTGGCGAAATTGCGAGGTAAAAGCGATACGAAACCGAGACGCGTCCGCGTCCCAATCGACATTTGACGGACTTACACGGTAAATTCCTGTGAGACCGCGATCACATTCGATCACATCCGACAAGGGGCAGGTATGACAGATCTGAGCGAGAAGGTCCGGGCCTGGGGGCGCCGACTTGTGGTCGGTGCAGCCGCGGCTGCAACGCTGCCGGGCCTGATCGGTATTGCCGGCGGCGCGGCGACCGCGAATGCGTTTTCGCGTCCGGGCCTGCCCGTCGAGTACCTGCAAGTGCCGTCCGCGGGAATGGGTCGCGACATCAAGGTCCAGTTCCAAAGCGGTGGCAACGGCTCCCCCGCGGTATATCTGCTGGACGGGCTGCGGGCTCAAGACGACTACAACGGCTGGGACATCAACACCCCGGCGTTCGAGTGGTACTACCAGTCGGGTCTGTCGGTCATCATGCCGGTCGGCGGTCAGTCCAGCTTCTACGCCGACTGGTACCAGCCCGCATGCGGGAAGGCCGGCTGCTCGACCTATAAGTGGGAGACCTTCCTGACCAGCGAACTGCCGCAGTACCTCGCCTCGAACAAGGGCGTCAAGTCCACCGGCAGCGCCGCGGTCGGCATCTCGATGTCCGGCTCCTCGGCGATGATCCTGGCCGTGAACCACCCCAACCAGTTCGTCTACGCCGGCTCGCTCTCCGCGCTGCTGGACCCGTCCCAGGGCATGGGCCCCTCGCTGATCGGCTTGGCGATGGGAGATGCCGGCGGTTACAAGGCGGACGCCATGTGGGGCCCGTCGAGCGACCCGGCCTGGCAGCGCAACGACCCCAGCCTGCAAATTCCGGCGCTCGTCGGCAACAACACTCGGCTCTGGGTGTACTGCGGCAACGGGACACCGTCGGAGCTGGGCGGGGCGAACATGCCGGCTGAGTTCCTGGAGAACTTCGTGCGCAGCAGCAACCTGAAGTTCCAGGACGCGTACAACGCCGCGGGCGGCCACAACGCCGTGTTCAACTTCAACGCCAACGGAACACACAGCTGGGAGTACTGGGGAGCCCAGCTCAACGCCATGAAGCCCGACCTGCAGAGCGCGCTGGGCGCTTCCTCGGGCGGCGGCGGATAACCCATTCACCAGACGCCACTACTGCGCTTGACGCCACGTCAGGCGCAGTAGTGCATTAAGGGGCGGCGATTCACGCCAGAATCGTCGCTATGCCCCGCAGCGCGCGCCCGCACCGCGTCCGTCTCGTTCCCCTGTGTGTCGGCATGGTCGGTGGCCTGGCGGTGTGGGCGGCGCCGGCCCGCGCCGACGACGCGAATCCGCTGACCCCGTTGGTCGACGCCGCCGCGCAACGGCTACAGGTTGCCGACCCGGTGGCCGCCTATAAATGGAACAGCCACGGGGCAATTGAGGACCCCGTTCGCGTCCGGCAGGAATTGGCAAAGCTCGGCGACGACGCCGTCGCCGCACGCATCGACCGCGACTACGTCACCCGGGTCTTCGGTGACCAGATCAACGCGACCGAGGCCATCGAATACGGCCGGTTCGCGGACTGGAAACTCAATCCGGGTGACGCCCCGGCCGACTCCCCGGACCTCGCGGCCTCGCGGTCGACGATCGACGGCCTCAACCAGGCGATGCTGGCGCAGATATCGGCCAACTGGGACGTGCTGCACTCGCCGGCGTGCGCGCGCCAACTCGACGCCGCCAGGGGCGCCGTCGTCGCGAGTCGTCGGCTCGACGGCCTCTACCGACGCGCCCTTTGGTCGGCGACGCAATCGTATTGCCAGCAATAATTTAATTTTTCCTCACCATTTCCTAACCGTCGAATTTGGCCTGGCGATAACGCGATTTCCGCAGATAGAAGGCATATCTCGCGCCATTTTCGAATAGGTAACGCTTTGGCCACACGCGCCGAAAAGCTTGACATGAAGAATCTCTGCAAGCTTCTCGTCAAGTCCGTAGCGGTCGGCGGGTTCGTTGCAGCATCGATGGCTTCGTCCACGGGTGTGGTGAGCGCGGACGCCGCTCCCAACTGGGACGCGATCGCTCAATGCGAATCCGGCGGCAACTGGCATGCCAACACCGGAAACGGCAATTACGGTGGACTGCAATTCAAGCCGGCCACCTGGGCGCGTTACGGCGGCGTCGGCAACCCGGCGGCCGCCTCCAGGGAGCAGCAAATCGCCGTGGCCAACCGGGTTTTCGCCGAAGAGGGCGTGGAGCCCTGGCCGAAGTGCGGCGCGCAGTCCGGCCTGCCGATCGGTTGGTACTCGCACCCGGCGCAGGGCATCAAGCAGATCATCAACGGGTTGATTCAGGCGGCCGTCCCGCACTGATGACACGCCCGCGTGGTCTATGACCCGGCACGAAGCTGTGTTTGGATCAGCCCATGGAAGGTTCGGCGACTGTTCACATGGCGGCGCCTGCGGCCAAGATCTGGGATCTCATCGCGGACGTGCGCAACACCGGACGGTTTTCCCCGGAAGTTTTCGAGGCCGAGTGGCTGGGCGATGCGACCGGCCCGGCCCTCGGCGCGAAATTCCGCGGCCACGTCCGGCGCAACGAAATGGGACCCGTGTATTGGACGACCTGCAAGGTCACCGCGTGCGATCCGGGCCGCGAATTCGGCTTCACCGTGCTGCTCGGTGATCGGGAGGTCAACAACTGGCACTACCGCTTGGCGCCCAGCGGCGGCGGGACCGACGTCACCGAGTCGTTTCGGCTCAACCCCGCGCCGTGGCTGGGCGTGTACTGGTTGTTCGGCGGCTTTCTGCGCAAGCGCCGCAACATCCGCGACATGACCAAGACGCTGAACCGCATCAAAGACGTGGTCGAGGCCGACGCGTCGTGAAATCGGTCTTCATCACCGGCGCGGGTAGCGGCATGGGCCGCGAAGGCGCAAAGCTGTTCCACGCCAAGGGCTGGCGGGTGGGCGCGGTGGACCGCAACGACGACGGCCTGACCACGCTGCAGCAAGAATTGGGCGGCGACCGGCTGTGGACCCGCGCCGTCGACGTGACGGACAAGGCGGCCCTGGACGGCGCCCTGGCCGACTTCTGCTCCGGCAACGCCGGCGGCGGCCTCGACATGATGTGGAACAACGCCGGCGTCGGCGAATCCGGTTGGTTCGAGGACGTGCCGTATGACGCCGCGATGCGCCTCGTCGACGTGAACTACAAAGCGGTGCTGACCGGCGCCTACGGCGCGCTGCCGTACCTGAAGAAAACCCCCGGCAGCCTGATGTTTTCGACGTCGTCCTCGTCGGCGACTTACGGCATGCCCCGCCTCGCCGTCTACTCGTCGACCAAGCACGCGGTCAAGGGCCTGACCGAGGCGCTCAGCGTGGAATGGCAGCGGCACGGGGTGCGCGTCGCCGACGTGCTGCCCGGTCTGATCGACACCGCCATCCTCACCACGACGACCAACCACTCCGACGACGGCGCCGCGCCGAGAACCGCCGAGGAGTTGCGCGCCACCGCCCCCAAAAGAGGCCCGCTGCGGCTGATGCCGGCCAGCAGCGTCGCCGAAACCGCGTGGCAGGCCTATCACCATCAGAAGCGGCTGCATTGGTATGTGCCCAAAAGCATTCGCCTGATTGACTTCTTCAAGGGCCTGAGCCCCGAACTCGTGCGACGCAGTATCGTCAAGGCCCTACCCGCGCTAGCGCCGAAGCGGCAGTAAGGAGGTCGGCTGGTGCAAAACCGCTTGCCCACAGTCGCTTTGATCCTGGCGGCGGTCGTCGTCGGCGTCGCGGGGTGCAGCGCGGCGCAGACGACGCCCCGCCGCGCCGCCCGCCTGACCATCGACGGCGCCACACACACGACACGTCCCCCCGCGTGCCGGCAAGACCAGATGTATCGGACCATCAAGATTCCGGACCACGACGGCGGCGTCGAGGCGGTGATGCTGCTCAGTGGCTACCGGGTCATGCCGCAGTGGGTGAAGATCCGCAACGTCGACGGCTTCACGGGCAGCTTTTGGCAAGGCGGCGTGGGAGATGCGCATGTCGACCTCGCCCATGACGCGTACACCATCACCGGCAGCGCGTACGGCATCAACAGCAGCAATCCCAACAAGGTGGTGACCACCGAATTCAAAATCGTCGCGGAGTGCTGACTCCCCCGATGCGCGAGGCCTACGCTCGTAGCGACACCTGAGCGAGGGAGGGCCGGTGAAGGAACGACTGCACTGGTTCGCGATGCACGGCTTCATCCGCGGCGCCGCGGCGTACGGCGCGCGCCGGGGTGACGTCCAGGCCCGGTTGATCGCCGATCCGGCGGTGGCCGCCGATCCGGTGCGCTTCCACGACGAGGTCCGGGCCCGGGGCAAACTGGTGAAGGGCCGCGTCGCCTACCTGACCGCCGATCACGCGCTCGCCCACGAGCTGTTGCGGTCCGACGACTTCCGGGTGGTGATCTTCGGATCGAATCTGCCCGCGCCCTTGCGATGGCTCGAGCGCCGCACCCGCGACGACCTCCTGCACCCCCTGCGTGCCCCGTCCTTGCTGGCCGTCGAGCCCCCCGATCACACCCGCTACCGCAAGACGGTGTCGGCGGTGTTCACGCCCAGGGCGGTCGCCGCCCTGCGTGAGCGCGTCGAGCAGACGGCCGCCGACCTGCTCGAGCGGTTGACCGGTGAGTCCGGCGTCGTCGACATCGTCGGGCGCTACTGCGCGCAACTTCCGGTCTCGATCATCAGCGAGATCCTCGGCGTTCCCGAGTCGGACCGGCCGCGGGTCCTGGAATTCGGTGAGCTGGCCGCGCCGAGCCTGGACATCGGGTTGCCGTGGCGACAGTACCGCAGCGTGCAGGACGGGATCGCGGGCTTCAGTTCCTGGCTCGCCGAACACCTGCAGCGGCTGCGCCGGGAACCCAGCGACAACGTGATGAGCCAGCTGATCCAGACCGCCGAAAGTGGCTCCGCGGAGACCTATCTCAACGAAAACGAGCTTCAGGCGATCGCCGGACTGGTGTTGGCGGCAGGCTTCGAGACCACCGTGAACCTGCTCGGCAACGGCATTCGCACGCTGTTGGACGCGCCCGAGCACCTCGACGCGCTACGGCGACGACCGGAGCTGTGGCCCAACGCCGTCGAGGAGATCCTGCGGCTGGAATCGCCGGTGCAGCTGACCGCCCGGATGGCGCGGGGCGATGTCGAGATCGCGGGGCACCACGTCGCCCGAGGCGACCTGGTGCTGGTGTACCTGGCCGCCGCCAACCGGGATCCGGCGGTGTTCAGCGACCCGCACCGCTTCGACATCGAAAGACCAAACGCCGGGCGGCATCTCGCCTTCTCCGGTGGCCGGCACTTCTGTCTCGGGGCGGCGCTGGCACGCGCCGAGGGCGAGGTCGGGCTGCGGACGTTCTTCGACCGCTTCCCCGAGGTGCGCGCGGCGGGCGCAGGAAGCCGACGCGAGACCCGCGTGCTGCGGGGATGGTCGTCGCTGCCGGTGGCGCTCGGGCCGGCCCGGTCGATGGCCGCCGCCGAAAGCTGACCGATCGCGATTGCGGCGCGAACGGCCGCAGTAGTTGACACCGGCGCGGCAACCGAGTTTATTTGCCGGTATGACAGAGGTATCTATGATCACGGTCGAGGATGTCGTCCGTGGGCTGTGGCAGGCCCTTTCGCGCCGCGACTGGGAGGCGATCCCGACATTCTTGTCCGACGACTGCCTCTACGTCGACATGCCGGTTCCGGCCTTGTCGGCCCGCGGCCCCGAGGGCATCGTCAAACGACTCAAGATGGGCCTGGAACACCTGGCGGGCTACGAGAACCACACCGGCGTGCTGGTTTCCAACGGTTCCGATGTGCTCTACGAGCACTCGGAGACATGGACATTCGCGACCGGCGAACAGGGCGTGTTGCGATTCGTGACCGTCCACAAAGTCGTCGACGGCAAGATCACCGTCTGGAAAGACTATTGGGACATGAACAGCCTCGTCGCGTTCGCTCCCCCGAACCACTTCGAAGCACTGGCGACCGGCGACACGAGTTGGGTGTTCGACGCGTCAGCGCTGGTCTGAATCAAAGGGTCTTCGGCTGGTTCTAGCCGGGCACGCGCGCGTGATGTGCCACGCCATCGCTGCCCGCCAACATCCTGCTTCCTAACTTTGAAGGACGCTTGCAGCCAAGCTAGCCAGACACTGACCGATTGGCGCACCGCCCACACAGATCCGAGGGAAATATAGGCGTCAGTGCGACGATGGTCGGTGTGAAGCGAATCTCGCCGCAGGCCTACCAGGCGCTCCGGGACGCGCTGCCGACCATCACTTGGTACAAGCGCGCCTTTGAATCGTTTCTGCGCGACGCTTTGCACCGCAATCCTGAACTACTGGCGGGTCTAGACTTCAACGGCGCGACGAAACGCGAGACCGCAGACACGCTGATCAGTCGCCTGGTCGAAAAGGAACCCACCTACCACACGACAACGATTCAACTCATGCTGGACGTAGGCGCCATGACGCGGTTCCCGGACGTAGAACGCATTAAAGAACCCGAGGATCGCGCATTGCGCTTGAGAGAAGCTCACGACGCGGTTGGCCGACTCCGAACGTTGACGGCTCCGTACCGCGAAGCGGTCGATGCCAGGGCAAAGTCAGCCGCAACTAGAGCATCCCAGGCGGCGAAACGGGGTGTATTGAAGCAGTTTTCGGATGACCTCCGTGCACTGCACGATCGGTACGTAATACTCCACTCCTCCGATGACCCTCACGGACGCGGCAAGAAGTTCGAGTTGTTGCTGACAGACCTGTTCCTCCTGTTCGATATGGAACCTCGTCTGAGTTACAGCCTTGCCCACGAGCAGATCGACGGATCATTGAGCTTCGACACTGACGACTACATTGTTGAAGCACGTTGGAGAAAAGATCGAACGGAGCCTGGCGACCTCGAAATCTTCAAAGGCAAGGTAGAGCGAAAGGGGCGCAACGCTCTGGGCATCTTCATCAGTGTCGCGGGCTTTACCGCGGGTGCCCTTGACGAATACGCCACCAGAAGCCCGTTTGTGGTGTTCACCGGCGACGACATCTACATGGTTCTTGATGGCCGCATCAGGCTCGACCAGTTACTTCGCGCCAAAAAGCGGCACGTGAACGAAACAGGCAACTGCCACTTGCCAGCCAGAATTCTGCTGGGTTGACTGTTTGAGGGAACACCATCGTTTGGGAGCGGTGGCTGGTCCGTACCGAGCGCATGCTGGTCGCTCAGAAGGAGGGTTCACCGGCGTGCAGGTTTGACGCGCCAGACGCAACGTCTATCGGAGTGCTACCACATATTCCGCTCCCGGCGCTTGCGCTGGCCCTCCATTACGCACGTACTGCAAGCGGGATACTTGTCTATTGTGCCCGCCCTTAAGAGCGAGACGCACATGCGTTTGCGCCAGCAGTGCATTCAGCACAATATCCGTGATCCACACACTCGGTTTTGCAGCAATCACTAGTATTCGGCCCATGCCACTGGCGAACGGTTCAATTTTTGCTGGCTACACCATCCAGCGACTGCTCGGCACCGGGGGGATGGGGGAAGTTTACTTAGCCCAACATCCCAGGCTGCCTAGGCTGGACGCACTGAAAATCCTTCCTGCGTCACTAACCGAGGACGGCGAGTTTCGTGAGCGCTTTAACCGTGAAGCCGACCTGGCTGCGTCGTTGTGGCATCCCCACATCGTGGGCCTGCATGATCGTGGCGAGTTTGATGGGCAGTTGTGGATCGCGATGGATTATGTGGAAGGCACCGACGCTGTGCGCTTGCTGCGTGAGCATCATCGCGACGGCCTCGCCGTATGGGGCGCGCTCGAGATTGTCACCGCCGTCGCCGACGCGCTCGACTATGCCCACCAGCGCAAGCTACTGCATCGCGACGTCAAACCGGCCAATATCCTGCTCACGAGGTCCGACGCCGAACGGCGCCGAATCCTTCTGGCTGACTTCGGTATCGCCCGGCGAACCGACGATATCAGCGGCCTAACGGCCACCAACATGACCGTTGGTTCGGTCGCCTATGCGGCACCCGAACAACTGATGGGCGAATCGATGGACGGACGAGCCGACCAATATGCTCTGGCTGCCAGTGCCTTTCACCTTTTGGCCGGCTCGCCCCCATTTCAACATTCCAATCCTGCAGTGGTCATTAGCAAGCATCTCAATTCAGCGCCGCCCCGCCTAGCAGACCGACATCCGGAGCTGGCGCATCTTGACTCGGTACTGTCAAGAGCGCTCGCGAAGAATCCCACGGAACGCTACCCGCGATGCCTTGAATTCGCCCGTGCACTCACTGACTGCGTCGCCGCTGTGGCTCCTCGCCAAGATACGACTCCTCGCGATAACAGCCGTTCGGCCGAGAGAGTGTCTACGGTGGGCGAACTTCCAACCCACACAGCGATCACTCAGCCAGCGATGCCTGCCGCATCTAATCGGACAGCGCCCGTGACTGCGACGAAAAGGCCTATGGTGCGCGCGGCGACGGTCGTGCCGATGATCTTGGCTGTACTGCTTTGCAGCGGTGTCGCCTTCGCCGCCACACAGGTTCTTCGCCCGGATCCGCAGCCGTCCACCGTCACACCGCAGTGGCAACCGTACGTCGACTACGCCAAACAGTTCACGATCGCGCTTACCAGTCTCAGTGCTCAATCGGCGGATAGCGATATCCAGCGCATCATCGACGGATCGACCGGGCAGTTTCACGAAGATTTCGCGAGTAGAAGGTCCAGTTTCGCACAAACGGTCGTAGGTTCAAACGTAACGACCGAAGGAACCGTCAATAGCGCCGGCCTGGACTCCATCAACGGCACCACGGCTCACGTTCTGGTCGCCGCGACATCCAAAGTCACTAATAACGCTGGTCCGTCGCAAGGTCCACGAAGCTGGCGCTTGGTCCTACAAGTCGAAAAAATCGGCGACAGATACAAGGTGTCCAAAGTGGACGTGCAATGAGTGCGGCAAGTTTGCGGCGCGTCGTGTGGTGGGCTGCGGTGGTTGCACTTTGCGTCGCAACGTTAGCCGCTGCATTAGTAGGTGGCTGGCAGGTACAGGTCAAGAGCCGACAACTACCGCCCGTTGCCGACCAGCCCGCCGAGCGCCAGGCGGCCGTGCAGGCGGCGAGTTCAGGCACGGTAAAGATATTGAGCTATTCGCCTGACACGCTTGATCAAGACTTCAGCGCCGCCGAGGAAATGCTCGCCGGCGATTTCCTCGCTTATTACAAGCAATTCACCGCCGAAATCGTGAAGCCGGCTGCTTTGGAGAAGCGCCTCACTACCACCGCCACTGTTCTTCGCGCCGGCGTCGAATCCTTAACCAGCGAGAATGCATCAATCCTTATCTTCGTCAACCAAACGACGACGAGCCGGGAGAAAACGTCGCCATCAATCGCGTCAAGCTCGGTGCGGGTAAGTCTCAACAAGGTGAATGGAACGTGGCGCATCGTCAAATTCGATCCACAATGATCTCCACGCTAGGCCGGCGATACATAGCGCAATGAGCCACAAAATCGAACGCCGGGCAGCCCCGCATATGCCGAGTTTTGTAAAAATTCCTGAGACGCTTGATCACACGCCACAAACCCCAACTTCATTCGCCTAGCTACCATGCGCGATGGCCACGCCGGCATCATCACCCTCCAAGACACGCACGGCCACAGTGATTATCCGCACTTCCCCAACGACGGGTGGAACCCGCGCGACCAACTATGGTATCGCCCGCCGTCCTCGCGGGACTGGGTGTTCGACGCGTCAGCGCTCGTCTGACGATTCCCTATTTGCGGAGTAAGCTCGCGAATTGCGCTGCCGCCCACGGGAATACGCCGGCTTGGCACGCGCTGCCGTGGAATGCCGGCATGGCCACCCCTCATAGACCATTCCGGCACTCCCTCGGCACAACGGCGATAGGGCTTTGCTACAACCCGCCCTGGTGCGGATACGACACGTAGTCACCAGAACTGGTGGTGTGGCGACCCCCACTGCGTGACGCGTAGGGCGGAGGCGCCGAAGCGGCGAGGGTAACGATGGCTGCGTCGACGAACGCAGCGCGGGACAACATGTGCCCAAACCTCCTTGTTGCCTCAGTTTGGTGACGTTGCCCGATTCGTCTCCCGAAGCCTATGCGCCCCGGCGGCGGGTTACATCGGAATTTGTGAAAAATGTCGTGGCCGCGCTTTCGCGGCCGATGACCGGGCTACGCGAGGTCGTAGATCCTGCGGGCGTTCTCGCGGGCGATGAGATCGACCACCCGGATGGCGTCGGCCTCGCTCCAGTCGCCGCGGTCGACGAATTCGCGTAGCACCCGGTGCAGGCCCCGGCGCCACAGGACCGCCCCGAGGAAATGCAGTTCCGCGGGACCGAAACCGTCTGACGAGTAGAGGATCTTGGAAAAGGGCGCCAGCTCCAGCAGCCGCGCAAGGAATGCCGGCGACCGCGCCCCCAAGTGGTTCACGCTCAGTCCGCCGTCGAGGTAGACGTTGTTGAACGCCTGCGCCAGATAAC
The DNA here is from genome assembly GCF_000709305.1 of Mycobacterium sp. TKK-01-0059. NCBI lineage: Bacteria > Bacillati > Actinomycetota > Actinomycetes > Mycobacteriales > Mycobacteriaceae > Mycobacterium > Mycobacterium sp. TKK-01-0059. Next base: position 371,627 of record NZ_KL446994.1, read on the forward strand.
CGGCCTCACGCTCGTAGGGGTAACAGTGCAACAGCACGATCGGGACGTCGGCCGACCGGCGCAGAAAGTCAAGCAGCAGGAGCGGATTGGCCTTGTGCAGGTCGCAGTCCCGATCGCCGAATCCGACGTGGAATTGCAATGGCTTGCCGAGTCGCAACGCCTGATGCAACCCGAACCGCAGCAGGATCCGGTCCCGCAATCGCGTCCCGCCGCGCTCGCGCCACCGGTCGGCGGCCTCGGCGACCTCCGCCGTCGACGGCTCGCTGAGGTCACCCTCGAAACCGCCCCGGTAGGCCAGGATCGATTTGGTGCCCACGGCGTCGGCCGCGCGCCGATGCAGGATCTCCTCGAACGCCGCCGCATAGTCACCCGCGGCTTGGGCGGCCTGTTCGGCCACCTCCTCGAGACGCACGATTTCGTGCGCACGGCCGCCCGACAACCGGGCGATCTGCCCGACGCCGGCGACCCCGCCCCCGCCGATCCCGGTGTCCACCAGCCAGTCCCCGACGCCGGCGGCCGATAGGAACACCCGCGCCAGTTCGTCTTCGGCGAACTGGCGACGACGGTCCCAATAGGCCTGCGGGTCGACGTGCTCGGGCAGGCCGAGGGCGGGGGCGCAGTGCGCGCGCACGGCGAACCCGAGTTGGGAGTCGAAACCCGAATCGGCGATGGGCTCGGTGTTGGCCTCGTTGAGGGCGTTCTCGAATCGCCGTCGGTCGCCGGCCGCCAACCAACAACCGTGGACGTGCTGATCGATCAGCGGCACGACGCCGATGTGCTCGGCCAGATCGCGGGTGTCGGCGCTCATCACCGGCCCGTCACAGGCTCCAGGCCATGCGGAATCGGTCCGCCAGCTGCTCGGGGCCCAGATCGCCGTAGCGTTCGTGTTCCAGTCGGCGAACCGCGACCACCATGTCGACCGCCGGATCGCCCAGGATGCACCGCATGCGCTCCGAAGCGTCCAGCGCCGCAATCGCCTCGGCCTGCGAATCGGTCAGGCGCACCACGCCGTCACGCGCGCGGTCGGCATCGGAGCGGGCCGCCGGGTCGACCGTGATCTCCGGCGGCAGCGGGGCCCCGGATTTGATGCCGTCCAGCGCGAGCCCCAGGATGGCCGCCGATGCCAGGTACGGATTGGCCGACGGGTCGACGATCTTGACCTCGACGTTTCCGCCGCGCGGGCTGGCGGGTCCGCCGGTGACGAATCGCACTGCGGCCTCGCGGTTTTCGGTGCCCCAGCAGGCGTAGGCGCCGGCCCAATTGCCGGGCCGCATCCGCAGACCCGAGACGACCGATCCGCACAGCACGCCCTGGGCTTCCGGCAGGCCCCGAACCACGCCCGCCACCGCGCTCTCCCCCGCCGGCGTCATGCCCGCGGCGGCCGCGCCGTCGCAGAACAGCGGACCTTCCGGCGTCGTCAGCGAAAAATGTTGGTGCGCACCGGATCCGACGGCACCGGCGAAGGGGGCGGGTGACAAGCTGATGCGCAGGCCGTGGCGGCGCGCCGCGCGGCCGATGATGAGCCGCATCAGTATCAGCTGATCGGCGGCGGCGACCGGCGGTTGCGGCGGCAGCGAGATCTCGAACTGGTTGGCGCCATACTCGGGGTGGAATTGTTCGATCGCGACGCCGGCTCCCGTCGCCGACCCGATCACCTCCCGGATGAACGCTTCACGCTCCAGCACGCCGGCGAGGCCGTAGGGGGCCCACACCGCCGACGGCAACGGGCCGCCGTCCGGCGCGACCAACAGGAATTCGATTTCGTGGCCGACGGCCGCCTCGAGGCCGGCGTCGTCGAGCGCCGTTTCGATGCGTCGCAGCGTTCCCCGGCCGCACGTGGGGACCGGCGTGCCGTCCTGGGAGAAAAACGCGGCGGGCGCCCACGCCAGGCCGTCGCCCACGATGCGCAACGCGGACAGGTCGATCCGGAGGCGTTGGTCCCCCACCACGCCGACGTCGGCGGTGAAGGCGATGCCGGTCTGGTCGATGGCGAACGCGTGCCAGGAGGGGCTGGCGCCCAGGCCGGGATCGGCGAAGGTGTTCGTCTGGCGGATCGGAACGGCCTTGGCCAGGGTGAGCCCGGCGGAATTGACGACGGTGCCGATGACCGTGTCGACGCCCTCGCCCTCCAGCTGGGCAATTGCCGCGGCGGCAAGCGGTGTGCCGGTCATGGCAGTCATTCTGCAGCCTCGTGGTGGTCCGGCCGGGTAATCGTCCCGCGTGGCCGGTCAGTTCTGGCGGCCGACGAGTTCGGAGACGAAGCGATCGAGGAATCCGTCCACGGGGGCCCGGCCGGCGGGACGGATGACGAATTTCGTCAACCCTGCCTCCAGGTACGCGTCCAGTTGGCGGTGCAGCTGATCCCACCCGGCGGCGATCAGCTCACCGGGGTCGAGGTCCGGCCGGCGCTTGCGGACCGCCGCGGCCAATTCCGCGGGCAGCTCGCCCTCGGTGACGGCCAGCGAGATGCCGAAGTGGTCGGGTTCGATGTGCCGGCCGGCCCGCTCCGCGGCCCGTTCGATCGCCTCGCGTCCGGTCCTGGCCTCCGCCGGGGTGAGGAAGCTGCCCAGCCAGCCGTCGCCGAGCTCCCCGATACGCCGAAACGCGGCGGGCGCCGAGCCGCCCAACCAGATGTCCAGCGGCGGCACCGGTTTCGGGGCGATCGCCGCGCCGGCGACGGTGAAGTATTGGCCGGTGAACGTGGCCGAATCCCCTTCCAGGGCCGCGCGCAGTACCCGTAGCGACTCGTCGAAGACCGCCGCCCGCTGACCGTCGGGAACCACGAACACCTCGCGCTCGGCCGGTATCGCCGATCGCAAGCCGAACACCGGAAGGACCCGCTTCGGGGCGACGGCCGCCAGCGACGCGAGCTGCTTGGCCACCAGCACCGGATGCCGGCCCGGTAGCACCGCCACCGAGGTGCCCACCTTCAGCCGGCTCGTCCGGGCGAGCGCGTACGCCATCCCGACCGTCGGATCGACGGCCGGTGAGTACACCAGCTCGGAAAACCACAACGAATCCACGCCGTTCGCCTCGAGGTGATCGACGATGGCGGCCAGCTGGTGTGGGGCGGTGTCCGCGCCCAGCCCGACGCCGAAGCGAACCTTCACCCGAGCCTCCTCCTGCGTGGTATCACCCGTCGCGCAACGCCGCGGCGCCCCGTTTTGTGCCCGCGGCGCGCGTCATCGCCCGCCGCCCGGAGTTCGGAGGGCGCAAACGGCTATGCGCGGCTGGGAATGGTGAGCTTGCAGGCCTGGCCGATGTCGAGGGTCCGCAACACCCGGCCCATACCCACCCACAGCGCGCAGGACAGCGCCAGGTCGGCCAGCAGCTCGTCGGAGAAGTGTTCGGCGCAGCGCGTCCAGAAGTCTTCGTCGTCGCGCAGGCCGGTGTGGTCGGTGGCGAAGCGGTCGGCGAACTCGGCCGCCAGCCGCTCCTGGTCGCTGTAGCCGGGCCACGTGCGCCATTCGTGGACGTGGTCGTACAGCTCCTCGTCGACACCCGCGGCGGGTCCGTCCTCGTCGCGGGTGTTGACGCAGACGACGCATTCGTTGCGGTGAGCGATCACGGCGCGCGCCAATTCGCGCGTGCGCAACGGCAACCGGTTCTTGGTGTAGACTGCCTGGCTGAAGGCGCCGAGCGCGCCGCCGATGTCCGGAGACTTCACAAACCAGCCGGCCAGGTCGTCGTCAGCAAATGCTCCGATTCGGCTCATGGCGTGATGGTACGCCCGCCTAAGGACCCGGGTCGCGGTTGTCCGCAAACGGGAGTAGCCACCGGCTAGCGGGCGGCCGGGCCGATCGCCGCGGTTGGCGTCTCCTCATGCCAATCACGTTGGGCGAGAACCCGATGCGCGACGCGTTCGAGCGCGGCCTGCACCGCGCGGCGGTCCGGGCGGCCCTCGAAGCCCGGCGACCGGGCGAGCTTGTCCACGAGCCAGGCCACCAGCAGCGAGTGCACGTAGCCGACTTGCTGGGCCCCGGCCGGGGTGAGCGACAGTTGTTCGCCGTCGCTTCGCGCGTAACCGCCGGCGGCCAGGCGCGTGAAGGTGGGCTCGAGAACCTCGAACGGTATCCGGTGATAGTCGGCCATGTCGGTGAGACGGGCGGTCCCGTACATCTGCGTGTAGCGATTGATGCGCAGGACCCCCCACAGCCCGGCCACGTCGAGCCGGCAATCGGGCCGCATGGCGATGCTGCGCAACCGCATGCCGGTTTCGCCGCGCAACATCCGTGCGATCCCGCTCTCCAGCATCTGGTCCGGCGTCTCGGAGGTCGGCATGCCGAACGCGTCGCCGAGATCGACTGTGCTGTCGTGGATATCCCGCAGCGGGACCTCGCGCAGGAACAGCGCCAGCACGAAACCGACCACGGCCACCGGCGCCGCCCATAAGAAAACCTCGGTCAGCGAATCGGCGTAGGCCGCGACGATGGGCGCGGCCACATCGTGCGGCTGCCGGTGCAGGGCCCCGGGAGAGCTGACCGCGTCGGGCGGCGCGCCGCTGGCCGCCAGGGCCGGACCGATGCGGCGGTCGAGGAAGTTCACGAACAGCGAGCCGAATATCGCCGCCCCGAAAGAACTTCCGATGGTGCGAAAGAACGTCACCCCCGAGGTGGCGACGCCGAGGTCTTCGAAATTCGACGTGTTCTGCACGATGAGAACCAGCACCTGCATGGACAATCCGATCCCGGCCCCCAGGATGACCAGGTACAGCGACTGGATCAGGGCGGACGTCGACGGCTCCATCCGCGACATCAGCAAAAACGCCAGCGCCATCAGCGCGGTGCCGGTCACCGGGAAAACCTTGTAGCGGCCGGTGCGGCCGACCAGGGTTCCGCTGCCGGTCGAGGTGATCAGCATCCCGACCACCATGGGCAGCGTGCGCAGACCCGAGGTCGTCGCCGAGACCCCGTTGACGTACTGCATATAGGTCGGCAGGAACGTCAGCGCGCCCAGCATCGCAAAACCTACGACGAAGGACAGCACGCAGCACACGGCGAACACCGGACTGGCGAACAACCGGATGGGCAGGATCGGCTCGGCGGCGCGACGTTCCACCACCACGAAAACACCCAGCGCCACCGCGGCGCCGACGAACAAGCCGATGATCGTCGGCGACCCCCACGCGTACAGCGTCCCGCCCCAGCTGGTGGCCAGCGTCAGGCCCGCCGCGCCCAGGCCGACAAATACTATTCCGGAGTAGTCGATGATCGGCTTGGCGGACGCGCCCAGCGCTGGAATCGCCGCGGCGGCAACGAAAATCACGACCACCGAGATCGGCACGTTGACCCAGAACGCCCACCGCCAGGTCAGGTAGTCGGTGAAGTAGCCGCCCAGCAACGGCCCGATGACCGTCGTGACGCCGAAGACCGCCCCGAGGATGCCCTGGTACCGGCCCCTTTCCCGCAGCGGGACGACCTCGCCGATGAGCGCGCTGGCGGTGACGGTGATGGCGCCGCCGCCGATCCCTTGCAGCGCACGCGCTCCCACCAGCATGGCCATCGACTGGGACAGCCCGCACAACGCCGATCCGACGACGAAGAAGACGATCGCCGCCTGGAATACCCGCTTGCGCCCGTAGGAGTCCCCGAGTTTGCCGGCCAGCGCGGTGACGACGGTCGATGCGAGCAGATAGCTGGTGACGACCCAGGACTGATGGCCGGCGTCGCCCAGGTTGGCGACGATCGTCGGCAGCGCGGTGGCGACGATGGTCTGGTCCAACGCCGCGAGCAGCATCCCCAGGACGATCGCGACGAAGATCAGGTTGCGCCGTTGCGGGCTGATCAGCTCGCCGCTGGGCGCGGAATTCGCCGCCGGGGTCGCCTGGGTCACCGCTGCTCTCGGGCTCGTCATGCCGGCCCGACGTTACCTACCTTGCCCGCCGCCCGCGTCAGCTGGGTGGCCGCGAGACGCACTGCGCCGAGTACAGCTCCACGCCCAGCTTGTCCATCAACTCCAGCTGCGTCTCGAGGTAGTCGATGTGCTTTTCCTCGTCGGCGACGATGTCCTCGAACAGCGTGGCGGTGGTGGAATCCTGCTTGTCCCGGCATAAGACGATGGCCGGCTTGAGGCGGTCCATCACCTCGTATTCGATGGCGAGGTCGGCCTCGAATTGCTCGCGCAAGGTCTGGCCGATGCGCAGCGAGAAGAGGCGCTGGTAGTTCGGCAACCCGTCGAGCAACAGGATGCGGTCGGTGATCGCCTCGGCGTGTCGCATCTCGTCGAAGGACTCCGCGCGGGTGTGCTCAGCTAACTCGGTGAAACCCCAGTTGTCCTGCATCTTGGAGTGCAGGAAGTATTGGTTGATCGCGGTGAGCTCGCTGGTCAACTGCTCGTTGAGCAGACGCAAAACTTCCGGATCCCCTTGCATTTTCACTCCTACGGTGTCTGCTGCTGGCATGTTCGGCCGCGATCCGTGCGCTGGGCTGGAGCGCACAAACCCGGCCTGTAGCAGCACTTTGCCACGGCCGCCGCAAATGTTCTAGCAAGGTTTGGCTGCACTCAGTGCGTTGTCGAGCTAGTCTAAGCACCCGGTTGTTAGGTTAGACTGCACTAAGCAGGTTAGGTTAGACTCTACTAATATGCGGCTTGTTGGTTTCGCACCTCCGGCCGGGGCCCCGAGTCCCCGGGAGGCCAGGCGCGGGACCGAAATCGGGTCGCTCGAACGACCCGTCGACGAAGGGGACGCCCACATGCGGGAGGTGCGCTGATGTACGTGTGTCTGTGCGTCGGGGCGACCAGCCAGACCGTGTGCGACGTCGTCGCGCAGGGCGCGTCGACCTCCAAGGAAATCGCCGCGGCATGCGGGGCGGGCGGTGACTGCGGTCGCTGCCGGCGCACCCTGCGCGCGATCCTCGCCGACGCGGCGAAGTTAGAGACAGCGCCGTCGGCCTGACGCCGGAACGCCGTTTCAGCCCTTATTGAAATCCGCCAGCGCCGCGGCGTTGGCCTGCGCGCCCATGAGCTCGGCGAAGTGCGCGTTTTCCCGCGCGGTGGCCGCCGTGATCTCAGGGCGGACCGGCTCCATCATCGTGTGTTTGACGGCCATCAAGCTCGAAATCGGCCGGGAGGCAAGTATTTCGGCGTGGTGGCGAGTCTGCGGCATCAGCTCGTCCGGTTGGCACACCCGCCAGACGAGGCCCATCCGCAACGCCTCGTCGGCGTCGATCCATTCCGACGACATCAACAGCCACGCGGCGTTCTGCCGGCCCACCAGCTGCGGCAGCAGATAGGACGACGCCGCTTCCGGGGCTACGCCCAGGCTGGTGAACGGGCACTTCAACCGGGCCGTCGACGACATGAACGCCAGATCGGCATAGCCCAGAATCGTGGCGCCGATCCCCACCCCGACACCGTTCACCGCGCAGATCAGCGGCTTGGGAAAGGCGCTGAGCGCGTTGATAAGTCCGATGAAGCCATGCTTGCCCGGGGTGAAGCCGGGGTCGGTGATGCGCGCCTGCATCTCACCGAGGTCGGTCCCGGCGCTGAACCCGCGACCCGCTCCGGTCAGCAGGACCACGGCCACCTCGGGATCGTCGGCGGCGGCCAGCAGCGCCTCGGCGGTGGCGTCATAGAGGGCTTCGTTGAAGGCGTTGAGCGCCTCCGGGCGGTTCAGCGTGAGGGTGCGCACCCGCTTGTCGTCATCGATCTGCAGCGTCACCCCCGCAGCGTAGCGAGGCTAGCCGTTGCTGTAGACGCGGGTCGGGGCGATCAGCACCACGGCGCGCCCCTCGGAAGCCATCACGCGGTCGTACTCGTCCCAGTTGTCGTGGGTACCGCCCGCCGCAACGAACACGTCGCGCAGCAGCACTCGCAACCGATCGGGATCGGTCAGCCACGGCTGGGTGTCGTCGGGGCCGACCAGCTCCGCGCGCCCCTCGACCGTCGCCCACTGCCACCCGTTACGGAAGGTGATGGCCAACTGCGGCCGGGCCCGCAGGTTGGCCAGCTTGACTTTTCCGTAGGTGGTAAACCCCAGCACCGGTTGACCATTCGCCGGGTGCGACAACAGGCCCACGTTGACCAGTGACGCCTGCACGGTCCCGTCAGCCCGGACGGTCGATACCACCGCCAATCCGTTTTCCGCCGCGGCCAATGCCACGGCGTCGCGCAGTGTCGTCATTCGGTGTCCTCAGTGCGTGAACGGCGTGCTGATGACGTAGCGGCTCGTCGGCACGGTGTCGATGTTCTCGTTGGCGCCAAAGGCCGTCGTGCTGGCCACCATTCGTCCTAACCGGTGTTGGAGATCGTTGTCGTCGGCGGCTCCGAAAAACGCCCGAAGATCGGTGATCGCCTCCGCAGGGAACAACTCCTCGACGATGCCGGCGATTCCCGGCGCGTCTTCGGTGAGCGCGCGCACCACCCAATTCTGGGTGTAGCCAAACGTCGACTGTGTCTCGATGGCTACCGGTGTATGGTCGCGTTGCCAACGGGTCAGCCACGTCGCCTGGTCCATGCCCGCGGGCCGGCGCAGCAACGCAATGTTGGCCAAACCCGGTGTGCGGGAACCGGACTCGACGGCGGGCGCGCTCAGCGGGACCGATTCCGTCACCAGGTACGCGGCGAGCTGCTCACACTCCTTTGCCAGCAGCTCGAGCGCGGACGTCATCTGCTCGCCGTAGCACTGCTGGGTCCACATGCTCACCACCGCGGCGACCGGTGGGTCCAGCGTCGTGAGCGTCATCAACGACTGGCGCACGGCGTCGTCGCGGACGTTGACCGACAATCCGGGCACACCCAGCTCCAGCAGCGCATCGGCGACCGGCCCCCGCTGCCGGGCGCACCAATCGTCGTCGGAGTCGGCGCGCATGAGCACCGCGATTACCTTTTCCATAGGCCGAACCTACCGGTGCGGGCCCGCCGGATAGGCCTACTTCACCAGGCGCACCTGATGCTGGCTGCTGATCAGCTTCCCGATGAGCCCGGCCAGCTGACGGTAGGACTCGTCGCGCCCGCTCGACGAGCGGTAGACCAAGCCGATTCGCCGGCCCGGGCGCGGCGCCGCGAACTGCGCCAGGCCCAGGCGGCTTCTCGAGGCCTCGACGGGCACCGCGCTCTGCGGAATCAGCGTGACGCCCAACCCGCCCGTCACGCATTGCACCGCAGTCGCCAGTGAGGCCGCCCGCGTGTTGGCCAGCTCCGCCCGGACCCCGGCCTTGTGGCAGACATCCAGCGCCTGATCGCGCAGGCAGTGCCCCTCGTCCAGCAGGAGCAGCGGCAGGTCGGCCAGCGCCGTCGCCGGAACCCGGCGCTTGCCCGCCAGCGGATGGCCGGGGGGCAGGGCGAGGACGAAATCCTCGTCGTAGATGGGGATCGCGCTGACCCCGGCGCCCTCGGCGGGCAGGGCGATCAATGCCGCATCCAATGCCCCTTCGCGCAAGACCGCCAACAACCGCTCGGTCTGGTCTTCGGTCACCCGCAGGGCCAGCCCCGGAAGCTGCTCGGCCACGCCGGCCAGCACGGTCGGCAGCACGTAGGGCGCCACCGTGGGAATCAGGCCCAGCCTCATGCCGACCCGCAACGGATCCGAGGCGCCCGCCGCGGCGGCGGTGAAGGCGTCGGTCGCCTCGACGACGGCCTGGGCGCGCGGCAACAGCTCCGTACCCTGGGGTGTCAAGAAGACACGCCGTGTCGAGCGCTCGACGAGACGGGTGCCCAGGCCCGCCTCCAGCGCCGAGAGCGCCTGCGACAACGTCGACTGGCTGACGCCGAGAGCCGTTGCGGCACCACTGAATTGATGCTTCTCGGCCACCGCCACGAAGGCGCGCAGGCCGGCGATCGTGGGCTGATAACTCTTATCGGTCATACCTATAAGTGTAGTGGGAAATATCACCTTTACTTCAACCAGGGTACGCGGCAACATGGTGGAAGAAAGCTAATCTTGAGTAAATCCAGATAAGGAGCGATATGCCTCTGCTGACCATCGGCGACCAGTTCCCCGCCTACGAGCTCACCGCGTTGATCGCGGGCGATCTGTCCAAGGTCGACGCCAAGCAGCCCGGCGACTACTTCACCACCATCACCAACGAGGACCACGCCGGCAAATGGCGCGTGGTGTTCTTCTGGCCGAAGGACTTCACCTTCGTGTGCCCGACCGAGATTGCCGCCTTCGGCAAGCTCAACGACGAATTCGCCGACCGCGACGCGCAGGTTCTGGGTGTGTCGATCGACAGCGAGTTCGTCCACTTCAATTGGCGTGCGCAGCACGAGGACCTCAAAAAGCTGCCCTTCCCGATGCTCTCGGACATCAAGCGGGAGCTGAGCCTGGCCACCGGCGTGCTCAACGCCGACGGCGTGGCCGACCGGGCGACCTTCCTCGTCGACCCCAACAACGAGATCCAGTTCGTCTCGGTCACCGCGGGTTCGGTGGGCCGCAACGTCGAGGAAGTGCTGCGCGTGCTGGACGCGCTGCAGTCCGACGAGCTGTGCGCGTGCAACTGGCGCAAGGGCGACCCGACGCTCGACGCCACCGAGCTGCTCAAGCAGTCGGCCTGATCCGGGGCTGATCCCGTAGGGTCTGAACAGGAGGCGAGATGAGCGTAGAGAACCTCAAGGAAGCGCTGCCGGAGTACGCCAAGGACCTCAAGCTCAACCTGGGCTCGATCACCCGCACGACCGAGCTCAACGAGGAGCAGCTGTGGGGCACGCTGTTGGCGAGCGCCGCGGCGACCCGGAATACGCAGGTGCTCAGCGAGATTGGCGCGGAGGCGGCCGACATTCTGTCCGCCGAGGCGTACAACGCGGCGCTGGGAGCCGCATCGGTCATGGCCATGAACAACGTGTTCTACCGTGGCCGGGGCTTCCTCGACGGCAAGTACGACGACCTGCGCGCGGGATTGCGGATGAACATCATCGCCAATCCCGGTGTGGAAAAGGCGAACTTCGAGCTGTGGTGCTTCGCAGTGTCGTCGATCAACGGATGCCCGGATTGCGTGGCGGCCCACGAGCACACGCTGCGCGAGGCCGGTGTCAGCCGCGAAACCATCCAGGAGGCGCTGAAGGCCGCGGCGATCGTTTCCGGCGTGGCCCAAGCGATCGTCGCTTCCCAGACGCTGGCGACCGTCGGCTGATCGCGCCGTCGTGACCAGCGCCGTGTCCGGACCCGACTGGGTCCAGCACGCCATCTGGTGGCAGGTCTACCCGCTGGGGTTCGTGGGCGCGTTCCCCGTACCGCAGTCAAACGAGCCGCCGCAACCGCATCAACACCGGTTGCGGCGGCTCGTCGACTGGTTGGACCACGCCATCGAACTCGGGGCGTCCGGCATCGCGCTGGGCCCGATCTTCGCCTCGCGCACACACGGTTACGACACCACCGACCACTACCGCATCGATCCCCGGCTCGGCGACGACGCCGATTTCGACCACCTCCTCGCCGAGGCGCACCGACGCGGCCTGCGCGTCCTGCTCGACGGCGTGTTCAACCACGTCGGCGTGGATTTTCCGCGCCACCGCGAGGCGGCCGAGGACGACGCCGCCGCGCGCTGGTTCCGCGGACGTCCCGGGCGCTTTCACACGTTCGAAGGCCACGACGGGCTGATCACCCTCAACCACGACAACCCCGCCGTCGCCGACTACACCGTCGAGGTGATGGCGCACTGGTTGGGCCGCGGCGCCGACGGCTGGCGCCTCGACGCGGCTTATGCCGTGCCACAACACTTCTGGGCCTCGACCCTGCCCCGGGTGCGCGAGCGCTATCCGGATGCCTGGTTCGTCGGCGAACTCATCCACGGCGACTACGCCGCGGTCGTCGAGGCCGCCACCTTCGACTCGGCCACCCAATACGAGCTGTGGAAGGCGATCTGGAGCAGCCTCAACGACGGCAATTTCTTCGAGCTGGACTGGGCGCTGCAGCGCCACAACGACTTTCTGAGCCGCTTCGCGCCGCTGACCTTCATCGGCAATCACGACGTCACCCGCATCGCCAGCCAGCTGGACAACCCCGCGCATGTGGCCCACGCGCTGGTGCTGCTGCTCACCATCGGCGGGGTGCCGAGCGTCTACGCCGGCGACGAGCTCGGGTTCCGCGGCGTCAAGGAAGAACGGTTCGGCGGCGACGACGCCGTGCGCCCCGAATTCGGCTCTCCCCCACTGCAACTGGATGACTTCGGCGTCCAGACCTGGGGGCTGCACCAGTACCTGGTCGGGCTGCGACGGCGCCACCCCTGGCTGCACGCGGCGTCCACCACCGCGTTACGGCTGGAAAACCGGCACTACGTCTACGAGGCGCGCAACGGCGACGACGCCTTGCTGGTGGTACTCAACATCGACGACGAACCGCTGCACGTGTCGCTGCCGGAGCTGGGCACGGGGCGCGCGCAGGTCATCGGCGGATCGGCGGCCCCGCCGCCGGAGGTCGTCGACGCAGTTACGGTCGAGCCGCACGGTTGGCGGATCCTAAGCTCGGTCTAGGGCCCGGTCAGCCGGTCCAGCGTCGGCTCGTCGTACCGGCCGCCGTAGTACTTGTCGAGCACCGCGACGAAGTCCTCGTCGTCCTTGGTGGCGTGGGCGAACAGGGTCATCGACGAGCACAGTTTGAGGTCGTCCGGCGAGCCGAAGATCTGCCCGATCGAGCGCCCCTGCACCGCGGTGACCAGTCGGGCGCACTCGCGCAGCCGCGGCCCCAGCAGCTCATGACGCAGGTACGCCCGCGCCTCGTCCAGCGAGGAGATGCCGTAATGGACCGCGGTCGGGCTGCCGCCCAGGCCGCGCAGTTGGGGGAAGACGAACCACATCCAGTGGCTGCGCTTTCGTCCGGCCCGCAGCTCGTCGAGGACGTCGCCGTACACCGGCTCCTGCGCGTCCACGAAACGCTGGAGATCGAACGGGTCGCCTGCACGTGTCACCTGACTACGGTTGCACATTATGGAACTCGAAAGACGGAAGGCCGTTCGCCGACGAGTACCCAAAGTGCGCGATCTCGCCCCGCTCATGCAGTTCAAGCGGCCCGAGCTGAACGCGACCAAGCGGCGGCTCGACGCCGCCTACACCATCGAAGACCTGCGGCGCATCGCCAAGCGGCGCACCCCGAAGGCCGCGTTCGACTACACCGATGGCGCGGCCGAAGACGAGCTGTCCATCGAACGCGCCCGACAAGCCTTCCGCGACATCGAATTTCATCCGACGATCCTGCGCGACGTCTCCCAAGTGTCCGCGGGGTGGGATGTGCTAGGCCAGCCGGTCGTGCTGCCGTTCGGGATCGCGCCGACCGGATTCACCAGGCTGATGCACACCGAGGGCGAGATCGCCGGCGCGCAGGCGGCGGCCAGGGCGGGGATCCCGTTTTCGCTGTCCACGCTGGGTACCTGCGCGATCGAGGATCTCGTCACGGCCGTGCCCCGAGGCCGAAAGTGGTTTCAGCTCTACATGTGGCGGGACCGCGAACGCTCGATGGAGCTGGTCAGACGCGCCGCCGAGGCCGGCTTCGATACCCTGCTGGCCACCGTCGACGTCCCGGTCTCCGGCGCACGGCTGCGCGACAACCGCAACGGCATGACGATCCCGCCCACGCTGACGCTGCGCACCGTGTTGGACGCGGTGCCCCACCCGAAGTGGTGGTTCGACCTGTTGACCACCGAACCCCTGGCGTTCGCGTCGCTGGACCGCTGGCCCGGCACGGTCGCCGAATACCTGAGCACGATGTTCGATCCCAGCCTGACCTTCGATGACCTGGAGTGGATCAAGGAGCAGTGGCCGGGCAAGCTCGTCGTCAAAGGGATTCAGACGCTTGACGATGCCCGCGCGGTCGTCGACCGCGGTGTCGACGGGATCGTGTTGTCCAATCACGGTGGGCGCCAACTGGATCGGGCCCCGGTGCCGTTTCACCTGCTGCCGACAGTGGCGCGCGACCTGGGTCAGCACACCGAGATCCTGGTGGACACCGGCATCATGTCGGGCGCCGACATCGTCGCGGCGATCGCGCTGGGCGCCCGGTGCACGCTGGTCGGTCGGGCCTACCTCTACGGCCTGATGGCCGGCGGTGCGGCGGGGGTGAGCCGCGCGATCGACATCCTCGCCGAGGGCGTGATCCGCACGATGCGCCTGCTCGGCGTCACGTGCCTCGAGGAGCTATCGCCGCAGCACGTCACGCAGCTGCGGCGCCTAGGGCCCGTGCCGCCGGTGTGAGGCCGGCCGCACCCCCGCGATGGCCGGGACGCGCGGGAACAAACCGGCGCCCGGCTGGGTTAAGCGCATCAGACTCAACTTTTGGAGGATTTGATGGCTGAAGCCAAGTCGGTGCCGGTGCTGTTTGTCACCGACACCATCGTGCTGCCCGGAATGGTGGTGCCGATCGCGCTGGACGACGCGGCCCGCGCGGCGATCGACGCCGCCCAGGCCAGCGAGTCGGGACAGCTGCTGATCGCCCCCCGGCTCGAGGACCGGTATCCGTCGCACGGTGTGATCGCGAAGATCCTGCAGGTCGGGCGCATCGCCGGTGGCGGCACCGCCGCGGTGGTGCGCGGCGAGCGCAGGGCACAGATCGGGGCGGGCGCATCCGGCCCCGGGGCGGCGCTGTGGGTCGAGGTGACCGAGGTCCCCGAGGCCGAGGCGACCGACGAGGTCAAGGCGCTGACCGCGGAGTACAAGAAGCTGCTGCTGGCCATGCTGCAACGACGCGAGGCCTGGGAGATCATCGATTACGTCAACCGGCTGTCCGATCCGTCGGCGCTGGCCGACACCTCGGGGTACGCGTCCTACCTGAGCAACGCGCAGAAGCGCCAGCTGCTGGAGACGGTCGACGTCGCCGAGCGGCTGCGCGTGCTGATCGACTGGACCAGCGACCACCTCGCCGAGGTCGAGGTCAGCGACAAGATCGCCGAGGACGTGCGCGAGGGCATGGAGAAGACGCAGAAGGAGTTCCTGCTGCGCCAGCAGCTGGCGGCCATCCGCAAGGAGCTCGGTGAAGGTGAGCCCGACGGGTCCGATGATTATCGGGCCCGCGTCGAGGCCGCCGAGCTGCCCGAGAAGGTGCGCGAGGCCGCGCTGCGCGAGGTCGGCAAGCTGGAACGCTCCAGCGACCAGAGCCCGGAGAGTGGCTGGATTCGCACCTGGCTGGACACCGTGCTCGACCTGCCGTGGAACGTCAAGACCGAGGACTCCACCGACCTCAAGGCGGCGCGGGAAGTCCTGGACGCCGATCACCACGGGCTGGACGACGTCAAGGATCGCATCGTCGAATACCTGGCCGTCCGGGCGCGCCGCGCCCAACGCGGGCTGCAGGTCGTCGGCGGCCGCGGCTCCGGTGCGGTGATGGTGCTGGCCGGTCCCCCGGGCGTCGGCAAGACGTCGCTGGGCGAGAGCGTGGCCCGGGCGTTGGGCCGCAAGTTCGTGCGCGTCGCCCTGGGCGGTGTGCGCGACGAGGCCGAGATCCGCGGGCACCGTCGTACCTACGTGGGCGCGTTGCCGGGCCGGATCGTGCGCGCGATCGGTGAGGCGGGATCGATGAATCCCGTTGTGCTGCTGGACGAAATCGACAAGGTCGGTTCCGACTACCGCGGCGATCCGAGCGCGGCGCTGCTCGAGGTGCTCGACCCGGCGCAGAACCACACCTTCCGCGACCACTACCTGGATCTGGACCTGGACCTGTCCGATGTGGTGTTTTTGGCGACGGCGAACGTGATCGAGAACATCCCGTCGGCCCTGCTGGACCGCATGGAGCTGGTGGCCATCGACGGCTACACCGAGGACGACAAGGTCGCCATCGCGCGGGACTACCTGCTGCCCCGGCAGCGGGACCGCGCGGCGCTGACCGAGGACGAGGTGGCGGTGAGCGACGCGGCGCTGCGCAAGATCGCCGCCGACTACACCCGCGAGCCCGGTGTGCGACAGTTCGAACGGCTGCTGGCCAAGGCGCTGCGCAAGGCGACCACCAAGCTGGTTGACGATCCGCGACCGATCACCATCGACGAGCCGGATCTGGTTGACTACCTGGGCCGTCCGCGGTTCATGCCGGAATCGGCCGAACGCACGGCGGTGCCCGGTGTGGCCACCGGCCTGGCCGTCACCGGCCTCGGTGGCGACGTGCTCTACATCGAGGCCGGCTCCACCGACGGTGACCCGGGCCTGCAACTGACGGGTCAACTGGGCGACGTGATGAAGGAGTCGGCGCAGATCGCGCTGTCCTACGTGCGCTCGCACGCCGCCGAGCTCGGTGTGGATCCCAAGACGCTGGACCGGCGCATCCACGTCCACGTGCCCGCGGGGGCGGTGCCCAAGGACGGCCCGTCGGCCGGTGTCACCATGGTGACCGCCCTGGTCTCGATGGCCACCGGACGCCAGGTCCGCTCCGACGTCGGCATGACCGGAGAGGTCACGCTGAACGGCCGGGTGCTGCCCATCGGCGGGGTGAAGCAAAAGCTGCTGGCCGCCCAACGTGCCGGGCTGTCAACGGTTTTCATTCCGCAGCGCAACGAGCCGGATCTCGATGACGTGCCCACCGAGGTGCTCGAGGCGCTGGACGTGCGGCCCATGACCGACGTCGCCGAGATCGTGGCCCAGGCGCTCGAACCGGCGGCCTCGGCCGCCACGGCCGCGGCCTGATCGCGCGGCCAGGCGAATCGCGGCCGCTGTTGAAGCCACGTTGAGTCAGACCCGGTGCGGTGTGCCGGGGCATGGTCGGAGTTTCAGGCTCCCCCCGGGACGGGTACGCAGCAACGCAGAGGGAAGACCAGCCGAGGGGGGATGACCTCTATCCGGCGTCGAAAAGACGCGGGTGACGAACAACAAATTACCGCTGTTAGGTGGCCCGATGGGCAGCCAAGCGGCTCGATAAGGAGTTCATCATGAGGTTGAACAGATTCGCTGCCAGCGCCGTAATCGCAGGTGCGCTGACGTCCGGCGCGCTCGGAGTAGGTGCCGGCCTGGCTCAAGCCGATCCGAATGGCCCGAATGTGCCGGGGCCAGTGCCTGGGCCGAACGTGCCGGGACCGGGCCCGGTGCCCGGCCAGAATGTGCCGGGTCCCATGCCGGGACAGGGGGTACCGATCTGTAACGCCGGACCGGGCGTCAACTGCACGGCCCCGGGCACGCCGCTTCCGCCCGGGCAGAACGGATTCCCGCCACCGGGCCACTACAACGACCCGATCGGCTACGGGCTTCCGGCCCGCTGGATGCCGCCGGGTCAACCGGGCGACTATCCGGTCGTATTCAACCCGGCCGTGAACCAGTGGGGCGTCTTCCTGCCCGACGGTCAATTCGTCGCGTACGCGACGTAACCCGGCCCAGCGAGACAGCCGCGAATGCGGCGGCTGTTTCTCGTCTGCGGCAGAATCTAGGGACTATGACGGATATCCGGATTCTCAAACGACAAGTGGTCCACCGGGTTCAACGCCTGCTGGTCAACCCGGTCGGCCGGCAGCTGCCGATGACCATGCTCGAGACCAAGGGACGCAAGAGCGGGCAGCCGCGGCGCACCGCGGTGGGCGGGCGCGTGGTGGACAACCAGTTCTGGATGGTCTCCGAACACGGCGAGCACTCGGATTACATCCGCAATATCAAGGCCAATCCGGCTGTGCGGGTGCGTGTTGGCGGCACGTGGCGCCACGGCACCGCCCACCTCCTGCCCGACGACGATGCGGTGCAGCGCCTGGGCAACCTGCCGCGGCTGAACAGCGCGATGGTGCGCCTGATGGGCAGCGACCTGCTCACCGTCCGGGTCGACCTGGACTGACCCGCGGATGGCCTACGACGAAGACCTGGCCAACCGGGTCCGCGAACTTCTCGGAGGCCAGCCGGGCATCGACGAAAAGCGCATGTTCGGCGGCCTGGCGTTCCTGGTCAACGGCAACATGTCGGTGGCCGTCAGCGGCCAGGGTGGACTGTTGGTGCGGGTGCCGCGCGAGGACACCGACAAACTCGCCGGGCGCGCGCACGTCAGCCCCATGGTGATGGCCGGGCGAGAGGCCCGGGGCTGGCTGCGCGTCGAGCCCGCCGGCGTGCAAACCAAACGCCAGCTTCATAGTTGGGTCAAACGCGGGGTCGACCACGCGCGCAGCCTGCCGCCCAAATAGCGGGCGCGGTTTGCCGTGGCGGCGTGGGGGTACGCGGTGCGGTATGGACCAGCGGGTGCGACGACTGCTCGACGTGGCCGGCACGACCTACGCGGCGCAGGCGCGCATCACGCTGAGCGACAAGCCGATGCCGCTGTTCCAGCTTTTGGTGCTGTGCATGCTGGCCAGCAAGCCGATCGATGCGACCATCGCCACGGCCGCCGCGCGCGAACTCTTCAAGGCGGGCCTGCGGACCCCCAAGGCCGTGCTGGCCTCGGACCGGCAAACCATGATCGACGCCTTTGGGCGCGCGCACTACGTGCGTTACGACGAGAGCTCGGCCACCCGGCTCACCGATATGGCCGAACGACTTCGAGACGACTACTCCGGCGACATGCGCGAATTGGCCGATCGCAGCGGGCATGACGTGGCAGCGGCGAAACGGATGCTCAAGCAGTTCAAGGGAATCGGCGACACGGGCGCCGACATCTACCTGCGCGAGGTGCAGGACGTGTGGACCTGGGTGCGGCCGTATTTCGATGACCGCGCCACCGGGACCGCCAAGCGGTTTGGCCTGCCCGCCGAACCGAAGAAGCTGGGAAGCCTTGCGCCGCAGGCCAATGCGCGACTGGCCGCCGCGTTGGTCAGGGCGTCGCTGGACGCCGATGTGCGTCAGCGGGTGGCCGGCTGAGCCGCGGTGACCATACGAATCGGTACCTCGGGGTGGTCGTACAACCACTGGATCGATGTGCTGTATCCGCCGGGAACGCCATCGGCGCGCCGGCTCGCCCGCTACGTCGAGGCGTTCGACACCGTCGAACTGAACGCCAGTTTCTACCGGTGGCCCAAGGATTCGACGTTCGAGGGTTGGCGCGATCAGCTGCCGGACGGCTTCACCATGTCGGTCAAGGCGCATCGCGGCTTGACGCACTACCGCCGGCTGGCCTCGCCCGAACCGTGGATCGAACGATTCGAACGCTGCTGGCAGCTGCTGGGTGATCGCCACGGCGTGCTGCTGGTGCAGCTGCACCCCGAACAGCAGCGCGATGACGCGCGCCTGGATTCGTTCCTGCAACTCATGCCCACGTCGATCCGCGTCGCCGTCGAACTGCGGCACCCGTCGTGGAATGACCCCGCGGTGTTCGAGCTGCTGGAACGCCATCGCGCCGCGTATGTGGTGATGAGTGGGCTGGGGCTCGAGTGCATTCCCCGCGCGACGACGGATCTGGTGTACATCCGGATGCACGGGCCGGATCCCGAGGCGAACTACGCCGGTTCCTACACCGCCGACGATCTGCGCCGCTGGGCCGAGCGGCTCACCGCTTGGGACGGTGAAGGGAAAGACGTGTGGATGTATTTCAACAACGACCTGGGCGGGCACGCGGTCCGCAACGCTCTCGACCTGCGCGAGCTGTTGGGCTGAGCGCCCGCGAGTAGGCTGAAAATTCCACAGAACGGAGCCCCATCCATGGCCAACTCGACCAGCTTCGTCATCATCGGTGGCGGACTCGCGGCCGCTAAAGCCGTAGAAGCATTGCGCGACAACGATTTTGATGGGCACATCATTGTGTTCGCCGACGAGGAACATCTGCCCTACGAGCGGCCGCCGCTGTCGAAGGAGTATCTGGCCGGCAAAAAGTCGCTGACCGATTTCACCGTGCAGAACTCCGACTGGTACCGCGACCACAACGTCGACCTACGGCTCAACACGCGGGTGGCCTCCCTGGACGCCGCCGGCCACACCGTCGGGCTGCCCGACGGCACCACCGTCGGCTACGACAAGCTGTTGCTGGCCACGGGATCGGCCTCGCGCCGGCCCCCGATACCGGGGTCGGACTCCGCCGGTGTGCATTACCTACGCACCTACGAAGACGCCGTGGCATTGAACGACGTTCTGTCCGAAGGCGCTTCGCTCGCGATCGTGGGCGCCGGGTGGATCGGGCTGGAAGTGGCCGCGGGTGCGCGCCAGCGAGGTGTGAACGTCACCGTGGTGGAAACCGCCAGGCAGCCGCTGCTGGCCGCGCTGGGCGAGACCGTCGGCGAGGTGTTCGCCACCCTGCACCGCGAGCACGGCGTGGATCTTCGCCTCGAAACGCAGGTCGAGGAGATCACAACGGCCGACGGCTCGGCCACCGGCCTGCGGATGCGGGACGGATCGACGGTGGCCGCCGACGCCGTGCTGGTGGCCGTCGGCGCCAAGCCCAACGTCGAACTCGCCGAGCAGGCCGGGCTCTCCCTGGGCGACGGCGGGGTGCTCGTCGACGCCTCGTTGCGCACCAGCGATCCCGACATCTATGCGGTCGGCGACATCGCCGCCGCCGAACACCCGCTGTTGGGCACTCGCATCCGCACCGAGCACTGGGCCAACGCGCTCAAGCAGCCCGCCGTGGCGGTGGCCGGGATGCTGGGCACACCAGGCGAATACGCGGAGCTGCCCTATTTCTTCACCGATCAATACGACCTCGGGATGGAGTACGTCGGACACGCCCCCAGCTTCGAGCGGGTGGTGTTTCGCGGTGACGTCGCCGGCCGGGAGTTCGTCGCGTTCTGGCTCGACGGCGACCACCGGGTGCTGGCCGGAATGAACGTCAACATCTGGGATGTGCTCGACGACGTCAAAGCGCTGATCCGGTCGAAGGCCGCCGTCGACCCCGACAAGCTGGCCGACCCGCGCTCACCCCTGGGCGAGCTGCTCGGCTGAGCCATCCTCGGCGGTGGTCCCGGCGCCCGGGTCGTCGGGGCTGTGCGGGGCCGGCGCCCAGGCCCCGTCGATAACGTCGGGTGGGAACTGCGCCTGCAGGCGTTCGCGTTCGGTGCGGCGGCGTTTGATCCGCAGCCGTGCGTCGCCCGGCATCGTGACCAGCTCATTGCACGTCAGGTAGTACATGTCGTCGACGGCGTCGATCAGGTCCGCCTCGACGCGCAGAGATCCCAACGCGCGCAACGTCATCCGCAGCTCGTGCGTGAAGCGCATCGTGGTGTCGTGGGCCAGCTCCCGCGAGCCGCGCGCGTTGGCGGTGAGCCGCTCGGCCAATGTGGCGGGCGTGGGCTCGGGGGGTGCGGCCGCCGCCGCGGCGGTCAGCAACATCGTCGGGTCGTCGGCGAAGGTCGTGCTGGCCAGTTCGGCCTCGCCCGGACCGCGGTGCCCGATGCGTGCGACGACCGCGTCCACGGTGGCGGCGGTCTTGGGCGACAGCGCACGAATGCTCGCGAGGTTGCCCTCGGCGGCCAGCGCGCGCAACGGCGGGTCGGCCCGCAGCGCCGACGCCAGCTCGGCGGTCTCCGCCGCGACGAGTCCGCTGTCGGTGATCATGCTGATCCCGGGCACGCTGCGCCCCGCCTGGCTGCGCGGCAGCGCCGCGGCGGTGACGCCGGTGTCGATCAACCAGAGCGCGTTGAGGATCCAGCCCTGGTGGATGCGGTCGCGCAACAGCCGCAGCCGCACTTCCAGGGCCTCTTCGGGCAGCAACGCCAGTTGCGCGGCATCGAGGTGCTCGGCTTCCGCGGCGGCGCAATACGCCCGGGTGTCGACCCGCAGGTGACGCAGGAGCGCGACCGACCGCCCCGCGGCGACGGCCTTGGCGACCGAGCCGAGCGCCCCGGCCGTCCAGGCCGGCTCGCCGAACGGCAGCGGATCGCCGACCTGGGGCTGGCCGACGAGGGCGTTGCGGGCGACGGCGTCCTCGTCCCAGCCGGGCAGCTGGCTGGCCGCGACCATGTTGACCGACACGCCGACGTAGGCGCGGTGGCCGAACACCGCGATGGCCCTGCTGCCCCATTCGGCATCGGCGACGCCGCCGAGGGCGAGCGCCTGTCCCAACACCCGGCTCGCGGTGCGCAGCCCGCTCAATTGGACGTCCAGCGTGATCGGGGTGAGCGGTCCGGGCAGCGCCTCGGCCAGTGCGGCGCCGCTGAAAACCGGGAACCGCGAATCGATCTGGTCGTCGAATTCGCCCTCCAGGCCTTCCGGCGCGGCGGTGCGCACGTCGTCACCGGCCGGTCGCCGAGATTGCGGCAGCACCTCGACGGGCAGCGCGAGCCGTCCCCCCTGGTTGATCGCGCCGGCGGTGTCCAGCCGGCGTCCGACGAGTCCCCGCGCGGTGTCGGCGACGGCGTCCAGCGCGTGCCAGCCGTATGAGAACATCCAGTCCTCTTGTGCCGCAGCGACATCGAACTCCGGCGTCAGCTGGGCCCAACTGCGCACCCGATGCGGCCGGATGCGCGGGTCGGCGGCTCGCAATACGCGCCAGGCGGTGACCATGTTGACGGTGTCCGGGCTGGCGAGGTCCACCACACCGGTGCGGTCGGTGTCCATCGCCAGGACCAAAAAGCGCATCAGGTCGTCGAGGTGCAGCACGCGCATGGGCTGCGCGGACACCTTGCTGCGCAACAGCGTGGCCACGGTGCGGCACACCATCCAGTCGAGCTGGCGCCCGACCGGTGGCGCGATCCGGATGACCGCGGTGGGTCCCCAGCTCGAGGACACCAGGTCCTCGGCCGGCCGATACAACTCGGGCCGTCCCGCGGCCTGCGACACGAACACCAGGCGGGAGCCGGCGCGCGCGGCCGCATCGGTGACCCGCGCCAGCCCGTCCATGCCGGCGCTGCCGGGCGCGGTGGGGTCGATGGGTGCCAGGTGGATGACCGCGTCGGCCTCGTCGGTGAGCTCCCGCAAGACGCGGTCGCGCAGCGATGCGCAAACAAATTCGACGTTGCGGTCGAGGCAGGGATGCGGGAGCTCAGCAATGCCGGTGACCGTGTGCCCGGCAGCGATGAGCTGCCCAGCGACCAGGCGCCCGAGTGCGCCGGTGGCGTCGGTAACCAGGATGTGCACCTGGGCTCACCTCCCCCAACCCTCAGCACTCAACAATAGGCAAGTCGGCATAGGCTACGCGACCGTTACCCAGGATCGGCGCCGCTGACCTGGCGCCATACGGGTGACAGGGCTACCGCAGCGTCGCGCTGCCGTCCGCGGCGACGGCGACCTTGGCGCCACCGAGATCTTCACGCACCGAGGCCTGCACCGCGTCGGCGTCGGTGACCACCGCCAGCGCGCGCGACCCGTCGGGGGTGCGCACCGCCACAAAGGCCTTTTCCGGCCGTCCCTCGCGGTCATACGGCGTCGTCCACGCCTCGAGGGTGCCCACGCCTTCCCATTCCACCACCGCGTCGGTCGTCGGCTCCGCGTCGACCTCTGGTTGCGTGTCCTCCCAACGGAATTCGGCCGGCGGTTCGGTGCCGTAGACACCGAAGCTGTGTTTGGTCAGGTAGCCGCCGTTGGCGGTGATCAGACCGCGCCGGCCCGGATTGGCCACCAGCAACTCCGCCATGGTGGCTATCGAATGCATCACGTAGTTGCTCCACGGGCCGCCGGCGAACGTCAGTCCGCCGGTCACGGTCAGCGGCCGGGCGGGGTCGTCGACGCTCAGCCCGAGTTCGGCCGCCGCGACTTGCACCGCGGAGGGAAAGCACGAGTACAGGTCGACGTGATCGATGTCGTCGATGCCCAGGCCGGCCAGCTCGAGCGTCCGCGCGCCGGCGATCCGGATGGCCATGGACCGGTGCAGTTCGTGGCGCTCGGCGATGGACGGTGTGTCGTGCGCGTCGGTGCCCGCGTGCGGGTACACCCAGCGTTCGGCGGGGATTTTCAGCCTCCTGGCCTGCTCGACCGAGGTCAGAACGAGCGCCGCGCCCTGGTCGACCATGTTGTTGGAGTTCATCAACTTGGTGTAGGGCCAGCTGATCATCCGGTTCCGCGGGCCCACCCGGCGGATGTCGTCGGCACTGGACGGCGTGCGGATCCACGCGTGCGGGTTGTCCACCGCCACCGCGTTGAACCGCGCCCACAGCTCCCCGATGCGCTGGAGGTGATCGTCGATCGACTCGCCGCGCGCCACCCGCAGCGCCTGCTCGAACAAGGGGTAGACGTAGGCCGGGCGGTCCAGGGAAATCCTGATCTCGGCGTCGCCGGCCATCGGGACGTCGTTGCCGCTCACCTCGGCCATCGGGACCGAGCGGTCCTGTTCGGTCCACACCAGCTTGCCGCCCTGGGCCCGCAGACCGCGCCTGGTGCGCCAGGTTTCGGCGCCGGCCAGCAGCACGACGCCAGCGCGGCCGCCCTGGATGTCCAGGCAGGCCTGGTTGAGCAGCGATTGCGGCACATTGCCGCCGACCGGGCTGTACAGCGTGGTGAAATCCGAGGCGCCGATGCGCTGGCCCAATAACAGCCCGGGATCCCGATACTGGGCCGACAGGATGTTGACCACCCGGATCGAGTCGACCGCCTCGATCACCGCGGCGTCGGCGGCCCGCTCGACCGCGGCGACCATCAGGTCCATCGGTTCGACGGACCGCGTGGCCGGATCGATCTCGTCGCGGTGGTTGACCTGGCCATAGCCGATCAAAACCGGGGTCCTGGGGTCAGCGGTCATGCGTCGAACCTATCGGACCCCCGGCGTGCGGCTCGCCGCACAGTGGGGCGCGAGGGTGCGGCCGGCCGCACATTCGGGCGATCGCGGGGCGGCTCAGGCGTCGGCGGCCGGGCCGAACAGCACGCGGTCGTCGATCAGCCGCTGGATGTCGGTGGTGTTCATTCCCAGCACGTTTCGGCAGATCTCGACGGTGTCCTGCCCGGGCTGAGGCGCCGGGGCCCGCCGGGCCGACGGAATGTGGCGGTAGGGCGCCGGTCCCGTCTCGGCGGGCAGCGGGTTCTCGATCAGCGGATGAGCCATGGCGCTGTAGACGTTTCGCGCGATCAGCTGAGGGTCCTCGAGTATGTCGGGCGGACGGTTCATCGGCCCGGCCGGAACACCCGCCGACTGCAGCAGTTCGGCGGCCCGCAGCGGGGTGCGGGTGCGGGTCCACGCCGAGGCCCGTTCCACCAATTCGTCCCGATTGTCCAGCCGCGCTTCGCCGGTGGCGAAGCGCGGGTCGTCCGCCCATTCGGGATGGTCGAAAACCGAAGCGGCGTGCCGCCATTCGTCGTCCGTTCGGATCGAGATGACGCACCATTCGTCGTCACCGGCGCAGGGATAGACCGCGTGCAGGCTGGTGTCCTGGCGGATCCGGTCGATGCCCGCGGCCAGCGCGGCTTGCGTGACATACAGGGTGTCGAGCTGGTTGACCACGACTTCGGCCTGCGAGATGTGGACGTGGGCGCCGTTGCCCGTCCGGTCGCGGTGGATCAGCGCGGCCAGCGCGGCGATCGCGGTGACCCGGCCGACCACGTGGTCGGGGAACACCGTCGTCGCGTCGTAAAACGCGTGCCGCGCCGCCTCGGTCCCCTCCCCCGGGCCGTCGCTAGTCCAGAGCCGGGTGACGCCGGTCGTGGCCCGCACGAGCGGGCCGTACCCCAGCCGCGCGCTCCACGGCCCCGTGTCGCCGAACGCGCTGCTCTCGGCGAGCACGATCCGCGGGTTGAGGGCGCGCAGCTCGTCGTAGGAAAAACCCAGTGCGGTAAGGGTTCCCGGCTTGAAGTTGGCGAAGACCGCGTCGGCCTCGGCGACGAGCCGGCCGAAGATCTTCTTGCCCTCGGCGCTGCGCAGGTCCAGCCCCAAACCGCGGTTGTTGCGGTGCGTCCAGGCGAAGGACTCGCTCATGGCCTCGCCGACGCGGGCCTGCCGCAATCCGTCGGGGTAATCGGCGCTCTCGATTTTGATCACGTCGGCGCCCAGGTCACCGAACAGCCGGCTCAGCTCACCGCCGGCGACGATGATGCCCAGATCCAAAATCCGCAGTCCCGCAAAGGGATAGTCGCCGAGACGGCCCGACGCCGACGGCACCACCGACGGATTGCCGCGCCAGTACGGTTCGTCGTGGCCCGCGGCGGGCACCGGCGTGCGGAAACCCGCGCGCCGGCCGTCGACCACGAAATACCCGGTCGGCACGGCGGTCCGCACGCCGGGGACGAGCTCTGCCTCGGTGATCGCGCCGACCGCCTGGAAGTGATCCGAACCCAGAATCCGCGCCGGCGTCAGCACCGCGGCGATGGGCACCCCGTGCGCCTGTCCGGCGGCCACCAGATCCTTCATGCTCTGTCCGGCGAAAAGCTTCTCCAGCAGCTCGCTGATCTGCGGCCACACCGCGAATCGCGCGCCGATCACGTCGTATTTGAGATCTTGGAAGTCTTCCGGCTCCCCCAGCCAGCGCCGCAGGCCGCGCCACTGCCGGGGCGCCATCACGCACAGCCGGACGTAGCCGTCCCGGCAGGGGTAGATCGGGTAGGCGTCCTGGTTCTTCGGACGGCCCCGCCACCGCCCGGTGCGCCGGACGCCTGCGGCGGCCTGCCCGTGCGCGCCGAAGGCCGGGTCGAGGGCCATGACGACCGCGTCCAACCACGAGAAGTCGATGTAATCGCCGGTGCCGCAACGCAATCGGTTGTAGTACGCCGCGAGCGCGGCCCACGCCGCCTGGACGGCCGCGGTGGCCGACGCGATGCCGTCCGGCGGCAGCACCGGGGTGCCGGTGGTGGGGCCGGACCGCGACAGCGCGCCGCACATCGCGTACAGCACCGGATCCGTGGCGCGCCACGAGGACCGCGGGCCGGTCGCGCCGAAGTCGGTGACCGACAGCACCACCAGGTGCGGGTAGCGGGCGGCGAGCTCCTCGCCGGAGGTTCCGAACATGGCGCCGCGCTCGTCGGCGCCGGTGTCCACGACGATGTCGGCGTCGGCGGCCAAATCGAGGAAGCGGGCGCAGTCCTCGTCGTCGAACGGGTCGAGCACCGCGCTGCGCTTGTTGGCGTTGCGCACGGCGAACGGGATGCTGGCGCCGCGCAGCGTCGGCAGCGCGTCACGCGCCAGGCAGCCGCCCGGCGGTTCCACCTTCAACACGTCGGCGCCCAGATCGGCGAACAGACGGGTCACCACGTCGGCGACCCCGCCCGACAAGTCGAGGACGCGGACGGCATCGAGCAACCCGTCGACCATCTGCACACCGTACCTGCCTGGTCAGGGCGCTGCACGGCGGGCGCTCGCCCGCCTGACGGGTCGAGCATGCGGCCAAAATGCCGGGTGGGCAAGCGGATTCGGCGCTCATCCCCTCGGGTCGGCCCGAACGGCCACTCGGGGACTCGCGTGGGCTATCGTCACAGGCCGACCGCGACCCGTCGTCTAATGGAGGCAACCCGCTATGACCGCGCACTTGAGCTACGTCGAGGCCGTGGTGGTTGGCGCGTTCCAGGGCGTCACCGAGCTGTTCCCGGTCTCGAGCCTGGGGCACGCGGTGTTGGTGCCGGCACTCGTCGGCGGGCGGTGGGCGCAGGACCTCAGCGTCTCGGCCCCCCACTCGCCCTACCTCGCCTTCATCGTCGGCCTTCACGTCGCCACCGCCGCCGCCCTGCTGCTGTTCTTCTGGCGCGACTGGCTGCGCATCCTGTCGGGGTTCTTCTCGTCGCTGCGGTATCGCCGCATTCAGACGCCCGACGAGCGGCTGGCGTGGCTGATCGTGGTGGGCACCATCCCGGTGGGCCTGGCCGGCCTGGCGCTCGAGCAGCTTTTTCGGACGACGCTCGGCAAACCGATCCCGGCGGCGACGTTCCTGTTGCTCAACGGCATCGCCCTGTACGTGGGCGAGGTGTTGCGCCGCCGCATCGCGCCCGCGCCCGCGCCGGGACAGCCGGCGCCGTCCGATGCGGAGCTCGAACACGGCGACGAGGCCTCGGATCAGCGGCTGGCCCAGCTCCCGCTGCCGCGCGGCCTGGTGATCGGGGCCGCGCAGATCCTGGCCCTGTTCCCCGGTATCAGCCGGTCGGGGATCACGATCGTCGCCGGCCTGTGGCGCGGCCTGTCGCACGAGGACGCCGCGCGCTTCTCCTTCCTGCTCGCGACGCCGATCATCCTGGCCGCCGGGGTGTACAAGATCCCGGAGCTCTTCGGGCCGCTGGGCGCCGGCATCGGCGGCCAGGTGCTGGCGGGCAGCGTCGCCTCGTTCGTCTGCGCCTACCTGGCCGTGCGCTTCCTCACCCGCTATTTCCAGACCCGGACGCTGACCCCGTTCGCGATCTACTGTGCCCTGGCCGGCGCCGCCAGCCTGGTGTGGCTGGCCGTGCGCTGAACCTCGCCCGGTCCGACCGGCTGTTGCGCGGCCAGACTTCGAGTGCTGTGCTTACCGGATTGTCTAGTTGACACCCGTCAAGAATCTGGAAGGCACCGAACATGGCAGACACGGGTTCCCTCGGCCTCAAGGTCGTCGGCGGAAGAGTTCGCGACAAGGTGGTAGTCATCACCGGCGGAGCGCGGGGAATTGGGTTGGCCACCGCGACCGCGCTGCACAATCTGGGCGCCAAGGTCGCCATCGGCGACGTCGACGAGGTGCGGGTGAAGGAGTCGGGCGCCGACCTGGGCCTCGACGTGTACGGAAAACTCGACGTCACCGACCCGCAGTCGTTCGCCGATTTCCTCGACCAGGTCGAACGCCGGCTCGGCCCGATCGACGTGCTGATCAACAACGCCGGCATCATGCCGGTCGGCCGCATCGTCGACGAACCGGACGCGGTCACCCGGCGGATTCTGGACATCAACGTCTACGGCGTGATCCTGGGCAGCAAGCTGGCGGCCCAGCGCATGGTGCCCCGCGGCACAGGCCACGTCATCAACGTCGCCTCGCTGGCCGGGGAGCTCTACATCGTCGGGCTGGCGACCTACTGCGCCAGCAAGCATGCGGTGGTCGCGTTCACCGACTCGGCGCGGCTGGAGTACCGCTCGGCCGGGGTGAAGTTCTCCGCGGTGTTGCCGACGTTCGTCAACACCGAGCTCACCGCGGGCACCAAGGGGGCCAAGGGGTTCCGCAACGCCGAGCCCGCCGAGATCGCCGACGCCATCGTCAAGCTGGTGGCCCACCCCAAGCCGCGGGTGCGGATCACCAAGGCCGCGGGGGCGATGGTGGTGTCCCAGAAATTCTGGCCGCGCCGCATCGCCGAGGGCCTCAACCGGATGCTCGGCGGCGATCACGTCTTCACCGACGACGTCGACGTCGAAAAGCGGCAGGCGTACGAAGCCCGCGCCCGCGGCGAGGAGTAGCGGGAGGGATCGGTGGGAACAATCGGTGAGATGACCCACGCAACCGCGCTCTCCGACGACGAACTCGCGCTGATCGACAAGTACTGGCGTGCCGCCAATTATCTGTCGGTCGGGCAGATCTACCTGCTGGACAACCCGCTGCTCACCGAGCCGCTGACCATCGATCACGTCAAACCGCGGTTGCTGGGTCACTGGGGCACCACCCCCGGGCTCAATCTCGTCTACGCGCACCTGAACCGGGTCATCCGCCACCGCGACGCCGACGTCATCTACGTGACCGGGCCGGGGCACGGCGGACCGGGGCTGGTCGCCAACGCCTACCTCGAAGGCACCTACAGCGAGGTCTACACGGGCATAGAGGAGGACACCGAGGGCCTGCGCAAGCTGTTCCGGCAGTTCTCCTTCCCCGGCGGGATCCCCAGCCACGTCGCCGCCCAGACGCCGGGATCCATCCACGAGGGCGGCGAGCTCGGCTACGCGCTGGTGCACGCCTACGGCGCCGCCCTGGACAACCCGTATCTGGTGGTGGCCTGCGTCGTCGGTGACGGCGAGGCCGAAACCGGGCCGCTGGCCGCCAGCTGGCACTCCAACAAGTTCCTCAACCCCGTCACCGACGGCGCCGTGCTGCCGATCCTGGCGCTCAACGGCTACAAGATCGCCAACCCGACGGTGCTGGCCCGCATCCCGCACGCCGAACTGGAATCGCTGCTGCGCGGCTACGGGTACCGCCCGATCACGGTCGCCGGTGACGACCCGGCCGATGTGCATCGGCAACTTGCCGCCGCCCTCGACGACGCCTTCGACGACATCGCCGCCATCCAGGGTGCGGCCCGCGGCGGCAACGGGGTCGAGCGGCCCGTGTGGCCGATGATCGTGCTGCGTACCCCTAAGGGCTGGACCGGGCCAAAGATGGTGGACGGCAAGAAGGTTGAGGGCACCTGGCGCTCGCACCAGGTGCCGCTGGCCGCGACGCGCGACAACCCCGAACACCGTGCCCAGCTCGAAGAGTGGCTGCGCAGCTATGGGCCCGGGGAGCTTTTCGACGAAAACGGCCGGCTGCGGCCGGAGCTGCGGGCGCTGGCGCCCAGCGGGGATCGCCGGATGAGCGCCAACCCCCACGCCAACGGCGGGGTGTTGCTGCACGACCTCGACCTGCCCGACTTCCACGACTACGCCGTCGCCGTCGAGCGACCGGCGGCCGTCACGCACGAGGCGACCCGGGTGCTGGGCGGGTTCCTGCGCGACGTGATCGCCCGCAACAAGGACCGATTCCGGCTCATGGGGCCCGACGAGACGGCCTCCAACCGGCTCGACGCCGTCTACGGATCGACCGACAAGGTGTGGCTGTCCGAGATCGAGCCCGACGACGAGCACCTGGCGCCCGACGGCCGCGTCATGGAGGTGCTGTCCGAGCACCTGTGCCAGGGCTGGCTGGAAGGCTACCTGCTGACGGGGCGGCACGGCCTGTTCAACTGCTACGAGGCGTTCGTGCACATCGTCGACTCGATGCTGAACCAGCACGCGAAATGGCTTGCCACCAGCCGGGAATTGCCGTGGCGGCGGCCGATCGCGTCGCTGAACTACCTGCTGAGCTCGCACGTGTGGCGCCAAGACCACAACGGGGCGTCCCACCAGGACCCGGGGTTCATCGACCTCGTCGCCAACAAGCGACCCGAGCTCACGCGGGTGTACCTGCCGCCGGACGGCAACACGCTGCTGTCGGTGGCCGATCACTGCCTGCGCAGCCGCGACTACATCAACGTCATCGTCGCCGGCAAGCAGCCCGCGCTGGCCTATCTCGACATGGATGAGGCCATCGCGCACTGCACCCGCGGCCTGGGCATCTGGGAGTGGGCGAGCACCGCTCAATCTGTGGGCGACGACCCCGACGTGGTGCTGGCGTGCGCCGGGGACATCCCGACGCTCGAGACGCTGGCCGCCGCCGACATCCTGCGTTCCGAGCTGCCGGAGCTGGCCGTCCGGGTGGTCAACGTCGTCGACCTGATGCGGCTGCAGCCCGACACCGAGCACCCGCATGGCCTGCCGGACCGCGAATTCGACGCGTTGTTCACCCCGGACAGGCCGGTGATCTTCGCCTACCACGGCTATCCGTGGCTGATCCACCGGCTGACCTACAGCCGCACCAACCACGCGCATATGCACGTGCGCGGCTTCAAGGAACGCGGCACCACGACGACGCCCTTCGACATGGTGATGCTCAACGATTTGGACCGCTTCCATCTGGTCATGGATGTCATCGACCGGGTCGACGGATTGGCCAGCCGCGCCGCCATGCTGCGGCAGCGCATGGTCGACGCCCGCCTGGCCGCGCGGATGTACACCCGCGAGCACGGCGAGGACGACCCGAAGATTTCGGGGTGGACCTGGCAGCCGAGCGACTGAGATTCGCGTGACGGCAATCGCATTGGCCCGTCGCGCCGTGGGCCGCCGGTAGACTGGCCGGATGCATGAGGCCGGCACAGTCGACGTTCACCCTGTGGCGTCCGAGCTTTCGGCGCTGCACCGGTTCCGCATCCACCTGGACATCGCCGTCGTCGTGGTGGTTCTTGTCCTGACGGATTTGATCGCGCATTTCACCACGCCGTGGGCGAGCGTCGGCACGGTCCCGGCCGCCGCCGTCGGGCTGGTCATCTTGATGCGGTGCCGCGGTTTGGGTTGGGCGGATCTCGGCCTCGGCCGCGAGCACTGGAAGCCGGGACTGGGCTATGCGCTGGCGGCCGTGGCGGTGGTGGCCTCGGTGATCGCGGTCGGCGTGCTGCTGCCGGCGACCCGGCCGATGTTCCTGAACAACCGCTACGCCACGATCTCGGGCGCGATGGTCGCCTCGATGGTCATCATCCCGCTGCAGACCGTCATCCCCGAGGAGCTGGCGTTTCGGGGCGTCCTGCACGGCGCGCTCAACCGGGCGTGGGGTTTTCGCGGGGTCGCGCTGGCGGGCTCGCTGCTGTTCGGGCTGTGGCACGTGGCCACGTCGTTCGGACTGACCAGCAGCAACGTGGGCTTCACCCGGCTGTTCGGCGGCGGGATCGTCGGAATGCTGGCGGGGGTGGCCGGCGCCGTGGTGGCGACGGGAGCCGCGGGGTTCGTCTTCAGCTGGCTGCGCCGGCGCAGCGGCAGCCTGATCGCGCCGATCGCCTTGCACTGGTCCCTGAATGGGCTCGGTGCGCTCGCCGCCGCGTTCGTGTGGCACCTGTCCACCTGAGAACGGTCACACCAGCAGCACCGCCGCGCCCGCGATGCGCCCGGCGCTCAGATCCGTCAACGCCCGATCGGCTTGTCCGAGAGGATATTCGGGCGTGGTCACCTCGATGTGGTGCTCGCCCGCGAAATCGAGGAAGGCCCGCGCGTCGGCCCGGGTGTTGGAGGTGACCGACCGGACCTGGCGTTCCTGAAACAGGTGACGCTGGTAGTTCAACGCCGGGATATCCGACAGGTGGATCCCGGCGATCGCCAGCGTGCCACCGCGATCCAGCGCCTGCAGCGCGGGCAGCACCAGATCACCGACCGGGGCGAACAGGATCGCGGCGTCCAGCGGCGCCGGGGGCGGATCCGCCGCGTCCTGCGCGGAGGCGGCGCCGAGTTCCAACGCCAGCTCGCGGGCCCGGGCTCCGCGCGTCATTACGTGCACCTCTGCGCCCTGCGCGAGGGCGACCTGCGCGGTGATGTGCGCGCTGCCGCCGAAACCGTAGAGGCCTAGCCGTCCGCCGGGCGGCAGCTCGGCGCGAAGCAGCGAGCGGTAACCGATGATGCCCGCGCACAACAACGGGGCGAGTTCGCTGTCGCTGTACCCGCCGGGCAGGGGGTGCGCGAAAGCGGCCGGGACGGTGGCGAATTCGGCGTAGCCGCCGTCGGCGTCCCAGCCGGTGTAGCGGGATTTCGGGCACAGGTTCTCGTCGCCGCGGCGGCAGTACTTGCACACGCCACAGGTGTGGCGCAGCCAGGCGATACCCACCCGGTCCCCCACCCGGAACTTGTCGCCGGCCTCGGCGCCGATTTCGACGACCTCCCCCACCACCTCGTGCCCGGGCGTGACCCGTTCGCGGTGGACGAGAAGGTCGCCTCCGGTGACGTGCAGGTCGGTCCGGCACACCCCGCACGCGCGCACGGCCACCAGCAGTTCGGACGGGCCCGGCCGCGGCACCTCGGTGGTGACCTGCTCGAGCGGGCCGGTATCCATCGGCCCGGGTCGACGAACGCGCCAGGCGCGCATTGCCGTGGTGGTCACCGGTGATGCCATCGCTCCATCATGCCGCTAACCACCACGGCCGCAACGGGTTCGGCCTGCTAGGTCCTGCGTACCATGCCGACGATCCAGAGCAGGAGCAACGAGCCGAGCAGGGCGGTGAAGAAGGTGAAGAAGTAGCCGCCGCTGGCGGTGTCGACGAAGAAGCTCAGGATGAAACCGCCGACCAGCGCGCCCACGATGCCGATCACGATGTCCATCAGGATCCCGGCTCCGCTACCGCGGATGATCTTGCTGGCGATCGCACCGGCGATACCACCGATGATGATGTAACCGATCCAGCCGACGCTGGTGAGCGTGCTTGATCGAGCGAGGAATTCCGTAGCTGCCATGATGTCCATTGCGGGTCTCCTTGCAATCGCTGG
This sequence comes from Mycobacterium sp. TKK-01-0059, assembly GCF_000709305.1. NCBI lineage: Bacteria > Bacillati > Actinomycetota > Actinomycetes > Mycobacteriales > Mycobacteriaceae > Mycobacterium > Mycobacterium sp. TKK-01-0059. The sequence continues at coordinate 405,258 of NZ_KL446994.1, forward strand.
CAAAGCCCAGCGCTTTGCTGGGCCGTCACTTCGGTATACCCAGTTTGGGTCACGAAACGAGTGCCGAATCGGAGACGGTTGACCAACCGATTTTCCGTCGGCCTATGTCAGGCCGAGCGAGTTTGCTGCGGTGCCGGCGCGGGGGTGGGGCTGACCTCCACGGCCGGCGCCTGGCCCGGGACCGGTGCCGGTGCCCCCGGAGCCGCCGGCGCTGCGGGAGCCCCCGGTGCGGGTGCCGGCGCGGGCGCCCCAGGAACCGCCGGTGCCGGCGCGGGCGCACCCGGAGCCGGCGGGGCTCCCGGAGCCGCTGGCGGAGCCGCCGGCGGTGTCCAGGCCTGGATCGACTCGGTGAGCGCCTTGGCCGCGCCCCGGTCCACCGGGTCGTTGGAGGTTCCGAGCCACACCACAAACCAGCGTTGCGCGTTCCCGCCGTTGGCCGAGCCGATCACGCCCGTCCAGATCTGGCCGTTCGGCTTGGAGGCGTCACTGAATTTGACCTCGTAGTACGACCCGCTCCCGGTGCTGCCGTTGGCGCCGGCGAGCGGGGTGCTCTCCTGGTTGATCCGCGTTCCGGGATAGGGCATGAAGAACTCACCCATGTCCGAACCCAGCCGCACCGCGGCCTTGGCGTTGTCGGCTTCCGCACTGGCGTAAAGCTTTTGGTCGAGGCGACCCATCACGATGCGGGTGTCGTTGGCAACCTGCGGCGGTTGGTCAGGCATCGGCGGCGGGCCGGTCACCTTGCTCAGCAGCGCCGAGCCGTAGTCCAGGTGGGAGGCGTCCGACTCGACCCAGCCGGCGGGCAGGACGTAGCTGAATCCACCCACGGCGTTGTTGATCCGCCCCGCGTTCGGGTCGACGGGCGGTGGTGGCGGCGCGTTGGGGTCGACGGGCGGTGGTGGGGGCGCGTTGGGGTCGACGGGCGGTGGCGGTGCCCCGTTGGGGGCCACGGCCGGTGGGACCGCGTTGGGATCACCCGGTGCCGGTTGCCCATTCGGCGCCGGAGCCGCAGGTGGCGCCGGCGCGGCGGGAGCGGCCGGAGCCGCGGGTGGCGCCGGCGCGGCCGGAGCGGCCGGGCTCGGCGGGACGGGGGTCGGGACTTCGGGATCGGCGCTCGAGGTCGCCGGCAACGCGATGGCGAGTGCGCTGGCACCACTCATCGTGGTGATCGCCAGCGTCGTCCACAGTCCTTTGCGGCGTGTCGAAATCGGTTCCACCTGCTCCATGGCGACGAACCTACCGTGTTACGGCTGTGACGCAAGGAGCTTTGCGGACTATCGCAGCGCAGTTGTGTCGATGTTGCCAATGTGCAACCTGCCGACTGCCCCGCGGACGGCGGACGCCGCCGGGCACTCCGCCGGTGGGCTCAGTGCGCGGCCGGATACAGCGTCACCTCATGGGCTTTCACGGAGAACCACACCCGGTCCCCCGGTGCCAGCCGCAACTCCGCGCCGGCGTCCGCGGTGATCTCGGCGGCCAGGCCGGGGGCGCCATCGGGTTGCTGGGCGCCGCGCACCAGCACCGCCGACCCGCGGACATCCATCTCGGCCACGGTGACTTCCACGGCGTTGCGGGGGCTGCCGTGCGGCCGGTCGCGATAGACGGCGACCACCGTGGGCGGGAACACCGCGATCGCATGCTGCTCCGGTGAGACCAGTTCGCCCCGCTCGGGTGCGGCGGCGTACCAGCGGTCGCCGCCGTGCGCGACCAGCGAGCCGTCGCGGTCGACCGTCCCATTGACCAGGTTGACACCGGCGATGCGGGCCGCGAAATGGCTGCGCGGCGCGGTGAGCACGTCGGGCACCGGCCCGATTTCGGCGACCTTGCCGGATTCGAGCACCAGCACCCGATCGGCCAACGTGAACACGTCGAGCAGGTCGTGGGTGACCAGGATCGCGGCGCAGCCGCTGCGGGTGACGACCGCGCGCAGCACCGCCCGGATCGCCGCGGCCGCGGCGACGTCGAGCCCGGCCAGGGGCTCATCGAGCAGCAACACGTCGGGTTCGGCCGCCAGCGCCCTAGCAATGGCGACCCGCTGAGCCTGCCCGCCGGAGAGCTGTCGCGGTTTGCGGTCGGCGAGCCGCTCGGCGTCCACCTCGCGCAGCCAGCGGGCCGCCGTCGCTTTCTGCGTCGCGCGGCCCGGACGCAGGCTCGCGCGACGATTGTGCGGTCCGAACGCGACGTTGGCGGCAACCGTCATGTGGGGGAACAGCAATGCGTCTTGCAGCAGCAGCCCCACTCGGCGGTCGTGCGTCGGGACGTCGATCCCGGCCGCGGTGTCGGTCAAGACCCGATCGCCCAGCCGCACCGTCCCGTGGTCGGGTCGAAGGAGGCCCGCGATGACATGCAGGACAGTCGATTTGCCCGCGCCGTTGGGCCCGAGCACCGCAAGCACCTCCCCCGCGGACACCGAGAACTCCACATCCACCTGGCGGTCGGCGACGACCGCGCGCAGCTGCAATTCGCTCATGGCCCGGCCCTACCTCGCGTCCGCCCCGGTCAGCCGGCGTGTGCCCAGCCCCACCACCACCAGGGCCGCCACCACGACCAGCAGGAGCGACAACGCCACGGCCGCGTCGGCGTCAGTCACCCGCTGCAAATAGATCTCCAGCGGCAGCGTGCGGGTCACCCCCTGCCGCGAGCCGGCGAAGGTCAGGGTGGCGCCGAACTCCCCCAGCGAGCGGGCGAACGCCAGCACCGCGCCCGAAGCGACGCCCGGCGCCAACAGCGGCAAGGTGACGCGCCACCAGACCGCGCTGGGCCGCGCCCCGAGCGTCGCGGCCACCACCTCCAAGTCGGCCCCCGCGGTACGCGCCGCGCCCTCGAGGGAAATCACCAGGAACGGCAGCGAGACGAACGTCTGCGCCAGCACCACGGCGGTCGTGCTGAACGCGATGCTGATGCCCGCGGCCTGCAGGTACTGGCCGAGCAGTCCGAGCCGCCCGAACGCATAGAGCAAGGCGATGCCCCCGACGACGGGGGGCAGCACCAGCGGCAGCAGGATCAACGGCCGCAGCAACCGCACCAGTCGCGCCGTGCTGCGCGCCAGCACCAGCGCCATCGGCACGCCCAGCGCCACGCACAACACCGTGCTGGCGGTCGCGGTCCGAAGGCTGAGCGCCAGCGCGGTGCGCGACGAGGGGCTCGTGATCAGCGACCAGAAATGCGGCCAGTCGACCTTCACCGCGACGGCCAGCAATGGCAGCCCCACGAAGACGGTCCCGACGGCCGCGGGCAGGTACACCCAGCGGGGCAGATCCGTGCTGTGCGCGCTAATACCTAGCCTCCTGCCGACGGCCACCTTGACAAGTCCGCGGAACCCGCTCACCCGCTCCTCGCATTACACCGGAACGGCGTGCGCGGCGCGCCGCAGTGGGGCGGGACCCGCCGACGCCGGCGGTAAGTGGTGGCCCGGTGACTGGTGGTCACCCGGTGCGCGAGAATGGTTTTGCGCGGCCATCGCCGCGGGTAGCCGGAAGGTCACCGTCAGGACGAAGGTGCTTGGATGCCATCTGAACAGGCGCCGCCCCCGCCCAAATCGGCGCCGGGCTGGTACCCCGATCCCGCCGGGGTAGGCCATGGGCTGCAACGGTATTTCGACGGGACCAATTGGACCAGCGAATGGGCCTTCGCCACGGAACCGCCCAAGAAGGGCCTTTCCGGGAAGGTGGCCCTGGCGCTGTCTGTACTCACCGTGCTGGTTCTCCTCGTGATCGTCGGCAAAAGCTGGGGATTCGAACGAAACGACAGCCAACTGCCCTCGTCCGCACCGTCGACACCGACCGAGGCGGCGCCGTCGACGCCGGCCGGTCCCAAGAAGCCCGACGGCGTCACCTTCACGACCACTCAAGGCCCGGACGGCGAAATCGTCGACGCTCGATTCGCCATTCGGGACAACTACACCGAGCTGCTGATCAAAGACGGTGCGCGGCTGGACACCATCGACATTCTCAGGTACGCCCGAGCGACCTACCCCGATGCTTCCGCGGTGAACGTTCAGGGCACGTTCCCGATGACCGACCCGTACGGCAACACCTCGACCCAGGTCGCCATCGACCTCACCTACTCGCGGGCGACGTTGAACAAGATCAACTTCGACGGCGTGACCAAGAACAGCATCTGGGAGATCCGCGATTCCGGCTCGATTCTTCCGGCCTTCCAGCCCTAGCCGAGGGCGTTCGCCGCGTTGCGGTGAGGACGAAGGTCAGGGCTTGGCGAAGCCGGCCTGGGCCAGGATCTGCTGGCCGGCCGCGGAGGTCACCAGGTCGACGAACTTCCGCGCCTGGGTGGGATGGGCGGCCTTGTTCAGCACCGCGATGGGATAGACGTTCACCGCGCCGGCGGCCTCGGGGAAGGTCACGGTCGCGACCCTGCTCCCGGCCGTCTTGGCGTCGGTGACGTAGACCAGCGCGGCGTCGGCCTGGCCGCTGGTGACCTTGTTGAGGGCGTCCGTCACGCTGAGTTCCTCGCTGACCGGGTTGAGGCGCACCCCGGTGCTGTCTTCGACGCGATGGGTGGCCGACCCGCACGGCACCGGCCGCTGGCAGGTCACCACGTTCAGCCCGGGCTTGGCCAGATCGGCGAAGGATCCGATCTGCTTCGGGTTGCCCGGCGCGGTGACGATGACCAGTGTGTTCGACGCGAAGGTCCGCGGGGCGCCGCTGAGCAGGCCCGCCTTGTTGACCGTGTCCATCTGCGCGGTGTCGGCCGACGCGAAGACGTCGGCGGTCGCGCCCTGCGTCAACTGGGTGGCCAGCTCGGAGGAGCCGGCGAACTCGAATTCGACGCCGCTGCCCGGGTTTTCGGCCGTGAACTGCTGGCCCAGCCGGGTGAACACCGGCTTGAGCGACGCGGCGGCGAACACCATCACTTTCCCGGACGCCTGCGGCGACTGCGCCGGCGGCCGCGTGGACCCACACCCGACCACCGCCAGCAACACCGCCGAAAACAACCCGGTCAGGAACCCGATCCGACACATGGATGCACCCTAGCCCGCCGACGATGCGGACCCCCTGGCGGCCGAATCGCCGCAAAAAGTGACGCACAAATAGTTACCCAAATGATCCGCGCGTCGCGGCGGCAAAAATTTCGCCAGCTAGCTACTGTCCAGTAACATATACGGGGATTGACGCCATAACGCGCTGAGGTCCCAGGCAGAGGAGGTCATGGCAGTGGAGGTACTGGTTACCGGCGGAGACACGGAGCTGGGACGCGCGGTGGCCGAGGGCTTCCGCGACGACGGCCACAAAGTGACCCTCGTGGGCGCGCGCAAGAGCGATCTGGAGATCGCCGCCAAGGAGCTCGAGGTGGAGGCGATCGTCTGCGACACCACCGACCCGGCCAGCCTCGAAGAGGCTCGCCCGCTGTTCCCCCACCACCTGGACACCATCGTCAACGTGCCGGCGCCCACCTGGGAGGCCGGCGACCCGCGCACCTACTCGATCGCCGACACCGCCAACGCGTGGCGCAAAGCGCTTGACGCGACGGTGCTTTCGGCGGTGCTGACGCTGCAGACCGTGGGCGATCATCTGCGCTCGGGCGGGTCGATCATCAGCGTGGTACCCGAGAACCCGCCGGCGGGCAGCGCCGACGCCGCAATCAAAGCGACGCTGGCGAATTGGACCGCCGGGCAGGCGAGCGTCTTCGGCACCCGTGGAATCACCGTCAACGCCGTCGCCAGTGGGCGCAGCGCCCAGGCGGGCTACGACGGTCTCACCCGCACCCCCGCCCCGGTGGCCGCCGAGGTCGCCCGCCTGGCGCTGTTCTTGACCACATCGGCGGCACGCCACATCACCGGTCAGACGTTGCACGTGAGCCACGGCGCGCTGGCTCAGTTCGCCTGAGGCGTAACCCGCGCCCGTCGCAAACCCTTCTTCCGTGCCCGGCCGATCGCTACGGTGATCAGCGTCGTCGAGGCGGCCGGCGCGGCGGTGCGCCCGCTCGTCGGGCTGTGGGCCCTACGCGGCTCGCGGATTCGTCGTGGCGCGGTAATACTTCCCGAATAGCGTTTACCTGCGCCACGGTCGCGCAGCGCAGAAGAAAAGCCGGGGAGGCCATGAAGAAACGAGCATGGGCCGCGCTTGCCGTCGGCGTGGCGTTGGCGCCGGCCCCCCTCGCGCATGCTGACGACAACTGGATCGCCATGGCGATATCGGACTCCACCGGGCACATCAGCATCGCCGATGGCGCGGCCAGCCAGGGCGCAGCCGAAAAGGCGGCCATGGATACGTGCCGCAAGAGCATCAGCGACTGTCGTCTGCTGGCCAGCGGCCAGGGCGGCTGCATGGCGCTCGCCTTGAACGGCGCCAAATCCCGATATTTCGGGGGCTGGGGTCCGACCCGCGAGGACGCCGAGGCGGCGGCGCTGGCGCGCGCACCCGGGGGAATGGTCCAGGCCGGCCACGACCACTGCGCGGGAGAAGGCGCCCCTCAGTGACGGCCACGCGATGCGCGGCGCTGCTGTCTCTGCGGGATTGATAACTTCACCACAGTGCGGTCGACGACCAGGCGTGATGCGCACGGTGTGGTTGATCACACATGTTGCGAGTTAGGTTGCGGGGTATCCGCCTGACTAGCGTGGTTGCTAGTTGCAATCGCGCGTCCAAAAGCCCTCGTCAGGAGCAGCGGAAACATGAGCCCCCAGCCAGGTAACGCAGCTGGACCGAAGCGTCGCCACCAGGTCGTCATCATCGGGTCGGGCTTCGGGGGGCTCAACGCTGCCAAGAAACTCAAGCACGCCAACGTCGACATCAAACTGATCGCCCGCACCACGCACCACCTCTTCCAGCCGCTGCTGTACCAGGTGGCGACGGGCATCGTGTCCGAAGGCGACATCGCCCCGCCCACCCGGGTCGTGCTGCGCCGGCAGCGCAACGTCCAGGTGTTGCTCGGCGACGTCACGCACATCGACCTGGCGGGCAAGTTCGTCGTGTCGGATCTGCTCGGCCACACCTACGAAACCCCTTACGACAGCTTGATTGTCGCCGCGGGCGCGGGCCAGTCGTATTTCGGCAACGACCATTTCGCCGAGTTCGCCCCGGGCATGAAGTCGATCGACGACGCGCTCGAGGTCCGCGGGCGGATCCTGAGCGCCTTCGAACAGGCCGAACGGTCCCGTGATCCGGAGCGACGTGCCAAGCTGTTGACCTTCACCGTGATCGGGGCCGGACCCACCGGCGTCGAAATGGCCGGGCAGATCGCGGAATTGGCGACCTACACGCTCAAAGGCTCGTTCCGCCACATCGACTCCACCAAGGCGCGCGTGATCCTGCTCGACGCCGCCCCGGCGGTGCTGCCGCCCTTCGGTGACAAGCTGGGCCAGCGGGCCGCCGACCGGCTGGAAAAGATGGGCGTGGAGATTCAGCTGGGCGCCATGGTCACCGACGTCGACCGCAACGGCATCACCGTCAAGGACTCCGACGGCACCGTCCGGCGCATCGAATCCGCTTGCAAGGTATGGTCCGCCGGCGTTTCGGCCAGTCCGCTGGGCCGCGACCTCGCCGACCAGTCGACGGTCGAACTCGACCGGGCCGGTCGGGTCAAGGTGCTGCCCGACCTGTCCGTGCCGGGCCACCCCGACGTGTTCGTCATCGGCGACCTGGCCGCGGTCGAAGGCGTGCCGGGAGTCGCCCAGGGCGCCATCCAGGGCGCCAAGTACGTGGCCAGCACGATCAAGGCCGAGCTCGACGGCGCCAACCCGGCCGAGCGGGAACCGTTCCAGTATTTCGACAAGGGGTCGATGGCCACGGTGTCGCGGTTTTCCGCGGTGGCCAAGATCGGCCCGGTCGAATTCAGCGGCCTGTTCGCCTGGTTCGCGTGGCTGGTGCTGCACCTGGTCTACCTGGTCGGGTTCAAGACCAAGATCAGCACGCTGCTGTCGTGGACGGTGACGTTCCTGAGCACGCGACGGGGCCAGCTCACCATCACCGAGCAGCAGGCGTTCGCCCGCACCCGGCTCGAACAGCTGGCGGTGCTCGCGGCGGAGACCAAGCGCCCCGTCGCCAGGCGGGCGAGCTAGCGAAACTCGTTGCCCGGCAGCGGGATTCGACGCACCGGGCGTCCTCTGCTCAGCCCTCGCGAAGCTCGAGATTCTGCAGGCGCACCTGGCCCCGGGCGACCACGCGGTCGTCGTCGTCGGTGATGGTGACCAACCACAACTGCTGGCTCCGGCCCCGGTGGATCGGTTCGACCCTGCCGTACACCATGCCCGAGCCGATCGAGCGCAGGAAGTCGGTGTTGTTGTTGACTCCCACGACATTTCCGCCGCCGCGGGTGGCCAGCCAGGTATAGGCCGCCACGCTGGCCATGCTTTCGATCATCGAGCAGTAGACGCCGCCGTGCACCAGCCCCATCGGCTGCAACAGCTTGGGCGTCACCTCGAGTTGGGCGCGGGCGCCGTCGGGGCTGAGTTCGGTGAACTGCAAGCCGATCTCGCGGTCGAACGGCGCGGAGAAATGCGGCGGGATGATCGTTTCCTGCGGCTCTGGCACGTCCCTGTGTCTACACCATCGCGTGCGGGACGGCTTTGGCGGCAGCACAACTCGCGGGACACACCCCGAAAACGGCTGAGCCCCGTGCACAGGGCACGGGGCTCGCCGATCGAGTAAGACCGGGGGTCACTGCAGCCCTCAGGACTCTCACGCGGTCCGTTTATCGCTCGACTCGATTAGCATAGGCAAGGCTGCCCTAACTTTGCAAGGGGTATGGTTCGACTTGTTCGCGACGGGGCGTGCGCGGTGGCCGGCACAGAGATTTGTCAGCTTTCCGTACGACGGTCGGTAGTAAGCGGGAGTAGTCTGGTTTCGACGCTCAGGAGATGAACGAACTATGGCCAAACTGACACGGCTGGGGGATCTGGAACGGGCCGTCATGGACCATCTGTGGTCCGCGCCCGAGCCTCAGACGGTGCGCCAGGTCCATGAGGCATTGTCGGCGCAGCGCGACCTCGCCTACACCACGATCATGACCGTGCTGCAGCGGCTGGCCAAGAAGAACCTGGTCTCCCAGATCCGCGACGACCGGGCACACCGGTACGCCCCCGTGCACGGCCGCGACGAACTCGTCGCCGGCCTCATGGTGGACGCGCTGGCCCAGGCCGAGGATTCCGGCGGCCGGCAGGCCGCGCTGGTGCACTTCGTCGAGCGCGTCGGCGCCGACGAGGCCGAGGCGCTGCGGCGCGCTCTCGCCGAACTGGAAGCCAATCAACGCAACAACTCGCCATCTGCTGGCGCAGGCCCGGAGGGCTGAGAGACACTAACAGTGTGTCCGCGCTGGCTTTCACCATTCTCGCGGTGCTACTGACCGGTCCCGTGCCGGCCATGTTGGCACGCGCGCGGTGGCCGCTGCGCGCCCCCAGAGCCGCCATGGTGTTGTGGCAGGCCGTCGCGCTGGCCGCGGTCCTGTCGGCGTTCAGCGCCGGGATCGCGATCGCCACCCGGCTGCTCATGCCCGGTCCCGACGGGCGACCCACGACCAGCATCGTCGGCGCCGCCGACCGTCTCGGGTGGCCGCTGTGGGCGGCATACATCGGGGTTTTCGCGTTAACCGTGCTGGTCGGCGCCCGATTGATGGTCGCCCTCGCCCGGGTGGCCATCGCCAATCGGAAGCGGCGGGCCCACCACCGGATGGTCGTCGACCTGGTCGGGGTCGGCCACGACGCGGCGCTGTCGCAGTCCTGCACCCGCACCCGCGATCTGCGCGTGCTGGATGTCCCGCAACCGCTCGCCTACTGCCTGCCGGGCGTGCGCAGCCGGGTGGTGGTCAGCGAGGGCACGCTGAGCACGCTCGCCGACGCCGAGGTCGCGGCCATCCTCACCCACGAGCGCGCCCACCTGCGGGCACGGCACGACCTGGTGCTGGAGGCGTTCACCGCGGTGCACGCGGCCTTCCCGCGGCTGGTCCGCAGCGCCAACGCGCTGGGTGCCGTCCAGCTGCTGGTCGAGTTGCTCGCCGACGACGCCGCGGTGCGTGCCGCCGGCCGCGCTCCCCTGGCCCGGGCGCTGGTCGCCTGCGCCTCGGGACGGGCGCCGTCGGGCGCGCTGGCGGCGAGCGGTCCCAGCACGGTGCTGCGCGTGCGCCGGCTGGGCGGGCGCGGCAACAGCGCCGCGCTGGCGGCGGCCGCCTACCTCGCCGCGGCTGCGGTGTTCGTGGTGCCCACCATCGCGCTGGCCGTGCCCTGGCTCACCGAGCTGGAACGCCTGTTCAACCTCTGACGCCGCGCAGGGCCGATCACCCGGGGCGCGCATTCCTGCGCTGTGCCACAGTGTCACCGAAAGCTTTTGCCGAAACGTTCTCCCGATTGAGAGGCGAAGACATGAGTTCGTCGGACACCCAGGCGGGTTCCAAGACCGGCACCGCGCAGATCGGCGTCACGGGCCTGGCCGTGATGGGGTCGAACATCGCCCGCAATTTCGCCCGGCACGGCTACACCGTGGCGCTGCACAACCGGTCGATCGCCAAAACCGACGCGCTGCTCAAGGAGCACGGCGGCGACGGCAAGTTCGTGCGGTCGGAGACCATCGCCGAGTTCCTCGACGCGCTGGAAAAGCCGCGACGGGTGCTGATCATGGTCAAGGCCGGTGATCCCACCGACGCCGTCATCAACGAACTCGCCGACGCCATGGAAAAAGGCGACATCATCATTGACGGCGGCAACGCGCTCTACACCGACACCATCCGTCGGGAGAAGGCGATGCGCGAGCGCGGTCTGCACTTCGTCGGGGCGGGCATCTCCGGCGGAGAAGAGGGCGCGCTCAACGGGCCGTCGATCATGCCCGGCGGCCCGGCCGAGTCGTACAAGTCGCTGGGCCCGCTGCTCGAGGAGATCTCCGCGCATGTCGACGGGGTGCCGTGCTGCACCCACATCGGTCCCGACGGCGCCGGGCACTTCGTCAAGATGGTGCACAACGGCATCGAATACTCCGACATGCAGCTGATCGGCGAGGCCTACCAGCTCCTGCGCGACGGCCTCGGCAAGACCGCCGGCGAGATCGCCGACGTGTTCGACGAGTGGAACTCCGGCGACCTGGACAGCTTCCTCGTCGAGATCACGGCGCAGGTCTTGCGCCAGACCGACGCCAAGACCGGCAAGCCGCTCGTCGACCTGATCCTCGACGAGGCCGAGCAGAAGGGCACCGGCCGCTGGACGGTCAAGTCGGCCCTGGACCTCGGCGTGCCGGTCACCGGCATCGCCGAGGCGGTGTTCGCGCGCGCGCTGTCGGGGTCGGTGACCCAGCGCAAGGCCACCACCGGGCTGGCATCGGGCGGCTTGGGCACCAAGCCCGGCGATGCGAAGCAGTTCACCGAGGACATCCGGCAGGCGCTGTACGCGTCGAAGATCATCGCCTACGCCCAGGGCTTCAACCAGATTCAGGCCGGCAGCGCCGAATACGACTGGGGCATCACGCCCGGCGACCTGGCCACCATCTGGCGCGGCGGTTGCATCATCCGGGCGAAGTTCCTCAACCGGATCAAGGACGCCTTCGACGAGGACCCCGAGCTGCCGACGCTGATCGTGGCGCCGTACTTCCGCAGCGCCATCGAGGCCGCCATCGACGGCTGGCGCCGTGTCGTGGTGACCGCCACCCAGCTGGGCATCCCGATCCCCGGGTTCTCCTCGGCGCTGTCGTACTACGACGCGCTGCGCACCGAGCGGCTGCCCGCCGCGCTGACCCAGGGGTTGCGGGACTTCTTCGGCGCGCACACCTACGGCCGCATCGATGACGACCCTGACAAGCGCTTCCACACGCTGTGGAGCGGCGATCGCACCGAAGTGCCCGCCTAGCTGGGCCACACTGGAGGGCGTAAAGGGGGTTGGAGTTGCGATGAGGTTCCTCGACGGGCACCGGCCCGGATACGACTTGACCTACAACGACGTCTTCGTCATGCCCAACCGCTCGGAGGTCGCGTCGCGGTTCGACGTCGACCTGTCCACCGCGGACGGCTCGGGCACGACGATTCCGGTCGTCGTCGCCAACATGACGGCGGTGGCCGGCAAGCGGATGGCCGAGACGGTGGCGCGCCGCGGCGGCCTGGTGATCCTGCCGCAGGACCTGCCGATCACCGCGGTCGAGCAGACGGTCGAGTTCGTCAAGGGCCGCGACCTGGTTCTCGACACCCCGGTGGTGCTCGAGCCCGACGACTCGGTGTCCGATGCGATGGCGCTGATCCACAAGCGGGCGCACGGGGTCGCCGTGGTGGCTTTCGAGGGCCGTCCGCTGGGGTTGGTGAGCGAATCGTCCTACCTGGGTGTCGATCGGTTCACCCGGGTGCGCGACGTCGCGATGACCGACTTCGTCACCGCGCCGGTGGGCACCGAGCCGCGCAAGATCTTCGACCTGCTCGAGCAGTCCCCGATCGGTGTCGCGGTCGTCACCAACGCCGACGGCACGCTGGCCGGGGTGCTGACCCGCACCGGCGCCATCCGCGCGGGCCTGTACGCGCCGGCGGTCGACGCGCGCGGCCGGCTGCGGGTGGGCGCGGCCGTCGGCATCAACGGCGACGTCGGGGCCAAGGCGCGGTCCCTGGTCGAGGCGGGGATCGATCTGTTGGTCATCGACACCGCACACGGGCATCAGGTCAAGACGCTGGAGGCGATCCGCACGGTCGCGTCGCTCGACCTCGGCGTGCCGCTGGCGGCGGGCAACGTGGTCTCGGCCGAGGGCACCCGCGACCTGCTCGGCGCCGGGGCGAGCATCGTCAAGGTCGGCGTCGGTCCGGGCGCGATGTGCACCACCCGGATGATGACCGGGGTCGGGCGCCCGCAATTCTCGGCCATCGTCGAATGCGCTTCGGCGGCAAGGGAATTGGGCGGGCACGTGTGGGCCGACGGCGGCATCCGCCATCCCCGCGACGTGGCGCTGGCGCTGGCCGCGGGCGCGTCCAACGTGATGATCGGGTCATGGTTCGCCGGCACCTACGAGTCGCCCGGCGACCTGATGCGCGACCGCGAGGACCAGCCGTACAAGGAGAGCTACGGCATGGCGTCCAAGCGGGCCGTGGTCGCCCGCAGCGGCGCCGACACCGCGTTCGACCGGGCCCGCAAAGCGTTGTTCGAGGAGGGCATTTCGACGTCGCGCATGGGCCTGGACCCCGCCCGCGGCGGTGTCGAGGATCTGCTCGATCACATCACCTCCGGGGTGCGCAGCACCTGCACCTATGTCGGCGCCGCGAACCTGGCGGAACTGTATGAGCGGGTCGTGGTCGGGGTGCAGTCGACCGCGGGCTTCGCCGAGGGGCATCCACTCCCGCTGGGGTGGTGACACGCGCAGGGTAAGGCTAGCCTTGCCTAATAGGGCCTGCTAACCTACTGCGCCATGACCTCCTCTTCCCCCACCGTCAGCGCCGAGCTGCTGAGCATCCTGCGCGAGGACCTCAACGTCGACGCGTCCCGCCTGACCCCCGACGCGCGACTGGTCGACGACGTCGGGCTGGATTCGGTGGCCTTCGCCGTGGGCATGGTGGCCATCGAAGAACGGCTGGGTGTCTCGCTGTCCGAAGAGGAACTCCTGAACTGCGACACGGTCGGCGACCTGCAGGCCGCGATCGCCGCCAAACATCGCGATGAATGAGCTGGCCGCGGCGCTAAAGGCCGCGATGCGCGGCGGCACCAGCGATCTGGTGGTGTTCGACCGCGAGGCCTCGGCCTGGCACCGCCACCCCTGGCCCGAGGTGCACGGGCTGGCCGAGAGCGTCGCCGCATGGCTGCTGGACCGGGGCCGGCCGGCCGCCGTGGGACTGGTCGGCGAACCGACCGTCGAGTTCGTCGCCGCCATTCAGGGCGCGTGGCTGACGGGCGCAAGCGTCTCGATCCTGCCCGGGCCGGTGCGCGGCGCCGAGGGTCGCCGGTGGGCCGAGGCGACGCTGACCCGCTTCCGCGGCATCGGGGTGCGCACCGTTCTGAGCCACGGCTCCCATCTGGACGGCCTGCAATCGCTCGATCCCGCGAGCCTCGACGAGGACATGGTCGTCGAAGACGTTGGGCCCGCGGCGCGCACGGGCCGCTCGTGCGGCGAGCCGCCGCCCCGACGCGAGCATCCCGCGATCCTGCAGGGGACGGCGGGCTCGACCGGCTCGCCCAAGACCGCCGCGCTGTCGCCGCGGGCGGTGCTGGCCAACCTGCGCGGCCTCAATCACCGCCTCTCGGTCACCCCCGCGGACGTCGGCTGCTCGTGGCTGCCGCTCTACCACGACATGGGCCTGTCCTTCTTGCTCGCGTCGTCGCTGGGCGGCATGTCGGTATGGCTTTCCCCCACATCGGCTTTCACCGCCTCGCCGTTTCGCTGGTTGAGCTGGCTGTCGGAGAGCCGCGCGACCATCACCGCGGCGCCGAACTTCGCCTACAACCTGGTCGGCAGGTACGCCCGCCGGGTCTCCGACGTCGACCTGGGCGCCCTGCGGGTGGCGATCAACGGCGGGGAGCCGGTCGACTGCGAGGGATTCGAGCGCTTCGCCGACGCGATGGGCCCCTTCGGGTTCGACGCCGGCGCCGCCACCCCGTCCTACGGGCTGGCGGAGTCGACGTGCGCGGTGAGCGTGCCCGCCCCCGGCACCGGGCTGCGGTTCGCCGACGTCACCGACGAGGCGGGCTCACGCCGCCACGCGGTGCTGGGCGAGCCCATACCAGGCACCGAGATCCGGATCTCGCCGCGCGACGACACGCACGGCGACATCGGTGAGATCGAGATCCGCGGCGCGTCGATGATGGACGGCTACCTGGGACACGACCCCGTCGACCGCGAAAGCTGGTTTCCCACCGGCGATCTCGGCTTCTTCGCCGACGGCGGCCTGGTGGTGTGCGGCCGGGCCAAGGAGCTCATCACCATCGCCGGACGCAACATCTTCCCGACCGAGATCGAGACGGTTGCCGCCGGAGTCCGCGGGGTGCGCGAAGGCGCCGTGGTGGCGCTGGCCACCGGCGAACGTTCCGCGCGCCCCGGCCTGATCGTCGCCGCCGAATTCCGGGGGGCGGATCAGGCCGGCGCGCGCGCCGACGTCATCGCGCGCGTCGCGTCCGTGTGCGGCGTCGTTCCCTCCGACGTCATCCTCATGGCGCCCGGGTCGCTGCCCCGGACGTCGTCGGGCAAGCTGCGCCGCCTGGAAGTGCGGCGCTCCCTAGAGGCGGTGGATTAAGTGACGGCGATGCCTGAGACAACCCAGACCAGCCTCGACGGCTACCGTGGCCTGCTGGCGGACGCGTTCGACGAACAGGTCCTGGCGTGGACGACGGAAGCCGAAGCGCGGCAACAGTTTCCGCGTGAACTGATCGAACACCTCGGTGCGCGCGGCGTCTTCAGCGAAAAATGGGGCGACGGCGCGCTGCCCGACGTCGGCAAGCTGGTCGAGCTCGCCTTCGCCCTGGGCAGGTTGTCCTCGGCCGGCATCGGGGTGGGGGTCAGCCTGCACGACTCGGCGATCGCCGTCCTGCGCCGGTTCGGCAAGTCCGACTACCTGCGGGACATCTGCGAACGGGCGATCCGGGGGCAGGCCGTGCTGTGCATCGGAGCCTCCGAGGAGTCCGGCGGCTCCGACCTGCAGATCGTCGAGACCGAGATCTCCTCTCGGGACGGGGGTTTCGACGTCCGCGGGATCAAGAAGTTCGTCTCGTTGTCCCCCATCGCCGATCACATCATGGTGGTGGCGCGCAGCGTCGACCACGACTCGTCCAGCAAGTACGGCAACGTCGCGCTGATCGCGGTGCCGACGGCCCAGGTCGGCGTGCAGCGGCCCTACAACAAGGTCGGCGCCGGGCCGCTGGACACCGCCGCCGTGCACATCGACACCTGGGTCCCCGCCGACGCCCTGGTCGCGCGGGCCGGCACCGGGCTGGCGGCCATCAGCTGGGGGCTGGCCCACGAGCGGATGTCGATCGCCGGCCAGATCGCGGCCTCGTGCCAGCGGGCGATCGGGATCACGTTGGCGCGCATGATGACTCGTCGCCAGTTCGGTCACACGTTGTTCGAGCACCAGGCGCTGCGGCTTCGGATGGCGGATCTGCAGGCGCGCGTCGACCTGCTGCGGCACGGCCTGCTCGGCATCGCGGCCCAGGGCCGGCTGGATCTGCGCGCGGCCGCGGGTGTCAAGGTGACCGCGGCCCGCCTCGGCGAGGAAGTGATGTCGGAATGTATGCACATCTTCGGCGGCGCGGGTTACCTCATCGACGAGACGCCGCTGGGCGCGTGGTGGCGCGACATGAAGCTCGCCCGCGTCGGCGGCGGCACCGACGAGGTGTTATGGGAGTTGGTCGCCGCCGCAATGTCGCCCGATTACGCCGGCTACGCGTCGGTGGTGGGGGCTTCCAGCGCGTAGAGCGCCATGCGCCGGTTCGTCGTGTCGTGCTCGCCGAGGAACTCACATCCGACGTACTCGCACAGCCTGCGCGCGGTGGTGTTGCGGTGATCGGGGTCGAACATGATCCGGCGGCACCGCGGCTCAGCCGAAAAGGCACTGGCCACGATCCGGGGCAACAGCATCGGGCCCAGGCCCCGATTCACCAGCTTCACGTCGGCGATGGCGGCGTGCAGCCCCAGATCGTACGGCTCGGCGTCGTAATAGCGCGAGATCAGATCCTTTGCGCCCCAATACAGTTCGAGGTAGGCGATATCCCTGCCGCGCACACTCCCGATCAACGGCAGGGAGTAGGTGCCCTCGAGTTGGGCATCCAGGTGCTGCCGCCAGCGCGGGGTCGGCCAGTCGTACTCCCACGCCTCGGCCAGGTGCGGCCGGTTCATCCACTCGGCCACCATGTCCGCGTCCTCGAGCCGGGCGGCGCGCAGCCCGAAGGGGGCATCCAGGGCGGGCGTGGGTGGCCGGGGGATCTGTGCGACCTCGTCGGCGATGTCGAAGCGTTCGCGCGGCAGGATCTGGACCGCAGGCGTGTCCGGTGGGGCGTCGGGCATAGTGCGCAGAGCGTACCTGAGTAAGGGTAGGCATACCGTAGTTGCCCCGGGTCAGCGGCGGTTTCCGGCGCCAACCCCGGCGCCGCCGCGAGCGGTCGGCGCCGCGGCGCCGCCACCCGGGCTAGCATAAGGCAGCAAAGACGGAAGCAACCGCGTCCGCTCGGTCACCAGGCAGCGAAAGGATCGACGTGCCGCAGGCACCCGCGCAGGCCATCGGCTTGCCGGCGCACGGGCCGTCGGACGAGCCGCCCGATGCGGAGCCTCCCCCAGTCACCGGCCCACCACCGTCGACCCGCGGGCGGCGTAATTCATGAACGTCACCGTCACCGTGATCAGCATTGTGGCGATCGCGGTGCTGATCTTCGGCAACGCCGTCTTCGTCGCCGCCGAATTCTCGTTGACCACCCTGGACCGCAGCGCCGTGGAGGCAAACGCCCGCGGCGGCGGCCGCCGCGACCGCTGGATCCGCCGCGCGCACCAGCGGCTGTCGTTTCAGTTGTCGGGCGCGCAGCTCGGGATCTCCGTCACGACGCTGGCGGCCGGTTACCTGACCGATCCGATGGTCGAGGACCTGCCGCACCCCTGGCTGGACGCGCTCGGCATCCCCGACCGGGTCGGCGATGCGATCATGGCCGCGCTGGTGCTGGCGATCGTGACGTCGGTGTCGATGGTGTTCGGCGAGCTCGTCCCCAAATACCTGGCGGTGGCGCGGCCGGTGTCGACCGCGCGCGCCGTCGTGGGGGCTCAGGTGCTGTTCTCGCTGCTGTTGACCCCGGCGATCCGGTTGACCAACGGCGCGGCGAACTGGATCGTGCGCCGG
The DNA here is from genome assembly GCF_000709305.1 of Mycobacterium sp. TKK-01-0059. Lineage (NCBI taxonomy): Bacteria > Bacillati > Actinomycetota > Actinomycetes > Mycobacteriales > Mycobacteriaceae > Mycobacterium > Mycobacterium sp. TKK-01-0059. The sequence goes on from NZ_KL446994.1 coordinate 422,973, forward strand.
TTGGGCATCGAGCCCGCCGAGGAGCTACGGTCCGCCCGGTCCCCGCAAGAGCTGTTGTCACTCGTGCGTTCGTCGGCGCGCAGCGGCGCCCTGGACGCCCCGACGGCGGCGCTGGTGCGGCGATCGTTGCAGTTCGGCACGCTCAGCGCCGAGGAGTTGATGACGCCCCGCTCCAAGATCGTGGCGCTGCAGACCGACGACACGGTCGCCGACCTGGTGACCGCGGCCGCCGAGTCCGGGTTCTCCCGCTTCCCCATCGTCGACGGCGACCTCGATGAGACCGTCGGCATCGTGCACGTCAAACAGGTGTTCGCGATCCCGCGCGCCGACCGCGGACGCACGCTGCTGACCACGGTGGCGCAACCCGTCGCGGTGGTGCCGTCCACGCTCGACGGGGACGCGGTGATGGCCGAGATCCGGGCCAACAGTTTGCAAACGGCACTCGTCGTCGACGAATACGGCGGCACCGCGGGCATGGTGACCCTCGAGGACCTGATCGAAGAGATCGTGGGCGATGTCCGCGACGAACACGACGACGCCACGCCCGACGTGGTGCCCGCCGGCACCGGCTGGCGGGTGTCGGGCCTGTTGCGCATCGACGAGGTGGCCTCCGCCACCGGCTTCCGGGCGCCCGAGGGCCCCTACGAGACGATCGGCGGGTTGGTGCTGCGCGAGATCGGTCACATCCCGGTGGCCGGTGACACGGTGAAGCTTCCCGGCCTGGACGCCGACGGCTTGCTGGACGCGGTGACGCGCTGGCAGGCGCGGGTCATCCGGATGGACGGCCGCCGGATCGACTTGCTCGAGTTGACCGAACTGAGCGGTCACGGCGACATTCCCGCGCCGGAGGCACACCGATGAGCGACACCATGGGCGTGCTGCTGGCGTGCCTGCTGATCGCGGTGAACGCGTACTTCGTCGGGGCCGAGTTCTCGCTGATCTCGGCGCGGCGCGACCGCCTCGAAGCGCTGGCGGAACAGGGCCGAGCCGCCGCCGTCACGGTGATCCGCGCCGGGGAGCAGCTGCCGTCCATGCTGGCCGGCGCGCAGCTGGGCGTCACGGCCGCGTCGCTGCTGCTCGGCCGGATCGGTGAGTCGGCGGTCTCGGACCTGCTGCGAACGGGGCTCGGGCTGACCGCGATTCACCCGGCGCTGCTGCACACGCTGTCGTTGGCGGTCGCCCTGGTCATCGTGGTGACGCTGCACGTGCTGTTGGGCGAGATGGTGCCCAAGAACATCGCGCTGGCCGGTCCGGAGCGCACGGCCATGCTGCTGGTCCCGCCGTACCTGGCCTACGTGCGGGCGGCCCGGCCGTTCATCGTGTTCTACGACAGGTGCGCCAGCGTGGTGGTGCGCGCGCTCGGGGTCGAGCGCAAGGAGGAGCTGGAGATCACGGTCTCCCCCGTCGAGCTGAGCGCCATGATCGCCGAGTCCGCGTCCGAGGGGCTGCTGGACCAGGAGGAGGGCACCCGGCTGGCCCGTGCGCTGCAGATCCGCCACCGGGTGGTCGGCGACGTGGCGGTGCCCCTGTCCGGGGTGCGCGCGGTGCCGGTGGCCGGCGCCGGCAAGGGCCCGACGGTCGCAGCGGTCGAGGAAGCCCTGGCCCAGAGCGGCTATTCCCGCTTCCCGGTGGCAAACGTCGACGGCAGCTTCATGGGTTACCTGCACATCAAGGACGTGCTGACGCTCGACGACGATCCCGAGACGGTGATCGATCTGGCAAAGGTGCGGCCCCTGCCGGGGCTGCCGAGGTCGCTGCCGCTGGCCGAGGCGTTGTCGCGGCTGCGCCGCAGCAACAGCCACCTGGCGCTGGTCATCGACGAGATCGGCGCCGTGGTGGCCATGGTGGCGATGGAAGACCTGGTCGAAGACTTCGTCGGGACGATGCGCGAGGCCTAGCGAGACTGGCCGGGCGGGCCCGACCGCGCGCAGCCCGTATGATCTTTCACGGCTACCAGTTAAGAAAGTGCTGGAGGGCGCCGGAGGGCACAGTGCCGCTTGCGCACGGAATGTGCGTTGCTGGACATCGATTCCGGTGACCGCCGCAGCATCATTCTTGGGGCTGTCAGCGCGTCCTGACCTGCTGTGGCAGGTCGGCGGATAACGCTCGCCAGGCTGTGCTCGGTAGGCTGATGACATTGCCAATCTGGGCCTTTCTGGTCCCTCGACGGCCCATGGAGGGTCCAGGGCGGCCCATGACGGAGGAGAATCATGACTGATCGCGTGTCGGCGGGGAACTTGCGCGTCGCCCGGGTGCTTTACGACTTCGTGAACGAAGAGGCCTTGCCCGGCACCGATATCGACCCGGACAGCTTCTGGGCCGGCGTGGACAAGGTCGTCACCGACCTCACCCCGAAGAACCAGGATCTGCTGCGCCGGCGTGACGAGCTCCAGGCCCAGATCGACAAGTGGCACCGGCAGCGGGTCATCGAGCCGCTCGACATCGACGCCTATCGCGAGTTCCTCACCGAAATCGGTTACCTGCTGCCCGAACCCGCGGATTTCACGATCACCACCTCGGGCGTCGACGACGAGATCACCACGACCGCGGGCCCCCAGCTCGTGGTGCCGGTGCTCAACGCCCGGTTCGCGCTGAACGCCGCCAACGCCCGGTGGGGTTCGCTCTACGACGCCCTGTACGGCACCGACGTCATCTCGGAAGACGACGGCGCCGAAAAGGGGTCGAGCTACAACAAGGTGCGTGGCGACAAGGTCATCGCCTACGCGCGCAAATTCCTGGACGAGGCCGTGCCGCTGGAATCCGGCTCGTGGGCCGACGCGACCGGTCTGTCCGTCGAGGACGGCCGCCTGAAGGTCGCGACCGCCGACGGCTCCGCCGGCCTGGCCGACCCGGACAAGTTCGCCGGCTACACCGGCGAGCTCGGCTCCCCCAGCTGGTCGGTGCTGCTGGTCAACCACGGCCTGCACATCGAGATCCTCATCGATCCGGACTCGCCGATCGGCAAGACCGACGCCGCCGGCATCAAGGACGTGATCCTGGAATCGGCCGTGACCACGATCATGGACTTCGAGGACTCGGTGGCCGCCGTCGACGCCGACGACAAGGTGCTCGGCTACCGCAACTGGCTCGGCCTGAACAAGGGCGACCTGTCCGAGGACGTCGACAAGGACGGCAAGACCTTCACCCGGGTGCTCAACCAGGACCGCACCTACTCCACGCCCGACGGCGAGGGCGAGCTGACCCTGCCGGGCCGCAGCCTGCTGTTCGTCCGCAACGTCGGCCACCTGATGACCAACGACGCGATTGTCGACGCGGAGGGTCACGAGGTGTTCGAGGGCATCATGGACGCGCTGTTCACCGGGCTGACCGCGATTCACGGGCTCAAGACGAGTGAGGCGAACGGGCCGCTGGCCAACAGCCGCACCGGGTCCATCTACATCGTCAAGCCCAAGATGCACGGGCCCGACGAGGTCGCGTTCACCTGCGAGCTGTTCAGCCGGGTCGAAGATGTCCTCGGGCTGCCGCAGGGCACCCTCAAGGTCGGCATCATGGACGAGGAGCGGCGTACCACCGTCAACCTCAAGGCCTGCATCAAGGCCGCGGCCGACCGGGTGGTGTTCATCAACACGGGCTTCCTGGACCGCACCGGCGACGAGATCCACACCTCGATGGAGGCGGGTCCGATGATCCGCAAGGGCTCGATGAAGAGCACCACCTGGATCAAGGCCTACGAGGACGCCAACGTCGACATCGGCCTGGCCGCCGGGTTCAAGGGCAAGGCGCAGATCGGCAAGGGCATGTGGGCGATGACCGAGCTGATGGCCGACATGGTCGAGCAGAAGATCGGCCAGCCCAAGGCGGGAGCCACCACCGCGTGGGTGCCCTCGCCGACGGCGGCCACCCTGCACGCGATGCACTACCACTACGTCGACGTGGGCGCCGTGCAGGAGGAGCTGGCGGGCAAGAAGCGCACCAACATCGACGAGTTGCTGACCATCCCGCTGGCCAAGGAACTGGCCTGGGCTCCCGAGGAGATCCGCGAGGAGGTCGACAACAACTGCCAGTCCATCCTCGGCTACGTGGTGCGCTGGGTCGCCCAGGGCGTCGGCTGCTCGAAGGTGCCCGACATCCACGACGTGGCGCTCATGGAAGACCGTGCGACACTGCGGATTTCGAGTCAGCTGCTGGCGAACTGGCTGCGCCACGGTGTGATCACCGAGGAGGACGTGCGGGCCAGCCTCGAGCGGATGGCCCCGCTGGTGGACGAGCAAAACGCCAAGGATGCGGCGTATTTGCCGATGGCGCCCAACTTCGACGACAGCCTGGCGTTCCTGGCTGCGCAGGACCTCATCCTGACCGGAACGCAGCAGCCCAACGGCTACACCGAGCCGATCCTGCACCGCCGTCGGCGCGAGGCCAAGGCGCGCGCCGCGCAGTCGAATTGAGCCTGCGCTCGAATCGGGTTCGCACGTGTAATAGTGCCGCGGATGACTAAAATCGGCGGCGAGTTCATTCGGATGGATCGACGGAAAGGCCGCGGGCACTGCTATGGGTAGGCACAGTGCGCCCGACCCTGACGACTCCCTCGACGAGCCTTCTCGCGACGACGTGGTCGACGAGCCGTCCCGAGGCGACGACGCAGGACATCAGCAGCGGGACGCCGGCGAGGCGGCCGATTACTACTCGGACGCCGACGACTACGCCGACGACGACTACGCGGACGAGGACTACTACTCGGACGAGCGCCACTACCCCGACGACGATGAGCCCTACGCCGACGACGAGCCGTACGCCGCGGGCGACGCGTTCGCCGACAGCACGGCCGACGAGTACCCGGAGTTTCCGCCGCGCCAGGGCGGACCGGCGAGTTCGGAGCCGCCGGCCGAATCCCCCTCGCTGTTTCGCGGCGGGCACCGGGGGCTCGCCGACTGGCGGGGCGGCCATCGCAGCGAGGGCGGTCGCCGCGGCGTCAGCATCGGGGTGATCGTCGCGCTGGTCGCCGTCGTCGTCGTGGTGGGATCGGTGATCCTGTGGAGCTTCTTCGGCGACGTGCTGTCCAAGCGGTCGCACAAGGCGGCCGGCCGTTGCGTCGGCGGTCAAGAGACCGTCGCCGTCGTCGCCGACCCGTCGATCGCCACGTCCGTTCAGGAACTCGCCGAAAGCTACAACAAATCGGCGGGACCGATCGGCGACCGCTGCATGGTGGTCAACGTCAAGCCGGCCGACTCCGACGCCGTGCTCAACGGTTTCATCGGCAAGTGGCCGGCGGAACTGGGCGGCCAGCCGGCGCTGTGGATCCCCGGCAGCTCGATCTCCGCCGCCCGGCTGGCGGGAGCCGCGACTCAGAAGACGATCAGCGAGAGCCATTCACTGGTCAGCTCCCCGGTGGTGCTTGCCGTGCGTCCCGAACTGGCACCGGCCCTCGCCAAGCAGAACTGGGCGACACTGCCCGGGCTGCAGACCAACCCGAATGCGTTGGCGGGGTTGAACTTACCCGCGTGGGGGTCGCTGCGACTGGCGCTGCCGATGGGCGGCAACGGGGACGCATCGTTTCTTGCCGGTGAGGCGGTCGCGGCCGCGTCCGTACCGCCCGGCGCCCCGGTGCCCCAGGGCACCGGCGCGGTGCGCTCCCTGTTGAGCGCGCAACCCAAGCTCACCGACAACTCGTTGACCGAGGCGATGAACACGCTGCTGAAGCCCGGTGACCCGGCGACCGCGCCGGTGCACGCCGTGATCACCACCGAACAGCAGCTGTTCCAGCGCGGCCAATCGCTCCCAGATGCCAAGAGCGCCTTGGCTTCCTGGCTGCCGCCGGGTCCCGCGCCGGTGGCCGACTATCCCACCGTGCTGCTCAGCGGTTCGTGGCTCACGCGCGAACAGGCCACGGCGGCCAGCGAGTTCTCCCGCTTCATGCACAAGCCCGATCAGCTGGCCAAGCTGGCGAAGGCGGGCTTCCGGGTCAACGGGGTCAAAACCCCCAGCAGCCCGGTGACCACCTTCCCGACGCTGCCGTCCACGCTCACGGTCGGCGATGACCCGATGCGCGCCACCCTTGCCGAGGCCATGGCCGCCCCGTCGACCGGGCAGGCCACGACGATCATGCTCGACCAGTCGATGCCCGGCCAGGAAGGCGCGAAGTCCCGGCTGGCGAACGTGATTGCGGCGCTTCAGGACCGGATCAAGGCCCTGCCCGCCAGCGCCGTCGTCGGCCTGTGGACCTTCGACGGTCACGAGGGCCGCTCCGAGGTGGCCAGCGGCCCGCTGGCCGATCCCGTCGGCGGCTCCAGCGGCCAGCCACGCTCGGCGGCGCTATTGGCCGCCCTGGACAAGCAGTACTCCTCGGGCGGCGGCGCGGTGTCGTTCACCACGCTGCGCATGATCTACCAAGACATGCAGGCCAATTACCATGCGGGCCAAACCAATTCGCTTCTGGTGATCACCTCCGGACCCCACACCGACCAAACCCTGGACGGTCCGGGGCTACAGGACTTCATCCGCAAGAGCGCCGACCCGGCCAAGCCGATCGCGGTGAACGTCATCGATTTCGGGGCCGATCCGGACCGATCGACGTGGGAAGCCGTCGCCCAGCTCAGCGGCGGCAGCTACCAGAACATCGCGACGTCGGCGTCCCCCGAGCTCGCGACGGCGGTCAACGCCTTCCTGAGTTAGCCGGCCCGGCGTCGGTCACGATGTGGCCGACGGCGCTGTACACGGAAAACCGGAAAATTAGAACACCGTCTATCCAATCGCGGTCGGCTGTGCCACACTCGTGATAGAACAAACCGTTCTTTCTATCAACGTTGATCCAGGAAGACGCAGCGCAACGATGTCCTCTGCACCGCTGGACGCCGCCGCGACACCGGCCTTGCGCCAGATCGGACCCCGTTCGGCCATCTGGCGGCGCGGGAGCGCCTGGCGCGCCCTGCTCGGCGGCCGCGCGGCGGCGCCCGAGCCTGCCAGCCTCCCCTTCCCACACCGCACCGAATCTCGTTGAGCCGTTGGCGAACCCAGGAAGGCACACCATGGCCCAGCCCCTGCCCACCGACCCGGAGGACGTCCCGGCCGGGCCCGAGCGGCGCGACCGGCGGGCGGACACGGATTCCGCCGACACCTCGTTTCTCGCCGAGGAGATATCGCCGTGGCTGTCCCCCGCCTACGGCGCGGCGAACGTCGTGATGCAGCTGGCGAATGCCGGTGTGGCCTATGGCGTGATGGAAAGCAAGGTGGACAGCGGCAACCTGTACAAGCATCCGTTCAAACGCGCCCGCACCACCTTCACCTACATCGCCGTGGCCATCGCCGGCAACGCGCGGGACCGCCGTGTGTACCGGGAGGCCGTCAACGCCGCACACGCCCAGGTGCGCTCCGGCCCGCAAAGCCCGGTGCGCTACAACGCCTTCGACCCGCAGTTACAGCTGTGGGTCGCCTCCTGCATGGCCGCGGTATTCGAGGACACCCGCAGGCTGCGGGGCGGCCGTTCCCGACGCGACCCCGACACCATCCACCGGGCGGCGTCGGTGTTCGCCACCACATTGCAGGTGCCGCCGGAAATGTGGCCCGCCGACCGCGAAGCCGCCGACCGGTACTGGCAGGAGCAACTCGACCGGCTCGACTTCGACGACCGCATGCGCAGCTACCTGATCGGCATCGCGCGCCTGGATTTTCTGCCCGCCCCCGTCTCGGCGCTGTTCGGCGGGTGGAACCTCTTCATGACGCTCGGGTACCTGCCGCCGCAGCTGCGCGAAAAGCTCGGGTTCGGCTGGACGGCCGCGCAGCAACGCCGGTTCGACCGCTGGCAGCGCCTCCTCGGGGTCCTGGACCTGTTCACGCCGCGGTTCTTGACGCGCCTCGGCGTGCAGGCGGTGGTGTGGGACATGCGTTTGCGGCACCGGATCGGGGCGACCGTCGTGTGACGGCCCACCGACGCGCACAAGGAGGAACGGGATGACGACGACAAGCCGAATCGACCGGCGCGGCAACGCTTCCGCGGCGACGTTCGTGCCCCCCGAAGCGGAATGGAATTCCGCGCACCGGGCGCTGGCCGACGACGTCAGGTGGTTCGCCGGGTCGCCGCTGGCCGCCGCGTTCGGCCGCCTGGCCCTCGACCAGGTCGCGCATCGCGAAATCGCGGCCGCGGTGGACCGCAGCGGACGCTTCGCCGACAACTTCACCGACCGTGGGATCCGCAGTGCGGCGTTCACCGCCCTCGCCGCCTTCGGCGACAGCTCGGACGTGAAGGCGTCGCGGGACGATCTCAAACGGTTGCACCGCGACGTCCGCGGCACGGGAAAGGACTCGTTCAGCGACACGCGCTACAGCGCGCTCAACCCCGAGGTGTGGACCTGGGTGGCCGTGAGCGGTCTCAACCTCTTGTACCAGGGTTACCTGCGGGTGTGCGGGCGTCGCCTCACCCTCGCCGAGAAAGAGGTCGTCTATCAGACCCTGCGTTCGGAACTGCAGTTTCTGGAACTGCCCAGCAAGCAGGGGAAGCTGCCGGCGACCCTGCACGACATGCTCGAACATTACGACGCCGTCGCGGCAAAAGACTTGGCCGACAACGAGTTTCTCCAATTCGCCAATCGCAGCTTCGTCGCCCCGCCGATCCCGAAGCTGCTGGTTTCCCGGCAACTGCGGCCCGTGCTGCAAGTGGTCTGGCCAGTGCTGACCACGCTGGCATCGCGCCCGGTGGTCGTGTGTTCGGCCGCCGTCGCCCACCCCACGATGCGCCGGCTGCTCAAGGTGCGGTGGGGCGCCCGCGAGCAGGTCGAGTTCGTCGTCTACGTCGCCGCGTTGCAGCTGGGCTGGCGATGGTTGCCGCGCCGGCTGACGTTGGAACCCCTGGCCTACAACCGCTACCAATACGAGCGGCTCCGCGACCGCTACCGTTCGGTGCTGCTGGATTCCTTCGCGGCGCCGAACCCCGGCTGATCCGCCGCGCTCGCGAACCTCGCGGCGAATACGCTGAGGTAGCGCAGAATTGACCTGATACCCCAACCGGCTGGAGGGCAGATGGCAGACCCCGCGATGCTGCTCGGCGCGCTGCCCGACGGCCTGGCCAGCCTCGATCCGACCGCCCGCACGATCGTCACCGCGGCACGCACCTGCTTCACCGAGCGCGGATTCTCCAACACCACCATGCAGGACATCGCCGAGGGCGCCGGTGTCGGCGTCGCCACCGTCTACCGCCGGTTTCGGCACAAGCGAAACCTGGTGCGGCTGACCATCATGGACGAATCGCTGCGGCTGAGCACGCTGGTCTCCGAGGTCGCGGGTCGCGCGGGATCACCGGAGGAAGGGATCGCCGAAGTCTTCGCCGCGTTCGTGCACGAGGCCTCCGCCCCCAAGTTGTTGACCCGAAGCATCCGCGAATCGCCCGCCGCCGGGGAGCTGTCCGCCTACCTGACCGACGAGCACCTGATCGCCATGACACGCGGCTACATCGCGACGTGGCTGCGCCGCTGGCAGGGGCGTGGCGAACTGGCCGCCGACCTGGACACCGAGATCGTCGGGGAGATGATCGGGCGCCTGATCATTTCGCTGATCAAGACGCCGGAGTCCGTCATCCCGATCTACAACCCGAACGAGGCCCGCGACTTCGCCCGCCGATACCTGGTGCCGCTGGCGTTGCAGGCCCCGGCGCGAACGCCGAGCTGATCCCGCACCGACACGGCCGTCAGGCGAACGCCTCCACGGGCGGGCACGAGCAGACCAGGTTGCGGTCGCCGTAGGCGCCGTCGATGCGGCGCACCGGCGGCCACACCTTGGGCCGGAAGTCCTTGCCCAGCGGATATGCGGCCTCTTCGCGCGTGTACGGGTGGTCCCACTCGCCGATGACCAGGCAGTCGGCGGTGTGGGGGGCGCCGCGCAGCGGGTTGTCGTCGACGGACCACTCCCCCGCACCCACCCGATCGATCTCGCGGCGAATCGCGATCATGGCCTCGCAGAAGGCGTCGACTTCGGTCAGGGTCTCGCTCTCGGTGGGTTCCACCATCAGCGTGCCCGCCACGGGGAAGCTCATCGTGGGCGCGTGAAAGCCGTAGTCCGCCAGGCGCTTTGCAACGTCGTCCACGGTCACGCCGGTGGCCTTGGTGATGCCGCGCAGGTCCAGGATGCACTCGTGGGCCACCATGCCGTTCTCGCCGGTGTAGAGCACCGGGAAGTACTCGTCGAGGCGACGGGCGATGTAGTTGGCCGAGGTGATCGCCGTCAGCGACGCCGCGCGCAGGCCCTCGGCGCCCATCATCCGGATGTAGGCCCAGCTGATCGGCAGGATCGAGGCGGACCCGTACGGCGCCGAGGACACCGGATGCCCGTGGGGCAGCTCGGGGGCGTGCGGGTGCCCGGGCAGGAACGCCGCCAGATGCGAACGCACGGCCACCGGCCCGACGCCCGGCCCGCCGCCCCCGTGCGGAATGCAGAACGTCTTGTGCAGGTTCAGGTGGCTGACGTCGCCGCCGAACTTCCCCGGCCGCGCGAGGCCGACCAGCGCGTTGAGGTTTGCGCCGTCCACGTAGACCTGGCCCCCCGCGTCGTGCACGGCGGCACAGATGTCGGCGATGTCGTGCTCGTAGACGCCGTGCGTGGACGGGTAGGTGATCATCAGGGTCGACAGCCGCTCCCCGTGTTCGGCCACCTTGGCGCGCAGGTCGTCGAGGTCCACGTCGCCGTTGGAGTGGCAGGCCACCACCACCACCCGCATCCCGGCCAGCGCCGCCGACGCCGCGTTGGTGCCGTGCGCGCTCGACGGGATCAGGCAGATGTCGCGGTGCGGTTCGCCGCGGCTGGCGTGGTAGTCGTGGATGGCCAGCAGGCCGGCGTACTCGCCCTGCGAGCCGGCGTTGGGTTGCAGCGAGACGGCGTCGTAGCCGGTGATGTGCACCAGCCAGGTCTCCAGGTCGCCGATCAGACGCCGCAGCCCGGGGGTGTCGGAGGCCGGCGCGAACGGATGCTGGCGGGCGAATTCCGGCCAGGTGATCGGCTCCATCTCGGCGGCCGCGTTGAGCTTCATCGTGCAGGAGCCGAGCGGAATCATGCTGCGGTCCAAGGCGATATCTTTGTCCGCCAGGGTGCGCAGGTAGCGCATCATCGCCGTCTCGGTGCGGTACTGGGTGAAGGCCGGATGGGTCAGGAACTCCGAGGTGCGGGTGATGATGCCGGCGCACACCGGCTCGGCCGGTTGCACCCCGAAGGCCTCGAGCACCGCGGCGACGTGTTCGTCGGTGGTGACCTCGTCGCAGGCCACCGACACGTGGTCGTCGTCGACGCGCCACAGGTTGATGCCCTTGGCTTTGGCTTCGGCGATCACCTCGGCGGCGCGGCCCGGCACGCGGGCCAGCACGGTGTCGAAGTACTTGTCGTGCACCAGCGCATCACCGAGCGCGGCGGCGATCGCCTCGGCGTGAGCGTGCACGCGGCGCGCGATCGCGGTCAGCCCCTCGGCGCCGTGGTAGCTGGCGTACATCGCGGCCATGACCGCCAGCAGCACCTGCGCGGTGCAGATGTTGCTGGTCGCCTTGTCGCGGCGGATGTGCTGCTCGCGGGTCTGCAGCGCCAGCCGGTAGGCCGGGTTGCCGTCGGCGTCCAGCGAGACCCCCACCAGCCGGCCGGGCAGTTGGCGCGCGTGGTTGGCGTGCACGGCCAGGTAGCCGGCGTGCGGTCCGCCGAAACCCATTGGCACACCGAATCTTTGGGTGGTACCGAAGGCGACGTCGGCGCCGATCTCACCGGGAGGCGTGATCAGCGTGCACGCGAGCAGGTCGGCGCCGATCGCGACCAGCGCGCCGCGGTCGTGGGCCTGCTGGACCAGAGCCGTCCAGTCGGTGACCCGGCCGCCGGCGCCGGGCAGCTGGGCGACGACGCCGAAGAAGTCGCCGTCGGGCAGGCCGTCGGCCAGGTCGGCGGTGACGAGCTCGATGCCCAGCGGCTTGGCGCGGGTGGCCAGGATGGCCGCGGTCTGGGCGAAGACGTCGGCGTCCACGGCCAGCCGGTTGCTCTTGCCGCGGGCTGCGCGGTGCATCAGCGTCATGGCCTCGGCGGCGGCGGTCCCCTCGTCGAGCATGGAGGCGTTGGCGACCTCCAGGCCGGTCAGGTCGGCGACCATCGTCTGGAAGTTCAGCAGCGCCTCGAGCCGGCCCTGGCTGATCTCCGGCTGATACGGCGTGTACGCCGTGTACCAGGCGGGGTTCTCCAAGATGTTGCGCAACAACACCGGCGGCGTGAGTGTGTCGTAGTAGCCCTGACCGATCATGGAGACGGCCACCGTGTTGGCGTCGGCCAACGCCCGCAACTCCGCCAGCGCCTCGGTCTCACTGGCCGGTGCCGGCAGGCGGTCAAGTCCCGGCGCGGCGCCGTTGTCGGCGAGCCGATCCAGGATGCCCGTCGGGACCGCCTTGGCCGCCAGCTCGTCGAGGGAGTCGACACCGATGACGGTGAGCATGGCCGCGATGGCCTGGCTGTCCGGGCCGATGTGCCGGGCGGCGAACGTGGATTGATCGGGCACTGGAAACTCCTGGGTAGGCGGGCGACGACGGATCGAGGCAGAGGACGAACGGCCCTCTCCCTCTGTCTTCACCCTGCGCCGGGCGCCTGAGAGATTCGGCGCCGGATGCTTGTCGCGGGCGCCTTTCCCCATCGGCGGGTGTCGACCGGCCGGGTCGTCACCGCTTTCCAGAGGCATCATTGTTTCGCGCGGTCCGGGTGCCTGAGAGGTTGACGGAGAGGTGTTGCTCCTTCGGCGTCCGTGACTGGCCGTCACGGAACTCTCCCGCTCGAATACGATGCGCGGCCCAGTTTACTCGGCCACGGGTGCGCGCGGTCGCGCTGTCGGGGCGCGCCGTCAGCCGATCTTGCGGTCGCGGTGCTTGCGCCGGGACGCCAGCTCGTCCTCGGGTTCGGCGATCGACTCGCCGCCGTCGGCCCGCTCGCCCGGGAAGTCGGCGATGACGCCGGTCAGCTCGCGCATGGCGCCGGACACGGCGATGCCGAACACGCCCTGCCCGCCCTGGAGCAGGTCGACGACCTCTTCGGCCGACGTGCACTCGTAGACGGTGGTGCCGTCGGAGAACAGGGTGATGTTGGCCAGATCCTGAACACCGCGCTGACGCAGGTGGTCGACCGCGACGCGGATGTTGTGCAGCGAGATGCCGGTGTCGAGCAACCGCTTGACGATCTTGAGAACCAGGATGTCTTTGAACGAGTAGAGCCGCTGGCTTCCGGAGCCCGCCGCGCTGCGGATCGACGGGACCACCAGCGAGGTGCGCGCCCAGTAGTCCAGCTGCCGGTAGGTGATGCCGGCGATCTGGCACGCGCTGGGACCGCGGTAGCCGACGAGTTCGTCGGGCACGGAGTCGTCCGGGAAAAGTCCGGGCTGCACGGGGGGGCCGGCCGCGGTGATGCTGCGGTCGCTACTCGCGTCGGTGCCCTGCTCAGCTAGGTTGAGCTGCTCTTGGCGTGGCTGCTCGCTCACGGTGGTTCCTCTCCGCGATCGCGCTCTCGTCGTTAGCTGCGTTGTTGGCTGCACCGCAGCCACGTCTGCTCAGGCCCGAGTGCTAGTGAGCTTACGCTTTCCGATAGCCGCCGCGCCTGAAGTCGTGATCAAAGTATGGCCGCCCAGGGGCCAACTGGGCGGGCTATCCGCCAGCGTGTCGACATCACGTTGCCAGTTGAGACGGATCCGTGATGTCCCCACCAGGCTAGTCGAGCGCGATCCGCCCGGAGCGCGCTAGGTGGCTTTGAAATCGTCGGGAGACACGCTGTCGAGAAATTCTTTGAACTTCTCCACCTCGTCCTCGCGGACGGCGGTGCCGCCCTCTTCGTCGGTCTCGTCGGGGATCAACAGCCCGGCCTGGGCAAGCACGGGCTCCTCGACGTAGATCGGGACGCCGACGCGCAGCGCTATCGCCACCGAATCCGAGGGCCGCGCCGACACGGTGATGTTGCGGTCGAACACCAGGTCGGCGTAGAAAGTGCCTTCCTGCAGATCGACGATCCTCACCTCTTTCAGCGAATGCCCAAGCGCGGCAATGACATCCCTGATCAGATCGTGCGTCAGCGGACGAGGCGGCTCGACACCCTGCTGCTCGAGGGCGATGGCGGCAGCCTCCGACTGGCCGATCCAGATCGGCAGGTAACGGTCACCGTCGGTTTCGCGCAGCAACAACACCGGCTGGTTTTGCGGCTGCTCTACGCGAATGCCGACAACACGAACCTCACCCATTTGTGTCTGTCCTCCGCATTCGTGGCGCCGGTTGGATTGGCATTTCCAGCGGCGGCGAGGTCAAAAATCCGCCCTACCGCCGAAACCAAGCTGTCGACCGAAGTCTAGTCCTCAGCGATCCAGAACGTCGCGAACGGCGGATTTGATCAACGACGTGTGCAACGTGATGGCCAGCGCCGCAACTTCACGCGCCAAATCGTCGGCGCGATCCCGGGCACCGGCCTTGTTGGCTTTGACTACCGGCCCGGCGATTTGGGCGATCAAATCCGACTGCCGGTCCGCCGCCGACCGGAATGCGCGCAGATGCCGCGGCTCGACGCCGTAGTCCGACAGCGCCCGCGCGCATTGCAGGATCACGACGGCGTGCTCGTCGAAGAAACCCGCGGGCCCGGTGGTGATGACGCCGGCCTTGAGCAAGGCCGTCAGCAGGTCGTCGTCCACGCCCGCACGCGCCAGTAGGTCTTCGCGGCTCAGCCGGACGTGCGTGGCCGCCACCGCCGAGGTGTCCGCTCCCGCGTCCGCGCCGGCGTCCCCGGTTCGGTTCACCGACACCAGGCGCGGGACGGCATAGGAGGTGTTGAACGGCGGTAGCTCGCCGTCGGGCTGGGCGTCCAGTTGCGCCCGGATGACCTTCAACGGCAGGTAGTGATCACGCTGCGCGGTAAGGATGAAGCGCAACCGCGCGCAGTCGTACGCGGTGAACCTCCGGTAACCCGACGCGGCCCGTTGTGGCGTCACCAGCCCCTCGGCCTCCAAGAAGCGAATCTTGGAGATGGTGACATCGGGGAAGTCCGGCCTCAACAATTCCAGGACCGCCCCGATCGACATCCCGGCCAGTGCCGAGCTATCGGGTGCGCTCACTAGCCCGAAGATCCTCCATCCTCACCCTGCTTGGGTCCGGTCAAAAACACCAAGCGGAACTTGCCGATCTGCACTTCGTCGCCGTTGGCCAGCACCGCGGAGTCCACGGGCTCACGGTTGACGTAAGTGCCGTTGAGACTACCAACGTCGACGACGCTGAATTCGTTGTTTTCCAACCTGAATTCGGCGTGGCGGCGGCTGACGGTCACGTCGTCGAGGAAGATGTCGCTGTCCGGGTGCCGGCCCGCCGACGTGGTGGGCTGGTCGAGCAGGAACCGCGATCCCGCGTTGGGACCCCGTTTGACGACCAGCAGCGCCGAACCCGCCGGGAGTCCCTCGACCCCGGATACCGCGCTTTCCGTGCCCGCCTGCGCGGGTGCGTCGAGCTCGTTGAGGAAGTCGGCGCGAAAGACAGAGGTCGTCTCTACCGTGACTTCGTCCGAATTCTGGTCTTGCTGACTTCCTGAGTCCATGTCCGTCACGCGCTGCTCCTCACTGGCCGCTGTGGCGTTGTCTGTCCGGGCCGCTCGGCCGGCCTCCGCACCAGGTCTTGTTGCCCGGTATGCCGGTCTTCAAAAGGTAGATCTGTCGACGGTACCGCGCACCCGCCTGCAATGCGCCCACCACTTGGCGATCCGAAACGTCGGTTCCCCCACGTGCCGGCTGCACCGTCGGCCTCGCCGTGCGAGGCTGCAGGGACATTAGCAATCGTCATTCGGTGAGTGTTCCGCGGTAGGCCTCCGCGTCGAGCAACGACGAAATGGCGGACTCCACTTCGGCGACGTCGGATACCTGCACATCCAGCAACCATCCGGCCCCGTACGGATCGGAGTTGACCAGTTGCGGGCTGCCTTCCAGATCGGTGTTGACGGCCGACACTTTGCCCGAGACCGGGGCGTACAGGTCCGACACCGATTTCGTCGATTCGACCTCGCCGAAGGATTCACCGGCGGTCAGCTCCGCGCCCACGTCGGGCAGCTGAACGAACACGACATCGCCCAACGCCGACTGTGCAAAGTCGGTGATGCCCACCCGCAGTGTGTCATCGCCGCTTCGACGAACCCATTCGTGTTCGGCGGTGTAGCGCAGATCGGGCGGGATATCGCTCACGAGTGATCCTGTCTGTTCGGGAATTGCTCACTTGACGGGCTGAGCGTATTGGTGCGGTTTTGGTTGCCGCAAGGTGGTCACGTCCACCCGGTCGGCCTGCTGGACGGACATCCGCGCCCCGACCCGCTTGACCGTGTCCTGCGCGCCGCCGGGAATGTTCATCGCCGCGGCCAGGGTGGGCGGATCACCAATCGCCAGAATCGAATACGCGGGCGACAGCGTTTTGGAGTCGACGGTCAGCGACCCGGGCGCACCCGCGACCCACGTGTCGACGCCCACGCGCACGGACTGGTGGGCGTCGTTGACCTCGATCGCCTCCGCGCCCGCGGCGCGCAACTCGTTGATCACGTCGAGCATCGCCTCGGGGGAAACCCCCGGCCCGGGGTCCTCGATCGTGACGGTGACGCCGGGCCCCGTGGCGCCCACGGCGCCGACCAGGATGGACAGCGCCACCAGCCGGGATTGGGCGGACTGGATGGCCGCCTGGTCGTTGTTGCCGGACGCCTGCAACGAATTCAGCGTGTTCTCCAGCTCGTTCACCTCGCTGCGGAGTGTGCCCTCGCGCTGCCGCAACGAATCCAGCAGCACCAACAGGTCGGCGGGGCGAGCCGTGTCCAGCGAATCGCCCGATTCGGTCTGGCGGACCTGGGTGACGATGGCGATCCCGAGAAGCAGACACAACAGGACGGCAAGCGTCCCGAAACCCAGGCGGGAGCGGCCGCCGCGCAGCATGCCGGACAACCCGCCGCGGGGGTGTTTCCCGCGCAGTTCGTGACGCCCGTGTGGCGCGGCCTGATCCGGCGCCGCGCCGGCGTCGCGATCCGTCGAGTCCTGGCTCACGCTGAGCTCGCCGGGATCATGGCGCCGCTCCTCTTCATCGCGTCGCTCTGCATCGTCGCCGGCAAGGTCATGGCGTCACGCCCCGAACAGCCGGCGGCGCAGGGCCGCGGCGTTGCCGAAGATGCGGATACCGAGCACGACGATGATGGCCGTCGACAACTGGGTGCCCACCCCCAATTGGTCGCCGACATAGACGATGAGCGCGGCCACGAAGACGTTGAACACGAACGAGATCACGAAGACCTTGGGGTCGAAGATCCGTTCCAGGTAGGCACGCAACCCGCCGAACACGGCGTCGAGCGCCGCCACCACCGCGATCGGCAGATAGGGCTGCACGACTTCGGGCACCGAGGGGTGGAAAACCAGGCCCAGCGCGATGCCGATCGCCAGCGCCGCGATACCGATCATGCTGGGTTTCCCGTCTCGCACAGGCGAAACTGTGTGTTCGGGACTTTTCTCACTATGGCCCAATCTGCTTGGCGAACTTGACATCCCGGACGGATCCGGCGGGCAGCGAAAGACCGTCGGCGATATCCACCGTAACCACCACACCGTAGGAAATCTCCAGCAGCCTCAGGCGCTGCAGCCCCGGGCTGTTGTCGAAGACGTCGCGCATCGACCGCGGCGGCCCGATCGCCAGGATGGTGTACGGACTGCTGGTCGGGTTGTTGTCGACGAGAATCGCGCCGCCGGCCTGCCGGATGGTCACGTTGGGCCCGATCCGCACGCCGCCGACCGAGATCGCCTCGGCGCCGCTGGCCCACAACGAGTTGACCACCAGCTGCAGGTCGCGGTCGAGGATGATCTGCCTGCTGCCGCCGACCCGCTGTTTGGACACGTCGGAAAGGTTCGGGCTCGCGCCCGGATCGGTCACGGTCAACTTCAGGCCGGGACCGATGATCGCCGTGCTGGCGGCCGCCACGCTGAGCGCGTCGAGCCGCTTCAGCAACCGCTGCCCCTCGGCATCGTCGGCCAGCACGCGGCGCTGCACGTCGTCGAGTCGTGTCGAGAGCTGGTTGCGCCGCTGCGCCAGCTGTGTCGCCGAGCCTTCCATCGCCCGCACGTTGCCCAACAGCAGTTGCTGGGCGTCGCGCACCCCGGGGGCGACCGAACGGGCCTGCGCGACCGCGGCGGCGAAGACCGTCGCGATGAGGAGCGCGGCCAGGGCCTGCCACAGCCAGCCGAACGCGCGCTGGCGGCCTTCGGTGGTAGCTCGCTTGGCCGCCGCCGCGGCGTAGCCGGGATCCAGGTGCTCGGACAGCAGCGCGCGCAACAGCGAGGGCACCGGAATCTGTTGCGGCCGGGCCGCCACGTGCGCGCTGTGACCGGCGTTGGGGTCATAGCCGCCGAGCCGGCGGTCCACGTCAGCCATGGTCGGTCGCTTTCGCCACGGCCGGCGGGCGCGACCCGCGATCGACCTTGGGCATGCGGCGCAACACCAGCGTCATCTGGACCGCATACTGCACGAACGCCCACAGGTAGCCGTACAAGCCCCAGATCAGGAAGGCCCACCCGCAGGCGCCCACCACCCGGCTCCACAGCGCGTCCCACGTGCCCAGCAGCACCAGCGGGAAACCCGACATGAGGGCGAACGTCGCGGCCTTGCCGATGTAGGTCACCGGCAGCGCCGAGAGACCGCGACTCCACAGCAGCGGCAGCGTCGCGGCCAGCAGGCCATCGCGTGCGAGCAGGATCGCGACGAACCACCACGGCACGATCCCGCTGAACGCCATCACGACGGGAACGGCGACCATGTAGAGGCGGTCGACGGCGGGGTCGAGCAGCACGCCGAGCCGCGACGACTGATTGAGCAGCCGCGCGATCTTGCCGTCGGCCCAGTCCGAGGCGCCGCTGAACATCAGGATCGCGACCGCCCATCCGTGGGCGTGCGCGACCAGCAAGGCGTAGATGAACACCGGAATGAGCGCCAGGCGGATGGCGCTGAGCGCGTTGGGGACCGTCAGCACCCGGTTGGGCGGAAGCACCGGCTCCATGAGCCGTGACCTTAACGCGACTCCACGCCGAACGCCCGGCTGGGCGCACACTCGAACGCGAACGCCCGGCTGGCCGCACGCTCGGCGAGTGGGTCTAGCGGAACACGCCGGGCAGGCTCAGCGTGGACAGCGTGTCATCCGACAGCGGGTTGTCGTTGACCATGTACGTCCACGTCGACGTCGGCCGCGCCAGCTTGGACAGGTCCAGTCCCGGCTCCTCCTCGAGGACGTTCGCGGTCTCGAAGGTCTGCTGGGCCGCCTCGATCGCGTCGGCGGCCAGCGACGCGAACGCGTCGACGGCCAACCGGTGAAACTCGTCCAGCGGGTTCTGCCGGCCCAGCGCCCGCAGGTGGATGCTCTCGCGGATGTCGGCCAGGTAGGCCAGATGGTCGGCCCAGCCGCGGTCCAGGTGATAGAGCATGATCTGCCGGCAGATCGTCTCGAGGCGTTCTTCGGAGATCTCCTCGGCCAGTTCCTCGTAGCGCTTGGGCGCCAGCTCGGCGAGCTCCTCGCGCGCGGTCGCGGTGCGCAGCAACGTATTTCGCCGATCGACGATGATGGCGCGCTGCTGGGCGATCAACTGGTTGTAGCGCCAGGTGTTCGCGTGCACGTCGAGCATGCGGCCCTCGGCGACCCGCTGGGCGTGGTCGAGGAGCCCGGCCGCC
The DNA here is from genome assembly GCF_000709305.1 of Mycobacterium sp. TKK-01-0059. NCBI lineage: Bacteria > Bacillati > Actinomycetota > Actinomycetes > Mycobacteriales > Mycobacteriaceae > Mycobacterium > Mycobacterium sp. TKK-01-0059. Next base: position 442,619 of record NZ_KL446994.1, read on the forward strand.
TTGGGGCTGACGATCCGGCCGTCCTCGTCGGTCTCCATCGGCAGTTTGTTGTGGTCCAGGTTGGCCGCCACGACGTCGTCTTCCCAGCTGGAGAAGAACACCGACGACCCCGGGTCGCCCTGCCGCCCGGCGCGGCCCCGCAGCTGGTTGTCCAGCCGCTCGGTGTGGTGCCGGCCGGTGCCCACGACGTGCAGCCCGCCCAGCTCGGCGACGCGGTCGTGGTCGGCCTCGTCGGAGCCGCCGAGCCGGATGTCGGTGCCGCGCCCGGCCATCTGCGTCGACACGGTGACCACGCCGAACTTGCCGGCCTCGGCGATGACCTGGGCCTCCTCGGCGTCGTTCTTCGCGTTGAGCACCACCGCGGGCACGCCGCGGCGCAGCAGCCGTTCGTGCAGGTCCTCGGACTCGGCGACATCGCGGGTGCCGACCAGCACCGGCTGCCCGGTCTCGTGGACGTCGGCGATGTGCGCGACGATCGCGTCGTTCTTGGCCGCGCCGGTGATGTAGACCCGATCGGACTCGTCTTCGCGAATGTTGGGCTTGTTCGGCGGGATCGGCGACACACCGAGCTTGTAGAACTGGCGCAGCTGCTCGCCGGCGGCCAGCGCGGTGCCGGTCATGCCGCACACGGTGGCGTAGCGGTTGATCAGCGCCTGCACGGTGATGGTGTCGAGCACCTCGCCGGTTTCGGTGGTCTCGATGCCCTCCTTGGCCTCGACGGCGGCCTGCAGCCCGTCGGGCCAGCGCTGCAGCTGGGCGATGCGTCCGCGCGAGGAGTTGATCAGGTGCACCGCGTCGTCGCGCACGATGTAGTGCACGTCGCGCTGCAGCAGCACGTGCGCGTGCAGTGCGACGTTGACCTCCGTCAGCGTGGTGCCGACGTGCTCCTCGGAGTACAGGTCGATGCCGCCGAGCGCCTTTTCGACCTTGCGCGCGCCGGCGTCGGTCAGGTGGACGTTGCGGCTGTCGGAGTCCGTGTCGAAATCGGTGTCGGCGTTGAGTTCACCGACCAGCTTGATGATTTCGAGCCGCGGGGTCTCCCGATGCGTGGTTCCCGCCAGCACCAGCGGCACCAGCGCCTCGTCGACCAGCACCGAGTCGGCCTCGTCGATGAGGGCCACGTCGGGGTTGGGCGACACCAGGTCGTCGACGTCGGTCACCAGCTGATCGCGCAGCACGTCGAAGCCGATCTCGTTGACCGAGGCGTAGGTGACGTCGCAGCCGTACGCCGCCCGGCGCTCCTCGCTCGTCGACTCGGCGGTGATCCAGCCGACCGACAGCCCCATGGCTTCGATCAGCGGACCCATCCATTCGGCGTCACGGCGCGCCAGGTAGTCGTTGATCGTCACCACGTGCACGTGCCGCCCGGCGATCGCGTACCCGGCGGCGGCGATCGCGCCGGCCAGGGTCTTGCCCTCGCCGGTGGCCATCTCGATCACGTCGCCGGCCAGCATCCGCAGTGCCCCGAGCAGCTGAACGTCGAACGGACGCAACCCGCTCGCCCGTTCGGCGGCCTCGCGGGCGATGGCGAGGAACTGCGGGATGTCCTCGGATTCGGCGAGGTCCTCGAGGTTGAGCAGCCCGGCCGCCTTGCGCAGCTGCTCGTCGCTCAGACCGGCCGCCTCGCCGTCGTATTCCGAGGAGTCGTTGACCTGGGTGAGCGAGCGGCTGCGGTCCTTTTCGGTGCTGGCGCCGAGCAGCTTCCAAAAGCGGCTGCTCAGCCGGCCGGGTTGAGCGCGGGTCGTCTTAGGCACAGGTCAACGGTACGCGGTGGGCCGCCCCGCCCACTCATCACGCGAGGTTGGATCGGCGTGGATAGGCGATGTCCGGGTCGGTGAGCACGTTGACGACGGCGGGCAGTCCGCTGGCGAAGGCCCGCTCCAGGGCGGGCCGCAGCTCGCCGGGTGCGGCCACCAGCTCGCCGTGGGCGCCCAGGGCGCGCGCCACCTCGTCGTAGCGGGTCCCCGGGCGCAGTTCGGCCACCACCGAATAGCCGTACAACGCTTCCATCGGGTGCTTTTCCAGGCCCCAGATGCCGTTGTTGCCGATCACGGACACGACGGGCACGTTGTGCCGGACCAGCGTGTCCCATTCCATGCCGCTGAAGCCGAACGCGCCGTCGCCCTGCAGCAGCACCACCTGGCGCTGCGGCCGGGCCAGCTTGGCGGCCAGGGCGTAGCCGGGCCCAGAACCCAGGCAGCCGAAGGGGCCGCTGTCCAGCCAGCACCCCGGCAGGTAGCTGTCGATCACCCGGCCGGCGTAGGAGCCGAAGTCGCCGGCATCGATGACGACGATGGCGTCGCGGTCCAGCATGGGCGCCAACTCCGCGTACACCCGCATGGGGTGCAGCGGGACGCGGTCGTCGGCGAGCTCGGCGTTCTCCTTGGCGCGCGCGGCGGTCTCGGCCGCCCGGAGTTCCTCGACCCAGTCTCGGTGCCCGGTGCCCCCGGCGGTGGCCAGCGCCGCCAAGATCGTCAGCAGGTCACCGTAGAGCTCGGCCTGCACCGGCCGCGGATGGCGGCGCTCGGGTTGGACACGGTCGACCACGACGAGCTGGGTCTGTTGCCCGAACACCGCGCCGAAGCCGAGGCGGAAATCCATCGGCACGCCGACGATCAGCGCAACGTCGGCCTCCCCCAACGCTTTTCCGCGAACCCGGGAGAACGCCAACGGGTGGTCGGCCGGGACCGCGCCGCGGGCCATCCCGTTCATCAGCACCGGAATCTGGAGTTCCTCCGCCAGGCGCAGCAGTGCGGCTTCGCCGTGTCCCCACCACACGTTGGTGCCGGCCATGATCACCGGGCGCTTCGCCGCGGCCAGGAGACCGACGGCCCGGGTCAGCGCCTGGTCATCGGGTGCGGGTCCCGGCGGCACGTCGATAAGCGCCCCGGGGCGCGGGTCGTCGTCCGACATGGAGAACACGTGGTCCATCGGGAAGTCGACGAATCCCACGCCCGACGGCGCGCCGACCGCGGCGCGCAACGCGTCATCGACGAGCCGCCCGGCGTCGGCCGCCGATTGCGCGGTGGCGGCGAAGCGGGCCAGCGGCGCGACGAACGGCACGTGGTCTATCTCCTGCGGCGAGCCCATCCCCCAGCGCTGGGCCGGCGCCCGGCCGCCCAGCACCACGAGGGGCGACTGGTTCTGCTGCGCCGCCGCCATCGCGCTCATCCCGTTGGTGACGCCCGGCCCCGCGGTCAGCGCCGCCACGCCCGGGACCCTGGTCACCTTCGACCAGCCCTCGGCGGCGAAGGTCGCGGTCTGTTCGTGGCGGGTGTCGATCAGCCGGATACCCTCGTCGCGGCAGCCGTCGTAGATCGAGAACAGGTGACCGCCGGACAGCGTGAAGACGGTGTCGATTCCGCTGGCTTTGAGCCGGCGCGCGACGAGTCGGCCGGCATGTACGGTCTGGCTGGACGGAGCGTCGATGCTCATCTGCGCAGCCTATCGACAACCGCTCGGGTAGCTTGCGGGCTCGGGTAGCTTGCGGGGAAGTGCCGACCTCAGAAGGAGACGCCGAAATTGGACTCGAAGCTCTTCAAACCGTCCATTGATTGGTCGTCGGCATTTCAGGACTCCCTGCGGTGGCTCGCCATCGCGTGGGTCATCGGTGCCGTCTGTCTCCTGGCCGCGCTGGTCGCCGCCAGGTACCTGACCCCGTGGGGCCGTCAATTCTGGCGGATCACGCGCGGCTACTTCGTCGGGCCGACCAGCGTCAAGGCGTGGCTGGGACTCGGTGTGCTGCTACTGCTGGTGCTGTTCTCGGTCCGGCTCAACGTGCTGTTCAGCTATCAGAGCAACGACATGTACACGGCTTTGCAGGTGGCACTCAAGGGGCTCGCCACGGGCAACGAGGAAGTCAAACACTCCGGGATCCACAACTTTTGGGTCTCGCTCGGGATTTTCATCCTGCTGGCGGCCATCTTCATCGCCCGGGTGATCCTCGACATCTATTTGACGCAGCGGTTCATCATCGCCTGGCGCATGTGGCTGACGGGCCATCTCACCGACGACTGGCTCGCGGGCCGGGCCTATTACCGGGATCTGTTCATCGACAAGACGATTGACAACCCCGATCAGCGCATCCAACAGGATATCGACATCTTCACCGCGGGGGTGGGCGGCACCCCGAACATCCCGTCCAACGGGACGACCAGCACCCTGCTGTTCGGTGCCGTCAACGCGGTGGCATCGGTGATCTCGTTCGCCGCGATCCTGTGGAACCTGTCCGGGGACTTCAATCTCTTCGGTGTGAACGTGCCGCGTGCGATGTTCTGGACCGTCCTGGTCTATGTCTTGATCGTGACGGTGGTCGCGATTTGGCTTGGGCGCCCGCTGATTTGGCTGAGCTTCAACAACGAGAAACTCAACGCCGCATTCCGTTACGCCCTGGTGCGGTTGCGCGACGCCGCGGAGGCGGTGGGCTTCTACCGTGGCGAGCGCGTCGAACGTAGCCAATTGTGGCGGCGCTTCACGCCGATCATCGACAACTACCGCAGGTACGTCCGCCGGACCATCATCTTCAACGGATGGAACTGGTCGGCGACGCAGACCATCATTCCGCTGCCGTTGGCGATTCAGGCGCCGCGCCTGTTCACCGGGGAGATCGCCTTCGGCGATGTTACCCAGACCGCGCAGGCGTTCGGCAACATCAACGACTCACTGTCGTTCTTCCGCAACAACTATGACGCGTTCGCGGCCTTCCGGGCGGCGATCATCCGGTTGCACGGCCTCGTCGACGCCAACGACAAGGGGCGCGCGCTGCCCACCATTCTCGTCAAACCCAGCGAGGAGACCGCCGTCGAACTGCGCGGCATCGAGGTGCGCACGCCGGAGGGCGACCAGCTGGTCGACTCTTTGGACATCCAGCTCGACCTGGGCGACAGCCTGGTGATCACCGGACGCTCCGGAGCGGGCAAGACGACGCTGCTGCGCAGCCTGGCCGAATTGTGGCCGTACGCCTCGGGAACGCTGTGCCGTCCGGATGGCGACAACGAGACGATGTTCTTGTCGCAGTTGCCATATGTGCCGCTCGGCACGTTGCGCACCGTCGTATGTTACCCGAATTCGCCGGACGGCGTCGCCGATGACCAACTGCGCGACGTGCTCACCAAGGTTGTTCTGGCGCCGCTCATCAGCCGGTTGGACGAGGAGCAGGACTGGGCCAAAGTGCTGTCCCCCGGCGAGCAGCAGCGCGTCGCGTTCGCGCGCGTCCTGCTCACCCGGCCGAAGGCGGTCTTCCTCGACGAGGCGACCTCCGCGCTGGACGGCGGCCTGGAATACGCGCTGTACCAACTGGTTCGGGCGGAGCTGCCGGAATGCGTGCTCGTGAGCGTGAGCCATCGGCCCGCCGTCGAGCAGCACCACGAGCAGCAGCTGCACCTGCTCGGCGGCGGCGCGTGGCAGCTGGGGCCGGTCGAAAAGGAGCCCGCGCAGGTCTAGCGCCTACGCTGCCCCGGGCCCGCCGCGCCGCGTGCGCTCCGGCGCTGGGTCGTCGCGCGCCTACGCTCCCCCGGCCCGCCGCGCCGCGTGCGCTCCGGCGCTGGGTCGTCGCGCGCCTACGCTCCCCCGGCGCGCCGCGCCGCGTGCGCTCCGGCGCGGCGCCCGAAGAACGAACCCTCACCCAGCTGTGTCCCGCTGGCGTAACCCTTGCCGTCCTGGGCGAGGTTGGACGCGCAGGCGCCGGCGGCATACAGGCCGGGCACCACGGTGCCGTCATCCCGTTGCACCTCACCGTCGACGGTCACCGCGAGGCCGCCGATCGTGAAGCCCGAGTACATCGCGCGCCCGAGCGACAAATCGAACACCGCCCACGGCCCATTGTCTTGCGGCGCAAGGAATTCCGGCTGCTTGTGGAAATCGGGATCCTCACCGGCGGCGGCGAATTCGTTGTAGCGGTCCAGCGTGGCCGCGAGGTTGCCAGCCGGGATGCCAAGCGCGGCTTCCATTTCCGCGATCGTCTCGTAGCCATCGAGGAAACGGATCAGCGGCATCGCCGGCATCTCGGTGTGCGCCTCGTCGACGATCAGGTAGGCGGTCTGCTCCGGCTGCTCGAGCACGAACGCCGACGTGCGCGAATGGTAGGAGTCCTCGGCGACGAAGCGCTTGCCCTCCTTGTTGACGATGACACCGGTCAGCAGGACTTCGGGCGGGTAGGCCGCCGCGGTGATGAACAGCTCGTCCATGTGCTTGGTGGCCCCGCCCGCGGAGACCCCCATCCGGATGGACAGCCCGTCGTCGTTGGGGTTGCCCAGGATGTAGGGCGCCGCCAGCCCGTGATGCTTGGTGCGCCGCGGCTGGCCCAAAGCGGGAGTGTGCTCGGCGACCATCTCCGGATTCATCGCGAAGCCACCGGCCGCGATGATGACGGCCTTGGCCTTGATGGCGCCCGTTTCGGTGAAGTGCTTCCAGGCGACGCCGACCACGGCGCCGTCGTCGTCCAGGATCAGATTGGTCGCCCCGGTCTCGTAGCGGGTCTGCACGCCCAGGGCGTCGGCGCGTTTCACCAGCAGGTCGATGACCATGGCCGCGCCGCCCAGCTCGCCGGGGACCGGCACGGAGTGCCCGCGCGGCGCCGGCTTGGCCCGCTCGCAGAAGGGCCACACCTTTTCGTTGCCCGTGTAGCTGAGGCCCTCGGTGCCCGGCGGCACGACGACTTTGCCCGGGTAGTAGCTGCGCTCGAACTGAAAGCCCAAGTCTTCCAGCCAGTTGAAATGCTCGACGCTGCCGTCGCAGTAGGCGCGGATCTTGTCGAGTTCGGGCTCACGCGACACCTCGACGAGGTACTTGTACATCTCCTCGGCGGAGTCGTCCTGACCGGTCGCCTGCTGCACCGCGGTCCCGCCGCCGAGGTAAAAGTGCCCTCCGGCAAGGGAAGTGGTTCCGCCGGCCGCGGCCGCGCGTTCGAGCACGAGCACCCGCGCCCCTTCGGCCGCCGCACTGACCGCGGCGCAGCCGCCGGCGATGCCGAAGCCGATCACCAACACGTCGACCTCGTCGGACCACGACGTCACGTCGTTGGCGCTGACTGTTGGCGGTATCTCGGTGCTCATTGGCGCCACTCCTCCTCATCGCTGCGCTCTGCATCGTCGCCGGCGCTAGTCATCGCCGCTGCTCCTGTTTGATGTAGTCGTAAAACGCCCTCATTTCGGGCGCGATGTATGCGAACTCCACAAACGGCACTCCCGCCTGCGGCGCCGCGACGTAGGCGAATTGGATTCCGCCGGGCATCACGCCTTGCTGCACGACCGCGGCGCCCCGCTCAGCGGCCTGGACCAGCGCCGCCTCGAATTGCTCGGGGCTTTCGGCCTCCATGCAGATGTGGTGCAAACCGGCCCCGCACTCGCGCAAAAAGTCACTATAGATGTTCTCGCCCCGCACCGGTTGGATCAGCTCCAGCTGCATGTCGCCGAGATAGCTCAGGGAGATGCTGGCGATGAAATCGGCGGGCTTGCCGTGATAGCTGCAGGCGTCCGGAGCAAAGTGCACGTCGGGGATGCGCACCCACTTCCTGACGCCTAACAGGCCGGTGAGCGCCGTTTCTGTCGCGTCGAGGTCGGTGGTAACCCAGGCGATCTGCGTCGGCGACTCGAGAAGAGGGGTCATCGTCTCGCACAATAGTCCAGCCGCCGGGCCGCCAGAAAGGGGCCGAACGACTTTGCCATGCCGAATCGTTCCACGCCCGAAATCCCGGGGTGAACACGTTCTAATTCGCTGCCCCTGTCCCGCCGGCGTTCCAAGGCGTCAATGCTGGGCGAGCACGTCCACCAGCAGTCGCACCTGGGTGTCGAAGATCGCTTCCGGGTCGGTCAGGGTGTCCGCGCCGTATTGCCCGAACACCTCCAGGCTGATGGCACCGAGCACCCCGGCCCACAACAAAAAGCACTTGGCAAGCACCTGATCGTCACCGGGAAATCCGAATTCGTGCCGGATGCGTTCGAAGTCCGACGACATCGGTTGCGGCGCAAGGTCATTGGTCAGGCGGATGTCCCCGGTGGCGATTCCGGCCGCGACGGCGTCGAACAACGCCGCGACGACCCGGGTGCCGACGGCCACCGTGCGCTCCGGAGGCGCGTGATAACCGGGGACCGGGCTGCCGTACAGGAGCGCCCAGCACGCGGGGTGCGCGACGGCCCACCGCCGGGTCGCCCGCGCGATGGCGATGACGTCGTCGCTCCACAGTTCTCCCACGGTTTCGCGGGCGCGTTCCACGGTGTCGGCCAGGTCGGAATAGGCGTCGACCAGCAGCAAGGTCAGCAACTCGTCGCGGCTGGCGACGTACCGGTACACCGCCGAGGAGACCATGCCCAGGTCGCGGGCTATGGCGCGCACCGACAGTCCGGCCGCACCGCGTTCCACCAGCTGGCGGCGACCGAGTTCGATGATGCGCGCCTCGATCTGTTCCCGCGACTGCTGGCGTTTGCCCACGCGGTCAGTCTGACACAACCGAGAACGCTGCTCTTGCTTTCCGAACCGGGGTGTGGCAGCGTCATCAAAAGCGAGAGCGCCGCTCTCGTTAGTTCCGAGGAGCTTCGCCGGAAGGACCCGCCATGCCCACGCGTTATGAGGAGCCGAACCGGGCCGCCCGCGCGGCCAACGTGGTGATCCGCTGGCTTGCCGACGCGGGGATCAGCATCGCCGGCACCCGTGCGCTGCGCGTTCGCGGCCGCAAGTCGGGCAAGCAGCGCGCGGTCGTGGTCAACCTGCTGACCGTCGACGGGGTGGACTACCTGGTCTCGCCCCGCGGCAACACCCAGTGGGCGCGCAACGTCCGGGCCGCGGCCGTCGTCGAGGTGGGTCCTCGGTGGCGCCGGCACCGCGTTCGCGCCACCGAGGTCGACGACGCGGCAAAGCCCGATCTGCTGCGGCGCTACCTGTCCCGGTGGTACTGGCAGGTCAAGGACTACGTCGCGGGGCTGACGCCGGACAGCAGCGACGAGGAGTTCCGCGCCGCGGCGCCCACGATTCCGGTATTCGCGCTGACCAAGGCGCGCTGACGGCGTCCGATCGGGGCCCTAACGCGCGTTGTCCCGCGCCCCGAGATCCTCGCGAACCTGCTGCGAGGTGGCCCCCCACGACACCGCCGCGGGGAAGTCCCCCCACACGCTGTTGAAGATCCCGACGAGCTGTCCCGGGCCGCCACCGGGCGCCAGATACACCGGCCCGCCGGAGTCGCCGTTGTGGCTCTGCACGCCGTTGGACATGGTGAACCAGCCGTTGTTCACGCTCTGCACCGTCCCGCAGGTCTCCCCGGTGATCACCCCGTAGTGACAGATCGGCTGCCCGGGCGCCAGCGCCAGTCCGGGGTCGGAGACCAGCGGACGCCCGCTCGGCAGGATGTTGTTCGCCGTGACGTCGTTGTCCAGCACGATCGCCTCGTAATCGTTGATCACCTGGCTCGTGGACACCGTCGTCCCGCTAGGGGTGTTGTCCCGGAAGGCCGCCAGGCGGCCGATGACGGTGCCGCCCCGATCCGTGACCACTCCGCCCCCGCCGCGGCAGTGCCCCGCGGTGAACGCGACCTTCAGGGCCGGGTCGACGTATCCCAACGTGCAGACGCGGTTGTCCTGGCGTATCTCCATGCCCGGATACACCAGGACATCGGCCTTTGCCGGCGCGGCCGGCAGCAAGGAGGCGAGCGCGGCGACAGTAACCGACGCGGCGAAGGCGCGCGTTGCCAGGCGATGCACCATGAACTCCGATCCATCGGGCGGACACCGACGGGAGGTCGAGGTTACGGCGTAACCGTCCTCCACGTTCAGCTTTTCGCGCCGCGCAGCGCCGATGTTACAGAGAGGTCACGAGCGCGGCGGCGGCATCGGTCTGGCCGGCCGTGCGCGGGGCCCAGCCGGGCGGACCAAACACGTAGCCCAGCCGGTCCCGCAGCCGGGTCGCGGTTCGCCAGTCGCGGGCGATCGCGACGTATTCGCGCGTCTGCAGCTTCCAGATGTTGAAGGTGTCCACCTGCTTCGTGAGGCCGTAGTGGGGGCGGAACAGCTCGGGCTGGAAGGTGCCGAACAGCCGGTCCCAGATGATGAAGATGCCGCCGTAGTTCTTGTCGAGGTACACCTTGTCCATTCCGTGGTGCACCCGGTGGTGCGACGGCGTGTTGAAGACGAACTCGAACGGCCGCGGCAGCTTGTCGATGCGCTCGGTGTGGATCCAGAACTGGTAGATCAAGTTCACGGAGAAGCTGAAGAACACCATCCATGGCGGGATTCCCAACAGCGGCAACGGGATCCACATCAAGATCTCGCCGCTGTTGTTCCACTTCTGGCGCAGCGCGGTGGCGAAGTTGTAGTACTCGCTGGAGTGGTGGGCCTGATGGGTCGCCCAGATCAACCGCACCCGGTGGGCGATCCGGTGGTAGGCGTAATACAGCAGGTCGACGCCGAGAATCGCGATCACCCACGTGTACCACGTGGCCACCGAAAGGTGCCACGGCGCCACGTAGGCATAGATCGCGGCGTAGCCGAGCAGGGCCAGGGTCTTCCAGCCGGCGGTGGTGGCCACCGAAACCAGCCCCATCGAGATGCTGGTCAGCGAGTCGCGGGTGCGGTGCGCCCCCGACGGGGGCCGCGCGGCGTCGGCCGCGAGGTGTTCCAGCTTGCGGGCCGCGGTCCATTCGAGGGTCAGCAGCAGCAAGAAGAACGGGATGGCGAGCAGCACCGGGTCCCGCATCTGCGGGGGCAAGGCGGACAGGAAGCCGGAGAGGGCGCTCACACCGGTAAGACTACGACGACCGCCGCGCCGCTCAGCGACGATCGTCGGTCTGCACGTCGTTGCCGGCGTACCACTGGACCGCGCGAACGCCGGGCAGCAGGGATAGCTCGGCCACCAGCCGCTCCAGCCGGGCGGGGGCGTCGCCGTCCATCAGCAGGTGGGCGGTCAAGGTGATCTCGTCGTCGGCCGGATGCCCGGTGTGGATCCCGCGAAGCGTGATGTCGTTGCCGCCGGCGTGCTGGACGATCTGGGCGCGCGCGTATTTCTCGTGCTTGGGGCGGCAGACCACCTGCACCAGATAGGGCAGCAGGCTTTCGTCTTCGTCGGCACTGTTGTCGCGGTCGATCAACCGGCCGAGAGGGCGCCCCAGCACGTGAATGCCGATGACCGTGCCGGTGCCGATCAACGCGAAGACCAGGTGCCCGGAAGCGGCCAGCACGCCGATGGCCGCCGAACACCACAGGGTGGCGGCGGTGTTGAGGCCGCGAACGTTGACGCCCTCCCGCAGGATCACGCCACCGCCGAGGAAGCCGATGCCCGACACCACATAGGACGCGACCCGGGTCGGGCTGGAATCCGACGTGGCCGCGGCGTACAGGACGAACAGGGTTGCGCCGCCGGCAACCAGCGCGTTGGTGCGCAGGCCGGCCCGACGGGCCCGCCACTGCCGTTCCAGGCCGATGAGGGCGCCGCAACCCACGCCGACGCCCAGGCGGAGCGCGAAATCGACGGCGCTCAGCGTTTCCACGACACGCTCCTTCCCGGTGGCTCGACGGCGAAGGGAGCTAACCAAATCCGGATTAACCGCAAGTGGAGCCCAACCGAACCGCCGACGTCGGGAGGTATCCTCCCGCGGGCGGCGAGTCTCAGGCTAACCGGCTTTGGGCGTGATGTGGTGGGGGCAGTAGGCGCTCGAGGCGAGGGCCGCGAACTTGGCGGCGGCGTCCATCGTCATCCCGGGGTTTTGATCCTTGATGTCGCTGACGACCTGCAAACCGGTTTCGCCGCGGCCCATCAACCCGCACACGGCCTTGGCGGACGTGATGACTTGGCTGGGGCTGCTATAGGTGATGCCGGAACTGTCGAGGTTGGCCAAAAACGCGGCATCGTCACCCTCCGGCTCGGCGTGCGCGGGCGCCGCGAAACCGATCACGCCGACGGCGCCGAGCAGCGCAGCGAAACGTTTCATGCCGATCCCGCCTTGCCGAGCCGGGCGTCGGGCAACGTCACCTTCGGCTTGTCTCCGCTGGACACGTGCACCGCGTGGATGCCGGGCTTTTTCGACAATTGGTCGAGCAGATCGTCGAGTCCGGCCTTGTCGACGTTCCAGTGCTGCACGGCTTCCGGTTGTTTTTGCAGCTTGGCGATGACGTCGTCGAGTTTCACGGGCTCGGCGGGCTTCGTCGCTCCCCCGGCGCGGGCCCGCACGCCCCTGCCGCTCACGACCTGCGGCGTGACGGCGCCGAGGGCACCTCCGGTCAGGCTGCCCAGCGCCATCTGACCGAGCAGGCTGCCCGGGATTGCGGCCGCGGGCGCCGCGGCGATGCCGGCGCTCGGCGCCAGGCCGCTGGCCAGCCGGATCGCCGGGGTGGCCGAGGCCCAGGCCGGTGGCACCGACAGCTTGCCCACCACGTTCGCCTCACCCATGCCCGCCGATACCGCGCTCGTCAGGCCCGCGCCGGCCGACCGCATCCCGAGACCGGCCCCCAGCGCGGACTTCGGGATGTCCAGGCCCTCGACCGGTAGGTTGTAGAACATCTTGAACTCGGTCATGGCGAGGTTGATCGGGCTCATGCTGTCGTTGGCGACGGTGCTGAACCGGCCGATGTCGGCGAGGATCCCGAAGGTGTTCTGCCACGTCGTCCCGGCCAACGGCGACCCGGTCAGGGTGTTGAGCACCTGGTCCCAGAACTCCATGTAACCGCGGGACGCGTTGCCGATGGCCTCGAGCAGGTCACTGAAGATGCCCGACGGCGGGGCCGCCGCGTCCGTGGCCGCGGCGGTGCCGCTTGCCTCGCCCAGCGCGGCCGCCTGCGCGGCGATCCCGGTTTCGTTGGTGGTCTGGGGCGGCTCGGTGAACGGTGCCAGTCGCGTGGCGGCCGCCGACGCGCCGGCGTAGGCGTACATCGCGGCGGCGTCCTGGGCCCACATTTCCGCGTATTCGGCCTCGGTGGCGGCGATCGCGGCGGTGTTCTGCCCGAAGGCGTTGGTTGCCAACAGCGTTGCCAGCCGGACGCGGTTGGCCGCGATCTCGGTCGGCGGCACCACCGCCGCGAAGGCGCTCTCGTAGGCGCCCGCCGCCGCCGTGGCCTGCACGGACGCCGTCTTCGCCTGCGCCGAGGTCTCCGACATCCATGCCACGTAGGGCGCGGCCGCGGCGGCCATCGCGACCGCCGACGGGCCGGCCCACGCCTCGTTGGCCAGGCCCTCGACGATCGCACCGTAGGACGACGCCGTGGACTGCAGCTCGGCGGCCAACGCCTCCCAGGCGGCGGCGGCCGCCAGCATCGGTCCCGCCCCAGGGCCGGTGTACATCTGGCCGGAGGTGATTTCGGGTGGCTGCACTGCGAAATTCATCGGCGTGCCCTTCCCGCGCCACCCGGGCCGCTGGCCGCCGACGAACCGGGAGTGCTGGCAAACATGCCGTGAATCGCCGACGTTTGCGGCGGTGAGGTCACCGAAGACATCGGTCGTCCCCCGCGGTCCGCTGGATCAATGCCATTGGTGTCATGTCAAGGCCCATCAATCCGCCGGCACCACGATGATCGTGGCGGTGGTCGCGACGCCGTCGGTGGCCGCCGCGGCGACGCCGGTCGTGCCGTTGCTGACGGTGCGCACACCCGCGCCCGCCAGCGCGCGTCCGGCCACGCTCGCCATGGCCATCTCGCCGAACATTGCGCCCTGCGACGTGGCGGTCATCGCCGGGGCGGCTCCCAAACTCGCGCCCGGCAGTACCGACGCGACCGTCTTCATGACGGGGGCGGCGGTGGCCCAGCCCTGCGGAACCGACAGGGATCCGACCAGGGTCGCGCGGCCCATCGACCCGGCCACGCCCCCGATCTCCGGTGTCACCGCGGAGACGTAACCCCCCCGCAGCGGCGCAAGCGGCGACAGCCCCCCGGCGATGGCCTTTCCGCCGCCCAGCAGTTCGGCGACACCCGGCGCGTTTTGGGACAGACCCAGAGCCTGCAGCGACAGCAGCCACCATCCGCCGGGCACGATGATCGCGCCAATGGGGCTGTACGCGCCGGTGACGGCCGCGAAGAAGGGCCGCAGGGCGGCCGTGATGGGGTAAATGGCTTCGATGATCGATGCCGCCGGCCCCGCCGCGGCCGACGGGGTCGCCGCCAGTCCTTGCAGCATCGTCGGCGTCACGTTGATCAAGGCCGACAGCTCGGACGGGATGTCCGAGGCGGCACTTTGCGCGAGCGCCGCGGATTGTCGTGCCACCGCGGACGAATCGGTGGTCCGCGGCGGCTCGGTGAAGGGCGTCAGCCGCGTGGCCGCGGCCGACGAGGCGGCGTAGGCATACATCGCCACGGCATCCTGGGCCCACATCTCGGCGTACTCCGCTTCGGCCGCCGCGATGGCCGCGGTGTTCTGGCCGAGGATGTTCGTGGCGATCAGGGTCATCAAGAGACTGCGGTTGGCGGCGATCACCGGTGGGGGCACCGTCGCCGCGAACGCGGTCTCGTAGGCCGCGGCGGCGAGCCTGGCCTGGGTCGCCACCTGCTCTGCCTGGGCGGCCGTCGCCGTGGCCCATGCCACGTAGCGCGCGGCCGCGGCGCTCATCGACGCCGCCGCCGGTCCCAGCCAGGACCCGACGGTCATGCCGGCGATCGTCGAGCTGTAGGCCGCCGCGTAGGAATACAGTTCGGCTCCCAGCGCATCCCATGCCGCGGCGGCGGCCAGCAGGGGCCCCGATCCGGCACCCACATACATCCGTCCTGAATTGACCTCTGGTGGCAGCGCCCCGAAGTCCACCCGTTGCCTCCCGTCCTCCTCTGGCGCCAGGGTAGGAGCGAATATGCGGCCTTCCCGCAAACAAGCCACGGCTCAAATGGAATTCATGAGATTCGCCGGTGGAGCATATGTGTATTCCATGTGTTGCACCGGCGCCGCTCCAACGCGTCCTTCGACTGAGAAATTCTCAGGATCGGCATTCGGCGCCGGGGCCGGCTCCACCGACCTCGGACGCCCGCGGCGTGAATATTCGCTAAGCGCAAGGGATTTCGCGTCTCAGATGCGCAGGGAGGCCGCCTGCTACGGGGCTACCTTCTGTTAAGTTGCTGCGGGCAATAGAATTTCGCCGCAATCGCCAAGAACGACGTCGCGTGGTCGTCGGTGAGTCCGGGGTTTTGGCTCTTCAATTCGTCCACCATTTGGGGACCCAACTCGCCGTTTGCCATCGACACGCACACGGCTTTGGCGAACTTAATCGCCCCATCCGGGGTCGAGTACGTGATGCCGGCGCCGCGCAGCGACGCAAGAAAAGCGGCCTCGTCGCCCCCGGTCGTCCCCGGGTCGCTGTGCGCGAGCGGGGTCAGACCGAGGGCGACCGAAACGCCGACGCCCAGCGCCGCCAGCAGTCTCATGACTCGTGATTCTCCCATGCGGCGGCGAGGCGTTCGGCCGCCCAGGCGGACGGCCGACGGGTCAGGCCTTGGAGAGTTGGTTGGGGCAGTAGAACTTCGCGGAAAGCAGGGCGAAATTGGATGCCATCTCCATGTCCATGCCGGGGTTGTGGGTTTTCACGTCGTGGACGACCTCCAGGCCGGGTTCGCCGTTGTTCAAACACGAGCACACCGCCCGCCCGGCGGCGACGGCCGAACCCGGCGTGGCAAAGCTGAAGCCGGCTTGGTGGAGCGCCGCGATGAAGCCTCCGTCGTCACCACTCGGTTCCGGCCCGGGATCGGCGTAAGCCGGCGCGGCAAGGCCAATCGTCGCGAAGGCACTCAGGAGTGCCAGTAGTCTTATCATCACTGTCCACCTTCCGTCCTCACGCGCGGTCGCTGCGTGAACATCGATTGCCTTGTCCCCTAACCCAACTGGGCATCCGTCGGCAGGACTTTGGACTTGTCCCCCTTCTTCAGATGCACCGCGTGGATGCCGGGCTTCTTGGCCAGCTGCTCGAGCAGCGCGTCGAGGTTTTCCTGATCGACGTTGTGGTGCTGCACGCTTTCGGGTTTCTCCGAGATCTGTGCGACAAGGCGTTTCAGCTGTTCGGGTGATTGCTTGTCCTTGAGGTCCTTGATCGCGGCCATCCGGTTGCGCACCCCGCCGCGGACCACGGTGGGCCCCCCGGAGCCCAGCGCGCTGCCCAGCATCCCGGCCAGGCCCATCGAACTGAACAGGCTTCCCTCGCCCAGCGCCGCCGCCGGCACGGCCTCGGTCCCGGCGGCCGACAGGGCGGCGGCGACGGTCCTGACCGACGGCGTGGCCGTGGCCCAGCTGGGCGGGATCGAGAGCTTGCCCACCAGGGTGCCGGCATTGCCCATGCCGGCGATGGGGTTGATCGCGCTGTACAGCGTGCCCCGACCGAAGCCCAACGCCCCGAGCCCCGCGCCGAGAGCGTCCTTGGGCAACGCACCGTACGCGATGGGAGGGGCGAATTTGAGCCACTGCGACAACGGAAAGTTGACCAACAATCCGACGTCGTTGAACTGGGTGGTCAGGCCCAGCGGCACCTTCACGGCGTTGTACATCGCGGTATAGAAGCTCGCCCCGCCCGGGACGGTGTTGAAGAGATTGGTCATGAACGTCTGATAGAGGTACGCCAGGTTCGCCGCGCCGGAGAAGGGCCCGCTGTAGGGCAGCGTGGTGGTCGCCGCCGTCGCCGCGGCATTCGCCACGTTGGCGGCGGGGGTGCTGGCGGCCGACGTCACCGCGGCCGCTTGCATCGGTTCGGCCGCCGCGCTGGTGGTCTGGGGAGCCGGGCTGAACTCCGTCAACTTATTGGAAGCGGTCGCCGAGGACGCGAAGTAGGTGTCCATCGCCGTGGCGTCCTGCGCCCAGAACTCGCCGTATTGGGCCTCGTTCGCGGCGATCGCGGACGTGTTCTGCCCGAAGAGGTTCGTCGCCACCAATTGCGCCAGCAGCGCCCGGTTTTCGGCGATCACCGCCGGCGGCACATGGGCGGCGAAGGCCGTCTCGTAGGCGGTTGCCGCCTCGGTGGCCTGGGTCGCGGATTGTGCTGCGGCCGCGGCGGTTTGCTGCATCCAGGCCACGTACGGGGCCGCCGCGGACGCCATGGCAAACGACGACGGACCCGCCCAGGGCCCGGCGGTCAGGCTCGAGATCGTCGCCGCATAGGACGTCGCGGTGGACTGCAGTTCGGTGGCCAGGCTCTGCCAGGCCGTCGCCGCGGCCACCAGCGATCCCGCGCCCGGACCGCTGTACATCCGGCCCGAATTGAACTCCGGCGGAAAGGCTCCGTAAAACATCCCTGCTACCCCCTGCCTCGGCATTCGAGCGAAAGCACCTGGCTGCCATGCGGTTTGGTCATCGCGGTCATTCCTCGATGCATGGGATCACGATGATGGTGGCCGCGGCCGGATCGGCTTCCGCGGCAACACCGCCCAGCGCTCCCATTGCCGTCGCGGCGCCGCCGACCGGACGGGTTGCGGCGGCGGCGACGGCGCGCCCGGCCAGGCTGGACAGGGCCATCTGGCTGAACACGCCCTCCTCGCCGGCCATCGCCGCCGGCGCCGCCGCCAGGTTGGCGGGCAGTGCGAGTGAGCGGAGTGCCGGCGCGGCCTCCGTCCAGCCCTGCGGCACCGACATGCCGCTGACCAGAGCGGCTTTGCCCATCGATCCCGACACCTGCCCCGCCCCGATCGCGGAGCTGAGCATGGGCTTGACGGCGTTGGCGCCACTGGTGAGCGGGGCCAACGCGCCCGAGATGGCTTTCGGCCCAGCCAGATAGGCGGCCGCACCCTGCCCGTTCTGTCCCCAGGCGTACGCCTGGCCGAACGACAGGAACGGGCCGCCGGGGATGGTGGTCCACGACTGCGGCGAGTACACCCCGGTCACCACCGACCAGAACTCGTTCCAGTTGGTGATGAAACTCGGCGTCGTCAGTTCGGCCGATGACGTTGCCGACGAGCCGGCGTTCGCCACGGATTGCGCCGCAGGCTGCAGCGTGCCGCTCAGCTGCGACAGCTGGGTGGCGGTGTTGGAACCGGACTGCCCGCTACTCTGGGCGACCGCGGCGGCTTGGGCGGGCCCGGCCGAATCGTTGGTGGTGCGCGGCGGCGGTGCGAACGGTGTCAGCGCCGACGCGCTCGCCGAGGACGCCGCATAGCCGTACATTGCGGCGGCGTCCTGCGCCCACATCTCCATGTAGTGGGCCTCGGTCGCGGCGATCGCCGGGGTGTTCTGGCCCAGGATGTTGGTGGCTACCAGCGTGGCGAGCAGGGCGCGGTTGGCCGCGATCACCGGCGGCGGCACGGTGGCCGCGAATGCCGCCTCGTAGGCGCCGGCGGCGAGCTTGGCCCGCGCGCCGGCCTCCTCGGCCTGCGCCCCGGTGGCGTGCATCCACGCGACATACGGGGCGGCCGCGGCCGCCATCGCCAGCGACGAGGGGCCCGTCCAGGGGCCCGTCGCGAGGGTCTCGATGGTCGAGCTGTACGACGCGCCCGTCGTCTGCAATTCCGCGGCCAGCTCGTCCCAGGCCGCGGCGGCGGCCAGCAGCGGGCCCGATCCCGCGCCGACATACATCCGGGCCGAGTTGTATTCCGGCGGATACGCGCCGAAGTCCAGCATTCAGGTCCTCCTCGAGTCTCGGCCACGCCCAGCGCGGCATCGCGGGCTCGACAAACTCGCGCCTGGAAGGGAATTCACGAAACAAGCCTTCGAATGCGGACGCACATTCCGTCGGTTGGAAGACAGCAAGCCCTACTCTCCTAGCTGTAAACCGGCGCCATAAAAGGCGGATGAATGAGTAGTCAAGCCACGCTGCTATCGCAATAAAGATGTTGCACCGTTGGTATTCAGGCGGCGTTCCCGCCAGGTAAAGCCGTGTAAAACATCGATGTCGCGGCCTTCGGGACCGGTGTGAGAACGGCGCATGACAGCCTTTCGATTAGTGGCGCATATCACCCGGTATGCGCGCGACGGGCGGGGTTGGGCGTGCTGATGTATTGCTTCGACGGTGTCCGCATTGAGACGCAACGCGACGGCCAAAAACTTTCTTTATCGACGATGAGTTCCGGCTTTCGGAATTGCCAAAGGCGCGATTCCGCGCCATTTCCGCGAAATGCGATTAAGCCCCAGTTCGAACCGACGGCGTCGTCATCGCCGAACTGGGCGGGCGTGGTCACGCTGTGTCGTAGGGTCCGTTCATACCACTAGACGCGGCCAGTCTGCTGTGGCGCTGGTGGGCCACTGACAATTTCCTGTGGGACGAATTCCCGTAGGGCGCAGCGGCTTTCGAGTGTGACACAGACCTCTCGGCGCACGGCGGCGCTGCGATCGGCGCCGCGAATTTTTCCATGCGCCGTTGTAAAGATCCGGGCGGTAACGGTTTTCGGCCGAAGCCAACGGCGCGCGTGCCCGAGAGCTACCCGGCGGCGGGCGGGCGCACCACGAAGTTCGGCCGGAATCCGTACTGCGGGACGGCGCGTCCGAGTCCGTGGTTGCGCATGGGGCTGAACGGCATGCCGGGCATGCCGGCCGCCATCGCCGGGGGCGGGGCCACCATCGGGGTGCCGCCCAGCGCCGACGGCAACGGGCTGGCGACCGGCGCGGGCGGGGCCCAGCTCGGCGGCACCGACAGCGGACCGACCAGGGACGCCCGGCCCAGTCCTGCCGAGACCGACGCGCCGGCATTGCCCACCCCCGCCAACCCCGACAGTCCCTGGGCGCTTGTTCCGATGCCGGTCGCCACCGGCGCGCCGCTCGCCAGGTCGTTGAGGGCGCCGGTGCTGGCGCCGATCAGCGTCGAACTCGTTACGGTCTGCACCACCTGCGCCGGGTCGAGCGCGCCGGTCGACGTGATCGTGTTCCAGAAATTGCTGTTCGGGTCCAGGATCGACGACAGGCCCGACGTCGATCCGGTCGACGATTCCGTCGGCGACGACAGGGTCTGCAGCGCGTTGGGCACGGCGGTGTTCAGCTGCGACACGGTCGCCTGCTGGTTTCCCGCGGAGGTGCCCGTCGCCTGGGCGACCGCGGCGGCCTGGCGGGCTTGGCCGTCCTGGCTGGTGGTTTGCGTGGGATCGGTGAACATGGGCAAGCGGGTGGCGGCGGCCGAGGAGCCGGCGTAGCCGTACATGGTTGCCGCGTCCTGGGCCCACATCTCGCCGTACTGCGCCTCGGTGGCCGCGATGGCGGGCGTGTTCTGGCCCAGCACGTTGGTGGCGATCAGCGTCGCCAGCTGCGCGCGGTTGGCCGCGATCGCCGGCGGTGGCACGGTGGCCGCGAACGCGGCCTCGTAGGCCGTGGCGGCGGCTTCGGCCTGGGTCGCGGCCTGCTCGGCTTGGGTGGCGGTCGCGCTCATCCACGCCACGTACGGCGACGCGGCCGCGACCATCGCCGCCGATGCCGGGCCGTGCCATTCCTCGCTCGTCAGCGAAGAGAGCGCCGACCCGTACGACAGTGCGGCCGAACGCAATTCCGCGGCCAACCCGTTCCACGCCGACGCGGCAACCAGCATCGGGCCCGACCCGGGCCCGGCATACATACGCGCGGAGTTGATTTCGGGTGGGAGCGTTGCGAAGTCCACGAACATTTCGGGCCCCTCCCCTAGCCGGTCGCGATGGTGTCGGCCAGCGCCCGCGCCCTCGAGGTGCGGCACATGGCGTCGATGCTGAATTGTGTTGCCGCTAACACTGCTAACTGGCAGCACGACATGGGAAACGACATCGGAGTTCTCCTCACAGCAGAGACCGAACTCAGCCGTGGTTCGCCGAATCAGGCTAATTCCGCGCACACTTGCGCACGCACGCGTAATGCGTTGGCGTGCGCGAGAATATGTGGAAGGAGCCGATTCAGGCTACAAAACGTGGCCGGGGTCGGATCGCAACGAAATGGTCATCGATCTGGGATACGGACTATCACCGGGACTCATTCCGCTCTCACCTCCTCGCGGCCAGGGCATACGGGGATGCCATACGTTGCACGCGGGGATAGGCACCCAACGCGAGAATCGTTGGGCGCGCACCCCTCTCGTCAGAGCTTCGGCACCACACGGCGTATCCGGTCACCAGAGCCGGAAGCCACTTGGGCTCAACCCTTAATCCGGGAGGAGCTGTCCTGACCCTGGGCGTCTCTCGACGTTCGAGGTCAGTGGCCTATGTCCGTGCAGACGCCTCACCTAGCGAGGTGCTTGCACAGGCCATGGTGGCACTCGGCCTACGCCGAGTCAAATTGACGTTCAACAAAACCGCGCACCAGCGCGTAGCCGCTAGCCGGCTAGTTCGCCTTCTCGGCGACCGCCGCGTTCAGGCCCTCGGCGAGATCCTCGCGGGTCAGCTCCTTGAACCGCAGCAGTTGGCGCTCGCTGAATTCGGTCACGTCGCTGGCCAGGACCGCATCGAGGTCCTCGTCGTCCAGGCGGAAACTGCGGTGATCGCGGGCCTTTTCCACCACGTTGCGCACGAAACCGGCATTGCCCAGCGTGTCGATGCCGCGAATGAGATCGCCGTCTTCCGAATACGTTTCGTCGAGATAGAACTTGGTGTAGGACGGCAGGAGGGCCTGCGCCGATTCATCGGTGATGACGTCTTCGTTTTCCTGGCCCATCAACCGGGTCAGCGCGACCAGCTCGTCCGGGGTGTAGCTGAAGAACTCGATCACCGTCGAAAAGCGCCGCCGCAGACCCTGATTCACTTCGAGCATCTTGTCCATGGCCTTGGCGTAGCCGGCCCCGAAGACGACCAGCTCGTCGCGATGGTTCTCCATGTACAGCAGCAACGTGTTGATGATCGCGTTGCCGTAGGGGTCGCCCTGCTGGTAGCCCTTTTCGTGCAGGGTGTGCATCTCGTCGAAGAACACCGCGCCGCCCAGGGCGCCCTCGAGCATCTCCTCGGTGTTCTTCTCCGCGTCGGCCATGTACCGGCCCAGCAGCTTGGTGCGGCTGGTCTCGACCACCACCGGTTTGCGCAGCACCGTCAACCCACACAGCTGCTTGCTGAAAGCCCTTGCCACCGAGGTCTTTCCGGTTCCCGGAGGACCGAGCAGCAAGGTATGGCGCGACGTCACCGGCACCGGCAGGCCCATCTTGGCGCGCGCCAGGTTCACCTTCGTCGTCGACTTGATCAGCTTGATTTCCCGCTTGGCCCGCTCCATGCCCAGCATGGCGTTGAGCTCGGCATCGCCCTCGGCCAGGTACTTCGCCGCCTCCTCGGCGTGACGGGCGGCCTCCGCCTCAGCGCGGGTGGGCGCGCTGTCGGGGTCCCACGGGTCGGTGCGGGCCTCGATCGTCTCGGGGTCGGTCAGGATCAGGCGATAGTTCGGGTTGTCCAGCGCCTCGCGCGCGGGGGTGAACTTGGGATCGCGCGAATAGACGCGCCGCAGCAGCTCGACGGCCTCGTCCTCGCGGCCCAGGTGGCGCAGGCACATGCCCTGCGTGTACAGGGCGATGTTGGCCGCGCCCGGTACCCGGTCGCCTTCGATGGCGTCCTGGCCGCGGCGCAACGCCTCCTCGAACACGCCGAGCGAGGCCAGGGCGGTGGTGGCCATCGCCGCCCCCGCGGCCTTCAGCTCGGGCTGACGCCATCCCTTGCCCTCGGAGAATTGGTTGAGCACGTCCGGCCACCGCCCGGTGCGGAAGTACAGCACGCCGCGCACGTAGCTGACCAGCTCCTCGTCGAAGGCCTGGCGGGGTTCGACGCCGTCGAGCAGCTTCGCCGCTTCCGCATAGTGTTTGGCCTCGGCAAGCACGGCCGCGTAAGCGCACGCCAGCGACTCCACGCTGGTCACCGCCAGCCGCAGGAACAGCCCGTCGGAGACCTCCGGGCGGAACTGCAACTCGGTGACCCCGAGGCGGCGGGTCTCCCACCCGAACGTCCGGATCGACGACCAGGCGCCGGCGAGCACGTCGAGGCTCTGCTCCCCCGCCAGCATCCGCGCCAGCCAGGCGTCGCACATCGACGGGTCCAGGTTGGTCGCCGTGGTGAACATCTGCGATGCGACCTGCGGGTTGTGGCTGGGTTGCAGCCCGTTGACCGACACGCCCGACGCCAACAGGCCGGCGACCATCGCGTTACGGGCGCCCTCGGCGGTTGATTGGGGCCTCGTCATTGCGCTACAGGTACGCCCGCCGAGCTCCCCCGCAGCTGGTCGACGGACAGCGAGAGCTCATCGTCGTCGGCGCGCAACGGACGGCTCGGCACGGATAGCAGCGGGCGGGCCGTCGGGGCGGGCAGGCTGGCCCGCACCGCGGCCAGCTGACGACCGGTGAGGCGGTTCAGCCCCGACGACACGTTTCGGCGCAGCCGCTTCTCGGTGTGATAGCGCACCCACGCCGACACCTGCGGACGGCCGCCGCGGGACGTGAGCCGGATGGTCAGCACCGTGGCGAAAGTGTCGTCCTCCCAAAGCTCCTCGAGCTTGTCGGTGGTGATGTCCGACGGCGTCAGCCACAGGCTCGTCACGAACCCGTTGAAGTGTTTGAGGCGGCGCCAGCCGGGGCGGCTCCACGTCGGCTCCAGGTCGGCGAGCACCGCGCGGTCGACTTCGGCGAGTTCCTCGGCGGTCAACGGCCTTGCCGCACAGGTCAGCCCGTCGAGATCTTGGGCGAGCCGTTCGGTGGCCGCCACCAGGGTCGACGCCAGCGAATCGCGGGCCGCCACGGCGGCCACGTTGCGCTGCGGGTTCATCCGCAGCACCAGCCAGGTCCTGCGCACGTAGGAGGTGGGCTGATCGTTCGCCACCTCCCATTCCTCGGGGCCCCAGTCGTCGAGCTTGGACAACTCGGCGGCATTCCCGCCGCGACGCACCTTCACCGACACGATGTCGATGTCGTCGAGGTGGATGTCGAACTGGCGCAGCCCCGAGGCGACGGCCTGCACCAGCAAGGTGGGCCGCGACGACCGGTGGCGGTGGCGCGACGCCGGGTCATCCTCGCCGCCGTTGACGGCGATCACCGTGACGAGCTGGCCCTGGTACTCGCGCACGCCGACCTTGTCGCGGCCGAATCTGCGTTGGTGATCGATCGCCGGTGTGCAGCCGGCGGCCAGCGCGGAGCCCGGGTCGGCGGACCAATCCCACAGCCAGGTCGCAATCCCCGACGTCACCGTCAGGCCGTGGTAGGTGACCAGCGACAGCAGCGCGACCAGCACGGCCAGACCCACCCCCACCCAGAACGCGATGCGGTAGGTGCCCTGCCAGGACTCCGGGCAGTGGCTGGCCACCGCCATGATCACGACGTCGACCAGGAACACCGTGGTCAGCCGCGACCACGACAAAGACAACCCGAACCTGCGCTGTGCCTTCATGAGTGCTGCTGCTCCGCCCCTATTGCTGTTTCCGTGATCGCTTCATCAGCATCGCCGTGCCGAACACCCCGCCGCCGATGAGCAGCGCCACGAACAATCCTCCGGCGGCAACCCATACTGGCACCATATCCCGCGGCGGGGCGGGTTTCGGAACGGTCAGCGGCGCCGACAGCTGCTGCGGCGGCTTCACCGGACCGTCGGGCACGTCCCAGGTCAGCGCCGCGACCGGGTCGACGACCCCGTGGCCGACCTGGTTGTCCACCCCGCGCGCGGGCGCGCGGGCGGTGCGCGTCAGCCGGTTGATGACCTGATACGCCGACAGCTGCGGGAACTTGGCGCGCACCAGCGCCGCCACCCCCGACACGATCGCCGCGGAGAAGCTGGTGCCGGACGGAACCAGCAGCGTGTTGTCCGGTCCGTCGATCGCGTTGATGAGCCCGTCGTCCCGCGGCGACAGCCCGACGACGTCCGTCCCGGGCGCGGCGATGCCCACCCACGGCCCGGCCACGCTCGTCGACGCCTGGCCCTGATTGCCCTGGCTCAGCGGGCGCCCTTCTTCGTCGACGGCGCCGACGGTCAGGACGTAGTCGCTGAACCAGGACGGCGTCACGACGGTGGTGACGGCATTCCAGTTGCGAGGATCGTTGGGCTGCAACGGATCATGAGGAGGGTTCTGCTTGCAGTCCTTTTTGCTGGTGTCGCCGGCCGCGGCCACGATGACGACGTTCTTGTCGACCGCCGCGTAGCGGACCGCGGCGCCCAGCGAGCGCTGGTCGATGACGTTGCGCGCGCTCATGCATGTCACGTCGGAGATGTTGATGACCGACGCACCCATGTTGGCGGCGTGCACGATCGCCCGCGCCATCGTCTGGACGTTGTCGATCTTCGCCGACGTCTGCGGATCCTCATCGCCGGTGTAGGCGTCCTTGAGGCCGAAGGCCTGGCTGGACTGCCGGATCGCGATGATGTCGACGTCCGGCGCGATCCCGCTGAATGCGTCCGGTCCGCCCTTGGTGGGTGCGGGTGCCGGCGGCGGCGGGTCGAGCGGGCGCGGATTATCGACCGTGACCACGTGCCCGCCACCGGAGTAGCCGGGGATGGTCACCGTGCCGGTGCCGTGGTTGCCCGCCGGGGCCTGCCCGCCTTGCGGCGGTCCGGGGGGCGGTCCGCCGGGCTGCGGCGGCGCCGGCGGCGGGGGCGCCCCGAAGGGGCCCGGAGCCGGCTGCTCCTGGGGCGGCGGGGGCACCATCGTCACGGTCTGGGGCAGCGGCGACAGGGTCACCGTCTGCGGCGGCGGCGCTTTCGGGGGTGGCTCGGTGGTGGGAATGGTGACCGGTTTGCGCGGTGCCGCCGGCGGTACGCCGGCGCCGTTGGCCGGCGCCGCGCCGATCATCGACGCCACGAGGGTGCCGTGCGCGTCGCAGTCGGACAGCCCGTCACCGGACATGATGTAGTCGCCACCCGGGATCAGGTGCGGAAACCGCGGATGCGGCGTGACGCCGGTGTCGATGACGGCCACCTTCTGGCCGGCGCCGCGACCGAACTGCCACGCCTCCTGCAGGTTCAGCATGTCCATGTATTTGGGCTGCAGCCGAAAGTCGGTCCCGGGCAGCACGCCCACCTCGGTGCAGTACGAGTTCTGCTTCATCGGCGCGCCCGGCCCGGGTGGGCCGTCCGGCGGCACCGCCGCGGCGTCGATCGTCGGAGGCGAAATCGCATAGGCGGGCGGCAGATTCGCCAACGCGCCCGAGGCGAGCAGGGCGGCGGCGACGGTCGCGGCGGTCGCGCGGCCACGCCACACTTTGCGGTCAGCGATAGCGGATTGCTGCATAGACATTCATCAACCACAATGCCAGCGGGAAAATCGGCATCAGGCAGAGGTATTCAATCCATTCCACGAATTTGCGGAATAGCGGGCTATAGACCGTGTTCGGCACCACGGCCGCGGACGTCAGCCCCGCCGCCGGCACCAGAACCAGAATCGCCGCGCAGATCGAGACCGCAAGCGAAGACTGCAACACGAGCGCGTACCGCACCACGACGGCACCGACGATCAGCACGCCGGTTCCGGCCAGGGTGATCGCCTGCCAGCGGTCGACGTACGAGCGGCCGCGCAGCAACAGGAATCCCGCGCTGAAGCCCGCCAGAAGGACCGGCAGCCAGCGCTGCCCCGTGTGCGGGTCCGACAGGGCGGTCAGCGAGACGACCATCAGCACGCCGAGCCCGATCAGCAAACCCGACAGGAAGGAACGGGCGCGTTCGGCCTGCGTCAGGACGTCACGGACCGAAGCGGGTCCCTCCAGAACGGGGGGGCCGCCGTCGTTGCGCACCACGGTGGTGGGCAGGTCGGGCCGGGCCTCGAACACCCATCGGCTGGTGGCCGACGGGAAGACGGGCAGGCGGATGCCGGCCAGCCGTCGTGAAATCGCCGGTGCGCTCTGGTAGATCAGAACCGACACGAGCACGACGCAGGTCAGCAGCGTCACGGCGCTGGTCATGGCCACCATCCGCGCCAACGCGGCCACCGCCGCGATCGAGCTGACGGTGACGATCGCGGTGTAGATCGACAGCCGACGCCCGGTGAAACGCAGCGCGAGGATCGCGGCGATGGTGAGCACGCCGAAGCCCAACACCGCGTGGGGCGACCCCACGCCGCCGGGCGGCGCGGCCGCGGCGGCGACCGACACCGGCGCGAGGCTGCTCAACAGCATGGTGTCGGCGACGCGCCGCTCCTGCAGCGTGCTGGCCCGCATCAACAGCAACAGCGAAACGCCCAGCATCAGCGCGCCGATCACGCCCGCGTAGACGGTGGGCAGCCACGAGTTGTGGTGCCAGCGCCACCAGCCGAGCAAACCGGTCGCGGCCGTCACCCCGATGGCCACCATCGACGCACCGACCTGCACGGCAACCACCGGGTCGATGGCGGCGAAGCGCTTGCTGAGGTTCGCCGCGACCGCGGTGGAGATGTGCTCGATGACCTGCGAGCGGTGCTCGGTGTCCGGGATGAACCGGATCCACAACCGGTCGCCGTCGTAGACGTCCTGCTCGCTCAGCGATTG
Organism: Mycobacterium sp. TKK-01-0059; assembly: GCF_000709305.1. Lineage (NCBI taxonomy): Bacteria > Bacillati > Actinomycetota > Actinomycetes > Mycobacteriales > Mycobacteriaceae > Mycobacterium > Mycobacterium sp. TKK-01-0059. The sequence goes on from NZ_KL446994.1 coordinate 469,839, forward strand.
GGTGGCCCGCAGCGGCGAGCCGTCCACCAGGCACAACGCCCACCGGCCCCGGCCGGTGGCCTCCAGCGGGGCCTCGCCGAGCTCGCGGAGCCGGCTGTTGACGACCTTCAGCAACGGATCGGTCATCACCGAGACGGGGGCGTTCGCGTCCAGCAGGACGCCGATCTGGACGCCCGTGCCGGCCATCACGCCGACGACGACCGCCTGGGGCTGTGAGATGCCCTCTACGTCAGGCTGTGGTACTTCAACGACCGCAGTCATCGCCTTGCACTCCCTACCGTGATGAATGTGTGAGCCCGTGCCGCCGTTCGCGTGCCGGCCGGCGCCGGTGTTCTCGCCGAGGTGCTGCGATCCCCCGCGCAGCGCATTCCTACTAATTGGAATTCCATCTGCCTCGCCTTGCGATTAAGAGTTGTGGTTGACACCGGTTTTCAGGTTTGCTGATGCCTTGACAGAAGTATGCCGTGTTCGCAGCTCAACCGCATGTTGAGTGCGACGACATTGATGAAATCTGTGTTTCGCGCGAAGGTCACACCCTGCTGTGAGTTTTCCACTCGCCGTAGGGAAGGGTGTCGAGCACGGTTTTGACGCCGACCTGCACCAGCTGCGGGGTTGCCGGGCAGATGGCGAGCCACGCCTCCCCCGAACCCGCTGTCCGGGCTTGCTGGTAGAGCGCGATGCGGCCGCCGGAGCCGTCCTTCAGCGACAGCACGGACGCACTCGGCCCCTTGGCGTCGTCCTGGTACTGGCGGGCGTACACGGCGACCTCGGCGGCGGGGTCCGACAACGCCTGGCCCAGCGCGGCCACGGTGGCGGCGCTGATGCCCATCCGCCGCAGGTCTCCGCCGGAGAACACGTTGAAACCCGACTCCTGCCAGGACTTCGTCGCTTCCAGCATCTCCTCCAGCGGCACGTTGACCGCGTTGATCGCGGCGGGCTCGGCGTGGTGGATGGACTCCAGCGCGTCGATCACCAGCGACGCGATCGAGGCGCTGTCCGCGACGGCGACGTCGTCGACGGTGATCTCGCCGCCGACCCGTACTGCCGACACCCAGTGCTGGCCGCGACGCGCCAGGACCACCCGAAACTCGTTGTCGGGGATGTCGCGCGAACCCGGGGGCTGGTTCTCGTCGTCGAGGACGCCGTAGGCCAGCTTGCCCCGCGACAGCAGCGCGACCACCTCGAGGTCGGGCGCGGCGAGCACCTTCATCCGGGCGGCCACGTGCTCGTTGACCTCGTCGTTCTCGACGATGCCCTGCTCGCGCATCACCGCCATTCCGGGATGCTCGTTGAGCCAGTCGTTCGAGTCGGTGGAAACGTAGGGCCGGCACCGCAACTCCGGGGCGACGTGGCGAATGTCCAGCAGCGCCTGGAGCATCCAGAAGCCGTCGACGTTGACGGTGATGTCGGTGCGGGTGCTCTGTTGGTCCATCAAATCCTCAACTGGTCCCTGAGTAGCTCAAGCTCACACTGCACGGTAACCGCAGGACGCGGCAGCACACCGACGGGTGGTGTGCTGCCGCGCCTGTGGTCGAGGCGTCAGGCCCAGCTGGACCCGACGGCGCTGTCGGTGCTGGCCATGTTGTTGCCCGCGGACTGAACCTTCTGTCCGTGGGAGTTGGCCTGCTCGTAGATCACCTGGAAGTTGCGACCCAACTGGGTGATGAACTCCTGGCACGCGACCGAACCGGCACCGCCCCAAAAGTCGCCGGCAGCAAGCACATCGCGAATGATGGCCTGGTGCTCGGCCTCCAAGGACGCGGCCTGGGCGCGGATCAGGGCACCGTGGGCGTCTACGTCGCCGAACTGGTAGTTAATGCTCATTACATGGCTCCTTAAAAGTGTTGGGCAGCAGCAGTTCTGGGCTAGCTGCTGAGGATCTGCTGCGAGGCCTGCTCTTGCTGCTCGTAGTTGTTCGCGTCGCGGATCAGCCCGTCGCGCACCCCGTGGAGCATGTTGACGATGTTGCGGAAGGCCTGGTTGACCTGGCCCATGGTGTCATACGACGTCGCCTGCGCCTGGCCGCTCCAGCCCGCGCCCGCGATGTTCATCGACGACGCCCACATCTTGCGAGCCTCGTCCTCGACGGTCTGGGCGTGGACCTCGAAACGGCCCGCCATCGCCCGCATCTCGTGCGGATCGGTCATAAAACGTGTTGCCATGTCGGCTGTCTCCTTATTTACGTAATGAATGGGTGATGTGCTTTAAGACGGTGGCCGGATCGTTTACGGATTACGCAACCGCCGTGCCGAACAGATAGAAATAACCCCCCCTTTCCGTCAGCCGGCGGCCACCGGGCGTTGTCACGGTGAGACGGACGTCAGACCCGAACCGCGGCGTTTGAGTTGACGGAGTGCGTGTTGCTGTGGGGGATGCTGCGCGGGACCATTCCTGCGGCCCCGCGCTCAGCCCCCGATGGGCGGCTACGTTGGAACCCACGTCGGTGACAATCTGTCCCAAGCCCGAACCGCCGAATACGAATCAGCCGGCGGCGGCCGCGTTGGCTGCCTCGGTCGCAGCGTACGAACCGGAGCTGGTGGACAGGGTGTTGACGAACGCCTCGTGAATGGCCTGGGCCTGGGCGCTCACCGCCTGGTACATCTGCGCGTGCGCGGCGAACTGAGCCGCGGTCAGGGCCGACACCTCGTCGGCAGCGGCGGGTACCACCCCCGTCGTTGGGGCTGCGGCGGCTGCGTTCTGGGCGCTCAAGGTCGACCCGATAGCCTGCAGATTCCCGGCCGCCGCGGCCAAAGCCTCCGGCTGTGTGGTCACGAACGACATATTTGTTTCCCTCCTAGTTCATTCCCCGACTCTGCGAGAGTAGATGACTGCGACCCCTGAGGCCGGGGTGGACGCAGCGTGTTTGCAACTGTTCACGTGGTGGTACTGCGAATTCACTTTCGTTAACGACACAGTAACAGCGTCTGACCTCGACCGCAGCCCTTCGTTCGACAGCCGGAACAAACGGCATCTGCCCCGGGTCGAAAAAGTTGCTGGTGGCCCCCGATGGCGACGAACTCGTCGCACCGGCGGGCGCGATGGTCTTTGCCGATAGCGCGTCCCTCGAACCTCCTTTCGTCCATTTCAGCTGGTCGATCACCTATGGCCGCGGCTCAGCCCGCGAAGGGTGGTCGGGCCATGACGGTGGGTCGGAAGCCGTATTTGGGGCCGGCCACGCCGTGCCCGCCGGCGCCGGCACCGGCCAACGGCATGCCCCCGAGCAGGTTTCCGGGCCCGCCGGCGGCCTCGGGAGCCGCGCTGATGGTGCTGACCGGGATCGCATGCCCCAGCGCCGGCGCCGCCGCCGGCGCCCCCGACCAGGCCACCGGCACCGACAACTTGCCCCCGATCGAGGCCGCGCTGCCCAACGCCGCCACCGGATGCGCCGCGGCCGCACCACCACCGAGCATCCCGCCCAAACCCCCCAACGCGGGCAAGGCCTTGGCCGCCGCCGGAGCCGCACTACCAATCAACCCCAACGACTTGGAAATCTGCACAAAGTTGTTCCCCATACCGATGCTGAAATACGGCAAACCCTCAGTGTTATAGAACAAGCCCGCGAACGGGGTGTAGCCGTTCACCAGCGTGCCGAGGTTGGTGGGGAAGGTGGTCTGGCCGGTCAGCAGGAACCAGAGCTCGGTCAACGGGTCAGTGGCGGTCGTCGCCTGCGCGGTCGCCTGTGTCGTCGCGTTGCTGGCGGGTTGGGCCATCGATTGCAACACCTTGGAGGTGTTGACCGCCGTGGAATCCGAGGTCGCCTTGGTCACCGCCGCACTCTGACTGGCCTGCCCCGACGGATTGGTGATCTCGGGCGCCTTCTGAAACGGCGTCTGCTTGGTCGCCGCCGACGACTGACCCGCATACCCATACATCGCCCCGGCATCTTGCGCCCAATACTCCCCATACTGAGCCTCCAACTGCGCGATCAACGGCGTGTTCTGCCCCAACACATTCGTCGCCTGCAACTGGCTGACCTGCATCCGATTCGACGCCACCAACGGCGGCGGCACCGACGCCGACAACGCCGCCTCATAAGCCGCCGCCGCCGCCCGCGCCTGCGTGGCCGCCTCCTCAGCCTGCGCCGCCGCCGACGTCATCCACGCGATATACGGCTGCACCGCTTGGGCCATCGTCGCCGACGCCGCCCCCAACCACTCCTCACTACTGAGCGCGGTCACCACCTTCTCGTAAGAAAGCGCCGCCGAATTCAACTCCGCCGCCAACGCACTCCACGCCGACGCCGCAGACACCAACGAACCCGACCCCGGACCCGAATAAATCCGCGCCGAATTGAACTCCGGCGGAAAAGCCCCATAGTCCAGCACGAATAGCCCCTTAACCTGTGATGTGCGGATCGACGCGTCGAGTTGCGAACGACGTTAATGCGCTGGTGACCGGCCTCGCCGCGTTCGCCAGGCGGGCGGCGTGACGGTCCGCCGCCCGGGTGGGCGGCGCCACCGGCAGCGTCGCGCCGACGGGCCGCGCGGGCGTCGGCCCAAATATCGATCCGGAACTGCGCAAACGGCCGGATCCGAGGGGTCGCCCGCTCGGGTAGAGGCGGCGCGATGTCGTGGTGGCCCGGGGCGCTGGTATCGGGGCCGGGGATAAAATCCGGGCGCGGCTAAAGGTGAGGGTGCGCATGCCGAATTCCGCCGCTTATCCGGCCGAGGGTGGGCGTGTCAGCACGCTGTAGCGGAAGCCGTATTTGTTGACATAGCCGGCGGGCGCGCCACGGCGCCCCAGCGTCCCCGCGGGCATCCCCCGCAACAGACCGTTGGCCGGCCCGGAAGTGCCCGTCGCGGCGGCCTGCACCGGCGTGGCCTCCATCTCCGATACCGTCGCCGGGCTGACCGCCGACGTCAGCGTCGCCCAATGCTGGGGCACCGACAACGCCCCGACCCGCGCGGCCTGCCCGGCGCCCGCGGCGACCCCACCGCTCACATGGCCCAGCCCGCCACCGAGGTTGCCCAGTCCCAGGCTCGCGAACTGCGGTGTGGGGAACCACGCACCGCCGGCACCCGCCGTGCTACCACCGGGACCAAACGTCAACTGCTGCGCGATCGACGTGCAGAAGCTCGCAATACCGTTCGAGAAGTACGCCAGACCCGTCGTCCGCTTCAGGATCGTGTCGTAGATCGTGGGGGTCAGGCCCAGCCAGTTGTTGGTCGGGGTCGGCAGCCCGGACTGCAGCAAGTTCTGCAGCGTGCTGGTGAGCAACCCTGACTGCGTGGCGTTGGTCGCCGTCGTCGGCGCCTGCGCGGCCTGAGTTGCGCTGAGCGACAACGCGTGCGGCGAGGCCAGCTGCGAGGTGGTTTGTGCGGTGTTGCCCGCCGGCTCGGCGACGGCCTTCGCCACCGCGGCGGCCTGGTCGCCGGTCGCGTCCGGGGCCGTGGTGTTGGGCGGCGCCGTGAACGGGACCAACTCCGAGGCGGCCAGCGACGAACCGGCGTAGCCGTACATCGCCACGGCGTCCTGGGCCCACATCTCCATGTAATGCGCCTCGGTGGCCGCGATCGCGGGCGTGTTCTGCCCGAGGAAGTTCGTCGCCACCAGGTTCGCCAGCAACACCCGGTTGGCCGCGATCACCGGCGGCGGCACCGTCATCGCAAACGCCGCCTCGAACGCCGCCGCGGCGGCGCGAGCCTGGCCGGCCGTCTCCTCGGCCTGCGCGGCCAGGACGCCCAGCCAGTTCACATACGGCATGACCGCCGACAACATCGACGCCGATGCGGGACCCACCCACGGCGCGTGGGTCAGTTCCGAGATCACCGAGGCGTAACCGCTTGCGGCCGTGCCCAACTCGGCGCCGACTCCATCCCAGGCCGCGGCCGCGGCCATCATCGGGCCCGAGCCCGGGCCGGCGTACATGAGACCGGAATTGATCTCCGGCGGAAACGCCCCGAAGTCCATGGCTATGAGGCGCCGGGCTCGAACGACATGTATCCCCTCGTACCTGGTCTCGAGTCGATGACATCGGGCAGTTGCTTGCTTGGGAAGGCTAAATGGGCGCACCGCCCCCTCGCCGGTTCCTCGCCCGGCCGCAGCTGCGGCGACCATCAGCCCCAGCGGTTCTGCGTCCGCGCGCCGACGCCCGGCCGTCCCGCGGCGCGCGCCGCCGCGGCTGGCGGTTACCTGCGGGAATATCGCGTCAGCACTCGCCAGGGCGGGACGATTCGAGGTGTCGCCGCGGCGCTGAAACCCCCGCCGCGGGACAAAAAATCCGGCCGCAGATAAAGCGGATGCGAGGTTCGCCGCCGCGACGACGGTCGCGACGCCCAGGGGCGGCCCGACGACTCCCTAGCGAGGGTCGGTGGGATTGGTGCGGACGCGGCGAAACACGCCCTGCCGCAGGTGCTTTCGGGGCAGGGCGTGTTTTCGAACGCGCCGGTGTCGCTGGGCTTGGGAGGCTATCCGGCGAAGGGTGGTCGGGCCATGACGGTGGGTCGGAAGCCGTATTTGGGGCCGGCCACGCCGTGCCCACCGGCGCCGGCACCGGCCAACGGCATGCCCCCGAGCAGGTTTCCGGGCCCGCCGGCGGCCTCGGGAGCCGCGCTGATGGTGCTGACCGGGATCGCATGCCCCAGCGCCGGCGCCCCCGACCAGGCCACCGGCACCGA
>NZ_KL446994.1:476555-678456 GCF_000709305.1 Mycobacterium sp. TKK-01-0059
CCGCCCGCGCCTGCGTGGCCGCCTCCTCAGCCTGCGCCGCCGCCGACGTCATCCACGCGATATACGGCTGCACCGCTTGGGCCATCGTCGCCGACGCCGCCCCCAACCACTCCTCACTACTGAGCGCGGTCACCACCTTCTCGTAAGAAAGCGCCGCCGAATTCAACTCCGCCGCCAACGCACTCCACGCCGACGCCGCAGACACCAACGAACCCGACCCCGGACCCGAATAAATCCGCGCCGAATTGAACTCCGGCGGAAAAGCCCCGTAATCCAACATCATTGACTCCTTAACCCGTCGCGGCCGCGTTGGCCGTCTCAGTCACCGCGTACGACCCGGAGCCGGTGCTCAGGGTGTTGACGAACGTTTCGTGGATCGCCGCCGCGGGTGCGCTGACGGCCTGATAAATCTGTGCGTGCGCGGCGGCCTGCGCCGCAGGCACCTCCGGGATGAGGTGGGTCATGGGGCATCGCCTCCGTCTGTCGAGGTATCCATGGGAGTCATCCGGCCGAGGGTGGGCGCGTCAGCACGCTGTAGCGGAAGCCGTATTTGTTGACGTAGCCGGCGGCGGCGCCCCGGCGCCCCAGCGACCCGGCGGGCATGCCCCGCAACAGCCCGTTGGCCGGACCGGTGGTTCCCGTCGCGGCGGCCTGGACGGGGGTGGCCTCCATCTCCGAGATCGTCGCCTGGTTGACGGCCGAGGTCAGCGTCGCCCAATGCTGGGGCACCGACAACGCCCCGACCCGCGCGGCCTGCCCGGCACCCGCGGTCACCCCGCTGAGGTGGGCGGCTCCGCCCCCCAGGTTGCCCAGACCAAGGTTGGCGAACTGCGGTGTGGGGAACCATGCACCACCGGCACCCGCCGTGCTACCACCGGGACCAAACGTCAACTGCTGGGCGATCGACGACGCGAACTGCCCTATGCCGTTCGAGAAGTACGCCAGACCCGTCGTCCGCTTCAGGATCGTGTCGTAGACCGTGGGATTGAGCCCCAGGAGGTCCTGGAGTGAGGTCGAGACCCCGGTCGTCGACCCCTGGGCCGACGCGTTGGTCGCCGTGGCCTGCACCTGCATGGCTTGAGATGCATTCAGCGACAACGCTTGTGGCGAGGCCAGCTGTGACGTGCTTTGCGCGGTGTTGCCCGCCGGCTCGGCGACGGCCTTCGCCACCGCGGCGGCCTGGTTGCTTGCCGCGTCCGGCGTCGAGGTTTTCGGCGGCGGCGCGAACGGGGCCAACTCCGAGGCCATCGCCGACGATGCGGCGTAGCCGTACATCGCCACGGCGTCCTGGGCCCACATCTCCATGTACTGCGCCTCGGTGGCCGCGATCGCAGGCGTGTTCTGCCCGAAGAAGTTCGTCGCGATCAGATTCGCCAGCAACACCCGATTGGCCGCGATCACCGGCGGCGGCACCGTCATCGCAAACGCCGCCTCGAACGCCGCCGCGGCCACCCGGCCCTGACTGGCGGCCTCTTCGGCCTGCGCGGCCACCGCGCTGAGCCAGCTGATGAACGGGGTGATCGCCGAGATCATCGAGATCGACGCCGGCCCCACCCATGGCCCACTGATGAGCTCCGTGACCACCGAGTTGTACCCGTTGGCCGCCACGCCCACCTCCGCCGCGATCTCGTCCCACGCGGCGGCCGCGGCCATCATCGGCCCCGAGCCCGGACCCGCATACATGCGACCTGAATTGATTTCGGGCGGTAACGCACCGAAGTCAAGCACCTATCCTCCTCAGTCGGCCGAGCCCGCAGGCGATTTCGGCTGTCACTTGGGAATCAGTGGTGGCGGTAATCACGGCTCTGTAAACGACCCCACCGGTCGATGGCTGCGTCCGCGGGAGCCCGTCAGCGGCCGTTCGGTCCGCGACTCGGCCGGCCGGGCGGGCCGGTGCATGCTGACCAAGGGGCTGCGTCCGGAAAGGTGATCTGCCACCACGCTTCTCGGACTTCTGGTCAAAAACGACATGCACCTTCTGCCTCGGCCAATCCCGTTTTCAGCAACCGGGCGACAGCTCCATGTCTCCGAACTGCCGCCCGGCACTGAGATTAGTTCGTTATGGGGCAAACGCCGACACGCAAAGGCCGCTGTTTATCAATGGCCAACCACTGTTCATTCCCGGTCGGCAGCAGTTCATATAGGGCAACGGTTTGTTCATTCACCGTTTGCTTGCACGGCGCGGTACCGCGGCCGTCCGGCGGCGTCGTTGCGCCGTCAGTCCTCGTCGAGGATCAGCGCCATCTCGGGGCAGGATGCGACGCCATCGCGAGTCACCTGCTCGTCTTCGGGCCGGACGTCGCGCTCCTGAAGAATTGAATAGCCGGACTCGTCAATGGGAAAAAGGTCGGGGTCGACGGCGTAACACTGGGCGTGGCCCACGCATTTCGACTGCTCCAGGCGAACCCTCACGAAGTTTCCTCCCTAGGCGGCCCGATACGGCGCTTCACGGTCCGATACCCAGATTAGTCGGTCGGTAAAGTATCGAGGATGTTCGCCATCAAGGACGGGCGCTCAATGGCTCGAATGGGCTCGGGTGTTCGGATCCTTGTTCCTTTGCCCCCCATGCAATATTGATGCGCCCCCAGATGTTGGTGCCGGCATGAGCGACGGCCAATACGGCTCGTTTCACTTACCCCGGCTGGATGTCGACAAGTTGCCGATGAGCGCCGACCGCGGGCTGGGGTGGAAGACGCTGCGCGACGCGGGGCCGGTGGTGTTCATGAACGGCCACTACTACCTCACCCGCCGCGAAGACGTGCTGGCCGCGCTGCGCAACCCCAAGGTCTTCTCCTCGACGGTGCTGCAGCCACCCGGCCACCCGCTGCCGGTGCTGCCGCTGGCTTTCGACCCACCGCAACACACCCGCTACCGCAAAATCCTGCAGCCGTATTTCAGTCCGCACGCGCTGAGCAAGTCTCGTCCCGCGCTGGAGCGTCACGCCCGCGACATGATCGGCGCGCTGGTCGGTCGGGGCGAGTGCGAGGTGATGGCGGATCTCGCGAGCCTGTACCCGTTTCAGGTGTTCCTGGACCTCTACGGCCTGCCCCTCGAGGATCGTGATCGCCTGATCGATTGGAAAGATTCCGTCATCGCCGACAAGCCGTTCCTCACCCAGGCCGATATGGCGAAGGGCCAGCAGCTGCTGCAATACCTGGTCGACGCCATCGCGCAGCGCCGGCAAAACCCCGGCTCGGACATGTTGTCGCAGGTGATGACCGGCGGCGGCGACTTCAGTGACATCGAGCTGCTCGGCATGAGCCACCTGTTGATCCTCGCCGGCCTGGACACGGTCACCGCGGCGATCGGATTCTCGCTCTTCGAATTGGCGCGGCGGCCGCAGCTGCGCGCGGAGCTTCGCGACAACCCCAAGCAGATCAGGGTTTTCATCGAAGAGATCGTCCGGCTGGAACCGTCGGCGCCGGTGGCTCCGCGGATCACCACCGAGTTCGTCGAAATCGGCGGCATGACGTTGCCGCCGGGCACCTCGGTGCGGCTCTGCATGGCGGCCGTCAACCGCGACGACAGCGACCCGATGTCCACCAACGAGCTCAACATGGACGGGAAAGTCCATCGGCACTGGGGTTTTGGCGGCGGTCCGCACCGGTGCCTGGGCTCGCACCTGGCGCGCATCGAGCTGACGGTGATCGTCGCGGAGTGGCTCAACCGGATCCCGGATTTCGAGCTGCCCGCGGACTACTCCCCCGTGATCAATTACCCGTCAAAGAGTTTCGCGCTCAAGGAACTGCCGCTGCGCTGGGGCTGAGCCCGGGGTATTTCCCGGGCCGCCCCGGCGCGGCGGCCGGCTCCTACTTGCGTATCTCCGTCGCGGCGACCTGAACGAACACGCCGGTGTCCTCAGCCATCAGCAGGCCGCGGCCGCGAGGCAGCGGACCGCCCTTCATCTTGCCGCGAATGAATCCCTCGTCGGGGTCGGCGTCCATCACCAGCAGGGGCGCGTTCGCCTGGGCCAGCGCCCGCAACATCGGGTCGCTGCCCGCCGACGACCAACCACCGAACGTCCGGGTGACGATCACGTGCAGGCCGACGTCGGCGGCCCGGGTCACCCACGGTGCGGCCTTGTGCAGCGGCGAATCGAAACCGGCTGGCAGCTGCTGGATGTCGTCGACGATCAAGAAGATCTCCGGTCCGCTCCACCACGACCGCGACAGCAACTCTTCGGCGGACAGACCCGGCGGTGGCTCGCGGCCGGCCAGGACCGCGGCCAGTTCGCCCATCATCGCCTGCACGCCGTCGAGGTTGTAGGCGAACTTCTCCACGTAGTCCGAACCCAGCGTGGTCAGCAGCTGACGCCGCGGGTCCACCAGCCACACCTGCGCCGAGGGTTGCCCCGCCGGCGGCTGCGGGGCGCTGGTGGCTCCCGGCGCGTACAGCCGCCCGATCTCGGACATGATGGTGGCCAGCGTCGTGGTGCGCCCACATTCGCGGCGGCCGGTGACCATCAGGTGCGCGTTCTCGGCGAAGTTGAGGTAGACCGGCGACAGGTCCAATTCCGAGATGGCCCAGGCGATTCCGCCCGCACCGACGCCCTGGCGGGTGTCCTGGGCGGCAATCTCGCGAAGCTGATCGATGCCGAACGTCGCCGGCAGCCGGCGCACCGGCGGGGCCTGGCCGCTCGCGACCCGGCTGACGGCTTCGACGATGCTGTCGGACTCGAACCGGTTGTCCGGCGTGCTCGCCAGCGCGGGCCGGGCCACGAGCGTGTGCAGACCGGACTGCGGGTCGGCGTCGAGGCGGACGTAGTTGACCGCGACCATGCCGCGACCCGGCTTGACCGGAACATCCTTGGCGAACCGGGACCGCACCAGCTTGGCGTCTTCGACGGCGGCCAGCCGCAACTCGACCCGGGAGCCGAAGCCGCTGCGCACCGGCGGCCGCAGCTCGGATTCGCGATCGGCGGTGACCACCACGTGCACCCCGAACGAGGGGCCCTGGTTGATGATCACGTTCACCTGCTCGATCAGCACCTCGTTCTCTTCGGCCAGCGCCCGGTAGTTGTCCACCACCAGGTAGACGTCGCCGAACCCGTCATTGGGGACCGGCCCGGGCTCGCCGCCGAACCTGCGCCGGCGGAACACCTCCATCGAGGCGATCCCGTACTCGAGGAAGGTGCGCTTGCGCTCCCGCACCAAGGCGAGCAGCTCGGCCACCGTGCGGCGCACGCCGTACGGGTCGGTCGGACCGGCCACCTCGCCGACGTGGGGCAGCCCGGCGACCGTGGTCAGGGCGGTGCTGCTGTAGGCCAAGCAGTAGAACTGGATCTGCTCGGGCGTGTGGGTCAGCGCCGCCGCGCAGATCAGGGTCTGCAGCGCGGTGGTTTTGCCCGAGCCGCCGGCCCCCAGGATCAGGACGTTGGCACCGGGACCGGACGTGTCGACGGTCCACGGCGGCTGGTCGTGCTTGAACGGGCGGTCGATGATCCCGATCGGGAAGACCAGATCCTGCGCGGTGCCGTAATCCTGCTGCCACGGGCGGCCGAGGAACCGGTTCACCAGCTCGTCGATGGCGACGGGCTGGTTCAGCGGCGGCTGCCACAGCCGGTAGGGCTGGAAGTCGATCTTGCGCAGCTGATCGATGATGACCGTACCGACCTTCGGCGTCCGGATCCCTTCGACGTCGTCGTCCGGTCCCTCGATCTCCGGCAGGTCGCCGTCGGTGGGGATGGTCGGGGTGTTGACCTCGGGCCCCCCGACGCTCACCTCCAGCGGGGTGAACGAGTTGGTGAACAGCTGCGGGCGGACGTAGTCGATGCTGTGCACCAACGCCGGCGCCTCGTCCCCGTCGTCGGTGAGGCCGCGCGGAAAGTAGTCCCGCCAGAGGAATTCGGCCTGGAACCGGACGATGTCCTCCAAGCTGCGGCGGAAGTACCCCAGGCCGGCCTGGGCGGGCAGGTTGACCGCGTTCGGCACGCCGGCCGCCTGCGCCGCGCCGGCGGTACGCGCCTTGAGTACCAGCCGGTAACCCATGTTCTCCATGAGCTTTTCGGCGCGGCTCTCGATGGTCTGCGACGCCATCATCAGGTGGATCCAGTAGGCGCGGCCCTGACGGCCGATCGAGTCGAGGACGTCGACCGCCGTCGGCATGATGCGGAACCATTCGTAGAACTCGTCGATGACGACCACGAGCATCGGCAGCGGCGCCATGTCCTGGCCACGCGCCCGCATCCGGCTGCGCACCGAGTTGTATTCCTTGGCGTCGTCGACACCCGCGCTGTCGCAGATCGCCTTACGACGCGCGATCTCCCCCCACAGCGCGTCGAGGAAGCGCTCCATCAACGCCTGGTCCTCTTCCAGGTCGGTGATGATCCGGGACACGTGCGGCACCCCGGCGAACGGCTTGACCGCCGACCCACCCTTGAGGTCGGCCAGCACGAACTGCAGCTCCTCCGGCGGGTGGCTGAGCATCAGCGATTCGATCACCGTCCGCACCAGGGTCGACTTCCCCGAACCCGTCGTCCCGGACATCACGCCGTGGGGGCCGTCGCCGCCTTCGTCGAGCGACTTCATGTCCAGGAACAACAGCTCGCCGTTGTCGGAACGCACACCGAACGGGGCCCGCAACCGCGACCGGCCCATCGAGTCGTTGCGGCTGCCCCACAACGCCTCGAAGTCGATGTGGCCGGGATCGTCAATTCCGTAGTAGGACATGATGTCTCGGGCGCCGATGTGCGCCACCCGCTGGCCGATCTCCTCGTACGCCTCGGCGAGCCGCCAGCGCGCCAGCTTCTGCGCGAACTCCTCCGCCTCGGCGACGCTGATGTGGTCGGTGAGGGCGAAGAACCACGGCTTCTCGTCGATCACCATCCAGGTGTCGCGGTCGCGGGGCAGCGCCTCGATCACACCCATCTTGTCGAACCGCAGGGTCCGCTCCGGCACGGCGCTCCACATCGGCGAGCCGGTGAGATCGAAGAACGTCACCCCGTCGACGCCCTCGCCGCTGATCACGTACTCCCATTGGGGGTCAACAGCGTCGGCGATGATCACCGTGTGCGGCGTCGGGGTCTGGGCGGCGGAGCTGGCGTGGCGGGGGGTGAAAGACCCACGGCCGGCGAACAATTCGGCCTGCTCGGCGGCGAACTCGCGCACCGAGCTGTACACCATCCGCGCGTTGCCCGCCGCGTCCTGGCGGCGCGGATCACCGAAGTGGGGCAGCCATTTCACCCAGTCCCATTCGTCCACATCCGAACTGACCACGATCATCCGTACATGGTCGGGGCCGTGGGAGAACGCCAGCTGGCAGACGATCGCCCGCATCAAACCCAGGACCTGCTCGCGGTCCCCGGCCAGCGAGTACCAGGGTTCGACCAGCACCGAGATCATCTTGGGCAGGTTGTAGACCACGCTCTGATAGCGCCCGAACTCCTGAAGCGCCTTACCGGTCACCGGCTCGAGCTCGATGTCGGTCGGCATGTTCTGGGGCTCACCCCAGGTCACCTCGGGACGTGTCATGCCGACGCCGACACGGACGACGCCGAAGTTGAGGTCCTTGCCGTCGGGCTTGCGTTCCCACATGCGCGAGGATCCGACCGCGGCGGCCAGCGTGGTGGGCGCGGGGTGGAACCACCGGTAGTTGGCGTCCATGCTGTCGGCCGACTCGTGGGCGGTCTCGCGCAGCATGTCGAGCATCAACATGAACTGGGCGCGCATCGAGTCCAGCTTCGGCCGGCTCATCTGCTGCTGGCCGCCGAACCGGCCGCCGAACATCATCATCGCGACGCCGCCGATCATGAAGATCGGGAAGATGGCGCCCGCGCCACCGAACACGTGCGAGCCGCTGGCGAACGTCATGCCGACCATGCCGATCAGCAGGCCGACCACCAGCACACCGACCACCACCAGCCACCAGGGCTTGCCCTCCGGCGGCGGAATGCTCAGCGGGGTCGGAAGGACGATGTTCTCCGGCTTGATGACCGGGGGCTTCTCCGGTGTCGGCCGGGCAAATCCACGTTTCACTTCGGTACCGTCAACTCTCCTGGGGACATATCCATCGGCAGCGTGTCGTGCTGCACCAGCGCATCCGAGCGCGACAACGTCGGCCCCTGCGGCAGCAGCCGCAGCGCCACCCACGGCGCCAGGGCCGGTTTCGTCTTCAGGCCCAACGCTTCTCGGACTTCACGGGTGTCGTCGACCCCGAACCGGGCGCCCGCGTCCGTGAGCCACCACAGCGATTCGGTGGTCTTGGCACCGGGATCGTTTCCGGTGACGGCGACGAAGTTCGCGTAGTCGGGCCCGAAGAACACCTGGTCGGCTTCGCGGCCGGTGGTGTCGGCCTTGACCAGCGACACCACCCGGTTGACGTCCTTTTGCTCGACCGGGATGGTCGCGCCGGAGATGACCTGCACGCGGGCCCGGTTTTCACCGGAGGTCTTCTGCCACCACCAGCAGGTCGCCGGGTTCTCGCGGATGTCCATCACGTTCAGGGGCGCATCCGGGTAGGACGACAGGTCCAGCTTGTTGACCACCGGCATCTTCGCCAACGCGGACGGTTCCACCGTCACGGGTTTGGTGTTGCCCGGTCCGGCGTTCTGCAGGATCTGGGCCACCAACGGCGGCAGCGTCTGCACACCGTCGGCCAACACCAGCGAATACTGTTGCGGCCCACTGATTTGCGGGGTGACGATCACCGTTCCGATCGGTCCGGGCGCCCCCGGGAACGACGCGCCGGCGCCCGCGTTCTGAATCTGGGGCACCGTCAGTTCCGGACCCACCGGCAACGCGTCGTAGAGGGCGCGGCTCATCGGCTTGGCCATGCTGACCTGCTCGGGGGTCAGGCCCAGCGGCAGCAGCACCGACCGGTTCGCGGCGTCGATGCGCGAGCGGCGTCCGTCGCGGATCACCCAGGCGTCGCCGCCGTAGTTCAGCACCACCGCGTCCGTCCCGGTCAGCACCCGCCGGTGGTGGCTCAGATCGGGATTGCCGTCGATGACCGTGACCGTCACGCCGGACGGGGCGCCCGCGCCGGTCGAGTTCGCCACGGTGTCGCAGACCAACCACGACGAGGCGCCCGGGCTGGTGGGGTGGAAACTCGACGGCGCACCGGGGATGCCCACCATCGGGCCGCGCGGCAGGCTGGCGACCTGGCTCGACCGAACCAGGTGCGGATTGTCCGGGCGGCCGGTGATCAGCCGCGCCGACGCCAGGTTCAGCGCGGGATACAGCCGGTCCCCCACCCGGACGTACAGGGCGCCGGAGTCGCGGTCGGCGATGATCGGCGACTCGTTGATCTGGCCGGCCGGGCTGATGAAGGAATAGAGCAGCGCGCCCAGGCAGATCACCAGCGCGGCCGAAATCGATGCCACCACGGCGAGGTTCTGTCGCCGGCCGGGCTCGACCTCCATGCGCACGCGCCACCGGGTCAGCGCTATCGCGGTCCGGCGGGCAAGGAACTGATAGCCGGTGACCTGGGTCCGCGTCGACAGCCCAAGGCCGTACCCCGACCCGCGCTGCCCGCGACTCTCTTCCGCCACTAATTCACCATCCGGGTTGCTCGAACGCCTGGATTCGGCCCCTCCGAACCGATCCAGCGCGAATTACATGACAACGGTAAGGCACCTGCACGGACCTCGCCATGCGGCGCCGACGCGCATTCACTTCTGCCTCTGCTCACCGCGCCCGGATCCGGCCCGTTCACCGCGCCGGCGCCCCCGCGCGGACGGCCCCGACCGGCGCGGTTGAGCTGGCAGTTTCTGTTCCCCCACGATCAGCCACCGAATCCCCTCACGGCATCGTAGTGGCCCATCGCGCCTGCGTCCTGTCGAGCGCGCGGGGCGGGCCACCGACGGGCGGGGCAGATGAACGGAAGGCGACCGTCCAGCAAAGAAAACGCCAACTTGCGTCGGGTCCGGGTCGCCGGTCGGCGAATCCTGGCAGCAAGATGGCCCTATGA
This sequence comes from Mycobacterium sp. TKK-01-0059, assembly GCF_000709305.1. Taxonomy (NCBI): domain Bacteria; kingdom Bacillati; phylum Actinomycetota; class Actinomycetes; order Mycobacteriales; family Mycobacteriaceae; genus Mycobacterium; species Mycobacterium sp. TKK-01-0059. Next base: position 486,462 of record NZ_KL446994.1, read on the forward strand.
CCGAACTCGCACCGTCGCTGATCGAACTCGCCCGGAGGTACGGCATCGCGACGGAGTACGAGGACTGGAGCGGCAGGCGGGTGCGGGTGTCCGAGACGACACTCAAGGCCGTGCTGGCCGCGCTCGGCGTCGCGGCCGGCGACGAACAGGAACGCAACGTCGCGCTCACCGCCAAGCTGCGGTCGCACTGGGCGCGGCGGCTGCCGGCGACCATCGTCGGGCGCACCGGTGAGCAGATTCGGTTTTGGGCCCACGTCACCCACGGTGCTCCCGCCGAGGTGTGGTTGGCGCTCGAGGACGGCACGGTGCGCGGCGACGTCGCGCAGATCGACAACTTCACCCCGCCGTTCGACCTGGACGGACGCTGGGTCGGCGAGGCCAGCTTCCTGCTGCCCACCGATCTGCCGCTGGGGTATCACCGGGTGCACCTGCGCTCCGGGGACTCCGAGACCAGCACCGCGCTGATCGTGACGCCGGATTGGCTCGGGCTGCCGGAGCGGCTCGGCAACCGTCGCGCCTGGGGCCTGGCCGTTCAGCTCTACAGCGTGCGGTCCCGGCAGTCCTGGGGCGTCGGGGATCTCACCGATCTGACCGACCTCGCGGTGTGGTCGGCGTCGCGCCACGGCGCCGATTACCTCCTGGTCAATCCGTTGCATGCGGCGGCGCCTCCGGGTCCGAAGGGCCGGATGGAGCCGTCGCCGTACCTGCCGACGTCGCGGCGCTTCGTCAATCCGATTTATCTTCGCGTCGAGGCGATCCCCGAATTCGCCGACCTGGGCAAGCGCAGCCGGGTCCGCCGGCTGCGCGCGGACGTCCAGGAGCGCGCCGGCCGCGTCGACACCATCGACCGCGACAGCTCGTGGGCGGCCAAACGGGCCGCCCTCAAGCTGCTGCACGACCAACCGCGGTCGGCGGGGCGGGAGCTGTCCTACGCGGCGTTCCGCGACCGGGAGGGCCGCGCGCTCGACGACTTCGCGACCTGGTGCGCGCTGGCCGAAAAATACGGCGATGACTGGCATTGTTGGCCCGAAGCGCTACAACATCCCGACGCGTCCGGGGTCGCAGACTTTGTCGAAAAACATTCCGACACCGTCGATTTCCACCGCTGGTTGCAATGGCAGATCGACGAGCAGCTCGCCGCGGCCCAGTCCCAGGCGATCCGGGCCGGAATGTCGTTGGGCATCATGGGAGACCTGGCCGTCGGCGTGCACCCCAACGGCGCCGACACCTGGGCGCTGCAGGATGTGATGGCGCTGGGCGTGACCGCCGGGGCGCCACCGGACGAGTTCAATCAGCTCGGCCAGGACTGGTCGCAGCCGCCGTGGCGGCCGGACCGACTGGACGAGCACGAGTACCGGCCCTTTCGCGCGTTGATCCGCGCGGTGCTGCGGCATGCCGGCGGGGTGCGCATCGACCACATCATCGGGTTGTTCCGGCTCTGGTGGATCCCGCGGGGTGCACCACCCACCGAGGGCACCTACGTCCGCTACGACCACGAAGCCATGATCGGCATCGTCGCTCTGGAGGCGCACCGGGCCGGCGCGGTGGTGGTGGGCGAGGACCTCGGCACGGTCGAGCCGTGGGTGCGTGACTACCTGTTGTTGCGCGGGCTGCTGGGCACGTCGATTCTCTGGTTCGAGCTGGACCGCGACGGGAACGGCGGACCACTGCCGGCCGAGCGCTGGCGGGAGTACTGCCTGTCCTCGGTCACCACCCACGACCTGCCGCCGACGGCCGGCTACCTGGCGGGCGACCATGTGCGGCTGCGTGACGAGCTGGGTTTGCTGACCCGGCCCGTCGCCGAGGAGCTCGAGTCCGACCGTGCCGAGTTGGCGGCGTGGCTGGCCGAGTTGCGCCGGGTGGGGCTGCTCGATGAAGGCGAAGACGACCCGGAGCGGGTCATCCTGGCGCTGTACAAGTACCTGGGCCGGACGCCGTCGCGGCTGCTGGGGCTGGCGCTCACCGACGCCGTCGGTGACCGCCGCACCCAGAACCAGCCCGGCACCACGGACGAATACCCCAACTGGCGGGTCCCGCTGACCGGCCCGGACGGGCGCGACGTCCTGCTCGAAGACGTGTTCACCGATCCCCGGGCCGCCACGCTGGCCGAGGCCGTGCGCGCCGCGATCGCCCCGGCCGCCTCGGAAAGCTCGGCCAGCGTTCAAAGCGCGGCCCGCTGAGCGCGCGACCGGCCGGCTTGTTAGCTTCACCAACCATGAAGGTCTCAGTGGTGGCCCCGGTCGCCGACGGCGTCACCGCGGACCCCGAGTGGATGGTGGCCTTCGCGCGCCACCTCGAAGCCTGCGGATTCGAATCGATCGTCGCCGTCGAGCACACGGTCCTGCTCACGCGCTACGACAGCGTCTATCCCTACGACAGTTCCGGGCGGGTCGGGCTGGCCCCCGACTGCCCCATCCCGGACCCGCTGGACCTGCTGGCGTTTCTGGCCGGCCACACCACCAGCCTCGGGCTGGCCACCGGGGTGCTGGTGCTGCCCAACCACCACCCGGTGGTGCTCGCCAAGCGGGTCGCCACCGTCGACGCCCTGTCCGGTGGAAGGCTGCGGCTGTGTGTGGGCGTGGGCTGGCTCAAGGAGGAGCTGCAGGCGTGCGGCGCGGATTTCGACAATCGGGGCAGGCGGGCCGACGAGCAGCTGGCGGTGCTGCGCGCGCTGTGGGCCGACCGACCTCAGGGGGCGTCCTTCCACGGTGAATTCTTCAGCTTCGACAATGTGATGAGCTATCCCAAACCCGTTGCCGAGGAACGGTTTCCGGTGCACATCGGCGGCCACAGCCGAGCGGCCGCACGCCGTGCGGGGCGCTTAGGCGACGGCTTCCAGCCCCTTGGCGTCACCGGTCCGGCGCTGGCGTCGCTGATCGGGCTCATGCGCGAGGAGGCATCGGCGGCAGGCCGCGATCCCGCGGCACTGGAGGTGTCGCTGGGCCACAGTGTCACCAAAATCGACGCCGAGCGCGCCGCGGGCCTGGTCGACCAGGGCGCCGACCGGCTGGTGCTGGCCATGCCGCCGACCGCCGACCTCGAGGAGGCCAAGGACGCCCTGTCGGCGTGCGCGCAGCGGCTGTCGCTGGTTTCGTGAACCGATGACGCTTTCCGCCGACGAGCGAATGGCGCTCAGCGATGTGGTTCACCGGTACGCCGCCCACGTCGATGACCGCGAATTCGGCGCCGTCGCAGAACTTTTCACCACCGAGGCCGAGTTGGTCGTGCCCTCGCCACCGGCCGATCTGTTGCCGACACATGCGCATCGCGGCCGCGACGCCATCGCGAGGGCCGTCGGGGCCGTGGCCGCGGTCGCGCGCACCGAGCACGCGATCGTCGGCGAGGTCTACGAGGCGGCCGGGCGGCGGGGGTCCGCGCGCGGGCGCGTCGCGTGCGTCGCCCACCACTGGAACCCGCGCGGCGACGAGGTGGTCGATGTGGTGTGGCACCTGCGCTACGACGACGCATACGAGCTGACGGCCGCCGGCTGGCGGATCGCCCGCCGCGCGCTGACGATCAACGCCCTCGAGACGCGCCCGGTGCGCCGGCTGTTACCGCGCGACACCGCCTAGCCTCGTCTGCTAGGAGGTTGGGAGAGAATTCACAGCAATCGCCAAGGCGCCGTGTTTGCGGAAAGAATTGAGCGTTCCGTAGGCAGTTGCGGCAACCGCCGTCCGAGGCGGAGCGGATTCCGCCCCCTAGCAACTGTTGCCGACGATCACACGACGGGACACGCGGCGCCACGACGGATTTTTTCCAATCAAACTTGGATTTATCCAGGTGTTTTGGTGTATTTTCAACCCCGTGACGCATGCCGAAAGCAAACGTATTGACCCGGTGGGGAACGGCTCAGTCTCGACGTTGGCGGTAGGCACGCCGCTGACATCCGATCCTGGTTATCGGCACGAGATCCATACCGCCCACGACACCATCGATGTCGAGGAATACGGCGGCGGGTTCGATCTGACCAGGCGGGCGACCGCCCCGAAGTTGCGCGTCGGCCGTGACCGGTGGTTCAACCTTCTGTGGTTGATCCCGATCGGCTTTGGGCTGCTGATCGCGTCGGTGGCGATCGGCAAGGGCCTGCACAACGTGCCGGCCATTCAGTCGTTCATCGCGCGCTACCCCGGGACCGACCCGCACAGCGGCGCCCCCACCGGCCTGCCCGCGTGGATCGGTTGGACGCACTTCTTCAACCTGTTCATGATGATGTTCATCATCAGGACCGGAATCCAGATCCTCTGTGACCATCCCCGGCTCTATTTCAGCCGCAACGCCACCCCCGGCAAGGACGAGTGGCTGCGGGTCGGGCCGCCGGTTCCCGACGACGAACTGTGGACCGCCAACGCCGACACCGTCGCCCTGCCGCCGCAGCTCGGGCTGCCCGGATTCCGGCACTCCATCGGGCTGGCCCGGTGGTGGCATCTCGGCGTCGACGTGTTGTGGCTCCTCAACGGGGCGGTCTTCTACGTGTTGCTGTTCACCACCGGACAGTGGCGTCACATCGTGCCGACCAGCTGGGACGTCTTCCCCAACGCCGCATCGGTCGCGATTCAGTACATGTCCCTGGACTGGCCGACCGACAACGGCTGGGTCGCCTACAACGGCCTGCAGCTGCTGTCGTACTTCACCACCGTCTTCATCGCCGCCCCGGCCGCGTTGATCACCGGCCTGGGGATGTCGCCGGCGCTGTCGCAGCGGGTCCACTGGCTGAGCAAGCGCCTGAGCATCCAGCACGCGCGCTCGCTGCATTTCGTGGTGCTGGTGTACTTCCTGTTCTTCATCCTGGTGCACGTGACGATGGTGTTGACCACCGAGGCACTGCGGAATCTCAACCACATGTTCGCCGCCCGCGACGACAACAGCTGGATCGGATTCGGGATCTTCTCCCTGGCGATGGTCGTCACGGCCGTGGCCTGGGTGTGGGCCACCCCGTTCACCATCAAGCACCCGCGGGTGGTGCAGCGCGTGGGTTACGCGCTGGTGGGTCCCTTCCAGCGGATGCTCGAGCAGCTGGACCCCAAGCCCGGCGCGTTCACCGAAAAGGACATCTCGCCGCACCACTGGCGCAACGGCCGCCTGCCCGAGACCGTCGAGTACAAGGAGCTCGAGCGCGACGACTTCAAGAACTGGCGGCTGAAGGTCTACGGCCTGGTCGAGCACCCGATGGAGTTCTCGCTCGACGACTTGATGGCGCTGCCCTACCACGAGCAGATCAGCCAGCACTTCTGCATCCAGGCGTGGTCGGGCGTCGCCAAATGGGGTGGCGTGCAAATGAAGACGATCATGGACATCGTCAAGCCGCTGCCCGAGGCGAAGTGGGCGGTGTTCTATTCGATGGGTCTGGGCGCCACGGGGGGCATCTACTACAACGCCCATCACATCGGTCAGATGGACCACCACATGACGATGCTGGCCTACAACATGAACGACCAGCAGCTGCCGTACATGCACGGCAGGCCGCTGCGGCTGCGCAATGAGCTGCAGCACGGATTCAAATTGGTGAAGTGGATCAAGGGAATCGAATTCGTCGCCGACTACCGTGACATCGGAAGCGGGTATGGCGGCTACAGCGAGGACCACAAGTACTTCGGGCGGCACCAGACCCTGTAGCGGCCGTCAACTCCGCCAAGTCGTTTGTCCAGCCGGTGTTTTGGGTAGCTCCACTGCATCGGCCGGACGGAAGCGACAGCAGAGGAGACGCCCATGAGGCACAGCCCTGTCGATGATGATCGGACCGTTGCCCGGCGCGGCGACGACTCGATGCGTGATGCGGCGCAGACGCCCGGATTGGTCGTGGTCTGTGCGGCCGCGCTGGCTTTCGTGGTGTGCGTGGCGAACTTTGCCTTGGGACAGGCCCACGCGGGCGTCGTCGCGGCGATCGTCGCGATGCTCGCGTTCGGGGCGGGCCTGGCGTGGCTTGCGATGGACCGCAGGCGGATTCGCCAGGCGCAGCGCGAATGGGTGATCGGTCACCCGGGCCGATAGGCCCCTACCGCAACGACGCGAGGTTGTTCACGGACTTTTGCACGTCCGATCGCAGCACCCTGGCGACCAGTCCCCCGATCGGCCCGCTGAGCAGGCCGCCTTTGAGGTCGGCGGTGAGGTGAAAGGTCGATCCCGGGTCGTTCGCCGACACGGTCATCTCCACATTGAGCCGGATTCCACCACGGCCGCGGCCTTGCAGCTCAATCGATTTCGGCTCGTCGTACCGGGTGACGGTCCAATGGATGACGTTGCGGAAACCCTTGACCTTCACGCACGACGAGACACAGGTGCCTTCCTCGATCGTGTCGGGAACGGGGCTTCGCCACCCGGCGAAGATCGTCATCCACTCGTCGAACCGGTCCAGGTCCGACGCCAGCTTCCAGGCCGCTTCCGGCTCCACCTTCGAGGACACCGAAACATCTACTCGAGCCAAGGCGTTCCTCCGCTCCTCCCCGATCCCAAGCGCCGCCACCCACGTGGTGGCAAACGCACAACCACGGGTGGGTACCCCAACACCGCCGGCGCTATTCGTGGGGCAGCCTCAGGGCCACGCCTGTTCGAGTTGCGCAGCGACGTCGATGATCTGTGCCGCCTGCGACGCCGGCGCGTCGATCTCGGCCGCGACGTACTGCGCGATGAATCGCCGGATCTCGCCGTCCACCCCCGCCAGGATCCGCAGCACCTCGCCGCGGATGGAATTCGACGAGACGTTGACGGTGATGTCGGAAGGCCTCGGCTTGGCGACGTCGACGATCAGCAGCAGCGGTTCGGCCGCGCGCGCGGTCGCTCGCAGGGCGATGTCACCCGAGACCACGAAGCGCTGCTTGTCGAGCCACAGGTCCACGAGCAGGTCGATCGACAGCGGTATGTGGATGACGAAGGTGATGCTGTCGCCCAGCCGGCGGGTGACGCGGGGCTCCTGGATCGAGACATTCGCACTGACTTTGGCGATCTTGCCCGGTCCCTGCGCGATCGGTTCCATGGCGAACTCGCTGCCGGCGATGTCGGCGAACGCGGCGGCGACACGCTCGGGGGTGACGGCGACCTCGAAGAACCTGCGACCGAATTCCTCGTAGGTGACAAAATCGTGTTTCGACATAGGCTTATACCGTCTCACGTCACCTGCCCGAACGGCCGCTGATCCGCTCGCGTCGCAGGAATTACGCGTCCGTTCCCGTCCCGTCGCACCGGGCCCGCCCGGCCGACGCCCGGCTGGTGATCTGTGTCCATCCCGCGGGGCTGTGAGGCCCGCCACACGTGGCGGCTTCGATTCGATGCGTCGGCCCCGGGCCTGGGAGGCTTGATCGCGGAGGTGTTTTCAGTCTCATGCCCCAGGAAGTAATCGACCGCCGCCCGGGCCTGGCCAGGGTCGCGGAAGCGCTCATCTGGCTCGGCGGCGGACATGGCCGTGAGGCCGGCGAACGCCACGAGCGGTCCGCCCACGCGGTGGCCGGCGCCGTCGTGATGCTGGGAGCCGCGCTGGCCTGGCTGGTCGCGGCGCTGGCAGTGGGCGGGTCGGCCCGCGCGACGAGCGTTGCCGTCGTGCCGCTGACGGTCGTCTTCGGCCTGCTGGCCGGCGCGGTAACCCGCGCCACCGTGCCGGGTCCCCACCGGAGCCGCCCGGGCCTCGTGGGACGCGCCGCGATGGCGGCCGCGGTCGGCGTCATCGTCGGCGAACTCGCCACGTCGGTGATCCTGTCCGGCTCGATCGACCAGCGCCTCGACGAACGCGCCGCGCGCGCCGCGGAATCGGCGCCTGCGGTCGCGCAGGCATCGGCATCGCTACAGCGCACCGAGGAGGCGCGCGCCGCACTCGAGCGCGCCGTCACGCAGGCCCGCGATCGGCAGGACAGGGCCCTGGTCGTCGCCCGCTGTGAATATCACCCCACCCCCGGTTGCCCGCAGACCCGGATCACCGGCGTTCCCGGCCCCGGACCCGAAACCCGCACGGGCAACGAGCTTCTCAACGACGCACAGCATGAACTCGACGCCGCGCTGTCTGCGCGGGACAGCCGCGCGCCGGCGTTGGATGCCACGATCTCGCGACAGGAGCAAGACCTGCAGGATGCGCGGCGCGGCGTCATCGCCGACGCCGGCCGGGGCCTGGGTGCACGGTGGGTCGCGATGAATGACCTCGCCTCCGACACCGCGGGGGCCCAAGCCCTGCGTGTGCTGACCATCGGGGCGTGCGTGCTGCTGTACCTGACACCACTGATCCTGGGGTTGTGGCGCGGGCAGACAACGTACGATCGCCACGCCGCCGCGCGCGCGGAGCGCGACCGCGCCGAACTCGACGCGGAGACCGCCATCGCGATCAAGCGGGCCGAGGTCCGCCGCGACGCCGAGATCATGTGGGCCGAGCACCAATTGACCCAGGCCCGGCTCGCCATCGAGGCGCAGACCGAGATCGACCGCGAGCATCAGCGTCGCCGTGTCCTGCAGGCCCTCGAGAGCCCGGTGCACGCGCCGTCGCAGCGGGCCGTCGAACCGGTCGAGGACGGCGGGTATCTGCCGATCGCCGCCGAAGCGGAGGCGGCCAGCCGGGCGATCGCCCAGCGGCCCGCGCCGGAGGAGGGCGACGAGATCGCGCGCCCCAACGCGCGAAACGCGCCGTTGATCCCGTCGCTCCCAGAGGCGACCAGGGCGGCCGCCCGCTGGATCAGGCCGCTGGTACCGCCGTTCGTGGCGCGGGTGATCGACACCACGACCCAGCCGCTACGCACCGCGCGCCACGTGTTCGAAGGGGTACTCGAAGAGACCGAAGAGATCACGTTCGCGCTCAAGCGAACCCGCACGGTGACCGTCAACTCCGAGGCGTCGAGCGCCGAACTGCCCGCGGGCGAAGGTGGTGCCGAAACGCCGTCTGCCCGGGCGGAATTCGTCACCTCATCGCGCTACACACCCGGCGAGGATCGCCTGCCGGCCGCCGGACACGCACCGGAGTTGACGACGCGCGGAGCACCGCGGGATTTGGGTGCGTCGGAAGGCCCGCCCCGACTGCCGCCACCAAAATAGCCTGGCGCTATTGCGAACCGAAGCTAGGCCTTGACCGCCTCGACGAAGTAGCCGCGCGGTATTCCGGGCACGTCGAGCGGGACCACCGGGTGGTCCCAGCGATTCCACTTCGTTCCAGGCTCGGCGACATCGGTGACGTGGGCCGTCCAGCCGTGCCGCTCGACGAGGGACGCCGGTGCGTCGGTACCGAACGTCCATGGCGCACCGAGGCGCCGCATGAACTCCAGGGTGGGCTGCAGGAATTCGGCTTCCAGCAACGTCGCCCCGACCAGGTCATAGAGCACCCGCGAACCCGGCGCGGACAACGCGTCGATTCTGGCGAACAAGGCGTCGACATCCGATGCCTCGAGGTACTGCAGCAGACCCTCGACTAGCCACACCGCTGGCGCGGACGATGAAAACCCCTGGGAACGCAGGGCCTTCGGCCAATCGTCGGCCAGATCGATGCCCACCGTAACCCGCTGGCACCGGGGTTGCTCGCCGGCGAGCCGTTCGTCCTTGATGGCGGTCACCCGCGGCTGGTCGACTTCGTAAACGGTGACGCCCGGCTGCCACGGCAGACGGTATGCACGGGCGTCCATGCCTGCGGCGAGGATCACCACCTGCGAAATGCCGTCCGATTGAGCCCGCAGCAGGCGCTCATCCCAGAAGCGCGTCCGGATGGCGATCTGCGGTGACGCCGCGCCCGTCTTCGCCACGGCTTGGGCAAGCAATTCGCGACCCTCGTTGCCGGCGAGCCGTTCGGCGAACGGATCGGTGAACAGTCGGTCCCGGCGGGCGGATTCCTCGGCGCGCATCGCCGCAACCAACAGGCCGGTGTGAGCGACGGCTAGTCTGGTGTCTTCCATGTCGCAATCATGAGCACGCACGAACGAATGGTCTTGGATATTTGTGCCGCTCGAGCGGGACGTGGCTGGGCAACAGGATGCGCTGCCGCCGGTAGCAGGTCGGCGTCGTCCCGCTGAAAGCCCGGAATTCCCGCACGAAATGGGACTGGTCGAAATACCCTAGGTCGGCGGCGACGCGGGCACCGGGCGTGCCGTCACCAAGGCGCTTCAGCGCGGCTTGGAAGCGCCGGGCACGGGCAAATTCCTTTGGGGGCAAGCCAACTTCGGCGCGGAACAGGGCGATGAGCCGCTTGGTGGACAGTCCGGTCATCCGGCGGACGTCAGCCAGTCGAATCGAGGGATCAGCCTCGATCGCGGCCATCGCGGCGGCGACGCCGGGATGCCGATGCACCGACGAGCGCGCCTGCGCGAGCAAGAACTGCTCCAGCAGACGAAACCTGGCCGGGACGGACGGTGCCTCGATCAGGCGCTCGTGCAGGTCGCGTCCTTGCCGTCCCCAGATCTCACCGACGCCCACGGGTCGATCCGCCAGGTCGCCCAACGGTATGCCCAGAAACGGAAATGCGCCCGCGGGCCGGAAATGGATGGCCATGACGGGCTCGTCGGCCGCGATGTCCGAGACGTAGGGCGTGTTCTGCGATCCCGTGATGAAGGCAGGCGGAACGCTCATCTCGGTGGTGCCGTCGGCGGCATAGAGGTCCAGTTGCTGGCGGTGGCCGACGTCGACGACGATCGTCACCGCGCCGCGCGGCAGCGCCCGGCTTCGGTAGGTCGCCCCGCGATGGAGCCAATGCCCGAAGAATTCGATATGGTCCGCCAGCTCAGAGCGCGGGCGGTACAGCTGGGGCCCCGAGCCCATCAGCAGACCCGGTTCACATCGCGTTGGACACCGGCCACAGATGACATTCTCGCACTTCGCTCGACGCCCACGACTTTGGCTTCGGTGTGCGCCCGTCAGCGGAACAGGCTTATGCCGTAGTCGGTTTCAAACATCGGTCGACGGGCCGCCCGATTTTTCCGCCAGCGCCTGCTGCCGCGCCCGCGAGCCGGCCAATAGAGCTCGAGCCCGAAGGCGCGACCCGCGGAACGGTCGGGTGCTTCATCGAAAGAGCTATCGAAAGAGTTGGAGACGGCCGGGTTACCCCTCGAAAGCTCGGCCGTCCCAACGTCTTGGTGCCCGCTCAACAGGGGACTGCGGCGGACTCGAACAACCGACCCCATTCGTGCCGCGCCGCGGACTGGGCGTCGGCGAAACTGGGTGTCTGTTGACCGTCGCCGGCCAGGTGCACCAGCGCCCACGCCATCGCGAACACCGGAACCTTGTGCCGCAACGCCGCACTGTGCAATTCGTCCAGGGCGGCCTCCGAAGGGCACCGGCGCAGGCCGATGAGGATGCCCCGCGCGGTGTCAAGGATGCGACCGGAGTGCGGGCCGCACGAAGTCTGGGCTGGAACCCAGTTCGATGTCATGCTGTGGATACCTCCTGCGGCGCCGTCAATGAATCCGCCACTCACGTACCGGACGAGGAATTCGTGTGTGCTACGCATCGTCGCGGCCGCATATCTCAAAAGCGCCCTGTGCCATGATTTGTCGACGGCCTGCGTTCTGCCAGACCGCGGGAGACATTGATATCCGCCCGTGACCCTTTCGGAATCGGCTGCTAACCACGGAATCCGCGACGCGTGGTATCGAAACGGGTTGCGAATCCCGCGATTAGGTCGCTCCCCCGTCGCCCCCTAGAGAGCCCTAGAGAATCGCCCCGAGCTCCTTGGCCTTGGCGATGTCGCCCCAATCGACGTCGAGCTCCAGCAGGATCTCCTCGGTGTGCTGGCCGTGCTCGGGCGCACGCGCGGGCGCCGGCGGGGTTTCGTCGAATTGCACCGGGGCGGCGACGATCCGGTACTTCTCGCCGTGGTCGTCCACGTTGGTCACCACGTATCCGTTGGGCTCGACCTGCGGGTCGTTGAGGGTCTCCCGCGGCGTCGCCAGGGCGCCCCACACGCCGGGTTCGTCCGCAAGCACACGTTGCCAGTGCGCGAGGTCGTGGCGGGCGAACGCATCCGCGAAGAGTTCGGTCGCCGCGGCCGCGTTGGCGATCAGGTTGCTCGACGGGACGAAGCGCTCGTCGTCGGCCAGCTCGGCCAGGCCCATGCGCCGGCAGAAGCCCAACCAAAACTTGTCCGGCTGCAGGAATACCAGTTGGATCCACCTGCCGTCCTTGGTCTTGTAGCGGTTGACGAGCGGGTTGATGGCCAGCCCCGGCGGGGCGCCCGGAATCCCGTCGATGTCGAAGAAATCGGCGGCCGAAATGGACGGCGCTATCGACCACATCGCCTGGGCCAGCAGCGAGGAGTCGACGATCGTGGGCTCGCCGGTGCGTTCGCGGTGGAACAGGGCGGCGCAGACACCGCCGGCCAGTGTCGCCCCACCCTGCAGGTCACCGAAACCCGGCCCCTGAACCGCCGGGGTCTCGCTGCCGAACGGTGTGAGCGTGTACGCGACCCCGCCCCGCGCGAGGTACGTCGCGGCGTCGAACCCGCCCCTGTCCCGGTCCGGTCCCCGCACACCCAGCCCGGTGCCGCGCGCGATGATGATCTTCGGGTTGAACGAGCGGATGTCGTCGACGGTCAGGCGGGCTCGTTCGAGCGCGCCCGGAAGCCAATTGGTCAAGAAGACGTCCGCGCTGGCCAGCAGCCGGCCGAACAGCTCACGGCCGGTCGCCGATTTGATGTCGATCCCGATGCTGCGCTTCCCGCGGTTGCCCAACTCGAGGATGAAGTCGGCGTCGGGGCGGGCGGCTTGCCTGGTGAAACCGCCGACGACCAGCGCGCGGCCCGGGTCGCCCGAGGTGACACCCTCCACCTTGATGACGTCGGCGCCCCAGTCCGACAGGGCCGCACCGGCCGACGGCACGTACGTCCACGACGCCAATTCCACCACCCGCACGCCGCGCAGTACCCCGTCGGACATCGCCAATCCCCTCGCTCGCCGCCATTCCTTGCTATTTTAGATATTCTAGCTAGTCTTGGGCGTAGTGATAGCCCATCCGCAGGTCAGCGCAGTTTTTCGGGGAAGAGATGCGATGGAGCCGGCCGAAGGTCTCGTTTCGCCCACCGTCGCGGTGATCGCGCGCCCCGCCACCGCCCAGACGGGTGACCGGCCCCCTCGTCCTCGCCCGGGCCCACTGCCGTCACACCGAATACCGTTGGGCCCCAACGTGAATCGCGACGTAACCGGACAGACGAAGGGCGGCCGATGGGCAGAGTAGCGGGCAAGGTGGCCGTCATCAGCGGCGCCGCACGCGGCCAGGGCCGCTCGCACGCGCGGATGCTGGCCGCCGAGGGCGCCGACATCATCGCGGTGGACCTGTGCGCGGACATCGAAACCAACGAATACCCCCTGGCCCGTCCGGAGGACCTCGACGAGACGGCGCGGCTGGTCGAAAAGGAGGGGCAACGCGCATACACCGCGGTCGCGGACGTTCGCGACCGCGTGGCCTTGTCCGCGGCCATCGATGCCGGCGTCGCCGAGTTCGGGCATCTGGACGTCGTGGTCGCCAACGCGGGCATCTGCCCCCTGACCGCGGGTCTGCCGCCGCAAGCTTTCGCCGACGCCGTCGACGTGGATCTCATCGGCGTGCTGAACCTGGTGCACGCGAGCCTCAAACACCTGGGGCCTGGTGCCTCGATCATCGTGATCGGTTCCAACGCGGCCTTCATGTCGTCGATGAACACCAGCGGGATCGACGGCGGCCCCGGCGGGGCCGGGTACGCCTTCGCGAAACTGGCTGCCGCACACTACGTCAACGACTTCGCGTTGGCGCTGGCCCGGTTTTCCATCCGGATGAACGCGGTGCATCCGACGAACGTCAACACCGACATGCTGCACAGCCCACCGATGTATCGCGCCTTCCGGCCCGATCTGACGGAGCCGACCCGCGAGGACGCCGAGCCGGTGTTCCCGCTCGTGCAGGCGATGCCGGTCCCCTACGTCGAGCCCGAAGACATCAGCGAGGCGGTGCTGTTCCTCGCCTCGGACGCGGCGCGCTACATCACCGGACAGCAGTTGCGCGTCGACGCCGGGGGCTTCCTCAAGGTCAAACCCTGGTCGGGAGCGTGATGACCGCCGAACACGATGCACCGCAATCGGTCTCGCAGGGCGTCGAGCGTCGCCTGTACGAATTGATGGTGCTGATGAAGGCGGCCGACGATCGATTGTCCAAGGGCATCGGCACCGGCGAGTTCATGTGCGTGTACTGGCCCTCGCGGGGCCAGGAGGCGATCGCCGCCGCGATGGGCGTGGCGCTGCGGCCCGACGACCAGCTGGTGACGACCTACCGCGGCCTGCACGACCTGATCGGCAAGGGCGTCCCGCTCGAGGAGATCTACGGCGAGATGATGGGCCGCACGGTCGGCGCCGGCCGGGGCAAGGGCGGCACCATGCACATCGCCAATCCCGCCAAGGGCGTAATGCTTTCGACGGGCATCGTCGGCGCCGGGCCACCCGTGGCCGTCGGGCTGGCAATGGCCGCCAAACGCAAGGGCATCGACCGCGTCACGGTGGTCAGCTTCGGCGACGGCGCCACGAACACCGGCTCGTTTCACGAGGCCGCCAACATGGCCGCGCTGTGGGACCTGCCGCTCGTCTTCGTCTGCCAGAACAACCTCTACGCCGAGATGACACCGACATCGGACACCATGAAGCTCGAACACGTCGCCGACCGGGCCGCCGGCTACGGCATGCCGGGCGTGCGCGTCGACGGCAACGACCCGCTCGCGGTGAAAGCGGTGCTCGACGACGCGCTGCGGCGGGCGCGCGACGGAGGCGGCCCCACCTTCATCGAGTGCGTCACGTTCCGCTTCCGCGGCCATTACTTCGGCGACCGGACGCCCTACATCCCCTCCGAACAACTCGAGGCGGCGCTGGCCGCCGACCCGGTGCCCCGGTTCCGCAGCCACCTGGAAGCGACCGGCGTCTGCGATCACGACGATCTCGTCCGCATCGACAGCGACGCGGCGGCCGCGGTGGAGGCCGCCCTGCGGACCGTGCTGGGCGCGGACTCCCCGTCGATCGACGAACTCGACCGCGACGTGTACGCCACCCCGATCGCGTTCCCGGTGTAAGCGCATGGACGACAAGGAGATGACCATGCGCGAGGCGCTCAACCTCGCGCTGGACCAGGCGCTCGCGGCCGACGAACGGGTGTTCCTGCTCGGGGAGGACATCGCCGATCCCGGCGCCTCCGGGCCGACGGCGGGCTTGTCGACGAAGTACGGCCACGACCGCGTCCTCGACACGCCGATCTCGGAGGCCGCGATCGTGGGC
This sequence comes from Mycobacterium sp. TKK-01-0059, assembly GCF_000709305.1. Taxonomy (NCBI): domain Bacteria; kingdom Bacillati; phylum Actinomycetota; class Actinomycetes; order Mycobacteriales; family Mycobacteriaceae; genus Mycobacterium; species Mycobacterium sp. TKK-01-0059. The sequence goes on from NZ_KL446994.1 coordinate 501,638, forward strand.
GCGGCCATCGGCGCGGCGATCGACGGGCTGCTGCCCGTCGCCGAGATCATGATCATGGATTTCATCGGGATCGCCGCCGATCAGCTGATCAACAACGCCGCCAAGCTGAGGTTCATGACCGCCGGGCGCACGTCGGCGCCCATCACCGTCCGCACCCAGGTATATGCCGGATTGGCTACGGGCGCAACGCATTCGCAGAGTCTCGAGGGCTGGTTCATGCACATCCCCGGGATGAAGGTGATCGTGCCCTCCACACCACGCGACGGCAAGGGGCTGCTGACCGCGGCGATCTTCGACCCCGATCCGTGCCTGTTCGTCGAAACGATTCGGTTGCAGAGCAAGAAGGGCCCCGTCCCCACCGAGCCCGGGTTCTCCATTCCGCTCGGGCAGGCCGACATCAAGCGGCCGGGCACCGACGTCAGCGTGATCGCCTACGGCCGCTGCGTGCACGACGCGCTGAGCGCCGCGGACACGCTGGGCGAGCGGGGCGTCAGCGCCGAGGTGATCGACCTGCGCACCCTGGTGCCGCTCGACGTCGACACCATCGTGGGGTCCGTGCGCCGCACGCGCCGAGCCGTGATCGTCCATGACGCCGTGCAATTCGCGGGCCCCGGGGCGGAGATCGCCGCGATCCTGCACACACAGCTCTTCGGGGAGCTCGCCGCGCCGGTCGAGCGGGTCGCCGCGCGATTCGTCCCCAACCCGGCGGCGGCGGTGCTCGAGGCCCAGGTGTATCCGTCGCCGGCGCGGATCGTCGAAGCGGCCCTGCGCGCGTGCGAGAGGGCGAAGGTGCATGGCTGACTTCATCATTCGCATCCCCCGGGTCTCAGTGGCGGTCTCGGAGGCCGAACTGACCGGGCTGCTCGTCGGCGCCGGCGAACACGTCGAGGCGGGCACGCCGATCTACGTCATCGCCACCGAGAAGGTCGAGCAGGAGATCGAAGCGGGGGCGACGGGGACCGTGCGGTGGACGGGCCAGGTCGGGACCACCTACGACATCGGCGCCGAAATCGGAGTCATCTCGTCATAACGAAGAAAGGTAAGTCCCAATGGATCTCCACGAGACCCGCGAGAGAATCATCTACGAAAAGGACGGCCCCATCGCCCGCGTCACGCTGAACTGGCCGGAGAAGGCCAACGCGCAGGACCAGAAGCTGGCCGAGGAGGTCGACGCGGCGCTGGCCGACGCCGACCGCGACTACGACATCAAGGTGCTCATCCTCAAGGCCAACGGCAAGGGCTTCTGCTCGGGCCACGCGATCGGCAACAACGCCGTGGATTACCCGTCGTTCGTCGAGAACGCCATGGTCACCGGCCATCCGTGGAAAGCCCAGAGCGACTTGTTCGTCAAGCCGACATTGAACCTGTGGGAATTCTCCAAACCCACCATCGCCCAGGTGCACGGCTACTGCGTGGGCGGCGGCACGCACATGGGCCTGACCACCGACATCGTCATCGCCTCCGAGGACGCCTACTTCTCCTACCCGCCGCTGCAGGGGTTCGGCATGCCGTCGGGCGAATGTTCCATCGAGCCATGGGTTTTCATGAACTGGCGGCGCGCCGCCTACTACCTGTTCACCGCCGAGGTGATCGACGCCAGGAAGGCGCTGGAAGTCGGCCTCGTCAACGAGGTGGTCAAGCGTGAGGACCTCGACGATCGGGTCGACGCGATCGCCCGCCACATCGCCCAGGCGCCGCTCACGACGCTGATGCTCACCAAGGCCAACCTCAAACGGGCCTGGGAGCTGATGGGCATGCGGGTGCACTGGCAGAGCTCTAACGACCTCGTCGCGCTCGCCTCGATCAGCAAGGACGTGCAGCAGCTGATTCAGACCGTCTTCAAGGACAAGGTGTTGCCCTCCGAGCACGCCCGCCGCCAGGCCGCCGCGGCCGCCCAGACCGACGGCGCCGCAACCACTTAAGGCTCGCCGGTGAACATCGCCGACCACGCCCGCAGTGCCGCTCAGTCGCCGGCACTCATCGTCGCGGACGGTGACGCGATCTCGTACGCCCAGCTGCATGCCCGCAGCCGGCGGGTCGCCGCGCTGCTGCACGACGCCGGCCTGCGTCGCGGCGACGGCATCGCGCTGGTTCTGCCGAACAGAGCCGAATTCCTCGAAATCACCTGGGGCGCTCAGCTTTCCGGCCTCTACTACACCCCCGTCAACACCCATTTCATCCCCGACGAGGTCGCCTACGTCATCGACGACTCCGACGCGAAAGCGGTCTTTGTCGACGCCTCGATGCCCGAACTGGCCGCGCACCTCCGTTCCGCCAACGCCGCGCCGATCACCCACATCGCCGTCGGGGGGCCGATGGCCGGCTGGCAGTCCTATGAGGACGCGCTGGCCGCGGCCGGCGAAGCGCCGCCGGTGTCGGACGGCTCGGAGATGCTGTATTCGTCGGGCACCACGGGGCGCCCCAAGGCGGTGCGGCGGCCGCTGCCCGAGGACGGCAACGGGTCCTGGGCGCAGGCGGTGCTGGAGCTGGCGCTGATCCACAAATACGGGATGAGCCCCTCGAGTGTGTACCTGTCCCCCGCGCCGCTGTATCACGCGGCCGGAGTGAACTACACCATGGCGGCCAACCGCGTCGGCGCCGCGTCGATCCTGCTGCGCAGGTTCGACGCCGAGGCCGTGCTGCGTCTGATCGAGACGCACCGGGTGACCCACGCCCAGTTCGTGCCGACGATGTTCGTGCGCATGCTCAAGCTGCCCGCGAAAGTCCGGGACAGGTATGACGTTTCGAGCCTGCGGTGCGTCATCCACGCCGCCGCGCCCTGTCCCGTCGAGGTCAAACGCCGCATGATGGAGTGGTTCGGACCGATCATCCACGAATACTACGGAGGCACCGAAGGATTCGCCGGAACGACGATCGGACCACGGGAATGGCTCGCCCACCCCGGCTCGGTGGGCATCCCGATGGCCCCGGTGCACGTGCTCGACGAGGACGGGCGGGAGCTCCCCGTCGGCGAATCGGGCGAGCTGTATTTCGAAGGTGGACCGGACTTCGCGTACTTCAAGGACCCCGCCAAGACCGCGTCGGTGTGCAACGACCGCGGCTGGCGCTCGCTCGGCGACATGGGATACGTCGACCGAGACGGCTACCTGTACCTCACCGACCGGTCGACGTTCACGATCGTCTCCGGCGGGGTCAACATCTACCCGCAAGAGGCGGAGAACCTGCTCGTCATGCATCCGAAGCTGGTCGACGCGGCCGTGTTCGGGGTCCCCAACGAGGAATTCGGCGAAGAGGTCAAGGCGGTCGTGCAGCCCGCCGACGGCGTGGTTGCGGGGCCGGAGCTCGAAGCCGAACTCATCGACTACTGCCGGGCCCACCTGGCCGGCTACAAGTGCCCGCGCAGCGTGGAATTCGACGCGGAGCTGCCGCGGGACCCGAACGGAAAGCTCTACAAGAGGCGCATCCGCGAGCGGTACTGGCAGGGACGGGTATCGCGGATCGTGTGAACGAGGATGGCTATGAACGCTAGCAACGTACCGTGGGCGGTTCGGACCGCCGATCGGATCCCCAAACAGCGCTACTACGACCCCGAGTTCTACGCGCTGGAAGCCGAGATGTTGTGGCCCCGCGTGTGGCAAATGGCGTGCCGGCTCGAGGAGATCCCCAAGCCCGGCGACTTCGTCGAATACGAAATCCTCGACCAGTCCGTCATCGTGGCGCGGGTGGACAACCACACCGTGCGCGCCTATCACAACGCCTGCCGGCATCGCGGCGTGAAGCTGGTGGAGGGCAACGGGAATCGGCGCACCTTCGTGTGCCCGTTCCACGGCTGGTGCTGGGGCCTCGACGGCCACAACACGTTCGTGCTGCGTCCCGAAGCGTTCGCCGAGGAAAACCTGAGCGCCGACGACCTTCGGCTCGTGCCGGTGCGATGCGAGCTCTGGGGCGGTTGCGCGTGGATCAACCTCGACGACGACGCGCCGGCGCTGCGGGACTGGATGGAGCCGTTCGCGTCGGTCTACGACGCCTGGCAGGTCGACTCGCTGCGCGTCGAGTGGTGGCAATCGTGCCGGCTGCCCGTGAACTGGAAGCTGGCCGCGGCGGCGTTCATGGAGGGCTATCACGTCCCGCAGACCCACCCACAGTTGCTGCCGTCCGCGCAGCCGGGCGAAGTCGCCGCGACGGTGCATCCGGTCGTCGCGAGCAGCCTGTATTTCATGCGCACCCTCGGCGACGGCATGGGCGGGATGACGCACGAAAACGACATCCGGATCGCCGAAGGGCTGCAGAACATCGAGCTGCCGCCCGACCCGGCGGCGGCAATGGCCGCCTGGCGCAGCGCCCTCAACGACGCCGTCGTCGCCTGGCATCGGGCGCGCGGCAGCGGCATGCCCGACCTCAACGAGCTGGCCCGCCGCGGCATCACCGACGCGATCGGCTTCGCCTTCCCGCACTACTTCATCCTGCCGACCTACAGCAGCGCGTCGTCGTACCGGATCCGGCCGCTGGGACAGGAGGACACCTTGTTCGAGATCTGGTCCCTCACCCGGTTTCCCAACGACGCATCGGCGGGCAAACCGACGCCCCCGGTACCGATGGCGCCCGACGACCCGCGCTGGCCGCCGATTCCCGCCCAGGACTTCTCCAACCTGCCGAGGCAACAAAAGGGGCTGCATTCCAAGGGCTTTGACTTCATGCGGCTGTCCAACCAGATCGAAGGATTGATCTCCAACTTCGAGCGTGTCATCGACGGCTTCCTGGCCGGGCTGCCGTACGACGCGCTGGTGCCCGCGATCCAGAAGACCAACACGACCATCGACGTGCCGATCGCCGATCTCGGCTTCACGACGAGCCCCGTGGAGGCGCGATGAGCCCGCAGTGGGACCGCTCCGTGGACCTGCTCATCGCGGGCAGCGGCGGGGGCGGTATGGTCGCCGGCCTGGCCGCCCTGGACTGCGGGCTCGAACCCCTCATCATCGAAAAGCAGTCACTGGTGGGCGGTTCGACGGGGCTGTCCGGCGGCATCGTCTGGCTGCCGAACAACCCATTGATGCGGGCCGACGGCATCGCCGACTCGCACGAGGACGGTTTGGCCTACCTGGCCGACGTGGTCGGCGACATCGGTGCGGCGTCCTCGCCCGAGCGTCGCGAAACGTTCCTGCGGGCCGGCCACGAGATGATCAACTTCCTCACCCGCAAGGGTGTGCGACTGATCCGATGTGCGGGCTGGAGCGACTACTACCCGAACCACAAGGGCGGCAACGCGTCCGGCCGCGCGGTCGAGGGCATCCCGTTCGACGCCGCGCAGTTGGGTGATTGGCGCGACAAGGTGCAGCCGCCGCTGGCCAAGAATTACGGATACGTGGTGCTGACCAACGAATTGCGGTCGGTTCAATACTTCAACCGCTCACCGCGCGCCTTCGCGGTGGCGGCCCGGGTGTTCCTGCGCACCGCGGCCGCCCGTGCCCGGCGGCGCCAGATCCTCACCAACGGCGCTTCGCTGATCGGTCAAATGCTCAAGGCGCTGATGGATCTCAGCGACGGGCATCCCCCGTTGTGGACCAACGCCGCGATGGCCGACCTCGTCGTCGAGGACGGCCGGGTGGTGGGCGCGCGGATCGTGCGCGACGGCACGCCGTTGCACGTCGAGGCGCGCAAGGGAGTCCTGCTGGCCGCGGGCGGATTCGGCCACAACAAGGAGATGCGCCGCCGCTACAGCGGCGACCAGCCCAACGAGGGGCAGTGGTCGATCGCCAACGCCGGGGACACCGGTGAGGCGCTCGAGGCGGCGATGCGTTTGGGCGCCAAGACCGATCTGCTCGACGAAGCCTGGTGGCTGCCTTCGGTTTTCATCGCCAACGGCGGCGCGGTCGCCGCCTCGCTGGGTTCGGGCCGCCAGCGACCCGGCGCCATCTACGTCGACCCGAGCGGCCGCAGGTTCTGCAACGAGTCGAACTCCTACGTCGAGGTCGGCAAAGCGATGTACGCCAACAAGGCCGTGCCCTGCTGGATGATCTTCGACGAGGGATACGTCCGCAGATACGTCACCAGCGCCAACCCGCTCAAGCGCAACCAGCCGTTGCCGCCGGAACTGATCGAGTCCGGCGCCGTGAAGCGCGCGGCGACCATCGCGGAGCTGGCCGGCGAAATCGGCCTTCCCGCCGACGAATTGGCCCGCACGATCCAGCGGTTCAACCGGTACGCGGCCAAGGGGCTGGATCCGGACTTCGGCCGCGGCCAATCGGCCTACAACGACTGCCTCGGCGATCCGGGGTATCGGCCGAACGCCGCGATCGGGCCGCTCGACACCGCGCCGTACTACGCGACCCGCGTACTCCCGTCCGACGTCGGGACGTGCGGGGGCGTGATCACCAACGAGCACGCGCAGGTCCTCGACCAACGGGATCGGGTGATCGAGGGCTTGTATGCCACCGGCAACACCACGGCCACGGTGATGGGGCGGACCTATCCGGGTGCCGGGGCGAGCATCGCCAGCTCGATGGTGTTCGGGTACGTCGCCGCCCGCCACGCCGCCGGCAAGTAACGGCGAGCAGACGCAAAAGCACCCCATTCTTCGGCGTGTCGAGTGCTTTTACGTCTGCTCGCGGGGAGACCGCTCGTCGCGGTCGACGAATTCGCGGGGCTTCATGCCCGACCGCATGAGCTCGGCTCGCCGCGCCTGCACATCGGAGGCGGCGCCGACCATATTCGTCAGGATGTGGCTGACCTGCAGGTGCACCCGCATGCCCATCAATTCCCAGGCGCGCTTGACGTTGTTCTTGACCGCCATCAGTGTGGTCAGCGGGATTTGGGCGATCCTGCGTGCCATCTCCTCGACGGTGTCCTCGAGCTGATCGCGTGGCACCACCCGATTGAGCAGTCCCCAGTCCAGGGCCTGCTGCGCGGACAGGGTCGGCGCCAGCAGCAGCCAGTCCATGGTGCGGTGCCAGTTCATCAGCAGCCACGGCTCGATCATGGTGTGCCCGCCTGGCTCGCCGAGGCTTTGGGCTAGGGGCATCTGGAAATACGCGTCCTCGGACGCCACGCAGAAGTCGGTCAGCAACCCGAGATAGATGCCCCCGCCCATGCAATAACCATGGATCTGCGAGATGGTCGGCTTGGGAAATTCCCAGAGGTACAACGTCGGCCACAGGAACAGGTCGGCGGTGCCCTTGTAGAGATCCTCGAACGTCTCGCCGAAATCCGGATATGGGTTTTCGTCGGGGCCCCAACGGGCCACGTGCCCACCGCAGAATCCCTTGCCGTTGGCTTTGAGGATGACGACCTTGATGTCCTTGTCGCGGTCGGCCTCGTGCAGGCAGTCGTCGACCTCGGTGACCAGGATCGCGTCTTTGGTGTTGGCCTTGTCCGCCCGGTTCAGGATGATCCGCGCAATCGGCGGTTCGCGTTCATAGATGACCGCTTCGAGCTCGCGACGCTCCATGGTCGGACCATACCCTCCTGCGCCCCGCGCGCCGCTGATTTGACGGTTGCGCGATCGCGACGCGAGGAGTGAGCTGTACTGGGGCGCAGTGACGACGGATGGGGCTGGTATGGCGACTCCTCGCGACCGGGTGCAGCAGCTGGATCTGGTGGCCCGGCTCAAATCCGCCTATCCCGAACTTCCGGACGCTCCCACACCGGATCTCATCGACCACGAGCGATTCGCCGCCTACGTCAAGACCCCGCACGACGTCGGTGGCGAGCCGGACGCCCCGATCGAGTTCGAGAACAAGCAGTACGAGATCTGGGAGCACAACACGTACGTCCTGTGCGAGGTGCTCGGCTGGCGTGGGATCTGGCTGTCCGAGGAACGGCGCCGGATGGGCAACGTCGATCTCGGCCGCACCATCTATCTCGGCCTGCCCCATTACGGGCGCTGGCTGCTGGCGGTGGCACGCGTACTCACCGAAAAGCACCACATCGGCCTGAGTGAATTGGCCGAACGCATGGCCGAAGTCAAGGCACGCTACGCCGACGGCCTGCGCGGAAAGCCCTTGGCGGCGACGCCGAAGTTCGAGGGCGATCCCGCGCCCGTCCACCGCAACCGGCACCATGTCCATGCCGTGGGCAAGGGCGACCCGCAGGTGTATGCCGGGCAGGCCGGGGCGCCGAAGTTCAGCGTCGGCGACAGGGTCGTGGTGCGCGACCTCCCCGTGCTGCTCTACACCCGCACCCAGGAGTATGTGCGCGGCGCGACGGGCGAGATCGCAGTCGTGTCCTACGAAAGCCCCGCCGCCGAGGACGAGACGTGGGACGGCCCGGACCAACGGCCCGAGTGGTTCTACATCGTCCGGTTCAACCTCTCCCAGTTGTGGCACGGCTACACCGGGCCCGGCAACGACACCCTGCAGACCGAGATCCCGGAACGGTGGCTCGAATCGGCCTAGCCACGGCTGCGGCTTCGGAAGAAAGGACCACGGCATGAGCGTCGACGAACACGATCACGAGCGCACCGCAGCGCCCATGGTGGACGAGATCACCGACTTCGAAGTCCTCGAGATCGCGCTGCGCGAATTGTGCATCGAGAAGGGCCTTTTCACCGCGGAGGAGCATCGACGCTTCACCGAGTTCGCCGAACAGATCGGCCCGACCCCCGCGGCGCACCTGGTGGCGCGGGCCTGGCTCGACCCCGACTACAAGGAGCTGGCCCGGTCGGACCCCCTCGCCGCGAGCAAGGAGGTGGGGGTCGACTGGCTGGAACCGACCGGCTTCGGGACGCCCAGCGACTTCACGGCTTTGCACGTCCTCGAGGACACCCCGACGCTGCACCACGTGATCGTCTGCACGCTGTGTTCGTGCTATCCGCGGCCGATTCTGGGCAACTCCCCCGAGTGGTATCGGACGCCCAACTATCGCCGCCGCATCGTCCGCTGGCCCCGCCAGGTGCTCGCGGAGTTCGGCCTGATCCTGCCGGAGGACGTCGAGATCCGGGTGGAGGACTCCAACCAGAAGCACCGTTTCATGGTGATGCCCGTCCGCCCCGACGGAACGCAGGGCTGGACCGAGGACCAACTCGCCGAGATCGTCACCCGCGACTGCCTGATCGGTGTCGCGCTGCCCAAGCCGGGCGTGACGACCAACGCCGTCACCCGGACCCGTGCCGCCGTCCATCCCGCAGCGCCCTGAGCTTCCGATGAGCACCGCGAACACCCCACGTCCCACCGAGGACTCCACCGTCGCACCGCTGACGAAAATCGTTGCGCGCAACCAGGTCTGGAGTCGCATGGCGGCGAAGTACGGGGTCGACAACCCGGTGCCGCCCTGGCAGACGAGTCTCGACGGCATTTGTGATGCGATCGACCAAAGTCATTGCGGCGCACGGCTGCTCGGCTTTGTCGAGCGGCGCGACGACGAAGACGCGCTATCGGCGACCCTCTACGCCGACCTGCCCTACCCGGAGAACCGGCTGGTTGCGTTGGCCCACTCGCTCGTCGCGCGCGGCGTCATCGACGAATCCGAACTCGAGGCAAGGCTGGCCGCCGTGCGCGCCAGGCTGGAATCCTGAGCGACGTCATCGCAAATAGTGAGTTGCAGCACAACAGCGCGAGTTTTTCGCTGCTGATGAGAGGCTTCGGTCGGCGATGCGCTACGCTGGCGGCAACGTTGGCTTCACAACACTGCATGCCAACACCGTCGTGGAACGCTTCCTCATCCCACTGGTGCCAGCGAAGAAGATCGCGCTTGACACCTCGATGACCGTGCATCGCGCACTAGCTGGTCTCGCGGCGATCGATTTTGCCACCCGGCAATCTCGCCACCTTCGTGCCGATGCCCGCGTGACCTCCTTGTCTCCGGCGCGGCACCACCGATGCCTGAAAGGCACCGAAAAGTGACTACCGACAAGACTTTCGCCGATCTCGGCGTGGGCAAACACATCGTCAGTGCGCTCGCAGCGCGCGGCATAACACACCCATTCCCGATTCAGGTGGAAACCCTGCCCGACACACTCGCCGGCCGAGATGTCCTCGGCCGCGGGAAAACCGGCAGCGGAAAGACCCTCGCATTCTCGATTCCCCTCGTCAGCCGCCTCTCCCACGGAAACCGGCGCCCCGCACGGCCCTCGGGGTTGGTGCTCGCACCCACCCGCGAGCTCGCGACGCAGATCACCGCGACGCTCGAGCCGTTGGCGGCTGCGTGTGGCCTGAGGGTCACCACGATCTTCGGCGGCGTCTCGCAGACCCGCCAGGTGGCCGCGCTCAAATCCGGCGTCGACATCGTCGTCGCCTGCCCCGGCCGGCTCGAGGACCTGATGAAGCAGCGTCTGATCAGCCTCGACGCGATCGAGATCACCGTGATCGACGAGGCGGATCACATGGCCGATCTCGGTTTTCTGCCCGGCGTCACCCGGATCCTGGCCGCGACGCCGAATGGTGGCCAGCGCCTGTTGTTTTCGGCGACCTTGGACAACGGCGTCGACAAGCTCGTCACGCGGTTCCTCCGCGACGCGGTCTCGCACTCCGTCGACGAGGCCAACTCCCCGGTATCCGAGATGACGCATCACGTGTTCCACGTCGCCAGTGCGCAGGCCAAAAAGGAACTGGTACACCGGCTAGCCTCCGGCGCCGGACGCCGGATCCTGTTCATGCGCACCAAGCACCAAGCGCGAAAGCTCGCCAAGCAGCTCACCGAATCGGGCATTCCCTCAGTCGACTTGCACGGCAACCTGTCTCAGCCGGCTCGGGAGCGCAACCTGGCGAGGTTCGCCGCGGGCAGCGCCCGGGTGCTGGTGGCGACCGATATCGCCGCGCGTGGCGTGCACGTCGACGAGGTCGAGCTTGTTGTGCACATCGATCCGCCGAGCGAGCACAAGTCCTACCTGCACCGGTCCGGGCGCACCGCGCGGGCCGGGAGCGCCGGTGACGTCGTCACGGTGGTGCTGCCCGAGCAGCGCCAAGACACCCGGGAGTTGCTGCGCAAGGCCGGCATCAAAGTCACTCCCCAGCAGGTGACCGCGAACTCGGAGGCGGTGCAGGCGCTCGTGGGTGAGGTTGCGCCCTATCAGGCCCCGGTGCCCGCCAATGTTCCCGCGCGCCAGCATCGGCAGAACACCGGCGGTAACCGGCGTCGACGGACCAACACCCGGTCACCCAAGACCAGTTCCCCTGCCGAAGCGGCGACATCGCACCACGGCGCCACCGCGACGCGTCGGCTGGATCGTCGCCGTTCGAGCCGCCCACAAGGAAGCACCAGATAGTCGCGGTCCGGAACGGGTCAGCGGCGCGCCAGCAGCCAGGCCTGGCCCGCTCCCTCGCCGGCGGCGATCGGGGTCAGTTCGGCGAACGCGGCGGTGAGCTCGCCGGGCGCCGCGCGAAACGGCCCCGCGGACGCCCCCACCTCGCTGAGCGCGGCGATCGCCAGCAGCCCGCCGGGCGCCAGGCGTTCGATGATCGCATGGTCGAGACGGCGGTCGCGGAACTTGCAGCAAAGGATGACATCGGCGGGCGCGCCCCCCGGCAGACCGTCGTCGAGATCGACGACGTCGAAGCGACAGCGGTCGGCCACCGCGGCACGCCGGGCCAACTCCCGCGCGTGGGCGACCGCCACCGCGGAGATGTCCAGCCCCAGCACGTGCAGGCCCCGCAACGCCAACCAGACCGAGCCGGTTCCCTGCCCGCAGGCCAGGTCGAGCGCCGTGCCGGCGGTGGGAAACTCCCGCGCATGGCCCGCGAAAACACCGGGCGGTGCAACCGAATCCAGCGACGGCGGCGCCTTCGCGGCGTACCGTTCGTCCCAGCGATGCCGGTCCGATTCGCCCATACGCGACACTCTAGGACCCGGCGTCTTCTGGACAGTTGTCTGCTAGCAGCATCGCGCGGTGAAGACGACCGCGGTGAACGGAAGTTGTTGGTGGCGCGGCGCCTTCCTAGACTGGACGGGTGTCCAACGAGGCGTCGTTCCAGGCCATTGCCGCTAAAACCGCCGCCGGGGCGGCCCGCAGGTCGGATCGCCGGCCGGGCCAGACGATTCGCAAAGTCCTCGATGCCGGGCTGGAGGAGCTGCGGGAAACGTCGTACGCGAACCTGACGATGCGGGCCGTGGCGACTCGTGCCGGGGTGTCCCCGGCCAGCGCCTACACCTACTTCCCGTCGAAAAGCGCGCTGGTCGCGGCGGTGTACCTGCGCTTCCTGCGCGACCTGCCGCTGCACACCGACGTCAACGAGTCGACCAAGACCCGGGTCAGCGCCACCCTGCGGGACATGGCGGTGGTGGTCGCCGACGAGCCGGAGCTGACCGCCGCGTGCGGCGCGGCCCTGATGGCCGACGATCCGGCGGTCACGCCGCTGCGCGAACAGATCGGCGAGGAGGTGTCCAGGCGCATCGGCGCCGCGTTGGGGCCGGGTTGGCCGCGTGCGGTGAAGTCCACGCTGCAGATGACCTTCTCCGGTGCGCTGATGACGGCCCGGTTCATCAGTTTCGCCGAGATCGCCGGCCAACTCGACGAGGCCGTCAACCTCATCCTGGGCGCCTCGGTGGCGTGAAGCCCCCTGCGGCGCAGCCGTATTCGCTGGGCGCGCCGCCTACCTACCCGGTGGCGGCGAGCTTTCGGGAGGGGCTCCCCGCCCGCAGGAACTGACCGAATCGTTCCTTGCCCAGCGCCGGCGCGGCCTTGCCGGCGGCGAACGCAAGCTTCCCGGACACCAGCACGGCCGTGACCGTCTCGTCGTTGCGGTTGACCATCCGCGACAGCCCGCCGTAGGACTCGACCGGATGCTCGGCGTAGCGGTCGAGGGACTCGTCGAGCTTGTCGGGGTCGATGACGACGATGTCGGCGCGGTCACCCTCGCGCAGCGTCCCGGCGTCGATGCCGTACCACTCCCCGAGCTCGCCGGTCAGCCGGTGCACGGCGCGCTCCATCGAGATGAACGGCCTGCCGGAGTTTTCGGCGTCGCGCGCGTGCCGCAGCAGCCGCAGTCCGGAGTTGTAGAACGCCATGTTGCGCAGATGCGCGCCCGCGTCGGAGAACCCCATCTGGATGGTCGGGCTCTGGGCCATCTTCTTGAGGACCTCGGGTCGGTGGTTGGAGATCGTGGTGCGCCAGCGCAGCTTTTCGCCGTGTTCGACGACCAAGTCGAGAAAGGCGTCGACCGGGTGCACGCCGCCACGCTCCACGCCGACCTGCCCGAATGATTTGCCGATCACGGACTCGTCTGGGCAGGCCACGATTTCGGCATCGAAGAAGTCGCGGTGCCAGACCCGAGGCCCGTATTTGCTGTCGTAGTCCTTGCGGAACCTGCGCCGATACTCCTCATCACGCATGAGCTGATTGCGTTCGATCTCGGTCTGCAGGTGCAGCGCCGCGGCGCCGGAGCCGAACTCCTCGAACACCACCAACGAAATCCCGTCGGCGTAGACCTCGAACGGCACCGGCAGATGCTGCCAGCGGAAGTCGCCGCCGAGGGCGTTGACGACGCGGGCGAGGCGGTCCATGACGTGAATGACGAACGGGATGGCCTTGATGTCGGCCGCCGACAACAGGCTGGTCTTCAGGCGGGGCCGGCGGATCCCGAGCGACGTCAGCAGCTGCGAGACCACCGACAGCGGGTTTCTGATGTCGGGGCCGGACTGCAAGATCTTGTCGCGCCGCCGCAGGATCGCGTTCAGGCGGCGCAGCTCGCGCGGGGACGCGTACGTCGACGGCAGCGTGCGCGATCTGCAGACCTCGCCGTCGAGCTTGTCGAACAGCAGTTGCTGCGAAGACATCCCGACGAAACCCTCATCGAGCGCGTCGTTCAGCATCGATTCCATGCGGGCGAGTTCCGCGGCGGACGGCCGCACGTCCTTGCGCGTCGCCCGATCCAGGCCCATCGTCGCGGCGCGCAGATCGGAGTGCCCGATGAAGGCCGCGAGGTTCGGACCGAGGTTGAGGCGTTCGAGTTCGGCCACGTATTCGGTGGGATTGGTCCACGAGCGCGCCGCGTCGAGGTGCTCGATGACATAGCGCCGGGGAATCGCTTCGACCCGGCCGAAGATGTCACCGGCATCGACGCTGTCCAGGTAAACGGTGGACAGCGAACACGATCCCAGCATCACGGTCGTCACGCCGTGCCGCAGCGATTCGGAAAGCTCTGGCGCACAAATGATTTCGACGTCATAGTGAGTGTGGATGTCGATGATGCCAGGGATCACCCACTGGCCCGTCGCGTCGATGACGTCGGCGCCGGCCGTGTCGAGCCCCTTGGCGATGGCAACGACGCGGCCGTCACGCACACCGATGTCCCGCACCGCCGAGGGTCCGCCCGTCCCGTCGAACCAGCGCCCGTTGGTGATCACGGTGTCGTACTGCATCGGTCGGCCTCCCTCTGCCAGGCGCCCTGCCTGCTGGATCCGCAGTGATCATACATACCGGGCATAGTGTCTGGCCTCGTTCTCGGCGCGCCACGCGCCGTTTAGCCAGCAACGACAGTGCGGCGGCGGACGCTATGATCCAGCTGTGGGGATCACCGCCAACCGGTTTGCCGTTCGGTAACCATGCGCAGCCACGGTTGGGCAGGAAATACACCGGCTTCCGACGCGGAGGCGATCGAGCGCATCCTCGACGCCGCCGACAAGATCATCGACGAACGCGGTTCAGCGCTGCGGATCGCCGATGTCGCCCGGGCGCTGGGCGTCACCCGCCAGACCGTCTACCGATACTTCCCCGGAACCCAGGCGCTGTTGGTGGCGTCCGCGATGCGTTCGGCCGACGGCTTCCTCGATCGCATGGCGGCCCACCTCGACGGCGTCACCGACCCGGTCGTGGCCATTACCGAGGGAATGGCTTTCGCCATCGAGGAGCTGGCCTCGGACAATCAGGTCGAATTCGTCCTCAACCAGCGCCATCGCGGTGGGCAGAAGGTCTCGATCATCTCCGATACCGCGTTGGCATTCGGTCGGTCGATGCTGCATCGCTACGACATCGATTGGGAGCATTACGGTTTCGACGAGGCGGGCCTGGACGAGCTGAACGAGTTCTCGCTGCGGGTCCTGCATTCCTTTCTCGCCGACCCGGGCAGGCCGGCCCGCAGCGGCGCCGACCTGCGGCGCTATCTCACCCGCTGGATCGGGCCGGCAATCGCCTACCCGCAGCTGGTCCGCACGATGGATGCGCTGGGCACCGCCGAGCCGCCGCGAACGCGCCGGCGCTCGTCGAAGGCGTCCTGACCGGGACCGTCGAAGTCCGCCGCGTAGCGGGCCCTCCGGGCGTTGGCGGGCGGTGACCATACGTTTCCATCGATATGTCTGTCCGCAAACGCCGCGGCCGGCCGGCTTAAGCGGCGGGCGGCGGCTTTTCGTCGCTGGATACCGCCGCTCATCGCGGCTTCGTCGCGGCGCCGACCATCGTGTGCACCTCTGCCACCGACCACGGTCCGGACTCATGGTGGTCGCGATAACCGAGTACGCGCGGCGTCTGGCGGTCGAAGCTGCCAACGAAACCGCCTGCGGCGACGAGGATCTGGCCCGTCACCTCACGCGCCAAGTCGCTGGCGAGGTAGGCGTAGAGCGGGGCGACGAACTCGGGCGGGGCGCTGTCGAGCGAGGCCCGCATGGTCATCTCGTCGAGCAGCCCGCGGCGGTGCAGATCTTCGATATGTCTTTCGTATTCGAGCCCCGTGGACAGCCGTGTGCGGGCGCCGGGACACACCACGTTGGCCCGCACGCCGTGGGGCTTCAGTTCGGCGGCGATGGCCATCGTCAGGGAGTTGACGGCGCCTTTACCCGCGGGGTAGCCGGTCCCGCCGTAGTCGCCCAGGAAGGCCACCGAACTGGTGTTGATGATGGCGCCGTGCCCCTGCGCGGCCATGACCGGGGCGGCGGCCCGGCACGTGTGAAACGCCGTGCCCAGGTGCGCGCCGATCAGCCGCTCGAACTCGGCCGCCGAGATGTTCAGGATGGAGGAACCCGGCGGCTCGGCGATTCCGGCGCAATTGATCAGCGTGTCCAGCCGCCCGAACGCGCTGACGCATTCGTCGACGAGCGTTTGGGCCACCCGTTCGTCGTTCGCGGCGCCCACCACCGCGGTGGCCCGCCCGCCCGCCGCGCTGATCGCGGCGACCGTCTCCTCCACCGCGTGCCGGTCACGCCCGTTGACCACGACACCGGCGCCCAGGCCGCCCAGCAGTTCGGCGACCGCACGTCCGATGCCGCGACTGCCACCGGACACCGCCACCGCGCGCCCTTCCAGCAGGGCGTGCGCGCCGGATCCACTCACCGACGGCTCCGGGAGCCAGTCGTCCCGCGCTCGGCGTAAAGCATTGCGCGCGAAAGGCTCTCGTTATCGGTGGGAGGCGTGCCGCTCGATTGGATGATGAACATTAGGCGAACGATACCGAAGCGAGCATCGACCCCGATCATCTTGTGGGCGCCCCGGCCCGACGCTCTCCAAACACGGCTGAGCGGCGGCGCTTCGAGCACTCCCCGCAACCGACCCAAGGCGGAGCGCAGTTGGCGGCGAAGGGCATCGGATTGGCCGCCGATTCCATTTGCTGACGAATGCCGGGCCCTGGATCGTCGGACGGGGAAAGTTCGCAACACCGCAGCTCGGCGCGATGGGGGTCCGTCAGGTCCCGTCCGGCCGCCTCCGGATGGGCAGATTGCTAACCGTTGACTGGTGCACGAGGAAACAGTTAAGTGATTGCGGGAAGCCCCACCGGAACGGATCGCCGTGCGATGCGCGGGGGCGTATAGTCTCCAATGAAGTCCGCTTCTGGACATGTCGCCGTTTAGCTCAAAGCGGCCAGTCAGCCTCACGGCTACTGAGCTTGGTACTGACTCCGGCGATCACACACCCGAGAGTCATTTCCCGTTGGTAGCGCGTGTGCGGTGGGTAAACGACAAGTCCCGCGGATCAGGATGCAGTGGAGGCGACTGTGCGGGTTCCCGCGATGTCTTTCTGCATAGACTCAGGAAAGTGAGTCAGCAATGCAAACTTGTTCTCGCGCAGGTGTTTACACGACCCATCGAGTGAACACAAGGTGCACCGCACGATGACCAACACGATTGCCCCAACCCGTCCCGCTCCGGCGCCCGCCAGACAATCCGACGATTCATACGACGACGTAGTCGACATGTTCGTGGCGCTGCATCGGATGCCGGCCGAGTCGCACGAGTACGCCCGTCAGCGCGAATACATCGTCGCCCGCTGCCTGCCGCTGGCCGACCACGTGGCCAGCCACTTCGCCCGCCGGGGCGAGGGTCTCGAGGACTTGATCCAGGTGGCGCGCCTGGGCTTGATGAACGCCGTCAACCGGTTCGACCCCGCGAAGGGCCCCAGCTTCATCGGTTTCGCCGTCCCCACCATGATGGGCGAGGTCCGGCGTTATTTCCGCGACTACAGCTGGGGGATGCGTGTCCCGCGGCGGTTGCGCGAACTGCACGTGCAGATCAGCAGGGCGACCGCCGATCTCGCCCAGCAGCTCGGTCGCGCACCCAACGCGGGCGAACTATCGCAGATGCTTGAGGTTCCGCGGGAGGAGATCGTCGAATGCCTCGTCGCCGGCGATGCGTACCGGCTCGATTCCCTCGACGCACCGCTGGGCGCCGATAGTTCCGGATCGCCGCGCTCGGTGGCCGACTCGGTGGGCGACATCGATCCGCAGATCGAGCACATCACCAACCGCGAGGCGCTGCGGGCCCTCGTTGCCACCCTGCCGCCACGCGAACGCGACGTTTTGCGCATGCGGTTCTTCGAATCGATGACGCAAAGCCAGATCGCGGAGCGGATCGGGGTGTCGCAGATGCAGGTCTCGCGCATCCTGGCAAACACGCTGCGCTGCCTGCGCGACCAACTCGAGTAGCCCGTCCGACACCCAGGACATTGCTCCGCGGCGTCCCCCGCCGCGGGGCAATGTACTGTGCGATTCGAAGGACGGGCCCGACGTTGTCGCCGGGAAGACCTGGAAGGGAGCTCGATGCGATGAGGATTTCACGAGCGCTGATCGCGGGTGTCGCGGCGACGACGGCGCTGGCGGTGTCGGTGGCCGGCTGCGGCGACAACAAGTCGCAACCGTCGACGTCGAAGACCGGATCCCCCACCTCGGCAACCTCGGCCCCCAGCGGCGCCAGCTCGGCGCCGCCGTCGTCGTCGGCAGGACCCGCACAGCCCAACGATTACGCCAGGCTGCTCATCCAGGCCAGCGACATCAGCGCGCCGGTTCCCTTCACCGCCGCTCCCCCGACCAGCAATCCCAACGGGAAGCCGGGCGTCGAAACGACCTTCAAGGACGACGACGGCAGCCATGCCATCAAGGTCACCATCGCCGTCTACGACGATCCCGAGGCGGCGACCAACGCGTTGAACGCGGCCAAGGGCCAGCAGGGAGGCGTCGTCAAAGATCCGACCACGCAACCGTCGAACGTCGGGACCGGCGGAACGATGCTGATGGGAAACGCACCCGACCGCAGTAAGGGTGTGGTGATCCTGCTCTTCACCGAGGGGCGGGCGCTTGCCACGCTGCAGTTCGACGGTCCGACCGACACGCTGGCCCCGCCAGATTTCGTCAGCGATGTCGGCCAGAAGCAAGACGCGGCCATCAAGAAGGGCCTCGGCGGCTAGGCGCCGCGCAGACCCGAGCGGACCGCGGCCGAGAGGACGCCATGAACGTCATCAACGGGATGCCGGCTCACGCCCTGTTGCTGCATTTCGTGTTGGTGCTCGTTCCGCTGACCGCCGCGCTGGAGATCGTGTGCGGATTGTGGCCGGCCGCCCGGCGCGGGCAACTGATGTGGCTCACGCTGATCCTCGCGGCGGTCACGCTGGTGTTGACGCCCATCACCATCGACGCTGGAGCGTGGCTCTACGACCGCCAGGCCAACCCCAGCCCGATCCTGCGCGAACACGCCGCGCGGGGCGGCGTCATGACCTACTTCTCGGCCGCGCTGCTGGTGGTCGCCGTACTGCTCGTCGGGCTCCGAATGGTGGAACGCCGATCCGATCGGCGCCGCGTGGTACTCCTCGTCGTCGTCGCGATCGTGGTGCTCGCGACCGGCATCGCGTCGACCCTGCAGATTTACCGCGTGGGCGACGCCGGCTCCCAGGCGGTCTGGGGCGGCTAGACGAGCTCGTTGTGGTCTGCGGGGCGGCGTCGATCGAGTTTGCCCAGCCCGGTGATTTCCAGGCTGACCGACTTGCGTTGCCCGGCCGCGCCCAGCATGAAAAGCATGTCGGCGATCGGCGCGCCCAGCCAAAATCGCCAAAACCTTTTGCGGAAGATCGTCCACGCGTAGCTGCCGCCGCCGATCGTCCAATGCAGGGCCATCGTGATGAGGTAGTAGACAGCGCGTTTCGGGCGCGCGGTCACCATCTCGAGGTTCATCTCCCACGCTTCGAGGCCCCAAGCGCGGTAGTGCCATTGCAACTCGTACTTGCTCTGGAATTCGTAAAACGCCAGCATTTCGCCGTTGGTGACCAGGTATTCGTCAAAGACAAGGATCGATCCCTCGACGAAGCGGTCCTTGCAGGTTTCCAGCGCGTGCAGGCAACTCTCATACGTATCCAGATCCATGTGAAAAAGCCGGATGGCAGCGCCCGGTCGCTCGGCCAGAAACGGGGCCAGCGTCTCGTAGGTGCTTCCCCTGATGAACTCCACCTTGCGGCCGAGGGCGTCGGGCACCCCGTCATGCAAGCTGACTCCGGTGTCCCGGAGGAAACGTCTGGCCACCGGGTCCGCCAGGGAGAAGGCACCGCGCTTGATGACGGTGTGGTCGTCGATCGGCCAGTCCTCGACGAGGCCCGAGAAGGTGTCGAATCCGTACACCGTGCGGCCGGAGGCGTCAGAGATGAGCCGCGTCGACCAGCCGGCCCAGACGCCCAGGTCGAGTAGCAGTTCGTCGGGGTGATCGGTGCTTGGTGGCGCCAGGCGCGAGGCCTCCCACAACAGCGTGTGGCCCCCGATCTTGCACTGACGCAGTTCGGCGAGCGTGCGACCGATGAACGAGCGATAGGCATCGTCATAAACTTCGATGTCCCGCGCATACAAATTGGGGATATACCGATCCCGGCCCTTATAGACCAGGCGCGCGCACACAAGCGACAGAAGAATCAGGGCGACGCCGATGAGCAGTACGGGCCTGAAGTAGCACGCCGCAAACACAATGCACGCGATGCCGATAAGAATCGTTTTCCATATGCGGTGAAGCCCCGTCCGATCCACGGTTCGCGTGTCGATTGCGACCACCGGTCAGCCTCCCGATTTCTCGTCCGGATTAGACATCCCGTGACCAATTTCGTCAAGAGCCGGCGTTGCCGTGCCCGCGCGGTGCGTTGCTAGCAGGGCTTTTACGCCATAAGCGGCCGCGCGGGATCCGGCGCGAGGCGACCGCACACCGAGGCCCGCTTTCGGAATCGGCTAACGGTTTTGATGCGGCGAAATTCAACGGCGGCGGCGCATCGAATTGGCATTCGGCGGACCGTCCGATGCCCTCTCTCGCCGGCCCTCGTGACCGACGCCGGCTAAAAATGTCGGCGATTAACTAGTGTCGCGAGTCGTTAATTCGCTTGCAGTAGTTGGCGACGGATTCGAGGATTTGGTCGGCGGTTTTGGTCCAGACGTAGGGGCGCGGGTTGTCGTTCCAGTTTTGGATCCAGGCGCGGATGTCGGTGTTGAGTTGGCGTACCGAGGTGTGGGTGCCGCGGCGCAGTTTCTTGGTGGTCAGTTCGGCGAACCAGCGCTCGACGAGGTTGAGCCAGGACGAGCTGGTCGGGGTGAAGTGCAGGACGAACCGTGGATGGGCGGTCAGCCAGCGTTTGACCTGGGGCGTCTTGTGCGTGGAGGCGTTGTCCAGCACGACGTGGCAGTCGAGGTCGGCGGGGACTTCGGCGTCGATCTTTTTCAGGAAGGCCAGAAATTCCTGGGCGCGGTGACGCGAGTGCAGCGCGCCGATGACCTGGCCGGTGGCCAGATCCAGGGCGGCATACAGGCTCGATGTGCCGTGGCGCACATAGTCGTGGCTGGCCCGCGCCGGGGTGCCGGGCAGCATCGGGAACACCGGTGCGGTGCGGTTGAGCGCCTGGATCTGAGTCTTCTCGTCCACGCAGAGCACGACCGCACGTTCGGGCGGGTTCAGATACAACCCGACGACGTCACGCACCTTGTCGACAAATAACGGGTCCTTGGAAAGTTTCCACGAATCCTGTTTGTGCGGAGCCAATCCGAACGCCCGCCACACCCGCGACACCATCGACTGGCTCAACCCCAAATGTTGGGCCATCGACCGCGTCGACCAGTGCGTGGCATCGAGCGGCGCGGTCTCCAGCGTCGCGGTGATCAACGCTTCGATCCGCTCATCACCGACCACCCGGGGCCGACCCGGCCGCGGCTCGTCGAGCAACCCGTCGAGGCGATCGGTGGCGAATCGATTGCGCCACTTGGTCACCATTCCCCGCGTGATACCCAGATCGTGTGCTATCGCGGTATTACTCGAATCCCCTTCGCAGGCAAGCACGATCCGTGACCTCAGGGCCAGCGCCTGGGCGCTCTTCGGGCGGCGCGCCCATCCCCGCAACTGATCGCGTTCTTCATCGGACAACACCACAGGCACAGCAATCGGACCCGGCACAGGCCAAGTCTACTATCCGGATGCGGATTAACGACTCACGACACTAGGCCCTCGCGGCCAGCTCAGGTAAGCGGTGCCAGAAGAAACACCCGGAATTGGCGCCGGCCGGCAAGACCTTGTGCCACCCGATAGTTCGGCCAATGGTCCAGCACCGCGCCCCACGCCTCGTCGCGCTCCGCCGTTGAGCAGCTGCACCCTCGCCACGAACCGTCGGCCACGGCCGCGCACGGTGACGCGTTGTGCCGCTTTGAGATTCGCCGACCACGACGGGTGACGGTCGCGCCCCCAGTTCGATCCGACCAGCAAGAGCCCCCCGCGAAAGGGGACATACTGCACCGTCGCGCCACGGGCCCGACCCGTCCTGCGGTGCGGTGACTGTATTCCGGCGCGCCGCGCCCGGGCATCAGCTCGGTGAACTATCCCCGACCACCCCGGGTTTCGGGTCGCTGCGCCCGATTCCACGGTCCCGCAACTAAATAAATTGCTTGATTTAACAAGGCGGCCGGTGTTCACTGAGGCGATGACCGCCGAGCGGATCGCTCGTTCCGAAAGGTCGACGGGCACCCGAGAGGCGCTCTTGTCGGCCGCCGAGGTGTTGTTCGCCGAACGCGGAATGTATGCCGTGTCGAACCGGCAGATCAGCGAGGCGGCCGGGCAGGGCAACAACGCCGCGGCGTGCTACCACTTCGGGACCCGGGTCGACCTGCTGCGCGCGATCGAAGCCAAGCACCGCGAGCCGATCGAGGAGCTGCGCGCGCACATGCTGGCCGCGGTCGGCGACTCCCCCGAGCTGCGGGACTGGGTGGGCGCATTGGTGCGCCCGCTGACCGATCACCTGTCCGCGCTGGGGACTCCGACCTGGTATGCGCGGTTCGCCGCCCAGGCGATGGCCGATCCCACGTACCGCCACGTGGTCACCAAGGACGCCCTGGCATCGCCGTTACTGGTGCAGACGCTCGACGGGATCGACCGCTGTCTCCCCGAGCTACCCAAGCGCGTGCGCGCCGAACGAATGGTGATGGTGCGCAACCTGCTGATGCACACCTGCGCCGAGCACGAAGGCGCGCTGGCCGAGCACGGGCCGCGATCCCGTTCAGCCTGGCCGGTCGCCGCCGAGGGGCTGATCGACGCGATCGTCGGCCTGTGGCGCGCGCCCGTCCACGTGGCCGCGGCCGGCGGCCCGACATCACCGACAACCGCGTAGGCCGAACACCGAGGAGCACGATGACCGAAGGATCCACCGCCACCGATATCCCGGAGTTTCCGATGACGCGGGCGCCCGGGTGCCCGTTCGCCCCGCCTCCGAAGGTATTGGAGCTCAACGCCGGCAAGCAGCTGAGCAGGGTGCGGATCTGGGACGGCAGCACGCCGTGGCTCATCCACGGCTACGACGCGATCCGCGCGCTGTTCACCGACTCCCGCACCAGTGTCGACGACCGCCTGCCCGGTTATCCGCACTGGAACGAGGGCATGCTGGCCACGGTGCACAAGCGCCCGCGTTCGGTGTTCACCTCCGACGCCGAGGAGCACACCCGGTTTCGCCGGATGCTGTCGAAACCGTTCACCTTCAAGCGGGTTGAAGCGCTGCGGCCGGCGGTGCAGAAGATCACCGACGACCACATCGACGCCCTGCTGGCCGGGCCGAAGCCGGGCGACGTCGTCAGCACCCTTTCGCTGCCGGTGCCCTCGCTGGTCATCAGTGAACTGCTGGGCGTGCCGTACGAGGACGCGGAGTTCTTCCAGACCCAGGCCCAGCGCGGCATGGGCCGCTACGCGACCGAGGAGGACACGGCCCAGGGCGCCGCCTCGCTGGCCAAGTATCTGGCCAACCTGGTTCGGACGAAAATGCAAAGCCCCTCAGAGGATTTGGTGTCCGACCTCGCCGAGCGGGTCAACGCCGACGAGATCAGCGTGCGCGAGGCCGCGCAATTGGCCACCGGTGTGTTGATCGCGGGCCATGAGACCACCGCGAACATGATCAGCCTGAGCATCGCCGCGTTGCTCGAGCACCCCGATCAGCGAGCGCTGCTGTGCGACACCGATGACCCGAAGGTCATCGCCACCGCGGTCGAGGAGCTGATGCGCTACCTGAGCATCATCCAGACCGGACAGCGGCGAATCGCCGTCGAGGACATCGAGATCGGCGGCGAGACGATCCGCGCCGGCGATGGCATCATCCTCGACGTCGCCCCGGCGAATTGGGATGAGCGGCAGTTCCCCAACCCGGACCGCCTCGATCTGCTGCGCGAAGACGGGCCGCACGTCGGGTTCGGCTACGGTCGTCACCAGTGCGTGGGCCAGCAGCTGGCCCGCATGGAATTGCAGATCGTCCTGCCCACGCTGCTGCGCCGCGTCCCCACGCTGCGGCTCGCCGTCCCGCTGGATGAGCTTCCGTTCAAGCACGACGCGCTGGCCTACGGCCTCTACGAGCTGCCCGTGACATGGTGAAACCCGATCTCGCGCTGAGTGTTCCCGATCTGCGCGGCAGGTTCGCCGTCGTGACCGGGGCCAACAGCGGTTTGGGCTTCGGCCTGGCGAAGCGCCTGGCCGCCGCGGGTGCCGACGTGGTGATGGCCGTCCGCGACCGGGTCAAGGGCGAACGGGCGATCGCCGACATCCGCCGGGACGCACCGCAGGCCAAGCTCACCATCGGGCAACTCGACCTGTCGTCGCTGGAAAGCGTGGCGGCGCTGGGTGAACAGCTCACCGCCGAGGGCCGCCCGATCGACATCCTGATCAACAACGCCGGCGTCATGACGCCGCCGCAGCGGCAGCAGACCCGCGACGGTTTCGAATTGCAGTTCGGGACAAATCATCTGGGTCACTTTGCGTTGACCGGTCGGCTGCTCTCGTTGCTGAGGGCGGCGGAATCCGCGCGGGTGGTCACGGTCAGCAGCCTCGCCGCGACCCAGGGCAAGCTCGACTTCGGCGACGTCAATGCGCAACAGCGTTATAAACCCATGCATTCGTACGGGGTCGCCAAGTTGGCGCAACTGATGTTCGCCGTCGAATTGGATCGGCGCAGCCGCCGGGGCGGTTGGGGGTTGATGTCCAACGCCGCGCACCCGGGACTGACCAAGACCAACCTGCTCAGCGGCGCCTCGTACGGCCGCGCCAAGCCGACGTTGCAGGCGCGTTTGACGCAGCTGACCTGGCGCGTGATGCCGTTCATGTGGCTCGACGTCGACGAAGGCATCAAGCCGGCCCTCTACGCCGCGGTATCCCCGGATGCGCAGGGCGCCAAATACTACGGGCCGCGTGGTTTCTACGAAACGGTCAGGGGTGGGGTCACTTTCGCTCGAGTTCCCCGGTTGGCGCGCAGCGAATCCGACATGCGACAGCTGTGGCAGCTTTCCGAAGAGCTCAGTGGCGTCACGTACCCCGACCCAGGCGCACAATGATCAATGATTCCCGAGGAAGGGACGATGATGTCCAGCCCAGCCCCAACCCTCTACCCCGAGGGCGTGATCGGTGCGCCCAAGGACCGTCGCGGCCACGCCGCGGAGTTCAGCACCGGCCTGCCGGCCGGCACCGAGGTCTTCTCCGCCGACAATCACATCTCGGTGGCCGACGACATCTTTTACGAGCGCTTCCCCGACGAGCTCAAGGACCAGGCCCCGCGGATTTGGTATGAGGACGGCGCGTATCTGCTCGGCCCGCCCGGACAGTCGATGGTGGTCGGCGACTTCAGCGCGGTGCTCATGCAGTACGACGACCTCGCCGGGGCGGCGACCAACAACGTCGAGGCCCGGATTCGTGAGCTCGCCGAAGACGGCGTCGACAAGGAGCTGGCGTTCCCAAATGCGGTGCTCGCGCTGTTCCACCATCCCGACCACGCCATCCGCGAGCGGATCTTCCGCGTCTACAACGAGCACATCGCCGAGGTCCAGGAACGCTCGAACGGGCATTGTTACGGTGTCGGTTTGATCAACTGGTGGGATCCAGCCGGCGCCCGCCGCACGCTCACCGAGCTGAAGTCGCTGGGGCTCACCACGTTTCTGATGCCGATCAGCCCGGGCAACGACCGCGACGGCCGGCCCATCGATTACTCCAGTGCCGAGATGAGCGCGGTGTGGGACGAGATCCAAGAGGCCGACCTGCCCGTCACGCACCACATCGGCGAGAGTCAGCCCAAGTTCCCCAGCGAGGTCAACAGCGTGGCGGTGGCCATGATGGTCAACATCGACTCGTTCCGAGAGATGTTCTCCAAGTACATCTTCGGCGGCATCCTCGACCGGCATCCGGGGCTGCGGGTCGGCTGGTTCGAGGGTGGGATCGCCTGGGTGCCGACGGCGCTGCAGGACGCCGAGCACGTGCTGGCCTCGTATCGGCACATGCTGGCCGACCAGCCCAAGCGTGACGTCCGCGATTACTGGAACACGCACATGTGCGCCTCGTTCATGGTCGATCCGCTGGGGCTGCGGCAGATCGACGAGATCGGCATCGACAAGGTGATGTGGTCGTCGGACTACCCGCACAACGAAAGCACTTTCGGCTATTCGGAGAGATCGCTGGCCGCCGTGGTCGACGCCGTCGGTCCCGAGGATGCCGTGCGCGTTGTCGGCGGGAACATCAAGAAATTCCTGGGGATCTCCGCATGACGAACTCGGCGAGCGCCGTCGGCTCGGTGCTCGACATCCCTGACGAGCCGGATTGGGAGCGCATGCGCGCGGAGACCGGCGCGCGGCTGCGCGCGGCGATGGCCGAGCACGGCGTCGACGCGCTGATCCTGCTGCTGAACGGCTACGTCGGCTACGCCACGGGGGCGAGCTGGCCGCTGCTGGATGCGGGGCTGTCACACGTGGAGCGCCCCGTCGCGGTCGTGCTCGCCGACGACGTGCACCCGCACCTCTTCATGCCCTTCCGCAGCGGAGCGTCCGCCGAAGCGCCGGTGCCCGACGACCACCTGCACGGCCCCGCCTACCTCGAATTCGACCACGGCGTCGACGATTTCGCGCGGCGGCTGACCGGGATCGTCCCACCGGGAGCCCGCATCGCCGTCGACGAACTCACCGGGGCGATGCGGCGGGCGGCGCCCAAGCTTTTCCCGGCCGGCCCGCCGACGGACGCGGCCATCGTGGTCGGCGCCGCGCAGTTGGTGAAGACCCGCGACGAATTGTCCTGTCTGCGCAGGGCGGCCCGCATCACCGAACAAGCCATCGTCGATGTGCAGCGGGCGCTGGTGCCGGGGGTGCGCCAGATCGATCTGTCGGCCACCTTCGTCCGCCGCGCATTCGAGCTGGGCGCGACCACCAACATGCTGGAGGCGATCTGGCAGGTGATGCCGAAGTCCCGGGAGGCCGGCGTGTGGACGACGCACGGGGATCTCGCGCTGCCGCTGCTCCCCACCGCTCGTGAACTGGCGGCCGGCGACGTGTTGTGGACCGACATCAGCATCACCTACCACGGATACTGCTCCGACTTCGGCCGAACCTGGGTGGTCGGCGAACGGCCGACGCCGCGGCAGCAGGACCAGTTCCGGCAGTGGCGTACCGTCCTGGACGCCGTGCTGGCGGTGACCAAAGCCGGTGCGACGTCGGGTGATTTGGCGCGCGCGGCGATCGCGGCCAACGGTGGCCGCAAGCCATGGCTGCCGCATTTCTATCTCGGCCACGGCATCGGCACCTACCCCGCCGAGGCGCCGATGATCGGAACGGATCTCGGCGAGGAATTCGACGACAACTTCGTCTTTCCGCCCGGCATGGTGCTGGTCCTGGAACCGGTCATGTGGAAGGACGGCACGGGAGGCTATCGCAGTGAGGAGATCGTGGTGATCACCGAGGACGGCTACGTGCCGATCACCGACTACCCCTACACCCCCTATGGCGACTGAAGTTCTGCCCGACCCCCGGGCGCTCCGGTCCGGGCGGCGGGAACGGGCGCTGGCCCAGATGGACGAGCACGGTCTGGACATCCTGGTGCTCGGGCGGCAGGCCAACATTCGTTACGTCACGGGCGCGCCGCAGCTGTGGATCGCCGGGACACGGCCGTTCGGTCCGATGTGTGTGCTGGTGCGTGCCACTCAGGACATCTACCTCAACAGCACGGACGATGAGGGGGTCCCGGAGGAGATCGACCACGATCACCTCTACGGGCTGGCATGGAATCCGATGACGCTCATTGACGTGCTGAAGAAGGTCGACGGCGCGGAGTCGGCGAGGCGGGTCGGAACCGACGCGATCACACCGACTTTCGCGGCACTGCTGCCCGAGGCGTTCCCCAACGCCGAACTGGTCGACGCCGAGCCGGCCATGCGCGCGGCGCGGCGCATCAAGACGCCCGACGAAATCGCCGCGATGGGGACGGCCCTTCGTGTCGCCGAATGCGGGCTCGCCTCTGCCCTGGCCGAATTGGCGCCGGGCGCGTCGCAGCGGACCCTGGCGGGGGTGATGATGGAGGCGATGGCCGCCGGCGGGGTGAGCACGCCGGCCACCCAGGACGCCGCGTGGGTGACGTCGCGGGAACAGCCGTGGCGCCGCGCATCTGCGCACGAGATCCGGTCGGGCGATCTCGTCGCGTTCGCGGCCGGTGCGCTCGCGGACGGCTACGTCGCGGAGGTGGGACGCACGTGGCCGGCCGGCGATGTCGTCAGCGGCGAGGCGCGTGAGCTCTTCGCCCGCTCGAACGCATTATACGACAAGATGCTTGCCGCCTGTCGCCCCGGCGCGCCCACCAGAGATCTGCTGGCCGCCTATGAGGCGGTCGGTGAGCCGATACCGCCGATGCCGGTCGCGCACGGGCTGGGGTTGGGTTTCGACCCGCCCGTCGTATCCGAAGCGCTGCTGGCCGCGGGGGAACACGACCAACTCGAGGCGGGCATGGTGTTGGCGATCACCGGCTACGTGTGGCGGCAGGGCGTCGGCGCGGTGTTCCGCCGCGACACCGTCCACATCACCGAGGACGGCGTCGATGTGCTGACCGGCAGTCCTGCTTGGGCTTAGGCGAGGCGGCGGCCCTTCCCGGCCCCGCGGGCGCGATTACGGATATCGGAAACGTATAGCGAAATCCCTTGTGTCACTGTGGTTTCAGTGGTCACAATCCGGGGGTTTCTTGTCGGTGGGCCTCGATAGTTTGGCGGTGTGAGTTCCACTGGTCTGCCCGATGTCGACGCGGTGTTCGACGCGCTCGATGCTGAGGTGGACCGCGCGTGTGCGTTGGTGCTTGACGCGTTGACCGTGCAGCAGCAGCTGGCGGTGTTGGAGCGCTGTGAGAGGCTGCGCCGCCGCATTCCGGTCATCGAGTATCCGCTGCTCAATTCCCTGGCCCGCCAAGCCCCCTTGCAGGAACTCGGCGGCGGGCTGGCCCACGCGCTGACCGAACGCACCCTGATCAGCCGTCACGAAGCGTCTCGGCGCATCAAGGAAGCCCGCGACCTGGGACCCCGCCACGGACTGACCGGTGAACCCCTGCCACCGGTCCTGCCCGCCACCGCGGCCGCCCAGCGCGCCGGAGACCTGGGCGCGGGTCAGGTGGCCGTGATCCGCAAGTTCTACCACCAACTACCCGGCTGGGTGAGCGCTGCGGCCCGTGAGTTCGCCGAAGCCCAACTGGCCGGATTCGGCACCCAGTTCGGCCCCGAACACCTCAAAGAATTGGCCCGCGGGCTCACCGATGCGCTTAACCCCGATGGCATCTTCACCGATGAGGACCGCGCCCGTAGCCGCGGCGTGACGCTGGGCAACCAACAACCCGACGGCATGTCAGAGTTGCGGGGCCTGATCACCCCCGAACTACGCGCCACCTTCGAAGCCGTGGAAGCCAAACTCGGCGCCCCGGGCATGTGCAACCCCCTCGACGACACCCCCTGTGTCGACGGCACCCCCAGCCAAGAGGCCATCGACCGTGACACCCGCTCCAAGGCTCAGCGCAACCACGACGCCCTGCTGGCGGCGCTGCGCGCGATGCTGGCCTCCGGCGACTTGGGTCAGCACAACGGGTTACCGGCCTCCATCATCGTCACCACCACCCTGCAAGAGCTGGAGGCCGCCGCCGGGCGCGCCCTGACCGGCGGCGGCACCATCCTGCCCATGAGCGATGTGATCCGCCTGGCCCGCCACGCGCATCACTACCTGGCCATCTTCGATAAAGGCAAGGCCCTGGCGCTCTACCACACCAAACGTCTGGCTTCCCCGGGGCAGCGAATCGTCTTGTACGCCAAGGACCGCGGCTGCACCGCACCAGGCTGCACCGTCTCGGGCTACTACTGCGAAGTCCACCACACCACCGACTACAGCAAGTGTCACAGCACCGACATCAACCAGCTCACCTTCGCCTGCGGCCCGCATCACCGCATGCTCAACCCCGGCAGCTGGGCCACCCGCAAGAACACCCGCGGCGAGACCGAATGGAAACCACCACCCCACCTCGAGCGCGGCCAACCCCGCACCAACACCTTCCACCATCCGGAGAAACTACTGCGCGACGGCGACGACGACGACGAAGCGGATTGACGTGTGGCTCAGCCTTCCAACCTCACCGCGCTCAGAGCGCCGCGTGTCACCGAGTCCCTTTCTCCACTTCGACGCATGCCAGCACCAGAGATTAGAAGTCTTGGGAAAACCCGGTGTTCGACTTCCACGGCACGTATGCGGCGAGGAGGCTTGTTGTCACACCAGTGCCGGGGAACGGGCGGTCAGCACTGAAATCTGGCGATAGCGCAATGCCCGCAGCTAATCCTGCGGCTACAACGCTCGTTGAACGCCGCCGCGTCCATGGCAGGTGTCGTCCTCATCCGGGTTTTCACTAAACGAGTAGCAGCCGTCAGCGCATTGAGCAGTGGCACCCGGTGGTGGCGCCGGTGCGCTTATGGGGCGATGAACGCATTGACCAGAGGCAGCTTTGTAATAGCCGGACGGACAGGCGCTCGCCGACGGCGCCAGTACAGTGGACGCGGTTACGAGCACTGCAATAGTTGCAGCAATGAGCGCAACGATGCGGACGCACATAAGGTCAAAATTCGCGACGACCGCTAAGTATCGACATCACCTGTACCGCTTGAGTTTTGGACTTTATCCCATGGGCAGTAATTAACGACGGACGCGGCGACCAAATCTGCGGCCTGCTCCCTGTTGATCCAGCCTTCGCCGATCTCTACAGCCTTTTCTGCGGCTTGCACCGGGGGTTTGACCGTTGACATCGATGTCGTAACACACGGAGTGGCCAAGTTGGATCAGATCGTCAGCACTTTTGCACTTTATTGAGCCTTCGCCGCAGCCGAGGCCATGTTCCGTAAGGAACTGTATAAAGTCAGCGTCGTCAGAATGGGCTAGCGGTTCGAACCCGATGCCAACGACCGCTGCCCCAGCCACCAAGGTAGCTCTGGCGACGAAATTTGCACGAGACAACATGCCTCCAAACCTCCTTGATGGGTGACTTCGTGTTGGTAGCGCTGCCTGATTGGTAGCGTAAGCACTCCCGCGGTTACTCACATCCAAAATTGTGAAAATTCCGGACGGGGTTGTGGCTCTCAGTCCACGCTGCAAAGTCCATTCATAAGGTGCACTAGTGTCCACCGACGAAGGGGGCGAATTACAGGCGATTCTTTCCGATGATGGCATCGACGGGGGGTTGCGCCGTACCAGTGCCAACCTCGACCACGGACAACCCCGCACCAACGCCTTCCATCACCCCGAACGATTCCTGAATTACGACGAAGACAACGACCCAGTTTGACGCTAAGGCAGAACGTCATCGAGTAGGTCCCCCACGCGATGACGTTCCCACGCGCTCAGCAGGTTCGAGAGCATCTGCAGCGGCGCGCGCACGCCTTCGTCAGCCCGGATGCGCGGATCCTTGCGGGTGCCGGGCACGGTGTCGAATCGCTTGCGGATCAAGGCCGGCACGTCCAGCAGCCAGGCGACCCCCATGGCGGCCGCATAGAGCAGCATGTGCCGACGCAACCGGCCAATTTCGAGCTGCGGACCGCCGCAGCGCTCGTATTCCGCGACGAACAGTTGCAGCAGATCGTCGAGATGGGTGTCCCACATGTCGGTCTCGGCGCCGGACATCGCTCCCCACAGCGCCATGCCGAGGTTCATCTGGCCGACGCATCCCCAGTCCATCAGGCCGCACTGCAACGCGCCGCCGCTGTCGCGCCAGAACCACGCGTTGTCGATGTTGGCGTTCCAGTGGCACAGCGCGACATAGTCGGAGTCGTCGGCCAATTGGTGTGCGATCGCCTGCTCGTAGACCGCCACGCGCGGCACGTCGTCGCGCAGGCGGGCCAGGAATTCGGGTGAGCAGGCATTGGCCGGCAGCAGCCCTGGATGCGTCTGCGCGAATTCGGCGAGCTGGCTCACCCGCCGGTCCAGCTTCTCCGCGGGCAGCGGCGCGCGTTCGCCCACCGTCGCGGCCCGCACGTCCAACGGAAAGTGAGCGGTCAATTCCGCGGGCAGCCGACCGGAGCGATGCGTGCCGGCGAGGCGCGCAAGCGCGGTCAGCAGCGCTCGGTAGTGCCCTAGGGGCTCGGGCATCTCGTAGTCGAGGCACTTGTGGTATTGGCGCTCGATTCCGTTGCCGCCGAATTTGATTCGCTCGGTGACCAGCAGGCCGGTGCCGGTGGGGCGGTGGTAGTCGGCGAACTGCGGGCAGGGTACGGCGATCGGGAATTCCGGGGCGCGGGACAGCGAGGCGAAGCGCACCTCGGGCTCCATCTGTGTCTTTCCGCGATCGCGCACCGGATTGTCGAGATCGCGGGAGAACTTCACGAACAGCTCGGTGTGCAGATCGGGTGCGGCACGGTCGTATTCGACCGACAGCACCACCTTGCGTCCGGTGCTGCCGCCGCTGATCTCGCGGTAGTCGCTGATGCGAACGACGCTGTTGTCGGCGAGGACGCCCGAAGCCCGAAAGGCCTTCGTGAGGAACGCAGCTCCACCGCTGAGCAGGGTCGCGGGGTCCGCCGGGATCGGCAATCCGTATTGATCACCGACCACCCAATGCGAACTCACACCGCTACCAGGTCTGCTCGGCCGCGCGCACCAGCATGTGGTTCACCGCCACCCGGCGATCGCGGGTCACCATGAACAGGACCGCGTCGGCGATGTCCTCCGGCCGCAGCATGACCATGCCCGACGTCTGCTTTTCGAAGGCCTCCCGCGAGGATTCGCCCAGGTGGCTGAAGATCTCGGTATCCACCGTTCCCGGGCCCACCACGCCGACGCGCACCCGCTTGCCGAGCACCTCTTGGCGGATGGCTTCGCTGAACGCGTTGACCCCGAACTTGGTGAGCGAATACACGGCGGTGTTCGGCCGGGCCACCCACCCTGCGGTGGAGCTGATGGTCACTATGTCCGCCACGGCGCGTGGCGAGTCGGCGGCGGCGTCGATCAGGTGTGGCAGCGCCGCGCGGGTCGCGTAGAGAACGCCCTGCACGTTGACGGCCACCATGTTGTCCCAGTCCTGCAGCGGCGCTTCGGTCGCGGGCGCCGATTGCATCAGGCCAGCGTTGTTCACCAGGGTGTCGAGCCGTCCGAACTCCGCGATTGTGCGCCCCACGGCGGCCGCGACCTGATCGGCGTCCGTGACGTCGGCCGTGACGACGAGCGCTGTGCCACCGGCGGATTCGATCTCGGCTTTCAGCTCCGCCAGCCGGTCGGCGCGGCGCGCGAGGAGAGCTACCGTCGCTCCCTCGGCGGCCAGCGCTTTGGCCGTCGCCGCTCCGATGCCACTGCTGGCACCCGTCACCAGGGCCGCGGTGTGCGCCAATGTCGTCATGATCCGCCCGTCGATTGGGTGCGCAGTATCTCGTGTAGAACGTAGTCGGTGTCCTCGCCCAGATCCGGCGCGCCGCGCGAGATCCGTGCGGGGTTGCGCGCCATCCGCCAGGATGGTCCCAGCACCGGTCGCAGGCCTTCGCGATGGTCCGAAACGAAACGATACAGCTCGCGCTCCCAGAGTTGTTGATCGCCAACCACATCCATGGCGGTCGCGCTCTTGGTGGCCGCGACCCCCGCCGCCCGTAGCCGATGCGCGAGTTCCTCGGCATCGAGCTGGCGGGTCAGCGCGGCGAGATCGGCGTCGAGGGCCTCGGCGTGCCGCTGGCGGTCGTCTGGGGTGGCGTAGCGGGGGTCGTCGGCCAGCGAGGCGGCGCCTAGCACGCCGCACAACCGCTGCCATTCGGTGTCATCGGCGACGGCCACGCTGACCCACGAGCCCTCCGCGCACGGGTAGCAGCCGTGCGGGCACATGTCGGGATTGTGGTTGCCGTTGGGCCCGAGTCGTCGCCCGGTGAGGCTGTGTTCCAGCAGGCAGTCCCCGATCATCGAGGAAAGGGTTTCGACGGCCGACACGTCGACGAATTGCCCTGCGCCGCTGAGCTCGCGGTGCAGCAGCGCCACCACGGCGGCGTAGGCGGCCGCCGCGCCGACCGTGGAATCCCCGTAGCGCATGCTGGTTCCGAGCGGCGGTCCACCGGGGTAGCCGACCAGCGGCGCGAGCCCGGCGAGCGCGGCGAAGCACGGCGCGTAGCCGGTCTGATGACCTAACGGTCCGTCATTGCCCCACATTTTGATCGACACCGAGATGATGTCCGGTTTGATCTCGGTGAGCTGCTGATACCCGAGGCCCTGGCGCTCCATCGCGCCCGGCCGCAGGTTGTTGATGACGATGTCGCTGCGGGAGATCAGCTCCCGCAGTTGCGCCATGCCCTCGGCGGACTTGATGTCGATGTCCACGCTCAGGATCTCGGGGTTGATGCTGAGAAAGAACGGGGCGTGGTTGATGTCGGTGCCGCCGTAGGCGCGCATCTCCTCGGGCAGCGCCGCGGTTTCTACCTTGATCACCTCGGCGCCCAACAGCGCCAACAGCTTGCCGGCATACGGGCCGGCCCACACCTTGGTGAGCTCGATGACGCGCACCCCCTGCAGGGGTCCACCGCGCGGTGTCTTCGGCGGCTTGAGCTGCGCCGCCTTCGCCGCCGGTGGAGCGTGGGGCGCGTCGAGTCCACCGAGGACCGACGCGGTGTGCTGACCGAGAGTGGGCGCCGCAGAGACGATTTCCGCCGGGGTCGCGCCGAACAAGTACGGCACCGTGGGGTACGCCGCGTCGCCCAACACGGGGTGGCTGACGGTGGAAAAGAAGCCCCGGTGGACGTACTGGGGTGCGCGGTGCAGGTCGGCGGCCTCGTTAACCGGCACCAGGGGCACGCCGAGTCGCTGCGCCTCGTCGGACGCCGTCTCCTTGGACAGGTCGCGGACCCACGCCGCGAATCCCCGCTGGAACGTCGCGACCTTGTCCGGGGTCACGGAGAACTCCAGCCAGTCGTCGTCGAAGTCGTCGAGCCAATCCGGGCGCCCCATCAGCTGTTTGACGCCGAGCCAGTGGGCGCGGCTGGTCATGTACAGATAGACGAAGCCGTCGGCGCAGGCGAAGAACGACGCGGGTCCCTGCTGGTCGTAGTCGTCGCGGCTGCCGAGGGCGGGGACTTCGCCGGTGACCAGGCGCCCCAGAATGCAATCGGCGCGCGAGACCAGCACGGCCTGCTGCGAGACGTCGATGGCCTCGCCCCCGCCCGAGTGCAGGCGCCCGAACAACGCCGCCGCGACGCACAGCGCCGCCTCCAGCCCCGCCTCGTAGTCGGCCAGGAACCGGCCGGGCCCCCGCAGCGGCGGCCTGGTCGGATCCGGATGGCTGGGAGTGTGGTAGCCCCAGCCGCTGGCGTGGAACACGTTGATGCTCTTCGCATTCGCGTACTCGGCCGGGGCGTTCGCGCCGAATGGCGTGATCGAGCAGAACACCACTCCGGGGTGCCGCTGCGCCCCATCGGTGTCGCCGTCGTCGATGACCGCGTCGGCGCCGCCGATGAGTTGTCCCAGCCGTTCGGCGTCCACCACCACCGATTGCTTGTTCGTGTTGAGGTAGGCAAACAATGCGCTGCCCTCGCAACCCTCAGCGAGGCGGGGCGCCATGGCCCGGGTCGGGCTGCCGCGGCCGGGCGCCTCGACCTTGATCACCTCGGCACCGAAGTCGGCCAGCAACTTTCCGCAATACTCCCCCGCGACCGATCCCGCCAGCTCGATGACCCTGAAGGCCGTCAGCGCCGACATGTGCGCCCTCGCAAGGCGGTCAGGGCTTCGCGCGACCGGAGCGGCTCAATCGCCATTCCGGCGGGAAGTTCATGTCGTTGTCCTTGACCACGTTGTTGAGGCCCTTCTCAAAGGTGCCCGCGGTCAGGTCGACCTCCTGCGCGTCGTTGGCGATCATCGGCAACATACCCTCGACCATGCCGGTCAGCAGGCTGCCGAAGTACTCACCCTTGTGCTGCTTGTAGAGCTCCAGGAAGGTCTTCTGGACGGCAACGGTGTCGGTCGGGCGGGCCTTCGAGCACGCCAGCGCGTACTTGAGGGTCTCGTCTTCCAGCTTGTCGCGGGGCACCACACTGTTGACGAAGCCGCAGTCGTACATCTCCTTGGCGCTGAACGGCCTTCCGGTGAAAAGCATTTCGGAGAACTTGCGCAGGCCCATCGTCTCGGCCCACCACCACAGCCGGGGGCCCCAGCCCACGTAGCGGAAGGCCGGGTGGCCGAACAGTGCGTCGTCGGAGGAGATCACCAGGTCGGCGTCGCCGGCCTGGTAGAAGTGCCAGCCGTAGCAGTAGCCCTTGGCCTCGATGATGCTGATCTTCCGAAGCTCTTGCAGCGGGCGGTTTCCCGCGCGCGCCTTGGCGTAGAAGTCGGTGACGGTGGACAGGTAGCGGTAGGAGCCGCCGGGCGGGTACTTGACGTCGTCGTCGTTGATCGCGAGCTCGTGCAGCAGCGGCATGCCCGGGTTCTCCAGCATCCCGCGCTGTTCGGGCAGGTCGCCGCCGCTACCGAAATCCTCACCCTCGCCGCGGATCACGACGACCTTGACGTCGTCGTCCACGTTGCACTTGTGGATCAGATCGGCGTAGTTCTGCCGCATTCCCAGCGTGGTGGAGTTCTGCGCGTCGGGGCGGTCGAAGGTGATGTAGGCGATGCGGTTCTTCTTGTCCTTCTCGAACTTGATGTACTGCTCGGCTTCCTTCTTCATTTCTTCATAGTCGTATTCGGGCATAGTCTTCTTCCTTCAGTTGAATTTTGTTAACGCTTACTTGAGCAGAGCGCCCGCGTCGACAGGTAGCGAAACGCCTGTGATGTAACGAGATTCGTCCGAGGCGAGGAACAGGACGGCGTTGCTGATGTCGACCGCTTCGACCCACGGTACCGGCAACGTGTGCATCATTTGCGAGAACGGCGCGAAATCGTCCGGCCCGGGATTCTCCAGGTCGGGCCGGAACAACCGGAACGTCACCTCATTGATGGTCATCGGGGTGTTGACCTGGCTCGGGTGGACCGAGTTGACCCGAATACTGTGCTCCCCCAACTCGACCGCGAAGGCCCGCATCAGGCCCAGCACGCCATGCTTTGCGGCGATGTAGTGGCCGGTGTGGGCCATGGCCTTGTGCGATCCGACGGAACCGGTCAGCACGATCGAACCGCCGCGCCCGCCGGCGATGATATGTGGCACACCGACTTTGACGGTGTGCCAGACGCCGGAGAGGTTCACGTCGATCATGTCCCGCCAGATGTTCTCGCGGATCTTGTGCAGCTTGTTGCCGAACGTGCCGATGCCCGCGTTGGCGACGATGATGTCGAGGCGGCCGAGTTGTTCCACCCCGCTGTCCACGGCCGCCTTCAGCGCGTCGTAGTCGCGGACGTCGACCTGCGCGGTCACGATGCGCCGGTCGAGAGCCTTGACCAGGTCGGCGGTTTCGTCGAGGTCTTCGGGTGTCGAGTGGGGATACGCCAGGTTCTCGATCGGCCCGCAGACGTCGATCGCGATGATGTCGGCGCCCTCTTGCGCCAGGCGCACGGCGTGGCTGCGGCCCTGGCCGCGGGCGGCACCGCTTATGAACGCTACCTTCCCTGCTACCCGGCCCGTCATCGCGACACCAGCGCCGGCATGCATTCCCAGCCCCGCACCGTGGAGGTCGGGCTGAGGGTGGCATTGCTCAGGTCGACCTCCCACTCGGGGAAACGCTTGAGGATCTCCTCGAGCGCGACGCGGCCCTCCAGGCGCGCCAGCGCCGAGCCCAGGCAGAAGTGCGTGCCCATGCTGAAGGTGAGGTGCGGGCGGACCGCGCGATGGATGTTGAATTCGCCCGCGTCGGGCCCGAATTGGGCCTCGTCGCGGCACGCCGATCCGATGAGCATCATCATCACGCTGCCTTCGGGCACCGTTTGGTCGTGCACCGTGACGTCGCGTGTCACGTATCGGGACACGTGCGGGGCCGGCGGCTCGTAGCGCAACAGCTCTTCGATCGCCTGCGGGATGAGCGCGGGGTTCTCGACGAGGTCGCGGCGCTGGTCGGGGTGCTCGGCGAGAACCTTTCCGGACCAACCGATCAGCCGTGTGGTCGTTTCGTTACCCGCCCCGGCGACGACGTTGAGGTACACGAGGATCTCTTCCCGACTGAGGTGCCGGTTCACACCCTTTTCATCGACGAACTCGACGTTGAGGAGTTCGGTCATGATGTCGTCGGACGGATGCTCCGCGCGCCAGTCGATGTAGGCCTCGAACTGCTCGCCGACGGACAGGCCGTGCTGGGCCGCGTCCATCGGCTTGCCGGCCTCCGTGCG
Source organism: Mycobacterium sp. TKK-01-0059 (assembly GCF_000709305.1). Classification (NCBI taxonomy): domain Bacteria; kingdom Bacillati; phylum Actinomycetota; class Actinomycetes; order Mycobacteriales; family Mycobacteriaceae; genus Mycobacterium; species Mycobacterium sp. TKK-01-0059. The sequence continues at coordinate 539,734 of NZ_KL446994.1, forward strand.
CAGCTGCGCGTTGCCCCGGTCGCGGATGTACTCCTGGTCGTCTTCGGGGATGCCGAGCAACATGCTGATGACCTTCATCGGCATCTGGGCACCCAGGTCGGTGACGAAGTCGAAGTGTCCCGAGCCCACCAGCGGATCCAGGAGCGCGGCGCAGAAGTCGCGGATCATCGGTTCGAGCGCGGCGATCCTGCGCGGGGTGAACATCCGCGACAGCAGTTTGCGGTGCACGTCGTGAATCGGTGGGTCCTCGAAGATCAACATGCCCGGCGGGATTTCGAGGTTGGCCTTGATCAGCTCCAGGATCGCGCCGCGCGCGGAGCTGTATGTCTCGTGATCGACGAGCGCCTTGCTGACGTCGGCGTAGCGGCTCACCGCGTAGAAGTCGAACTCGGCGTTGTAGTACAGCGGCGCCTCGTCGCGCAATCGCGCGAACATCGGGTAGGGGTCGGCGATCAGCCCGACATCGTATGGATCGAAACGAACATGGCTGTCGGTGCTCGCCGTCACGAAACCCCTCCTACCGCTGCAGTTTTGGATACCCGCATTACCCGCACCAGGGCTCGCGCTGCCAGCGTTGCAGCGTTGGATTCGGTCCGGGGCAATTTACACACTCCGCTTAATTGCGTCGCTCTGACATGCGCACAAGTTCGGCTGAAAACGGCGCATGAACGTCGGCTCACTCTATTGTCGTAGAGAACCATACTGCGGGTGCTCTGGCAAGGGTCGGAAGTCCGCGCGCCGGATTCGGTCGGGGCTGTCATCGGGGTCCGGGCGCCCCGCCGCGCAGCACCCGGAGACCGCCCGCCTGGGTGAGCCGGCCCTTGTCCGAACTGCGCAATATTCCGGCCGCGATCGCCGACAGCACCCCGTCGAGCTGCTCGGCACTGTCGACGATCCGGTCGCCGTGGGCGAACCGCTGCAGCAGGCCGTTGATGAACGTCAGCGTGACGTTGCTCAGATCCTCGACGACGGCCGGGTCCAGCTCCGCGCCGTGCGGCATGAGCTGCACGAGGATTTCCCGGTGCAGTTTGGTGAACTCGTCGGTGGCCTGCTGCAGGATCGCGGCGAGCGCGGGGTCGCGGGTGGCCAGCATGGTCAGCTCGTATCGGGCCCTGGTCCGGTACAGCTGCGGGTCGCTGCCGGCCTGGATGACGACCTGCGACAACCGCGAGGGTGTGGGAGCCTCACCGCCGGCGTCGGAGGTGTCCGCGATCGCCTGCAGTTCGGCGAGGTCGAGCTCGGCCGAACGTTCCGCGACGGCCCGCAGCAACGCCGAGCGGGTGCGGAAATAGAACGACGTCGTGCCGTCCGGCACGCCCGCTTTGCGGTCCACCTTCAAATGGCTCAGCCCCTTGGCCCCGTCATCGGCCAACAATCGAATCGCCGCATCGCATAGATCGCGGCGGCGTTCGGCGGGATTAGGCTTTCGTCGTCTATCCATTGTTATTCAGGACCAAGACACTACTCTATATTCGTAGTGTCGGTAAAGGATGGCATATTTCCCGCCTCGGCGGCGGCGCGCCGCCCGCCACGAAAGAAACTGCGGTGCAAGACTTCCGAGGATTCACCGGATACGTGGGTAGAGTGTGCTTCGATGAGGCCCCGTCGAGTTCGTGTGAGCAACGCCGTTGCCTGGCTTGGGTCCATCGGCCTGCTCGCGGCGCTGACGGGTGGCTGCCACCAGGCGCACAAGCCCGCGCCCTCCAGCCCGCCGACAACCCCGGCGTCCGCCACTCCTGCCCCGCCGCCCGCACCCGCGCCGATCGTGAAGGTGGCGCCGCTGCCCGTTCGCCCGGTGACGAAGTCACACCCGACGACGCCCGCCACCAAGTGTCCCGACATGGGTCCGAACGTCCCGGTGGCCCCGACCGACGCCCTCAACACGTGCGACCTCGCCCGGGCCAACGTGTACACCCTGGGCCCGGAGATTATGCAACTCGGGCTGATACACGTGGACCCACCCAAGGCCCTGACGGCAGATTTTTACCAGGTGACCCTGGTGCTCGACCCGCCGTCGGCGGCGGCATGGGCGTCGTTCACCGCCGAGCATGTCAAAGACCACGTGGCCTTCATCCGGGACAATCTGGTGCTGGAGGCACCGATCATCGAGGAGCAGGTCACCTCCGGACGGATCGTGCTGACGACCCAAACCGCCGAGGGCGCAGCACAATTGGCCCAGCTGGCGGGTCGTCCCGCGTGACCGCGACGGGGCGTAACGATCGCCTCGCGCTCGGCATGCTCAGCGTGTTCGGGCTTCCCCCAATCGAGTTCGTGGATCTGGCCGCGGAGCTCGGCTGCCGCCACATCTCGGCCGCCATCCAGGGCATGCCCCTGGTGCCGCTCGGCTACCCTCCCTTTTCGCTGAAGGACGACGCCGCCCTCAGGAAGGATCTGTTCGCCGCGATGGACGATCGCGGCGTAACCATCTCGCTCGGCGACGGGTTCCTCGTACGCCCCGGCGCCGACGTGGGCGCGCTGCGGCCCGACCTCGACGTGATGGCCGAGCTCGGCGTCCCGCGGGTCAACGTGGTGAGCCTCGATCCAGACCTTTCGCGCGCCCTTGACCAGTTCGCGGCGCTGACCGAGCATGCCGCCCGGCGCGACATCGGTACCGTCGTGGAACCGGTGCCCGGCCTGACCATCGGCGACCTCCCCACCGGCCTGGCCGCCACGGATCACGTTGGGCGAAGCGAATTCCGGCTGCTGGTCGACACCATGCACCTGGCGCGCTCGGGTTCGGGGGCGAGCGAGCTGGCGGCCCTCGACCCCGAGCGCATCGGCTATGCCCAACTCAATGACACGACGCTGCGGCCGCGCATCGACAACTACATGGAGGAGGCCATGTTCGAGCGCCTGGTGCCCGGTGAGGGCGACCTGCCGTTGCGCGACATCCTTGCCGCGCTGCCCACCGACATTGTCATCGAGATCGAAGTCCCGCAAAGGTCATTGGCGCTGGCCGGGGTTAGCCCGATCGAACGCCTGCGCCCCTGCGTCGAGGCTGCGCGCCGGTTGTTGGCCGACGTTCAGGCCGGATAGCACCCTGTCGCCGCAGCGCTCTGCAGTTTAGAGTCAGCGTATGGGGCAGGTAACGGACCGCTGGCGTGCCGCTCGGGTGGCATCGGCGTTGTACAACACGGCGGCCATGAACGACAGTGTCGCCGCGGTGGGCGCAAAAGCGTTGTGGGGATTGGCGTTACATGATCTGTTAGCAGTGGTTGAGCGTGTCGCTGATGCTCCCGCCGGTGCCCATGTACTCGACATCCCGTGCGGCGGGGGCTTTGCCTTTCGTGGCCTGCGCCGCGGGCAGGACTGCCGCTACGTGGCCGCGGACATTTCATCGGACATGCTGAGGCGGGCGCGGAGCCGGGCGACCGAGTTGGGCCTGGATGGCCTGATGGAGTTCAGCGAGGCCGATATCACAGATCTGCCCTTCCGGGACAACACGTTTGACCTGGTTTTGACGTTCAACGGGCTGCATTGCCTTCCTGATCCGCACGCTGCGGTGGTCGAGCTCGCCCGCGTGCTCAAGCCGGGTGGGATTCTGCGCGGGAGCACGTGTGTCCGGGGTCGCGGCTGGCGCCAAGATCGCTTTGTGACGGCATTGCAGGCGGCCGGGTTTTTCGGGAACACGCCCCGGGCCGGTGACGTGCAGCGCTGGCTCGACGATGCGGGACTCGACGTGGTGGTCGCGCGGCACAGTGGTTCGGTCGAGCTATTTGAGGCCGTCCGCCCCAGCTCCGCCGGTAGCTAGAGCTCGGTGTCGAACACGGAGATGGGGTCGAGGATCACGCCGGTTTCTTCGACGTAGCGATCCCACAGCGCCACCAGCTCGGCCAACTTGTCGGGATGCGACGCGGCCAGGTCGTGAATCTCGCCGGGATCGGAAGCCAAATCGTAGAGCTGCCAGTCACCCGGGCCGTACGGCGCCGGCAGGTGCAGCGCCTTCCAATCGCCCTGCCGGATGGCTCGGCGGCCGAACAACTCCCAGCCGGTTCCGGTGTCCGCGTCGTGCACGGTCTCCGCGGCGCCGGTCAGATACTCCACCAGCGAGCGGCCGCGCATGGGGGCCACCTCGCGGCCGCGGTAGGACGTACCCGGGTGCGCGACGCCCGCCAGCTCCAGCAGGGTTGGCGCGATGTCCATCACGGTGCTGAACGCGGTGCCGATCTGTTGTTGCCGCGCGAATCCCGGCCAGGTGACAAAACCCGTCACCCGGATGCCGCCCTGGGTGGTGAACGCCTTGTGCAGCCGCGACGGCGCGGTGGCCGCCTGCGCCCAGCGCGGCCCGTACCAGATGAAGGACGTGGGCCGGCCGAGGTTGTCGAGGCTGTTGTCGCAATGCTTTTCGATCTGCGCGGCGATCTCGGCGCCGCGCAGCGGCATCGCCTCCACGATCGCGCCCTCGGCGCCGTTGTCGGACAGGAAGATCACCACGGTGTCGTCGAGTTCGCCGCTGGCCGACAGGTAGTCGATCACCCTGCCGACGTTGTAATCCATCCGGTCCACCATCCCGGCGTAGACCTCCATGCTGCGGGCCGAGCGCGCGCGCTGCTCGTCGGTCATGTCGGCCCACTCGGGCGCGCCGTCGGCCACCACCGGGTGCGCGGTGACGTCGGGCGGGCAGAGACCGAGCCGCTTCAGGGCGGCCAGTCGCTCCTCGCGCAGCGCGTCCGGTCCGTCGTCGTAGCGGCCGCGGTATTTCGCGACGGATTCGTCGGGCGCCTGCAGCGGCCAGTGGGGCGCTTGGAACGGTAGGTAGGCGAAGAACGGACGGTCGTCGTCGGCCGCGCGCTCGTCCAGGTACCGCAGCAGGGTGTCGGTGTAGGAGTCCGACGAGTAGAAGTCGTCGCCGACGGTGACGAACTTGTCATCCTCGGTGTAAAGCGTTGGCACCGGCGAAAACCCGCGCGCGCCCGCTCCCCCGTAGTGGCTGGCACCGGCGGGCAGCAGCGCGAACGAGCGCTCGAAGCCGCGTGCCCACGGCGACCTGTCGATCGTGGCGCCCAGATGCCATTTGCCCGACATCAGCGTCAGATATCCGGCGTCGCGCAGGAGTTCGGGCAGCGCGACGACCCGGTCGTTCAGGTAGCCCTCGTAGCCGGGGGCGCCGCGAAATCCCGGCGACGCGACCTCGAGCATCGTGCCGATGCCGGCGATGTGATGGTCGGTCCCGGTCAACAGCATCGCCCGGGTCGGCGAGCACGCCGGCGCCGAATGGAAATCGGTGAGCCGGATCCCGGAGTAGGCCAGCCGATCGAGGTTGGGTGTTTCGATCTCGCCGCCGAAGGCGCCGATGTCGGAAAACCCGAGGTCGTCCGCGACGATTACGAGGAAGTTGGGGCGCTTCACGCTCAAGCATCCTGCCAGGTCGGTGCTCACGGTGTAATGCCGCCGCACCGCCGATCGCGGCCGATATCGGCGGATATTGTCGAGGCATGGAGATGTTGGCGCAGTTCGGGATGTCCATACCGCTGGTTGCGGCCCCCATGTCGGGCGGACCGACCACCCCGGCCATGGTGTCGGCCGCCACCCGCGCGGGGGCCCTGGGCGTGCTGGCCGCCGGCTACAAGACCGTGGAGGCCGTCGAAGCCGAGATCAAAGCCCTTCGCGCCGAAGGGATCCCATTCGGCGTCAACGTGTTCGCGCCGAACCCGGTGCCGGTCGATCCGCGGCGTTACCGGGAGTACGCGGCGATCATCCAGGCCGAGGCCGACCAGTTCGGCCTGACGCTGCCCTCCGAGCCCGTCGAGGACAACGACAGCTTCAACGCGAAGATCGAACTGCTGCTCGACGATCCGGTTCCGATGGTGTCGTTCACGTTCGGCATTCCGCCGCGCGACGTGATCGCGGCGCTGCAACGGGCCAAGAGCGTGGTGGTCCAGACGGTCACCACGGCCGAAGAGGCGGAGCAGGCACGCGACGCCGGCGTCGACATGCTCGCCCTACAGGCGGCGGAGGCCGGCGGGCATTCCGGCACCCTGTCGCCGTCGCGGCCGCTGACCCCGGTCCCGATCGTCGACCTCGTCCAGCAGGTCGTGGCGACGGTTCCCCTGCCGGTGCTGGCCACCGGCGGGCTCGCCACGGCGGCCGCGGTGGCCGAGGTGATCAGGGCGGGAGCGGCCGCGGCCGCCGTCGGGACGGTGCTGTTGCGCGCCACCGAAAGCGGCGCGTCGGCCACTCATCAGGCGGCGCTGGCCGATCCCGCGTACACCGAGACGGTGCTGACCCGGGCCTTCACCGGCCGGCCGGCCCGGGGCCTGCGCAACGCGTTCATCGACGCCCACGAAGCCGAGGCGCCCCCGGGTTATCCCGCCATCCACCACCTGACCAGCCCGCTGCGCAAGGCGGCCGCGGCGGCTGGAAAGCCTGACTACGTACACCTGTGGGCGGGCACCGGTTTTCGGCAAGCCACCGCCGAGCCCGCGACCGACATTCTGCGCCGGCTGGCATCCGACCTGTGAGGTTCAATATTCAAAACGATTGAGCACGTCGTAGCCGCGCCCGCCGATCACCCACGTCAACGCGTAGATCATCCGCACCGCGGCCGACGGGATGTGCTCGTAGCCGGCCAGCGCGGGCGTCTGCTCGAGGAACCGCAGCCGGGGATGCCAGGCCGCAACACGGCGCGCGTCGCGGATGCCCCAGGTGATGATGCCCCTGGTGAAGACCTTGGACAGCACCGGGGCCAGGGCCGACAGCGTATCGAAATGCATTTCACCGCCGGGAAATCGGTCGACCAGGCGCTGCACCAGCCGCCGGACTTCCTCTTCGTGCAGATACATCAGCAGGCCCTCGGCGACGACCAGGGTGCGACGCCCGGCGGGGACGTCGTCCAGCCACCGCAGCTCGGTCACCGACGAGCCGATCATCCGGTAGCGCTCGGTGTCGTCGTAGAGCTGCCGCCGCAGCCCGATGACGCTGGGCTGGTCGACGTCGAACCAGGAAACCGACGGCGGTAGGTCGAGCCGGAAGGCCCTGCCGTCAAGGCCGCAACCCAGGTGCAGGACGACGGCGTCGGGATGGCGGGAGAGGAAATCGGCGCACCAGTCGTCGAACTTCTTGGCGCGCAGCGCGACCAGGTATTGATTCGAGGCGGGCATGGTGCTCCGGCGCATGCGCTTGAAGTCGTAGCTGATCCGGTCCACCGCGTCCGCAGCGACGGTGTCGCCCAGAATCGGCCGCTTCGAACGGCTTTCGCATGCGCGCAGATACAGTGTGACGAGATTCGTCCATTCCACCGATCCCCAGGCGACCGAGCTGAAATCGACTTTGTCCGTTGCGGTCATCGCTGTTTCCTCTTCGCGCGGTATTCGGTCCACATTTCCATGAGCTGGTCGCGGTAGGCCTGCGTGCAGAACTCGCAGAAATCGCGGAAGTCCTCCACGCGTTGGCGTTGTTCGGCGCGGTCCTCGTCCAGCACGGACAGCGCGAATTCGGCGGGTTCGATCCCCAGCCGCATCAGGGACAGCTGGGTTTCCAGCACGCTGGTGAACCCCCCCGGCGTGACCCGGTAGAGGTGCTGGCGGTTCGGGCTCGGCAAGCGCTCGACCATGCCGCCCTCCAGCAGTTGCCGGGCGACGGTGCTGATCGACGCCTTGCTCACGGACAACGCGGCGGCCAGCGCGGTCAGCGACTGCTGCGGCGGATCGCAGATCAGCAGCCACCCGTAGACCCGGCCCATGGTGCGGGTGGCGCCCAGCAACTCGAAGAACAGCCCGAGCCGGTCGACGAACTCGGCCTCATCCGGCGACATACGCTCCATCCCGTTCGTTCAGTACGTACTAAACGTAACTTATACGAGGCGGGACGCTGGCGGAACCCCCCGCCGGTGATCAAGGGGTCTGGGTTGCCGGGCTCAGAACGCCTCGGGGTCGCGCTGCACGGCGGCGGGCACCGGGTGCCGATACAGGCGGGATGCGTTCTCCCAGCTGAACTTCCGGATGACGTCGGACGGCAGGTCGCCGATCTGTTCGTGGATGGCCTGCTGGGTGTGCGGCCACGTCGAGTCGCAATGCGGGTAGTCGGCTTCCAGCATGATGTTGTCGACGCCGATCCGGTCGCGCTGAACGAACGACGACTTGTCCTCGACCGCGCAGAACCAGAAGTTGCGGACCAGCACCTCCGCGGGGGTCAGGCGCTCGCCGAGCGCTTGCCAGGTGCCGTACATCGCGTGATAGCTGAGCATGTGGTCGAGGCGGTCGAGCAGTCCTGCCACCCAACCGATTCCGCCTTCGGACAGACAGATCTTCAGGTCGGGGAACCTGCTGGGCAGCCCCGAGTACAACCAGTCGACCGCCGCGGAGATGGCGTAGGCGAAAAACAGCACGCCCTGCACGTCCGGCGGCGCGTCCGCGGTGGTGGACGGCGACGACCCGGACGATCCGATGTGCAGGTTGACCACGGTGCCGGTCTCGGCGCACGCGGCCATCATCGGATCCCAGTGGTCGGTGTGGATGCTCGGCAGGCCGAGCATCGCGGGGTTCTCGCTGAACGTCACGGCGTGAAAGCCGCGGTCGGCGTTCTCGTAGATCATCTTCGCGCCGAGCTCGGGGTCGAGCAGCCACGGCAATTGGCAGGGAATAATGCGGTCGGGGTACGAGCCCGCCCAGACGTCGAAATGCCAGTCGTTCCAGGCGCGGACGCAGGCCAGCGCGAGGTCGCGATCGGTGGTCACCTGCTGCAGCCGCTGCCCGGCGAAGCCGGGCAGAAACGAGGGGAAGTTGAGCGAGGCGTAGATACCGTTGAGGTCCATATCCTTGACGCGCTCATGGATATCCCATGCGCCCCTGCGCATCTCGTCGAATCGCACGGGTTCGAAGCCGTATTCCGCCACCGGCCGCCCGACCACCGCGTTGAAGCCGACGTTGGGCAGCTCCCGGCCGTCGTACACCCAGGTCTGGCCCCCGGTGTCGGTGTCGACGACTTTGGGCGCCCGGTCGGCGAACTTTCGGGGCAGCCGGCCGGTGAAGGTGTCGGGGGGTTCGACGATGTGGTCGTCGACCGAGATGACGGTGTAGCGGCGTCGCGCCCGGGGCGGATCGGGCAGGAAGGTGACCGACCGTTCGGCGCCGGTCTTGGCCGTGGTGAAGTTCAGGTCGGTGGCCAGCTCGTCGATCGATTTCACGCGTCAAACTCCTCGAGGTGGCGCGAGCAGACGCAAAAGCACCCGACACGCCGTGTGCGCGGGTGCTTTTGCGTCTGCTCGCGGGTTAGGTGAGCACATCGGGGTCGGCCTTGATCGTCATCCGCGCGGCCCCGGCCCAGTACACGTCGGCGGCCCGTTCGATCAGCGAGCGTTGCATGCCGGCCATATCCGACCACCGCATCGCCACCGGCTGATTACCGGTGAGCATGACGTCGTAGGCCAGCTTGCACACCCGTTCGATCGAGGCCGCGCGGTAGACGGCCTCGGGCAGGTTGCGGCCGGTCGCGATGACGCCGTGGTTGGCCAGGATGGTCAGGTTGGCCCCGCCGATGCGGGCCGCGAGATCCGCGGCGCGAGTGGGGCTGTCGATCTCGCCGTCGTAGGTCTCGACCAGGCACAGGTCGTCGAGGAACAGCGACCCGGTCTGGTGCACCAGCTCCGGCAGCCTGCCCAGCGCGGCGAGCACGCACACGTAGTACGGGTGGTTGTGGATGACCACGCGGGCGTCGTCGCGGACGCGGTGCAGTTCGGTGTGGATGTGGATGGCCGGGGTGACGTCCCAACGGCCGCTGACGACGCGCGCGTCGCCGTCCACCACGCAGATGTCGGAGGCGCTGACCTCCTGCCACCACAGGCCCCAGGGATTGACGAACATGTTCGTCTGGCCGTCGAGCTGCCAGGTGATGTGTCCGGCCATGTTCTCGGCGAAACCGATGCCGGCGAGGTGGCGGAATGCGATGGCGAGCGCCTGCTCGTGGGACAGCTCGACGCCGATCGGCGGAACCACTGACGGCGCCCAGACTTCCAGCCCGCCACGGCGTGCATCAGGTGCATTCATGACCAGCCTCCATCCTGGCTCCAATATCCTCGCGAAGTCGGCCTTTGGCTATCTTTCCGCCCGACGAGCGAGGCAATTCGTCGAGAATGATGAGGCGCTCGGGCAGCAGTTCCTTGGAAACTCCCAGCGCCAGCAGGTGTTCGACGAGCTGGGGAAGGTCGATGGTGGCGGAGCCGGTGAGTTCGGCGTAGAGGCAGACTTTTTCGCCGAACACCGGATCGGGCATGGCGATCGCGGCGGCCACCGCGACGGCGGGGTGGGTGGTCACGGCGTCTTCGACCTGGCTTGCGCTGATGTTCTTGCCGCCACGGACGATGAAGTCGGAGGTGCGCCCGGTGACCCGCAGATAGCCGTCCGCGTCGATCTCACAGATGTCGCCCATGCGCATCCACCCGTCGGGGGTGAACAGCTTGTCGTGGTCGGTGCCGCCGAGGTAACCGAGGCTGGTCGCCGGGCCCCGGCACGCGGGCTGGCCCCGACCCGTGTCGGTCACGTCGCGGTCGCCGTCGAAGAGGCGGACCGACATCTCGGGGATGATGCGGCCCCCGGTGCGCAGCCGCCGTTCGCGGGAGTCGTCGACGGTGGTCGCGCTGAGCATCCCCGTTTCGTTCGAGCCGAAGAACTGCAGGATCTTGGCGCCCGTGAGTTCCTCGAATTCGGCCGCCGGGCGATACGGCAACGCCTCGCCGCCGGTGTAGACGACGCGCAGCGAGCTCAGGTCGTGTTCGCGGCTGGCCGGGTCCGCCATCAGCATGGTCAATTGTGTGCTGACGCAACATAATACGGTGACCCTGTGCCGGGCGATGGCCTCGCAGGTGGCTTTGGTGGTGAACCGGTCCAGGAGCACCGCGGTGGCGCCGAGGTAGATCGGTGTGGTGTGGCTGGTCCAGAGCCCGAACCCGAACGGCGTGGGTATCACCGGCAAAAAGACGTCGTCCGGCGCCAGCAGCCCGTTGGCGACAGCCTTCTGGTGGAAGTAATGCCAACGGTTCTGGGTGTGCACGACACACTTGGGCAGCCCGGTGGTCCCGGAGGTGGAATTGATCAGGAAAACGTCGTCGGGGCCGAGGCGGGCGTCGGTCGTGAGCGCCGTGGGCTCGGCGTCGATGTCCAGGCGAAGGGTCCGGTCCAGCAGCAGCGCCGGCAGCCCGAGTTCATCGGCGACGCCCGCGGCGGCCTCGCGGTGGGGCTCATCGCTGATCAGGGCCTTCGGCTGGGCGCTGCGCAGTATCGCTGTGGCCTCGCGGGTGCCGGCCCGTGCGCCGACGCCGACGACCACCGCCCCGCAGCGTTCGATGGCGACGAACAGGGCGTGGATGGCCGCGGAGTCACGGTGCCATACCGCGACCCGGTCCCCGCGCGTGACGCCGGCACCGGCCAGGGACTGCGCCAAACGTGTTGCGGCGTCGTCGAATTCACGCCATGTCAGCGACGCTTCGGGGTGGTCGACATAGGCGAGGCGGTTTGGGGTTTGCGCGGCGTTGCGGCGCACGGCGTCCGACAGCGTCGTATCGCACCACCAGCCGGCCTCGCGAAACCGGGCCGGGTCCTGTTCGGAGAATGCCGGCGACGACTCGATATCCAGCCCGCCGGCGCTCATTCGGTCAATGATAGGAAGCGACGCGGGGCCCGGTCTCGCTCCCGCCGAGAAACAGCCGGCTAGGGATTCCTCGGGGCGGGAGTGGAGCGCTGCGTCTTGGCGGGAACATTCGGAGGGTGGGCCCGCGGCTTGTGGCAGTTATGCAGGCACCCGCAATTGAGGCCGATGATGCACCCGTTTCCACCGGTGGGTTGCACGCCGTCGGGATCGCTTTGCGAAACGGGCAGGGGGCTGGACAAAGCTGCTGACGTTGTCGGTCCTGTCGCGCTGCCGGCCGAGGAGCCCAGCGCGAGGACGAACGCGGCCACCCCCGCGCAGAACGTGGCTCCTGTTCTTTCGTTTCGGCTCCCCACGGGGCGGGAGTGTAGTTAGCCGAATGGAGATACACGGGACGCGCGCGCACCCGCAAGGACACTCCAAGGAGTCACCAAGAATCCTCTAAGGCCCGTCGCCGGGGCGTTGATTCGTTGCCCGGGGCGCCATTTCCCGCGCCCGGGTCCGCTGCCGCGCCCTTGCCGTCCGGATGGCATAGGCTGCGGCGCTGACCGCGAACATCGCCGCGGTCAACAACAGCCACCGGCCCAGGAATGGGTCCTGGGTCTGGCCGGTCGCCGCCCGGTACGTGGCGCCGCCCTGCCTGATGATGCCGGGAAGGAACACCAGCAGCGTGAGGCCCGCCCCCAGCGCGGGCACCCGGAGATGGTTGAGCACGGGCACGTCGGGACCGGGGCACGGCGGTCGGCGGGACAGCAGCCGGTCGAGGCCCGCATAGACCGGGAACAACACCAGGTCGTGGGCGACGACGGCCGCGGCGAACCACACGACGATCGACTGCCACCACACGTCGGGGTTCCACAGCGTGGCCGGTTTGACCGTGGCGACCACGTAGCCCAGCACCGCGAATCCGGCGATCATGGTCAGCAGGTGCAGCGGGTGGGACCCGTAGAGCCTCGCGAACGCGTTACGCATCGGCGGCCGTCCGGAAGTCAATGGCGGCCACCCATTTGGTGTTGTGCACGCCGGGCAGCGCGGGCACGATGATGCGCGCGGGAAAGCCGTGGTCCGGCGACAGGTCGGTGCCGTTGACCCGCAGCGCCAGCAGCGCGTCCGGGTGCCGCACCTGGTTGCCCTGCAGGGTGGCGCCCGTGAAGGCGCCGGAGCGTTCCAGCGACGACACTCGCGCCGATTCCGGCGCGGGCACACCGGCGAGGCGGGCGAGTTCGGCCAGCCGCACCCCGCTCCACGTTTGGGTGGTCGACCAGCCCTCCACGCAGGCGATCGGCAGCACGGCGGTGTGTTGCGGCATCGCCAGCAGCGCGGCGCGGTCGACGGTCACCGGTCGGGGGCCACCGGTCATCGTCAGCCGCCATCGGTGCGCGGTGTCCGCGGTCGAAATGCCGGCGGCCGCCGCGGTCCGGTTGACCTCGAAGTCATTGGGCCCGTTGCCCCGGCTGCGCCCGCGCGGCAGGAGTAACGCGGCGGGCCGGGCGTACCCGCCGATGGTTTGACCGGCGGTGATGAGCGCGAGGAACAGCGCGCCCCCGCCCACCAGCAACAGCGCGCCGCGGCGGCTCATCGTCGCAAGGCCGGGGTCGGCGGCGACCAGGGAGTCGGGCTGCCAGGGCTGCGGCTTGGTGTCGGCGCGTGCGGTGCGCAGCACCTCCCGCAGCGGCATCGAGCGCAAACCGGACCACATGCGCCGGCTCTTGATCGCCACGTGCACGACGAACCCGGTGATGAAGACCCAGGCGCCGAAATAGTGGGCGGTGTAGAAGCTGAACCCGAAAATGTAGTCGTACTGGATGTTCAGCACGCCGGTGACGATCTCGAAGAGGACGCCCCCGACCAGCATCAGCAGCGAAACCCGTTCCAGCAGTTGGGCAACCGACCGTGCGGGCGGCACCACGAACAGTCGCGGTATCACCGACCACAGCTTGGCGAGCACCACCGGGATCAACACCAAACCGAGCCCGACGTGGAGTCCCTGGGTCAGCCGGTACAGCCACGACGGATCGGCGGGCCAGTCGAAGGTCGGCAACTTCAGCCAGCCGACGTCGCCCGGGATGGCCTGGCCGAATCGCGGCCCGTAGGCGATGTAGGACAGCAGGCCGGTGAGGATGACGATCGGCAGCGTCACCAACAGCGCCGAGCCGAATACCGCTGTCAGCCAAGGTCCGCGCAGCGGGCTGCGCCACAGCCGCGCGGGAAGGCCGCTGGCGGTCCGGATGAGATGCACCATCGATCATCATTCACGAGGGTCCGGCGATAGCGGTTCATTTCGCAGATCCTCGCCGGGCGGCGCGAACCGAGGGTGCGGTCAGTCGTTGCCGCGTGGTGGCGGCCGCACCGCGACGCCGCCGGACTCGTGTTCGGGGCCCGCGGCCGGGTGTTCGGCCGGGACGCGTTCCCGGAAGCGGGCGCCCTCGCTGGGCCGCTGCATCCCCGGACGGTCGGCCGCGCTTCGGTACGGTCCGGGTTTGCGCCGCGGCTTCCCGCCGGGGAAGGCCAATCGAAAGATGGTGCGGTGCACCATCAACCACTGCTTCGAGAAGCGGCCGGAGTTGTACGGCAGTTCGTAGCGTTCGCAGATGTCTTTGACCTTCGGCGCGATCTCCGAGTAGCGGCTGCTCGGCATGTCGGGATAGAGGTGGTGTTCCACCTGGTAGCCGAGGTTGCCGCTGATGACATGGAACAGCGGGCTGCCTTCGATGTTGGCGGCGCCGACCAGTTGGCGCACATACCACCCGCCGCGCGTCTCGTTCTCGACCTCTTCGGGGGTGAAAGTGTAGGTCTGGTCGGGAAAATGGCCGCAGAAGATGATGGCGTGCGCCCACACATTGCGGATGACGTTGGCCAGCGCGTCGGCGCCCAGGGTCCGCAGATAGGTGCTTTCCACCCCCGGCAAGAGCTTGTCCAGCAGACCCGCCGCCGGGCCCAGGCGTCCGCCACCGGCCCTGCGCAGCGCCCTGCCCACGCGCGACCGCGGGGGCTGATCGAGCCTGCCGCGTGCGGCCAGCTGAACGAGCGCGAAGGCGCCGGCGCTGATCAACGGCCAGCCGAGGTAGTCCTTGATGACCTGCGCGCGCGCCTTTCCGCTGATGCCGCGCAGGTCCTTGCGCACCTCCGACCAGGGCTTCTCGCGGCGCCGGATGGCCTCGATGTCCATGTCGTGGATCGCCACGCCCCACTCGAACAGCAGCGTCAGCAACAGGTTGGAGATCGGCTGGAACAGGTACCGCGGGGCCCACTTCTGCGCGGGATCGATGCGCAGGAGTTCGTAGCCGAGGTCTTTGTCTTTGCCGAGGATGTTGGTGTAGGTGTGGTGGATGTAGTTGTGGGAATGCTTCCACGCCTCGGCGGTCGAGGCGGTGTCCCAATCCCACACGGAGGAATGGATATCGGGATCGTTCATCCAATCCCATTGGCCGTGCATCACATTGTGGCCGATCTCCATGTTCTCGAGGATCTTGGCCATTCCCAGGCAGGCGGTTCCCAGGATCCACGCGGTTTTCGAACGCGATCCCAGCAGCAGGATGCGGCCGGCCACCACGATCTGTCGCTGTACCGAGATGACCGTCTTGATGTAGCGCCGATCCCGCTCGCCCAGATCGGCGAACACCTCGTCATGGATCGCATCGAGTTCCTTGGCGAGTTTTTCGAGCTCTCGTTCGCTCAGGCGCTCAAGGGGGCTTTTCATCGTCTTTTCCGCGACGGAGGTCACCGGCCGCTCCTTTCGATCACAGTGCGAGTTTCACGTCGCCTTCGGCGGTGTTGATGCAGATTCGGACGTCCTGTTCGGTGGGCTCGATGACGTCACCCGAGCGCAGGTCACGCAGCTTGCCCGACTTCAGGGTCCCGACGCAGGTGTGGCAGATGCCGATTCGGCAGCCGTGGGCCAGATTGAGGCCGGCCTTCTCCCCCGCCTCCAAGATCGAGGTGCCGCCGTCACATTCGACGGACTTCTCACTGTCGAGAAAGCACACCGTGCCGCCCTCTCCGGCGTTGGCGTCGCCACCGATCTTGGGCTGGAACCGTTCGAAGTGCATTCGTTCGCGGTCGGCGTTGCCTTCCCAGTGCTCGATCAGCGCGTCGAGCATGTCGCCGGGACCCGAGCTGAACGTCTCGCGTTCGCGCCAGTCCGGGCAGGCGTCGTCCAGGTCGTCCGGCTTGAGCCTGCCCCGCTCGGAGGTCAAACGCAGATCCAGCCGCATGCCGGGGTGCCGGCGGTCGAGGTCTTCGAGGACGGACAGGAACATCACCTGCTCGCGGGTTCGCGCGGAGTGGATGACCACGACGTCACCGAACGCGTCGCGATGGTCGAGGCTGCGCAGCATGCTGATCACCGGGGTGATGCCGCTCCCGGCGCTGATGAACAGCAGTTTGGGCGGCAGCGGTTCGGGCAGGGTGAAGACGCCTTCGATCTCGCCGAGCCGGACCAAGTCCCCGGGCTGGATCCGTTGCACCAGATACGGCGACACCACACCCCCGTCCACCTTCTTGGGCGTCACGCTGATCAGCCCGTCTTCGGGCACCGGATCCGACGTGAGCGAATACGCGCGCCAGTGGTAGACCCCGTCGATGACGACGCCGAGCCGCACGTACTGCCCGGGCTGGTGACCAGGCCATTCATAACCCGGCCTGATCAGGACGCTGGCCGCTTCCGAGCCCTGCGGCTCGACGCGCTCGACCTTTCCGCGCAGCTCCTTGGTGGTCCACAGCGGATTGATCATCTCCAGGTAGTCGTCGGGCTGTAGCGGGCTGAACAATCGCCGCACCGCGCGCAGGAACAGCCGACGCCCGCGTGGGACGTGGGGCCGGGCACCGCGTTCAGCCATAACAACGGAGTACACAGTTGTACACCGACCCAAACCGCCAATCTGAATCTGCTTGGGACACATGGTTACACATATGCAAAATGCGCATATCGGCATCGCCTATCCGTTCACCATTGCGTGTTGGGCGGGGTCGGCGCCCCGCGCGGCTAGTGTCGGTGGGTGTGTTGATCGGCTTTCTCCTCGCGTTGGGCTGCTCGCTCTGTTACGGCACCGCGACCGTGTTGCAAGCGGCGGGGACGCGATCGGTGGAAGCGGGCAGCGGCTCGGGCGTCGACGCCGTGCTGCTGCTGCGGGCCGTCCGGCAGTGGCGCTACCTGGTCGGGATCGGCCTCGACGTCGTCGGGTTTGTCCTTCAGGTGGCCGCGCTGCGGCTGGTTCCGATCTACGTCGTCGCCGCGGCGCTGGCCGCCTCGATCGCCGTCACCGGGGTCGTCGCCGCGTGGGTGTTGTCGGCCCGGCTGTCGCGGGTCGAGTGGTGCGCCGTCGGCGTGGTCTGCGCCAGCCTCGTCGCCCTCGCTGTGGCCGCCGGGCCAGGGCACTTTCGACACGCCCCGGCCGGGCTCGGCTGGGCGCTCCTGGGCGTGGTGGCCGCGGTACTGATCGCCGGTTTCGCCGCCGGGCGTCTGCCCGACCGCGCGCGAGCGCTCGCGTTGGGGCTGGGTGCCGGGACGGGCTTCGGCGTCGTCGAGGTCGGTGTGCGCCTGATCGACGTGATCGATCCGACCACGCGGTCGTTCTACACCAACCCCGCCCTGTACGCGGCGGCCGCGGGTGGCGCCGCCGGATTTCTGTTGCTCACCTCGGCTCTGCATCGCGGATCCGTGACCACGGCGGTCGCGGGCATGGTCGTCGGGGAAACCCTCGCGCCGGCGTTCGTGGGGGTGGCGTGGTTGGGTGACACGGCGCGCGACGGGCTCGGTGGGCTCGTGATCGCGGGATTCGCCGTCGCGGTGGCGGCGACGTTGGTGCTGGCGCGGTTCGGGGAAGCGCCGGCGCCCAGCGAGGCCGGTGGGGCCGACGCTGTCTCGGGCCGCTGATTCAGGCGCCGGCGATGGTGGATGCCGAACGGCCGTCGGCGTTTTCGTCGGCCGCAGCGTAGGTGGTGCCGCGGGCGGGCCGCGTCCACAACACAGCGCCCTCGGCGCTGGGGCCCGCGGCGATGAGCGCGCGCTTGAGGATCTTGTTGGTCGCGGTCGCGGGCAGCTGGTCGTTGATGCGCACGTAGCGCGGCCACGCCTTGGGTGACAGATCGGGTTGCGACGCCAGGAATCTCCCGAAATCGTCCGGCGTCAGTTCCGCCCCGGCGCGCGGCACGATCGCGGCCATCACCTGGTCGCCGACCTGGTCGTCGGGCACGGCGTAGACGGCGACCTGGCTGATGCCGGGCATCCGCGCCAGGATCCGCTCGATCGGTGCGGCGGCCAAGTTCTCGCCGTCCACCCGCATCCAATCGGAGGTCCGCCCGGCCAGGTAGATCCAGCCGTCGGCGTCCCGGTAGGCCAGATCGCCCGACCAGTACATGCCGTGGCGCATGCGCTCGGCCGTGGCGCCGGGATCGTTGTAGTAGCCGGCGAACGGTCCCGCGCCCTGGGTGTTGACGAGTTCGCCGACGGCCTCATCGAAGTTGGTCAGCGCCCCGTGCGCGTCGAACGTCGCGACGTCACATTCGGTCAGTGTCGTCGAGTTGTAGATGCTCACCCCGGGGTAAGGCTTGCCGATGGAACCGGGCGGGGTGCCGTCTTCTCGGACCACGATCACCGCGAACTCGCTGGATCCGAAGCTGTCCACCACCCGGCAACCGAAACGCCTTGCGAATTCGGCGATATCGCGATCGGTCGCCTCGTTGCCGAAGGCCACCCGCAGGGTGTTCTCGGCGTCGTCGGGACGCTCCGGGGTGGACAGGATCAACGCCAGGGGCTTGCCGACGTAGTTCAGGTAGGTCACGCGGTAGCGGCGCACGTCCTCGAGGAACCGCGACGGCGAAAACTTGGCGGGGACCATGGTGGCGCCGCAGCCGATGGCCACCGCCCACCCCGCGGCGACGCCGTTCGAATGAAACAGCGGCATCGCCAGGTAACACACGTCGGCGGCGGTGACGTCGTACTGGAAGATCAGGCTGGCGCCGCACATGATGGCCATCCCGTGCGCGAACCGGACCACCTTGGGGTCACCGCTCGTCCCCGAGGTGAAGATCATCATGAGCGTGTCGGCGGCGGCGACCTCGCGGTGCGGGGTCAGCGGTGGCGCCGCGGTCACCGCCTCGGCGTAACTCGTCCCGTCCACGTCGAAAACCTGAATTCCGTTGAGATCCAGGCCCTCCAGCAGGGGCAGGTGATCGCGGTCGACCAGCAGGATCTGGCAGTCCGAGCGCCGGATGTCGGCGAGCAGCGCGGGTCCGCGGCGGGTCGTGTTGAGGCCGCACAGCACGTAGCCGCCCAGCGCGGCCGCGGCCATCGCCCGCAGCATGGCCGGTGAATTGCCCAGTGCGGCACCGACATGCAGCGGCCGGGTGGGGTCGGCGCGCGAGATCAGGGCAGCCGCTTCGGCCTCGGCTTCGGCGAGGTGCTCGCGCCAGGTCCACGTCTTCTCGCCGTGGGCGATCGCGGGGGTGTCCTCGTGCCTGCGCTGCCGCAACAGCTGCTGAACCGTCTCCGGCACCGTCTCACTTCCTCCGTGCTGTCATCGGGTCGTCATCACCAACCCGGCATAGTCGCGGGCCGCCACGTCATCGCAGTGCCGACGGTAGGTACCAAACCCGCCGATGTAGGGCATGAAGACTCGCTTCTTGCCCTCGATGTTGGCGCCCAGGTACCACGACGATGCCGCCCGGGGGAACAGCGTCTGCTCGGCCGCTTCGGCCACCTGCTCGGTCCAGGCGACGGCGGCGTCACGGCTCGGTTCGATCTCGCTGACGCCGCGCCGCCGCGCGGCCCGCACCAGCTCGATGACCCAATCGACCTGAACTTCGGCGTGCAGCACCATGTTCGCCAACACCGACGGGCTGCCCGGCCCGCTGATCGTGAACAGGTTCGGCAGGCCCGGCACCATCAGGCCGAGGAAGGTGAGGGGGCCATCGGACCAGATTTCGCGCAGCCGCTCCCCCCGCGGCCCGCGCGGGTTGATCCGCGTCAACGCGCCTGTCATGGCGTCGAACCCGGTCGCGAACACCAGCACATCGCAGGGGTACGTCGCCGCGGGGGTCCGCACGGCGTCGGCGGTGATCGCCTCGATGGGCTCGCGGCGCAGGTTCACCAGCCGCACGTTGTCGCGGTTGAAGGTGGCGTAGTAGCCGTCGTCGGTGCAGATCCGTTTGGTTCCGATCGGGTGGTCCACCGGGATCAGGTCGGCTGCGACCGCGGGATCGGCGACGATTTCCCGGATCCGCTCCTCGGCGAACTTCCTGGCGACCTCGTTGGCCGACGCGTTGCGGGTCTGGTCGGGGAAGGTCTTCGCGAAAAGAACCCCGCCCTCGCGCCAACGCTCCCACAACGCCGCTGCCCGCTCCTCGGGGTCGGTGTCGACGGCGTTCTTGTGGTAGCTGCCGTGCGGCGTGCCCGCCGACGCGTAGGCCGAGGCGCGGCGCCGCTCGGGGTATTGCTCCTGGATCTGCCGCTGTTCGTCGGCCGACCACGGCCGGTTGGGCATCGGGATGGTGTAGTTCGCGGATCGCTGGAATACGACCAGGTTTTCGGCCTGCGAAGCGATGATCGGCGCAACCTGGATCCCCGATGATCCCGTGCCGATGAGCCCCACCCGCTTGCCGCGCAGATCGGGATCCTCGCGCGGCCAGGCGGCGGTGAAATACACCTCTCCCGAAAAGTCTTGCACGCCCGGGATATCGGGCCGGTTGAGTGCCGACAGGCACCCGGTGGCGCACAGGAGGAACTGCGCCGCATGGCTTTGTCCGGTCGCGGTGTCGACCTGCCAACGCCCACCCTCGAAGGCCGCGCCGACGACGTCGACGCCGAACCGGTAGTGGCGGCGCAGGTCGAAGCGGTCGGCGACGTGCCGAAGGTAGGCCAGGATCTCCGGTTGGGCGGCGAAGCGTTCGCTCCACTGCCAGTCGCGCTGCAGCTCCTCGTCGAAAGAGTAGGAGTAGTCCACACTTTCGACGTCACAACGTGCGCCCGGATAGCGGTTCCAGTACCAGGTGCCGCCCACGTCGGGCGCCGCCTCGAGGGCCGTCACCGACAGCCCCGCCGAGGCGGCTCGGTGCACGGCGTACAGCCCGGCGAACCCGGCACCGATGACGATGGCGTCGCTCATTTCGGTCATGCGGGCCGATACCTCAGCAACGTGATCCCGTCTTCGAGATCGCAGAACACCGGCTCCACCCGCATCCCGATCCGGATGTCGCCCGGATCTACGTCGACCAGCTCGGTGCTGAATTTCGGCCCGGCGTCCCACTGCACCACCGCGAGCAGCTGCGGCAGCGCGTCGGCCCACGGCGGACCGGTCGGCCGGCGGGCGATCGTGAAGGTGTACAGCGTTGCGGCGCCGTCGATCTCACGCCATTCCAAATCGTCGGCCAGGGTCCCCGGGGCCAGCGTGCGCGGGTAGAACACGTGCCGCCGAAGAGACGGCGAGTACTGCACCAGGATCCGGTGCTGGGCCAGGCCGTCCCAGAACGGCCGGGAGACCGGCGTGGGCTCGGGGACGAGCGCATCGTCGCGGCGGATCATCGCTAATCCCCCCGCAGGAGCAGCGCGACCTGCTCGCTCATGATGCCGCCGTTACCGGTCACGAACGCGGTGTGACAGTCGGTCACCTGCGCGTCGCCGGCGCGTCCCATGACCTGCCGCGCGCCGTCGACCACGTGGTGCATGCCGCCGGCCATTCCCGCCTGACCGAAGGACAGTTGGCCGCCGGCGGTGTTCAGCGGGAACTCCCCGCGATGGGTCAGATCGTGTTCGTTGATCCACGACATGCCTTTGCCTTTCGCGCAGAATCCGGCGTCTTCCAGGCTCATCAGCACCGTGATGGTGTAGCAATCGTAGATCGACGCGACGTCGACGTCGGACCGGGACAGCCCGGCCATCGCGAACGCCCGTTCGGCGGCGCGGGCGATGGGTGTGGACAGCAGGTCCTCGGCGTAGGTGGGGGTCTTGAAGGCGATGTGTTCGCCGAAGCCGGTGATCCATACCGGACGATGGCGGGCGCGCCGCGCGATGTCGGCGTTGGCGATCAACACCGCCGCTCCCCCGTGCACGCGCATCACCGTTTCCAGCATGTGGATGGGGTCGGCGATCATCGGGCTGTCCAGCACGTCGTTCACCGTGATGGGGGTGCCATGGAAGACGGCGCCGGGGTGGGCGCACGCGTTGGTGCGTTGGTCGACGGCGATCTTGGCGACCGCGGCGGGGTCGTAACCGTATTCGGCCGCGTACCGCTGGGCGATCTGCGCGTAGGGCGCGTTTTGGCCCACGTTGCCGTAGGGGATCTCGAACTCGGCCTGCGGCGAGCCGTAGTTGTTCGAGGACGCCCCATACCAATTCGGCGCCGGCGCGGGCCGCCGCTCAGACCGGGGCACGGCCGCCGACCCGGGTACCACGGCCAGGGCGGCCTCGCAGACGCCGAGTTCGACGGCCGCCGCGGCCCGCCACACCATGCCGGCCGAGGTCGCCCCGCCCAAGTCGACCCGCTCACCGAAATCCAGTGCCAGGCCCAGGTATTCGCACAGGGTGGCCGGGGCGAACATGGCCGACTCGGCGATGCCGTGGGTCAGCAGGCCGTTGACACGACCCGGATCGACACCGGCGTCCTCGATCACCATCTTCGCCAGCCGGGCGTACTGGTCGAGGGTGAACATCGCGGGGCGGGTGGGGCGCCGTTCGGCCGGCAACTCGGCGATGCCGACGATCGCGGCCTCTCCCCGCAGCCCGCTCATGCCCGGGTCTCCCGCAGCGGCAGCGCGACGGTGGCGGTGCCCGGCATCAGCACCGTGTCGCCGCGCCGACCGGCGATATCCAGATCCACCAGTCCGTAGCCCCCAAACCCATTGTCGCCCAGGCGTTTGCCGGTGACCTCGCCACCGAAACTGAGCGCCTCACCGGGATAGGCGATCGCCCGGTTCTGCACCGAGAACGTCACCAGCCTGCCCCGCCCGCCGACCCAGTCCCCGAGGGCGCGGGCCAGCAGCGCCGCCTGCAGCGGACCGTGCACCAACACGTTGTCGTATCCCTCGGTGTCGCGGGCCCACTGTTTGTCGTAGTGGATGCGGTGACCGTTGTACGTGGCGGCCGAAAAGAAGAACATCTGGGTCTCGTCGACGGTCACCGTCAGCGCGGGGATGCGATCGCCCACGGCGATGTCGTCATAGAACACTTGCTGGTCGGTCACGATGCTCCTAGGGGCGGGCGATCATCGACGTCGACGCTTCGGCCAGCAGGTCGCGATCCTGGTTGCGGTACACCGTGTGCCAGGTGACGAGGACGAATCTGCCGGAGCGGCCCCGCTTTTCGACGATCGAGGAGATGGTGCGGACCATGTCGATTTCGTCGCGGTGGTAGGCCGGCAGGTGAAAGGTGAAGCTCTCCCCGCCGGCCATCCGCTTGGGGGCGCGGGGAAACGCGAGGCTGCCGGAGACCGCGCCGGAGGATCCGTCGGGGCGCAGCGACTCCAGCCGCGACACCCCGAGGACCGCGTACTGCAGGTACAGCGGCGGGCAGATGATGTCGCGAAAGCCGTTGGCGCGGGCGTACTCCGGATCGAAATACAACGGGTTGTCCTCGCCGACCGCGGCCGCCCACCGTTGCCAATCGCGCCGGTTCACCTCGCCGGTCGCCGAGGCGGCGACCGTGCCCACCCGCGACGCCGACTCGGCGTCGATCAAGCTGTCCTCACTCACCGGCGCTCCCTTCTCCCATGGTCTCCCGAAGCCACGACGCCGCGACGTCGGCGCCGCCGCCGAGCGTCGCACCGAGGCGGGCCCGCTCGCTCCACAGATGCAGGTCCGTCTCGGTGACATAGCCCATCCCGCCGTGCAGCTGATGGGCGTCGAGCGTGATCAGCCGGGCCGCGGTTGCCGCGTGCATGCGGGCGATGGCGGTCTCCCTGCTCGCGGTGCGGCCGCGCCCCAGCCAGAACACCGCCGCGTGCGCCGCCAATCGCGCGGCCGCCAGGGCGATGTGCATGTCGGCGATCAGATGCTGGGCCGCCTGAAACGAGGCGATGGGCCGGCCGAACTGGTGACGCAGCTTGGTGTAGTCGACGGTGCGGTCCAGCACGGCCTGGCCGACCCCGACCAGGTCGAGTGATCCCAGCGCCACCGCGGTGTTGGCCAGCCGGCGCAATCCCGGCACGGTGACGCCGTCGAGCACGGCGTCACCGGCCACGACCGCGTCGTCGAAGCGCACGGTGAACGCCCGGTGCCCGCCGACCATGTCGAGCGGCTCGACGGTCACACCGCCGCCGTGCGCGTCGACGAGGAAGACCAGCGGGCGTTCGGCTCCGCCCCGCGACGAGGCGGCCGATACCACGATGAGATCGGCGACATCGGCGTCGGCGACGTAATCCGCGGTTCCGTTGAGCCGCCACCGATTCGGATCGGGATCGGCGCGCAGCGCAGGGGCGACGAGCGCGGCGTCGCGGGCGTTCCAGAGGGCGGTGGTGGCGCGGACGCTGCCGCACGCGAGCGGGGGCAGCCAAGCGGCCTTGGCCTCCGGGGAGCCGAGCTGGTCGACGGCGAGGGCGGCGTGCACGGTGCTGTGCACGGTCGTCGGGCACAGGGCGCGGCCGGCTTCGGTGTAGAACACGGCCAGGTCGTCGAGTGAGCCACCGGCACCGCCGTACTCCGCGGCGACGGCCAGCCCGAAGACCCCCGCGTCGGCCACCGCCTTCCACAGCGCCGGTGTGCGCCGGTCCGCGCCGGGCTCGTCGAGGGCGCGCACCTGGCTGACCGGGTTCTCGGCGGCCAGCAGGGCGCGTAGCGCCGCGGCGAACTCACGCTGCTCGGCGGACGGGATCGTCTTCATCGGTGGTGTGCGAGGCTTCGGTCAGCGTCCATAGGAGGGCATCCCGTGCCCGCGCTGGGCGATGATGTCGCGAAGCACCTCATTGGTGCCCCCGCCGAAGCGCATCAGCGGGGCGGCCCGGTAGAGCCGCTCGAATTTGCCGGCCAGCGGGGCCTGTTCGCTGCGGTGGGCCAACAAGCCGTCCGGGCCGAGGAGATCGAGCGCCAGGGCGGCGATGCGCTGGCGCAGCTCGCTGGTGAACACCTTCTCGACGCTCACCTCGACGGTCGGAATGACGCCGCTGTCGAGGATCGAGGCCGCCTCGTAGCCCATCAGCGTGGCCACCGCGACGTCGGCTTCGGCCTGCGCCAGCCGGCGGCGAAGCGACGGGTCGTCGGCGGGCACCGTCCCGTCGCGGCGCGGACTGCGCGAAAGTTCGTGCAATTCCTCGACGGCGCGGCGCAGGTCTCCGGCGTTGGTCAGCGCGCCGCGCTCGAGGTCGAGCGCGCCGGTGATGTAGGTCCAGCCGCGGTTGACCTCGCCGACGAGGTTGGTGGCCGGCACCCGCACGTCGCGGAATGCCACCTCGTTGGTGCGGTAGCCCGACCACGCGTAGAGCGGGCGGATCTCGACGCCGGGGCTGTCGATCGGCACGATGATGACCGAGATGCCGCGGTGGCGCGCGGTCGTCGGATCGGTACGGACGCAGAGCCATTCGTGCGTGGCCCGCTGCGCGCCGCTGTTCCAGATCTTGGTCCCGTTGATCACCCATTCCTCGCCGTCGCGGGTCGCGGTGGTCCGCAGGCTCGCCAGGTCGGTCCCGGCCTCGGGCTCGGAATAGCCGACCGCGCAGATCATTTCGCCCCGGGCGATCGGGGGCAGCCACTCGCTCTTGTTCCGCTCGGTGCCGTGACGCATGATCATCGGCGCCACCGACGTGACGGTCAGGTCGGGTCCGGGCACGCCCCAGTACTCGAATTCGCTCATCAACAGGTGCAGGTGAATGGCGCCCAGGCCCAACCCCCCGTACTCGCGCGGCCAGTTCAGCCCGAACCAGCCCTTGGCGCCGATCTTGCGGCGGAACCGCGCCACCTCGCCGTCGAGAATCTCCAAGTCGTGCTCGGCCAGCTCGGCGCGCAATGCGGGGGTGACGTTCTCGTGCAGAAATTCGCGGACCTCGGCCAGCCAGGCGCGCTGCCCGGCGTCGAGTTCGAAATCCATTCCGGCGCCTATGCCTTTCTCGGAGCGTCGATGCCGTTACACCGAGCAGCGCCAGCGTAACGCCGCCGCGAGTTCGCGCGTGGCATTCTGCCGCGCATCGGTCGAGAACGGCCGGGGTCGCACGGTAAAACCGCTGTCAAACTCCCGTTAAAACCCGTCGACGCTCTGGCGGATTCGGCCGCGGGCTGCGAAGATTTTCGGATCGGTTGGTCAACGCGGACCAGGCCCTCTGCCCCAGCCCGAGGGAGAAATCATGCCCACTGTTGAGACGCGCCTCCGCGAGGACTTGCGCAACTACGCCGTCGAATTGAGACAACTGGCGTACACCCTTCCCCTGGGCGTAGGCGAGCACAATCTTCTGCAACTGTCCGACCGGATGCGCGCCGCGGCCGACCAAGTGGTCCGCAAGGGCGCCTGACGCGCGAGCGATCAGCCGCCCTTGAGGCGGATCTTCCAGCGCACGAAACCCAGATAGACGGCGCTGATGAGCGCCAGCATGCCGACGTCGAACCACCACCTGGCCGGCGTGTGCTGCCAGTGCGAGTCCTTCGGGGTCAGCGGCCCGGGCACCAGCTTGGTCAGCTCGGCGGTGGACGCCGACGCCGCGAATCCCCACCGGGCGGGCGTGGCCCAGGCCATCTGATCCAGCCCCACCCGGCCGGTCACCGGGATCATCCCGCCGGAGAACACCAGCTGTGACATCACGGCCCCCACCAGCAGGGGCATGATCTGCTCGTTGGACTTGGCGACGGCCGACAGCGCGAGCCCCAGCATGGCGGAGGCCACGCACGTCAGCGCGACGTCGACGAACAACTCGAGGCCGGGCTTGCCCAACGCCACCGCGCCCTGGGTCGGCGCGCCCTTGCCCAGCACCGCGATGATGGTCACGATCGCCGACTGGACGATCGCGAAGACCGTGTACACGCACACCTTGGCCAGCAGGTACGCCGACGTCGACAGGCCAACCGCCTGCTCGCGCAGGAAGATCGCGCGTTCCCCGATGAGGTCGCGGATGGTCAGCGCGGTACCCATGAACACCGCGCCGACGTTCAGCAGCACCAGGATCTGACCCGGCTCGTTGGGCGCGGCGCCCATCGGGTTCGGAATGCCGAAGCCGACATCGCCGGGCACCGACATCGACAGCGAACCCATGATGAACGGCAGCAGCGCCAGGAACACGAAATAGCCGCGATCCGAGACGATCAGCCGCATCTGGCGCCGGGCGATGGTGGAGAACTGCCGGAACAGGCTGGTGTGTGAGGGGTCGCCGAGTTCGGCGGGTTTCTCCGCCGGCGGCGGCGCCGGGGGCGGGCCCGTCCGCGCCAGGTAGCGCTCCCGGGAGCCGTCGGGGTCGTTGGCGACGGTGCTGAAGATGTCGGCCCAGTTGGTGGTGCCCATGGCGGGACCGATCTGGCCGGGCGGCCCGCAGAACGCCGTCTTGCCGCCGGGGGCGAGCAGCAAAACCTGATCGCAGACGTCGAGGTAGGTCAGCGAGTGGGTGACGACGAGCACCACCCGGCCGGCGTCGGCCAGCTGCCGCAGCATGGTCATCACCTGCCGGTCCAGCGCCGGATCCAGGCCCGACGTCGGCTCATCGAGGATCAGCAGCGACGGCCCGGTGAGCAACTCCAGTGCCACCGACGCGCGCTTGCGCTGGCCGCCGGAGAGCTTGTCGACCCGCGTGTGCAGGTGCTGGGTCATCTCGAGTTCCTCGAGTACCCGGGCCACCACCTGGGCGCGGTCGTCCTTGGTGGTGTCCGGCGGCAGGCGCAGCTCGGCGGCGTACATCAACGCCTGCTGCACGGTCAGCTGGCCGTGCACGACGTCGTCCTGCGGCACCATCCCGATCCGGCTGCGCAACGAGGCGTACTCGGCGTGGACGTTGTGGCCCTCGAACGCCACCGTGCCGGTGCTCGGGTGCGTGTACCCGGCGACCAGCCGGGCGAACGTCGATTTGCCGGCGCCGGACGGCCCGATGATCGCGGTCAGCGTCCCGGGCAGGGCGGTCAGCGAGATGTTGTCCAGCAGCGTCTTGTTGTTCTCGATCGTCCAGGTCACCCCGCGCACGTCGAGGCCGCCGGTGCGCGTCGCGGTGGCGGTCTGGTCGCGTCGGGCCAGGGTGCCGCCGGCGAAGACCAGGTCGATGTTGCCGATCGTGACGACGTCACCGTCGTGCAGCACGGCCGAATCGACGCGGGCGCCGTTGACGAAGGTGCCGTTGATGCTGCGGTTGTCGTGGATCTCGGTGCCGCCCGGCGCCGGGATCAGCGTGGCGTGGTGGCGTGACGCCAGGACCTCGGGGATGACGATGTCGTTGTCGTTGGCGCGGCCGATCGTGATCGCGCCCGGCGTGGACTCCAGCCCGGCCCTGCCCGGCCGCAGGATCTTCATCATCGACGTGGCGATGTTCGACGAGTCGCCGCCGATGCGGCCCGTCTGGGACGCCGCCGGTTGCGCGGTGGTGGGCGGGGCCGCGTGCACCGCCGACGGCGCCCGGTAGATCTGCGGTGCGGGCTGGGGCGCGCTGGGCGGCGCGGCCAGGGGGCCGCTGGTCGGGAAGCGGGTCTGTGGGCCCGACGGATGGCTCGGGGTCGGGCCGCTGGGCGGCTGGCTTGGGAGGGGTCCGCTCGGTGAGTGGCTGGGCTGCGTGGCGGTGGGCGGATGCGCCGGGTGGCGGAACGAGGCAGACGCCGGCTGCTGAGGCTGGGCGGAAGTTTGCGTGCCGCTCGGGCTCTGCGGCGCTCCCTCGAGGGGCGCGCCGGGCGTGCTGACGATGGGTATCGACGTCGTCAGCGGCGGCCGCCCGGCCGAACCCTGGTGGCGGCCGACCTCGAAGGTCAGCGCCGGGCCGTCGGGATTGCCGACGTTGACGCGCATGCCGTCCTGGATGTCGATGACCGGGACGCGGCGGTTGTTCGCGTACAGACCGTTGAGGCTGCCGTTGTCGACCGCGACCCATCGGCCCTGGTCGTACCGCACGATCAGATGGGTGCGGGAGATCAGGGGGTGGGCGACGCGGACGTCCGCGCGAAGGTCACGCCCGATCACGACGTCGTTGCCTGCCGCGAAGGTGCGCTCGGCTCCCTCGTACCGCACGGTCAGCGCAGGCGGGGCTGGTGGGCTCATCAGGACCAACTGTAACGGCAGCGCCGCGAGTTGGGCACCCGGCGCAACGGGATACGGCCGCCGGCCGTCGAATCAGCCTGCGGCACAATTACTTTCGTCGGCTTCAACCGGCCGCGGCGGCGCTGCGCAGGCGGCGCACGTTCCGGACCTTACTCCGGACCGCGTCCCCGGCGGGGGTGACGTCCTTGACGAAATCGCCGAGGTATTTGATGGCGCGCCTGCCCTCCGGCAAGATGTCGGCGGCCAACGGGAAGTCGTGGATCTGCCCGTCCCACAGGTGCAGATCGCATCGGACCCCGCTGGCTTCCAGGCGCTTCGCCATCAGTTCCGCGTCGGCGAGCAACAATTCGTCCGAGCTCGCGTGAATGGTCACCGGCGGCAACGACGACAGGTCGGCATCCACGGGCGAGGCGACCGTGGACTCGCCCCGGCCCTCCACCGCCCGGGCGTCGCCGAGGTACTTAGCGAACCGCGAGAACGCGCTGCGGGTGAACATCGAGCACTTGCGGGCGTTGCGGTGCTTGAGTTTTCGTGCCGGGTCCGTGTCCGTGAACGGCGAGATGGTCGCGACCCCGGCCGGCTCCATGATGTCCTCGCCAATCGCCGACAGCGTGGTCATGAACGCCAGGTATCCGCCGGCCGAGTCGCCGGCCACGACGATCCGGTCGCCGTCGTAGCCGCGGTCCTGCAGCCATCGCAGGCCGCTGATGCCATCGTCGATGGCGTCGGTGATCTGATGTGCGGGCAACTTCCGGTAGGCGACGGCGAGCACGGCGGCGTCGGCCTCCTTGGACAGGCGGGTCACCATCGAGCGGTGCGTGTTGAGGCCGCAGGTGAGGAACGCGCCGCCGTGCAGGTACAGGATCGCCCGGTCCCCCGAGACGCCGGGAGCGCGAACCCACTCCGCGGCGCAGTGCTCGAGACGCACCGGTTCGGTGTTCGCCGCGGAGCCCAGACGGGGAAACATCCCGGCAAAACTGTCGACGTACTCCAGCGGCCAGTGCAGGTTGGGCGTCATGGCCCAGGCGCGGACCGCGTTCTTCACGATGAGCCGGCTGGCGAGCGAGACGGCGACCGACTGGGGGCTATGCCGATGGTGCATGCGCCGCGTCGTCGCCACGCTCGGCAGTATGCGGGTCGGATCGATTGTGCTCACTGTGTCATCAACTCCTAAGTGGACACCGGGTACCCGGCATACCGGTCGATCCAGCGCTCAGCAAACGTCGCGTAGGTCACTGTTTGCCATCGGCAGAGATGGGTACCACCCGTTGATCGTCGATCGCCGCCGTCGCGCGCCCAGAATGGGTCCGGACCGGCTGTGGCCGGGGCCGCCGCGTGGCCCAAGATACGAGCGATGACACACGCAGAGCATCCGGGCCCGTTGCTGGCCGACCGGGTCGCGGTCGTGACCGGCGGCGGGGGCGGCATCGGCGCGGCCACCGCGCGGCTTTTCGCACGCCACGGCGCGCACGTCGTGATCGCCGATATCGACGGCGAGCTGGGGGGCGCGACCGCCGACGCGATCACGGCGGCCGGCGGATCCGCGCGGGCGGTCGTCACCGACGTCCGGGCGCCGGACCAGGTCACCGGCCTGGCCCGGACGGTGCTCGACGCGCACGGGCGCGTCGACGTGCTAGTCAACAACGTGGGCCACTGGCTGCGCCACCCCGGAAACTTCGTCGACACCGACCCGCGGCTCTGGGATGAGCTCTACCGGATCAACCTCCACCACGCCTTCCTGCTCACCCGGGCGTTCCTGCCCGCCATGGTGGACCGGCACGCCGGTGCGATCGTGAACGTCTCGTCGGTCGAGGGGCTGCGCGGCTACCCGGAGGATCCGGTGTATGCCGCGTTCAAGACGGGGCTGATCGGCTTCACCCGCAGCCTCGCCGTGCAGGTGGGCAACCACGGCGTGCGGGTCAACGCGATCGCCCCCGACGTCACCGAGTCCCTTCAAGTGCCCTACTCGCAGTGGCTGTCGCCCGAGGAGCACACCCAATGGCCGCGGTGGGTGCCGGTCGGGCGGATGGGCCGGCCCGAGGATCAGGCCCGTGTGATCCTTTTTCTGGCCTCGGACCTGTCGTCGTTCGTCACGGGCCACACCATCGCGACCGATGGCGGAACGGGCGCGGCCGGCGGATGGTTCCGCTCGTCACGCCGGCCGGGCCGCGGGTGGACGAATCGGCCGGTCGACCCCTGAGACTCCTTGGCAAACCGCCGGCTTCCTCAAAGCGCTTGCGCGGGACGGAATCTGGCTTGATCGTCGATGATCGTCACCGGGATGCCGTTGAGCACCCCGTTGCCGGACGGCTGGTCGACGAACGTCGGCGGGGACAGCACGTTGGTGTTCGCGCCCGGTGAGCCGTTGGCCACCGTCATGCGGGTGCCCGGCTTGCCGTGTCCCCAGCCGTGGGGCATCGAGACCACGCCCGGCTTGATGGCGTCGGTGATCTCCACGGGAACCCTGATCTCGCCGGCCTGCGATTTCACCGTCACGATGTCGTTGTCGGCGACGCCGCACCGGGCCGCATCGTCGGGGTGGATCAGCAACGTGCACCGGTCCTTTCCCTTCATCAGCGCGGGCACGTTGTGCAGCCAGGTGTTGTTCGAGCGCAGGTGCCGGCGGCTCACCAGGACCAGCGGTTCGGCGGGGCGCTCCATGCGCGCGGCCAGCCGGGGCAGGTCGTCGAGCAGGTACTGCGGTGCGAGCCGGATCTTCTTGTCGGCGGTGCCGAGGATGTCGGGCAGCTGGGGGACCATGGGCCCGAAGTCGATTCCGTTCGGGTTGGCCTTGAGCGTGTCCAGCGTGAGCCCGCCCGGGTTCTTGCCGTACTGGTCGCCGAAGGGCCCGGTACGCAGGGTGAGGTCGAGCATCCGCTCCGGCCCGCCGTGCTCGTAGTACTTGCGGATCTCCGCGCCGTCGAGCCCGCGGGTGAAGGCCAGGTAATCGAAGAAGCCGTCGTCGATCGCCGCAACGTCGACGTCCTCGGCGGGCGTGCCGGTGCACAGTCCGGTCAGCCGGATCAGGATCTCCCATTCGTGCGGGCGATCGCCCGGATCGAACACGGGCGCCGAGTAATTCGCGATGCTGTGAATCGCGAAGAGCAGGATCAGATCGTCGTGATGCGGCTGCTCCAGCGGCGACAGTCCGGGCAGGATCACATCAGCGTGCCGCGTGGTCTCGTTGAGCCAAAGGTCAACGGAGATCATCGCCTCCAGCATCGGCAGCACTTCGTCGAGCTTGTCGCCGCCGGGGGTGGACAGCACCGGGTTGCCCGCGACCGTGATGAGCGCCTTGAGTTGGCCGTCGCCCGGGGTGGCGATCTCTTCGGCCATGCACGACACCGGCGCCTGGCCGAGAACTTCCTTGGCGCCGCGCACGCGGGTGTGCCAGCGGCCGAATTCCGGTGCGCCGCCCTCCAATCCGGGCAGGGGCTGCGTGGTGATCGACCAGGCGGCCGGCCTGGGGAACATGGCGCCGCCGGGGGTGTCGAAATGACCGGTCAGGATGTTGACCACGTCGACGAGCCAGCTGGCGAGGCTGCCGAATTCCTGGTTGCACAACCCGATTCGTCCGTAGACCACCGATTTGTCGGTGCCGGCGAGTTCGCGGGCCAGCCGGCGGATCCGGTCTTCGCCGATGCCGGTGACGGCGCCGACGCGTTCCGGTGGCCAGTCCGCGACGGCCCGCCGCAGGGTGTCCAGCCCATCGAGGTGGCCGGCGAGGTGCGGACAGGGACGGGCGAGGCCTTCGGCGAAGAGGGTGTGCGCGACCGCCAGCAACAGCGCCGCGTCGGTCCCGGGCACGATGGGAAGCCACTCGTCGGCGCGCGCGGCGGTCGGGGTGCGCACCGGGTCGATCACGATGACCTTGCCGCGCTTGCGGATCGCGTCGATCAGGCCCATCACGTTGGGCGCTGCCAGCAGTGAGCCCTGCGACGCGGCGGGATTGGCGCCCATGATGACCAGCAGGTCCGTGCGTTCGATGTCGGGCACCGGGAAGTTCCACCAGAGTCCGTACATCAGGTGCGAGGACAGGTTCTTCGGCCATTGGTCGACCGTGCCCGGCGAGTAGGTGATCGGCATCCCGGACATGCCCATCAACACGCCCGCGTAGCGGGCGAGCGAGAACGAGTGCGCCAGCGGGTTACCGGTGTAGGCGGTCACCGCGCCGATTCCGTATTTGTCGATCACCGGCGTCAGCAACTCGGTGCAGCGCCGGAACGCCGCGTCCCAGCTGACCTCCTGCCACTGACCGTCGACCTTGATCATCGGCTCGCGGATGCGGTCCGGGTCGTCGTGCAGGGCGGCCAGCGATGTGCCCTTGGGGCACAGGTGCCCGCGGCTCCAGACGTCGTCGCGGTTGCCCCTGATGCCGGTGACACGGCCGTCATCGACCTGAATTTCCAAGCCGCACATAGCTTCACACAACGGGCAGGTGCGCAGGTGCCTACCGTCTTCGCCGGGTTTCATCCACCCACTGTATTGCGCTACCGCCCGTAGCGGAAGTGGTGACAGCGGCGGTGGCCCGGACACCACGTGACCGGGCCACCGCCGGCTGTCGCTACTGTTCGGCCTTCTGGCGAGCTTCGTTGATATCGGCGGCCTTTCGGGCGCTTTCGGCCTCGGCCTCCTTCTGGGCGGCCTCGCGCTGCGCATCGGCCTTGTCCTGTTGGGCCTGGCCTTCGCGCATCAGGTCGTCGCGTCCGGCGACCGCCCCGGCGACTTCCTTCACCTTGCCCTTGACGCCCTCGACGACGCCTTCGATGGCTTCCTCGGGACCGCTCTTGTCCGACATACGTACTCCCCTCCTTGTCGAGCGTCTTGCTCAGCGTTTATTGCCCAGCCGGTCGGTTCCCAAAACCTTCGACGGGAGTCGCCTTCGCCACAGCGCCGACGCGTCGGGCGGTCGCCGCGCAAGGACCGCCGGCCGTTGTATTTAATTCCCTTGCGGTTCAGGGTGTTTGACAATGCCCGGCCGAGACGACGCCGGAATGTCCCGGCCGTATCGGTTACGCTGAGGCCCGATATCGCTGCACCCCGGTCAGCGGCGGGAGGAACCATAACAGTGGAAACGTGGGAACTGGTGGCCCGTGAGCAGATCCGAGACACCTTGGCGCGCTACAACTGGTCCGGCGACGCGGGCGCGCTCGACGGCCTCGCGGAGACGTTCTGTCCGGACGGCGTGCTCGAGATCCGCGGGTTCGACCCGCTGCGCGGGCGATCGGCGATCGCGGAATTCCTGGGCGGCGTCACCGGAAAGGTCGCCGTCGACGCCAACGTCACTGCCGACGTCACTGGCGGCGTCAAACCGATTGTGCGCCATAACGTCGCGAACGTGTTGTTCACCGAAGTGACACCGGGCGAGGCGCGCGTCAAGTCGTACTTCACCGTCGTCACCCACATCGGGCTCGACCATTGCGGCCGCTACCGGGACGTCCTGGTGCCCGAGGGTGGCGCCTGGCTGATCAAGCACCGGCAGGTGTCCACCGACTGGGCAGCGCCCGACTCGGCGATGGCCCGCTAGCCCTCGCAGAACGCGGTCCCGATCCGCGTCCGGCGCAATGTTTGCCGGAAGCCCCGCAGTGGCTATAGAAAGACCGTCACGCAACAAATCGCGGTCGCCCCGATCGTGGATCCCCCACGAGCGTTGGGATGACCGATGGTCATGTGACCAGCGGTCAGAGCCGCACACAGGAGACGAGCGGGTATGCAGCGACTCAGTGGGCTAGACGCGTTCTTTCTGTACCTCGAATCACCGACTCAGCCGCTGAACGTTTGCTGCGTCCTGGAGCTCGACCCCGCGGCCATGCCCGGCGGCTACGATTTCGCGCGCTTTCGTGAGGCGCTCGCGGAGCGGGTGGACGCCGTCCCGGAATTCCGTCTGAAGCTGGCCGATAACCAACTGAACTTCGACCATCCGGTCTGGGTGGACGACGACCGGTTCGATCTGGGACGCCACCTGCACCGGGTCGCGCTGCCCTCGCCGGGCGGGCGCGAAGAACTGGCGGAAATCTGCGGTCACGTCGCCGGCCTGGCGCTCGATCGCGATCGTCCGCTGTGGGAAATGTGGGTGATCGAAGGGCTGCGTGGCGGGGACGCGCTGTCCGTCGTCCTCAAGGCCCACCACGCGGTGGTCGACGGTGTGGGCGGAGCCAACCTGCTCGCGCAATTGTGCGGCCCCACCCCCGACGGCCCGCCGCCGCCGGAACCGGCCGCCCGCGCCGGCGCGGCGAACCCATTGCAGATCGCCGCCGGCGGTCTGATCGGGGCGGCGTTGCGACCGTGGCGCCTGGCGCGGGTGGTGCCTGCCACGGCACTGACGCTGGCGCAAACGGTCCTGCGCGCCCGCGGCGGCGGCCACACGATGGCGGCCCCGTTCGCGGCGCCGCCCACGGCGTTCAACGGCCGCTTCACCCGACGCCGCAACATCGCCCTGGCGAGCGTGGACCTCGAGGACGTCAAGACCGTCAAACAGCGGTTCGGGGTGACCGTCAACGACGTGGTGACGGCGATGTGCGCGGGGGCGCTGCGGCAGTACCTTCTGGACCGCGACGCCCTGCCGGACATTCCGATGGTCGCCAGCGTGCCGGTGTCCGTCCGCGGCAAGTCATCTCGACCGGGCCGCAATCAGATGACCTGGATGCTCTGCCGGCTGGAAACCCACATCGCCGACCCCGCCGAACGCCTCACCCGCATCGCCGGCGGGAACGCCGCGGCCAAGGACCACGCCGCCGCGATGGGGCCGACCCTGCTGCAGGACTGGACGCAAGTGGCCGGGCAGACCATGTTCGGCGCCGCGATGAAGCTGCTGCCCCGCATACCGCTGCCCGAGAAGCCGCCGCACAACCTGGTGATGTCGAACGTGGCCGGGCCGCGAGACCAGCTCTACTTCTTGGGTTGCCGGCTCGACGCGATGTACCCGCTCGGTCCGATCATCGCCGGCGCCGGGCTCAACATCACCGTGATGTCGCTGGGCCGCCGTCTCGGCGTCGGCATCATTTCCTGCCCCGACCTCGTGGCCGACCTCTGGGACCTGGCCGACGCCTTCCCCGTCGCCCTCAAAGAGCTGATGAATGCGAGCGCGCCGGTCCGCGGCCGAACCTGACGCCGCCCGTTCAGCGGAACCCCATCCCCCCTCGGCGCCGCGGCATGGCAGGGTGACACCCGTGGCAGACACTTCTCGACAGCCTCTCGCAGAGCAAGACCTGCGTGAAATCGGCACGGAAAAAGGCGCTTTGCGCTACTACGACACTGGGGTCAGCGGGGCCCCCGATTCCGCACCGGTGCTGCTGTTCCTGCACGGGTCCGGGCCCGGGGTCACCGGGTGGCGCAACTTCCGCGGGGTGCTGCCGGCCTTCGCCGAGCGATTCCGCTGCCTGATCCTCGAATTCCCCGGGTTCGGGGTCAGCGACGACTTCGGCGGACACCCGATGGTCACCGCGTTCGGCACCGTCGCGCCCTTGCTGGACGCGCTCGGCGTCGCCAAGGTGCACATCGTGGGCAACTCGATGGGCGGCGGTGTGGGCATCAACTTCGCCACCCACAATCCCGAGCGCGTCGGTCGGCTGGTGACCATCGGCGGGATCGGCACCAACATCTTCAGCCCCAGCCCCAGCGAGGGCATCCGGCTGCTGCAGGAATTCGTCGAGGACCCGACGCGCCAGCGCCTGGTCGACTGGCTCAAGTCGATGGTCTACGACCAGGGGCTGGTCACCGAGCAGCTGATCGAGGAGCGCTGGCAGCTGGCCACCGACCCCGACACCCTGGCCGCGGCGCGGCGCATGTACGGCAAGGCGGCGTTCGCCGGGATGAACGCCGCGCTGGCCGCCTCCGACCGGCCGCTGCCGTGGGCGACCATGCACAAGCTCACCGCGCCCACCCTGCTGACCTGGGGACGCGACGACCGGGTGAGCCCGCCCGACATGGCCCTGATCCCGATGCGCACCATTCCCAACGCGGAGCTGCACATCTTCCCGAACTCGGGGCATTGGGCGATGATCGAGGCCAAGGAGGCCTTCGAAAGCACTGTGCTGGCGTTCCTTTCGCGCGGCTAGCGCGGGACCGTCCTCAATCCACCTCTCCCCCGGCGCCCAATGTCGGTGCCGGTGCACCCGCCAGGCCCGCGGTGAGCAAGGCGTGGGCCCCGGGATTGCCATCGAGGACGCGGCTCGTACGCTTGGTGATCCGCCAACGGTTCTCGATGCGCCGCAACTCGAAATGGTTTGCCGTGCAGCGCCATACGCGATAACTCTCGCCGTCACGCACGAGAACCAGCGATTCGCTGACCGCCACCGCCGAATCTCCCGCGACCGTCACGACCGCCGGTCCGACGAAGTGGCAGCAACCACCACCCACCAGCTTCTGATGGGAGGCCGAGCTGACCATGTCGCGCACGTCGGCCCGGCTGTGCATCTGCCAACCCTCGACGTCGTAGCCGCCATCGGTCGCCCAGAGCCGCGCCGCGGCGTCGGCGTCCCCCGCGTCCACCGCCGGACCGTAGGACGCGATCAATCGGGCGATATCGCGTTCGTCCTCGAGTCGGCACAGCCGCGTCAACAGTTCGTCGGCGTCGATCACCGCTGATCTCCTTCCAGTTCACCGAGCGCATCATTTCCGGCCCAGGAGTTCCTGCACGGCTCTGTGCGCGCCCAACACGATCGCGGCACGGTCCGGGCCGCTGCCCCGGTGCACCGCGGCCGCGTTGCCGCCCGCGATGAACACCGGGCCGTTGGCCAGGTTCTCCAACCCCTCGCGGGCCACGTCGGCCGGTTCGGACACCGACAGCCCCGGCACGTCGAAGTTCAGGCCGGCCCGGGCCATGGCCGGCGTGCGGGTCACGCCCAGCACCAGTTCCAGCACATCGACGCCGTGCTCGCGCAGCTCCAGCCACAGGCTCTCGGCGAAGAGGCGGCTGAAGGCCTTCACGCCGGTGTAGACCGATTGGCGCATCGAACCGTGGGTCGCCGCCATCGAGCCGACCACCAAAATGCCGCCCCGGCCGCGGGACCGCATCGGCCGCGCAAAGTGCTGCACGAGTTGCAGCATCCGCGTCACGTTGAGGTCGATCACCCGGCCGAAGTCGCTGAGCTCGGCGTCCAAAAACGGCTCGCTGCAGGTGTTGGCGCCGGCGTTGTAGATCAACAGGCCGACCTCGATGTCCGCGGTCTGCGCGGTGATTCGCGCGACCGCGTCGGGGTCCAGCAGGTCTATGGCCAACGTGCGCACCTGTGCGCCGATCTCGCGGCACTGCCGCGCCGTGTCCTCCAGCGGTCCCGGCTTGCGAGCGATCAGCACCAGATCGAACCCGTCACCGGCCAATTGCTGTGCGAACTCGGCGCCCACCCCTTCCGAGCCGCCGGCGATCACCGCCCACGGCCCGTACTTCGCGATGTCGGTCACGGATCCTCCTATCTCTGGGTGGCGCCCGCGTCGACGGGCAAGGTGATCGCGGTGATGTAGCGCGCCTCATCGGAGGCGAGGAACAGCGCGGCGTTGGCGACGTCGACGGGGTCGATCCACGGCACCGCGAGCATGTTCATCGAACGCGCGGCGTCGGCGAATTCGGCACGCGTGGGCGGGCGGTCCAGGTCCGGGCGAAAGGCGCTGCTGACGACGTCGTTCTGGATCATTGGTGTGTCGACGTTGGTCGGGTTGACGCAGTTGACCCGGACATGGTGCGGCGCAAGCTCGTTGGCCAACGAGCGCATCAAGCCGACCACGCCGTGTTTGGCGGCCGTGTAGTGCGCGACCCCGACCAGGCCGCGCAGCCCGGCGATCGAGCTCGTCAGGATCACCGACCCGGCGCCGCGCGCGATGAGGTGGGGCGCGCCGGCGCGGCAGGTGTGCCAGACCCCGGTGAGGTTGACGTCCAGCATGGTGCGCCAGGCGTTTTCGTCCAGCTCGACCGCCATGCCGCGCGACGTGATTCCCGCGGTCGCGCACACCACGTCCAATCCGCCGAACCGTGCGGCGCCGCGGTCGGTGGCGGCCTGCATGCCGGCGAGGTCGCGCACGTCGACGATCTCGGTGTGCACCCGGCCGCCGGCCTCGCGGACCAGCGATGCGGTGGTGTCGAGGTCGTCTGGCGTGCTGTGCGGCACGAGCACCGTGTCGATCGGGCCGCACACGTCCAACGCCACGATGTCGGCGCCCTCCTGGGCGAAGCGCACCGCCTGCGCGCGACCGATCCCCCGCGCCGCGCCGGTGATCAGGGCGACCTTGCCTTCGAGTCGCCCGCCGCGCGCCGCCCTCATGTCGTCTTCTGGGTCAGACCGGCGTCGACGACGAGCTGGGTGCCGGTGATGTAGCGGGCCTCATCCGAGGCCAGGAACAGCACGGCGTTGGCGATGTCGACGGGCTCGACCCACGGCACCGGAAGCAGGTTGCGGGCCCGCAGCACCTCGGCGGCGTCGGCCTCCGTCGGGTTTTCCAGGTCCGGTCGCAGCCGCCGAAAAGTGGCCTCGTTGAGCACCATTGGGGTCGCGACGGGGCCTGGGTGCACGGTGTTGACCCGAATGCCGCGGGGCCCGAGCTCGTTGGCCAGCGTGCGGGCCAACCCCACCACTGCATGCTTGCTGGCGGTGTAGTGGGCGATGTTGGGCAGGCCGCGAAGGCCGCTGGTGGAGCTGATGATGACGACGGAGCCGCCGTCACTACCGATATGCGGCACCCCGGCGCTGACGGTGTGCCAGACGCCGGTGAGGTTGATGTCCAGCGTGCGCTGCCATACCAGCGGGTCCAGTTCCCACGACGGTGCGCCCGGCAGGTGGACGCCGGCGTTGGCGACGATGGTGTCGAGGCGGCCCAGCTCGGCGACGCCGGCATCGATGGCGGCGGTGACGGCCCCGAGGTCGGTGACGTCGGCCAGCCCGGTCACGCAGCGCCGACCGCGATCGGCGACTTTCTCTGCGGTGTCGGCCAACTCGTCGGCCACGGCCGGGGCGTCCAGCGCGATCACGTCGGCGCCCTCGTCGGCGAACCGCTGGCAATGCACCCGGCCGGTTCCCTTGGCGGCGCCGGTGACGACGACGACCGTGTCCCGTAAACCCGTCATCGTTCGATGAGATCGAAGCCGCGGTAGCCGGCGTCGGCGACCTCGGCGCAGATGTCGTTATAGGTCGCGAAGCCCCCGACGAACAGCATGAAACCCCGGGGCTTTCCCGGCACGTTCGCGCCCATGTACCACGAGTTCGCCTTGGTGAACAGCGTCGTCTCGGCCCGACGGGCGCATTCGGCGCCCCAGCCGTCCACGCTGTCGACGCCTGCTTCGATCGCGGCGTAACCGTGCTCGTCCAGGAACGCGATGGCGTCGGCGATCCAGTTCACCTGGGCTTCGGCGTGCAGCACCATGTTCGCCAGCACGGCGGGCGCTCCCGGGCCCGAGATCAGGAACAGGTTGGGGAAGCCGTCGACGCCCAGCCCCAAGTAGGTGCGGGGTCCGTGCGCCCAGTCGTCGCGCAGGGCGGTGCCGCGGCGCCCGACGATATCGATCCGGCCCAGCGCCCCGGTCATCGCGTCGAAACCCGTTGCCAGCACGATCATGTCGACGTCGTAGTGGGCTTTGGTTTTGTCAATCCCGGTCGTGTTGATGCCGGTGGTGTCGACGGATTCGATGGGGGTGGCGCGGACGCTGACCAGCGACACGTTCGGGCGGTTGAAGGTCTGAAAATAGTTGCTGTCGGTGCAGATTCGCTTGGTGCCGATGGGATGGTCGTTGGGGATCAGGAGGTCGGCGACGGCCGGATCCTCGATCACGGCCCGAACCTTCTCCTCGTAGAATCGGCGGGCCTCTTCGTTGGCCTCCAGATCGGTCATCTGGTCCGGGAAGGTCTTCGAGAACAGCACACCGCCGAGCTGCCAACGCTTTTCGAACGCCGCTCGGCGCTCCTCGGGCGTGAATTCCATGGTGGGCTTCGGCGCGGTGATGTGGGGTGAGCCGCCGCCGCTGCGCCACGACAGCGCGCGCCGCTGGGCATATTCCGCCTTGATTTCGTCGAGCTCTTCGGCCGACAGCGGCCTGTTGCCCGCCGGCACGCTGTAGTTGGGTGTGCGCTGAAAGACGTAGAGGTGTGCGGCCCGCTCGGCGATGATCGGAATCGATTGAATGCCGGAGGATCCGGTGCCGATCACGGCCACCCGCTTGCCCGTGAAGTCGACGGGGTCCTGCGGCCAGTGCGCGGTGTGGTAGATCTCGCCGGCGAAGGTGTCCAGGCCGTCGAAGTCCGGGGTCAACGCGGCCGACAACGGACCGGTGGCCATCACGCAGAACCGCGCCGAGATCGTCTGGCCGGCATCGGTGGTGATCGTCCAGCGCAGCGTCGCCTCGTCGAGCCTCGCGGACACCACGCGGGTGCGCAGCGCGATGTCGCGGCGCAGGTCGAGTTTGTCGGCGACCCAATTCAGGTACGCCAGGATCTCGGCCTGAGTGGCGTAGCGTTCGGTCCAGTTCCATTCCTGCTGCAGTTCGTCGGAGAACGAGTAGCAGTAGTCGACGCTCTCGACGTCGCAGCGCGCGCCGGGATACCGGTTGTAGTACCAGGTCCCGCCGAGCTCGGGCGCGCCTTCCAGGACTCGCACCGAAAGCCCCTGGCCGCGCAGCTTGTGCAGGGCGTACAGGCCGGCGAACCCCGCGCCGACCACGACCACATCGAGAGCCTGTTCGCCGGGATCGTTCACAACCAGTCACGGTAAGGCCTGCGGGATCGCGCGCCGCTCCCCCTCCCGGTCACCGGACGCCGGGGGCGCATTTTCCCGGCCACCGGGCAGCTGGGTTCGTCCTGCCGTCTGGATCCTCACGATCGGCGGATGCCGCAAATCGCGCGCGTCGACGTCGAGCTGGACGGTCGACGCCATCATTTGTGCTGGCCCCACGGGCAGACGCTGGTCGAGACATTGCTCGAGGCGGGCATCGCCGTGCCCCACTCGTGCCGGGAGGGCCGTTGCGGCTCGTGCGTGGCGACCGTGGTCGCGGGCGAGGTCGACATGGTTGCGTGCGACGTGTTGGACGCCGACGATCTCGAGGAGGGCCTGATTCTGGCCTGCCAGGCGCGGCCCGCGGGCACCGACGTTCATGTCGAATTTTGACCGCGTTGTGTCCGCTCATCGGGATTTACTTTGGGACGGGTCGGGACTGCGGTAGACCATTACTAAGCACCCACACGTAAGGACAACGATATGAGCGACCGGGTACTGGACCGGGTAGTGGCCATGGCCGATCAGCTGCGCGAACAGGCCGCGGAGGCCGAGCAACTCGGCCGGCTCACCGACGACACCGTCAAGCTGATGAAGGGCGCCGGTCTGATCCGGCTGCTGCAGACCAAGCAGTACCAGGGTTTCGAGGTCCACCCCCGCGAGTTCGCCGAGACGACGATGGCCACCGCGGCGCTCGATCCCGCGGCGGGCTGGATCGTCGGCGTGGTGGGCGTGCACCCCTACCAGCTCGCCTACGCCGACCCGAAGGTGGCCGCCGAGATCTGGGCCGACGACGTCGACACCTGGATGGCGTCGCCGTACGCGCCGCAGGGCGTGGCCAAACCGGTCGACGGCGGCTACCTGTTCAACGGGCGCTGGCAGTTCAGTTCGGGCACCGACCATTGCGACTGGATCATCCTGGGCGCCATGCTCGGCGACGAGAAGGGCATCCCGTTGATGCCGCCGCAAATGCTGCACATGATCCTGCCGCGCAAGGACTACGAGATCGTCGAGGACTCGTGGAATGTGGTGGGGCTGCGCGGAACCGGCTCCAAGGACGTCATCGTCAAAGACGCGTTCGTCCCGACCTACCGGACCATGGACGCGGCGAAGGTGATGGACGGCACCGCCCAGCGCGAGGCCGGCATGACCGAACCGCTGTACCTGATGCCGTGGTCGACGATGTTCCCGCTCGGCATTTCCGCGGCCACCATCGGCATCGCCGAGGGGGCGCTGGCCGCGCACCTCGATTACCAGCGCGGCCGGGTGGGCGCCACCGGGACCGCGATCAAGGACGACCCCTACGTGATGCACGCGATCGGCGAGGCCGCCGCCGACATCAACGCCGCCCGCCAGGAGCTGCTGGCCAACGCCGACCGCATCTACGACATGGTCGCCGCGGGCAAGGAGGTGTCGTTCGCCGACCGCGCGGCCGGGCGCCGCACGCAGGTTCGCGCGGTGTGGCGCGCGGTCTCCGCCGTCGACGAGATCTTCGCCCGCTCCGGCGGCAACGCGGCCCGGATGGACAAACCGCTGCAACGGTATTGGCGTGACGTGCACGTCGGCCAGATGCATGCCATCCATGTGCCCGGCACCACGTACCACGCCGCGGCGCTGAGTTCGATCGGCATCGACCCGCCCGAAGGCCCGCTGCGGGCCTTGATCTGAGGGGTTTTCAATGTCTGACCTGAAAAGCCTTGGCTACATCACGGTTTCGACCTCAGATATCGAGCGTTGGCGCCATTTCGCGTTCGGTGTGCTGGGATTCGCCGAAGGGAAAGGACCCGACGAGTCCGCGCTGTACTTGCGGATGGACGAACGCGCGGCGCGGATCATCGTCGTCCCCGGCGACGTTGACCGGGTGATCACGGTCGGCTGGGAGGTGCGTGACCACCAGGCGCTGCAACGGGTCAAGGCCGCCCTGGACGGCGCCGGTGTCGGTTTCAAGGAATTGTCCGTCCAGGAGGCCGACGCCCGCCGCGTCGAAGAGGTGATCACCTTCGAGGATCCGGCCGGCACCACGCTGGAGGTGTTCCACAGCGCGGTGCTCGACCACAGCCCGGTGATCACCCCGTTCGGCGCGAAGTTCGTGACGGGCGACCAGGGTCTGGGCCACGTGGTCGTGCCGGCGACCGACTTCAACGGCGTCGTCGACTTCTACACCGAGGTCCTCGGTTTCCGGTCTCGTGGCGCGTTCCGGGTGCCGCTGCCCGCCGAGTTCGGCCCGATCCGGGTGCGGTTCCTCGGCATCAACGCGCGCCATCACAGCCTGGCGATCTGCCCCGCCGCCCAGCAGCGCGACCCCGGGCTGGTGCACGTCATGGTGGAGGTGGACACCCTCGACGCCGTCGGCCAGGCGCTCGACCGCGTCAACGCCGATGGCTTCACCGTCGCGTCCACGCTGGGCCGGCACACCAACGACAAGATGGTGTCCTTCTACGTCCGCGCGCCCGGCGACTGGGACATCGAATTCGGCACCGACGGGATGCGGGTCGACGAAACGTATTACACCGCAGAGGAAATCACCGCCGACAGCTATTGGGGCCACGAGTGGATTCCGGAACCACCCGCGGCCATGCGCATGTGATCGCCGAATCTGACGTGACGCCGGTGGCGGCGTCGTCGATCACGTCGTGGGACGCCGAGGCCGACGTCGTCATCGCCGGCTATGGGATCGCAGGCGCCGCGGCGGCGGTGGAAGCCGCCCGGTCCGGCGCCGACGTCCTGGTGCTCGAGCGCACCGGATCCTGGGGCGGTGCGGCATCGATGGCGGGCGGATTCATCTACCTCGGGGGCGGCACGCCGCTGCAAAAGGCTTGTGGCTTCGACGATTCCGTCGACAACATGGCGGCGTTCCTCAACGTGGCTATGGGCCCCGGCGCCGACGAGGCGAGGATCGCCGACTATTGCGCCGGCAGCGTCGCCCACTTCGACTGGCTGGTGGGCTGCGGCGTCCCGTTCAAGGCGGAGTTCTTCTCCGAGCCGGGCTGGGAGCCGATGGGCGACCAGGGGTTGATGTACAGCGGCGGCGAAAACTCCTACCCGTTCAACACGATCGCCTCCCCCGCCCCGCGCGGGCACGTCCCGCAGATGCAGAACAAGAAGCAGGGCGAAGCGAGCGCGGGCTACATGCTGATGAAGCC
The DNA here is from genome assembly GCF_000709305.1 of Mycobacterium sp. TKK-01-0059. Taxonomy (NCBI): domain Bacteria; kingdom Bacillati; phylum Actinomycetota; class Actinomycetes; order Mycobacteriales; family Mycobacteriaceae; genus Mycobacterium; species Mycobacterium sp. TKK-01-0059. The sequence continues at coordinate 584,287 of NZ_KL446994.1, forward strand.
CCTCGTCGAAACGGCCACCGCCGCCGGGGCGCGGGCCCTCTACGACGTGCGGGTGCAGCGGCTGATCACCGAATCCGACGGCCGGGTGGTGGGCATCTGCGCCCGCCAGTACGGGAACGACATGACCATCCGGGCGCGCCGCGGGGTCGTGCTCGCCACCGGCAGTTTCGCCTACAACGACGCGATGGTGGCGCGCTACGCGCCCCGCATCGCGGGGCGGCCGGCCGCGTCGATCGAGCAGCACGACGGGCAGGCGATCCGGATGGCGCAGGCGCTGGGCGCCGACCTGGCGCACATGGACGCCACCGAGGTCGCGATCTTCGTCGACCCCCAGCAGCTGGTGCGCGGCATCCTGGTCAACGGGCGCGGTCAGCGCTACGTCGCCGAGGACACCTATCCGGGCCGGATCGGCCAGCTCACGCTGTACCAGCAGGACAACGTCGCGTACCTGATCATCGACGGTGACGCACAGGAGGAGGCGGAGGCCTCGTGGTCGCCGAAGCTGATGCTTCGCCCGGCGACCTGGGTGGCCGACACCGTCGCGGACCTCGAGCGCGACATGGGCCTGCCGCCCGGTTCGCTGCAGGCCACCGTGGCGGCCTACAACGCGGGCGCCGCGCGCGGCGAGGATCCGCTGCTGCACAAGAAATCCGAGTGGATCAAGCCGATCGGATCGCCGGTCGGCGCGATCGACCTGCGGGAAAGCACCGGCGGCTTCACCCTGGGCGGGCTGGCGACCACGCTGGCCGCCGAGGTGCTGCACGTCAGCGGCGCGCCCATACCCGGGCTGTTCGCCGCCGGCCGGTGCACCGCCGGCCTGGCCGCGTGGGGCTACGCCAGCGGCGTCTCGCTCGGTGACGGCAGTTTCTACGGCCGCCGCGCCGGGCGCTCGGCCGCCAAGGCCTGAATTACTCCCGCGAGCAGACACAAAAGCACCCGCACGCCCGGCGTGTCGGGGGCTTTTGCGTCTGTTCGGCGAGATTCGCGACACGTGCCCTGAGCGTTGTGACAGCGACCACAAGGGTATGGTAGAACTATATTCCTAATAGGAATATGCCAGCCAGGAGGACATATGGCCGCGCCCGTCGAAACCCCCACCGCGGTGATCGACCGCATCTCGCTGGTCCTCGATGCGTTCGACGGCCCGGGGCGGCTGACGCTGGCGCAGATTGTGCGGCGCACCGGCTTGCCGCGCTCGTCGGCGCACCGGATGCTCGAGCGATTGGTTCAGCTCCGGTGGCTGCGCCGCAGCGGCCGTGACTACGAGCTCGGCATGCGGCTCGTTGAGCTCGGCTCGCTGGCCGTGCACCAGGATCGTCTGGTGCGCGCGGCAACCCCGCTGTTGGCGGAATTGCACCGGGCCACCGGGCTCGTCGTTCACCTGGCGGTGCTGGACGGCTCCGACGTCGTCTACCTCGACAAGGTCGGCGACCGCATGATCGGCGCAATCCCCACCCGGGTCGGAGGCCGTCAACCGGCCCACTGCACCGCCGTCGGCAAGGCGATCTTGGCCTATCGCGACGAGCAGACCGACATCGATCTGGGGACTCGCCTGACTCGATACTCGATTTCCCGCCCTTCGCAACTGGCAGCGGAACTGGCCAAGGTCAGGGCGCACGGCGTCGCCTTCGAACGCGAGGAATCCCTGCTCGGGTTCGGTTGTGTCGCAGCCCCTATCGGCGGACCCGGTGAGGCCCAGGACGTCATGGCCGCCGTGTCGGTGTGCGGTCCGTTGAATCGCGTGACGCTCGACCAGCGGCTTGCCGCTCCGGTGCGAATGACCGCGATGGGCATCTGGCGCAACGTGGAGGGCGGCCCGCAGCGGGTTGCTCCGACGCTGCAACCACTGCGGCCGTTGCTGCCCATGCGGCCGCAGCATCCGGTGCCCACGCAGCGACCCGCCCTGCAATACGCGTGAGTCTCGACCCCCAGATCGCTGCGATCATCGAGCAATTGGATAGTGGGTTTCCACCCGTTCACGAGATGAGCGGCGCCGAGGCCCGAGCGCTCATCCGGTCCAGGATGGTGCCCGCGGCGCAACCCGAACCCGTCGCCGAGGTCGCCGATCGCCTCATCGAGGGTCAGGGCGGCCCGATCCCCGTCCGGGTCTACCGGCCCGAAGCGGACGGACCACTCCCCCTCGTCGTGTATGCCCACGGCGGCGGGTTCGTGTTCTGCGACCTGGACAGTCACGACGGCCTGTGCCGCAATCTCGCCAACCTTGTTCCCGCCGTTGTTGTTTCGGTCGACTATCGGTTGGCGCCGGAGAACTCCTGGCCGGCGGCCGCCGAAGACGTGTACACCGCGACGTGCTGGGCCCACGACAATGCCGCCTCGCTCGGGGCCGACCCCGGACGCCTGGTCGTGGGCGGCGACAGCGCCGGCGGCAATCTGGCCGCGGTGACCGCGATCATGTCTCGCGACCGTGGCGGCCCGGCTCCGGCAGCGCAGCTGCTGCTGTACCCGGTGATTGCGGCCGATTTCGACGCGGAGTCCTACCGGCTGTTCGGCCGGGGCTACTACAACCCCGAGCCGGCGCTGCGGTGGTACTGGGACTGTTATGTGCCGTCGTGCGACGACCGTGCGCACCCTTATGCCACGCCGCTGAACGCCGACCTGCGTGGGCTGCCGCCCGCCGTGGTGGTGATTGCCGGCCACGATCCGCTGCGCGACGAGGGATTGGCCTTCGCCGCCGCGCTCGAAACGGCCGGCGTGCCCACGGTGGGATTGCGTTACGAGGGCGGGATCCATGGGTTCATGACGATGCCGACCCTCGACATCGCGCACCGGGCGCGCACCGAGGCGACCGCCGCCCTAACCGATCTGTTGCGCCGGTAGTTCGTTGGCGGGCAACGCCTCCGCCGCACCGTAGCGTTGCCGCGGATCGAGCACGCAATGGGTCCGCCCGAACACGGTGACCATGCACTTGTTGTTGTGAGTGCACCGGCTGCGTGCGGCCGGATCGGCGATCATGGCGGAGACCAGGCCGGGTTCGCGGAGCAGCGCCCGCCCCATCGCCACGAAATCGAAGCCTTCGCGCATCCCGGTCTCGACGTGCTCGCGATTGGTGATGCCCCCCAGCAGGATCAGCTTGGTGTTGCGCATGACCGGGACGAACTGGCGGGCATTCTCCAGCATGTAGAGGTCGCGGTAGGGGTAGTCGCCCATCGCCCATTTTCCGATGAAGCGGATCCCGGTGCGCATCGGCTGCGGCATGACCCGGGCGAATTCCTTGACCGGGACGTCGCCGCGAAATAGATACATTGGCTTGAAAACCGAAGAGCCCTGGGTCAATTCGATCGCATCCAGCACGGCGTCGGCATCGAGCAGCGCCGCGGTGCGCAGCGCTTCGTCGACCCAGATGCTGCCGGGTACGCCGTCGTCCATGTCAAGCTTGGCCGTCACCGCGATGCGGTCCCCGATCTCGTCGCGCACCCGCCGGGCGATCTGGCGGCAGAACCGTGACCGGTTGTCGATGTCGCCGCCGTACTCATCCTTGCGCCGGTTGATCAACGGACTCAAAAACGAGCTCGGCAGGTACAGGTGGCCGAAATGCAGTTCCACGGCGTCGAAGCCCGCGTCGGCCGCCACCCGGGCGGCGGCGCCGAACTGGTCGATCACCCGGGCGATCTCGGCACGGGTGATCTCGCGGCAATAACCCATCGACGCGGGATTGATGAACCTGCTCGGCGCCATGGGCGTGACGCCGGTCAGCTTCTTCTGCGCCACCACGCCGGCGTGACCCAGCTGGGCCGAGATCGCGGCCCCGTCGTGGTGGACCGCGTCGGTCAGCTTCCGCAGACCCGGGAGGGCAGCCGCGCTCATCAGGATCTGTCCGGGTGCGCTGGCACCCTCGGGGGCCACACAGCAATACGCCACGGTCGTCATGCCGACGCCGCCGCGCGCGAAGGCGCGGTGGAAGTCGATCAGATCATCGGTAACCAGGCCCCGCGGCGATCGGCCTTCGGACGTCGCAGCCTTGATCACCCTGTTGCGCAGCGTCACCGGCCCGAGGACGGCGGGGGCGAAGGGGTCGGGCTGCGCGGCGTTCATCCGGCCACCCTTACCTCGCACCCGGAGACGGTCAACGGGAGGTTCCCGGTGGTCGGGAGCCCGCCACGCCGCCGCGCACCGATGCCCTACGGTCGGCTGATGGCCGACGGTGAAGTCTTCGTGATCGACCGCGTGGTGACCCGGCCCGGATGTGCGCGGCAATTCATCGACACCTACCTGGACGAATACGCGCCCGGCGCGCGCGAACGCGGCATGACGTTGCGCGACATCCTGGTGAGCCCACCCATCTGGCTCGCCGACGACGCCAACGTCATCACCGCGACCTGGACGCTGCCCAGCGCACGGGCGTGGTGGGAGATGACCTGGAAAGGCCGACCGGATCCGACGCTGGGCGAATGGTGGTCGCGGATCGGCGAATTGGTGTCGGAGCGGTCCCGGTCCTTCGCCGCGACCGCCGACGACGTCGACGGGCTCTGCGATGTATAGCGTCACCCGGCTGATCGATGTCGCCGAGCCCGACCGCGACCGGATTCTCGACGAGTTGCGCGGGGCTATCGGTGCCGCGGCGCCACTGCGCTCGGTCGTGCAACCGACGCTGCCCGGATCGCGCAACGGGGGCGACGTCCTGGTGCATCTGAGGTTCGCCACCCAGGACCAATGTGACCGCGCGACGAATGATCTCGCCGCCATACTCGCTGACCCCTCGGTGGGCCGGGTCAACGGCGCCGGCTACGCGGGCACGCCCGTTCGCTGCGGCGAGAAGCCCGGCACGGTCTACCGGACGCTGCTGCTGCGCGTGCAGCCGGACACACCCGAAGCCACCATCGCCCGGTTCGAGCGCGAACTGTCGTCGATGCCGCGGTATCTACCGACGATCCGTGCCTGGCAGCTCAGCCGGGTGACCGCGGCGGTCGGAACCTCCTCGTGGACACACGTATTCGAGCAGGAGTTCGCCGATGTCGAGGCGCTGATGGGGCCCTACCTGATGCACCCGATCCACTGGGCGGTGGTGGACCGCTGGTTCGACCCGGAGACCACCGACGTGATCATCCGTGATCGCGTCTGCCACAGCTTTTGCGCCATCGCCGACCCGGTTCTGATCTAGACACCCGCGGGCAGAATATTCGGGTTGGCGGTCGTCGGCGGCTCTAACGCGGGCAGCACTTCGGTGCCGTCGAGGCTGTGCACCGGCAGTTGCTGCGACCACGGGTAATGCAGGCTGAACGCGACCACCCCCGTGCGCTCCGCGGCGGGCAGATGACACATGGCCAGCACGGTCTCGGCCAAATACTCCACCGGTTCGGTCGGGAAGGAATCCGGAATCAGTTGCGCGGCACCGGGTGTGCGGACCGCCGTCGACGGGCCGACGCAATTCACGGCGATGTTGGCGTCGAGCAGCTCGGCGGCCACGCCCTGCGTGAACCGGTGCAGAGCGGCTTTCAGGGACGCGTAGATCACGTCGCCGGACGTCTTGTTGTATTCCCGGTACGGCCGGACCGGAGCCAGGCCCGTGACGGAGCCGATGTTGACGATCCAGCCGGACCCCTGGTGACGCATGTGCGGCACAGCCGCTTTCGTCAGCACGAACGGAACGCGAAGGTAGTGTTCCACGGTACGGTCGAACGTTTCCACACTCATGTCCTCGACCAACGCGTAGTCGGCGAAACCGGCATTGTTGACCAGGATGTCGATGCGGCCCGTGCGGTCGAGGACGGCCTCGACCAAACCGTCGCGCTGCGCGGCGTCCTCCAGCTCGCACGCGACGCCGAACGCCGAGCCGCCGGCGGCCTCGATCGCCTTCACCGTCTCACCGATGGTGCCGGGCAGGGCGGTGGTCGTTCCGGCCCGCGTCGACACCGAAGACGTGTGCGATCGCGCGGTCACCGCCACGGTGGCCCCCTCGGCGGCCAGTCGCTGCGCGATGGCACGGCCGATGCCGCGGCTGCTACCGGTGACCAAAGCCGTTTTGCCGGAAAGCAGACCGTCGCTCATCGAAGCTCGAGGTCCTCTTCGACCGGCGCGCGGTGATCGCGCCAGAAGTCGACGAGGCGGTACGGGAAGGCGATCACAATGCGGCCCCCCGAGCGGTAGTAGGTGTGGGCCGACGGTGTGTGCCGCCACACGGTGCCGGCCATGGTCGCATCGATGCGGTCGACGTATTCTTCGTACGCGCGCTGCGTCACCTCCAGGGAGGAGGCGTCGCGCAGCGCCATCAGCTGCAGGCATTCCATCACGTAGTGCACCATCACCTCGACACCGAAGTTGTGCCCGGCGCCGTGTCCCGGGCTGTAGTTGGGGGCCGAGGAAATGAACAGGTTCGGGAATCCCGGCACCATCCCGCCACGATAGGCCCGGGGCGCGTCGCCCCACTCGTCGGTCAGCTTTTTGCCGTCACGGCCCCGAATATCCACCGTGGAAAGGAAATCCAGGTAGTAGCCGGTCGCGTAGACGATGACGTCGAGGTCGATTTGCCTGCCGTCGGCAGTCACGATTCCCGCCTCGTTGACCCGCGCCGGCTCACTGGCCTCGACGTCGACGTGCTCGCGGGCCAGCGCCGCGTAGTAGCCGCCGGGATCGCGGATGATCCGCTTGCCGTAGGGGGCGAAGTCGGGGGTGACCTTGCGGGCGAGCTCGCTGCCCGCGCCGAACACGCGGTCGATGTAATCGAGGCACATCTGCAGCAACACGTCGTTGGCCGGCGAGATCGACAGATGCTCGGCCGCCCACTCCTCGTCGTGCAGGATCACCGGATAGTTGTTGTCCGATGTCCCCCAATACGATTTGAGCCGAATCCAGTTGGCGTAGTACGGCAGTCGAGTGCCCAGCCACCGCCGGTAGGCGGGGACATCGTCGGATGCTCGCCGTCGCGGCGCGACCCAGTGCGGCTGGCGTTGGAATACCGTCATGTGTGCGACCTGGTCGACACAGGCGTCGACGATCTGGACCGCGGTGCAGCCGGCGCCGATGATCGCGACCCTCTTCCCCGTGAGATCCAGCTCGGGGTCCCATTGGGCGGAGTGGATGGAGATTCCCGAGAACGTTTCGCGGCCAGGCAGATCCGGCCACCGCGGCCGGTTGAGATACCCGGCGGCCGGGATCACCACATTCGCGTAACTGACGTCGCGGGTTCCATCCGGGCCGACCGAATGGATCTGCCACTGCTGGCGCCGCTCCTCCCACCACAACGCTTCGACCGTCGTACCGAACCGGGTGCGCGTGCGAAGGTCGTTCTTGTTGGCCACCGACACCAGGTAGGCCTGATATTCGGCACCCTGCGGGTAGTAGCTCGACCAGTCGCCGTTGATGTCGCGCGACAGCGAGTAGTACGCCGAGGGCGTGTCCACCCCGATTCCGGGATAAGTGGTGGTGTACCAGGTGCCGCCGACCTCGTCGTTGCGCTCGATGATCTGATAATCGATACCGGCGTCCGCGCACGCGAGAGCGGCGGTGATGCCGGCGATGCCCGCGCCGATGATGACAACCCGGAAGCCCGCGGGAAGCTTTGCGGTGCGTGGCAGCACCGGTTGTGACGGCTGAAAACCGCCCTGCTCGAGGAGCAGCCCGAGGTACTCGGGGGCGATCTCTCCCCCAAGAGCGATGGGGGCGATGCGGGCGAAGAGGTCGAGGTCGTCCGCGGGGAGCGCGTCCGCGCGGCGCGGCTCCCGCAGTGCCGTGACGATCTCGTCGATGAGCGCGGCGGCCGTCTCCGGGTCGGTGACGCCGGCCTGCTCGGGCGGGTCGGGCACATGGGTGATTTTCGGTGCGAATCGTTCGGCGACGGTGGGATCCCCGGTCAGCTGCGCCAGCACGGCGACGAGGACCCCGGGATCCGCCTGACGCAGGTTGGCCCGCAGTTCGTCGACGTCGTCGGGACCCGGGCCCGCCCACCCGGCGCTTTCGGTCGTGAAAGGGACACCAGTGCTCATGCCGATGAGTATCGGCGTGGTCCACTGCGCTTGGCGGACCCCTGCCTACTCAGCGGGACACGGACGGCCCGCCCGCGGGCGTCGGCGCTTACCGTGACCGGCATGCAGTCCGATGACCTCGACGCCATGATCGAACGGGCACGTAGCCATGGACTCGGCGACATCCCCCGGCGTTCGGCCCGCCGGCACCCACACAAGGTCGCGATCATCGACGGTGACGTCGTACTGACATTTGCCGAATTCGACCACCTGGTGGACCGGACCGCGGCAGCCTTGCACGACAGCGGGTTTGGGCCCGGCAGCCGATTAGGGCTCTTGTCACGCAACTGCTGGCAGTACGCCGTGCTGGCATTCGCGACGGCGCGTGCGGGAGTGGTCCTGGTCCCGATCAACTTCATGCTGACCGCCGAGGAGATCGCCTACATCCTCGGCCACAGTCAGGTCGGTGGCCTGGTCGTCGAAGCGGATCTGACACCGACCGCCGAGGAGGCGATTCGGCTCGGTGGGGCGGTCAGGGCCAAGGTCGCCCTGGTGCCGAGGGGACACCAGGGCGTGCCCGGTTGGGCGGATTTCAGCCGGTGGCTGGCCACCGAGACAGCGGCCCCGAGCCCGCACATCGACGACGACCAACCCGTGCGGCTGATGTACACCAGCGGAACCGAATCCCGGCCCAAGGCCGCCATTCACACCAGCCGCAGCCTGATGTGGCAGTACGTCAGCACGATCGTCGCGGGCGAGATGTCGCACGACGACGTCGAGATCCACTCGCTGCCGCTGTACCACTGCGCGCAGCTGGACAACTTTTTGGCCACCGACGTCTACCTCGGCGCCACCAGCATCATCCTGCCGCGGCCCGAGCCCGACGCGGTGTTGCGCACCATCGACCGCTACCGCGTCACCAACTATTTCGCTCCCCCGACGGTGTGGATCTCGCTGCTGCGCTCACCGGTGTTCGACGAGGTCGACCTGTCCAGCCTGCGCAAGGGCTATTACGGGGCCTCGGCCATGCCGGCGGAAATCCTGCGCGAGATCCGCGAGCGGCTGCCCAACCTACGACTGTGGAACTTCTACGGCCAGACCGAGATGGCGCCGCTGGCCTGCGCCCTGGGACCCGACGAGCAGGACGCGCACGCCGGCTCGGCCGGCCGGCCGGTGCTCAACGTGGACACCGCCATCCTCGGCGACGACGACAACCCGGTCGCCGCCGGCGTGGTCGGCGAGATCGCCCACCGCAGCCCACATTTGACTCCCGGCTACCTCAACGACCCGGAACGCACCGCGGCGGCATTCAAGGGCGGCTGGTTCCACTCCGGCGACCTCGGCTACTTCGACGAACACGGACTGCTGCACGTCGTCGACCGCAAGAAGGACATGATCAAGACCGGTGGCGAAAACGTGGCCAGCCGGGAGGTCGAGGAAATCCTCTACCGGCACCACGGTGTTCAAGAAGTCGCCGTGTTCGGCCTGCCCCACCCGGTGTGGGTGGAGGCGGTGGTGGCCGCCATCGTCCCCCGCGACGGCGCCGTTCTCACCGAGGAAGACCTGTTCTCTCACTGCCGGACGCACCTGGCCGGGTTCAAGACGCCCAAACGGGTCTTCTTTGTGGACGCGCTGCCGAAGAACCCCAGCGGAAAAGTGCTCAAACGTTCCCTGCGGGAGCGGTTCGGCGTCGATCAGCACGCGCTCAGTTGAGCGCGAAAAATACTCTGCTTGAAAGGAATTCGCCGCTCATGTACACAGGACGCATCGCTCGATTCGACGGGCCGGGTAAGCCCTTCGAAATCGAAACAGTCGCCCTGCACGACGTTGGCCCCGGCGAGATCCTGGTCAAGGTCGCCCGGGCCAACATCTGCGGTTCGGACGTGCACGCCTGGCATGGGACCTTCGCCACCCGCGGGCTGGGCGGTCAGCTGCCGACCGTTCTGGGTCACGAAATGGTCGGCGCGGTCGAAGCGCTCGGCGCCGGTGTCAGCACGGATTCGAGCGGCAAGCCGCTGCAGCCCGGCGCCCGGGTGGTCTTCCCGTACTTCTTCTGCTGCCACCGGTGCCGGAATTGCCTGGCGGGCCGGCGTAACGGGTGTCTGAACCTGAAGATGGCGATGCTCGGACGTGCCGACGAGCCGCCCTACTTCGTCGGCGGATACGCCGACTACTACCTGCTAGCGGCCGGGGCGGTCGTCTACACCGTTCCCGACGGCGTTTCCGACGACATCGCCGCGGGCGCCAATTGCGCGCTGTCGCAGGTGATGTACGGCCTCGAACGAGTGGACCAACAGCTCGGCGAGACCGTGCTGGTGCAGGGCGCGGGCGCGCTCGGCCTCTACGCGGTCGCGGTCGCCAAGGCGCGCGGGGCGGCACGCGTGATCGCCCTCGACGGCGTGCCCGAGCGCCTGGAACTGGCGCTCGCCTTCGGCGCCGACGACGTCATCGACATCACCGAGGTGCCCGACGTTAAGGACCGGGCCAAGCTGGTGCGCAAACTCACCGACGGACACGGGGCCGACGTGGCGGTGGAGGTGGTGGGCCATCCGTCCGCGATCGACGAGGGCCTCAAACTGCTCGGGCAGTTCGGGCGCTACGTCGAGATCGGCAACATCAACATCGGCAAGACCTTCGAGTTCGACCCCTCCCGGTTCGTGTTCGGGAACAAGACGATGGTCGGCGTCTCGCTCTACGACCCCGAGGTGCTGGCGCGGGCGTTGACCTTCCTGGAACAGCACCAAGACCGGCTGCCACTCAACCGCCTTGCCGCGGCATGCTATTCGCTCGACGACATCAACGAGGCATTCGCGGCCGCCGAAGCCAAGCGCGATGTCCGCGCCAGCATCGTCCCCTGATTGAAAGAAGACCATGCACAACTACGAACGCACCACGCTGTTCATCGACGGGAAATGGGTCGAGCCCTACGGGAACGACGCCATCGAAGTCATCGATCCCTCCACCGAGAAGCCGATCGGTTCGGTGCCCGCCGGCAACACGGCCGACGTCGACGCCGCGGTGTCGGCCGCCAAGCGCGCGTTCGACCCGCTGATCAGCGTTGCCGAGCGCCGGGCACGGGTCGCCGCGGTGATCGCGGCGATGGAAAAGCGACTGCCCGACATCGCCGAGACGATCAGCCGCGAGATGGGGGCGCCGCTGCGCATCGCCCAGACCGTGCAGACGCAGGTGCCGCTGGCGGTGGCCCGCGGTTTTGCCGACGTGCTGGACACCTTCGAATTCGAAGAGCGCGTGGGCAATTCGCTGGTCCTGCGGGAGCCTTACGGCGTGGTCGGGGCGATCACGCCGTGGAACTACCCGTTCTACCAGGTCGTCGCTAAGGTCCTGCCGGCGATCGCGGCCGGCTGCACGGTGGTGCTCAAGCCCAGCAACGAGGCGCCGCTGTCGGTGTTCGAATTCGTCGAGGCCGTCGAGGAGGCGGGTCTGCCGGCCGGGGTGGTGAACCTGGTGTCCGGCGGCGGCACGGTGATCGGCGAACGGATTGCCGAACATCCCCACGTCGACTTCGTCTCGTTCACCGGCTCGACGACCGTCGGTGCACGCGTCGGCGAACTGGCCGGGCGCACGGTGAAGAAGGTGGCCTTGGAACTGGGCGGCAAGTCGGCCAACGTGATCCTCGAAGACGCCGACCTGCCAACCGCGGTCAAGGTCGGCGTCGGTAACGCCTTTCTCAACGGGGGCCAGACCTGCATGGCCTGGACCAGGATGCTGGTGCCGCGCTCTCGCTACGGCGAGGCGCTGGACATCGCGCGGTCCGCGGCGTCCAAATACACCGTCGGGGACCCGTTCGACCCTGACACGCGGATCGGCCCATCGGCGTCGGCCAAGCAGTTCGACACCGTGCTGGGCTACGTCGAGCGCGCCGTACGTGACGGCGCGCGACTGCTCACCGGCGGCGCCGAGAGGGTCCGCGACGTCGGCTACTACATCGCCCCGACCGTCTTCGCCGACGTCGACCCGCATAGCGAACTTGGCCAGGAAGAAGTGTTCGGGCCCGTCCTCGCGATCATTGCGTTCGACGATGACGCCGACGCCCTGCGGATCGCCAATTGCACCCCGTACGGCCTGTCCGGCGCGGTCTGGGCCGGTTCGACCGACCGGGCCATCGCCTTCGCGCGCGCAGTGCAGACCGGTCAGCTCGACATCAACGGTGGCAGATACAACCCGATCGCTCCGTTCGGCGGATACAAGAAATCCGGTGTCGGCCGCGAGCTCGGTCGCGCGGGCTTCGAGGAGTACCTGCAGACCAAGTCCCTACAGTTACCCGCATGACCCCGCCTCTCGATATCGCCGCCCACGGGCCGACGCAGGTCTGGACGATCACCCAGCCCGAGGTCGGCAACGCGATCACCGGCGAGGATTTCATCGCCGCGTTCGAGCGGGCGGTCGACGCCGCCAACGCCGACGCCTCGATCCGGGCCGTCATCCTCACCGGGGCCGGCAAGATCTTCTCCGCCGGCGGCAACGTCAAGGAGATGGCCGACCGCGCGGGCATGTTCGGGCTCGACGCCCTGGACCAGCGGCATGCCTACATCGCCGGGATCCAGCGGATACCGCGGGCATTGCAGCGCTTCGAGGTGCCGCTGATCGCCGCCGTCAACGGCGCCGCCGTCGGGGCCGGCTGCGACCTGGCGCTGATGTGCGACATTCGGATCGCCTCGGAGCGCGCCTCGTTCGCCGAGAGCTTCGTACAGCTCGGCTTGATCCCCGGCGACGGTGGGTCGTGGTTCCTGCCCCGCGCGGTGGGCTATGCACGCGCCGCCGAGATGACGTTCACCGGCGATCGCGTGGACGCGACGACCGCCCTGGACTGGGGCATGGTCAGCAGGGTGGTGGCGCACGACGAGCTGTTGGAACAGTCGCTGGCGCTAGCCGAGCGGATCGCCAAGAATCCCGCCCACGCGCTGCGAATGGCCAAGCGGCTGCTGCGCGAGTCGCGCACGGGCTCACTCGACACGACGTTGGGCATGGCCGCGGCCATGCAACCGCTGGCACACGGCTCAGCCGAGCACGCGCAGCGCGTCGAGAAGTGGAAGACGCGCTGATGGCACTCCCCCGTTTGGTGCCGCCCGCCTCGGTCGACGCCGCGGCGACCGAGGAGTTGCGCAACGAGGTCCGCGATTTCCTCGCCGACGAACTGGCCGCGGGCGCGTTCACCCCGTCGGTCGACGCCTGGCTGACGGGCTGGGACGAAACTTTCACCGCCGCCCTCGCGGCCCGCGGGTGGCTGGGCATGACCGTGCCGACCGAATACGGCGGGCACGGGCGCTCATTCCTGGAACGTTTCGTCGTCACCGAGGAACTCCTGGCCGCCGGCGCACCCGTGGCCGCGCACTGGATCGCCGATCGCCAGATCGTGCCCTCGCTACTCAAATACGGTACAGAGCACCAGAAGTCGGAGTTCCTGCCCCGGATCGTGCGCGGCGAATGCTTTTTCGGCATCGGGATGAGCGAGCCGGACTCCGGTTCCGATCTGGCCAGCGTGCACACCCGCGCCACCCGCGTCGACGGCGGCTGGTCGCTGACCGGCACCAAAGTGTGGACGTCGGGCGCCCACCTCGCGCACGCGTTCATCGCGCTCGCGCGCACCGCACCGGTGGACCCGGCGAACCGGCACGCCGGGCTGAGCCAGTTCATCGTCGACCTGCGGGGCCCCGGCGTCGAGATCCGGCCGATCGTGTCGATGAACGGCGCCCACCATTTCAACGAGGTGATCCTGGAATCGGCCTTCGTCCCCGACGCCATGGTCTTCGGCGAGATCGGCAACGGCTGGCAACAGGTGACCTCCGAGCTCGCCTTCGAACGAAGCGGGCCCGAGCGGTTCCTGTCGACGTTCGTGCTGCTGGCGGCCTGCGCCGATCGCATGGCGTCAAACGCCATCCCGCGCGACCCCGATCTGGGGCGCCTGGTGGCGCGCATCGCCGGCCTACATCAGATGTCCACCGCGGTGGCGGGCGCGCTGGAACGGCACGAACCCGCGGACCTGCCCGCCGCGGTCGTCAAGGTGCTGGGCACCACCACCGAAGGCGACATCGCGGAATTCGCCGATCTGCAGGAGGCCCCCGACTCGGCCTTCTCGGACCTGGTGTGCGCGGCCGTCGATCAGCGGCCCGGCTTCACACTGCGCGGCGGCACCAACGAGGTGTTGCGCGGTGTGCTCGCGCGCGGGTTGGGAATCCGATGAGCGCCGGGCCCCCCGTTGACGGCGCCCTCGTCGAGATGATGGACGCGGTGTTCTCCGATTACCGCGACAAGCACCCGCCCGCGGCGACGATCGAGCGCGACCCCGCCCTCTGGCGGCACCTCGACGAGCTCGGTCTGGTGCGCTTGACGGGTCCGGAAGAGCGCGGCGGCAGCGGGGCAAGCTGGCATGAAGCGGCCGAACTCCTGGCCGCAGCGGCTCGTCACGGGGTCCGAATCCCGTTGGCAGAGCACGATATATTGGCGTGCTGGCTGCTGGAGGCCAGCGAAATGCCCTCGGACGGCGCGGTTCGGACCGTGTGTGTGCTCGACAAGCAGGGAGCCGCGACGGCGGTGCCCTGGGCCGCGTCGGCCGACCGGATCGTGGTCGTGTGGCGCGCCGAGGGCGGACACCGGCTTGCCGACGTCGCCGCCGAGCAGCTCACGATCACCCCGGGCGCCAACCTGATCGGCGAGCCACGCGACACGGTGACCGTCGAGCCGGCGGGCCTGCAGGGCGTCCCGGTCACCGCGGCTCTGCTCACCCAGCTGCGGCTGAAAGCCGCGCTGGTGCGATCCATCCAAGTCAGCGCCGCCCTGGATCGGATCCTGCAGCTGTGCGTCGACCACGCGGCCGCGCGGGTCCAGTTCGGTCGCCCCCTGGCCAAGTTCCAGGCCGTACAGAACCTGATCTCCGATATCGCCGCCGAGGCCGCGCTCGCCCGCGCGGCGACCGAGGCCGCGCTGCGCGCCGGGGTCATCGGTCAATGGTCGGCGCCGCACCTGGAATTCCTTGTGGCCGTGGCGCGTTCGTGCGTCGGCCACGCGGCCTCGGTGGTGGTGCGCAACGCCCACCAGGTGCACGGCGCGATCGGCACGACCCGCGAGCACCGGTTGCACGAGTTCACCCGCGCGGCGCTCGCGTGGCGCTCGGAGTTCGGCTCGGTGCGGTATTGGGACGAGCGGGTCACCGACGCGGCGATGCACGCGAGCGCTGGGGGCCTGTGGGAGCTGATCACCGGCTGAATTCCAGGCCGTGTTCCACTGACCGGGCATCGTCGGTGTCGCCCGGGCCACCGCGGGGTTGACTGGCGCCATGAGCGACGACATCACGCTGCCGGAATTGCAGGAGTTCATCGGCTCCTTCTGGTACCACTACGACGAGGCCCATTACGACGAGCTGGCCGCCAGCTATGCCGAGGACGTGCGCTACCTGACCCGAAGCGATTCCGGCGCAAGCCCTTTCGAAGAGTTGATGTCACCGGACCTCCACGGCCGCGACGCGGTGATGGAATGGCTGTCCGAGCATCGCAAGCAAAGTCCGTACCCGTTGCGCCACCACGCCACCAACGTGCACCGCACCGGTGTTGACGGGGACGTCACCCGCGCCCGCTTCTACATCTTCGTCAACCAGATCGCCAACTTCGTACCGTTCGCGGTGTCCAGCGGGGTGGTCAACGTCGGCGTCCGGCGCGGCACCAACGGGCTGGAATTCACCGAGATGGACGTGATCCTCGATGCCACCAACTCGGTTCTGCTCTCGGAACTGCACGCCGAAAGTGGTGCCGGCGCATAGTCATGGACGCTCGGGAAGCCTTCGGGGGCGGAGTCGCGGTCATCACCGGCGCCGGGTCCGGTATCGGCGCCGGGCTGGCCCGGCATGCCAGCCGGTTGGGCATGACGGTCGTGCTGGCCGACGTGAACGGGGGCGCCGTGGCGGCGCTGCGCGACGAGCTGTCGGCGGCCGGCGGCGTGGCACACGATGTCGTCTGCGACGTGCGAGACCCCGATGACGTGCAGGACCTCGCCGACCGTGCCTACCGCGACGTCGGGCCGGTGCGCCTGCTGGTGAACAACGCCGGCATCGAACAGTTCGGGTACCTGTGGGACACACCGGTGGCCAACTGGCAACGCATCATGGACATCAACGTCAGCGGCGTTTTCTACGGCGTGCGGGCTTTTCTGCCGAAAATGATGGCCACCGATGCGCAGGCATGGGTGTGGAACATCGCATCGGTGGGCGCGGTGGTGGCGATGCCGTTGCAGGCGCCCTACATCGTGAGCAAGCACGCGGTGCTGTCGCTGACCGAATGTCTGCACCTCGAAGTGCAGGCCACCGGGCACGACGATCACATTCACGTCCAGGCCGTGCTGCCCGGGCCGGTGCGCTCCAACATCTTCGAGACTGCGGGCGGTGTTGACGCGTCCGGCGACGCCGCCGCCGCCGAAACCCACCGCTCGACCATGCTCGGCATCAAGGCGGCGTCCATGGATCCGCTGGAAGCCGCCGAGATGATCTTCCGGCAGTGCGCCGAGGGGCACTTCTACCTGCACACCCATCCCGAGAGCGTCGGCGCGGCGATGACCGAGCGGGCCAATGTGCTTGCCGCGCAACAGCCCCCACGACTGCGAACCGAGACCCGGTTCGAATCCGCACCGCACTGAGGTGACGCCGACATGACCTCGCACGCACTGGATCCCGACGCGGCCGCCCGGATCGCCTCGTTCGGTGAGATCGCACCGATGCGGCAACGGGGCTTGGCGGCGGTGCGCGCGGGACTCGAATCCGCACCGCTGCCGCCGGACATGCCCGAGATGGCCAGCATCACCGAAGCGCTCGTTCCCGGTGCCGCCGGCGACGTGCCGGTCCGGATTTATTGTCCGATAACGGCTTCCGACGGCCCGGTGTTGGTCTATTTTCACGGCGGCGGACTGGTGATGGGCTCCAACCGCTCGTTCGAGCCGCTGGCGCGTGAGCTCGCCGCGGCATCGGCGGCCGCCGTCGTGGCCGTGAACTATCGGCTGGCGCCGGAGTCACCGCCGCCCGCGCAGTTCGACGACGCCTACGCCGCCACTGAATGGGTGTATCAAAACGCCGCCGAGCTCGGCGTCGACGCCGAGCGCCTCGCGGTCATCGGCGACAGTGCCGGTGGCTCGCTCGCGGCGGCGGTCGCGCTGGCCGCGCGCGACCGCCGCGGACCGGCTATCTGTGCCCAGGTGCTGCTGTATCCGGGCTTGGACCGCGACATGTCCGTTCCCTCCATCGCGACGATGCCCAACGCACCGCTGCTCGCCCGCGACGACATCGAGTACATGCACGCGCTGGCCGACGGCGACGCCGGGGCGCCCACGGACCCCTATCTGGTCCCGGCGTACGCGACCGACCTGTCGGGCCTGCCGCCGGCGATCGTGGTCACCGGGGGTTGCGACCCGATCCGCGACTGGGGTGAGCGCTACGCGGCCCGGCTGCGCGACGCCGACGTGCAGACCACGGTCACCCGCTATCCCGGGATGTACCACGGCTTTCTGATGCGCTCCGACGCCACCGCGCGGGGCCGGCTGGCCCTCGCGGAGGTCGGGGCGCTGCTGCGGGCCAAGTTCGCCCATCCGCTTCGGTTTGACGTCCCGATCACCGGACAGCCGTCGACCGCATCGCGGTGATGCTGCGCACAATCAACCAACCTTGAACCGACAAAGGAGACCGCTGATGCTCACCGACGAGCGCCGGATGGAGCTTTCCGACGTGTTGCGGCCGGCCGCGCCGCCCCGCGAGATCGACAACGTCTACACCGACGACCAGCGCGAGCGCCTTCTCGACGTGGTGCGCACGGAAGGGCCGTGGAAGCTGATCATCGCGCAGCACTTCGCGTCCGCCGACGAGTTGATGGCGACGATGAGCGGCATGTTCCCCGAGGGGTTCAGTCCGTCGCTGGATTTGTTTTTGACCCCGACGTTCCGCGGCTACCTCGCCAACTACGGCGCCGTGCTCTACCCGCAACTACACGACTGTTTCTATAACGAGCGCTTCCTGCAGATGGCCAAGGAATACTGGAACGCCGAATACGCCAAGCCCCAGTTGATGCTGTTCAACATCAACGGACCCTGCGCCAATCGCGACCCCGGCCACTTGGATTCGCCGAGCTTCCGCGGTGTGCGGCACGAAAACGCCCCGACCTGGTTGACCAGCGTCATGGGCAAATCCGGCCTGTTCCGCGACTATCTGATCAAGATGGCGCAGGTCATCACCTGGTTCTCACTGGATGCCGGCAGCGGCTTCACCTACTGGCCGCACGGCCCGCTCAAGGCGCCCCAACGCATCCTGCCCCCGATCAACAACCGCGGCGTGGTGGTGCAAAACGAGATGATGGTGCACCGCGGTGAGGCGAATGGCCCACTGGATCAACAGATTCCGCCTGGACTGGCGTTCGACACCGTGTTCGCCGGCGACCCGACGAGCCGCGAGCATTGGCTGCTGAAAAACGGCGAGGACGTGATAGCCCGCCACCACACCGACGAGCTGCGGTTTCTGGTGCACTGGTCGGCCGAAGTGTTCTCCGACTTCGACGAGCTGAAAAAGAACATGGACGGCTCCGACGACCTGACCGTCGACAAGGCCATCGACATCATGGTCGACGACCTCAAGGGCAAGGGCATCGACCTCGACATCCCGGCCGAACCGCTGCACGACCCGGCGTTCATCAGCGCGCTCAACGCCGCCTATGACCTGGGCGGCCCGGCCACCTATCCGGAGGAAGCCCCGATCAGCGCCTTCCAACTGACGTGACCGAAAGACCTTGCAACATGGATCGTTTCGCCGATCGGCGGGTTATCGTCACCGGTGCCGGCGCCGGCATCGGACAGGCCACCGTGGCCCGGCTGCTCGACGAGGGGGCCACCGTCGTGGCCTACGACGTCTCGGCGGACGGGTTGGCGCGCACGGCGACCGCCGCCGACGAGGCCGGCACCGCCAAGCGACTGACCACCGCGGTGCTCGATATCTCCGTCGAGGACGAGGTCATTGCCGCCGTCGATGCCGCGGCGGCCGACCTGGGCGGCCTCGAGGTACTCATCAATGTCGCTGCCGTGCAGACCTGTTCGCACACTCACGAGACCACCCTGGCCGATTGGAACCGGACGCTGGCGGTCAATCTGACCGGCACCTTCCTGATGACGCGCCAGGCGCTGCCGGCGCTGCTCGAATCCGGCCGCGGTGTCGTCGTCAACTTCACCTCGACCGCCGCCTCGTTCGCCCACCCCTACATGGCCGCGTATGCCGCCAGCAAGGGCGGCATCTTGAGTTTCACCCATTCGCTGGCGCTGGAGTACTCCAAGCAGGGGCTGCGCGCGGTGAACATCCAGCCCGGCGGGATCTCAACGGCGCTGGCCAACAGCACGCTCGAGAAAATGCCCGATGGCTATGACCTGGGTCTGTGGGCCAAGCAAACTCCGCTGCTGCACGGTGCGGACAGCGAAATCCTCGGCGACGCAAGCGCGGTCGCCGCGGTGATCGCCATGGTCGCTTCCGACGACGGCGCGTTCGTCACCGGAACGGAGATTCGCGTCGACGGCGGCGCGCACGCCTGACATGGTTACTGATCGATTGCAAGAGCTGTGCGACGAGCGTGACGTGCAACGCGCGCTGAACCTGTTCGCCCGCGCCATGGACGAGCGCGATTGGGCGGCGATGGCCGAGATCCTCGACGAGGACGCGGAGGGTGATCTGGGGACGGGGCGGCGGCAGGGAAGGACGGCGATCATCGACGTGATTCGCGAGTTCCTCGACAAATGCGGTCCCACCCAACACTTCTTGGGCAACGTCATCATCGACGTCACCGGAGATACCGCAGTGAGCCGCGCCTACATCCGCGATGTCCACCTGAACGCAACGGCCGACCCGTCGACCCGGTTCTACACCATCGGCGACTATCACGACACGTGGCGGCGCCGCCCCGACGGATCCTGGTGCTTGACGGAGCGGATCAAGGCCAACCGCGCGTACGTCGGAGCACTCGATGTCTTCGGTGCGTGACGATCGCTAGCGCACCACCACGGTGCTCGGCATCCGGGGCGAG
Source organism: Mycobacterium sp. TKK-01-0059 (assembly GCF_000709305.1). Classification (NCBI taxonomy): domain Bacteria; kingdom Bacillati; phylum Actinomycetota; class Actinomycetes; order Mycobacteriales; family Mycobacteriaceae; genus Mycobacterium; species Mycobacterium sp. TKK-01-0059. Next base: position 604,256 of record NZ_KL446994.1, read on the forward strand.
CCGAGCATGTCCCGGTGCGACGGTGGGCGGCGGCCACCCTCGTCGGTGATGCCGTAGCCCTGCGCGAGTTCCGCCCCGATCAGCGCCTGCCCGCTCAGCTCCGCCAGTCGCGGATCGCCGAACAGCGCATCGAGCACATACCCGGTGAACTCCGGGGTTTCGGCATGCTCGGCCATCGCGGCGAGCCCGGCCGGATCCGAATTGAATGCGGCGCGCATCTTCTCGGTCAGCAGGATGCCCATCCAGATCGACACAGTGGCAACCCCGGTGCCCTGGAAATCCACCGCCATGTCCGCGACCATCTTGTCGACCCCGGCCTTCTGCGCGCCGTAGGCGGGGCCGTGCATGTAGCAAACCGACCCCGGCGACGACGTAAAGGCGATCAGGCCGCGCCCGGCCGCGACCAGCAGTGGCGCGGCGCACCATGACGCCACGTACGACGATCGCAACCCCACATCGAGCACATCGGCCAGACCGAGCGGCTTCTCCCAGAAGGGCTTTGCGCCAACCAGATCATCGGAGATCGCCGCGGCGTTGTTGACCAGGAGGTCCAGCCGCCCGCTCTCGCGTCGGACGCGGTCGAACAAGCCCTCGACGGCGTCGTCGTCTCCATGATCGATACGAACGGCCACGACACCGGGCGGAGCGTCGCCGATGCTGCGGCTTGTCGCATAGACGCACCAGCCGCGGTTGGCCAGTGCGGCCGCGATGCCGCGACCGGCGCCGCGGCTGGCGCCGGTCACCACCGCCACCCGTCCTTCACCACTCACGGTGGTCAGACTACGTCAGATTAGGCTGTCGACGATCGCCAATTCTCCTGTCGCGACGGCGCGCTGGATCGAGTCCCGCAGTGCGCTACACGCCAGGAACGGCCCGCGGTGATGGCCGGCCAGGCGTTCGGCCTCGCCGCGCTCGATGCAGCGCTTGGCGGCATTGGCGTTCCACTGCACACTCGTCTGGTTCCAGCTGCTCTTGCGCGCCAGCACCCGGGCACCGCATTCGCGGCACGTGATCGGGGCCATCGGCATCTCGTCGAGCCGATTATCCTCGCGCACAGTTGTTTTCATCATCATCAGGCCTTAGCCGCCAAGTTGGCCTCGACCTCTTTCATCCACGCCTCGTAGGGCCGGGTGGTGTCGAGCTCGAATTCGAAGCGGTCCACCATGTCCGGTTGCACGTCGGCGACGTCGACGTAGAACTGCTGATACCAGCGGCGCAGCTGATAGACCGGCCCGTCCTCCTCGACCAGGAGCGGGTTGTCGATGCGCGCCTTGTGCCGCCAGATCTCGACGTCCTGCTCGAAACCGAGCTTGACGTAGTCGCCGAGGGTGATCGCGGTCTCCATCGCCTGGTCGTCGGGCATCACCTCCGACTTTTTCACGATGATGCCGTATTGCAGCACAAACGAATTCGCGTCGATCGGATAGTGGCAATTGATGAGGATCGTGTTGGCGTCGCCGTGCTCGTAGTGATACGTCAGGTCATCGATCATGAACGAGGGGCCGTAGTAGGACGCCACCGACGTCGTCCCAAGCATCTGCGACCCGGTGCCACCCATGTCCGGCCGGCTGCCGCCGTTCATGTACTGCGTGGCGACATGTCCCTCGAAGATGTTCTTGAAGTACGTGGGCAACGAGCCGTGAATGTAGAAGAAGTGCGCCATATCCACGACGTTGTCGATGATTTCGCGGCAGTTGCTTCCCACGACCGTGGTGTACCAATGCCAGTCGGTCCACTGGTCGCTGGTCGCGCCTTCGATGCGCGGGATCGTCACGTCCGGTGGCGGCGGTTTGCGCTCGGGGTCGTTCCAGACGAACAGCATGCCGTCCTGCTGCAGCGTCGTCCAGGCTTGTGTGCGGGCCAGTTTGGGGGTGCGGCGGCTGTAGGGCACCTGCTTGCAGCGGCCGTCGCCGCCCCAGCGCCAGTCGTGGAACGGGCAGGCGATCTCGTCGCCCTTCACCTCGCCCTGGGACAGGTCGCCGCCCATGTGCCGGCAATAGCTGTCGAGCACGTTGATGTTGCCGTCACCGCTGCGGAACACGACGAGCTTCTGTCCGAAGGCGTTGATCGCGTGGGGTTTGCCGTCGGCGAAGTCCCGGATCAGTCCCAGGCAGTGCCAGCCGCGGGCGAACCGCGTCGGCGCCGCCTGCGCTTCTATCAACCGGATTTCGTAGGCCTCAGTCTGCGACGTCATGGGCGCGATTCAACTCTCCCCGGCCGGCGTGTGGACCGGGTTGTTCCACTCATCAGGACGGCTCTTCCGGTATCGCGCCGGCGCGGCCTACCGTTTCGGGCGTGACGACGCGCAGCACGACGATCCCCGCCGGGCTTCCCGTGGCCGACACCGCCGTCGATCTGCTCGTCGTCGGCTCCGGCACCGGCATGGCCGCGGCGCTGGCCGCCCACGAAGCCGGGTTGTCGGCGTTGATCGTGGAGAAATCGTCGTACGTGGGCGGCTCGACCGCCCGGTCCGGCGGCGCGCTGTGGCTGCCGGCCAGCCCGGTGCTGGCCGAGGCCGGCGCCGGTGACACCGCCGAAAGCGCCGGCGCCTATCTGGACTCGGTGGTCGCCGGGTCGGCGCCCGCGCAGCGATCGGCCGGGTTCCTCGCGCACGTGTCGGCGACGGTGGACATGCTGCGCCGCATGACGCCGCTGCGGCTGTTCTGGGCCCGCGACTATTCCGACTACCACCCCGAGGCGCCCGGCGGCAGCGCGGCCGGCCGCACCTGCGAATGCCTCCCGTTCGACACCTCGCTGCTCGGCGAGTACCGCACCCGGCTGGAGCCCGGCCTGATGGAGGTCAGTGTTCCGATGCCGACGACGGGCGCCGACTACCGCTGGATGAATCTGGTCGCCCGGATGCCGCGCAAGGGCATTCCCACGTACGGCAAGCGATTGGCGCAGGGCGTCGCGGGGCGCATGCTGGGCCGCCGCTACGCGGCGGGCGGTCAGGGCCTGGCGGCGGGGCTGTTCACCGGTGTGCTGCGCGCCGGAATCCCCGTGTGGACCGACACCGCGCTCGTGCGCCTCGTCCGCGACGGTGAACGCGTGACGGGCGCCGTCGTCGAACACCGCGGTCGCGAAGTGACGATCACCGCACGGCGCGGCGTGGTGCTGGCGACCGGCGGTTTCGACCACAGCATGGACATGCGGTGGAAGTTTCAATCGGAGTCGTTGGGCGCCGATCTCAGCCTCGGCGCCGCGGCCAACACCGGCGACGGCATCCGGGCGGGCCAGGAACTCGGCGCCGGCATCGACCTGATGGATCAGGCGTGGTGGTTCCCCGCCATCGCGCCGTTGCCCGGCAAGGCGCCCGCGGTGATGCTGGCCGAGCGGTCGCTTCCGGGCTGCCTCATCGTGGACCAGCACGGGCGCCGGTTCGCCAACGAGGCGACCGATTACATGACGTTCGGGCAGCGGGTGCTCGAGCTGGAGCGATCCGGCAGCCCGGTCGTGGCGATGTGGATCATCTTCGACCAGCAGTACCGCAACAGTTATGTCTTTGGCGCCGAACTGTTCCCGCGCATGCGCGTCCCGCAGGCCTGGTATTACGCCGGCATCGCGGCCCGGGCCGATAATCTCACCGATCTGGGCGCGCGGATCGGCGTGCCGGTGTCGGCGTTCTTCGAGACGATGACGCGGTTCAACCACAACGCCGCCGCAGGCGAGGATCCCGACTTCGGCCGCGGCCGCAGCGCGTACGACCGCTATTACGGCGACCCGACGGTCAAGCCGAACCCGAATCTGCGTCCGTTGGTCAAAGGCCCCTTCTACGCCGTGAAGGTGGTGCTGTCCGATCTGGGCACCTGCGGTGGGCTCAGGACCGACGAGCGGGCGCGGGTGCTGCGTGAGGATGGCGGCGTGATCGCCGGGTTGTACGCGATCGGCAACACCGCCGCCAATGCCTTCGGCACGACGTATCCCGGTGCAGGCGCGACGATCGCGCAGGGCCTGGTGTACGGCTACATCGCGGCCCAGGACGCGGCGATCGCGAGCGCGGCCCAGCCGGGCGAAGCGGGTCGGCGCCATCGGACCTAGCGGCGAGCGCGAGCGCGGCGCAGCCGGGCGAAGCGGGTCGGCGCCATCGGACCTAGCGGCGATCGCGAGCGCGGCCCAGCCGGGCGAAGCGGGTCGGCGCCATCGGATCTAGCGGCGATCGCGAGCGCGGCGCAGCCGGGCGAAGCGGGTCGGCGCCATCGGAGCTAGCGGCGATCGCGAAGTGTCATGCCGCCCCCGGATTGTCGGCTTCTTCATCCTCGTCGCCGTCGCGGAGCAGTTTTTCGGGGCGGTGGTAGGTGTTGGTGCGAGGTTGTCCACGGTCGAAGTGTGGTGGTGGTATCCATTCGGTGTCGCCCTTGGCGTCCTTGCGGGTCAGCCAGCCGCCGGGTTGGAGCATGCGGTGATGCGGGCCGCAGGCGAAGGTGAGGTCGTTGACGTCGGTGGTGTGGCACTTGCTGTAGTCGGTGACGTGGTGGACCTCCGATAGGTAGCCCGACACGGTGCAGCCCGGGGCGGTGCAGCCACGGTCCTTGGCGTACAACACGATCCGCTGCCCCGGGGAGGCCAGCCGCTTGGTGTGATAGAGCGCCAGCGCCTTGCCCTTGTCGAAAATCGCCAGGTAATGGTGGGCGTGGCGGCCCAGGCGGATCACATCGCTCATCGGCACGATGGTGCCCCCACCGGTCAAGCCGCGCCCGGCGGCGGCCTCGAGCTCGGCCAGGGTCGTGGTGACGATGATCGAGGCCGGTAACCCGTTGTGCTGACCCAACTCCCCGGAGGCCAGCAGCCCACGCAGGGCGGCCAGCAGGGCGTCGTGGGTGCGTTGGGCGGCCGAGCGCGAGTCCGCGTCGATGGCGGCTTGGCTGGGCGCACCGTCCACACACGGCGTCTCGTCGAGTGGGTTACACATGCCCGGGGCACCCAGTTTGGCTTCCACGGCTTCGAGGGTGGCGCGCAGCTCGGGGGTGATCAGTCCCGTCAGCGCTGACATGCCATCGGCTTGTTGGTTGCCCAGGGTGACCCCGCGTTTGCGGGCGCGGTCGTCGTCGGTGAAGGTGCCATCGGGGTTGAGCGTGTTGGTCATCGTGCGGGCCAACTCGCGCAGGTGCTCAGGAGGAAATTGGGTGCCCAGTTCGGCCAGGCGGGCCTCGGCCTGCTCGCGAGTGGCACCGTCGACCCATCCGGGCAGTTGGTGGTAGAAGGTGCGGATCACCGCGACCTGGCCGGCCCCCAGCCTGCCGTCGCGTTGGGCGGCCGCGGTCGCGGCCAGCACAGGGGGGATCGGTTCACCGGTCAGCCCATGGCGCGGTCCCAGGTCATGGGCTTCTTTGATGCGCCGGGAGGCTTCGGCGTGGCGGATCAGCAGGCGGTCAGACAATGCCCGGGGCAGCGCCGCACCGAGTTCTTGGGTAGGGGCCTGGCGGAACAGCGAATTGATCACCGGATGCTCGATCACCGGCAGCCGCCGGCGCAACCGTTCGCAGCGCTCCAACACCGCCAGCTGCTGCTGAATGCTCAACGCCTCCAACGACAACGCGCAGGCACGGTCCAAATCGGCATCGAGCGCGGCGAACACCGCGTCGACCTCAGCCTGACTACTTGGACTCACACCGCCAAACTATCGGGCACCACCGACAAGAATCCCCGCTTTGAGACCCCTGAAACCACAGTGACACAAGGGATTTCAATATACATTTCCGTTATCCGAAAAGCATTTGCGGGAGGCGGGAGGGCCGGCCGTACCGGCGAGACCGGTGACTGCCGACGGAAACGGTCTCCGAACGACTAGTCGCGCTCGCGCTTCGCCTGGACCTGCTTCTCGATTTCGCGCCAATACCCCGGCGTGGGGCGCGCCTTGCCGAACCCGCCCTTCTCGGCGTTCTTCAGGACGGCGTCGGCCTCGTCGATGTCTTTCATGAGCTCCAGCGCGAACTCACGCTCGGCGGCGTAATACTTGGCCGCCCAGCGCAACGCGATCACCGAATACGCCCACGCGGGTTCGCCCTCGGCGCCGTCGGCATCCTCCACCGCCTTGCGGTGGCGGGCGTCGGCGAACGCCACGTGCTCTTGCAGAAGTTCCTTGAGCCGAGCCGGATTGGTGAGGTGACCGAACGTAACCCGAAGCAGCACACTGTGTTTGAGTACCGGCGGGTCCACCGGCGCGTCGTTGACCCACTCGATTGCGGCTGCCATGCCGGCTTCGGTGATCTTGTAGAGCCGGCGGGTGCGGGTGCCCTCGTCCCGCTCGACGCGCGACGTGACCAGTCCCAAGCCCTCCAGCTTCTTCAGCTCCGTATAGATCTGGCTATAGGACGGGCTCCAGTAGTACAGATCGACGCTCCAGTCGATCCACTTCTTGAGGTCGTAGCCGGAGATCTCCTCCTCGTAGGACATCATGCACAGCAACGCGCGACTGGTCGCGGCCAATGCCGCGTTCGTCGGCTTTTTGCTGGCAGGGTCCGTTTCGGAGTCCACGTGGCCAGGTTAACAACACGCACCCTAGATTGGGGGACATGGACCGCTGGCTGGGACGCCCGTGAAATTCTCCTTTCCCGTTCCGCACATGCTGCGCCTCAAGGCGATTTCGCAACCCTGGGAAGCGACCGTCACGGGCCCCGAACAGCGGCGCATGATGCGGTGCGCCGACCGGTGGGGCTACGACATGATCGCGGTGCCCGAACATCTCGTCATCCCGACCGACCACGTCGAGTTGTCCGGGCCGCACTACCTGCATTCGACGGTGGCCCAGGCCTTCATCGCCGGCGCCACCGAACGGGTCGCCGTCAATTCCTGCATCACCATCCTGCCGCTGCAGCATCCGATCGTGCTGGCCAAAGCGCTTGCCACCGCCGACTGGATGAGTGGCGGCCGGATGATGGTCACGTTCGGCGTCGGATGGCTGGCACGGGAGTTCGAGCTCGTGGGCGTGCCGTTCGCGGAACGCGGGCGGATCGCCGACGAGTACCTGGCGGCCATCGTCGAACTGTGGACCAGTGACGCGCCGACATTCGAAGGACGCTACGTGTCGTTCGCCGACATCGCCTTCGAGCCGAAACCCGTTCAAAAACCCCATCTCCCGATCTGGATCGGCGGCGACGCCGACGCCGCGTTGCGCAGGGCCGCCACCTTTGGTTCGGGCTGGTGGCCGTTCCTAACCAAGCCCGAGCAGATCGCCGAAAAGCTGGACTACATCAAGTCCCAACCCTCCTATGACGGGCGGCCTTTCGAGGTGATGCACGGGCTGGGCACCAACCGGGTCGGCGAAGGACACGTCGCGCGCCGCGACGCAAGCGATCGGCCGGGCATGAGCGCGGCGCAGATCGTCGACCGGTTGGGCTGGCTCGCCGAGCAGGGCGTGACGATGACCGCGGTCCCCGTTCCGGCCGTCGGCGGCGTGGACGAATACCTCGACTACGCGCAGTGGGTCATCGAAGAGATCAAGCCGCAGCTCACCTGACCTGCAGCCCGCGCCGGCGCACCCATCCGAGCGCGGCGACGCTGCACGCGACCCACACGGTGACCGCGATGGCAACGTGGACAAGGCTCTTGGTGTCGCGCCCGAACACCGGCCAGACCAGGGCGGGCACCTGCTGCCACAGCACCCGGTGTTCCACACCGTTCATCGGGTCGGCCACGTAGTACAGCGCGTACGGCAGCGCGAGCGCCAGCAGCCAGCTGCGCGTGCGGCGCAGATCGCCGCGCTGGCGCCAGCGCCGGACCAGCGGCTCGACGCTGACCGGGTGCAGCACCGAGATGAGGTTTCCCACGCCCAGCCACGACACGATGGGAACCGCCACGGTGGGGATCGTAATGCCCAGGCGCGCAGGCGTTTCGAGCCACAGCGTCAACACCGTCGCGGCGGCCAGGGTGGGCAACCCGACGATCGCGAGCAGGGCGAGGTTCTTGATCAACAGGATTCGCCCGAACGGCACCCCCGCGGACAGGCCCCGAACGATGCGGTAATGATCCGCGCCCAGGAAGTTGGTGGTGGTCACGTCGGCGAGGACCCACGACGAGAAGTAGGTGCCCACCAGGATCACCCAATCGTGGTGATGGCCCACCGGGGTCAGCGGCTGCACCAGCAGCCAGGCGGCGGCGACGATCACGTTGGCCACCACCCCCATCAGCCAGGTGCGCGGCGGCGTGAACGCCCACCGGATCTCGGCGGCAACCGCCGGGAACAAACCCTTCTCGAAGTCCTTGGCGGCGCGCTGTGCCGCGGCGGGACGGGGGGCCGAGGCCCGCACGAGGGCGCGCAGAAGAGCGTCCAACTGATGTGGCCTCCCCCGCTATCGGCTCGTCGGCGTTCGTCCACACCGCACGCAGGGCAGGATAGCGCCATGAACCGAAAGCGCGTCGTCGTCGCGGGACTCGGGGACGCGGGCGTCCTCGCGGCGATCCGGCTGTCGCGGGACGCCGACGTCGTCGGGATCTCGGCCAAACCCGCGCTGGTCAGCGGCCAGGAACTCGGCGTCCGGCTGTCCCGCCCGCACGATTGGGCCCGCGATTACTGGATCCCGTTCGACCGGTTCCGCCGCCTGGATCGCGTCCGCACGGTGCAGGCGACGCTGACCGGGGTGGACCTGGGCGCCCGCATCGTCTTCGGCCGGGGCCAAGACGGCGCGACGATCGCCGAACCCTACGACGCGCTTGTCATCTCGACCGGGGTCAGCAACGGGTTCTGGCGCCAGCCGACGTTGCAGTCCGCCGCCGAGATCGGCGCGGGGCTGCGCGCCGCGCACGACCGGCTGGCCGCCGCCGAGTCGGTGATTGTGGTGGGCGGCGGCGCGGCGGCCGTCAGCAGCGCCCTCAACATGGCGACCACCTGGCCGGACAAGCGAATCGACCTGTACTTCCCCCGCGAGTCCGCGCTTCAGGAGTATCACCCGCGGACCTGGCAGCGGATCCGCGCCCGGCTGAGCGGGCTGGGCGTCGGCGTGCACCCCGGCCACCGCGCGGTGATCGGCGAAGGCTTCGCCGGCGACGAACTCACCGACGAGCCGGTGCGCTGGAGCACCGGACAACCCCCGGCGGACGCCGACGCCGTGCTCTGGGCGATCGGGCGGGTGCGGCCCAACACCGGTTGGCTGCCACCGGAATTGCTCGACGAGCGTGGGTTTGTGCGCGTCACGCCGGACCTGCGGGTGCCCGGTCAGCGGGGCGTCTTCGCGCTCGGCGACGTCGCGGCCACCGACCCCCTGCGCAGCTCCGCCCGCAATCGCGGCGACGCCCTGGTGGCGCGAAACGTCCTCGCCGAGTTCGCGGGACGCCCGCTGCGCACCTATCGCGCGCCGACGCGGCGCTGGGGCTCGTTGGTCGGCATCCAGCCCAACGGCCTGGAGGTGTTCCTGCCCTCCGGCCACGCCTTCCGCTTCCCGTCCTGGTCGGTCGAACGCGTGGTGATGCCGTGGTTCGTGCGCTGGGGCATGTATCGCGGAGTGCGCCAGAACAACCCACTCGGATGAGCGCGCCATCCGGCGGCGGCGAGCTTCGCCGGAGCCTGGGAGTCTTCGACGCGGTGGTGATCGGGCTGGGCTCGATGATCGGCGCCGGGATTTTCGCCGCACTGGGCCCGGCGGCGCGCGCCGCCGGTTCGGGACTGCTGCTGGGCCTGGCGCTCGCGGCGGTGGTGGCCTACTGCAACGCCACGTCCTCCGCGCGGCTGGCCGCGCGCTATCCCGCCTCGGGCGGCACCTACGTCTACGGCCAACAGCGGCTGGGCGAGTTCTGGGGCTACCTGGCGGGGTGGGGCTTCGTCGTCGGCAAGACCGCCTCGTGCGCGGCGATGGCCCTGACCGTCGGCGCCTACGTCTGGCCCGCGCAGGCGCACGCGGTAGCCGTGGCGGTGGTGGTCGCGCTGACCGCGGTGAACTATGCGGGAGTGCAGAAGTCGGCCTGGCTGACCCGCATCATCGTCGCGCTGGTGCTGGCCGTGCTGGCGGCGGTGATCGTCGCCGCGCTCGGCTCGGGACGGCCCGGCTTCGATCCGTTCCGCCTGCAGGGCGCGACCGCCGGCGGTGTGGTGCAGGCCGCCGGACTGTTGTTTTTCGCCTTCGCCGGATACGCGCGCATCGCGACCCTGGGCGAGGAGGTGCGCGACCCGGCCCGCACCATTCCGCGGGCGATACCGCTGGCACTGACCATCGCCCTGGGTGTCTATGCCCTGGTGGCGATCGCGGCCCTGTCCGTGCTGGGGCCGACCCGGCTGGCCCGGAGCGCCGCGCCGCTGGCCGAAACGGCCGGCGCGGCGGGCGCCGGCCCGCTGGTTCCCCTGGTTCAGGCGGGCGCGGCGGTCGCGGCGGTGGGCTCGCTGCTGGCATTGATTCTCGGCGTCTCGCGCACCACCTTGGCCATGGCGCGCGACCGCCATCTGCCCCACCCGCTGGCCGCCGTGCACCCGCGAACCCGGGTGCCCCACCGCGCCGAACTGCTGATCGGCGTCGTGGTGGCGGTCCTGGCCGCCACCACCGACCTGCGCGACGCCATCGGGTTTTCCTCGTTCGCCGTGCTGATCTACTACGCGGTCGCCAATGCCTCGGCGTTCACCCTCGGGCGCGACGAGGGCCGACCGCCCCGGGTCGTCCCGGTGGTCGGATTGCTCGGATGCGTGGTGCTGGCTTTCGCGATGCCGCGGTGGTCGGTGCTGTCCGGGGTGGCGGTGCTGGGCGTCGGCGTCGCCGCCTACGCGATCCGGCGGCTCACTAGTCGAATTGCCTTGCGGCGCAACAGCGATTCCTCATGAACCGGTCTCGGAGCGCCATGGCCGCGCGGGCCCGCTCGTCGTCCAAATCGCAGGAACACGATTCCCCGGCGCTCCGACGGGGACATGCTCCGTTATGCGGTTGATTCACAGCATGTTTCGACGAACTGCGACCGTTGCGAGCGTTCCCCGGTGACCGCCCCGGGGAGAACGACGGGCGGCGCCAAGCAAACCCCGCCGGCGCACAAAGCGCGTAGCGCGATTCCGCCGGTTATGTGACGGGGCTAGTAGCTGATTGCGGTGTCAGTGGCCGGTAGTTGTCGGTGGTGTGTTGTAGGAACAGAGGTATGAGTCTCGCGGCGTGGGCTGAGCGCAACCGTGTTGTCTCGGTGACCGTGTATCGCTGCTTTCGCCCCTGCCTGCCCCTGCCTGCGCGGTGGGGTGGGTGGGCTGATCTCGTCGACGGCACACGGGGGTGTTGGCCTGCGCTGTCGTACCGCTGTGTATGCGCGGACTCAGCCGAGTCTGGTGACGATCTGGTGGCCGATATGACGGAGATCCTGACGTCGATGTGTGCTCGCTCGTATGGCGAGCGGGCGGCTAAGCGGGCAATTGCCGCTGCCGATGACCGTGAGGCGGCGTGATGGCAAAATTCGAGGTTCCTCACGGTTGGACAGTGCAGGGATTCCGGTTCACCCTGGACCCTAGCGGGGATCAAGCCAGGTCGTTGAACAGGCACTTCGGTGCCCGCCGTAAGGCTTACAACTGGACGGTCGCGGCCCTGAAAGCTGATATCGAAGCCTGGCACGCGTGCGGCATCGAGACGGAGAAACCTTCGCTGCGAGTGCTGCGGAAACGCTGGAACACCGTCAAGGACGAGGTCTGCATCAACGCCGAAACCGGGGCGGTGTGGTGGCCGGAATGCTCGAAGGAAGCCTACGCCGACGGAATCCGCGGTGCGGTCGATGCGTACTGGAATTGGCAGATCTCCCGCGCTGGTAACCGCGCCGGGAAACGAGTCGGGTTCCCGCACTTTAAGAAGAAGGGCCGCGACGCTGACCGGGTGTGCTTCACCACCGGCGCGATGCGCGTCGAACCCGACCGACGGCACCTCACCCTGCCGGTGATCGGCACGGTTCGCACCCATGAGAACACCCGCCGGATTGAACGGCTGATTCGCGCCGGCCGAGCGCGGGTGTTGGCGATCTCAGTGCGCCGCAACGGCACCCGGCTGGACGCCACGGTGCGGGTGCTGGTGCAACGCCCCCAACAGCCCGGCGTTGCGCTACCCGATTCGCGGGTGGGTGTCGATGTCGGGGTCCGGCGCCTAGCAACGGTCGCCACCGGTGACGGCACGGTGATCGAACAGGTGCAAAACCCGCGCCCGCTCGATGCTGCACTGAAACGGTTGCGGCAGGTCTGTCGGGCACGGTCGCGTTGCGCGAAAGGCTCGCGGCAATACCGTAAGCGCACCACCGAGATCTCCCGGCTGCATCGCCGGGTCAACGATGTTCGCACGCATCACCTGCACGTCTTCACCACAAGACTGGCCCAAACCCACGGCCAGATCGTTATTGAAGGTTTGGACGTGGCGGGAATGTTGCGGCAGAAGGGCCTTTCGGGCGCCCGCGCCAGACGGCGTGGACTGTCGGACGCGGCCCTGGGCGCCGCGCGTCGCCTCCTGTCTTACAAGAGCGGCTGGTACGGGTCGCAGCTGGCGGTCGCTGACCGCTGGTTTCCGTCGTCGAAAACCTGCCATGCCTGTGGGCATGTGCAAGACATCGGCTGGGATGAATACTGGACATGTGATGCCTGTTCGCTCACGCACCAACGTGATGACAACGCAGCGATCAACCTCGCACGCTACGAGGACACCATTAGCGTCGTCGGCCCAGTTGGGGCCGCCGTCAAGCGTGGAGCCGACCGTAAGACCTGGCCTGGGCGGGCTGGTGGCCGTGAAGCGCGGAAGGGAACCGGCCACCAGGCCGGGGAACAACCCCGAGACGGGGTGCAAGTCGCGTGACCACTGAATGTCACTCACTTGCAACGGAAGACTGACCGGATGGCCGACCCCGAAACCGAAGCATTCGACAAGCTGGTGGCGGTGCTGAACTATCCGATGTTCGTCGTCACCACGCAGGCCAACGGCACCCCGGCCGGCTGCCTCGTGGGTTTCGCCAGCCAGGCCAGCATTCACCCGCCCCGATTCCTGGTCGGCCTGTCGCAGCGCAACCACACGTTCCGCACGGCCCGCGACGCCACCCACCTGGCGGTGCACGTGTTCGACCACGACCACCTCGACGTCGTGGAGCTCTTCGGCGGCCAGACCAGCGACAAGATCGACAAGTTCGCCCGCTGTTCCTGGCATTCGGGCCCCGACGGGATGCCCATCCTCGACGACGCGGCCGCCTGGTTCGTCGGCGAGATCCTCGAGCGCTTCCCGCTGGGCGACCACGTCGGGCACCTGCTGGCCCCGGTCGGCGGCAGCCCGCCACGGGAGCTGGAAAGCTGGGTGTCGTTCGGCGACGTCCGCCAACTCGAACCCGGCCACGAGGCGTGAGGGTGGACCAGTCTCCCCGGGTCAGCACCGTCCCCAGCATCGTCGAACTCGCGCCGTTCTATGCCGATCCCCCGGATAGCCTGCGCGCCAACATGATCTTCAGCGCCGACGGCGCCGCCGCGTTCGGCGGGCGCGCCGGGCCCCTGTCGTGTCCCACCGATCAGCGGCTGTTGCGGATCCTGCGCGGGCTGGCCGACGTCGTCCTGGTCGGGGCGGGCACCGCCCGCGCCGAAAATTACGGCCCGGTGAAGCTCAGCGACGCGGCGCGGGCCAGGCGGCACCACGAGGGGCGATTCGCGCCCCCGCCGATCGCGGTCGTCAGCCGCAGCGGCGACCTGCCCGCCCGGCTGTTCAGCGATCCCGAACAACCACCGATCCTGGTGACCTGCGCGCGAACCGCGGCGCGCCTCGACAGTGACGACCGGCCGGACAACCGGCTGCGCCTCCTGATCGCCGGCGAGGACACCGTGGACGTGGCCCTGGCCGTCGCGATGCTGCGCGAGCAGGGCATGCGCCGCATCCTGTGCGAGGGCGGGCCGACCCTGCTCGACGAGCTGGTCGAGGCCGACGCCGTCACCGAACTGTGCGTCACCCTCGCCCCCAGGCTCGCCGCGAGCCAGCCGGTGGGTTACCGCGTGCACCCGGCGCGGCTGACCGCGCCAGTCACGATGCGCCTGGCGCACGCGCTGGTCTGCGACGACTACCTGTTTCTGAAGTACACCCGCTGACACCGGTGCGCAGAAGCGCTCGACATGCAGCAAGCGGCCAGCGTTCCTATGATGAAAACGCCCGGCTTGTCGCCTCCCGCGCTGCACACAGAAAAGGATCACCGGCCAGGTGAGCAGTTCAGACCACGACCGTGACTATCGGAATCTGGCGGTGAACCGATTGCGCCCCAGCGAAATTCAGTGGGCGCTCAATCACGATGCCGTGCACGGGATCGCGTATGCGTTCCGGAACCCCGTCGCGGTCGCCGAGTCACTCGAGGACCCGGACGACGACCGCAGAACCTATCTGGTCCGGGTCAAGCGCGACGACCTGGCCAACGCGCTGGAAAAGATCAACGAGTGGATCTTCGACAATCCCGGCCCGGCCGGCATGCAGGCCTACGGATTCGTCCGGGCGCTGTCGCGCGAAGGCCTCACCGACCGCGCCGCCGGGGATGACGACGTCCGCTAAGCGCGTCCCGTCGAATTAGCTGGCTTTCGCTATTCGGTGTGCCCCGCGGTCGCCGAAACCTTAGCCTTATGCCTGCATGCCACCGCACCGGCGGATCCGGCGCCGCCATCGGCAGGGCCCGCGCGAGCGCCACGAATCGGTTTGCGGTGCATGGGGCTGGCGGATGAGGAGTCGCCGATGGATGACACGACCGCGGATACGCGGGCGGGTTCGCAGTTCGGGCCGTACCTGCTGCGGCGGCTGGTCGGTCGCGGCGGCATGGGCGACGTCTACGAGGCCGAGGACACGGTCCGCGAGCGCGTGGTGGCCCTGAAACTGATGTCGCCGACGCTGTCCAACGACCCGGTCTTCCGCTCGCGGATGCAGCGCGAGGCGCGCACCGCCGGGCGGCTGCACGAACCCCACGTCGTGCCCATCCACGATTTCGGCGAGATCGACGGCCAGCTCTACGTCGACATGCGCCTCGTCGACGGCAAAGACCTGGCCGGCATGCTGAAGCGGTACGGGCCATTGTCGCCGCCGCGGGCGGTGGCAATCGTCCGTCAGATCGGGTCGGCGCTCGACGCCGCCCACGCGGCCGGCATCCTGCACCGAGACGTCAAGCCGGAGAACATCCTGGTGAGCGCCGACGACTTCGCCTACCTCGTCGATTTCGGCATCGCCAGCGCGACGTCGGACGAAAAGCTGACGCAAATCGGCACCACCGTGGGCACCGCCAAATACATGGCCCCGGAACGGTTCGGCGACTCCCAGGTGACGCATCGCGCCGATATCTACGCGCTGGCCTGCGTGCTGTACGAGTGCTTGACCGGCTCCCCTCCCTACACGGGCGACCAGCTCAGCGTGATCGGCGCGCACGTGCACCAACCGATCCCACGGCCCAGCGCGGCGCGGCCCAGCATCCCGGCCGGCTTCGACGAGGTGATCGCCCGCGGCATGGCCAAGAACCCCGACGACCGCTACCTCACCTGTGGTGACCTGTCATCCGCCGCGTACGCGGCGCTGGCCGCACCCGACCAGGATCGGGCCACCGACATCCTGGCGCGCACCCAGATGGCAACGCCGCCTTCGGCATTCGCCGCCCAGGCACCCGGGGGCATCGCGCCGGCACCGCCCGCGGCGACGGCGTGGCCCACCCCTGCGGGCGCCGGCCAGCCATTTGCTCCCGGCGGGCCGGTGCCCCAACCGACCGGCTGGGGCGGTGCTGGGGGCTGGAGCAACGCCGGTGGCCCGCCGCCGTGGGCGCCACCGCCGCAAGCCGGCCGCAGGCCCTGGCTGTGGGTCGGCGTCGCCGCCACCGTCGCCGTGGCGCTCGTCGGGGCGCTGCTCGCCGTGGTCCGGCCGTGGGAATCTGAGTCCCCGCCGGAGCCGCCTTCGCCGCCGCCACCACCGGACGCCGTCGCGCTGCGGGTGCTCGATGACGGTGTGTACGTGGGCAGTTCGGCCGCACGGGCGACGATCGACATCTTCAACGAACCCATCTGCCCGCCGTGCGGCACCTTCATCCGATCGAACGGCGCCGACATCGACGCGGCGGTGAACAACAAGAAGCTCGCGGTGCGCTATCACTTGCTCAACTTCCTCGACGACCGCTCGCACAGTCGGACCTATTCGACCCGCGCGGTCGCGGCCACCTACTGCGTCGCCGCGCAGAACGACGCCAAGCTCTACAGCGACTTCTATTCGGGCTTGTTCGCCAGCAACTTTCAGCCGCAGGAGGGCGGCGCCGAAGACCGCACCGACGGCGAATTCGCGCAACTGGCCAAGACGGTCGGCGCCGGCGCCGCCGTGATCGCCTGCATCAAGTCCGGCGACGACCTCGGCACGGCCAAGACGAAGGCGGCCAACGGCTATTCGACGCTGTCCGGCGTCAACGCCAACTCCACCCCCTTCGTGTGGGACGGCGTCACGTCCGTGAACTATCAGGATCCCGCCTGGCTGACCAGGCTCACCGGATAGCCGAGCGGTGACGCGCGCGAGCGGGCAGGCCCGTCAGTCCGGCAGCGGCGCCGAATCCCCTTGGCGTTCGGCCTCTTCGGCGTCTTCTACGGTCAGCGGCAACGCCAGCTCTTCCAGCGGGCGCCGCTCGGCGGCGACCCCCAGCCACAGTTCGACCAGTCCGGCCGCGGCCATCACCACCGCGCCGATCAAAAACGACCAGACGACCTCGCTGCGGTGGCCCGAGTTGATCAGCTGGCCGAACAGCAGCGGGCCGGTGATGCCGCCGATCGCCGTTCCCATCGCGTAGAAGAACGCGATCGCCAGCGCCCGCGTCTCCATCGGGAAGATCTCGCTGACGGTCAGGTACGCCGCGCTGGCACCGGCCGACGCCAAAAAGAACGCCACGATGAGCACGCCGATGAAGGCCCAGACGCCGCCGGCCTGGGTGATGAACACCAGCGCCAGCACCACCACCGCGAGACCCGAGCCGATGTAGGTCAGCGTGATCATCGGTTTGCGGCCGACGGTGTCGAACAGATGCCCGAGCACCAGCGGGCCGGCGAAGTTGCTCAGGGCCCACAGCACGAAGAACACCGGCACCATGCCCGACGGCACGGCGTAGAACTGGCTGAGCAGCGTGCCGAGGTTGAACGTGACGCCGTTGTAGAGGAACGCCTGCCCGATGAACAGCGCCAGCCCGAGCACCGCGCGCCGCGGGTAGAGCTTGAAGGCCACGCCGGCGATCTCCCGGAACGAGATCGACTTGCGCTGGCGGATCCGCAGCGGCTTCCCCTGCGGCTCAGGCAGGGGCTCGCCGGTCTCCCGCTCGACCTCCTGCTCGATCTCGCCGACGATGTGCTCGGCCTCGTCCTCGCGGCCGTGAATGAACAGCCAGCGCGGGCTCTCCGGGACGTTGCGCCGCACCAGCAGCACGAAGATGCCCAGGATCGCGCCGATGCCGAAGGCGAGCCGCCACCCGATGTCAGGCGCAAAGTTGGCGGTGTTCAACAGGATCAGCGCGCCACCGGCGCCGGCGGCCGAACCCAGCCAATAGGTTCCGTTGATCACCAGGTCGACCCGGCCGCGCACCCGCGCCGGGATCAGCTCGTCGATGGCCGAGTTGATGGCGGCGTATTCGCCGCCGATGCCGGAGCCGGTGAAGAAGCGGGTCACAAAGAAATACCAGGGGGCGAACGCGAACGCGGTCGCCACGGTGGCGACCAGATAGATCGCGAGGGTGAGGATGAACAGGTTTCGCCGCCCGAACCGGTCCGTGAGGTGACCGAAGAACAGCGCCCCCGAACACGCCCCGGCGATGTATATCGCCGCCGCCATGCCGATCTGCGCGGGATTCAGCGCGATGCCGCTGCCCGGCTCCATGAGCCGCGCCGAGACGTTGCCGACCATGGTGACCTCGAGCCCGTCGAGCACCCACACCCCGCCCAGGCCGACCACGACGCGCCAGTGAAACCGTGACCACGGCAGCCGGTCCAGCCGGGCGGGCACCCGCGTCGCGATGGACTTCGTTTGGGCGCTCGCACTCATGGGCGTCTCCGTTCTGGTTTCGACCGGCGTCAGCCGCGATCGGAGCGGGACTCCTCGGGCGTCCAGGCCTGCGGCTGCCCGGGGTGGCCGGGGAAGAGGAAATCGATGAAAGCCGCCGCCGTGGGCTGAGGTTCGTGGTTGGCCAGCCCCGGTCGCTCGTTGGCTTCGATGAACGCGTAGTCGGCGCCCGTGACGTCGGGCACCAGCAGGTCGATCCCGGTCACCGGGATGCCGATCGCCTCGGCCGCGGTCACCGCGACCCGGCACAGCTCGGTGTTCACCTGCGCGGTGACGTCGTGGATGGTGCCGCCCTGATGCAGGTTCGCCGTGCGACGCACCCGGAGCCGGGTGCCCTGGGGCAGCACATCGTCGAGCGCCCAACCGGCTTCGGCGACCGTCGATTCCGTGAGGTCGTCCAGCGGGATGCGGGACTCGCCGCCGGTGGCCGCCGACCGCCGCCGGCTTTCGGCCGCGATCAGGTCCCGCACGCTGTGCTCCCCCGTGCCGATGATCTCCGGGGGCATGCGCAGGGCGGCGGCGACGACGCGGCCGTCGATCACGACGAGGCGAAGGTCGTCGCCGGCCACCCGCTGCTCGATGAGCACGTCCGGGTATTGCTTGCGGGCGCGCGCGAGGGCGGCGGACAGGTCGTCGGGCCCGTTGTCGGGAACGACCCCGACCGTGATGCCCTTGCCCTGCTCGCCCCGCGTCGGTTTGACGACGACCTCGCCCACCTCCTTGAGGAAGGCGAAGTCGCTCTCGTCGAAGGTGGCCAGCCGCGCGCGCGGCACGGTGATGCCGGCCTCGGAGACCAGGCGCCGGGTCAACCGCTTGTCGTCGCAGCGGCACATGGCCACCGCCGAGGTGTATTCGGACAGCGACTCGCGGGTGATGACGCTGCGCCCGCCGTGTGTGAGCCGCATCTCGCCGGTCTCGGCGTCGAGCACTTCGACCCAGATCCCGCGGCGCAGCGCCTCGTCGGCGATGATCCGGGCGTAGGGGTTGAGGTCGTCGACCGTCTCGGGCGGCGGGCTGAACAGCGGCTCGTTGATCGCGTTCTTGCGCTTGATCGCCAGCACCGGGACGCGGCGGAAACCCAGCTTCTCGTACAGGCCGATGGCGGCGGCGTTGTCGTGGGCCACCGACAGATCCATGTAGGCGCGGCCCGCGTCGCGGAAGTGCTCGGCCAGTGCCCGGGTGAGGGCCGCGCCGACCCCCGGGAGCCCGGCGGCCGGATCGACGGCCAGCGTCCACAGGCTCGACCCCTCCTCCGGATCGTTGAACAACAACTCGTGGTCGACGCCGGTGACGGTACCGACCACGGCGCCGTCCTCGTCGCGCACCGCGAGCAGATACTTCACCGCCGGCACATGCCGATGGTTGTCCCAGATCACGTCGACCCCGGCGGGGACCATCCCGCAGCGCACGTACACGCGGTTCATGGCGTCGGCGTCGATCGGATCGTTGAGCGTGCGCACCGTCACGCCCAGCGGCGGCGGCGGCGAGGCCTTCTTCTTGCCCGTGAAGCGCAGCCGGTAGGTGTGGCTGGGGTCGATGAACAGCTCGGTGGGCGCCTCGGCGACCACGACGTGGGATTCGCGGGCGTAGATGCAGATGTCGCGCCGGCCGGGACCCTCGCGGCGCAGCGCCTCGACCAGTTGCTGGGAGTCGGCGAAGGTCTGCCCGAAAATCAGTCGGCCCCAACCTAATTCGAGCTCGACGTCTTTCGCCATCGCATCGA
Organism: Mycobacterium sp. TKK-01-0059; assembly: GCF_000709305.1. NCBI lineage: Bacteria > Bacillati > Actinomycetota > Actinomycetes > Mycobacteriales > Mycobacteriaceae > Mycobacterium > Mycobacterium sp. TKK-01-0059. The sequence goes on from NZ_KL446994.1 coordinate 623,921, forward strand.
CCAGCTCCGGCGGCGAAGCGTCGTGCAGACCGAGCGTGATCGCCTCGGTGTGGTCGCCGGACGGATCGACCACGGTCATGCAACCGGCCCCGTGATGCCGTGACGCTGCAACCACAGCTCGAGCAGGGCGATCTGCCACAGCTCGTTGCCGCGCAGCGGGGTCAGCTTGCCGTTGGGATTCTCCAGCAGACCCTCGACCGCTTCCGCACGAAACAGGCCGCGCTCCTTGGCAACCGGCGCGTAGAGGGCGTCGCGGACCATATCGAGGTAGGGCCCTTCGAGATGGGTCAGCGCCGGAACCGGGAAATAGCCCTTGGGCCGGTCGATGACCTCCGATGGAATCACCCGCCGCGCAGCCTGTTTGAGGACGCCCTTGCCCTCGTGCGCGATCTTGAGCTCCGGCGGGCAGGTGGCGGCCAGTTCCACCAGCTCGTGGTCGAGGAACGGAACACGACCCTCCAGCCCCCACGCCATCGTCATGTTGTCGACCCGCTTCACCGGGTCGTCGATGAGCATCACGGTGGTGTCGAGGCGCAACGCGCGGTCGACGCCCGTCTCGGCGCCGGCCCGCGCGAAGTGCTCGGTGACAAAGCGGCCACTGGGGTCGCCGGGCGCCATGATGCCCGGTCCCAGCAGGCCGGCCAGCTCGGCCGAATCACGGTCGAAGAAGGCACCGCGGTACTCGGCGACCGCACCCTGCAGCGACGCGGCGGCCGGTGAGCCCATCGGCGGGTACCAGTGATAGCCGGCGAACACCTCGTCGGCGCCCTGGCCGGACTGCACGACCTTCACGTGGCGCGCCACTTCCTGACTGAGCAGGTAGAAGGCGACGCAGTCGTGGCTGACCATCGGCTCGCTCATCGCGCCGATGGCCCCGTCGAGGGCGGGCAGCATCCGTTCGGTCTCGATGCGGATCTGGTGGTGGTCGGTCTCGAAGCGCTTGGCCACGATGTCGGAGTACTGGAACTCGTCGCCCTTGACGCCGCCGGCCGACTCGAAGCCGATCGAGAAGGTGGACAGCCCGTGCTGGCCGGCCTCGGCGAGCAGGCCCACGATCAGGCTGGAATCGACACCGCCGGACAGCAGGCAGCCGACCGGCACGTCGGCGACCAGGCGGCGCTGGACCGCCAGGCGCAGCGTGGACAGCACGGCGTCTTCCCAGTCGCGCTCCGACCAGTCCGCGCGGTCGGCGTGCCGGGTGAAATCGGGCGCCCAGTACGTGGTGACGGTGCGCCTGCCGTCGGGCTCGATCGCGACGAGCGAGGCGGGCGGCACCTTGCGCACCCCGCGCAGGATGGTGGCCGGGGCGGGCACCACCGAGTGGAAGGTCATGTAGTGGTGCAGGGCGACGGGGTCGATGCGGGTGTCCACGCCGCCGCCGGCCAGCAGGGCCGGCAGGGTCGAGGCGAAGCGGACCCGGTGGTTGTCCTCGGTCAGGTACAAGGGTTTGATGCCGAGCCGGTCGCGCCCGAGCAGCACCCGCCCGCTGTCGCGCTCGACGATGGCGAAGGCGAACATGCCGAACAGGTGGCTGACGAAGTCGTCGCCCCACCGGTGGTAGGCCTTGATCAGAACCTCGGTGTCGCTGTGCGAGAAGAAGCGGTAGCCGTATCCGCTGAGTTCGCTGCGCAGTTCCTTGTAGTTGTAGATGCAGCCGTTCCAGGCGATCGACAGGCCCAGTTCGGAGTCGACCATCGGCTGCGAGCCGGCCTCGGTCAGGTCGATGATCTTGAGGCGACGATGGCCGAGGGCAACCCGGCCCTGCGACCAGGCGCCGCCACTGTCCGGGCCCCTCGGCGTCAGCACGGCGGCCATCGCTGAGACCGCCGCTACCTCGGGCGCCCGCCCGTCGAGTCGTACCTCCCCGGTGACTCCGCACACCTCTTCGACCCTACCGGGGCCCGATTCGGCGCGCGCGTGACGTCCGCCAAAAGCGCTGCAACGGCCCATCAACGCCCATGATCAACGCGCGGTGATCACTGCGATCGCCGCGAGTGTGAGGTGGCTCGCATCGTCGCGCGCAGAAGTTCGCGCAGTTGCTCGCCGTACCTCGCGACACTTTCGGCGGTCAGCATGTCGTGGTGCGTGCAGTCGATCGCGTGCACCGCGATGTCGCCGGACGCGTAGGGCGCCCACGATCGGGACAGCCGCGCGCCGCGATCGCCGTCGTCGCGGGCCGCGGAAAACACGGTGATCTCCCCCTCGAAGCGCCCCGGCTCGTGGCGGCGATAGAGCTCGATGTTGTCGTTGAGGTTGCTCAGCAGTTGCGCGACGAGCGGTTTGCTGCGCGGCCGGCGTTCGTCGGCGTGTCCGTCTTGTTCGCCGGGGCCGATGTTGTTGGCCCGCAACACTTCTTCGAGCACCCGCCGCTCGCCCTGGGCGTGCTCGCCCACGGCCACGCCGCCGTCGAGGCCGGGTTGGGCGTCGAGGAGGATCAGGCGCCCGATCTCGCACCCGCGCCGCTGCAGCTCGATGGCGACCTCGTGGGCCACGACCCCACCGAACGACCAGCCCAGCAGGTTGTAGGGCCCGTCGGGATAGGCGTGCTGGATGCGGTCGGCATAGGTCTGCGCCATCGCCCGGATGGACCGCGGGCCGCCGTCGCCGTTGCGCGGGACCTGCTGGATCCCGATGATCGGGCAGTCGAGGTGGTTTCCGAGCACCTGATACGGCCAGCTCACCCCGCCGGCGGGATGCACGCAGAACAGCGGGACACCGCCGGCCCCCTGCTTGAGGGTCTGCACCGGAACCACCTCGTGCGCGTCCGTCGTGGGCGTGCGCAGTCGCTGACCCAACCCGGCGACCGTGGGCGCGTCGATCAACGTGCGGACCGGGAGATCGGCGCCCAGGCCGGTGTTGATCGCCGCGATGAGGCGCATCGCGGAAATGCTGTCGCCGCCCAGGTCGAAGAACGAGTCGTCGACCCCGACCCGCTCCACGCCGAGCACGCGTGCGAAGGCCGCGGCCAGCGCCTCCTCGAGCGCGTTCGACGGGGCCCGGTACCCGCTGCCGGTGTACTGCACCGCCGGCAGCGCGCGGGTGTCGAGTTTGCCGTTGGGCGTCAGCGGCAGCGCGTCGAGCCCGACCACGGCCGCCGGCACCATGTAGCCCGGCAGCCGTTGTGCCAGCGCGGTGCGCGCCTCGGCTGGGTCGGCGGTTCCGGTGATGTAGCCCACCAGGCGTAAGGCGGCGGGGCGGTCCTCGCGGGCGATCACCACCGCCTGGTCGACGTCATCCAGCGCGGCCAGCGCGGTCTGGACTTCGCCGAGTTCGATGCGGTAGCCGCGGATCTTGACCTGCTCGTCGGCGCGGCCCAGGTACTGCAGCTGCCCGTCGGCCTGCCAGCACACCAGGTCCCCGGTGCGGTACATGCGCTCGCCCGGCTCGCCGAACGGGCACGCCACGAACCGCGACGCGGTCAGCCCGGACCGGCCGACGTATCCCGCGGCCACCCCGTCGCCGGCGACGTACAGCTCCCCCACGACGCCCGCGGCGACGGGACGCAGCCACGCGTCGAGCACGAACAGCGCCGCGCCGTCCACCGGCGAACCGATCGGCGGCGTCCCGGATCCCGCCTGCAGTGGCGCGCTGATCGCCACGCACATCGTCGTCTCGGTCGGGCCGTAGGCGTTGACCATCACCCGGCCCGGCGCCCACCGGTCCACCACCTCGGGAGGGCAGGCCTCCCCGGCCATGACCAGCGACACCGATTCCAGCCCTTCGTGGGACAGCATCGCCACGGCCGACGGGGTCTGGGTCAGCACGCTGACCCGCTCGGCGGCCAGCAGGTCGTGGAAGTCCCGCGGCGAGCGCGCCACCGACTCGGGCACCACCACCAGCCGCCCGCCGCGCAGCAGCGCGCCGAAGATCTCCCACACCGAGACGTCGAACGCGTACGAGTGGCTTTGCGTCCACACGCCGGCTCGCGGCAGGCCCGCATCCAACGGCTCCAGCAGCTGCGTCACGTTGCGATGAGTGATCGCAACGCCTTTGGGAACGCCGGTGGTGCCCGAGGTGTAGATGATGTAGGCGACGCCGTCGGGCGGGGGCGCCGGCAACGGCGTGCCCGCCGCGGTGTCGGTCGGTGCGTCCTCGATGTCGATGACGGTGACGTCGCACCCGTCCAGCCGCGAGCGCAGGCCCGTGGTGGTGACGGCCGCGACCGGCGCGGAATCCTCGAGCATGAATCTGATCCGGGTAGCGGGGGCCGCCGGGTCGATCGGCAGGTAGGCCGCGCCGGTCTTGAGCACCGCCAGGATCGCGACGATCGCCTGCGGCGAGCGCGAAAACAGCAGGGCCACAGCCTGTCCCGGGCCCGCGCCGTGGCCGGTCAGCAGGTGCGCCAGCCGGTTGGCGGCGTCGTCGAGTTCGCGGTACGTCATCGACAGGTCGCCCCAGCTGACCGCCACCGCGTCCGGCGTCCCGGCGACGTGCGCGTCGAACAACGCCGGAATCGACGGGAATTCGAGCGGCGCGCGGGCCAGGACCGTCCGGTTGCCGACCTCGTCGAGGCGCGCGTGTTCGGACGCGTCGAGCAGGTCCACCGACGAGAGCGGCCGGCCCGGGTCGGCGGTCATCGCGACCAGCACCCGCTCGAACCGCTCGCCCAGCGCGCCGATGGTGTGCGCGTCGAAGACGGAGGCGTCGTATTCGACCCGAAGGCCCAGTTGTTCGCCGGACAGCGCGGCCTGCATCGTCAACGGGTAGTGGTTGCGCTCGAACATGTTGACGTCGGTGATGCCCAGCTCGTGGTCGACGGCCATCGCCGAGGTGTCGAGCGGGTAGTTCTCGTAGGCGAACAGGGTGTCGAACAGCTTGTCCTGACCGGTGATTCGGTGGATCTCGCTCAGCGCCAGGTGCTGGTGGTCGAGGGTCTCGGTGTGCGCGCCTTGCAGCTGGGCCAGCAGGTCGGCCGCGGTGGTCGCCGCCGTGATGCGCGCGCGCACCGGGATGGTGTTGATCATCAGGCCCACCATCGCGTCGGCGCCGGGGACGTCGGCGGGCCGGCCCGAGACGGTGGTGCCGAAGGCGACGTCGTGCTGGCCGGTCAGCCACGCCAGTAGCTGCGCCCACGCGGCGTGCAGCACGGTGCTGACGGTGGTGTGGCTGGAGCGGGCCAGCTCGCCGAGCGCGGCCGTGATCCCCGCGGGGACCGCGAACGACTGGACGCCCCGGGCGCCCGGCTCCGGCTGGTGCGGCGGGCCGACCAGCGTCGGGGTGTCGAAGCCGTCGAACACCCCGGCCCAGGCCGCGCGTGCGGCGTCGAGGTCGCGTTCGGCCAGCCAGGCCACGAACCTGCGGTAGGGCGGGGGCGCGGGGAGGCGCTGGCCGGTGTAGCAGGCGAACGTCTCGTTCAGCAGGATCGGGACCGACCAGCCGTCGAGCACGATGTGATGAATGGTGAGCACCAGCCGATGCCGGTCCTGCCCGGTGCGGATCAGCACCGCCCGCACGGCGGGCTCGTCGGCCAGATCGTAGACGGCTTCGCGTTCGGCCGCGCACAGGCGTTGGATCTGCTCCTCGGGTTCGGACCCGTTGGCCGCGACCTCGAGGTAGCGCCAGGCCATCGCCGGGTCGGTGGGGATGATCTGCACCGGCTCGTCGAACCGGTCGCTGAACCGGGCGACGAGGTGCGGGTGCCGGGTGATCACCGCGTGCATCGCGTCGCGCAGCCGGTCGCGGTCGATCGGACCGGCGAGGCTGAGGTCCAGCTGGACCACGTAGAGGTGGTCGTCGGAGCCCCGCGTGGTGGTGGCGTGGAACAGCAGCCCCTCCTGCAACGGGGTCAGCGGCAGGACGTCGGCGACCCGGTGGGTCCGCTCGAGCTGGTCGATCTGCGGCTGGTTCAGCCGGGCCGGCGCGATGTCCGACGGGGTCAGCCCGCCGCCGCCGTCGCGCACGTGCGCGCAGATGCCGGCCAGCGCCTGGAACCACAGCGTGCTCAGCCGGGCCACCTGCTCGCGGTCGAGCGCCGAGGGCGCCCACGTCCAGGTCGCGTGCAGCTGGGGGCCGTCCTCGGTGTCCATGGTGCCGGCGTTGAGGTCCACGGTGTGCATCAGCGGCATGGGCACCGCGGTGCTGGCGGCGGTGGCCGCCGAGCCGTCCCGGCTGATCCGCCACAGCTCATCGGAAAGTTCGGCGGCCGCCCCGCCCAGCCGGCCGAGGTAGTTGAACCCGATCGTCGGGTCGGGGCCGTCCAGGTCGACCTCGTCGTTCAGGTAGCGCAGCAACCCGTAGGTCAGCGGGTCGGGCAGGGCGCGCAGCTGCTCCTTGGCGTCTTTGAGCAGCGCACCCAGGATCGGCGCGCCGGCCACGACGTCCGCCCAGGACAGGCCGCCGACGTTGAGGGCCACCGGGTATTTGGTGGTGAACCAGCCCACGGTGCGGGACAGGTCCACGCCGGCGGCCAGCTCCTCGTCGCGGCCGTGGCCCTCGACGTCGATGCCGATCGGGGCGCCCGCGTTGCCCAGGAATTCCGCCCAGGCCAGCGCGAACCCGACCAGCAGGATGTCGTTGATCCCGGCGTGGAAGGCGGCGGGCGCCTCGCCGAGCAGCGTGCGGGTGGTCTCGACGTCCAGCAGCACCGACAGGTTCTCGGCGGTCTCGTAGGTGTCCAGGCCGGGACGCACGGCCGGCAGCGCGGGCGGGGTCGCCGCGACCCGACGCCAGGCGTCGGCCCGCTCGGCCACCGCGGGCGCGTGCGCGCGCTCGGCCAGCAATGACGCCCAGCGGGCGAACGACGTTCCGCCGGTGGGCAGCGCCACGGGCTGCCCGTGGTGGTGCTGGCCCCAGGCGATGTTGAGGTCTTCCAGCAGGACCCGCCAGGACACCCCGTCGACGGCCAGGTGGTGAACGATCAGCACCAGCCGGCCGGCGGGTGCGACCCACAGCGCGCTGAGCATCACCCCGGCGGCCGGGTTCAACCGGGACCGCGCCTCGACGACCGCCGCGTCGGTCAGTTCGTCCACCGAGAGCACGCGGTGCGCGGCGTCCACCGAGCCCGGCTCGGGCACCTGCAGCGACCACTCGCCGGCGTCGTCGTCCGAATCGCGGTCCACCCGCAGGCGCAGCATGGCGTGCCGGTCCAGCAGGGCCTGCAACACGGTCACCACGTCGGCCTCGGTGACCCCGGCGGGGGCCTGCAGCGCCATCGTCTGGTTGAACTGGTCGACCGGACCGCCCGCACTTTCCACCCCGCGCAGCCAGCGGATGATCGGGGTGGCGGTGATCGCCCCGGTGCCCTCGTCGACCACGCCGTCCTCGCCGTCGGCCGCGACGGCCACCCGGGCCAGCCGGGCCACGGTCTGCTCGGTGAAGATGTCGCGGGTCCGCACCGCCAGGCCCGCGGCCCGGGCCCGGGTCACCACCTGCATCGAGGAAATGCTGTCCCCGCCCAGGTCGAAGAACGAATCGTCGGCCCCGACCCGCTCGACGCCCAGGACCTGGGCATAGATGCCGGCCAGGGTCTCCTCGACCGGGGTCTGAGGGGCGCGATAGCGATCGGCGTCGGTGTATTCCGGTGACGGCAGGGCCCGCGCGTCGAGCTTGCCGTTGGGGGTCAGCGGCAGCGCGTCGAGCGCCACGACCGCCGCCGGGACCATGTAGGCCGGGAGGCGATCGCCCAGCCGGGCGCGCAGCTCGGCCGGGTCCGCTGCGCCGGTGACGTAGCCGACCAAACGCTTATCGCCGGGACGGTCCTCGCGCGCGATGACGACGGCCTGGTCCACCCCGTCGAGGGCGGCCAGCGCCGAACGCACCTCGCCGAGTTCGATGCGGTAGCCGCGGACCTTGACCTGGTCGTCGGCGCGGCCCAGGTACTGCAGCTGCCCGTCGGAGCCCCAGCACACCAGGTCACCGGTCCGGTACATGCGCGATCCGGGCGCCCCGAACGGGCACGCCACGAACCGCGACGCGGTCAGGCCGGACCGCTTCCAGTAGCCGCACGCCACGCCGGCGCCGGCCACATACAGTTCGCCGACGACGCCTTGCGGCACCGGCCGCAGCGACTCGTCCAGCACGAACAGCCCCGCGCCGGGCACCGGCGATCCGATGGGCACGACGCTCGATCCGGCCTTGAGTGGCGCGCTGACCGCCGCGTACACCGTCGCCTCGGTGGGGCCGTAGGCGTTGATCATCGCGCGTCCCGGCGCCCAGGCGTCCACCAGCTCCGTCGGGCAGGCCTCCCCCGCGACCACCAGGGTGGCCGATTCGAGCCCCTCGGGCGACAGCACGCCCGCCGCCGACGGGGTCTGACTGATCACGCTGACCCGTTCGTCGACCAGCAGCGCGTGGAAGTCCCGCGGGGATCGCACCGCCGAGTCGGGGATGACCACGAGCCGCCCGCCGTGCAGCAACGCGCCGAAGATCTCCCAAACCGAGACGTCGAAGGCCAGCGAGTGCCACTGCGACCACACGCCTTCGCGCGGCAGGCCCGAGTCCTGGGCTGCCAGCAGCTGGGCGACGTTACGGTGGCTCACCGCAACGCCTTTGGGCACCCCGGTGGTGCCAGAGGTGTAGATCAGGTAGGCGATGTCGTCCGCGTCCGGCGCCGGCAGCGCCGTGGCCGGCTGGGCGTCGATCGCGGGGTCGTTCACGTCGAGGACGACGACGTGATGCCCGCGCAGCCGCGCGGCGAGCTCGCCGGTGCTGAGCGCGGCCATCGGGGCGGCGTCGGAGAGCATGAACCCGATCCGCTCGGCCGGCAGCCCCGGGTCGATCGGCAGGTACGCGGCGCCGGACTTGAGCACCGCGAGGATCGCGACGATCGCGTCGGCCGATCGGCCGAACAGCAGGGCCACCCGCTCGTCGGGACCCACGCCGAAGCCGGCGAGCCGGTGCGCGAGGCGGTTGGCGGCCTCGTCGAGCTCGCGGTAGGTCCACGAGCGGCCCTCGAAGCTCAGGGCCACCGCGTCGGGGGTGCGCGCCGCCTGCGCGGCGAACAGCGCCGGGATCGAGGCGGCATCGGTCGCCGGTGCGGTGAGCACGGCACGGTTGCCCAGGGCGTCCAGCCGGGCGTGCTCGGCCGCGTCGAGCAGGTCCACCGACGACATCGGGCGGGTGGGGTCGGCGGTCATCGCCGTCAGGACGCGCTCCAGCCGCCGGATCAGCGCCCGGATGCTGTCCGCGTCGAACACGTCGGTGCGGAACTCGACCCGCCCGCCGATCCCGGCGGGCTCGTCGCCGTCGGTCCAGCGTTCGGCCAGCGAGAACACCAGGTCCATGCGGGCCACCTGGGTGTCCAGCGGGATCGAGGTGACCCGCACGTCGCCCAGGGCCAGCCCGGCCCCGGGGTCGCCGTCCTGGCCGGCGAAGTTCTGCCAGGCCAGCATCACCTGCACGAGCGGGTGATGGCTCAGGCTCCGCGCCGGGTTGACCCGCTCGACCAGCACCTCGAAGGGCACGTCTTGGTGCTCGAACGCCTCGAGGCTGCGGGCGCGCACCCGGGCGAGCAGGTCGGTGAAGGAGGGATCGCCGGCCAGGTCGACCCGCAGCACCAGGGTGTTGACGAAGAAGCCGACCAGCTCGTCGAGGGCGGGGTCGCGCCGCCCGGCGATCGGGAAGCCCACCGCCACGTCGGTGCTGGCGCTGATCTTCGACAGCAGCACCGCCAGGGCGGCCTGCACCACCATGAAGCTGGTCGAGTTGTACTCGCGGGCCAGCCCGGCGACCTGCTGCTGCAGGTCCGCCGGCCAGTCGACCTCGACGGCCGCGCCGCGCTGATCGGCGATCTGCGGGTAGGGCCGGTCGGTGGGCAGCTGAAGCCGCTCGGGCATGCCGGCCAGCGCCTCCTGCCAGTAGGCGAGCTGCTCGGCGATGCGGCTGCCGCTGTCGGCCAGCTCGCCGAACTGGTCGCGCTGCCACAGGGTGTAGTCGACGTATTGCACCGGCAGCGGCTCCCAGTCGGGGGCCCGCCCGGCGGACCGGCTGGCGTACGCCATGCCCAGGTCGCGCACCAGCGGTCGCAGCGACCAGCCGTCCGCGGCGATGTGGTGGACCACGGCGACCAGCACGTGTTCGTCCTCGGCGACGCGGAAAAGCGAAGCGCGCAGCGGGATTTGGGTCGCCAGGTCGAAGGTTTCGGCGGCGGCGATGTCGATGGCCTCGCGCAGCCGGCCGGCCGACCACCCGCGGGCGTCGACCATCCGCCAGCTCAGATCGGCCCGCTCGGCGGGGAGCACCACCTGCTGGGGTGTTCCCTGCGGCGCGGCGAACACGGTCCGCAGGCTCTCGTGGCGGGCCACCACGTCGGCCAGCGCGGCGCCGAGCGCGTGCGCGTCGAGCCGCCCGTGCATCCGCAGCGCCGCGGCCATGTTGTAGACGGGGGACGGTCCCTGCAGCTGGTCGAGGAACCACAGCCGGCTCTGGGCGAACGACAGCGGGATCACCGCCGGCCGGGCGCCCGCCACCAGCGGGTCCAGCCGGCCCGTGTCCTCCCCGATGCGCGGCGCCAACTGGGCGACGGTGGGCGCCTCGAAGATGACGCGCACCGGAACGCCGGTGTCCATGGCGCTGTTGATCGCCGCGATGACGCGCATCGCCGAGATGCTGTCGCCGCCGAGGTCGAAGAAGGAGTCGTCGACCCCGACCCGCTCGACGCCGAGCACGTGGGCGTAGATGCCGGCCAGGATCTCCTCGGTGGGGGTGGTCGGCGAGCGATACCCGGCGGCGGAGTATTCGGGCGCCGGCAGGGCGCGGGTGTCGAGCTTGCCGTTGACGGTCATGGGCAGCGCGTCGAGCGCCACCACCGCCACCGGAACCATGTAGGCCGGCAACCGCTCGGCCAGCTCGGCGCGGGCGCCGGCCGGGTCGGCGGGTCCGGTGATGTAGCCGACGAGGCGCTTGTCACCGGGGCGGTCCTCGCGGGCGACGACGACGGCCTGGTCCACCCCGTCGAGCGCGGCCAGCGCCGAGCGCACCTCGCCGACCTCGATGCGGTAGCCGCGGATCTTGACCTGCTCGTCGGCGCGGCCGAGGTACTGCAGCTGGCCGTCCGTGCCCCAGCGCACCAGGTCGCCGGTGCGGTACATGCGGGAACCCGGCTCGCCGAACGGGCACGCCACGAACCGCGACGCGGTCAGCCCGGACCGCTTCCAGTAGCCGTAGCCCACGCCGCGGCCGGCCACGTACAGCTCGCCGACCACGCCGGCCGGTACCGGGCGCAGCCACCCGTCGAGCACGAACAACCCGGCCCCGGGGACGGGCGAGCCGATCGGGGGCGCACCCGAACCCGCGCTCAACGGCGCGCTCGTCGAGGAGAAGATCGTGGCCTCGGTCGGGCCGTAGACGTTGACCATCACCCGCCCGGGCGCCCAGCGGTCCACCAGTTCCGGCGGGCAGGGCTCCGCGCCGATCACCAGCGCCGCGGCATCCAGTCCCTGCGGCGAGAGCATCCGCACCGCCGACGGGGTTTGGCTCAAGACGGTGACCTTCTCGGCGACCAGCAGGGCGTGGAAGTCCATCGGCGAGCGGGCCACCGAATCGGAGACCACGACGAGGCGCCCGCCGTGCAGCAACGCACCCCAGATCTCCCACACCGAGAAGTCGAAGGCATACGAATGGAACTGCGTCCACACCTGGTCGGCCGACAACTCGACGCCGACGGCCTGCGCGTCGAACAGCCGGGTCACGTTGTGGTGGCTCACCGCAACGCCTTTGGGCACGCCGGTGGTGCCGGAGGTGTAGATGATGTGGGCGACGTGTTCGGGTGCCGGCGCCGGCAGCGCCGTGGCGGGCTGGCGGGCCACGGCGCGGTCGTGGATGTCGATGACCATCAGGTGGTGGGCGTCGAGCTTGTCGGCGAGCGCGGCGACGGTGAGTGCGGCCATGGGCGCGGTGTCGCCGAGCATGAACTCGATGCGGGCCGCCGGCAGGGCAGGGTCGATCGGCAGGTAGGCCGCGCCGGTCTTCAGCACCGCCAGGATGGCCACAATCGCGTCGGCCGACTTTCCGAACAGCAGCGCCACGGACTCGCCGGGGCCCACCCCGCGGTCGATCAGCAAGTGCGCCAACCGGTTCGAGCCCTCGTCGAGCTCGCGGTAGGTCATGGACCGGCCCTCGCAGGTCACCGCCGGCGCGTGCGGGGTGCGCGCCGCCTGGGCGGTGAACAACTCCGGGATGGACGCCGGCGTGCCGGGCTGGGTCAGGATGGCCCGGCCGCCCCACGCGTCCAGCCGGTCGTGTTCGGCGGGCTCGAGCAGGTCGATCGACGACAGCCGCCGCGCGGGGTCGGCGGTCATGACGGCCAGCACCCGCCGCAATCGTTCGATCAGCGTCGCGATCCGTGCCGCGTCGAAAACGTCTGTGTCGTATTCGACTTGGAGGCGCATCTCGCGACCGGGCTGGGCCTGCACCGTCAGCGGGTAGTGGGTGGATTCGCGGCTGCTGATGTCGGTGACGGCGAGTTCGTGGTTGCCCGACAGCGCGCTGGCGTCGATCGGGTAGTTCTCGTAGGCGAACAGGGTGTCGAACAGCGCGTCCTGCCCGGTGATGCGGTGAATCTCGTTGAGCGCCAGGTGCTGGTGGTCGAGCGTGTGGTTGTACGCGCCCTGCAGCTGGTCGAGCAGGTCGGCGGTGGTGGTGGCGGCGGTGATGTTCGCCCGCACCGGCACGGTGTTGATCAGCAGGCCCACCATGGTGTCCGCGCCGGCGATTTCGGCGGGGCGGCCCGACACCGTGGTGCCGAACACGACGTCGCGTTGGCCGGTCAGCCCGCACAGCAGTTGCGCGTAGGCGGCCTGCAGCACGGTGTTGACGGTGGTGTGGCACGAACGCGCCAGGTCGGCGACGGCCTGGGTGAGGTCGGCGGGCAGCGCGAATGATTCGACGCTTTGCCGGCCGAGCTCCGTCCGGTCCTGGGGCCCGACCAGGGTGGGGGTGTCGAAGCCGGCGAACACCTCGCCCCAGGCCGCCCGGGCGGCGTCGAGGTCGCGGTCGGCCAGCCAGCTGACGAAGCTTCGGTAGGGCGCCGCCGCCGGCAGCCGCTGCCCGTAGTAGGCGGCGAAGATCTCGCCGAGCAGGATCGGCATCGACCAGCCGTCGAGCACGATGTGGTGGTTGGTCAGCACCAGCCGGTAGCGCTCGGATGCGGTGCGTACCAACGCCACCCGGAACCCGGGCTGCTCGGCGAGGTCGCCGCAGACGGCCGCGCGTTCGGCGGCGCACAGGCGCTCGATCGCGTCGGTGTCGGTGCCATCCAGCTCGAGGTACCGCCAGGCCGGCGCGGGGTCGGCCGGGATGATCTGGACCGGCTCGTCGTACCGGTCGCAGAAGCGGGCCACCAGGTTCGGATGCCGGCTCACGACCGTGTGCACGGCGTCGCGCAGGCGGTTCGGGTCGAGCGGGCCGGCGATGCTGATGTTCAGCTGTCCCGCGTACAGGTCGTCGGTCGCCGGCGCGGTGTTGGCGTGGAACAGCAGACCCTGCTGAACCGGGGTCAACGCCAGCACGTCGGCGATACGGTGTTGGCGCGCAAGCTGATCGAGCTGCTGCTGGCTCAGCCGCGCGGGCGCGATGTCCGACGGCGTCAATCCGCCGCCGCCGGAGCGCACGTGGGCGCAGATGCCGGCGAGCGCCGCGAACCACAACCGGCCCAGCCGGGCGACCTGTTCGTCGTCGAGCGCCGACGGCGCCCAGGTCCAGTTGGCGTGCAGGCGTGGGCCGTCCGCGGAGTCGACGGTGGCCGCGTTGAGTTCGAGGGTGTGCATCAACGGCATGGCTGTCGACGCGGCGGCGCGGGTGACCGACCAGCCGTCCGGCACGGGCCGCCACATGTCGGCGGTGAGCTCACCCGAGCCGCCCTGGCGCCCCAGGTAGTTGAACCCGATCGGCGGTTCGGGGCCGTCCAGGTCGATCTCGGGGTTGAGGTAGCGCAGCAGCCCGTAGGTCAGCGGGTCAGGCAGCGCCCGGAGCTGTTCCTTGGCATCTTTGAGCGCCGCGCCCAGCGCTGTCCCGCCGGCGACGACCTGCGCCCAGGAGACACCGCGCACGCTCAGCGCCGTCGGGTATTTGGTGGTGAACCACCCCACGGTCTGGGACAGGTCGATGTCGCGGCCCAGTTCCTCGTGCCGGCCGTGCCCCTCGACCTCGATGCCGATGGGCGCGCGGCCGCCGCTGAACTCCGCGCACGCCAACGCGAACGCGATCAGCAGGATGTCCTGCACGCCGGCGTGGAACGCCGACGGCACCTCGCCGAGCAGCGCGCCGGTGGTCTCGGGGTCCAGCTCCATGAAGAGGTGTCCGGCCGTGGCGAAGGTGTCCACGTCGGGGCGGACCGCGGGCAGGGCCGGCGGTGTCGCCGCCACCTCGGTCCAGCGCTCGGCCTGATCGACGACGTCGGGGCGGTGCGCATGCTGGGCGAGCCGCGACGACCACCGGGCGAACGAGGTGCCCGCGGCGGGCAACTCGACCGGCCGCCCGCTGTGATGCTGGGCCCAGGCGATGTTCAAGTCCTGCAGCAGGATTCGCCACGACACGCCGTCGACGGCGAGGTGATGCACGATCACCACGAGCTGCCCGGTGGCGCCGGCCCACAGCGCGCTGAGCATCACGCCGGCGGCCGGGTTCAGCCGCGACCGCGCCTCGGTGACCGCCGCGTCGGACAGCTCGTCCACCACGTGCAGGCAGTCGGCCGCATCGACCGAGCCCGCCTCGGGCACCGTCAGCGACCAGTCGCCGGACCCCTGGACGCCCGAGCCGTCGACGCGCAGCCGCAGCATGGGGTGGCGATCCAGCAGCGCCTGCAGCATGGTCACCACGTCGGCCTCGGTCACCCCGGCAGGCGCCTGCACCAGCATGGCCTGGTTGAACTGATCGACCTGTCCGCCAACGCTTTCCACGTCTTGCAGCCAGCGGATGATCGGGGTCGCCGCCACGGGTCCGACGCCCTCGTCGAGGACGGCGGCGTCGGCGTCGACCACCTCGGCCACGCGGGCCAGCCGCGCCACGGTCTGCTCGACGAAGATGTCGCGGGTCTTGCACACCAGGCCGGCGGCGCGCGCCCGCGTCACCACCTGCATCGACGAAATGCTGTCCCCGCCAAGGTCGAAGAACGAGTCGTCGACGCCGACCCGCTCGAGCCCGAGCACCTGGGCGTAGATGCCGGCCAGGATCTCTTCGACGGCGTTGTCGGGGGCGCGGTATTGGTCGGCGTCGGAGTATTCCGGCGCGGGCAGCGCGCGGGTGTCCAGCTTGCCGTTGGGGGTCAGCGGCAGCGCCTGCATGACGACCACGGCGGCCGGAATCATGTAGCCCGGCAGCCTTTCGGCCAGCGCGGCGCGGACCGCGGCCGGGTCGGCGGTGCCGGTGACGTAACCGACGAGGCGCTTGTCCCCCGGCCGGTCCTCGCGGGCGACGACGACCGCCTGCTCGACGCCGGCCACCCAGGACAGCGCCGCCCGCACGTCGCCGAGCTCGATGCGGTAGCCGCGGATCTTGACCTGCTCGTCGGCGCGGCCGAGGTAGTCCAGTTGCCCGTCCGCGCGCCAGCGCACCAGGTCGCCGGTGCGGTACATGCGCGATCCGGGCGCGCCGAAGGGGCACGCCACGAACCGCGACGCGGTCAGGGCGGCGCGCTTCCAGTAGCCGCAGGCCACGCCGGCGCCGGCGACATACAGCTCTCCGACGACGCCGGGCGGCACGGGTCGCAGCCATTCGTCGAGCACGAACGACGCCCCGTTGGGCACCGGGGAGCCGATAGGCACTGGCCCTACAGCGCCCGTTCCGCCCTGCAGCGGCGCACTGATCGCGGCGTAGACCGTGGCTTCGGTCGGCCCGTAGGCGTTGATCATCACCCGGCCGGGCGCCCAGCGGTCCACGAGTTCGGCCGGGCAGGCCTCACCCGCGACCACCAGCGCGACCGACTCCAGGCCCGCGGGCGAGAGCGCGCCCGCCGCCGACGGGGTCTGGCTGAGCACGCTGACCCGCTCGGCCAGCAGCAGCGCGTGCAGGTCTTCCGGTGAGCGCGCGACGGATTCGGGCACCACGACCAGTCGGCCGCCGTGCAACAGGGCACCGAAGATCTCCCAGACCGACACGTCGAAGGCCAGCGAATGCCATTGCGACCACACGCCGGTGCGCGGCAACCCGGAGTCTTTCGAGGCCAGCAGCTGGGTGACGTTGCGGTGCGTGACCGCAACGCCTTTGGGAACGCCGGTGGTGCCCGAGGTGTAGATCAGGTAGGCGAGGTGGTCGGGCCCCGGCGCCGGCAAGGCGGTCGCGGGCCGGTCTTCGAGCTCGGGATCGTCGACGGCGATGACCGTGACGTCGTGGCCCTCGAGCCGGTCGGCGAGCCCGGGACTGGTGAGCGTGGCGATCGGGGCGGCGTCGGAGAGCATGAAGCCGATCCGCTCGGCCGGCAGCGCCGGATCGATCGGCAGGTAGGCCGCCCCGGTCTTCAGCACGGCAAGGATGGCGACGATCGCCTCGGCCGAGCGCGAAAACAGCAGCGCCACAGCCTGTCCCGGGCCCGCACCGCGGGCGGCGAGCAGGTGCGCGAGCCGGTTCGACGCCTCGTCGAGCTCGCGGTAGGTCATCGAGTGGCCGTCGCATACCACCGCGGCGGTGTCCGGGGTGCGCGCCGCCTGGGCGGCGAACAGCGCCGGGATCGACTCGGTCTCGGCGGCCGGTCCGGTCAGCGCCGCGCGGTTGCCGAGGGAGTCCAGTCGGGCGTGTTCGGCGTCGTCGAGCAGGTCCACCGCCGACAACGCCTGCGCGGGGTCGGCGGTCATCGCGAGCAGCACGCGCTGCAACCGGCCGATGAGTGCCGCGATGCTGTCCGCGTCGAAGACGTCGGTGCGGAATTCCACGGTGCCGCCGATTCCGGCGGGTTCACCCGCATCGCTCCAGCGCTCGCCCATCGAGAACGTCAAATCCATTCGGGCGGTGTGGGTGTCGACCGGGATGGGCGTGACGTCGACATCGCCGAGGGCCAGCCCCGCGGCGGGCCCGCCCTCCTGCCCGGCGAAGTTCTGCCAGGCCAGCATCACCTGCACCAGCGGGTGATGGCTCAGGCTGCGGGCGGGATTGAGCCGCTCGACCAGCACCTCGAAGGGCACGTCCTGGTGCTCGTAGGCGGCCAGGCTGCGGTGGCGCACCTGGGACAGCAGCTCGGCGAAGGTGGGATCGCCGCCCAGATTTTCCAGATCGACCCGCAATACGAGTGTGTTGACGAAGAACCCGACCAGCTCGTCGAGCGCGGGGTCGCGGCGGCCGGCGATCGGGAAACCCACCGCCACATCGGAACTCGCGCTGATCTTCGACAGCAGCACCATCAGGGCGGTCTGGACCACCATGAAGCTGGTGGCGTTGTGTCGGCGCGCCACGTCGGCGACCCGCTGTTGCAGCTCGGCCGACCAGTCGATCTCCACCGTGGCGCCGCGCTGGTCGGCCACCAGCGGGTAGGGCCGGTCGGTGGGCAGCGGCAGCCGCTCCGGCATTCCGGCCAGGGCCTCTTCCCAGTACGCCAGTTGGGCGGCGATGCGGCTGTCGCCGTCGTCGAGATCGCCGAACTGCGCACGCTGCCACAGCGTGTAGTCGACGTATTGCACCGACAGCGGCGACCAGTCGGGGCCGCGCCCGTCGCACCTGGCGGCATACGCCACGCCCAGGTCACGCACCAGCGGGGCGAGGGACATGCCGTCGGCGGCGATGTGGTGCACGACGGCGACCAGCACGTGCCGGTCGTTGCGGATGCGGAAAAGCTCTGCCCGCAAGGGGATTTGGGCCGACAGGTCGAAGGTGTAGCGGGCGGTGGCGCCGATCGCCTCGTCCAGCTGGTCCGCCGACCAGGTGCCGGCGTCGACGACCTCCCACCCGAAGTCTGCCTTGTCGGCGGGGATCACCACCTGCTGCGGTAGTCCCTCGGGCGCGACGAACACCGTGCGCAGGCTCTCGTGACGGACCACCACGTCGCCCAGTGCCGCACCCAGGGCGTCCGCATCGAGCGGCCCGTCCAGCCGTAGCGCCGCCGCCATGTTGTACACCGGTGAGGGCCCTTGCAATTGGTCCAGGAACCACAATCGGTTCTGCGCGAACGACAACGGGATGACCGCCGGCCGCTCGGCGGCCGTCAACGGCTCCAGCCCGCTGCCGCCCTCACCGATCCGGGGGGCCAGCTGGGCGATGGTGGGCGCCTCGAACACGGCGCGCACCGGGAGGCCGGTGTCGAGGCTGGCGTTGATCGCGGCGACCAGGCGCATCGCGGAGATGCTGTCGCCGCCCAGGTCGAAGAAGGAGTCGTCGACCCCGACCCGCTCGACGCCGAGGACTCCGGCGTAGACGCCGGCCAGGATTTCCTCGGTGAGCGTTTCCGGCGCGCGGTACCGACCGGCCGTGTATTCCGGTGCGGGCAGGGCGCGCGCGTCGAGTTTTCCGTTGGGGGTCAACGGAATCGCGTCGAGCGTCACCACCGCGGCGGGCACCATGAAGGCGGGCAGCCGTTCGGCCAGCGCGGCGCGCAGCTCGGTGGGGTCGGCGCTGCCGGTGACGTAGCCGACGAGCCGCTTGTCACCGGGACGGTCTTCGCGCGCGACGACGACTGCCTGTGCGACGCCGTCGAATCCGGCCAGGGCGGACTGGATTTCGCCGAGCTCGATGCGGTAGCCGCGGATCTTGACCTGTTCGTCGGCGCGGCCGAGGCAGAGCAGTTGGCCCACACCGGATCCCGAGCGCTCCCAGCGGACCAGGTCGCCGGTCCGGTACATGCGGGTTCCGGCCCCACCGAAGGGGCAGGCGACGAACCGCGACGCGGTCAGGCCGGGCCGGCCGACATACCCTGCGGCGACACCGGATCCGGCGACGTACAGCTCGCCGACGACGCCGGGCGGCACCGGCCGCAACGCGTCGTCGAGCACGAACAGCGCCGCCCCGGGGACCGGCGAGCCGATGGGAACCGGCCCCGTCCCGGCCGCCAGCGGCGCGCTGATGGTCACGCACATCGTGGTCTCGGTCGGGCCGTAGGCGTTGACCATCACCCGCCCGGGCGCCCACTGGTCGACGACCTCGGCCGGGCAGGCCTCCCCGGCCATCACCAGCGACACGGAGTCCAGTCCCTCCCGCGAGAGCATGGCCACCGCCGACGGGGTCTGGGTCAACACGCTGACCTGCTGGGCGACCAGGACGTCGTGCAGGTCGTGCGGGGACGCCGCCACCGCCTCGGGGACGACCACCAGTCGCCCGCCGCGCAGCAGCGCGCCGAAGATCTCCCACACCGAGACGTCGAACGCCAGCGAGTGACATTGCGACCAGACCCCTGCGGTCGGCAGGCCGGCGTCCAGGGATCCCAGCAGCTGGGTGACGTTGCGGTGAGTGATGGCAACGCCTTTGGGCACACCGGTGGTGCCCGAGGTGTAGATCAGGTAGGCGAGGTGGTCCGGCCCCGGCGCCGGCAGCGCCGTGTCGGGCAGGGTATCGACGCGGGGATCGTTGACGTCGATGATCGTCACGCCGCGACCGTCGAGCCGCTCGGCCAGGTCGGCGGTGGTGACCGCGGCGACCGGTTTCGCGTCGCCGAGCATGAATTCGATGCGCACGTCCGGCGAGGAGGGGTCGATCGGCAGGTAGGCCGCTCCCGTTTTGAGCACGGCCAGGATCGACGCGACGGCCTCGGCCGACCGCGAAAACAGCAGCGCCACAACCCGTCCCGGGCCCGCGCCCGCGGACGCCAGGCGGTGCGCCAACCGGTTGGACGCCTCGTCGAGTTCCCGGTAGGTCACCGACAGGTCGCCGCACACCAGCGCCACGGATTCCGGTGCCCGCGCGGCCTGCGTGGCGAACAGCTCCGGAATCGACGGCGGCGCGTCACCGGCCGGCCGGGTCAAAACCGCGTGGTTGCCAAGCTCTTTCAGGCGGGCATGCTCGGCCTCGTCGAGCAGATCCACCGACGACAGCGGGTGGGCGGGGTCGGCGGTCATCGCGGTCAGGACCCGCTGCAGGCGGCCGATCAGCGCCTCGATGGTCGCGGCGTCGAACACGTCGGTGCGGAATTCCACCCGTCCGCCGATGCCGGCGGCCTCCCCGTGCTCGGTCCACCGTTCGGCCAAAGAGAACACCAGGTCCATGCGGGCCGACTGGTCCTCGACGGGGACGGAGGTCACCTCGAGGTCACCCAGCGCCAGTCCGGCGGCGGGGTCGTCGTGGCCGGCGAAGTTCTGCCAGGCCAGCATCACCTGCACCAGCGGGTGATGGGTCAGGCTCCGGGTGGGGTTGACCCGCTCGACCAGCACCTCGAACGGCACGTCCTGATGTTCGAACGCGGCCAGGCTCTGGGCCTGGACCCGGTCCAGCAGTTCGGCGAAGCTGGGATCGCCGGCCAGGTCGACGCGGAGCACCAGGGTGTTGACGAAGAAGCCCACGAGTTGATCGAGGGCGGGGTCGCGCCGCCCGGCGATCGGGAAGCCCACCGCCACATCGGGACTCGCGCTGACCTTCGACAGCAGCACGGCCAGGGCGGCCTGCACCACCATGAAGCTGGTCGCGTTGTGCTCGCGGGCCACCCGGCGCACCTGCTGCTGCAGCTCTGCCGGCCAGTCGACCACCACGCTGTCGCCGCGCTGATCGGCCACCGCCGGGTAGGGGCGATCGGTGGGCAGCTCGAGCCGCTCGGGCATGCCGGCCAGGGCGCGCTCCCAGTACGCCAGTTGAGCGCCGATGCGGCTCTCGCCGTCGTCGAGGTCGCCGAGTTGGGCGCGCTGCCACAGCGTGTAGTCGATGTACTGCACCGGCAGGTCGGCCCAGTCGGGCGCGCGCCCGGCGGACCGGCTGGTGTAGGCCACGCTCAGGTCGGCGCCCAGCGGCGTCAGCGACATGCCGTCCGCGGCGATGTGGTGTACCGCGATCACGAGCAGGTGCTTGTCCTCGGTGATGGTGAAAAGCCTGGCCCGAATCGGGATTTCGGCCGCCAGATCGAAGGCGTGGCGCGTTACCGCCTTGACGGCGTCGTCCAGCCGGCTCGCCGGCCACGCGGTGGCATCGACGACCTCCCAGCCGAATTCGGCGCGCTCGGCGGGCACGACCTCCTGCCGGGGCGTGCCTTCGTGCGACGGGAACAGGGTGCGCAAGCTCTCATGACGGCTCACCACGTCGGCCAGCGCGGCGCCGAGCGCGTGCGCGTCGAGCCGCCCGCGCAGCCGCAGGGCCGCCGCCATGTTGTACAGCGGTGAGGGGCCCTGGAATTGGTCGATGAACCACAGCCGGTTCTGCGCGAAGGACAACGGGATGATCGCCGGCCGCTCCCCCGCCACCAGCGGTTCCAGCCGGCCCGAGCTCTCGGCGATGCGGGGCGCGAGCTGGGCGACGGTGGGCGCCTCGAAGACGACGCGCACCGGCAGCTCGGTCTCCAGCGTGGTGTTGATCGCGGTGATCAGGCGCATGGTGGACAGCGAGTCGCCGCCGAGGTCGAAGAACGAGTCGTCGACGCCGACCCGTTCGACGCCGAGGACTCCGGCATAGATGCCGGCCAGGATCTCCTCGATGGCGGTGCTCGGGGCGCGGTATCCGTTGCCGCCCTGGTAGTCCGGGGCGGGCAGGGCGCGGGCGTCGAGCTTGCCGTTGACCGTCATCGGCAGCGCGTCGAGCACCACCACCGCCGCGGGGACCATGTAGGCCGGGAGGGGCTCCGCCACCGCGGCGCGTGCGCGGGCCGGCTCCGCGGTCCCGGTGATGTAACCCACCAGGCGTTTGTCGCCGGGCCGGTCCTCGCGGGCGACGACGACCGCCTGCTCGACCCCGTCGAGCGCGGACAGCGCGGCCTGAATCTCGCCGAGTTCGATGCGGTAGCCGCGGACCTTGACCTGTTCGTCGGCGCGGCCCAGGTAGCGCAGTTGGCCCTCCCCGGATCCGGAGCGGCCCCAGCAGACCAGGTCGCCGGTGCGGTACATGCGGGTGCCGGGTTCGCCGAAGGGGCAGGCCATGAATCGGGACGCGGTCAGCCCGGGGCGCCGCCAATAGCCCACGCCCACACCTTCGCCGGCCAGGTACAGCTCCCCGACCACCCCGGCGGGCACCGGGCGCAACCACTCGTCGAGCACGAAGAACGCCGCCCGCGTCACCGGTGAGCCGATCGGCGGGAATCCCGACCCCGCCGTCAAGGGCGCGCTCTTGCACGCCCACATCGTCGTCTCGGTCGGGCCGTACACGTTGACCATCACCCGACCCGGCGCCCACCGGTCCACCAGCTCCGGCGGGCACGGCTCAGCCCCGATCACCAACGCCGTGCCGTCCAGCCCCTGCGGCGAGAGCATCCCGGCCGCCGAGGGGGTCTGAGTCAGCACCGTGACGCCCTCGCGCACCAGCAGCGCGTGGAACTCCTCCGGTGAGCGGGCCACGGCGCCGGGCACGACGACCAGGCGGCCGCCGTGCAGCAGCGCGCCCCAGATCTCCCACACCGAGAAGTCGAACGCATACGAATGGAACTGGGTCCACACCTGCTCGGCCGACAAGGCGAAACCGAGCCGCAGGTCATCGAACAACTGCGCGACGTTGTGTTGAGTCACCGCAACACCTTTGGGCACACCGGTGGTGCCCGAGGTGTAGATGACGTGGGCCAGATCGGTGGGGGCCGGCGCGGGCGGCGGGGTGCTCGGCTGGGCCGCCAGCGCGGGGTCGGCCACGTCGACGACGATCAGGTCGAAGCCGTCGAACCTGTCGGCCAGGTCGGCGGTGGTGACCGCGGCCATCGGGGCGGCGTCGGTGAGCATGAACTCCACCCGCGCGGCCGGCAGCGCGGGATCGATCGGCAGATACGCCGCCCCGGACTTGAGCACCCCCAGGATCGCCACGATCGCCTCGGCCGACCGCGAAAACAGCAGCGCCACAAACGCACCCGGGCCGGCGCCGCGGTCGACCAGCAGGTGCGCCAACCGGTTGGCGGCCTCGTCGAGCTCGCGATACGTCATCGATCGGTCCCCGAACGTCAGCGCCACCGCGTCCGGGGTGCGCGCCGCCTGCGCGGCGAACAAGCCCGCAACGGTCACCGGCTCCATCCGCTCGGACAGCACCGCCTGGTTGCCCCACTGCGCCAGCCGGGCGTGCTCGGCGGTGTCGAGCAGATCCACCGACGACAGGCGCCGCTGGGGGTCGGCGGTCACCGCGGCCAGCAGCCGCTGCAGCCGGTCGATCATCGCCTCGACGGTGTCCGCGTTGTAGACGTCGGTGCGGTATTCGGCAGTCACGGCGATCCCGGCGCGCTGGCCGGACTCGGTGAAGCGTTCGGCCAGTGAGAACGTCAGGTCCATGCGAGCGGTGTTGGTGTGCAACGGCATTGGTGTGACTCGCAGGTCTCCCAGCGCCAGCCCGGCGGCGGGGGCGGTGACCTCCCCCGGGAAGTTCTCCCAGCCCAGCAGCACCTGAACGAGCGGGTGATGGGCCATGCTGCGGGTGGGGTTGAGCCGCTCCACCAGCAGTTCGAACGGCACGTCCTGGTGCTCGAACGCGGCCAGGCTGCGCCGGCGCACCTGGGCCAGCAGCTCGGCGAAGGTCGGGTCCCCGCCCAGTTCTCCGAGGTCGACCCGCAGCACCAGGGTGTTGACGAAGAAGCCGATCAGGTCGTCGAGGGCGGGTTCGGGACGTCCGGCGATCGGGAAGCCCACGGCCACATCGGTACTGGCGCTGATCTTGGCGAGCAGCGCGGCGAAGGCGGCCTGGATCACCATGAAGCTGGTGGCGTTGTGCTCGCGCGCGACCCGGCGGACCTGTTGCTGTAGCTCAGCCGGCCAGTCCACCGCCAGCCGGGCCCCGCGGTGGTCGGCGACCTGCGGGTAGGGCCGATCGGTGGGCAGCTGCAGGCGTTCGGGCAGCCCGGCCAGCGCGTCCGCCCAGTAATCCAGCTGGGCGGCGATGCGGCTGTCGCGGTCGTCCACGTCCCCGAGATGTGCACGCTGCCAGAGCGTGTAGTCGACGTATTGCACCGCCAGGGGCGCCCAGTCGGGGGCCTGCCCCGCGCAGCGGCTCGCGTAGGCGATTCCGAGGTCGCGCGCGAACGGGGTGATCGACCACCCGTCGGCGGCGATGTGGTGCACCGCGACCACCAGCATGTGTTCGTCGTCGCTGACCGTGAAAAGCTCGGTGTGCAGGGGGCTTTCGTTCGACAGGTCGAAGGTGTACCGGGCGGCCGTCTCCATGCTCCGCCGCAGCCGGTCCTGCGGCCACCCGCGCGTGTCGATGACGTCGCAGGCGAACCCGATGCGCTCGGCGGGAACCACCACCTGCTGCGGGATTCCGTCGGCCGAGGCGAACACCGTGCGCAGGGTTTCGTGGCGGCCCACGACGTCGGCCAGTGCCGCGGCCAGCGCGTCGGCGTCGAGGTGTCCGCGCAGCCGCAGCGCCACGGTGATGTTGTACATCGGCGAGGCGCCCTGGAACTGGTCGATGAACCACAGCCGGGTCTGCGCGAAGGAGAGCGGGATCACCGCCGGGCGCTCCCCCGCGACCAGCGGGTCGGGACGGTCGGCGTCCCCGCTGCTGAGAAGGGCCAACTCGGCGACGGTGGGCGCCTCGAACACGGCCCGCACCCCGAGGTCGGAATTGAAACTGGTGTTGACCGCCGCGATCAGGCGCATCGCCGACAGCGAATCCCCACCCAGGTCGAAGAACGAGTCGTCGACACCCACCCGTTCCAGGCCGAGCACCTGGGCGTAGATGCCGACCAGGATCTCCTCGACGGCGGTGGCCGGGGCGCGGTACCGATCGGCGTCCTGGTAGTCCGGGGCGGGCAGGGCCTTGCGGTCGAGCTTGCCCGAGCTCGTCATCGGGAATTCTTCCAGCGCCACAATGTGTGTCGGCACCATGTAGTCGGGCAGCCAGGCACTCAACCGCTCGCGCACCTCGCCGACCTTGGTGTTGGTCCGGGGGTCGTTGGCGTGGATGGTGCGCCGCCGGGCCCCGTCGGGCGCCAGGTAGAGATCCGTCAGCGCCGGGACGGCCCGGTCGCCAGAGGCGATGAAAACCGCACTGAGAGTACCGGGTTGGGCGCCCCAGGTGACGGCGACGCCATATCCGGCGCGCTCACCGAGGCGGTGCAACTCTTCGGCGACGGTGGCGTCGGGACCGGGGTCGGCCTGGGCCAGCGCGTCGGGCAGGGGCAATCCCTGCGCCAGCGCGGCCTCGACACCGACGTCGGTGATCAGTCCGGCGCGCGGGATGTCGGTGATGCGGACGGCGGCGGGACGCTGCGACGTCAGGGTCTCGCGCAGCCCGCGCAGCCCGTCGCACTGCGCCCACGTCAGCGTCGGCTCGTCGGCCACCGAGCGTACGGCCGCGGGAGCCTTGTGGATGGCGACGTCGTAGCGGTGCCGGTTGAGTTCGTTGTCGGCCATTCCACGTTTGACGCGGATGTCGACCCCGACGGCTTCCGGGCGCGAGCGCGCCCAGGAGGTGAAAAACTCCGGCGCCAAAAGCAATTCGGTCTCGCCGAGCATGGCGTGGCGGACACGCTGGCGGATCTCGGCCGCGTCGGCGGCGTCGCCGCGGGCCAGCGCGATCGCGGTCTGGAACGCGCCCTGCAGGGTGTGGTTGCGGATGTCACCGATGAAGACCGCTCCGCCGGGCGCCAACAGCTCCATGGCCTTGTCGATGACCTCGACCAGATATCCCGCGTTGGGGAAGTACTGGACGACCGAGTTGAGAATGATGGTGTCGAAGTGGCCCTGCGGCAGCCCGTCGGTGACGTGGGCGGGTTGGGTCAGCAGCTCGACGCGGTCGCGCCACGGCAGCTGCAGCCGCTCCATCGCGCGCGCCAGGTTGTCGATCGCGACGGCCGAGAAGTCGGTGGCGACATAGTGGTCGCAGTGCGGGGCGATCTGTGAGAGCAGCAACCCCGAGCCCGCGCCGATCTCCAGCACCCGCCGGGGCCGCAGGGACATGATGCGATCGACTGTGGCGGAACGCCATTCGGCCATCTCTTCGAGCGGGATCGGTTCGCCGGTGTAGCTGCTGTTCCACCCGCGGAAATCCTCGCCGAAGTTTGCCGCGAGGTCGGCGCCGTACAGGTCGTCGTAGAGGTGCTGCCACTCCTGGACGTCTTCGGCGTCCTGCTGCAGATCCCGGTCGGTGGTGGCGTTGTGATCGAGCGTCACGTAGGCGACCAGGTGCGAGCCGGTCGCGGTGTCCGCGACGGTGACGGCGGCCTGGGTCACCTGCGGGCAGGCCAGCAGGGTGTTTTCGATTTCGCCCAGTTCGATGCGCTGTCCGCGCAGTTTGATCTGGTTGTCAGCACGGCCCAGGTAATCCAGGGTCCCGTCGGACATCCAGCGCACCAGGTCGCCGGTGCGATACATCCTTGTTCCCGGCGCGCCAAAGGGGTTGGCGACGAACCGTTCTGCGGTCAACTCCACCCGGCCCAGATAGCCGTGCCCCAGGGCCGGCCCGCTCAGGTACAGCTCGCCCACCACGCCTACCGGGACGGGGTTCAGCCACGCATCGAGCACGCGCGCGCACACGCCGGAGATCGGGGCGCCGATGCGAACGGGTTCGCCCGCCGACAGCCGCGCGCAGGTGACCCAGATGGTGGTCTCGCTCGGGCCGTAACCGTTGAACATCTGGCGGCCCGGCGCC
This sequence comes from Mycobacterium sp. TKK-01-0059, assembly GCF_000709305.1. NCBI lineage: Bacteria > Bacillati > Actinomycetota > Actinomycetes > Mycobacteriales > Mycobacteriaceae > Mycobacterium > Mycobacterium sp. TKK-01-0059. The sequence continues at coordinate 650,465 of NZ_KL446994.1, forward strand.
CAGGCGTCCACCAGTTCGGGCAGGCAGGCCTCCCCGACGGCGACCAGCGTGTCCAGGCGATCCAGCCGGGCGCGGTCCAGCGTCGAGATCACGGTGGGCGTCAGGATGGCCGCGCTGACCCGCTGGTCGTGCAGCAAGGCGGTCAGCGCCTCACCGGCATACACCTGCGGCGGCGCCACCACCAGGGCGGCGCCAGATCCCGCCGCCAGCAACAGTTCTCCGACCGAGGCGTCGAAGGTCGGCGAGGCGACCATCAGCACCCGCGCGTCCGGGCCCAGACCGAACAGCTCGCGCTGGGCGGCGGCCCAGCCCAGCATGCCGCTGTGGCCCACCGCGACGCCCTTGGGGACGCCGGTCGAACCCGACGTGAAGATCAGGTAGGCGGTGTCGCCCGCCCGCAGGGGCGAGAGCCGGTCGGCGTCGGTGATCTCCTGCGCCGAGCACGCGGACAGGTCGAGACCGTCGAGACGCACGATCGGGCGCGTCCCGGCGCCCGCGACGTCGTCGGTGCCGCACGTCAACACGCACACCGCGTCGACGGCGTCGAGCACCGAGGCGATGCGCTCGACCGGATGGTCCAGATCCACCGGCGCATAGATGCCACCGGCCTTGACGACCGCCCACCACGCCACCACCAGCTCCGCGCACCGGCCGATCGCCACACCGACGGCGCGCTCCGGGCCGACGCCCGCGTCGATCAGCTTGCGCGCCAACCGCGTTGACCACTCGTCGAGTTCGCGATACGACAACGCCCGCGCACCATCGACCACCGCGGGCGCGTCCGGGCCCGCCGCCACCGCCGCGGCCAGCAGCTCCGGCGCCACGCCCACCGGCGCCCCCACGCCGGCGCCGGACATCCTCGACAGCACCAGGTCGCGCTCGTCGCGGTCCAGCAGGTCGATCGATGACAGCCGCCGGGCGGGGTCGGCCGTCATCGCGACCAACACCCGCTGCAGGCGCCCGACGAGCGACGCGATGCCGGCGGCGTCGAACACGTCGGCGTCGAATTCGATGTGCAGGCCGAGTTCGCGGCCGGGCAGGGCCTCCACCGTCAGCGGATAGTGGTTGTACTCGCGGTTGGTGAACGCGGCGATGGCCAGGCCGTCGTCTCCCAGCGTCATGCCGCTGTCGATCGGGTAGTTCTCGTAGACGAACAGCGTGTCGAAAAGCTGGTCGTGGCCGGTGACGCGGTGGATCTCGCTGAGCGCCAGGTGCTGGTGCTCGAGCGCGTCGTTGTGACTGTTCTGCAACTGCGCCAGCAGATCGGCGGTGGTGGTCGTCGCGGTGATGTTGGCGCGCACCGGCACCGTGTTGATCAGCAGCCCGACCATCGACTCCGCGTCGTCGACCTCGAGCTGGCCGACCCTCGATCGCGGGGTGCCGAAGACGACGTCGTGCTGACCGGTGAGCGAGGTCAGCACCAACGCCCACGCGGCCTGCAGCACGGTGCTCAGCGTGGTGTGGTGCGAGCGCGCCAGCTCGCCGAGGGCCCGGGTGGTCTGCGCGGACACGCGAGACTTCTCAAAGCCGCGGCGCCCCTGCCCCAATCGGTCTTCGGGCGCGACCAGGGTAGGAGTTTCGAAGCCGGACAACAGCTCCTCCCAGGCCTCGCGGGAGGCGTCGAGGTCGCGATCGGCCAGCCAGGTGAGGAAGGCCCGGTAGGAGCCGGCGGCGGGGAGGCGCTGCCCGTAGTAGCTGGCGAAGATTTCGCGCAGCAGGATGGGGAGCGACCAGCCGTCGAGCAGGATGTGGTGATTGGTCAGCACGAACCGGAATCGCCGGTCCGCGGTGCGGATCAACGCGGCCCGGAACGCCGCCTGCCCGGCGAGGTCGCACACCGCGGCGCGTTCGGCCGCGCACAGGCGCTCGATTCGCGCGTCGCTGTCGGCCTCCCCGGCGCCGCCGCCGTCGAGCTCGAGGTACCGCCACTCGACCACGGGATCGGCGGGGATGATCTGCACCGGCTCGTCGAACTGTTCGCAGAACAGGGCCGCCAGGTGGGGGTGCCGGTTGACAACGGTGTGCACCGCGTCGCGCAGCCGGTCGGGGTCGAGCGGCCCGGTCAGCGTGAAATCGAGTTGGACCGCGTACATGTCGTCGCCGCCCTGCGCGGTGCTGGAGTGGAACAGCAGACCCTGCTGCAGCGGCGTCAGCGGCAAGATGTCGGCGATGTGGTGCCGGCGCGCCAGCTCGTCGATCTGCTGTTGGCTCAGGCGGGCCGGGGCGATGTCCGACGGGGTCAGCCCCCCGCCGCCGTTGCGGACGTGTGCGCAGACCCCGGACAGCGCCTCGAACCACAGCCGGCTCAACCGGGTGATCTGTGTAGCGTCGAGAACCGATGGCGCCCAGGTCCATTCGGCGTGCAGGTGCGGTCCGGCGCCGGTGTCGATGGTGCCGGCATTGAGTTCGACGGTGTGCATCAGCGGCATGGGCACCGCCGCGGCGGCGCCGATCAACGACAGACCATCCTGGCTGATGCTCCAGCCCTCCCCCGCCGAATCGGGCGCTGCGCCTTGGCGTCCCAGGTAATTGAAGGCGATGGAGGGGTCGGCCCCGGCGAGATCGACGTCGGTGTTGAGGTAGCGCAGCAGCCCGTAGGTCAGCGGGTCGGGCAGCGCGCGCAGCTGCTCCTTGGCGTCTTTGATGATGGGCCCCAGCGCCGTGTCGCCGGAAACCACCTGCGCCCAGCGCAATCCGGCCACCGGCCCCGCCATTTTCAAAGACACCGGGTACTTGGTGGTGAACCATCCGACGGTGCGGGACAGATCGATGTCGGCGCCGAGTTCCTCGTGGCGTCCGTGGGCCTCGACGTCGATGCCGATCGGGGCGCCGGTGTCACCCAGGAATTCCGCCCACGCCAGCCCGAAGGCGATCAACAGGACGTCCTGGATCCCGGCGTGGAACGCGGTCGGCACCTCACCGAGCAGCATCGCGGTCGTCTCGGCGTCCAGCTCGACCGACAAGCGCCCGGCGCTGGCGTAGGTGTCCACGTCGGGGCGCGCCGCGGGCAGCGCGGCGGGCGCCCCCGTCACCCGCTTCCACGCGTTCAACTGGCCGACGACATCGCGGTGGCGTGCGTGCTCGTTCAGCATTGTCGCCCAGCGGGCAAACGAGGTCCCCGCCGGCGGCAGCTCCACCGGCTGTCCGGCGCTGTGCAGCGCCCACGCAATGTTGAGGTCCTCCAACAGGATCCACCACGACACCGCGTCGACGGCCAGGTGGTGGATGATCACCGCCAGCCGGCCGGTGGACTCGACCCACAACGCGCTCAGCATCGCCCCGGTGAACGGGTTCAACCGCGAGCGGGCGTCAAGCAGCGCGTCGTCGGTCAGCGCGTCCACCGCCTGCAGGCAGTCCTGCGCCCACACCGACCCGGGTTCGGGAATGTGGAACGACCAGCCGCCGGCGCCGTCGCGCTCGACCCGCAGCCGAAGCATGGCGTGCCGATCCACCAAGGCCTGCAACACCATTGAGACGTCGGCCGCGGTCACCCCCGCGGGGGCCTGCACCATCACGGTCTGGTTGAACTGATCGACCGGGCCGGCCTGCTCCGCGCCCTCTAGCCACCGCATGATCGGGGTGGGCGGCACCGGCCCGACGCCCTCGTCGACCACCTGCGCCGCTCCGTCGCTCACCCCGGCCACCCGGGCGAGCCGGGCGACGGTCTGCTCGACGAACACGTCTCGGGGCCGGCAGGTCAGGCCCGCCGCGCGGGCCCGCGCCACGACTTGCAGCGACAAGATGCTGTCGCCGCCCAGCTCGAAGAAGGACTCGTCGACGCCGACGCGCTGCACGCCGAGCACCTCGGCGTAGATGCCGGCCAGGATCTCCTCGACCGAGTTGCCCGGGGCGCGGTACTCGCCCGTCGTGTATTCGGGCGTCGGCAGAGCGCGGGTGTCGAGTTTGCCGTTGGGCGTCAGCGGCAGGGCGTCGAGGACGACCACCGCGGCCGGCACCATGTAGCCCGGGAGCCGCTCGGCCAGTGCGGCGCGCGCCTCGACGGGGTCGGCGATGCCGGTGACGTAACCGACCAGGCGCTTGTCCCCGGGGCGGTCCTCGCGGGCGATCACCACGGCCTGGTCGACGCCGTCAAGCGCGGCGAGCGCGGCCTGGATTTCGCCGAGCTCGATGCGGTAGCCGCGGATTTTGACCTGTTCGTCGGCGCGGCCGAGGTACTGCAGTTGACCGTCATCGCCCCAGCACGCCAGGTCCCCGGTGCGGTACATGCGCGCGCCCGCCCCACCGAACGGGCAGGCCACGAACCGTGACGCGGTCAGCCCGGTCCGGCCGACGTAGCCGCTGGTCACCCCGTCACCGGCGACATACAACTCGCCGACGACGCCCGGCGGCACCGGGCGCAGCCAGCCGTCGAGCACGAACAACGCCGCCCCGGGCACCGGGGAACCGATCGGCGGGATCCCGGATCCCTTCGTCAGCGGCTCGCTGATCGCCACGCACATCGTCGTCTCGGTCGGGCCGTAGGCGTTGACCATCACCCGGCCCGGCGCCCACCGGTCCACCACCTCGGCCGGGCAGGCCTCGCCCACCACCACCAGCGACGCCGCCGAAAGCCGCTCGGGCGAGAGCATCGCCACGGCCGACGGGGTCTGGGTCAACACGCTGACGTCCTCGCCGGCCAGCACGTCGTGCAGTTCGTCGGGTGAGCGCGTGACGTCCTCGGGGACCACGACCAGCCGGCCGCCGCGCAGCAGCGCGCCGAAGATCTCCCACACCGAGACGTCGAACGCGTACGAGTGGCACTGCGACCACACGCCCGACGGCGGCAGGCCGGCGTCCAGGGATCCCAACAGCTGCGTCACGTTGCGGTGCGTGACCGCGACGCCTTTGGGGACACCGGTGGTGCCCGAGGTGTAGATCAGGTAAGCGACGTGGTCCGGACCGGGCGCCGGCAAGGCGTCGGCGCGCTGGGCGTCGATCCGGGAATCGTTGACATCGATGACCGGCACGTCGTGACCGTCGAGGCGGTCGGCCAGATCGACGGTGCTCAGCGCGGCAACGGGTTTGGCGTCGTCGAGCATGAACCCGATCCGCGACTCGGGCGAGGACGGATCGATCGGCAGGTAGGCCGCACCGGTCTTGAGTACCGCCAGGATCGACGCGACGGCTTCGGGCGACCGCGAAAACATCAGCGCCACAGTCCGTCCCGGGCCCGCGCCCAGCCCGGTCAACAGATGCGCCAGCCGGTTGGACGCCTCATCGAGTTCCCGGTAGGTCACCGACCGGCCCTCACACACCAGCGCCACGGCCTCGGGCGTGCGCGACACCTGGGTGGCGAACAGTTCCGGCACCGACACGGGCGCGCTCGCCGACAGGTTCAGAACCTCTTTATTACCAAGCCCTTCCAGGCGTGCGCGCTCCGCGGGCCGCAGCACATCCAGCGACGACAGGCGCCGGCTCGGATCGGCGACCATGGTCGCCAGCACACGCTGCAGCCGTTCGGCCAGGTCCGCGACGTCGAAATTCGAAAACGGTTGCCCGGTACCGACAGTGCTCAGGAATTGCTGGTCGCCGAATCCGAGGAAGAACAGTCCGAACTGGCCAACCGGCCCGAAGCTGGTGTAGGTCGCGGTCGCCGGGGTGCCGTTGAGGCTGAGGGTGAGGCGGGCCGGGACGAAGTTGACGACCACCCGGTTGGGCGCCTGCCGCGGGCCGTTGAAGCCGCCTTCGCCGTCCAGCGTCCGCGTCGGGAACTGCTGATGCCGCAACGCCTCTCGAGACCGCTGGTCAACATGCCGGCAAAAGTCGGCGAACGAGGTGTCCGGCGCGGCCTTCAGCACCAGGGGCACCACGCCGGCGAGCATGCCGGGGTGCGTCTTCGACTCCGGGTCGACGCGCCGGCTGACCGGAAAGTCGAGCACGACTTCGTCGGAACCGTCGGCGCACCAACCCCGCACCAGAAGCGCGCAGGCCGCGGTGAGTACCGATGACCGACGGATGCCCAACGTCTTGGACAACTCTTTGACCCTGCCGACCACGGACTGATCCAGTTGCACTGGCGGAGACGGTGAATACGGGTCTCGCCCGTCATTCCGCGCCGGTGCCGGATAGTCCGCCCCGCTGCCCGCGGGGCGGTGCGCGACCCAATACTCTTGATCTTCACGGAATTTGGCGGATGCCTCGTATTCCAGCTCGCCGCTGACGAGGTCATGCAGGGAGCCGAAGAAGGCGGGGGGAACTGGCTTGCCGGCGGCCAGCGCGGAGTAGACGGCGGCGATCCGTCGTCCGGTCAGCGCGATGCCCATGCCGTCGATGGCGATGTGATGGCAGACGGTGAACCAGTAGTACTCGTCGGGACCCGTACGGAACAAAGCGAATTTGATCATCGGGCCGGTGAGCGGCATCGGCGTTCGCTGGATCGATGCCGCGGTCTCCCGGACTTCCCGCTCCGGATCCTGCGATTCCGTCAGGTCGTAGAAGACCAAGTCGACGTCGTCGTAGTCGACGGCCTTCTGGAAGACCTGGCCGTCGGCCTCGAAGAACGAGGCCCGCAGGCTCTCGGCCTCGTTGACCACGTGTCGCATAGCTTGGTGCAGCAGACGGGGGTCGATCGCCCCGTCGATACGGACCAGCACGCCCAGCTGCCACGCCGCGTCGAAGTGGCCGGTCTGTTGTGCTAACCAGATATCGAGCTGGCCTCGCGTTACCGGGAGTGCCCGGTCACCACCACGCTCCACTGAACCCCCCAAGCTCTACCGAAGTCCTTCATATGACATCGGTGTAAACATCACAAACCGGCGCGGGTCGGCGTGTCGCGGAGGCTTTTCGCCCGGATATCGGGCCAGTGTTCTTCGATGTAGTGCAGGCATGCGGCGCGGTCGGCTTGCCCAAAAACTACTCTCCAACCGGCGGGAACGGTAGTGAAAGTTGGCCAAAGACAGTGTTGTTCTTCGTTATTGACCAGGACGAAAAAACTGCCGCCGTCGTCGTCGAACGGATTGAGCTGCATTGATGGACCCCCTAACACCGAAACGAAAACTCCAAAGCGCTGCGCACCACACGAAGTACCGTGCGGCACTTAAGGATTGAGCCGTTAGGCTCGATCAGCATCTCGACCGGCAGATGCGGTCGAAAATGGCGCCCGTGAGTTTGGACGCGGTGGCAACTGAGCCATGACGGCCATGGCAGACCCCCTACCCGGGTAGGTCCCACGAACGTCAATGTCGCCATTCACGCTCGCGGTGTACCCCGACCGCTCGTTCCGAAACATTTGAATTACGTTCTCATGTAAGACATTAACAGCGGCCGTTGTTGCACTCGTGTCTCGCTGTCCAGCAAAACAACTTTGACGCTCGGCACCGTTTGATATCGCCACGACACGGGTGCCATACCGTTCTTTTCGCAAGCGACCTAGGGAAATAATGAATTTGCCGGCCCGGCATTCCGGACGTCGCTTACGTGAACGAAAAATATTTGCCTCTGGCCCGTCCGGCGGCTCGGCGCGCGGCGCCGTGGCCGCGGCGTAACCGATAATCCTGCCGCAGGTGCGGTCCGAATCATGGCTTCAACAGTCTATTCGCGGCGCCACGATTCGGAGTAGCCAATTGATACCCGGCGACACAGTCCGTTTGCCGCACCGTGCAAAAACGTACGGACGCTTGCTAAACCGCGATTAGCACCCCGCCATCATGATCGACACATCGAGCTTCGCCGTAGCTGTGGCGAGTCGGATTGCCGCGGCGGCGTTCGGCCAAGTGGTGCGTTTGCTTTCGGGCGTGACGCTGCGCACATACGGCTGGCTACGTCTGGCGCACGATTCTTCCGGCCGTTTTGGCCGGCGGGACCGGCCAACCGGCAACCCCGGGGCCTTGTGATTGATCTCACGGACGCGCTTGCGTGCCGCTCGTCGGCTTCGCCCGAATCCGTTGACCAAGATCAAGATTCGGCGCACAGCGGGCTCATAGCTTTGGGCGGGCCGCGCTTCGCGGCGGCGCCGATCCGGTCGCGACCCGTCGGCGTTTAAGCGTCGACAGGTGCGGGTAGAGCTGCGGCCATGTGGGGGTCAGTGCTGGGCTTGGGAATTCTGGCTGCGCTCAACCCGGTTCGTCTCGGGCTTGCCCTGCTGATGATCTCGCGGCCACGGCCGGGACCGAGTCTGCTCGCCTACTGGATCGGCGGGCTGACGGTATGCGTACCCGAGCTCTTGCTCCCCCTGATGCTGCTGAACTTCACCCCCATGTTCGGGCACATCGCGCACGGTTCGTCTTCCCCTTCTACGGGCGCGACCCTCGGAAAGGTTCAAATCGGCCTCGGCGTGATCGGGCTGTCGATCGCGGCGGCGATGACGGTGCGCTTCGTGACGCGCCAGCGGGTGGCGCAACCCTCGCCCGACGCCCGATCGCCGGCACCGTCGTCAGCCTCCGCGGCGCCCATCGCCATGCCGCGGCTGCTGACCCGGGTCCAAGATGTCTCGAGCGACGACGGCTCCCCCGTCCGGCGCCTGCTCGGCCGCATCCACGACGCATGGGAGGGCGGGTCGTCGTGGGTCGCGTGGGTGATCGGGCTGATCTCGGTGCCGGTCGACGGCGTCCTCTTCATCGTCGCGATCATCATGGCGTCGGGCGCGTCGCTCACCGCACAGTTCGGCGCCGCCATCGCGTTCATCGTCCTGATGTACGCCGTCGTCGAGGTGATCCTCGTCGGGTACGTGGCCACGCCGGCCAAGACCCAATCCCTACTCCGGGTGTTGCACGACTGGGTGCGGACCTACCACCGGCAGATTTTGGTCATCCTGTTCACGGTGGTTGGGGTGTCGCAGCTGGCCCAGGGTCTGCACATCGTCTGAGCCCCGATCGCGGTCCGCGCCGTGCCGGCGGCTCAGGCCGAGCGCGGAGGGCGCTTCGTCTCGACCAGCGTGCGGGCGATCTGCTCGACCCGGGTGTTCGTCTGCTGAGAGAGGCGGGTCAACAGGCCGAACGCCCCACCGGCGTCGATGTTGAATCGTTCCATCAGCACGCCCTTGGCCTGCCCGATCACATCTCGGGTCTCGATGGCGCGCATCAGTTGCTTGTTCTCGAGGGCCAGCGACTCCTGGCGCTGGGCGTGAAGGCCGGCTTCCACGGCGCTGACGGCCTCGAACGTGTGCAGCAGCTCGGCCGGATCCCAGGAGTCACCGCGCTCGACCTCGCGGGCCACCTCGGCAAGGAGCTGGCTGCTTTCGGAGACTTCCTTGACGCAGTGCACCACTCCCACCAGCTCGCCGTGGTCGAGCAGTGGCGAGTTCACCGGACTCCACACCTTGGGCAGAAATTCCTCGGGCGCCGCGGGATCGGGAATGTCGTAGCGCTGCAGCCGCATCTTGTGCGTGTGGCCGCTGCTCATCGCGACCTCGAGGGACGACGCGAGCTTCGACGTCCCGTCGGATTGCGGGTCCTTCGGGTTGTCCGGGAAGGCCTCGAACAGATACTGGCCCGGCAGCTCGTTGTGTTCCCGCAGCGTGGCCTGCTCGTAGGCCCGGCTTGCAGCCCGGATCCGCAGGTCGCGATCAAGCAGCACGCAACAGACGCCCGAGACCCCTTGGACCATTTCTCGGGCTATCGCGTCGAACTGCCCCTGGTTGCGCATCGTCGACTGCTCTACCCGTTTACCGTGCTTCCCAACCGGTCGATGCCCCGATGCGGCCGGCCACGCTCGGCATCGCAAACCCAATAGTCTGGTGTTTTGGACGCCTGCGCTTTTTGAGAGGTGACGACATGCCCGCACCGTCAGCCGAGGTCTTCGACCGCCTGCGTTCGTTGGCCGCGATCACGGACGCCGCCGCACGCCAGACCAAGACGATCGACGAGGTCTTCACCGGCAAGCCGCTGACCACCATCCCCGTCGGCACGGCCGAAGACGTCGAAGCCGCCTTCGCCGAGGCGCGCGCGGCGCAGGCCGACTGGGCGAACCGTCCGGTCAGCGAGCGCGTCGATGTCATCAGCCGGTATCGCGACCTGGTCGTCGAGAACCGCGAGTTCCTGATGGATCTCCTGCAGGCCGAGGCGGGCAAGGCCCGATGGGCCGCACAGGAGGAGATCGTCGACCTGGTCGCCAACGCGAATTACTATGCGCGGGTCTCCGCGGACCTGCTGAAGCCGCGCACGGTGCAGTCGCTGCTCCCGGGCATCGGCAAGACCACGGTGGGTTACCAGCCCAAGGGCGTGGTCGGGGTGATTTCGCCGTGGAACTATCCGATGACCCTGACGGCCTCGGACTCGGTGCCCGCGCTGCTGGCCGGTAACGCGGTGGTGCTGAAGCCGGACAGCCAGACCCCGTATTGCGCGCTCGCGTGCGCCGAGCTTTTGTATCGCGCCGGCCTGCCGCGAGCGCTCTACACGGTCGTGCCCGGACCGGGCTCGGTGGTCGGCACCGCGATCATCGACAACTGCGACTACCTGATGTTCACCGGCTCGACCGCCACCGGCAGGCAGCTCGCCGAGCACGCCGGCCGACGGCTGATCGGTTTCTCCGCCGAGCTCGGCGGCAAGAACGCGATGATCGTCACGCGCGGAGCCAACCTCGACAAGGCCGCCAAGGCGGCCACCCGCGCGTGCTTCTCCAACGCGGGCCAGCTGTGCATCTCCATCGAGCGGATCTACGTCGAGAAAGACATCGCCGACGATTTCATCGGCAAGTTCGGCGCCGCGGTGCGCGGCATGAAGCTGGGCTCCGCGTATGACTTCTCGATCGACATGGGAAGCCTGATCTCCGCCGGCCAGCTGGACACCGTAACCGACCATGTGGACGACGCGAAAGCCAAGGGCGCCAAGGTGATTGCCGGCGGCAAGGCTCGCCCCGACCTCGGCCCGCTGTTCTACGAGCCCACGGTGCTGACCGGCGTGACGCCGGAGATGGAGTGCGCGGCCAACGAGACGTTCGGCCCGGTCGTCTCGATCTATCCGGTGGCCGACGTCGACGAGGCCGTCGAGAAGGCCAACGCCACCGAGTACGGGCTCAACGCCAGCGTGTTCGCCGGTTCCTCCGCCGAGGGCCAGCAGATCGCCGCCCGGCTGCGGTCGGGGACGGTGAACGTCAACGAGGGTTACGCGTTCGCGTGGGGCAGCCTCGGCGCACCGATGGGCGGGATGGGTCAGTCCGGCGTCGGGCGCCGCCACGGTCCCGAGGGCCTGTTGAAGTACACCGAATCGCAGACGATCGCGACCGCACGCGTGTTCAATCTTGATCCGCCGCTTGGCATTCCGTCGACCCTGTGGCAGAAGTCGCTGTTGCCCATCGTGCGGACCGTGATGAAGATTCCCGGGCGGAACTGACGTTCAGCCGCTTGGTGCGGCCCCATTGCCAGGAGCTACTACAGCGCGTAGTATTCGGGCATCTTGCCGCGCACAAGGGGGTGCCATGTGAGGTGGAGTTTCGCCCAGGTCGGGCTGCTGATCATTTGTGTTTTCCACGTCATTCAGGCGGTGATCGGCTTCATCATGAATCCCAGCTTCGCGATCGGGCCGACCGCGCCGACCGTCCAGCTGTTCGGCATGGACTACAACGGGTGGCACGCCGTCGCCGGCCTTGCGTTGTTCGCTCCAGGCCTGGTGTTCGCGATGCGCAAGTCGTGGTCGGTGTTGTATCTGCTGCTCGCCGCGATCGCCGGTGCGCTGCCGGGCATTTGGGCGTTCTTCTCGCATCGGGTCGCGTTCGTGTTCACCTTTCCCAACAACGTCACCGACGCGGTCGTGCACCTGGTGACCGCCGCGATCATGGTGGCGGGGGCCGCCGTGCAGATCCGGATGGACGGCGGGCTCAAGCAATCGCTCGCCGACCTCCGGAAGGCGCGGTAGGAGTCTTCAGATCGCGCCGTTGCGGGTAGTCCTTCGGTCGACGAAGGAGGTTGCGATGGGCAAGCACTCGGAAAAGGATGACGACGAGCCCAAGGGCGGCCGTCCCGGCCCCGCGGATCACGGCCACGAAGGTGGCATGGCGACTCGCGAGAACGCGCCGGAACTCACCGAGCCGGACCGTGAGGACTGACGGGGCAGAACCTACTTGGAGGGGTTGCGGGCTTCCTCGTAGCGGATGGACGCCACCAAAGCCACGGCGAGCAGGAACAGCAACGGCACGAACACCATCGGGTACGCGGCGACAGCGGCCATGGCGATGAGCGAGCCGGGCACCCCCAACGTCAACGCGGCCGTCGGATGCTTCTCGCCCATGCTGACGATCCTCGCGGGCGCCGCAAACGCGATCGCGGCCTGCTGATACCGATCCGCCCACTCGCCGTAGTACGAGCGGCGGGTCTGTCGGCCGCAGGCCACGCAGTTGCGCCCGTAGGAGTAGCGGGTTTTGAGGCCGCAGCCCATGCAGGTGTGGGTTGTCATCGGGCCCATGCTCTCATCACGGCGAGCGCCCGCCGCGGGCGAGGCGTTCGCCGCCGCCATTCGTAGGCCTGGTCGGGCTGACACTGGTCGGGCTGACAGGATTTGAACCTGCGACCACTTGACCCCCAGGAAGTGGGGGTAGCACGTTTTCCGAGGTCGCTGGCGGTTTCCGCCGCCATCGCATCGAGCTTCAAGTTAATGGACGTGCAGGCCGTTCGGCATCGCGCATCGCGTGTGGTCCTCGGTTGGTCCCCAGCGCCGATCGCAGCCTTGCCTAGCCCTGTACGTACATTCACCGTACAATAAAGTGATCGGCAATTGCGAGCAGAGATGACTAAAGGAAGAAGGAGTGTTGTCGTGGCAGTCAAAACGAAGCGCATCGAGCTTCGCGCTGAGGAAGCGACCTTGGACCGCATCCAGCGCGCCGCCAACCTTGTCCATGAGCAGAACTCGGAGTTCGTGCGGAAAGCTGCGATGCAACGGGCCGAAGACATCCTGCGCCAAGAGCTGGTAACGGCAATGGAGCCCGAACAGTTTGACAAACTGATGTCCTCACTCGAGGCTGCTGACGACGCGCCGCGGCTGGCGGCAGCCGCACGCAAACCAGCGGTCTTCACAAGGCGTTGAACAGTGTTCGAGTCCGCGCGACTCACTGACGCCCACACGCTGGAAGGGTTCGACTGCGGTAAGGAGTCGCTGAATACCTGGCTCATCGCCCATGCCCGTCGCGCGGACAGCAGCGGGGTCGCGCACGTCTACGTGTGGACCCCGCTCGGCGAACCGAAAGTCAGTGCCTATTTCGCCATCCGCCCCACCGAAGTAGTACGCAACGACGACGGCATCTCGGGATCCATGGCCGGTGGCTATTCCCGCATACCCGGATACTTGATTGCCCGCCTGGCGATCGACACATCGCTGCGGGGTCAGGGATATGGCGAGCAGCTGCTTCTGGACGCACTAGGCAAAGCCGTCGCCGCATCGGAAATCGGCGGCGGCCGGCTCATCGTCGTTGATGCCATAGACGACGAGGCGCAATCCTTCTACGAGCACTACCACTTCGTCCCCGTCACGAACCGCGAGCGTCGTCTGGTCATGAAGGTGTCTACAGCGGCGAAAGCGCTCGGGGAGCGCTGGCGGGAGTAGACCCTTCCGCCGAAGAGTGTGCTGCACAAAGGAGTTGGCCGTTGGCGGTGTCGAGAGTTTCCCCGGTGAGTTAGACACGCTGCGTGCCGACAACGCGCGTTTGCGTCATCTCCTGCAATTGAGTGAGGAACAGGCACGCGCGGCCTCCAGTGACCAGGCGACGCTGACGGGGGCGCGGGCCTCACCGGTGACAATGGGCTCCAGCTCCGCTCATAAGGTGCGGTTCTTCTTCGATTTGTTCCGTTGTCGCACCGATGTTTACGCGTTGCGCTGGGAAAATCGTCGAGATGGCCGTTCAGGTTGGATGCCGGCGATCAAAGGATCTTGGCGCAAGGGTATGAACCGGGCCGACGCGCCTTACCTACCACTGACCCTGAGGTCGTTGATGCCCACCTGCGAGGCGAAACACATATCGGCCTGTACCCACTCAGCGATGACGACACCTGCTGGTAGATCGCGGCCGATTTCGATAAGGAAGCCGCGATGGCTCACGCCAAATCGATAACTGCCCTAAGGCTGCTTCGTCTGAAGGCGAAACACGAGACCATGACTACACCTAACGACGCGACCATCGGAAGGCTTTGACGGCGGTGACGGGGCCATTGCTGTCTCATGGTGCGAGCCTGACAAAGCCCGGCGGCATGTGGGGCGCCGGCGCCGACTGCACCGGACCGCCACCGCCGTTGCCACCACTGCCACCCCCGCCGGTGCCTCCACCGCCGTCGCCGGCATCGCCCCCAGGTTGAGGAGCCGCAGCAGGAGGCTCCGCCTGTTGCGGTGGTGGCGGGGGCTCTTGCGGCGGGGGCGGTTGTTTTGGTGGCGGCGGTGCCGCGTTTGGCCGGGGTGGTATCAGGTTGTGCGCCGTGGGCGGCGGTGGTGGCGGAATCTGCGGCGGGTTCTGTAAGTCGGAATCTCCCTCGGGAACCGCTCCGGTGAGCGAGGTGAGCATTGTGCCCGGCGCACCACGGTCCGACCGGTCGTTCCCGTAGCGGCCCGCCACGAAGGTGGCGCCGTCCAGCACGTATGTCAGCCGGACCACGCCGGTGCCCATCGGTTCCTGCCGCGCCGCCGGAGTGTCGATCATGTAAAAGCGCGGCTCGCGCGGACCGCTTGCTGAGTTGACCGTGTCGTGCGTGGACGCGGCGACCCGGTGCGTCGGTTCATTCGATCCAGGCGCGGAACTAGCCATAGCCGTGATGGAATCAATCTTTTGTTGGTTGTACGGGCAGTAGACCTCCACCGCTGCAGTGATGAATCGGGTGAGGGTGCGCGTGATGCGCTCGGGGGGGTATTGGCGCTCGGGAGGGTCCACGTTGAACGCAGTGTTCCTCATCAAGTCCACTACCGCGTCCACCGGCATGCCGCCATCGAGTTTGCGACACACCTTATGGGCAGTGGCGATGAGGCTCGGCACGTTCCGGCGGGCGGGAATCTTTTTTTCAACGAGCAGCGCCAGAAACTGGTCGTCCTGGTTGGGGTCGGCCGCTACTGTGCCGGAGCCCACAATTGCGGTGCCGGCTAGCACCACAGTGGCGGTAACCAGGGCGCCGGCGTGGCAAGTGATGCCGGCGAACATGGCAGTGCTTCCATTCTTTTGGCCATCCCATCGCTCCCCATGGCGAGGTCTTGGCTCCTCCCAGCGGAGCGGATATATACTGTCTACTATAGTACTTAGTAGGTGGGTAAATTAGCAAGTGTGGCGGATTGCGGATTGGAACACAGATGGTGAAAACTGATCACTCTGCCCCGCAAATGGTTTGGCTCTGAGCGCCGTGGCTTGTCGGGATTCAGTTTTCCGTAATGGCGCCGTAAAGGCGGACCCTGTCGCGCGAGGGCCTCGGCAGGCGGCGTTCCGACAGGCGCGGTTGTCCCGAGCTGGTGTCACAACTCGGTATTAGGTAGATACGCGCTCGGCCGACGTTCGCCTTTAGATGGCGATCGGGTAGCACCACATGGCGCCGGCTGCAGTAAGACCGGCGAGAATCAGCGGCCCCCCGGTGATGAGAAGGGTTGCGGCGGTAAGCAACATCCGGCTGCTCCATCGATTTCGAGCGGCGGCCGGTGCGGCCAGACGTTCGGCGCGGGCCAGCACTTCCGTTCCGGTGGCCCCGAAGGCCCCTTGCGGCGCCTTGGCATCCATGGACAATGCCAGCAGCGCGTCCAACAGTGTCAGCGAACCGCATCTGCGGGCCGCGGCGTCATCGGCGGCCATCTCCAGCAACAGAGAGATCTCTCGATCGGCCGTGCTGAACAGGGGCACCCTGGGAATGGCAACCGCTAGGGCGCGCACGAAGGCCAGAACATGGTGGTGGCGCCCGGCCAGGTGGGCTCGTTCGTGTGCCAGCACAGCCTGCAGATTGCGATCGGTGAGTGAGTCCAGCGCTGCGCTGGTCACAACGACGGTGTCAGGGTGGCCGGCCACGCAGTACGCGGCCCGTTCGGCAGCGTCCACCACGACGGCATCCACTCCATCGATGCGGCGGCCGATCACCCGAGCTCTTGCGGCGTGCCCGTGGCTCTGCGCGCGCGCCCGCCGCAGAGACCTGCCCGAGCGCCACCCCAGCGTGCTCAGTGTGCTGACCGCGGTAGCGGCCAGCACAAGCAAGGCCACCTGCAACGCTACCGCGGCGCCGCCGTCGACCAGCCGCCGCAGCGACTCGAAACATGCGGTGGCGAGTCGACCTGGCTCATGCCAATAACGCACGAGAGACACGATGAGGAATGCGGTTGCGGCCAGCCACGAAGCGACAACGCTGATCATCACCACCAACCACGCAACCACCCCTAACCGCGGGGCGGTACCCGCATGGGTCAAGCGAGGCAGCACCCACGGTGAGAGCGTCGCGACCGCGAAGCTGTACAGCAGCAAGCAGACTGAGACACTCATCGTGCCGTCGGGCTCTCGTCGGAGCTCGTCAGGCGCACCGCAGTGGCGCCCACGCTGACCGAAGGCAATCCCATTGCCGCGCCCGTGAGGATCGGGTTGAGGAAGCTAGCCGAGGCCAAGTCGGGGCCCGCAGGTGAGTTCGTGGATTCCGTCATACCGTCAGCAATCGCGCACTTGCAAGCAGCACACGAGATTTCGAGTACCGAAACAACCGTTGTGCCCACCGCCATTACCTCCCGATCCGTGGCACACCACCCAGTGTTATCCTTCCAGCGCACTGGAAGGTCAAGGAGGTGCGGTACGAAGATAGCGAGCTGGCCGATCTCATCCTCCACGCCAGTGGCCGTGGATCGATCTCCGCGAATCGCGGGATTGCAAAATGGCTCGAAATCGGTATTGCCAGTTGTGCAGTCCTATATCTACTATCTGCGTACATAGATAGTAGCCTCGGGTAGTTGTCTGGGTCTTAGCAGCACGCTCGAGGCATGTCATGGGACTGCAAAGAAGCGTCGGGGACCGGCGATGACAGGACTTGGGCTCTTTGAAGGATGGCGCGATGCGACGAACTCGGCGATCGTTTACTCCTGAGTACAGGTTTACGGCCGCACATCGTGTCATCGATGGAAAGGAGCGGGTCGTCGATGTCGCCCGGGAGCTCAACTTGAATGACAGCGTGCTGCACACATGGGTGCGCGATGAACGGTGGCGGATGTCTGCAGACAGCGCTGGCGGGTTGCTACATGATCCCAGTGGCGGTGAACCGCTTTTACCCAAGGAGCGAGCGGAATTGGTGCGGCTCCGCAGGCAGGTGGCTGAACAGGCAGAAACTATCGCCTTCCTAACCAATGCCTCGGCGTATTGCGCGGCGCAACTGAACAGTCCCGAGTTTCGTGCGCACTTTCTTGCTTGGGAAGGATGGCGCGATGCCCAGCAAGTACGACGACAGCCTCAGGGCCAAGGCGGGTTTGACGGTGACACCTATGACCGATGGCTATGACCTGTATGGACGACGATGCGCGCGATCTTAGCCTGCAGCCCCCGCGTAGCGGGCAAGGTATACGGCGCGGTAGCACGGCTCGGAGTACATCGTCTAAAAGTACTGGACAGCACGCCAATTGGCGACTGGCCGTACGATCGCAATGCTCTACGCGGTGGCGCCAGGTCGAGAGTGATGAGCCTGGCGCGTGCTCGTGCCACGCGCGTGACTGGCAAGCGCGGACGACACAAATGACCACTGGCGTCCTCTCTGACATCGATGGGAGCGGCTCGGTATCGCATGATTCATGACTCGGCACTTCGTTGGGTCGTCACCGGATTGTTCGTCCTGACCGCCACCGAATGCGTGCTGGCGATCGTCGGCAAACGCCGACCGTGGGCCTGGGTCGTCAGTCACGGGCTGCATTTCGTCATGGCAGTGGCAATGGTGATGATGGCCTGGCCGCCGTCGGGCGCACATCTGCCTTCGACGGGACCTACAGTGTTTTTTCTGCTAGCGGCCATGACGTTCGTGACGATGGCCTTCGCTGTGGCCCGAACAACCGCCTTGCGCGTTAGGTACGGGTATCACACTCTGATGATGCTGGCGACGGGCTGGATGTACGCCATGATGAACGCTCGGTGGTATCCGGCCCGAACGAGCACCGAGCACCACGTTCCGCCAGCCATGTCGTCTATGCCGGGCATGGACATGGCCGGCACGGCCATGCCGGCAAGCAGCGGACCGCCTGTATGGTTTAGCGCTGTGAACTGGCTCGCTGCCGTCGGTTTCGCGGTTGCGGCGCTCTTTTGGACCTACTGGTACTTCGTCAAACGTCAGCATGAGCCGTCCCTGTTCAGGTCGCTGGGTAACCTAAGTCAGGCAGGGATGGCTATCGGCATGTCTATCCTGTTCTCCGCCACGCTATTTCGGATTTGAGCGTACGAAAGCCGCTTCCGACAGTCCTTTCGCGCCTTCAGCATGGGCGAGGTCGACGTACGCCTCCACTCCCTTATCCGCTCAAGCGTGGAGTGCCATTCGGCTGTTCAGTGCTGCATCGTTCGCGAAATCTTGTGTGCCCCAGGGCAAGCCGCGAAATGCCTTGCAACCAGCGGAGCCGCGTCGAAATCGCATACGGCGTGGCGCAACCCTGATGCAGGGTATTTCGTGGCTCCTCATTTCACAGCGCCCACTGATTTGCGTACGCCCAGCTGGGCCTCGCGACCGAAGCGGCGGAGCCGCAGCGAGTTGGTTACCACGCTGACCGAGGAGAACCCCATCGCGGCACCCGCCACGACCGGGTTCAACATGCCGAGCGCGGCGAGTGGGATTGCGGCGGTGTTGTAGCCGAAGGCCCAGCCGAGGTTCTGGTAGATGGTGCGCAGGGTCTGCCGGGAGAGCCCGATCGCAGACACGACACCGTCTAGCCGCTCAGACATCAGGGTGATGTCGGAGGCCTCGATGGCCACGTCGGTACCGGTGCCGATGGCAATGCCGAGGTCAGCCTGCACCAGGGCGGGCGCGTCGTTGACGCCATCGCCGACCATCGCGACCACCTTGCCCGTGTCCTGGAGCCGGCGAACCTCGGTGACCTTGTCTTCCGGCAACACCTCGGCCAGCACCTGCTCGATGCCGACCTGGTTCGCGATCGCGTTCGCGGTGCGGGCGTTGTCGCCGGTAATCATGGCGACCCGCAGACCCATGGCCTGCAGTTGACGGACCACGTCGACGGCGTCGTCTTTGACCGTGTCGGCCACCGCTAGCACACCCACCACGTGACCGTCGCGGCCGACGAACACCGCGGTGCGGCCCTGCTCTTCGAGGTCTGCGGCGGCTGCAGCCAGGTGGTCGGGCAACTCCAGATCGTGCTCGTCGATGAGCTTGCGCCGCCCAACCACCACCGGCCTGCCGTCAATCTCGGCGCGCACGCCGTGCCCGGCGACGTTGGTGAACGCAGTGGCGGCCGGGATCTCCAATCCCCGCTCATGCGCTTCGGCGACGATCGCCGCGCCGATCGGGTGTTCGGAGCCCGACTCGACTGCGGCGGCGATCCGCAGCACCAGATCGGGCTTGCGCCGCTTGCCGGCAACGACCTCGGTCACCCGCATCTGGGCGCGGGTGAGGGTGCCGGTCTTGTCGAATACCACCGTGTCGATCTTCTTCGACGCTTCGAGCACCTCGCCGCCCTTGACCAGGATTCCCAGGTCTGCGCCCCGGCCGGTGCCGACCATGATCGCCGTGGGGGTGGCCAGGCCCAGCGCACACGGGCACGCGATGATCAGCACCGCGACCGCCGCGGTCATGCCGCCGATCGGGTTGCCGGCAAGCAGCGTCCACCCCGCAAACGTCGCGACGGCAACAACAATGACGGCCGGAACGAACACGGACGAGACCCGGTCGGCCAGCCGCTGGACCGGGGCCTTGCCCCTCTGCGCCTGCTCGACAAGTCGCACAATCTGCGCCAGCGCAGTATCCGCCCCGACCGCCGTGGCGCGCACCGTCAGTAGCCCATCGGTGTTGACGGTCGCGCCGGCAACATGGTCGCCCACCGTTTTCTCGACCGGGACGGACTCGCCGCTCAGCATCGACTCATCGACGGCGGCGCGCCCGTCGATGACTTCGCCGTCGACCGGGATCTTCTCCCCCGGCCGCACGCGCACCAGGTCTCCGACGCGGACCTGATCGACTGGCACGCGGCGCTCCTCGCCGTCCACAAGCAGCGTGGCTTCCTTGGCACCGATCTCCAGCAGCTTGCTGATCGCCTCGCGCGCCTTGCCTTGGGCTCTGGCTTCGAAATAGCGGCCCAGCACCACGAACGCGATGATCAGCGCCGAGGTGTCGAAGAACAGAGGCCCACCGGCAAACAACTGATAAGTGGAGTAGAGGAACGCGGTCAATGTGCCCAGCGAGATCAGAGTGTCCATGTTCGAGGTCAACTCCCGCGCCCGCTCGACCGCCCCCTGGAGGAACGGCCACCCGGCGACGAATTGCACCGGCACCGTCGCGGCGAACGCCAACCAGCCCGCCCAAGGGTAGGCGCCGAAGAACATTGTCGAAGCCATCGCTACCAACCCCAGCGGGAAGGCCAACCACACCCGCCGCCACCACTTGCGCCGTTCGCGCCGACTCTGCTCGTCCGGCGACAACTCACCCCCGATGACCGGCCCAGACCCGCAGCCGCCGCAACTCTCGCCGTCCGTCGCACGATCTTGCACATCACGGCGCAAGCCGAACAGCGCCAATCCGATCCCGCTGGCAATTCTTCGCAGCACACCGGTCTTTGGAATATCAGCCGAGTGCGGGGCCCGCGCGGGCACCGATTCGGCGGGGATGTGCTCGGCCTCGGCGATCGCCGACAGCACGTCAGCGGTGTCGCAGGCTTGGGGCATGTACCAGACCACCACGGATGCGGTACGCGGATACGCTTGCACGGCCTGCACGCCGGTCACTTGGGAGACCATCTCCTCGATCGCGACGGCGCGAACAGCGTCCACACCAAACCCGGTGACGCGCACACGCATCCGCCCCGACGCATCGGATACAACTTTCAATGCGACGTCGCCGTCAAGGACCCCAGTGGTCATTTGTCGTCGCTCGAGTCCACCACTGTCAGTGGTGCAGCTTCCTCCCCGGCGCGCTCTTTGGCCTCAGCCACCACGTCGGCGACCGTCAGTCGAGCCTGCTCGGCGCCCGCCCCGGCCTTGCGCTCGGCCTCGCGGACAACGCGTATGCCCCAAGCGGTAGCGATGACCGTCGCCTTCCGCAACGGAGCCTTCCCCGCCGCCTTGCGCAGTGCCTCATACGCGGCAACCCCGACTACGCCGGTCGCCACCGTGGGTACCGCCTTCACCAAGAATCCGTGCAACACCATTCCGAGTGCTCCCTTTCATGTCATGCAAATTGTTGACCCGTCGGTGGGTTCAACTTCGGTGGTGTCCGCCGTGATGACCGGACTGAAGAGACCATCAAGCCACTGCCGCGGGCGTCATAGGCCAATTACTGCCGTACAAGCCGGCAACAATCTCTGGGGCCAAGGTGACTTCTGGACTCACCGAAACCAACCGTCAACCTTGAGCGCACCTCCGCAGCTCGCGATTGCCATGAATCCAGTGTTATCCTTCCAGTGCACTGGAAGGTCAAGGAGGGCGCATGAAGATCGGCGAGCTGGCCAAACTGACCAAGACCAGCACCAAGACGATCCGCTTCTACGAGGACTCGGGGCTGTTACCGTCGCCCGCACGCAGCGCTTCGGGGTATCGCGACTATGGACCCGAGATCGTGGATCGGCTGCGGTTCATCCATCGCGGTCAAGCGGCCGGGTTGACCCTGCAGAAGGTTCGCCAAATCTTGGCGATTCATGACCGCGGCGAGGTGCCGTGCGGGCACGTCCGCCAAGTCCTGCACAGCCGCCTTGACCAAGTCCGCGCCCAGATCGCCGAACTCGTCGCGCTTGAGGGTCACTTGCAGACTCTTCTCGACCGTGCATCGCGCCATACGCCGACCAAACATGACCATTCCACGGTGTGCTGGATCTTGGAAAACGATCTGGACGCCCCAGCCGGCGTCGAACTCACGGACGCCCGTGGTCAGTACAGCTAGATCGGCACCCTGCCGGGACCAGCACGTGCACGGTTTCCGAGGGCTCCTGCGCGTTTGCGTAGACAGTAGTGGGTTCATCGAGTCAGACTTGCGGATGTCTGTGACAGGTCGGGCTACACCTTGGCCATGACTGGTCAACGAGCTCGTCGAAGCCGCCGACGACAAACAACTGACCAAGGCCACCTACTGCCAGGGGCGTGTGGATCTTCTGCTGCTTGATTGGCTACACGGAACTAGGCACGTGCAGCGCCGACCTGCTCTTCCAGGTTTTGACCAGCGGAGGAAAGAACGCTATCGCGATCGCCAGCAAGGAAGCCTCCTCACGGTGGACAAACCGTTTACCGCCCCACGCTTCTGCGCCGCCATTCGCCCGACTTACCTTCGGCGGCGCCATTATTGAACCGGCACCGCCTCCTACCGGCTGGCCCAGACCCGAAATCTAAAGTCTCAGCCCCAGCTGAATCCGTGCCGCGGGCGCGTCGATCAGGCTAACGGCGCCGATCATCATTCAGCGCCGCCAGCACTCGCTCCCTGGTCGGGAGGTCCAGCCGGCACGCATTGGCGATCAATGGGGCACCCGATGTCATGACATCGACACCATCAACGAGCACGGTCGGCGATGTATATGCACCGACTCTTTCCACCACTCGCTCAGCGAAACCAACCTCGGACAGACAGTCCACGAGCAGGCGCCGAGCCAGCGCCGCATTTGGACACCCCGGGCTCGTGAGTAGCTCTGCACGCATACACCCAGCTTCGCTCACCCGGCATCCTCAAGCATCCTAAGTGGGCCAATTCATACCGCCAGCCGGACCCAGTTCATGTTGACATAGCGACCCGGGTGACGGATGGACTCTTATTGCCACCGAATTCCATATGCACCCTGCGCAGTTGATTTGCGGCCAACCGAAGGAGATGACCAGTGGAGTAGCAGCCACGCGCGTGGGCGGTCATGGACGGACGCGCCCGAGCCGGCCGTCCTTCGAGCACGAATTTCTTTGCTGCGGAACGGTTTCAGAGTCAATGCGTGGCCTAGGAACCTCTGGATGCGGTTGCTAGGCCATTCGGCTACGGTCTCGGCGTGACCGGGGCCGAAGGAGTAGTCGACGTCGACGACGACGGTTGGCCAGGCCCCATCGGCCCCATGCCACCGGGCCCCATCATGCCTCCCATTCCGCCGCCAGACCCGCCCATCTCACAGCGCATCACCTGCGGTCCGTTGTGATGCTCCCAGCGGGAGCCAAGGAAAAAGCCCGAAACAAACACCGCACCCACGATGAAGACAACACCGGCGGTGATTCCCACCACTGCCGCGGCCTGACCTAGACGGCTGGATCGCTGAGGGCTCGGTTCTCCGGCCGTGGATTCGCTTGGGGCTTAGGGTGTTTCAGTCATGTGCACCTCCGGGTTTCGCTAGATAACATTACGTGGCTTTGGAAGGCCGTTCCACCCTTGACGTTCGCGCCGGCTGGTCTAACGCCTCGGAAACGATCGGACTCGACCCGATCAGATCCGCCGCCGGCGCATCGAATATCCATATGCGGGTCGCGACGGAGCAATCCTCTTCCTGTCTGTCAGCGGCGCCATCGTAGGCGCCCAATTCCTCACGGGTCATTGATGCAGCACTGTCTACGTACACATATAGTAGATGATTAAACGGTAAAGCGCACAGGCCTCCCCAGTCTGAGTAACCGTCGAGGTCCAGCGATGATCGGCGTCGCCCGTCGGAGAATCGGCCTCGTGCACACGCACGCCTTGACGCAGTGATTCATATCAATAGCCCGTGAAGGAACGTTTACCCTCGACGAGTTCTTACAGAATTGGGCGTGGGCCTGTCCACTGACAGCATCGGCGGGCTGCGAGCCGGTGCCGGAAGACGCTACGGGACTTCCTTAATGGCAATCCCATGAGCGGCGACCCTGCTGCCCTGCCCTCAACGCACACGACGAATCGTCCTGACCTACGACACCGTCCAGCCCGGAGAACCCACACCGACCAGAACAACTTCGAGGCGGAGCCGTAGCGTTGCGCCTCGCATAACAATTGGGTGCGGCTGCGGTCGAGGCTAGATCGAGCGCTGGAGCATCACGTGGCCGTTGTCGGCCAAAACCACTTGTACTGCGGCGATCTGGGTTACCGGCATCGAAATGCTACCGGTGGGCGTCGCCGTATGGCCTGGGATCGCCACCCACGTCGCCAGCCGGGTCTGGCTGCCGTCGCGGCCCACGACGACCAACGCCACCGTATCGTGAGGAGCATCGGGTGGAGCTAGGCACACGAACTTCAGCGCGATGTTTGTACCCCATTGCTGGCCGCTAAGTGACACTGTCGACGCCAGCAGGGTCGTACCGATTTGGTCCATCGGCAGCGCCGCCTGTGGCGGCGAAGTCGGGAACCTGCCATTAACCCCAATTAACACACCGATCGTCAGGATGACGGCAGCGGCAGCCGAGCCCACCCAGATCATCGCGCGGCTTCGAACGCGGTGCGAACGGACCGCGGCCAGCATCGACGGCAGCAAATCCGGCGGCATCTCGGTTGCTCCGGCTGGGTGGTCTGCCTCGTTGATCGCACCAATGTCACTGCGGGCGAGCTGCGCCAGCATGGCCGGAATGCCGCTGAGCTCGGCAACGGCCTGACGGCATTGCGGGCAGCCGGCCATGTGGGCCTCGAATTCCCGCCAATCGGTGGCCGACAGTGATCCCAAGACGTACGCGGCATCCCACATCGCATGGAGGTGGTTGTCACCAGGCGGGCCAAGTCCGCGTAACAATGTCATCATCGCCCTCCATCCCTAGCTACTAGCAGGCATTCGGGCTCGAAGGCACACGGATCGGGCTGCCGGACGGCTTTTGGCCTCGAGCCAATTACCTTGCATCATTTGGCGTTCGCTGCCAGCGGGCATCGCGATGGGCGGTAGCGCGGTCAACGTGTCACCCCGTCCTCTTGCAGCGTAAGCCGTTCTGTCCGAGCGACATAGCGCAATCGGGACTTGACCGGCCCCTCGGCGATTCCGAGGTCCCCCCGGAGCAGCGTTTCCCAGACCACGACTTTGGCACGACAAGCGCCGCCCATCAATCGCAACGCGTATCGCCACAAGATGGCGGCCTGATCGTCGTCGCGAACCGTCATCGTCGCTTGCAAATCCGATCCGCTGATGACCCTTGGGCACTTCATCACCTCCTGCTATGTCACGAGGGAAGCACCTGGCAAGTTCACCAGCCGAAGCGTCACCACACCTTGATCATCTACGACAGCCGGTACGTAGATGCAGTTTCATATCTGGTCGTAGTCACGATTGTTTCGTCCGACTCCTCGACTACGCGCGGCCGAACGTGTTCATCGTCGCGCGACCGGCTTGGCCCGTGACACGACTAGCCGGCCGCAGCCAGAGCCGCATCATCTCTGTCCATTGCCGGAATTTTCGACTTTGTCGGCTGCCAGGGACAAGGGGCCAGCTCGGCGCCGGTTTTGCCATGAGCATGGGACCACCCGTTTGCCAGTGATGGGACCACCTGGCTAGCTGTTTTGCCAGTTATGGGACCACCCGGCGTGGCGTCGGGGCTTCCGGTTGCTCGGCCGCTGTATTGGCCGAATGAGCTACCGGGAGGTTTCTGTGATCGAAGTCAAGGAGATGTTGCGGCTGTGGCTGGATGGTCGCGGGTATCGGGAGGTGGCCCGGCTCTCGGGCACCGACCGCAAAACGGTGCGCCGGTATGTGGATCGGGCGCGCGCGTGCGGGCTGGACCGTGATGGCGACGCCTGTCAGCTGACTGACGAGCTGTTGGCGGCGGTGATCGCCGAGGTGCGGCCGAGCCGGCCCAACGGCAAGAGCCAGACGTGGGAGATCATCGACACTCAGCGTGAGCAGGTCCAGGCGTGGCTGAAACAGGACTTGACCTTGACGAAGGTGCACACGCTACTGGGCAGGCGCGGAGTGGTGGTGTCGTATCGCACGTTGCATCGATATGCCACAACGGAATTGGGCTTTGGGCAACGGCGGGCCACGGTGCCGGTGGCCGATTGTGAGCCCGGCAGCGAACTGCAGGTCGACTTCGGTCGACTCGGGCTGCTCACCGACATCGAGGACGGCCGCCGGCGGGTGGTGCATGGGTTGATCTTCACCGCGGTGTATTCGCGGCACATGTTCGTTTGGCCCACCTACCGGCAGACCCTGGGCGAGGTGATCGCCGGGTTCGAAGCGGCGTGGGTGTTCTTTGGTGGGGTGTTCGCGGTGGTGATCCCGGACAACATGAAGACCATCGTGGATAAGGCTGATGCGACCGACGCGAAGCTCAACGACGCATTTCGCGAATATGCCCAGGCTCGGGGATTCGCTGTGGACCCCACCCGCATCCGCAGCCCCCGCGATAAGCCTCGCGTCGAACGCTGCGTCCAATATGTGAGATCGAATTTCTTTGCCGGAGAAGACTTTCGGAACCTGAGTGACTGCCGCGCGCGAGCTGAGCAGTGGTGTGGGCAGGTGGCCGGGATGCGAATCCACGGCACCACCCGGTGCCGCCCGGTCGAGGTGTTCGCCGCCGAGGAGCTACCCCAACTCAAGCCGGTGCCCAACGAGGTGTTCGACATCCCGACCTGGAGCCGGCCCAAGGTGGCCCCGGATCGGCATGTGCAGATCGCGCGGGCGCTTTACAGCGTTCCCGGCGAGCTGATTGGCCGCCGCCTCGATGCCCGCGTGGATGCGCATACGGTCAAACTGTATTGGCGCGGTGAGCTGATCAAGGTCCACCCCGTGGTGGGTCCGGGGCGCCGCCACACCGATCCCGCCGACCTGCCCGCTGAGGTGTCGGTCTATGCCATGCGGGATCTGAACACGTTGCAGCGCAAGGCAGCCACCCACGGCACCCATGTCGGCGTCTACGCCGCCGCGGTGTTAGAACACCCGCTGCCGTGGACCAAGATGCGCCAGGTCTACCGCCTGTTGGGATTGGTGCGCCGCCACGGCGCGGAGGCGGTCGATGATGCCTGCCGACGCGCGCTGGACGCCGAGGTCATCGACGTCGGCCTGATCGAGCGCATGCTCACCCGTGGCGCCGGTGCGCAGCTGCCGCTGATCCCCAAGCCGTCGCCCACGGCATCCAGATTCGTGCGCGCCGCCACTGACTTTACGGTGCGGAGGCCATCATGAGCCCCGCCCGTCCTGACGCCACCCCAGCGGTCAAGCCGATCGAGATCTCTGCAGACCTCAAAGTCCTGATGCGCCGTCTTAAGCTCGGCCAGCTGCTCGACACCCTGCCCGAACGGCTCGCCTTGGCACGATCCAATCGGTTGCCGCATCACGATTTCCTGGAGATGCTGCTGGCCGATGAGGTCACCCGCCGCGACCGCAAATCCGCCCAACTACGCGCCAAGGCGGCCCGTCTGGATCCGCAGATGCAGTTACAGGCCTGGGACGATACCGCCGCGGTCAGCTACGACCGCCAGTTGTGGGCAGAGTTGACCTCGCTGCGGTTTTTGGCCGACGCCTACAACGTGCTCATCATGGGCCCGGTCGGGGTCGGAAAAACGTTCCTGGCCAACGCCTTAGGACACATCGCGGTCCGACGTCACCACAGCGTGCACACCGAACGCGCCGACAAACTCTTCAAACGCCTACGCGGGGCACGGCTAGACGGCAGCTATGAAGACGAGGTACGCAAACTGCACCGCGTCGAGCTACTCATCATCGATGACCTCGCGTTGCACCGGCTTGAAACCACCGAGACCAATGACTTCTATGAAATCATCGTGGAACGCCACCGCACCGCCTCAACGATCATCACCAGCAACCGCGAACCCCCAGAGATTCTCACCATGATGGCCGACCCACTGCTGGCGCAGTCGGCGATGGACCGGCTCCAATCCGCGGCCTACGAACTCGTCGTCGAAGGCGAGTCCTACCGGCAACGTCAGAAACCCCGCCCCGCAAAGCCGGTCAATTCGGACCAGCCGAATTGACCAGCAGCCATCTCGTCAGTCACCATCACAACGGCCAGTAACCGGAAACAACCGGTCCCATGCTCATGGCAAAACGGTGGTCCCATCACCCTGGCAAGCGACA
>NZ_KL446995.1:0-510928 GCF_000709305.1 Mycobacterium sp. TKK-01-0059
TGTCGGCTGCCAGGGACAAGGGGCCAGCTCGGCGCCGGTTTTGCCATGAGCATGGGACCACCCGTTTGCCAGTGATGGGACCACCTGGCTAGCTGTTTTGCCAGTTATGGGACCACCCGGCGTGGCGTCGGGGCTTCCGGTTGCTCGGCCGCTGTATTGGCCGAATGAGCTACCGGGAGGTTTCTGTGATCGAAGTCAAGGAGATGTTGCGGCTGTGGCTGGATGGTCGCGGGTATCGGGAGGTGGCCCGGCTCTCGGGCACCGACCGCAAAACGGTGCGCCGGTATGTGGATCGGGCGCGCGCGTGCGGGCTGGACCGTGATGGCGACGCCTGTCAGCTGACTGACGAGCTGTTGGCGGCGGTGATCGCCGAGGTGCGGCCGAGCCGGCCCAACGGCAAGAGCCAGACGTGGGAGATCATCGACACTCAGCGTGAGCAGGTCCAGGCGTGGCTGAAACAGGACTTGACCTTGACGAAGGTGCACACGCTACTGGGCAGGCGCGGAGTGGTGGTGTCGTATCGCACGTTGCATCGATATGCCACAACGGAATTGGGCTTTGGGCAACGGCGGGCCACGGTGCCGGTGGCCGATTGTGAGCCCGGCAGCGAACTGCAGGTCGACTTCGGTCGACTCGGGCTGCTCACCGACATCGAGGACGGCCGCCGGCGGGTGGTGCATGGGTTGATCTTCACCGCGGTGTATTCGCGGCACATGTTCGTTTGGCCCACCTACCGGCAGACCCTGGGCGAGGTGATCGCCGGGTTCGAAGCGGCGTGGGTGTTCTTTGGTGGGGTGTTCGCGGTGGTGATCCCGGACAACATGAAGACCATCGTGGATAAGGCTGATGCGACCGACGCGAAGCTCAACGACGCATTTCGCGAATATGCCCAGGCTCGGGGATTCGCTGTGGACCCCACCCGCATCCGCAGCCCCCGCGATAAGCCTCGCGTCGAACGCTGCGTCCAATATGTGAGATCGAATTTCTTTGCCGGAGAAGACTTTCGGAACCTGAGTGACTGCCGCGCGCGAGCTGAGCAGTGGTGTGGGCAGGTGGCCGGGATGCGAATCCACGGCACCACCCGGTGCCGCCCGGTCGAGGTGTTCGCCGCCGAGGAGCTACCCCAACTCAAGCCGGTGCCCAACGAGGTGTTCGACATCCCGACCTGGAGCCGGCCCAAGGTGGCCCCGGATCGGCATGTGCAGATCGCGCGGGCGCTTTACAGCGTTCCCGGCGAGCTGATTGGCCGCCGCCTCGATGCCCGCGTGGATGCGCATACGGTCAAACTGTATTGGCGCGGTGAGCTGATCAAGGTCCACCCCGTGGTGGGTCCGGGGCGCCGCCACACCGATCCCGCCGACCTGCCCGCTGAGGTGTCGGTCTATGCCATGCGGGATCTGAACACGTTGCAGCGCAAGGCAGCCACCCACGGCACCCATGTCGGCGTCTACGCCGCCGCGGTGTTAGAACACCCGCTGCCGTGGACCAAGATGCGCCAGGTCTACCGCCTGTTGGGATTGGTGCGCCGCCACGGCGCGGAGGCGGTCGATGATGCCTGCCGACGCGCGCTGGACGCCGAGGTCATCGACGTCGGCCTGATCGAGCGCATGCTCACCCGTGGCGCCGGTGCGCAGCTGCCGCTGATCCCCAAGCCGTCGCCCACGGCATCCAGATTCGTGCGCGCCGCCACTGACTTTACGGTGCGGAGGCCATCATGAGCCCCGCCCGTCCTGACGCCACCCCAGCGGTCAAGCCGATCGAGATCTCTGCAGACCTCAAAGTCCTGATGCGCCGTCTTAAGCTCGGCCAGCTGCTCGACACCCTGCCCGAACGGCTCGCCTTGGCACGATCCAATCGGTTGCCGCATCACGATTTCCTGGAGATGCTGCTGGCCGATGAGGTCACCCGCCGCGACCGCAAATCCGCCCAACTACGCGCCAAGGCGGCCCGTCTGGATCCGCAGATGCAGTTACAGGCCTGGGACGATACCGCCGCGGTCAGCTACGACCGCCAGTTGTGGGCAGAGTTGACCTCGCTGCGGTTTTTGGCCGACGCCTACAACGTGCTCATCATGGGCCCGGTCGGGGTCGGAAAAACGTTCCTGGCCAACGCCTTAGGACACATCGCGGTCCGACGTCACCACAGCGTGCACACCGAACGCGCCGACAAACTCTTCAAACGCCTACGCGGGGCACGGCTAGACGGCAGCTATGAAGACGAGGTACGCAAACTGCACCGCGTCGAGCTACTCATCATCGATGACCTCGCGTTGCACCGGCTTGAAACCACCGAGACCAATGACTTCTATGAAATCATCGTGGAACGCCACCGCACCGCCTCAACGATCATCACCAGCAACCGCGAACCCCCAGAGATTCTCACCATGATGGCCGACCCACTGCTGGCGCAGTCGGCGATGGACCGGCTCCAATCCGCGGCCTACGAACTCGTCGTCGAAGGCGAGTCCTACCGGCAACGTCAGAAACCCCGCCCCGCAAAGCCGGTCAATTCGGACCAGCCGAATTGACCAGCAGCCATCTCGTCAGTCACCATCACAACGGCCAGTAACCGGAAACAACCGGTCCCATGCTCATGGCAAAACGGTGGTCCCATCACCCTGGCAAGCGACACGCTTGATCTACTATCTGTGTACATAGATAGTAGAAATGCATATCGGACTCGTCGCCCGACCGATTCTGGCGGGTGGCGTCGCAGTCTAGGTGGGCGATACGGTTGGGCAGTATCGGTTTTCAGATCCCGCGGTCGTGTGGTGATCGGTAACGAGACGGAGGTAATGCGCTGATGATGTCGTATGGCGGCGACGGCTGGGTTTGGTGTAGCGCGTTGTTCAACACGTTGGGGGTGATGGTGATTTTGGGTGTCATCACCGCGGCCGTGGTGCTTGCGGTTCATCTTGGCGGCGCGGGACGAAGCGGCCGGTCAGCGGGAGGAGATGGCGCGTTTGCTCGGGTCGGGTCACCTCATGAGCGCGGCGATGCGGAAGAGGATGAATTTTACCGCCGGTTGATGTAGGCGGGCGAGATGCGATGACTGCGCGAGTAATTGGCCGTATACAAATGATTTGGGGTAGCTGACCGCAGCGCGGAGTTCGTTTGGTATGAGCTCGACCCCGCCGACGCTGTACCGCGATACTGGGGTGGCTGCCGCCTACGGCGACGCGCAGGGGGGCCACCATCGCCGTGAGAACGTCTGGTCCCGCGTTGTCTGGCACCATCCGAGCTCATGCCCGCGAGGTGAGTGGTTTCGTGCACGACGGGATACCACGACGATGCAGGACGTGATGGACGGGGCCGGCGGGCCCGTGGGACCACCATAGCGGCCCGCGATCACGAGATGACTTTCAACAATACGTCTGCAACGCAGCCCTATTCGATGCGGTAAAGGCAGGACTCTGGCGGCCCGGTAATGGTTACTTGCGCCGGGTTCTTCTGGCCAGACGCTGCAGCGCAGCACGCAAATGCGCGGATTCCTCGGGACTGATCTGTTCGAGAAAGTGGCTGAGCACCAGTTCAGAGCGCCCCCCGGCGTCAAACACCTCGCGCATCAGTTGCGCACTGTGCTGCTCGCGGGTCAACGCCGGCCAGTACCGGTAGGCCTTGCCATCTCGCTCACGCGCCAGCCACCCCTTGGTGTGCAGGTTGTCCATGGTCGACATCACTGTCGTGTAGGCGATCTCGCGTTCAGCGGCCAGCTCGTCAAAAATCTCGCGGACCGTCGTGGTTCCATCCCGGTCCCAGATGCGGTCCATCACCACCGCTTCCAACTCCCCGAAGCCCCGCACCCGCACCGTCACCCTCCGATCCGCACAGCATTCGACGCCGGTCGCCGTCATACACTAACTACGTACGCACATAGTAGATTACCCATGGCCGGCACACAATGTCGGATGTCTGATCACGACGGCGGCGAAACCCAATCAACGTTGTTGCCGGCGTGTTCGTTTCCTGCCGTTGGGAGACCGTCGAAACGCAATTGTCGCACTGACGCATCGCTTCGATCGCCCGCCACGACTTCGGCGACCATGTCGGGTAACAACCCGATACGCTCTTATTCGGTTATGGAAACAATTGCCGCTGGGCCGTCGTCGCGTACTGACCGTCAGCTGCGCTCTACTTTTTGCCCCGCGCCGCCGCCCGGTGCGAGTCCCATGGCCGGCACCACCCGCATGTTCGGGCGCCTCCGAACTCATCGCGGCCAGCTTGGTCAATCCCGCCGCCCGCCCACTGCCTTGCCTATTCCTTCCTTATGTAGGCACAAACCAGTCGAAATGGCGTTCGCGCTACGAATGCGCGTTCACGTCAGCTATTGAGGTTGGCGGTCCGCGTTTCGGAGGCGCCTGGCGGCCCGGGAAGCGCCGGTGTGGTCAGTGGGCCTACCTGGACCAGGTAGGCGTCGAGATTCCAGATTTTTCTAGCATCTTGGGTGATTCAGCCACGCGTTGAGCGCCAAGCAAGCGATTCGGGCATTGTGCATCTCGGAGACACAAAACGGAGCTTGGCTGCCTCAGCGAACCTCCATTGTGCCGAAGGAGAACCAACACCGCCATTCAGGATTCAACAAGAAACGAGCGCCTCACACGCCGCAGTTTCGATCTGAAAGACACAGCAGCCCCCCAGGTTGCAATGTCGGAGGCACACGCCTAGCGCTGCTACATTTGGAAGCACTGTGCATAGCGACCTTCTCAAGCTTCCCCTGCTGCGATCGGCCATCGCCATCATCGCGGCACTCTGGTTGCTGGGTGGTGCCGCCGAGCACGCGTGGCACGCGGCCGCCACGGTTGATGCGGCTCAGCAGTCGGATAGCTCATCGAATGGTGCACCGGCGGTAAATGGCGATCACGCGCAGTGCGACAGCGGGCTGTCGCACTCCTGCCTCGTAGCGACGGCGGTGGCGGATGTCCCGCGCTGGGATGACGCGTTTCTGGTGTACGCCGGGGTCGCGGCGGTGGCCGTTGTCGGTTATTGCTTTGTGTGGGCGCGACAGGCCAGACGGGGTCCACCTCGAGGACCCGCTACACCCGTCGCCGGTCAAGACCTGCTAACACGATTTTGTCTCGCACGGCGCTGATAGGTCGGCGCCAGATCAGACGGCGTTGCACGGTCTACCGGTAATCCCCCTGCTCGATTGACGAGCATTCTTTCCCGCGGGATGGGTCGAAGACCTGTCGATATTTTCGATGAGTTGACCCGGCAGCCAAGCTGCGTCGCGTTATCTGGCGTCCTCACTCACCATGCGGCCCAGGGCCAGTCGGCCGCGTCTAAGAACAGTGAAGCGACGCCACCTGGAGTCGTTTCGTCAAATGCCTTTGTCGTTCGGGAGAATTTTGATGCGCCACCACACCATCGCGCCCGGTCTCCGGCCGCGGTTCGTGACACCGCCCGTCAGCGGACCGCTGAACCCGCAGAGCCAGTCATGGAAATAGTTGACTCAGTCGCCGCCCGCGGCGTACTAATGAGCGCCGCGCCAGTCGTCGCTAAAGGCACCGAGCCAATCGGACCAACAGCGTGTATTTCGCAGCGTTGTCACCGCGGGTCTAACGGCGCGCTCGGCTCACTCGTGGAGCGAGTCTCATGACGCAGTTTGGATCAGCCGCCACCCCGGGAAGCGACGACCTTAGCTGTTGCAGCACGACCCCTTCGAGAACAGCGATGACATTTCAACGCGATTCCCGATGGCACGCTGCCGCACGATGGGCGCGATGGCTGGCTTGGGTCAGCCTGATCTTTGTGGTCGCCGAAGGGGCGCTCGGCCTGTGGCAGGGCGTGGCTACAGGATCTGTCGCACTGACCGCATGGGCATTAGGAAGCGCACCCGAGGCGATGGCCAGCCTGGTCGTGATTTGGCGGTTCAGCGGCACGCGAACCTTGTCAGAGACGGCCGAGCTCCGTGCGCAACGTGGCGTAGCGGTGTCGTTTTGGCTCAGCGCCCCCTACATTGCCGCTGAATCCCTGCACCATCTACTCAAAGAGCACGTGTCACACACGTCGCTGGTCGGTGTTGTCTTGACGGCTGCCGCCTTGGTGCAGATGCCGATCCTGGGCCGCGCGCAACAGAAACTCGGCGCACGGCTGGGCTCGGGCGCCACAATCGGCAAGGGCATCCAAAACTATCTGTGCGCCGCACAGGCGGCCGCAGTCCTCCTCGGCTTGGCGGTCACCCTCGCATGGCGCAACGGATGGTGGTTAGACCCCGCCATCGGGTTGGGCATCGCCGCCGTCGCCGTCTGGCAGGGGCGGCGATCGTGGCGCGGCGAGGATTGCGGATGCTAGGGCCTGGGGCAGATGAACGGCACCGGAATACTCGACACCGCCATTGCATATATCGCGATATACGCATAGTTTGTCGACATGGATCGGGCGGTCGGGGGGCGTCGATGAACGAGAACCATAGCCACACCCACGGGCATACGTCGGCGGATTCTGACCGGCGATGGCTGGGCGGTGCGCTGGCAGTGATCGCCGGGTTCATGCTGGGCGAGGTGGTAGTGGGGATCATCGCGGGGTCATTGGCGTTGCTCTCTGATGCGGCCCATATGCTCACCGATGCGGCCTCGATTGCGTTGGCGTTGTGGGCGATTCGGCTGTCTGCGCGTCCGGCGTCGGGGCGGATGACCTACGGGTGGCGGCGCGTGGAGATTTTGTCCGCGCAGGCCAACGGCGTGACCTTGCTGGTGTTGGCGGCATGGCTGGCCTATGAGGCGATCAAAAGGCTGATCCACCCGCCGCAGGTGACGGGTGCACTGGTGCTAGTCACCGCGCTGGTCGGTGTGGTGGTGAACCTGGCGGCGACGTGGATGATCAGCCGGGCAAACCGGGCCAGCCTGAACGTTGAGGGCGCTTTTCAGCACATACTCAACGACTTGTTCGCCTTCATCGCCACCGCCGTGGCCGGGGTGGTGATCGTGGTCACCGGGTTCGGGCGTGCGGACGCGATCGCCACGCTGGTCGTGGTAGCGCTGATGCTGCGAGCCGGCATCGGATTGGTGCGGGCCGCTAGCCTCGTTTTTCTCGAGGCCGCGCCCCAAGGTATCGATCCGGACTCGATCGGGCAGGCCATGGCCGCTCACGATTCCGTCGTGGAAGTTCATGATTTGCACGTGTGGGAAATCACCTCAGGTGAACCGGCCCTGTCGGCGCACGTGATCGTCGCGCCGGGCCGCGACTGCCACGCCACCCGAAACGACTTGGCGCAGCTGCTGGCCCACGAGCATGGCATCTCCCACACCACGTTGCAGCTCGACCACGAAGCCTCCGAAATCGGCAGGCAGGGTGCAGCCGGCGAGCATGCGCACTGCGAGGGTCCACACGGCCCGACGCATCGTTTCACCGGCGCCTGACAGACCCACCACGGACCATAACCAGCCTCCGGTCTACGGAAGGAGAAACCATGCCGCACAAGCCAACCCGCGAAACACGCTCACTGCGGGTATTGGTGCTGGGCTACAGCGGGGTGCTAGCCGGGGTTGCTGGCTTCATCAATTCGGTGGCACTGCTGGTCTTGGCGTTTCCGGTGGGCAACCTGACCGCACTGAGCACCAAGCTGGGCATGGACTCAGCCAATCCGCTGCTGTACGAGAGCTGCATGATCGCGCTGATCGTAGGCGGATTTTTGGCCGGAGCCGCCGGGGCCGGCGCTGTACTGGCGCCGGTGCAAACCCACACCAGTGCGCGCCACGCCGCGGTCCTGCTCGCCGAGGCCGCGCTGCTGGTGGCCGCAGCCGGTATCGAGATTCCCGGTTTCAAGGCGCTGCTGGCGGCGGCCGCGTGCGGGCTGCAAAACGCGATGACCTCGAACGCTCCCGGAATGTCGATCCGCACCACGCACTTCACCGGCACCATCACCGACCTCGGATTGATACTGGGCCGCAGCCGCCGCCACGGGATGGACAAGTGGAAGGCCGCGGTGCTGACGACGACCGTGGTGCTATTCGTCGGCGGCGGCGCGACGGGCGCCCTCATTGGCGGCCGGTTCGGCCACAACGCACTGCTTCTTCCAGCTGCCGCCTGCCTGGCTGTCGCGGTGGCCAGCCTGCTGTATAGCCGGCGGCGCAGCACCCGATTGGCCCGCGCGATATCGGCCCCCGAGCGCTCGCATCGCTCCCTTGCTGATCAGGCGACGGCGGGGTAACCGCGGAGCCCAAGTCATGCGCATTCGTATATGCGCATGCGTTTATAGTTTGTTAGTCTGGGCGGGTAAGGCATCGCCGTTGCCTGATTAGGGAGGTCCAAATGGCAGACGAGCGCGGATCAATGGAGGCCAAAGAGTCAACGCTGCTGTGTCCGCGGTGTGTGTCGCAGATGCTGCCGGTGCAGCGCTTCGGGGTGACGATCGATCAGTGCACGGGTTGCGGCGGCGTCTTCCTGGACCGGGGCGAACTAGAGCAACTCTCCGAGGCCGAGGCCAAGTTCTACGCCGCCCAACAGCCACCCCAACCCGCGCCACCGCCGGGAGGGTATGCGCCTGCGCAGTACCCAGCGCAGCCCGTGTACGTCGAAAATCCCCGCCCTAGAGGATTTTTGGGTGGATTGTTCGGAGAGGGCTATTACGGTGGTCACCACGGAGGATATCGGGGCGGACACCACTGACGATTGCGCCGGCGGCATTGCCTTCAACTTCCGTGCATGCCCGACCCAGTGGCCTCCACATCCCACAGTCGCGCACTGTCAAGTTTATCCAGCCCAAATGTTGAGTCGCCGTCGGCGGCGGCCAGCGGCGATCGGACAGCCGGGCTCGCATCTGACCAACTTCACGGCGCATGGTGCCGTCGTGAGGCCCTCCCCCTTGATGGACCGGTTAGTACCGAGGCCCCCCCACGCTGACCACCCCGTCGGCACGACGCCTGGCAGTCGCAGCCGATGCAGGTGCTACGCGCGGGCTGGCGGCTGCGCTTTGCTTGCCGGCGCCCCCGGCCGGTTGGCCCAACCGAAATTCATAGTGATATTGCGATGTATCTATGTTACGGTCGAATGAGTAGTAGGTGAAATGCGCCCGACAGGGCCGAACACGAGGAGGAAGTTGATGTTTCCGCATGCGCTAGCGGCGAAGGCGGCCGCTACGGTGTTCACCGGATTGGTGGGCGTGAGTGCCTATGAGCTGTTGCGTAAGGCGGCTGGTGGGGCGCCGGTGCGTCGGGCGACGGTCGCGGCCGCGGAGTTGAGTTTGCGAGGGACGCGTCGTGCAGAAGTGGTAGCGGAGTCGGCTCGGCTGAAGGCGGCTGACGTGGTCGCCGAGGCGCGTGAACGCATCGGTGAAGAGGCTTCCCCGCCGGCTGCGGCCGCGGTCCACGACCACGACCACTGATCGCTGTTATGACTGTTGTCGAGGACACCGCCGTAGAAATTCTCTCCGATGCGGCGGGGCGGATGAGATTGCATGTTCCGTGGGTTCGTTCGGATTCCCGTCGTGCGGTGGCCGTCGAAGACAAGGTGGACAAGCAGACCGGGGTGCGCGCGGTGCACGCCTATCCCCACACCGGATCGGTCGTGGTGTGGTATTCACCCAAGCGTTGTGATCGCTCGGCGATCATGGCGGCCATTGCGGCGGCCAAAGACGTCGCTGCCGAGCTGATTCCCGCGCGTACGCCGCGCTCGGCTGATGTTCGCAACACCGAGGTGCTGCGCCTTGCGGTCGGCGGGGCGGCGCTGGTGTTGTTGGGTGTGCGCCGCTACGGTTTCCGCCGCCCGCCGCTGCTGGGGCCCAAGGGTCAGCTGGTGGCCACCGGCGCGACGGTGTTCATGGGCTATCCGTTCTTCCGCGGGGCGCTACGTTCGCTTCGTTCTGGCCGAGCGGGCACCGACACCCTGGTGACGGTGGCCACGGTGGCCAGCATGGTGTTGCGGGAGAACGTGGTCGCGCTGACCGTGTTGTGGCTGCTCAATATCGGCGAGTACCTGCAGGACCTGACGCTGCGCCGCACCCGGCGGGCCATCGCCGACCTGTTGCGCGGCACCGCGGACACCGCCTGGATCAGGGTTAATGATGGCAGCGAAGTCCAGGTGCCCATCGATACCTTGCAAATCGGTGACGAGGTCGTCATTCACGATCACGTGGCGATCCCGGTGGACGGCGAGGTGCTCGACGGCGAAGCGGTAGTCGACCAGTCGGCGATCACCGGCGAAACGTTGCCGGTCAGCATGGTCGTCGGCTCCCGCGTGCACGCCGGATCGGTGGTGGTACGCGGACGCCTCGTGGTGCGCGCGGCCGCGGTGGGCAGCGAAACCACGATCGGGCGCATCATTTCCCGCGTCGAGGAGGCCCAGCACGATCGGGCGCCGATTCAAACGGTCGGTGAGAACTTCTCGCGCCGATTTGTCCCGATCTCGTTCATCGTGTCCGCGGCAACCCTGCTGCTGACCGGCGACATCCGGCGCGCGATGACCATGCTGTTGATCGCGTGTCCATGCGCGGTGGGATTGTCGACCCCGACTGCGATCAGCGCAGCGATCGGCAACGGGGCGCGCCGCGGCATTCTGATCAAGGGCGGATCGCACCTCGAACAAGCCGGGCGGGTGAACGCCATCGTGTTCGACAAGACCGGGACGCTCACCGTTGGGCGCCCCGTCGTGACGAATGTCGTTGCCTTCCAGAAGGACTGGCAGCCCGAAGAGGTCTTGGCCTATGCGGCCAGCTCTGAGATCCATTCGCGTCATCCGCTGGCCGAAGCGGTGATCCGCTCGACCAACGAACGCCACATCACGATCCCGCCGCACGAACAGTGCGAAGTATTGGTCGGCCTGGGCATGCGCACCTGGGCTGATGGCCGCGTTTTGCTGTTGGGCAGCCCGTCGCTGCTGCGTGCCGAAAAGGTCCGCGTGTCCAAGAAGGCAACCGAGTGGGTTGACAAATTGCGGCGCCAGGCTGAGACCCCGCTGTTGCTGGCGGTGGACGGCACGCTGGTCGGGCTGATCAGCCTGCGCGACGAAATCCGCCCCGAGGCCGCCGATGTGCTGAACAAGTTGCGCAGCAAGGGCATTGGGCGCATCGTGATGCTGACTGGTGATCATCCGGATACCGCCGAGGTGGTGGCCGGCGAACTCGGTATCGACGAGTGGCGCGCCGAGGTGCTGCCCGAAGACAAGCTTCAGGCGGTGCGCCAACTGCAGGACGAGGGTTACGTCGTCGCGATGATCGGTGATGGCGTCAATGACGCGCCGGCACTGGCGACCGCCGATATCGGGATCGCCATGGGTCTGGCCGGCACCGACGTCGCAGTGGAAACCGCCGATATCGCACTGGCCAACGACAACCTGCAGCGCCTGCTCGATGTACCCGATCTGGGTGCGCGAGCCGTCGCGGTGATCCGGCAGAACTACGGCATGTCCATCGCCGTCAACTCCGTCGGTCTGCTCATGGGCGCCGGAGGGGCCCTGTCTCCGGTGCTGGCCGCGATCCTGCACAACGCATCCTCGGTCGCGGTGGTCACCAACAGCTCTCGACTGATCCGCTACCGCCTGATGAACGGTCAATCCCCGACCGCGAACGAACACTCGACGGGGGAGCCCGTCGGCACCGCTAGCGAGCAACCCGCGGCGTCGCCACCGTACAGCAAGCAATCGCGCAAGCTGTCGCCGGTTCGCACAGGACAGGACTGACCATGATGCCTGTGTCCGCGCTGACGCTCTACCTCGTCTTCGCCGCACTCGGGTTCGGCTGGCGCAGCTGGACCCAGCAGCGGCGCACCGGCTCGACCGGATTTCGCGGCGTCAGTGGACGTCCCGGCTCGCTGGAATGGTGGGCCGGCGTCGGATTCGTGGGCGCCATCCTCGCCGGTGTGGCTGCCCCGCTGCTGCAACTCGGTGAAATCCTCACTCCGATGCCGGTCCTGCACGCACCCGCTGTCCAAGCGTCCGGGGTGGTGGCGGCGATCGCAGGACTCGCCGCCACCCTCTGCGCCCAACACGGCATGGGTGAATCCTGGCGGATCGGGGTCGACCCCGACGAAACCACCACCTTGGTACGCACGGGTGTGTTCGGCTGGGTCCGCAATCCCATCTTCGCTGCCATGCTCGTCTTCGCCGCCGGCATCGCTTTGATGACGCCCAACCCGCTGGCCCTGGCCGCGTTCGTGGTCCTGCTGGCGGCCATCGAGGTTCAGGTCCGTGTCGTCGAAGAGCCGTATCTGGCCCGTATCCACGGCCGCGCCTACACCGATTACCGCGCCGCGGTTGGGCGGTTTGCGCCCGGCATCGGGCGCAACTAGACACCGCCCTGAAGACGGAGGCCCCATGACGTGGACCGATGCCCACACTGCCCGGTGGAATCGATACTGGGACAAGGTTTCCCGCAACCTACGACTGAGAAATAGGGTTCTTTGACCGCCACAACCCCGGCTGCGCATGCCCCGCCGCGGAATTCCCAAACCCGTCGACTGCATACCGACGCCACACATCACAGGTGCACCGCGATTCGGAACCATAGTTCAGCCGTTGCTGTTATATCAGCGACAACTGTACAGTTGCGGCCATGCTGACGTGTGAGGTGCGGGAATCGGCGTTGTCGCGACTGGGCCGGGCGCTGGCCGATCCGACGCGGTGCCGAATTCTTGTCGCGCTGCTGGATGGAGTTTGCTATCCCGGCCTGTTGGCTTCGCACCTGGGATTGACCCGATCCAATGTGTCCAACCATCTGTCGTGCTTACGGGGCTGCGGCCTGGTTATCGCAACGTATGAGGGCCGCCAGGTTCGTTATGCCCTGGCCGATAGTCACCTCGCGCGTGCCCTGAGCGAGTTGGTTCAGGTCGTTCTCGCGGTGGACACCGATCAGCCTTGCGGTGGTGAGCAAGCCACGTTCGAGGGAGTCCGCACCATGCCGGCTAGTCGATGAGCGGGCTCGCCGAATCGCGACGAGCAAGCAGAAGATGAGGAGGGTTAGCCGTGGTTGCACATGGACTACTGATCAGGGCGACCGGGACGGTATTTACCGGGCTCGTCGGGGTGAGTGCCTACGAAGTGTTGCGCAAGGCGGTGGGAAAAACTCCCGTCCACCGCGCAGCGGTGACCGCCACAGAATGGGGCCTGCGGGGAACCCGGCGCGCCGAGGTGGCGGCCGAAGCCGCACGGCTGAAAGTTGCCGACGTGGTCGCCGAAGCTCGCGATCGGATCGGTGACAACGCCTCCCTTCCGGTCGACCCCGTAGCCGACGACTGCTGTAGCTGACATCGCACGCTGGGCACTCCTCGGCGGATAGGAGAGCTTTACATCCGCGATGAGAAGGGCGCTCTGCTATACCGCTAGGAGGGCTGATGATGCCGACCACCGCTGCGCATCCCGATGCTGGCCTCAAGCTGAGCGTTGTGTCTGCGACGGCGCGACGAATGCGGGTGCACGCCAGCGGGTTTCGATTCGACACCGGCCGCGCGGTCGCGATTGAGGACGCCGTTGGTATGGTCACCGGCGTCGAAGCCGTGCGGGCCTATCCGCGCACCGCCTCAGTGGTGATCTGGTACGCGCCTGAGCGCTGCGACACCGCCGCCGTCCTGTCGGCGATCGCCGATGCTGAGCACATCCCGGTAGCGTCGGTACCACCGCGTACCCCGCACTCGGCGGACGGCCGCAAGCCCGGTGTGGTGCAACGAGTCATCGACTGGAGCACGCGGGTGCGGTCGGGCTCGTGCGATTTTGAGAAAGGTCGTCCTCCGCAGACGGTTAGCGATGGCTGTTGCGACCATGATGACAGCGAGGACGCGCCGGAGCGGCTCTGGCAGGTCGTCAAGCTGCGGCGCGCTGCGTTGTCCGGGGTGTTGCTGACGGGGTCGGTGATCACCGCATGGGTCACTCCACTGGGGCCGGTCGCTCTGGCATTCAAAGTCGTCGCCTTGGCGGTGGGGGCCTCGACGTTCGTGCCGTCGGCCATCAAGCGACTTACGCAGGGCCGCATCGGTGTCGGCACGTTGATGACCATCGCTGCGGCCGGCGCCGTGGGTCTCGGTCAGGTCGGCGAGGCTGCCATGCTGGCGTTCTTGTTCTCCATCAGTGAGGGCTTGGAGGAATTCGCGGTGTCGCGTACGCGCCGCGGCTTGCGCGCGTTGCTGTCGCTGGTGCCGGATCAGGCCACAGTGCTGCGCGCGGGCAGCGAAACCGTGGTGGCCGCAGCCGACCTTCAGGTCGGTGATCAAATGATCGTCAAACCAGCTGAACGTCTGGCCACTGACGGCATCATTCGTGACGGTCGCACTTCGTTGGACGTCTCCGCGATCACCGGTGAGTCGGTACCGGTCGAAGCCGGACCCGGCGACGACGTGTTCGCCGGGTCGATCAACGGTTCCGGCGCGCTGCTGGTGCAGGTCACCGCAACGGCAGAAGACAACTCGCTGGCGCGCATCGTGCACATCGTGGAAGCCGAGCAGGCGCGCAAGGGCGCCAGTCAGCGACTGGCCGACCGCGTCGCGCGACCGCTGGTGCCGGGCATCATGATCGCCGGGGCCGCGATCGCCGGGGTGGGCAGCATTTTCGGTAGCCCTGCCGTCTGGATCGAACGTGCTCTGGTGGTACTGGTTGCTGCCTCTCCATGCGCGTTGGCCATCGCGGTGCCCGTGTCGGTGGTGGCCTCCATCGGGGCGGCCGCCAAGTTCGGTGTACTCATCAAAGGTGGCGCCGCCCTGGAAGGCATGGGCACCCTCGGCGCAATTGCCCTGGACAAGACCGGCACCCTGACGGCCAATCGGCCTGCGGTCATCGAAGTCGTCACCACTGGGGGCGCCACTCGCGAGGAGGTGCTGGCTACGGCAGCCGCGCTGGAAGCCCGCAGCGAGCACCCACT
The DNA here is from genome assembly GCF_000709305.1 of Mycobacterium sp. TKK-01-0059. Taxonomy (NCBI): domain Bacteria; kingdom Bacillati; phylum Actinomycetota; class Actinomycetes; order Mycobacteriales; family Mycobacteriaceae; genus Mycobacterium; species Mycobacterium sp. TKK-01-0059. The sequence continues at coordinate 14,779 of NZ_KL446995.1, forward strand.
GGCCGCGGCCATTCTTGCCACGACCCGAACGTCGGTCGCCGCGGCTAGCGACGTGCACGCCATCCCCGGTGCCGGATTGACCGGGCGGCTCGACGGCCATGATGTTCGACTGGGACGCCCTGGCTGGCTGGACCCAGCCGGCCTCGCCGAGGACGTCATGCGCATGCAACAAGCCGGAGCCACAACGGTTCTCGTCGAACGCGACGGGCGGCTACTCGGGGCCATCGCCGTACGCGACGAACTACGTCCGGAAGCCGCCGAGGTCGTCGCCGAACTGCGAGCCGGCAACTACCAGGTGGCAATGCTCACCGGCGACAACCGCGCCACCGCTTCAGCTTTGGCCGCCGAAGCCGGAATCGAGCACGTGTACGCCGAGCTGCGTCCCGAGGACAAGGCACACCTGGTCGCAGAGCTACGTGCCCAGCGGCGGACCGCGATGGTTGGCGACGGCGTCAACGATGCTCCGGCCCTGGCCGCCGCCGACCTGGGAATCGCTATGGGCGCCATGGGAACCGACGTCGCCATCGAAACCGCCGACGTCGCGCTGATGGGCCAGGACCTGCGCCATCTGCCCCAAGCGCTGAACCATGCCCGTCGTTCCCGGCAGATCATGTTGCAAAACGTCGGGCTATCACTGGCGATCATCACCGTGCTGATGCCGCTGTCGCTGTTCGGGACCATGGGTTTGGCTGCGGTGGTATTCGTGCATGAGCTCACCGAGGTCGTCGTCATCGCCAATGGCGTGCGCGCCGGACGCATCAAACCACTTGCTGGGCCAAAGCCATCGAGTCACGATTCAACGTAACGATGCAACGAATCTACGGCCCGTCCAGGATCGTCAAGTACCGCCGGGGCGGCGGTATCAGGACGCGATGTCGGCCCTGGTCGCCAATTGATTGCCCATGCTGTCGCGTCTCCCCCGCAGCGAATCGCCGAAGCGCGTGACTCGCGAGGGTTACCCGTTCGAGTGGGCTACGGCATCCTGAGCCCGACGAGCGCCCGGTAAGAAAGGTGAGCAGAAGTGAGTGGACCCGAAACGCCAGCTAAGCAGGCCGGGGCGCACCCGGTTATGCATCTCTCAGAGTTGCTGCACGCGCCGGTCCTGGCCCGGTCGGGCGAGGCTGTGGGCCGGGTGCAGGACGTGATTGTGCGGCTGCGCGGCGCCGACGAGCATCCGCTGGTGAGTGGGATCGTCGCTGTGGTGGGGAGGCGGCGGGTGTTCATCGGCAGCCCCTCCATTTCCCAGTACGCCCCAGACCGCGTGGTCTTGGCGACACACAAAATCGATCTGCGCGGTTTCGAACGCCGCGACGGCGAGGTGTTGCTGCGCACTGATGTGCTAGGACACCGGTTGATCGATGTGGCTGCCGTGGAGTTGGTACGCGCCTATGACGTGGAGCTCGAAGATACCGGGGGCGGGTGGGTGCTTGTCCGTCTGGATACTCGCCGCCCGGCGCGGTTCTTCGGACTAATCAAAAGCCGGGGTGGGCATGCGGCCCGAGATTGGAAGGCATTCGAACCCCTGATCGGCCACGCCCGCTCCGGTGCATCGCGACGTCAGTCAGGCCGGCTCAGCGGGTTCAAACCCGCGGACATCGCTGATCTTCTCGAAGACGCTGACAAAGCCGAGGGCGGCGAGATCCTCGACCGGGTCCGCAGCGACCCGGAATTGGAAGCCGACGTGTTCGAAGAACTTGACCCTGACAAGGCCAGCCGATTGCTCAATGACATGGCCGATGACGAGGTCGCCGCACTATTGGGCCGGATGCGCGCCGACGACGCCGCCGACGCGATCGCAGACCTGCGTCAATCGCGGCGCAGGCGCGTGCTGGAGCTGATGCCGGGCCCGCAGCGCACGAAGGTGATCACCCTGATGGGCTTTAACCCCGACAGTGCCGGCGGCCTGATGAATGTCGACTTCGTCTCCTGCGCCGCAAGCACCACCGCGGGCACGGCGCTGGCAGTGATCGCGGGCGCCACGACGATACAGCCCGAGGCATTGGTCAAGATGCATGTCCTTGATGAAGACAACCGCCTGGCTGGTGTCGTGTCGGTGATCGACCTGCTGCAAGCCGAACCCGGTCACACCGTTGAAGCACTGATGGATTGCGACCCAATCCGGGTCGGCGCCGAAGCCGATCTGACCGACGTCGCCCTATTGATGGCCGACTTCAACCTCTACTCCATCCCCGTCGTCGACGGCCAGGATCGCGTGCTCGGGGTTGTCACCGTCGATGACGTGCTAGAAGCTACGATCCCCGAGGATTGGCGTCGCCGCGAACCCGCCCCCCGCCCGGTCCGCGAAATCACCCCACCAGATGACGATCGCGATGCGCCTGCACCTAACAGTGAGGCGCGGTGACCTCCGGCGAAGAGAACGCGACCGGCCACGCAGCAGCGACTCACCGATCCGAGTCGCCACCACCGAAGCGCACCGCTGTGCTTGACTCGGCTCACCTCGGTGATATCGAGGGCGCCTTCGGGCGCATTAACGTCGAGGAGACCGACCATCCCCGCACGTTCAAGACGCGGCTGCTGACGCTGCTTGCCATTGTGGGTCCCGGAATCATTGTGATGGTCGGCGATAACGATGCCGGCGGGGTGGCCACCTACACCCAAGCTGGCCAAAATTATGGCTACTCCCTGCTGTGGGTGCTACTCCTGCTCATCCCGGTGCTCATTGTCAACCAAGAGATGGTGGTCCGGCTGGGCGCGGTTACCGGCGTCGGACACGCCCGCTTGATCAACGAACGCTTTGGTCGCGGCTGGGGCTGGTTCTCCGTCGGCGACCTGTTCCTGCTCAACTTCCTCACGATCGTCACCGAGTTCATCGGCATCACTTTGGCCGCCACCTACATCGGTATCTCCAAATATATTGTCGTTCCGGTTTCAGCGGTCGCGCTCATCGCGATCATGGCCAGCGGCAGCTTTCGCCGTTGGGAGCGGGCCATGTTTGTCTTCATTGCCATCACTTTGGCGCAGATCCCAATCCTGCTGATAGCGCACCCACAGTGGGCCCAGGCCGCCAAATCATTTGTGGTGCCGAACATCTCCGGCGGCGTGACCTCGGATGCGGTGCTTTTGATCATTGCCATCGTCGGCACCACCGTGGCGCCTTGGCAGCTGTTTTTTCAGCAGTCCAACGTCGTCGACAAGCGCATTACACCTCGATTTATGGGCTATGAGCGCGCCGACACCGTGTTGGGGGCGTTCATCGTGGTGATCGGCGCCACCGCGCTGGTCATGATCGGCGATTGGGCGGCGCGCTCCACTAACACCACAGGTGGTTTCACCGACGCCGGCGCCATCTCGCATCTACTGGGCCAACACAATTCGACGCTCGGCTGGTTGTTCGCGATCGTGCTGATGGACGCCTCGATCCTCGGCGCCGCCGCAGTGACCCTGGCCACCAGCTACGCCTTTGGCGACGTATTCGGCCTGAAACACTCGCTGCACCGGGGGTTTGCCGATGCCAAACCTTTCTACCTTTCCTACAGCGCAATGGTGGCGTTTGCGGCAGCGATCGTGCTGATCCCTGGCGCCCCCCTTGGATTGATCACCACCGCCGTGCAGGCCCTCGCTGGCTTGCTGTTGCCCAGCGCCAGCGTGTTCCTCCTGCTGCTGTGCAACGACCGGGAAGTATTGGGCCCCTGGGTGAACCGGCCCTGGCTCAACTGGGTTGCCGGGCTGATCGTCGGCGTCCTGCTGCTGCTGTCGGGAATCCTGATCGCGACTACCTTGTTCCCCGACCTCAACGTGATCGTTGTCGCCGGCTACCTGGCACTGACGTTGGTCATCCTCGCCGCAGCCACGGTACCGGCACTTCGTTGGATGGGTCGCCGCCAGCCCTCACCACCGGCGGCATCGAGCCCGGCGCGGCCTATTGACCGCAATAGCTGGCGAATGCCACCACTGACCTTGTTAGAGCCCGTGACCTGGTCGCCAGGGACCCGTCTAGGCATGATTGCGCTGCGCGGCTACCTCGTCGTCGGCGCCGTCCTGCTCATCGTCAAGGCTGTCCAGCTCAGCGGCCGATGAATTTGGGCCAACCCGAAAGGTCACTAAATGAGCACGCCACGCAACGGGCGATTCGCCGCGGAAGCCAACTACCTACCGCACTACAACGACATCCAGCAGATCACAGGAACTGCCATCCTCGCCACCATTGCGGTCGCCCTGGCAGTGGCATTCATCATCATCCAACGTCGACGACGCCGCGCGCGCACCAAACAAAGCCATGTCGGTGGCCCCCGACGCTCCCGCGTCTCAAGACCTTTTAACACCCGCGGGAGAGATTAATGGCCCAAACCAATGTGCCTCGGTGGAAATGGTTGACAACGAGCGTAATCCTGCTCTTTGCTGCTGCGCTGCAGTTCGCTCCACCTGTATCAGCGGATCAAACTGACGATGACTTCCTCGCCGCGCTCAAGAAACACGGGATCGTCTTTACCAACCGCGATGTCGCAATCGCGGCCGGTCATAAAGTGTGCACCGGACTCGATGCAGGCCAGACGCCGGCCAACCTGATTTTGTCGCTGGTAAAAGACACCGACCTCTCGGCACACGTGGCCGGCTATTTCTTCGGCACCGCAGTCAATGCCTACTGCCCGCAATACCGCCCGGATACCACTGTGCCGGGAGCATAGGCCAAGAAGACGGACAAATGGCGCACCACTAGCGGCCACGGGGCACTCAGCGGGCGGCGTAGCCCTTGCACTCGCACCCCACCGACGCAACGACACATCGTTCGTGAAATTCGACGGATAACGAAACGGCTCGTCGCCCATCCTCGAGTTCGAATCTGCTTCACCCCAACATACTCGTCGTGCTCGAGCAGGTTGAACGGTGGTTTGGGTTACTCACCAATTAGAAGCCTGCCGGGGCGCACGCCACTCAATCCAGGCCGTCGAGAATGACATCTCAGACAATCTTCGTCTAGCAAGGCTAGCGACCTCGGCATCACCCTAGCCATGTTGAAACTGATGGTCATAATGAGTATCTGGTAGGACGTGGGTGGTGACAGCGTTAGGGAAGTGCGGCCGTGCGGTCGAAACCCGTAAACCCAATACCATCGATTGCGCGGCGACCTTCGAGTGTTCTTGGACGCAACTGTGATGTCTCGCAATGTATTCCACAATCAAAGGTGACTTGTTTGGGCCCTCCGCAGCGGGTGAGCACCTTGTCTGCGGCTACCGCATTGCTCGACCCGATTCTGACCAGAGCCGTTATCGAACTTGTCCGGCCAGAAGGTGACTGTTCGCCTCAAAAACTGGGAACAGACGCGCGATCCGTTTAGCGTATGTCGGACCGAGTACGACTGCGCGGAGGCATTCCCCCCCCCCCCGAAAATGATCAAAACCGTTGCCGTTGAACACCCGGAGAACACGTGACTACTACCAGCAGCATGCTGGAGAGCTATCCCCAAGACCTCGGCGGAGGGGATACGGCCAACGTGACAGCCTGTATCGAAGCCTGTATCGACTGCGCGCAAGCCTGTACAGCCTGTGCGGACGCTTGCCTCAGCGAAGCTGCGGTCGACGAGCTGAGGAAATGCATCCGCACGTGCCTCGACTGCTCGGATATCTGCGACGTCACCGGCCGTGTCCTCTCCCGACACACCGGCTACGATGCCAACCTGACCAGAACGGTGCTCGAAACATGCGCCATCACCTGCAAAAGCTGCGCAGACGAGTGTTAGGGGCACGCCACCCATCACGAGCACTGCCGGCTGTGCGGGGAAGTTTGCCGCCGCTGCGAACGGGCATGCCGCGAGCTCATCGGCTCGCTCGGCTAAGTGCTCGCTCGGCACCTACCAGCATGGCGCCGCCACCGCCGCGCTCCTGCGCGCACGCCGTGATGGCTCAGCTGGTGTACTCGAGGCGAGTCATCATGCCGGCCTCTTGGTGATAGGTGTTGTGGCAGTGGAACATCCAGACGCCCGGGTTGTCAGCGACGAGGACGGCGCTCAATTTCTGTTTGGGCAGTACGTTGACAGTGTCTTTGCGCGGGCCGGGCGTGCCGTCGGGCTTGATCACCTGGAAAGTGTGTCCGTGCAGGTGCATCGGGTGGTACATCATGGTGGTGTTGTCGAATGCCAGCGTGGCGCGTTGGCCCTGGCGTACCTGTAGCGGCTTGGTCTTGCTGTAGGGCTCGCCGTTGATCAGCCAATCGTACTTCGTCATGTCGCCGCTGAGGACCACAGGGAGATTCGCATCGGATTTGGCTCCCAAGTCGACTTCCGGTGCGGCGGAGAACATTTCGACGGTGCCGACTCGCTTGTTGAGTTCGGGCGGCTGGAAACCCGGATCAGGGGCGCTGCCGGCGCCGGTGGAGAGCAGGGCCCGCGCCAGCGCATTTTTGCCTTCGGCAAGAGCGACCAGCGGGAAAACGCCGTCGGCGGCGGTGACGACGACGTCGTAGCGTTCGGCCATGCCGACCAGCACGGCGTCGACCTCGGTGGGCACTACAGGATAGCCGTCGGTGTGGGTGACGGTCATCGAGTGCCCGGCTAGCGCTACGCGGAACGCGGTGTCGGAGCCGGAATTGATGATCCGGATCCGGATGCGCTCTCCGGGCTTGGCGCTGAATGTGGTGGGAGCGGCGGGAATGCGGCCGTTGATGAGGTAGTGCGGGTAGGCAATATCGCCTGGGTCGCCGCCAAGCAGACTGCTGGTCCCGACACCGTCCATCTCCATGGGAGGCATGTTTCCCATGCCCGGCATGCTGCCCATGCTGGGCCTGCGCTGATTGGTCAAATCGTCGTAGAGCTGCCTGGGGGTCTTGCCGACGCCGTCGGTCCAGTCGTCGAGTACGACGATCCATTCGGCGTCATAGCGGCCCGACTCTCGGGGGTCATCGATGATCACGGGCAGATACAGGCCGTAGTCGGCGTCCAGGCCGACGTGCGGATGCGCCCAATAGGTGCCCGGGTGAGGTACCGAAAATCGGTAGGTGAAGTCGCGGCCGGCGTCGATGTTCGGGGTGGCGGGTGCGACGCCGTCCATGTCGTTGCGCAGCGCGATGCCGTGCCAATGCACCGAGGTGGCCGAATCGAGCCGGTTGGTGACCGTGACCGCGAGTTCGTCACCGACATTGGCGCGGATCAGGGGCCCCGGGATGGCGTTACCGTAGGCCATCGTGCGCACAGTGATGCCACCGAGGTCGATTGTCGTCGGTTGAGGCGTCAGTGCCGCCGTTACGGTACGCCCGGTGTGGGGCCGCGCCGCCTCGGCAGCAGCGATGGCGGCCGCCATCGCCGTGTTTCCGGTACGTGTTTGCTCGCCGGATCGGCCGCATGCGGCCAGGGCGAACCCGCCGGCGACGGTGGCAGCCACAAAACTCCGCCTGCTAAGTCGCGCCCTGTCAGAAGTCGATTCGCGCATGCCTGCACCTGTCTTTCGTTGCGCCGTTCGGTGTTTCGTTCGATCCCGGAGAGCCGCGTCCCGCTCCGTCGAGCTTGAATATACCGCATGGGGGTATTGCTGTACCGTTGGGTTGGCCGCACTGAAAGCATATCCGGGAAGGATTTTTAGATGGGACTGGCGCAGAGGCTGTTCGCTGATCATCGCCACGGTGACGGCACCGGGTGGGTGCTCAACTATCCCCGTACCTATGAATGGGCCACCAATGCGTGGTCTCTGGGGCTACGTGCGCGCATGTGGGACCGGCTGGTCGGGCTATCCGGCGCCGAGCCCGGCGATAGGGTGCTCGACGTCGGCTGCGGGACCGGATACTTCACTCGGCGAATCGCACGGGCGGTGCACCCTGGTGGCAGGGTTGTCGGGATCGATCCCTCACAATCGATGGTCGACTACGCCGCGCGGCGTGCGCCGGCGAACGCGGCCTTTCAGGTTGCCTCCGCCGAAGAGCTGCCCTTCTCCGACCAATCGTTCGATGTGGTGGTATCTAGCTTGGCGTTTCACCACTTTCCAGTCGACCGACGCGCCGACGCAGTGCGGCAAATGTACCGAGTTCTGCGACCGGGCGGACGGCTATGCATCGCCGATCTTCGCCCCTCGGGCGGTGGCGCCTTGCACCGGATTGCTGCTGTTTTCAACGCCCATGCCAGGGAGCAGAACCGGCTACACCAGCTCGATGAGCTGATTACCGATGCGGGGTTCTCCATCGTCGGCACCGGTGACCGGTTGTTGCTGCACTACATCACGGCGCAACGGCCGCTGGGTCGATGAATCCGGTGGTGGGCGCGGCGGAGCACTGGTTGTAATCGACATGCCGGGCCGAAGGTGACGGTAGATCTCAGGCATAACTATGCCGGCCGTCGTACAGCCCGTGAAGCGTCGTCAGCATCTGGTCAGGCGCAACCTAGGACTGCTCAACCGCCAAAGGCCCCGGTTTACATATACGGGTATGGGGTATATTCTGCTTCTATGTCCACCGGACGCGCAGTGAACTGCTCATCGGCGACGCACGCGATGAGTTGCGAATCCGCGCATCGGAAACACCCCGGCTTATTCCCGGTTTTCTCCCATACTGGCAGGGCTGGCGTGTCGTGATATTCGGTGGTGCTAGCAGGTTGCCTCGGCTCCGGTATGTAGTGGCCGTGGGGGCTGCGGCGTGGTTGGCGGCGTGGGTTCTCATCGGTGCCCACAGCGTGATGGGGCATTCGCAGTCTTCGGTGTCGCAGTCTTCGATGTCGCAGCCGGCGCATGCGTTGGTGGCTTCGCTGGGTGGTGAGTTCACCGTTGATGTCGATCATCCGCATGTGGGCAAGGGTTCCTCGGGCGACCATCACGAGCAGTTCACCACGGCGGTGCTGCCGCGCTCAGGCGCGGTGGTGGCTGCGTTAATCGCGTTGAGTGCGGTGGCCGCCGTGGCGCTGACCGGTGGGCTGGCCCGGTTTGGGGTGCCCGCCGGGCGCGGCCCCCCGCGCGCCCCGGCTCTTTCTGTTACCGGTCAAGACGTCTTGACCCGGTTCTGCTTGTCTCGTCGCTGACTGGTCAGCGCCAGGTCGTTTGCAGCACGTGTGTGCTCGGCGGCTGGTGATCGCTGACCCCTGTCAAGTGCCGCACTGATTCGCGGCGTTCGCAAGAAAGCGACGATTCTCATGACCGATGTTTTGTCTTTCGATAACTATGTTCACCCGATCCCGGCGCTCAAAGTTGTTCAGCCACGTGAGTGCGCCCAGCCCGGCACCGACGCCTATCGGCGTCCCGGTGCGATGGTGGGCCATACCCCGGTGCTGCGCATTGAGGCGCCGTTCGCCCCGCCCGGACGCGGGTTTTGGGCCAAGCTGGAAGGGTTCAATCCCGGCGGCAGCATGAAAGACCGCCCGGCCCTGCACATGGTCGAAGCCGCCCGGGCCCGCGGCGAATTAGCTCCCGGGGCGCGCATCGTGGAATCCACCAGCGGTAGCCTGGGGTTGGGGCTGGCGTTGGCCGGCCAAGCCTACGGGCATCCGGTCACCGTGGTCACCGACACCGGCATGGAGCCGATCGTGCGTCACATGCTGGCCGCCTACGGCGCCCAGGTCGAGCTGGTCACCGAGCCGCACCCGGTGGGGGGCTGGCAACAGGCCCGTAAAGACCGGGTCGCCCAGCTGCTGGCCGCCGAGCCGGGGGCCTGGTGCCCCGACCAGTACAGCAACCCCGACAACATCACCGGCTACCGGTCGTTGGCGTTGGAGCTGCTCGATCAGCTTGGCGGGGTCGATGTGCTGGTCTGCTCGGTGGGCACCGGCGGACACTCCGCCGGCGTGGCGCGGGTGCTGCGCCAGTTCAACCCCGACATGAAACTGATCGGGGTCGACACCATCGGCTCGACCATTTTCGGTCAGCCGGTAGCCAGCCGGTTGATGCGCGGGCTGGGCTCGAGCATCTATCCGCGCAACATCGACTACGCCGCCTTTGACGAGGTGCACTGGGTGGCCCCGCAGGAGTCGGTGTGGGCGTGCCGCACTTTGGCGGCCAGCAACTTCGCCAGCGGCGGCTGGAGCGTGGGGGCCGTGGCGCTGGTCGCGGGCTGGGCCGCGCGCACCTTCCCGCAGGACACCCGCATCGCCGCGGTGTTTCCTGACGGGCCGCAACGCTACTTCGACACCATCTACAACGACGACTACTGCCACCAGCACCAGCTGTTGGACTGGCAACCCGTCGCCGAGCCCACCGTCATCACCGACCCCACCCAGCAGGTGGTGACCTCCTGGACTCGCACCAGCACCGTCGTCAGTCCCGCACTGATCGCAGCCGCATGAGGGATTTCCTCACCCGGTTTCGAGGCTTCGACCGGCCCAGCCAGGTCCTGATGCTCAACCAGTTCGGCATCAACATGGGTTTCTACATGCTGATGCCGTATCTGGCCGGGTACCTGGCCGGCCCGCTCGGGCTGGCGGCCTGGGCCGTCGGGCTGGTGCTAGGCGTGCGCAACTTCTCCCAGCAGGGCATGTTCATCGTGGGCGGCACCCTGGCCGACCGGCTGGGCTACAAGCCGTTGATCGTGGCCGGATGCGTGCTGCGCACCGGCGGATTCGCGCTGCTGGTGGTGGCTCACTCGTTGCCGGCTGTGCTGATCGCCGCGGCGGCCACCGGGTTCGCCGGCGCGTTGTTCAACCCGGCGGTACGCGCCTATCTGGCCGCTGACGCCGGAGATCGCCGGGTGGAGGCCTTCGCCATGTTCAACCTCTTCTATCAGGCCGGAATCCTGTTGGGTCCGCTGGTCGGACTGGTCCTGGTGGCCGTTGATTTTCAGGTCACGGCGGCGGCAGCGGCGGCCGTGTTCGCAGTGCTGACCGTGGCGCAGCTGTTGACGTTGCCGCAACGCGGTGTCGATTCGGCGCCGCAGCAGAAGTCATTCCTGCAGGACTGGCGGGTTGTCGCCGGCAATCGGCCGTTCCTGCTCTTCGCGGCGGCGATGATCGGCTCCTACGTATTGACCTTCCAGGTGTACCTGGCGCTGCCGCTGCAGGCGTCGATGCTGGCGCCGCGCTCTGAAACGGCTTTGGTTGCAGTACTTTTCGTTGTCTCGGGCCTGGTTGCAGTGATCGGACAGCTGCGCATCACCCGTTGGTTCACCAAACGCTGGGGACCCGGACGTAGCCTGGCGATCGGTGTGGCCATCCTGGCGGCCTCGTTTGTGCCGCTGACTGTCGTCCCCGACGGCCATCGGTTCGGGACACCGGCGGCGGTGGGGGCCCTGCTGGTGTCGGCGGCGCTGCTGGCCGTCGGTTCGGCCGCGGTCTTCCCGTTCGAGATGGACACCGTCGTCTCGCTGGCCGGAGGCCGGCTCGTGGCCACCCATTACGGGTTCTACAACACCATCGTCGGAGCCGGAATCCTCGTCGGCAACTTGGCTACCGGATCGATATTCGGTGCGGCCCAACGGCTGAGCGCCGGCGCACTGGTGTGGGGCGGGCTGGTTCTCATCGGCATCATCGCCGCAGTTGCCCTCTACCGTCTCGAACCCGCACGCGACCTGCAACCGGCTCATTCCGAGCTTGGCGGCGTCCAAGCGGCGGTACCGACGATAACCGGCCGGGGCCGACGCCGGCGATTTACACCGCCGCACGGCAAGGCATCTGTGTCCCCGTCTCCTGGTCATCCTTTCGGGCGCCGGCCCGCGATGACGACGACTCTGACCCCAAAGAGTCGCCGCAGAATGGCATCGGCACGCAACCAGGCGCAAGATTGCTCACGTTCGGTCGCGTCGATGACGTCACCTTGTGATTACCCATGTGACTCCGCAGGATCCACCGTTAAGCACCCGATCGGCGCGAAATCCCCATGCGATTAAGGGATTTGACGCGAACAGCTGCCAACGGCTCGGCCGCGCGCATCGCCTGCCGGGTGAGTCCTCATGTGTCCGGGCCGATAGATCGAAGCCGCGAGCTGGTGTTGTCGTGCGAGCGGGCCGGCGTACCGATTACCGCCTGGGTAGAGGAATGCCAGCTCGGCCGCCCGCTATACCTCCGGTGGGTAGGGGTATTCGGTATGGGGGTGCAATTGTGCGCGTCAGCCCCTGCGGCCCGACTGCTGATATCGACTTTACCTGCGGCATTAGGGCCGCGAGCAGGCACACTCCTGACCCGGGCACAATGTGGTATCGGCCGCCCTACGTATGGCATACCCCCCTATAGACAGGTACAGTTGAGACACTATGAGTCCCCGCGGCGCAGGCAGTTCGGTGCGGTTGCGCGCTGTCGTCGCGATCGCGGCTGCAGTGTGGCTGGTCCTCGGCGCCCTGGGGTGTGGGTTGGTGCATTTCGCGCCTCTCGCGTTTGACCCACCGCACGCCTTCGTGACATCGGCGGATGGCGGGTTTGGCACTGGCGGGCCCGGCATGCAGGCCGACCATGCTTCGCTTTACCGCGGCCTGGCCGCCAAATGCTCCAAGGTGTTCGGGGCTATGCCGGTGCCGGGGCCGGTTACCGCGCTGGTGGAACTCGGTCTCGCGGTCGCGGTGGTCGCCGTCGCAGGTTCGCGGGTCAAACTCGTCGTGCCGGTTGGGCGAGCCCCGCCCCGCGCAGCTGCCATTGCCTTCACCGGTCGAGACCTCTTGACGCGGTTCTGCATAGCTCGCCGATGATCAGCCGGCGGCAGGCCATCGTGTTGCGCCACGACGGCCGGTGAACGCTCGCCCACCGTCACCAATCTCTGCCGCCCCTTCCGCTCGGATGAATGCCGGGCCAATGAACACGTCAATCCTGCCTGACTCTGTCTAGCCGAGTTGGGCGACGCGGTTTCCGTCCCGCGGCGACCGCACCAGCGCCTTAACACACCGCAGCGGACGGGGTCAGCCCATGTCCGTAATCCCAAGTCTCCAAGGAGAAGTCCATGTTCTCACTCACCGTCGCCCCGCAAATGTTGACGGCGGCGACCGGTAACCGGCTGGGCATCGGCTCGGCGATGAGCGCCGAAAACACGCCCGCGGCCGCACCGACGACCGGGGTGGTTCCCGCCGCCGCCGATGAGGTGTCGGCGTTGACGGCGCTGCAGTTTGCCGCGCACGCTCAGATGTATCAGGCCGTCAGCGCCCAAGCTGCGGCGATCTACGAATTGGTCGCGAAAACCCTTGGTGTCAGCGCTGATTCGTATGCGGTCACCGAGGCCGCCAACGCGGTCGCGGCCGGCTAAGCATTCCGAGGTGAAATGATGGATTTCGCTGCTTTGCCACCCGAAATCAACTCGGCAAGGATCTATGCCGGTCCGGGGCCGGGCTCGATGCTGGCCGCAGCGTCGGCCTGGGAAGGACTCGCCGAGCAGCTATATTCGGAGGCCGCTTCGTATTCCTCGGTGGTTTCAGGGCTGACGAGCGGACCGTGGCTGGGTCCGGCGTCGGCGGCGATGACCGCCGCGAGCGCCCCCTTCGTGGCGTGGATGGACACCACTGCCGCCACGGCACAGCTGACGGCTTCGCAGGCCATGGCGGCCGCGGCCGCCTATGAGGCGGCCTTTGCGATGACGGTGCCGCCACCAGTCATCGCGGCCAACCGCAGCCTGTTGATGTCGCTGATCGCGACCAACATCCTCGGGCAAAACACGCCCGCGATCGCGGCCACCGAGGCACAGTACGCGGCGATGTGGGCCCAGGACGTCGCCGCGATGTATGGCTACGCGGCCGCCTCGGCGAGTGCGTCGCTCCTGACCCAGTTCATCCCGCCGCAGCCCGCCAGCAACCCGGCCGGCCTGGCCGGACAGGGAACCGCGGTCGGCCAAGCTGTCGGAAGCTCGGCCAGCACCGACGCGCAGGCGGTCCTGTCACAGGTGACCTCCACGGTGCCGACGGCTCTGCAGCAGCTCGCGTCGCCGCTGTCGTCCACATCCGAGTCGTCCACGGGGTCGCTGTCGTCGTTGAGTTCGTCGCTCAGTTCCATGAATCCGGCGTTGTCGATGACAAGTTCGGTTGGGTGGATATCGAGTTCGCTGCTCTCGAACGCGAATCAGATGAAGAATTTGATGCCGGCCGTCACCGCCGCCAGCACCGCAGCTTCGGGACCGGGATTGACGGGCGCGCTCGCGTCCAGCGCGCTGGGAGCACCCGGCTCAGCAGGACTCGGCGGGGCAGCCGTGTCGGCGGGCGTGGGCCGGGCGGCCACGGTCGGGGCGTTGTCGGTGCCCCAAGCCTGGGCTTCGGCGGCCCCGGCAATGAGTCCTGCCGCGACGGCGCTGCCCAGCACCAGCCTGGCCACTGCCCCAGGAGCCACAACGGGGGCTCCCGCAAGCATGCTCGGCGCGCCGATGGCAACGATGGCCGGGCGCGGCATAGGCAACGTCGGCGAAACCGACCTCCGGTTCATGCCCCGCCTGACAGTGGTACCGCCCTCGGCGACCGTCGGATAACAAAGGAGAGCACCAATTCGTTTTGGCAGGCGGCCATGACGCCGGCCACGTCGAGCAAAACTGATGATTTCCAGGTAAGGAGACACTCCAATGACTGCACGCTTGATGACCGATCCGAACGAGATGCGATCCATGGCAGGCCGTTTCGACGTGCACGCCCAAACCGTCGAAGATGAAGCCCGCAAGATGTGGGGGTCCTCGCTGAACATTGCCGGTGCCGGATGGAGCGGGACCGCTCAGGCCGCGTCCTACGACACCATGGGCCAAACGAACACTGCGTTCCGCAACATCGTCACCATGCTGCACGGGGTGCGCGACGGCCTGATCCGCGACGCCAACAACTACGAACAGCAAGAGCAAGCCTCACAGCAGATGCTAGGCAGTTAGGAGAACCGACGATGAGCATCAACTACCAATTCGGCGACGTCGACGCCCATGGCGCGCTGATCCGCGCCCAGGCCGCTTTCCTGGAGGCCGAGCATCAGGCCATCATCCGTGATGTGCTTGCCGCCGGGGACTTTTGGGGCGGTGCGGGTTCGGTGGCCTGCCAAGAGTTCATCACCCAGTTGGGCCGCAACTTCCAGGTCATCTACGAGCAAGCCAACGCCCATGGGCAAAAGTCCAAACTGCCGGGGCCAACATGGCCTCCACCGACAGCGCCGTTGGGTCCAGCTGGGCCTAACATCCACCCAGAGGCGCCAGCCGCACCTCGATCGAAAGAGCAAAGAGCCTGCACGACGCTGGGCCAGCCGAAATCAACTAGCCTGCAAGATGATTGGCGCTGCACAACCATTGCGAGTCAACTCCCAGACTGCTTCAGGTCGCCGGCGGCGGCGCGGCGGCCCGGACCCAGCAGGGCGGCGATCGGTTTCGGGGCGTCGTGGAGGCGTGGTAGGCCATAATCCGGGTGCACTGCGCATGTGGGGACGTGGACAAGACCCTGTGGCCTGCACGGGTGAAAGGAGTGCAGCGATGTATGCCGGTGTGGCCTCGACGCTGCTGGTATCCCTAGCGGGCGTCGCCGGCGCGTATGGGATGCACCGGCTCACGGCGGTGTGGGCGGCCGCGTTGACGTCGCTTCCCTTCCAGTCGGGGTGGCGGCCCGAGGAGCACGCGCTGTCCCGGTATCACGTGCGCTGGTATCCAGCGACACTGGTCTTTCTCGCTTTCGACGTCGAGATGCTGTTCATGTACCCATGGGCCATGGTCGTCGCACAGATGGGCACCACCGCGATCGTCGAGATGTTCCTATTTTTGGCCGCGTTGTTCGTCGCGGTCGCGTGGGCGTGGCGGGAGGGCGCACTGCGATGGGTATGACCGCCGCCTTAACCCGAGCTGCTGTCCGCCGGGTCCACGTCCTGACCGTCGAGGTCCCAGGCGATTGGGTTCTGCGCGCAGCGGTGGAGCGCTGTGTCGCTGCTCGGGGCTGGTGTGCAGCGGTGTCCCCGGCGGACGCCGATGCACTAGCGGTATGCGGCATGCCCGGGTCCGAGTTGGGCGAAGTCGTCGAAAGGATCTGGGACCAACTGCCCGGCCCCCGTGTCCGCATCGACATTACTGACAAGGAGTCGATCGATTCTGCGCTGGACCGCGCAGGCGCGGAGCTGCTCGATTGCGGGCGACAACGAGACGACGCCCGTGATCGCGCACAATCGCCCCGCCCGGACCACAGTGGCCACCACGGCGGAACAGCCCATGGCGGCACGGATCACCGCGGCATGAACCACGGCGCAATGGACCACAATGGCCACCACGGCATGGACCACAGCGCGATGGAGCACGGCGACATGGACCACCACAACATGGACCACGGCGCGATGGACCATAGTGGCCACCACGGCATGGACCACGGCGGCATGGAGATGGCACCCGCCGGCATTGCTCTGGCCGAAGGCGGAGAGGACCGCGATGGCCTCGAGATGGATGTCCTGCACTTGCGTCTCGGCCCGGTCCTCCCGCACTGGCCGGCGGGGTTGGTATTGCGGTGCTCATTGCAGGGAGACGTCCTCGCCGAGGCCGAGGCATGGATCGTCGATAACGACCATGAAAGCCGATATAAGGCCCCGCCGGAACGCACCGAATTGGTGGTGGCTGCCCGACAGTGCGACCACGTCGTCGATCTGCTGGAGTTGTCGGGGTGGCCGCGGGCGGCGGCCATAGCGCGGCAGGCGAGGGACCTGTTGCTGGGCGACTCTGACGTTGACCGAGCGCGGGAGCTGCTCGACGGCCTGCACAAGATGCTCGGCAAGTCCAGGTTGCTGCGCTGGTCGTTACGCGACCTCGCGCCGCTGACATCTGAAAGTCTCGACCGTCATGAGCTGCCCGCGGCACTTGCCGGCGATACCTACGACCGGCTACTCACCCGAGTCGGTCTAGCGCGCACTCTGTTGCGAGAACCCTTAAATTCCAGTCTATTTGAACTTGACTCGACAAAGATAAGCGATGTGCTACCGGCCCTGGTGCGCGGCCTGGACATGGCCACTGCCCGCCTGGTAGTCGCCAGTCTCGGCATCGACACCGCGCGCGCAAACGAGAGCATCCCTCATGGGTGACCCGACGGTTACGTCGGTGCCAGGCGTCTGGGCGCTCGGCGCCGCCGGGTTGCTCGGAGCACTCGGCCTCTATGCCGCCTCCCTCGATGGTGTGCTGACCGACCGCGGCAACGGTGTCCGCACGGGCGGAGCGGCCACACCGCTGTGGGAGGCGGCGCGGCTGATGCGGCAGCGTCGGCGCACCATCGTCGCGGCGGACGCGATGCTGTGGCGGGTCGGCGCCACGGGTCTGATCGTCGCCGCCATGTTGATGGTGACCGTGGTGCCGCTGGGCCGATGGACGCTGTTCGATCTCGATGTCGGCGTCGTGTGGTTCAACGCGATGGACGTGATGGTGTGGGCGCTGGTGTGGCTCGCCGGTTGGGGTCCGAATTCGGCGCATTCGCTGATCGGCGGCTACCGATTCCTGGCCCACGGCCTGGGCTATGAGCTCCCGCTCATGTTCGCGCTGGTCGCTCCGGCCATTGCAGCCCAAAGCCTGCGTGTCGGCGCGGTCGCCGCGGCTCAGCAGCAATTGTGGTTCGCGGTATGGATGCCAATCGCGTTTGTCGTCTATTGTCTTGGGGTAGCGGCCTTTTCGGTATGGGGCCCGTTCACGCCGGCGCTTGGCGCCGACGTCGCCGGCGGCGTGACCACGGAACTCTCCGGTGTGGACCGGCTAGTGTTCCACGCCGGGCGATACGCGCTGCTGGTCGCCGGTGCCGCGTTCGCCGTGCCGATGTTCCTCGGCGGCGGCGACGGACCGTTGCTACCGGCTTGGTTGTGGGTGTTGCTCAAAACCGTTGTACTGCTGACGGTTTTGGTATGGCTGCGTAGACGGGTTCCCGTCTTTCGGCCGGAGAAGTTCATGGAGTTCGGCTGGGTGGTCCTGCTGCCGGCCGTCCTGTTGCAAGACCTGGTCGTGGCCATAATCGCTACTTGGAGGAGCTGATACATGATCGTCGACGTGGTCTTCTGGATCTGCGCGGCGATCGCCGTGCTCGCCGGTGCGGCCGTCTTCCGGGTGACCTCGATGGCGCGCGCCACGTATGCGCTGGCGGTGTCGTTCGTCGCCGTGGGTGTCGCGGTGCTGCTGCTGGCGCAGAACTACATCGGCGTGGTGACGATCTTGATGATGGTGATGGAGATGGCGGTGATGGCCGTCTATATGGTCATGTTCATGGGCATGAACCCGGCGCTGATGCCGATGAGCATGGTGCACGACAAGCGCCGGGCCCTCACCGCGGCCGTGGGCACCTTCGTTCTGCTGGCGACCGGGATCCTGCTGGTCGACTGGCCATCGCGGCGCGGTGCACCACCACGCGATGTCACCGTGGCGCTCGGGGAGGAGTTGATGGGACCGAAGATGCTCGCGATGGCCGTTATCAGCCCAATCATGGTGGCCACCATTGTGGCCGCGATTGTGTTGGCGGCCAAGCGGAGCCGTTACGACCGGTTCGGCGATGACTTGAAACAACGTCCCGCCCGCGACCCGCAGCCGGGAGGTGTCGGGAGATGACCCTCGACACGGTGCTGCTGGTAGCGGCCGCGTTGTTCAGCATCGGACTCTACGGTGCGCTCTCCCAACAGGTCGTGGTGATGGTGATGATGGGTCTCGAGTTGATGATCAACGCGATCATCCTTGCCGCCGCGGGCTTTTGGTGGTTCCTCGCGCCGGCGCCCACCGGCCAGGTTTTGCTGCTGGTGATCATCGCGGCGATGACCGTGGAGATGGCGATGGGCTTCGCCGTCGCGACGCTGCTACACCGCGACCACCGGGCCGACATGACCGATATGGCCGCCGAGCTGTCCGGCTGACCGTGGCAGGGGGCACACCAGCGCAGCTTTGGTTGTGGTTGCTGATCCTCGCGCCGGCCGTGGCCGGCGCGACGTTACTGCTGGGCCGCCGGTTCGAGCGGTACGCCGCGGCGATCTCGGTGACCGCGGCGGCAGTCATGCTGGTGTCGTCGATCGTCGTGGGCTTTGCCCGCCCGGAACTGGCCGTGGCGTTCATGGCCGGCACGGAATTCGCGTTACGGATAGATGCGCTGGCCGCGGTGGTAGTTCCGATGGTGGCGGCGGTGACGCTGCTGGTGTTGGTATTCGCCGCCGGGGACATTCGGGAAGCGCCGGGCCGGTTCCACGGGTTGATGCTGTTATTCGCCTCGGCTGTCGCCGTAACCGCGTCGGCAACGACGTTGCCGACGCTGCTGTTGGCGTGGGAGGTGATGGGGGCGGCGTCGTACGCGCTGATCGGGTTCAGGTGGCGCGACGAGTACCGAATGTCGGCCGGGCTCACCGCCTTCCTGACCACCCGCACCGCCGACCTCGGCCTCTACCTGGCCGCGGCGGCTGCGCTGGCCGGTGGCGCGGGGCTTGCGCTGGCCGACCTGCCCGACGCGAGCGGCGGCTGGCGGCACGTCATCGCGTTCGGGGTGCTGCTCGCGGCGCTCGGCAAGGCCGCGCAGCTGCCGTTCTCGTTCTGGCTGTCCCGGGCCATGGAGGGTCCCAGCGCGGTCAGCGCGCTACTGCACTCGGCCGCGATGGTCGCCATGGGCGCATATCTGCTGCTGCGGACGCAGCCGCTGCTCGCGGCCACCGGGTGGGCCGCGCCGGCCGCGGCATGGATAGGTGGGGGAACTGCGCTGCTGTTGGGCGCGGTCGCGGTGGCGCAGCGTGATCTCAAACAGCTGCTGGCGGCCTCGACCGCAGCGCAGCTCGGATTCGTGGTGATGGCCGCGGGTGTGGGCGCCGTCGGCGGCGGCGCCGCGCAGCTGATCGCCCACGCCTTCACCAAGGCCGGATTGTTCCTTGCGGCCGGCGCCTGGTTGTCGGTACTGGGCACCAAGCAGCTCGACGACCTTTGGGGGGTCGCGCGACGGTGGCGGCTCCTGGGCTGGTCGGCCACCGTCGGCGCCCTGGCTCTGGCCGGCGTTGCGCCGCTGTCGCTATGGGCGACCAAAGACACGGTGCTGACCGCAGCCCTGCACTACTCCCCCGCCCTCTACGCCGTGGGATTGGCCGCGTCGGCTCTCTCGGCGGCCTATGCCGGAAAGGTCCTAACCGTGCTGTGGCGCACCAAAGCTGCCGACAGCAGCCCCGGCGTCACGCGAGACGCTCTCGGCCCCAACGCCTTCCAGCAGGCCCCTATCGTCGTCCTCGCGGTCGGCGCCGCAGCGGCGGTAGTGTTGGCGTTGCCGCCGGCCGGCTCGGCTCTTACCCGGGCGCTGCGCGGCACCGCGAGCCCACCCGCGACGGCGCTCGAGCTGCTAGGCTCGGCAGCGCTAGCGGTCATCGTCGTCGCGGCGGTGGCGCGCTGGTGGGTACCCGAGCCCCGGTGGGCAGGCGGCTGGCTCGGCCTGGAGCAGGTCGCTCATCTCCTCGTCGTCCGGCCCACATTCGGCCTCGCACGCATCCTGGCGCGATTCGACGACCGGGTGCTCGACCGGGCCGTGGAGGCAACCGCCATCCACTCGCTACGGGCAGCGCACCGTTTGGCGCACACGGACATTCGCGCGGTCGACGGTGCGGTGGAAGCGGTCGCGGGTTGGATGCGCCGGCTCGGTGAATTGGCGCGCCGACCGCAAACCGGCCAGCTGCACCAGTACTACCTCGCGGCTGTGGTGGTGCTGGCATTCGGTGTCGTGGTCCTGGTCGTAGCGAGGTGAGCGTGCTCAGTGTGATCGTTTTCCTGCCGCTAGCGGCGGCCCTGGTGTTGCTGGCGCTGCCGCGGCTTGGCGGTGCTGCGGCAAACTGGATTTGGGTTGCGGTCACAGCCGCCGATGTGGCGCTGACTGCGGTGGTGTGGGCGCTCTATCGGACGCCCCGGCCGGGTGCATTGGCGTTCGAGGAGAAGGCCCGATGGATACCCGGGGTCAACAGCAGCTACCACCTAGGGGTCGACGGGCTATCGCTGCCGCTGGTCGTCATGACGGCGGTGATCTTTCTGGCCTGTGCCCTCTACAGCCTGCGCGGCCGCGACCGGCCTAAACCGCTGGCCGCGCTGTTTTTGTTCCTGCAGACGGTGAGCCTGGGTCTGTTCGTGTCCGCCGACCTGATTCTGTTCTTTGTTTTCTTCGATTTATCCATCGTGGCAATGTATTTCGTGATCGCGGGCTGGGGCCATGGCGACGCCGGCCGGTCGGCGCTGAAGTTTTTCCTCTACACCTTCCTGGGTTCGCTGGCGCTGCTCGTCGGTTTCATCGGCCTGTATATCGCGGCCCAGCCGCACACGTTCGACATGGTGACCCTGGCCGCCAGCACACCTCTGGGCGGCAGCCCCGTCGCCGGCGGCTTGGTTCTCGCGGCGATCCTGCTGGGACTGGCAGTCAAGACTCCCACCGTCCCGTTCCATACCTGGCTGCCGCCGGCGCACACCGATGCCCCCGCGGTCGGCTCGGCGGTGCTCGCCGGGGTGCTGCTGAAGATGGGCGCCTACGGGTTCGTGCGGATAGCAATGCCGATGCTGCCGCAGGCCTGGCGCGCGTGGGCGTGGGTGATCATCGTCGTCGGCGTGGTGTCGGTGCTCTACGGCGCGCTGGTGGCGTTGGCCCAAAACGACTTCAAGCGGATGGTCGCCTACACGTCGGTCAACCATATGGGCTACATCGTGCTCGCGGTCGGTGCGGCCGGGCTGATCGCGGGTGACACCGCCCAGGCTCGCGGGGTTGCGGTCACGGGCGCCGTCACCCAGATGGTCAGCCACGGTTTGATCACCGGTGCGCTGTTTTTGATCGCCGGCGTGTTTTACGAGCGCGCTGGGACATACGACATGAACACCTTCGGAGGGCTCGCCGGGCCGGCCCCGAAACTGGCTTGGCTCTTTGCCGTCGGCGCATTCGCCTCCCTGGGCTTGCCGGGCTTCTCCGGCTTCATCGCCGAATTCCAGATCTTCACCGGCAGTATCGCCGCCGCACCGATCACCGCCGTCGCGCTGCCCGGCATTCTGGTCACCGCGGCGCTGTTTCTGCTCGCGCTGCAGCGCATCTTCACGGGCGAGACGCGCGGACACTCGGTGGGATTTGCCGACCTCCGTTATTCCGAAACGTGTTCTGTCGGAATGCTTCTCGCCTTATCCGTCGCCATAGGCGTGTTTCCGCGGCCGTTGCTCGATCTGATCGAACCGGCCGCTCACGCGCTCGTCGGGCTGGTCGGGCGGTAGCCGGACGTGGAGACGGGGATGCGGCCGCTGCTGATGCTGCCCGAGATGCTGGTGTTCGGCGGCGGGCTCGTGGTGCTGATCAGCGGATCGTTCCTGGCCCGGCGCCGGCAGTGGTGGGCCCGGGGAGTCGCCGCCGCCGCGCTGTGCGGTGCCATCGCCGTCGCGGTGGTCGGGATGGCCGGTCCGGATCGGACCGCTTTTGACGGCACCTTCGCCGCCGACACCGCCACGGGCGTGGCGCGGATCGTGGTCATGGTCGGGACGCTGTTGGTGCTCGCGGTGGCCGCCGGTGAAATCGCCGGCTCGGTCCGCGAAAGCGAAACGTACGCACTGCTGCTGTTTTGCACCGCCGGAGTTATGGTCCTGGCCGGAGCCGACGATCTGCTCGTGCTGATAACCGGATATCTGCTGGCCGGCATTCCGCTCTATGGGCTGATCGGGCTGGTGCGCTCCGCGAAGGGCGCCGAGGCGACGATGAAGGCCTACCTGATCGGCGCATTATTCGGGATCGTCCTGATGCTCGGCGTGACCGTGCTCTACGGGGCTTCCGGCACCACCCGCTACGGCGACCTGGCGGCCGGTCTTGGCAGCGCACCAGGTGGTGCCATCGCCGCAGGACTGCTCGGTGTCGTCGCGGGCCTGATGTTCGAAGCCGGCGGCGTGCCCGCGCACTTCTGGATTCCGGATGCGGCAGAAGGCGCGAACGGCACCGCCGCCATGTTCTTGACCACCGTGCCGAAGGTCGGGGCGCTGCTCGCGCTCTACCGCCTGGTCGACGTGCTGCCCGGAAAGACGGCCTGGCCGTTACTGGTCGCGGTGATCGCCGTCGCCAGCATGACGCTGGGCAACCTCGCCGCCTACTGGCAGCACGACCCCCGACGACTACTGGGCTGGTCGACGATCAGCCAGGTCGGCTACCTGCTCGTTCCGATCGCCGTGGCGGGCCGCAGCGACCTCGCGCTCCCGTCGTTGCTCTTCTATCTCGCCGGCTACACGCTCACCAACAGCGCGGCATTCGCTGTGAGCACAGCGCTGCCGGCCCGGCGCCACCTCGACTCCTACCGGGGTCTGGCTTACGTTCGGCCCTGGCTGGCCGGTGCGCTGGTGGTCGCGCTGCTCGGCCTGGTCGGAACTCCGCCGACGGCGGTCTTCATCGGCAAGCTCACCACGGCGACGGCGGCGTGGGACGGTAGCCAGGCATGGCTCGCCGTGGTTGTCTTCGTCAACTCCGTGGTTAGTCTCTTCTACTATCTGCGCTGGATCATCCCGTCATTCCAGCGGCCCGCCGAAGGCATGAGAGACAGCGTCGTCACGGCGGAGAAATGGTCCGCACGGACCGCGATAGTGGCGGCGGGCCTTAGTCTGGGGCTCGGAATCGCAGCCGGTGCCGTCTGGGAAATGCTCCCCAGATCGCTGATGTAGCCCGCGGAACTGCTGGCCCGCATGAACTGTGCCTCGCTTACGCTGAGGGAGTCGACATGGTGGATCAAATAGGGAAGCGGAAGGGTTAGCGGATTGCCCGACGTCACATACCCCGGCCAAACGAGATTCGCGTTCCGTTCCGGTGTCACCTGCTTGGTCACGCCCGCTGGAGCGGTGCTGCTGAATCCTCCGCGCAGCGAGAAGCTGACCCAATTGACCCCTGGCCAGCTACAGGCACTCAAAACGCTGAATCTCGGGCCGGCAACGCTGTCGGAGATACTCACGCCGACGAACGAAAGCGGTGTCGGCACGCTGATTGATCAGCTCGCCACGAGCGGTTGGCTGACGGTCACGGTCCGCGACGAAAAGAACGATTTTTACTCCATCCTGCCGTTCGGGCGGCCCGCGACACGGCCGGCGCCGATGTCGCCGCGTTCCTTCGCGCTATCGAAATTTGCTGTACTGCACCGAGACTCAGAGGGCTTCGTCCTTGAGCATCCGCTGGCATGGTGTGATGTGCGCATCCACGACTCACGCCTGCTTGTCCTACTCGACGGGCCCGCAGCAGACGCCTCAGGCATGCCGAGCGCCGTCACCTCGCGGTTCATCGAGGATCTGCACTGGTGTGGCATCCTCACCCACCTCGGCGACGAAGACGGCAGGTTCGATGCTCTCAGCTGGAGCGCACCGGATCTGTGGTTTCACCGCCGCAGCACGCTGGGTCAACGCACCGTCACCTGGGAGCGTTTCGGCCCGACCAAGTGGGCGAAGGGTCGATTCCCGCAGCCGCCCGCGCGCAGGACAAATTATCCGGGTGAGCCTATTGCCCTTCAGGTTCCCGATCTGGCGGCCATACGAATGCAGGACCCGACTTTGACGGCCGTCCTCGAAGACCGAGTTTCCACAAGGACATTCGATGACGCCCGCCCGATTACTGTTGGGCAGTTGGCCGAACTGCTCTACCGCACAGCGCGAACGCGGAGAACCGAACTCGTCGCCGACGGCGAGGAACTCGTGTCACGCCCGTACCCTTCTGGTGGCAGTCTGTATGAGCTGGAGCTCTACCCTGTGGTGCGCAATGTCGCCGGACTCGCGCCGGGAATGTACCACTACGACTCGTTCGACCATGTGCTACGCCCTGTCGCTGGACCAGATTCGAAGGCCGTGTCCCAGCTGTTGAAACCGGCCGCAGCAACTCTCACCGGAGGTGCCGAGCCGCAAGTGCTCGTCGTCATGGCTGCACGTTGCGGTCGCATCATGTGGACCTACGAGCAGATCGCCTATGCCGCCATCCTCAAAGATGTCGGCGTCCTCATGCAGACGATCTACCTGGCCGCGACCGCGATGGGCCTCGGCGCGTGCGCGCAAGGCTTCGGTGATACCGCCGCTTTCGTCGCGGCCACCGGTGTCGATGAACTACAGGAGTGCAGCGTCGGCAGTATCATCGTCGGGTCGCCCGCCCCGAACTAGCCCTCGGCGAGAATCTGCTCGTTGGTCAATGCTGCGACGTCGAGGCAGTGGGGTGCAATGACGGCCAGAGCGCGCGAGTCGGGGCAGCCGGCATTGAATCGTCGCCGAGCCCAAAGAAATTGGCGTGCACGCCAACCGTCGGTGCGATGCGGTGCGGTGCGGTGCGGTCGCTGACCGGGACGGTGGGTAGTTCGGGCGCCAGCTTTCTATGCGGGGCTTTTAGTCAATCCGGCTGCGAGCGCGGCTATGCCGCGCTGCCAGAATTGCGTCAGTCGTTCGATATCGGAGTGCCCGAACAGGGCATCGCTCCAGAGCCAGTTAGCCGTCAGTTGCGGACCCTCCGGTGTTCCCCGTATCGCCACGGCGAGGTACAGCGCAAAACGCAGTGGCAGATCTGGCTCAGGGTCGACGGGCAATGCGTCGACTTGGTCGCCGGCAATTAAGGACCAGGGCTGATCCGTTCCACCGGCGAGGTCGAGGCGGCCCAAGTAGCTGAACATGATCTGAGGTTCGACAGAATCCTGCAGTTCTGGAACGTGGTCCACATAACGAAGCAGTCCATAGTCCAGACCTTCATTCGGGACCATCCTCAAATGGTCAGCCACGGAATCTAATAGCGCTCGGGCCGCTGCCGGATCACATTCTGCCTGCTCGGCGTCGACACCTGATGCACCCACTCCGAGCCGTACCGGGTAGGCAGTCGTAAACCAACCGACCGTGTTGGTGGTGTCGGTCCCCAAAATAGCGTCCGCGCGCCCATGGCTCTCCATCGTGACGAGCGTGCCTGCCGCAAAGTTTTGTTCACGAGTACGCCGCCAACTCGCGACGGCCATCGTGAGCGCGGCCAGCAAGAATTCGTCCATGCCCTCATCTCTGGTGAGCGCTGTGAGCACGCGCTCAGTGACGTCGATCGGTGTGAGTGCCCGTGTGACCCGCAGAGTCGACCACGTGTCACGCGTCGGATCAGGGTGCCGCCTACCCAGCGCAGGATCGGGCCCGTGAACCTGCGCTGTCCAGTAACCGCGCTGGCTTTGCACTTCGGCCGTAGCGGCCCGCTGCCACATCAGCTCCGACCAGCGGCGGTAAGAAGTGAACTCGGGCATCGTTTTCGGCGTTGCACCCGATGTCACCGAGCGCCACGCCTCCGCGAGATCCCCGAGCATGATGTGCCAGGAAACCACGTCGACCGCCAGGTGATGCGCGGTGATCAGCAGCATCTCGCCTTGCCCGGCGCTGGACAACCAAACGGCGCGCACCATGGCACCTGAGTGGGGATCGATCTCGTCGGTGACCTTACGCGCCGAATGTGTCAAGACCGCATTGAATTCCGCGGCGGACGATTTCGGTAGCTCAACACGCGTGAGCACGTCAGCGGCACGGACCACGCCGGGTTCGCGGGTAACCAGGCGTGGCCCCTCAGCGGTCTCGATCAGAATCGATCGCAGAGTGTCGTGCCCGTCGAGTAACAGTTGCAGCATCGTCTCGATTGATAGACAGTCGATTTCAGACGGCAATCGCAGTAACACGGTATGGGTGAATCGGCGGTAGTTTCCGTACTCGTAGAGCCAGGACACCATCGGCAGCGGCGGGATCTCACCGTATTCGATGTTTTCGACGGCCGCATCGGATTCCGGCGCCGCATCGACAGCAGCAGCGAGTTGGCGAATTGTCGGAGCGCTGAACACCATCCGTGGACTCAATGTGAGACCGCGCCGCCGTGCCTTATGGACCACCGAGATCGCCACAATGCTGTCTAACCCAAGTGAGAAGAAGTCATCGTCGATGTGCGGCACTACGCCGTTAAATTGTTCTTCGAATATTTTGCACAGTGATCGTTCGGTGTCGGTGGACGCCGATGCCGCCCCGCCTTCAGTGACACGCAAGAGCGCATCCTCGGCAAGCCGGTCCAATGCACCACCATCCAGCTTGCCGTTCGCGTTCACCGGCAGCTGAGGCATCGCCACGATTCGGGCGGGAACCATGTAAGGCGGCAGCCGTTCAGCGAGCGCGGCACGCAACCGCACCAGGTCGGCAGCCATATCCTCCTGCCACACAACAAAACCCACGAGGCTTGTGCCACTGTCGCGACGCAGAACGGTAACCGCGGCATCGTGTATCTGTGGCTGGCCACGCAGGGCCGCCTCGATCTCGCCGATCTCCACGCGGTAGCCACGTATCTTGACCTGGCAGTCGCAGCGTCCCACATAGGAGTATCCGCCGTGCGGCAGGCGACGTACCAGGTCACCGGTGCGGTACATGCGTTGACCGGGACGCAGCGGGTCCGCCACGAAGCGAGCCGCGGTCATCGCAGACCTGCCGACATAGCCACGGGCCAGCTGCGCCCCGGACAGATAGAGCTCGCCCACCACACCGTCCGGCACCATCCGCAACGCCGAATCTAGGACGTAACCGACGGTTCCAGCGTTTGCGGTGCCGATCGTCGGCTTTTGATATTCCGTGACCGGTGCCACCACCGCTTCGACCGTCGTTTCGGTGGGGCCATAGCAGTTGTAGACGGCCGTTTTAGAAGTTGGCGACGGAGCGCGCAATTGCTCCCACAGCGCGGTATCGATTGCTTCACCGCCGAGGGCCAGCACCGAAAGAGAGTGGTCCAAAAGTCCCGCGGCACGCAGTTGGAGAAACATCGACGGGGTGGTGTCGATCATGTCGATCTGGTTGGCGGCCATCCCTTTCACGAGCCGATCTGCGTCGCGCATCTCCTCGGCGTCGAACAGGTGGATTGCATGCCCGTCGAGCAGGCCGACCATGGGCTGCCACGAGGCGTCAAAGCTCAGGGACCAGGCGTGGGCGATCCGCAGCGGGCGGCCCAGGCGCGCCGAAGCCGCCCGGTAGACACGGTCGCGGTGGTCAGCGAAATAGCTGAGTAAAGCCGCATTGGTGCCGATGACGCCCTTGGGTTCACCGGTCGAGCCCGAGGTGAAGATGACATACGCGCTGTGCTCGAGGTGACGGCGAACCGCCGGCGTGGCGGCTGCGCGTTGCGAGATGCGCTCGGCGGCAGCGCGATCGTCGATAACCACTGTGGCGACCCGGCCGCTTACCAACTCCGTGTAGCCGGCTTCGGCGATGGCAAGTACCGGATTTGCTTGCCGCAAAATAGATTCGATACGCGCGTTCGGCAACGTGATATCGACCGGCAGATAGGCGCCACCGGCGGCGAGCACCGCCAGGATGGCGACGATGGATCGGGTCGAGCGCGGCAGCACCAGCGCAACGACTTTTTCCGGTCCTATGCCCTGCTCCGCCAACTCCCCCGCGAGCCGGCAAGCGTGCGCGTGTAGTTCGGCATAGGTATAGCACTCACCACCGCCGGTAGTCAGGGCGACGGCATGCGGTGTGTCGTGGACCTGCCGCTCGAACGTCTCCCACACCGAAGTGCTCTCCGAAGTGGGCAGCGGCCGCGTCGCAAGTCCTTCGAACTCGGCGCGCTCCGCCGTGGTGAGAATATCCAGTGCATCGGGCGTGTCGTCGCCAATATCGGGGAGTTGACGCAGCACGGCGAGCAAGCGCTCGCCGATCTGGGAGGGCCGAAGATGCGAAAGTGCCTCGGGAATCGCCTCGACCAGTACCAACAGCGCGTCGTCTCGCATGTGCGAGACCACAGTCAACGGGTAGTGCGTGAGACTCTCCATCTCTGCCGGACTGAACCGGGCTCCGTCTGGTGTGATCACCGTCCGGATAGCGTCCTCGATCGGTGCGTTCTCGAAGACGAATAGCGAATCAAAGAGGGTTCCCCGGCCATGCTCACGCTGGATTTCCGACAGGCTGAGATAACCGATGTCGCGCATCGCCGATGACTCGCGCTGCAACCGGGCGCATTGCTCCACCACCGAGTCGGCGGTGCTCACCTGGTGCACCACCGGCACGGCGTTGATGAACAGTCCGACCATGGTTTCCACGCCGGGCAGGTTTTCCGGCCGGCCGGACACGATGGTGCCGAAAACGACATCGCGACGGTCGGTGAGCCTGCTGAGCACAACCGCCCACGCGAATAGCACCGCGGTGTTGAGGGTAAGACCGTTGCGACCCGCCCACTGTCGCAGCCGCACCGTATCGGCCGCAGGCAACAGCAATTCGGTCTTTTCCGGCACGCCCTCGCCCGCGGCGACGGTCCCGTCTGCCACCATGAGCGGGCCGGACACACCCTGCAGATACGTCATCCACTGGGCGGCCGCGGCCGCCCTGTCCTGCTGGGCGAGCCAGACGATGTAGTCACGGTACGGGCGCGCGGTCGGTAGCCCGTCGGTCGATCCTCCCGCCCGATACACGGTGAGCATCTCGGTGAAGAACACGGCGAGGGACCAGCCATCGACCAGAATATGGTGGGCGGTGAAAATCATCCGGCGCCTGGTCTCGCCGGGAGTGCCAAGCAGCACAACCCGCAATGCCGGTCCACGACTCAGATCGAACGGGCGGCGCCGCTCCGATCGTGCGATGGCATCGAATTCCGTTGGCGGTGCGAACCGTTCGGACCAGGGCAGCTCGGCCTGCGTGGGCACGATCTGCACGGGCTTCGGTACATCACGATCCCAGAAGGCGGCGCGCAGATTCGGGTGTCGGACCAGCATGGCTTGAGCGCTGCGGCGGAGCAGCTCGAGATCGACTGGTCCGTCGACATCGACGACGAACTGCATGCTGTAAAGGTCGATACTGTCCTGCGCCAATCGGTATAACGCAAACAGCCCTTCCTGCAAAGGGCTGAGAGCGAGCACGTCCTCGATCTGCGGCGGAGCTGTGGTCACAAATACCTCACGGGTGCCGTCACGACTGGTTGAGCCAGGATGCGTTGAGTTGCGCCAACGCATCGGGGGTCAGGCCCGACGCGCTCATCGGCGTATATTCCTGCTTCGGCGGCGAATCCGCCTCGGCCGCCGGCTCACCCGCTGCCGCGTCGACCGCCGCGGCCAGCTCGCCGATGGTCATGTACTCGAACACCATTCCCGGCGTGAAGGCCAGTCCCTGCGCGGTGGCCTGCGCCGACCATTTAATGGAGATGATGCTGTCACCGCCGAGCGCGAAGAAGTTGTCGTCGCGATCGAGACCGGTGACGTCGAGCAATTCCTCCAGCAAGGTGATGAGGATCCGCTCGGTTTCCACCGAGCCTGCGGTGGCCGGTTTCGATGGCGCAGCGATGGGCGGGGCCGGCGGGGCGAAAAGTTTCTCCAAATCATCCGTGGGAAGCAACTCCACGCTGGACACTGGACGGTCCGGCGCCGTCGCGAACGCATCGAGTGCTGCGTTCAGAGCGGCGGCGATAAGGGCAACCGTCGCAGGTTCGTAGAGATCGGCATTGGCGACGACGCGCACGTCGAGTTCACCGCCCGGCGTCACGCTCATGCCCACGTCCAGATCCAGTAGTGAGACCTCGAAGTCCATCGGAAGCGGTACGACCGTGGTGCCGCCGGTCTCGGTGAGAGGGCGCGGTATCAGCGCCCAGTCCTCTCCGCGAAAGTGGATCATGTTCTGAAACAGCGGGTTTCGGGACCGCGAGCGCGGTGGGTTGAGAGCCTCAACCAGACGTTCGATGGGCAGCTCTTGGTGTGCGAATGCGTCGAGCACCGTGTGGCGGCTACGGGTGAGCATGGTGCGCAGGCTTGGATCACCGGACAGATCGTCGCGCAGCACCACCACGTTGGCGAACAAGCCGATCAGATTAGCCGTGATCGGTTCGACACGGGACGCGACCGGACTGCCGAGCGGAATGTCCGTCCCTCCGCCGAGCTTGTGCAGCACTACCGCCAGGGCGGCCTGGTAAACCATGAACTCGCTGGCGACATTTTGCTCGGCAAGCTGTGTCAAGGACGCCCGGCGGGTGGCGGGCACGGTGAAAGTCACCACCTCCCCACGCTTTCCGAGCGCCGGCGGGCGGGAATAATCGTGGGCAACCGAGACCTCGTCGGGCAACCCAGCGAGGGCGTCACGCCAATACGCCAGCTCAGCCTGTCCCCATAGGGAAGCGAATGCATCTCGTTGCCACAGTGCGTAGTCCACGAACTGGATCGGCGATGTGGTCCA
Source organism: Mycobacterium sp. TKK-01-0059 (assembly GCF_000709305.1). Lineage (NCBI taxonomy): Bacteria > Bacillati > Actinomycetota > Actinomycetes > Mycobacteriales > Mycobacteriaceae > Mycobacterium > Mycobacterium sp. TKK-01-0059. The sequence goes on from NZ_KL446995.1 coordinate 45,690, forward strand.
CTGCGGCGCCTGCCCTTGGTGCCGCGCGCGGTAGGCGGTGACGAGGTCGTCAAAGAAGATCCCCAGAGAGGCGTGATCGCTGACGATGTGGTGAACGACCACCAATAGCACATGCGTATCCGTGCCCAGCGCCAACAGGGTGACCGTAATCAACGGCCCCGACTCGGGCGTAAACACGTGCCGGCGCAGCTGCGCCACCGCGTCATCGAAGCCGTCCGGGGTGACCTTCCGGACTTTTAGTTCCAACTGCAAGCTCGGGTGCACGATTTGATACGGAACGCCTTCGTGCTCATCGAAGTTCGTGCGCAGGGCCTCGTGGCGCTTAACGACGTCGTTGACCGCCTCGGTGAGGGCGACGATGTCCAGGGGACCGTCGAACCGAAGCGCAAAGGGCATGTTAAAGCCGTCCCCCGCCCCTTCCATCCGATACTGGAACCACGCGGCGAGCTGCGAGTAGGACAACGGGAGCCGCTCCGGGCGAACAGATTCGACGAGTTCTGGGCGGCTCGATTGCGACGCCGTCGTTGCGTCGTCGAAAGTGTCCTCGGCGTCCATCGCGTCAAGGTCGATATCGAACTCGGCACGGAACTGCTCGACCAGCGCAGCCGCCAATCCGGCCGGGGTGGGCGTATCGAACACGGCGCGAACGGTCAGCTCTATGCCGAATTCGGCACGGATCTGCGCGACCAGCCGAGCCGCCAGCAGGGAATGGCCACCCAGCCCGAAGAATGAGTCGTCAGCACCCACACGCTCCCAGCCGAACAGCTCGGCGAAAATCGAGCACATCCGGCGCTCGGTCTCGGTCGCCGGCTCACGGTAGCGGCGCACGGCGATAGGCGTAGGTGCGGGCAGTGCCCGTTTGTCCAGTTTGCCGCTCACAGTCAGCGGGATCTCATGGATAACCGCAAATGCGCTGGGCACCATGTATTCAGGCAGCGCCGAGGCGGCATGTGCGCGTATCTCATCGAGATCTGAGTCGGCGGAGAGGTGCTCATCAGCCGCTGGCACCAGGTACGCGGCCAGCATGGGCCCAGCCTCGGTGTCTTCCACGGATACGAGGCAGTGCCGCACCGCTGGATGCGCTGTGATCACGGACTCGACCTCACCGAGCTCGATGCGGAAGCCACGAATCTTGACCTGCTCGTCGGCTCGGCCGACGAATTCCAGGTCGCCAGAGATGTTGCGGCGGACCAGGTCTCCGGATCGATACAGCCTCATGCCGGGATTGAAAGGGTCGGCGATGAATCGCTGCGCGGTCAGCCCGGGACGACCGAGATACCCACGCGCCAACTGAATGCCACCGAGGTACAGCTCACCGACGACCTCCGCGGGCACCGGTTGCAACTGCTCGTCGAGCACATAGGCGTAGACGTTGCGGTTCGGCACGCCGATCGGCACCACACGCGCGCCCTGCGACCCCGCGACCCGCTTGTGTGTCGAGCACACGACGGCCTCGGTCGGGCCATAGTGATTGCGTAGCTCCGCGTCGAAGTAGCTGGCGAATTTGTCGGCCACCTCAGTGGGAAGCGCTTCTCCGCCCACCGGCACATGACGCAACTGCCGCCATTGGCTGGCCTGCGGCAGCATCAGCAGGGTGCTCAGCATGGAGGGCACCATGTGCAGCACGGTGACGCCGCGGCGATTGATCAGCTCGGCAACGTAATCGATGTCCCCGAAGGCCTCGGGCCTGGGCACGATCAGCTGTGCGCCAAGCGACAACGGGATGAAGATGTCTGCCAGTGAAGCATCGAAGCTCACCGACGACGATTGCAGCCACCGGTCTTCTCCGGTCACGCTCCACTCGGCAATGAAACCATCCACGTGCTCGGCGATCGCGCGGTGCGAGACAGCCACGCCCTTGGGCCGCCCGGTGGAACCGGACGTGTAGATGACGTAAGCCAAGTGGTCGGGACGCAACGGACGTAGCCGGTCGGCATCGGTGAGCACGGCGTCCGACAACTGTGCGGCGGCATCTTCGGCGGGGTCGAGTTCCCGCCGCCCGATAACCGTCTGGGGTCGGGCATCCGTGACGAGGTATTGGATGCGGTCGTCGGGATAGGCGGGGTCGATCGGCAGGTAGGCCGCACCGGCTTTCAGCACGGCGAGCAGCGCGACGATGAACTCTATCGACGTGGTCATGCGCAGCCCGATGACGTCCTCCGCACCGAAGCCTCGTCCGATAAGCCAGCGCGCCAAACGATTCGCGCGAGCATGCAGGTCGGCATAGGTCACTTCACCCGCGTCGGAAACGAGCGCGACCGCGTCGGGAGCGACGGCCGCGGCTGTTTCAAGCATCGCGACCATCGTGGTGGCCGGCGTGGCGACAACTTCCCCGTGCGACTGCGCCAGGACGGCTTCCCGCTCGCCGGCGCCGAGCAAGTCCAATTTGGTGAGGCGACGTTCGGGTTCGGCCAGGGCGTTGTTCAACAGCTGCAGATAATGGGTCAGCATCTGATCAACGAGTGCCGAGCTCAACACGTCGGTCTGGTGCTCGAGCTCGACCGATACTCCCTTTGGGTCGAGCACAACCGTCAAGGCCAACGGAAGCTGGGCGGCTACCGCGCCCAATTCGAGTTGTCCTACCGTGACACCGTCCAGTATCAATCCACTTGCGCTGTTGCGCATGCTGAAACCCAAGCGGACCAGCTGGTCCATGCCATCGTGCCCTATAGCCCGTTCCGGGTTGGCTTCGCGCACCACTCGATCGATGCCGACGGACTGATGGGCGAACCCGGCAAAACAGGTTTCGCGTACCGAGTCGACGAACGAGGTGAACGTGTCGTGCGGTCGAGCCACGATCCGCAGCAATAGCGTGTTGCCGAAGTACCCGATCGCCCCCTCGGCCGGGCCGCCGCGTCCGGTGACCGGCACGGAGATCAGAAAATCTGCTGCGCCGGTATAGCGGCGCAGCAGCACGCCAAAGGCCGCCAACAACACCATAAACGGTGAAGCGGAACGGTTTCGGGCAAAATCCTCGACCCTGCCGAACATGTCGTCGGGAAGGGCGCGAGTTCGACGTTCGGCCTGCCTGGACGGCTGCGCAGCACCCACACCGGGAAGCTCCAGCGGTTCCGGTGCCGGCCGCAAAGTGTCCGTCCAGTAGCCGATGTCGGCACTGGTGGGTTCCGCCTCGTTCCCAAGCACCGCGACCGAAACGAATTGCGGCGCGTGGCCGTTCAGTTGATGACCGTTATAGGCAGCGCTCAGCTCACCGAAGAAAACAGCCCAGGAGTCGTCATCCCAACAAATGTGGTGGACGACCAGGATCAGCACGAATTCGTCCGCGCCGGAGCGGATCAGGGTTGTCCGCAACGGACGATCCTCGGTGAGGTCAAATGGCCGGCCGAACTCATCTCGCGCCAACGCCTGGATCTGGCGCTCGCGCTCGGCCTCTGAGAGATGGGTCAAATCAACTGTTCGCCAACCGATCTCAACGTCATCGGAAAATACTTGATAAGGTTCACCCTCGCTATCCACCGCGTAGGTGGTACGCAAAACGGCGTGCCGGGCAACGACCTCATTGAGGGCTGCGTGTAAGCGCGCCTCTTCCAGAGCGCCCGTCAGCCGGTAGGCGACGCAGATGTTGAGCGTAACGTCGCTTGGGTCCATGGCCTGTAGAAACCACATCCGGCGCTGGCCGGGCGACAGCCGATAACGTTCTCCCGGACAGATCCGCACCAGTTCGACCGACTCCCGCGCCGCCAGACCGCGTTCGGCGATGCGCAAACGTAACAGTTCCAGGCGACGTTGCTCCAAAGTCTTGACGTCGTCGGCCATGGCTCGCCTCACTCCCGTTATTCAGTTCGCCGGATCGATCAGAGCATGGGACGTCCTACATCCCAGATCCGGAACCCGAACGACACGACACGCATCCACGATCCCTTCGTCGCCGGCACCGTACCGCGACTGCGGGCTTATGTTAGCCTTCGCTAAGTTACAGGGCTCGTGCGCCTGCCGCGGCGACGAGATCGGATTGCCCATTGCCCTATGTGCTCGTCGCGCACCACATGGGCCCGTTCGGTCGGGAGGTACACGGGTGCAGATGCTAGATCTGCAGCAATGCCGCGCCGCGGTTGATCATGAGGTGTTCGCGGGCGAATTCTCGCTGCGCCGGCTGGACCCCGACGGCGACCTCGACCTGATGCATTGCTGGATGAACGACCCCGAGGTGGCGCGATTCTGGAGGAAGCCGTGGTCCCGCGTCCGGATTGCGTCCTATCTGCAACAACAGCACTCCAGCGCGCACTCGGTTCCATACCTGGGTCTGTTGGATAGCTTTCCGATGAGTTATTGGGAGCTCTACCGCGCCGACCTTGATCCGCTGGCCGAGTACTACCCCGCCCGCGAGCACGACGCAGGCGTGCACATGCTGCTGGGTCCACCCGAGTGTCGCGGACGGCGGCTGGCGGTGGACCTGCTACGCACGGTCTCGTCATGGCAACTGGATGCGGATCCGCAAGCCGCCCGGGTGGTCGCCGAACCCGACGTTGACAATGTGCGGGTGCTCCGGGTGCTCGACCACGCGGGGTTTCAGCGCATCACGGAGCTCGACCTGCCGAACAAGCGCGCCGCCCTCATGATCCGTGACCGATAGGGCCGACCAGCGCCGCCCCGAACCCGGACGACGGGCCGGTGCCATCTCCCGAAGGCGAGGAGCTTATGTTAGCCTACGCTAAGTTAATGACGCATGCGGTGGTCGTGCCGCCGCGGACTCCTCGCGGCGCATACAGCGACACGAAGCGAAAGGTAGCGTTGCATGCCGCGCACACTGGGGTGGATCAGACAGTTCCACGAACCGGATTTGCCCGAAAGCGTTCCGTTGCTGGTTTTTCCGCATGCTGGGGCTGGCGCGTCGGCGTACCGCGAATTTTCGAAAGCACTGCGCACGACATTCAAGGTCATTATTTTCCAGTACCCGGGACGGCAGGACCGGGCGGCTGAAGCGTCGTTGCAATCACTCCCCGAGATCGCCGCTGGAGCGTTCGGCGAATTCTGGACGTCGGAGCACAATCGCGGGATCCCGATCGTCACGTTTGGGCACAGCATGGGTGCGTTGGTCGCGTTCGAGTTTGTCCGTATCGCCGAAGCCAGCGGAATCGATGTGCGCCAGTTGAACGTCTCCGCGGCGGTTGCCCCTTGCCGCGCAGCGGCCAAGCCACCGCATCCCAAGGATGACGAGGGGATCCTCAACCATCTGGCGGCGCTGGAGGGAACTAGCACCGATGTGTTCACCGACCGCGAAATCATGAGACGGGCGCTTCCGGTGATCAAAGCCGATTACAACGCTTTTGACGTTTACTCCTGCGCCGACGACATCAAGGTAGCGGCTCCGGTACACGCGATGGGCGGTGATCAGGACCCCTATATCACGATGGGCGATCTGTACGGATGGGGCAAACATACCGACACCCTCAAGGTCACGATGTTCGACGGCGGACACTTCTACCTGGAATCGCACATAGGCGCCGTCGCGGAGTTGTTGGCGTCTAGTGCGCACCGCGAGCAGACGGCGTGAGCAGCGACGACCCGATCGTCATTTCCGGAATGGCCGTCGAGGCGCCCGGGGGAATCGACAGTCCCGCAGCCTTGTGGTCCGCACTTGCCGAAGCCAGGGAACTGATTGCCCCCTTTCCGCGCGATCGCGGCTGGCCGATCGACGATCTCCTTTCGGTGTCCGAGCTAGACAGCTGGGGGCCGGTATTCGACGCGGGCGGATTCCTCGACGGCGCAACAACATTCGACCCGCCTTTCTTCGGTATCACGCATCGCGAGGCCCTCGTGATGCAGCCCCAGCAACGGGTGGCGATGCGCGTGGCGTGGAAGGCACTGGAGAATTCGGGGATAAACCCCGGTGCGCTGGACGGCGACGACGTCGGCTGTTTCGTCGGGATGTCCCCGATGGAGTACGGCCCGCGTGCAGCCGTAGCCGATGCCCACAGCGGGCATCGGATCGCCAGCCTAGGCCAGCTGGGGGCCGCCGGGCGTATCTCGCACTGCCTTGGACTGTCCGGGCCATCGATGTGTATCGATTCGGCGTGTGCGTCGTCGTTGACCGCACTACACCTGGCAGCCACGGCGGTGCGGACGGGCGAGTGCGAATGGGCGCTTGCCGGCGCGGCGTGCGTCATGGGGTCACCGGGAGCTTTCTACGAGTTCGCAAGGCTCAATGCGCTTTCCACTGACGGGCATTGCCGCGCCTACTCGGAGGACGCCAGCGGCACCGTGTGGGGGGAAGGCGCGGGGATGGTCGTTGTCGAATCTGAATCCCGCGCACGCCGACTGGGACACCGGATCTATGGACGCATCCTGGCCGTCCGCACCAACCACAACGGCAAAGGCAAGCCGATCCTCGTACCCCGGGTGCGCGCGCAAGAGCAGCTCATCCGCAAGACAATTGACGCGGCGGGGATCGATCCGGCCGAAGTCGGAATGATCGAAGGGCACGGCACCGCGACCCGCGCGGGCGACCCGGTGGAATTGCTGGCCCTTTTCAAGACCTACGGCGCGGCGGGATCCGAGGCGCGGCTGGGCTCGTTGAAGTCGAACGCCGGGCACGCGCAAGCGGCATCCGGAATCCTCGGACTGATCAAACTGTTACTCGCCGGCCAGCACGGTCAGATCCCACCAACGCTCTTCTCGGACAACCCCACCGAGACGGTGGACTGGGACCTGACAGGCCTGCGATTGGCGACAAAACTGCACCAGTGGGAGCCCATAGGCGACGTCCGCTACGGCGCGGTCTCATCGTTCGGCGCCGGTGGCGCCAACGCGCATGCGATCATCGCGATGCCCGCAAGTTCCCTGGAGTGAATAGTGGCACCTCTTACCTACCGGCTTCCGAACGACACCATTCCCGTCCTGTTATCGGCCGAAACCCGCGAATTACTACGGTATGAGGCTGTCGCCCTCCTTTCTTATGCCGCAGACCATCCCGAGGTGACACCCGACCGGATCGCCGAAATGCTGTTTCGGACGCGGATCGCGCGCCGGCACCAAGCCCTAGTCATGGTGAGCCAGCGCGACGAGTTGATCAGCGCCCTGCACGCGGTTATCGATGAATACGAACATCCTTCGTTGGTGCGCACCAATACACCCGCCAGCACCCGCCGGCTCGCCTACGTTTTTCCCGGGCAGGGAGGCCAACGACCGGGGATGGGGCGGCTCTTTTACGAATCGATACCGGCATTCCGAACCGAGGCAGATCGCTGTGCCGAGGCATTCCAGACGCAGTTCGGCGAGTCGCCGCTGAAATACCTTCTCGACGACAAATTTCCAGCCGAAGACAGTTCGGGCGTCGTCCAGCCCGCGTTGTTCACCCAGATGGCCGGCCTGGCCGCGATGTGGCGATCATTCGGCATTGCGCCCAACGTCACCATCGGGCACAGCCAAGGCGAGATCGCCGCAGCCTACGTATCCGGGATGACCACTTTGGCAGATGCCGCGCTCGTCGTCGGGCTCCGTGCACGTGCCGCCGACGAGTTCGCCTCCGGTGATTACGCCATGGCCGTTGTCGCCGCCGACCGTGACACCTGCGAGGACTTACTCGCACGTTGCTCGGGCTGGGCGCAGCTGTCGGTGGTGAATTCCCCGAGCATGGTGGGCATTTCAGGCGATCAAGAGACGGTGCAGGGCATCGTGGACACGTTGACCGAGCGCGGCACGTTCGCGCGCGTCATTCGCGTGCAGTATCCCGCGCACAGCAGCTTGATCCATGAGCTCGCCGCTTCGGTACGTGCGTCCATGCAGCGCCAACTGCAGAATGCGAAGTTCCTCGACACCGACATCGACTGCCTCGGAGGCACTCTCGGCGGCCCCATCATGCCTGAGCTGCCGGTCGACGAATATTGGTTCTGGAACCTGCGCAACACCGTTCGCTTCGACAAAGCGATTGCGACCGCGGTGCGGCACGGCATCGATACTTTCGTCGAACTAGCCGAACATCCGACGCTGCAGTTGGCGATTCACGAGAATCTCGCCCTCCAGGCGGACGAACGCGAGGCGGTGGTGGTCGGCACGTCGGAGCGAACCGCCACCGATTTGGGCGAGTTCACCCGCGGCCTCGCGCAGGTGGCAGTACACGACCTCGACTATTCGTGGGAGTGCTTGCGCACCGAATCTGACGGCCACGTCCGGCTGCCGTTACGCGATTTCCCCAACACCCGGATGAACGAGACGCGGCTGTGGCTGCCGTATAACGAGGTTCTGCCCGTGCGTGCCCGCCAATCATCCGCTGTCACACCCGTTGCCGCAGTGACTGATTCGGCGCGCAGCCGAGCCGCAGAAGCCATACCGGCTCGCCTTCTCGTCGAGGAGTGGGTTCGGCTGTCGCAACGCTCACTGATGCCGCCGCGCGCCCTCGGAATCGTGGATCACACCGGAGCCTGCGGGGACCTGGCCACCACCTTATGCGTCGTGGCCGAAGAAATCGGCGCCACGGCTCGCATGATCAACACCGAAAGCAGCGCCGCCAGCGGCGATCTTAATACGCTCGTCATCCTGGTTCCGCAATCGCCCGAACTGGACGACGCCGCCGCAGCAGCCGAGGTCGCGACATTCTTTGCCGACCGCAGCTGGTGGCCGGGGATACACGACGCGGTCACCGACTGCTGGCTCGTAACAGTCGGCGGTGAGACGGTTGTTGCAGACGATGCGCCGCCGGACCCGGTTCACGCGGCAGCCAGCGCAGGGTTTCGCAGCATAGGTGCCGACTATCCAGGCATTGGATTCCGACACCTCGATCTCCCGCGCGGAATGACGGCGTCAGACTCGACACACGCAATCCTCACGGCGCTGCACACGGCTGAAGAATCCGAGCTGGCATTCCGCAACGGCGGCCTCTACGCCAAGCGCATCGCCGAGAGCGACACCTCCGCCGGCGACTGCGACACAGCACCCCCTGAGCATGTGCTCATCATCGGGGGAACAGGAAATCTCGGGCTCGAATTCTGCGAGCACTTCGCGCACTGCGGCGCGCAGCGAATCACTTTGGTAAGCAGATCGGGCGAGACGGCTGCCGTCGCAGATCGACTGCAGCGCATTCGTTCGGCCGCAGCGACGCCGATCCATGTCACTAGGTGCGACGTGGGCGACCAAGCAGCGGTCTCGCGACTGGCTGCCGAAAACCAAAGCGTGCCTGCGGATCTGATCATCCATGCCGCCGTAGAGTATTCGGCTGTCGAATTCCTGGACATCACCACCGAGAAAGTCGACCAGGCATTACGCGCCAAAGTTGTTGGCATCTGCCGCATATTAGGGACGTTCCCCAGGACAGACAACTGTCGGGTAGTCCTATGCTCCTCGGCCAGGGCGACGATCGGCGGCCGGGGACAGGTCGTCTACGCGGCGGCCAATCGGATACTCGACGCTATGGCGCACCGACTCCGAGCCGAGGGTTTGGACTGCGTGTCCGTGCAGTGGGGACAGTGGACCGTCCATTTTGATCTCGATGACGCCAGCATGGCGCAGCTGGCCGCCATCGGCGTCGTCCCGATGTCTCCCGCCGACGCAATCGCTTTGGGAATGCGCCGACTTCCTGGAAATGCCATCGTCGCGGCATTCGACTTCACTCGCGCACGATCAGTCCTGGAGGTCTACGGCTACGGCCCGCTGTTGTCCCAGCTGACCTCGCCCGTCGCGGCAACTTCTATCGTCGAAGCTCCAGCCCCCGTCGAGGAGACAGGTCTACCCCGACGATTGGTAAACCTGCTAGCCGAAGCCATCGGTGTCGACCGCACCGAGACGATTGACACCACCGCCCCCATGGTCGCGATCGGCCTGGATTCCCTGCAGGCACTGGAGTTACGCCGCCGTGTGAAGGCCGAATTCAATCACGATCTAGAGGTCTCGGACCTTCTCGGAGGGGCATCCCTTGCAGACGTTCTGACGCAGTTGGGCGGGCCGCGAGCTGCACCTTGACCAGGAACTAATTCCTGTGCGTCGCGTCGATTCGGCCGCCGGACTGCATGCCGGCCCGATGCGACTCGAGAAATGGGCGCTTCGCTTCGCAGTGAGGCCGTCAACCAGCCGTTGGTGGTCCGTGCCATCTTTCGATCGGGGCAATATTTTCGGCGAAATGTGGTTATGCCAAATGAACCTTCGTCCCCGTGAGCTCGGCAGCGCGTTCGTTCGGGATGTTGACACTTGGACAGATACCCTATGGGGGTATATTGTTGATTGAAACGGCTTTCGACGTGAAAGGAGCCGACATGAGCACCGTCACAGTCAGGGTTGCGGGAATGACCTGCGCCCATTGCGCATCCTCAGTACATGATGAGGTCGGCAGCATCGCCGGCGTCACCGCAGTCGACGTCGATTTGTCAACTGGCAAGGTCACCGTGGAGAGCGACAACCCAGTCGACAACGACGCGCTCAAGGCCGCCGTCGAAGAGGCCGGATACCAGCTCGCCGGCTGAGGCAAACCCTCAACTGTGTGCGACCCCCGTCGAACGGTCCGCCGGCCCGCTAGCAGGCCGGGCCTCTAAAGGAGAGCAGTGTGCGTCCCGTCATCGAGACAACACCCATCGGCCACGTCGAGCTGCTGATCGACGGCATGACCTGCGCGTCGTGCGCGGCCCGAATTGAGAAGAAGCTCAACAAGCTTGACGGCGTCACCGCGACGGTCAACTACGCAACGGAAAGGGCCAGCGTGGCCTACGTCGGCGATGTCTCGCCCGATCAGCTGGTGGCCGCGGTCGAGGAGGCCGGCTACACGGCGGCGCTTCCCCAGCAGAAGGCGGCCGATGGTGACCCGAACGAGCAGCCCGACGGCGACCCCACGGCATCGCTACGGCAGCGGCTCCTGGTTTCGCTGGTGCTGACCGTGCCGGTGATCGTGATGGCAATGGTCCCCCCGCTGCAGTTCGCCAACTGGCAATGGCTGTCGCTGACGCTTGCTGCTCCAGTTGTGGTGTGGGGGGCGTGGCCGTTCCATCGGGCCGCGTGGGCCAACCTGCGCCACCGCACCGCGACGATGGACACGCTGATCTCGATGGGCACGCTCGCCGCGTTGGGCTGGTCAGTCTATGCGCTGTTCTGGGGCACTGCCGGAATGCCTGGCATGAGGCACGCCTTCGAGTTCACCGTCACGCGTACCGACGGTGCCGGGAACATCTATCTCGAGGCCGCCGCCGGTGTCACAACCTTCATCCTGGCTGGCCGGTTCTTCGAGGCCCGAGCCAAGCGGAGGGCCGGCGCCGCGCTGCGTGCGCTGCTCGGCCTCGGCGCCAAGGACGTCGCTGTGCGCAAAGGCGGTCTGGAGCAACGCATTCCGATCGAACAACTGGCAGTGGGCGACGAGTTTGTGGTGCGGCCGGGGGAGAAAATCGCCACCGACGGCGTCGTCGTCGAGGGCGCTTCGGCGGTGGACGCATCGATGCTGACCGGCGAATCGGTGCCGGTGGAGGTTCGGCCCGACGACCACCTCATCGGGGCCACCATCAACGTCGGCGGCCGACTCGTGGTGCGGGCCAACCGGATCGGCTCCGACACCCAACTGGCGCAGATGGCCAGGCTGGTCGAGGAGGCGCAAACCGGAAAGGCGAACGCGCAGCGGCTGGCCGACAAGATCTCGGCCATCTTCGTGCCGATCGTCATCGTGTTGTCGGTGGCGACGCTGGGATTGTGGATGGTCGTCGGCGGGTCGATCGGCGCGGCGTTCACGGCTGCCGTCGCAGTATTGATCATCGCCTGCCCCTGCGCACTGGGCCTGGCCACGCCGACCGCTCTGATGGTCGGCACCGGCCGCGGAGCCCAGCTCGGCATCCTCATCAAGGGTCCCGAGGTGCTGGAATCGACGCGACGCATCGACACCATCGTCCTCGACAAGACCGGCACGGTAACCACCGGCGCGATGGCCCTGATCGATGTGATCACCGACGACGGCGAACAGCCCGATCAGGTGCTCCGGGTCGCCGGCGCGCTGGAGGCTGCCTCCGAACATCCCATCGCCACCGCGATCGCAAAAGCGGCACGCGAGAAGCTCGGCGAGATTCCGGCCGTCGAGGAATTCACCAACCTCGAGGGGCTCGGTGTCCAAGGTGTGGTCGACGGCCACGCGGTGATGGTAGGCCGCGAACGACTGCTGGCGGACTGGTCGCAGCACCTGCCGGAGAAGCTCGCTGAGTCCATGCGGGCGGCCGCGTCGCAAGGTAAAACCGCCGTCGCAGTTGGCTGGGATGGCAGGCCACGTGGCGTGCTCGTGGTTGCCGACGCGGTCAAATCGACGTCGGCCGAGGCCATCAGCCAATTACGCGCGCTTGGATTGACACCGATCATGCTCACCGGCGACAACCAGGCCGCCGCTGACACAGTCGCCCGTCAGGTCGGCATCGACCGCGTGATCGCGGAGGTGCTGCCCCAGGACAAGGTCGATACCATCAAGCGGCTGCAGGCTGACGGCAAGGTGGTGGCCATGGTCGGCGACGGCGTCAACGACGCTGCCGCGCTGGCCCAGGCCGACCTCGGACTGGCGATGGGTACCGGCACCGATGTCGCCATCGAGGCCAGTGACCTGACTCTGGTCCGCGGCGACTTGCGCGCGGTTCCCGACGCAATCCGGCTGTCGCGCAAGACGCTGGCCACGATCAAGGGAAACCTGTTCTGGGCCTTCGCCTACAACGTCGCCGCGCTGCCGCTCGCCGCCGCCGGGCTGCTCAACCCGATGCTGGCCGGCGCCGCGATGGCGCTCTCGTCGGGGTTCGTCGTCAGTAATAGCTTGCGGCTCCGTCGGTTTCAGCCGGGTATCCGGTGATCCCTCGAGCGTCTTGACAGTTACAGCGAGGCCAGGAGCTTCTGCATGGTGTCGATTTCCTGCTGCTGGCTGGCGACGATCGAGCGGGCCATCGCCGTCGCCGCAGGATATCCGCCGGAATTGACCTCGTCCTGGGCCATGGCGATCGCGCCCCGATGATGTTGGATCATCTGCGTCAAGAACAGCTTGCTGGCCTCCACGCCTTGGGCGTTCTTTAGCGCGGCAATGTCCTCGTCGGACATCCCGCTCATACCCGGCATGGTGCTCTGAGTGGGCATCATGCTCTGGCTGGGCATCATCGTCTGGCTCGGCGTCCCCCACTGGCCCAACCAAGTCTGCATCTGTTCAATCTCGGGCCCTTGAGCTGCCTTGATCTGATTCGCCAGATCCACGACACGGGAATCGATCCCTTGCTTACCCAACACGATGTCGCTCATCTCAATGGCCTGCTGATGATGCGGAATCATGTGCTGCGCGAACACGACATCAGCCTGCTTATGGCCGTCGGGGGCCGACGCTGAAGTCGGTGCGCCCTTTGTGGGGCCAGCCTGGTCATTGCCGGAGTTACTACATGCGCCGACGCCGACCAGCGCCGCCAACGCCGCGACAGCCGCCGCCAGAGTCCTGATTCTCATCACAACAAGCCCTTTCCTCCGTTTTCGCGGCCGCCCCCCGGCGCTCTGGCGATGCGCTGACTTGTCGACCGCTGCACGACAGCTACAAGTCTGCCCGCAGCCGCTTTGGCTCAATCAGGCGCTTCGACGAAATTCGATAAAGACCGTATCCGGTCGACGATGCTCCTGAGGAACGGTCGTATTGCTACAGCATCCCGATAGAACCAGTTGACCGGCATACACCGAATCGCGGCGGCGGACGGCATTCTCGTTCAGCGAATGAATCCGGCTGTACCGCCAAGGGCAGTGCAGGGGCATCAACACCTCACAACCCATCATGGCTGTGCGGCGACTGACGGCGGCTGAACGCGATTTCTCGGACCAGGCGCCAAACCCTTTGTGAGTTCTTGCGTCATGTGCAAGTTAATCTGTATTTCGCTCTGTTCGTTGACGTGGGAGCGCTTGCAAACGTGTGAGGCCGTCCCCTCAGCAGTCGGGACCGTCTCATTAGGTCGCCTTCCTTCGTGGTACCGGCACTGCCCGAAGGATCGCGATTTGTTTGCTGCTCGGCTGGCTACCCCCATACGACGCGCACCGGAGCCGTCGATGCCCTCGCGGCCATGAAAGCGATCGGAGGAGAACGTGGACTTCGCAGTACTACCGCCGGAGGTTAACTCCGCGCGGATGTACGCCGGTCCGGGCTCGGGACCAATGCTGGCCGCCGCCATGGCCTGGGACGAATTGGCCGCCGCGCTGCAGTCGACGGCGGACTCCTACCAGGCGGAGATCACCGCCCTGACCTCCGGCCCGTGGGTCGGCCCGTCGGCTGCGGCCATGACCGCGGCGATCGCCCCCTATCTGGAGTGGATGCGGACCACCGGCGCCCAGGCCGAAGAAACCGCCACCAAGGCCCGGGCCGCGGCCTTCGCCTACGAGACGGCCTTTGCCGAGACGGTGCCACCCCCGGTCATCACGGCGAACCGCACCCTGCTGGCGTCCCTCGTCGCGACCAACTTCCTCGGGCAGAACACGCCGGCGATCGCCACGACCGAGACCGAGTATGCCGAGATGTGGGCGCGTGACACCGCGGCGATGTTCGGCTACGCGGGTTCTACGGCGTCGGCGACCAGGCTGACGCCGTTTGTCGAGCCGGATCAGACCACCACCTCCGGTGCCGATCAATCCGGAGCCGTGGCACAGGCCACCGGCACCGCCGCCGGGAGCGCACGCAATGCCGTTGGACAGCAATCGCTCTCGGCGGTACCCAACATGCTGAGCAGAGCTGCAGTGGGACCAACTGCCGTCGACCCGTCGGTGACGGACGTGCTGGGCGTGGAGAGCGATCTGATCACGGTCTTTCTCAACGGGCCCGCCAGCGTCGCTGGACTCGGCACGGTAACACCCTTCGGTACGACGACTCTTCCCTTCAACATTGCCGGCGCGCTAACCGGTTTCCACACCGATGACATCGTCAGCGGCTGGGCCGGTGTGCAGTCCTGGCCGGGGGCGGGCGCGGTGCCGCCATCGCCATTCCCGGTCATCACGAACCCGGCGGGCGGGTTTGGAACTCTGGCGTCAGCGGGGCTCGGTGAGGCCAACACCGTCGGCGGCCTGTCGGTACCGCCCGGGTGGACAGCCGCCGCCCCGGCGATACGACCGGCCGCCTTGGCGTTGCCGGCGACCAGCGCCGGCGCCGCCGCCGAAGCCGCTGCCGCGGCCGCCCCCAGCGGCACCGGGAGCCTGTTCGGCGAGATGGCGGTGGCGAGCATGGCCGGGCGCGCGATGGCCGGCACGAGCGCGTTGGGTCGGGAGCGAAGCCGGGCCGAGACGGCGAAATCCCCGCGCGACCCGAACAAGAAGGACAAGACAAACGCCCCGCAGGTTTCGCCGGTCGGAGCGATCAACATCGCTGCCGAGCTCCGCGAGCTGGCGTCGCTGCGTGCCGCCGGAATCCTCACGCAGCAAGAATTCGACGAACAGAGAATGCGCCTGCTGCCAACATGATCCAGGCCCATGCCATGTGTTCGTTACCCGGCGCTTAATGCCTCGCGAAGGGTTGAGCGACGTGTGCTTGCGTCATGCGGGTGCGACGGCGCTCGCGGATTGCTGCGTCGTGTGAGCTCCACCTGGCAGCGGTTGTATGCATGCGTGCAGCGTTCAAGAGCGAACAAGTCGTGCGATTGCGGCGGAGGCTTCGGCCAATTTCGCGTGGGCCTGGTCGCCGCCCTCCGCGGCGGCGCGGGTCAGGCAGTGGTCAAGGTGCTCGTCGAGCAGATTCAGCGCGACTGACCGTAAGGCGCTGCTGGCGGCGCTGATCTGGGTGAGGACGTCGATGCAATACTTGTCGTCCTCGATCATCTTCGCGATGCCGCGGACTTGGCCCTCGATGCGGCGCAGTCGCTTGGCGTAATTGTCCTTCTGCGCCGAATATCCGAGTGGGGTTGTCATCTATCCTCCCAGCGTCTTGGTCATCGGGGGACCTGCGCCTACTGCGTGGCGAAGAGGGTCAGCCATCGCAATGGCGTCGGTGTCGTGGAAGCGGTGCCAGGATCGCGGAAATCCGAGTGCTGATGGGCCTCATTATGGCACGTACCGTGCCGTATCGCGCCCAACGGGTAATCACCCATTAGAGGGCCCAACCAGACCGGTGGCCGAGTTCAGGCTCGTGTAGGCCCGCACGTCAGGCAACGGGCCGTCAGCCGTATGGCAAGACTGACCCTCTCGACACTGCGTGTATCGACACACGAAGCTGGAAGCCGCATTACCCTTTGCGGGTATGGGGTACACACCGTATCGTCGGTGTTGTGGACTTTCCCCTACCTACGTTCGGACGTTTGGCCGACCCCCACGGGCGGCTGATGGGGTATCGATCACGGACTGATCTCGGCCGGGTGTCGACTCATTTTGGAGCGCGGATGGCCACGACCAGCGGTGCTACGGTCGGGGTGTTATGAGATTGGCCAGCGCTAGCGGAACGCCACGGCTGCGGTATGTGGTGGCGGTGGGGGCTGCGGCGTGGTTGGCGATGTGGGGGGTCCTGATCGGCGCCCACAGCATCATGGGGCATTCGCAGTCTTCGCTAGCCCATCCGGCCCACGCGTTGGTGGCTTCGCTGGGTGGTGAGTTCACCGTTGATGTCGATCATCCGCATGTGAGCAAGGGTTCTGCGGGCGGACATCATGAGCAGTTCACCACGGCGGTGCTGCCGCGCTCGGGCGCGGTGGCGGCTGCGTTAATCGCGTTGGGTGCGGTGGCCGCCGTGGCGCTGACCGGTGGGCTGGCCCGGTTTGGGGTGCCCGCCGGGCGCGGCCCGCCCCATACCCCGGCTTTGTCTGTTACCGGTCAAGACGTCTTGACCCGGTTCTGCTTGTCTCGTCGCTGACTGGTCAGCGCCAGGTCGTTTCTGCCCTTTAGTGGCAGCGGCCGGCGACCGCTGACCCCTGTCACCATGTGCCGCGCACCGGTATTCGCGGCTCCCGTGTGAAAGCGACGAATTCCATGGCTGAAATTCTTCCCTTCGACAACACTTGCGTTCACCCCATCGCGGCCCTGAAGGTTGTTGAGCCGCGCGACTGCGCACCACCCGCCCCCGCCACTTCCCGGCGACCCGCCGCCCTGGTGGGTAACACACCGGTGCTGCGCATTGAGGCGCCGTTGACCCCACCCGATCGCGGGTTTTGGGCCAAGCTAGAAGGGTTCAACCCCGGCGGCAGCATGAAAGACCGCCCGGCCCTGCACATGGTCGAAGCCGCCCGCGCCCGCGGCGAATTAGCTCCCGGAGCGCGCATCGTCGAATCCACCAGCGGCAGCCTCGGATTAGGCCTAGCGCTGGCCGGCCAAGCCTACGGGCACCCGGTCACCGTAGTCACCGACACCGGCATGGAACCCATCGTGCGCCACATGCTGGCCGCCTACGGCGCCCAGGTCGACCTGGTCACCGAACCCCACCCCATCGGCGGCTGGCAACAAGCCCGCAAAGACCGCGTCGCCCAAGTTCTGGCCGACCACCCCGGCTCCTGGTGCCCCGACCAATACAGCAACCCCGACAACATCACCGGCTACCGGTCGTTGGCGTTGGAGCTGCTCGATCAACTCGGCAACGTCGACGTGCTGGTCTGCTCGGTAGGCACCGGCGGACACTCCGCCGGCGTGGCGCGGGTACTGCGCCAATTCAACCCCGACATGAAACTGATCGGAGTCGACACCATCGGCTCGACCATCTTCGGCCAACCCGCCACCACCCGGCTCATGCGCGGCCTGGGCTCCAGCATCCATCCCGCCAACATCGACTACCACGCCTTCAACGAAGTCCACTGGGTCGCCCCCCACGAAGCCGTCTGGGCCGCACGCACTTTGGCGGCCAGCAACTTCGCCAGCGGCGGCTGGAGCGTCGGCGCCGTCGCCCTGGTCGCCGGCTGGGCCGCACGCACCTATCCCAAAGACACCCGCATCGCCGCCGTCTTCCCCGACGGACCCCAACGCTACTTCGACACCATCTACAACGACCACTACTGCCACCAACACCAGCTCCTGGACTGGCAAACCACCCCCCAACCCACCACCCTCACCGACCCCAACCAACACGTCATCACCTCCTGGACCCGCACCACCACCATCACCAACCCCACACTGCTGCGCGGGGCAATACCGATCCGAAAGGCGGCTGCGGGGATGCAGGGAGGAAATGGCTCAGTCGACGTGAAAATTCCTGCATAGACGCGCTGCAAGTATTGTGCGCAGCAGACTTCCCATTCATCACTGCGGCTGGATCAAAATACGAGAGGACGGAATACAGTAATGGTTTCTGCAGCAACAGGCAGCCGACCGGTACAGCAGATTCTGGACCGCGAGGACGTGGGATTGCGCGTGCTAACACGCAGCGATATCGCCGACATTGCGATCAGTCCCACTGAGGTAATGGAACTGGTCAAGGGCGCTTATCTGCGAGTGGCCGAAGGTTCTTCCCGGGCGCCGGCAAAAATCATGATGCGCTCGCCGTACCGGGATTCGGCCGCCTATGCGATGCCCGGCTATGACGGCGGTTCACAAATCACGGCGTTTAAAGACTATTATATGCAAAACGACGACGGGAAAAAAGAATACATCACCATCACGCTCTACGACGATAAAGCGGGTTTGCCAATAGCATTGATGGACTGCTTCCGAGTGACCGCGCTACGAACTGCCGCCAACACCGCGCTGATCGCGGGCGCATGCGCACCGCCCGGGGCCCGCACCGCGCTGGTGACCGGTTCGGGCGCCCAAGGCCGATACACCTTCCCGTACCTGCTGACTGCTCTGCCGGACTTGGATCGGCTCCTGCTGTTCGGCACCCATCCCGATGGCATCGCCGCCGTGCGCGCGCATGTCCGCGAGCAATACCCCGACCGAGACATCGAAATCGTCACCGACCCCGAGAAAGCCGCCAGCGAAGCCGACGTTCTAGTTGCCACCTCGGCTGGGCCGGCCACCGAGGTCAAGTTCCGCACCAGCTGGCTTAAGCCTGGGGCGCTGTTCGTCTCGGTCAACGGGACCGGCGTGCACTCGTCCTCGCTGCGCGACGCCGACTACGCCGTGGCGACGAGCGCGGGCCAACTGGCGGTCACGGGCACCCGCTTCGCCGACGAGAACGGCTCGTTACGCTTGGACACCGAGCTGCCCGACATCCTCGCCGGACAAGCACCGGGCAGGCGAGACAACGATGACCGGGTCTTCGTTTTCAACAGCGGCATGGCCATCACCGACATCCCTGTGGCGCACGAACTGGCCGCCCAAGCGATCGCTCGTGGACGCGGACAGGAAATCAAACTGTGGAGCTAGCACAGACGCCGTTGTCGCTGCCGGCGGTAGAGCCGGAATGGTTCCGGGAAGTCATATCTGATCGTTCGTTGATAGCCGATATGGCTCATGCGCTCGGAGGCCCGTTTCACGTGCTGTTCGCGCCGCAGTTCGCCCGAAACCTGAAGGCGTTTAGCGATGTGCTCGACTCGGCGGGCGTGGAAGGGCAAGTATTTTTCGCCAAGAAAGCCAACAAGGCGGGGTGCTGGTTGCGCGTCTGCGCGCAGGTCGGCGCAGGTGTCGATGCAGCCAGCGCCCCGGAATTGGTTCATGCGCTTAGTTGCGGTGTGCGCGGTTCAGACATCGTGGTCACCGGGCCCGCCAAAAGCGAACATCTGCTCTGGCTAGCCGCCCGCCACGGTTGCTTGATCGCAGTGGACGCCCTCGACGAGCTCGACAGGGTTATCGCGCTGGCCCATCGCGGCGAGAGCGTCCGGATCATGTTGCGGGTGCTTCCAGAGGTGAACCCGCACAGCAGATTTGGTCTAAACCCCACCGAATTGGATGCCGCGCTACAACAATGCGCCCAGCAGCGGTCGCGTGTGTCAATGGAAGGATTCTCGTTTCACCTCAACGGATACGAGGTCGCGCCACGTGCGCAGCTGGCGGCCCAGCTGGTTGATCGTGTCGTTGAGGCACGTGCGCAAGGGCTGGCGGCAACGTCCATTTCTATCGGCGGCGGATTCGCAGTGAGCTACCTCGACGCCGAGACGTGGGATCGGTTCTTGCGCGACAGCACCGAAAGCGACTTTCACGCCGGCAAAACGTTCACCCACTTCTACCCCTATCATCAGGAGCCGACCGGGGCCGACATGTTGGCCGCAATCCTCTCCAGCGAGGACGCCGGCGGCCAAGGCACCGTCGGCGACCGATTCGCCACGACGGGAACCAAGCTCCTGCTCGAGCCCGGCCGCGCGTTGCTCAACGGGGCAGGATTCACCGTTTTTCCCGTGCAGGGATTCAAGCGGCGCGGCGACTACGGGATCATCACCGTTCTCGGGCTGAGCATGAGCTTGTCGGAGCAGTGGAAATCCAGCGAGTTCCTCCCGGATCCGACGCTGTGGCCGCAAGAAAGCTCGGACGAGCTGCAGTCGACAGGCCCGGTCCGATGCTGCGTCGGCGGGGCTAGCTGCCTGGACTATGACATGCTGACCTGGCGAAAAGTGGAGCTACCGCGGCAGCCGCGTTATGGTGACCTGCTGATCTACCCCAACACCGCTGGCTACCAGATGGACAAGAACGAATCCGAGTTCCATGGACTCCCCTTGCCGCCGAAACTCGAGGTGACTTGCGACGACGAGGGCCGGTTTCGCTGGCGCCCCGACCAGAATGGCGATCGCTGGTGAGCCGGGCGCCCGTGGGTGAAAACCGCCGGGTGCGGCTTGCTCCCCTGATGCGCACCGGCCGGCAGCTCACCGCTTTGGCCGCACCCATCGCGGGTGTGCAATTCGCCCAAGTTGCGTTGACCACCACCGATTTGGCCATGATGGGCCTCATCGGAGTGCAAGCCATCGCCGCCGGTGGGCTTGCCGCGATCCTGTACAACCTGATGCGCACCATGTGCGTCGGTGTAGTCACCGCGGTGGGAAATCTGGTCGCCACTGCAGCCGCTCAAGGGGAGGCACGTTCCGGAAGCGACCGCCCAGACACCAAGGCGCACACGGAGATCCGCCAGATCAACCGATCCGCCTTCTTGGTGGCCACCATGACGGCTGTCCTTCTCGGCGCCGCACTGATCGCCTTGGGCTATGTATTGCCCGTCTTCGGGGTGGACAAAGACGTGCTGGCCCTCGCGCGACCCATGATGATTGCCTTAGCTCCAGGGCTTGTCCCGATGGTGTGGCTGAATGTGTTGCGGCAGTTCTCCGTTGGTATGCGCCGCCCCGGTCCCCTGTTGGCGGTCAGCATCGCCTCCATCGCACTGAACGCGGCGCTGGACTTGGTGTTCATCTACGGACTGCTGGGCCTCCCCCGGCTGGGCTTGGCAGGCATCGGACTGGCAACGACGCTGGTGCAGGTACTCACCGTTGCGGCCTTCTATTTCATCCTGCGCCGTGACAATCACCTCGCCCCGCTGCTGTCGATCGACGGCTGGAATGCCGACGCTGAAATGGCCCGCCACATCCTGCGGTTGGGAGTCCCTATTTCATTGACGTACGGCTCGGAGGCGGGGATCACGTCGCTGGCCGCCGTGGTGATGGGAACCTTCGGCCCCATCGTGTTGGCTGCGCACAATGTGGTGACTCAGCTGACCCGCATCGCCTTCCAAATCAGCATCGGCTTATCACACGGATCATCCATCCTCATCAGCCGTGCGACCGGCAAAGGTGATAAAGGGCAGGCCGAGCAGATAGCGGTCGTCGCGCTTCTCCTGGGGGTAATTAGCACGGTGACACTCGGACTGCTCTACGTGGTAGCCCCCTACTGGGTTTTACGGCCATTTTTAGACCCCGCCGATTCGGCCACTATTGTGATCGCCAAATTCTTCCTCTTCTTCGCGATAATCCAGCAAATCGTGGACTTCACCCAAAACATCGCCGTGGGACTCCTGCGGGGCATCGGCAACACCAAAGCCGGCTTGCGAGCAACCACGATCGGGTACTGGTTGGTTGGCCTGCCCGCTATGTTGCTCCTGACATTCCCGGCGCAATTGCATGGGGCCGGAGTGTGGATCGGGCTCAGCACCGGCTTCGCCGCGACGGCGGCGCTGCTGCTGCGACGGTTCCGCAAGGATCTGCCTCAAGCAGTCTGACCGGCGTCTGCGTTTTGATAGCGGGAGTTGACGTATAGGGTGCGGTCAGTGGGTTTTGTGGCGCGGTTTCGCGGGTTCGACACGGCCAGCCGGATTCTGCTGATCAATCAGTTCGGCATCAACGTCGGTTTCTACATGCTGATGCCCTATCTGGCCGGCTACCTGGCCGGCCCGCTCGCGCTGGCGGCGTGGGCTGTCGGGCTGGTCCTGGGTACCAGGGATTTCTCTGAGCTCGGCATGTTCATCGTGGGAGGCACCCTTGCCGATCGGCTGGGCTACAAGTGGCTGATCGTGGCCGGATGTCTACTGCGCACCGGTGGGTTCGCACTACTGGTGACGGGCCAGTCCTTGCCCGTCGTGTCGATCGCCGCCGCAGCCACCGGTTTCGCCGGTGCATTGTTCAACCCAGCGATCCGCGCGTATCTGGCCGCCGACGTCGGCGTCCGCCGTGTCGAGGCGTTCGCGATGTTCAACATTTTCAATCACGCCGGCATCTTGCTTGGCCCAATTGTTGGACTTGCCCTGATGGCCATGGACTTTCGGGTCGCCGCGGCCGGCGCGGCAGTCGTCTTCGCCGTGCTCACAGTCGTGCAACTACTGGCGTTGCCTCGCTGCCGCGCCGACCCAGCGCCGGAGAAGACCTCGATACTGCAAGATTGGCGGGTCGTCGTCGCTAACCGCTCTTTCCTGTTGTTCGCCGCGGCGATGACCGGTTCCTATGTGCTCTCGTTTCAGATCAATCTCGCACTGCCGTTGCAGGCGTCGATGCTGGCGCCAGGATCTCATTCATTACTAGTCGCAGCACTTTTCGCCGTTTCAGGGCTCACCGCGGTTGGTGGACAATTACGCATCACCCGCTGGTTCGCCGAGAGGTGGGGAACCAGACGCAGTTTGGCCGTGGGCCTGACCATAATGGCAGCGTCGTTCCTGCCGTTGATCGTCGTCCCAGACCGCGAACGCTTCGGTGCTCTTCCGGCGATCGCGGCGCTTCTGATGTCTGCGGGCCTGCTGGCCATCGGCTCGGCCGCCGTCTTCCCGTTCGAGATGGACATTGTGGTCTCGCTGGGCGGCCGACTGGTCGCCACCCATTACGGCTTGTACAACACCATCATCGGGGCCGGAATCCTCGTCGGTAATTTGGCCACGGGCGCGGTCATGGGTTCCGCACGACAAATGGGCCTGGGCGAACTGGCATGGGCAGGAATGGTTCTCGTCGGAATCGTCGCCGCTGTGGCCTTACACCGCCTGGACCGGACCCACCGCCTGCAGCCCGCCCACTCTGACGTTTTGCCCACCTGAGCGGCCGGCTGTTGGTGGGCCGCAGCACGGTTCGGCGCCTACATACAGTCAGGGCGATGCGTAAGCGATCATGTCCCCCACGCGATCCTTACCTCCAGCGAGGCCACACCAGCTCAAGTCGGTGCGTTGGCACCCCGACGAAAGCGGCGGTGATGGCTACCCGACCTCCCGGGGCACCCACAGCGGAAGCTTTCCGGCTTAGACGATATGCATTGGCGGGCCGGCGAAGGCGAACGACGGGCACTGATCATGGCTCACCACCTCGCAGTGCCAATCCGGCACGAGATCGGAACTGACTGGGGCCTATCGGGAACACCAGGGGCGGCCCGTGGCGGGTCACACGGCCCGCGCGCAGACCTAATGACGGCGCGCCTTTATACCTGGCGCGTGAAGCCGTGGATTGACCGGAGGTACCCTACGGGGGTGGTGTAGATCACACCGAGAGACGTCTATCCGATGCCACTGTATCCGCTGGCTACAGATGATGGCCTGCGTATAGCTCGACGGCCTGCGGGTCGCATCGAGTCGCAGATGCGATGACAAATCACCGGTAGATGAGGGGTAACCCAGGTGATCATCAGGATACTGGTTAGCGCTGCAATCGCTGTCGCCTCCGTCGGACAAGCCCCACCGACCAGTGCTGACCCGAATCCGTTCGGCACACTCAGCTGTAGCTGTTGACCGCGCTCACTGAAATTCCCCACTGATGCTCATCGAAATTCCCCACCCGTGTGGCTCCGCCGAGAAGGGCGGGCCTCCTTCGAAGCTTCTGGTGTCTGACGCCAGTTGCTTCATCGAAGGAGGCCCGCTTTCTCATGCTCACATGGGAGGACGATGTGGAAGTACATGCCCTACGCAAACGTGGTTGGACGATCTCGGCGATCGCCCGCCACACCGGCTTTGACCGTAAGACGGTCCGCAAGTACCTGGCCGGCGACGGCAAGCCCGGGGTGCGGGCCCGGCCCGACCCGGATCCGTTCGAGCCGTTCGTCGACTACGTCACCGCGCGGCTGACCGAGGACCCGCACCTGTGGGCCCGCACCCTCTACGACGAACTCGAGAACCTTGGGTTCGCCCTGTCGTATCAGAGCCTGACCCGCAACATCCGAACCCGCGATCTGCGGCCGGTGTGTGAGGCGTGCCGGACCGCCACGCAGCGCCCAAACGCGGTTATCCCACATGCACCGGGTGATGAAACCCAATGGGATTGGCTGGAATTGCCCGACCCACCGCAATCGTGGGGCTGGGGCAAGACTGCGCACCTGCTGGTCGGCTCGCTGTCGCACTCGGGCAAGTGGCGCGGTTATTTGGCGCCGAGCGAGGACCAGCCGCATCTGGTCGCCGGCCTGGACCGCGTGACCCGCGGCCTGGGAGGTTGTACCCGGGTGTGGCGCTTCGACCGGATGGCCACGGTCTGCGACCCCGGTAGCGGCCGGGTGACCGCCTCCTTCACCGGGGTGGCCAAGCACTATGGCGTGTCGGTGGCGATCTGCCCGCCCCGGCGCGGCAACCGCAAGGGCGTGGTGGAAAAGGTCAATCACACCGCTGCGCAACGCTGGTGGCGCACCCTGGCCGACGAGGTGACCGTCGAGGCGGCGCAAGCGAGCCTGGATCGCTTCGCCCGGGTCCGCGGCGATACCCGGCTGCGGGCCACCGCTGATGGCCGCTCCTCGGTCGCCGTGGTGGCCGAAACGGAGCCACTACAACCGGTGGCGGCGCAGGCGTATCCGGTGATCGTGGCCGAGGCACGCACCGCCTCGCGCCAAGCGATGGTGTCCTACCGCGGTAACCGCTACTCGGTGCCCCCGGAGTTGGCCGCCGCCAACGTGGTGGTGTCTCATCCCGTCGGCGGGCAGTTCTGCGACATCGCCACCATGAGCGGGATCGTGATCGCCCGACACCGACTGGCCGCCGACGGGCTCGGAGTGATGGTGCGTGACAGCGGCCATGTCATCGCCCTGGACGCCGTGGCAATGGCCACCGCGACCACCGGGCGCCCGCACCGCCGCAAGGAAGGCATCCCACCCGGACCGGCTGCCAAAGCCGCTGCCGCGCAACTGCTTGCACTCAAGCAGCCATCCACCACCGCAATTGAAACGTCGACTCCGTCAACCGATTCCACCGTCATCGATCTTTCCGCCTACGAGCGGGCCGCCCAGAACAGGACCATCCAATGACCCCCACCCCGCGCACCGGAAAGCCCACCACCACGACCGAGGAATCGCCGTCGGCGGCGGCGAGCCGCTATCAGCAGTTGCGTTCGCATCTGGCCGAGCTCAAACTGGCCGCGGCCGCCGAAGCCCTACCGGCGGTGCTCGACCAGGCCACCGCTGAGGGGCTGTCGCTGACCGTTGCCTTGGAGCGGCTGCTGGCCGTGGAGGTCGAGGCCAGCACTGCCCGACGGTTGGCCGGGCGGCTGCGGTTCGCCTGCATACCCACCCCGGCCACCCTGGCCGATTTCGATGTCGATGCCGCCGCCGGGATCGACCGCAAGCTGATCGACGAGCTGGGCACCTGCCGCTACCTGGAATCGGCGACCAACATCCTGCTCATCGGCCCGCCCGGGACCGGCAAGACGCACCTGTCCGTCGGGTTGGCAAGGGCCGCAGCCCATGCCGGATACCGGACGTACTTCACCACCGCCGCTGATCTGGCCGCACGGTGTCACCGTGCCGCGATCGAGGGACGCTGGGCCACCACCATGCGCTTCTTCGCCGGCCCGACCCTTCTGGTGATCGATGAACTCGGCTACCTTCCGTTGCCCGCCGAAGCCGCTTCGGCATTGTTTCAGGTTGTCTCCCAACGCTATTTGAAGACCAGCATCGTGATCACCACCAACCGCGGGGTGGGTGCATGGGGTGACATCCTCGGCGACACCACCGTGGCCGCCGCCATGCTCGACCGCCTGCTGCACCGCTCCGTGGTCATCAACCTCGACGGCGAGTCCTACCGCCTCCGCGACCACCACGCCGCCGCGGAAACCCTGCGCCGAACCACCACCGGCACCCGCCAACAACTACACTGACCGCTGCTCACAGGTGAGGATTTTCGGCGAGCACAGCCGGGGATTTTCGATGAGCGCCGTCACTGTCGAGACACTGCTCCTCCGGGCAGCCCAGCCCTAGGGGAAGAGACAGACCGCGGAGTGCAAGACGGTATGTCTGCCTGGTTGCCAGGACATCGCGCCGAGCCAGTGAAATGAGCCCAGGACATCGCGTCAAGCCAATGAAATAAGCGCCTGGTGTCCCCTGCTACCCAGTCCGCCCTGGAGCAGATCTGGGACTACACCCGCAACCGGTGGAGTGCCAACCAAGCCGAAACGTACGTGCGCGAGATTCAGTGAGCCATTGATCCGGCAGCGTTTTCAGAACCGGAAACGACATTCACCGACGACTTCAACATCCGGGGGCGCGCCCCGGCAATTCCGGTCTCCGCCGTGAGTCACCGCATCGCCCACGGTCGGCAAGGCACTCGGGACCCCGCTGCGCCGGCCGACGACTTCCCCAGTTAGTCAGCATGCCGGGCGATATTCAAGCCGCTCCGCATTCTGCGCCGCTCCGCGAGCCAATCACGACCGCTGGCCAGCCAGCCGTCGCCATCTCGCGCCAACATGCCGCCACCATTGTTCGGGACCACCGCCAGGGTGGCGCGTCAACTCGGAACAGCCGCCACTGCGCGCCGCTCGCCTGCCACTCGGCCATCGTGACACCCGACCTCGCGTTTCACCGGCCAAGAAACCGGGCGGGCGCGAGTTGAGACTTCCACGTGTCGCGGACCGCGTGTTGGCACACGCGGTACCCGCGTTCGACCCTCAGGCCACTCGGTAGTCTGCCGCTGATGGAGCAAGCGTTAGCGCGAGCCTTAGTTGCGATGGACCCTGTGCCGCTGTCAGTCGTGCACGGAATCGTCAGCGACGACTGGCTCACTGCGGACCAGACTCATTTCGACGTGCGCTTCCCGCAATTGACGTTCTCGGTGTAGACCTCGTCGACTACCGAAACGAAGGGCGAGAAGGCCATTCGTCTCCGCGTGCCCTGTGTCGTGTCCGTGCCAGAGCCGCTCCGCCCCTCGAGCGTGGCGGGATAACCCGACGCGCGGTTTTCGAGGTCGCACGACGGAGGACCATCGGTTCGCAGAAGCGCCGCGCGCAGGGAGACCGCCACCGCGCCATGGCTCAGTCATCCGCGCCCCGATCATTTCGGTTCACGTCCAACCGCGCTGCCTGGCGCGTCAACCGGCTAACCCTCTTTGCACTGCAAATGACCCGTGCGGCCGGGTGCACTTACCTGAAAGTTAGCGCTGCTAATTTTCACCATGCGCCGAACATCACACCTTTTGCACTTAGGTCTCGTATTGATAACATTTCGTCCAGATGTTTTCCGGAGCAGCGTGGTAGGGGGCGTTGACGCAGTGGTCTTGGAGGCAAGAACGGTTTCGGAACGGGTGTGCCCGCGCTGCGGTACGTCTTTCGAAGTACCCGATAAGGGGCCGGGTCGACGCCCTGTGTGGTGCTCCGCGCGTTGCCGGCGGCGAGCATCCGCGGAGCGCATCGCAGCCCTTGATTCCGGCGCGGCGGTGCGTGTCGTCGAGGTGCCTCGCGCGCATCGTCCCGACCCTGATGCGCGCCTACCGCTGCCCTCCATGGAGACCTTGGCGCGCCTGTTTCTTAGCTCGGACTACCAATGCAAAATTCTCCTGCAATCCCTTGTGCACCGGTACGCGTCGGGCGACATCGGCGACGAGTTGCGGTCCGCGATGGAGCAGTTCGCGGCCTCGGTAGATCTCCACCGGGTCCTGTCGGAGGATCCGTCGTACCGGCAGGCCCGCGACGAGATCGAGACGCTCCGCAGGCGTCTCCGCCATGACGTCGACGCTGCCGATCAGCGCGACCAGGAACTGGCCCGCCTGCGCCGTGAGTCTGAGGAGTTGCGGCGATTGCGAATCCGCGTGGCGGAATTGGAGTCTGTCGTGGCGAGCGCCGCTTACCCACTGCACCAAGCTGGCCAGCACGACGTCATGCTCAGCCGCCAGCAGCGCCGCGCAGCAGAACGCGCGGCCCGCAAAGGTCGCTACTAAGCCGGCGGCCACACACACCGAGCCGGAGTGGAGCAGCGGCGCACGACTGCCGACCGAACCGGTGAGCGCGGGAAGATGCGCCAATTCTCGTCCCGGCCGACCGTCGCGTAACGCCACCGCCAGCTCTAGCCTTTAGAAACGAGGTACCGCACGACACTGGCGCCCGAAAGCTCGCGCCGGCCGATGCGGGAAGGGAACGCAGCACGATGGCCTTGCTAGACGGGCACTGGTACAGCTCAGCCGAACTTGCCGAGCTGCTCCACGTCGACGCATCCACCATTCGACGCTGGCGTACGTCGCATCCGCCCAAAGGCCCGGCCTTCGTACGCGTTTCGGACCGGGTGTACATGTATAACTCCAACGATGTCGAGGCATGGTTGTCCAGTCGGCACGTTGACCCCGGCGAGGTCGCGTGATGGCCGAAGAACTGACACTTCCACTTGGTGTTTCGTTATCAGTTGACATCGAGGAGCGCCCCAGCCGAGCTGCTCCCTTCCGCGCTCGGGTCCGGTGGATCGACCCGATCACCAAGAGCCGCGCTTCGAAATCAGCTTCGTTTGCAACGCGTGAAGCCGCGGTCGACTGGGCCGCCCGGATGGAACGCGCCGCGGCGCACGGGGTCGACCCGAAGACGGCCACGACGTCGCTGGCGGAATACGGCACCACGAACATGGAATTGGCGCTGCGTGGGCTTGAGTCCAAGACCACCGATCCCTACCTGGCCGGCTGGCGCAAACGCGTTGTCCCGACGCTTGGGCACCTGCCCATTGCGATGGTCACCAACGGTGCAGTGGATCGAGCTGTGCACGCGTGGATCGCGGACGAATGCAGTCGATCAACTGTCAAGAACAGCCTCGCCGTGCTCGTCCGCATCATGGAACAAGCGCTGCGAGACGGCATCATCGACCGCAATCCGGCTCGAGTCTCCGGTTGGCAGCGCCAATACAAGCTCGCCGAGGACGAACTCGACGATCCACGGGCACTTGCGCTCCCGAACTGGACTGCCCTCACCACCCTCGCCGATGCACTCGTCGCCCGGTCGGCGGGCCGTTATCGGGGTTGGGGTGACGCAGTCATCTTCGAGGCGTGCACCGCCGCCCGCATCGGCGAAGTGGCCGGATGCCTGGTGCGCGACATCAACACCCACGAGTGGATATGGACGGTGCGCCGTCAGACCACCCCATCGCCGGGTGGCTTGGTGGACAAGAACACTAAGGGCAAACGTGCGCGCGAAGTCCCGTTGATCCCGGCTGTCCGCGAACTCGTCCAGCGACGGATGGACGTCGTCGCAAGCAACCCCGATGCGCGACTCTTCATCGGCCCCAGGGGCGGAAGGATCACCACAGCCACGCTGCGCGACGCCACCTCTTGGGATGCCGTGGTCACCCAGCTCGGCTACGAAAAGCTCACGCGCCATGGTTTACGGCATACGGGACTGACGTGGATGGCCGATGCCGGTGTCCCGCTACACATCCTCCGCAAGATCGCCGGTCACGGAGCGCTGACAACGACCCAGCGCTATCTGCACCCCGATCGGCAATCCGTCATCAATGCGGGCGACCTGCTTGAGCGGCACTTGTGGTCCCCAAGTGGTCCCCAACTCCGCGTCATCTCATCCTGACCTAATCGCGTCACCGCAGATCAGGACACATTTCCTCTGGTCGGGCTGACAGGATTTGAACCTGCGACCACTTGACCCCCAGTCAAGTGCGCTACCAAACTGCGCCACAGCCCGCGCGCCGGTGGTTCCACCGGCAGCAGGTCGAAAGCCTACCGCAAGCGCTCCGCCAATTCGCCAGGCGCCCAGCGTCTGGGCGACCAGCGCCTCGTCGTGAGAGTCACCACTCGGTCCGGGAGAGGCGCCACCTTCCCAACGCCCAACGCTCAGCGTCGGCGGGCGCCCCGCTTTTCGCGCACCCGCACGTTGATCCGGATTGGCGACCCCTCGAAGCCGAAGGTCTCGCGCAGCCGGCGCTCCAGGAAACGCCGATAGCCCGCCTCGAGAAAACCGGTGGTAAACAGCACGAACGTCGGGGGTCGGGCGGTGGCCTGGGTGGCGAACAGGATCCGCGGCTGCTTGCCGCCGCGCACCGGTGGCGGGGTGGCCGCCACCACCTCTTTCAGCCAGGAGTTCAGCGGGCCGGTGGCGATCCGCGCATCCCACGATGCCAGCGAGGTCTCCATGGCCGGCACCAGCTTTTGCACGGCGCGGCCGGTCTTGGCGGAGATGTTGACGCGCGGCGCCCACCGCAGCTGCACGAGTTCGCGGTCGATCTCGCGCTCCAGCAGCTCGCGCCGGTCCTCGTCGACCAGGTCCCACTTGTTGAACGCCAGCACCAGGGCCCGGCCGGCTTCGATGACCATCGACAGCACCCGCTGGTCCTGTTCGGTCAGCGGGTCCGACGCATCGATCAGCACGATCACCACCTCGGCCGCGTCGATGGCCGAGTGCGTGCGCACCGAGGCATAGAACTCGTGGCCGCTGGCCTGACCGACCTTGCGCCGCAAACCCGCCGTGTCGACAAATCGCCACACCCTGTCGCCCAGCTCGATGAGGGAGTCCACCGGGTCCACCGTCGTCCCCGCGACATCGTGCACCACCGAGCGCTGATCACCGGCCAGCTTGTTCAGCAGCGAGCTCTTGCCCACGTTGGGTTTACCGACCAGCGCCACGCGCCGCGGGCCACCGGGTTTGGGGCCCACCTCCGACACCGCGGGCAGCGCGGCCAGCACCTCGTCGAGCAGATCGGCCACCCCGCGGCCGTGCATGGCGCTGATCGCGTGCGGCTCACCGAGCCCCAGCGACCACAACATCGCCGCGTCCGCTTCGGCCTTGTCGCTGTCAACCTTGTTGGCGGCCAGGAACACTGGCTTTCCCGACCGCAGGAGGATCCGGGCGGCGGCTTCGTCGGCCGAGGTGGCGCCGACGACGGCGTCGACCACCAGGATCACCGCGTCCGCGGTGCGCATGGCCACCGAGGCCTGCTCGGCCACCAGCTGCTGCAGCCCCTTGGCGTCGGGCTCCCATCCCCCGGTGTCCTGCACGACGAACCGGCGGCCGGTCCACAACGCGTCGTAGGACACCCGGTCGCGGGTGACGCCCGGGATGTCCTGAACCACCGCTTCGCGACGGCCCAGGATCCGGTTCACCAGCGTGGACTTGCCGACGTTGGGCCGGCCCACCACCGCCACCACGGACGCCGGGCCGGCCTCCTCCTGTTCGTCGATGCCGAATTCGACGGATTCCCAGTCGCTTTCGTCACTCCATGTACCGTCCTGGGTCACCGCACCGCCCCGCTTCGCTGGTCGACCAAGTCCCGCAGATGGGTGATCACCTGCGCCTCGGTCATCTCGCTGGTGTCGACGACCACCGCGTCGGGGGCGGCCCGCAGCGGCGACACCGCCCGCGTGGAATCCAGATGGTCACGACGGCGGACGTCGGCGAGCGCGGCGTCGTAGTCGTCGGCCAACCCGGCCGCCACGTTCTGGTCGTTGCGCCGACGCGCCCGCGTTTCGGCCGACGCGGTCAAAAAGATCTTCACCGGCGCGTCGGGCAGGACGACGGTGCCGATGTCGCGGCCCTCGACGACGACATCGCCCGGACCAGCGGCCATCTCGCGCTGCAACTGGACCAGCCGGGCGCGCACCGCGGGCACCGCCGACACCGCCGAGACGGCGCCGGTGACGGCATCCCCCCGGATCTCGGTGGAAACGTCCTCTCCGGCAAGCAAACACCGATCGCCGTCCACCGACAGCTGCGCCGTCGACCCGACCCGGCCGACCGCGTCGACGTCGCCCGGATCGACGCCCGCACGCAACACGGCCAGCGTCACCATCCGGTACATCGCCCCGGTGTCGAGGTAGCGGGCCCCTAAAGCGCGCGCCAATCCCTTTGACACCGACGACTTTCCGGTGCCCGCCGGCCCGTCAATGGCGACGACGACGCTCGCTGCGTTCGTTTCGCTCACAGCCTGATGGTTCGCTGCGCTCCCGTCACTCGCTGCGCTCGTTCCGCTCGTTCCGCTCACAGGCCCACCGCCTTGTAGAGCTGCCCGATCTCGTCGCGGCCCAGCGCCCGGAAGCTGCCCGGGCGCTGCTTGCCGAGCGACACCGGCCCAATGTCGGTGCGCACCAACGCTTCCACCGGGAACCCGGCCGCGGCCAGCAGCCGGCGCACGATGCGATTGCGGCCCTCGTGCAACGTGACCCGCACCAGCGTCTTACCCGGAATCGCGTCCACCACCGCGAACTCGTCGACCCGCGCGGGACCGTCGTCCAACTCGATCCCGGCGCGCAGCGTCTTGCCGACACCGCGGGGCACCGACCCGGTCACCGTCGCCAGATACGTCTTGGGCACCTCGTGGGAGGGATGCATCAACCGGTGCGCGAGTTCACCGTCGTTGGTCAGCAGGATCAACCCTTCGGTGTCCGCGTCCAATCGCCCGACGTGAAACAGGTTCTTGTTCCCGCGAACTCGCCGTTCGATCAAATCACCGATACACGGCCGCCCGCGGTCGTCCGACATGGTCGAATGCACTCCGCGCGGCTTGTTCAGCGCCAGATACACCTGCGAATCGTCGAGGACGATCCGGGCCCCGTCCACGCGGATCACCGAGGCTTCTGGGTCGACGCGGGTGCCCAACTCGGTCACCACCTGACCGTCGACCTCGACGCGGCCCTCGATGATCAACTTCTCGGCGGCCCGCCGCGACGCAATTCCGGCCTGGGATAACACCTTTTGCAGCCGGATCCCCTCAGCTTCGACCATCAATCCTGGTCCACGTCGAAGGTCAGCGCCGGGTCTGCCGCCTGGCCGCCGGAAAGTTTGATGAAACGTGGCTCGCTGTCCAGGGATTCGCTGAGGTCCTCGATCGTGTCCACGTCGGGCAGCAGCGGCGCGATGTCCGGCAGGTCGGCCAGCGACGTCAGCCCCAGGCGCTCCAAGAACAGCTCGGTGGTCGCGAACGTCGTCGCGCCGCTGTCGTCGTCCACCCCGGCTTCGGTGATCAGGCCGCGCGCCAGCAGCGTGCGCATCACGGCGTCGACGTTGACGCCGCGCACCGCGCTCACCCGCGCACGCGTCACGGGCTGGCGGTAGGCGACCACGGCCAGCGTCTCCAGCGCGGCCCGGGTGAGCTTGGACCGCGCGCCGTCCAGCAGCAGTTTTTCCACGTACGGCGCGAACCGGGCGCGGGTATACATCCGCCAGCCCTCGCTGTTCTTCCGCAGGTCGATGCCGCTGTCGCGCGCGGCCAGTTCCTCGGCCATCTCCTGCAGCTTGGTGGCGATCCGGTACACCGGCTGTTGCGTGGCGGATGCCAGCGCCTCCGCGGTGACCGGGGTGTCGACCACCAGCAGCAGCGCCTCGAGCACTGAGCCGAGTTCCTCGGACTCCATCGGCGCGGCCTCGGCGATGTCCGGGATGCCCACGTCGAGGTCGGAATCCAGGTCGACTTCGGGTTCCAGGTCGGCGCCGGAATCGACGTCGGGCAGGACGTCGTCGCCCGGCTCGGCACCGTTCAGATGCCGCTCCTCCGCATCGCTACGCTCTGCGTCGTCACCGGCGGTGTCGAAGCGCCGTTCCTCCGCATCGCTACGCTCTGCATCGTCACCGGCGGTGCCGAAGCGCCGCTCCTCCGCATCGCTGCGCTCTGCGTCGTCACCGGCGGTGCCGAAGCGCCGTTCCTCCGCATCGCTACGCTCTGCGTCGTCACCGGCGCCCATCATGATTCGTCCCGCACTTCTACCAAGGCTTCACTGACCGGACGTTCCCCGGTCCACGAAATTTGGAGCACGCCAAGCGGCTCTGACTGGTCGAATGCTACCGCCCGCGACCGATACAGTTCGAGCAGCGCCAGGAACCGCCCGACCACCTCCATCGACGCCTCACAGTCGGCGACCAGCTCGGAAAACGTCGCCCACGCCCCGCTGCCCCGCGCCTCAAGGATCGCCAGCAACTTCTTGGCCTGCTCGGGAACCGAGACCTGCACCTCGTGTAGGTGCGCCACCGACACCGTCGGGACGGGCCGTGGGCTGAACGCGATCGCCGCGATCTGGGCGAAGCGGTCGGCGTCCACGCCGATCATCACCTCGGGCAACAGCTCGGTAAACCGGTCCTCCAGCGACACGGCGCGCGGGTAGCTGCGCAGCGCGGTGGCCTCCAACTCGGCGAACATCTCGGCGACGTGCTTGAACGCGCGGTACTGCAGCAACCGGGCGAACAACAGGTCGCGCACCTCGAGCAGCGCCAGGTCCTCGTCGTCGTCGACCTGCCCGGCGGGCAGCAGCCGGGCGGCCTTCAGGTCGAGCAGGGTGGCGGCCACCACCAGGAACGCGGTGGTCTCCTCGAGCTCCAGCTGGGGACCGATTTCGCGGGTGTAGGCGATGAAGTCGTCGGTGACCTGGTGCAGCGCCACCTCGGTCACGTCCAGGCGATGGGCGAAGATCAGCTGCAGCAGCAGATCGAACGGCCCCTCGAAATTGGTCAGGCGGACCTGAAAGCCGTTCTGCTGGGGCGCCTCACCATTTGCGGTCGCGTTCACGCGCCGAATCGGTCGATGAACTCGCGGGCCAGCGCGCGATAGGCGATGGCCCCGGTCGATCGCGGCGCCCACGTGGTGATGGGTTCGCCGGCCACGCTGGTCTCCGGGAACCGGACGGTGCGGGTGATGACGGTGTCGAACACCAGGTCGCCGAACCGCTCCACCACCCGGGCCATCACCTCGCGCGAGTTGACCGTGCGCGGGTCGTACCGGGTCAACAGGATCCCGCTGATCTCCAGCTTCGGGTTCAGCCGGTCGCGCACCTTGTCGACGGTGTCGGTGAGCAGCGCCAGACCGCGCAGCGAGAAGTACTCGCACTCGGTGGGAATCACCACCCCGTCCGAACAGGCCAGGCCGTTGACGGTGAGCAGACCCAGCGACGGCTGGCAGTCGATCAGCACGTAGTCGTAGCGATCCAGCACCGGGTGCAGCGCCCGGCCCAGCGTCTGCTCGCGTCCCACCTCGTTGACCAACTGGATCTCGGCGGCCGACAGGTCGATGTTGGACGGCACCAGATCCATGTGCTTGACCCGGGTCTGCAGCAGCACGTCGTCGATCGACACGCGCGGCTCCACCAGCACGTTGTGGATGGTCTTTTCCAGCTCGTAGTGCGGGACGCCCAGGCCGGCGGACAGCGCGCCCTGCGGGTCCATGTCCACCAGCAGCACCCGGCGGCCGTACTCGGCGAGCGCGGCACCCAGATTGATGGTCGACGTGGTTTTCCCGACGCCCCCCTTCTGGTTGCACATGGCGACGACTTTGGCCGGGCCGTGCGAGGTGCGCGGCTGTGGCTCCGGGATCGCCCGTGGCGGCCGCCCGGTCAGGCCGAGCTCGACGCCGTTGTCCGGCTGCTCGGTCATGGCGGGGGTGTTCGGGAGGTGAACATCGACCGAAAGTCTAACGGGTCCGCGCGCCGAAACCCGGCGACCCGCAGGCAATTAACCAGCCAATATGAGCGGAAATCGGTGGTGAAACGCACATCCCGACAGCCTATTCACTCCAGTCACAGCAGCACCAGTTTGGGGGCGATATGCCGGCCGCGAAAAGCTGTCGCCAGCGAGGGCACCGCCGGCGGTCGGCCTATCGTGGCCCCTATGGATCTCAAGCGACGGATACCCCTGCTGCGGTGGTCGGTCTGGCGGATGGCCGTCGGGAATCGCAACATCACCACCACGGGCCAGATCGGCGACGGGCGCGAAGCCGCCGCCGTCGAATACGTGCTGCGCAACGCCCGGGCCGGCGACGTCGACGACGTGCTGACGACCATCGACAAGTTCGCCTACGAGAAGTCGATGTTGATCAACGTCGGCGACGAGAAGGGACTGCTGCTCGACGCCGCGGTGCGGCGCGCCGATCCGGCGCTGGCGCTCGAATTGGGCACCTACTGCGGCTACGGCGCGCTGCGCATCGCCCGGGCCGCGCCGAAGGCCAAGGTGTTCTCGGTCGAACTCGCCGAGGCCAACGCCGCCAACGCCCGCCAGATCTGGGCGCATGCCGGCGTGGCCGACCGTGTGACCTGTGTGGTCGGCACCATCGGCGACGGTGGCCGCACCCTGGATGCGCTGGCCGAACACGGGTTTGCCGCTGGCACACTCGATTTCGTGTTCCTCGATCACGACAAGGACGCCTACCTCGATGACCTGAAGAGCATCCTGGATCGGGGCTGGCTGCATCCCGGCTCGATCGTGGTCGCCGACAATGTGCGGGTGCCGGGCGCACCGAAGTACCGCGGGTACATGCACCGGCATCAGGGCACGCGGTGGAACACCGTCGAGCACAAGACCCACCTCGAGTACCAGTCGTTGGTGTCCGACCTGGTGCTGGAGTCCGAATACCTGGGCTAGTGGCGCGAGCAGACGCAAAAGCACCTTATCGTTCGGCGTGTCGCGTGCTTTTGTGTCTGCTCGCGCTAACTACCGCGCCCGCGGGTGGGCCTCGGCCCACACTTCGCGCAGCGCGTGCACGGTCACCATGGTGTAGATCTGCGTCGTCGTCACCGAGGCGTGCCCGAGCAGCTCCTGCACGACCCGCACGTCGGCGCCGCCCTCGAGCAGATGCGTGGCGAACGAGTGCCGCAGCATGTGCGGCGACACCCCCGAAGTGATGCCGGCGCGCTCGGCCGCGTCCTGCAGGACCTGCCACGCGCTCTGACGCGACAGCCGCCCGCCGCGCACGTTGAGGAAGATGGCCGGCGTCCCGCGCCCCCGGCGCGCGAGATCCGAACGTCCGCGCACCAGATAGGCGTCCAGCGCGGCCACGGCGGGGCGCCCGATCGGCACCAGCCGCTGCTTGCCGCCCTTGCCGCGCAACAATACTGAGCGGGCCTGGGTGTCGACGTCGTCCACATCGAGGCCGACGGCCTCGGAGATCCGCGCGCCGGTCGAATACAGCAGCTCCAGCAGCGCGCGGTTGCGCAGGGTCAGCGGGCCGTCGGCCGGGCTGTCGCCCCCCGCGCCCTCCAGCAGCGCCAGGACCTGGTCG
The DNA here is from genome assembly GCF_000709305.1 of Mycobacterium sp. TKK-01-0059. Lineage (NCBI taxonomy): Bacteria > Bacillati > Actinomycetota > Actinomycetes > Mycobacteriales > Mycobacteriaceae > Mycobacterium > Mycobacterium sp. TKK-01-0059. The sequence goes on from NZ_KL446995.1 coordinate 83,040, forward strand.
ACGGTCAGGCTCTTGGGCAGCCGGCGGCCGGGCGTGGGCGGGCGGACCGCGCGCGCCACGTCGAGTTCGGCCAGCCCCTCGGCGGCGGCGAACCGGTGCAGACCGCGCACCGCAATCAGGGCCCGCGCCGCCGACACCGCCGACAGCGCCGCCGCCCCGGTCTCGGGGTCGCCGCGGCGCAGCGCCACCAGGAACTCGCTGACGTCGTCCTCGCCCACCTTGGCCAGATCGTGAATTCCACGGTCCGACAAGTGTTTTGTGTAGCGGCGCAAATCGCGGCGATACGAGCTCAGGGTGTTCGCCGCGACGCCGCGCTCGATCGTGAGGTGGTCGAGGTAACCCTGGAGTTGGGAATCCAGCGCCACCGTCGTCATGGCCCGGCCTTTCGGGCCGCGAACGCCGTCGGCCGGTCGATCCAGGGACTGTCCACCGGCCGCGGCTGCGCGAACCCTTCGGTGACGGCGTGGGCCGCCAAGATCCCCGCGATGGCAATCGAATTCACGATGTCGCCGCGCAGCACCCGGCGGGCGGCCTCCGCGACGGGAACCCAGCTCATCGTCATGTCGGCTTCCTCGTGATGCGCCTCGGGCCTGCCCACCTCGGTCAGCCCGGTGGCCAGATAAATCCGTACCGATTCGTCGCTGAAGCCCGGCGCGGAGTTGAGGTCGACCAGCACCCGCCAGGTGTCCGCCCGCAGGCCGACCTCCTCGTGGAGTTCGCGGGCGGCCGTCTGCTGCGGCGGCTCCCCCGCGACGTCGAGCAAGCCGGCGGGCAACTCCCAGAGCCGCCGCCCGAACGCGTGCCGGTACTGGTAGACCAGCGGGATGTTGTTGTCGGCGTCCAGCGCCGCGACGGCAACGGCGCCGTAGTGCTCGACGACCTCGCGCACCGCGGTGGTGTCGCCCGGCATCCGCACCCGGTCGCTGCGCAGCGCGAAAATCTTTCCGGTGTACAGCGTTTCGGAGGACGCCGTGGAGAAGACGTGTTCAGCCACGGGACGCGGGCTCAGGTATGGGCCGCGCGGCGCTGTCCCGATGCTGGATGCCGTTGGACGACTGCTCGGGGATTTCCACCGGCAACCGTTCGCCGGCCTTGTATTCGAGGGCCGCCCCGACGAACGCGACGAACAACGGGTGCGGCCGGGTGGGCCGGCTCTTGAGCTCCGGATGAGCCTGCGTGCCGACGATGAAGGGGTGCACGTCCGGCGGGTACTCGACGAACTCGACCAGGTGGCCGTCGGGCGAGGTGCCGGAAAACCTGAGTCCGCTTTCCGCGATCTTGTCGCGGTAGGCGTTGTTGACCTCGTAGCGGTGCCGGTGGCGTTCGGACACCTGCGTCGCGCCATACGCCTGGGCCACAATCGAATCCGGTTCCAGCACGGCGGGATAGGCGCCCAGCCGCATGGTGCCGCCGAGGTCCGCCTCGCCGGCGACGATGTCGACCTGGTCGGCCATCGTGGAGATGACGGGATCCGGTGTGTCCGGGTCGAATTCGGCCGAGTTGGCCTCGGTCAGGCCGGCCGAGCGGGCGGCCTCGATCACGATGCATTGCAGCCCGAGGCACAGGCCCAGCACCGGCAGGCCCCGGGCGCGCGCGTAGTGGATGGCGCCGAGCTTGCCCTCGATGCCGCGGATGCCGAACCCGCCCGGAATCAGCACACCCTGCACGTCGGCCAGCGCCGCCGCGGCACCGGGCCCGGTCTCGCAATCGTCGGACGCCACCCAGAGCAACTCGACCTTGGCGTGGTGCTTGAAACCGCCGGCGCGCAGCGCCTCGGTAACCGACAGGTAGGCGTCGGAGAGTTCAACGTACTTGCCCACCAAGGCGATTCGCACCGTTTCATGCGGCTCATGCACCCGGCGCAGCAGGTCGTCCCATTCGGTCCAGTCGACATCGCGGAACGGCAGGTTGAGCCGGCGCACCACATAGGCGTCGAGTTCTTCGCGGTGCAGCACCTTCGGAATGTCATAGATCGACGGCGCGTCCGGGGTGGAGATGACGCCGTCGATGTCGACGTCGCACATCAGCGCGATCTTGTTCTTCAGCGCCTCGGGAACGTCGCGGTCGCAGCGCAGGATCAGCGCGTCCGGGGTGATACCGATGCTGCGCAGCGCGGCCACCGAGTGCTGCGTGGGCTTGGTCTTGAGTTCACCCGACGGGGCCAGGTAGGGCACCAGCGAGACGTGTAGGAAGAAGACGTTCTCGCGGCCCAGGTCGTGGCGCACCTGGCGGGCCGCCTCCAGAAAGGGCTGCGACTCGATGTCGCCGACGGTGCCGCCGATTTCGGTGATGACCACATCGGGGCGGTTGCCCTGCGCGTCGGGCTGGGCCATCGCCAGGATGCGGCCCTTGATCTCGTCGGTGATGTGCGGGATCACCTGGACGGTGTCGCCGAGGTACTCACCGCGGCGTTCCTTGGCGATGACGCTCGAATACACCTGCCCCGTAGTGACATTCGCCGAGCCGGACAGATCGCGATCCAGGAACCGCTCGTAGTGGCCGACGTCGAGGTCGGTCTCGGCGCCGTCCTCGGTGACGAAGACCTCGCCGTGCTGGAACGGGTTCATGGTGCCCGGGTCGACGTTGAGGTACGGATCGAGCTTTTGCATCGTCACGTACAGCCCGCGCGCCGTCAGGAGCTGACCGAGGCTGCTGGCGGTCAATCCCTTACCCAACGAGGATGCGACGCCCCCGCTGACGAAGAGGTGCTTGGTGGCGGTTTGCGGGTGCTTTCGCAACAGGCGACCTCCGTGAAGACGGGCAGGGCTTGAAAAATGTTTCTAGCGAACAACTAGATGGGCCTGCCGACCCACGGAAACCCACCCTAACATCCACGACGCCGAGCCGCGGTGAACACGCCCGCTACTCCGCGGTTATTGAGGCACCGTGATCGACGTCGCCCCGTGACCGGTGCCGTACTGGCCCGCGTGACCGCCGCCCAGCAGGTCGTGCAGGCCGAGCACCGCGGTGATGCGTCCCGGCGCGGCGTCCACGTCGTCGACCGTGCTGATCGCGGAGTTCAGGCCGGCGTCGGCGCGGGCCACCGCGACGGCGGCGCCGCCGGTCGCCGAACCGTCGCGCCCGGCGAGCAGCGTGCCCGAGCCGTGCGGGGCCAGCGCGGCGGAGAACCGCGCCACGCTCGCCCCCTGGTTCCCGGCGTCCTGCGGTAGCGCGCCACCGGTGACGACGAGCGCGGCGTTGGCCGCGCCCATGTGATCGCTCGCCTGATAGGTGATGAAGCCGGTGTCGCGCAGCGCCGCCAGCACGGTGTTGCGCTGGGTGTCGTCCACCGGGGGCACCGCGGGGTTGGGGTTGGCCAGCAGGGCGATGCCCATCAGGTCACCCGCCTGCGAACCCTGGTCGACGAGCTTGGTGCTCAGCTGCTGTCCGGCGGGCAGCACCGACGAGTTCACCACCGTCTGCAGCTTCTCCGCCGAGTTGGCCTCGACGAACTCCTGCGTCAACGACACCGTCCCGGTCACCGTCCCGCCGGCCTGACCGATGAACTTCGACACCGCGGCCACGTCGTCGTCCTTGGCGTCCGGGGTGCGGAACACTACCACCGACTTGCCGGCCAGCGCGTCGTGCACGATCCGGCCGGCCAGCTGGGTGTCGAAATTGTTTGCCGCGCTGAGCTTTTCGTTCAACACGTTCTTCTGGTCGTTGAGCCCGCTGATCTGGGCGTTGAGGTCCTTCTTCTCGTCACGCAGGCTGGACAGCAACGTGTCCGACAGGAAGCCGGAACCCAGCACGACGCCCACGGCCAGCGCCAGGAACACGGCGGCCAGCGACAGGGCGTGTTGGCGCAGCGAGATCATCTAGGTGACCCACTTCTGCACCATCAAGCAGAAGTGGTTCCAGTAGTCGGTGACCCAGTGCAGCACCACGCCGTCGGTGCGAGACACCCACAGCGCGACGATGACGGCGATCAGCATCGTCAGCGCCAGCAGCGCGATGGCCCCCGCCGAGATGTGGTTGCGGTACAGGGTGGCCACGGCCTTGGCGTCCACCACCTTCTCCCCCACCCGCAGCCGGGTCAGGAAGGTGGACGGGTTGCTGTGCGCACGGGTGCGGTCGAAGAACGTCTCGATGTTGGCGGTGTGGCCGGCGGTCACCAGCAGCGCGGCGCCGTGGTGGTCGGCCAGCAGCAGGGCCAAATCGATCGCCGACCCTGCGGCCGGGAACGTCATCGCGCCGACGCCCAGGTCCTGGATGCGTTCCAGCCCCGGCGCGTGCCCGTCGGCGTCGGCGGGCAGCACGACCTGGGCCCCGCACTTCAGGGCGTCGGTGCTGATCTGGTCGGGGTCGCCGACGATCACCTGCGGGCGATACCCCGCCTTGCGCAACACGTCCGCGCCGCTGCCGACGCCGATCAGGGCCGGCTGATACTCCTTGATGAACGGCTTGAGCGACTTGAGGTCGTCCTCGGCGCTGGGCTCGTCGGCGACGATCACCACGTGCCGGCGGCGCAGGTCGACGTCGACGTCGGGGATGCCGATGCCGTCTATCAGCAGCGGGCTCTCGCTCTTGATGAACTCGATGGTGTTGCCCGCGAACGCCTCCAGATGGGCGGACAGGCCGCTCTTGGCCTCCCGCATCAAATCGGCGATGTCGTGGTCGGTGCGTTCGGTGCCGCGGACCAGCCGCCGGTCGCCGGCGTACACCCCGCCCTCGTGCAGGCGGATCTTGGCGCCGTCTTTGACCTTCTTGAAGACGTCGGGTCCGGCCTCGTCGATCAGCGTGACCCCGTTGTTGACCAGGACCTCGGGCCCCAGGTTGGGGTAGCGGCCCGACACCGACGGCGAGGCGTTGACGACGGCGGCGATGTCGGCCTCCACCAGGGCGTCCGCCGTGATGCGATCCAGATCGAGGATGTCGAGCACGACGATGTCGCCGGGGCAGACCCTGCGCAGCAATCGGTCGATGTTGCGGTCAACGCGGGCGGTGCCGACGAGGCCCGGCCGGGCGGGATTACGGGAAAGCAGGCCTGACATCTTCATGGGGGCGATTCTGTCGGTGATGCGCGGACGACGCGGGGAGGCGCGCCGTAACATTAGCCCCAGAAGTTATCTAGAGTCCCATTAGTAACAGCTCTGTGCCGAACTGGTCTCGAACGTCGAATTGATGCGGCGACACGCCGGGGTCGGCCGCCACAAGTCGACGCTCGCGGAGACAGGGGCCCGAGACAGGGGCCCGAGACAGGGGCCCGAGACAGGGGCCGAGACGGCGGAGGCCGCAACACGGGGCTAGATCTCGTCCTTTTGCGCCGCCTCGAGCAGCTCGCGGGCGTGCGCGCGGCCGCTGTCGGATTCGCCCAGCCCGGCGAGCATCCGCGCCAGCTCGGCGACCCGCTCGTCGCCGCCGAGGCGCCGCACCACGCTGGTCCCCTTCGGCCCCGCGGCGTGCACCACCAGGTGCACGTCGGCGTACGCCGCGACCTGCGGCAGGTGCGTGACCACGATGACCTGGTGGGTGCGCGCCAGCCGCGCCAGCCGGCGCCCGATCTGCACCGCCGCGCGGCCGCCCACCCCGGCGTCGACCTCGTCGAACACCATGGTGGTGCCCGCGGCCTCTTTGCGGGAGGTGGCCAGCACCACCTCCAGGGCGAGCATCACCCGGGACAGCTCGCCGCCGGAGGCGCTCTTGGCCAGTGGCAGCTGGTCCATGCCCCGGTGCGCGGCGAAACCGAACTCGACCTGGTCGACGCCGTCGGCGCCGGCGTGGACGCGCTCGCCCGACGGCAGCCGCAGCGCGGCCGAGTCGTCGGGGTCCGACGCGGTGTCCGGCGCGGCATCCAGGGTCACGTCGATGGTGAATTGGGCGTCGGCCATCGCCAGCCCGGACAGCTCGGCGGTGACCTCCTTGGCGAGCCGCTTGGCGGCCTTGCGCCGGGTGGCGCTGAGATCGACCGCGGCCTGGGCCAATTCGCGGCCGAGCTCGTCGACCCGGGCGGCCAGCGCCGCCAAGCCCTCCTCGGAGACGTCGAGCTGGGCCAGCCGTTGCCGCGACTCCTGGGCCCACCCGATCACGCCGTCGATGTCCGCGGCGTACTTGCGGGTCAGGGTGCGCAGTTCGGCCTGCCGGGCCAGCTTGGATTCCAGCGCGCTGGCGTCGACCGGCAGCTCCTCGAGGAAGCCGCCCAGTTCGCCGGCCGCGTCGACGAGCACGGTCAGCACCTCGCCGATCTGGCCGGCCAGCGCCGTCAGCTTGGCGTCGCCGGTGAATTCCAGTGCGGCCCTTGCCTTTCCCAGGCCGTCGGTGGCACTGAGGCCGTCGGTCTCCTCGGAGGACAGCGCCGCGCGGGCGGTGGCGGCGGCCTCGCGCAGGGTGTCCAGTTCGGAGAGCCGCACGATCTCGGCGACCAGGGCGTCGTCCTCGCCGGGTTGCGGGTCGACGGCGTCGATCTCGTTGAGGGCGAACGTCAGCCGGTCGGCCTCCAGTGCGAGCTCGCGCATGCGGTTGCGGCGGTCGAGCAGGTCGCGCCGCGCCGACAGCCAGGCGTCGCGCAGTTTGCAGTACCGCTCGAGCGCGGGTCCGGCCTTGGCGAAGCGGTCCAGCGCCGCGCACTGCTCCTCGGGCCGGATGAGGCGCAGCTGGTCGTTCTGCCCGTGCAGGGTCAGCAGCCCGGCGGTGAAGTCGCCCAGCGATTTGGCGGGCACGCTGCGGCCGCCGAGGTAGGCCCGCGACGGCCCGTCACGGCTGACCGAGCGCAGCGCGATCACGCTGCCGTCCTCGTCGCGTTCGGCGCCCGACGCGTCGAGCATCTCGTCGAGCCGCACGACCATGGCCTCCTCGAGATCCGTTGTGCTGAATCGCCCTTCGACGACCGCCCGCTCGGCCCCCGACCGGACCCGGGTGGCGTCGGCGCGGGCGCCGCCGAGCAGATGCAAGCCGGTGACCACCATGGTCTTTCCGGTGCCGGTCTCCCCCGTCAGCACGCTCAGGCCGCGGTCGAACTCGCCGACCGCCGAGCTGATCGCCCCGAGCGACTCGATCCGGATTTCAGTCAGCATTCAGTCAGGATCCCGTGCTGTGCCGTCAGTTTCCGCGCCACCCGGTCACCGGCAGCCGGAACTTGCGCACCAACCGGTCCGTGAACGGGGCGCTGTCCAGCCGGGCCCATTTCACCGCCGTGTCACAACGTTTCACCTCGATGCGGCTGCCGGCCGGGATCAGCATCTCGCGGCGGCCGTCGCAGAACACCAGGGCGTCGTGGCCGTCCGCCTCCACCTCGATCGCGATGGTGGCGTTCGGGCTGGTGACCATGGGGCGACCGAACAGCGCGTGAGCGTTGTTGGGTACCACCAGGATTGCCTCCAGGTCGGGCCAGAGCACCGGGCCGCCCGCGGAGAACGCGTAGGCGGTGGAACCCGTCGGGGTCGACACCAGGACGCCGTCGCAGCCGAAGGCGGACACCGGCCGCCCGTCGATCTCGACCACCACCCCCAGCACGCCGAGCCGGGGGCCCTTTTCCAGGCTGACCTCGTTGAGGGCCCAGCCGTGCGCGGAGACCCGGCCGCCCTGGCGCACGACCACGTCGAGCGTCAGGCGGTTCTCCACCCGGTAGTCCTGTGCGACAACGTGGTCCAGCACCCGGTCGATGGCCTCGGCCTCTGCCTCGGCCAAAAAACCGATCCGCCCGAGGTTCACGCCCAGCACCGGGATGTCGGCGTTGCGCGCCAGCTCGGCGGCCCGCAGGAACGTCCCGTCGCCGCCGAGCACCAGCACCAGTTCGCAGCCTTCGGCGGCCCGGGGGTCGGCGTTGACGACCTCGATCTCGACGCCCATCGCCCGCATGTCGTCGGGGGCCAGGTGCAACGGTCCCCGGTCGACGGCCTCGGCTGACAGCACCCGAAGCCCGATTCCGTTGTCGCCCAGCGTTTTCTGTACACGGCGGGCCGTCTCGGTGGCTTCTTCGCGGCCGGTGTGGACGACCATCAGGACGGTGCGTTCGGCTGGAGTCACTGCGGCCCGCTTTCCACCGCGTGCCGCACCGCCGCCACCAGGGCGTCGCCGGCGAGCGGACGATCGGCCTGGGCGCGCAGCCGAAGGAAATATTCGACGTTGCCCGACGGCCCCGGCAGCGGGCTCGCGGTGACGCCGACGGTGTGCCAACCCAGCTCGGCGGCGCGGCGCGCGACCGACGTCACGGCGTCGGCGCGCAGGCCGGGGTCGTGCACCACACCGCCCGCGCCGACCTGGCCCTTCCCCACCTCAAACTGTGGCTTCACCATGGGAACGATATCCGCGTTCGGTGCGGCGCAGCCAGCCAGCGCGGGCAACACGGTGGCCAGCGAGATGAACGACAGGTCGGCCACGACGAGGTCGGCCGGCCCGCCGATCGACTCGGGCGTCAGGTCACGAACGTTGGTCCGCTCGACGACGACGACCCGCGAATCGCTACGCAGCGACCACGCCAGCTGGCCGTATCCCACGTCCACGGCCACCACTTCGGCGGCCCCGCGATCGAGCAGGACTTCGGTGAAGCCGCCCGTCGACGCGCCGGCGTCCAGGCAGCGGCGGCCCACGACGGAGATCCCGAAGGCGTCCAGCGCGCCGATGAGTTTGTGCGCGCCGCGCGAGACCCAGCCGCGTTCGCCGTCGGTGGCCACGGTCAGGGCGGCGGTGACGGCGACGGCGGTGCCGGGCTTGCGGGCGGGCATCCCGTCGATGCTCACCTTGCCGGCGCCGATCAACTCCGCGGCCTGCTGACGCGACCGGGCCAGGCCGCGCCGCACCAGCTCGGCGTCAACGCGGGCGCGTCGAGACATGCGCGCACTCAGCCCTTCTCCGCCGACTCCAGCGCGGCCAGCAGGACGTCGTGGGCCTCGGAGAGCCGGCGCGCGATCTCTTCGAGCTCGTCGAGCGAGGGCGCCTTCTCGGGGTCTTCCTGGTCGCCGGGTTGGGGCAGCCGGGCCAGCAGGGCGTCGATCTCGGCGCGAATCTGATCGGGGTCGATACTCATCGCGTTCCTACGTTAGTCGGTGCGCACCAAAGACCAGCGCTGCAGCGCGGCGCGCGCCTCGTCGTCGCCGGCCTCGATGCGCACGGCGCCGGACCCCGACTCGCCCCACACCGCGCTGGCGACCGCGCGCACGATCGACAGGCCGTCCCCGTCGTCCGGCCCGTCCCCGCGGACCGTGACCGCCCCGTCCGCGACGTCGACCCGCCAGCCCGACTGCGGGCCGACCGCGAGCCGCTCGCCGTCGGTGTGCAGCGAGCGCAGATCGTGGCCGATGTAGGTGGGGCGCTGGGCGGGCTTGGCGTACACCGCGTCCCGCGCGGAGTTGACCCCGGTGAGCACCATCAGGCTGGGCAGTTCGGCGGCGTTGGCGCCCTCGATGTCGGTGTCGAGGCGGTCGCCGATCACCAGGGGCGCGCGGAAGTCGCCCCGGGCCGCCGCGTCGCGCAGCAGGGCGGGCGCCGGCTTGCCCGCGACCTGGGGTTCGGCGCCGGTGGCCGCCCGCAGCGCGGCCACGAACGATCCATTGCCGGGCAGCAGCCCGCGCTCGGTGGGCAGGGTGAGGTCGACGTTGGAGGCCACCCACCGCGCGCCGGCCCGGATGGCCAGCGCCGCCTCGGCCAGCTCCGGCCACCCGATGGTCTGGGACAGGCCCTGCACGACGGCGGCCGGGTCGTCGTCGTAGCTGCGCACCGGGCGCAGCCCGACGGCGGTGATCTCGCCGGCCAGGGCCTCGGTGCCCACGATCAACACCGGCGAGCCTTGTGGCAGTTGGTCGGCCAGCAACCGGGCGGCGCTTTGCGCGCTGGTGGCGACGTCGTCGGCGACGGCGGTGAAGCCGAGCTCGCTCAGGTGCGCGGCGACCTCGTCGGCGCTGCGGGAGGCGTTGTTGGTGACGAAGTACGCGCGGCTGCGCACCTCGGCCAGCGCCTGCACCGCGCCCTCGGTGGGCCGGCGGCCGCGAAACATCGTGCCGTCGAGGTCGATCAGCAGGCAATCGTATTCCTGCGCAAGGGTTTTCACGTCGTCAATTCCGTCGCGTCAGCCGAGTTCACTGACCCGGTCTTCGGCGTCGGTGACACCGTCGACGTCGGCCGCCGCCGAACGCAGGAACCATTGCAGCGCCTCGTCGGTCCGGCCGAGCGCGAGCAGCGTGTCCGCGTAGGCGTAGAACAGCCGCGCCGCCGTGGAGCCAGTGCGGCTGGGATCCAGTTGCGGCGTGGACAACACGGTCAGCGCCTGCTCCAGCTGGCCGAGGTCCGCGCGCGCCCCGGCGGCGACGATGCGCAGCTCGTCGGCGTCGTCACCCGACAGCTCGGCGGCCTCCGGTCCGCGCGCGAGCTCGATGGCGCGCTCCGGACGGCCAAGTCCGCGTTCGCAATCGGCGATCAACGCAAGCAACGCGGACTTGCTGCCCATGCGGCGTGCGGCGCGAAACTCCGCCAGCGCCTGCGACCAGTCGCCGCAGTGGTAGGCGGCGATGCCGACCGCCTCCCGGATGGTGGCGATCCGGCTGGATCGGGCCCGCGCCGCGCGGGCGTGGCGCAGCGCCGCCTCCGGGTCCTCCTCGAGCAGCTCGCCCGCGGCGACGAGGTGGCGGGCCACGGCGTCGGCGGTGGCGCGGTCCAGGGTGCTCAGTTCGCGGCGGACGTCGGGTGCCAGCTGCTTGGCTTCCACGCCGGGCGGGATCGGCGGCCCGTCCTGCGGGGCGCGATCGGCCTGGGCGTCGCGGCGCGCGCCGCTCTGCGGCTGAGCCGGCCGCGCACGGCCCGGACCGGACCAGTTGCCGGATGCCGGCCGCGCCCTCCGCTCGCCGCGGTGCCTCTGCCTGTCGTCGACCACGCTGCCGAGAATACGGGCAGCGCCACACCTAACTCGGCAGCCGGTTGCCCAGGAGCGGCGCGATCAGCGCCGGGCAGTAGGTCGCGATCGCCACGATGGTGAACCTGCCGGCCGTCTCGTACGACATGCCGTTGCCCTCGGCCATCTTGGACGTCACCGCGTCGAAGGACCCGCCGGGCTCGAACAGCATCGGGCACACCGACTGTCCCATCGCCGTGGTGCCGGTCGGCTGGCTATAGGAGATCCCGGCGTTCGTCAGCGCCGACAGGAACGCATTGCTGAGCATGTCCGCGCGGATCGGCGCCGACATCGCCCCCGACAGAGCCACCAGGCCCGTGATCACCCCCAGGCTCCGCAGGACGGTCGATCGCACACGCGTCGCGAAAATCACCGTGACAACAGTGGTCGCCTCGGGTCACGCCGACGACACGGTGGGGTAAAGATCTGTGCACGCGCGTGTTTCGCGGAGGCGCTACGGCGCCGGGGCGGTCTAGACCTTTTCGACCCCGGCGACGGTGCGCTTGCCGCGGCGCAGCACCAGCCACCGGCCGTGCAGGAAGTCCGACGGCTGCGGCGCCCACTCCTCGCTTTCGATGCGGACGTTGTTGACCGAGACACCGCCCTCGCCGATGGTGCGCCGCGCGGCCTTGCGGCTCTCGGACAGCCCGCTGGCCACCAGCAGGTCGACGATCCCGTCGGGGCCACCGGGTTTGAGCTCGGCGACCGACGTCTCGCGCAGCGCCGCGGACAGCGTGGCCTCGTCCAGCCGGCCCAGCTCGCCCTGCCCGAACAGCGCCCGGCTGGCGTGCTCGACGGCCTCGGTGGCCGCCTCGCCGTGCACCAGCACGGTCAGTTCGCGTGCCAGCCGCCGCTGCGCGGCGCGTTGTTGGGGGCGCTCGGCCGTGGCCTGCTCCAGCTCGCCCAGCTCGTCGGCCGACAGGAAGGTGAACCAGCGCAGGTAGCGGATCACGTCGGCGTCGGCGGTGTTGAAGAAGTACTGGTACCAGGCGTACGGGGTGGTCAGCGCGGGGTCCAGCCACAGGCTGCCGCCGCCGGTGGACTTGCCGAACTTGGCGCCGTCGGCGGCGGTCACCAGCGGCACGGTCAGCGCGTGGACCGAGGCGCCGAGCTGCTGGCGGACCAGCCGGACCCCGGCGATGATGTTGCCCCACTGGTCGGAGCCGCCGATCTGCAGGCGACAGCCGTAGCGGCGGTGCAGTTCGACGTAGTCGTTGGCCTGAAGGAGCATGTAGCTGAATTCGGTGTAGGAGATGCCGTCGCCGTCCAGGCGGCGCCGCACGGTGTCGCGGTCCAGCATGACGTTGACCGAGAAGTGCTTGCCGATGTCGCGCAGGAACTCGATCGCCGACAGCGGGCGCGTCCAGTCCAGGTTGTTGACGACGACGGCGCCGGTCGGTGAGTCCCCAGAATCCGAGAAGTCGACGAAGCGTCGCAGCTGTCCGCCGATCCGTTCGGTCCACTCGGCGACGGTGTCGGCCTCGTTGAGGGTGCGCTCACCGACGTCGCGGGGGTCGCCGATCATCCCGGTGGCGCCGCCGGCGAGCACGATGGGGCGGTGGCCGGCGCGCTGGAAGCGGCGCAGTGCCAGCAGGGGCACCAGATGGCCGGCGTGCAGGCTCGGCGCGGTGGGGTCGAAGCCGGCGTACACCGTCATCGGCCCGCGCCGGGCGTCGGCCGCCAGCGCGTCGAGGTCGGTGGACTGCGCGATCAGGCCGCGCCAGCCCAGCTCGTCGAGGATCATGGTGTACGAGTCTTCCAGAGCGCCGACGGCGGGCGTCGACTTGTGGCGCGGATCCGGGGCGTTACCCCCCAGCGACCCGACGTCCGCCGCGGGTCAGTCGCTGGCACCCGGGGCCGGCGCGCGCGGGCTGCGGCGGTACGCCGAGACCTCCGGGCGCCCGGGAAGCCACAACCGCCAGGGCCGGTCGGCGGCCTGGCTGACACCGACCCGCGGGCCGGACATCGAGCTCAGCGGTTCGTGCAGCTCGACCGTCACCGGGCTGTTGCCGTCGAACAGGTCAATTCCGTTGTCGTCCATGGTGATTCCCATGGCCGCGCACAGGTTCCCCGGCCCGCGCGCCAGCGCCGCGGTGTGTACCAGCTCGCCGCGGCGGGCCCGGGCGGCGTCGGTCCCGTCCTCGATCGCGGCCGCCCGCAGCAACACCGCGGCCGCGGTGCCGTCGGGACCGCACGAGACGTTCGCGCAGACATGGATGCCGTGGCTGCGGTAGGTGTAGAGCCGCCCCGGCGGCCCGAACATCACGAAATTGCGGGCGCGCAGGCCCTTGTAGGAGTGCGCCGCGGCGTCCGGCCACGGACCGTCGGGCACTCCCCCGTAGGCCTCGACCTCGACGACTATCCCGCTGACGCCCCGCGCGGTGAGGGTGGCGCCCAGTAACCGGCGCGCGGCCTCGACCGGGTCGACCAACAGCCGCGCCGCGGCCGTGCTTGCGCGAGATCGTCGTCCAGCCTCGACCAATTGAAGATCCTGAATCCTCTTTTCAGTAACCCAACGAACCTACCGGCGGCCCGAACATGGCAGTATCCCGGTGTCCGGGAGCCGAAGGAGGCCGACATGCACGCGATAGACCCGGCCGCCACGGCGTGGCTGCTGGCCAGCACCGCGCTGGCCTTGCTGATGACCCCCGGCCTGGCGATCTTCTACGGCGGCATGGTCCGCACCACCGGGGTGCTCAACATGATGATGATGAGCTTCATCTCCATCCCGCTGGTGACCGTGGCGTGGCTGCTGATCGGCTACACCGTCGCGTTCTCCGAGGACGGGGCCGGCGGGCTCGTCGGCAACCTCAGGCATTTCGGGATGCTCGGCATCACCCCCGACACGGTGCACGGCACGGCGGTGCCCGAATTGCTGTATGCCACGTTCCAGTTGACGTTCGCGATCATCACCGCCGCGCTGGTCAGCGGCGCGATCGCCGACCGCGCGAAGTTCGCCGCCTGGATGGTGTTCGTCCCGGTGTGGACGATCGCCGTGTATTCGATTGTCGCCCACTGGGTCTGGGGGCCGGGCGGCTGGCTGGCCAGGCTGGGCGTCCTCGACTATGCGGGCGGGCTGGTCGTCGAGATCGTCTCGGGTTCCTCCGCGCTGGCGCTGGCGCTGGTGCTCGGGCCGCGCATCGGTTTCAAGAAGGACGCCATGCGGCCGCACAACCTGCCGCTGCTGTTCGTCGGTGTCGGGCTGCTGTGGTTCGGCTGGTTCGGGTTCAACGCCGGCTCCGCCCTGGCCGCCAACGGAACCGCCGCGGCCATCTTCCTCAACACCCTGGTCGCGGGATGCCTGGGCATGCTGGGTTGGCTTGCGGTCGAACAGATTCGCGACGGCAGGCCCACCACGTTCGGTGCGGCGTCGGGTGTGGTCGCCGGCCTGGTGGCCATCACCCCGTCGTGCGGAACCGTCAACACCCTCGGCGCGACGGTCGTCGGCCTGGCGGCGGGTGTCGTGTGTTCGTTCGCGGTGGGCGCGAAGTTGCGCTTCAACTATGACGATTCGCTCGACGTGGTGGGCGTGCACTTCGTCGGCGGCGTGGTCGGTGTGTTCCTGATCGGGCTGCTCGCCACGGCGGTCATGACGGCGGGCCCGCGCGGCCTGTTCTACGGCGGCGGCGTCGGCCAGCTGGGCAAGCAGACGCTGGCGATCGCGGTCGTCGCGTTCTACGCGTTCACCGTGTCGTTCGTACTGGCCAAGGTGATCGACCGGGTGGTGGGTTTCCGGCTCAGTACCGAAGACGAAACCACCGGCGCCGACCTCACCCAGCACGCCGAAACCGCCTACGCCGAAGGCGTGCACGGGCACCTGCCGCAGCGACGCCCGGCGATCGGCGAGCGCTTCAACTAGGCCCGCCCGGGGCCGCGAACGCCCGGATGCCGCGACCCCTTGACAGCGCGGCCGCGCGCGACGAATATTCATCACATGATGAGTTCATCTCGTGATGAATTAATCTCGGATCAGGCCGAGCCGGCGGTAGAGATCGATCACCTGCGCGTGATCCGCGGTAAACGCCCGGCCCTGCACGACTTCTCCGTGCGGATCGCGGCGGGCAGCATCACCGGCCTGCTCGGCCCGTCCGGCTGCGGCAAGACCACGCTGATCCGATGCATCGTCGGCACCCAGATCGTGACCTCGGGCCGCGTCGTCGTGCTCGGCAAGCCTGCCGGCAGCGCCGAACTGCGCCGTCGCGTCGGCTACCTGCCGCAGGACCCGACCGTCTACAACGACCTGCGCATCGTCGACAACGTTCGCTACTTCGCCACGCTGTACGGGTTCGACGGCCGGGCCGCCGACGCCGCCATCGAACGGGTCGGGCTCACCGATCACCGAACGGCCTTGTGCGGCAACCTGTCCGGTGGGCAACGCACCCGGGTGTCGCTGGCCTGCGCGCTGGTCTGCCAGCCCGATCTGCTGGTGCTCGACGAGCCCACCGTGGGACTCGATCCGGTGCTGCGCGCGGACCTGTGGGATCAATTCGCCGAATTGGCCCGCGCGGGGACCACATTGCTGGTTTCCAGCCACGTCATGGACGAGGCCGACCACTGCGGGGACCTGCTGCTGATGCGCGAAGGCCGGCTGGTCGCCCACACCACCCCGTCCCAACTGCGAGAGGACACCGGATGCACGTCACTGGAGGACGCGTTTCTGTCCATCATCAAGCGCAGCACCATGCGCGAAGCCGGTTAGGGCTCAACGGGTATACGGCGACCACGACGCGGATCCTGCGCCAGCTTGCCGCCGATCACCGCAGCGTCGCGATGATCCTGTTGGTGCCGGTCCTGGTGATCACCCTGATGTACTTCATGTTCGAAAACGCCCCGCACCGCCCGGGCGGCCCGACCCCGTTCAACAACGCCTGCCTGATCCTGCTCGGCCTGTTCCCGCTGTTCGTGATGTTCATCATCACGGCGATCACCATGCAACGCGAACGGGCCTCGGGAACGCTGGAGCGCATCCTTACCACTCCGCTGCGCCGGCTCGACCTGCTGATCGCCTACGGCACCGCCTTCTCGACGGCCGCTGCGGCGCAAGCCGTTCTGGCGTGCGTCGTGTCGTTCTGGCTGCTCGGCTTCGACACGGCGGGCAGCCCGTTGTGGGTGTTCGTGATCGCGATCGTCAACGCCGTGCTGGGAGTCGGCCTGGGCCTGTTGTGTAGTGCGTTCGCGCGCACCGAGTTTCAGGCCGTGCAGTTCATCCCGCTGGTGATGGTGCCGCAGCTGCTGCTGGCCGGCATCATCGTGCCGCGGGCGGTGATGCCACACTGGCTGCAATGGATCAGCAATGTGCTGCCGGCCAGCTACGCGCTCGAGGCCCTGCAACAGGTGGGTGCGCACCCGGAGCTGACCTTCATCGCGGTGCGCGACATCATCGTGGTGTTGGGCTTCGCCCTGGCGGCGCTGTGCCTGGCGGCGGCGACGCTGCGGCGACGGACGGCCTAGTGACGACTACCAACACCGGCCGCCGGCGGCGGGGCCGGCCGGCCGGGAACTCCGATACCCGCGACCGGATTCTGACCAGCGCCCGGGAATTGTTCGCGCGCAACGGTATTCGTAACACGTCGATACGTGCGGTGGCCGCGTCGGCGGGGGTGGATTCGGCGTTGGTGCACCATTACTTCGGCACCAAGGAGCAGCTGTTCGCCGCGGCCGTCCACGTCCCGGTCGATCCGATGGACGTCATCGGCCCGCTGCGCGAGGTGCCCGTCGAGGAGCTCGGCTACCAGATTCCGTCGATGTTGTTGCCGCTGTGGGATTCCGAGATCGGCGCGGCGTTCATCGCGACGCTGCGCTCGATCCTGGCGGGGTCGGAGATCAACCTGTTTCGCGCGTTCATTCAGGACGTGATCGCCGTCGAAGTCGGTGCCCGCGTGGACGATCCGCCGGGAAGCGGAATGATTCGCATCCAATTCGTGGCGTCGCAACTGGTGGGTGTGGTGATGGCGCGCTACATCCTGCAACTGGAGCCGTTCGCGTCGCTGCCGGCCGAGCAGGTCGCGCGAACCATCGCCCCCAACCTGCAGCGCTACCTCACTGGGGATCTGCCGGAGGGCATTGCGCCATGAGCCGGGCGTGCTCGTCGTCGTCGACGTCGCGGGCCTCGTCGATGAGCAGCACCGGGATGCCGTCCTCGATCCGGTAGGCGCGGCGCAGCCGGGGGTTGTAGAGCAACTCGTCGCCAATCAGCACCAGCGGGCCGCGGTCGGCCGGGCACACCAGGATGTTCAGCAGCGCGTCGTCGATCATGACCGCGCGCCGCTCAGTTCGGCACGCACTCCGGGAGTCAGCCGCCGGTAGTGCTCGGTCTCCGCATCGAAGTACCAGACGTGCCGTCCCGCCTTGGGAATCCCGGCGGCCCGCAGCGCGCTGACGGTCGGGCGGTAGGTCGCGCTCAGCGTCATCTCCGGGACCACGCAGACGATGTCGGGCCCCAGCCCGATCGGGATCTTGGCGAAGGCCTCGGTCAGGTCGGCCGCCGTGATGGAGGCGCCCGGCAACAGCGTCACCGCCGACACCGCCACCTCGTGGTCGCGCACGGGCACGTTGTAGGTCACCGCGAGGTCGACGCCGTTGATGCAACCCAGGGCGTCGGTGACCGGCTCGGCGTAGACCAGCCCGCGCGGGGTCCGCACCACCGAGCCGCGCCGGCCCGCCAGCCAGTAGTCGCCGTCGTCGTCGCGGTAGAAGAGGTACTCGGTCGAGATCCAGGTGTCGCCGGCGGCGAACACCCCGCGCTTGACGGAGGCGCTCGGATCGATCGGGCCGTTGGACGCGGCGAGCAGAACCCCGACCTGTTTGGGTTCGGCGATCTGCACGAAGCCCCGCTCGTTTTCCAGGATCAGGTCGTGTTCGGTGTCGTAGGCGCCCAACTCGATGCGCCCGGCGCCCGGCAGCGGGCGGCCCTTGCTGCCGACCTTGGCGCCGGACACGTTGGCCAGCACCGCCTGCCCGTCGGTGGTGGCGAAGAACTCGACGACGTGAGCGGGCGCGAACGCCTCGACGACACGCTCCCACAGCCCGGTCGGCATGCCGGAGCCGATGAACAGGCGCACCGGGTGGTTGCCGTGCAGGACGAAGGGCGGATCGGCCGGGTTGTCGAGGATCTCGCCGAGCATGGCCCAGGTGTAGGACACCACGGTGACGCCGTACTGGCGCACCTCCTGGATGAATCGGGTCCGGTCCAGTCCGCGCGACAGCGCGATGCGGGTGCCGCCGACCACCGCGCCGCCCAGGCTGACCAGCAGCGCGGACTCGTGGTGCAGCGGTGTCAGGCAGTACACGGTGTCGCGGCGGTCGAGGGCGGCCGTCGAGGCCGTACCGAACGCCGAGACCGCCCAGCGGTAGTTGGTGATTTGCTTGGCCACCAGCTCGCCGCCGGCCGAGCTGAACGCGATGAACGCCAGGTCCCGGGCCAGTCCCGGGTTGGGCCGATACCAGCCGGGCAGCTCGACGGCGTCCGGGTCGATCTGTTCCATGTCGATGACCTGGGGTTGCTCGTCGGAGTCCTCGGGCAGGTGCAGGTCCCGCGTCTCGCCGCCGCCGAGCACCAGCACCTGCCGCAGCAGTTGCCCGTCCGACTCCAGCACCGCGTCGAGGTTGGTGGGGTCGGTGAGGATCTCGGTCACTCCCCCGAGCCGCACCGAGGCGGCCAGGTCGGCGTCGGGCCGCATCACCACCGCGATGGCGCCCAGGCGGGACAGCGCGGCGATGGCCACCAGCGCGCTGGGCCGGGTCTCCATCAGCACGCCGACCCGGTCGCCCTGCCGCACCCCGACCTCGATGAGGCCGCGGACGACGTTGTTGATGCGCCGGTTCACCGCCTCGTAGGTGTGCACCCGCCCGTCGAACAACAGGAATTCGCCCTGCGGGGCGTCGTGCGCCTGCTCCTCGATGATGCGGCCCAGCGAGATCCTGGTGTGGTCGTTGATCTGCCCCAGCCGGACCAGTCGCGGCAGCGTGCGGGCCGTTTCGACGGCCAGGGTGCGCACGGATTTGTTGGCCGCGACGACGGTGTTGGCCGCCCCGCGGACCATGCCCAGCGCCGCCTCGGAGGCCTCCCCGATGCCGTGCGCGAGCCGGGAGCTCAGCGCCACGCCGCTGTCGGTGTGCTCGGCGGGCTGGTCGGCCATCGGCGCGATGCTGGTGGGCTTGTCGCCGCCGGCGGACAGCCATCGCACCCATTCCGCGACGGTCGGCCAGCTTTGTTGGGCCGCCTTGGACCCGACGACCAGTCCGAAATGCCCTGTGCGGATGGTGGATTCGTAGACGTCGGCGTCCGGTGCCGCGCGCCGGATGCCGCGCACCGAGGCGGGCTGGCCGATGTCGTCGACCTCGCCGACGAAGGCCAGCACCGGGCAGGTGATGTCGGTCAGGGTGACCATCTGTCCGTTGACGGCGAAACCGCCGGTCATCATCCGGTTGTGGGCGATGAACTGCTTGAGCAGCTCGGAAATCGCGGGACCGGACCACGCGATCCAGCCTTCGCGTTCGAGGAAGCGCCGCTGCTGCTCGCGCGGCAGCAGCGCCTCGCGGTCGTGCAGCTGGCGGACGAAGTCGACCCGCGCCTTGGCGGTCTTGAGGGGGTCGAGCATCTGGAAGCCGGTGCGCGCCATCCAGCTGGGGATGGCCAGCCGGCTGAAGACGTGGTCGGCCATGAAGTTGGCGGCGGGCGCGGCGAAGTTTGCCGGGATGCCCATCGGCAAGGCGGCCAGGGTGTCGACCGGGGAGCCGAAGGTGACGATGCTGGCCAGGCTCTTCGAACGCCGGTAGGCGGCGACCTGGTAACACCACATGCCGCCCTGCGAATAGCCGACCAGATGGATGTCGCTGCCCGTGGTGTCCCGGACCGTGTCGATGGCCTGACTGAGCGCGACGATGTGATCGGCCAGCGTGCGGCGCATGCCGCCTTCGACCTTGTCGGGTTCGCCGAAGTCGATGACCCAGGGATCGAGCCCCCGGCTGTGCAGGATCCCCACCGCGCCTTCGTCGCGGGTGACGTCCCACATGTCGGCGGACATCATCATCGGATGCACCATCAGCACCGGCGGCCCGACGGGCGATTGGCCGGGCCGACTGTCCGGCGGGAAGTACCGCCGGAGCTTGTACATCGGCACGCTCTCGACGATCTGGGACGGTGACGGCACCGTGCCGGTTTCCAAGCCCCCCAGTCGCAAGACTTCCAGCCCGTTCTGCGCGGTAGCGATCAGCCGCGCGACCGGCCGTGTGACCATCGAAAGATTGACATCCACTGCTGCTCCCTGAGTCTTGACAGCTTGGACATCATGGCACATCTGGGCAGCTAGAAGGGCGGTGGTTGCACCGATCCGGCGGCGGCGGGCGCCATGCGAACAGACCCGGGCTCCGCTGGAAAGGCGGTGGCTCGCCGTCGGCTACGGCCGACGACTCGGCGTGCGCTGCGGCGGTAGGTCGTTAGCCACCCGGCGCCCTGCCTGGTGGCTCGCTGTGAATCACCTGCGCGCCAGTTTGTGCGGCAGGGCACGGGGTACGCAGTCGATGCGCTTCGGTCACGACGCGTCGTGACCGTTTCGGTTGAAATCCACAGCTGGGCGCTATGAGACCGCCGGACCGCGTTCCTTCCAGCCCGAAGGAGAGGTCACCGCATGACGCGATGGACGTACTCGGCCGGCACGGTCACGGCACACCCCAGCGCAGTGCCGCTGCGCACCCCACGACTCACCCAGGAAACCAGCCCGGGCCGGTGACCCGGCACGACGCACGCGCAGAAGGGACTTCACATGTTGTTGCTCGGCAACGGCGGACGGCGCAAAGGCCACACCGCCGGAAGTGACGGACTGGGCGAGGTCTCGCACCTGGCCGAGCGGGCGCTGTACGACGTCGCACACGGTCGTTTCGAACGCTCGCTATCCGGGCTGACCGCCGTTGCGGCGCTCGTCACGACGGCCGAAATCTACTTCGAGCACTACAAGGCGAGCTTCGGCAACAAGTGGATGTGGAGCCCGATCGTGGTGACGCCGCCGGTGGTCGTCGCCGGCGTCGGGGGCGTGTTCTCGCGGCGCTGGGCCAAGCTGTGGCTCCCGATCACCGCCGGCATCTACACGGCCAACGGTCTGATGGGCGAATACCTGCACGCGCGCGGCGTCGCCCGCAAGCCGGGCGGATGGAAGCACGCGTCCTACAACGTGCCCATGGGCCCGCCGATCGCGGCGCCGGGATTGATGTGCATGGTCGGCGGGATGGGGCTGTTGGCGTCGATCCTGCGCCGCGAACGGTTCCGGGGTTAGGCATCGGGATCACTGAGATGGCTGACACCTCACGCCCCGACCACCTGCCCAACCTGCGCCCCGACGGCAAGCCGCCGCACCCGTCCTGGCTGCCCAAGCAGCGCCGCGGCACCACGCCGCAGATGATCGGGCGCTACCCCGATTTCGACGTGCTGGAAACCGCCGGCACCTGGGACGAGGCCACCAGGAAAGTGGTGCTGGCCCGGCTCGAACCCCCCGGCCCCCTGCGGTTCTTCACCGCAGAAGAGGAGCCGTGCCTGCGCGCGTTCTGCGACACGGTGCTCGCGCAGGACGACGAGCCGCGCGTCCCGGCGGCCGAATCGGTCGACTCCAAGCTCGCCGACGGGCGCCTCGACGGCTACCAGTACGCGGACATGCCCGACGACCGCGACACGTGGCGCTTGGTGCTGCGCGGGCTCGACGAGACCGCCGCCAGATACGGCGCATCCTCCTTCGCCGCCGCCGGGACCGAAACCCGCGAACAGATCGTCGGGCAGTTCTCGCAGGGCGAGCTGGAGGGCGGTGCCTGGGAGAACCTGAACGTCAAGCGCGCCTGGTCGGTGTGCATGCGAATGACGCTGTCCGGCTTCTACTCCCACCCGTGGGCCTGGAACGAGATCGGGTTCGGCGGCCCCGCCTACCCGCGCGGGTTCATGCGCCTGGGCGGCGCCACCGGGCCCGACGCCGCGCGTGAACCGTACGAGATGCCCGGCGCCACCGACGAAGACCCCGTGCAGGTCGTGCAGAACGGCGAGGTGTGATGGGCGACTTCTGGCGTGGCCTGCTCAAGGGGGCCGTCGGACCCAAGGACAACGACTCGCGGTTCCTGCTCGACGTGCACTCGCGCGACCTGCCCGGCGAAAAGACCATGCGCCGCTACCGCGACGACGACGAGGTCGACCTGGTGGTCGTCGGGGCCGGCGCCGGTGGTTCGGTGCTGGCGCAGCGGCTGGCGCGCGCCGGCTGGCGGGTCGTGATCCTCGAGGCCGGCCCGTTCTGGCACCCCGACGAGGACTGGGTGTCCGACGAGGCCGGCTCCCACGCGCTGTACTGGACCCAGAAGCGCATCATCGGCGGAGACGACCCAATTGAGCTGGGCAAGAACAACTCCGGGCGCGGGGTGGGCGGCTCCATGGTGCACTACGCCGGCTACACCCCGCGGTTCCACCCCAGCGACTTTCAGACCTTTTCACGGGACGGCGTGGGCGCCGACTGGCCCCTGCGCTACGAGGACATCCGACCCCACTACGAGCAGGTCGAGCTCGAGCTGCCGGTGGCCGGCCAGAACTGGCCGTGGGGCGACCCGCATCGCTATCCCTTTGCCCCGCATCCCATTTCGGGGGCGGCAGCCAAAATCTGGCGGGGCGCGCTCAAGCTCGGCATCGAGATGCGGGTGGGGCCCGTCGGCATCGTCAACGGCACGTTCGGCAACCGCCCGCACTGCATCTACCGCGGCTACTGCCTGCAGGGCTGCAAGGTCAACGCCAAGGCCAGCCCGTACGTCACGCACCTTCCCGACGCGCTGGCCCACGACGTGGAGATCCGGGCCAACTGCATGGCCTCGCGCGTCGAACTCGACGAGACGGGCGCGGCGCGGGGTGTGGTCTACTACGACGAGGTGGGCGGCAAAGAACGGTTGCAGCGCGCCAAAGTGGTTGCCGTAGCCGGGTATTCGATCGAAACACCGCGCCTGTTGTTGAACTCGGTGAGCGAGCGCTTTCCGAAGGGGTTGGGCAACAACGACGATCAGGTCGGGCGCTACGTGATGGTGCAGGGCGCCACCCAGTCCGCGGGCCGCTGGTCCGAGGAGGTCCGGATGTACAAGGCGCCTCCCCCGGAGGTGAGCTCCGAACAGTTCTACGAGACCGACCTCTCTCGCGGGTTCGCCCGCGGGTTCTCCATCCAGACGGTGTCGCCGATGCCCATCGGCTGGGCCGAACACGTGATGGCGGACGGGCACTGGGGCCGCGCCCTGCGCGAGTACATGCGCGACTACAACCACTGGGCGACCGTCGGCGTGCTCAACGAGTTGTTGCCGCTGCCGGACAATCGGGTGACGCTGGCCGAAGAGAAGGACCCGTACGGCATCCCGGTCGCCCGGTTCGACTACACGCTCTGCGACAACGACAAGGCCAACATGGCCTACTCCACCAAGGTGATCGGCGACATCCTGCACGCCGCCGACGCCCAGGACGTGCTGACCATCGAGCGCTTCGCCCACCTGATCGGCGGCGCCCGCATGGGCACCGGGCCACAGAATTCGGTGGTCGACTCCGATCACCGGGTCTGGGGCATGCCGAACCTGTTTCTCGCCGACGGCTCGGTGTGCCCCACCCAGGGTTCCGCCAATCCCGCGCTGACGATCATGGCGTTGGCCTCGCGGCTCGCCGAACGAATGGCCACCGGAAAGATCGATACCGGCGTGGGGCGGGGGTCGAAGGCTGGAGCCCGTGGCTGACCTGAAGATCGACACCGCGACCACCTTCGCCCCCCGCGTGCTGCGCGAGTACGCGCTGCTCGCAGACGGCGAGCGGGGCGCGCTGATCGGACCGCAGGGCGACGTGGCGTGGATGTGCGCGCCGCACTGGGATTCCGACGCCGTCTTCTCCAATCTCATTGGCGGCGGCGGGGTTTACGCCGTCACCCCGACCGACGTGCGGCACGTCTGGGGCGGCTACTACGAACCGGGCAGCCTGATCTGGCGCAACCGGTGGACCACCCGCGACGGCATCGTGGAATGCCGTGACGCGCTGGCCTTTCCGGGCGACCCGGACCGGGCGGTGCTGCTGCGGCGGCTCACCGGCTGCCGCGGGACGGCGCGGGTGCGGGTGCTGCTGGCGCCGAGTGCGGGATTCGGCCGGCACGGCCCCGGCAAGGCGACCGTTCATGACCGGGTGTGGAGCGCCCGCTCGGGGCCGCTGCGCTGGCGCTGGCAGGCCGGTTGCGACGCGCGCCCCGTCCGGGCCGCCCAGGAGAAGGGCGAGTTGCTCACCTGTGAGATCACACTCGAGGAGGGCCAGCACCACGACCTGGTGCTCGAACTGTCGGAACACGCACTGCCCGACCAGCCCCCGGACCCCGACCTGGCCTGGGAGGCCACCCCCGCGGCCTGGCAGCGCAGTGTGCCCGAGCTGAGCTGCACCATCGCTCCCCGCGACGGGCGCAGCTCCTACGCCGTGCTGCGGGGACTGACCAGCAGCGGCGGCGGCATGGTCGCCGCCGCCACCATGAGCCTGCCCGAACGCGCGCACTCCAACCAGAATTACGACTACCGCTATTCCTGGATCCGCGACCAGGTGTACGCGGGCATGGCCGCCGCCGCCGTCGGCACGACCGAGCTGCTCGACCGGGCGGTGGAGTTCATCAGCGCCCGGCTGCTCGAGGACGGCCCGAACCTCAAGCCCGCCTACACCATCACCGGCGGCGCCGTGCCCGGGGAGGAAACGCTCGACCTGCCCGGCTATCCCGGCGGCGCCGACAAGATCGGCAACTGGGTCAATCAGCAATTCCAGCTGGATGCCTTCGGCGAGGCACTCCAGCTGCTGGCCAAGGCGGGCGCCGCCGACCGACTCGATGCCGACGGCTGGCGCGCGGCGCAGACCGCGATCAAGGCCATCGAAAAGCGTTGGCGCGAACCGGATGCGGGCGTCTGGGAGATCGACAACGAGCGCTGGACGCAGTCACGTCTGGCCTGCGTGGGGGGGTTACGCGCCGTCGCGAAACTGGCCGGCGCCGGACCCGAGGTGGCTGCGTGCGCTCCGCTGGCCGACGCGATCCTCGCCGAGACCGCATCGGAAAGCCTGCACCCGCACGGGTATTGGCAACGCAGCCCCGGGCAGAAGGGGGTCGACGCATCGCTGCTGCTGCCGCCGGTGCGCGGGGCCGTGCCCGCCGACGACCCGCGGACCATCGCCACGCTGGACGCCGTTCGCCGGGAACTCGCCGACGACGGGTTCGTCTACCGCTTCCGGCACGACGAACGCGACCTCGGCGACGCCGAGGGAGCGTTCCTGCTCTGCGGGTTCATGATGGCGCTGGCCGAACACCAACAGGGCCATGCCCATTGCGCGATGCGGTGGTTCGAGCGCAACCGCACCGCCTGCGGGCCGCCGGGCCTGTTCTGCGAGGAATACGACGTGCAGCAGCGCCAGCTCCGCGGCAACCTCCCACAGGCATTCGCGCACGCGCTGATGCTGGAATGCACCGCCACCCTCACCGACGACGCCGCCCACCATGACTGATCGGGTGCCCGACAGCGAGCGAAAGGGATTGCGATGACTCAAACAGTGGTGATCACCGGAGCCAGCGCCGGCATCGGGCGCGCCACCGCCCAGCAGTTCGGGCAGCGCGGCGCGAACGTCGCCCTCCTCGCCCGCGGCGCCGCGGGGCTGGAAGGCGCGGCCCGTGACGTCGAGGCCGGCGGCGGAAAAGCGCTTGCCATCCCCACCGACGTCGCCGACCACGCGGCCGTCGTCGCCGCCGCCGACGAGGCCGAAGCCACGTTCGGACCCATCGACGTCTGGGTCAACGTGGCGTTCACCTCGGTGTTCGCGCCGTTCACCGAGATCAGCCCCGAGGAGTTCAAACGCGTGACCGAAGTGTCCTACCTCGGCTACGTGCACGGCACCATGGCCGCGCTGGCCAAGATGCGCCCCCGCGACCGCGGCACCATCGTGCAGGTCGGCTCCGCGCTCGGGCAACGATCCATCCCGCTGCAATCGGCCTACTGCGGGGCCAAACACGCCATCAACGGGTTCACCGAGTCGGTGCGCTGCGAGCTGTTCCACGAGGGCTCGAAGGTGCGGATCACCGTGGTCCAGATGCCCGCGGTCAACACCCCGCAGTTCTCCTGGGTGCTGTCCCGGCTGCCCCGCCACCCCCAACCGGTGCCGCCGATCTATCAGCCCGAGGTCGCCGCCCGCGGCGTGCTGTACGCCGCGGATCACCCAGGGCGCAAACAGTATTGGGTCGGCGATTCCACCATGGTGACGCTGCTGGCGCAGAAGTTCGTCGCGCCGCTGCTGGACCGCTACCTCGGTCGCACCGGATACGACTCGCAGCAGACCGAGGAGCACGTCAGCGCCGGCCGGCCCCACAACCTCTGGGAACCGCTCGACCAGCAACCCGGCAGCGATCACGGCGCCCGCGGCGAATTCGACGACGAGTCGCACACCCACAGCCCGCAGCTGTGGGCGTCGCAGCACCCGGTCGTCAGCGGCACCGGCGCGCTGGGCGCCGCGGGTGTGGGCGCGTGGCTCACGGCGCGCGCGGGCCGCCGGTGGGCGCGATGACGACCGCCGCGCGGCTCGACACGCCCATCGACGAGGTCACCGCGCAGGTCTACAAGATCCCCACCGACGCACCGGAAGCCGACGGGACCCTGGCCTGGTCGTCGACCACGCTGGTGCTGGCCGAGGTGTCGGCCGGCGGCGAGCGCGGAATCGGCTACACCTACGGCGACGGCGCGGCCGGCAAGCTGATCACCGGGCCGCTGGCCGGCACGCTCACCGGGCACAACGCCGTCGACATCCCCGCCCGGTGGGAGTCGATGGTCAAGGCGATGCGCAACAACGGGCGGCCGGGTTTGGTGTCGTGCGCGATCTCGGCGATCGACACCGCGCTGTGGGACCTCAAGGGCAAGCTGCTGGGGCTGCCGGTGTGCCGACTGCTCGGCATGGCGCATCCCAAGGTGCCGATCTACGGCAGCGGCGGCTTCACCACGTATGACGAACGCACCACCCGCGCCCAGCTCGAACGCTGGGTCGACGAGTGGCAGATCCCGCGCGTCAAGATCAAGATCGGCGAGTCATGGGGCTCCGACGAGCGTCGCGATCTTGATCGAATCGCCTTGGCGCGCAAGGTGATCGGGCCCGACACCGAACTGTACGTCGACGCCAACGGGGCCTACCAACGCAAGCAGGCGATTCGGGTGGCCCACGCCATGGCCGATCACGACGTCACGTGGTTCGAAGAACCCGTCTCCTCGGACGACCTGGCCGGGCTCCGCGAGGTGCGCGACCAGGTGACCCCGGACGTCACCGCCGGCGAATACGGCTATGACTTGGCCTATTTCCACCGAATGCTGGCCGCCGGCGCGGTCGACTGCCTGCAGATCGACGTCACCCGCTGCGGGGGCATCACCGACTGGGTGCGCGCCGCCGCGGTGGCCGCCGCCCGCAACGTGGACGTCTCCGGGCACTGCGCCCCCAACCTGCACGCCCACGTCGCCACCGCCATCCCGAATCTGCGGCACCTGGAGTACTTCCACGATCACCACCGCATCGAGCACATGCTCTTCGAGGGCGCGCTCGCCCCCGAGGACGGCGCCCTGCGGCCGGATCAGCACCGGCCGGGGTTCGGCCTGGAGTTCAAGCACAGCGACGCCGAGCGGTACCGGGTGGCCTGAGCGACCCATCCGCTGCCGGCAGGCATGGACGGGGCAAAAAACGGGAACCGATACGCCAGGGTTTTCACAAACGGGAATGGAGCAAGGCGCGATGACAGTGAACTCGGACGACGAAACCGTGGAGCGCCGCGAGGCGCTCATGCGTGACGTCGTCGAGGAGAGCGACCTCACCGCGGTCGACTCGGTGCTCGGTCTCGGCGATCCGCAGCGCGTGGGCCGGTTCCGGTTCTTTCTGGACGGCCATCGCTGGGAATGGTCGGACGCGGTGGCGCGCATGCACGGCTACAAGCCCGGACAGGTGCAGCCCACCACGGAACTGTTGCTGCAACACAAGCATCCCGAGGACCGCGAACGGGTGGCGGCTGTGCTGGAGCGGGTGATGAAGGGGAAGCCGTTCAGCAGCCGGCACCGCATCATCGACACCGCCGGGCGCACCCACTGCGTCGTCGTCGCCGGGGATCGGATGGTCGACGACGCGGGTGCGCTGGCCGGCACGTCCGGCTTCTACGTCGACGTCACCGACTCGCTGCACACCGACATCACCAATGTGCTGTCGGCGGTCGCCGACGCCCGGGCCCGCATCGAGCAGGCCAAGGGCGTGCTGATGGTCACCTACGGCATTTCCGCCGAGCGGGCGTTCGACATCCTGGTGTGGCGTTCCCAGGAGGAAAACCTCAAGGTGCGCGACGTCGCCGGCCGCTTCCTGGACGCCGTGGCCAGCAAGGCGTCAGCGGAAACGCAAAGCCATGTGGACCAGGCGCTGCTGACGCTGGAATAGCACGCGCCAGTAGGGTCGGGCCGGTGGCGCACCTACTCGGAGCCGAGGCCGTACACCTCGAATACCCGACCCAGGTGGTGTTCGGGTCGATCACGCTCGGGGTCAACGACGGCGCGCGAATCGGCATCGTCGGGCGCAACGGCGACGGCAAGTCCAGCCTGCTGCGGCTGCTCACCGGCCAGCAACAGCCCGATTCCGGCCGGGTCACCCGGCGCAGCGGGCTGCGGGTCGGCGCGCTGAGCCAGGCCGACACCCTGGACCCCGACCACAGCGTGGGGTGGACCCTGGTCGGCGATGCCGCCGAACACCAGTGGGCCGGCGACCCGCGGGTCCGCGACGTGGTCGCCGGGCTGGTCTCCGACATCGCTTGGGACGCAACGGTTGCCACGCTCTCCGGCGGGCAGCGCCGGCGGGTGCAGCTGGCCAGGTTGCTGGTGGGCGAATGGGACGTCATCGCGCTCGACGAGCCCACCAACCACCTGGACATCGAGGGGATCACCTGGCTGGCCGGCCACCTGAAGGGGCGCTGGGCGCGCAACACCGGCGGGCTGCTGCTGGTCACCCACGACCGCTGGTTCCTCGACGAGGTCGCCACCACGACGTGGGAGGTGCACGACGGGATCGTCGAGCCGTTCGACGGTGGGTACGCGGCCTACGTGCTGCAGCGCGTCGAGCGGGACCGGATGGCCGCCGTCGCCGAAGCCAAGCGGCAGAACCTGATGCGCAAGGAGCTGGCGTGGCTGCGTCGCGGCGCCCCGGCGCGGACCTCCAAGCCCAAGTTCCGGATCGAGGCCGCCAACCAGCTGATCGCCGACGTGCCGCCGCTGCGTGACACCGTCGAGTTGGCCAAGTTGGCGAGCGCCCGGCTCGGCAAGGACGTGATCGATCTGCTCGACGTGTCGGTCTCGTTTGGCGGCCGGCCGGTGCTGCGCGACGTCGAGTGGCGGATCGCCCCGGGCGAGCGCACCGGCATCGTCGGGGCCAACGGCGCCGGGAAGTCCACGCTGCTGGGGTTGATCGACGGCACGATCGCGCCCGATGCCGGCCGCGTCAAACGCGGCAAGACGGTGCGGCTGGCGGTCCTCGACCAACAGGGCGACGCGCTGGGCGCGGTCGACGACGACCGGATCGCCGACGTGCTGGGCCGGCTGCCCGGCGCCTACCAGGTCGACGGCCGTGAGGTGACCCCGGCCCAGCTGCTCGAGCGGCTCGGCTTCGGACGCGGCCAGCTGTCCGCCCGCGTGGCGGATCTCTCCGGCGGCGAGCGTCGGCGGCTGCAGCTGATGCTCACGTTGCTGTCCGAGCCCAACGTGTTGCTGCTCGACGAGCCGACCAACGACGTGGACACCGACACGCTGGCGGCAATGGAGGATCTGCTCGACTCCTGGGCGGGAACGCTGATCGTCGTCTCGCACGACCGCTATCTGCTGGAGCGGGTCACCGATCAGCAGTACGCGGTGCTCGACGGCCGGTTGCGGCACCTGCCCGGCGGCGTCGACGAGTACCTGCGGCTGGCCGAGCGGCGGCAGGACGGGGCGGGCACCGAAGAGGCGCGGCCGGCGCAGGCTTCGCGGTCGGCGCAGGAGTCGCAGCCGTCGCAGGCGTCGCGGCCCGCGATGTCGGGCGCCCAGCGCCGCGCCGCCGAGAAAGAAGTAGCCTCCCTCGACCGCCAGCTCGCGCGGCTGGCGGACCGGATCGAGGACAAACACCACGAACTCGCCGCCCACGACCAGTCCGACCATGTCGGCATCACCCGGCTCACGCAGGAGCTGCGCGCGCTCGAAGACGAGGTCGCCGCGACCGAGAGCCGTTGGCTGGAGCTTTCGGAATTGCTCGAATAGCGGTGAGCGGCTACAGCTTTCGTGATGCGGTGTAGGTGTGCGACCTGGTGGTGCGAACGAATTTCGTTATGCACCAACGTGTTTGATCGCTAGCACTGGCCGGGCTAGTTGTTTGTCGGTGGTGGTTGGGGTTGGAAGGGGTCATACCACCACCAGTCGGCGCGTTCCCCGGTAGGTCCCGGACACGGCGGCACCGCGGGCGGGGGTCGGGTGGGTGGGTGTGCCAGTGAGCCCGGGCTCAGTACCCGGCCGGCGTCGTCGGTCACGGTCAGGGCGTCTGCGGGTCCGGTGAGGGTGATAACGCCCCGGTGATGCAACCGGTGGTGATAGGGGCAGACCAGCACCAGGTTGGCCAACTCCGTGGGGCCACCGTCCTCCCAGTGCCACAGGTGATGCGCGTGCAGGCCCCGGGTGGCCCCGCAGCCGGGCACCGCGCACGTGCGGTCGCGATATTCCAGCGCGCGGCGAAGCCGCCGATTGATCACCCGCGTCACCCGCCCGGCCCCAATAACCTGCCCGTCGCGTTCGAACCAGACCTCACAGGTGGCATCGCAGGTCAACAAGCGGCGTTCGGCATCCGAGAGCAGCGGACCCAGATGCAGGGTTGCCACGCGCTGCCCGACGTCGAGGTGGGCTACCACGGTGGTGTGCTGCCCATGCGGGCGACGGGCGGCCTCGGCGTCCCAACCCGCCTCGACCAGCCGCATGAACGCATCGACGGTGCTGGGCAACGGGGGCCGCTGATCGGAAACGCCCGCGCCGTTTGCGTGGTCGTGTTTCCACTCGGCGATCAGCGCCTCACGATGAGACGCCAAAGCGGCGTCGAACTTCGCGGCATCCAAGTGGCCCAGCGTGATCCGATAACAGGCGCCCCACTCAGTGGCGGTCGTAGTGATCGAACGCTCAGGCTCGATCTCGGGCCGAGGTTCGAGCTCGGACTCGGACTCTGACTCGGACCGAGGTTCAGGTTCGGGTCGCGGTTCCAGCTTGACCGCGGTACGCAGCTGATTGACCGTCGCGACCGCGGCCAGCTGCGCGTAATGCTCATCGGATCCCTGCCCGGCGCGCGCCGCGATCACCCCGACCTGATCGGCCGACAGCCGACCCTCCCGCAGGCCGGCGGTGCAGCGCGGGAACTCCTCGAGCCTGCCCGCGATGGTGGCGATCGTGTGCGCGTTGGCCGACGAGCAGCCCAGCTTCCAGGCCACCAACGCCGGCACCGAGCGCGCCCCGGTCACACCACACAATTGGTCACGATCAATCTCGGCGACGATCTCCACAATGCGCCCATCAATCGCATTGCGCTGACCCGCCAACTCCGCCAACTCCCCGAACAGCACCTCAAGGCGGTCACTCGCAGTGACCACCACGGCCTCAGCGGACGCGATCGACGACATGCTGTCATCATCACAGCCACCACCGACAACACCGGCCGCCTACGGAAGCGACCCGCTCAGTGCCAGCGCAGCAGCACCAGTTCGGACCCGAAGCCGGGTCCCGTCGCGATCATCAGCCCGGGGCTTCCGCCGGGCGGTGGCTTGGCGATGGTGTCCCGCAGGATGTGCAGCACCGACGCGGACGACAGGTTCGCGATTTCGCCGAGCGAGCGCCAGGTCAGCTCGTGCGCCTCCGGCGGCAGCTCGAGGCACTTGGCGATGGTATTGATGACTTTGGGGCCGCCGGGGTGCGTCACCCAGGCGCCGACGTCGTCCTTGGTCAGCTGGTGCGCGGCGAGGAACCGGCTCACGTCGTCGGCCAGGTACCGGTCGATGACGGCGGGCAGTTCCGGCGACATCACCAGCTGAATGCCGGCCGAGCCGACGTTCCAGCCCATGATGTGCAGCGATTCGGGGTACAGGCGGCTGCGCGAATCGAGGATGTCGGGCCCGGCCGCGCTCAGCTGCTCGGCGCGACGGTCGCCGACGGCGACCACCGCGGCGGCACCATCGCCGAACATCGCGGTCCCGACCAGCCCCGACACCGTCGGGCCGACCGCGGGGAAGGTCAGCGAGCACAGCTCGACCGACACCAGGGCGGCGACGCCGTCGGGGGCGCCACGCAGGTAGTCGTGCAGCCTGCCGACCCCCGCCGCCCCGCCGGCGCAGCCCAGCCCGAACAGCGGCACGCGGCGCACGTCCGGGCGCAGGCCGAGGCGCCCCACGATCCGGGCGTCGAGCGACGGCACCGCGACGCCGGTGACGGTCGTGGTGACGATCGTGTCGATGTCTTGCGGGACGAGCCCCGCCTCGTCGAGGGCGCCGAGCAGCGCGTCGCAGCCAAGTTCCACGGCCTTGTCGATGAAGACCTCATTGGCATCACCGAAGTCGGTCAGCGCGTGGTACCGCTCGAGCGGCAGGACGAAGTGGCGGCTGTTGACCTTGGCGGCGGCGTGCAGACGCCGGACGATCTCTTCGTGTTCCTTCAACGCGGGGAACTCGACGATGTGGTCGGTGATTTCGCGTTGGCTGTACCGATGCGGCGGCAAAGCGCCGAACACACCCGCGATGACGCTCATGCTCTACTCTCTTGATTGCCAACCAACGTGAACACGATTCCGCGTAATGCCGGAAGTTTATTCGGTTGGCTGTGGTCTTGCAAAAGTTTCTGGTATTCAACACATGTCAGATTGACTGCGCGTGGTGTACGCGTAATCATGTCCGCCAGCGGGGAATTCGTCATTCGATTTCGTCGTCTTCCGCCGCATTGAGCGCCATGGCGATTAAATCGTCGGGGCTCAAAGAATCGATATCGTCACCGCTGGGACCGGGTTCATTTGCGTCGCCTTCGGGTGTTTCCGGCACACCGGCGAGTAATAGGAGTTTGTCGAGCAATCCCGTTCTGCGAAGTTCACGCACAGGAATCCTCCTCAGCGCGGACCATAGTTTTTCGTCGTCGGATTCCTCGCGATCGTCATGGAGTAGTTGCCGGCGAAGATGATCGGCCAGCGCGGCCGGGGTCGGGTAGTCGAAGATCACCGTGCGTGACAACGCCGTCCCGGCATGTGTGGTGAGGCGATTGCGCAATTCGACCCCGGTCAGTGAGTCGAACCCGAGGTCGCCGAAGGCGCGGTCGTGGTCGATGGCCTGTCCGCCCGGATATCCCAGCACGGCCGCCGCGTGCTCGCACACCAACCCGAGCAGCACACGCTGCTGTTCGTCGCGCGGCAGGCCGTGCAACCGCTGGGCCAAGTCGGGCGAGCGCGTCACGGCGGCGGGCGCGGCCCCCGATCCCCCCGGCCCGCGCCCGTCGCCGAGCCAAAACCTCTCTCGCGCAAAGCCATACGTCGGCAATTCGACCCGCCGCGCGTTCAGGCCGGCGAAGACGCCCGCCCAGTCGAGGTCGAGTCCGCGGGTGAACAGCTGCCCGGCGGCGGCCAGCGTCGATTCCGTCTCGGGGCGGTCCTTGGGCATGGTGGCCAGCGACGCCGCCCGCTCGGCGCTCAGCGATTGGTCCACGGCGGCCGTCAGCGCCGCGCCCGGTCCCAGCTCGAGGAAAATCGCGGCGCCGCCCGCCTCGGCGGCGCGCACCCCCTCGAAGAAGCGCACCGGCCGGCGCACGTGTTCCACCCAGTACTGCGCCGATCCGTACTCGGCATCGGCCGGCCGCCCGGTCAGGTTCGAGACCAACTCGACTCGGGGGCGCCGCGGTTCGATGCCGGCCGCCACCGCGGAAAACTCGCCCAGCATGGGCTCCATCATTGGCGAATGAAACGCGTGGGAGACCGCCAACCGGTGTACGCGCCGACCGGTTTGCGCCAGCCGATCGGCCAGCGCCGCGACCGGTGTCTGTTCGCCGGAGAGCACCACCGACTGCGGGCCGTTGACCGCCGCGATGCTCACCCCACCGTCCATCAACGCGGCCACCTCGGCCTCGCCGGCGCCGACCGCCACCATCACCCCACCGGCCGGCAGCCGTCCCATCAGCCGGCCGCGGGCCGCCACCAGCCGGGCCGCATCGGGCAGCGACAGCGCCCCGGCCACGCACGCCGCGGTGATCTCCCCCACCGAATGTCCCATCACCACATCCGGTGCGACACCGAAGGATTGCCACAACGCCGCCAGCGCGATCCCCAACGCGAACAATGCCGGCTGGGCAAACTCCGTGCTCTGCAACAACTCCGGGCCCGCGCCCCACATCACCTCGCGCAAGGGCAGCCGCACATGCCCGTCCACCACTTCGACGGCCTCGTCGAAGGCGCGGGCGAACACCTCGAAGCGGTCGTAGAGTTGGCGCCCCATCCCGAGCCACTGCGAACCCTGGCCGGGAAAGACGAACACCGTTTTGCCCGGCGGCATGCCCCGGCCCACCGACACACCCGAATGTGGCTGCCCCGCCGCCAGCGCCGCCAATCCCGTTGCCAACTCCCCACGATCGCCACCCACCACGACCGCGCGATGCTCGAAAGACGCCCGGGTGCTGACCAATGACCAGGCCACGTCGAGGGGGGTGAGATCCTCCCGCTCGGCCAGGTGGTCCGACAGCCGCCGCACCTGGTTGGTGAGCGCGCGTTCGGATCGGGCCGAGAGCACCCACGGCACCGTGAAGCCTGAGTTCGATTGCGCCGCATGGGGTTGGGCGGGAGGCTGTTCCACGACGAGGTGCGCGTTCGTCCCGCCCATGCCGAACGAGGACACCCCGGCCCGCCGCGGGTGGCGCGTGGACGGCCAGGGCACCGCCACGGTATTGACTTGCAGTCCAAGGCGATTCAGATCCACCTCGGGATCTGGGCCGGCATGGTTGAGGCTCGGCGGAATCGTCGAATGGTGGATCGACAGGACGGCCTTGAGCAGACCCGCCACCCCGGCGGCGCCGCCGGCGTGGCCGATGTTGGTCTTCACCGATCCCACCCGAACCGGATCGTGTGCGCGCACGCCGAAAACCTCACCCAGCGCTTGGGCTTCGATCGCGTCACCCACTTTGGTTCCCGTGCCGTGGGCCTCGACGTAGTCGATGTCCGCCGCCTCGAGGCCGGCGTCGGCGAGCGCGCGGCGGATCACGTCGGCCTCGCCACGCGCCGACGGCACGGTCTGGCCGGCCGGGCTGTGCCCGGCGTTGGCGACGGCGCTGCCGCGAATGACGGCGTGGATGCGATCGCCGTCGTCGAGCGCGGCCGGCAGGGGCTTCAGCAGCACCAGCCCCGCGCCCTCACCGCGCACGTAACCGTCGGCGCGCCGATCGAAAGCGTAGGTGTGGCCGGACACCGACACGGCGCCGAATTCCCGTTCCAGCATGGCGATTTCGTCGGCCAGGTTGAGGTGAACCCCGCCCGCGATGGCCAGCGACGACTGCCCGGTCCGCACGCTTTCGCATCCGAGGTGCACCGCCACCAGGGACGAGGACTGGCCGGAGTCGACGGTCATGCTGGGCCCCTGCAGCCCGAAGGCATACGAGATCCGGTTGGCGATCATCGCCCGGCTGATGCCGGTGAACGTGTGGTGGTCGAGGTTGTCGGCGAGGTCGCGCAGGGTCAGCGCGGCGTAGTCATCCGTCATCACCCCGAGGTACACCGAAACCGGTTCTGTCCGCAGTGTGTCGGGAACGATGAATGCGTTCTCGAACAGCTCCCAGGTCAGTTCGAGGGCCAGCCGTTGCCTCGGGTCCATCGCGCACGCCTCGCGCGGCGACAGGTTGAAGAAGTCGGCGTCGAATTGCTGTGCCTCCCCGGCGAATTGGGTGTTCTCCCGCCCGTCGCGGATGAGCCGCCACAAGGCCTCGGGGCCGGCCGCTCCGGGGAACTTGCACGCCAGCCCGATGATCGCTACGTCTGTCGAGGCCAAGGTCAGGGGCCGACTTCGTCGTCGAGGATGGCAAAGAGCTGACTCTCGGTGGCGGTGGCGAGGTCGTCGTCGAACGCGTCCTCAGGCTGATCGGGCAGCGCGGACGGCGTCGGGCCGGTCGCCGTCGCCAGCAGACCCTCGAGCCGGGCGACGAGCTGTGCCCGGTCGGCGGGGCTCAGCCCGGGCCGGCCCAGCAGTGCCTGCAGTTCCCGCGCGATGTCGTCGAACCGGGCGATGCGATCGGGCTCGGTGGCCGGGGCGGCGACGGAGCCGGTGGCCAGTTCGGTTCCGAGGTGTTCGGCCAAGGCGGCCGGCGTGGGGTGATCGAAGATCAGCGTGGGTGACAGGGTTAGCCCGGTAGCGATTTTGAGCCGGTTTCGCAGTTCGACGGCGGTCAGCGAGTCGAAACCGAGGTCACCGAACGCGTCGTCGGCGTTGACGTCGGCGGTGGTGTGCCCCAGTACCGTGGCCGCGTTGCCGCAGACCAGTTCCACCAATTCGGCTTGTCGCTGTTCGGGACTCAGGCCGTCCAGGCGCGCCCGCAGGCCCGTCAGGGACACCATGTCGGTGTGCTCGAGGACCCGCCGGGCGGGGCGGGTGGCCAGCTGGCTCAGCAGCGGCGGCAGCGTGGCGCTGTGGTGCGCCAGCGCGCCCCGGTCGAGGCGGGTGCCCACCACCATGGGCCGGTCGCCGAGCAGCGCGGCGTCCAACAGGTCCAGCGCTTGCCGGGTGGACAACGCGCTCAGCCCGGCCCGGCTCATCCTGGCCCGATCGGCCTCGCCGAGGTGGTGCGTCATCGCCGACGGCTCTTCCCACATCCCCCACGCCACCGACAATCCCGGCAGTCCCCGGGCGTGGCGATGGGCCGCCAGCGCGTCGAGGAAGCTGTTGGCCGCCGCATAGTTGCCCTGACCCGGCGCACCCACGATGCCGGCCATGGACGAAAAGGCCACGAACGCGGCCAGGTCCAGTTCTTTGGTCAGCTCGTGCAGGTGCCACGCGCCGTCAACCTTGGCGCGCAACACCGCGTCGATACGCGCGGGAGTCAATGACGCGACCATCGCGTCGTCGATCACCCCCGCGGCGTGGAACACCGACCGCAGCGGGTAGTGCGAGGGCACCCGCGCCAGCAGGGCCGCGACCGCGTCCCGGTCGCCGACATCGCAGGCCACCACCGACACCGAGGCGCCCAGGTCGCGCAATTCGCCTGCCAGCTCGGCGATTCCGGCCGCCTGCTCCCCGCCGCGACTGACCAGCATCACGTGGGGCACCCGATGCCGCTCGACGAGGTGGCGAGCCACCGCCGACCCCGCCATGCCGGTGCCGCCGGTGATGAGCGCGGTCCCGCCCGCCAGCCCCGCGGGGCCGTCCGGCATGGTGAGCACGACCTTGCCGATGTGACGGGCCTGGCTGACAAAGCGGTAGGCGTCGGCGGCGCTACGCGCGTCGAAAGCCTTGACCGGCAACGGCGCCAGGGCCCCACCGGCGAACAACGTCATCAATTCGGCCAGCATCTCCGCGATTCGATCCGGGCCGGCCTCCATCAGGTCGAAGGCGCGGTACCCCACCCCGGGGTGGGCGTGCGCGACGACATCCGGATCACGCAGGTCGGTCTTGCCCATCTCGATGAAACGACCACCCCGGCCCAAGAGCCGCAGGGACGCATCGTTGAATTCACCGGCCAGGGAGTTGAGCACCACGCCGAAGCCCCCGGCGCCCACCGCCGCGCGGAACTTGTGCTCGAACTCCAGCGTCCGCGAATCCGCGATGTGGGCATCGTCGAAACCGATGGCGCGCAGCGTGTCCCATTTGCCGCGACTGGCCGTCGCGAATACCTCCGCGCCCCAATGCCGGGCCAGCTGCACCGCGGCCATGCCGACCCCGCCGGTGGCCGCGTGCACCAGCACCCGTTGGCCCGCCCGCAATCCGGCCAACACCGAGAGCCCGTAGTACGCGGTCAGGAACACCACCGGCACGCCGGCGGCCTGAGCCATCGACCAGCCCCGCGGCACCCGCGTGACCAGCCGCCGATCGACGGTCGCCTCCGAGCCCGCCAGCCCGAAGATCCCCATCACCGCGTCGCCGACGGCCACATCGGTGACGCCGGAACCGACTTCGGTCACGATGCCGGCGCCCTCGGCACCCAACTGCGCGGCACCGGGATACATGCCCAGCGCCACCAGCACGTCCCGGAAATTCACCCCGGCCGCGGCCACCGCCACCCGCACCTGTCCGGCTTCCAGCTCCGCCGGCGGGTACTCCTGGACCGCCAGGTCCTCCAGCGTCCCGGCGTCGCCGGCGGCCAGCCGCCACACCGACGGCGGCGCGGGCAGCGACAACAGCGCCCGCTGGCCGGCCGGCTTCAGCCGGGCACTGTGGGCGATGCCGTCGCGCACCACCAATTGCGGTTCGCCGCAACCGATCACCGTCGCGACGTCCAACGAGCCGTCGGTGTCGACCAACACGATGCGGCCCGGATGCTCGGCCTGCGCCGAGCGCACCAGCCCCCAGACGGCCGCGCCGGCCAGGTCGGAGACGTCGTCAGCGGACAGGGTCACCGCACCACGGGTCTGCACCACCAACGTCCCGGCCGCGTCGCCGGACAGCCAGGACTGCAGGACGCCGAGGGCCTCGTGCGCCGCGGTGTAGACCGCGGTGATCGAAGCGCCGGGGGGCGGCTCCCATACGGTCACGCCCTGGCCAACCCCGTTGCCCGGGAGCGAGATCGGCGACCATACCACGTCGAGGAGCTCGCCGCTCCCGGCGCGGGCCGCCAGCGCCGCCCTCAATTGGTCGGCCGACACGGCGCGCGTCACCAACTCCCGCACCGAGAGCACCGGCAGGCCCGACGCGTCGGCCAGGTCGACCGACACGGCGCCGGTGCCCGCCGGTGCCAGCCGCACCCGGACCCGCGATGCACCGGCGGCGTAGAGGCTCACGCCCTGCCAGGAGAACGGCAACACGGTCTCGATCCGCTCGTCGGCCACCCCGAGCGCGTGCAACGCCGCGTCCAGCAGCACCGGGTGGATGCCGAAGCCGCCGGTCGCGACACCGGCGTGCTGCGGGAGCTCGACCTCGGCGAACGTTTCGGCCCCCCGCCGCCACACGGCCCGCAACCCCTGAAAGGCCGGGCCGTACCCGTAGCCGCGGTCCGCCAGGCCGTCGTACGCGCCGGCCACGTCCACCGCCTCGGCGCCGACGGGGGGCCACACCGACAGATCCGTCACCGGGGTGGTCGCGCCGTCGCGCAACAAGCCCTCGGCGTGCAAAATCCAATCCGTTTGCGCCGCACGCGAATACACGGAGACGGCCCGCGCTCCGGTGCCGTCGGCCGCCTCCACCA
Organism: Mycobacterium sp. TKK-01-0059; assembly: GCF_000709305.1. Lineage (NCBI taxonomy): Bacteria > Bacillati > Actinomycetota > Actinomycetes > Mycobacteriales > Mycobacteriaceae > Mycobacterium > Mycobacterium sp. TKK-01-0059. The sequence goes on from NZ_KL446995.1 coordinate 122,278, forward strand.
CCACCTGCAGCTGCACGACCCCGCCCACCGGGACCGCTAGCGGTGCCGACAGCGTCAGTTCCTCGATCACCGAGCAGCCGACCTCGTCACCCGCCCGCAACGCCAGCTCCACGAAGCCCGCCCCGGGGAACAGCACCGTGCCGGCCACGGCGTGGTCGCCCAGCCACGGTTGGGCGGCCGTCGACAGCCGGCCCGTCAACACCACACCGCCGGAATCCGGCCGGTCCACTACCGCCCCCAGCAACGCGTGCTCGGCCTCGGTCAGACCCAGGCTGGCGATGTTCGCCGATCCCACCGAATCGCTCGACAGCCAAAACCGGCGCCGCACAAAGGCATACGTCGGCAACGGGATGCGCCGCGCGCTCAGCCCGGTGAACGCCGCCGACCAGTCCAGGTCCGAACCTGTCGCGAACAGCTGTCCGGCCGCCGACAGCAGCGAGTCGACCTCGGGGCGGCCCTTGGCCATCGACACCACCGACATCGCGCGGTCGGTGGTCAGGCACTGGTCGACCGCGGCCGTCATCGCCGCCCCGGGGCCGACCTCTAAAAACACACCGGCGCCTAGCGATTCGGCCAGTTGCACGCCGTCGACGAACCGAACCGGCTTGCGCACATGGTCAACCCAGTACGCGACCGTCCCATAGTCGGGCCCGGCCAGCTGCCCGGTCAGGTTGGACACCAACGCGATCCGCGGCTCGCGTGCCGACACGCCGGCCACCACCGCGGCGAAGTCCCCCATCATGGGTTCCATCAGCGGCGAGTGGAACGCGTGCGAGACCGCCAGCTGCCGCACCCGGGCGCCCCCGGCCGCCAGCCGGTCCGCGACCACCTTCACCGCCGACTCCGAGCCCGAAAGCACGAGCGATTGCGGGCCGTTGACCGCCGCGATGCCGACGTCGCCGTTCAGCAGCGGCGCCACGTCGGCCTCGGTCGCGGTCACGGCCATCATCACCCCACCGGGCGGCAACTGCGCCATCAACCGGCCCCGGCTCGCGACCAATCGCGCCGCGTCGGACAGCGAGAGCGCGCCCGCGACGCAGGCCGCGGCGATCTCCCCCACGGAGTGGCCGATCACCACATCCGGTGTGACGCCCAGGGCTTCCCACAGCGCGGCCATCGCGATCTCCAGCGCGAACAGCGCCGGCTGGGCGAATTCGGTGCTCTGCAACAACTCCGCGTCGGAGCCCCACATCACCTCGCGCAACGGCAGCCGGCAGTGGGCGTCCACCGCGGTCACCGTCTCGTCAAAAGCCTGGGCGAACGCGGGAAAGCGTTCGTACAAGGCCGCGCCCATGCCCAGCCACTGCGAACCCTGACCGGGAAACACGAACACGCGCTTGCCCGCCGCGCGGGTGCGCCCGGTGATCGCGCCCGGGACCGGCGCCCCCGCGGCCAACCCCGCCAGGCCGGCTGACAGGCCCGCACGGTCGGCGCCGATCAGCACCGCGCGGTGCTCGAACGCCGCCCGGGTGGTCGCCAACGACCAGCCCACGTCCACCGCGGGCACATCCGGTGTGGCGCCCAGGTGGTCCAGCAGGCGTTGGGCCTGACCGGCCAGCGCGTCGGTCGAGCGTGCCGAAACCACCCACGGGACAATGGGATTCGAGCCGTCGTGCGCCGCGGGCACGTCGTTGGGTTCGGCGGGTGCCTGCTCGACGATCACGTGGGCGTTGGTGCCGCTGATCCCGAAGGAGGAGACGCCTGCCCGCCGCGGCCCGTCGTGATCCGGCCAGGGCCGCGGGTCGGTCAGCAGCGACACCGCCCCGGCCGACCAATCCACGTGGGGCGACGGGACATCCACGTGCAGCGTCCTGGGCAACACCCCGTGCCGCATCGCCTGCACCATCTTGATCACCCCGGCCACGCCCGCCGCGGCCGAGGTGTGGCCGATGTTGGATTTGATCGATCCCAGCCACAGCGGGCGGTCCGCCGGGCGGTCCTGTCCGTACGTCGCGAGCAGCGCCTGCGCCTCGATGGGGTCCCCGAGCACGGTCCCGGTCCCGTGGCCCTCCACGGCATCCACGTCCGCCGCCGTCAGTCCGGCGTTGGCCAACGCGGCCCGGATGACCCGCTGCTGCGACGGCCCGTTGGGTGCGGTCAAGCCGTTGGACGCGCCGTCCTGGTTCACCGCGGTGCCCCGCAGCAGCGCCAGGACCGGGTGTCCCAGGCGCCGCGCGTCGGCCAGCCGCTCCAGCACCAGCACACCGGCGCCCTCCGACCACGAAGTCCCGTCCGCCGCCCCGGCGTACACCTTGCAGCGACCGTCGGGCGCCAGCGCCCGCTGCCGGCTGAATTCGACGAACGCCGCCGGGGTCGCCATGACGGTCACTCCCCCGGCCAGCGCCAGGTCGCATTCCCCGGACCGCAACGACTGCGCGGCCAGGTGCATGGAGACCAACGAGGACGAGCACGCGGTGTCCACCGAGACCGCCGGGCCTTCCAGCCCCAACACGTACGACACCCGGCCCGAGGTGACGCTCAAGGTCGAGCCCGTGAGCCCGTAGCCCTCCAGCTCGCCTTTCACCTCGCCGCCATACCCGGCGTGAATGACCCCCGCGAAGACTCCGGTCGCCGTGCCGCGCAGCGCGAAGGGGTCAATTCCCGCGCGCTCCAACGCCTCCCAGCAGATCTCCAGCATCATCCGCTGCTGGGGGTCCATGGCCAGCGCCTCGCTGGGCCCGATGCCGAAGAACCCGGCGTCGAAGTCCCCCGCGTGCTGCAGGAAGCTGCCGTGGCGGGTGTACATCTTGCCTTTCGCGTCCGGGTCCGGGTCGTAGAGGCCCTCGACGTCCCAGCCGCGATCGAGCGGGAAGTCCGACACCGTGTCCCGCCCCTCGGCGACCAGCTCCCAGAGGGCTTCCGGGGTGTCCACGCCGCCGGCGTAGCGGCAGGCCATGCCCACCACCGCGACCGGTTCGGACAGTTGGCCTTCCAGCTCGGCGACGCGCCGCCGGGTCCGCCTGAGATCCGCCGTGAGGCGCTTCAGGTAGTCGACGTGCTGCGCGGTGCCGGGCGTTGCCGCTCCTGGCGGGGTGTCAGCGGCCGAGTTCTTCATCGAGGATCGCAAAGAGTTGGCTTTCGGTGGCGGCATCGAGGTCATCGTCGAGGTGTTCGGAGTCGGCCGGATCGGCGGGCGCAATGGCGCCGAGCAGGGTGTGGATGCGCGCCCGCAGCACCGAGCGGTCGTCGGCATTCCAGTCGGGCGCGCCCAGCAGCGCCTGCAGTTCGCGGGTGATGTCGTTGACCCGGGCCATCAGGTTCGGCTGCACGTCGGTGCCGGCCCCCGCCAGTTGTGTGTCCAGGTGCCCAGCCAGCACGGTCGGCGTGGGGTAGTCGAAGATGAGTGTTGGCGAAAGGGTAAGGCCCGTCGCGTTTTTGAGCCGGTTACGCAGCTCGACCGCGGTGAGCGAGTCGAAGCCGAGCTCCTGGAACGCGCGGCCGACGTTGATGTCGGCCGGGTTCGGCACGCCCAGGACCATCGCGGCGTTGCCGCGAACCAGGTCGATCAATTCGCGCTGCCGGGCCTCGGGGCTCAGGCCGTTCAGGCGTGCGCTCAGACCCGTGCTGGACGCGGCGGCGCCGGTGTCGTCGACCACGCGCCGGGCCGGGCCGGCGGCGAGTTCGCGCAGCAGCGGCGGCAGCGCGGCGACGTTGTCCGACAGGTCGGCCCGGTCCACGGCGGCGGCCACCAGCACCGGACGGTCGACCAGCATGGCGGCGTCGAAGGCCGCCAAGGCCTGCCCGGTGGGCAGCGGCGCCAGGCCGATCCTGCTCATCCGGGCCTTGTCCCGGTCGCCGAGGTGCGCCGTCATCGCCGAGGCCTGTTCCCACAGGCCCCAGGCCAGCGACAGGCCCGCGAGGCCGTGGGCGCGCCGGTAGGCGGCCAGCCCGTCGAGGAAGCTGTTGGCCGCCGCGTAGTTGGCCTGTCCCGGGGTCCCCACGATCCCGGCCATCGACGAAAACACCACGAACGCCGACAAATCCAGATCGCGGGTGAGCTGGTGCAGGTTCCAGGCACCGTCGACCTTGGCCCGCAGCACCGCGTCCACCCGGTCCGGGGTCAGCGACGAGATCAACCCGTCGTCGAGGATCCCGGCGGCGTGAACGACGCCGCGCAGCGGATAGTGCGCCGGTATCCGGGAAAGCATCGCCCCCACCGCGTCGGGATCGGCGACGTCGCAGGCCTCCACCGACACGTCGGCGCCGGCCCGCTTCAGCCCGTCCACCAGTTCCGCGACACCGGGGGCCTCCGCGCCGGCCCGGCTGACCAGCACCACGTGGGCCACCCCGTAGCGGTCGACGAGGTGGCGGGCCAGCGCCGAACCGGCCATCCCAGTGCCGCCGGTGATCACCACACTGCCCCCGGCCAGCCCGCCGCCGCAGCCGCTGAGCACCTCGCCGGGCCCCGACGGCACGGTGAGCGCGACCTTGCCGACGTGGCGGGCCTGGCTGACGTACCGGTAGGCCGCCGCGGCGCAGCGGACGTCGAATGTCTTCTGCGGCAACGGTGTCAAGACCCCGCGGGTCAACAATCCGACGATCTCGGCCAGCATGGCCGCCGTCCGGTCCGGGCCGGCCTCCAACAGGTCGAAGGCCCGGTACTGGGCGCCCCCATATTGTTCGGCGACGACGCGCGGGTCGCGGACGTCGGTCTTGCCCATCTCGATGAATCGCCCACCGGGCGCCAACAGCCGCAGCGAGGCGTCGGTGAAATCGCCGGCCAGGGAATTGAGCACGACATCGAAGGCGCGGTCACCCGCCACCGCGCGGAACTTCTCCTCGAACTCGAGCGTGCGGGAATCCCCGATGTGGTCGTCGTCGAATCCCATCGCGCGCAAGGTATCCCACTTGCCGCGGCTTGCGGTGACGAACACCTCCGCACCCCAGTGCCGCGCCAGTTGCACCGCGGCCATGCCCACTCCCCCGGTGGCGGTGTGCACCAACACGCGCTCCCCGCAGCGCAGCCCCGCCAGCACCGACAACCCGTACAGCGCGGTGAGGAATACCACCGGCACGCCGGCGGCCGCGACCAGCGACAGCCCGTCGGGCACCGGTGTCACCAATCGCTGGTCGACCACCGCCTCGGAGCCGACGACCCCCAACAACCCCATGACCGGATCACCGACGGCCAACCCGGTCACGTCGGGGGCGACCTCGACGACCACACCGGCGCCCTCGGCCCCCAGCTGGCCGCCGCCGGGATACATCCCCAGCGCCACCAGCACATCGCGGAAGTTGACCCCGACCGCGGCCACCGCCACCCGCACCTGCCCCGCGATCAATTCGGTTCGCGGGCAAGGGCTTACGACGAGGTCCTCCAGGGTGCCCTCGCCGCCGGCGTCCAACCGCCAGCCACCGGCCGGCAGGCCGATCGCGGAGTCCGCCCGCACCAGCCGCAGCCGGGCCGCATAGGCGACGCCCCCGCGGACCACCACTTGCGGCTCACCGCAACCGATTACCGCGTGGGGATCCAGCGACCCGTCGGAGTCGATCAGCACCATGCGGCCGGGGTGCTCGGCCTGCGCCGAGCGCACCAGGCCCCACACCGCGGCGCCGGAAAGGTCCGAAACGTCTTCGCCGGCAAGCGCGACCGCGCCGCGGGTCCGCACGGCCAGCACCCCGTCGCCGTCGGCGCGCAACCACGATTGCAGCACCTCCAAGGCCTCGGCGGCCGCCGCGTGCACCGACTTCACCACGTCGCCGCCGTGATCTGCCAACTCCCACACCGTGGCCTTTGCGCCGTCGTCCTCGCCGCCCAGCGTGATCGGTGACCAGGTCAGGTCGAGCACTCCCTGGGCGAGCGGGCGCTGCGTGGGTGCCGCCGCGGTGGCCAATTGCTCGGCGGAGACCGGGCGCATGGCCAACGCGCCCACCGACAGCACCGGCAGCCCCGCTCCGTCCGCCAATTCCACCGAGACCGCCCCGGCGCCGGCGGGCGCGATCCGTACCCGCGCCCGCGCCGCGCCCGACGCGTGCAACGACACGCCCTGCCAGGAGAACGGCAACACGGTCATGTCCTGCTCGCCGGCGGCCCCGATCGCTTGCAGCGCGGCGTCCAACAGCACGGGATGGATTCCGAAGCCGCCGTCGGCCGCGGCGGCGTCGGGCACGGCGACCTCGGCGAAGAGCTCGTCCCCGCGCTGCCACATCGCCCGCAATCCCTGGAATGCGCGGCCGTATTCGTAGCCGCGCCGGGCGAGCGCGGCGTAGGCGCCCGAGACCTCCACCGCGGTCGCCCCGACGGGCGGCCACACCGAGAGGTCCGCGGCCGGAGTCACCGCCCCCGGCCGCAACAGTCCCTCGGCGTGCAACACCCACTCCGAACCCGGCTGCGCGGCATCCGAATACACCGACAGCCGACGCCGACCCGACTCGTCGGCCGCCCCGACCGCGAGTTGCACCTGCACACCGTCGCCGGCGGGCAGCACCAACGGCGCCGACAGTGTCAGCTCGTCGAGCACGCCGCAGCCGACCTCGTCACCCGCGCGGATGGCCAGCTCGACGAATCCCGCACCGGGGAACAAGACGGTCTGGCCCACCGCGTGATCGGCCAACCAGGGGTGGGCGACCGTCGACACCCGGCCCGTGAGCGCCACACCGCCGGAGTCGGGCCGGGGCACCACCGCGCCGAGCAGCCCGTGCTCGGCACCGCTGACCCCCAGGGTGGCGGCGTCAGACGAGCCCGTCGATCCGCCCTGAAGCCAAAAGTGTTGCCGCGCAAACCCGTACGTGGGCAGGTCGACACGCCGGCCGCCCAGGCCGTCGAACGCGGCGGGCCAGTCCACACCCACGCCCGCCACGAACGCCTGCCCGGCCGAGAGCCAGAAGCGGTCCGGGCCGCCGTCGTCGCGGCCCAACGACGGGATGACGCAGCCCTGTTCGTGGTCGGGCATGGTCTCTTCGATGGCGGCCATCAGCACGGGGTGCGGGCTGGATTCGATGAACGCCCGATAGCCCGCGTCGCAGGCGCAGCGGACCGCCCGCTCGAACTGCACCGTCTGCCGGATGCTACGGAACCAGTAGTCGGCGTCCAGTCCCGCGGTGTCCATGAGCTCACCGGTCACGGTGGAGAAGAACGCGACCGAGGACGACCGCGGTGCAATGCCGTTCAGCGCCGCGGCGAGGGGCTCGCGGATCGCGTCCACCGCGGCGGAATGCGAGGCGTAGTCGACATCGATGCGGCGGGCGCGGATGTTGTCGGCTTCGCACCGCCGCATCAATTCGGTCAGCGCGTCCACCTCGCCGGAGACCACCACCGCCGAAACACCGTTGATCGTGGCGATATTCAATCGCTCACCCCACGGCGCGATCAGCTGCTCGGCGCGCGGCAGGGCGCAGGCCAGCGAGACCATGCCGCCCCGGCCCGACAGCCCCACCAGCAGTCTGCTGCGCAGCGCCACCACCCGGGCGGCGTCTTCCAGCGACAGCGCCCCCGCCACGCAGGCCGCAGCGATTTCACCCTGGGAATGACCGATCACCGCATCGGGCACCACGCCCACCGAACGCCACAACTCCGCGAGCGACACCATGACCGCCCACAGCGCCGGCTGCACCACGTCCACCCGGTCCAGTCCGGGCGCGCCCGGCGCGCCGCGGATGACGTCGATCAGCGACCAGTCGACGTGATCGGCGAGCGCCCCCGCGCACCGGTGCAGCTGCTCGGCGAATACCGTTGAACTGTCCAGCAATTGGGCGCCCATGCCGGCCCATTGCGAGCCCTGGCCGGGGAACACGAACACCGTCTTGCCGGGCGACTGCGCCCGGCCCACCGCGACGCCGGCCCCCTGCTCGCCGGCCGCCAACTCGGCCAGCCCCCGCAGCAGCTGCGCGCCGGTGGCGCCCACGACCACCGCGCGGTGCTCGAAGCGCGACCGCGTCGCGACCAGCGACCAGCCCACGTCGATCACCCGCAGCGTGGGATGGGCCTTCACGTGCGCCAGCAGCCGCGCCGCCTGGTTCGACAGCGCCTCGGCCGACCGGGCCGAGAGGACCCACGGCACCACCACGTCATCGCCTGGGGGCGAGTCGCTTTCGGGCTCCGGCGCATACTGCTCGACGATGACGTGCGCGTTGGTGCCGCTGATGCCGAACGACGAGACGCCCGCGCGGCGCGGCCGGTCGGGCGTGGACCACGGGCGCGATTCGGTCAGCAGCGACACCGCGCCGGCCGACCAATCCACGTGCGGCGTCGGCTCATCCACGTGCAGCGTCTTGGGCATCACGCCGTGGCGGACCGCCTGCACCATCTTGATCACTCCGCCGGCGCCGGCCGCGGCCGACGTGTGACCCATGTTGGATTTGATCGACCCCAGCCACAGCGGCCGGTCCACGGGCCGGTCCTGCCCGTAGGTCGCCAGAAGCGCCTGCGCCTCAATCGGATCCCCGAGCGTGGTGCCGGTCCCATGCCCCTCCACCAGGTCCACGTCCGCGGCGCCCAGCCGCGCGTTGGCCAGCGCCGCCCGGATCACCCGTTGCTGCGAGGGCCCGTTGGGCGTCGCCAGCCCGTTGGACGCGCCGTCCTGGTTCACCGCGGACCCGCGTATCACGGCCAGCACCGGATGCCCGAGCCGGCGCGCGTCGGCCAGCCGCTCCAGCACGAGCACGCCGACGCCCTCGGAAAACCCGGTGCCGTCGGCCGCGCCCGCGTAGGCCTTGCAGCGGCCGTCGGCGGCCAGCGCCCGCTGGCGACTGAATTCGATGAACATCGCCGGCGTGGCCATCACCGTCACGCCGCCGGCCAGCGCCAGATCGCATTCACCGGAACGCAACGACTGCGCGGCCAAATGGAGGGCCACCAGCGACGACGAACACGCCGTGTCGACGGAAACCGCCGGGCCCTCGAGCCCCAACGAGTACGCCACCCGCCCGGATGCCACACTCAGCGTCGAGCCGCGCAGGCCGTATCGCTCCAAGTGTCCCGGCACCCGGCCCTGTCCCCCGTAGGAGCCGTGAAAGATCCCGGCGAACACGCCGGTCGACGAACCGCGCAGGGTGACGGGATCGATTCCGGCCCGCTCCAACGCCTCCCACGACACCTCGAGCAGCAGGCGTTGCTGGGGGTCCATCGCCAGCGCCTCGCTCGGCGCGATCCCGAAGAAGGCGGCGTCGAAATCCCCGACGTCCGAGAGAAACCCGCCGCAGCGCGCGTAGGACTTTCCGACCGCGTCCGGATCCGCATCGAAGAGCCCGGCCAGGCTCCAGCCGCGGTCCGACGGGAACTCCGAGACGACGTCGCGGCCCTCAACCACCATCTCCCACAACGCCTCTGGCGAGTCCACCCCACCGGGATAGCGGCATCCCATGCCCACCACCGCCACCGGCTCGGTGGTGGCGGCGAGGTATTGGCGGTTCTCGCGCTTGAGCCGCTCGTTTTCCTTCAGCGATTGGCGAAGGGCCCGGACGAGCTCTTCGGTGTTGCCGTTCATCGAACGCGGCCTTTCGTGTCACTCACAGCGCCGGCTCCTCCAAAGGGCCGTCGGTCGACCCACCGCCACAACCTCCCCGCCGCCCCAAAAGGGCGCCTCAGGGCAGGAACGGAGGTACACGAGCGACCATCAGTGCCAACGCAACAACACCAATTCGGAACAGAATCCCGGCCCCATCGCGAGCATCAGGCCGGGACTTCCGCTCGGCGGCGGCTTGGCGAGGGTGTCGCGCAGCACGTGCAACACCGACGCCGACGAAAGGTTGCCGATCTCGCCGAGCGAACGCCAGGTGAGTTCGAGGGCCTCCGGCGGCAGGCTGAGCGCCGCGTTGATCGCCTCGATGACCTTGGGTCCGCCGGGGTGGCTGACGAACGCGCCGATGTCGGTCGGCGTCAGGCCATGGGCGCCGAGAAACTGGGTGACGTCGTCCTCGATGTATTGCTCCACGACCGCCGCGACGTCCTTCGACAGCACGAGCTCGAATCCGCCCGAACGCACGTCGAAGCCCATGGTGCGCAGCGAATCGGGATACAGATGGCTGCGCGAATCCAGGACGCTGGGCCCGGCGGCGGCGAGCTGTTGGGCGCGCCGGTCGCCCACGGCCACCACCGCCGCGGCGCCGTCGGCGAACAGGGCGCTGCCGACCATCCCCGCCAGCGACGGCTTGTATCCGGGGTAGGTCAGCGAGCACAGCTCGACCGAGACCAGGGCGGCGACGGCGTCGGGCGCGCCTCGCAGGTAGTCGTTCGCGCGGGCGACACCGGCGGCGCCGGCCACGCAGCCGAGGCCGAACAGCGGCACGCGGCGCACGTCGTCGCGCAGGCCGAGCCGCGCGGCGATCCGGGCGTCCACGGACGGCACCGTCAGCCCGGTGACGGTGGTCGTGATCAGCACGTCGACGTCCTGCGCCCGCAGTCCCGCCTCGTCGAGCGCGCCGGACAGCGCCTCGCAGCCGAGGTTCACAGCGTGCTCGGTGAAGATCCGGTTGGCCATGCCGAAGTCGGTCAGCGTGGGGTATTGCTCGAGCGGCAGCACCAGGTGGCGGCTGTCGACTTTGGCGCTGGCGTGCAGCTGCCGGACGATGTCTTCGTAGTCCGCGAACTCGGGGATGCTGACGAAGAAGTCGGTGAGCTCGCGCTGCGAATAACGGTGCGGCGGTAGCGCACCGAAGACGCCGGCGACGACGCTCATTGGTTTCCCACCCCTTGGTCACGGGGATCCGGCCCGAAACGTTCATCCGGATCGCTTTGAGCCCGCAGTCTAGTCGGCGCGACAGCGCGGGGCACGGAAACCGACGTCATCTCAACGGCTCCCGCGCGCCCGGTCCTCGAGCCGCTCTTTGAGCCTTCCGGCGCTGGCCAGGACGTTTTCGATCTGCTCGGCGACCCGGACGGGCGCGGTGCCGCCCCACGCATCGCGCGACGCTACTGAGCCCTCGATCGTCAAGACCTCGCGAACCTGCGGTGTGAGGTCGCCGCTGATGGCGGCCAGCTCGTCGTCGGTCAGCTCGTCGAGCCCGACGCCGCGCTCCTCGGCGGCGCGCACGGCCGCGCCGGCGGCCTCGTGCGCGGAGCGGAACGGCACCCCCTGGCGCACCAGCCATTCGGCGATGTCGGTCGCCAGCGTGTACCCGGCCGGCGCGAGGGCGGCCATCCGGTCGACGTCGAACGTCAGGCTTCCCACCAGCCCCGCCATCGCGGGCAGCACCAGCTCCAGCTGGGCCACCGAATCGAACACCGGTTCCTTGTCTTCCTGCAGGTCACGGTTGTAGGCGAGCGGCTGGGCCTTCAGCGTGGCCAGCAGGCCGGCCAGGTTTCCGATCAGCCGACCCGACTTGCCGCGGGCCAGCTCGGCGATGTCCGGGTTCTTCTTCTGCGGCATGATCGAGCTGCCGGTGGACCACGAGTCGTGCAGGGTGACGTAGCCGAATTCGGTCGAGCTCCACAGGATGACGTCCTCGGCCAGCCGGGACAGGTCGACGCCGATCATGGCGAGGACGAACGCCGCCTCCGCGGCGAAATCTCGGGACGCGGTGGCGTCGATGGAGTTGTCGGCGGGGGCCGCGAAGCCGAGCTCAGCGGCGATCGCGCCGGGGTCCAGGCCCAGCGACGACCCGGCCAGCGCCCCGGAGCCGTACGGGGAGATCGCGGCCCGCTTGTCGAAGTCGACGAGGCGGTCGACGTCGCGCAGCAGCGGGTGGGCGTGCGCGAGCAGGTGGTGGGCCAGCAGCACCGGCTGGGCGGACTGCAGGTGGGTTTTGCCGGGCATGATGGCGTCGGGGTGGGCGGCGGCCTGGGCGGCCAGCGCGCCGACGACGTCCAGCGCCCCGGCGGCGACCCGGCGCACCGCGTCGCGCAGCCACATCCGGAACAGGGTGGCCACCTGGTCGTTGCGCGACCGGCCGGCCCGCAGCCGCCCGCCCAGCTCGGGCCCGACGCGGTCGATCAGCCCGCGTTCCAGCGCCGCGTGCACGTCCTCGTCGGTGACCAGCGGCGAAAAGCTGCCGTCGGCGACGTCGGAGGCGAGCTGGTCCAGGCCGGCCAGCAGCCCGTCGCGCTGCTCTTCGGTCAGCAGCCCGGCCCGGAACAGGATCACGGCGTGGGCCCGCGAGGCGACGATGTCGTAAGGGGCCAGCACCCAGTCGAAATGGGTGGACTTGCTCAGCGCGGCCAGCGCGTCCGACGGGCCGTCGGCGAACCGCCCGCCCCACAGCGATCCCTCGCGGGTGCTCACGCTTCGGCCGGGCCCGTCACCGTCTGGTCCCGGCGGGACGCGATCTTCGACGACAGGCCGTGCACGTAGACGAAACCCTTTGCGGCCGACTGGTCGAAGCTGTCGCCCTCGTCGTAGGTGGCCAGGTTGAAGTCGTACAGCGATTCGGCGCTGCGCCGCCCGTTGACCGCGATGTGGCCGCCGTGCAACACCATTCGCACCTCGCCCGTCACGTGCTCCTGGGTCTTGGCGACGAAGCTCTCCAGTGCCTCCTTGAGCGGGGAGTACCACAGCCCGTCGTACACCAGCTCGGCCCAACGCTGATCGGTGTGCCGCTTGAACCGGCCCAGCTCGCGCTCGAGCGTGACGTGTTCGAGTTCGGTGTGCGCGGTGATGAGCACCATGGCGCCGGGCGCCTCGTAGATCTCGCGGCTCTTGATGCCCACCAGCCGGTCCTCGACGACGTCGAGGCGGCCGACGCCCTGCGCGCCGGCGCGGGTGTTGAGCTCCTCGATGGCGTCCAGCACCGACACCCGCTTGCCGTCGATCGTCACCGGCACGCCGCGCTCGAACCCGACGATCACCTCGTCTGGGGTGCTCCAGTTCAGCGTGGGGTCTTCGGTGTAGGCGTAGACGTCCTTGGTGGGCGCGTTCCAAAGGTGTTCCAGGAAGCCGGTTTCCACCGCGCGGCCCCACACGTTCTGGTCGATCGAGAACGGCGAGCGCTTGGTGACGTTGATCGGGATGGCGTTCTCCTCGGCGAACGCGATCGCCTTCTCGCGCGTCCAGGCGTAGTCGCGGACCGGCGCCAGCACCTCGAGATCGGGTGCCAGCGAACCGAATCCGACCTCGAACCGGACCTGGTCGTTGCCCTTGCCGGTGCAGCCGTGCGCGACGATGCTGCCGCCGTGCTCGCGCGCCGCCGCCACCAGGTGCTTGACGATCAACGGCCGGCTGATCGCCGACACCAGCGGGTAGCGATCCATATAGAGGGCGTTGGACAGGATGGTGGGAAGGCAGTAACCCTCGGCGAATTCGTCGCGGGCGTCGACGACGACGGCCTCCACCGCCCCGCAGTCCAGGGCCCGCTGGCGGATGACCTCCATGTCTTCGCCGCCCTGGCCGAGGTCGATCGCCACCGCTACGACCTCACGGCCGGTCTCCTTGCCGATCCAGCTGATGGCCACCGAGGTGTCCAGACCGCCGGAATACGCCAGGATGACGCGTTCTGACATGAACCAATCTCCTTAGGTTGAAATCGCTTACGTGAGTTTTTCCAATGTGGTGGCCAGTTCGGCGCCGGTCATCGGCTCTCGGGCGGCCACGAAGACGGTGTCATCGCCGGCGATGGTGCCGACGACGTACGGTAGCGCCGCGCGATCGATCGCGCTGGCCAAATAGTTGGCACCGCCGGGCGGGGTGCGCAGCACCGCGAGGTTCGCGCTGGAGTCGGCCGACACCAACAGCTCGCCGAGCAACCGGGACAGCCGGGCGGTGCCGCCCGACACGCCGCGCACCGGGCTGCCGTCCTCGGGAACGATGTAGACGCCGACGCCGCCGTCGGCGCCGCGCAGCTTCACCGCGCCCAGCTCCTCCAGGTCGCGCGACAGGGTGGCCTGGGTGACCTCGATGCCCTCGCCGGCCAGCCGGGCCGCCAGTTCGCTTTGACTGCTGATCGACGCCGACGACAGGATCGCCACGATGCGGTCCTGGCGCCCGGCCCGGGTGGTTTCGGGCGTGGCCTTGCTACGGGTCATTGCGCCGCTCCTCCTCATCGCTGCGCCCTGCATCGTCGCCGGCGCGCGGGTCATGACCGCCGCTCCAAAAGCCATGTCAGCAGCGCCTTTTGGGCGTGCAACCGGTTCTCGGCCTCGTCGAAGACCACGCTGGCCGGGCCGTCCATCACCTCGTCGGTGATCTCGTCGCCGCGATGAGCCGGAAGGCAGTGCAGCACAACGGCTTCCGGGTCGGCCAGCGACAGCAGGTCGGCGTTGATCTGATACGGCCGGAACGGTTTGACCCGGTCCAGGCCGTCGCCCTCCTGTCCCATCGACGTCCACGTGTCGGTGACCAGGACGTCGGCGCCGCGCGCGGCCGCCCCGGCGTCGGCGGTGACGGTGACCGAGGCGTCGGTGTCCTCGGCGCGCCGGCGGGCCGCGGCCACGAACGCCGGATCGGGGGCGAAGCCGTCCGGGGCGGCGATCGTGACGTGGATGCCGGCGGTGACCCCGCCGAGCATCAACGAGTGCGCCATGTTGTTGGCGCCGTCGCCGAGGTAGGTCATCCGCAGGCCACGCAGCGCTCCCTTGCGTTCGGCGATGGTCTGCAGGTCGGCGAGCACCTGGCAGGGGTGGAACTCGTCGGACAGCGCGTTGACCACCGGCACCGTCGCGGCCCCGGCCATCGCCTCGAGTCGCTCCTGCCCGAACGTGCGCCAGACGATGGCCTCGACGTAGCGGGACAGCACCCGCGCGGTGTCCTCCAGGGTCTCGTCGCGGCCCAGCTGGGTGCTGCGGGCGTCGACGACGACTGCGTGCCCGCCGAGCTGGGCAATGCCCACCTCGAAGGAGAACCGGGTGCGGGTGGAGTTCTTGTCGAACAGGACCGCGACCCCGCGCGGCCCCTCTAGGGGACGCGCGCAGAACGGGTCCTTCTTCAGCTCGGCGGCCAGCTGCAGCACTTCGGACTGCTCGGTGGGCGACAGGTCGTCGTCGCGCAGGAAATGCCTAACCACGTGCGGCCCCTTCGAGGATGCCCGGCAGCGCGGCGATGAACCCGTCGAGCTGGCCTTCGGTGATGATCAGCGGCGGGGCCAGCCGGATGACGTCGGGCGCGGCGGCGTTCACCAGGAACCCGGCCTCGCGCGCGGCCGCCTCGGCGTCCTTGGCCCGCGCCGCGGTGAGCACCACCCCGCACAGCAGTCCGCGCCCGCGCACGTGGTCGACGAGCGGGTGACCGAGCCCCTCGATGCCGTGCCGCAACGACTTGCCCACCACCTCGGCGTGGCGGACCAGGTTGTCGGACGCCAGCACCCGCAGCACCGCCAGCGCCGCCGCGGTGCAGACCGGATTGCCGCCGAAGGTGCTGCCGTGCAGGCCGGGCGTCATCATCTCGGCGGCGCGCCCGACGGCCAGGCACGCCCCGATGGGCAGGCCGCCGCCGAGCCCCTTGGCGAGCGTGACCACGTCGGGGGTGATGCCGTCATGCTGGTGGGCGAAAAACGTTCCGGTGCGGCCCATCCCGGTCTGCACCTCGTCGAGCACCAGCAGGGCGCCGTGCCGCGCGGTGACATCGCGCGCGGCGGCCAGGTATCCCTCGGGCGGGACGACGACGCCGCTCTCCCCCATGATCGGCTCCAGAAACACCGCCGCGGTGTCGTCGTCGACCGCCGCGGCCAGCGCCGCGGCGTCGCCGTACGGCACGTAGGTGACGTCGCCGGGCAGCGGGGCGAACGGCGCCCGCTTGCTCGGCTGGCCGGTCAGCGCCAGCGATCCCATCGTCCGGCCGTGGAAAGCCTCTTGCGCGGCAACCAGTTTCGTGCGGCCCGTGAGCCGGGACATTTTGAAGGCCACCTCGTTGGCCTCGGTGCCGGAGTTGCAGAAGAATACCCGCGCCGGAGTTTCCTCGGGCGCGCCCAGCAGGGCCACCAGTTCCTCGGCCAGAGCGATGCCGGGTTCGGTCGCGTACAGGTTGGACGTGTGGCCCAGCGTCGCCATCTGCCGGGTGACGGCCTCGATGATCGCGGGGTGGCGGTGGCCCAGGATGTTGACCGCGATGCCGCCGAGCAGGTCGAGGTAGCTCTTGCCGTCGACGTCGGTGACCACGGCCCCGTCGCCACTGGCCAGGGCCATCGCGGGGGTGCCGTAGTTGTTCATCATCACGGCTTCCCACCGCCGCTTCAGGGCGTCGGTATTACTCATGCCGGTACCACCTTGGTTCCCGTGCCCGCGTCGGTGAAAAGCTCCACCAGCACACAATGTTCGACCCGGCCGTCGATGACGTGGGCGCTCGGCACACCGGCGCTCACGGCCCTCAGACAGGCTTCGACCTTGGGAATCATGCCCGCCTCCAGGGTGGGTAGCAGTTGCGACAATGTGGCGGTGTCGATTTCGCTGACCAGCGAATCGCGGTCGGGCCAACTCGTGTACAGGCCTTCGACATCGGTGAGCATCAACAGCTTCTCGGCGCGCAGCGCGTCGGCCAGCGCCGCCGCGGCGGTGTCGGCGTTGATGTTGTGCACCACACCTTCGGCGTCCGGCGCCAGCGTCGACACCACCGGAATGCGCCGTGCGGCAATAAGATCCAGCACCGCGGCGGTATTGACCCGCTCGACGTCGCCCACCAGGCCGATGTCGGTGGCCACGCCGTCGACGGTGACGCTGCGCCGCACGGCGGTGAACAGCTGGGCGTCCTCGCCGGTGATGCCGACCGCGTACGGCCCGTGCGCGTTGATCAAGTTGACGAGCTCGCGGCCGACCTGGCCGAACAACACCATCCGCGCCACGTCGAGCACTTCCGGTGTGGTGACCCGGAATCCGCCCTTGAAGTCACCCTGGATGCCGAGCCGGCGCAGCATCGCGCTGATCTGCGGGCCGCCGCCGTGCACGACGACGGGGTGCACGCCGCAGTTGCGCAGGAACGCCATGTCGGCGGCGAACGCGTGCCGCAGCGTGTCGTCAGTCATGGCGTTGCCGCCGTACTTGATGACGACGATCTTGCCGTGCAACTGCTTGAGCCAGGGCAGCGCCTCGGCGAGCACCTGCGCCTTGACCGCGGTGGATAAGTCGCTGGCGCGGGTCATGAGCTGTAGGCCGAATTCTCTTCGACGTAGCCGTGGGACAGGTCGGTGGTCCGGATGGTGGCCCGGCCGTCGCCGAGCCGCAGATCGACGGCGATGTCGATGTCGGCTCCCGAGAGGTCCACCTCGCGCGCTCCCGGCGCCCCCACCCCGTCGGCGAAGACCGTGGAGCCGTTGAACGACACCGTGATCCTATCGGGATCCAGGGCGATGGGCGCGATGCCGACGGCGGCGAGCACCCGTCCCCAGTTGGGGTCCGAACCGAACACCGCCGTCTTGACCAGGCTGTCGCGGGCGATGGTCCGGGCGGCGACCAGGGCGTCGTCCTCGGAGGCGGCGCCGGTGACGGTGACGTTGACGCGCTTGGTGACGCCCTCGGCGTCGGCCTGCAGCTGCGCGCACAGGTCGTCGCAGACACGCAGCACGGCGTCGTCGAGATCGCCCTGATCCGGCGCGATCCCGCTGGCCCCGGAGGCCAGCAGCAGCACCGTGTCGTTGGTCGAGCACGCGCCGTCGATGTCGAGCCGGTCGAAGGTGCGCGCGGTGGCGTGGCGCAGCGCGGAGTCCAGCGCGGCGGCGTCGACGACCGCGTCGGTGGTCAGCACGCAGAGCATGGTCGCCAGCGACGGCGCGAGCATGCCCGCGCCCTTGGCCATCCCGCCGATCGTCCAGCTGTCCGGGTGGTGCAGCGCAACCTGTTTGGGCACGGTGTCGGTGGTCATGATCGCCTGGGCGGCGTCGTCGCCGCCGGACAGGCCGCCGGCCATGTCCTGCACGATCGCGCGCACGCCGGACAGCACCTTGTCCATCGGCAACCGGTCACCGATCAGCCCGGTGGAGCACACCGCGACCTCGATGGCCCCGGTCTCGGTTCCCCAGTCCGACAGGGCGGCCGCGACGGCCTCGGCCGTGGCGTGGGTGTCTCCGAACCCGCCCGGCCCGGTGCAGGCGTTGGCGCCGCCGGAGTTGAGGATCACCGCGCGCAGCGCGCCCGTGCTCAGCACCTGCTGGCTCCACAGCACCGGCGCGGCCTTGACCCTGTTGCGGGTGAACACCCCGGCGGCCGCGTAATCGGGGCCCTCGTTGAAGACCAGGGCCAGGTCGCGCTTGCCCGAGGCCTTGATGCCGGCGGCGATGCCCGCCGCCCGGAATCCGGCCGGCGCGGTGACGCCCTGCTCGCGCAGCAACCGCGGCGACTCGGTGCGCGTCACGGCGCCACCCCGATCACCGAAAGGCCTTCCGTCTCCGGCCAACCCAGTGCCAGGTTCATCGACTGCACGGCGGCCCCGGCCGTGCCCTTGACCAGGTTGTCGATCGCGGCGATCGCCACGAAGGTCTGGGCCGCCTCGTCCACCGCGACGGCGATGTGCGCCGCGTTGCTGCCGATCACCGCACCCGTGCGGGGCAGCTGACCGTCGGGCATCAGGTAGATGAATGGCTCTGCGTCGTAAGCCTTTTCGTAGGCCTCCCGCAGCTGCGGCAACGACGCACGGGTGGGGGCGGTGCACGTGGCCAGGATCCCGCGCGACGTCGGGATCAGCACCGGGGTGAACGACACCGTCACGGCGCGGCCGGTGACGGCCCCCAGCCCCTGGGCGATCTCCGGGGTGTGCCGGTGCGCCCCGGCGATGTTGTAGGCGCGCGCCGACCCGATGACCTCGGCGCCCAGCAGGTCGGTCTTGGCGGCCCGCCCGGCCCCGGAGGTGCCGCTGACGGCGACGACCGTGACGGCGGGCTCGACGAGGTCTGAGGCCACCGCGGGCAGCAACGCCAGCAGCGCCGCGGTCGGGTAGCAGCCGGGAACCGCGATGCGCCGCGCGCCGCGCAGCCGCTCGCGCGCGCCCGGGAGCTCCGGCAGCCCGTAGGGCCAGCTGCCCGCGTGCGGGGTGCCGTAGGACCGCTCCCAGGCGGCGGCGTCGGTGAGCCGGAAGTCCGCGCCGCAGTCGATGATCACGGTGTCGGGGCCGAGCTGAGAGGCCAGCGCGGCCGAATGGCCGTGCGGCAAGCCCAGGAACACCACGTCGTGGCCCGCGAGCACGGCGGGCTCGGTCGGCTCGACGACGCGCTGGGCCAGCGGCGTCAGGTGCGGATGGTGCTCAGCGAGCGTGCTGCCGGCGCTGGCAGCGGCGGTCAGCGCGCCGATCGACAGGCGCCCCTGGGCGTAGGCCGGGTGCCCAAGCAGCAAGCGCAGGATTTCACCGCCCGCATAGCCGCTGGCACCGGCAACTGCCACCTTGATCACGTCGGCCATTTCGACGATTTTGCATGGTTATGCAGTAGTTTGCAAATCCATTCCATCAGGCGCGGAGCTCGGCGCCGACCGACTCGGCGGCCCGGCGCACGGCAGCCTCGCGGGCCGCGGTCGCGTCGTCCTCGGTCAGCGTGCGATCCGGCGCCCGGAACCGCAGCGCGAAGGTCAGCGACTTGCGGTCCTCCCCGATCTGCGGGCCGGTGAAAACGTCGAACAGCTGCAGGTCTTCCAGCAGCTCGCCCGCGCCTTCGCGCACGGCGTCGGCCACCGCCTGAGCCGGTACGTCCGCCGACACCACCAGGCTGACGTCCTGGAAGACCGCCGGGAACGGAGACACCCGGGGCGCGGGCAGCGCCCCGACGAGGGGCACGGCGTCGAGATCGAGTTCGAGGGCGCAGGTGCCCTTGGGCAGCCCGGAGCGCTCGGTCACGGCCGGGTGCAGCTGGCCCGCGTACCCGACCGTCGTGTCGCCCACGAGCACCTCGGCGCACCGGCCCGGGTGCCACGGCAGCTGCTGCGCCGCCCGCAACCGCACGTCGATGCCGGCGGCGCGGGCGATGATGCGCACCGCCTCGAACGCGTCGGCGGCCTCGGCGCGCCGGCCCGGCCCCCAGGGGCCGCGCGCTTCCCGCAGGCCGGTCAGCACCGCGGCGACGTGCTGGGGTTGGCGCGGCAACGACGCGTCGAGCGTGGCGATCTCGGCGTCGGTGGGCCGCCGGTCGACGGGGATCGGCGTCACGCCGCGGGTCTCTGCTGTCGGCTGCACCACCTGGGCAAGGGCATAGAGCGAAACGTCGACCAGACCGCGGGATACGTTGCGCACCAAGGCTTCCAGCAGCGCCGGCAGCAGGGTGGTGGCCAGGTGCGGGCGGTCGGCCTCCAGCGGGTTGAGCACGTCGGTCGTGACGCGCCGCGGATCGTCGGGCGGCAGTCCCCACAGGTCGAACACCCCGGCGGGCAAAAAGGGCGTCGGCAGGATCTCGACGTACCCGGACTGGGCCAGCGACCTGCCGATGGCGCGGCGGCGCTGTTGCACGGCGGACAGCCCGCGGCCCGCCGGCGCCGACGGCAGCACCGAGGGGATGACCTCCAGGCCCTCGAGCCGCAGCACCTCCTCGACGAGGTCGGCGGGCTGCAGCAGGTCGGGCCGCCAGCTGGGTGGGGTGACCGTCAGCGTGTCGCCGTGTTCGGCGACGGCGGCACCGATTTGGGACAGCCGCTTGGCGGCCGTGCCCGGGGCGTAGGCCACGCCGGCGATGCGGCCGGGCAGGTCGGCGGCGATGTCGATCGGCGACCCGGCCCAGTCGTCGCGGGGCGGGTCACCCCGCCAATCGGTCAGCGTGTCGGACACCGCGCCGCCGGCGATCTCGGCGAGCAGCGTGGCGCAGCGGTCCAGCGCGGCAACGGAAATGGCCGGATCCACGCCCCGCTCGTAGCGGCGGGCGGCCTCGCTGGGCAGGTGCAATCTGCGCTGGGTGCGCGACACCGCGGCGGGATCCCACACCGCGGCCTCGAGCAGCACGTCGGTGGAATCGGCGCGCACCTCGGTGCTCGCCGCGCCCATCACGCCGCCGATCGCCGTGGTCGCCGTGTCGTCGACGATCAGGACGTCGGCCGGTTCCAGTTTGCGTTCGATGTCGTCGAGGGTGACGACGGTCTCGCCGGGACGGGCGCAGCGCACGCCGAAGCCGCCGTTGATGCGGTTGCGGTCGTGGGCGTGCAGGGGGTGGCCCAGCTCGAGCATCACGTAGTTCGTGACGTCGACCGCCGGCGAGGTGGGGCGGATGCCCGAGAGCAGCAGGCGGCGCTGCAGCCACCACGGTGACACGGCCGCCGGCTCGATGCCGGTGACCGGGCGCAGCGCGAACCGCCGCACGCCGGTGTCGGGCTGCACCGTCAGCGGCCAGGCCTCCCCGTTGGCCGGCAACGGCTTGACGTCCGCGGGGTCGACGAAGTCCAGGTCGTAGGCGCAGGCGACCTCGCGCGCCAGGCCCCGCAGCGACATGCCGTAACCGCGGTCGGGGGTGATGGCCAGGTGGAAGATCACGTCGTCGAGTCCCAGCACGGCGTGGCCGTCGGCGCCGGGTTCGGCGGTGCCCGGCGGCAGCACCAGAATTCCGGAATGGTCGGCGCCCAAACCGAGTTCGGCCGCCGAGCAGATCATTCCCTCCGAGGTGCGGCCGTAGGTCTTACGCGCGGCGATGGCGAATCCGCCGGGCAGCGTGGTGCCCGGAAGCGCCGCCACCACGAGGTCACCGGCCACGAAGTTAGTTGCGCCGCAAACGATCTCGCGGTCTTTATCCGCGCCGACGTCGACGCGGCAGAACCGGATCGGCTTCTTGAAACCGGTGAGTTCCTCGATGTCGGTGACGCGGCCCACCGTCAGCGGGCCCTCGACCGGGCCGAGGGCGAGAACCTCTTCGACCTCGTGGCCGATGTCCACCAGCGCCTGCTCCAGCTCGGCGGGGGCCACGTCCCAGGCCGGCGCGCCGCCGTTCACGACCTCGCGCAGCCAGCTGTACGGAACGCGCATCAGGCACCCACCCCGAACGGCAGCGAGAACCGGACGTCGCCCTCGACCATGTCGCGCATGTCCGGAATCCCGTTGCGGAACTGCAGCGTTCGTTCCAGGCCCATGCCGAACGCAAAGCCGGAGTATTCTTGCGCGTCAATCCCGGCGGCCCGCAACACGTTTGGGTGCACCATCCCGCAGCCGCCCCACTCCACCCAGCCCGGTCCGCCCTTCTTGCCGACGAACCACACGTCGACCTCGGCGGAGGGCTCGGTGAACGGAAAGAAGTGCGGGCGGATGCGGGTCCGCGCCTCCGGGCCGAACTGGGCGCGCGCGAACGCGTCCAGCGTGCCCCGCAGGTGCGCCATGGACAGGCCGCGGTCCACCGCCAGGCCTTCGACCTGGTGGAAGACCGGGGTGTGGGTGGCGTCGAGCTCGTCGGTGCGGAAGGTGCGGCCTATCGAGACGATGTAGACGGGCAACTCGCGGGCCAGCAGCGTGCGCACCTGCACCGGCGAGGTGTGGGTGCGTAGCAGCTGCCGAGAATCCTCGGGCGCGATGTAGAAGGTGTCCTGCTCGCTGCGCGCGGGGTGGTCGGCGGGAAAGTTGAGCGCGTCGAAGTTGAACTGTTCGCTTTCGACCTCGGGACCGTCGACCACTTCCCAACCCATGGCGATGAAGGTGTCGGCGACGTGTTCGGCGAGGATCGTGATCGGGTGCCGCGCCCCGGCCGGCTGTCGCGTCGACGGCAACGTGACGTCGATGCGCTCGGCGACGAGCACGGCGGCGTCGCGTTCGGCGCGCAGGGCCGCGAGGCGTTCGTCGTACCCCTGCTGGGCCTCGCCCCGCGCGGCGTTGACCCGCTTGCCGGCATCGGCGCGTTGGTCTTTAGCAACGCTGCCCAGCGCCTGGCGCGCCAGCGCCAGCGGTGAGCGGTCGCCGAGGTGCTCGGTCTTGGCGCGCGCCAGCGTTTCGAGGTCGTCGGCCCGGGTGAAGGCCTGCCGCGCGGCGTTGACCGCCGCGGTCAACGCTTCGGGCGACAGGTCGACGGGTTGCTCACCCACGCGGCGACACTCTCCTTGCTGACGAAGCTGTTAGGGCTGCCCGCATCGATGGTGCATTCCGCGCGGCACGGGACGACTGCTGATCATAGTGATCGGATCCGCGGCGCCCGGCGGGCGCTGGGCACTGGCGCGGCGGGACTCAGCCGGCGACGGCCGGCGCCGGACCGGGCAGCGTGTCGTCGCCGTCCAGCGGCGCGACCGGCAGGCCCCGGCCGGTGACGTACCTCGCCCCCGCATAGGCGACCACGGCGCCGAGGAGACCGAACACCGGCGTCGCCGCCATGGTCCCCCAGTGGTGCGCCAGCATCAGGAAACCGAAGCCCGAGGAAGCCGCCAGCATCAGGTACCGGGCCGGTGTCCAGTGGATCGGCTGCCGGAACCGCGCCGACACGAGCACGCCCAGGATCACCGCGACGGTGTGGCCGGCGTCGGTGAAGTCGCCGCCGACGATCGCCGAAGCGATGCCCGCCGCCACCCACCAGCCGACCCAGGCGGCCCGCCAGCGCGACGGGATCACCGCCGTCATCGCGCCGAGCACCGCCAGCGCGCCGTAGCTCATCCCGACGTCACTCGCCCGGGTGATCGACACAGGCAGCCAGCCGAATTCGACCGCCCCGGCCAGGGCGGCGGCCACCAGCAGCGTCGCGCCGATGTGGCCAACGAGAAAGGCCACCACCAGCCGGATGGTGCGCAAATGCAGCTCCGCCAGCGCCAGCAGGCAGGTCAGGAAGGGCAGCCAGAAGTAGAGCGGCCCGGCGTCGACGACCAGCGCGCTGCCCAGCAGCGTGCCGAGGTGCCCGTGGGCCAGGTTGTGCAGGTTGGTGCTGGCGCGCGCGACGATGACGTCATGTGCGTCCGGGCCGAGCACCAGGATGGCGCAGCTGATGGCAAGCAACAGCGCCGCATACCCCACGGTGAATTGGACCCGGGCGAGCCGGGACACGATGCCCCCAATCATTGGCACTCATTATGGCTGCGGTTTTGTTTCGGCTGTGTCATCAGAGCCTGACAACTCCCTAAAAGTCTTGAGGCGATATATCGCCAAATCGGCGGGCATGCCGGCGGGCTTGGGCCCGAAAACCGGTTTGCGGGTCCGCTTGGCCTCGACGCCCAACGCGTCCAACTCGCTTTGCGGTATGAGATCCAACGTTGAACTCGACACCATGATTCCACCTTTGGTGGCCCGTTCCATAACTCGTGCGGCGATATTCACATCCACGCCGAGCCAATCCGAGGCCAGCCGCTGCGGTCGTCCGGTGTGGATCCCCACGCGCATCCGCGGTGTGTAGCCCTCCACCTCGACCGATCCGACCGCCTCCTTGGCGGCCAACACGGCCCGCACGGCGACGGTCGGATCACCGAACACGGCCATGAGGCCGTCACCCATGCGTTTGACGATGTGCCCGCCGGCGTCGAGCAGCGGCGGCTCGAGGGCCCGCGCCACCTGACGCAACAGCGCCAGCGCCGCGTCGTCGCCGGCCCGCAGGGACCACGTCGAAAAGCCGACCAGGTCGGTGAAGACCAACGTCACCTCGGGATTGGCCGGCCGGCGGGAAACGCCTTCGGTCAGCGCCTGCCACACCTGCAGCACCCCGAGGCTGACCTCACGCGACACCGCGTCGCGGTCCCCCAGCAGCCGGTCGGCCGCGCGCGCCGCGGCGCGCGGACCGCCGTCGCCGGCCGTGGACAACGGATCGCCGAACTCGGGGTCCCCCGGCAACAGCCGGCGTGCCCGCCGGACCAGGGCGACCGCCCCGGGGCTGTGATTGCGGCCGTGCAGCCATTGGGTCGCGTTGTGCACCGACAGCGGCGTGCGCCGCGAAGCGGAGTGCGCCGCGCGGGATTCGTCGGGCTCGCCCGGCTTCAGATCGCGACGCGCGAGTTCCACCTGGCCAGGTTATTTGGTTTCGTCAGAGGCAGGCAACGACGGCCCCGGCGGGTGTGTCACAAGTCGCACTTCACCGCCTGGTCACGGTGGCGGCACACCGGTGTGGAACCTCGATAACAGCTGCGGGGACACATCACCGAAATCGTAGACAACACTCGTTGTCAAAAGTTATCGTGAGGCCAATCGGTGCAGGAGGCCGCGATGACTGCCAGATCGACTACCCCCGCTGATCCGCTCGGACCAGATTCTTTGACCTGGAAGTATTTTGGCGATCTGCGCACCGGAATGATGGGCGTGTGGATCGGTGCGATCCAGAACATGTACCCGGAACTGGGCGCCGCCGTCGAGGAGCATTCGATCCTGCTGCGCGAGCCGCTGCAGCGGGTGGCCCGGTCGGTCTACCCGATCATGGGCGTGGTCTACGACGGCGACCGCGCGGCCCAGACCGGGCAGCAGATCAAGGGCTACCACCGCACGATCAAGGGCGTCGACGCCGAGGGCCGCCGCTATCACGCGCTCGACCCCGACACTTTCTACTGGGCGCACGCCACGTTCTTCATGCTGATCGTCAAGGTGGCCGAGTACTTCTGCGGCGGCCTGACCGAGGCCGAGAAGCGGCAGCTGTTCGACGAGCACGTGCAGTGGTACCGGATGTATGGGATGAGCATGCGGCCGGTGCCCGGGTCGTGGGACGAATTCCAGGAGTACTGGGAGCGGGTCGGTCGCGAGGAGCTGGAGATCAACCAGGCGGTCCTCGACATCTTCGACATCCGCATTCCCAAACCCAGGTTCGTGTTGATGCCGACCCCGATCTGGGACCAGATCTTCAAACCGCTGGTGGCCGGGCAGCGCTGGATCGCGGCCGGGCTGTTCGAGCCCGCGGTCCGCGAAAAGGCCGGTATGCGTTGGACTCCGGGTGACGAGGTGTTGCTGCGATTGTTCGGCAAGATCGTCGAACTCGCGTTCCTGGCGGTGCCCGACGAGATCCGGCTGCACCCGCGCGCGCTGGCCGCCTACCGCCGCGCCGAGGGACGGCTGCCCAGCGACGCGCCGCTGGTCGAGGCCCCGCCGTTCATGGCGCCGCCGCGCGATCGCCGCGGGCTGCCGATGCACTACTTCCCGCCGCCGCCCAAGTTGCCGTTCGACCCAGCCCTGCAACCCGCCCGGGCGCTGCTGGAGCGGGCCGGATCGCTGGTGCACACGACGTTGTCGCTGGCCGGCCTGCGCGCCGGGCGGGGCCGCCCGAAGCGCGCGGTCAAGGCCGCGTAGGCAGCTTCAGGGCCCGCGCGCTCTGGTACAGGCAGATGGCCGCGGCCGACGCCACATTCAGGCTCTCGGCGCCGCCGGACATCGGGATGCGCAGCCGGTGGTCGGCCGCCGACGCGATTTCGCTTGGCAGGCCGTGGGATTCGGGCCCGAACAGCCACGCCGTCGGCCTGCCCAGCAGTTCGCCGGCCTCGTCCAGCCGTCGCTCACCGTCCACGGTGGTGGCGAGCGCCTGCAGGCCCGCGGCGCGCACCGCGTCCACGGCGGCGAGGGTGTCCGGCGCGACGACGACAGGGACGCAGAAGATGCTGCCGGCCGAGGCGCGCAGGCACTTGCCGTTGTACGGATCGACGCTGTGGCCGCCGAGGATCACGCCCGCCGCGCCCATCGCGTCCGCGAGGCGGATCAGGGTGCCGGCATTGCCGGGCTCGCCGATCTCGACGGCCACCGCGACCAGCTGCGGCGCGCCCGCCAGCACGTCGTCGAGGCGGGTCGCCGGCATGTCGCACACCGCGACCAGCCCCGCCGGGGTGACCGTGTCGGAGAGCGCCTTCGCGGCGCGCTCGGTGACCGGGTGAACCGGGCAGTCCAGGCCCGCCAGCAACGACGCATGGCGCTGCTGCGCGACCTCGGTGACAAAGACGTCGCGGACCAGACCGCGACGCGCGGCCGCCTCGACCAGGTTCGGGCCTTCGGCGAGGAAACGCCCCGCCCGACGGCGCCCGACGTGGCGATGCAGCTTGACCGCCGCGGCGACCCTGGCCGAACGCTCGGTCAGCACCTGCCGGTCGGGCATCTTCGGTCGGGCCGGTTAAGCGGCTTCTCCCGAATCCGAGGGGGCGTTGACGTCCTCGGGCAGCGCCGCGCGGGCGATGTCGACCAGGGCGGTGAAGGCGGCCGGGTCCGCGACCGCGATGTCGGCCAGGTTCTTGCGGTCCACCTCCACGCCGGCGGCCTTGAGGCCCTGGATCAGCCGGTTGTAGGTGATGTCGTTGGCGCGCGCCGCCGCGTTGATCCGCGAGATCCACAGCTTGCGGAACTCGCCCTTGCGCGCGCGACGGTCGCGATAGGCGTACTGCAGCGAATGCAGCTGCTGCTCTTTGGCTTTGCGGTAGAGCCGGGATCGCTGGCCGCGATAGCCCTTCGAGGCCTTAAGGATGCTGCGCCTCTTCTTGTGGGCGTTGACCGCCCGCTTCACGCGTGCCATTGGATGTTCCTACTCTCGTTCATGCGTAGTGGGTCGATAAATGGGTTCGCCGTGCCAGCTCGCGATGCGGGTCTGGCCGGCGCGGTGATCAGCCGTTCAGCAGCCGATTGATCCGCTGGGCGTCGTTGGCGGCCACCACGGTTCGGCCGTCGAGCCGCCGGGTCCGTTTCGTCGGCTTGTGCTCGAGCAGGTGCCGGCGGTTGGCCTTCTGCCGGACGATCTTGCCGGTTCCGGTACGCCGGAAGCGCTTTGACGCCCCGCTGTGGGTCTTGGCTTTGGGCATGTTTCCTCTGGTTCTCGCTCGGTTCTCGCTGTTAGGTCAGTTCGGCTAGGTCAGTTCGACGACGGTTCGGCGTCGGCGGCGTCGGAATCCGGTGCCGCTCCGCCCCCCACCTCTTCGGGATGCCGCGCCCTGGCGCGGGTCTTCGCGCCGCGGTGCGGCGCCAGCACCATCGTCATGTTGCGGCCGTCCTGCTTGGCCGACGTCTCCACGAAACCGTATTCGGCGACGTCCGCGCCCAGGCGCTGCAGCAACCGATAGCCCAGCTCGGGCCGCGACTGCTCACGTCCGCGGAACATGATCGTGACCTTCACCTTCGATCCCGCCTCCAGGAAGCGGATGACGTGGCCCTTTTTGGTCTCGTAGTCGTGATCGTCGATCTTGGGTCGCAGCTTTTGTTCCTTGACGACGGTCTGCTGCTGGTTGCGGCGGGATTCGCGCGCCTTTTGCGCCGCTTCGTATTTGAACTTGCCGTAGTCCATGATCTTGCAGACCGGCGGCCTGGCGTTCGGGGCAACTTCGACAAGGTCGAGATCGGCGTCCGCAGCGACGCGCAGTGCGTCTTCGATGCGCACTATGCCTACCTGCTCTCCCCCTGGGCCAATCAATCGGACTTCAGGTACGCGGATGCGCTCGTTGACGCGGGTCTCAGTGCTGATGGGGCCTCCCTTGTTGGGCTTCTCTATGTCCTGCGGTGACGACCGTTACCTGGGTTCGTCGGGAAGCAGCGGTGGAAACACCACACCACGAGCAAAAAAGCCCTGCACAAGCAGGGCCCAATGCCGACCGATCGCGGCCGAGGGCTACTCGGGCCGCCCGCGCTGGACGCGGAACAGGCATACGCGCTGCCTGTGACCGGACCGTCGAACCTTCCGCAGATCCGCACAGGGATCTCGTCGGTTCGCGGTGGGAGTGGGACTCCACTTAACTGTTCCTGGCGTTCGCCGGGATGGTCGCAGGCGTCAGTTTAGCAGCCTTGAGGTGCCTTTTAGCACTTCGGCCGGTCGGCGGCGCCGCGCCGGCCACCAACCGGCCCCGAAAAACGCGTGCAAACTCGCGCCCGCCACTCTTAGCGCTTCGGCAAGCTTTTCACGGATTGAGGGCATATCCTCGCGGTCTGTGACACTCGCTTCTCCTCGTTCAGGCCCCCGTTCGGGGCCGCACTTGGGGCCCCGTAGCCGATCGAACTCGCGGTATCGCTGGGTGCCCGCGGCGGCCGGATGGACCGTGGGTGTCATCGCCACCGTGTCGCTGCTGGGCAGTGTGTCCCCCCTGATCCGTTACCTGATCAAGGTGCCGCGCGAGTTCATCAACGACTATCTGTTCAACTTCCCCGACACCAGCATCGCGTGGTCGTTCGTGTTGGCCTTGCTGGCCGCGGCCCTGACCGCGCGCAAGCGGATCGCCTGGCTGCTGTTGCTGGGCAACATGATTCTCGCCGCCGGCCTGAACGCCGCCGATATCGCCGCCGGGGACAACACCGCCGCCGAGATCTTGGGCGAGAATCTCGGGTTCGCCCTGCACATCGTCGCGATCGTCCTGCTGGTGTTGGCCTATCGGGAGTTCTGGGCCAAGGTCCGCCGGGGCGCGCTGGTCAAGGCGGCCGGCGTGCTGGTGGCCGGCGATGTGGTGGGGATCTTGGTGTCCTGGGGCCTGGTCGAGTTGTTCCCCGGAACGCTGGCCCGCCCGGATCGCCTGCCCTACGTGGCCAACCGGGTGGTCGGATTCGCGCTCGCCGATCCGGACCTGTTCACCGGCCGGCCGCACGTGTTCCTCAACGCGATCTTCGGTCTGTTCGGCGCGCTCGCGCTGATCATGGCGACGATCGTGCTCTTTCAATCGCAGCGCGCGGAGAACGCGCTCACCGGCGAGGACGAATCGGCCATCCGCGGGCTGCTCGAGCTGTACGGCAAGAACGACTCCCTGGGCTACTTCGCCACCCGCCGCGACAAGTCGGTGGTTTTCGCCCAGAGCGGGCGCGCCGCCATCACCTACCGGGTCGAGGTCGGCGTCTGCCTGGCCAGCGGCGACCCGATCGGCGATCCCCGGGCGTGGTCCCAGGCCGCCGACGCCTGGCTGGGTCTGTGCCAAACCTACGGCTGGGCGCCCGGGGTCATGGGCGCCAGCACCCAGGGGGCGCGGACATATCGCGAAGCCGGCCTGAACGCGCTGGAGCTCGGCGACGAGGCCATCCTGCGGACCGCCGACTTCAAGCTGTCCGGCCCCGACATGCGCGGAGTCCGACAGGCCGTGACCCGCGCCCGCCGGGCCGGCCTGACCGTGCGGATCCGGCGGCACCGCGACATCGGCGCCGACGAGATGGCCGACACCATCACCCGCGCCGACGCCTGGCGCGACACCCAAACCGAGCGCGGGTTTTCGATGGCGCTGGGCCGCCTAGGCGATCCCGCCGACGGGGACTGCCTGCTGGTCGAGGCCCTGGACCGGGACGGCGCCGTCGTCGCGATGCTGTCGCTGGTCCCGTGGGGAACCACCGGCGTCTCCCTGGACCTGATGCGCCGATCGCCGCAGTCCCCCAACGGCACCATCGAGCTGATGGTCAGCGACCTCGCACTCAACGCGGAAAACCTTGGCATCACCCGCATTTCACTGAACTTCGCGATGTTCCGCTCGGCTTTCGAACAGGGTGCCCAACTGGGCGCCGGCCCCGTCGCGCGGCTGTGGCGCGGGTTCTTGCTGTTCTTCTCGCGGTGGTGGCAGCTGGAGACGCTGTATCGCTCCAACATGAAGTACCAGCCCGACTGGGTGCCGCGGTACGCCTGCTACGAGGACGCCCGCCTGATCCCGCGGGTCGGGGTCGCCTCGGCGCTGGCCGAGGGCTTCCTCGTCCTGCCGTTCGGCCGGCGCAAGCCGCACACGGGTCACCACCCGGCCGTCCCCGCCCGGCTGGCCGCGTCCGGGCTGTTGCACCACGACGGGAGCGCGCCGGACGTCAGCGGGCTGCAGAGGCGCCAGGAGTCGGCCGACGAGGAAGAGGCGAGATCCCGGCTGCCCGAGCAGGTTCGGGTGCGCCTGGCCAAGTTGAAGGTGTTGCGGCGCAAGGGCATCGACGCGTATCCGGTGGGCCATCCGCCCAGTCACACGGTCGCCGCGGCGCTCGACACGGACGACCGGGAGACGATCACCGTCTCCGGCCGGATACTGCGAATACGCGACTACGGCGGGGTGCTGTTCGCCCACCTGCGTGACTGGTCGGGGGAAATGCAAGTGCTGCTGGACAATTCGCAGTTGCAGCGCGGGCGAACGGCCGACTTCACGGCGGCCATCGATCTCGGCGACTTGGTCGAGGTCTCCGGCCACATGGGCTTTTCCAAGAAGGGAACCCGCTCGCTGATCGTCGGCGACTGGCGGATGATCGGTAAGTGCTTGCGGCCGTTGCCCAACAAGTGGAAGGGGCTGACCGATCCGGAGGCCCGGGTGCGGACCCGCTACGTCGACCTGGCGGTCAATCCCGAGTCTCGCGAATTGATCACGGCGCGCAGCGAGGTGTTGCGCTCGGTCCGGCAGACGCTGTTCGACAAGGGGTTCATCGAAGTCGAGACCCCGATCCTGCAGCAGATCCACGGCGGAGCCACGGCCCGGCCGTTCGTCACGCACATCAACACCTACGACATGGACCTGTTCCTGCGGATCGCGCCGGAGCTCTACCTCAAGCGGCTATGCGTCGGCGGCGTCGAGCGGGTCTTCGAACTGGGCCGGGCCTTCCGCAACGAGGGCGTGGACTTCAGCCACAACCCGGAGTTCACCCTGCTGGAGGCGTACCAGGCGCACGCCGACTACAAGGTCTGGATCGACGGGTGCCGCGAGCTGATCCAGAACGCCGCCGAGGCCGCCCACGGCGAGCAGGCCGTCATGCGCCCACGCGACCAGGGCACCGGTGGCGGCCTCGAGCCGGTCGACATCTCCGGCGTGTGGGCGGTCAAGACCGTGTACGACGCCGTCTCCGAAGCGCTCGGCGAGCACATCGACCCCGCCACGCCGCTGCCCGCGCTGCGCAAGCTGTCGGACGCCGCGCACATTCCGTATCGGGCGCACTGGGACGCCGGCGCGGTGGTGCTGGAGCTGTACGAACATCTGGTCGAGGACCGGACCGAGGAGCCGACGTTCTATATCGACTTCCCGACGTCGGTGTCGCCACTGACCCGCCCGCATCGCAGCGAGCCCGGCGTCGCCGAACGGTGGGACCTGGTGGCGTGGGGTGTCGAGCTGGCCACCGCCTACAGCGAGCTCACCGATCCGGTGGAACAGCGTCGCCGCCTGCAGGAGCAGTCGCTGTTGGCCGCGGGTGGGGATCCCGAGGCGATGGAGCTCGACGAAGACTTCCTGCAGGCGATGGAATACGCGATGCCGCCCACCGGCGGGCTCGGGATGGGCGTCGATCGCCTCGTCATGCTCATAACGGGGCGCAGCATCCGGGAGACGCTGCCGTTCCCGCTGGCCAAACCCCATTAATCGAGGTCAGCAACACTGCGTCCATAGTGGGCGAACATTAGGTAAATATGTTCCAGGCCGGTAAACAATAGATCACAATGACTCACGTGACAGCCTCGACGAACGGTGCGCCCGCGCAGTTCCTGGCTCTTAGTCACACCTCGCTGATGCATGGCTGGGTGCCGACGACGATCCAGGTGCTGGCCGCCGTCGTGCTGACGTTGGCGGTCGGGTGGCGGTCGCGTCGCTGGCGCACGGTGCGGATGCCGGTGGCGGCGCTGAGCGGCGGAGCCGCCGCCTACGTGACCCACTGGTACGTCGTCGACCATGGGCTCTCCGAGGAGCCGGCGCCGACGGCGCTGTGGGTGTGGATCGCGCTGACGGGCGTGGCGGCGGCGGTGCTGGTGCTGGGCTGGGGCAGCGCGCGCCGCTGGCGGCGCGGCGCGGGGGTGCTGGCCGTGCCGCTGTGCTTGCTGAGCGCGGCGCTGGTGCTCAACCTGTGGGTGGGCTACTTCCCCACCGTCCAGTCCGCGTGGAGCCAGCTGACGTCCGGCCCGCTGCCCGATCAGACCGATCAGGCGACCGTTACCGCGATGGCCGCCAACCGAATCCGGCCACCGCACGGCACCGTGGTGCCCGTCGCGATCCCCTCGGACGGGTCGCACTTCAAACACCGTGGCGAGCTCGTGTACCTGCCGCCCGAATGGTTCGCCACGTCCCCGCCGCCACCGTTGCCGACCGTGATGATGATCGGCGGGCAGTTCAACACGCCGGCGGACTGGACCCGTGCGGGCAACGCGGTCAAGACGATCGATGACTTCGCGGCCGCGCACGGCGGCAAGGCGCCGGTGTTCGTGTTCGTGGACTCCGGCGGCGCCTTCAACAACGACACCGAATGCGTCAACGGGGTGCGGGGCAACGCCGCCGACCACCTCACCAAAGACGTCGTGCCCTATATGGTTTCGGCGTTCGGTGTCAGCCCGCTCCGGTCCAACTGGGGTGTGGCGGGCTGGTCCATGGGCGGGACCTGCGCCGTGGACTTGACCGTCATGCATCCCGATATGTTCAGCGCGTTCGTCGACGTCGCCGGCGACTTCTTCCCCAATGCCGGCAACAAGGCTCAGACCATCGCCCGGCTGTTCGGCGGAAACGCCGATGCCTGGGCGGCTTTCGATCCGTCCACGGTGATCACCCGGCATGGGCCGTACCACGACGTCGCCGGCTGGTTCGCGATTTCGTCGGACGGTCCGCCGACGGCGCGCCGGGACATCACACTGACCGACAGCGGCGCCATCCGTCTGGCCGGACGCGAGGCGGCCGCCAACCCCGCCAATCAGACCGCGGCCGCCTATTCGCTGTGCGCGCTCGGCCGCGCCAACGGAATCGACTGCGCCGTCGTTCCGCAGCCCGGCCGGCACGATTGGCCGTTCGCGGACCGCGTGTTCGCCGCCGCGCTGCCCTGGCTGGCCGGAGCGCTGGGCACCCCGGGCATTTCGCGGACGCCGTTGCCCTCCGCCCCGGCCGCCGGCGCCCCGGTCGTCGTTCCGGCCGAACGTTCCAAGACCGCGATGCGGTAGCTCGGTGGTATCCGTTGCGCGCGTTCGGCGTGCGGTCTTCGCGCGGCACTGCCATCCGTGGAGCGCGTGGAGCCGGTGGGCGAGCACGCCGTTGATCCTGGTGCCGCCGTGGACGCGGCGGTGGAGCCACGCGGCGTGGATCGCGCTGTGGCTGGCCGCGAACCCGTTCGTTTTCGGCACGCCCGCCCATCACCGCGCATGGTCGACGCGGGCGATGCTGGGCGAGGAGCGCTGGATCAGCCGTCGCCCCCGCGATGCGGCGGCGTTGGTCAGCGCGGCGACGTCGGCCGCCGCGTTGGGCGCGGTGCTCGCCGCCCGCCGCCACCGGCTGCGGCCGGCGCTGATCGCGGTCGCCGTGCAGATGGCGCTGACTCTGGTGTACTGGCAGCAGATGGTCCGGTATCTCGAGCGGCAGGCGCGGTAGCCTCCCGGGACCTTGTGGGCGAGAACACCGTTCGTCGCCGAGGACGCCCGCGGCCACGTAAGCGCGGTGACGATACGCAGGTATGGTTATCCGATACCTCCGTATCGTGACGCGATGCGGGTGTATTGTCCGGCCGTGGGACCCACCCGGCTGTTTCCGTACGACCCGCCCCCTCCAGCAGACCCTTCGCCCAAAGAGCGGATTCGCGACGCCGCGCTGAGCTGCTTTGCCGTTCGCGGCATCGCCGCCACGACGTTGCGCGCGGTCGCCGAGACCGCGGACGTTTCGATTGGGCTGGTACAGCACCACTTTCGCACCAAGGCCGCGCTGAGCGCCGCCGTCGATCAATACGTCCTGCAAACGGTGAGTGAGGCCTTGGAGCCCGCTACGCTGCCCGAACCGCCGTCCGACAATCTCAACGAGGCAGGGCGGCGGCTGACCACGCTGATGGTCGCGCGTCCCGATGTGATGTCCTACCTCGGGCGTGCGCTCGCCGAGGGTGGCGCCTTGGGTTCGGTCATCTTCACCGGTCTGGTGGGTATCAGCGCGGGGCAGGGTGATCAGTTCGGGCAACAGGGCAAGCTCCGGCCCGACCTCGATCCCGATTGGGGGGTGCTCAACCCGCTCATCTTGCGCATCGGCGCCATCATTCTGCATCCCTACATCGAGCTTTACCTGGGTGAGTCGTTCTTCAGCGCGCCACAGCTGCGTCGGTGGGATGCCGCGGTCACGAGCCTGATACGGCGCGGGCAATTCGTCGAGGAAACCGAGCTGCAGGACAAGGACGTCATCGCCCGGTGAGCGGCCAAACGCAGCGTTAAGACGGCCGGCACGCCGGTCAGGTGCTATACACGAAACACCATGGACGAGCGCACGGTAACCGCGCACAGCGCACAAATTCTCGACCCCGAAGAGCCCGGCGATCGTCTGGTACTGGACCGACTTCAAACCGATCCCACCGTCGAGGTCGTCGACCGGCTCGACGCGCAGCTGGCCAATCTGCGCGGCCTCCACCCGCCACCGGATTCAACCCTCCTCGGCGAGGGAACCCGGTGGGCGTACTACCCGTGGCGGCGCGCCGTCGTTGCGGTGTTGGGGCCGCGGGGGTTTCGGGCGTTACGACTTGATCGCAACAGGAACAACATCACCATTGCGGAACAGGCCAGGCTCAGCTCGCTGACCATTGGCGTCGCCGGCCTGAGCGTCGGGCATGTCATCGCGCACACCCTGGCGGTCCAGGGATTGTGTGGCCGCCTTCGGCTGGCGGATTTCGATCATTTGGAACTATCGAATCTGAATCGGGTGCCGGCCACTGTGTTCGACCTCGGGTTGAACAAAGCTCAGGTGGCGGCGCGCAGGATCGCCGAGCTCGATCCCTACCTGGCGGTGGATGTGCTCGACACCGGAATCACCGCAGACACCATCGATGCGTTCTTGGATGGACTGGACATCGCCGTCGAAGAATGCGATTCGCTCGACATGAAGGTCGCCTTGCGGCTGGCGGCCCGTGACAGGCGTATCCCCGTGTTGATGGCGACCAGCGACCGCGGGCGGGTCGATGTTGAACGCTTCGATCAACACCCCGAACGCCCGATCATGCACGGATTGCTGGACGGGCTCGACGTCGAGCTGGTGGCAGGCATGAGTACCCGGGACAAGCTCCCGCACATGCTGCGATACGACGAAGCCGAGCACATCTCGCCGCGCACCGCCGCATCGCTCATCGAGATCGACCGGTCGCTGTCGACGTGGCCGCAGCAGGCATCCGATGTCATTGTGGGCGCCTCGGCCCTGGCCGAGGCCGTCCGCAGAATCGGACTGGGCGAACACCTTCGATCCGGCCGGTGCCGCATCGACACAGGCTGGGCGCTCGACCAGCTGCGCGAGGTCGACACGGCCCAGCATCGCCCTGCGCGTGACAACGACAAGGGAGACGACCCGGCGGCCCCCGCGGTCGACGACACGATTGTCGCCGCCGCCATGCGCGCCCCCTCGGGCGGAAACAGTCAGCCGTGGCGCATCGACGCGCAACCGACCGAGCTCACCATAAGCATTGCCACAGAACATACTTCGACGATGGACGTGGGCTTCCGCGGCAGCGCCGTCGCGGTGGGCGCGGCGCTGTACAACGTCAGAATCGCCGCCGCCGCCCGCGGGGTGCTCGGCCCGGTGACCGTATCCGAAGACGGCGCCGGGTCGCCGCTGCGGGCCACCATGCACTTCGGAACCGGCAGCGACCCGGCCCTGGCCGATCTCTATGAACCGATGCTCGTGCGGGAGACCAACCGGCATCGCGGCACACCTCAACCGCTCGACGATCAGACGACCAAGTTACTCACCGTCACGGCCGAGCGGGAGGGCGCACGCCTGCACCTGCTCACCGGGCGAGACGAGCTTTCGCGGGCCGCAACGATTTTCGGCGCGGCCGACCGCATCCGGTACTTGACGCCGCATCTGCACGCGGAGATGGTGTCGGAACTGCGCTGGCCCGGAGACCCCGACCCCGACACCGGTATCGACGTGCGCTCGCTCGAACTCGACGCCAGCGACTTGGCGCTGATGGATATCGTGCGCCGGGCCGACGTCATGGCTTATCTTGCGGAATGGGACGCCGGTAGCGCGCTGGGCGACGGGATGCGCGACGAAGTCCTCGCCAGCTCCGCCCTGGCCGTGCTCACCGTGACCGGGGGGCGCCTCCGTGACTACGCCCGCGGCGGGTCGGCGGTCGAGGCGGTATGGATCGTTGCCCAGCGCGAAGGCCTCGCCGTCAGGCCGCTGTCGCCGGTCTTTCTGCATGCGCGGAATGCTGCCGATCTCAATGAGTTATCGGCCGCCTTCGGCGACGAATTGGCCCGACTACAAGACGGATTTGCGCGCCTGATCGCGACCGATCCCGAGGAATCGATCGTGCTGGTCTTGCGCTTGACCTCCGCACCGCCACCGTCGGTGTCCAGTCGCCGCAGCCCGAGCCGGGTCCGTTCTGGGCGCCCGTGATGCGCCCGTCGTGTGACGAGCGAGCCGGGGCCATCGGACCTCAGAACGGTTTCGCCGTGAATCCCCATCGCAACAAAGCCGACTCGCGGCGGGCTTGACGACTCAGCCGAGGGTCCCGCGCGCCGGTCACCGCGCTCGGTCCGCCGCGCGCCCCGTACATCCAGTACGCCTGCAGGTAGGGCACCGGTGTCGAATGACCGCGGTGCATTGCTTGCAGACCCGCTGCGGCAAGCTCATTCGACAGTTCCGCGATGGTGAACGCCGCCGCCTCGCTCGCAATGGCGTCTTGGCGCAGGACGGCCGGCGAGTCGGGGTCGGCTATCGCCAGCATGCTGGGGGCGGCCGCAGGGTCCCGGAGTCGCTGAAAATCGGAAATCCACACTGCGGCCCCACTGCGGCGTTGGATCGCTTCGATCTGTCGAAGGGCGCCGCGCAAGGTGTCGAAATCGGGTAGCTGATGTAAGGTCCACATGCACGAGACGGCGTCCCACGGGGCCGTTGAAACCCGCTCCGGCAACGCGGTGATGTCCTCCCGGCGCAGTTCGACACGTTCTCCGATCCCTTCGGCGTCGAACAGCGCCCGCGCCGT
The DNA here is from genome assembly GCF_000709305.1 of Mycobacterium sp. TKK-01-0059. NCBI lineage: Bacteria > Bacillati > Actinomycetota > Actinomycetes > Mycobacteriales > Mycobacteriaceae > Mycobacterium > Mycobacterium sp. TKK-01-0059. Next base: position 159,717 of record NZ_KL446995.1, read on the forward strand.
GGACAGCATGTTGGGGGCGAGATCGACGGCTGTGGCCCGAACGTCGGGTCGTCGGCGCAGGACGGCGCTCAACGCACGACCGGAGCCGACGCCGAGATCCAGCAGGCGGCCGCCTGGAGGCAGCAGCGCATCAAGCGCGCGAGCGCACAAGTCGTACACCGCGCACATGCCGGGGTTGGATGCGCCACCGGTGTGGAACTGTGCGACAGACTCCGGATCGTCCACCACCATCGGCTCAGGAATGCGCTCCCGCCCCGGCGGATGCGACCGCTCACGCAAAACGATCCCAGGCATTCGCCACAGCGGCCGAATTCTCTTCACCCTCAACCTTTCATGGGGTCCGCATGATCGATTTCTCGTCAGCTCTGGCGGCAGTCAGGTACCCGGCCGAAGTGTCGCAAATGATTATTAACCTGTCCGCGCAGTCTGCACCGGCGTCCCGTTGAATTTCGCTGCGTCGAAACGGACGTCCTGGAATACTTGTCCGGTCAGCGGGGGCCGGCAAGCTTTCGGCCTGCGCGGTCGTTCGACCGGCGTAGGCAACAGCATTTCCGCAGGAGGTAGGCGTGGTTCAGGCCCTTGCAAGTGACGGCATCGAATGCCTGCCCCTGCCGCCGGTGAATCCGATGCCTTACCGTCAGCGCCTCGCGGCGGTACGGGAGTTCAGCACGGGAACCGAACGGCTGCGTGACGCCGGCGGGCGGGTGACGTCGTTCAAGTTAGGGCCGCGATGGCTGATGCCCCCGATGGTGTTGGCGACGTCTCCGGAGGCCATCCGCGACATCCTCAGCACCAAAGACGATTCCGTGGACAAGACCACTCCGGTCTTCGACCAAGTGCGCCGCGTCATCGGCGCCAGCCTCACCGATCTTCCCTTCGAGCAATGGAAGCCACGCCGGCGCACCCTACAGCCGGTGTTCACCAAGCAGCGGGTGAGCGAGTTCGGCGGCCACATGGAGCAGGCGGCGCAATCGGTGAGCGAAAGCTGGCACGAGGACGCCCTGATCGATTTGGACGCCGAATGCCGCACGATCACGTTGCGCGCGCTGGGCCGATCGGTGCTCGGGCTCGACCTGGAACAACGGGCCGACGAGGTCGTCGAGCCACTGCGAATCGCGTTGGCCTACGCGGTCAGGCGCGCGACGCGCCCGCTCCGCGCGCCGCGCTGGTTGCCCACACCCGCGCGTCATCGCGCGCGAGCGGCGAGCGCCAAACTTCACGCGCTGACACAGGAGATCCTGCGGGACTGTCGCGCCGATCCGACACGAGTCGCGCCCCTGGTCCATGCCCTGCTCGCCGCCGAGGATCCAGAAACCGGAAAACGGTTGTCCGATGACGAGATTTGCGACGAGCTCGTCATGTTCCTCTTCGCCGGCCACGACACCACGACGACCGCGTTGACGTATGCGCTGTGGTCTCTGGGACACCACACCGATTGCCAGAACCGCGTGGCCGCGGAAGTCGCGGCCCTGCCGGATCGGCCGCTGACGTCCGACGACATTCCACAGCTCGGTTACACGGTGCAGGTCATACGGGAATCGTTGCGCCTGTGCCCCCCGGCGCCTACGGGGACACGCATGGCATCCCGCGACGTCCAAGTCGGCGGCTACCGGGTGCCCAAGGGCACGATGCTCATCGTGGGGCGAATGGCCGTACAACGCGACCCGCAGCTTTGGGACGACCCGCTTCGATTCGACCCGGAACGATTCAGCCCGGAGAACTTCAAGGCTCTCGATCGGTGGCAATACGTGCCCTTCGGCGGCGGCCCCCGCTCGTGCATCGGCGACCATTTCGCCATGCTCGAAGTCACACTCGCCTTGGCAACACTCATCCGGGGAGTCGAAATTCGCTCACTCGACGACGAATTTCCGCTCGCGTTGCACTTCACCATGATCGCCGGCGGTCCTATCCGCGCGCGCGTCCGACCGCGCCGCTAACCCGGCCCGCCGCACCTTCCCCGTAGCCACCGAGTCCACGCGACCCCGATCACACTCGGGCGTCAACGTGAGCGAATCATTGCTAGACGCACTAGGCAATGCCAAACGCGGCGCACCGGTTACCGCTACCGTTAAGGCAATGTCGGGCACACTGGACCACCTGGTCACCGCTGCCGCCGCCGAGTTGATGGCGGCCACCGCGGCGGACTCTGCCACCATCAGCGAACGCGTGCTCGGCAACCTGGTTCGCGACCTGGGGGTGGACTTCAGCTTCCTGCGCCACAACGATCACACCATCCGCGCGACCATCCTCATCGCCGAATTCCCGCCGCGTAACGCCGACCCCGACCCGATCGGGTTGGTGTATTTCGCCGACGCCGACTCCATCTTCGCGCGCACCGAACACCTCAAGGTGCCCGAGGTGGTCCGCCCCGAGCCGGAGAACGCCGACTATCAGAACCGAATCGAAGCGGGCACCGGGGTTCCCGCCGTCTCGCTGGCCGCCGTTCCGCTGCTGTCCGGCGACGTCACCACCGGCACACTCGCCTTCGGCAAACTCGGAGACCGCGAATGGCTACCCGAAGAACTCAATGCGCTACAGGCGATCGCCGCGCTTTTTGCGCAGCTGCAAGCCCGCGTCGTCGCCGAACAGCAAATTCACTACCTCGCCGAGCACGATGAACTCACCGGGCTGCTGAACCGAAGGGCGCTCATCGCACACCTCGACGACCGGCTGGCGAAGGGACAGCCCGGCCCGGTGTCGGTCGTGTTCCTCGCCATCGACCGCTTCAAGGTCATCAACAGTCGCCTCGGCCAAGACGCCGGCGACCGATTCATCGAGTCCTTCGCCGCGCTACTACGTGAGGCCACCCGGGTTCCCTCCGTCATCGCCCGCTTCGGCGGCGACGAGTTCGGCGTCGTGCCGTCCGCGGCCATGGATGTCGAGGCCGCCGAAGCGTTCGCACACTCATTGCACGGTCGGGTTCACCAACAGATCCCCATCGACGGCGAAATGCTCAGTCGCACCGTAAGTATCGGCGTCGCGGCAGGCCTACCCGGGGACGAGACCACGTCAGACCTGCTACGGCGGGTCGATCAGGCCACCCGGTCGGCCAAGGCCTCGGGCGGCAACAAGGTCGCAACCTTCCGCCCGGAGATGTCCACAACGGACATGATCCGCAACGACATCGAGCTGCACCTGGAAGGGATGATCGAGGGCGGTGGCGGCGCGCTGGTCCTCCACTACCTTCCGGAATTCGACATGCGTACCGGCGAGATTCTCGGCACCGAGGCGCTAATCCGTTGGCAACACCCAACTCTGGGCCTGTTGATGCCTGATTCGTTCATCCAGGTCGTGGAATCGATCAACCTCGGCGCCAAGCTCGGCCGCCTCGTCATGCGCTCCGCGTGTGCGCAATTCGGACTATGGCGCTCGCACGGTGTCGGGAAGGGCACGGTGCTGCGAATCAACGTATCTCCCGTGCAGCTCGTCACGGCCGGTATCGTTGACACCGTCGCCGCCACCCTTGACGAGTTCGGTCTTGATCCCAGCACCGTATGTCTGGAGATCACCGAAAGCGTTGTGGTCCAAGACATCGACGCGACGCGTCAGACGTTGTTCGGGTTGAAGGACGTTGGCGTACAGATCGCGATCGATGACTTCGGCACCGGCTACAGTGTGTTGACATATCTGAAATCTCTTCCCGTCGATTCACTCAAGATCGACAAGGGTTTCGTCCAGAGTCTCGACACCAACGCCGGAGATCTGGCGATCGTGCGCTCGACGATGGCCCTGGCCGACGCCTTCGGGCTCGATGTCGTGGCCGAAGGGGTGGAAACCGTGGCCGCGGCCGAAAGGCTGCTCAGCCTGGGCTGCCATCGCGCGCAAGGCTTTTTGCTGTCCCGCCCCATCGACAGCGCGGCGATGGAATCACTCCTGGCCAAACGCGTCATCCCGATGAACTTCTCCAGCACGCGGTTTCCTGGAACGGGAAACGCGGTTTAGATCCGCCAGAAAGTGCAGCACGGGAGACGGTCGGGCACTCAGGGGCGACGTTGGAACAGGTAGTAATACGCCGGGGTCTTCCTATCGTCGAGTTCCTGCTCGTCGCCGGTGAATAACAGCGTCCAGCCGGGAGTAAAACGTCGTTCGATCTCGGCGTGATCGATCCCCGGCACGCCGAACCGGCCGCCGGGAGGGAACGCGGCGATGAACAGCCGCGCGTCGGGCGCCGCCACGGCGCTGACTTCCCGGACGTACGCCTCACGGTCGCCGCCACTCATGTTGTGGATGCAACCGTTGTCGACGATCAACTGGAAGCCAGTCCCGATCCCGGACTGACTCAGCTGCGTCACATCGGCACGAACAAAATTGATCGAGACATCGGCTTTGCCCGCTTTCGCCCGCGCCTTTTCAAGCGGTTTCGCGACGTAATCGACCCCGGTGACCTGCCAGCCCTGCTGGGCGAGATAGATGGCGCAGTCCCCGGTGCCGCATCCCACGTCGAGAGCCTGCCCCTTGGGCAGCGCCGGCGTGGAAGCAGTCCCCTCGACCAGATCCCGCAGACCCTGCCCGATCGGGTGTCCCTCCCACGGCGTGAAGCCGACCCGGTAGAAGAACCGAAATCGCGTGTGTCGAGATGCCATAGCCGCAATGATGGCATCCGCGGCAACCGGCCCGACACCACCTTCCCGGTTTTACCGCTTTGGCGGCCAACCAGGACCGTGCCATCAACACGTGATTTCTTCCAATGCCGAAAAGCGGCTGAGGATTTCGGCGTTCTCGGCGCACATCAGCTTGAATTGCGCCGGCTCGGCATGAGCGGAAAGGGTGCGACGGTCCCACCACATCACTTTGGTTCGATAGTTTTCATTCGGATAGGCGGCCGCCGGAACGCGTGCGGCCACGACGCCCCCGGAGGATTGCCACTGCTCCAGCACATGGGCCGCCGCGGTAGCCATCACAAATTGAGCACCCAGCAACGTCATCGTCGGCAGGGCCGTGCGGGCCAATACTCGGGAAAGCGACTGATTGCCATATTCGCGGGAATTGGCCCAGGCGCTTTTCACCTCCACGACGCCGAACGGAAGCCGGTTGGCGATCATATGACGCAGCAGGGAAAGGCCGGGATTGCCTTTCCACTCCACCAGCGCGTGGGAGTCCTCGGGCGAGCGCAACGGCCCCACGACGCGCGTGCCCCCGACCACGCGCCCCTCCGGGTCAAGGGCCGCGAAGAACAGCGCCGTGTCCGCGCCGTCCGAAATCGCGTCCACGTCGAGCACCCAATCCAACCCGTGCCTGCGATAGCTGTGCGCTGCGCCTTCCAGGTATTGATTCCACAGATCGGGCTCCGCCCTCGGCGTGGACGCGACGACCCAACATCCCGTCGCGTGATCGCGCCAGCCGGACCGAACGTCCGACCGCGGGGCATCAAACACTCTTGCTTCGAGCTGAGCCGCTTCCATGGGTTTGCCTCCACCTATTAACCGTGCGAACCGAACTATTTCGTGAACGCGTCTTGAATCGTTTCTCAATTCGACTCGCGACAAATAACCAAGGAGATTGTGACATAACAAGCTAATGGCGGCTGTGCAGCGCGGGCGGAAAATATCAACGCGGGCTTGTTAGGCGCCGCACGGGATTTGGCGAAAACGTCAGCTACTGTTCAGTAACACGCGACCGCGGCCGAATTATGGTTAACGCCGGTCGGGGCTAGAGCACGGGAAATGCGAACCGCAGCGACTCCAAGAACTGACAACGGATGTTGCCGATTTCGACCGCGGCGCGCAGTACCGTGGCGGCATGCCCGACGAATCCAGCACTGAAGGTGCCGCCGACGCCGGATACGACGACGCCGGTACGCCGACGTTCGAGTCCGTGCGCGACAAGATCGAGGCCCGGTACGCGACGGCACAGGGCTCGGCCGAACTCGACGCGGAGTCACCCGAGGGACGATCGGTCGAGGCCGAGTACGACGAGCGCCGTCGCGCGGCGGCCGAGCGACTGGCCCAGATCCGCGAGTCGATGCGGCGCGGCGATCAGCCGTGAGCGACGCGGGGCGTGTGTCCCCTCAGTGCTCGCCAGATGCCTTGCCCGACAATGTCATTCGGGCCTTGTCGCGAAGGCGGGCTCAGGCGGTGGCTTTACGGCGGCGGGCCGGCCGGCGCGTCGGAGCGCTGGCCGGCGGCGCGTTGCGCCCGATGACCTCGGCAAGGAACTTCCCGGTGTAACTCTCCGGCACCGCCGCGACGTCCTCCGGAGTGCCTTCCGCGACAACGGTTCCGCCCTCGGCGCCGCCTTCCGGGCCCATGTCGACGATCCAGTCCGAGGTCTTGATGACGTCCAGGTTGTGTTCGATGACGATGACCGTATTGCCTTTGTCGACAAGGCCATTGATGACCTTGAGCAACTTGCGGATGTCGTCGAAATGCAGACCCGTGGTCGGCTCGTCGAGGATGTACACGGTGCGCCCGGTGGACCGCTTTTGCAGTTCGGCGGCCAGTTTCACGCGCTGCGCCTCGCCGCCGGACAGCGTCGGCGCCGGCTGGCCGAGCCGCACATAACCGAGACCGACGTCGACCAGGGTGCGCAGATAGCGGTGGATGCCGGTGATCGGCTCGAAGAACTCCGCCGCCTCCTCGATGGACATGTCCAGCACCTCGGAGATGGTCTTGCCCTTGTAGTGCACCTCGAGGGTTTCCCGGTTGTAGCGGGCCCCCTGACACACCTCGCACGGCACATACACGTCGGGCAGGAAGTTCATCTCGATCTTGATGGTGCCGTCACCGGTGCACGCTTCGCAGCGGCCGCCCTTCACGTTGAACGAGAACCGGCCCGGTTGGTAGCCACGGACTTTGGCCTCGGTGGTGGCCGCGAACAGGGTGCGGATCTTGTCGAACACGCCGGTGTAGGTGGCCGGGTTCGACCGCGGCGTGCGGCCGATCGGCGACTGATCCACCCGCACCAGCTTGTCCAGGTGGTCCAGCCCGGTGACCCGGGTGTGGCGGCCGGGGACCAGCCTTGCGCCGTTGAGCCGGTTGGCCAGCACCGCCGCGAGGATGTCGTTGACCAGAGTCGACTTGCCGGAACCGGACACGCCGGTCACCGACGTGAGCACGCCGAGCGGGAACGAGACGTCGATGCCGCGCAGGTTGTGCTCGCGCGCGCCGACGACGGTGAGCTGACGGCGCCGGTCGACGGGACGCCGGATCGCCGGCATCTCGATGCTTTCCTTGCCCGACAGGTAGGCGCCCGTGATCGACTCCTTGTTGGCCAGCAGCTCGCTGTAGGTGCCGCTGTGCACGATCTGACCGCCGTGCTCACCGGCCCGCGGGCCGATGTCGACGATCCAGTCGGCGTGTGCGATGGTGTCCTCGTCATGCTCGACGACGATCAGCGTGTTGCCCAAACCCCTTAGCCGAGTGAGGGTTTCGATGAGGCGACGGTTGTCGCGCTGATGCAGCCCGATGGACGGCTCGTCGAGCACGTACAGCACGCCCACCAGCCCGGACCCGATCTGGGTGGCCAGCCGAATGCGTTGCGCCTCACCACCGGACAGCGTGGCGGCCGCGCGGGACAACGACAGGTATTCGAGACCGACGTCGAGCAAAAATCCCAGCCGCGACTGAATTTCCTTGAGCACCTGCCCGGCGATCGCCTGCTCGCGCGGCCCCAGGGTGAGGGTGTTGAGGAAGTCGGCGCAATCGGAGATCGACAGCTCACAGACCTCGGCGATGGACTTCTTGCCGCGATTGCCCGCGCTCAACGACACCGCCAGGATCTCCGGCTTGAGCCGGGTCCCCTCGCAGACCGGGCAGGGCACGTCACGCATGAAGCCCTCGTAGCGCTCCTTCATCTGCTCGGATTCGGTCTGCGCCATCTTGCGCTGCAAAAACGCCAGCACGCCCTCGAAATCGGCGTAGTACGAGCGGGTCCGGCCATACCGGTTGCGGTACCGCACGTGCACCTGGTGGTCGGATCCCTCGAGGATCGCCTTGCGGGCCTTGGCGGGCAGTTTGCGCCACGGGGTGTCGACGTCGAAGCCCAGCTCGTCCCCCAGCCCGGCCATCATCCGGGTGAAGTACTCCGCGGTGTGGCCCGTCGACCACGGCGCCACCGCACCCTCGGCCAGGGTGCGCTCGGGGTCGGGCACCACCAGGTCCGGGTCGACCTCCTTGCGGATGCCCAGGCCGCTGCATTCGGGGCAGGCGCCGTACGGCGAGTTGAAGGAGAAGGACCGCGGCTCCAGGTCGTCGACGGCCAGCGCGTGCCCGTTCGGGCAGGCCAGCTTCTCGGAGAACCGCTGCTCGCGGTTGTGGGCGTCGTGCTCGTGATCGACGAACTCCAGCACCACGATGCCGTCGGCCAGGCTCAGCGCGGTTTCCACCGAGTCGGTGAGCCGCTGCTTGGCGCTGGCTTTCACGGTGAGGCGGTCCACCACGACCTCGATGTCGTGCTTCTCCTGCTTCTTCAGCTTCGGCGGATCGGTCAGCGGATGCACGACGCCGTCGACCCGGACCCGGCTGTAGCCCTGGGCGTTGAGCTTTTCGAAGAGGTCGGCGAACTCGCCCTTGCGGGTGCGCACCACCGGCGCCAGCACCTGAAAGCGGGTGCCCTCCGGCATCGCCAGCACCTGATCGACGATTTGCTGTGGCGTCTGGCGGGCGATGCGCTCGCCACACACCGGGCAGTGCGGGGTGCCGGCGCGGGCGTACAGCAGCCGCAGGTAGTCGTACACCTCGGTGATGGTGCCGACCGTCGATCGCGGGTTGCGGTTGGTGGACTTCTGGTCGATCGACACCGCCGGGGACAGGCCCTCGATGAAGTCGACGTCCGGCTTGTCCATCTGCCCGAGGAACTGGCGGGCGTAGGCCGACAGCGACTCCACGTAACGCCGCTGCCCCTCGGCGAAGATCGTGTCGAAGGCCAGCGACGATTTGCCCGAACCCGACAGCCCGGTGAAGACGATCAGCGCGTCGCGGGGCAGGTCGAGGTCGACGCCGCGCAGGTTGTGCTCGCGGGCGCCCTTGATGATCAGACGGTCAGCCAACGCCGCCCCTCTCAGGAACTATCTGCTACTTTTCCGCAGCCACAATGCCGATCCCGGATCGGAGTTGCGCACGGCGCATTCCATGCTATGTGCCCATACCGACAAGCAGTCTGTGACCAGTAACGTGGCCGCTATGACTGCCCAGGACGGCCCCACTGACAAGCTTGTCGACACCTACACGGGACACGTCGACCCTGGTACCGCGGCCCGCCGGACCCTACCCGGCGCCACGATCATAAAGGCGTCGGTGGGCCCCATGGACAACAACGCGTATCTGGTGACGTGTTCCGCCACGGGCGAAACCCTGCTCATCGACGCCGCCAACGACGCCGACGACCTGATCGGCCTGATCCGGCAGCACGCACCAAAGGTGTCGCTGATCGTGACCAGCCATCAGCACTTCGATCACTGGCAGGCGCTCGACGCCGTGGCGAAGGCGACCGGCGCGCCGACCGCCGCCAACGAAATCGACGCCGAGGCGCTGCCGGTCAAACCGGACCGTTTGCTGGCGGGCGGCGACACCGTGCAGATCGGCGAGCTGAACTTCGACGTCATCCACCTGCGGGGGCACACCCCCGGATCGATCGCGCTGGCCCTGGACGGACCCGCGACCGGCGGGGTCACGCAGCTGTTCACCGGCGACTGCCTTTTCCCCGGCGGCGTCGGCAAGACCTGGCAGCCCGGCGATTTCGACCAGCTGCTCGACGACGTCACCACCCGGGTGTTCGACGTGTATGACGACGCGACGGTCATCTACCCCGGCCACGGCGACGACACGGTGTTGGGCGCCGAACGACCCCATCTGATCGAATGGCGCGCGCGGGGCTGGTAGCGCCGGGCCCGGCGGCAGGCGGTTACGTCGTGGTGTGCACGATCAGGACGTCGGTCTTGGCCCGCCGCGAGACGTTGGCCGGCACCGATCCCAGCAGCCGGCCGGCGATGGTGCTCAGACCGACGTTGCCGACCACGAGCAGGTCCGCCTGCTCTTCCTCGGCGAGGTGCACCAGCGCATCGACCGGCGCCCCCACGATCGGGCGCTCGTCGATGTTCTGCGCGCCCGCCGCGTGCGCGCGGTCCTTGGCGTCGCGCAGAATCGCGTAAATCGGCGCGGTGCCCGAAACCTTGTAGCTTTCGTCCCGGAGGGCGTCGGCGGCCCGGGCGTCCTCATGTTGGGGCAAGTACGCCGAGGCGACGATCAGCTTGGCGTCCGGCCCGGCGATCTGCGCCGCCTTCTCCACCGCACGCATCGACGAGTCCGAGCCATCGGTTCCTACCACCACAGTCCGATAGGCGCCCATTTACCCTCCCAGTTTCGGTTGGTCAGCCAACCCAAGACAGTATCGCGTTTGCTCGATGCAGAGGAGATAGATGAACGACACAGTGTGGCGAGGCGCACCCGCAATTTGCGGCGCCTGGCTGGGCCAACGGACAATATCGATAATGACAAAACAATCGAATGCGCGATTCGGCGACGGAAAGCATTGCATGACGCCGCTTTTCGTGAATACGGGAGCGAACTGCAAATGCGGGGGGGCGCTGTTGGTGACCGGTTCGACCGGCCGCGCCCTACAGTAACAAGCATCATGTCTGGTCCCATGCTCGAGCCCACCCTCGAGCCGATTTTCGAGCCGCGCGCCGGGGATGCCGTCGATAAACCCGTCGCAGCGCGCCCCCGCGGCAGGTTGCTCGACCCGTGGGCGATCGCCCTGTTCGCCACCGCCGTCAGCGCCGCCTGGGCCTGCCGGCCTTCGCTGTGGTTCGACGAGGGGGCCACGATTTCGGCCGCGGCGAGCCGGACCCTGCCCGAGCTGTGGCGGCTGCTGGGCCACATCGACGCCGTCCACGGTGCGTACTACCTGGTGATGCACGGTTGGTTCGCCGTGTTTCCGCCCACCGAGTTCTTCTCGCGCCTGCCCAGCGCCCTTGCCGTGGGCGCCGCGGCCGCCGGGGTCACGGTGTTCACCAAGAAGTTCGCGACGCGCCCGACGGCGGTGTGCGCGGGCGTCGTCTTCGCCATCCTGCCCCGCACGACGTGGGCCGGCATGGAGGCGCGTTCCTATGGCTTCGTCGCGGCCGCGTCCGTATGGCTGACCGTGTTGTTCGTGGCCGCCGTCCGGCGCAATCGGCCCCGCTGGTGGATTTGCTACGCGCTGGCATTGGCGCTGTCGATCCTGCTCAACGTCAACCTGGTGCTGCTGGTGCCGGTGTACGGCGCGATCCTGCCGCTGTTGCTTCCTGCGGGGTCCCGCAGATCCCCGGCCGTGTGGTGGGCCGCCAGCTCCGCCGTCGCGGTCGGGGCGATGATCCCGTTCGCGCTGTTCGCCCATGGCCAGGTGTGGCAGGTCGGCTGGATCTACCCGGTGAGCTGGCATTACGCGTTCGACATCATCCTGCGGCAGTATTTCGACCACAGCGTCGCCTTCGCGGTGCTGAGCGCGGTCGTGATCGTCGCGGCGGCGCTGGCCCGGTTGGCCGGCGCGCCGGCCCCGGCCGGCGACCTGCGCCGGTTGTTGACCTTCTGTGTGGTGTGGATGGTCATTCCGACCGCGCTGGTCGTCATCTATTCGGCCGTCAGCGAGCCGATCTACTACCCGCGCTACCTGATCTTCACCGCGCCCGCGATGGCCATCGTCCTGGCCGTCTGCATCGTCACGCTGGCCCGCCGGCCCTGGCCGATGGTTGGCGCGGTGCTGCTGTTCGTCATCGCCGCGGTGCCCAATTACCTGTTCGTCCAGCGTTGGCCGTACGCCAAGGAAGGCTGGGACTACAGCCAGGTCGCCGACCTGATCGCCGCACACGCCGCCCCCGGCGACTGCCTGATGGTGGACAACACCGTGCCGTGGCGGCCCGGCCCGATCCGGGCGCTGCTGGCCACCCGGCCGGCGGCCTTCCGGTCGCTGATCGACGTCGAGCGCGGCGTGTACGGCCCGAAGGTCGGCTCGCTGTGGGACGGCCATGTGGCCGTCTGGCTGACCACGGCCAAAATCAACAAATGCCCCACCATCTGGACCATTACCAATAAAGACGCCTCGCTGCCGGACCACCAAGCGGGACAAGCGCTCCCGCCCGGAAGCGCATTCGGGCGCGCCCCGGCATACCGATTCCCGGGCTACCTCGGTTTCCACATCGTCGAGCGTTGGCAATTCCATTACTCGCAGGTGGTCAAGTCCACCCGGTGATCGGCGACGGGTCAGCCCACGTTGGCGACCGGCCGCGCCTGGCGCGTGGCCCGGGTCGCGGCGTACGACACCGCCACACCGGCGGCGCTCACCGCGGTGAAGACCGTGAACAACAAATGGGCCGCGACCGCCTCGCCACCGGTGGCGGTGTTGACGACGACCCCGGCCAGTCCGGCGCCGATCGCCGCGGAGGTCAGCTGGACGGTGTTGATCGCCGCGGAGGCGGCGCCGCCCTCGGCCGGATCGTTGACGCAGGCCATCGCGCGGGCCGAGAGGTGCGGCCAGGCCATCCCGATGCCGATGCCGGCGACCAGCAGGGCCACCGCCCACAGGGCGGCGGTCCAGTTGGACCCGTCGCCGTGCCGGGCGACCGCGCCCAGCGCCAGGCCGGACGCGGCAACCAGCGGCGCCACCATGACCACCCGCCCGATCGTGCGCGGGTTTTCCAGCGAGGCGCTGACGATTTCGCTGACGGTCCAGCCGAGGGCGAGAGCCGCGCCCAGGAAGCCGGCCGCGATCGGCGTGAGGTGGGCCAACCGCTGCCCGAACAGCGGCACATAGGTGTTCACCATCGCCGCGCCCATCAGGACACCCATGGTGAGGTAAATCCACTTCAACGGCCCGGGAGAGAACACGCTGGGCGGCAGGATGGCCGCGTGCATGCGCCAGTCGACGATCACGAACAGGCCGACCAGCAGGATGCCGGCCGCGAGCAGCCCGTACGTCGCGGCGGTGTTGCGGGGAATCTGCGCGACGCTCACGGCCAGCGCGGCCACACCGATGATCAGCAGCGACCACACCGGCACCTTCATCCGCGGGATGCCGTTGGTCGGGTCGACGCGGGCCAGCGCGACCGGCACCAGCAGGGCCATCAAAACGGTGAGGACGGCCATCGTGACGAACGCCCACCGCCAGATCCCGAGCTGCGCGAACAACCCGCCCGTCGTGGGCCCGACCACCGTCGCGACACCCCACATCGCCGACACCAGCGCCGACCCCCGCGTCCACAGCCAGCGGGGCAGCGCGGAGTTGATCACCGCGTAGCCCAGGCCGGCCAGCAAGCCCCCGGCCACCCCCTGCATCGCCCGGCCAGCAATCAAAACATGCATGGTGGGGGCGGCCGCGCAAACCATGCTGGCGATGCCGAATACGGCGAGTCCGAACAGATACGACGACCGCGCCCCGACGCGCAGCAGCATCGGATTGACCATCGTCGCCGCGACCACCGACCCGACCAGGTACAGCGTCGTCACCCACGCGTAGAGCCGGCTTCCGCCGATCTCGGCGATGGTGTTGGGCAACAAGCTGGTGGTCAGGAACTCGTTGGTGGCGTAAAGCGCTACCCCACCGGCTAGCAGGATTGACGTCCTCAGATACCGGGCGCCCAGCAGCTCTCGCCAGCCGCCGGTGATAGTCGCCGCGTCGGTCACCCCTCTACCGTATGGGGTGCCGCGGGGTTACCCGGCGCAGATCGGTTGCCAGCAAACTCATTTCAGGCCGGCGGCGTCCATCCCGCGCAGTTCCTTCTTCAGGTCGGCGATCTCGTCCCGGAACCGGGCGGCCAGCTCGAACTGCAAGTCCCGGGCGGCGGCCATCATCTGCGCGGTGAGGTCCTTGATCAGGTCGGCCAGTTCGGCGCGGGGCATGCTGGTCGTGTCGCGGCCCTCGAACACCCCGGCGCTGACGGCGCGGCCCGGCTCGCCCTGCGCGCGCCGACCGCGGGACGCATTCCGCCCTGACCCGCCGATCTCCACCGTTTCGGTGTCGTCCGCCTCGCGATAGACCTGGTCGAGGATGTCGGCGATCTTTTTGCGCAGCGGTTGCGGGTCGATCCCGTGGGCCTCGTTGTAGGCGATCTGCTTCGCCCGGCGCCGTTCGGTCTCGTCGATGGCTTCCTTCATCGAGTCGGTGATCGTGTCGGCGTACATGTGCACTTCGCCGGAGACGTTGCGGGCGGCGCGGCCGATGGTTTGGATCAGGCTGCGCGAGGAGCGCAGGAAGCCCTCTTTGTCGGCATCCAGGATGGCGACGAGCGACACCTCCGGCAGGTCCAGGCCCTCGCGCAGCAGGTTGATGCCGACCAGCACGTCGTACTCGCCGAGCCGCAGCTGGCGCAGCAATTCCACCCGGCGCAGCGTGTCGACCTCCGAGTGCAGATAGCGCACCCGGATGCCCATCTCGAGCAGGTAGTCGGTGAGGTCCTCGGCCATCTTCTTGGTGAGCGTGGTGACCAGCACCCGCTGGTCGGCGTCGGTGCGCTTGCGGATCTCGCCGATCAGGTCGTCGATCTGCCCCTTGGTCGGTTTGACCACCACCTTCGGGTCCACCAGGCCGGTGGGCCGGATGACCTGCTCGACGAACTCGCCGCCGGACTGACTGAGCTCGTAGGGGCCCGGGGTGGCCGACAGATACACCGTCTGCCCGACCCGGTCGGCGAACTCCTCCCACGTCAGCGGGCGGTTATCGCACGCCGACGGCAACCGGAACCCGTATTCGACCAGGTTGCGCTTGCGCGACATGTCGCCCTCGTACATGCCGCCGATCTGCGGCACGGTGACGTGCGACTCGTCGATGACCATCAAGAAGTCTTCCGGGAAGTAGTCAAGCAGGGTCGCCGGCGGCGAGCCCGGCCCCCGGGCGTCGATGTGGCGGGAGTAGTTCTCGATGCCCGAACAGAATCCGACCTGCCGCATCATCTCGATGTCGTAGTTCGTGCGCATCCTCAGGCGCTGCGCCTCGAGCAGCTTGCCCTGGCCCTCGAGTTCGGCCAGCCGGGCGGCCAGTTCCTCTTCGATCGTCGAGATGGCGTGGGCCATCCGCTCGGGGCCGGCCACGTAGTGGGTGGCCGGGAAGATGCGCAGCGAGTCGACCTGGCGGATCACGTCGCCCGTCAGCGGGTGCAGGTAGTACAGCGCCTCGATCTCGTCGCCGAAGAACTCGATGCGCACCGCCAGTTCTTCGTAGGACGGGATGATCTCCACCGTGTCGCCGCGCACCCGGAACGAGCCGCGGGTGAAGGACAGGTCGTTGCGGGTGTACTGGACGTCGACCAGTAGCCGCAGCAACCCGTCCCGAGGCACCTCGTTGCCGACCCGCAGTTCCACCGAACGATCCAGGTACGACTGCGGGGTGCCCAGGCCGTAGATGCACGACACCGACGCCACCACGACCACGTCGCGCCGCGACAGCAGCGACGACGTCGCGGAGTGCCGCAAGCGCTCGACGTCGTCGTTGATCGAGCTGTCCTTTTCGATGTAGGTGTCGGTCTGCGCGATGTAGGCCTCGGGCTGGTAGTAGTCGTAGTACGACACGAAGTACTCAACGGCGTTGTGCGGCAACATCTCCCGCAGCTCGTTGGCCAGCTGGGCGGCCAGCGTCTTGTTGGGTGCCATCACCAGGGTGGGCCGCTGCAGGCGCTCGATGAGCCAGGCGGTGGTGGCCGACTTCCCGGTGCCGGTGGCGCCGAGCAGCACCACATCGCGCTCCCCCGCCCTGATCCTGCGTTCCAGCTCGTCGATGGCCGCCGGTTGGTCCCCGGCGGGGTCGTGCGGGCTGACGACCTCGAAGCGGCCGCCGGCGCGTACCAACCCCGCCACGGCCTCTTCGGCCGGGCGATATTCCGAATGGGCGACTACCGGATGTTCCGTGGCGAATGCCATGCCACCAGGGTAGAGGCGATCACCGACAAGTGCGTTGGAGCTGGTCTTTGCAGGTCGTCGTCCTGACGGTTGAGGGATTCGCTCATGGAGGATCTTGGTAAAGACGAGGCTGCGTCTTTGGTCGAGCTTGGTTTTGGCTGGCGCTAGACGGGGGCGCTCCGGTCGACGGCGTATACCGATACGCCTCAGAGATGCTCGACGTCCGGTCAGGGAGGTTCTCGCGCGGATAGCCGAACCACCAAATAGTGTCTGGCTCTCCCGGTTGGCGGGAGGACCAGGACGGCTGGTTTTCCTCGAAGTCGACCAGAAAGTAGTACAGGACGGCCTCATCCAAGTTTGGCCATGGGCCACGGTCGATAATCGACTCCCTGGTGTCGCGGACCAGGCCCCAGGTCCTGTCCGACGGCGGTGCCGTGTATACCAAGAACATCAGTGGGCCGTCGGTCCACGCGTGAGAGACCAGAAATGGATTGTGCCGCTTGACGTTCTCGTCGTCGATGTGGCGCAAGAGGTTCCGCAGCACGTCGGCGGCAAACTTGACATGAGCGTCGTTAAGTTCAGTTGATGGGCACATTTTTGTTCACCCACGGCGGACACAGTGTCCATCCCGGTTCGACTTCTACGACGCCACTACCGCCCGCGAGCGGGTACATAGAGATCACTCCCTTCTGACCTCCGTCAGGGATGCCGGCGCGTCCTTCATTGACGTTCACCACTATTCTCATCGTCAGGCTCTCACCAGTGTCCTCGCAGTCAGCGATTCCAAACGATCCTTGCGTGCAGTGAACACGATTAATCGGCACTTCGTAGACCAGAGTTCCGTCTTTGCTACTGATCGGTCGACTGTGTGAGATCAGATCTTTGAATACGTTGGGGTTTGTTACGTGGTGTCTCCAGAACGCCTTATCCCATCCGAAGCCCCGTTGCGTGCGCTCGTCGTAGTAGCCGCGTCGAAGAACAACATGGTTGCCATCTAGGTCGGTCGCCTCGGCTACTACCTCGTTGGTCGGGTATGACCCTGCGGGCGGAGGCTCCTGCTTGAATGTGTGATTGTCAACGGCTTGGACTGTGGGTTTGGGCCGTGGCTCATCAGGATTCGGTTCCGGCGGGAAGGTATCGCGGATTCCGGCCACGGCCGCAGTGACTTTGCCCGCGACCTGTTGATCAAGAGCGACCACTTGCGCCGCGCGCTGACGAATATCATCGGCATAGGTCTGCGCCTGGGATTGCCGAATGGCGCGCTGCGCGATCGAACCGGCAGTCGAACGATCGGTAACCGACATGTCCTCGCGCACATCGAAACCCGCCCCAAAGGCGTCCTCGACGACATATCGAACTCGCGAGCGTGCCGCGGACAAGTCAGAGGCCCCGTCCTCGGCTAACCCGCGGGACGCGTCCACGTCCGGGTGACCGGGTCGCATTGCAGCAGGTAGCCGTCGCTGGAGGTGCTCATGGCGAACACCGAGGTGCCCGGCCGGTCGCACGAGCTACCGGCCGCGTGCACGCCCATCGTGATCGGGGCCTTGGCCCAGCTGCTGCCCTCGCAGACGATCTGCTCGTTGTTGGTCGGGTCGTAGGCGACCTTGCCGACATCGGCGCACAACCCGCCCAGCACGGGCGGCGGCGGGGCGGACGCGGTGGTCGAGGCGTTGATGACCTGGGTGGGGTCGCCCAACGCCACGCCGGCCGGCGCGGCGCCGGCCCGGGCGGCCACCACGGGCACCCGGACCACCGCCCCCTGAGCGCCGCACTCGTTGCTGAGCACGGTCTCGGTCTGCGTGCCCCGCAGCGTGCCGTCGGCCTGCGGCGCCAGCGACCACGCGACGGTTTCCTGCTGGGTGGCCGGGGCGTGCCCGTTCGGCTGGACGCAGCCCACTCGCAACTGCTCGGGAGCCCCTTGCCAGTAGCCACCCACGTAGCGCAACGTGTCGGCCTGGCCGCCGCCGGTGGTGCTGGCCAGTTGGTGGGTGGCATCGTCCAGCTGGGTCCCGGTGGCCGCGCATCCGTTGGTCGTGCAGGCCGACCGGAACGCCCACCAGTCGGTGGTGGCTCCGCCGTGCCGGATGCCGATGCCGTTGGTGGTCCGCTTGGTCTGGTCATAGTCCAGGCGATACGTCCCGTTCAGCGCCGGTCCCCCCGCGGTGGGTGCGGCGCTGGGAGCGGGCAGGGACGGTTTGGAGGCGAGCGCGGGGCTGGGCGGCGGCGTGGTGGGCTCGAACGAGTACAGGATCGACCAGGTCGCCGCGACGGCGACGAGCACCGCGCACACCAGCGCTGCGGCCCACCGGGTTCTCGACGAGAACCGGTGGTTCAAGGCCGCGAGCCCGCGCCGGCGGTGCGGCGTCAACAGGGCGGTGCGCGGCGCCCGGGGACGGGCTTCGGAAACCCGCTCCCTGACGGCGGTGGCGAACTCCCGGCACCGCGCGAACCTGTCCTCGGGCCGTTTGGCGAGCGCCGTCGAGAACACGTCGTCGAGCTCCGCCAGCTCCGGCCGAAAGTCGCTGAGCCGGGGAGGCGCCTCGTGCAGGTGCTGACTGATCACCGCGATCGGGTTGGAATGCCGAAACGGTGGCGCACCGGTCAGCAGATGGAAAGCCGTTGCGGCCAAAGCGTATTGGTCGGCCCGCCCGTCGATCGGAGCACCGGCGAGCTGCTCGGGCGCGGCGTAGGCCACGGTTCCCACCGCGACATTCGTTTCGGTGATGCCGCTCACGTCGCCCAGGTGGCGCGCGACACCGAAGTCCGCCAACAGGATTCGGCGTTCCCCGTCTTCCGGGTGGGTGAGCAGGATGTTGGCGGGCTTGACGTCGCGGTGCAGCAGGCCACGGTCGTGCGCGTAGTCCAGCGCACCCGCGACCGCTTGCACGATGGCACACACCTCGTGGATCGGCATGCCCTCGGGGTGGCTCTGCTTGACCAACCGCGACGCATCGGTGCCCTCGACATAGTCCATCGAGATCCACAGATGCCCGTTGAAGGCGCCGCGGTCGTGGACGCCGACGATGTGGGGATGCCACAGCGTCGCCGCGAGATCGGCCTCCCGATTGAACCTTTCGCGAAACTCGGGATCGGCCGTCACCGCCTCGGCGAGGACTTTGATCACGTCGCGGCGCGGCAGCCGGGGATGCAATGCCAGGTAGACCTCGGCCATGCCACCGGCGCCCAGTTGCCGCAAGATCGTGTAGCCGGCGAACGACGCACCATTATCCACTGGCACGGAAGCGTTGTGTGGTTGCGGCGCTTGGGGTTCCGCGTTCGGCGCGGAACTCACCGGTGGTATCCGGCGAAACAGCTGCCCGATCGGCATCGCGGGTAACGAGTGAAAACCCGCGCGCAGGGCGTCGCGTGCCTGGCGCGGGTTGGTCAGCAGTCGTCGCCCGGTGCCGATGCGCCGGGTCGTTCGCTTGTGCTCATCCATCAATGCGTTGGTCCCCCTCCGATCGAATAATGCCGCACGGCCGTAGGCGATTCGACTCCGCCGACTATGAAACAGCTATGAATAGCCGTGCCGAAACAAAGGGAAGTCACAGCCGGATCCCATAGAAGCACGGCCGGCGCGACCCGATACTTGAGTGGTGACTCGACCCGCCCCGCCTCTGCTGACCATTCGGCACGACGGGTCCCAACGATCCTTCGCGGCCGGACACGAAGTGGTCGTCGGACGCGACGCGCAGGCCGACGTGCAGATCGCCGATCCGCGCATCTCGCGCGCGCATCTGATCCTGCGTTTCGATCAAGGCCGCTGGCTGGCAATCGATAACGGTTCGCTGAACGGGACCTATCTCAACGGTTACCGGATGCCGGTCATCGATATCCACGACGGCCAGAGCATTCACGTCGGCAACCCGCGCGGCCCGCACCTGACCTTCGCGATCGGGCCCCGGCAGGGCCAGGCGACCCGCCCGGCCCGCACCCGGCCCAGCCACGATTCCGGGCCACCGACCCTGACGTGGTCCGTGGTTGGCGAGCAAACGAATCCGACGCATCATCGGCCCCCGCCGCGCCGCGGCGGTCCCCGAGGTCCGCTGCCTCGCCCCGCGCCCCCGCCGCCGCTCGCGGCGCCGTCGCCAGTGCGCGGCGCACCACCGCAGGAGCTGACCGTCATCGATCCCGGCTCGCCCGCCAGGTTGCGGGCGGCGCCGGCAACGGAATTCACGGTGATCGACGCCAAGACGGCCGACGTGTCGAACCTGGCGACGCGCTTTGTGAGATTGCTCTCGCCGCGCGCGTCGTCCGCCGCGGGCACGACCGGCGCCCTGACCATCGGGCGCGCCCCCGAAAACGACATCGTCGTCCCCGACGTATTGGCGTCGCGACGGCACGCGACCTTGGTGCCCACACCGCTGGGCACCGAGATCCGGGACAACAGCGTCAACGGCACCTTCGTCAACGGCACCCGGGTCGGGTCGGCGATCCTGTCCGAGGACGACGTCGTCACCATCGGCAACGTCGACCTGGTGTTCCGTGACGGCACGCTCACCAAGCGCAGCGAAGCCGCGTCGCGCAGCGGCGGGCTCGAGGTGCGCAACGTCAAGTACGTCGTCGACAACGGCAAACAACTGCTCGACGACATCTCGCTGGTCGCACGTCCCGGAACGCTCACCGCCGTGATCGGCGGGTCGGGCGCCGGAAAGAGCACCCTGGCCAGGCTCATCGCCGGCTACACCACACCCAGCTCGGGCTCAGTTACGTTCGAGGGACACAACATTCACGCCGAGTACGCGTCGCTGCGCAGCAGGATCGGCATGGTCCCCCAAGACGACGTGGTGCATCGCCAGCTGACCGTCAACCAGGCGCTGGGCTACGCCGCCGAGCTGCGGCTGCCGCCCGACACCGGCAAGGCCGACCGTGCCGGGGTCGTCGCCCAGGTGCTCGAGGAGCTCGACCTGACCAAACATGCCGACACCCGCGTCGACAAGCTGTCCGGCGGGCAGCGCAAACGCGCGTCGGTGGCGCTGGAACTGCTGACCGGCCCGTCATTGCTGATCCTCGACGAGCCCACCTCCGGCCTGGACCCCGCGCTCGACCTGCAGGTCATGACCATGCTGCGCCAGTTGGCCGATGCCGGTCGTGTGGTGCTGGTGGTGACGCACTCGCTGTCCTACCTGGACGTCTGCGACCAGGTGTTGCTGATGGCCCCCGGCGGCAAGACGGCCTACCGCGGCTCGCCCGAGCAGATCGGCGACGCGATGGGTACCACCAACTGGGCCAAGATCTTCACCCAGGTGGGCGCAGACCCGGACGAAGCCAATCGCCGCTTCGTGGAACGCAGCGAGGCCCAAAAGCGCATGCCGGACAAGGCCGATGAGCCGAGCGGCCTGGGTGAGCCGGTGCACACCAGCGTGCGACGCCAGATCTCGACCATCGCCCGGCGGCAGTTTCGCCTCGTCGTCGCCGACCGCGCCTACTTCGTCTTCCTGGCGCTACTGCCCTTCATATTGGGTTCGCTGTCCCTGACCGTCCCGGGCAGCAACGGATTTCATGCGCCGGGGCCCAATGCGGGAACGCCCGACGAGGCCGCACAGATACTGGCCCTGCTGATGCCGGCCGCGGCATTCATGGGCACCGCCTTGACAATTCGCGATCTGGTCGGCGAACGGGCCATCTTCCAGCGCGAGCAGGCGGTCGGCCTGTCGACCACCGCCTACCTGCTCGCCAAGAGCGCGGTGTTCTGCGCGTTCGCCATTTTGCAGTCGGCGATCGTCACGGCGATCGTGGTGGCCGGCAAGGGCGCACCGACGCGCGGCGCAAATCTGTTCGGCCACTCCACGATTGGGGCCACGGTCGAGCTGTTCGCGACCGTGGCCGCGACGTGCGTCGCCTCGGCCATCCTGGGCCTGGCCATCTCGTCGCAGGTGCGCTCGAGCGAGCAAATCATGCCGTTGTTCGTGGTGACGGTGATGGCGCAGCTGGTGCTGTGCGGCGGCATGGTGCCCGTGACCGGCCGGCTCGGCCTGAACCAGTTGTCGTGGGCGATGCCGGCGCGCTGGGGCTACGCCGCCGCCTCGTCGACGGTGGACCTGCGGCACCTGGTGCCCGATTCGCTGCTGTCCCAGGACCGGTTCTGGCAGCACGCGCCGAAGACCTGGCTGCTGGACATGGCCATGCTGGCCGCGCTGTCGCTGTTGTACGGCGGGTTTGTGCGGTGGAAGATCCGGTTGCGCCGGTAGGGTGTGATCATTCAGGAGGAACAGCGAGATTCACCCACCGAAACACGAGACGTTCGACCTAGTGGGCCGCACCAACACCGATCCCAAGGGAATCGTGCGGGCCGTGGACGAGTATGCGGTGCACCCGTGGGGTCTCTACGTCGCCCGCCCCACCCCGGGCCGCGCCCAGTTTCATTACCTCGAATCGTGGCTGCTGCCGTCGTTGGGCCTGCGCGCCACGGTCTTTCACTTCAACCCCGGCCACGAACGCGGCCACGACTACTACCTGGATGTGGGCGAATACACGCCTGGCCCCGAAGTCTGGCGCTCCGAGGATCATTACCTCGACATCGAGGTCCGCACCGGCGCCCGCGCGGAACTGACCGACGTCGACGAGTTGCTCGATGCGGTCCGCCACGGCCTGCTGACCCCCGAGGTCGCGGAGCTCGCGGTGCGACGCGCCGTGGCCGCCGTGGATGGGTTGGCCCGCAACGGCTATGACCTGTCGCGGTGGCTGGCCGCCGGCGGCATGGAGCTCACCTGGCGCGGCCGTTGAGCGCGGCCGCACTACCTTGGCCGGTGGTTGGTGATGCTGTCGAACTCGTCTCTGACGATGCGGTAGCAGCCGCAGGCTAGTCGTTCCAGCCCCTGACGGTCGGTGATGGTCACGATGCCGCGGCTGTAGCGGGTCAGGTTCTGGGCCTGGATGCGTTGTGCCGTCTCGGACACGGTGGCCCGGTGCACCCCCAGCATCTGCGCAAGGAACTCCTGGGTCAGCGGGAATTCGTCGCGGCCGACGCGGTCGTGGGTGGTCAAAAGCCAACGCGCCATACGTTGTTCGGTGGGATGCGTTCTGTTGCACACCACGTTTTGGGAGATCTGAACCATAGTGGCTTGGGTGTAGCGGTTCAGCAGCGCACGCAGTTCGCCGGCACGGCTCAGCGCTTGACGAAATTCCGCCACGCCCAGGCAGGCGGCGTCGCCGGGAACCTGGCAAAACGCCGTCTGCGGACTGGACATCGCACCGAGATACACCGGCAGCCCCACAAAGCCTTCGGGCCCAATCGTCGCCACTTCGACGGCGAGCTGCCCGTTGGCGGTTGCCACCAGGGAATACACCGACGACAGGGGAAAGTACACCCGGGTGATGGAAGCTTCCGGCTCGTAGGCCGTTTCCTTCATCTCGGCGTGTTCGAGCCGCAGGTGAGGCCGCAGCTGCGCGTACTCGGCCTCCGGCAGCTGCGCGAGTATCGCGTTGCGCAAAAACGGGTCCTGGTTCATCTCGTCGGCTCCTGCCCGTGCCGTCGCCACTCCGGCACGTTTCGTCGGCTACCCACGTTTCCAGGAATTATGTCGGCGACCCGACACAAGGATTACCCTGGCGCCTATGTCCGCGACCCAACACAAGCCCGTCCAGGCGGCGTTTGGGCGAGTGGTGCTGGTGGCGTCGCTGGGCGGCATGAAAGCCCTGGGCACCGTGCTCGGGGGTCTGCCGGGTGATTTTGCGGTACCCGTCGTCGTCGCCCAGCATCGCCGCCCCACGCTCAGCAGCGACGATCCGCTGGCGCAGATCTTGTCCCGCGCGAGCTCGCTGCCGATTCGAGTCGCCGAGCCCGGGGCGGCGGCGGACAATCCCGGCATCACCATCGTGCCCGCCGGAAAGACCGCAACCATCGATGCGAACGGCGCCTGGATGCTCGCCGAGGAGACGTCCAACGCCGGCGTCGGAGACACGATCCTGGCCAGCTCCGCCGCGCTGGTGCCGACGGTCGCCGTGATCCTGACCGGGCGGCTGGCCGACGGCGCCAACGGATGCCGCGCGGTCAAGCGCAACGGCGGACGCGTGCTCGTCCAAGACCCTTCGACGGCCGAGGCGTCGAGCATGCCGGCGCACGCGATCGCCACTGGCTGCGTGGATTTCGTGCTGCCGCCCGATCGCCTCGCGGCGGCGGTGCTGGCCCTGACCACCGCTCCCGGGGGCGCCGAACTGCTGACGGTTCCCGTGCCGCCGTGGGCATGTCTTAACTAGTCGGCATGACGGACTTCGCGAGCCTGCCGGGTGCGGTGCGCGAAGCGCTGTACGACGAACCCGTGCCCGACTGGCGCTCGCCAACCCTGGCCACCCTCACCGACGACCGGTTCTCCGATCCGCACTGGATCTTCGAGCGCAAGTTCGACGGCATGCGCTGCCTGGCGTTCCGCGACGGCGATCGGGTGCGGCTGTTGTCGCGTAATCGTCAGCCGCTCAATGGAACCTATCCCGAATTGGTGGATGCGCTTGCCGCCCAACCGGTCACGCGGTTCGTCGTGGACGGAGAGGTGGTGGCCTTCGACGGCCGACGGACCAGCTTCGCACGGCTGCAGGGTCGGCTGGGCCTCACCGACCCCGACGTGGCCCGGGCGTCGCCGGTGCGTGTCTTCTACTACGTGTTCGATCTGCTGCATCTCGACGGCATGTCCACCGTCGAGGTGCCGCTCCTGTGGCGAAAGAGGTTGCTGCGCAGAGCGATCGACTTCGGCGACCCGCTGCGCTGTGCGCCGCACCGCGTCGGGGACGGGATCGCCGCCTACCGGCGCGCATGTGAACGCGGGGACGAGGGAGTGATCGCCAAGCGGGCCGACTCCACCTACCAGAGCGGTCGCTCGAAGAACTGGCTGAAGTTCAAATGCGTGCGCGATCAGGAGTTCGTGGTAGGGGGCTACACCAGTCCCAAGGGCAGTCGCGTCGAGTTGGGCGCCCTGATGCTCGGCTACTACGAGGGCGGCGACCTGGTCTACGCGGGCAAGGTCGGCACCGGTTTCGACGACGCCACGCTGCGCCGGCTGCACGCGCGCCTGTCGCCGATCACCCGGGACACGCCGCCGTTCGTCCGCGGTTTGGTGCGCGAGGCCGGCGCGAACTGGGTATCCCCCGAGATGGTGGTTCAGATCGGATTCAGCGAGTGGACGCGCGATGGCAAGTTGCGCCATCCGCGCTACCTCGGCATGCGCACCGACAAGGAGCCCGGCGACGTGGTGCGGGAGACGCACTGATGGCCCGCGTCGACGTCGAGATCACCCACCCGGACCGCGTTCTGTTTCCCGCCGACGGGATCACGAAACGCGATCTCGCCGCCTACTACGACCAGGTGGCCGACACCATGTTGACGCACCTGCGGGGCCGGGCCCTCAACGTGCAGCGCTATCCCCGCGGCATCGCCGAAACAGGGTTCATCCAGCAGGATTTCGCCGATTCGCTACCCGACTGGATGAGTAGTGTCCGGGTGGCCAAGGAGGGCGGCACCGTCGAGCATCCGGTCGTCGAACGGCCGGAGGCGCTGCGATGGCTGGCCAATCAAAGCTGCATCACCCTGCACATGTGGCAGTCGCGCCGGGCCCGGCTGGACAACCCGGACCGGCTCGTCTTCGACCTCGATCCGTCCGACGGCGACTTCGCCGTGGTGCGAGCGACCGCACGCGCCACGGCCGGGATACTCGGGGACCTGGGCCTGGCGTGCTACGTCCAGACCACCGGCTCGCGCGGGTTGCACGTCGTGGCTCCCTTGCGCGCCGACACCGATTTCGACACCGCCCGGCAGTTCGCCCGCGAGGTCAGCGAAGTGGTCGCCGCGGACGATCCCGCTCATCGCACCGTGGAGGCTCGCAAGGGCAAGCGCGACGGACGGGTCTATCTCGACATCATGCGAAACGCCTACGCGCAGACGGCGGTCGCGCCGTATTCGGTTCGGGCCCGCAACGGCGCGCCGGTAGCCACCCCGCTGGAATGGGACGAGCTGGACGCGGGGCGGTTGCGGGCCGACCGGTTCACCATCCGAGACGTTCCCAAACGGCTTGCCGGACAACCGGATCCGTGGGCGCACATGACGCGGCACGCCCGCTCACTGGCCGGCCCGATGCGGCGATTGGCGAGGCTGCGTGCCTGAGCTGCCCGACGTGGAAGGGTTTCGGCGGCAACTGGCCGCGAACCTGCCGCGGCGGCGAATCCGGCACGTGCAGGTGCACGATCCCGGGATTCTGCGCAACACCACCGCGCCAGCACTCGCGCGCCGGTTGACCGGTCACCGCTTCGCCGGCCCACGCCGGCACGGCAAGTGGTTGGTGCTCCCCACCGACGGCCCGGCGCTGCTGATCCACAGCGGCATGACCGGCCGGCCCTACTATGCCCCCGACGGGGCCGCCCACGACCCCTACGAGCGGCTGCTGGTGTCGCTGGACGAGGGCGAGCTGCGCTACGCCGACCTCCGCAAATTGCGCGGGGTGTGGCTGGCCGACGATGCCGACGACATCGGGCACATCACCGGACCGCAGGGACCCGACGCCTTGGGCCTCGGCCTGCGCGAGTTCCGCGCGGTGCTGGCCTCGCGGTCGGCCCGCTCGCGGCAGCTCAAACCCACGCTGATGGACCAGTCGGTGCTCGCCGGCCTCGGCAACCTGCTGGTCGACGAGATCTGCTGGCGGGCCAAATTCCGACCGACCGTGGCGGTCGCGGACTTGGGCGACGACGACGTGAAGGCCTTGCACGCCGCGATGACCCGGGTGCTGCGCACCGCGGTGCGCCACGGCCGGGTGCCTGGCCTGCCGCGCTGGCTCACCAGGGTGCGTGACGAGGCCGACCCGCGCTGCCCCCGCTGTGGGACGCGGCTCGAGCGCGCCCGGGTGGGCGGACGAGCGACGCTGTGGTGTCCGCGCTGCCAGCCGTAGCCAAACGATCTGGCTCGGAAATCACGCGGGTTGTAATGTCACCGGCTATGAGCTGCAAAGGCCACGGGTTCCTGGCGGTCGCCGCGGTGACGGTGATCGCCGCCGGGGCCCAGGTGTATCCGGCGACGGCGAGCGCGGACCTGCACAACATCACCTATCGGGCCAGGATCGACGGCGTCACGACCGGCAGTCAGGCCACGTTCGTCATCAACGGGGGCCAGACGAACACGGCCGGGCTGAGCTCGATGCCCGGCAACGCATTCGAGGCCGACACCGTGTTGCCCGATCCGCAGCAGGCCGGCATGCGGATCGTGCTGCATTTCCCGTACTCGGCGAACGTGCACTGCGAGATCGACGTGGACGACAACGTTTTCGTCCAGGCCGACCAAATGGTCCGGCCGGTGGCGGGGAACGCCGACCCCAACAACGGCGCGCTGCAGTGTGGGGCGCCCCTGCCGTAAGTGCCGTAGTGGCTGGGGGCGATCGCAAGCGCGGCGCAGCCGGGCGCAGCGGGTCGCCCCCCCATCGACCTAGGGCGATCGCAAGCGCGGCGCAGCCGGGCGCAGCGGGTCGCCCCCCCAATCGACCTAGGGACGCCAGCCCGTCGCGTCGGCCCACTCCCAGGCCCGCCGGTAGGCGTCGAGAAACCACGGCTCCTTGACTGCAACATAGGCCGCAATGTCTCCCCCGCCGTCGGTTTCGGCGGTGCGCTTGACGCTCAGGTACTCCGCCCGCGCATCGGGATCGGCGGTCAGCCAGTCGGGGAACAGCAGGGCGAACTGCTGATTGGGCCACCCGTCCACCCGGATGTGCACATTGGTGGGCCGGCCGGGATCCGCCGAGGCGTGAATCCGCTTGGACCACAACGCCGGATCGTCGTCGCGGTCGTAGCGGTCGACGGTGCTGCGCGCGTCGCTCTTGGCGACATCGCCGACGATGCGCTCGATGCGCGGGTACCCGGCGGACAACAAGGGTTCGGCGAGTTCGTCGGCGACGGCCAGGGATTCGACCGTGATCTGGATGTCGATGAGGTCCTTGGCGGGGAAATCCGGCACGGCCGTCGACCCGATGTGGTCGACGCGCAACGCCCGGTGCCCGCAGGTCGTCCTCAGGCGGTTGAGGATTCGCTGCGCCTGGTCCGGCCAGGTCGGGTCGGGCGGCGCCAATTGGACCGGCGCCCGGGCGATCTGACGCGTGCTCAGATTGTGAGCGAACGGCACGATGCGACGGTCCCACACCTGTTGGGCGCGTTGCGCCAGGTCTTCCGGGGTGCCCGAGTTGTCCAGCCAGATGTCGGCGACCGCACGGCGCTGCTCGTCGCTGGCCTGCGCGGCAATCCTGGCGCGGGCGTCGTCTTCGGCCATGCCGCGCTGGTCGACCAGTCGCCGCAGCCGCACCTCGACGTCGGCGTACACGATCACGACGAGCGGGAACAGCGGCGCCATCCCGGACTCCACCAGCAGCGGAATGTCCTCGACCACAACCGAATCCTCGGGCACCGAGGCGATGATCTCCGCGCGGCGCTTCCCCACCAGTGGGTGGACGATCCCGTTCAGCGTCTGGCGGGCCTGGTCGTCGCGAAAGGCCTTGGCGGCCAACGCCGGTCGATCCAGCGATCCATCCGGCAGCAGGATGTCGGCACCGAACGCCTCGACCAGCGCCACCAGCCCTTCGGTGCCCGGCTGGACCACCTCACGCGCGATGACGTCCCCGTCGACGATGACGGCGCCGCATCGATCGAACGTGGACGACAGCGCCGACTTGCCGGCGCCGATACCACCGGTCAACCCGATACGCAGCATGGCGCCCTCAGGTCAGGATCACGCGTTGCCGGCGAGTTTCTCCCGCAGCGCGGCCAATTGGGCATCGCTGGCCAGCGATCCGCCCGCCTTCTCGGCGGGCGCACCGTTGCCCGGCGACTGCTCGCCGGCCCCGTGGCCGGCCGCCTCGGCCGCCGCGAACTTCTCCATCTGCGCGGTGTGCATCTTGTGCCGGCGCTCGGCCTCGGCGTAGCGGGCCTCCCACTCGGTGCGCTGCTTGTCGAATCCCTCGAGCCATTCGTTGGTCTCGGAGTCGAAGCCCTCGGGGAAGATGTAGTTGCCCTGCTCGTCGTAGCTGTCGGCCATGCCGTACTTCGCCGGGTCGAACTCGTCGGTGTAGTCCTCGTTGGCCTGCTTGAGCGACAAGGAGATCCGGCGGCGCTCCAGGTCGATGTCGATGACCTTGACCATCGCGTCGTCGCCGACGGCAACCACCTGGTCGGGGACCTCGACGTGGCGCTCGGCCAGCTCGGAGATGTGCACCAGGCCCTCGATGCCCTCCTCGACGCGGACGAACGCGCCGAACGGAACCAGCTTGGTGACCTTGCCGGGCACGATCTGGCCGATGGCGTGGGTGCGGGCGAAGTGGCGCCACGGGTCTTCCTGAGTCGCCTTGAGCGACAACGAAACCCGCTCGCGGTCCATGTCGACATCGAGCACCTCGACGGTGACCTCGTCGCCGACCTGGACCACCTCGGACGGGTGGTCGATGTGCTTCCAGCTCAGCTCGGAGACGTGCACCAGACCGTCGACGCCGCCGAGGTCGACGAACGCACCGAAGTTGACGATGGAGGAGACGACACCCTTGCGGATGGCGCCCTTCTGCAGCTGGTTGAGGAACTCGCTGCGCACCTCGGACTGCGTCTGCTCCAGCCACGCCCGGCGCGAAAGCACCACGTTGTTGCGGTTCTTGTCCAGCTCGATGATCTTGGCCTCGATCTCCTTGCCGATGTACGGCTGCAGATCGCGCACCCGGCGCATCTCGACCAGCGAGGCGGGCAGGAAGCCGCGCAACCCGATGTCGAGGATCAGGCCACCCTTGACCACCTCGATGACGGTGCCCTTGACGGCCTCGTCCTTCTCCTTGAGCGCCTCGATGGTGCCCCAAGCGCGCTCGTACTGCGCGCGCTTCTTGGACAGGATCAGGCGGCCCTCTTTGTCCTCCTTGGTGAGAACCAGGGCCTCGACCTCGTCGCCCACGGAAACGACCTCGTTGGGGTCGACGTCGTGCTTGATCGAGAGCTCGCGGGCGGGGATGACCCCCTCGGTCTTGTAGCCGATGTCGAGGAGCACCTCGTCCCGGTCCACTTTGACGATCGTGCCCTCGACGATGTCGCCATCGTTGAAGTACTTGATCGTTTTGTCTATTGCGGCGAGAAAGTCCTCGCTGGAGCCAATGTCGTTGACGGCTACTTGGGGCGAGGTGACGGCGGGACTCGGCATATTGTTGGGGTGCTCCGGACAGGTTTGGTCGTAGGGACAATTGGGATTTACCCATCGAGGCTACTCGACTGTGCACACGCTGGCCAAACCCAGTCCCGGCGGCTCACCCGGTTCGATGGGCCACCCGGTTGGTGAAGGCGCCGTGGTAGCTCATCGGCACGTGGAACGGCAGCCACGCCTCCGCGATCGGGCCGTCGGCCACGTGGGCCGCGTCGACCACCATTAACCTGCTGCGATGCTGCGATTCCTGGTATCCGACGGTGAGTAGCCAGCCGTCGTCCTCGGCCGTTCCGCCGGGTCGCGGCACAAACGTCGGCTCCACCAGCACGTCCCCGGGCGGGCAATAGGTCTGGACCGCGCCGGTGCGGTGATCGATGCGGGCGATTCCCTGGCCTGCAAACCTGGCCGGGTCCTGGACCGTCACGTAGGACACGTCGTGCCGGGTCGTGGAACGCCGCTCGTCGATCTGGGGGAACTCGCACCCGAAATCGGCCAACGGCTCGCGGGACACGCGCCCCGACGGGGCGATCCGGAACCGCGTCAGCACCACGGCGTCGTCGATGGCCCCGTAGTCGTCGACCTGGGCGATGTCGGACCGGATGTGGGCGGTGTACTTCTTCATGCCGCCGTACGTCTCGGGCGCGAACCGTGGCAGCTCGACGACGACGTCGTCGCCGTCGTCATACGCGTTGGTGAAATGCCAGTGATAGAACGGATCGGTCTCGGCCACCCGCACCCGGCCCCCATCGCGCGGCGCGAGAACGAAATAGGACGGCGCATCCCGCTTGAAAAATATGGATTCCCAATAGGATTGGTGGCCCGCGAGCGCCCACGGGTTGATCCGCAGCGGCGACACCACGAAGATCGCGTAGCGCCGGGTCAGCGCCATGTCGTGCACCACGCCCATCCCCGGCAGCGGCACCGCCCTCAGGTAGCGGGTCACACCGTTGGCGCCGGTCTCGTAGAGCCGCAAGCGCATCCGCGGCACCGCCTCGCCCGCCAACTCCCGCAGCCGGCGCCACCGCTCGCCGCCGCGCGCCCCGCGCAGCGCGTGGCCGAGGTCGATTCGCGGGAAGTACGGGTCGAACCCGAAGTTGATCTTGGTGTTGGCGGCCGGGTCGTAGGTGTAGTGCGCCGAATAGGCCCGGACCGCCCCCTTGAGCGCCCCGCCGAGGCTTGACGGCCCGATGGTGTCCAGGGTGTCGAGATCGAGTTCGTGCGGCGGTCCGCCCTCCCAGAGCGCCAGCAGCTGGTTGCGGTTGACCATGACGCTGGTGTTGGCGGTGTTGGCCGGCAGCCGCAGCGCGTTCGCCAACGTGCCGCCGTCGCGCTGGTAGGCGAAGCCGCGGTCCACCAGCCGTCCGGCCGCCGTCGACCTCAGGTAGTGCTTGGTGCGGACGAAGCGGTTGCGGAAACGCACCCCCGACCCGTCGAGCACGAACGCGCTGACCATCCCGTCGGCATCAAAAATGCTCTCGACCTGCGTCGATCCGAGATTCCAGCGGCCCGACCCGTTCCGGTAAAGGGTGCCGAGGAGCCCGTCGGGGATCGTCCCGGTGATTTCGGTGACGTCGACGTCGGTTTCGCCGACGATGTTTTCCCAGTAGCGCGACGGAGCTTGAACGTCTGCCAGAACCATAAAAGACAGTGTGTCTATTATCGCTGGGCGTTGTCAATGGTCTTGATGTCGTCGGCGTTGAACGGCAGGGCCGCCCCGCCGTCCCAGCACAGCACGGTGAGGTGTTCGACGAGCGCCTCCCGCGGCATGGTTCCCGTCCGGCACCACCATTCCGCGGCCGCCACCGCCGACCCGACGATGGCCCGCGACCAGGGGGCCGCCGCCATGCGCGCGGCCTCGGAGCCCGACGACGACGCCAGCATCCATTCGACCGCGCCGGCCAGCTGCTCGAAGACACTGGTCGACGGGTCACCGGTGAGGGCCCGGTAGAGATTCGGCTCGGCTTCCATCCACGCGCTGATCACGTCGAAGAACAACGCCATCCGCTCCCGGAGGTCGGTGGAACCGGCTGCCCGAGTGGTGATTTCGGCGAGTAGCCGCTGCGAGGTGCGTTTGCTCAGCTCGGCCAGCAGCGCGTCACGGCCGGGGTACATGGCGTAGACCGCCGAGCGGACGAAGCCGGCCTCGCCCGCGATGTCGACCAGTCCGGCGGACGGCCCCTTGGCGCGGATCACCCGCTCGGCGGCGTCGAGAAGCTCCGAGCGCCGCTCGCCGGGATCCACCCGCGAGCCCGCCGGGCGACCTCGACTGCGCTTTGCGGGGGGCCTGGACGGGCGCATAGTCGGTGGCCTGTCAGTGCGCCGCAGCGTCCCAGCTGCGGCCGTAGCCCACCGAAACCTCGAGCGGGACGTCCAACGGGTAGGCGCCGCCCATCTTGTCGCGGGCCAACGCTTCGAGCTGCTCGCGCTCCCCCGGCGCGACCTCGAACAGCAGCTCGTCGTGCACCTGCAGCAGGATCCGGGAGGACAGCCCGGCGTCCTTGATCGCCTTGTCGGTTTCGATCATCGCCACCTTGATGATGTCGGCGGCGCTGCCCTGAATGGGCGCGTTGAGCGCCGCCCGCTCGGCGGCCTCGCGCACCTGGCGGTTACTGCTGTCGAGTTCGGGCAGATAGCGGCGCCGGCCGAACACCGTCGACGTGTAGCCGTCCTTGCGGGCCTGTTCCACCACGGCCATCAGGTAGTCGCGGACTCCGCCGAACCGGGCGAAGTACTGCTCCATCTGGTCTTTGGCCTCTTCGGTGGAGATCTTGAGCTGGGCCGACAGCCCGTAGGCGCTCAATCCATAGGCCAGCCCGTAGGACATCGCCTTGACCCGGCGGCGCAGCTCGGCGGTGACCTCCTCGATCGGCACGCCGAAGGCGCGGGAGGCGACGAACGAGTGCAGGTCCTCCCCGGTGTTGAACGCCTCGATGAGTCCCTCGTCCTTGGACAGGTGGGCCATGATCCGCATCTCGATCTGGCTGTAGTCGGCGGTCATCAGCTCGCTGTAGCCCTCGCCGACCACGAACGCGTCGCGGATCCGCCGGCCCGCCTCGGTGCGGATCGGAATGTTCTGCAGGTTCGGTTCGGTCGAGGACAACCTGCCCGTCGCGGCGATGGTCTGGTTGAACGTGGTGTGGATGCGCCCGTCGGAGGCCACCGAATTCAGCAGCCCGTCGACGGTGACCTTGAGCCTGGTGGCGTCGCGGTGGGCCAGCAGGTGCTGCAGGAACGGGTGACCGGTCTTGTCGAACAGCGACTGCAGCGCGTCCGCGTCGGTGGTGTATCCGGTCTTGGTGCGCTTGGTCTTCGGCATCTCCAGCTCGTCGAAGAGCACCGTCTGCAACTGTTTTGGCGAGCCCAGGTTGATCTGCTTGCCAATCACCGCGTACGCCGCTTCGGCCGCGTCGCGGATCAGGTGGGCGAAGTCGCTCTGCAGCTCGGTCAGCAACTCCAAATCGACGGCGATGCCGGCGTTTTCCATCCCCGCCAGCACCCGCTGCACCGGCAGCTCCATGCCGCTGAGCAACGAGGTCGAGTTGATGCGGGCCAGCTCCTCGTCGAGCGCGTCGGCCAGATCGAGCACCGCCACGGCACGCAAGAGCAGCGTCTGCACCGCCTGGTCGTCGGTGCCGTCGGTGTCGTCGAGCAGCGAAAGCTGTTGCTGCTCAGGGTTTTCGGCCCGCAACTCGCGGCGCAGGTAGCGCAGCGACAGGTCGTCGAGGGAGAAGCTGCGCTGCCCGGGGCGCACCAGATAGGCCGCCAGCGCGGTGTCGGAGGTGACGCCGGCCAGCGTCCAGCCCCGCCCGGCCAGGTCGTGCATGGCCAGCTTGGCTTCGTGCAGGGCCTTGGGCGGCCCGGGGTCGGCCAGCCAGGACGCCAGCGCCGCCTCGTCTTCGGGATCCAGCTCGGAAGTGTCGATATAGCGGCCCTCGCCGTCGGCGGAGACGATGGCCAGCGCGGTGGCGTCGGCGTCGTAGGCCAGGTGGGTGCCCACGACGGCCAGCCCGAAGCGCTTCCCCGAGCTGTGCTCGGCCAGCCACACCGCCAGCTCGCCGGCTTCCAGCGCGCCGCCGCGCACGTCGAAGCCCTCGTCAACCTCGGGCTCCACCGCGGCCAGGGTTTCGAACAGCCGGTCGCGCAGCACCCGGAACTCCAGGTCGTCGAAGAGCCGGTGGATCTGGTCGCGGTCCCACGGTTGCAGCCGCAGCGTGTCGGGAGTCTGGGCCAGCGGCACGTCTTTGACCAGATCGGTGAGCTCGCGGTTGCGGATCACGCTGGCCAGATGTTCGCGCAGCGCGTCGCCCACCTTGCCGCGGACCGAATCGACGTTGTCGACCAGCGCCTGCAGCGACCCGTATTCGCCGATCCACTTGGAGGCGGTCTTCTCCCCCACACCGGGGATGCCGGGCAGGTTGTCGCTGGGGTCGCCGCGCAGCGCGGCGAAGTCGGGGTACTGCGTGGGCGTCAGCCCGTACTTTTCGACGACCGCGTCCGGGGTGAAGCGGGTCAATTCGCTCACCCCTTTGCGGGGGTAGAGCACCGTCACGTTCTCGCTGACCAACTGCAACGAATCGCGGTCGCCGGTGACCACCAGCACGCGATAGCCCTCGTTTTCGGCCTGGGTGGCCAGGGTGGCGATCAGGTCGTCGGCCTCGAATCCCGGCTCGGCGAGCACCGTGATGCCCAGGGCGGCCAGGACCTCCTTCGTGATGTCGATCTGGCCGTGGAACTCGTCGGGCGTCGCCGACCTATTGGCCTTGTACTCCGGATAGCGCTCGGAGCGGAAGGTCTGCCGCGACACGTCGAAGGCCGCGGCGATGTGGGTGGGGGCTTCGTCGCGCAGGAGGTTGATCAGCATGGCGGTGAAGCCGTAGACCGCGTTGGTGGTCAGCCCGCCGCGGGTCTTGAAGTTCTCGGCGGGCAGCGCATAGAACGCCCGGAACGCCAGGGAGTTGCCGTCCAGCAGCATGAGCGTCGGCCTGGTCTGTTCCTCGCTGGCCTTCGTAGCGGTTTTCGTGGCGGGCACGGCTTTCACTTTAGGCACCCGGTGTGACGAGTTACGCGCCCCGACCGCGCCGCCCGCAGAACTGCAACACGTTTCAGTTTTGTGCGCGAGCTGGGTACGCTGGCCCGGTGCCAGAAGTCATCCGACAAGAACCGGCGGTCGATGGATGGTTCGCCACCGACGACGCCGGTGTCCCGCATCTGATCGGCAGCAAGTGCCCCGAGTGCGGCACCTACGTCTTCCCGCCGCGGGCGAACAACTGCCCCAATCCGGGTTGCGCCAGCGACACGCTGGAATCCGTCGCGCTGTCGACGCGGGGAAAGTTGTGGAGCTACACCGAGAACCGGTACGCGCCACCGCCGCCCTACCCGTCGCCGGACCCCTTTGAGCCGTTCGCCGTCGCCGCCGTGGAGCTGGCCGAGGAGGGCGTGATCGTGCTGGGCAAGGTGGTCGAGGGCACGCTGGCCGCCGACCTGAAGGTCGGCATGGAGATGGAACTGACCACCATGCCGCTCTACACCGACGACGACGGCGTGCAGCGCATCGTGCACGCGTGGAAGGTGGCGTGACCATGAGCGCTCCCGAACCGCTGTACATCCTGGGCGCCGGGATGCATCCCTGGGGCAAGTGGGGCAACGACTTCACCGAATATGGGGTGGCCGCGGCCCGGGCCGCGCTGAACGAAGCGGGCCTGGACTGGCGACAGATCCAGTTGGTGGCCGGCGCGGACACCATCCGCAACGGCTACCCCGGGTTCGTCGCGGGCGCGACGTTCGCCCAGAAGCTCGGGTGGAACGGCGTGCCGGTCAGCTCGAGCTACGCCGCGTGCGCCAGCGGTTCGCAGGCGCTGCAGAGCGCCCGCGCCCAGATCCTGGCCGGCTTTTGCGACGTCGCCCTCGTCATCGGCGCCGACACCACGCCGAAGGGCTTTTTCGCCCCGGTCGGCGGAGAGCGCAAGAACGATCCCGACTGGCAGCGGTTCCACCTGATCGGCGCCACCAACCCCGTGTACTTCGCGCTGTTGGCGCGGCGCCGGATGGACCTCTACGGCGCCACGCTCGAGGATTTCGCCCAGGTCAAGGTCAAGAACTCGCGGCATGGCCTGCAGAACCCGAACGCGCGGTACCGCAAGGAGGTGTCGGTCGAGGACGTGCTGGCCAGCGCGGTGGTGGCCGACCCGTTGCGGCTGCTGGACATCTGCGCCACCTCCGACGGCGCGGCCGCGCTGATCGTGGCCAGCGCGAAGTTCGCCCGCGAACACCTCGGCTCGCTGGCCGGTGTGCCGTCGGTGCGGGCGGTCAGCACGGTCACCCCGAACTATCCGCAGCATCTGCCCGAATTGCCGGACATCGCAACGGATTCCACCGCCGCGGTGCCCGCGCCCGATCGGGCGTTCAAGGACCATATCCTCGACGCGGCCTATACCGAGGCGGGCATCGGGCCCGAGGACGTGAGCCTGGCCGAGGTTTACGACCTGTCCACCGCGCTCGAGCTCGACTGGTACGAACACCTGGGCCTGTGCCCCAAGGGCGAGGCCGAGGCGCTGCTGCGCAGCGGCGCCACCACCATCGGCGGCCGCGTGCCCGTCAACGCGTCCGGCGGGCTGGCCTGCTTCGGCGAGGCCATCCCCGCGCAGGCGATCGCTCAGGTCTGCGAGCTGACGTGGCAGCTGCGCGGTCGGGCCACGGGCCGACAGGTGGAAAACGCCACGGTCGGCATCACCGCCAACCAGGGGCTGTTCGGGCACGGTTCGTCGGTGATCGTCGCCCGCTAGGGATTGCCGCCGCGTTGGCTTGCGTTGTGCGGCCACGGTTTTGAGTGTGAAGCCACGGCTTTCAGTGTGAAGCCTGGGCGCGGATTGTCGGCGTGTCGCCGCCGGGGGTTCACATCCAAAGCCAACGATTCACACTCGACGGCTCGAGTGC
The DNA here is from genome assembly GCF_000709305.1 of Mycobacterium sp. TKK-01-0059. Lineage (NCBI taxonomy): Bacteria > Bacillati > Actinomycetota > Actinomycetes > Mycobacteriales > Mycobacteriaceae > Mycobacterium > Mycobacterium sp. TKK-01-0059. The sequence continues at coordinate 196,587 of NZ_KL446995.1, forward strand.
TCCTTGGGGTGCTCCTCGGGCTGCTGCTCGGCCTGCTGCTCGGGCTATTCCTTGGGCGGGTCCAGGGTCTCCAGGACGACCTCGGCCACCCTCTTCATCGTGGTCCGCCGGTCCATGGCTGCCCGCTGAATCCACTTGAACGCCTCGGGCTCGGTCATCCCCTGTTCGGTCTGCAGCAGCCCCTTGGCGCGCTCCACGAGCTTGCGGGTCTCCAGCCGGTCGGACAGTGACGCCACCTCGCGTTCCAGCTCGGCGATCTCACCGAATCGGCTGACGGCCAATTCGATGGCCGGGATCAGGTCGCTGATGGTGAACGGCTTCACCAGGTACGCCATCGCCCCCGCATCCCGGGCCCGCTCGACCAGGTCGCGCTGACTGAACGCGGTCAACACGACGATCGGTGCGATGCGCTTGCTGGCGATCTCCGAGGCCGCGTCGATGCCATCACGGCGCGGCATCTTCACATCCATGATCACCAGGTCCGGCCGATGGCGCTCGGCCAGCTCGACGGCTTCCTGCCCGTCGCCGGCCTCGCCGACGATCTCGTAACCCTCCTCTCGGAGCATCTCGGCGAGATCCAGTCGGATGAGCGCTTCGTCTTCAGCGATCAGGACCCGGCGCGGCACAGCGGCGTCGGTGTCGGTCGTGGGGCCTGTCATGACGAATATTGTGTCGCGAACGCCTCAGACCAGCGTGCGCGGGGGCGGTGTGGCAGGTGAGGACACCAAATCCTCTATGGTGGGAGGCTGCCTCTAAGGTAAGAGGCCGGCACGCCCTCGTATCCCAACTGGCAGAGGAAACGGATTCAAAACCCGTCCAGTGTGAGTTCGAATCTCACCGAGGGCACCAGCGATCGCGGTCGGCGGCGCCATCGGCTCGGCCGGCTTTCTTCGGTACCGAAGTAGCGGTACCGGCCGACGCATCCGGTTCACAAGTTTCCATATCGGGCCCAATACCTTCCAATGGTATGAATTCAGCCGCATTTATAAACTCTGCGCATTTATAGTTCTTCGTATTGCAGGCAAGAATATGGCGCGCAAAAGATCACTTGAATTCATAATTCGGCGCGGGCAGGACGCGGCCGATCGCGATTTCGGTGGCGACGATCCCGAATCGAATCGGCGACGCCCACCGCCGGCCCCGCTATCGGTCCCGGCGATCCGCGGGAACCCCGGGCGGGCTCGGAACCGTCAGTCGCCGAATGATCGCGTGACACACACCTGGCCGGATGCCGAAACCTCCGGCCCCGCGGTGTAATTGCCGATGGAATCGCCGGCCACCCGTAGCAGCCAACTCGGATCACTACAGGCGACGCTGCAGCCGTCCATCAGCATGGCGGTAAGGGCAATGAGCGACGCAAGAACGATTCTTCTGAGAACCGCCATCAGGCACCCCTTAGTCGAGGCGAACACGCGTCACGCAGAGCGTCCAACACGTGTTGAATAACCGAACCAAATGACTCGTAACCCGACAAAAACCCGATAACTAGATGGTTATCAGATCCGGAAACTTACGGGGGCGAAAACGGTGATATTCATTAGACAGCCGACAAATACCCTGCTCAGCGGTTAGGCTTGCTGCGTGGCGGCCAAGGATTGTGGTGGCCCACCGCGATGGCCAGACGGCTCGTCGAAGCGCCCGGACTGTGTAGCCGCGGCGCGGGCCCAGTCGCGCGCCCGCAACCAGCACTACGCCGACAGCGCCGCGCGCCAATACCGGGTGCTCGCGATTGCCGCGTGGCTGGCCGTGCTGGTCTGCGTCGACTTCGTCGCTTTGCAGTTGATCACCGGAGTCTGGACGTGGCAGATCATCTCGCTCAACGCCCTCGCCGCGATGATCTTCGCCGCGGTGCCGTGGCTGCACCGTTTCGGTGACCTCATCGCGCCGCTCACCTTCATCGGCGCCGCCTACGTCACGGTCTTCGTCAGCACCTGGGACGCTGGCACGGGTACGGGCGCGCAGTTCTTCTTTTTGGTCGGGGCGTGCCTGGTGGTGCTGTTGCTGGGCATCGAACACACCGTGCTGGCGGCCGGCCTGACGGCGGTCGGGGCCGGGCTGGTGATCGCCCTGGAGTTCCTGGTCCCCCGCGACACCGGATTACAGCCGGCGTGGGCGCAGTCGATGACCTTCGTGGTCACCATCGTCTCCGCCTGCGTGATGGTGTTCGTGGCGGTGTGGTTCGCGCTGCGCGACACGCAGCGCGCCGAGGCGGTGATGGAGGCCGAGTACGAGCGCTCGGAAGCGCTGCTGGCCAACATGTTGCCGGGCAGCATCGCCGAGCGTCTCAAGAGCTCGTCGCGCAGCGTCATCGCCGACAAGTACGACGAGGTCTCCGTCCTGTTCGCCGACATCGTCGGGTTCACCGAACGCGCCAGCACCACCACCCCGGCCGACCTGGTGCGGTTCTTGAACCGGCTGTACGGCGCCTTCGACGAACTGGTCGACAAACACGGCCTCGAGAAGATCAAGGTCAGCGGCGACTCCTACATGGTGGTCAGCGGGGTCCCGCGGGCTCGGCCGGATCACGCCTTCGCTCTTGCCGATTTCGCGCTCGACATGGCCAATATCGCTGCCGCACTGAAGGATCCGCACGGCGATCCGGTCGCGCTGCGGATGGGCATGGCCTGCGGGCCCGTGGTCGCGGGCGTCGTCGGCTCGCGCCGCTTCTTCTATGACGTCTGGGGCGACGCGGTCAATGTCGCGTCGCGGATGGAATCCACCGATTCGGTGGGCCGAATCCAGGTGCCCGAGGCGATGTACGAGCGACTCAAGAACGAGTTCGTCCTGCAGGAGCGCGGCCGCATCGAAGTCAAGGGCAAGGGCGTTATGCGCACCTGGTACCTCATCGGCCGCAAGGCGGACGAAGAGCCCGCCGACCTGCTCACCGGGCGACCACACACCGTCCACGTCTGATCAAAGCCCCTGCACGGTCCCTGTACCAGGGCCCGCGTTTGTGTCAGACTGCGGCCATGACTATCTCCCCTGGCTCTCCTGGAACCCACCCCGTTCCAAGCTTGCTGCCGCATCTGTGGAAATCCGCTCTGCTGTCGGGAATTCTGTCGATCGTCCTCGGTGTCCTGGTGTTGGCGTGGCCGGGAATTTCCATCCTGGTGGCCGCCGTCGCCTTCGGCGTTTACCTGCTCATCACCGGTATCGCGCAGGTCGTATTCGCGTTCTCACTGCACGTCTCGGCGGGGAGCCGAGTCTTGTTGTTCATCAGCGGGGCCGCGTCGCTGATTCTGGCGTTGCTCGCGTTCCGCCACTTCGGTCAGGGTTACGCAATTCTGCTGCTGGCCATCTGGATTGGCATCGGGTTCATCTTCCGTGGTGTCGCCACGACGATTTCGGCCGTCAGCGACCCGCACCTGCCGGGCCGGGGCTGGAACATCTTCCTCGGCGTGCTCAGCCTGCTGGCCGGCATCGTGGTCGTGGCGTCACCGTTCGAATCGATTGTCACCCTGGCGATCGTGGTCGGCGCGTGGTTCGTGGTCATCGGGATCTTCGAGGTCATTTCGGCCTTCGGCATCCGCAAGGCGTCCAACTCGCTCGGCAGCTGACGCGCGCGCCGGTGGCGCAGGCGCCTACCCATCTACTACACTCTGTCGTAGCCGTTGATCGGGCCTCCGCAGTCGGGAGATGACAGATGAATGTCGTCGATATTTCGCGGTGGCAGTTCGGTATTGTTACCGTCTACCACTTCATCTTTGTGCCGCTCACGATCGGTTTGGCCCCACTGATCGCCATCATGCAGACGGTGTGGGTGGCTACCGGGAACACCGCGTGGTACCGGCTGACCAAGTTCTTCGGCAAGCTGTTCTTGATCAACTTCGCCATCGGTGTGGCGACCGGCATCGTCCAGGAATTTCAGTTCGGGATGAACTGGAGCGAGTATTCGCGGTTCGTCGGCGACATCTTCGGTGCACCGCTGGCGATGGAAGGGCTGTTCGCCTTCTTCTTCGAATCCACGTTCATCGGCTTGTGGATCTTCGGCTGGAGCCGGCTGCCGAAGCTGCTCCACCTGGCCTGCATCTGGATCGTCGCGATCGGTGTCAACGCCTCGGCGTTCTTCATCATCGCGGCGAACTCGTTCATGCAACACCCGGTCGGCGCGCACTACAACCCGGCGACACGGCGCGCCGAGCTGGACAGCATTTTCGCCCTGCTGTCCAATAACACTGCGCAAGCGGCGTTTTCACACACCGTGGCGGGAGCGCTGCTGACCGCCGGCACCTTCGTCGCCGCCGTCAGCGCGTGGTGGATGGTGCGCTCACGCAGGACCGAATCCACCGCCCCCGCCGCGGAAACCGAGGCCCGCACCATGTTTCGCCCCGCGGCAATCCTGGGCTGCGGGGTGGTGCTGCTCGCCGCGGTCGGCCTGTTCTTCACCGGCGATCGCCAGGGCAAGCTGATGTTCGTCCAGCAGCCGATGAAGATGGCGTCGGCGGAGGCGTTGTGCCGCACACAAACCGACCCCGATTTCTCGGTGCTGACCATCGGCACCCACAACAATTGCGGCAGCGTCACGGAAGTGATCAAGGTGCACTACGTGCTGCCGTTCCTGGCCGAGGGCAAGCTCAGCGGCGTGACGCTGCAGGGGGTGAACGAGCTGCAGCAGCAGTACCAGCACCGCTTCGGACCCGACGACTACCGGCCGAACCTGTTCGTCACCTACTGGTCGTTCCGATTGATGATCGGGTTCCTGGTGTTCCCCGTGGTGTTCGCCCTGACCGTGCTGTGGCTGACCCGCGCCGGGCGAACCCCCAAGGGCCGCTGGTTTTCCTGGTTCGCACTGCTCACCATTCCCACGCCGTTTTTGGCCAACATCTCGGGTTGGGTGTTCACCGAGATGGGCCGGCAGCCATGGGTGGTGGCTCCGAACCCGACCGGTGACCCGCTGGTCCGGATGACCGTCCGCGAAGGCGTGTCGAACCACGTGCCGGGCATGGTCATCACGTCGCTGGTGACCTTCACCGTCGTCTACGCGGTGCTGGCGGTCGTGTGGTTCTTTCTGCTCAAGCGTTACACCGTCGAAGGGCCGCTGGAACACGACGCGGAACCCGCTCCCCCGCAGGCGCCCGACGCTGACGAGGTGGCGCCCCTGTCGTTCGCCTACTAAGGGCGTGATGGGGCTTATCGACGCCGAAAGGAGCTGATCGCAGTGGGACTGCAAGAAGTGTGGTTCGGCATCATCGGGATGCTGTTCCTGGGGTTCTTCATCCTCGAGGGCTTCGACTTCGGCGTGGGCATGTTGATGGAGCCGTTCGCGCGCGCGGGCATCGGTGAGGCCGAGCCGTTGCGGCGCACGGCGCTCAACACCATCGGCCCGGTCTGGGATGGCAACGAGGTGTGGCTGATCGTCGGCGGTGCGGCGATGTTCGCCGCCTTTCCCGGTTGGTACGCCACCGTGTTCTCGACGCTGTACCTGCCGTTGCTGGCGATCCTGTTCGGCATGATCGTGCGTGCCGTGGCGATCGAGTGGCGCGGCAAGATCGACGACACAAAATGGCGCGGCTGGGCGGATTTCGGCATCGCTGCCGGCTCGTGGCTGCCGGCCGTCTTGTGGGGTGTCGCGTTCGCCGTCCTGGTCCGCGGGCTTCCGGTGGACGCCGCGGGCCACATTCACCTGTCGGTCGCCGACGTGCTGCACCCGTATACGGTGTTGGGCGGCTTGGCGACCGCCGGTCTGTTCTTGCTGTACGGAGCGGTGTTCGTCGCGTTGAAGACGTCCGGCGCCATCCGTGAGGACGCCCACCGGTTCGCCGTGTGGCTCTCGCTGCCGGTGACCGGACTGGTTGCGGGCTTTGGACTTTGGACGCAACTGGCGTACGGCAAAAACTGGACCTGGGCGGTGCTGGCCGCCGCGGTGGTCGCGCAGGTGGTCGCGGTGCTGCTGGTGTGGCGGCGGGCCTCCGACGGCTGGGCGTTCACGTGCGTCGCGCTGGTGGTCGCGGCGGTGGTGATCCTGTTGTTCGGCTCGCTGTATCCGAACCTGGTGCCCTCGACCTTGAACAGGCAGTGGAGTCTCACCATCTACAACGCGTCGTCGACGCACTACACGCTCAAGGTCATGACGTGGGTGACCGCCTTCATGGCGCCGCTGACGGTGGTGTACCAGGCATGGACGTACTGGGTGTTCCGGCAACGGATCTCGGCCGAGCGGATACCCGCACCCATCGGTCTGGCAAGGCGCCCGTCCTGAGCGGTAACGACCGCGCGAGCCGGGCGCCACTGGACCCGAGACTGTGGCGGGCATCGGCGGCGCTGCGCCGCTATCTGGTCGCCGCGGTGGGTTGCGGGGTGCTGATCTCCGGCTGCGCGATCGGCTCGGCGATCGTGTTGGCGCGCATCGTCGCACGCGTCGTCGACGATCCCCCCGCGCGCGGCCTGCACGCCTGGTGGGGTCCGCTGTCACTCCTGTTGGCGCTGTGGGTAATTCGCGCGATAGGGCATTGGTTTCAGGCCCGATTGGGGCAGCGGGGGGCCAGCGCCGTCATCGCGGACCTGTCCGGCCGGGTGCTCGATGCGGTGACCGCCAGGCAGCCCGGTGAGCTCGCGGCGCAACGCGACGCCGCCGCGGTGGTGGTCACCCGCGGACTCGACGGCCTGCGGCCCTACCTCACCGGATACCTGCCGGCGTTGCTGCTCGCCGCGATCCTGACGCCGGCCACCGTCGCCGTGATCGCGGCCTACGACCTGAAATCGACGGCGATCGTGGCGATCACGCTGCCGCTGATACCGGTCTTCATGGTGCTGATCGGGCTGGCGACCCGGGACCGCTCGGCGGCCGCCCTGGCCGCGATGACCACCCTGCAGGCGCGGCTGCTGGACCTGATCGCCGGGATCCCCACCCTGCGGGCGTTGGGACGCGGCGCGGGCCCCGAACAGCGCATCGCCGAACTCGCCGCCGCGCACCGCCGCTCGGCCATGGCGACGCTGCGGATCGCCTTCCTGTCGGCTCTGGTGCTGGAATTGCTGGCCACCCTGGGGGTGGCGCTGATCGCCGTCGGAATCGGGCTCCGCCTGGTGTTCGGCGAGATGACCCTGACCACGGGGTTGACGGTGCTGTTGCTGGCGCCGGACGTGTACTGGCCGCTGCGCCGCATCGGCGTGGAGTTCCATGCCGCTCAAGACGGAAGGGCCGCGGCCGGTGCGGCGTTCGCCCTCATCGGCGAGCACACCCCGGCCAAGGGCGGCACCCGGACGGTGACCGCGCGCGGCGCGCCGATCCGCCTCGAACGTCTCACCGTCGCCGGCCGCGACGGTCGGGCGCCGTGGGATCTGAACGCGGTGATCGAGCCCGGCGCCGTGACCGTGCTGACCGGGCGCAACGGTGCCGGGAAAAGCACCACGCTGCAGGCGATCGCCGGCATCACCGTGGCCTCGTCGGGCCGGGTCACCGTCGCCGGGGTCGATGTCGCGGATCTCGAGCCGGCCCGGTGGTGGGCTCAGCTGTCCTGGCTGCCCCAACGCCCGGTGCTCGTTCCCGGCACCGTCGATGACAACCTGGCGCTGCTCGGAGAGCTCGAGGACCGCGAAACCGCCTGTGCGGTATCCGGATTCGACGCCGTGTTGGCCGAGATTCCCGAGGGGGGCGACACCGTGCTGGGGCGCGGCGGCGTCGGGCTTTCTTTGGGACAGCGGCAACGGCTGGGTCTCGCGCGGGCCCTCGGATCGACGGCCGACGTGCTGTTGCTCGACGAGCCGACCGCGCACCTGGACGCGCGCACCGAGGAACGGGTCTTGCGGGCCATCGCGGCGCGGGCGCGCGCCGGTGCGACCGTGATCGTGGTCGGGCACCGCGAGCCGGTTTTGGCCATCGGCGATCGGGTCGTCGAGGTGATCGCCGACCGTGGGGTGCGCTATGCCCCGGCCTGATTCGGCGGCGACTCGCCCTGAACCCCTATTTGCCGCCGCGGCGCTGCTGCGGCCCCGGTTGCCGCGCGTGCTGGCCGCGATCACGCTCGGGGTGCTCTCGCTGGGCAGCGCGCTGGCGCTGGCCGGTGTTGCGGCGTGGCTGATCACCCGCGCCTGGCAGATGCCGCCCGTGCTCGACCTCTCGGTCGCCGCGGTCGCGGTGCGCCTGTTCGCGATCTCGCGGGCCGTGCTGCATTACTGCGAGCGCCTGGTCACCCACGACACAGCCCTGCGCGCCGCCGGCACCGCCCGGGTGCAGGTCTATCAGCGGCTGGCGCGTGGGCCCGCGGCGGCCGCCGTCCGGCTGCACAGCGGTGAGCTGGTGTCCCGGGTGGGCGCCGACGTCGACGACCTGGCGAACGTCTTGGTGCGCGCCCTGGTTCCGATCGGCGTCGCGGCGGTGCTGGCGCTCGCGGCCACCGCGGTCGTCGCCGCCATTTCGCCGGCGGCGGCCGTCGTGCTCGCCATCTGCCTGCTCATCGCCGGTTTCGTCGCTCCCCGACTCGCCGCGCGGGCCGCCGCGACCCAGGAGGAGATCGCGCGGCAGCAGCATTCCGAGCGCGACACCTCGGCGCTCGTCGCGCTCGAACACGCGCCCGAGCTTCGCGTCGCCGGGCTGCTCCCCGGCGTCATCGCCGAATCGCAACGCCGGCACCGCGCCTGGGGTGACGCCCTGGACACCGCGGCCAAACCGGCCGCCATTGCCGAGGCGATGACCACGGCGGCCGTCGGGGCCAGCGTGCTGGGTGCGGTGGTGGCCGGGATCGGGTTGGCACCCGCGGTCGCGCCCACCACGCTCGCCGTGCTGATGTTGCTGCCGCTGTCCGCCTTCGAGGCGATGACGCCCCTGCCGGCGGCGGCCGTGCAGCTGACCCGGTCGCGGATCGCCGCGCGGCGGTTGCTCGAGTTGGCGGCCGAGGGCCCGCGCGAGACCGTCGACGCCACGCAGACGACACCGAGGCCGGTCGGCACCTGCCGGTTGTCCGCGGACGTGCGTTCGGGTCACAGCGCGGCAGGCTCGATCCGCGTCGCGCTGGACCTGCCCCCGGGCGCGCGGTTGGCGGTGACCGGCGCCAGCGGCTCGGGGAAGACGACGCTGCTGATGACGCTCGCCGGGTTGCTGCCGCCGCGCGAAGGGCAGGTGCTGCTCGACGGCGTCGCCGCGACTCGGTTCGACGAAGCCGATTTGCGCTGCGCCATCGGCTTTTTCGCGGAGGACGCCCACATTTTCGCCACCACGATCCGGGACAACCTGCTGGTCGCCCGCGGCGACCGCCGCGACGACGAACTCACCGCGGCCCTGGGCGCCGTCGGGCTGGGCGGGTGGCTCGCCGGCTTGCCCGAGGGCTTGGCCACGGTGTTGATCGGTGGCGCGCAATCCCTTTCGGCGGGCCAGCGCCGGCGGCTGCTGCTGGCCAGGGCGGTCCTCTCGCCCGCGCGGATCGTGCTGCTCGACGAACCCACCGAACACCTCGACGTCACCGACGCCGAGAAGGTCCTGCGCGACCTGTTGGCCCCGGATTCCCGGCTGCTGTCCCCCGAGCGCACCGTGGTGGTGGCCACTCACCACCTGCCCAAGGGACTTGGCTGCGACGAGCTGCGCGTCGATCACAAAGCCTGAACTACCGCGTGTCAGCCGGGCAGCGGTCAGCTGGCCGGGCGCTGCCGATGGGCGTCCGGGTGCTCGTCATACCAGCGGTTCTCGAGCTTGCGGACCCGCCCGCGTTCGACCTTGAGCCACACCAACCCGACCGTGATCGCCGCGATCGCGATCGCGCCGCCGATCAGGCTCCGGCCCTCGTGGCCGGTGCCGAGGGCGACGAGGCACCGAAAGACGGCGATCACCCCCACCAGCATGAACAGGTAGCCCGGCCAGCTCATCACGTCGATCAGCGACTCACCCGCATGCGGCCTGGTCGTCCTCGCATGGTCGATGGGGTCGCGAAACGTGTCACCCATGACAAAGCGCCTTTCCCCGTGTGTCCACCGCGGTATCCGGGGGTGCCTACCTCTTCAACGGTAGCGACGAAGGGTGAGAATGTGCTGTCGGGTAACTGGACGGCCGCTGCCAATCAGGCTGTCCCCCATGGCCGGCGGCACGCTCAGAGGTGTCGGCGGCGTGGCATGAACTCCAGCGACAGCAGCACGAACAGTAGCGGGACGATCTGTGTCATGGAGATCAGCGCGTAGCGCCGCGCGTCGAGCGCGTGCCACTTGCGCACGTACCGGTATAACGACTCGAGCGCGATCAGCGGGTCGAGGATGTGGATCAGCCGGTAGAACACGCGCTGGGTCCAGCCGCGGTTCTTGTCGTCGAATATCTCGGGGAAAGCGGCGAATGCGAGCGAAACCCGCTGTGCCCCATTGTCTTTGCCGGCCATGATCATGTCGACGCTGAGCCGCTCGTCGAGTCCGTTGGGGGCGCCGCGGCGTCGCCACGGGACGTCGAGGGTGATGTCGCTGCCGCCGCCGGCCGTGGCGTATCGGTGAAAGGCCTGCACCTTGCCGGTGGCGTCCCTGGCGATGATCAGCTGTATCCCCGGGAAACGGCCTTCCAGGACGCCGTCGAGATTCATGTGGAATCCGCGGTCGGCGCGAGCCCCCTTGGACGATTCCCGCACCACCTCGGTCAGCTCGGCCAGCAACGTGTGGTCGAGCTCCTGCTCGGCCACGATTTCGGTTGTGACACCGCAGTTATGGGTGCGCTTGACCGCCTGACGCAGGTTGCGGAACCTGCGGCCCACCATGTCGAAGCCCGACACGTCGACAACGACGTCGCGCCCAATCGGTATGGCCCGCAACGTTTGTCCCAGGACGGCCGGGTCGGTCCAGAGTTCGCGCCGCCGCTCGCCGCACCCCACCACCGCGATGCGCCATCCGTGGGCATGACAGGTGGCGGCGAAATCGGCCACCAGTTCGCCGAAACGCTTCTCCTCGCCGATGGGGTCGCCGCTCACCACGGCGATTCCCATCCGCGTCCGGTAGGCCAGCGCCGCGGAGCCGTCGGCGGTGAAGTGGTAGCTCTTGCCGGTCTGCATTGTGAACGGCGCCAACGCGTCATCGCGGGTCACCTTGATCAATTCCCACACGCGCGGCAGGTCGGCGGGCCGCGGGTGTGAGGTCATCGGCCACATCAACACCAGGCCCGAGCTGGCGATCACGACGTCACCGAGCAGATCGAAGGACAGCACGTGCATGCCCAGCCCCGCCAGCACGAAAAACGCGGCCGCAATGGCGTGCATCGTCGTCACCGGGCGGCCCAGGAAGACGCCGCGCGCGATCCACGCCACCGCGACCAGGACCGTCAACGACCACGCCAACCGGTCGGCGAAATGCCAGTTGGGTTGGCTGTGGTGACGGGCGAGTATCTCGATGAGCCAGCACGCCGCGCACAGCAGCGCCAGGGCGCCGATCAACCGGGCCGCCCGCGAATCGGCCGAGACGACAACACGTTCGCGCACGCGAGGTCGTGCTGTGACGTCCACCACCGGCCCGTTCACACTCACCTCCCGATGCGCTGACAACAGCTGGGCGGCATGTCTGCCGCCTCTGCACCGAATACCCGGCTACGTCAAAGCTACGCCCGATCAGGGCCCATCCGGGAGAGATTCGGGCGGATATCCTGCAGCTATTGGGTAACGGTTTATCGGGCAGAAGACGGAAAGTACTTCAGCACGCCCTCCTGCACCACCGTGGCGAGCGGCTGCCCGGACCGGTCGAAGAAGTGCCCGGTGCCCAGGCCACGCGAATCCGCGGCCACGGGCGACGACGTCGAGTACAACACCCAGTCGTTGAAGTTGACCTGCCGGTGAAACCAGATGGAATGGTTGGCAGACGCGGCGAAGATGCGGTCGAAGCCCCAGGAGAGGCCGTGCGTGGTGATGACCGAGTCGAGCACCGTGGTGTCCGAGGAGTACACCATTGTCGCCGTGTGCAATACCGGGTCCTCGGGAACCTCGCCCAGTGCCTTGACCCAGACCCGGTTGTGGGGCAGCCGGTCCCCCTTCGTCCGCATCACCCACGCCGGGTCATTGGTGTAGCGCCACTCGATGGGCTGCAGGGCGTTGACGAAGTGCGGGACCGTCTCCTCGTACCCGCGCAACAGCTCGCCGATCGTGGGTTGGGTGTGCGGTTCGGCGACCTGCGGCGGCTCGATGCCGTGCTCGAGGCCCCGGCCGCCGGCCATGTAGGAGACCATGGCCGAGCACAGCAACGTGCCGTCTTGCGTCGCGTCGACGCGCCGGTTGGCGAACCGCCGCTCGTCGCGCAGCCGGGTAACGCGGTATTCGATGTCCTTGCCGGTGTCGCCACCGTTGATGAAGTGCACCGAGAGCGCGCTCGGCGGCAGGTCGCCGCGAACCAGGCTCCGGCTGGCCGCGACGAACGCTTGCGACATGAGCTGACCGCCGAACGTCCGCATCGGGTTCTTGCTGGGATGCGAGCCGATGAACAGGTCATCATCGAGACGATCGAGGTCGAGTGTCGCCAGCAGTTCCTGGAAATCAGAATCGGTGCTGATGGCGGCCTCTCCTTCGGGTCCGGGCGTTAGACGTCGTCCTCCCCGATCCGGTGCACGTGGATCAGGTTGGTCGACCCTACTGTGCCAGGTGGCGCGCCGGCGACGATGACCACCAGGTCGCCGCGCTTGTAGCGGCCGAGTTCGAGCAGCGACTTGTCGACCTGGCGGATCATGCCGTCCGTGGAGGTCATCATCGGGACGATGAACGTTTCGGTGCCCCAGGTCATGGCGAGCTGGCTGCGCACCTCGGGCCAGGCGGTGAAGGCCAGCAGCGGCAGCGGGGTGTGCAGGCGCGCGAGCCGCTTGACCGTGTCGCCGGATTGGGTGAAGGCGACCAGGGCTTTGGCGTCGAGCCGCTCGCCGATGTCGCGGGCCGCGTAGGAGATCACGCCGCGTTTGGTGCGGGGCACGTGGGTCAGCGGCGGGGCGGCGGTGGAATTGTCCTCGACCGCGCAGATGATGCGCGACATGGTCCGCACGGCAGCCATCGGATACTTGCCCACCGACGTCTCCCCGGACAGCATCACCGCGTCGGCGCCGTCGAGGACGGCGTTGGCGACGTCGGAGGCCTCGGCGCGGGTCGGGCGTGAGTTCTCGATCATGGAATCGAGCATCTGGGTGGCCACGATGACGGGTTTCGCGTTCTCCCGGGCCATCTGGATGGCCCGCTTCTGCACCAGCGGAACCTCTTCCAGGGGCAGCTCGACGCCGAGGTCGCCGCGGGCCACCATGATGGCGTCGAAGGCCAGCACGATGGCTTCCAGATTGTCGACGGCTTCGGGCTTTTCCAGCTTGGCGATCACCGGAACCCGTCGCCCGACCCGGTCCATCACCTCGTGCACCAGCTCGACGTCGGCCGGCGAGCGCACGAAGGACAGGGCGACCAGGTCGACGCCGAGGTCCAGGGCGAAGGTGAGGTCCTCGATGTCCTTCTCCGACAAGGCCGGTGCCGACACGTTCATGCCCGGCAACGAGATTCCCTTGTTGTTGCTGACCGGGCCGCCCTCGACGACCGTGCAGATGACGTCGTCGCCCTCGATGCCGTCGACCACCAGGCAGACCTTGCCGTCGTCGACCAGAACCCGGTCACCGACGGCGGCGTCCTCGGCCAGTTTCTTGTAGGTGGTCGACACCCGGTCGTGGCTGCCCTCGACGTCGGCGACGGTGATCCGGACGGTCTCACCGTCGGCCCAGTAGGTTGGGCCGGTCGCGAAGCGTCCCAGCCTGATCTTGGGGCCCTGCAAATCGGCGAGCACGCCGACGGCGCGGCCGGTGGCGTCGGAGGCCACCCGGACCCGTTCGTAGGCGGCTTTGTGATCGGCATAATCACCGTGGCTGAAGTTCAACCGGGCGACGTCCATTCCCGCCTCAACCAGCGCCAAGATCAACTCGTCCGAATTGGTCGCAGGCCCAAGGGTGCAGACGATCTTCCCGCGTCTACTCACGCCGACCCAGCATAGTCGCGTGTGACCCCCGGGGCGTGCACATAACGCCGCCGGGGCAGTGTGCTTTTACCCACCAAGAACGGTCGGAATCAACGGGAAGGCGGGCAAGTTACGCGCAACCGTCCAAACGGCCGTCGCGACCACGACGGTCAGCAACACCGGCCGTGACAGCGGCGATGCGCCGCGCGCGCGGCGAACCACCAGCCACGCGGCCAGCATCGGGATTGCGACCAGCACGAAAACGTTGTCGTGGAGGGCGGCCGCCAGGTCGCCGTGCACCACGTCATACGTCATCCGCAGCCCGCCGCAAAACGGGCAATTCCAGCCGGTGAGCCACCTGAACGGACACGGCGGATAGATCGACGCGGGATTGTGCGGGTCGGCCAGCGCGACATAGCCGAGCGCGCCGCCCAGCGCGAGGCCGGTCGCGGCCCCGACGTAGCCGAGATGATGACGCAGACCGTGCGCACCGGCGTGCGCGGGTGGCAGGGCGGGCCTCGCGTTGGTCACAGTGCTTCCAGCATGCCAGACGCACCGCGCCCCGCCGTCATGAGCGGGTGGTCAGCGGCCCGACAGTCGGTTCCGCAGACGCGAGCCCCATCGCCGCCGGGTTTCCGGTTGATCCGAAATCTTTTCGGCGACGGGCTCTTCCGTAGTGGGTTCTGCGCTTTCGGCTTCCGGTTCCTCGCCTTGCGCCTCGCCGGCGGCTTCCGCTTGCGGCTCTTCGTCTTCCGCGGCGGCCTCCGCCTCGCCGAGCTCGACCTCCTCGGCCTCGGATTCCTCCGCCTCGGCCTCATCGGCCACCGCCTCGGCCTGCGGCTCGTCCGCGTCGCCTGCGGATTCTTCGGCTACCACCTCGTCGGCTTCCGCCTCGGCCGCTTCCCCTTGCGGCGCTTCGGCTTCCGCGGCGGCCTCCGCCTCGCCGAGCTCGACCTCCTCGGCCTCGGATTCCTCCGCCTCGGCCTCATCGGCCACCGCCTCGGCCTCCGGCTCTTCGGCGTCGCCTGCGGATTCTTCGGCCACCGCCTCGTCGGCTTCCGCCTCGTCGGCCTCTTCCACTTGCGGCGCTTCGACTTCCGCGGCGGCCTCCGGCTCGCCGAGCTCGACCTCCTCGGCCTCGGATTCCTCCGCCTCGGCCTCATCGGCCACCGCCTCGGCCTGCGGCTCTTCGGCTTGTGCCGCGCCGGCGATGGCCGCGGTCGGCACGTCGTCGTCACCGCCACCCGCCGCGGCCGTCGCACCCGCCGCACCTGCCGTCGCCGCAACGGTCGCCGGCTCCAGTTCGGCGGATTCCTCATCAACGTATTGGTTTCCGCGCAGGCTCTCGGGATCTTCGCGGCCCCTGGGCGCCGCCATGATGTACACCACGGCCCCGATGAACACGAAAGTCGATGTGAACGAATTGATCCGGATGCCGGCGATGTGGGTGGCGGTGTCGTCGCGCAGCAGCTCGACACAGAAGCGGCCCACGCAATAGCCGGCCACATAGAGCGCGAACAGCCGGCCATGTCCCAGCGTGAATCGCCGGTCCGCATAGATCAGCACGGCGAAAATCAGCAGGTTCCACAGCAATTCGTAGAGGAACGTCGGTTGCACGACGAGTGCCACCTGCCCGGTGGAGATCCCGTCCAGCGAATGCGGGTCGATGTATCCCGAGGGGTCCCGGCGGTAGAAGATCTCCAGCCCCCACGGCAGCGTGGTCTCGCGGCCATAGAGTTCCTGGTTGAAGTAGTTCCCGAGCCGACCGATGGCCTGCGCCAGAATGATTCCCGGGGCGATCGCGTCGGCGAAGGCCGGCAGCGGAATGCCGTGCCGGCGGCAGCCGATCCAGGCGCCCACACCCCCGAGCGCCACCGCACCCCAGATGCCCAGGCCGCCGTCCCAGATCCGGATCGCCGCCCCGAGCCCGGCTCCGCCCGGGCCCCAATAGGTTCGCCAGTCGGTGGCCAGGTGGTAGAGCCGACCACCGATCAACCCGAACGGCACGGTCCACAGCGCGATGTCGTAGATCACCCCACGTTCACCGCCGCGCGCCTCCCAGCGCCGGTCGCCGATCAGCAGGGCGGCCACGATGCCGGCGATGATGAACAGGGCATAGGCCCGGATGGGCAGCGGCCCGACGTGCCAGACGCCCTGCGCGGGACTCGGAAAATAGGCGAGCAACTTCGTCACGACGCCGCCGCCCTTTGACGTACACCGGCGGCGAGTTCCTCAGTGAGTGCGCGCAATGCGGTCAAACCCCCGTCCCCCAGCGCCGACACCAGCGCGGAACCGACAATGACACCGTCGGCGTAGCCGCCGATCTGGGCGGCTTGCTCACCCGACCGCACCCCCAGCCCGACACCGACGGGGATGTCCGATATCTCCTTGACCCTGCCCACCAATTCGGGCGCGGCGTTGGACACCACGTCGCGTGCTCCCGTGACGCCCATCGTCGACGCCGCGTAGACGAATCCGCGGGACGCCTCGACCGTCATCGCCAAGCGCTGCGGCGTCGAGGAGGGCGCCACCAGAAAAATCCGGTCCAACCGATGCGCCTCGGACGCCGCCAACCACTGCCCGGCTTCGTCGGGGATGAGGTCCGGAGTGATCAGGCCGTACCCGCCGGCCGATGCCAAGTCGCGGGCGAAGGCGTCAATTCCATAGCGCAACACGGGGTTCCAGTAGGTCATCACCACGGCGTGGCCACCGGCGGCGCTGATCGCCTCGACCGCGGCCAGGGTGTCGCGGACGCGCACTCCCCCGTGCAGCGCGGCCTCGGTGGCCTTGGCGATCGTCGGGCCGTCCATGCCGGGATCCGAATAGGGCACCCCGACTTCGACGATGTCGCAACCGGATTCGACCAGGGCGACCATCGCGTGCACGGACGTCGTCACATCCGGGTACCCGGTGGGCAGATAGCCGATCAGCGCGGCGCGACCGTCGTCGCGGCACACGTCGAAGATCGGCCCGAGCCTGCTGGCCTCGCTCTGCTTGACGGTCATCGGTCGCTGGATCCCAACAGCCCGAACCACTGCGCGGCCGTCTCGACGTCCTTGTCCCCGCGGCCGGACAGGTTCACCACGATGATCGAGGCCTTCCCCAATTCGGGGGCCACCTTCAGGGCCCCGGCCACCGCATGCGCGGATTCGATGGCGGGGATGATCCCCTCGGTGCGGCACAGGGTGCGGAATGCCTCCATCGCTTCGGAGTCGGTGATCGGCCGGTACTCGGCGCGTCCGCTCTCGCGCAGCCACGCGTGTTCCGGACCCACCCCCGGATAATCGAGACCCGCTGAGATGGAATGGGATTCGATGGTCTGCCCGTCGGAGTCCTGCAGCAGGTAGGAGAACGATCCCTGGAAAGCCCCGGGGGAACCGCCGCTGAAGGTCGCGGCGTGCCTTCCGGTTTCGACGCCGTCGCCGGCCGCCTCGAATCCGATCAGCCGCACGCCGGGATCGTCGATGAACGGGTGGAAGATGCCGATGGCGTTCGATCCGCCACCGATGCAGGCCAGCACCGCGTCGGGCAGCCGGCCCGCCTGCGCCTGGATCTGGGCGCGGGCCTCGAGACCGATGATGCGCTGAAAGTCGCGCACCATGGCGGGAAAGGGATGGGGCCCCGCCGCCGTGCCGAAGCAGTAGAAGGTGTTGTCGGCATTGGTAACCCAATCCCGGAACGCTTCATTGATGGCGTCCTTGAGCGTCCTCGAACCGCTCTGGACCGAGACGACCGTGGCTCCCAGCAAGCGCATCCGGGCCACGTTGAGCGCCTGGCGTTCGGTGTCGACGGCCCCCATGTAGATCACACACTCCAGGCCGAGCAGGGCGCACGCGGTCGCGGTCGCCACGCCGTGCTGACCGGCTCCGGTCTCGGCGATCACCCGCTTCTTGCCCATCCGCTGAGCGAGCAACGCCTGGCCGAGCACGTTGTTGATCTTGTGAGAACCGGTGTGGTTCAGGTCTTCTCGCTTGAGGAAGATGCGGGCGCCGGCCTGCTCGGACAGCCGAGGCGCCTCATACAGCGGTGACGGCCGCCCGGCGTAGTGCGCCTGCAGGTAGTCCAGGGTGTCCAGGAAATCCTGGTTGACGCGCTCCTTCTCGTAGGCCGCGGTGACCTCTTCGATCACGGCCATCAACGCCTCGGCAACGTAGCGGCCGCCGTACACACCGAAATGGCCACCCGCATCGGGTTCGTGGCGGGTGGGTTCGGCGATGGCTGCGCTCGGAAGCGGAAGGTCCGGGCGGGACAGATCCACCATCACCAAGGCTCTACGCGGGGATGGCTCATGGGGTTCAACGTTACAGCGAAGGGGCTCTTCAGTGACGCAGCGACTAGCGAGAGGGTTTCGGACAGGACGGATGGGTGCCCGCGGTGACCAGATCGGCGACCGCGGCGCGCGGGTCACCACTTTTGACCAGACCTTCGCCCACCAACACGGCGTCGGCACCCGCACCGGCGTACGCCAGCAGGTCTGCGGTACCGCGCACACCGGATTCGGCGATCCTGATCACGTTGCTGGGCAGCCCGGGAGCGATGCGCGCGAAGCAATCCCGGTCCACCGCCAGCGTGGCCAGATCGCGGGCGTTGACGCCGATTACGTTGGCCCCGGCCTTGAGCGCGCGGTCGGCCTCCTCTTCGGTGTGCACCTCGACGAGTGCCGTCATGCCCAGCGATTCGGTGCGGTCCAGCATCGACACCAACGCCGACTGCTCCAGCGCGGCGACGATGAGCAACAACATGTCGGCGCCGTGCGCACGCGCTTCGTGGATCTGATAGGGCTGCACCACAAAGTCTTTGCGCAAAATCGGTATCGAGACCGCCGCCCGAACCGCGTCGAGATCGTCGAGCGAACCGTGAAAGCGGCGCTCCTCGGTCAAGACGCTGATGATGCGCGCGCCGCCGTCCTCGTACGCCCTGGCCAGTTTGGCCGGATCGGCAATGGTCGCCAGGGAACCCGCCGACGGGCTGGCGCGCTTGACTTCGGCGATGACGCCGATTCCGGGCTCGCGCAGGGCGGCCATCACGTCGCGGGGCGGCGGCGCGGCCGCCGCGGCGGCCTTGATCTCGGACAGGCTGATGAGGGCTTCGCGCGCGGCAACGTCGGCCCGGACTCCCTCGAGGATGGAGTCAAGCACGGTTGCCGGACTCATGCCTGTCGTTTCCCTTCGCCCTGTCGCCCCGCTGTCATCCCACGGCCACTCGGTTGTCCCCGGCCGATTGCGACGGCGTCAATGAAGGGTAGCGGCCCGCGGCTTGCGGCCCGTCACCGACCCTCGGTGTCAGACTCGCTCGGCGCATCGGTTGGGTCACGCCCCTCGTCAAGCGCGTCCCAGATCATCCGCTCCGACATTTCCGGCGTCTGTCGCCCCTCCAGCATCGCCCCGGAGGCGTCGTCGCGTCGGGCAATCGAGCGGCGCGTCGCCGGCGTCGTGTACTTGATGGCGCTGGATCGGGCCGACCCGGAGTCCGACGCGGACCGCATCAGCAGGACGGCCGCGATCAGGGCGCACGCGGCGGCGGCCACCGTGACCCCGGCGCCCCAGTACCGTCGCTCGCTTCCTACCAGCGACATCACCGAGACGTGCGCCAGCTCGGCGCCGCGGACCGCCACGTCGGGCAGCGCCCACAGGCTGACGCCCAGGTAACCGACCGCCAGGCTGGCCAGCGCCAGCAACCCCGCCAGCGCGCGCAGCGGCCAGCCCCGCACGGCGATGGCGGCGACGGCCGCGGCCAGCAGCAGCATCGCCAACGGCAGCAGCGCCGTCGACCACGCCCCGCCGGACAACGTCACCTCCTTGGGCGGCCCCAGCCCGTCGAACGACCGGATCACCACCCAGGGCAGGCGCGAGGCCACCCACAGCGCGCCCGCGGCCACCACCAGCGTCGCCTGGGCGACGCGGATCAACCAGGGACTGTTCAGGCGGCGCGCCGAGGCCTCAGCCATCGCGGCCGGCCCCCGGCTCGGTCAGCGTCTCGGCCGCCGCGATCGCGCTGAGCACCGCGCGCGCCTTGTTGGTCGCCTCGGTGTATTCGTAGGGGCCGTTGGAGTCGGCGACCACCCCGCCCCCGGACTGCACGTAGGCGGTGCCGGCGCGCATCAGGGCGGTCCGGATGGCGATCGCGAAGTCGGCGTTGCCGGCGAAGTCCAGGTAGCCGACCACGCCGCCGTACAGGCCGCGGCGCGTCTTCTCCACCTCCTCGATCAGCTCCATGGCCCGCACCTTCGGCGCGCCCGACAGCGTGCCGGCCGGGAAGCAGGCCGTGACCGCGTCCAGGGCGGTCCGGCCCTCGCCTAGCAGCCCGGTCACCGTCGACACCAAATGCATGACGTGGCTATAGCGTTCGATGTGGCTGTAGTCCTCGACGCGGACGGTGCCCGGCGCGCACACCCGGCCGAGATCGTTGCGGCCCAGATCGACCAGCATCAAATGCTCGGCGCGTTCCTTCTCGTCGGCCAGCAGCTCCTTTTCCAGCAGCTGATCCTCTTCGTCGGTGTCCCCGCGCCAGCGGGTTCCGGCGATCGGATGGGTGGTCGCGACGCCGTCGGCGACGGTGACCAGCGCCTCCGGGCTGGACCCGACGATCGAAAAGTCCGTTCCCCCAGTGCTATTCGGCACGTGCAGCAGGTACATGTAGGGGCTCGGGTTGGTCACCCGCAGCATCCGGTACACGTCGATCGGGTCGACGGCGGTGTCCATTTCGAATCGCTGCGAGGGCACCACCTGAAAGGCTTCACCCGCGGCGATCTGCTCGACGAGGTAGTCGACGATCTTCCCGTATTCCTCGACGCTGCGCTGCGCGCGGTAGCGCGGCTCGGGCCGATCGAACGTGGCGACGGTCGACGACAGCGGCTGGCCCAGCGCCGCGGTCATCACGTCCAGCCGGGCGACCGCGTCGTCGTAGGCCTCGTCCACCCGCTCGTCGGTCCCGTTCCAGTTCACGGCGTTGGCGATCAGCGTGATGGTGCCCTCGTGGTGATCCACCGCCGCCACATCGGTGGCCAGCAGCAACAACATGTCCGGCAGGCCCAGGTCGTCGACGGCCAGCTCGGGCAGCCGCTCCAGGCGCCGCACCAGGTCGTAGGCGAAGAACCCGACCATGCCGCCCGACAGCGGCGGCAGACCCGCCAGCGGCCCGGTGGCCAGCAGCTCGAGGGTGGCCCGCAGGGCCCGCAGCGGGTCGCCTCCGGTGGGCGCGTCCTGCGGCACCACGCCGAGCCAGATCGCCTCGCCGTCGCGCACGGTCAGCGCCGAGGGCGCTCCGGCACCGATGAACGACCACCGCGACCAGGAGCGGCCGTGCTCGGCCGATTCCAGCAGAAACGTGCCCGGGCGGTTGGCGGCGAGTTTGCGGTAGGCCGACAGCGGCGTCTCGCTGTCGGCCAACACCTTGCGGGTCACCGGGACCACGCGGTGCTCGGCGGCCAGCTGGCGGAAATCCTCTCGTGAGGTCGTCGCGGCGAGGTGGGCGTGCACCGACCCATCCTCCCAGACGCGGGCGGACGGCCCGCGCGCGTAGCGTGTCCGCCATGAAACCTGGTGAGACCGTCGCCGACTTCGAACTGCCCGACCAGACGGGCACGCCGCGCAAGCTCAGCGAATTGCTGTCCAGCGGGCCCGTCGTGCTGTTCTTCTACCCTGCGGCGATGACGCCCGGCTGCACCAAGGAAGCGTGCCATTTCCGCGACCTGGCCTCCGAATTCGCCGCGGTCGGGGCCAACCGGGTGGGGATCAGCGCCGACCCGGTGGAAAAGCAGGCCAAGTTCGCCGACCTGCGGAAGTTCGACTACCCGCTGCTGTCGGACACCGACGGCGCCGTCGCCGCCCAATTCGGCGTCAAGCGCGGCCTGCTGGGCAAGCTGATGCCGGTCAAGCGCACCACGTTCGTCATCGACACCGACCGCACGGTGCTCGACGTGATCTCCAGCGAGTTCAACATGGACACCCACGCCGACAAGGCGCTGGCGACGCTGCGCGCCCGGTCCTAGCGGCGGCCCTCAGGGGCTGATCGCCAGGAAGACGTAGGCGGCCAGCAGCACCAGATGCACCTCGCCCTGCAGCCGGGTGGCCCGCCCGGGTACCACGGTCAGCATGCTGATCACCACGGTCAGCGCGAGCAGCACCAGCTGGATGGGGCCGAGGCCGAGCACCAGCGGCCCTTTGAGCCAGATCGACGCCAGCGCGATCGTCGGGATGGTGAGGCCGATGCTGGCCATCGCCGAGCCGTACGCCAGGTTCAGGCTGATCTGGATGCGGCCCTTTCGCGCCGACCGGGCCGCCGCGAGCGTCTCGGGCAGCAGCACCAGCGCCGCGATGATCACACCCACGAACGACTGCGGCAGACCCGCCACCATGACCGCGTGTTCGACGGCCGGCGACTCCTCCTCGGCCAGGCCGACCACCGCCACCAGTGCGCAGAGCAGCAGCACCAGGCTGCTCAGCGCCTGCCGCCTGCTGGGCGGATCCGCGTGGCTCTCGTCCTCGAACACGCGCTTTTGGCCCCGCTGCGCGATCGGCAGGAAGAAGTCGCGGTGCCGCACGGTCTGGGTGAACACGAACAGCAGGTACACCAAGAGCGTGGCGATCGCGGCGAAGGCGAGCTGGCTGGAGGTGAACTCTTTGCCCGGATGCCCGGTGGTGAAGGCCGGCAGGACCAGGCTCAGCGTGGCCACCGTGGTGACCGTGGCCAGCGCGGCCCCGGCGCCCTCGGCGTTGAACAGCGTCACGCCGTAGCGCCGCGACCCGAGCAGCAGCGACAAACCGGCGATCCCGTTGGTGGTGATCATCAGCGCGGCGAACGCGGTGTCGCGGGCCAGCGTCGCGGCCTCGTTGCCGCCGGAGGTCATCAGGGCGACGATGAGGGCCACTTCGATGATGGTGACCGCGGCCGCGAGGATCAGCGACCCGAACGGCTCGCCGACCCGGTGCGCGACCACCTCCGCGTGGTGCACCGCGGCGACCACGGCACCGACGAGAAACAGCGCGGCCACCGCGACCAGCACCGGTCCCAGCTTCTCGCCCCAGATCGCGGCCAGCACGACGACGGCAAGCACCGGAACCACCACGTTCCAGGACAAGACGTCCCGGGACACCCATTTCGACATTGCCCGCCATTCTTGTCGAAGTCATGCGCCCGCGCCCGCCGAAAGTGACGCGGGCCACGCGCTAGCGCTCCGGTTGCAGCAGCGTGTCGGCGTCGAAGCAGCTGTGATCGCCGGTGTGGCAGGCGCCGCCGACCTGGTCGACGGTCAACAGCACGGTGTCCCCGTCGCAGTCCAATCGCACCGAATGGACGTATTGGGTGTGGCCGGAGGTCGCGCCCTTCACCCACTGTTCGCGCCGCGACCGCGAATAGTACGTCGCCTCACGGGTTTCCAGGGTGCGGGCCAGGGCCGCGTCGTCCATCCACGCGACCATCAGCACGTCGCCGCTCCCGCGCTCCTGCACGACGGCGGCGATCAAGCCGTCGGCGTTGCGCTTCAGGCGCGCGGCGATCCGCGGGTCGAGCATCATCGAACGGTGATCCCCTCTTTGGCCATGGCCGCCTTCACCTGCCCGATGGTCAGCTCCCGGAAGTGGAAAACGCTGGCCGCCAACACCGCATCGGCGCCGGCCGCGATCGCGGGTGCGAAGTGTTCGGCCGCCCCGGCTCCGCCGCTGGCGATGACGGGCACGGTGACCGCCGAGCGCACCGCCTGCAGCATCTCGAGGTCGAACCCGGCCTTGGTGCCGTCGGCGTCCATCGAGTTCAGCAGGATCTCCCCCACCCCCAAATCGGCTCCGCGGGAAGCCCATTCGACGGCGTCGAGCCCGGTACCGCGGCGCCCGCCGTGGGTGGTGACCTCCCAGCCCGACGGGGTGGGCACCGAGCCCGGCGGCACCGTGCGCGCATCGACGGAGAGCACGATGCATTGGGATCCGAACTGCCGCGCCATCTCGGCCAGCAACTCGGGCCGGGCGATCGCGGCGGTGTTGATCGACACCTTGTCCGCCCCGGCGCGCAACAACACGTCGACGTCGGCCACGGTGCGCACCCCGCCGCCGACGGTCAGCGGGATGAAGACCTGCTCGGCCGTGCGCCGCACCACGTCCAGCATCGTGGTCCGTCCCGACGACGACGCGGTCACGTCGAGAAAGGTGAGCTCGTCGGCGCCCTCGGCGTCATAGGCGGCCGCGAGTTCCACGGGATCGCCTGCGTCCCGGAGGTTTTCGAAGTTGACCCCCTTGACCACGCGCCCGCCGTCGACGTCCAGGCACGGGATCACCCGGACCGCGAGACCGCTGTGGTTGGCGTGCATGTCAGTAGTCCTCCGGTCGGCCGGTGCTGCGCAAGAGGTCGAGGATCTCGGCGTGCGCGGCGGGGCCCGCCGCCAGCGCGGAATCCGACGCGGGGCTCCAGGGCTCGCCGGCCAGGTCGGTGACGACACCGCCGGCGGCCCGCACCAACGCGACCCCGGCGGCGTGGTCCCACACGTGGCCGCCGAAACTGATTGCCGCGCCGAGGATTCCATCGGCCACGTAGGCGAGGTCGAGGCCGGTGGAACCGTGCATGCGCAACCGCGACGAGACTCGGCTGAGATTCTCCAGCACCGCGATCCGGTAGCGGCCCGGGAACCGCCCCCGGGCGTCCGCGCTGAACGATCCCGCGCCGACGAGGGCGTCGGCCAGGTCGATCGCCGCCAGTGGCGGCTGCGGGATCCCGTTCTTGCGCAACGGTCCTCCCGACACCGCGGTGTAGCGCTGGTCCATGAACGGCAACCAGGTCAGCCCGGCCACCGGGTCGCCGTGGTGCAGCAGCCCGAGCAGGATCCCGGCCATCGGTGACCCGGCCGCGTAGTTGAAGGTGCCGTCGACGGGATCGAGCACCCACACCCACGGTGAATCGACGGCCGAGCCGCCGAATTCCTCGCCGTGGACGCCGATTCCGGTCGCTTCGGTCAGCGCGGCGACCACCTGACGCTCGATCGCGAGGTCCACGTCGGTGGCGAAGTCGTTGCCCTTCTTGCGCACCGCGGAGTCGGCGCGGTGACCGGCGAGGAAGGGTTCGGCGGCGTCGTCGAGGATTGCCGATGCCGTCTCGACCAACGCGTCCAAGTCCATGCCGCCGTTACTCTCCGACCGCGGCCAGCGCCTGCGGCAGCGTGAATCGCCCGGCGTAGAGGGCCTTGCCGACGATGGCGCCCTCGACGCCGCGGCCGGTCAGGGTGGCGATGGCGCGCAGGTCGTCCAGGCTGGACACCCCGCCCGACGCGATCACCGGGACGTCGGTGCGGTCGGCGACGGCCGCCAGCAGCTCCAGGTTGGGGCCGCCCAGCGTGCCGTCCTTGGTGACGTCGGTGACCACGAACCGCGAACACCCTTCGCGGTCAAGGCGTTCCAGCACCTCCCACAGGTCACCGCCATCGGTCTCCCAGCCGCGCCCCCGCAGCCGGTGGGTGCCGCCCGGATGGGTTTTGTCGATCTGGACGTCGAGCCCCACGGCGACCTTGTCCCCGTGCTCGCCGATCGCCCGCGCGCACCACTGCGGGTTCTCCAGCGCCGCGGTGCCCAGGTTGACCCGGGCGCAGCCGGTGGCCAGCGCCGCCGCCAGCGAGTCGTCGTCGCGGATCCCGCCGGAAAGCTCCACCTGCACGTCGAGCTTGCCGACCACCTCGGCGAGCAGTTCGCGGTTCGAGCCGCGCCCGAACGCCGCGTCCAGATCGACCAGATGGATCCATTCGGCGCCGTCGCGTTGCCAGGCCAGCGCGGCGTCGAGCGCCGAGCCGTATTCGGTTTCACTGCCCGCCTTGCCCTGCACCAGACGCACGGCGCGGCCGTCGACCACGTCGACCGCGGGCAACAAGATCAACACGCTTTCTCCTTCACGCCGAGACTGCAACTGGCTACGGGTCCTCTCGGCGTTTGTGTCGTGGAATACAGTTTGGCGGAAGCCATCACAGTGCCTGGACCCAGTTGCTCAAGACGGCCGCGCCGGCATCTCCGCTCTTCTCCGGGTGAAACTGGGTGGCCGACAACGGCCCTTCCTCGACCGCGGCCAGGAACGGCCCCTCGTGGGTGGCCCAGGTCAGCACCGCATCGGGCGACCCCTCCCACTGCTGGGCGGCGTAGGAGTGCACGAAGTAGAACCGGGTGTCCGCGCCGAGCCCCTTGAACAGGACGCTGCCGGGCCCGGAATCGACGACGTTCCAACCCATGTGCGGGATCACCGGCGCCTGCAGCCGCGTCACGTATCCCGGCCACTGCCCGCACCCTTCGGTCTCCACGCTGAACTCGACGCCGCGGGCGAACAGGATCTGCATCCCGACGCACACGCCCAGCACGGGACGCCCGGCGGCGACCCGATCGGCGATGATGCGGTCGCCGTTGATCGTGCGCAGCCCCGTCATGCAGGCCTCGTACGCGCCGACGCCGGGCACCACCAGGCCGTCGGCCGCGGCCGCGGCTCCGGCGTCCGCGGTCACCTCGACCGACGCACCGACCCGCTCGAGGGCGCGCTGAGCCGACCGCAGGTTGCCCGAGCCGTAATCGAGGACAACAACCGATTTCTTTGTCACAGAACACCTTTGGTGGACGGCACGCCCGACACCCGGGGGTCGGGCTCGACCGCCTGGCGCAGCGCGCGGGCCACGGCCTTGTACTGCGCCTCGGTGATGTGGTGCGGGTCGCGCCCATACAGGACGCGGACGTGCAGCGCGATGCGCGCGTTCATGGCGAGCGATTCGAACACGTGCCGGTTGATGACGGTGTGATACGGCACCGAATTTCCGGCGATGGTGGTGTGCTGCAGGTGATCCGGCTCCCCGCTATGCACACAGTAGGGCCGGCCGGACACGTCGACCGCCGCGTGGGCCAGCGTCTCGTCCATCGGGATGAAGGCGTCCCCGAACCGGCGGATGCCCCTCTTGTCGCCCAGGGCCTGGCCGAGCGCCTGCCCCAGCGCGATGGCGGTGTCCTCGATGGTGTGATGGCCCTCGATCTCGACGTCACCCTTGGTGCGCACCGTCAGGTCGAAGCTGGCGTGACTGCCCAGCGCGGTGAGCATGTGGTCGTAGAACGGCACCCCGGTGTCGACGTCGACCTGGCCGGTGCCGTCGAGGTCGAGGTCGATGACGATGTCGGATTCCTTGGTGCGGCGCTCGACGCGCGCACGGCGGGCGGCTTTGTCGGTGTTGACGGCGGTCATGGCGCTCCTACGTTGACGGGGGCCGGCTCGGTGGCGGCGATCTGGGCGCTGGCCCTCAGGAAGGCGTCGTTCTCCTCGACCAGGCCGGTGGTGACCCGTAGATAGCCGGGGATTCCGACATCGCGGATCAGGACGCCGGCATCCAGATACCGCTGCCAGGTGGCCGGCGCGTCGGCGAACTCCCCGAACAGCACGAAGTTCGCGTCGCTGGGGATCACCCGAAAACCCAGGCGGGTCAACGCCGCCCCCACGCGTTCGCGCTCGGCGATCAGCGCCGCGACGCTGCCCAGCGTGTCGTCGGCGTGCCGCAAGGCCGCCCGCGCGGCGGCTTGGGTGACCGACGACAGGTGATACGGCAGCCGCACCAGCAGCATCGCGTCGATCACCGCCGGCGTGGCGATCAGATAGCCGAGCCGCCCCCCGGCGAAGGCGAACGCCTTGCTCATGGTGCGCGAGACGATGAGCTTGGTCGGATACTCCCCCACCAGCGCCACCGCGCTGGGCTCCGACGAGAATTCGCCGTAGGCCTCGTCGACGATCAGGATGCCGGGCACCACGTCGAGCAGCCGCCGCAGATCCGGCAGCGAAACACTCTGTCCGGACGGGTTGTTCGGGCTGGCGACGAACACCACGTCGGGTTGGCGGTCGGTGATGGCGGCGACGGCGGCCTCGACGTCCAGGCTGAAGTCGTCGGCCCGGGCGGCCTGCAACCATTCGGTGCGGGTGCCGTCGGAGATGATCGGGTGCATCGAGTAGGAGGGAACGAACCCGATCGCCGTGCGCCCCGGGCCGCCGAACGCCTGCAGCAGTTGCTGCAGGATCTCGTTGGAACCGTTTGCCGCCCAGAGGTTTTCGACCCCGAGTGCAACGCCGGTCTGGGCGCTGAGGTATTCGGCCAAGTCGGTCCGCAGGGCGACCGCGTCGCGGTCGGGGTAGCGGTGCAGGTCGGCGGCGGCGTCGGCGACCGAGCGCACCACGTCGTCCACCAGCGCCGTGCTGGGCGGGTGCGGGTTCTCGTTGGTGTTCAGCCGCACCGGGACCGCCAATTGCGGTGCGCCGTAGGGCGACTTGCCGCGCAGGTCGTCGCGCAGCGGCAGGTCGTCCAGTGTCGGTTGCCGCGGCCCGGTCATCGCTCGAACCTCCGCCGTACCGCCTCGCCGTGCGCCGGCAGGTCCTCGGCCTCGGCGAGCGTGATCACGTGCCCGGACACGTCTTTGAGCGCCGCCTCGGTGTAGTCGACGACGTGGATGCCGCGCAGGAAGGTCTGCACGGACAGGCCGCTGGAATGCCGCGCGCAACCGGCGGTCGGCAGGACGTGATTGGATCCGGCGCAGTAGTCGCCGAGGCTCACCGGCGCATACGGGCCGACGAATATGGCTCCCGCCGCGCGTATTCGCCCGGCCACGCTCGCCGCGTCGGCGGTCTGGATCTCCAGGTGTTCGGCGGCGTAGGCGTTGACGACCTTGACGCCGGCGTCCACGTCGTCGACCAGGATGATCGCCGACTGACGCCCGCCCAGGGCGGCGGCCACCCGCTCGCGGTGCACGGTCGTGCGCAACTGGGCGGCCAGTTCCTTGTCGGTGGCCGCGGCCAGGTCTTCGCTGGGGGTCACCAGCACGCTGCCGGCCATCTCGTCGTGTTCGGCCTGGCTGATCATGTCGGCGGCCACGTGCGCGGGGTCGGCGGTGTTATCGGCCAGGATCGCGATCTCCGTCGGCCCGGCCTCGGCGTCGATGCCGACCCGCGAACGGCACAGCCGCTTGGCGGCGGTGACGTAGATGTTGCCCGGCCCGGTGATCATGTCGACGGGCGCCAACTCGGCGTCTGCCCCCGGCGACGATGCGGATCGTGCGCGATCCGAGGAGAAGCCGGGCCATTCGGCCCAGGTATCGGTGCCGCCGTAGGCCAGCAGCGCCACCGCCTGCGCGCCGCCGACGGCCCACACCTCGTCGACGCCCAGCAGCCGGGCCGCTGCCAGGATGGTCGGGTGCGGCAGGCCGCCGAACTGGGCCTGCGGCGGGCTGGCCACCACCAGCGAGGCGACGCCGGCGGCCTGCGCCGGCACCACGTTCATCACGACGCTGGACGGGTAGACGGCGTTGCCGCCGGGCACGTAGAGGCCCACCCGCTCGACCGGTACCCACCGCTCGGTGACCGTCGCGCCCGGGCCGAGCGTCGTCGTCACGTCGGTGCGGCGCTGGTCGGCGTGCACCGCGCGGGTGCGCTCGATCATCACGCGCAGGGCCTCGGCGACCGCCGCGTCCAGTTCGGCGAGGGCCTTCTC
This sequence comes from Mycobacterium sp. TKK-01-0059, assembly GCF_000709305.1. Lineage (NCBI taxonomy): Bacteria > Bacillati > Actinomycetota > Actinomycetes > Mycobacteriales > Mycobacteriaceae > Mycobacterium > Mycobacterium sp. TKK-01-0059. The sequence continues at coordinate 225,913 of NZ_KL446995.1, forward strand.
GAGCGCCTCCGCGGGCACCCGGACGGCCGGGGGCCGCACCCCGTCGAAGGACTCCCCGAATTCGAGGGCGGCCTCGGCGCCGCGCTCCGCGACGGCCTGCACGATCGGGCGCACCTTGGGCAGCACCGCCTCCACGTCGGCACCGCCACGCGGCAGCGCCGCCCGCAAACGGGCAGCCGTCAATTCCGCGCCCCGCAGGTCGATACGGGCCATCGGCGACGGTCGGGTGGTGCTCACGGTGTCCATTGTCCCAGAGGAACTCAAATCGATATCCGACCGGTAGTGTGCCGGTGAAGAGGCCATGCCCCGCGCTGAAATGACGCTGAGACGATTAGAGCCGACCCAGGGAGCCGCCATGTCCGCCAAGGATCACCCCAACAACGCCCCCGGCGTCCCGATGATCTTCCCGCCCTGGTTCGAGCGCTTCCAGATCAAGTACTTCAACCCGGCGGTCAAGCCGATCGTGCGCTACCTGCCCGGCACCGCGACGATCAAGCACCGTGGCCGTACCTCCGGCAAGCCCTACGAGACCATCGTGACCACGTACCGCAAGGGCAACACCCTGGCCATCGCGCTGGGCCACGGCAAGACGAACTGGGTGAAGAACGTGCTGGCCGCGGGCGAGGCGGACGTGGAGTTGAGCCGCAACCGCGTGCTCCACCTCATCAACCCGCGGATCCTGCCCGCCGGCTCCGACGGCGACGGGCTGCCGGCGTTGGCGCGCATGCAGCTGCGCCGGATCGGGGTTTTCGTCGCCGACATCGCCTGAGACCGGGGCGCGCCGACTTTGAGTGTGCGCCAGTGGCTTTCAGTGTGCGGCCACGGCGGCGACACGCCGAAGAATCGCGCCGACGATTCACACTCAACGCCCAGGTTTCACACCCGATGCGGCCGCGCTACATATCCAGGCCGATGTCGAGCACCCGCACCGAGTGCGTCAGCGCGCCGACGGCCAGGTAGTCCACCCCGGTCGCGGCGTAGGCGGCGGCGTTTTCCAGGCTGAGGCCGCCGGAGGACTCGAGCAGGACGGCCGGCGCGCGCGCATCCCGGCGTTGCACCGCCATCTGCGTCTGCCACACCGGGAAGTTGTCCAGCAAGATCAGCTCGGGCTTTTCGGGCAGCACCTCGTCGAGCTGCTCGAGTGAATCCACTTCCACCTCACACGGCAGGTCCGGCGCCGCGTCGCGGACCGCGCGCAGCGCCTCGACCACCGAGCCCGCCGCCACCACGTGGTTGTCTTTGATCAGCGCGGCATCGCCGAGCCCGAGGCGGTGGTTGACGCCCCCGCCGACGCGCACCGCATATTTCTGCAACACCCGCAGGCCCGGCAGGGTTTTGCGGGTGTCGCGCACCTTGGCCTTGGTGCCGTCCACGGCGGCCACCCAGTGCGCGGTGGTGGTGGCGATCCCCGACAGGTGGCAGATGAGGTTCAGCATGGTCCGCTCGGCGGTCAGCAGGCCGCGGGTTTCGGCCCGCACCGTCAGCACGGGCTGGCCCGCCTGCAGCCGGGCGCCGTCCTCGACGCGGTCGATGACCTCGTAGCCGCGCGCGCCGAGCACCTCGTCGAGCACCAGCAGCGCGATGTCGATGCCGGCGATCACGCCGGGCTGCCGGGGCACCATGGACGCGGTGGCCACCGCGTCGGCGGGCACCGTCGCCAGCGTGGTGACGTCGGGGCCATAGCGCAGGTCCTCGACCAGGCCGCGCCGGATGGTTTCGCGCGCGGCGGTGAGTTCGCAGTCGGACATCGAGGTCATACGACCGCCGCCAAGGCCTCCACCAGCACCGAGTTCTGGTCGTCGGCCAGTCGCAGCACGTTGCTGCGCGCCTGTTCCGCCACGGTCTGCGGATGTTCCTCGCGGTGGTGGCAGCCCCGGCTTTCAGTGCGGGCCAGGGCCGCGGCCGTCACGGCGCGGGCGGCGACGGCCAGCGCGACGTCCTCGAAGTCGCGACGACCCGCCACGGCGCGCACCTTGGCCCGCGACAGCGTGGTGGACAGCCGGGTCAGCCCGGCGGCGTCGCGCACCACCGACGCGTCGCGGCTCATCGCGCGCTGCAGCTCGGTGCGCTCGGGCGCGGTGTGCGCGACCGGCTCGGGTGCGACCGCCCGGGCGGGCCCGGCCGCCGCGGCGTGCGCGGCCGCCGCCCTGCCGGCGCGGCCACCGACCACCAAACCTTCCAACAGGCTGTTGGACGCCAACCGGTTGGCGCCGTGCAGGCCGGTACGGGCGACCTCACCGGCGGCGAACAACCCGGGCAGCTCGGTTTGGCCGCACACGTCGGTGACGATGCCCCCGCAGCTGTAATGCGCCCCGGGCACAACGGGAATGGGTTGACGGACGGGGTCGACGCCGGCGGCCCGGCAGGCGGCCGTCACCGTCGGGAACCGGTTGGCGAAGTCCCCGATATGGCGGGCGTCGAGGAAGACGCACGGGTCACCGGTGGCCTTCATCCGCGCGTCGATGGCCGCGGCGACGACATCGCGGGGGGCCAGGTCGCCCATCGGATGAACACCGGCGGTTACCGAATCCCCTTGCCGGTCAATCAGTCTGGCGCCCTCTCCACGGATGGCCTCGGTGACCAGCGGGCGCCGCCCGCCGGCGGCCCCGGGCGCGAAGAGCATCGTGGGGTGGAACTGGATGAACTCGAGATCGCTGACCGCGACGCCGGCCCACAGCCCCAAGGCGATTCCGTCGCCGGTGGATCCCTCCGGGTTGGTGGTCGCGCCGTACAGGTGCCCGAGCCCCCCGCTGGCAACGATCACCGAGGGCGCGCCGATGATTCCGTATCCCTGCGGGTTGCCCACCAGGACGCCGGTCACGGCCGCGCCGTCGTGCAGCACGCGCAGGGCCACGTGCCCGGTGCGGATGTCCAGCGTGCGCGCGGCGTGGTCGAGTGCGCGCTGCACCTCGGCGCCGGTGGCGTCACCCCCGGCGTGCACGATGCGCCGCCGCGAGTGCCCGCCTTCGCGCGTCAGCGCCCAGTGGCCGGGCGCGGATTCGTCGAATCGTGCTCCGTCGCCGACCAATTCGGTCACGGCCGCGTACCCGTCGGCGACGATCGAGTAGACCGCCTGGGGATCGCACAGGCCCGCCCCGGCGACCACGGTGTCGGCGACGTGCGCCTCGACCGAGTCGTCGTTGTCGGGCAGGACGACTGCGATGCCGCCCTGCGCGTAGTGGGTCGCCGTCGCGCCGCGCGCCTGATCGGCCTTGCTCAGCACGACGACGCGGCGCCCGGCGCGGTGGGCGGCCAGCGCGGCGGCCAATCCCGCGACACCGGTGCCGATCACGACGACGTCGGCGCTGTCAGTCCACTGGGGACGGGCGGTCATTCGCCACCGCCCGGCTGCCCGATCTCGATCATTCGCTGCACGCTGCGCCGGCCGGCGGCCGCGATGTCGGGGTCGACGTCGACTTCGTCGGCCCCCTCGACGAGGCAGCGCAGCAGGGCCGCCGGGGTGATCATCTTCATGAACTTGCAGGAGGCGCGGTCGTTGACGGCGCGGAAGTCGACCTGCGGCGCGGCCCGCCGCAGCTGATAGAGCATGCCGACCTCGGTGGCCACCAACACTTTTCGCGCGTTGGTCTGGGTCGCGGCGTCGAGCATGCCGCCGGTGGACAAGATCTTCACCCGGTCCGGGGGGAACGCGCCTTCGCCGGCGAGGTAGAGGGCCGATGTGGCACAACCACATTCGGGGTGCACGAACAGCTCGGCGTCGGGATTCGCGCGGGCCTGGTCGCCCAGTTCATCGCCGTTGATCCCCGCGTGCACGTGGCATTCGCCGGCCCACACGTGCAGATTCTTGCGGCCGGTGACCCGGCGCACGTGGGCGCCGAGGAACTGATCCGGGCAGAACAGCACCTCGCGGTCCGGGTCGATGGACTCGACCACGTCGACCGCGTTGGACGACGTGCAGCAGATGTCGGTGAGCGCCTTGACCGCCGCCGTCGTGTTGACGTAGGAGACGACGACCGCGCCGGGGTGCTCGTCCTTCCACGCGCGTAACTCGTCGGCGGTGATCGAATCGGCCAGCGAGCAGCCGGCGCGCTGATCCGGGATGAGCACCGTCTTGTCGGGGCTGAGCATCTTGGCCGTCTCCGCCATGAAGTGCACGCCGCAGAACACGATGGTGTCCTCCGCCGCCTCGGCGGCGATCCGCGACAGCGCCAGCGAGTCGCCCACGTGGTCGGCGACGTCCTGGATCTCGGGCAGCTGGTAGTTGTGCGCGAGCACGGTGGCGCCGCGCAACTTCGCCAGTCGGCGAATCTCGGCGGCCCACTGCGCATCAGCGACCACGCCGGCGTAGCCGGTGGGCGAATTCGTGATGTCGGCAACCATGTCTTCGGCGAGCGTGTCCATGCGATTGATCACCGTCATGGGGGCTCCTTTCAGCCAGGAGGTTTTCGACTTATAATCGAAAACATGGCCCATCGTAGCACCGCCCACGAAGTGCTCGCGGTCGTGTTCCAGGTTCGCGAAGTCACCGACGAGGTTGCCAAGGGGCGACCGACGGCGAAACCGCAGCTGAACGTGCTGTTATGGCAGCGCGCCAAGGACCCGCAACGCGGCGCGTGGTCGCTGCCGGGCGGGCAGGTCCGCAACGACGAGGACATGATCACCTCGGTGCGCCGCCAGCTCGCCGAGAAGGTCGACCTCAAGGAGCTGGCACATCTGGAACAGCTCGCGGTGTTCTCCGACCCGCACCGGGTGCCGGGCGCCCGGGTGATCGCGTCCACCTTCCTGGGCCTGGTGCCCTCCCCCGCCAGCCCCGAGCTCCCGCCGGACACCCGCTGGCACCCGGTGAACCGCCTGCCACCGATGGCCTTCGATCACGCCCCGATGGTGGATCACGCCCGCACCCGGCTGAACGCCAAACTGTCCTACACCAACATCGGGTTCGCTTTGGCGCCAAGGGAATTCGCGCTCTCCACGCTGCGTGACATCTACGGAGCCGCGCTGGGATACCAGGTCGACGCGACGAACCTGCAGCGGGTGCTGGCGCGGCGCGGCGTCATCACCGCGACCGGCACCATCGCGCAATCCGGCCGCAGCGGCGGGCGCCCGGCCGCGCTGTACCGGTTCACCGACGCCGCGTTGCGGGTCACCGACGAATTCGCCGCGCTCAGGCCACCCGGGGTCCCCGGCTAGGCTTACCCGAACGCGTCGTAGCAGCGACGTGCCATCCGGTCGGCACCCGTGACGTGTCTGGCCCGCCCGCAGGTGACGAGAAGTCGCTCACAGCGCGGCGATGACGTTTTGGTTACCTGCCGTTCGTACGCGAGAATGCCGGGTGGCCACGAAGGGAGCCTCAATGGCTGAGCTCGGCAACCTGGCAGGCACGCATGGCGCGGAATGGATCGCCCGGCCGCCCCACGAGGAACTGCAGCCCAAGGTGCGTCCGCTGCTGCCCTCGGACGACCCGTTCTACCAGCCGCCGCTGGGATTCCAGCACGCCGAGCCCGGGACGGTGCTGCGCTCGCGCGACGTCGAGTTGGCCTTCCTCGGCCTGATCCCGCAGCCCATCAAAGCCGTCCAGCTGCTCTACCGGACGATGGACATGCACGGCCAGCCGGAGGCGACCGCGACGACGGTGATCGTCCCGACCGACCTCGCCCCGGGGCGTCCCTGCCCAGTGCTGTCGTACCAGTGCGCGATCGACGCCGTGTCGTCGCGCTGCTTCCCGTCCTATGCGCTGCGCCGCCGGGCGAAGGCCCTCGGGGCGATCGGCCAGTTCGAGCTCTTCCTGATCGCCGCCGCGGTTGCCGAGGGTTGGGCCGTCTCGGTGCCCGACCACGAAGGCCTGCGCGGCCTGTGGGGGGCGCCGTATGAGCCCGGCTACCGGGTCCTGGACGGCATCCGGGCCGCGCTGGGTTCGGAGCGGCTCGGGCTGTCCAGGTCGGCCCCGATCGGGCTGTGGGGGTACTCCGGGGGCGGCCTGGCCAGCGCGTGGGCCGCCGAGGTGTGCGCCGAATACGCGCCGGAACTCGACATCGTGGGGGCGGTGCTCGGCTCGCCCGTCGGGGACCTGGGCAACACCTTCCGCCGGCTCAACGGCAGCTTCCTGTCGGGCTTGCCCGCGCTGGTGGTGGCCGCGCTCGCGCACATCTATCCCGATCTGGACCGGGTGATCAAGGAGCACGCCAACGAGGAGGGGCGCGCCCTGCTCGACTCGCTGGAGAAGATGACGACCGTGGGGGCCGTCGTCCGCATGGCCGGCAAGAACATGGGCGACTATCTCGACGAGCCGCTCGAGAAGATCCTGTCCACCCCGGAAGTCTCGTACGTCTTCGACCACATCAAGCTGGGCGCCGCGGTCCCGACGCCACCGGTGCTGATCGTGCAGGCCGTGCACGACTACCTGATCGACGTCCACGACATCGACGTGCTGGCCGACGCCTATTCGGCGGGCGGCGCGCGGGTCACCTACCACCGCGACGCGTTCAACGAACACATGATGCTGCACCCGCTGTCGGCGCCGATGACCTTGCGCTGGCTGACGGACCGCTTCGAGGGTCGCCCGCTGACCGAGCACCTGGTGCGAACCACCTGGCCGACGATGTTCAACCCGATGACCTACGTCGGCATGGCCCGGCTGTTCAAGATCGCGGCCAAGGTGGTCACGGGCCGCAGGATTCGCCGCCGTCCGCTATGACACGGCCGCTTCCGCCGCGCCGCCCCCTCCCACGGGCAGCGCGTCGGAGGCCCGGCGCTCCGGCGGCAGCGCCCCCAGGTCGTCACGGGCGTCCGCGGCCACCCGCACGGCGTACACCAGCGCGGCGACGCCCACCGGCCACATCAGGCTGACCGCGATCTGCAGGGGACGGTCGGAGAAGAACACCGGCGGCGCCTGGGTGACGTAGGCGACGGACGGGCTCTTGCTCAGCGGCACCGCGTCGAAGTCCAGGGCGCCATAGGCGAGCCGCACCAGCCCCGCCCCGACCGCAGCGGCCGCGGCGGCGGCGGTCAGCATGCCGACCGACAGGGCGACGACCATTCCCGGGCCGCGGTGCTGTTGCCATTGCCACGCCCACACGGACGCGACCACCGCCAGCACGGTCAACAGGCCCAGCATCAGGGCGGGAGCGACGAAGAAATGCTCGGACTCGTTGCCCAGATAGTCATGCACCCGCTCGCCGGAGCGGGTCAGCGCCACCACGGCGCGGATCGGCGGCGCGATCCACGCCCACAGCGCGCCGATCAGCAGACCGGTCACCGCCGAGGCCCCCGCGACGAGCACGAGCGCGCGCACCCGCGCCCGGCGGGTTACGGCGACGGGCGGGGCCGGGGCGTCCGTGTTGGCCTGCTCGCTCACCGTTGCGCCTCCAGGTCGGCGGAGTCGACCTCACCGTGGCGCGAGCAGCGCGCCCGCCAGCCGTCGGGGCGGACCTGCACCACCATCCGGCGTCCGCACGCCGCGCAGAACCGGGGCGGCTCGAGGCCCAGCTGAGCCGCTGTCGGCACGGCGGTGCCCCCTAACTCCCCGGTGTAGACGTTGTAGACGCCGGCGCTGACCGCAGCACCCAGATCGCCAACCACAAGTGTCCAACCCTAGCCGCGGCGAGTCGCTTACAGACTGGCGTTGAGCCCCTTGAGGGGCATCTGCAGGTCGCCGAGCAGTTCCAGGTCGGATTCGGCCGGACGGCCCAGCGTGGTCAGGTAGTTGCCGACGATCACGGCGTTGATGCCGCCCAGCATGCCCTGCTTGGCGCCGAGGTCGCCCAGGGTGATCTCGCGCCCCCCGGCGAAGCGCAGCATGACGCGCGGCAGCGCCAGCCGGAACGCGGCGACGGACTTCAGCGCCTCGCTGGCGGGCAGCACCTCCAGGTCGCCGAACGGCGTGCCCGGGCGCGGGTTGAGGAAGTTCAGGGGCACCTCGTCCGGGTCGAGCTCAGCCAGCTCGGCGGCGAATTCGGCGCGCTGCTCGAGGGTTTCGCCCATGCCGAGGATGCCGCCGCAGCACACCTCCATGCCGGCGTCGCGCACCATCGACAGCGTCTCCCAGCGCTCCTCCCAGGTGTGGGTGGTGACGACGTTGGTGAAAAACGAGCGCGCGGTCTCGAGGTTGTGGTTGTAGCGGTGCACGCCCATCGCCGAGAGCTGCTCGACCTGCTCGGCGCTCAGCATGCCCAGCGAGCAGGCGATGTTGATGTCCACTTCGTTGCGGATCGCCTCGATGCCGGCCGCGACCTGGGCCATCAGCCGCTCGTCGGGACCGCGCACGGCGGCCACGATGCAGAATTCGGTGGCACCGGACTTGGCGGTCTGCTTGGCCGCCTCCACCAGGCTGGGGATGTCAAGCCGGGCGCTGCGCACCGGCGACGCGAACAGCCCCGACTGCGAGCAGAAGTGACAGTCTTCCGGGCAGCCGCCCGTCTTGAGGCTGATGATGCCCTCGACCTCGACCTCGGGGCCGCACCAGCGCATCCGCACCTCGTGGGCCAGCGCCAGCAGCTCGTCGAGGCGGTCGTCGGGCAGTTGCAGCACCCGCAGGACCTGGTCGCGGCTCAAGCCCTGGCCGTCCTGAAGCACCTGTTGCCGGGCCACCGCCAGGATGTCCTCGCCGTTGCCGGTTTCGGTCGTCGGTCGGGTTGCCGCTTGGGTCACCAGGTACTCCCTTGCCTCTTTCTCGTGTCCGCGCGTGGGGACACATCTGCCCCGTGGTGGTGGCAGCCGGAATGAAAAGGTGTTCAAAGTAGGGTAACGGCCGAAGAACTCCGCCTACCCCTGGGTATACGACCATGGTGACCCCGCACCTCGAATACTTGGCGCACCACTACCTGCTGTTGGCGGCGCCGGCATTCCTGCCTGCGGTGATCGTCGTCGCCGTCATCCTGTACATCGCGCTGCGCGACCGCCGCGAAGGCCGCAACGTCACAGGCGCCACCAAGGCCACCGCCGACTCAGCGAAACCCGACACGCCCGACCAAGAGCGTGATTGACGGGCGCCGGATCTGGGCATTAAACAAACAATCACGAACCTACTTGACAGTAATAAGCGGTTGACTTCAATCGATCCTCCGGGGCAGCCCGGCGCGAGTGGGAGGCACGACGATGCGGTCGAATGAACTGACGATTGTTGCTGAGGCACCGGCGCGCGGTGCGGGGTTGGACCAGGTGATCGGGCTCTCGATCGCCGCGGTGGTGATCACGTTGCTGATGCTGTGGGTGGGCCACGCCCACCGCACGCATCGCATCACCTGGTTGGCCCGCCTCGCGGACAAGGTGGGCGAAAAATTCCATCGGCCGAGCTGGGTCGCCCTGCCGGTGCTGGTGTTCACCACATCGATCATCTGCGCGCTGTTCGGCTTCATCTGGGACGTCAGCTGGCATATCGGCAATGGCCGCGACCCCGGCCCGCTGGCCAACCCGGCGCACTACTTCATCATCATCGGGCTGTTCGGCATCTTCCTCGGCGGAATGACGGCGGTCGTGCTGCCCTTCGAGCAGCCCGGCCCGGCGGCGGTGCGCATCACCCGGAACTGGCAGGCCCCCGTCGGCGGTGTGCTGATGGCCGGCTGCGGCCTGTACGCGCTGATCGGGTTCCCGCTCGACGACATCTGGCACCGCATCTTCGGCCAGGACGTAACCCTGTGGGGACCAACGCATTTGATGATGATCGGCGGCGCCTGCTTCTCGCTGTTCGCGGTGCTGATGCTCGAGCGCGAGGGTGAGGCCCAACTGGGTGCCGACGTCCTGCACGGCGCGTTCATCACGTTCCTGCGCTACCTGTCGTTCGGCGGCATGTTCATCGGTTTGTCGGTCTATCAGATCGAATACGACTTCGGCGTCGAGCAATTCCGCCTCGTCCTGCAGCCCATGATGATCGCCGCGGCGGCGGCGCTGGCGGCGGTGGCCGCCCGCATCACCATGGGACGGGGCGCGGCCCTGATCGCGGCCGTCTTCGCCATCGCGCTGCGCGGTGGTGTGGCATTGCTGGTCGGGCCGATCCTGGGGGCCCCGATCAACTGGTTCCCCCTGTATCTCGGCCCCGCGCTCGCGGTCGAGTTGATCGCGCTGACTCCGCTGATCAAGCGCCCCATCGCATTTGGCGCCGTCGCGGGCCTCGGTGTGGGGACCGTCGGGCTGGGGCTGGAGTCGCTGTGGATCGCGGCGGTCTACCACTACCCGTGGCCGATCGGCATGTGGGGCGAGGCACTGGCCATGGCGGTGCCGGTCGCGGTGTTGATGGGGATGTGCGGCGCGCTGTTCGGCATGGTGCTCACCGGCCAGCGGCTCCCCGGCCGCGCCGCCGGCATCTCGGTGGTGGTGGTCACGGTGCTGGTGATCGGCGGCGCGGTGGCCAACGGCCTGCACATCGTCGTGCCGCGCCAGAACAACGCCGCCATCACGCTGACCGATCTGCCCGCGGCGCCCGGGCAGCGCATGGTCTCGGCCGACGTCCAACTGCAACCGTCCGACATGGTCGGCCGGCATCCGGAGTGGGTGACGATCCTGTCCTGGCAGGGCCGGATGGAGAACAATCGCGGTCTACAGATCGACGAGCTCGAGCAGGTGGGTCCCGGGCATTACCGGTCGACGCGCCCGCTTCCGGTGTGGGGTACGTGGAAGACGCTGTTGCGGGTTCAGGACGGCTACACGATGACCGCGGTGCCGATCTACGAACCGGCCGACGAGGCGATCCCGGCGCCCGAGGTTCCGGCGTTGCCGGCAATGAACCGCCCGTTCGTGCAGGAGATCACAATCCTGCAGCGCGAACGCGACCAGAACGCGCCGGTGTGGCTGTTCACCGCCGGCTCGATCGTGGTGCTGTTCATGACGCTGATGGTCATCGCCGGCCTGACGTGGGGTGCGGGGCGGCTCGGCAACGCCGTCACCGAGCCGGAGCCCGTCGAGGACAAGCAGCCCGCTCCCCGGGCGGCGTAGGGCAATGACGATTCGCGGCACTCTCCTCGCGGCGTGGGTGACGGCGCTGGTCTGCGGGCTGGTCGCCTGCGGCGGTTCCACCGACAAGTCACCGGCGGCGCCGCTGGTGATCGACGTGACCATCGCCCACGGTCAGGTGACCCCGACCAACGCCACACTGCAGGCCAAGGTGCGCCAGCAGATCACCCTGCACGTGACCAGCGACGCCACCGACGAGCTGCACGTGCACTCGACGCCGGACCACAAGTTCCAGGTCGCGGCGGCGCCCCACCAGACGTTTGACTTCGCCGTCGAGGTGCCCGGCAACGTCGCGGTGGAGCTGCACCATCTCGACCGGACCATCGCCACCATCCAAGTGCAGCCGTGACCTCCGCCCACGCGGCGGTGGTGCTCGCGCATGGGCTCGGCGGGTCGGGCGACCTTCCGGTGCCGTACGCCTACGCGATGGTCGGGGCGGCATGGGCGCTGACGTTCACCTTCGCCCTGGTCGCTTTCGCCTGGCGACAGCCGCGGTTCGATCCGCTGAAGCCGGGCAGGCCCCTGCCGGCGGCGCTGACGGCGTTCGTCGACGCCCGGGCGAGCCGCTGGACGGCCGCGGCGCTGGCGCTGGTGTTCGCGCTGTGGGCGGTGTCGGCCGGGATCTGGGGCCCCCAGTCGGAGACCAACGCGCTGCTCGGCGCGTTCTACGTGCTGCTGTGGGTCGGGCTGGTGGCCCTGTCGCTGGCCTTCGGGCCGGTGTGGCGGGTGATTTCGCCCATGCGCACGGTGTACCTGCTGCTGCGCCGCGTCACGCCGCGGCGGATCGGCCGGTCGCGGCGGTCCTACCCGGAAGGCTGGGGCTACCGCCCCGCCGCGGTCGGCCTGTTCGCGTTCGTGTGGATGGAACTGGCCAGCCCGAACTCGGCGTCGCTGCCCTGGATCAGGACGTGGATCGCCGCCTACGCCGTGCTGATGCTCGCCGGGGCCTGGCTGTGCGGGCAGCGCTGGCTGGCGCGCGCCGACCCGTTCGGCGTGTACAGCATGGCCGTCTCCCGGCTCTCACCGTTTCGCCGCAATCGGGAGACCGGGCGGATCGTCGTCGGCAACCCGCTCGACCATCTGCCGTCGCTGCCGGTGCGTCCGGGCGTCGTCGTGCTGCTGGCGGTGCTGCTCGGGTCCACCGCGTTCGACAGCTTCTCGTCGTCGCCGACCTGGCGCGGCTTCGCCGATCGGCTCACGCGGGACGTCGGCGTGTCCCCCACTTTAGCGTCGTCGGCGCTGCGCACCGCCGGGCTGATCGTCTTCATTTCCGTTGTGGCGGTGACGTTTTCGTTGGCAGCGCGGGCCACCGGCGGCGTGGACCGCGAGCGGCGCCGCGCGCTGCCCGGCCAGATGGCGCATTCGCTGATCCCGATCGTGGTGGGCTACATCTTCGCGCACTACCTGTCGTATCTGGTGGAGCGCGGACAGCAGGCGGTGTTCGCGCTGGCCGACCCGTTCGGCCGCGGCTGGAACCTGTTCGGCCTGGCGCACTTACACGTGGCCTACGTGTTGTCCATGCATCCGCCGGTGCTGGCGGCGATCAAGGTGATTTGCGTGGTCACCGGGCACATCGTCGCGGTGATCGCCGCCCACGACAAAGCCCTGCGACTGCTGCCCGCCGGCCATCAGCTCACCGGACAGTTGACCATGATGCTGGTGATGGTCGGCTACACCTTCACCGGTTTGTATCTGCTCTTCGGTGGGTAGGCGTTGCGGCGTGCGCTCCTCCGTAACGCGAACCCTGACCGAACTCGATTGATGGCTGGGCGCTCGACCGAGCCGGTCCCCCCGGACGAGCAGAACCCGGCCCGAACGACGTGGCGTCGCCTGCGAGCGCTGTCCCGATTCAGCATTCAGTCCAAGGTGATGCTGATGCTGCTGGTGGCCAGCCTGGCGTCGCTGGGAGTGATCGGAACGGTCGAATACGTCGCGGCGCGCAACGCGCTGTTGCCCGCGGCCTCCGAGCGGATGACCCAGATGCGCGCGGCGCAGAAACGGGCCATCGAGACCCTGTTCTCGGATCTATCGGATTCGCTGGTGGTCTACAGCCACGGAACCACCGCGTTGGACGCGGTGCGCGAGTTCACCGCCGGCTTCGACCAACTCGCCAACGCTCCCGTTGACCCCGGGCAGCAACGCGCGCTGGTGGACTTCTACACCAAAAAGCTGATCGAACCGATCGAGCGCGACACCGGCAAGAAGCTGGCCCTCGACGCCGTGCTGCCGAGCAACAACGCGCAGAAGTACCTGCAGGCGCACTACACGGTGGCGGCGAATCGGTCCTCGGATAAGTCGGCACCCACGCCCGACGACGCCGGCGACGGCAGCGCATGGTCGGCCGCCAATGCGCGCTTCAACGACTACTTTCGCGAGATCGCAACCCGATTCGAATACCGGGATGCGGTGCTGCTCGACACCCGCGGCAACGTCGTCTACAGCGTGAAGAAATCCGCGTCGCTGGGTACCAATGTCCGCACCGGCCCGTATCGCCAATCCAACCTGCGCGACGCCTACGAGAAGGCGATGGCCGCCAACTCGGTGGATTTCGTGTGGATCACCGACTTCGCGCCCTATCAGGCTCAACTCGGTCAGCCCATCGCGTGGTTGACGGCGCCGATCGGTCCACCCGGCAACGCGGCCGGGGTGCTGGCGCTGCCCCTGCCGATCGCCAAGGTGAATCGGATCATGACCGCCGACAAGCAGTGGAAAGCCGCGGGCATGGGCGACACCGCCGAAACGTATCTCGCCGGTCCGGACCACTTGATGCGCTCGGATTCGCGGCTGTTCCTCGAGGACCCCCAGCGATACAAACGGGATGCGGTCGCGGCCGGAACCCGGCCGTCCGCCGTCGACACGGCGATCAGGTGGGGCGGCACCACGCTGGTTCAGCCCGTGGCCACCGCGGCGGTGCGCGCCGCCGACCGCGGAGAGACGGGAACCCTCACCGACACCAGCTATCTGGGCCGGCGCGAACTCGCCGCCTACGCCCCGCTGTCCGTGCCCAATTCCGACCTGCACTGGTCGATCGTCGCGACCAGGGAAACCGCCGAGGCCAACGCCCGCGTCATGTCGCTCACCCAGACGCTCGTGATCACCACCACCGCAATGGTTTTCGTGATCTGTGTGGCGGCGCTGCTGGTCGCGCAGATCTTCGTGCGACCCATCCGCAGGTTGCAGGCCGGCGCCCAGGAGATCGGCGCCGGCAATTACGACGTGGCGATCCCGGTCACGTCCCGCGACGAAATCGGGGAACTCACGGCCGCGTTCAACGAGATGAGCCGAAACCTGCAGATCAAGGAAGAGCTGCTGGGCGAGCAACGCAAGGAAAACGACCGGCTGCTCGGGTCATTGATGCCCGAGCCGGTCGCAAGGCGTTACCGCGAGGGTGAACAGACGATCGCCGAAGAGCACCAGGACGTCACCGTCCTCTTTGCCGACCTCGTGGGCCTCGACGAGATCTCGGGCAGGCTTTCCGGGCGCGAACTGGTGGGCATCGTCGACGAGCTGATCCGCGAACTCGACTCGGCGGCCGAATCCCTTGGCATCGAGCCGATTCGCACGCTGCACAACGGCTACCTCGCCAGCTGCGGCCTGAACTTCCCCCGCCTGGACAGCGTCCACCGCACCATCGAGTTCGCCGTCGAGATGAAGGACATCATCGCGCGCTTCAACGGCAGGACGGGCTACCACCTGGACCTGCGGGCCGGCATCAACACCGGAAACGTGATCAGCGGACTGGTCGGGCGATCCAGCATCGTCTACGACATGTGGGGCGCGGCGGTCAACCTTGCTCATCAAACACGCAGCAGCACAACGCAAACGGGGATCTTTGTCACCTCGACGGTGTACGAGGCGCTGCGCGACATCCGCCAATTCACGCCGGCGGGCACCATCACGGTCGCCGGCGTCGAGCAACAGATCTGGAAGTTGTCGGAAGGATAAGGGCAGGGCCGTGACATCCTTGGATTCGCCATCGCTGTACTGGGCCGCCGGTGTGGTCGTCGGCCTGCCGCTGCTGCTGATCGCCCTCACCGAATGGCATCAGAGCCTGGCCCGCAAGAACAGCCCGCTGGCCCGGCCCGCGTTCCTGTTGCGCACCTACGTGATCCCCCTGGGCGCCCTGTTGGTGCTGCTGGTCAACGTGGCGCGGATGCCGGCGCAGTTCACGTCGGTGCGGGTTCTCGCCACGGTGTTCGGCTTCGTGGTGTTGGTGCTGCTGCTGTCCGGACTCAACGCGACCATGTTCGAGGGCGCACCGCAAGGGACGTGGCGCCAACGGATTCCGGGCATCTTCCTCGACGTGACCCGCTTCGTGCTGATCGGGATCGGGCTGGCGGTCATCTTCTCCTACGTGTGGGGCGTGCGCGTCGGCGGCCTTTTCACCGCGCTGGGTGTCACCTCGGTGGTGATCGGGCTGATGCTGCAGAATTCCGTCGGCCAGATCGTGTCGGGGCTGTTCATGTTGTTCGAACAGCCATTCCGGATCGGCGACTGGCTGGACACCCCCGCGGCCCGGGGACGGATCGTGGAGGCGAACTGGCGTTCCGTCCACATCCAGACCGGCCGCGGGCTACAGATCACCCCGAACTCGGTGCTGGCCACGACCTCGTTCACCAACCTCAGCCGCCCGCCCGGCGGCCACCAATTGGCACTTACCACAACGTTTTCCGAGGCTGACCCGCCCGACCGGGTCTGCGCGCTGCTGGAACGGGTGGCCAACGCGCTGCCGCAGCGCAGGCCCAACGCAATGGCCGCCGCGACGCCCGCAGGCGGTGCCGAGTATCACCTCACCGTCGGATTGCGGTCGCCCGCCGACGACTCCGCCGCGCAGGCGACGTTCCTGCGTTGGCTCTGGTACGCCGCGCGGCGCGAAGGCCTGCGCCTCGACGGCGCCGACGACGACATCTCGACGACCGAGCGCATCGAGCGGGCCATCAGGACCGTGGTGGCTCCCGCGTTGCGCCTGAGTCCACCGGACCAGCAGGCCCTGGTATCGCAAGCCAAAATCGTTCGCTACGGGGCGAACGAGATCGTCGAGCACGCCGGCCGGGTTCCCGACAAGATGACGTTTCTGCTCGCGGGCGGCGTGCGGTTGACCGCCACCGCCAGGGACGGAACGGCGGTCGCGATCGGCGGGCTGGACGAGGGCTCGTTCCTGGGGGTGACCGCGCTGACCCGGCAGCCCAACCTGTCCGACGCGCAGGCGGTCGACGAAATCACCGCGCTGGAGATCGATCGCGACCACCTCGTCGAATTGGTGACCAGTAAGCCGCTGCTGCTGCAAGACCTGGGCCGCGCCATCGACGAGCGACGCGCCAGGGTGCACGAGGCCATGGGGCAGGAGTTCGCACTGTCGGCCACCCCGTGAGCCGCGCGGCGCCGCAGCGCGACGAACGCTGATGTGCGGCCGGGGCGCCGCGCCCGGCGGGCGATGTCATGTCGGGCCGGGCGTCCACGGGCGCAGTCGCGGGAACCACGCGGGCACCGCCTGCCGATAGGCCTCGTAGTCGGTCCCGAATTGGCGCTGCAGGGTGGGTTCTTCGTACCAGCGCACGAACGAGGCCGTCACCGCCCACATCACCGCGGCGTAGACGGCCGTGCCGAGGCTGCCGAACAGCAGGGCCTGGCCGACGATGACCACCAGCAGGCCGACGTACATCGGATTGCGGACATACCGGTTGAATGCACTGACGACGAGTCGTCGGGGCGCCGCGACGGGTGCTGGGGTGCCGCCCGCCTTGGCGAACTCCGCAAACGCCGACACCACCGGTACCAGGCCCACACAGATCAGCAGCACCCCGACGATCTGGGCGATCACCCAGTGTGGCAGCGGTTGATGGCGATGCCAGCCGGTGATCAGCCAGGGGATCAGCCCGGCGACGGTCCCCGGGGCGACGAGAAAAAACGCCGCGCTGCCTAGCGCCGCAGTCGTTGTACGCATCATGCTCCCTTCGCTCAGAGCCTGTAACTCGCGCGTTCCCAATGGTTTTCACGCCAGATACGGCGAGGGCGTCCCGCCGCAGGAAGTCGGGCGCCTTGATGCCCCGGCGCGCGACCCGTCGTGAAACCGGCACCGCATAACTCCCCAACTGCGGAGTTTCTCCGCACTCAAGCTAACGACATCGACGGAGATAAGTCAACGACCGTAGAATTTCTGTGCGATGCACCGACGGGCGACCCTCCGCCCCCCCGCCACACCGCGTTTGCGGTCGCCACTAACCGATCAGGTGCTCGACCTTCTTGTTGCCGTCCCAGCGGCGCAAACCCGCGAAGCTGCCGTCGATCTGGGCGGGCCGGCCCGCGATGCGCAACGCGCGGCCGAGTTGGGCGCCGCCGACCCGGCGGGCGATCGTGACATGCGCGGTCCATTGACCGGGCAGGCTGTTGGGCATCGGGCCGGGCACCAGATGCGGGGCGCACAGCTCGTGCACGCGGGCGTGCAGGGCCAGCAGCTCGCCGGTCGGCACCACGAGCCGCGCGAAAACGGCGCTGCCGCGGCCGAACAACACCGGCGCGCCGACGAGGCAGCCCAGCGGCAGCCGGTTGCGCAGCGGGGCCAGCAGCGGGTCGACGTCGGCGGCGATGCCCTCGGCCACCGCCAGCGTCACGTGCGGCCGGCTGGCCGGCGCCTGGCTGGGAATTCCCGCCGCCGCCAACGCTTCCCAGATGTTTCGGATCGCGGCCTCGGTGTCGCGGTCGAAGACCAGCTCGATGGAGTGGACCATCAGCCGGCCAGCGTGGCGACCCAGTCGCGGTCGAATGCGCCTGCGCACAGCGCGGCGAAGTCGGCCGCGTCCAGCGACGCCGCCCCCGCGGGCAGCGCGGCGCGCACCGCGGCCAACCGGGCCAGCGCGGACCGGTTGGACGCCTCCACCACCCCGGGGCACCGGGGCCAGGCCCCGATCACCAGCCCGGCGCACGAAACATTGTGTGCGGCAAGTGATTCCAGCGTGAGCGCGGTGTGGTTGAGGGTGCCCAGCGACGGGCTGACCACCACCAGCGCCTGGGCGCCGAGCGCGACGGCGAGATCGCGTGCGGTGACACCGTTTTCACCGAGTTCGACCAGTAGGCCCCCGGCGCCCTCGACCAGCGTCAGCCGCCCCGGCCGGTCCAACTCCCCGATGAGCCCCAGCAGCTGCTCGCGGGTGGGCAGCGGCATCCCGGCCTGCTCGGCCGCGGCCACCGGCGCCAGCGGCTGCGGGTACCGGGCGAACCCGGCCAGCTCGGTCACCCCGGACAGCCGGCCCACCTCCGCGAGGTCGTCGTCGCCGTCATCGGTGCCGGTCTGGACCGGTTTGCACACCGCCACGTCGAGGCCGGCCCGGCGGGCGTGGCAGGCCAGCGCCGCGGTGACGACCGTCTTGCCGACCCCCGTGTCGGTGCCGGTGACGACCAGGACCGTCACCGGGGTGCCCTAGCCAAGCCCGGCGAGCACGTCGGTGAGCACCCGGCGTGCGAGGTCCAGCTCGGCGTCGTCCAGCGACGCGCGCGCGGTCAGCCGCAGCCGCGAGGTGCCGGCGGGCACGGTCGGGGGCCGGAAGCATCCGACCCGTACGCCGGCGTCCAGGCAGGCGGTCGCGGCGGCCACCGCCACGTCGGGGTCGCCGAGGATCACCGACACCACCGCCGACTGCGGTAGCTCGCGTACCCCGCAGGCCTCCGCGAGGATGCCGGCATGGCGCAGCACGGCGTCCGCGCGCCACGGTTCGGCCCGCAGCACCCGCAGCGCGGCGCGCGCGGCACCCACTGCCGCCGGGGCCAGGCCGGTGTCGAAGATGAACGTGCGCGCCGAATCGATCAGATGGGCGCGCACCGACGCCGGCCCGAGCACCGCGCCGCCCTGGCTGCCCAGCGCCTTGGACAGCGTGGTGGTCATGACCACGTCCGGCGCACCGGCCAGCCCGACCTCGTGCAGCAGCCCGCGCCCGCCGCCGCGCACCCCGAGGCCGTGCGCCTCGTCGACGATGAGCAGGGCGCGATGCCGACGGCACACGTCGTGCAGTTCGCGAAGCGGCGCCAGGGCGCCGTCGGTGGAAAACACCGATTCGGTGAGGACGACCGCGCGTTCCTCGTCGCGCGCCCGCAGCGCCGCCTCCACGGCGCCGACGTCGCGATGCGGCGTCACCGCCACCCGGGCCCGCGACAGCCGGCAGGCGTCGACGAGCGAGGCGTGCGAAAACTCGTCGGACACCAGCAGCGAACCCCGGCCGGACAGCCCGACGACGGCCCCCAGATTGGCCGCGTAGCCCGAGGAGAACAGCAAGCCCGCGGCCGCCCCGGCGTAGCCGGCGAGATCGGTCTCGAATTCCTCGTGCAGCTCGGTGTCGCCGGTCACCAGGCGGGACCCGGTCGCCCCGGCGCCCCACAGGCGCAGCGCGGCGACCCCACCGTCGATCACGTCGGGATGTTGGGACAACCCCAGATAGTCGTTGGAGGCCAGGTCCAGCTCGGTGGCCACGGCGGGGCGCGGCCGCAGCGAGCGGCGCAGCCCCGCCTCGCGGCGCTGCCGTTCCACCGCCTCCAGCCAGGCCAGCGGGGAGACGTCGATCGGTGCCTGCGGGGAGGCGTTCATAGGGGCTCAGCCTAGTGGCGATCGCCCGCGCGGCCGCGGCGACCGCCAGCCCGGCCGCGGCGACCGCCAGCGCGGCGTAGTCGGGCGCAGCGGGTCGCCGGATAGTCCACGCCGGGCGTAGCGGGTCGCCGCATAGTCCACGCCGGGCGCAGCGGGTCGCCACTGCTAGCCGACGAGGTGGGCGACCTGCACCATCGCCGAGGTGATCCGGGAGATCTCGTCGGGCGTGCAGATGTAGGGCGGCATCGCGTAGACCAGCTTGCGAAACGGGCGCAGCCAGACGCCGTGGTCCAGCGCGGCCGGCGTGGCGACGGCGAGGTCGACGGGGCGCGCGCATTCGATGACGCCGATGGCCCCGCGCACCCGGACGTCGGTCACGCCGGGCAACGCGCGGGCGGGTTCGAGCCCGGCCGCCAGCCCGGCGCCGATCTCGGTGACCCGCGACCGCCAGTCCTGCCCGAGCAGCAGCTCGACGCTGGCCACCGAAACCGCGCAGGCCAGTGCGTTGGCCATGAACGTGGGCCCGTGCATCAGCGCGCCGGCCTCGCCGGCGCTGATGGTGTGGGCGATCTCGGTGGTGCACAGGGTGGCGGCCAGGCTCAGGTAGCCGCCGGTCAGCGCCTTGCCGACGCACATGATGTCGGGGCTGACGCCGGCGTGGTCGGCGGCGAAGAGCTCGCCGGTGCGGCCGAAGCCGGTGGCGATCTCGTCGAAGATCAGCAGCACGTCGTGTCGGCGGCAGATCTCGCGCAGGTCGCGCAGGTACCGCGGGTCGTGGAAGCGCATGCCGCCGGCGCCCTGCACGACGGGCTCGACGATGACCGCGGCCAGTTCGTCGGCATGGCGGGCCAGTTGCGCCTCGAACGCCGCGCTGTAGGCGGCGTCGTAGTCCCGCGGCACCTGCGGGGCGAAGACCTGCCGGGCGAGGATGTCGGTCCACAGCGAATGCATGCCGCCGTCGGGGTCGCAGACGCTCATCGGGGTGAAGGTGTCGCCGTGGTAGCCGCCGCGCCAGGTCATCAGCCGGTGCTTGCCGGGCCGGTCGAGGCTGCGCCAGTACTGCAGCGCCATCTTCACCGCCACCTCCACCGACACGGATCCGGAGTCGCTGAAGAACACCGTCTCCAGGCCGGCCGGGGTGATCTCGACCAGCAGCTGGGCCAGCCGGGCCGCGGGCTCGTGGGTCAGTCCGCCGAACATGACGTGGTTCATCGCGCCGAGCTGGGCGGACAGGGCCGCGTCCAGGACCGGGTGGCCGTGCCCGTGGATCGCGGTCCACCAGGAGCTCATGGCGTCGAGCGCCTCGACGGGTTCGCCGCCGCGGATCAGGGTCAACCGGGCGCCGTGCGCCGCGACCGCGACGACGGGTGCGATGGATTCGGCGCCGATCGTGCTGTACGGATGCCACAGGTGCGCGGCGTCGATCGCGCTGATCTGCTCGGGCGTCAGCCCGGCCTTCGCCGCGGGCATAGTGATCGAGGGTAAAGCAGCCGATTCGCGCAATCCCGGGCCGTCGGGAAGCATGGGACATCATGGCCACGCCGCAGCAGCCCGACAGCGCAGGGCCCGCACCCGACCTGGTGGATTACGACGCCGAGGCCCCCGGGGCGCCGCGGGTGATCCGGGTGCGGCTGGCGGTGTGGGACGTCGTCTGCACCGTCACCCTGCTGGTCCTGCTCGCCGTGCTGGCCACGGCGACGACCTGGCCGTCGCGGCTTTTCGGCTTCCTGGCGCATGTCTGCGCGGACGAGACCTGCGGGCCGGTTCCCTTCGGGCTGGATCTGTACATCCACCCGGTGGTGTGGGGCGGGATCGGGGCGGCCCTCACCGCCGCCGTCATCGGCCCGGTGGTGTCCATCCTGAAGGGCTGGTACATGTCCTTCTGGCCGGTTCTGGCTCTGGCGCTGGTCATGGTGAGCTCCGCGGCGGGAACGATGCTGACCCTGTTCAGCGAACGCTATTGGCTCTGATCGGGCCGGCGTCTCCGCCCCGTGACGGGATGGCTACGTCGTAGCCGGCTGAGACCGAAATCACAACTGCGCATACGGGATTGGGCGCGCCAGTCACCGTCCGGTCACGGTACGACAAATAATCCCCCGGGGCCCTGGCGGCTAACACCATCTGTTGTCAAAGTGGCGGTTGTGACTGATGTGAATACGGCCGTCTGACGGGCCGGTTCACTACGCAAGTGCCATGGACGGCGCGGCCCCAGCGTGGGGGCCGTCGCCCGATCCATGAACCGGGGGCGGACGCGCGAGGTCACCGCGTCGAGGCCCCACGAGCGCCTGAGAGGCCAGAAACATGAAACGCATCCACGCCCTCGCGATCGGTTTGGCCCTGCTCGGGGCGCCGATGGTGGTTCCCACCGTCGCGACCGCCGACCCGGGCGCCAGGTCGATGGACTATCAGCAGGCCACCGACGTGGTGATCGCCCGCGGTCTGTCGCAGCGCGGCGTGCCGTTCTCCTGGGCCGGGGGCGGCATCAACGGCCCCACCCGCGGCACCGGTACCGGCGCCAACACCGTCGGTTTCGACGCCTCGGGGCTGATGCAGTACGCGTACGCCGGTGCCGGCGTGAAGCTGCCGCGTTCCTCCGGGGCGATCTACCGGGTCGGCCAGAAGATCCTGCCGCAGCAGGCCCGCAAGGGTGACCTGATCTTCTACGGTCCCGAGGGCACGCAGAGCGTCGCGATGTACCTGGGCAACAACCAGATGCTCGAGGTCGGTGACGTCGTGCAGGTCTCGCCGGTGCGCGCCAACGGCATGACGCCCTACATGGTCCGCATCCTCGGCGCTTCCGCGCCGACGCCCCAGGCCCCGGCTCAGCAGGCGCCGCTGCAGCAGGTGCCGACCCAACAGGCGCCGCTGCAGCAGGTCCCCACGCAACAGGCGCCGGCGCAGCAGGTGCCGACCCAGCGTGCGCCGTTACAGCAGGCACCGACGCAACAGGCGCCGGCGCAGCAGGTGCCGACCCAGCGTGCGCCGTTACAGCAGGCACCGACGCAACAGTCGCCGTTACAGCAGGCACCCGTGCAGCAGCTGCCCACCCAGCAGGCCCCGTTGCAGCCGGCGGGCGCCGGTCTCACCCGGTAAGTCCCACGGGTCGTCCGCTGCCTTCCGACGCCCGCCACTCGCTCCCCCGCCGCGCGCGGTCGGGAACGGGTGGCGGGTTTTGGGTAAATTAGCGGTCGATCATGCAGACCCCGACACGTTCTTCCGCACCGATCGCCGCCGCCGATCCGGGGGACTCGGGGGCGCCCACCGCGGAATCCTGGGGATCGCAGGGGTTCTATCGCGACGACCTCGACGGCTTGCGCGGCATCGCGATCGCGCTCGTCGCCGTGTTCCACATCTGGTTCGGCCGCGTCTCCGGTGGCGTCGACGTCTTCCTCGCGCTGTCCGGATTCTTCTTCGGCGGCAAGATCATTCGCGCCGCGTTGAACCCGGCGGTCACGCTGTCGCCGGTGGCCGAGGTGATCCGGCTCGTCCGTCGCCTCGTTCCGGCCCTCGTCGTCGTGCTGGCCGGATGCGCGGTGCTCACCATCCTGGTTCAGCCGGAAACACGCTGGGAGGCCTTCGCCGACCAAAGCCTCGCCAGCCTCGGCTACTACCAGAACTGGGAGTTGGCCAACACCGCCTCCGACTACCTGCGCGCCGGCGAGGCCGTCAGCCCCCTACAACACATCTGGTCGATGTCGGTGCAGGGCCAGTTCTACATCAGCTTCCTCGTCTTGATCGCCGGCCTGGCGTACCTGTGCGGGCGTCGGCCGGGCGCACGGCTGAAGACCGTGTTTTTGGTGGTGCTGAGCGCGCTGACGCTGGCCTCGTTCGTCTACGCGGTCATCGCGCACCAGGACAATCAGACGGCCGCCTATTACGACAGCTTCGCCCGCGGTTGGGAGTTGCTGCTGGGGGCGCTGGTCGGGGCGCTGGTGGCCCGCATCCGCTGGCCCATGTGGTTGCGCACCGCGCTGGCGACGGTCGCGCTGGGCGCGGTGCTGTCGTGCGGGGCGCTCATCGACGGCGTGCGCGAGTTCCCCGGCCCGTGGGCCCTGGTGCCCGTCGGCGCCGCCATGTTGCTGATCCTCGTCGGAGCCGGCTCGACGGACCAGCGCGGCGCCGAGGGCCGGCTGCCGCTGCCCAATCGGCTGCTGGCGACACGTCCGCTGGTCGAGCTGGGCGCCATGGCGTATTCGCTCTACCTCTGGCATTGGCCGCTGCTCATCTTCTGGCTGTCCTATACCGGTCACAAGCACGCCACGTTCCTCGAAGGCGCGGTGCTGCTGGTGGTGTCGGGTGTGCTGGCGTACCTGACCAACCGGCTCGTCGAGGACCCGCTGCGCTACCGGGCGGCCTCGAAGCCGGCACCCCGGCCGGCCGCGCCGACCACCCGGTGGCTGGCCCGCCTCCGGCGGCCGACGCTGGTACTGGGATCGGCGGTCGTGCTGCTGGGCGTGACGCTGACGGCGACGTCGTTCACGTGGCGTCAACACGTCACGGTCTTGCGGTCGGCCGGCAAGGAGCTCAGCGTCCTCAACCCGCAGGACTACCCCGGCGCACGGGCCCTGACCGAACACGTGCGCGTGCCGAAACTGCCGATGCGGCCCACTGTCTTGGAGGTGAAACAGGACCTGCCCGCCTCGACCAAGGACGGGTGCATCAGCGACTTCGTCAACCCCGCGGTGGTCAACTGCACCTACGGCGATGCCGCCGCCGAGCGCACGATCGCGCTGGCGGGCGGGTCGCACGCCGAGCACTGGCTGCCCGCGCTGGACATCCTGGGCAAGCTGCACCACTTCAAGGTCGTGACGTATCTCAAGATGGGCTGCCCGCTGTCGACCGAGCAGGTCCCGCTGATCATGGGCAACAACGCCCCCTACCCGCAGTGCCGCGAGTGGGTGCAACAGACGATGACCAAACTGGTCACCGACCGGCCCGACTACGTCTTCACCACGACCACCCGACCGTGGAACATCAAGTCCGGTGACGTGATGCCCGCCACCTACATCGGGATTTGGCAAACGTTGTCCGACAACAACATTCCCATCCTCGGGATGCGAGACACCCCGTGGCTGGTGAAGAACGGCCAGCCGTTCGACCCGGCGGACTGCCTGGCCAAACGGGGCGCGACCCCGCAATCGTGCGCGATCAAGCGGTCCGATCTGCTCTCCGACCGCAACCAGACCCTCGACTTCGTCAGCCAATTCCCGCAGCTCAAGGTGCTCGACATGTCCGACGCGATCTGCCGCGCCGACGTGTGCCGCCCGGTCGAGGGCAACATCCTGGTCTACCACGGCGCCCACCACCTGTCCCCCACCTACATGCGGACCATGGCGCCGGAACTGGGCCGCCAGATCGCCGAGAACACCGGCTGGTGGTGAACCGCCTCGCGGACCGCCGTACGTTCGTGAGGATCCCGCACCGCGGATAAGGTCGATAGGTGTCCACCAACAATTCCGCTTCAGAACCAGGCGGTCACCAACAACCCAAACTCGCCACCGTCTGGCCGGGAAACCCATATCCGCTCGGGGCTTCCTACGACGGCGCCGGGACCAACTTCTCCCTGTTCTCCGAAATCGCCGAAAAGGTCGAGCTGTGCCTGATCGACCACCAGGGCGGCGAGTCGCGGATTCCGCTGGAGGAGGTGGACGGATACGTCTGGCACGCCTATCTGCCCAACATCAACCCGGGCCAGCGCTACGGGTTTCGCGTCTACGGACCGTTCGACCCGGCGGCGGGTCACCGGTGCGACCCCAGCAAGCTGTTGCTCGACCCGTACGGCAAGGCTTTTCACGGCGATTTCACGTTCGGCCAGGCGCTGTTCTCCTACGACCTGAAGGCCTACCGGGAAAGGGACCCCGACGGACCCAACGCCGACGGCGCCGACCCGGGAACTCCCCCCATGGTCGACTCGCTGGGCCACACCATGACCAGCGTGGTGAGCAACCCGTTCTTCGACTGGGGATCCGACCGAGCCCCGCTGACCCCCTACCACGAAACCGTCATCTACGAGGCGCATGTCAAGGGCATGACCCAGAACCACCCCAGCGTCCCCGAGGAGCTGCGGGGCACCTACGCCGGCCTGGCCCACCCGGCGATCATCGACCATCTCAAGTCGCTCAACGTCACCGCCATCGAGCTGATGCCGGTGCACCAGTTCATGCACGACTCGCGACTGCTCGACCTGGGATTGCGAAACTACTGGGGCTACAACACGTTCGGGTTCTTCGCCCCGCACAACCAATACGCCGCCAACCGCAACTCCAGCGTCGCCGAATTCAAGTCCATGGTGCGCAGCTTCCACGAGGCGGGCATCGAGGTGATCCTCGACGTGGTCTACAACCACACCGCCGAGGGCAATCACCTGGGGCCGACCATCAATTTCCGCGGCATCGACAACGCCGCGTACTACCGGCTCGTCGACGGCGACCTGCGGTTGTACAAGGACTACACCGGCACCGGTAACAGCCTCAACCCGCGCCACCCGCACGTGCTGCAGCTGATCATGGACTCGCTGCGCTACTGGGTGACCGAGATGCACGTCGACGGATTCCGCTTCGACCTGGCCGCCACGCTGGCCCGCGAACTGCACGACGTCGACCGGTTGAGCGCGTTTTTCGATCTGGTGCAGCAGGATCCGATCGTCAGCCAGGTCAAACTGATCGCCGAGCCGTGGGACGTCGGCGAGGGCGGCTATCAAGTCGGAAACTTCCCGGGTTTGTGGACCGAGTGGAACGGGAAGTATCGCGATACTGTGCGCGATTACTGGCGGGGTGAGCCCGCGACCCTGGGTGAGTTCGCCTCCCGGCTGACCGGGTCGTCGGACCTGTACGAGGCGACCGGCCGGCGCCCCAGCGCCAGCATCAACTTCGTCACCGCGCACGATGGCTTCACGCTGAATGACCTGGTGTCCTACAACGAAAAGCACAACCTGGCCAACGGGGAGGACAACCGGGACGGGGAAAGCCACAACCGCTCGTGGAACTGTGGCGTCGAGGGCCCCACCGACGACCCCGACATCACCGAGCTGCGCTACCGACAGATGCGCAACTTCTGGGCGACGCTGATGGTCAGCCAGGGCACGCCGATGATCGCCCACGGTGACGAGCTCGGGCGTACCCAGAACGGCAACAACAACGTTTACTGCCAGGACTCCGAATTGTCTTGGATGGACTGGTCTTTGGTCGACAAGAACTCCGACCTGCTGGCGTTCGCGCGCAAGGTGACCGCGCTGCGCAAGCAGCACCCGGTGTTTCGCCGGCGCCGGTTCTTCGAGGGCGAGCCGATCCGCAGCGGTGACGAGGTGCGTGACATCGCCTGGCTGAATCCGAGCAGCCGCGAGATGACGCACGAGGATTGGGGCGAGAGCTTTCACAAGTGCGTGGCCGTCTTCCTCAACGGTGACGCCATCACCGCGCCGAACGCCCGCGGGGAGCAGGTGGTCGACGACTCATTCCTGTTGTGCTTCAACGCCGGCGACGACCCGGTGGAGTTCTCGATGCCGCCCGACGACTATGCGCAGGAGTGGACGGTGGAACTGGACACCAACGAACCGACGGGCAGCAAAGAGGGCCCCGACCAGGTGGTGACCGCCGAGGAGAAGGTGTCGCTGCCCTCACGCTCGTTGCTCATCTTGCGTAAGACTCTGTGACGCATGGAGTTACCCATGCTGTCCACCTATCGGCTGCAGCTGCGTGGTGAATCGAGCGGGTCCGCGTTCACCTTCGCCGACGCGGAAGACCTGCTGGACTACCTGGACGAGCTCGGGGTGACGCACCTGTACCTGTCCCCGATCATGACCGCCACCACCGGGTCGAGCCACGGCTACGACGTCACCGACCCCACGACGGTGTCCCCCGAGCTCGGCGGCCGTGACGGCCTGGCGCGGCTGTCGGCGGCGGCCCGGGCGCGCGGCCTGGGCCTGGTCGTCGACATCGTGCCCAACCACGTCGGAATCGACCAGCCCCGGCAGAACCCCTGGTGGTGGGACGTCCTGCGGAACGGCCGTTCTTCGCCCTACGCAACGTTTTTCGACATCGACTGGGACCTCGACAAGGATGGCCGCATCGTGCTGCCGGTGCTGGGCTCCGACGAGGACGCCGCCGACCTGACCGTCGACGGGGACGTGCTGCGCCTGGGCGATCTGGCGCTGCCGATCGCGCCCGGCACCGCCGGCGGCACCGGTCCCGAGGTGCACGATCGCCAGCACTACCGCCTGGTGGGCTGGCGCAACGGCGTGTGCGGCTACCGCCGGTTCTTCTCGATCACCTCGCTGGCGGGGCTGCGCCAGGAAGACCGCGCGGTCTTCGACGCCACGCACGCCGAAGTCGGGCGGTGGTTCGCCGAGGGGCTCGTCGACGGTGTGCGCATCGATCATCCCGACGGCCTGTCCGATCCGTGCGGCTACCTGGCGTGGTTGCGCGAATTGGTCGGCCCCTCGGCCTGGATCGTGATCGAGAAGATCCTGGCGGTCGACGAGGCGCTCGAGCCCACCCTGCCGGTCGGCGGCACCACCGGTTACGACGTGCTGCGTGAGGTCGGCGGCGTCTTCGTGGATCCGCAGGGCGCCCCGGCGCTGACCGCGCTGGTGGAGTCCTCCGGCGTGGACTACCGGGCGTTGCCGGACATGCTGGCCGACCTCAAGATCCGTTCGGCCACCGACACGTTGGGCAGCGAGCTGTCCCGGCTGCGCCGCAGCATCGCGGCCGCCGCCGGCGCCGACCACCCGCAGCTGCCCGAGGCGGTGGCGGCGTTGCTCACCCACCTCGGGGTCTACCGCAGCGACTACCCCGGCCTGGTCGCGCTGCTGCCCACCGCACTGGCCGAAACCGAGGCGGCCGCACCGGAATTGGGCCCGGCGCTGCAGGTGCTGGCCGCGGCGCTGGCCCGCGACTGCGAGCCGGCCACCCGGCTACAGCAGCTGTGCGGGGCCGTCACCGCCAAGTCGGTCGAGGACTGCCTGTTCTATCGCGACGCCCGGTTGGTATCGCTGAACGAGGTCGGCGGCGAGCCGCACCGCTTCGGGGTCGGCGCGGCCGAGTTCCATCACAGCGCCGCCAGCCGCGCCCGGTTGTGGCCGCAGACCATGACGACGCTGACCACCCACGACACCAAACGCGGAGAGGACGTGCGCGCCCGGATCGGGGTGCTGTCGCAGGTGCCGTCGCTGTGGGCCGAGTTCGTCGCCCGGTGGGAAACCCGCGCCCCCTCCCCCGACCCGGCGACCGGACAGTTCCTGTGGCAGAACATCTTCGGCGTCTGGCCGGTCAACGGGCAGGTCACCCGCGAGCTGCGCGACCGGCTGCACGGCTACGCGGAGAAGGCCATCCGGGAAGCGGCCTGGCGCACCTCGTGGAACGACCCCGACGCCGACTTCGAGGACGCGATCCACCGCTGGCTGGACACGGTGCTCGACGGCCCGGTGGCCGGGCAGCTGACCGAGCTTGTCGCGCAACTCAATCCGCACGCCGCCAGTGACGCGCTGGGGCAGAAGCTGCTGGCGCTGACCGTGCCGGGGATTCCGGACGTCTATCAGGGCACCGAGCTGTGGGACGACAGCCTGGTCGATCCGGACAATCGCCGCCCGGTCGATTACGCGGCCCGGCGCGCCGCCCTGCACGAGTTGCAGCACCCGAAGATCCGGGTCGTCACCACCGCGCTGCGGGTGCGCCGCGCCCACCCGGACACCTTCCTGAGGGGGGAATACGTCCCGGTGCTGGCCGACGGCGACGCGGCCGACCACGTGGTGGCCTTCCGCCGGGGCTCAAATGGCGGCGACATCGTGGTCGCGGTGACCCGCTGGACGGTGCGGCTGGCCGAAACGGGCTGGGGCAACACCGTGTTGCCGCTGCCCGACGGCACCTGGAAAGACGCGCTCACCGGGGCGGTCGCGGACGGACCGACCTCGGCGGCCCAGTTGTTCGCCGACCTGCCGGTCGTGCTGCTGGAGCGACACCATGACTGACTTCCGGGTGTGGGCGCCCAAACCCGAACGGGTCCGGCTCGACGTCGAGGGCGAGGTGCACCCCATGACGCGCTC
The DNA here is from genome assembly GCF_000709305.1 of Mycobacterium sp. TKK-01-0059. NCBI lineage: Bacteria > Bacillati > Actinomycetota > Actinomycetes > Mycobacteriales > Mycobacteriaceae > Mycobacterium > Mycobacterium sp. TKK-01-0059. The sequence continues at coordinate 255,432 of NZ_KL446995.1, forward strand.
GCGGGACGGCTGGTGGCATGCGAGCGTGGACACCGCGCCGGACGCCCGCTACGGGTACCTGCTCGACGACGATCCCACCGTGCTGCCCGACCCGCGCTCCGCGCGCCAGCCCGAGGGCGTGCACGCCCGCTCGCAGCTGTGGGACCCGGCGGGCGTGACGTGGACCGACACCGGGTGGGCCGGCCGGTCGGTCGAAGGGGCGGTAATCTACGAGCTGCACCTGGGCACGTTCACCGGCGCCGGGACCCTCGACGCCGCCGTCGACAAGCTGGACTATCTGGTGGACCTCGGCGTGGACTTCGTCGAGCTGATGCCGGTGAATTCCTTTGCCGGCAGCCACGGTTGGGGATACGACGGGGTGTTGTGGTACAGCGTGCACGAACCCTACGGCGGCCCCGACGCGCTGGTGCGCTTCGTCGACACCTGCCACGCAAAGGGGCTGGGCGTGCTGATCGACGCGGTGTTCAACCACCTGGGCCCGTCGGGCAACTACCTGCCGCGGTTCGGACCCTACCTGTCCTCGGCGAGCAACCCGTGGGGCGAGGGCATCAACATCGCCGACGCCGACTCCGACGAGGTCCGCCGCTACATCATCGGCTGCGCGTTGCGCTGGATGCGCGATTTTCATGCCGACGGCCTGCGGCTGGACGCCGTCCACGCGCTGGTGGACACCACCGCCATGCATATCCTCGAAGAACTTGCCACCGAAACCGACTGGCTGGCACAGCAGTTGGGGCGCCCGTTGTCGCTGATCGCCGAGAGCGACCTGAACGACCCGCGGCTGATCACCCCGCGCGACCGCGGCGGCTACGGTCTGACCGCGCAATGGGCCGACGACGTTCATCACGCCATCCACACCGCGGTGTCCGGCGAGCGCCAGGGCTACTACGGCGACTTCGGCAGCCTGGCCACCCTCGCGCACACGTTGCGCCAGGGCTTCTTTCACGCCGCGACCTATTCGTCGTTTCGGCGTCGCCGCCACGGCCGCCCGCTGGACACCGGAGCCATCCCGGCGACCCGCCTGGTCGCCTACACCTGCACCCACGATCAGGTCGGCAACCGCGCCCTCGGGGATCGGCCCTCGCAGAACCTGACCGGCGGCCAACTGGCCGTCAAGGCGGCCCTGGCGCTCGGATCACCCTACACCGCAATGCTTTTCATGGGCGAGGAATACGCGGCGTCCACGCCGTTCCAGTTCTTCAGCTCCCATCCCGAACCGGAGCTGGCGAGGGCCACCGCCGAGGGACGCAAGGCCGAGTTCGCCGAGCACGGCTGGGACGCCGACGAGATCCCCGACCCGCAGGACCCCGAGACGTTCGTGCGCTCCAAGCTGAACTGGGACGAGGTCGACAACGGCGAACACGCCCGCCTGCGCCGGCTGTATCGCGACCTGATCGCGTTGCGGCGCACCGACCCCGACCTCGCCGACCCTTGGCTCGAGCACCTCGCGGTCGACTACGACGAGGACCAGGGCTGGATCGCCGTGTCGCGCGGGCGGCTGCGCATCGTGTGTAACCTGGGCGCCGAGCCGGTACGGGTGCCGGTCGGCGGCGACGTCGTGCTGGCCTGGGACGAGCCGGCCGTCGACGCCGATGGCGCTGTGCTGCAAGGGCATTCGTTCGCGATACTGCGGGCCACCGGCGGCCCCAGCTGAACACGGCTTCGTCACACCATGGATGAACTCCGCTTCACCCGGGAGCAGCTGAAGCGGTTTTACGGTAGCACTGTGCCCGACCTGATCTCCGATCACATCCGACTGCTGTTCGTGGGCATCAACCCCGGCCTGAGAACCGCTGCGGTACAAGCGCATTTCGCGCCTCGCGGCAATCGGTTCTGGCCGGCATTGTACCGGGCCGGCATCACCGATCACTTGATCGACGCCTCGTCGGGGTTTACACCGGACGATCGGAAATACTTGTTGCGCCGCGGGATTGGCATCACCAACCTGGTCGGCAGGGCGACCGCGGGCGCGGACGAGCTCACCGGCGCCGAACTGATCAGCGGCCGGCGAAAACTGGACCGGATGGTTGAAGACTTCTCGCCGCGCGTCGTTGCAGTCCTCGGCATCACCGCATATCGAGACGCTTTCGGTCAGCGCCGCGCTGCGGCCGGCAAGCAGGCGTCGCCGTATCGCGCAACCGAACTGTGGGTGGTCCCCAACCCCAGTGGCCGCAACGCGCATTCGACGTTGTCGAGCCTGACGGCCGCATACGGCGAAGTCGCCCGCGCAGCCGGAATCCTTGCCAGTTCTTCGGCTCGCAGCTCGAGCCGGAGCTGATCCCGGCGGGCTGTGGATAACTGAGTGGCGGCGGCGGTGTGTCGACCCCGATGATGCGGCCATGAATCATTCTGAATTCGGTCACAAACTGCGGCGGATCTGCTCGCACAATCCGACCCGCCGCGGCCTGAGCGCCCGGCGCACCGTGCGCCGCGACGCGCCGCCCAACCCCACCATCGAGCTGTTGTGGACGGGCCCCGGCCCGGGTGACGACGAGACCGCCTGACCTGCGGCTACACGATGGGCCGGCCGTCGGGGCGCACCGCCTGGGCGACCGCGTCGGCGAGTGGATCGATCTCGTCGGGCGCCAGGTCCGAGATCGTCAGCCGGATCCCCGCCGGAGTCCGCATGCGGAACCGGGCGCCCGGCGCCGCCGCCCAGCCGGCGCCGAGCAGCCGTGAGATCGCGACCGCCTCGTCGGGAACCGGCACCCACACGTTGAGCCCGGACCGTCCGTGCGCGTCGAGACCGCGGCCGGCCAGGGCGCCGCACAGCCGCGACCGGCGGTCGGCGTAGCGCCGCTCGGCGTCGGCGACCAGCTCGGCTGCCGCGCTGTCGGACCACAGGCCGACGGCCAGCCGCTGCAACAGGTGGCTGACCCAGCCCGGCCCGAGCCGCAGGCGGCCATGCACGCGCTCGACGGTCCGGCGGTCACCCGCCAGCACGGCCACGCGCAGGTCCGGCCCGTAGGCCTTGGACGCCGAGCGGACGAACGCCCAGTGGGCGGTGCACCCGGCCAAGGTGCGCAGCGGTACGCCGGCGATGCCCGCGCAGTGATCGTCCTCGACCACCAGCAGGTCCTCGGCGCGGCGGGCCAACACCTCACGCAGGCCCTCGGCGCGATCCGCCGATAGCGCGGCGCCCGTCGGGTTCTGCGCGCGGTTGGTCACGACCAGCGCGCGTGCCCCGCGCCCGAGGGCCCGGGCCAGGTCGGCGGTCAACGGGCCGTCGTCGTCCACGCGCACCGGCTCGGCCGAAAGCCCCAGGGCGGCAAGAAGATCGAGCAGGTTCGCCCACCCCGGATCCTCGATGGCGACCCGATCGCCGGGGCGCAGATGCGCGGTGAGCGCGCGCTCGATGCCGTCCAGCGCGCCGCTGGTCACCGCCAGGTGTTCGGCGGGCACCCCGTCTGCGGTCAGCGCGTGGCGGGCGAACTCCTCCAGCGCCGGCGAGATCGCCGGCCCGCCGTAGAGCACGGGCGCGGCGGGCGCCGGTGCGGGCGGGGCGGCGCCCGCGATGGGCAGCAGGTGCGGGTTCGGGTTGCCGGTCGACAGGTCGCGCACGCCCGCGGGCACCTCGAGCCCGAGCAGCGAACGCGGGCTGGTCGCCGGCCGGTGCCGCACCCGGGTGCCCCGGCGGCCGGCGGTCTCGACGGCGCCGCGATCGCGCAGCAGGCGGTAGGCCGCGGCGGCGGTGTTGGCGTTCACGCCGAGCTGCGTGGCCAGCTCGCGGACCGGCGGCAGCGCGTCGCCGGGGGTCAGCGAGCCGGCCGAGATCGCCGCTTCGATGCTCGCGGCTATGGAATCCGCGCCGGTTCCGGTTATGCTGTTTTGTACTGGCACGCATTATATTATGTACTAGGACAAATCAATGGGCAATTTCGTGGACAGCGCATACCCGCCGACCTCACGCACCACCCCGACCCGCTACCGGGAACGCGCCCGCTACGACCGTCGCACCGTCCACGACATCCTGGACGAGGCGCTGGTCTGCCATCTGGGGTACCTGAGCGCCGGCCGCCCGGTGGTCCTGCCGACCACGCACGCCCGGCTGGACGAGACGCTCTACCTGCACGGTTCGACCGGCGGCGGCCCGCTTTTGGCGGCGCGGGCGGCCGAGGCAGCGGGTTCGGGCCTGCCGGTGTGCGTCACCGTCACCCTGGTCGACGGGCTGGTGCTGGCGCGCTCGGCGATGCACCACTCGGTGAACTTCCGCTCGGTGGTCGCGGTGGGTGAGGCGCGCGTGGTCGACGACCCGGCGGAGAAGTCGCGGGCGCTGGGCTGCCTGCTCGACCACATCGCGCCCGGGCGCGCCGCCGACTGCCGGGCCCCCGACGCCCGCGAGCTCGCCGCGACCGGGGTGCTCGCGCTCGACCTCGCCGAGGTGTCGGCCAAGGTGCGCGGCGGTCCCCCGGCCGACGACCCGCAGGACCTCCCGCTGCCCCACTGGGCCGGCGTCGTGCCGCTGACCCTGACGGCCGGGACCCCGGTGCCGGCCGACGACCTCGATCCCGCCATTCCCGCGCCGCCATACCTGGACCGGCGCCGCTGAGCTCACGCCCCCGGTTGCCGGTCGCGGGCCCGTCGGGTGTTGTCCCACCAGGTTCCGACGACCATGACCGCTCCCGCCCAGGCCATGCCCAGCAGCCAGCCCGCGAGCACGTCGCTGAGGTAGTGGACGCCCAGGTAGACGCGCGAGAACCCGATCAGGAACCCCGCGCCGATCGTGACGGCCCACACCGTCACGCGCCCGGTCCAGCCCCGGATCAGCCAGCGCGTCAATATCCACGCGGAGATGACCATGATCGCCGCGGTGCCGGTGGCGTGTCCGGAGGGAAACGAGTACCCGTCCGCGTCGACGAGGGCGAACGGCAGGGCCGGGCGATTCCGCCCCACCAAGGCCTTGGCGGTGAAGAGCATCAACGGGACCCCGGCGCCGCACGCCAAGGCGAGCACCACCGGGCGCCACGACCCGCACCGCCAGCCGGCGACCATGGCAATCGGCAGGGCGAACGCGGCCAGGAACAGGGGGCCGCCCGCGACGGTGATCGTCCGCAGGACGGTGGTCAGCCACAGGTCACGATGGGTCGCAAGCCACCGGGTCACCGGGTGGTCGATCACGGCGATGCCGTCGCCCTCGAGCACGTCGTCGAGCACTTCGGTGAAGCCGACCGCCAGCGTCACGACCACGGCCAGCCCGAGCAGTAGCGCCACGGCGGCGACCTCGCTGATCGGGAGCCGGCCGGCCAGCTCCCGCCAGCGGTCGCTGATCCGCTCGCGCGCCCACGCCAGCGTTTCGCCGATCACGGCGACGCCCGACACCCTCTCCCGCAGGCCCCGCAGCAGGCGCCCGCGCCGGGCGACCCAGATGGCCGCCCACGCGAGCAGCACGAGCCAGGCGATGGTGGCGGCGCTGACGACCCCGAAACCGGGGGTCCCGGGTCCATACGGCTCGTGCATCAATTGCGGCCCGAGACTAGAGCAGCAGGTAGCGGTAGGCGGGCGACCCGGGTTTCAGGCTTTCGACGTGCAGCTCCGTCGCGCGCATCCTCGACAGCAGGCCGTCCAGGTCGGCCGAGGATCCCAACTGGATGCCGACGAGCGCCTCGCCGGTCTCCCGGTTGTTGCGCTTGACGTACTCGAAGAGCGTGATGTCGTCGTTGGGTCCGAGCACCTCGTCGAGGAACCGGCGCAGGGCGCCGGGCTCCTGCGGGAAGTCGACCAGGAAGTAGTGCTTGAGGCCGAGGTGGACCAGCGAGCGCTCCAGCACTTCGCCGTAACGCGAGACGTCGTTGTTGCCGCCCGAGATCAGGCACACCACCGTCGAGCCGGGCTCGATATCGGCGTCCAGCAATCCCGTCACCGACAGGGCGCCCGCGGGTTCGGCGATGATGCCCTCGTTCTGGTAGAGGTCGAGCATCGTGGTGCACACCGCTCCCTCGTCGACCGCGGTGATCGACACCATGTCGCCGGCGGCCGCCAGCGCGGCGTAGGTCAGGTCGCCGGCGCGGCGCACCGCGGCGCCGTCGACGAACTGGTCGACGTGATCCAGCGTCACCGGCTCGCCGGCGGACAGGGCGGCCATCATCGCCGCGGCGCCGGCCGGCTCGACGCCGAGCACCGAGGTGTTCTCGGTCCGCTCGGCGAGGTAGCTGGTGATGCCGGCGATGCAGCCGCCGCCGCCGACCGGGACCACCACCAGGTCCGGCTCGGTCTCGAGTTGGTCGAGCAGTTCGACGGCGATGGTGCCCTGGCCCGCCATGGTGCGCGGGTCGTCGTAGGGCGGGACCAGGGTGGCGCCGGTGCTTTCCACGTCGGCCAGCGCGGCCTCGGCGGCAAGGTCGTAGGTCGTGCCACCGACGATCAGCTCGATGAAGTCCCCGCCGTGGTAGCGGATCCGGTCACGCTTTTGCATGGGCGTTTTGGCGGGCACGTAGACGCGTCCGTGCACCTGCAACATCCGGCACGCGTAGGCGAAGCCCTGGGCGTGGTTGCCCGCCGACGAGCACACCACGCCCGCGGCCAGCTCCGTCTCGGAGAGCTGAACCAGCAGGTTGTAGGCGCCCCGCAGTTTGTAGGAGCGCACGATCTGCAGGTCCTCGCGCTTGAGGTAGACCCGCGCGCCGGTGATGGCCGATAACCGGTCGCTGAACTGCAACGGTGTCGGCGTCACGACGGCCGCGATCCGCTTGGCCGCGGTGTCGATGTCCGCCGCGGTCAGCGGCGCGACGCTCGGAGGACGGCTCAATTCAGCGGACACTGATTAATGGTGCCATGCCAGCTGGCCAACTCCGGAATTCAGCCGACCGGGGTCAGCACGAACACCGGGATCTGGCGGTCGGTCTTGGTCTGATACTCGGCGTACTCCGGCCAGGCCTCGACGGCCCGCTCCCACCAGGTGGCCTTCTCGTCGCCGAACACCTCGCGGGCGTCGTAGTCGCGGGTGACGGAGCCGTCCTGCAACTCCACCCGGGGGTTCTTCTTGATGTTGTGGTACCAGACCGGGTTTTTCGGCGCCCCACCGAGCGAGGCGACGACGGCGTACTGACCCTCGTGCTCGACCCGCATCAGCGGCGTCTTGCGGAGTTTGCCGGTCTTGGCGCCGACCGTGGTCAGCAGGATGATCGGCTTGCCCTTCATGTCGGCGGCCTCGGCGCCCCCCGACGCGGCGTACTTGTCGGCTTGCTCGCGAGACCAATCCCAGGGCGACGGCTCGTACTCTCCAGAAAGCGGCATGCCACCAACTTTAAGCGCGGCGCCCCGTCTGCGGTGACTGAGTTCGCCACAGGGGCCGCACCGGCCCCACGGGTCACGGCTCGAGGGACATCTCGAGGGACATAGTGCCAATGCCCATCTCCGAGCGACAACGGCCGGTTCTCATTGTTCGTGGCACATGGCGATCTCTCCCTTGCTCACCCTCGTGGCGCTGCGGCCGTCACGCGACGCGGTCAAGCACAGCAAGACGCAAACCATCGACGGCTGTGAACCGCGGCGCGCCCAGCCACACTCAAAGCATGCGCTTCGCGCTCGAGGTCCCAGATCTATGACCGCCCAGCCTGATTCGCCAACACGATCAGCGGCCGCCCAACGGCTGCGCTGCCGAAGGCCAGCCACGCGGTTGGCTTATCCGTGCGGCGAGCGGTTTCACCCCTCAGTGGCCGCGGTGACTAGCAGATGACGGCCGGGCCGCCGGTGAGGGGGCAGTAGGGAGGTACGCAGCTCACCGAGGTTGTTGAGACCGCGAAGGCGAGCAACAGCGCAAACAAGACCCTCGTAACCTTGTTCATAACTAGAAAGTGTAGGTCCGGCCAGGACCCCCAGGTGGGTTACGGCTCGTCCACACCGCTGTCGCTGGGAGGCGGGCAATCGCGCTAGTCCCGGTGCTCGGGTTCGTGCGCGGCGAAGGGACGCAGGCGGCGCTTCGTCTGGTGGTCGTCGGCCCCGGACTCGCCGTCGGCGTGGCGGCCCCGGGTGTAGTCGCCCTGCCACGGCACCCGCTCGCCGGGGGCGCCGTCGGCCGTCTCCTGCTCGCGTCCCAGCGCGCCGCGTGAGCCCAGGAAGAACTCGTGCTTGCGATGCAGTTCGTCGTCGGACTCGATGGGCCGAAGTTCGGGGGCGAACTCCTCCAGTTCGGCGCGGCGCTGCGGGACGATCATGCAGATCGGCTCGTCGACCTCGAAGCGCACCGGCATGAACTCGCGGGTGAATTTCCAGTTCATGCTGAAACTCGAACTGGACCAATCGGTTTCGACGACGCCTTCCAACGCGGAGATGGCGTCCTTGGGATGGTTCGCCGGACCCCGCACCAACAGGTTGTAGCCCGGCGGGGTGCGAAACAGCATCGGCAGGTGCCAGGTCAAGATGCCGTAGCCGAAGTGGCTGGAGGGCAGGAACTGGCCGCTCTCGCGGGTGTCGGGCGCGATCATCAGGCTGGTGCGGTCGTCCCCGCCCATCCACGTCGCCGTGAACGCGTTGCGGTTGCGCACCTCCCAGCCGCTCTGATTGGCGATCAGCATCGGTAGGCACCGGTGGGGCCAGCCCTGACGCATCTCCGACATCCACGTGCGACCGATCGGCGCGGGGGTGATCTGCGGCGCGATCTCATGGGTGATGTACCCGATCAGCGGGCGGGCCTGCCCGGTCGACTCGTCACTCATCAGATCCTCGCTTCACCGATAGGGCCAACGCACTATCGCGACCAAACGTTAATGGTCCGTGAACCCACGCGCCCGGTGGACGAGTGATCAGCAGGTCCTGGCCAACTCCGCGATGGCGTTGACCCGCCTGACCGCGGTGGCGATCTCGTCGGCGAACTCGCGCCGGCGTCGGGCGATGTCCGGCTCCTCGGCGCCGTCGACCAACTCGCGATGCCGGGCCAGTCGCAGCGCCGTCTTGAACAACTCCATCGACCGCGACTCGGCGCTGGCGATCCTGCGCTGCAACTCCCATTGCTTGCCTACCTCGAGGCACTCGGCGAGAAACGCGTCCTCGTCGAACGATTCGTCGTCGTAGGCGGCGAGCCGGTCGGCCACGATGTGGTAGGCGTCGAGGAACGGGCGCAACACGAGGTGCGCCAGCAGCACGTCAGCCTTTTCCAGGAGGCCGCGTACGTCGGCCGCGTGGGCGGCCTTGCGGGTGTCGTCCACCCGTCCGATCAGGCGCACCTCGTCGGCGAGCTCCTTCTCGAACTGCGCGCGCGCCGAGAACAGGAACTCGAATTTCAGCAGCTCGCGCAGGCGGAGCGCCTCGTCGCGCACGGCCGTCGGCTGGACCAGGCCCTCGACCGAGGCCTCGGCGTCTTCGACGGCGGCCAGCAGCGCCGTCTCGGCGATCGCGCGGTCGACCACGATGTGAATGGCGGCGTTGCGGTAGAACGCGGCGACCAGGTGCTGCTCGGCCCCGATGCCCCAGACCGGTTCGGTGCCGGCGTCGTACACGCTCACGACGCCGGAGGCGACCAGCTGGTGCAGGGTCCAGCGGATGGTGGAGCGATTCGTCAGGTCGGCGGCGCCGGCCACCGTCCAGTTGCGCGCCGCGATGTAGCTCGCCAGCGGCCGCACGGTGGCCAGCACCTCGCTGATCGACAGCGAGCGGTCGGCGCCCAGCAGCGCGAGGCTCACCACCGCGGTCGGGGTGACGGGCGTGGCGCGGTTGATCCGGTGCTCGACGTCCAGCGCGATGCGTTCGATCTCGGTGCTGGCGCCGGACTCTGATGTTTTTTGCAAGGCGCGCAGCTCCTCGAGGCGCTTGCGCAGCGGCAGCGGTTCACCGAAGTCGAGGTAGGCGCGGCCCAATCGCTCACCCTGCTGGCGCGCCAACCGGATCAGGAAGCGGAAGTCTTCCGGCCGCTTCGTCGCGCCGTAGGCCTCGGTGGTCATGGCCTCCACCTCGTGCAGCTGGTCGTACACGATCGAGGTCGGCACCAAATACACTTCGGGACCGTCGATTTCGTCGACCGCGTCGGCGATGTATCGCAAGATCCCGAACACCGGGGGCCGCAGTTTGCCCGTCCTGGTTCGGCCGCCTTCGATGGACCACGTCATGTTGGCGTGGTCTTGCACCAGCTGCGCGGCGTACGCGCGCAAGACGAAGCGGTAGACGGGAATGTCCTTCGTCTGACGCCGGATGAAGATCGTCCCGGTTCGCTTGGCCCAGGCGCCCATCGGGAAGAAGTTCAAGTTGGCGCCGCCGAACGTGAGCGCCGGCGAGAGCCGGTTCGCCTGGATCACTTCGGGCAGCAGCAGCCCGTCCAGATACGAGCGATGCGAAAAGGCAAACGCCAGAGTGGCTTTGCGATCCAGCCTGCGCAGCTGGGCGATCTGGTCCTCGTCGACCAGCACGTCGTAGGCCCGCATCAGCCAGCAACTGAAGCTGCGCCAGGCCCGCACCGCCCGCTCGTCCAGCGAGGGCGCCATCTCCCGCAGGTAGGACGCGGCCTCGGCGCGCACGGCGGAAGGATCGCGGCCGAGGTCGTCGGCCAGCTTGCTCAGCCGCTCGTCATACCATGGCGCGCGCAGCAATCGGGCGACCTCGGCCGGGTCGGTCGCCAGGGGCGTCGTCGACTCCTCGATGAGGCCGGTGCGCTGCAACAGCTTTCGCGCTCCGACGCGACCGATCTCGCGGGCGGTGCCCGCCGGCCCGCCGATCATGCCGGCTGCACCGTTGCGGCGCCGGAGGGCTCGTGCACCTCGGGCGGCGGGTCGAGCGCGTAGAGCTCTTCGATCTCCTCGGCGTACTTGGCCATGATCGGCTTGCGCTTGAGTTTCATCGTCAGCGTGATCTCGTCGCCGCCGGGCTCCCACAGCGTGGGCAGGATGCGGAACCGTTTGATCTGTTCCACCCTAGAGAGTTTCGCGTTGCCGGCGGCCACCCCGGCGGCGATCTGGGCGACGACCTCCGGGTCGGCCGCCAGCGCGGCGGGCGACGCGTCGGACAGCCCGCGTTGAGCGGCATACGGGCCGACCGAGTCGGCGTCGAAGACCATGAGCGCGGTGTTGTAGGGCCGTCCGTCGCCGATGGTGATCATCACCCCGACCATCGGGCACGCGGCCAGGATGGAGTTCTCAATGTTGGCCGGCGACATGTTCTTTCCGGCCGCGTTGATGATCAGCTCCTTCTTCCGGTCCACCACCCGCAGGTAGCCCTGCGCGTCGGCCTCGAGGATGTCGCCGGTGTGCAGCCACCCGTCGGCGTCGATCGCCTCGGCCGTCTTCGCCGGCTCCTTACGGTAGCCCTTCATCACCAGCGGGCCGCGCACCAGAAACTCGCCGTCGTCGGCGATCTTGCCCTCGAGCCCGGGGAGCAGCTTGCCGACGGAGCCGAGCCGCGCCTCGCGGGGGTGGCTGACGGTGGCGACGCAGCTCAGCTCCGACATCCCCCAGACCTCGGCGATCGGAATGCCGATGCCGGCGAAGAAGGCCAGCGTCTCCTTGGGGATGGGCGCCGCCCCGGAGACCGCCCAGCGCAGGTCGCCGAAGCCGAGGCGCTCGCGCAGCTTCGACAGCACCAGCTCGTCGGCCGTGGCCCATTCGGCGGCCAGATCATCGGGCATCGGCTCTGAGGCCACCAGTGCGGCGGCACGCTTGGCGGCCACCGACATCGCCCACTGCAACGCCTGGCGCGTGGCCTCGTCCGCCTCGTTGGCGATCGCGAATTCGATTCCCGCCTTGAGCTTTTCCCAGACCCGGGGCACCGCTCCCCACACGGTGGGCCGCGCGTCGGGCAGCGCGGCGGCAATCGCGCGTGGGTCGGAGACCACCGTCACCTGGGCGCCGAACACCTCCAGGCTGTACAGGCCCATCACCCGGTCGGCAATGTGCGCCGTCGGCAGAAACGACGTGACGCGGTCGGCGTACCGGCTGGGCAGCACGGCGGTGAAGGCATACATCTCGAAGAGCAGGTTGGCGTGGGTCATCTCCACGCCCTTGGGATTCCCGGTGGTCCCGGAGGTGTAGATGAGCGTGGCGACGTCGCCGGATTGCACCGCCCGCCAGGTGGTTTCGAAGTCGAAATCTGTTGGGGCGGCGGCATACAGGTCATCCACGGAGAGGGTGCCGGGCGGCGAGCCGTCGATGCAGACGATGTGCTCGATGGGTGCGCCGCTGGCGCGGATGCGGTCCACGTACTGCGCCTCGCAGATGGCGACCTTGGTGCCGGCGTTGTCGAACAGATACGTCAGCTGCTCGGCCGGCAACGTGCTGTACACGGAAAACGATGTGGCGCCGAGGTGTTGAGCGCCGATTTCGAAGGGGTAGAACTCGATCCGGTTGGCCATCATCAGCGACACCGTGTCGCCCCGCCGCACCCCCAGGCCCGCCAGCCCGGCGGCGACCTTGCGCACCTGGGTCGCGAGCTCTCGCCACGTCAACGTCTGGGTGTCACCGGGCGTGCGGAGCGCGACGGCATTCGGGTCGATCGCGGCGGTGCGCTGGAACGCCTCGCACAGGGTGGCCGGATGCTCGGCAGTCGTCATTTCCGTAGCGTACGTCGGTGGTCAGCGAGCACGGAATACATTGATCGAATTCTTCGGTGCGGCAACGACGCCGCTCGGGTCACCTAGTACGTTGGCGATTATGCGGTCCGAACCGGGTTTTGACGTACACGATCTTTCCCCACTTGAGCAGACCGCGTTGCTGACCCAGTACGCGCGAGCGCTCGACAGCCGTTGGCCACGGCCCATCCTGGGCGACACGCTCGCCGACGACACCGTCCGCAAGATCGACTACGACTTCGGCGCGCTCGGCATCCCCAGGAGTGTGGTCTGCCAGTCGGCCCTGCGGGCCAAGATGCTCGATGACCGGGTCCGGGGTTTCACCGCCGTCCACCCCGATGCGGTCGTGGTGGACCTCGGCGCCGGTTTGGACACGGGCCTGTTTCGAGTCGCCCCGCCCGCCACGGTGGACTGGTACAGCGTCGACCTGCCGCGTGTCATTGCGTTGCGCGAAAAGCTGCTGCCGACGAGCCGGCAAGCCCACTCGGTCGTCGCATCGGTGGCCGACGAGAGCTGGCCCCAGACCATCCCCAGCGATCGGCCGACCATGGTCATCGCGGACGGGCTGTTCGCGTTTTTGTCCGAGGCGGTGATCGTCGGCGTCTTCCGTCGCATCACCGAACACTTCAAATCCGGGGAGCTGGCCTTCAACGACTACGGGCACATCGGTTGGTTCAGCCGCCTTGCGGTCAGGCTGGCCCCACAGCAGATGTTCAGCCAGGTTGGTGCGCAGTGGGGCTATTCGGGCTTCAAAGACGCGCGGGTGCCGCAGACGTGGAATCCGCGGTTGAGGTTGGTCGAAGAATCCAGCCTGGCGCACGCTCCTGAGGTCGAGTTGTTTCCGGGCTGGATTCGGTTGGCTACCAAGATGTCCGGAAAGTTCAAGGCGTCCGCCCGTAAAGCGCGGATACTCCGTTACCGGTTCGAGCCGGCTCAGACCGGCGGTGCGGTGTGAATGCCGCACGTACAGGCGTCAATTGACGGACACGTGCAGCGCATCCCCCACTCGATGACCGCGCGGGCGCGGGCCAGCGATTCCAGCTGGGCGTCGATCTCGGCGAGTTTCGCCTCGGCGAGGGCGCGGCTGGCCGGCCGTCCGGGCGCGTCGTCGGCGAACAGCAGCTGGATCTCGTCGAGCGAGAACCCCGCGGACTTGCACAGCGCGATCACCTCGAGCCGGGACAGAATCGAGTCGTCGTAGCGACGCTGGCCGCCTCGCCGCGTCGGCTCGGGCACCAGGCCGATCTGCTCGTAGTAGCGCAGCGTCGTCGCGGCGACCCCGGTTTGGCGGGATATCTCCCCGATGGTGCGGCCGCCGGCCATGGCGCCTCCCGACGATTCGATGCTTGACTTAGAGCCAACTCTAAGTCCTTGACTGTGGTGATGGCTATCCCCGCACGCCCCTCACGAGCGGAACTGGACGGATCCCGCTACGCCCTGCTCCGGTCCTTTCGCCGCGACGGCACCGCCGTCGACACCCCGATCTGGTTCGCGTTCGACGGCGACGGATTGGTGTTCCGAACGAAGGTGGGCCCCAAGACCCGGCGGCTGGCCACGCGCGGCGACGTCGAACTGGTGGCCTGCGATTACCGAGGCCGGGTGCGTCCGGGCGCGAAGACGCCGTGGGTGCCCGGCCGCGCCACCGTCCTTTCTGGCGCCGACGCCGAGCGGGCGAACCGCGTGCTGCACCGCCGTTATGGCTGGCAGTGGAACATCGTGCCGCTGATCAAGGTGCCGGGCGTGACCAACGTGCACCGGGATCTGTGTCTGCGCGAGAAGGTGCGGCGCGCGCGAGACCGCGGGGTGTGGCCGGACAGCGTCATCGTGCGGGTGCAGCTCGCCTGAGCGTTTGCGAGCGTGCGCCCAGCGTCACACTCGTCGGCGAGTGCGCGGCCGGCTGCACGCTCGGCGCCGCTAGCCGCCCAGGCAGCCCGGGCCGAGCAGCTCCTTGAGGTCACCCATCAACGCCGGCGACGGCGTCACCCGAAGCGACGCATCGAGTTCCAGCGTGGTGATCCGGTCCCCACTGATCAGCCGCAGATGCACCTGCGAGGTCCCCGGATGCCGCGCCAGCACCTGCTTGAGCGCGCTGACCTTGTCGATGGTGCACTGCCGCGTCGGCAGGCTGACCGCGATCGGCCGGTTCACCTGGGCGCTGGAAAAGTCCGGCACCACAAGCTCGTTGGCGATCAGGCTGATCCGGTCGTCGCGGATGGCCACCTTGGCGTTGATCAGCACGACGGAGTCATCGGCGATGTCGGCGCCATAGGTGGAATACGCGTGCGGGAAGAACATCACCTCGATGCCGCCGGTGAGGTCCTCCAATTGCGCTGACGCCCAAGGCATCCCGTTCTTGTTGACCCGCCGGTTGACCGACGCGAGGATGCCGCCCACGCGCACCTGGGTCTCGTTGGGCACGTCACCGTCGAGGATGGCCGGGATCTGGGTGTCCACCTGCGCGGCCAGCAGGTGCGCCACCCCGTTGAGCGGATGCCCGGACACGTAGAGGCCCAGCATCTCCCGCTCCAGCGCGAGCTTGTGCTTGTCCTCCCACTCGTCGTCGGGCACCTTGATGGTGAACACCGCTTCGGTGCACCCGTCGTCGCCGCCGAACAGATCGAACTGGCCGATCGCCTCGGCCTTCTTGGTGCCCAGCACCGAATCGACCGCGTCGGTGTGCACCAGGAACAAGCCCTTGCGGGCGTGACCGAGCGAGTCGAACGCGCCGGCCTTGATCAGCGACTCGGTGACCTTCTTGTTGCAGGCGGCGATGTCGATCTTGTTCAGGTAGTCCGAGAAGTCGGTGAACTTGCCCTTGCCGTTGCGGGTGCTGATCAGCGAACCCACCACGTTGGCGCCGACGTTGCGCACCGCACCCAGCCCGAAACGGATGTCCGTTCCGACCGAGGCGAAGTTCACCAGCGATTCGTTGACGTCGGGCGGCAACACCGTGATGCCCAGCTTGCGGCAGTCGGCCAGGTAGACGGCGGCCTTGTCCTTGTCGTCACCCACCGAGGTCAGCAGCCCGGCCATGTACTCGGCCGGATAGTTGGCCTTCAGGTAGGCGGTCCAGTACGAGACCAGGCCGTAGCCGGCCGCGTGTGATTTGTTGAACGCGTACCCGGCGAACGGAAGGATGGTGTCCCACAACGCCTTCACCGCTTTTTCGGAGAAGCCGTTGGCGGTCATGCCCTCGTAGAAACCCTTGTACTCGGCCTCGAGCACCTCGAGCTTCTTCTTGCCCATGGCCTTGCGCAGCGCGTCGGCCTTGCCCATGGTGTAGGAGGCGACCTTCTGGGCGATGAACATGATCTGCTCTTGGTAGACGATCAAACCGTAAGTCTCGGAAAGGATCTCGCGCAGCGGCTCCTCGAGCTCGGGGTGAATCGGCTTGATCGGCTGGCGGCCGTTCTTGCGGTCGGCGTAGTCGTTGTGGGCGTTCATGCCCATCGGGCCGGGGCGGTACAGCGCCAGCACCGCGACGATGTCGTTGAACTCGGTGGGCTGCATGCGGCGCAGCAGATCGCGCATGGGCCCGCCGTCGAGCTGGAACACGCCCAGGGTGTCGCCGCGGCCCAACAGCTCATAGGTGGGTCCGTCATCCAGCGGGACGGATTCCAGGTCGAGGTCAATTCCCCTGTTGGCCTTGATGTTATCCAGGGCGTCGCCGATGATCGTCAGGTTGCGCAGGCCCAGGAAATCCATCTTCAGCAGGCCGATGGCCTCACACGACGGGTAGTCCCAGCCGGTGATGATGGCGCCGTCCTGCGGCCGCTTCCACAGCGGAATGGCCTCGGTCAGCGGCTCGCTGCTCATGATCACCGCACACGCGTGCACCCCGGCGTTGCGGATCAGGCCTTCCAGCCCACGCGCGGTCTGGTAGATGGTGCGCACGTCGGGGTCGGTCTCGATCAGTCCGCGGACCTCGGCGGCCTCCTTGTACCGCTCGTGGGCGGGATCGGTGATCCCCGAGAGCGGGATGTCCTTGGCCATGATCGGCGGCGGCAGCGCCTTGGTGATCCGGTCG
Source organism: Mycobacterium sp. TKK-01-0059 (assembly GCF_000709305.1). Classification (NCBI taxonomy): domain Bacteria; kingdom Bacillati; phylum Actinomycetota; class Actinomycetes; order Mycobacteriales; family Mycobacteriaceae; genus Mycobacterium; species Mycobacterium sp. TKK-01-0059. The sequence continues at coordinate 271,946 of NZ_KL446995.1, forward strand.
GCGATGGCGAAGCCGGGCTGGCCGTAGTGGATGCGTGCCGAATCCTTCAGGGCCGCTTTGGTTTTGATGGTGCCGAAGGTGATGACCTGGGCGACGCGGTCGGAGCCCCACTTGTCGGCGGCGTAGCGCACCATCTCGCCGCGACGGCGGTCGTCGAAGTCGATGTCGATGTCGGGCGCGGACGGACGTTCCGGGTTGAGGAACCGCTCGAACAGCAGGCCGTGCGGGATGGGATCGATGTTGGTGATGCCCAGCGCGTAGGCCACCAGCGACCCCGCCGCCGAACCGCGCCCGGGCCCCACCCGGATGTCGACCGACCGGGCGTAGTTGATCAGGTCGGCGACGATCAAAAAGTACGACGGGAAACCCTTGTCGCAGATGACCTTGATCTCGTACTCGGCCCGGTCGATGTAGTCCTGCCCGACGCCGGACGGGAAGCGGCGCGCCAGCCCCTCCATCACCTCGTGGTGCAGCCAGCTCGCCTGGTCGTGCCCCTCGGGCACCGGGAAGATCGGCATCCGGTCGCGCGGCGCCCAGACCTCGTCGTAGGGCTGCACCCGCTCGGCGATCAACAGGGTGGAGTCGCAGGCGCCGGGGACCTCGTCGTCCCAGATGCGGCGCATCTCGGCGGCCGACTTCAGGTAGTAGCCGTCGCCGTCGAACTTGAACCGGTTGGGGTCCGAGAGCGTCTTGCCGGTCTGCACGCACAACAGCGCCTCGTGGTTGTGGGCGGCGTCGCGGGTGACGTAGTGGCAGTCGTTGGTGGCCAGCGGCGGAATGCCCAGCTTGCGGCCGATCTCGAGCAGCCCGTCGCGGACCCGCTGCTCGATGGACAGCCCGTGGTCCATCAGCTCGAGGAAGTAGTTGTCGGCGCCGAAGATCTCGCGCCACTTGGCCGCCGACTCCAGCGCCTCGCGGTCGTGACCGAGGCGCAGCCGGGTCTGCACCTCCCCCGAGGGGCAGCCGGTGGTGGCGATGATGCCCTCGGCGTGTTCGGCGATGATCTCGGCGTCCATCCGCGACCACTTGCCGAGCTGGCCCTCGAACGACGCCAACGAGGACAGCTTGAACAGGTTGCGCAGGCCGGTGGGCGTCTCGGCCACCATCGTCATGTGCGTGTAGGAGCCGCTGCCCGAGACGTCGTCGGACTTCTGGCCGGGGTCACCCCACAGGATCCGCCGGGTGTCGAACCGCGACGCGGGCGCGATGTAGGCCTCGACGCCGATGATCGGCTTGATCCCGGCCTTGGTCGCCGCGTTGTAGAACTCGCTGGCGCCGAACATGTTTCCGTGGTCGGTCATCCCGACCGCGGGCATTTGCAGCCGGTCCACCTCGGCGAGCATCGGCGCGATCTTCGCGGCACCGTCCAACATCGAGTACTCGGTGTGGTTATGCAGGTGCACGAAGGACGAGTGGTTCATAGGGACGCCAGTCTATGACCGCGGACCGACACGAGTTGGGCGTGTCGGGGCGTGTGTCACGGATGATTTCGGAGGCGACCCTTCGCGCCCGGCTGCGCAGCGCTTGCGATCGCCACAGGGTTTATCCGTACAACTCGACGAAGTTTTTCAACGACTTCTGCACGTCGCCTTTGACGGCGCGGGCCGCCGCCGCGCCCACCGGACCGAACAGCGGGCGCCCGCCCAGTTCCAGGCGCAGGCCGAGCGTCGAGCCCTCGCCGGTGGGCCGCACGGTGAGTGAAACGGCGTATTTGGTGCCGCCCTTGCCCGAGCCCGCCATCGCGACCTCGTGCGGCGGGTCCCACTTGGTCACCGTCCAGGTCACCCGGTTGCGGAAGCCCTTGGCGCGGGCCACGCCGACGACTTGGCTGCCTTCGCCGAGCTCGTCGGGCAGCTCGCTGCGCCAGCCCTCGTGCATGACCAGCCAGTCGCCCAGGTCCGACAGATCGGAGACCCGGTCCCACATCTGCTGGGGGCTCATCGGTACGTCGGCGGTCATCTCCACGGCGGCCACCGACTGAGCTTAGCCCGGCGTCACATCCGTCACTTGGGTCGCGCCTCACATCCGTCACTCGGGTCGCGCCGGGGAGGGATATGGTCTTGTGCCCACCTCCGCGCGACAACGGGAAGCGACGCGGGGCGACAACGGGAGGCGACGCGGGGCGACAACGAGAGGCGACGCGGGGCGACAACGAGAGGCGACGCGGGGCGACAACAGGAGGCGACGCGCGCCATCACATTTGTCGCTCGGAGGTGGGCAATTCGTCAGTCTCCCGACGGAGGGACGGGTGTGGCGCGTGAGACGAAACAGCGCGTGAGACGAACACGCGCCATATACCTCAGTGTTTGGGCCCGCCGCGAAATCGGTTGCCGATCCGGATGCCCGGCAGCAGCAGGCTGCGCGGCGCAAACCGCCCGCCCGTGCTGACCACCTTGGGCACCACGCCGGGCACCACCGTGCGGCGGCCGGACAGCATGCCGCCGATCGCCGCCTCGGCCACGTCGCGCGGCGAAACCTGAGCGAGCGGAATGCTGAACCGCTCGGCGTTGGCGATCTCCGCCCACTCGGTCGGCACCGGCCCCGGGCACAGGCAGGTCACCGACACCCCGGTGTCGTGCAGCTCCTCGTGCACGGCTTCGGAGAACGTCTGCACGAACGCCTTGGTGGCCGAATAGACGGCCATGTACGGAACCGGCTGAAAGCCGGCGATCGAGGCGATGTTCATCACCGCGCCGGCGCCGCGCTCGACCATCCCGGGCAAGGCCGCGTGGGTGAGTTCCATCAGCGCCAGCGCGTTGAGGGTGACCTCCTCGCTCTCGCGTTCCACCGGCAATTCGTGGAAGACGCCGCTGGTGCCGAAGCCGGCGCTGTTGCACAGCCCGGCGATCGGCTCCGCGCGCAGCCGGCTCGCCAGCTTGGCGCGCTCCTGCTCGTCGCTGAGGTCCAGCGGGAGCACCTCGACCGCCACCGAGTACTCCTGGCCGACCTCGTTGGCCAGCTCGTCGAGGCGCTCGCGGCGCCGCGCCACCAGCAGCAGCGGGAAGCCGCGGCGGGCCAGGCCGCGAGCCAGTTCGGCGCCGATGCCCGAGGAGGCCCCGGTGATGACGACGGTGGTCTGGATGTCAGGTTTCGGAAGGCTCATGTCTCACCAATGTATCCCGCGGGTCGCCCGCACAAACGTTTCGCTTCGTCTATCGAATTCCGTTGTGTCGCTTGTCGATTGATCACCCTTCGCGGCGCTGGAGTCACCGAACATGGTGAACGCCCGGTTGCGCACCCGGTCCATCACCGCCGGGTTGACCGCATCGGCGACGGCGGCGAACTGCCCGAACGGCGAGCTGGCCCGGCGCGGCCGGTGCACGATCGCGTCCGCGATCACCCCGGCCGCCTGCTCGGGCGTCAGCGCCGGGAACTTGTCGTACAGCGTGGTCGGGCTGATCATCGGCGTGCGCACCAAAGCCATGTGCACGGTGGTGAACTTGACGCCGTCGTTGACGGTCTCGGCCTGCAGCGAGTCGCACAGGCTGTCCAGCGCGGCCTTGCTGGCGATGTAGGCCCCGAAGCGGGGCGCCCGCGTCTGCACACCCACCGAGGAGACGTTGACGATGTGCCCATACCCCCGCTCGCGCATCCCGGGGATGAACTTGAGAATCAGCTGGACCGCGCCCAGGTAGTTCAGCTGCATGGTCCGCTGATAGTCGTGGATGCGGTCGTAGGACAGCTCCAGCGATCGGCGAATCGACCGCCCGGCATTGTTGATCAGGACATCGACGCCGCCGAGCTCGTCGAGCACCTGATCGGCCATGGCCGCGATGGCGTCCATGTCGGACAGGTCGCAGGGGTAGACGTGGGCGGCCCCGCCGGCACCGCTGATTTCGTCCGCGACCTTCTCGAGGTTTTCCCGGGTGCGGGCGACCAGCGCCACGGTCCCCCCGGCCTCGGCGATCTTCTTCGCGGCGGCCTCGCCGATGCCCGACGATCCCCCGGTGATCAGGATGGTCTTGTCGCGGACGGCTTCCTCGAGCGTGCGGCCCTGCACCGCGTCGAGCAGATTCCTCAGATAGAACGGCCGATACCGGCCCGCCGAGTTCGGGGTGTTGACGAGGTGAGACACCGTCGCCAGCGGCTTTTCCACCAAGCTCCCCAGCGAGCTCTCCACCAAGTTCGTCAAGTCGCCAAGGTTCATCGGCGTTCGCTCCTGGACAGTGATGTGACGCGGGTCATACCGCCAACCTAGGTCATCAGGCCCCCGCCCCGATGCGGATTGCACTCATGTGGCCCGCCACGCCCTCTCACGGTCCACCCATCACGATCGCCACCGATAGGCAATCCGCTTGTTACACACAGCAATCCGGACGTGATCGCGCACTAACCGACGGGCAACGCCCGGATGTTCCAATCGGCCTTATGAAAATTCTGGCGCGCTTCCGCAAGCCTGAACCGGGCACCATCTACGACCGGATCGGCGGGCACGAGGCGATCGAGGTCGCCGTCGACGACTTCTACGTCCGAGTGCTTGCGGACGACGAACTCGCCGGCTTCTTCGCCGGCACGAACATGAACCGCCTCAAGGGCAAAAGGTCGAGTTCTTCGCCGCGGCGCTGGGCGGCCCGGAGCCTTACACCGGCGCACCGATGAAGCAGGTGCATCAGGGCCGCGGAATCACCATGCACCACTTCGGTTTGGTGGCCGCGCATCTTGCCGATGCGCTGGCAGCCGCCGGGGTGCCGCCCGAGACGGTGACCGAGATCCTCGGTGCGATCGCGCCGTTGGCGCCCGAGATCGCGACGGGCGACGCCAAGGCGACGGTCTGAGCGCGCGTGCTATCCGTCTCGAACGGTGCCTAGCATGCTGACATGCGGCGCACATTTGACGACCTGATCGCGGAGGCGGAGGCCGCCCCGGTCGACGGCTGGGATTTCTCGTGGCTGGACGGCCGGGCGACCGAGGAACGCCCGTCGTGGGGCTACCAGCGCCTGCTGCGGCAACGGTTGGCGAGCGTGTCGGCCGCGCTGGACATTCACACCGGAGGCGGCGAGGTGCTCGCCGGCGCCGCCCCCTTCCCGCCCACCATGGCGGCCATCGAGACGTGGCCTCCCAACGCCGCCCTGGCCACGCAACGCCTGCATCCGCTGGGCGCGGTGGTCGTCGCGACGCGGGACGAGCCGCCACTGCCGTTCGCCGATGACGCGTTCGACCTGGTGACCACGCGCCATCCGATCTCCGTCTGGTGGACCGAGATCTTTCGGGTGCTCCGCCCCGGCGGCAGCTACTTCGCGCAGCACATCGGCCCCGCCACGATGGCCGAGTTGGTCGAGTACTTCATCGGGCCCCAACCGGAGAAAGGGACCGAGTTTCACCCCGACGCCGTGCGCGCGCAGGCCGAGGCGGCCGGGCTGCAGATCGTCGATCTGCGCATGGAGCGGATGCGCGCGGAGTTCTTCGACATCGGCGCCATCGTCTACTTCCTACGCAAGGTGATCTGGTCGGTGCCCGACTTCACCGTCCAGCGCTACCGCGACCGGCTGGCCGAACTGCACGAGCGCATCGAGTCCGAGGGGCCGTTCGTCACCGACTCCGTGCGGCTGCTCGTCGAGGCCCGTAAGCCCAGCTGAGCGATCGCAAGCGCGGCGAAGCCGGGCGCGACCATCAGACTGAGTCAGCCCTCGTCGCGCAGCACGTCCAGCGCGTGCTGCAGGTCGGGCGGATAGGGGCTGACGATCTCCATCCGCCGGCCGTCGGCCGGGTGGGCGAACGACAGCGAGCGGGCGTGCAGCCATTGACGTTCCAGCCCAAGCCTTTTCGCGAGCTTTGGGTCGGCGCCGTAGACCAGGTCTCCGCAGCACGGGTGGTGCAACGCGGAGAAATGCACCCGGATCTGGTGGGTGCGCCCGGTTTCCAGGTGCACGTCGAGCAGGCTGGCGGCGACGAAGGCCTCCACGGTGTCGTAGTGGGTGAGGCTGTGCCGGCCGTCCTTGGTGATCGCGAACTTCCACTCGCCGCCGCGGTGGCGCCCGATCGGCGCGTCGATGGTGCCGCTGGACGGATCCGGGTGTCCCTGCACCAGCGCGTGATAGCGCTTGTCGACGGTGCGTTGCTTGAACGCCCGCTTGAGCAACGTGTAGGCGCGCTCGGAGAGCGCCACCACCATCACCCCGGAGGTGCCGACGTCGAGGCGATGCACGATGCCCTGCCGCTCGGGCACGCCGGAGGTGGTGATCCGGTAACCGGCGGCCGCCAGGCCGCCGAGCACCGTCGGCCCGCTCCAGCCCACCGACGCGTGCGCGGCCACCGCGGCCGGTTTGTCGACCGCGACGATGTCGTCGTCGGAATACAGGATCGTCATGCCCTCGATGTCGACCGGCGTGTTCTGCAACGGCGCCGGCGGCTCGGGCAGGCGCACCTGCAGCCACGCCCCGCCGGTCAGACGATCGGACTTGCCGGCCTGCACCCCGTCCAGCTCGACGCCGCCGTCTTCGGCCAGCGCCGCCGCCGCGCTGCGCGACAGCCCCAGCAGGCGGGCCAGCCCGGCGTCGACGCGCATGCCCGCCAGTCCCTCGGGGACCGGCATCGAGCGGTCACTCACCCGCGCTGTCCCCGGTGTCGTCGTCCTTGCGACGCCGACCGACCGAGTCGAAGTCGAAGCCGAAGATCGACAGCACCACCAGCAGGATGGCTCCACCGACCACCGAGGGGTCGGCGACGTTGAACACCGGCCACCAACCGACGGAGAGGAAGTCGACGACGTGGCCGCGCAGCGGTCCGGGGGCCCGGAAGAAGCGGTCGACCAGGTTGCCCATGGCGCCGCCGAGGATCAACCCCAGGCCCACCGCCCACCAGGGGGATACCAGCCGCCGGCCCATCCAGAAGATGCCGACCACCACGCCCGTCGCGATCAAGGTCAGCATCCACGTGTATCCGGTGGCCATCGAGAACGCGGCACCCGAATTGCGCACCAGGGTCCAGGTGACCGTGTCGCCGATGATCGGCACCGGCTGGCCGGGCGGCAACAGCTTGACGGCGAGCACCTTGGTGACGATGTCGAGGGCCAGGACGATGGCCGCGACCGACAGCAGCAGGCGCAGCCGGCGCGGGGGCCGCTGCGGGTCGGTCGCCGCGGCGTCCTCGGGCTTGTCGGCCGAGGTCACCGGCTCAGTCGATCCCGTTGGTTCTTCAGGCACTCTCCCATCATCCCCTACCGCCCCGCGCGGGCGAGCGACGTCCGCGACAGCGATGCGCAATGATTCGAACATGGCCCGCCTCACCGTGATCGCCACCGGGGGCACGATATCGACCGCCACCGGCGCCGACGGGGTGCATCGGCCGGCCTACGGCGCGGCGGAGCTGACGTCCGGTCTCGACGTCGACGTCGTGGACCTGCTGGCGGTCGACAGCTCGGAGCTGACGCTGGCCGATTGGGACCGGATCCGCGACGCGGTGACGGGCGCGCTCGACGCGGGCGCCGACGGGGTGGTCGTCCTGCATGGCACCGACACGATGGAGGAAAGCGCCCTGTGGCTCGACCTGACCTACGGCGGCGACGCGCCGGTCGTGTTGACCGGCGCCATGCGCAGCGCCGACGCGCCCGACGCGGACGGTCCGGCGAACGTGCGCGACGCCCTGGCCGTGGCGGCCAGCCCCGCCGCCCGCGGCCTGGGCGTGGTGATGTGTTTCGCGGGCCGGGTGCTGCAGCCGCTGGGCATGTACAAGGTGGCCACCGAGGACCTGAGCGGCTTCACCGGCCGGCTGCTGGGCACCGTCGCCGGCGAGGTGGCGTTGACCGGGTCGAAGACGAGGCCGTACGTGGGCGAGGTGCGGGCGGACTCGGCGCCGCGGGTGGACATCGTCGCGGCCTACCTGGGCAGTGACGCGGTCGCGCTCGACGCCTGCGTGGCTGCCGGGGCGCGCGGCGTGGTGCTCGAGGCGCTGGGCTCGGGGAACGCCGGTCCCGCGGTGGTCGACGCGGTGCGCCGGCACTGCGGCGACGGGGTCGTCGTCGCGGTGTCCACCCGGGTCCCCGGCGGGCGGGTCGGCGCGAGCTACGGCCCCGGCCATGACATGGCGGCGGCCGGGGCGATCATGGTGCCCGGGCTGCGCCCGGCCCAGGCGCGGGTTTTGCTGATCGCCGCGCTGGCCGCCGGGTTACCGGTCGCCGACGTCATCGGCCGGTGGGGCTGACGCGGCGTCGGTCTGCAGATCGCCCACATAGTCCGGCCAGTCCAGCGAATCGACCGGGTTGGCGCGGGCGAGCTCTCCGCTGTCGGCGGGAAACGTGCGGGCCGGGCCCGGCCCGGAGGTGCGGGTTTCGAACCGCGCGGTCACCACGCCGTGGCCCGCGCCCTGCACCCAGCCGTGCCCGAGCTCGCGGTGCACGACGTCATCGCCCACCCGCCACCCAGCCTCTTCCGGCCCCTTGGTGAACATCACCTCGGTCGCGGTTTCGACCGACGGCGAATCCGGTTGCGGCTGCGGCAATTCCAAATCGGGGAACAGCGACTCCTGGCGCACGTCGCTCAACCCCGAAAACCCCACGCCGAGAAGGCGAATGGGCCCGATCTCGCGCGGATCGAGCAACAGGCGGCGGGCCACGCCGACCAGCGCGGCGACCTCGGTGGTGGCGTAGGGCAGCGTCGCGGACCGGGTCAGCGTGCTCATGTCGGACTTCTTCAGCTTGACCGTGACCGTGCGCGCGCCGCGGCCATCGCGCAGCAGCCGGTGATGGGCGTGCTCGGCGATCGGTTCGATCGCCTCCCGCAGCTGCTCGAGGCTGGTCAGGTCGACGGCGAAGGTCGACTCGGAGCTGATCTGTTTGGCCTCGGCGCGCTCGGCGACGGGGCGGTCGTCGACGCCGCGGGCCAGCCGGTGCAGCGCCGGCCCGATCGTCGCGCCCAGGATGTTGGCCGCCTCGGCGTCGCTCAGCGCGGCCAGCTCGCCGACGGTCTCGATGCCGAGGCGATGCAGCTTCTCCTCGGCGACCGGACCGATTCCCCATAGGCGGCGCACCGGCAACCCGCCGAGCAGCGACCGTTCTTCGTCGCGGCGGACGACGCGGATCCCGTCGGGCTTGGCCAGACCGGAGGCGATCTTGGCGATCTGTTTGCCCGAGCCCGCGCCGACCGAGGCGATCAGCCCGGTCTGGTCGCGGACCCGTCGGCGCAGGTCCTCGCAGAAGGTTGCGACGTCGGCGGCGGACGCGCCGGCCAGCTGCGCGGGTTCGCCGAATCCCTCGTCGAAGGAGAGCTGCTCGACGACGGGGACGACGGCGCGGATGGTGTCGAAGACCCGCCGGCTGGCCACCCCGTACACCACGCCGCGCGGCGGCAGCACCACCGCGCTCACGCCGACCAGCCGGCGGGCCTGATGCATGGGCATGGCCGACCGGGCGCCGAACACCCGGGCCTCGTAGCTGGCGCCGGCCACCACTCCGCGCCCACCCAAACCGCCGACCAGCACCGGCCGACCGCGCAGGGTCGGCCGGGTGAGCTGCTCGACGGAAGCGAAGAACGCGTCCATGTCCAGGTGCAGCACCCAACGCGACTCCACAGATTGATGCTAGGGCCCTCCGGACGCGCGCCCGGCTCGCTTGGCCGCCGAAAGCCGCGTCCGACCATATGGTGTTGTGCCCGCCTCACAGCGACAGTTGGTCACGCCGACACGCTGCGGTGGCGATTGTCGCTCGGAGGTGGCACAAAACGTGTCGCCTCGCGGAGAGACGAAAGTGGCGGATGTGACGGCTCAGGCCTTGGCGATGCTCACCCGCACGCCGTCGCCGATGTCCGCGCCGTCGGCCGGGTCGCCGAATTCGAAGCTGGTGGCCAGGATTTCGCCGGCAATGAGGTCGCGGTGCGCCCGCGCCCAGTCGGCGCGCTCGGCGGGCACCGACATCACCACGCTGATGCGATCGGAGACGTCCAGCCCGCTCGACTTGCGCAGCTCCTGCAGTTCGCGGATGCGGTCCTTGGCCCAGCCCTCGGCTTCGAGTTCTGGTGTGACGGTGCCGTCCAGCACCACCAGGCCCGCGCCGTCGGGCAGGGCCGCGGTGAATTCCGGGTCGGCGGCCACCAGCCGCGAGCTGTACTCACCGGGCTGCAGCACCGCGGGCCCGGCGGTCAGGGTGCCGTCGTCGTTGACGACGCCCTCCCCCGCCTTGACCGCCTTGATCGCCGCCTGGACGTCCTTGCCCAACCGCGGCCCGGCCACCCGCGCGTTGACGGTGAGCTCGAAGGAGCCGTAGGTGTCGATCGCGTCGGTCAGCTCGACGCTCTTGACATTGAGCTCGTCGGCGATCAGGTCGACGAACGGTTCCAGGAGGTGCGGGTTCTCCACGGCCACAGTGAGTTTCGGCAACGGCAACCGCACCCGCAGCTTTTTGGCCTTGCGCAGCGACGAGGCGGCCGAGCACACCTCGCGAACCTGATCCATCGCGGCGACCAGCTCGGGGTCGGCGGGCACGGCACCGGGTGCCGGCCAATCGGTCAGGTGCACCGAGCGCTGAGAAGTCAGGCCGCGCCAGACGACCTCGGTCACCGACGGAAGTAGCGGCGCGGCCAGCCGCGCGGTCACCTCGAGCACGGTGTGCAGGGTGTCGATGGCGTCGACGTCCTCGGCCCAGAACCGCGAACGCGACCGTCGCACATACCAGTTCGTCAACGCCTCGGTGAACAGGCGCAGCTGCTCGCAGGCCCGCGAGATGTCACAGCTGTCCATCTCGCGGGTCAGGTCGTCGCGCAGTTGGGCGAGCTTGGCCAGGATGTAGCGATCCAGCACCTGAGCCGAATCGGTACGCCAGGTACCGACTTTCGGCGCGTAGAGGGCCAGGAAGCTGTAGGCGTTCCAGAACGGCAGCAGCACCTGGCGCACGCCCTCGCGGATGCCCTGCTCGGTGACGATGAGGTTGCCGCCGCGCAGGATCGGCGAGGCCATCAGGAACCACCGCATGGCGTCGGAGCCGTCGCGGTCGAACACCTCGGAGACGTCGGGATAGTTGCGCAGCGACTTGCTCATCTTCTGGCCGTCGGAGCCCAGCACGATGCCATGGGCCACACAGGTTTTGAAGGAGGGCCGGTCGAACAGCGCGGTGGCGAGCACGTGCAGCGTGTAGAACCAGCCGCGGGTCTGGCCGATGTACTCGACGATGAAGTCGCCCGGGTAGTGTGCGACGACCTGCTTGCCAGGGTCGGCGCAATCGACACCGTCGAACCAGTCGGAGTTCTCGAACGGGTAGTGCACCTGGGCATAGGGCATCGACCCGGAGTCGAACCACACGTCGAGCACGTCCGGGATGCGCCGCATCACCGAACGCCCGGTCGGGTCGTCGGGATTGGGCCGGGTCAGCTCGTCGATGAAGGGACGGTGCAGGTTGGTCGGCCGCACCCCGAAATCGCGCTCCAGCTCGTCGAGGCTGCCGTACACGTCGATGCGCGGGTAGTCCGGATCGTCGGACTTCCACACCGGAATCGGGGTGCCCCAGTAGCGGTTTCGCGAGATCGACCAATCGCGGGCCCCCTGCAACCACTTGCCGAACTGGCCGTCCTTGACGTGTTCGGGGTACCAGGTGATCTGCTGGTTGAGCTCCACCATGCGGTCCCGGAATTCGGTGACCGCGACGAACCACGACGAGACCGCCCGGTAGATCAGCGGATTGCGGCACCGCCAGCAGTGCGGGTAGGGGTGCTCGTAGGTTTCGTGGCGCACCAGCACCGCCCCGTTGGCCGCGGCGGGGCCGGTGCCGTTCTTCAGGTCGCGGATGATGTGCGGGTTGGCGTCAAAGACGTGCTGCCCCTGGTAATCCGGGACGCTGGCGTCGAATCGGCCCTTGGAGTCGACCGGCGTGACGGGCGCGATGCCGGCCGCCTCGCCGACCTCCATGTCGTCCTCGCCGTAGGCCGGCGCCATGTGCACGATGCCGGTGCCGTCCTCGGTGGTGACGAACTCGCCCGGCAGGACCCGAAATGCGTTGGGGGTGTCCACGAAATACGGGAACGGCGGCAGGTACCGGGTGCCGAGCAGGTCCGCGCCCCGGAAGGTGCCCAGCACCTCGGGCTCGTCGCCCAGCTCGCGGGCGTAGGCGGCCAGCCGCGCCTCCGCCAGCACGAAACGACGCTCGCCCACCCGTACCTGCACGTAGGTCACGTCGGGGTTGACGGCGACGGCGAGGTTGGACGGCAGCGTCCAGGGCGTCGTCGTCCACACCAGCAGATGCGCGCCATCAAGCGAACCGCCCACCACCCTGAATCCGACGGTGAGAGCGGGGTCCTGGCGGCTCTGGTAGACGTCGTCGTCCATCCGCAATTCGTGGTTGGACAACGGCGTTTCGTCGCGCCAGCAATAGGGCAACACCCGGTAGCCCTCATACGCCAGGCCCTTGTCCCACAGCTGTTTGAACGCCCAGATCACCGACTCCATGTACGGCAGGTCCAGCGTCTTGTAGTCGTTGTCGAAATCGACCCAGCGCGCCTGGCGGGTGACGTAGTCCTGCCACTCGTCGGTGTAGCGCAGCACCGAGGCGCGGCAGGCGTCGTTGAAGGCGGCGATGCCCATGTCGTCGATCTGGGACTTGTCGGTGATGCCCAACTGGCGCTCGACCTCGAGTTCGGCGGGCAGCCCGTGGGTGTCCCAGCCGAATCGGCGCTCGACCTTGTAGCCGCGCATGGTGCGGTAGCGCGGGACGATGTCCTTGACGTAGCCGGTGAGAAGGTGCCCGTAGTGCGGCAGGCCGTTGGCGAACGGCGGCCCGTCGTAGAACACGTACTCCGGCGAGCCGTCGCGGCGGGCGATGCTGGCGCGGAAGGTGTCGTCTCGGGCCCAGTAGTCCAGCACCTCGACCTCGAGGGCCGGGAAGTCGGGCGCCCCGCCCGCCGGCTTCGGGTATGTGTGCTCGGTCAAACGTCGTCTCCTGTGCCAGTCTCCAGGCCTGGGGACGACGACGCGCCGGCTGCGCGAGCGCCGCGGTACCACCCCGCTTGCCGCGCTCACGCGCGACCGCTCATTGAAGGCTGTGACGGGCCTACCCGTTCGGTTCTACTGAGCCGGAACGGCCGTTCTTCCGAAAGCTCCCCGGTGATGGCCGGATCGACGCCAATGAAACGATTCTACTGGCCCCGAACCTCGAGCACACCCACCCGCCACAGCGCCGCGTACACGTGGCGCAGCGGAATGCTGAGCAACCGGCAGGCCCCGTGGATCAGCGGGTCGCCGCCCGGGCCGAAGAGCGGGAAGTCGCTGCGGCGCGGCTCTTCCACGGGCTCGGGGACGTGGATTTCGGGGACGTCGCGTACCACCCTCAGGGTGCGGGCGGGCGCGACGGTGACGACGTCGTCGTAGAGAGCTGCGGTCATGATCGACTCCTAGAGGAGAATTCCAACGGGGACCAAAAAGGACTGACGTGTCCCGTCCCGGGTCGGTTCCGATCTCAGAACGCTTGGCGGATAAGCACTTAGCGTGTGCGACGCCTCAGCCGAGGAGGTCGTGCCGGAGAACGGATCGGGACGAAACAGGGTTCGGACTTCGATCCGGACTATCGCAAGAACTCATGTGTCCCTCACCTCCTCGCGGTCGCGACGCATGCGGGATCGCATGCGATCTAGGCGCAGCAAAAGGAGCAGAATCCGACGACCGCCGGAGATCCGCACCCCTCTCGTCAGAGCTTCGGCACCACACGACGTGTCCTGGCCTGGAAAAAATCCAAACCGGAAGCCACCTGGGCTCAACCCTTAAGCCGGGAGGAGCTGTCCTGACCCGGGGCGTCTTTCGACGTTCGGGGTCAGTGGCCTGTATTCGTGTAGACGCCTCACCTAACGAGGTGCTTACCCGACCGATAATGCACGAGCGGTCTGACGCGGTCAAATCCCTGGACAGCGTGTCCGCGATTCGTTACCGACCGGCCCGGGATCACTTCTCGACCAGGCCGTCGAGCCGGCCGATCGTGTCGATGAATTCCTCGACCATGTCCAGCACCACCGAGCGCGTCGGCCGGACCCGGTCGAGCGAGCCCACCACCTGCCCGACGAAGTAAGTCGCCAGCTCACGCGCCCTGGCGCCGTCGTGGGCGGCGGCGCTGTTGATGCGCAGCTGCGGCTCGGTGATCAGCGCGGTCTGCAACGGCATGCCCAGCGGGTCGGGGTTCTCCGGCCGGTCCCACTCCTCGGTCCAGGCGGTGCGCAGCATGCGCGCCGGCTTGCCGGTCATCGAGCGCGACCGCACCGTGTCCGACGACGTGGCGGCCAGGAACTTCTCCTTGACCACGGGCACCGTCTCGGCTTCCTCGGTGGTCAGCCACACCGACCCGCACCACACGCCCTCGGCGCCCAGCGCCAGCGCCGCCGCGATCTGACGGCCGCGGGCGATCCCCCCGGCGGCGAGCACCGGCACCGGGGCCACGGCGTCGACGACCTCCGGCACCAGCACCATCGTCGCCACCTCGCCGGTGTGGCCGCCCGCCTCGGTGCCCTGCGCGACGATCAGGTCGACGCCGGCGGCGGCGTGCCGCTGGGCGTGGCGGGTGGTGCCGGCCAGCGCGGCCACCAGCACGCCGGCGTCGTGGGCGCGTTCGACGAGGTCCGCCGGGGGTGGGCCGAGCGCGCTGGCGATCAGCCGGATGTCGTGGTCGAAGGCCACGTCGAGCAGCGGCTGGTAGCTCTTGGGCGAGATGTTCAAACCGCCCACGGACGGGCGGGCGTCCCCGGCGGGCGCCGTCACGCCGTAGCGGGCCAGCAGGTCGTCGACGAACGCGCGATGCTCCTCGGGCAGCAGGGTCCGGGCCTGGTTGGTGTCGATCCCGCCCTGCTCAGCGCCGACGTATTTGGGCGGCAGCAGCAGGTCGACCCCGTAGGGCTTGCCGCCGGTCTGCTGCTCGATCCAGGTCAGCTCGCTGCGCAGCCGCGCCGGGCTGTGCGCGGTGGCGCCCAGGATGCCGAATCCGCCCGCGTTGGTCACCGCGGCCACCACGTCGCGGCAATGACTGAAGGCGCAGATCGGGAATTCAACACCGAGCATCTCGGCGACCCTGGTTCTCATTGCCCGACGCTAAGAGTTCCCGATTGATAAGTCAATCGCTTACGGCCCTGTGCAATTCAGCCTTAGGGCCCGGGCGGCCGGCCGTCCGGGGGCCAGCTCGATACGCCCTCCTCCAACGGCACCTCGAGGCTCTGCAGGATGGAGGAGACCATGCGCCACGCGCCGATGACCGTGACCAGCTCAACGAGAACCGTTGTGTCACCGTCGAATTCGCGCTCGCAGGCCGCCCAGCTCGCGGCGCTGACCGCGCCGTCGCGCACCACGTCGTCGGTCGCCGCCAGCACGGCCCGCTCGGCGGGCCCAAACCCGGCGTAGTTCCGCCAATCTCGCACGCCGAGCAGGTCGTCACCCGGGACGCCGAGCCGGGACGCGACGCGCCAATGCTGCGTCCACTCGTAGTCGCAGGCGGTCAGCCAGCCGATCCGCATGATCGCCAACTCGCGCAACCGCGCGTCGAGGGCGCCGTGCCAGAGCATGGTGGCGAGCAGGTCGTTGATGGCGCGCGCCAGCGGCGGATGGTTGAGCAGCACTTGGAAGATGCTCAGTTCGGCCATGTAGTTGGGGACGGCCGCTTCGTCGGCGGCGGCTTTGGCTTCGTCCAGTGGCAGTTTGGGCAGGCGCGCTGTTGTCATCGGATGAGCACTCCTCTCCGGCGGCGGGACCGTCGCGTTCTACGGGTCATGGTAGTCAGCGGGAGGCGCGGCGACGACGACTTCGGACGCGGCGGCGAAATACGCTGCAGCCCAAAATATTTCAGAGCAGACCGAGCAACCGCAGGTCGGTCACGTATTTGACGATCACCGCCGCGGTGATGTGCGGGATGTCGTTATCGGGGCCGATTTTGGCTTCCTGCACCGCGGCGCGGAACCGTTCGGTCGGTCCCAGGCAGCCGCGCGCCGGGTCCGCCGGCGGCACGTGTTGGGCGTTGCGCAACTGCAGCAGCTGCAGCACCGACTGGTGGCGCTGGCGTTCCGGCAGGGCGTGCAGCGCGGTCTCCATCCGGTGCAGCCACTCCCCGAAGTCGTCGACCCGCTCGATCGGGTAGCCGGCCTCGATGACCCAGTCGACGTACTCGTCGAGCCCGACGCCGTCGTCGTGCGGGTTCATCACGTGATAGGTCTCGAACCCTGCGGCCGAATCGCGGCCCACCTGGGCGCCCAGCGTGGTGATCGACTCGGCGACGAACTCGACCGGCAGGGCGTCGAAGTGCGCGCGTTGCCGGTTGCCCCGGGCGTCGAGCTGGTAGAACGAGCGCGGCGCGACGCCGCTGGCGACGACGCTGAACAGCAACCGGGTGAACATGTCGGACAGGTTGAGCTGACCGGCGTAGGTGGTGTCGGCCAGGATCATGTCGCAGCGGAACACCCCGACGGGCAGCGCGCACAGGTCGTGGGCCTCGCGCAGCAGCACCTCGCCGGCCCACTTGCTGTTGCCGTAGCCGTTGCCGTAGCTGCCGTCGATCGTGCGGATCGGGCCGGCGACGCGGACGTCGGCGTCCTCGGTGAACGCGGCCGGCTCGATCTGGTCGCCGACGTTGGCGGTCGAGACATACGTGTACGGCTTGAGTTTGGTGGTCAGCGCGAGCCGGATCAGCTCGGCGGTGCCGGCGACGTTGGGGGCGAACAGCTCGCTGTAGGGCAGCACGCCGTTGACCACGGCCGCGGAGTCGACGATGAGATCGACGGTGTCGGCCAGCCGCCGCCAGGTCTGTTCGTCCAGGCCGAGATTGGCGCGGCCCTTGTCGCCGGCGATGACCTCGAGGTGGTCGGCGGCGAGTTCGTCGAAATACCGCCGCAGGGCGGGGTCGCCGCTATCGAAGGTCCTCTGCAGCCGGCGCCGCGCGTCCTCGTCGGAGGTGGCCCGCACCAGGCAGATCAGCTTGCCGTCGGCCAGTTCCAATCGTTCCAGCCATTGCAGCACCAGGTAGCGGCCCAAAAAGCCGGTGGCCCCGGTCAGTAGCACCGTGCGCACCTCGGCGCTCGGCCCCGGCAGCGACGGCGCGGCGGCCAGCGTCGGGGCGTCGATGAACTTGTCCAGCGTGAGGTCGCAGGCGTACACCTCGGTGGCGTCGCGGCCGTGCACCGACGCGAAGTCCCCCTGGTGGCCTTCCCCGGCATCGTGATCGCGGTTGAGCTGCTGGCTCAGGCTGCGCACCGACGGCGCCTCGAAGACGGCGCGCACGGGCAGGTGGATGTCGAGGGCGTTGTAGATCGCGGCGACCAGGCGCATGGCCGACAGGGAATCCCCGCCCAGGTCGAAGAACGACTCCTGCACCCCGACCCGCTCGAGGCCCAGCACCTGGCCGTAGAGCCAGGCCAGGATCTCCTCGACCGCGGTGGCCGGGGCGAGGTAGTCGTCGCCGCCCTGGTAATCGGGGGCGGGCAGGGCGCGGACGTCGAGTTTGCCGGCGGGTGTCAGCGGCAGCGCGTCGAGCACCACCACCGCGGCCGGCACCATGTAGGCGGGCAGCCGGTCGGCCAGCAGGGTGCGGAGTTCGGCCGGGTTCGCCGTCCCGGTGACGTAGCCGACCAGACGCTTGTCGCCCGGGCGGTCCTCGCGGGCGATCACCAGCGCCTGCTCCACACCGTCCAGCGCGGCCAGCGCGGATTGGATTTCGCCGAGTTCGATGCGATACCCGCGGATCTTGACCTGTTCGTCGGCGCGCCCGACGTAGCGCAGCTGCCCGTCGGAACCCCACGACGCCAGGTCGCCGGTGCGATACATGCGCGCGCCCTCCCCGCCGAAGGGGCACGCCACGAACCGGGACGCGGTCAGACCGGGCCGGCCCAGGTAACCGGTCGACACGCCGCCGCCGGCCACGTACAGCTCGCCGACCACGCCCGCGGGCACCGGCTGCAGGCATCCGTCGAGCACGAACAGCGCGGCCCCGGATACCGGCGAACCGATCGGCGGCGCTTCGGGTCCCGGTGTCAGCGGCGCGCTGACGGCCGCGACGATCGTGATCTCGGTGGGGCCGTAGACGTTGACCATCACCCGCCCGGACGCCCACCGCTGCACGATTTCGGCCGGGCACGCTTCGCCCGCGACCGCCAGCACCGCGGACTCCAGGCCCTCGGTCGAGAGCATCGTCACCTCGGACGGTGTCTGGGTCAGCATGTCGACGCGTTCGGCAACGAGCAAGGCGTGCAGGTCTTTCGGGGAACGCACGACCTCGTCCGGTACGACGAGCACCCGCCCGCCGTGCAGCAGCGCGCCGAAGATCTCCCACACCGAGAAGTCGAACGCCAGGGAATGGCAGTGGCTCCACACCCGTGCCGGTGCCGCGGGCAGACCGGCGGCCCCCAGGGAGGCGAACAATTGGGTGGCGTTGTGGTGGGTGACCGCCACGCCCTTGGGAACTCCGGTGGTGCCCGAGGTGTAGATCGTGTACGCGATGTGGTGCGGCGCCGGCGCCGGCAACGCCGTGGTGGGCCGGTGCTGGATCGCCGGGTCATCGATATCGATGACGAGCACGTCGAAATCGTCGAGGCGCGAGCGGTGTTCGGCGGTGGTGAGCACCGCCGCCGGTGCGGCGTCGGCGAGCATGAAGTCGATTCGGGCGGCGGGCAGGCCTGGGTCGATCGGGACGTATGCGCCCCCGGTTTTGAGCACCGCCAGGATGGCGACGACGGCCCGCGCCGAGCGCTCGGTGAGCAGCGCCACGCACTGCCCCGGCCCGCAACCGTGGTCAACGAGCAAGTGCGCCAGTCGGTTTGATGACTGGTCGAGTTCGCGGTATGTCCACGAGTCCGCCCCATGGGTGACGGCCACCGCTTGCGGGGTGCGCGCGACGTGGTCGGCGAACACCTCGGGGATCGACATCGGCGGGCGCGACGGGCCGTCCAGCACCGCGCGGTTGCCGATCGCGTCGAGGCGGGCGTGCTCGTCGGGGCCGAGCACGTCGATCGACGACAGCCGCCGGGCGGGGTCAGCGGTCATGGCCTCCAGCACCCGCTGCAATCGTTCGATCAGACGTTGGATGGTGGCGGTGTCGAACACGTCGGTGCGGAACTCCACGGCCCCGCCGATGCCCTCGGGCCGGCCGTCGGCGCTCCAGCGTTCGGCCAGCGACCACGCGAGATCCATGCGGGCGGTGCGGGTGTCGACCGGCAGCGGGGTGACGCGCACGTCGCCGAGGCTCAGCTCCGCGGAGTCGGTGTTCTGCCAGGCCAGCATGACCTGCACCAGCGGATGGTGCGCGAGGCTGCGGGCCGGGTTGAGCCGTTCGACGAGGACCTCGAACGGCACGTCCTGATGCTCGTAGGCGGCCAGGCTGCGCGCGCGGACGTGGGCGAGCACGTCGGCGATGGTGGGGTCACCGGTCAGGTCGACGCGCAGCACCAAAGTGTTGACGAAGAAGCCCACGACGTCGTCGAGGGCGGGGTCGCGCCGCCCGGCGATCGGAAAGCCCACCGCCACATCAGAACTCGCGCTGATCTTGGCCAACAGCACCGCCAGCGCGGCCTGCACCACCATGAAGCTCGTCGCGTTGTGCGCGCCCGCCACCGCGCGCACCCGCTGCTGCAACTCCGCCGGCCAGTCGACGGCCACGCTCGCGCCGCGGAAATCGGCCACCAACGGATACGGACGGTCCGTGGGCAATTCGAGCCGCTCGGGCATTCCGGCCAGGGTGTGTTCCCAATACCGCAGCTGTCCGGCGATCAGGCTGTGCGGATCCTGCAGTTCGCCGAATTGGGCGCGCTGCCAGAGCGTGTAGTCGACGTACTGCACCGGCAGCGGCGCCCAGTCCGGGGCGCAGCCGGCCGAGCGGCTGGCGTAGGCCTCCCCCAGGTCGCGCACCAGCGGGGTGAGCGACCACCCGTCGGCGGCGATGTGGTGCACCACGGCCACCAGCAGGTGTTCGTCGTCGCTCACCCGGAAAAGCATTGCCCGCAGCGGGATTTCGGTGGCCAGGTCGAACCGGTGACCCACCAGGGTCTCGACCGCGTTGCACAGCCGGGTGGTCGACCACCCGCGCGCGTCGCTGATCTGCCAGCCGCAGTCAGCGTCGTCCACATCGACGACCAGCTGCCGCGGTATTCCCTCGCGCGCCGGGAACATCGTCCGCAGGCTCTCGTGGCGGGCCATCACGTCGGCCAGCGCCGCGCCGAACGCCTCGGCGTCCAGGCGCCCGTGCAGCTGCAACGCGATCGCCATGTTGTGCACCGGTGAGGGCCCGTGCAATTGGCCCATGAACCACAGCCGCGACTGGGCGAACGACAACGGCACCATCTCCGGCCGCTCGCCGGCCACCAGCGGCGCGCGCGCTCCGCCGTCGGTGCCCAGGCGCGCCGCCAGCCGGCGAATGGTGGGCGCCTCGAACAGGGCCCGCACGCCGAGGTGGACGTCGAGGCCGGTGTTGACCTCCGCGACCAGCCGCATGGCCGACAGCGAGTCCCCGCCGAGGTCGAAGAAGGAGTCGTCGATCCCGACGTTCTCGACGCCCAGGACGTGGGTGTAGATGTCGGCCAGGGCCCGCTCGACGGGGGTGGTCGGGGCGCGGTAGTGATCGGAGCCCTGCGACCGGTGCGAGTGGTCGGGTGCGGGCAGCGCGCGGGTGTCGAGTTTTCCGTTGGCCGTCAGCGGCATTGCGTCGACGGCGAGCACCGTGGCCGGGATCATGTAGGCCGGTAGATGCTCGGCCAGCCGGGCGCGGACCTCGACCGGATCGGCGGTCCCGGTGATGTAGCCGACGAGCCGTTTGTCGCCGGGCCGGTCCTCGCGGGCGACGACCGCGGCCTGTTCGATGCCGTCCAATTCGGTGAGCGCGGACTGGATCTCGCCGAGCTCGATGCGGTAGCCGCGGATCTTGACCTGCTCGTCGGCGCGGCCGAGATAGTGCAGCTGCCCGCCCGGGCCCCACCGCACCAGGTCCCCGGTGCGGTACATGCGCGCGCCGGCCGCGCCGAACGGGCAGGCGACGAACCGGGACGCCGTCAGGCCGGCCCGGCCGACGTAACCGGCCGCGACGCCGGAACCGGCGATGTACAGCTCGCCCGTCACACCCTCGGGCACCGGCCGCAGCCACGCGTCGAGCACGAAAAATCCCAGATGCGCCAATGGCATTCCGATGGGGCTGGCGTTGGTGTCGATGTCGCTGTCGACGATCTCCCGGTAGGAGGCGTGCACCGTCGTCTCGGTGATGCCGTACATGTTGATCACGCGCGGCCGGTGGGGATGGCGGTCGAGCCACTTCGCCAGCCGTTGCGGGCTCAGCGCTTCGCCCCCGAACACGAGGGCCCGGACGTTGAGCCGCGGGCCCGACCGCGCGCCGTCCAGGCTCTGCAGCGCCGAGAACGCCGACGGGGTTTGGCTCAGCACGCTGACGTTCTCGGCGATCAGCAAGGCGTGCAGGTCTTCCGGCGAGCGCACCACCTCGTCGGGCACGACCAGCAGGCGTCCGCCGCCCAGCAGGGCGCCGAAGATCTCCCACACCGAGAAGTCGAAGGCCAGCGAATGGCACTGGCTCCACACCCCCGCCGGCGCCGGCCGGTCGTGCAGCGAGGCGAGCAGGTGGGTGACGTTGTGGTGGGTGACCGCCACGCCCTTGGGGGTGCCGGTGGTGCCGGAGGTGTAGATGACGTAGGCGATGTTGTCGTCGGCCGGCGGCGGCAGGGCGGTGGCGGGCCGGGTGTGCACGGCGGGGTCGTCGGCGTCGATGACAGCTCCGTCGAAACCGTCGAGCCGGTCTCGCAGTTCCGCGGTGGTGAGGGCGACGATCGGTGCGGCGTCGGTCAGCATGAATGCGACCCGCGTGTCCGGGATCGCCGGGTCGATCGGCAGGTAGGCGGCCCCCGTCTTCAGCACCGCCACGATCGCGACGATCGCGGGCGCCGAGCGCTCCATCAGGACGGCGACGCACCGCCCCGGCCGCGCTCCCCGCTCAACGAGCAAGTGCGCCAACCGGTTTGTGGACTCATCGAATTCGCGGTAGGTCATCGAACGGTCCCGGTCGCTCAGCGCCACCGCTTCGGGGGTGCGCGCGACGTGGGCGGCGAACAGCGCCGGGATCGAGGCCCGGGTCGAGGCCGATGCGTGCGGTGGCCGGGTCAGCGCCGCGCGGTTGCCGATCGCGTCGAGGCGGGCGTGCTCGTCGGGGCCGAGCACGTCGATCGACGACAGCCGCCGGGCGGGGTCGGCGGTCATGGCTTCCAGTACGCGATGCAGCCGGGTGATCAGCGCCTCGATGGTGGCGGTGTCGAACACGTCGGTGCGGAACTCCACGGCACCGCCGATGCCGGCGGGCCGGCCGTCGACGCTCCAGCGTTCGGCCAGCGACCACGCGAGATCCGTGCGGGCGGTGCGGGTGTCGACCGGCAGCGCGGTGACGCGCACGTCGCCCAGGCTCACGTCGGTGGGTTCGTCGTTCTGCCAGGCCAGCATGACCTGCACCAGCGGATGGTGCGCGAGGCTGCGGGCCGGGTTGAGCCGTTCGACGAGGACCTCGAACGGCACGTCCTGATGCTCGTAGGCGGCCAGGCTGCGTTGGCGCACCCGCGCCAGTAGTTCGGCAATCGTGGGGTCGCCGCCGAGATCGACGCGCAGCACCAAGGTGTTGACGAAGAAGCCCACCACATCGTCGAGGGCCGGATCGCGCCGCCCGGCGATCGGGAAGCCCACCGCCACATCCGAACTCGCGCTGATCTTGGCCAACAGCACCGCCAGCGCGGCCTGCACCACCATGAAGCTCGTCGCGTTATGCGCGCCCGCCACCGCGCGCACCCGCTGCTGCAACTCCGCGGGCCAGTCGACGGCCACGCTGGCCCCGCGGAAATCGGCCACCAACGGATACGGACGATCGGTGGGCAGTTCCAGCCGTTCCGGCAGGCCGGCCAGCGCCTCCTCCCAGTACGCGAGCTGCGCGGCGATCGGGCTGCCCGGGTCTTCCAGGTCACCGAACTGGGCGCGCTGCCAGAGCGTGTAGTCGACGTACTGCACCGGCAGCGGCGCCCAGCCCGGCGCATCCCCGACCGACCGGCTGGCATAGGCGAGCGCCAGGTCGCGCACCAGCGGAGTCAGCGACCACCCGTCGGCCGCGATGTGGTGCACCACGGCCACCAGCACGTGTTCCTCGTCGCTCACCCGGAAAAGCATTGCCCGCAGCGGGATTTCGGTCGCCAGGTCGAAGGTGTGCCGGGCCGCGTCGCGGATGGCGCCCTCCAGCCGGGCCGGTGACCAGCCGGTGGCGTCGATGGTCTGCCATGTGACGTCGGCCCGATCGGGCGACAGCACCACCTGCTGCGGTATGCCCTCGGTGGCGGCGAACACCGTCCGCAAACTCTCGTGCCGCGCCACCACGTCGGCGAACGCGGCACCCAGCGCACCGGCGTCCAGGCGCCCGGCGAGGCGCAGTGCCGCCGCCATGTTGTACACCGGCGACGGGCCGTGCAGCTGATCGATGAACCACAGCCGCGATTGGGCGAACGACAACGGCACCACCGCCGGCCGCTCGCGACGCTCCACGCCGGCCAGGAGCCCGCCGTTCGCGCTGACGCGCGCCGCCAGCTCGCCGATTGTGGGCGCTTCGAACAGCGTTCGCACGCCGAGGTGCGCGTCGAGACCGGAGTTGATCGCGGCGATCACCCGCATGGCCGACAGCGAATCCCCGCCCAGGTCGAAGAAGGAGTCGTCCGCGCCGACGCGCTCGAGCCCGAGCACCTGGGCGTAGATGCCGGCCAAGATCTCCTCGGTGGGCGTGGCCGGCGCCCGATACCGGCCGCCGGTGTATTCGGGCGCCGGCAGGGCCCCGGTGTCGAGTTTGCCGTTCGGTGTCAGGGGCAATGCCTCGATCGCCACCACCGCGGCCGGCACCAGGTAGGCCGGCAGCCGGTCGGCCAGCCGGGCGCGCAGCTCGACCGGGTCGGCGGTGCCGGTGATGTAGCCGACGAGCCGCTTGTCGCCGGGCGTGTCCTCGCGGGCGATCACCGCGACCCGCCCGACGCCGTCCAATTCAGCGAGCGCGGACTGGATTTCGCCCAGCTCGATGCGGTGGCCGCGGATCTTGACCTGGTGGTCGGCGCGGCCGACGTAGTGCAGCCGCCCGTCCGGCGCCCACCGCACCAGGTCCCCGGTGCGGTACATGCGCGCACCGGCCGCGCCGAACGGACAGGCGACGAACCGCGACGCCGTCAAACCGGGACGGCGCGGATACCCGACGGCGACCCCGTGCCCCGCCACGTACAGCTCACCGACCGCACCGGCGGGCACCGGCCGCAGCCAGTCGTCCAGCACGAACAGCGCCGCCCCGGGCACCGGCGACCCCAGGGGCGGCGCTCCGGCGCCCGCGGTCAGCGGCGCACTGAGCGTCGCGTCCACGGTGGTTTCCGTCGGGCCGTAGGCGTTGATCATCACGCGGCCCGGCGCCCATTGGTCCGCGAGCGCGGCCGGGCAGGGCTCGCCGCCGATGATCAACGCCGAGCGCAGCTTTCGCGGTGACAGAGCGGTCAGCGCCGACGGGGTGTGGCTCAGCACGCTCACCCGCTCGGCGGCCAGCAGGGCGTGCAGCTCGTCCGGTGAGCGTGTCACCGACTCGGGCACCACCACCAGCCGACCGCCGCAGGCCAGCGCGCCCCAGATCTCCTGCACCGAGACGTCGAAGCCGTACGAGTGGCATTGTGACCATACCCCCGCCTCGGGCAGCGTCGCGTGCAGCGATTCCAGCAGCTGGGTGACGTTGCGGTGGGTCACCGCAACACCTTTGGGGACGCCGGTCGTCCCCGAGGTGTAGATGACGTAGGCGATGTTCTCGGGCGCGGGCGCCGGCAACGGCCCGGTGGGCCCGGCGTCGGCCTCGCCGGCGTCGAGGACCGGCAGCTCGAATCCGTCCAGCCGGGCCCGCAGGCCGGCGGCGGCGACCGCGGCGACCGGGGTGGCGTCGCCGAGCATGAACTCGAGGCGCGCCGCGGGCAGCGCGGGGTCGATCGGCAGGTAGGCGGCCCCCGCCTTGAGCGTCGCGAGGATCGCCACGATCGCCTCGGCCGAACGCGGGAACAGCAGCGCCACGCACTCCCCGGGCCCCGCGCCGCGCTCGATCAGCCTGTGCGCCAATCGGTTCGATGCCTCGTCGAGTTCGCGGTAGGTCATCGAACGGCCCTCGAAAGTGACCGCTCCCGCGTCGGGGACGCGGGAGACCTGCGCGGCGAACAGCGCCGGGAGCGATAGGGCGGCGCTCGACTCGGCGGCCAGCACTGCTTGGTTTCCCCACAGTTGCAGCTGGGCGCGCTCCGGCGCGTCGAGCGCATCCAGTGATCGCAACGGCCGATCCGGATCGGCGGGCATGGCCGTCAGGAGCCGGCGCAGGCGGTCGGCCAGGGCGTCGACGGCGGCGGGTTCGAAGACGTCGGTGTCGAATTCGATGCGCAGGCGCAGTTCGTCGCCCGGCACGGCTTGCAGCGACAGCGGGTAGTGGTTGTAGTCGTGGCTGGTGAATTCGGTGGCGGTCAGGTCGTCGGCCGCCGATAGCGCGGCGGCGTCGATCGGATAGTTCTCGTACACCAGCAACGTGTCGAACAGTTGGTCGTGTCCGGTGACGCGGTGGATTTCGTTCAGCGCCAGGTGCTGGTGCTCGACGGTGTCGTTGTGGGCGCGTTGCAGCCGGTCCAGAAATTCGGCGACGGTCGTCGTCGCGGTGGCCTGGGCGCGCACCGGCACGGTGTTGATCAGCAGGCCCACCATGGATTCGGCGCCGGGCAATTCCGCCGGCCGGCCGGACACCGCGGTGCCGAAGGCGACGTCGTGCCGGCCGGTCAGCGACATCAGCAGTTGCGCCCAGGCGGCCTGCAGCACGGTGTTGAGGGTGGTGCGGCAGGAGCGGGCGAGTTCGCCGAGCGCACCGGTGGTTTCGGCGGAGAGCTGGACCGTGGCGGCTCCCCGCGGCCCGAGCTCCGCCCGACCCGCCGGGCCCACCAGGGCGGGGGTGTCGAAACCGTCGAGCGCGTCGCGCCACGCGGCGCGGGCGGCCGGAGCGTCGCGGGCCGCCAGCCAGGTGACGAAGCGGCGGTAGGGCGGCGCAGCCGGTAGCCGCGACCCGTAGTAGCAGGCGAAGATCTCCTGCAGCAGGATCGGTAGTGACCAGCCGTCCATCACGATGTGGTGGACGGTGAGCACGAACCGGAATTCCTGGTCCGCGGTGCGAATCAGCGTGGCCCGCAGGGGTGGCTGGTCGTCGAGGTCTCGCACCGCGGCGCGTTCTGCGGCGGACATCCGCCGGACCTGGTCGTCGATGTCGTCGGCGTCGCCGTCGAGTTCGACGTGGCGGTAGGCGATTTCGGGGGTGACCGGGATGATCTGCACCGGGTCGCCGAAGCCGGAGCAGAATCGGGCGGCGAGGTTGGGGTGGCGGGCGACGGCGTTCTGCACGGCGTGGTGGAGCCGCTGGGGGTCGAGGCCGCCGCGCAGCGTGATGGTCAGCTGCACCGCGTACACGTCGCCGTCGGGTTGCGTCGTCGAATGAAAGAGCAGCCCCTGCTGCAGCGGGGTCAACGGCAGGATATCGGCGACGTCGTATCGCCGCTCGAGTTCGTCGATCTGCTGCTGGTCCAGGCGGGCCGGTGCGATGTCCGACGGCGTCAGCCCGCCGCCGTCGCGGCGCACGTGTGCGCAGATGCCGGCCAGGGCGTCAAACCACAACCGGCTCAACCGGTTTACCTGATCGTGGGTGAGCGCCGAGGACGCCCACGTCCAGCTGGCGTGCAGGTGCGGGCCGTCCTCGGTGTCCATGGTGCCGGCGTTGAGTTCCACCGTGTGCGGCAACGGCAGGGCCGCCGCCGCCGCCGCGGCGCCCAGCGCGTGGCTGTTCGGGCTGAGTTGCCATAGCCCGTCGGACGATTCGGCGGGCGCTCCCCCGAGGCGGCCCAGGTAGTTGAAGCCGATGGCCGGGTCCGGACCGCCCAGGTCCGCTTCGGGATTCAGGTAGCGCAACAGCCCGTAGGTCAGGCCGTCGGGCAGCCCGCGCAACTGCTCCTTGGCGTCCTTGATCACCGCCCCCAGCGCGGCCTCACCCGCGACCACGCGAGCCCAGTCCAGCCCGCCGACGTCGAGGGCCACCGGGTACTTGGCGGTGAACCACCCGACGGTGCGGGACAGGTGCACGTGGGGGGCCAGTTCCTCGTTGCGCCCGTGGCCCTCGACGTCGATGCCGATCGGCCTCGCCGTTCCCAGGAATTCGGTGAATGCCAGCCCGAAGGCGATCAGCAGGATGTCTTGCACCCCGGCGTGAAACGCGGCGGGCACCTCGCCCAGCAGCTGGCGGGTCGTCTCGGCGTCCAGCGCCGCCGACAACTGCCCGGCCGTCTCATAGGTGTCCCACGGCTGGGCGGGCGGCAACGCCGGCGGCGTCTCGGTGATTCGCCGCCACACCTCCGCCAGCTCGGTCACCGCCGGATCCTTCGCGTGCTGGGCCAGTAGCGACGACCAGCGGGCGAACGAGGTGCCGGGGGCGGGCAGCTCGATCGGTTGGCCGCGGTGATGTTGGGCCCAGGCGATGTTGAGGTCCTCGATCAGGGTCCGCCAGGACACACCGTCGACGGCCAGGTGGTGGACGATCAATGCCAATTGGTTTGTCGCGCTTGCCCATACCGCGCACACCAGCACGCCGGCGCCGGGGTTCAGCCGCGCGCGGGCCCGCATCAGCGCCTCCTCCGAGAGCGCGTCGACGGTGCGCAGGCAGGCCCGGGCGTCCACCGAGCCCGCTTCGGGAACGTGTATGTCCCAGCCGCCGGCCCCGTCGTCGTCGACGCAGAGCCGCAGCGTGGGATGGCGGTCCAGCAGCGCCTGCAGCACGACCGCCACGTCAGCCTGGCCCACCCCGGCGGGCGCCGCCAGCACCATGGTCTGGTTGAACTGCTCGATGGGGCCGTCCATGTCGCGCAGCCAACGCATGATCGGGGTGGCCACCACCGGCCCGATCCCCTCGTCGACCACGTCGTCCTCGCCGGTGGCCAGCGTGACGACCCGCGCCAGCCGGGCCACCGACTGCTCGACGAAAACATCGCGGGGCCGGCACATTACGCCGGCCGCGCGAGCCCGGGCCACCACCTGCATCGACAGGATGCTGTCGCCGCCCAAGTCGAAGAACGAGTCGTCCACCCCGACCCGTTGGACGCCCAGCACCTGGGCGTAGATGCCGGCCAAGATCTGCTCGATGGCGTTTTCCGGAGCGCGATATCCGTTGCCGCCCTGGTAGTCCGGTGCCGGCAGGGCGCGGGTGTCGAGCTTGCCGTTGGCCGTCAACGGCAACGCGTCCAGCACCACCACCGCCGACGGCACCATGTAGGACGGCAGCCGCTCGGCGAGCCGCGCCCGGGTCTCGGACGGGTCGGCGGTCCCGGTCACGTAGCCCACCAGCCGCGCGGCGGCAGGGTCGTTCCGGGCGATCACCGCGGCCTGCTCGACGCCGTCCAATTCGGCGAGGGCGGAGCGGATTTCGCCCAGTTCGATGCGGTGGCCGCGGATCTTGACCTGCTCGTCGGCGCGACCGAGGTACTCCAGTTGACCGTAACCGGAACTGGAAATGCCCCAGCGCACCACGTCCCCGGTGCGATACATCCGCGTGCCGCTGCCGCCGAACGGGCACGCCACGAACCGTGATGCCGTCAGCGCGGCCCGGCCCAGATACCCCGCGGCGACGCCGCGTCCGGCGATGTACAGCTCGCCGGCCACGCCGGGTGGCACCGCGCGCAACCATCGGTCCAGCACGAACAGGGCGGCCCCGGGCACCGGCGAACCGATGGGCACCTGGGTGGACCCCGCCGTCAGCGGCGCCGTCATGGCCGCGTACATCGTGGTCTCGGTGGGGCCGTATTGATTGACCATCACCCGGCCCGGCGCCCAGCGGTCCATGACCTCGACCGGACACGGTTCGCCACCGACGATCAGCGCCACCGAGTCCAGGCCGTGCGGCGAGAGCGCCGCCACCGCCGACGGGGTCTGGCTCAGCACGGTGACGCGTTCGGCAATCAGCAAGGCGTGCAGGTCTTCCGGCGAGCGGACGATGTCGTCGGGGACCACGACGAGGCGTCCCCCGCGCAGCAGCGCGCCGAAGATCTCCCACACCGAGAAGTCGAAGGCGGGTGAGTGGCAATGGCTCCACACCCGCCCGAGGTTCAGTTTGTCATCCACCGACCGCAACAGCTGGGTGACGTTGTGGTGCGTGACCGCCACACCCTTGGGCACGCCCGTGGTCCCGGAGGTGTAGATGACGTACGCAATGTCGTCGGGCGAGGGGTCCGGCAGCCCGGTGGCGGGCTGGGTGGCCAGGGCGGGGTCGTCGACGTCGATGATGCGCCCGGCGAACCCGCCGAGCTGTGGCCGCACCTCGGCGGTGGTCACCGCCGCGATCGGTTCGGCGTCGGTGAGCATGAACTCGATGCGGGCGGTCGGCAGCGCCGGGTCGATCGGCACGTACGCGGCCCCGGTCTTGAGGACCGCCAGGATCGCCACGATCGCTTCGGCCGACCGTGGCATCGCCACCGCGACCCGCTGGCCCGGCGCGGCTCCGCAACCAATCAGATTGTGCGCCAACCGGTTTGTGATCTCGTACAGTGCTCGGTAGGTCCACGCCCGCTCGCCGCAGGTGATCGCGACCGCCTCGGGGTTCCGTGCCACCTGCGCGGCGAACGAGGCCGGGATGGACGCGCGTGCGGTCGCGGGCCGGGTCAGCACGGCACGGTTGCCGATGGCGTCGAGGTGGGCGCGCTCGGATTCATCGAGGACGTCGATCGCGGACAGCGGCCGGGTGGGGTCGGCGGTCATGGCGGCCAGCACGTGTTGCAACCGCGTGACGAGTGTCTCGATGCTGGCCGCATCGAAGACGTCGGTGCGGAACTCCACCGTCCCGGCGATGCCGGCGGGCTCCCCGTCCTCGTCCCACCGTTCGGCCAGCGACCACACCAGATCCATGCGGGCGACCTGGGTTTCGAGCGGCAGCGGCGTCACCCGCACGTCGCCGAGGCTCATGTCGACGGGGTCGTTGTTCTGCCAGGCCAGCATGACCTGGACCAGCGGATGATGCGCCATGTCGCGGGTCGGGTTGAGCCGTTCCACCAGCACCTCGAACGGCACATCCTGGTGTTCGTAGGCCGCCAGGCTGCGCCGGCGCACCCGGCCCAGCAGTTCAGCGACGGTGGGGTCGCCACTCAGGTCGACCCGCAACACCAGGGTGTTGACGAAGAAGCCGACCACCTCATCCAGGGCGGGGTCGCTCCGCCCGGCGATCGGGAACCCGACGGCCACATCGGGACTCGCGCTCAACGCGGACAGCAGCACCGCCAGGGCCGTCTGGACGACCATGAAGCTCGTTGCGTTGTGTGCCCGCGCCAGCTCGGCGATCCGGTGCTGCAGGGTGGCCGGCCACTGCACGTCCACGCTGGACCCGCGATGGTCGGCGACCAGCGGGTAGGGCCGATCCGTGGGCAGCTCAACGTGTTCCGGCAGCCCGGCCAGGGCCCGCTCCCAATAGTCCAGTTGCGCCGCGATGGGGCTGTCGGGGTCGTCGAGGTCACCGAATCGGCCCCGTTGCCACAGGGTGTAGTCGACATATTGCACCGGCAGCGGCGCCCAATCCGGCGCGCGCCCAAGGCGGCGGGCGGCGTAGGCCTCCCCGAGATCGCGCACCAGCGGGGTCACCGACCATCCGTCGGCGGCGATGTGGTGGACGACCGCCACCAACACGTGTTCGTCCTCGCCGGTGTGGAAAAGCCATGCCCGCAACGGGATTTCGGCGGCGAGGTCGAAGGTGTAGCGCGCCGCGTCCTGGGTGGCCTCCGCCAGCCAGGACGGCGGCCACCGCGTCGCGTCGACGACCTGCCAGTTGACGTCGGCCCGTTCGGCGGGCAGCACGACCTGTTGGGGGGCGCCCTCGGGGGCGAGGAAGATCGTCCGCAGGCTTTCGTGTCGGGCCACCACGTCGTCCAGGGCGGCCCCCATCGCGTCGGCATCCAGGCGGCCGGAAAGGCGCAGGGCGACCGCCATGTTGTACATCGGCGAGGGCCCCTGCAGCTGATCGATGAACCACAGGCGGGTCTGGGCGAACGACAACGGAAGCAGCGCCGGGCGCTCGCCGGCCACCAATCGTCCGGCGCGGCCGGCGCCGGCCTCGACCCGGAGCGCCAGCTGCGCGACCGTGGGGGCCTCGAACACGGATCGGACGGTCAGCCCGGCGTCCAGGTCGGCGTTGATCGCGGTGATCAAACGCATCGCCGAGAGGGAGTCGCCGCCGAGGTCGAAGAAGGAATCGTCGACGCCGACCCGTTCGACGCCGAGCACCCGGGCGTAGACGCCCACCAGAGTCTCCTCGACCGCGTTGTCCGGGGCCCGATACCGGCCGGCGTCCCGGTAGTCCGGGGCCGGCAGGGCGGCGGTGTCGAGCTTGCCGTTGACCGTCAACGGCATCGCGTCGAGCACCACCACCGCCGCCGGCACCATGTAGGTGGGGAGCCGCTGACCCAACCGGGCCCGAATGTCGGCGGAGTCAGCGGCTCCGGTCACATAGCCGACGAGACGCCTCTCGTCGGCACGATCTTCGCGGGCGAGCACCGCGGCTTGCTCGATACCCTCCAATTCGGCCAGGGCGGAGCGGATTTCGCCCAACTCGATGCGATAGCCGCGAATCTTGACCTGCTCGTCGGCGCGGCCGACATAGTGCAGCTGTCCGTCGCCGTCCCATCGGGCGAGGTCGCCGGTGCGATACATCCGTGCGCCGGCGCCGCCGAACGGGCACGCTACAAAACGCGACGCCGTCAGCCCCGCCCGCCCCAGATAGCCGGCGCCCACCCCGGTGCCGGCCACGTACAACTCCCCCACCACCCCGGCGGGCACCGGGCGCAGGCACCCGTCCAGCACGAAGAGCGCGGCTCCGGCCACCGGCGACCCGATTGCCGGTGGCCCGGACCGCGCGCGCCCCGCTGTCAGAGGTGGGCTGTGCGACACCCACATGGTGGTCTCCGTCGGGCCGTACACGTTGACCATCACCCGGCCGGGCGCCCACCGATCCACCAGCTCACCCGGACACGGTTCGGCGCCCACCACCACCGTGACCGTCTCCAAGCCCTGCGGCGACAGCATCCCCAGCGCCGACGGCGTCTGGGTCAACACGGTGACGCGCTCGCCAATGAGTGTGGCGCGCAACTCTTTCGGCGACCGGGCCGCCGAATCGGGCACCACCACCAGCCGCCCGCCGTGCAGCAGCGCACCCCAGATCTCCCACACCGAGAAATCGAACGCCAGCGAATGGCACTGGCTCCACACCTGATCGGGCCCCAGTTCCACCCCGGCGTCCAGCGCACCGAACAGCTGCGTCACGTTGGCGTGGGTGACCGCCACCCCTTTGGGCGTACCCGTGGTGCCCGACGTGTAGATGACGTGCGCGACGTCGTCGGCCGCCGGCCCCGCCGCCACCGGCGTCGCCGGATGTGCCGCGAGGTCCGGGGCGTCGACCTCGACGACCGCCCCGCCGAATTCTCCTAACCGCGAACGCAACTCGGCGCTGGTCACCACGGCCCGCATGCCGGCGTCGGCGACCATGAAGCCGATCCGCGCCGCCGGCACCGCCGGGTCCATCGGCACGTAGGCCGCCCCCGTTTTCAGGACCCCCAGAATCGCGATCACGGCCTCGGCCGAGCGCTCGAGCAGCAGGCCCACGCGCTGGCCGCGGCCCACACCGCGGCCAACAAGCAGGTGCGCCAGCCGATTCGCGTCCGACTCCACTTGCTCGTAGGTCCACGATCGTCCCCCGCAGCTGATCGCCACCGCGTGTGGCGCGCGCTGCACGCACGCACCGAACAGGGCCGGGACCGACG
The DNA here is from genome assembly GCF_000709305.1 of Mycobacterium sp. TKK-01-0059. Taxonomy (NCBI): domain Bacteria; kingdom Bacillati; phylum Actinomycetota; class Actinomycetes; order Mycobacteriales; family Mycobacteriaceae; genus Mycobacterium; species Mycobacterium sp. TKK-01-0059. The sequence continues at coordinate 304,717 of NZ_KL446995.1, forward strand.
CCCACGCGCTCGGCCGGCTTAACGCCGAACGATTGGCCCACGCGTCAAGGCGGGCGTGCTCGTCGTCGTCGAGTACGTCGATCGACGAGAGCCTGCGACCGGGGTCTGCGGCCATGGCGACCAAAACCCGCCGCAACCGTTCGGTCAGCACGCGGATGGTGTCCGCGTCGAACAGGTCGGTGCGGAACTCGACGGTGCCGCCGATTCCCGCGGGCCGGCCGTCGCCGCTGCGGCGTTCGAACAAGGAGAACGTCAAATCGGTACGCGCGGTGCGGGTCTGCACCGGAACCGCGGTGATCTGCAGTTCACCCAGGCTCAGCTCGGCCGGATCGTTGCCCTGCCAGGCCAACATCACCTGCGTCAGCGGATGATGCGCCAGCGAACGGTTGGGGTTGAGTCGCTCCACCAGGAACTCGAACGGCACGTCCTGGTTTTCGTAGGCCTCCAGGCTGCTCCGGCGGACCCGGGCCAACACGTCGGTAACGCTGGGGTCGCCGGCCAGATCGATCCGCAGCACCAACGTGTTGACGAAGAAGCCCACCAGTTCGTCCAGGGCGGGATCGCGCCGGCCGGCGATCGGAAAGCCCACGGCCACATCGGAAGTCGCGGCGATCTTGCCGAGCAGCACCGCCAGGGCGGCCTGCACCACCATGAAACCGGTGGCGTTGTGCGCCCGCGCTACCGCGCGGATGTGTTGCTGCAACTCGGCCGGCCAGTCGATGTCCACGTCGGCGCCGCGGTAGTCGGCCACCGCCGGGTACGGTCGATCCGTCGGCAGCTCGACCCGTTCGGGGAGGCCCGCCAGCGTCCGCTCCCAATACGCGAGCTGCTCGACGATCGGGCTCTCCGGGTCGTCGAGGTCCCCGAATTGGGCTCGCTGCCACAGGGTGTAATCCACGTACTGCACCGCCAGCGGAGACCATTGTGGGGCCCGTCCGGCGCAGCGGTCGGCATAGGCGACCCCAAGGTCATGCACCAGAGGATTCAGCGACCAACCATCCGCAGCAATATGATGGACCACCGCCACCAGCACATGCTCGTCGCCGGAGGTTCGGAAAAGCTTGGCCTGCAAGGGTATTTCGGCTGACAGATCAAATGCATAACCGGCTGCGGCATCAATGCCCTCCTTTATCCGTGCCGGCGACCAGCCGGCGGCATCTATTACTTCCCACCCGATATCGACCCCCTCGGCGGGTATCACCACCTGTTGTGGCGTCCCGTCGGACACGGCGAACACCGTGCGCAAACTCTCGTGGCGGCCCACCACGTCGACGAGCGCGGCCCGCAGCGCCTCCACCTGCAGCGGCCCGCGCAGCCGCAACGCTGCCGCCATGTTGTACATCGGCGAGGGCCCCTGCAGCTGATCGATGAACCACAGCCGGGACTGCGCGAACGACAACGGCACCACCGCCGGCCGCTCGGCCGCCGCCACCCGCGAGAGCCGCTCCGCACCCTGGTCGAGGCGCGCAGCCAATTGGGCCACCGTGGGCGCCTCGAACAACGCGCGCACCGAAACCCCGGCATTAAGAGCGGCATTCACGGCCGCGATCAGGCGCATCGCCGACAGTGAGTCCCCGCCGAGGTCGAAGAAGGAGTCGTCCACGCCGACCCGTTCGACGCCCAGCACCTGGGCGTAGATGCCGGCCAGGATCTCCTCGATGGCGCTCGCCGGCGCCCGGTAGCGGTCGACGTCTTGATATTCCGGCGCCGGCAGGGCGCGGGTGTCGAGCTTGCCGTTGACCGTCAACGGCAGCGCGTCCAGTACCACCACCGCCGACGGCACCATGTAGGTGGGGAGCCGCCGACCCAACCGGGCCCGAATCTCGGAAGGGTCGGCGGCTCCGGTCACATAGCCGACGAGACGCTTCTCGCCGGCACGATCCTCACGAACGAGCACCGCCGCCTGCTCGACGCCCTCGACGTCGCCCAGCGCGGCACGGACCTCGCCCAACTCGATGCGGTAGCCGCGGATCTTGACCTGCTCGTCGGCGCGGCCCATGTACTGCAGCTGCCCGTCGGCGCTCCACCGAACGAGGTCACCGGTGCGATACATCCGCGCGCCGGGGGCCCCATAGGGGCAGGCCACGAACCGAGCGGCCGACAGCCCCGGACGGCCCACATAGCCCGTGGCCAATCCCCCACCGGCGACATACAACTCGCCCACCACCCCAACCGGCACCGGGCGCAGCCACCCGTCGAGCACAAAGAAGGCGAGGTTGCCCAGCGGCACCCCGATCGGGCTGACGTTGCTGTCGACGTCGCCGCCGAGGATCTCGCGGAACGACGCGTGCACCGTGGTCTCGGTGATGCCGTACATATTGATCATGCGCGGCAGGCCGGGGTGGTGATGCAGCCACGTCGACAACCGGTGCGGCTCCAACGCCTCCCCACCGAACACGACCGTCTGCAACTTCAGCTGCTCACCCAGCTCCGGGGCCAACGCGTCGGCACTCTGCAGCGCATAGAACGCCGACGGGGTCTGACTCAGCACGCTGACCTGCTCGCGAACCAGCAAGGCGCGCAAGTCATCGGGTGATCGCACGACGTCGTCGGGCACCACGACCAGGCGACCTCCGTGCAGGAGAGCGCCGAAGACCTCCCACACCGAGAAGTCGAAAGCCAGCGAATGGCACTGGGTCCAGACCTGTCCGACGTCGAGTTGAGCGTCGATGGACTCCAGCAGCTGGGTGACGTTGCTGTGGGTGACCGCCACCCCTTTGGGAACGCCGGTGGAGCCCGAGGTGTAGATGATGTAGGCGATGCTGTCCGCCGACGGCACCGGCAGGCCCGTGGCGGGCTGGCGGGCGACGGCGGGGTCGTCGATGTCGATGATCTGCCCGGCGAACCCGCCCAGCTGGGGGCGCACCTCGGCGGTGGTCACCGCCGCGATCGGCGCGGAGTCACCGAGCACGAACTCGAGGCGCGCCGCGGGCACGCTCGGGTCGATCGGCACATAGGCGGCGCCCGTCTTGAGCACCGCCAGGATCGCCACGATCGCCTCGGCCGACCGCGGCACCGCGACCGCGACCCGCTGACCCGGGCCCGCGCCCCGCTCAACGAGCAAGTGCGCCAACCGATTTGTGGCCTCATACAGGTGACGGTAGGTGATTGATCGCCCGCCGCAGGTGATCGCCACCGCCCCCGGGGCGCGGGCGACCTGCGCGGCGAACAACGCCGGGATCGACACCAGGGCGGCCATGGACGGCATCGTCAACACCGCGCGGTTGCCGATGTCGTCGAGCCGTGCGTGCTCGGGGGCGTCGAGCAGGTCGATCGACGACAGCCGGCGGTCGGGGTCGGCGGTCATGGCCGCGAGCACCCGGCGCAGCCGGCCGATCAGCGTCTCGATGCTGTCCGCGTCGAACACGTCGGTGCGGAACTCCACCATGCCGCCGATGCCGGCGGGCCCGCCGTCCTCGTCCCACCGTTCGGCCAGAGAGAACACCAGGTCCATGCGGGCGACCTGGGTGTCGACCGGCAGCGGGGTGACCCGAACGTCGCCCAACTCCAGCCCGGCGGCGGGGCCGTCGTGCTGCCAGGGCAGGTTCTGCCAGGCCAACACCACCTGGACGAGCGGATGATGCGCAAGGTCGCGGGTGGGATGGAGCCGGTCCACCAGGACTTCGAAAGGCACATCCTGGTGTTCGTAGGCGGCCAGGCTGCGCTGGCGCACCCGGGCCACCAGCTCGGCGACGCTGGGGTCGCCGCTCAGGTCGACGCGCAAAATCAGGGTGTTGACGAAAAAGCCGACGACATCGTCGAGCGCGGGATCGCTACGGCCTGCGATCGGGAAGCCCACCGCCACATCGGAACTCGCGCTGACCTTGGACAGCAGCACAGCCAGGGCCGCCTGCACGACCATGAAGCTGGTCGCATTGTGGGCCCGCGCCACCTGCGCGACCCGCTGCTGCAGTTCGGCCGGCCACGCGACGTCGATGCGCGCGCCGCGGTGGTCGGCGACCGGCGGGTAGGGGCGATCGGTCGGCAGCTCGAGGCGTTCGGGCATCCCGGCCAGCGCGTCCTGCCAGTACCTCAGCTGCGCGGCGATGGGACTGCCCGAATCGTCGAGGTCACCGAATTGGGCGCGTTGCCACAGCGTGTAGTCGACGTATTGCACCGGCAGCGGCGCCCAATCCGGGGCCTGCCCGCGGGACCTGTGCACGTAGGCCGCGCCGAGGTCGCGCACCAGCGGGGTCAGCGACCATCCGTCCGCGGCGATATGGTGGGCCACCGCCACCAACACGTGGTCGTCCGCGGCAAGCCGGAAAAGCTTTGCCCGCAAAGGTATTTCGTGAGAAAGATCGAAACGGTGGCATGCCTCCGCCTCGATGGCCTGGGTCAGCCGGCTGATGGGCCAGCCGGCGGCGTCGAGGACCTGCCAGCCGACCCGGGCACCGTCGACCGGAACCACCACCTGCTGGGGCGTCCCCTCGGGTGCGACGAACACGGTGCGCAGGCTTTCGTGGCGGGCCACCACGTCGCCCAGCGCGGTGCCCATGGCGTCGGGGTTCAGCGGCCCGCGCAGCCGCAGGGCGACCGCCATGTTGTGCACCGGCGACGGGCCGTGCAGCTGGTCGAGGAACCAGAGCCGGGATTGCGCGAACGACAGCGGCACCACGGCCGGCCGCTCGGCCGCGACCACCCGCGCGAGCGTGCTTCCGCCGCCGCACACCTGCGGCGCCAGCTCGGCGACCGTGGGCGACTCGAACAGGGCCCGCACCCCGAGGTGGACGTCGAGGCCGGTGTTGACCGCGGAGACCAGCCGCATCGCCGACAGCGAGTCGCCGCCGAGGAGGAAGAAGGAGTCGTCGATCCCGACGCGTTCGACGCCGAGGACCCGGGCGAAGATGCCGGCCAGGATTTCCTCGATGGCGTTTTCCGGGGCGCGATATCCGTTGCCGCCCTGGTAGTCCGGGGCGGGCAGGGCGCGGGCGTCGAGCTTGCCGTTGACCGTCATCGGCAGCGCGTCGAGCACCACCACCGTCGACGGGACCATGTAGGTGGGGAGCCGCCGACCCAACCGGGCCCGAATATCGGTCGGGTCAGCGGCTCCTGTCACATAGCCGACGAGACGCTTGTCGCCGGCACGATCTTCACGGACGAGCACCGCCGCGCGTTCAACGCCCTCCACCTCGAGCAGCGCGGCGCGGATCTCGCCGAGTTCGATGCGATACCCACGCACCTTAACCTGTTCGTCGGCGCGCCCCAGATACTGCAGTTGGCCCGCCCCGGATCCGGAGCGGCCCCAGCGCACCAGGTCGCCGGTGCGGTACATGCGGGTGCCGGGTTCGCCGAACGGGCAGGCCATGAACCGCGACGCGGTCAGCCCGGGGCGCCGCCAATAGCCCACGCCGACACCTTCGCCGGCCAGATACAGCTCCCCGACCACCCCGGCGGGCACCGGGCGCAACCACTCGTCGAGCACGAAGAACGCCGCGCGCGTCACCGGTGCGCCGATCGGCGGGAATCCCGACCCCGCCGTCAAGGGCGCGCTCTTGCACGCCCACATCGTGGTCTCGGTCGGGCCGTACACGTTGACCATCACCCGCCCCGGCGCCCACCGGTCCACCAGCTCGGGCGGGCAGGGCTCGGCGCCGATCACCAACGCCGTGCCGTCCAGCCCCTGCGGCGAAAGCATCCCGGCCGCCGAGGGGGTCTGGGTCAGCACCGTGACGCCCTCGCGCACCAGCAGGGCGTGGAACTCCTCCGGGGAGCGGGCCACCGCATCCGGCACGACGACCAGGCGCCCGCCGTGCAGGAGCGCACCCCAGATCTCCCAGACCGAGAAGTCGAACGCATACGAATGGAACTGCGTCCACACCTGCTCGGCCGACAAGGCGAAACCGAGCCGCAGGTCATCGAACAACTGCGCAACGTTATGTTGAGTCACCGCAACACCTTTGGGCACACCCGTGGTGCCCGAGGTGTAGATCAAATGGGCCACATCCGTCGGATCCGGCGCCCGCAATGCTGTGCACGGCGCGCTCGCCACGGCCGGGTCGGCGATGTCGATGACCGCCAGGGCGAAACCGTCGAGCCGGCCGGCCAGCTCCGCCGTCGTGACCGCGGCCACCGGCGCGGCGTCGGTGACCATGAACTCCACCCGGGCCGCCGGCAGCGCGGGATCGATCGGCAGATACGCCGCCCCAGACTTGAGCACCGCCAGGATCGCCACGATCGCCTCGGCCGACCGCGAAAACAGCAGCGCCACAAGCGAACCCGGACCCACACCCCGGCCAGCCAGCACGTTCGCGAGCCGGTTGGCGGCCTCGTCGAGCTCGCGATACGTCATCGATCGGTCCCCGAACGTCAGCGCCACCGCATCCGGGGTGCGCGCCGCCTGCGCGGTGAACAGCTCGACCACGGTCACGGGCGCCGCCGGCCGGCGCAACGCGGACGCGTTGCCCCATTCGTCGAGCCGGGCGCGCTCGTCGGCGTCGACGGCGTCGAGGGACAGCAGCCGCCGCGTCGGATCGGCCGTCATCGCGACCAAGAGCTGTTCGAGTCGGTCCGCCAGGCCGGCGGCGTCGAGGTGGGCCCACGGTTCCCACGCGCCCGCCGTGCTGAGGAAGAGGTCGTCGCCGTCGCCGGAGAAGATGAGCCCGAAGCCGTCCGCCTGACCGGAGTTCGTGTACGACGCCGCGGCCATGACGCCGCCGAAGGGCAGCGTGAACGCCGACGGGATGAAGTTGACGCTGACCCGTTCGGGCGGTTGCGTCAGGCCGCGGACCTTGCGCTCCAGCGCGTGCACCGGAAAGCGCTGGTGCTGGATCGCTTCGTCGATCCGCGTCTCGACGTGTTTGCAGAAGGCGGCGACGGTGGACTGCGGCGAGACGCTCAACACCAGCGGCACCACGCCGGCGACCATCCCGGGCAGCGTCTTCTGCTCCGGTCGTACGCGCCGGCTGACCGGGAAATCGAGCACCACGTCCGAGCCCTCGGCGGACCACCCGCGCACCAGCAGCGCGCAGGCCGCGGTGATGACCGACGTCTGCGACACCGCCCACACCTCACAGAACCGATTGACGCGGCGCAGCACCCCGGGGTCCAGGGCCGTCGGGGCGGACGGCCACGGGTCGCGCTCCGTGGCGCCGTCGGGCGGCCGATGGTGACCCTGGCCGGCGGGGGGCAGGTTCGCCGTCCAATACGCCTCGTCGTCGCGGTAATCACCGGAGCGCTCGTACCGCGATTCGCAGTCGATGAGCTCCTGCAAGGAGCCGAAGACGGCCGTGGGAATGGGTCCGGCGGACACGATCGCGGAGTAGATCGAGGCGATGCGGTGACCGACCAGCGCGACGCCGGTCCCGTCGATGACGATGTGGTGGCAGCAGGCGAACAAGAAGAACTCGTCGCGCCGGGTCGCAAACAGGACGAACCGGAACAGCGGCCCGGTGAGCGGCATGGGCGTGCGCTGGATCGCCAGCGCCCGTCGGCGCGCTTCCCGCACGGGATCGGGCGCATCGGTCAGGTCGTCAAAGGCCAGCTCGACGTCGGGGTAATCGACCGCCCGCTGGAAGACCTGGCCGTCCACCTCGAAGAAGGCCGCCCTGGCCGGCTCGGCCTCCCGCACCGCCTGCCGGATCGCCCACTGCAGGGCATCGCGCTGGACCACGCCGTCGATCCGCACGAACAGACCGAGCTGCCACTCGGTATTGGAGTGACCGGTCTCGCGCGCCAGCCAGATGTCCAGCTGTCCGCGCGTCAGCGGAAGTGCTTGATGATCAAGCTGCATCCCACGCCCCAACCACAGGGTCTTCCTTTCAACCCCCCGGTTGTCTGATACCGCTCGCGCGGAAGCCCGGTCCGCTTCCGCTCGATGTAGCCCCGGCGTCGCAGTTCGTCGTTGACCGAGACGGCCGACGCTCACCGACTCCGGAAATCTCGTCTTCAACACGAGTGCAACAGTTGGGAAGGCTAGTAGACGCGAACCCTGGTAGTCCAGGGTTATCCAAACTTAATGTCCTGTGAATTACCCAAAACCGTAGACCGCACCTGCTAATCCCGTACTTCAGATACCTGAGGTACTGATCGTAGATAGTGTAGCTACATACAGTATTGATTGGATCAGGGGGTTTGACGGATTCGCCGACGCCTTTTCGCGGCGGTGACCGTTATTGCCGCGTGATAGGCGGCTGGCCCCGGTCAGGCGTCACTCAATCACAAACAGGAATTGCGCATGCAGCAGCGCGGCGCGGTCCCTAGGGACCACGCCGCGCTGACGTTCCGCGATCGGTTAGAGCAGGCCGAGCAGTTGCAGGTCGGTGACGTACTTGACGATCACCGGCGCGCTGACGTGCGGGATGTCGTTGTCCGGACCGACCTTCGCTTCCTGCACGGCGGCGCGGAACCGGTCGGTCGGCGCGAACGCGCCGCGGGCCGGCTCGGCGGGCTGCAGGTTCTTCGGATCGCGCAGCAGCAACAGCAGCATCTGCAGGACCGAGTTCTGGCGCTGGCGTTCCGGCAGGCCGCGCAGGCCGGTCTCGAAGCGCTGCAGCCACTCCCCGAAGTCGCCGACGCGCTCGATCGGGTAGCCGGCCTCGATCAGCCAGTCGACGTATTCGTCGAGCCCGATGCCGTCGTCGTGCGGGTTCATCACGTGATAGGTCTCGAACCCCTCCATCACCTGCGCGCCCAGCTTGGCGATCGCCTCGGCGACGAACTCGACGGGCAGGCCGTCGAAGTGCGCGCTCTGCCGGTTGCCCTCGGCGTCGAGCTGATAGAACGACTTGGGCGCGCAGCCGGTGGCCACCACGCTCAGGATCATCCGGGTGAAGATGTCCGCCACGTTGAGCTGGCCGGCGTAGCTGATGTCGGCCAGGATCATGTCGGAGCGGAACACCGAGACCGGCAGGCCGCACAGGTCGTGGGCCTCGCGCAGCAGGACCTCGCCCGCCCACTTGCTGTTGCCGTAGCCGTTGGCGTAGCTGCCGTCGATGACGCGGGTGGCGCTGATGACCCGGATGTCGGCGTCCTCGGTGAACGCCGACGGCTCGATCTGGCGCCCCACGTCCGACGTCGACACGTAGGCGTACGGCTTCATCTTCGTGGTGAGCGCCAAGCGGATCAGCTCGGCCGTGCCCCCGACGTTGGGCGTGAACAGCTCGTTGTAGGGCAGCACCCCGTTGACGACGGCCGCGGAGTCCACGATGAGGTCGACGGTGTCGGCCAGCTGCCGCCAGGTCGCCTCGTCCAGGCCCAGGTTGGCCTGGCCCTTGTCGCCGGCGACCACCTGCAGGTGGTCTTCGGCCAATTCCCGGAAGTGCCGCAGCAGTTCCGGGTCGCCGCTGTCGAAGGTCTTCTCGAGACGAGTCCTCGCCTCTTCATCCGTGCGGGCCCGCACCAGGCAGATCAGCTTGCCCTCGACCTGTTCCAGCTGCTCGAGCCATTCCAGCACCAGGTAGCGACCCAGGAACCCGGTCGCGCCGGTCAGCAGGACCGTCCGGACCTCGGAGCTGGGAGCGCGCAACGACGGCACGGTCGACAGCGTCGTCGCGTCGATGAACTTGTCCAGCGTGAGGTCGCGGGCGTACACCTCGGTGGCGTCGGCGCCGTGCACCGCCGCGAACCCGGGTCCCGCGGCGTTCTCGGTGTCGGCGCCGCTGGTGATCCGCTGACTCAGGGCCCGGATGGACTGCGAGTCGAACAGGGTGCGCACCGACAGGGCGCCGTCCAGCGCGGTGTTGATCTCGGCGATCACCCGCATCGCCGACAGCGAGTCCCCGCCGAGCTCGAAGAAGGAGTCCTCGACCGAGACCCGTTCCATCCCGAGGACCCGGGCGAAGATGCCGGCGATGGTCTCCTCGGTCGGGTTGGCCGGGGCGACGTATTCGCCGCCGCGCTTCTGGTACTCCGGCGCGGGCAGGGCGCGCTTGTCGAGCTTGCCGTTGACCGTCAGCGGCAGCGCGTCGAGCACCACCACCGCGGCCGGCACCATGTAGGCCGGCAGCCGGTCGGCCAGCTGGATGCGGATGCCGACCGGGTCGGCGGTGCCGGTGATGTAACCGACCAGCCGCTTGTCGCCGGGACGGTCCTCGCGGGCGATCACCGCCGCCTGCTCGACCCCGTCCAGCCCGGCCAGCGCCGCCTGCACTTCGCCGAGTTCGATGCGATACCCGCGGATCTTGACCTGCTCGTCGGCGCGGCCGAGGTACTCGAGCTGACCGTCGTGGCCCCACCGGACCAGGTCGCCGGTGCGGTACATCCGCGCGCCCGGGCCGCCGAACGGGCAGGCAACGAACCGCGACGCCGTCAGACCGGACCGTCGCGAATATCCCGTCGCCACACCGTGGCCGGCGATGTACAGCTCGCCCACGACACCCTCGGGTGCCGGGCGCAGCCACCGGTCGAGCACGAACAACGCGGCCCGCGGCACCGGTGAACCGATCGGCGCCGACGCTGCCCCGGCCTGCAGCGGCGCGCTCATCGCCGCGTAGACGGTGGCCTCGGTCGGGCCGTAGGCGTTGATCATCACGCGCCCCGGCGCCCACCGGTCGACGACCTCGACCGGGCAGGCCTCGCCGGCCACCACCAGCGCCGTCGAGTCCAGGCCCTCCGGCGAGAGCATGCCCACCGCCGACGGGGTCTGGCTCAGCACGGTGACGCCTTCGGAGACCAGCAGCGCGTGCAACTCATCCGGGGAGGCCGCGACCGATTCGGGCACCACGACCAGGCGGCCACCGTGCAGCAGCGCGCCCCAGATCTCGTGCACCGACACGTCGAAGACCAGGGAGTGCCACTGCGCCCACACCCCCGCCTCCGGCAGGTCGGCGTGCAGGGACTCCACCAGCTGGGTGACGTTGTCGTGGGTGACGGCCACGCCCTTGGGGACGCCGGTGGTGCCCGACGTGTAGATGAGGTAGGCGATGTTGTCCGACGACGGGATCGGCAGCGGGTCGCTGGGCTGGGCGTCCAGCGCCGGGTCGTCGACGTCGATGACCGTCGGGCGGCAGCCCTCCAGCCGCGACCGCAGGCCCGTCGTGGTGACCACGGCGACCGGCTCGGCGTCGCCGAGCAGGAACTCGATCCGGGCGGTCGGCAGCGCCGGGTCGATCGGCAGATACGCCGCGCCCGTCTTGAGGACGGCGAGGATCGAGACGATCGCGTCGGCCGAGCGGGAGAACAGCAGCGCGACCCGCTCGCCCGGGCCCGCGCCCTCCTCGATCAGCAAGTGCGCCAACCGGTTTGCGGCCTCGTCGAGTTCCCGATAGGTCATCGAGCGTCCGTCGAAACTGAGCGCCGCCGCGTCCGGGGTGCGGGCCACCTGCGCGGCGAACAACCCCGGGATCGACGTGCCGGTCGCCGGCTGGCTCAGCACCGACCGGTTGCCCCAGGAGTCGAGCAGCTCGTGCTCGGCCTCGTCGACGACGTCGAGCGCCATCAGCCGTCGGGTGGGGTCGACGGTCATCTCGGAGAGCACGCGCTGGAACCGCTCGGTCATCTTCTCGATGCCGGCGGCGTCGAACACGTCGGTGTCGTATTCGACGCGCAGGCCCAGTTCGCGGCCCGGGAGCGCCATCACCGACAGCGGGTAGTGGTTGTACTCGCGGTTGGTGACATCGGTGATGGCCAACTCGTGGAAGCCCAACGGGACGCTGGTGTCGATCGGGTAGTTCTCGTACAGGAACAGGGTGTCGAACAGGGCGTCGTGGCCGGTCACGCGGTGGATCTCGCTCAGCGCCAGGTGCTCGTGCTCGAGGGTGTCGTTGTGGTGCTGCTGCAGCTGGTCCAGCACGTCGGCGACGGTGGTCTCCGCGTCGATGTTGGCGCGCACCGGGACGGTGTTGATCAGCAGGCCCACCATCGATTCGGCGCCGGCTAGGTCGGCGGGCCGACCCGAGACGGCGGTGCCGAACGCCACGTCGTGGTGGCCGGTGAGCCGCATCAGCAGCTGCGCCCACCCGGCCTGCAGCACGGTGTTGACGGTGGTGTGGCACGAGCGGGCCAGCTCGCCCAGGGCGCGCGTGGTTTCCGCGGAGAGCCGGTAGGACTCCACGGCCCGCCGGCCGAGCCGCATCCGGCCCGCAGGGCCCACCAGGGTGGGGGCCTCGAATCCGTCGAGCACCTCGCGCCACGCCGCCTGCGCGGCGGCGCGGTCCTGGCCGGCCAGCCAGGTCAGGTAGCTGCGGTAGGTCGCGGGCGCGGGCAGCTGGTCGCCGTAGTAGTTGGCCAGGATCTCGCGCAGCAGGATGGGCAGCGACCAGCCGTCCATCACGATGTGGTGGTTGGTGAGCACGAACCGGTACCGGTTGTCCGCGGTGCGGATCAGCGCGGCCCGGAACGCCGGCCGGTTGGCCAGGTCGCTCACCGCGGCGCGCTCGGCGGCGCACAGCTCCTCGACCCGCTGTTCGGGGTCGAGGTCTTCGGGGCCGAGCTGGATGTAGCGCCACGCCATGACCGGGTCGGCCGGGATCACCTGGACGGGTTCGCCGAACTGCGGGCAGAACCGGGCCGCCAGGTTGGGGTGGCGGTTCACCACGGTGTGCACCGCCTCGTGCAGCCGGTGCGAGTCCAGGGCGCCGGTCACGGTGATGCCCAGCTGCACCGCGTAGACGTCGTCGCCCGGGTCTTGGGCGAAGCTGGCGTGGAAGAGCAGACCCTGCTGCAGCGGGGTCAGCGGCAGGATGTCGGCGACCTGGTGCTGCTTGCTCAGCTCGTCGATCTGCCGCTGGTTCAGGCGGGCCGGCGCGATGTCGGACGGGGTCAGCCCGCCGCCGCCGGCTTGCACGTGGGCGCAGATGCCGGCCAGGGCCTCGAACCACAGCCGGCTGAGCCGGCTGATCTGCTCGCGGTCCATCGCCGAGGCCGCCCACGTCCAGTTGGCGTGCAGGTGCGGGCCCTCTTCGGTGTCCATGGTGCCGGCGTTGAGGTCGACGGTGTGCATGAGCGGCATCGCCACCGCGGCGGCCGCGCCGCTCAGCGACAGGCTGTCGGGGCTCAACCGCCACAACTCGCCGGGCAGGTCGGCGGCCGCGCCGAGCCGGCCCAGGTAGTTGAAGCCGATCACCGGGTCGGATCCACCCAGATCGACGTCGGGGTTCAGGTAGCGCAGCAGGCCGTAGGTCAGTCCGTCGGGCAGGGCGCGCAGCTGCTCCTTGGTGGCCTTGACGGCCGCGCCGAGCGCGTCGTCACCGCCCACCACGCTGGCCCAGTCCAGCCCGTCGATGGTCAGGGCCACCGGGTACTTGGTGGTGAACCACCCCACGGTGCGCGACAGGTCGACGTGCGGTCCCAGCTCTTCCTGGCGTCCGTGACCCTCGACGTCGATGCCGATCGGCGCGCCAGCGGCCTTGGAACCCAAAAATTCCGTCCAGGCCATCCCGAACGCGATCAACAGGATGTCTTGCACCCCGGCGTGGAACGCCGCGGGCACCTCGCCCAGCAGCAGCCGGGTGGTCTCGACGTCCAGCGACACCGACAGCTGCTCGGCCGTCTGGTAGGTGTCCTCCTCGGGTCGCACCGCCGGCAGCAGGGCCGGGGTGGACACCACCTCGCGCCAGGCGTCGGCCTGCTCGACGACCGCCGGGCTCTGCGCGTGCTCGGCCAGCAGCGACGACCACCGGGCGAACGAGGTCCCGCCGACCGGCAGGGCCACCGGCTGGCCGCTGTGGTGCTGCGCCCAGGCGATGTTGAGGTCCTCGATCAGGGTCCGCCACGACACACCGTCGACGGCCACGTGGTGGATGATCAACGCCAATTGGCTTGTCTCGCTTGCCCATACGGCGCTCACCATCGCGCCGGCGCCCGGGTTCAGCCGCGACCGCGCCTCGACGAGCGTGGCGTCGGTCAGGGTGTCGACGGTCTGCAGGCAGTCGCCGGCCTGCACCGTGCCCGGGTCGGGCGCGTGCAACTTCCAGCCGCCCTCGCCGTCGTCTTCGACGCGCAGCCGCAGCATCGGGTGGCGGTCCAGCAGGGCCTGCAGCACGACGACGACCTCGTCGGCGGTGACGCCCGCGGGGGCCGCCAGCACCATGGTCTGGTTGAAGTCGTCGATCGGGCCGTCGACGGTTTGCAGCCAGCGCATGATCGGGGTGGCCACCACCGGGCCGATCCCCTCGTCGACCACGTCCTCCTCGTCGTCGCGGTCGGTGGCCACGCGGGCCAGCCGGGCCACGGTCTGCTCGACGAACACGTCGCGGGGGCGGCACACCACGCCGGCGGCGCGGGCGCGGGCCACGACCTGCATGGACAGGATGCTGTCGCCGCCCAGGTCGAAGAACGAGTCGTCGACGCCGACGCGCTCCACACCCAGCACCTGGGCGTAGATGCCGGCCAGGATCTCCTCGGTGTGGTTGGACGGCGCGCGGTACTCACCGGCGCGCTTGTGGTACTCCGGCGCGGGCAGGGCGCGCTTGTCGAGCTTGCCGTTGACCGTCAGCGGCAGCGCCTCGAGCACCACCACGGCGGCGGGGACCATGTAGGCGGGCAACCGCTTGCCGAGCTGGGTGCGCAGCTCCGCCGGGTCGGCGGTGCCGGTGATGTAGCCGACGAGGCGCTTGTCGCCGGGGCGGTCCTCGCGGGCGATGACCGCGGCCTGGTCCACGCCGTCGAGCGCGGCGAGGGCCGACTGGATCTCGCCGAGTTCGATGCGGTAGCCGCGAATCTTGACCTGCTCGTCGGCGCGGCCCAGGTATTGCAGCTGCCCGTCGGTGCCCCAGCGCACCAGGTCGCCGGTGCGGTACATCCTCGCGCCCGGGCCGCCGAAGGGGCAGGCCACGAACCGCGACGCCGTCAGGCCGGACCGCCGCGCGTACCCGGTGGCCACGCCGCGGCCGGCCACGTACAGCTCACCGACCACGCCCTCGGGCGCGGGCCGCAACCACTTGTCCAAGACGAACAGCGCCGCGCCGGGCACCGGCGAGCCGATCGGCGGCGCGCCCGAGTCCCCCGTCAGCGGCGCGCTCATCGCGGCGTAGACGGTGGCCTCGGTCGGGCCGTAGGCGTTGATCATCACGCGTCCGGGCGCCCACCGGTCGACGACCTCGGCGGGGCAGGCCTCGCCGGCCACCACCAGCGCCGTGGACTCCAGGCCCTCGGGCGAGAGCATCCCCACCGCGGACGGGGTCTGGCTGAGCACGTTGACCTTCTCGGCGACCAGCAGGTCGTGCAGATCGTCGGGCGAGCCCGCGACCGATTCGGGGACCACGACCAGGCGCCCGCCGTGCAGCAGCGCACCCCAGATCTCCCACACCGAGACGTCGAACACCAGGGAGTGCCACTGCGACCACACCTGGCCCGCACCGGACGGCAGCTTGGCGTGCAGGGTCTTCAGGAATTCGGTCACGTTGCGGTGCGTGACCGCGACACCCTTGGGGACGCCGGTGGTCCCCGAGGTGTAGATCATGTAGGCGATGTCGTCGGGCGCCGGTCCGGGCAGCGCGCTGCTGGGCTGGCTGTCGGCGGCGGCCTCGTCGACGTCGATGACGGGCAGGTCGAAGCCGTCCAGCCGGGTGCGCAGGCTGGCGGTGGTGACCGCGGCGATCGGAGTGGCGTCGCCGAGCATGAACTCCATGCGGGCGGCGGGCAGCGCGGGGTCGATCGGCAGGTAGGCCGCGCCGGTCTTCAAGACCGCGAGGATCGAGATGATGGCTTCGGCCGAGCGGGAGAACAGCAGCGCGACGCATTCGCCCGGGGCGGCGCCCTGCTCGGCCAGTAGGTGCGCCAGCCGGTTGGCGGCCTCGTCGAGCTCCAAATAGGTCAGCGAGCGGCCCTCGAAACTGAGCGCGGTCGCCTGCGGCGCGCGCGCCACCTGGGTCGCGAACATTTCGGGAATGGACGTCGGGACTTTGACCGGCTTGGTCAATATCGCCCGGTTGCCCCACTCGTCGAGTCGGTCGTGCTCGCCGCCATCCAGTAGATCGATCGATAACAATCGCCGTCCCGCACCGACGGTCATGACTGCTCCTCCAAGTCCACGGTCATGGCTTCCAGCACCCGCTTGAAACGCTCGACCAGCTTCTCGATCCTCGCCTCGCCGAACACGTCGGTATCGAACTCGACGCGAAGGCCAATTTCCTGGCCCGGCACGGCTTGCACCGAAAGCGGGTAATGGTTGTATTCCCGATTCGTGAATCCCCTAATAGTTAACTCGTCCACGGCCGATAGCGCGGCGGTATCGAGGGGATAGTTCTCATACACGAACATTGTGTCGAAAATTTGGTCGTGCCCCGTTACACGATGAATTTCGTTCAGCGCCAGGTGCTGGTGGTCCAAGGTCCTGGTGTAGGCCTGTTGTAGCTGGTCAAGCAGGTCGGCGATGGTGGTTTCGGCGCCAATGGTCGCCCGCACCGGCACGGTGTTGATCAGCAGGCCCACCATGGACTCCGAACCGGCCAAATCGGTCGGCCGGCCCGAAACCGCTGTGCCGAACACCACATCGTGCTGGCCGGTCAGCCACATCAGCAGCTGCGCCCAGGCCGCCTGCAGCACGGTGCTGACGGTGGTGCGGCACGAGCGGGCCAATTCGCCGAGCAGGCGGCTGGTCTCCGCGGACACGTGGAATTCGGCGACGCCGCGCGGGCCCAGCCCCATCCGGCCCGACGGCCCCACCAGCGTGGGGGTGTCGAATCCGGCGAGCACCTCGCGCCACGCCGCCTGCGCGGCGGCGCGGTCCTGCTCGGAGAGCCAGGTGATGAAGCTGCGGTAGGGCACCGGCGCGGGCAGCCGCACCCCGAAGTAGCTGGCGAAGATCTCCTGCAGCAGGACGGGCTTGGACCAGCCGTCGAGCACGATGTGGTGGTTGGTGAGCACGAACCGGTAGGTGTCGTCCCCGGTGCGGATCAGCGTGCCCCGGAACGGCGGCTTGCCCGCCAGGTCGCAGACGGCGACGCGTTCGGCGGCCGACAGCTCCTCGATCTGGTGGTCTTGGTCGCCGCCGGCGTGCAGCTCGACGTACTGCCAGGCCAGTTCCGGATCGGCGGACAAGACCTGCACCGGCTCGCCGAAGTCCTCGCTGAAGTGGGCCACCACGTTGGGGTGGCGGGTGACGACGGTCTGCACGGCGTCGCGCAGCCGCTCCGGGTCGATGGCGCCGCTGACCGAGATGTCGAGCTGCACGGCGTAGAGGTCCTCGGAGCCTTGGGCGCCCTGCGCGGTGCCGGTGTGGAACAGCAGCCCCTGCTGCAGCGGGGTCAGCGGCAGCACGTCGGCGACGCGGTACTGCCCCTGCAGTTCGTCGAGGTCCCGCTGGGTCAGCCGGGCGGGCGCGATGTCGGACGGGGTCAACCCGCCGCCGCCGTCGCGGACGTGCGCGCAGATCCCGGCCAGCGCGTCGAACCACAACTCGCTGAGCTTGCCGATCTGCTTTTCGTCCAGCGCCGAGCGCGCCCACGTCCAGTTGGCCTGCAGGTGGGGGCCGTCGGCGGTGTCCATGGTGCCGGCGTTGAGCTCCACCGTGTGCGGCAGCGGCAGGGCCACCGCCCCGGCCGCACCGGCCAACGCGAAGCTGTCCTCGCTGAGCTGCCACAGGTCGGGCGACAGGTCGGCGGCCCCGCCGCCCAGCCGGCCCAGGTAGTTGAAGCTGATGGCGGGATCCGAATCACCAAGGTCCACATCGGGATTCAGGTACCGCAGCAACCCATAGGTGAGGCCGTCGGGCAGGCCCCGCAGCTGCTCCTTGGCGTCCTTGATCACCGGGCCCAGCGCCGCGTCGCCGCCGACCACCTGACCCCACGACAGGCCACCGACGCGCAGCGACACCGGGTACTTGGCGGTGAACCACCCGACCGTGCGCGACAGGTCCACCTGCGGGCCCAGCTCCTCGCTGCGCCCGTGGCCCTCCACGTCGATGGCGATCGGCGCTCCGGTGCCCATGAACTGCGTCCACGCCAACCCGAACGCGATCAGCAAAATGTCTTGCACCCCAGCGTGAAACGCCGCGGGCACCTCCCCCAGCAACAGGCGGGTCGTCTCGACGTCCAGCGACGCCGACAGCTGCCCGGCCGTCGCGTAGGTGTCCTCGGGCCGCGCGGCCGGCAACACCGCCGGGATCGCGGCCACCTGCCGCCACTCCTCGGCCCGCTCGACGACCTCGGGGCGGCGCGCGTGCTCGTCCAGCAGCGACGACCACCGGGCGAACGAGGTCCCGCCGGCCGGCAGGGCCACCGGCTGGCCGCTGTGGTGCTGCGCCCAGGCGATGTTGAGGTCCTCGATCAGGGTCCGCCACGACACACCGTCGACCGCCAGGTGATGGATGACCAACGCCAATTGGCTTGTCGCGCTTGCCCATACGGCGTTCAGCATCAGGCCGTCGGCCAGGTTCAGCCGCGACCGGGCGTCGACCAGGGCCGCCTCGGACAACTCGTCGACGGTCTCCAGCACGTCGCCGGCCTGCACCGAGCCCGGCTCGGGCACGTCGAACGACCAGCCGCCCACGCCGTCGTCCTCGACGCGGACCCGCAGCATCGCGTGCCGGTCCAGCAGCGCCTGCAGCACCACCGGCACGTCGTCGGCGGTGACGTCGGCGGGGACCGCCAGCACCATCGTCTGGTTGAACTGCTCGACGGGGCCGTCCATGTTCTGCAGCCAGCGCATGATCGGGGTGGCCACCACCGGCCCGATGCCCTCGTCGACGACGTCGTCGTCGGGGTCGGCGATCGTGGCGACCCGCGCCAGGCGCGCGACCGTCTGTTCGGTGAAGACGTCCCGCGGGCGGCACACCACGCCGGCGGCGCGGGCGCGGGCCACCACCTGCATGGACAGGATGCTGTCGCCGCCCAGGTCGAAGAACGAATCGTCCACGCCGACCCGTTCGACGCCCAGCACCTGGGCGTAGATGCCGGCCAGGATCTCCTCGATGGCGCTCGCCGGCGCCCGGTAGCGGTCGACGGCTTGATATTCCGGCGCCGGCAGGGCGCGGGTGTCGAGCTTGCCGTTGACCGTCAGCGGCAGCGCGTCGAGCACCACCACCGCCGAGGGCACCATGTAGGACGGGAGCCGCTCGGTGAGTTGCGCGCGGGCCTCGGCCGGGTCGGCGGTGCCCGTCACGTAGCCGACCAGACGCTTGTCGCCGGGGCGGTCCTCGCGGGCGATGACGGCGGCGTGCTCGACGCCGTCCAGCGAGGCGAGGGCGGCCTGGATCTCGCCGAGTTCGATGCGGTAGCCGCGGATCTTGACCTGCTCGTCGGCGCGGCCCATGTACTGCAGCTGCCCGTCGGCACTCCAGCGGACGAGGTCGCCGGTGCGATACATCCGCGCACCGGGGGCCCCGTACGGGCAGGCCACGAATCGGGTGGCCGACAGCCCCGGGCGGCCCACGTAGCCGGTGGCCAATCCCCCACCGGCGACGTACAACTCGCCGACCACCCCGACGGGCACCGGGCGCAGCCACCCGTCGAGCACGAAGAAGGCGAGGTTGCCCAGCGGCACCCCGATCGGGCTGACGTTGTTGTCGACGTCGCCGCGGAGGATCTCGCGGAACGACGCATGCACCGTGGTCTCGGTGATGCCGTACATGTTGATCATGCGCGGCAGGCCGGGGTGGTGATGCAGCCACGTCGACAGCCGGTGTGGCTCCAACGCCTCCCCGCCGAACACGACCGTCTGCAACTTCAGCTGCTCACCCAGCTCCGGGGCCAACGCGTCGGCACTCTGCAACGCATAGAACGCCGACGGGGTCTGACTCAGCACGCTGACCTGCTCGCGAACCAGCAAGGCGTGCAAGTCTTCTGCCGAGCGCACCACCGCGTCGGGCACCATCACCAGGCGCCCGCCGTACAGCAGTGACCCGAAGACCTCCCACACCGAGAAGTCAAACGCCAGCGAATGACATTGCGTCCACACCTGGCCCAACCCCAGCTGAGCATCCAGTGTCTCCAGCAGCAACGTGACGTTGCGGTGCGGGATCGCCACGCCCTTGGGCGTTCCCGTCGTGCCCGAGGTGTAGATGATGTAGGCGATGTTGTCCGGCGCCGGCGCGGGCAGGCCGGTCGTGGGCTGGTCGGCCACCGCGGCGTCGTCGATGTCGATGATCTGTCCGGCGTACCCGCCCAGCTGCGGCCGCACCTCGGCGGTGGTCACCGCCGCGATCGGGGCGGAATCGCCGAGCACGAACTCGAGGCGCGCCGCGGGCACGCTCGGGTCGATCGGCACGTAGGCGGCCCCGGTCTTGAGGACGGCGAAGATCGCGATCACCGCTTCGGCCGACCGCGGGATCACCACGGCCACCCGCTGCCCCGGGCCCGCGCCCTGCCCAACCAGCAAGTGCGCCAACCGGTTTGCCGACTCCTCGACCTCGCGGTAGGTGAACGACCGCTCGCCGCAGGTGATCGCGACGGCGTCGGCGGCGCGGGCGACCTGCGCAGCGAACAACGCCGGGATCGACTCCTGCCCGGTGGGCCGCTGGGCCAGCACGGCGCGGTTGCCCCACTCGTCCAGCCGTTCGTGTTCGGCGGGGTCGAGCAGATCGATCGATGAAAGCCGTTGCGCGGGATCGGCGGTCATGGCCGCCATCACCTGGCGCAGCCGCTCGATCAGCGTTTCGATGGCGGCCGCGTCGAAGACCTCGGTGTCGTACTCGACGCGCAGGCTCAGTTCGTGGCCCGGCGTGGCCACGACCGACAGCGGGTAGTGGTTGAATTCGCGGCTGCTGAATTCGGTGACGGCCAGCTCTTGGGCGCCCATCATCGCGCCGGCGTCGATCGGGTAGTTCTCGTAGAGGAACAGGGTGTCGAACAGCTGGTCGTGCCCGGTGACGCGGTGAATCTCGCCCAGCGCCAAGTGTTCATGCTCGAGGGTCTCGGCGTGGGCGCGTTGCAGCTGCTCGAGCAGGTCGACGACGGTGGTCGCGGCGGCGATGTTGGCCCGAACCGGCACGGTGTTGATCAGCAGCCCGACCATGGCGTCGGCGCCGGCCAGCTCGGTGGGCCGGCCCGAGACCGCGGTGCCGAAGGCGACGTCGTGCTGGCCGGTCAGCCACGTCAGCAGCTGCGCCCAGGCGCCCTGCAGCACGGTGCTGATGGTGGTGCGGCTGGAGCGGGCCAGCTCGCCGAGCGCCCGCGTCGTGTCGGCCGAAACCGCATAGGTGGCAACGGCGCGCCGCCCGATCTTGCCGGGCGGGGCCACCAGGGTGGGGGCCTCGAACCCGTCGAGCGCCTCACGCCAGGCCGCTTGGGCGGCGGCGTGGTCCTGGGCGGCCAGCCACATCAGGTAGCTGCGGTACGACGGCGGCGCGGGCAGCCGCTGTCCGTAGTAGCCGGCGAAGACCTCCCGCAGCAGGACCGGCAGCGACCAGCCGTCGATCACGATGTGGTGGATGGTGAACAGCAGCCGATGCCGGTCGTCGGCGATGCGGATCAGCGCGGTCCGGAAGGCGGGTTGGCCCGCCAGGTCGCACACGGCGGTGCGTTCGTCGGCGGCCAACTGCTCGAGCTGTTGGTCCACTGGGTCCGAGCCGCCGTCCAATTCGACGTAGCGCCAAGCCATTACCGGCTCGGCGGGGATGATCTGCACCGGCTCGCCGAATTCATCGAAGAAGCGCGCCACCAGGTTGGGGTGGCGGTTGACGGCGGTCTGCACGGCCTCGCGCAGCCGGTGCTGATCGAGGCTGCCGCTCACGGTGATGCCCAGCTGCACCGCGTAGAGGTCTTCGAGCTCGGCCGCAAAGCTGGTGTGGAACAACAAACCCTGCTGCACGGGGCTCAGCGGCAGCACGTCGGCGATCTGGTGCTGCCGGCACAGCTCGTCGATCTGCTGCTGGTCCAGGCGGGCCGGCGCGATGTCCGACGGGGTCAGCCCCCCGCCGCCGGCGCGCACGTGCGCGCAGATGCCGGCCAGGGCCTCAAACCACAACTGGCTCAACCGGTTTACTTGTTCGTCGGTCAGCGCCGAGGTCGCCCACCGCCAGTTGGCGTGCAGCAGCGGGCCGTCCTCGGTGTCCATGGTGCCGGCGTTGAGTTCCACGGTGTGCGCCAACGGCATCGCCACCGCCGTCGCGACCGCGGCCGACGACAGGCTGTCCTCGCTGACGCGCCACAAGTCCTCGGAGAGGTCGGCCCCCGCGGCCAGCCGGCCCAGGTAGTTGAATCCGATCACGGGGTCCGGCCCCTGCAGGCCGACCTCGCTGTTCAGGTAGCGCAACAGCCCATAGGTGAGGCCGTCGGGCAGGGCGCGCAGTTGTTCCTTGGCGTCCTTGATCACCGCGCCCAGCGCGGCGTCCCCCGCGGTCACCTTGGACCAGTTCAGCCCGCCGCGAATCGACAGCGCCGCAGGGTATTTGGTGGTGAACCAGCCGACCGTGCGGGACAGATCGATGCGGGAGGCGATCTCTTCGTTGCGTCCGTGGCCCTCGATGTCGATGCCGATCGGCGTCGCGGTCCCCACGGACCCCAGGAACTCGGTGAACGCCAACCCGAACGCGATCAACAGGATGTCCTGCACGCCGGCGTGAAACGCCGCAGGCACCTCCCCCAGCAACAGGCGGGTCGTCTCGACGTCCAGCGACGCCGACAACTGTCCGGCGTTCGCGTAGGTGTCCTCCGGCCCGGCGGCCGGCAGCGCCGGCGGGGTGGCGACCACCTCCTGCCACGCGCCGGCCTGTTCGAGGACGGCCGGGTCCTTCGCGTGCTCGGCCAGCAGCGACGACCACCGGGCGAACGAGGTGCCGGGCGCCTGCAACGCCACCGGTTGGGCGTTGTGGTGCTGGACCCAGGCGATGTTGAGGTCCTCGATCAGGGTCCGCCACGACACACCGTCGACCGCCAGGTGGTGGATGATCAACGCCAATTGGCTTGTCGCACTTGCCCATACCGCGCTCACCATGACCCCGTCGGCCACGTTGAGCCGGGAACGGGCCTCGACCAGGTCCGCGTCGGAGAGCGCCTCGACCGTGCGCAGGCAGTCGCCGGCCTGCACCGAGCCGGCCTCGGGCGCCTCGAGCGACCAGCCCCCGGCGCCGTCGTCCTGCACGCGCAGCCGCAGCATGGGATGGCGATCCAGCACGGCCTGCAGCACCACCGCCACGTCGTCGGCGCTCACACCCGCGGGCGCCGCCAGCACCATGGCCTGGTTGAACTCGTCGATCGGACCGTCGATGGTCTGCAGCCACCGCATGATGGGGGTGGCCACCACGGGGCCGATCCCCTCGTCGGCCGCACCGAGGTCGCCGTCGACCGCCACCTCGGACACCCGCGCCAGCCGCGCCACGGTCTGCTCGACGAAGACGTCCCGGGGGCGGCAGATGACGCCGGCCGCCCGCGCGCGGGACACCACCTGCATCGACAGGATGCTGTCGCCGCCCAGGTCGAAGAACGAGTCGTCCACGCCGACGCGCTCCACGCCCAGCACCTGGGCGTAGATGTCGGCCAGGATCTCCTCGATCGCGTCGGCCGGGGCCCGGTATTCGCTCGCGGTGTATTCCGGCGAGGGCAGGGCGCGCTTGTCGAGCTTGCCGTTGCCGGTCAGCGGCAGCGCGTCGAGCACCATCACCGCGGTCGGCACCATGTACGGCGGAAGCTTTTCGGCCAGTTGGGCGCGCAGCGCCGCGGGGTCGGCGGTGCCGGTGACGTAGCCGACGAGGCGCTTGTCGCCGGGGCGGTCCTCGCGGGCGATCACCGCCGCCTGGTCCACGCCGTCGAGCCCGGCCAAGACCGCCTGGATTTCGCCGAGTTCGATGCGGTAGCCGCGAATCTTGACCTGCTCGTCGGCGCGGCCCAGGTACTGCAGCTGCCCGTCGGGACCCCAGCACACCAGGTCCCCGGTGCGGTACATGCGTGCCCCGGGGCCGCCGAAGGGGTTGGCCACGAACCGCGACGCGGTCAGCCCTGGCCGGCGCACGTAGCCGTGCCCGACGCCGCGACCCGCCAGGTACAACTCGCCGACCACACCGGCGGGCACCGGCTGCAGCCACTTGTCGAGCACGAACATCGCCGCCCCGGCTATGGGGGAGCCGATCGGCACCACCGGCGAGCCGGGCGTCAGCGGCGTGCTGATCGACGCGCAGACCGTGGTCTCGGTCGGGCCGTAGGCATCAATCATGACCCGGCCGGGGGCCGCCCACCGGTCGACGACGTCGGTCGGGCAGGCCTCGCCGGCCACCACCAGCGCCGTGGACTCCAGGCCCTCGGCAGGCAGCATCGCGACCGCGGATGGCGTCTGGGTCAGCACGCTGACTTTCTCCGCGACCAGCAGGTCGTGGAAATCCTGCGGGGAGGACGCCACCGATTCGGGCACCACCAGCAGCCGCCTGCCGCGGAGCAGCGCACCGAAGATTTCCCACACCGAGAAGTCGAAGGACGAGGAATGGCTTTGCGTCCAGACATTGCCCGGCGGCAGGGCGGCGTCGAGCGACTCGGTCAGCCACGTGACGTTGAGATGAGGGATGGCGACGCCTTTGGGGGTCCCGGTCGTTCCGGACGTATAGATGATGTAGGCGACGTTCTCGGGCGCCGGGTTCGGCAGCGCGGTGCTGGGCTGGCTGTCGACGGCGGGGTCGTGCACATCGACGACGAAAACGTCATGCCCCTCCAGCCGCGGGCGCAGTTCCGCCGTGGTGATCACCGCGCTGGGCGCGGCATCGGAGAGCACGAAGTCCATCCGCGACGACGCGTGCGCGGGGTCGATCGGCACGTAGGCCGCCCCGGTCTTGAGCACCGCCAGCATCGAAACGATGGCGTCCGCGCAGCGGGGGAACAGCACCGCCACGCAGTCACCCGGTCCGACGCCGTGGCCGGCGAGCAGGTGCCCCAAGCGGTTCGACGCCTCGTCGAGCTCGGCGTAGGTCAGCGAATGGTCGCCGAATGTCACGGCCGGCGCCTCCGGGGTGCGCTGCACGTGCTCGGCGAACGCGGCCGGAATCGACACCGGGGCCGGTGCGGGCTCGGCCAATGCCGGCCGGTTGCTCCACCGGTCGATGAGTGCGGGCTCGTCGGGGGTCAGCAGCTCGATCGACGACAGCGGCCGCTCGGGGTCGGCGGTCATGGCCGCCAGGATCTGCTGCAGCCGTCCCGCCAGGTCGGCGACGCCGAAGCCGGCGAACGGTTGGCCCGGGCCCGCGGTGCTGAGGAAGAGCTGGTCACCGGCGCCGAGGAAGAACAACCCGAAGTGCCCGACCGGCCCGTGGTTGGTGTACGACGCCGTCGCCGGCGAGCCGGCCAGGTCCAGGGTCAGCCTCATCGGTAGGAAATTGATGCCCACCCGGTTCGGCGCCTGCCGCAGGCCGTCGCCCTCGAGGGTGTGCGCGGGAAAACGTTGATGCTTCAGCAGTTCGCGGATCCGCTTGTCGACGTGCTTGCAGAAGTCGGCAACCGTCGTCTGCGGTTCCGTCGACAGGACCAGCGGCACGACACCGGCCAGCATTGCCGGGAGCGTCTTCGACTCGGGAGTCACCCGCCTGCTGACCGGGAAGTCCAGCGCCACCTCGGAGCCGCTGCCCGACCATCCGCGCACCAACAGCGCGCACGCGGCGGTGGTGACCGAAAACCGGCGGATGGCCAGCTTCTTGGACAACTCCTTGATCCGGTTGACGACCGAGGGGTCCAACTGGACCGACGCGGACGGCGAGTAATGGTCTTGCTCGGTGCCCGCATCGGGCAGCCGGTCGACCGGTCCGCTCTCCGGCGGAAGGTGCTCGCTCCAATAGGCCTTGTCTTCGAGGTAATCCTCGGAAGCCTCGTACTCGGACTCGAGGTCGACCAGGTCCTGCGCCGAACCGAAATAGGCGTCGGGAATTGGCTTTCCCGCCACCATCGCGGAATAAATGGTTGCGACCCGGCGGCAGACCAGGGCCATGCCCAAACCGTCGATCGCAATGTGGTGGCAGCAACCAAACAAATAGAATTCCTCGTGCCCCGTTTGAAAGAGCACGAATTTGAACATCTGGCCGTTCAACGGCATCGGCGTGCGCTGAATGGCGGATGACATCTCGCGGGCTTCCTGCACCGGATCCGCCGCGCCCCTCAGGTCATGGAACTCGAGCTCGACGTGGGGGTAGTCGATCGGCTTCTGGACCACCTGGCCGTCGACCTCGAAGAACGAGACCCGGCCCGATTCGGCCTCGCCGACCGTCTGGGTGAGTGCCTGCTGAAACTGATCGCGATGGACCGGGCCGTCGATTTTGACCAGGAGGCCGAGCTGCCACTGGGTGCCGGCGAAGCCGGCTTCTTGGGATAGCCAGATGTCGAGCTGACCCCGTGTCAGTGGCAGCGTTCGATCATCCCTCGCCATCGACTCCCCCAAGTCTCCACCCACCCGCCCCGTACCCCGGCTGGTTACTGGTCAAAACCCCGACCCGTTGCGAGCTTGTCCCGCAGGCTCTTCGGCCTGATGTCGGGCCAATGTTGCTCGATGTACTCCAAACACGCAGCTCGGTCGGCTTCCCCGTGTACCACTCGCCAACCCGCTGGAACATCGGCGAAGGCCGGCCACAAGCTGTGTTGCTCCTCGTCGTTCACCAGGACGAAAAAGCTGCCGTTGTCGTCGTCGAATGGATTGATGCTCACAATTCTCCAGATAGATAGTGGACATGAGTGGAACAGGTCCAAACCATAGTGGAGGGCAACACTGCCCGTCGGCGGTTTGGGGAAAGTTCCTGGTGTGGCCGAGAAGGTCTTGGCGCCACCGAATGATTGGTGTGCGAAGGGGCCCCGATGCCCCTGAATTCGCTCCAGTGACCTGCATCAATGGCGGTTGATGCGAAATATCGCTATTGGGGCAGGCACGTCCTTCAGGCCGATGAAGTTTTTGTGCTCGTCGACACACATCCTAGCCGAACGCGTGACGGCCGCGAAAATCACCCGGAGGCGAAGCTGCCGCCTCCCGGCAGGGCATGTTGAACCCTCCCGGCCGGTGACACGTGACGACTGCTGTGCTTAGGTGGTTGCGCGGCGTTGGCGACCGCTGCCCGGGGCGGAGGGGTCAGCAAAACGCCGTTTACGCAGGTGGAATCGGTCACGATCCCGTATCGCGTTGCCAAAGCACTGATACGGAAGCGACGGGCGTGGTTTACTCATCAAGACCTGGTCGCGTTCCCCGGGGGCGGGGCTCGCATGAGGTAACGGAGACACGACTGGTCGGCGACGTACACCGCATCAAGGCGCCGCAGTCTGGCGTGTTGCTACCGGTCTGTAGTTGCATGTTCGGGTGGCGGAGCCCGCGCGGACATGAAGACGGCTGAAGGGGGTGCAGTGGTCGAATCCGACGTGCGGGCCCGGCCCGACAACACCATCGCGGAAGGACGAGAAATTAGCCAACCGTCTGGCCGGAGACGCGGTTTCTTGGGCTTTGCTCGCCGATCTTCGCCTGAACCCACACAGCAAACTGGCCGTCAAACGAATCGATCCCAAAAGAGTGCCGCAGTTCTCAGCCTGCTGAAGCGGCTGTGGATCCCGTTGGTGATCGTGGCGGTGGTTATTGCCGGGGGCATGACCGTTTCGCGGTTGCACGGCGTATTCGGTTCCGAGCACCGCCCGTCGTACGCCGAATCGCGGCAGCAGGACACTAAACCGTTCAACCCCAAGCACGTGAAATACGAGGTCTTCGGCCCGGCGGGGACGATGGCCGACATCAGCTACTTTGACGCCAACGGCGAGCCGAACCACATCACCGGCATCGTGCTGCCGTGGACGTTCGACATCTCGACCACGTTGCCGTCAATCGTGGGAAACGTAGTGGCGCAGGGCAATAGCGACACTCTTGGCTGCCGCATCGTGGTGGACGGCGTTGTCAAGACCGAGAGGATCTCGCACCAATTGAACGCATTCACCTACTGCGTGTTGACTGCCACATGAGTACCGAGCAATTGGAGACCCAGCAGCCCGCCGCGCGATCACGGGTGGCGCGGATCATCCACCGGTTGTCGGTGCCCATCATCTTGGGTTGGCTTGGCATCGCGGTCCTCATCAGCGTCGCCGTCCCCTCACTGGAGCAGGTTTCGGCTGAGCATGCGGTATCGCTAAGTCCTTTGGGCGCACCGTCGTTCAAGGCGATGGAGCGGCTGGGCGAGGATTTCAAGGAGACCAATACCGGCGCCATGGCCATGGTCCTGTTGGAGGGTCAACAGCAACTGGGCGACGACGCGCACACGTATTACACGCGTTTGGTTCGCCAGTTAGAGGCCGATCACACGCACGTGCAGCATGTCCAGGATTTCTGGGGCGACCCGCTTACCCGCGGCGCCGCGCAAAGCCAGGACGGCAAGGCCGCATACGTTCAGGTGAACCTGAACGGCAACGCGGGCGCGGCCGCGGGCGACGAATCTGTGGCCGCAGTCAGAAAGATCGTGCAGGAGGCTTCTCCCCCGCCCGGGCTCAAGGTCTATGTCACCGGTCCCGCGGCCATCGTCGCGGACATGAACGCCGCCGGCGCGAAGACGGTCGCGCTGGTGACTTTGGCCAGCCTTTGCGTGATTTTCCTGACGTTGCTGATCGTTTATCGATCGATTGTCACCGTCATCCTTCTGTTGCTCATCGTCGGCCTGGAATTGCAGATCGCGCGCGGTATGGTCGCGCTTCTCGGCCATCTCGGGCTGGTCGGCCTTACCACCTTTGCCGTCAACTTGCTGGTCGCGGCGGTCATCGCGACGGGAACCGACTACGGCATTTTCTTCGTCGGCCGATATCAAGAGGCTCGGCAGGCCGGCGAAAGTCGCGAAGACGCCTTCTACACCACATTCGCCGGGGTCGCGAAGGTTGTGTTGGCCTCCGGCTTGACCATCGCCGGCGCGGTGCTCTGCCTCAGCTTCACCCGTCTGCCCTTTTTCCAACCGCTCGGTATACCGTGCGCGGTCGGCATAGCGGTTGCGGTGCTAATTGCGCTGACGCTGGGGCCGGCGCTGCTGGCCGCCGGAGCCCGGTTCGGCCTGTTCGAGCCTCGGCGGGCGGTCTCGGCCCGCCGGTGGCGACGGATCGGCACGGCCATCGTCCGGTGGCCGGCGCCCATTCTGGTTGCGTCGTTGGCCGTTGCGCTGATCGGCCTGTTGGCCTTGCCGAATTACCACCCGAGCTACGACGACCAGAAATTCATTCCGCAAAGCATTCCCGCCAATGTGGGGTACGCCGCGGCGGCGCGGCACTTTCCGGGCCAGCGAATGCAGATGCCCGAGATTCTGTTGGTCGAGACCGATCACGATTTGCGCAATCCGACCGATATGTTGGTGATCAACAAACTCGCCAAGGCCGTGCTTGCTGTCCCGGGTATTGCCACAGTGCAGACCGTCACCCGCCCCGAAGGTGTGCCCCTGCAACACACCACGATTCCGTGGATCATCAGCATGGGTCAGGCCAGCCAGATGCAGAACATGGCCTTTCAAAAAGACCGCATGAACGACATGCTCGTCCAGGCCAACGAGCTGGGAAAAATGATCGGCATCATGCAGCACATGCTGGGTCTGATGAAAGAGCTCGTCGCCACCACTCACCACATGGTCCAGACGACGCATGAAATGCAGGACATCACGTCGGAGCTACGCGATCATATTTCGGATTTCGAGGATTTCTGGCGGCCCCTACGCAACTACTTCTATTGGGAAAAACACTGCTACGACATTCCGATCTGCTTCTCGCTGAGGTCGATTTTCGACACGCTCGACGGCGTGGACTTGATCAGCGACAAGCTGCAGGAGATGGTGAAAAACCTCGATCAGCTCGACGCGATCCTGCCGCAGCTGGTCATGCAGATCCCGCCGATGATCGAAACCATGTCCGGCATGCGCAGCATGATGCTGACCATGCACAGCACCATGTCCGGGGTCATGGGTCAGATGGATTCGAGCGCCAAGGATCCGAGTGTCATGGGCCAGGCATTCGATGCCTCCAGAAACGACGATTCCTTCTACCTCCCGCCGGGGATCATCAACGGCTCCGACGCCTTCAAACGGGTCGAGAAGGTGTTCATGTCGCCGGACGGGAAGGACTTCCGTCTGCTCATCTCGCAGCGGGGTGACCCGGCGACACCCGAGGGCCTCTCGCGGGTGGAACAGATCAAGACGGCGGCCGAAGAATCGCTCAAGGGGACCCCCCTCGAAAACGCCAAGATCTACCTCACCGGCACGGCGGCGATCACCAAAGATTTGGTGGACGGGTCCAAGTTCGACCTCCTGATCGCCGGCGTCTCCGCGCTCTGCCTCATTTTCATCATCATGCTGATCATGACGCGAAGTTTTATCGCCGCCATGGTGATCGTCGGCACGGTTTTGCTGTCCCTCGGCGCGTCCTTCGGGCTATCCGTATTGGTCTGGCAGTACCTCCTGGGCATGCAGTTGCACTGGACGGTGCTGTCCACCTCGGTGATCGTGCTGTTGGCGGTCGGCTCCGACTACAACCTGCTACTGGTCTCCCGTATGAAGGAGGAATTGTCCGCCGGGATCCACACCGGCATCATTCGCGCCATGGGCGGCACCGGCAAGGTCGTGACGAACGCCGGCCTGGTGTTCGCGTTCACCATGGCCTCAATGGTGGTCAGCGACCTGCGCAGCATCGCCCAATTGGGCACCACGATCGGTTTGGGACTGTTGTTCGACACGTTGGTGGTGCGTGCGTTCATGACGCCCTCTGTGGCTGCGTTGCTGGGGCGTTGGTTCTGGTGGCCACAGCTGGTGCGTCCCCGCCCCGCCAGCACGATGCTGCGGCCCACGGGGCCTCGTCCGTTGGTGCGTTCGTTGCTGCTGAAGCAGTCGCAGTAAGTGGCGGCTTTCCACTTCAGGATGGGAACAGCAACCGTGGGGAACATCGTGACGCAGGGCGATAGCGCCGCAGACACGCTGGGGGCCGCATGACGACCCAAGGAACTCGGCCTCCCCGCATCGCGCG
Source organism: Mycobacterium sp. TKK-01-0059 (assembly GCF_000709305.1). Taxonomy (NCBI): domain Bacteria; kingdom Bacillati; phylum Actinomycetota; class Actinomycetes; order Mycobacteriales; family Mycobacteriaceae; genus Mycobacterium; species Mycobacterium sp. TKK-01-0059. Next base: position 335,451 of record NZ_KL446995.1, read on the forward strand.
GAACATCCGTCGCTTTTCGGCGCTCATCATCATCGGGTGGGTAGCGCTGACCCTGCTGGTGACCTTCGGCGTCCCGCGGCTCGAGATCGTGGGCCAACAGCATTCGGTGCCGCTGGCCCCACAGGACGCCCCGGCCGTCCAGGCCATGCAGCGCATGGGCCGGGACTTCAAGGAATCGGACTCCGACAGCTTCGCGATGCTGGTGATCGAGGGGCAGCAGCAGCTCGGCGACTCGGCACACGCCTACTACGACAAGTTGGTTCGCGAACTCAAGAGCGACACCAAGCACATCGAGCACGTGCAGGATTTGTGGGGAGACCGCCTCACCGCGGCGGGTGCCCAGAGTCCCGACGGCAAGGCCGTCTATGTGCAGTTGAACCTGGCGGGTAATCAAGGCACCACGCAGGGTCAGGAATCCGTGGCGGCGATCCGCGACATCATCGCGCGGACGCCACCGCCTCCCGGCATTCAGGCCTATGTCACCGGCCCGGCGGCGCTTTTTTCCGATATGCAGCTCGCCGGTGACCGATCCATTCTGAAAATGACGATGATCGGCGCCTTGATCATTTTCATCGTGCTGCTTTTCGTGTACCGCTCGGTCATTACCGTCATTCTTTTGTTGCTGACGGTGGGCATCGAAGTTTTTGCCGCGCGGGGTGTCATCGCCTTTATCGCCGATCACAACTTCATTGCCCTGTCGACGTTTGCCGTGAACTTGCTGGTCGCGCTGGCGATGGCCGCCGGGACCGACTACGCCATTTTCTTCTTCGGCCGCTATCAAGAGGCGCGCCAGGCCGGCGAGGACCGGGAAACCGCGTTTTTCACCACCTATCGCAGCGTCTCCCCCGTGGTCCTGGGTTCGGGTCTGACGATCGCCGGGGCGATGTTGTGCCTGAGCTTCACCCGCATGCCCATCTTCCAAACCATGGGTCTGCCTTGCTCTTTGGGCATGCTGATTTCGGTCCTGATCGCTTTGACGCTGGTTCCGGCGGTTCTGACCGTCGGCGGTGGTGTCGGGTTATTCGACCCGAAGCGCACGATCGGGTTCGGCCGCTGGCGCCGCATCGGCACGGCAATCGTCCGCTGGCCCGCACCTATCCTGTGCGCGACGATAGCGATCGCCATTGTCGGCCTGGCCACTTTGCCCGGATACAAGACGAGCTACAACAACCGGTTGTACATGCCCAACAGCGTTCCCGCCAACGTCGGGTACGCGGCCGCCGATCGTCATTTCAATCAATCGCGGATGATGCCCGAAATCGTGATGATCGAGGCCGATCACGACATGCGGAATTCGGCGGACTTCCTGGTGCTGCACAGGCTTGCCAAGGCAGTCTTCGGGGTTCACGGTATTTCTCGGGTGCAGGGCATCACGCGGCCGGAGGGAACGCCGATCCAGCACACGTCGATTCCGTTTTTGCTCAGCATGCAACAGGCGATGATGAGCCAGGACATCAAGTACATGCAGCTGCGTATGGATGACATGCTCGTCCAGGCGGACATGATGGCGAAACAAATCGAGATCATGAAGCGCATCTACGAATTGCAATCGCGCATGACCGACATCACGCACGATACCATCGAGAAGACCAAGGAAATGGCCGAAGTCATTTATGACCTACGAGGCCATGTGTCCGACTTCGAGGATTTTTTCCGGCCGCTGCGCAACTACTTCTATTGGGAAAAGCATTGCTATGACATCCCGATATGCTGGTCATTGAGAAGCATATTCGACACGCTCGACGGCATCGATACACTCAGCGACAAACTGACGGATCTTCTCAAAGATCTCGACAATATGGACAAGCTGATGCCGCAGCTGCTCGAGCAGTACCCGCCGATGATCGCCATGTCGGAGGACATGCGACAGATGATGCTGACCAATCACAGCACCATGTCCGGGATCATCGGCCAGATGGACAGCAATAACAAGGACGCCGTTGCCATGGGCGAGGCGTTCGACGCCTCCAAGAATGATGACTCGTTCTACCTGCCGCCGGACATCTTCGAGAATGCGGACTTCAAGAAAGCGATGAGCCAATTCTTGTCGCCCGATGGAAAGGCCGCCCGCTTCATCATTTCCCACCGCGGCGACCCGGCAACGTCCGAGAGCGTGGCCCGCATCGACAAGATCAGGCAGGCGGCCGAAGAGGCGCTCAAGAACACGCCGCTGGAAAACGCCAAGATCAATATCGCGGGCACCGCGTCGACCTTCAAGGACTTCCGGGACGGTTCGACCTACGACCTCTTGATCGCCGGCGTTGGCGCGCTGTGTCTGATCTTCATCATCATGCTCATCATCACCCGAAGTTTTATCGCCGCCCTTGTCATCGTGGGCACGGTGACCCTTTCGTTGGGCGCCTCGTTCGGGTTGTCGGTGCTGATCTGGCAGTACATCTTCGGCATCGAGCTGTATTGGATGGTGCTGCCGATGTCGGTCATCGTCTTGCTGGCGGTCGGCTCGGACTACAACCTGCTGCTGGTGTCCCGCATGAAAGAGGAAATAGCCGCCGGCATCAACACGGGCATCATTCGGGCGATGGGCGGCACCGGAAAGGTCGTGACGAACGCGGGCCTGGTGTTCGCATTCACCATGGCATCGATGGTGGTCAGCGACTTGCGCATCATCGGTCAGGTGGGTACCACGATCGGCCTGGGCCTGATGTTCGACACCTTAATCGTGCGCTCGTTCATGACGCCCACCATCGCGGCGCTGCTCGGGCGGTGGTTCTGGTGGCCGCTGTTGGTTCGGCCGCGGCCGGCAAGCCTGCTGCTTCGCTCGGTGGGCACGCGCCCCTCCGTGCGCACCCTGCTGCGCGAGGACGACGACGCGGACGCCCCCACGGCCGAGATCCCGATTGCCAGGCCGACCGTCTAGGTGTTCCTAGTCGTTTCGCTGTCCCGGATAGCGAGGCGGTCGATGTCCTCCGCGCAATAGCGCGGCGAGAAAGATTGGACGCCAATGAGTTTGCTTCAAGCCCATCCCCTCCCCCACATCGTCATCTGTCGATACCGTCAGCACGCCGTTACGCACCGTGAAATACTCCTACCGTGAGCCCACTTGCTATTGAGGTTGTAGGCCTCACAAAGACATTCGGGCGAGACACGATCGCGCTCAATGGCGTGGACTTCTCGGTTCAGGCCGGGACGGTATGCGGGCTGCTGGGCCATAATGGCGCCGGCAAGACCACCACGATCAACATCCTGTCCACGTTGATTCGCCCCAGTTCGGGTCGCGCCAGCGTTGCCGGGTATGACCTCGCGCGCCAGCCCGCCGAGGTGCGGGCCAGCATCGGAATGGCTGGACAGTTCACCGGAATGGATCCCATGCTGACGGGCCGGGAGAACCTGGTGTTGTTTGGCCGGCTGCGCGGATTGAATCGGCGACAGGCGAAGGCGCGCGCCGACGAACTGCTTGAGCAGTTCGACCTGACTGCCGCCGCCGACCGTCGGATGTCGACCTACTCCGGCGGCATGTTTCGGCGCGTCGATTTGGCCAGTGCGTTGGTGGTGCCGCCGCAGGTGCTCTTCCTGGACGAACCGACCACCGGGCTGGACCCACGCAGCCGCCGTGATGTATGGGCCTTGGTGAGTTCGCTGACTGTGGAGGGCATCACGGTGCTGCTGACCACGCAGTACCTGGAAGAGGCCGACGTGTTGAGCGACTCGATCGTCGTCATCGACCACGGGCAGGTGATCGCCAGCGGCACCGCCGAGGAACTCAAGCGCGCAGTGGGTGCCAGCTACTGCCAGGTGACGCCAGCCAATCCCGCCGATCTGCCCCGCGTCGCCGAAGCGCTTACCGGCCTCGACGGCGTCGATATCGACACCGACTCGAGTTCGGTGTCGGTGTTCGCGCCCGACGGCGTGGCGACGCTGGTCGAAGTATTCCGTCGGGTCGACGCGCTCGGGCTCGAACTCGCGGATATCTCGCTGCGTAAGCCCTCGCTCGACGAAGCATTCCTGCACCTCACCGAGCAGACCGCAATCCGGCCATGAGCGCCCTTGCCGCCCTCACCGAACGGTCGCTGATGTCGGCGGCACGCGACGGTGAGATGATCTTTGAAGTCCTTTCCCCCGCAGCGTATTTGGCGGGGTTCAGTGTGGCGCTACACGGCCTGATCGACACTGGGCCCGTCAGTTATACGCAGTACTTTCTGCCCGCGGTGGTCGCCCAGTCGATGATTTTCGTAGGGTTGATGACGGCGGATCGTGCTGCGCGTGACCGTCTGTATGGGCTCGGTGAGCGAATACGGACCCTGCCGGTCGCAGCGGCAGCCACGGTGACCGCCCGCGTAGCAGCCACTCTGATGCGGGGCACGCTCTGCCTCGTAGTGGCGATGGTGGCCGGCTATGCGTTCGGTTTCCGCTTAACCGGTGGATTGGGCAACGCGATAGCTTTCCTGATCATTGCGCTGCTGCTGTGCTTAGCCGTAACGCTCGGCGCCGACGCGCTGGGATCGCGCGCACAAACTGTCCAAGGCGCCAGTCACCTCCTCTTCGTGCCCCAACTGTTGTTGTTCATGCTGTCCACCGGGATCGCCCCCGAGAAAACCTTCCCCGGCTGGTTGCGCCCCTATGTTCGCAACCAGCCGGTGTCACAGTTCGCCGAAACATTGCGTGGCCTGGCGAGCGGGCATGTGATATTTAGCAATATGGCAGCCACTCTGGCGTGGTGTTTGGGCATGGTGCTGGTCTTTGGGACGCTTACGTTGCGGATGCAGAGGCGTGGCTAGTGACGCATCGACTCGAGACCCAGGGGTCGTTGGTGACCGAGAGTTGGGTGCAGGCCGCTCGGCTCCTTCTCAGGTGGCGGCGCGACCAAGCGGTCCTAATGGGGTCGCTGTTGCTCCCAGTCTTCCTCTTGTTCTGCTACCAAATCGTGCTAGGCGAGCAGGTGCACAAAGTCACCGGCGTCGACAGCGTTTACGGCGTGGTCCCCATGTGCGCGGTGATATCCGCTTTGTTCGGCTCGCTTGGCAATTCCGTCGGCATCACCATGGACCGCCAGTCGCGGCTGATCAGCCGGATGTGGATTCTGCCGATACATCGGGCGAGCGCGCTCATCGGGTGGTTAACCGCCGAGGTCGTGCGGGCATTCATCGGCACGATCCTCATTACCGTGATCGGGCTCGGGTTAGGGCTCCGCTTTAATCAGGGCTGGCATGCGGCACTGCTTTTTATTCTGATCCCGTCGGTCGTGGTGAGCGGGTTCACTGCGTTGGTGATGGCACTGGCTGTCCGCAACAACGGTCGGACCGCAATGACGTGGTTGTTGGGACTCACATTCACCATGGCGTTCGTCAACCCGGGCGCGACTCCAATCAGCACATTCCCGGGCTGGGTCCGTCCTTTGATCCGCATGCAACCAATCTCGCCACCCATTGAGACGATGCGAGCCTTGGCTTACGGGGGGCCGATCGCGTTGCCGTTCGCGATAACCGTTGCCTGGGCAGTCGTGCTGCTCGCGGTGTTCATTCCGGTAGCCGTGCGCGGCTATCGGCTGGCCGCCGAAGCCAGCGCTTAGACGTCCGGGACACACGATCGCCGCCCGACGAACGGGCATGGCAACAAGCGTGCGCTACTGCTGTGCCCGCGCCTTCGATGCGGCTCTGGACCTGATCAGCAAGGCGCGCAACGCCAGTCGACGGTTCTCTTTTTTCCGGAAGAAGACCAGCATCCGGCCGCACGTCTCCCAGGCGGCCACCCAAAAATACATCGGCAGCCTCTTTCTAAATTCCCTATCGGTGCTCTGCCTCATACTGAGCCCGGTCATGTCGTTGTATTCCGCGATGACGATGTCCATGTATCGGGTCACCAGCGCCGGGTTGGAGAAGCAGCGGATGTTGAAATCCCAATCAGCCCAAACCGGATAGCGCAAGTTGTAGGGACCGATGCCGTCAAAGAGCTTGCGGCGGTAAAAGATTGACTGGTGGCACAGGTTCGTCTCAAACAGCAGACGATCGAGATCGAAGGCGCCGGCGTGTCGGGCTCCGGTTGAGCGCATGACGACATCGCCATAGACCAGGTCGCTGGGCTCATGCCTGCGAATGAAGGCGGCCACAAGCTCCAGAGTGGCCGACTCCAGCAGGGTGTCATCGGATCCCAGGAAGAGCACCCATTCCCCGGTGGCCATTCCGACGCCACGATTCATGGCGTCGTAGGGGCCTTGGTCTGGGCCGCTGTGGATGACCAGGCGTTCACCAAGGTCAGCGCCAAAACCATTCGCGATGTCGACGGTTCCATCTGTCGAAGCGCCGTCTACGAGTACCAGTTCGTAGTCGGTGTACGTCTGGCGGGCAATGCTTTCGATGCACGCCTGTAGAGTCGCGGCCGAGTTGAACGTGGGGACGATGATCGAAAACATTGGTGCACTCATGACGCTACTTCACGGCTTTCGAATTGGCCGTCGGTCGGAGCCATAGACACTTTATCTGGATTCGATTCAGGCGACAGAACAAATGCATTGTCAAGTCAATCCTTCTCACGCAAGAATACACCGTCTGCCTGCAGCATCCGGCCGTCCCGCGGATCGATAAAACAGGGTAGTAATCCGGTTAGCGTAAAACCCATGGAATAGGCCCACTCGAGCGCTTCCGGGATAAGCATGCTCCCTTCATACAAGGGCAGAAAAGAAAGTTCGAGTTGCATGCCCACACAACTGTTGGCGAGCGTCGTTTCACTACCGGCGAGCACTTGCTTCTCGAAACCTTGGACGTCGATCTTCAGGAAAGTCACATCGGTTGGCCGCAAAATTTCTGACGCCACAGAGTCAAGCCGATACACGGCGACGTCTTCGACGCCAACGTAATTCGCTGGCGGAAAGGCATCTTGATGGCTTTTCAGCATCGGCAACACGGAACTACTCTGAGCAGCATTGCCTGCGATGTTCACCGACACCGTGCCGTCGGCGTCCCCCAGTGCGTGCCTCCGGCAATCCCAAAGTGGGTCCTTTGACGCCCTTCTTTCCAACGTCGCAAAAGGCTGCGAGAGGGGTTCGAACGAGATCATGCGACCCTGGTAGCCCGCTTTGCGGAGGCCGGCAGCGTATTGCCCCGTGTTTGAGCCTATGTCGAAAACTACATTCACATTAAGCGATTCGAGCTGTTTGACGAACTTGCGTTTCCAATTGCGTTCGGAGAAGTAGCGCAACAATTCGGAAGGCGCGGCACGCGCGATCAAACGAACCTGATCCAGCAATTGCATCGCATAACACTAACATGCGAATGGCCGAGGAGAATGCCCCTTCGGGGGAACCGACGTCCAGATATGCGTCTAGTACGCGCTCTGCTCTATTGCCGGGCCGCAGCTGCGTTCGCACGGTACCACGCCACCGTTGCCTCAATGCCGTCGCGCAGGGAGATTTTGGGCTGCCATCCCAGGCCTCGTAACGCTGAGACGTCCAGCAGCTTGCGCGGCGTTCCGTCCGGTTTCGTTTGGTCCCAGCGCGTTTCGCCCACATAGCCAACCGCGGTGGCAACCATCTCGGCAATCTCGCTGATGCTGTGATCGACACCGGTACCCACGTTGACGTGATCTGGGCCGTCAAAATGTTCGAGAAGGTACAGGCACGCGTTGGCTAAGTCATCGACATGCAACAACTCTCGCTGTGGGGTGCCGGTGCCCCAGTTCGTCACGCTTGGGGCTCCGCTTGCCTTCGCCTCCTCGTATCTGCGGATGAGCGCCGGCAGCAGGTGCGAACCCGAAGGAGAAAAATTGTCGTCGGGTCCGTAGAGATTGGTTGGCATCGCCGAAATCCACGACAAGCCATATTGACGCCGAACCGCTTGCACCTGAAGGATTCCCGCGATCTTTGCAATCGCATAGGCGTCGTTTGTCGGCTCCAGCGGGCCGGTGAGCAGCGCGCTCTCCGGGATCGGCTGAGGAGCGAATTTCGGGTAGATGCAGGAGGAGCCGAGGAACAGCAACCGTGGCACCCTCGCCGCCACCGCGGCATCGAGCAGGTTGACCTGGATCTGCAGGTTTTCGGACAGGAAATCGGCGGGATAGGTGTCATTGGCCATGATGCCACCGACCCTGGCCGCGGCATCGATGACGATCTGCGGCCTTGACTCGAGAACGAAGTCAAATGTTGCGGCCCGGTCCATCAAGTCGAGATCGCTGTGCGACCGCACAAGAAGATTCGTGAACCCTTCGGACTGAAACCTGCGCACCAAGGCGGAGCCGACCAGGCCGCGGTGCCCTGCGATGTATACCGGCGAAGTGCGGTCAAGGACGCCGACTGCAGAGTTCATACTCGGGTCATTTCCAGCCAGCGAGGACCGGCTTGTCGATCCATGGCTTTCCGTCGCATTCCAAAGCGGCGATGTCCGCCTCGACCATGATCCGCGCCAATTCGCCACTGTGCACGGAAGCCTTCCATCCGAGCGACTGGGCGGCTTTGGTGGCATCGCCGATCAGTGAATCGACTTCGGTGGGACGCAGATAGCGGTCGTCAAACTTCACATACTTTTGCCAGTCGAGGCCGGCATGTTCGAATGCGGTCTGGGCAAACTCGCGCACGCTGTAACCACGACCTGTCGCCAGGACAAAGTCGTCGGGCTCAGGAGCCTGCAGCATCCGCCACATACCCTCGACATATTCGGGCGCGTACCCCCAGTCACGAACGGCATCGAGGTTGCCTAGATAGACATCTGACTGGGTTGTGTCCCTCCAGCGGTGTAAAAGGGTTCGGACGTAGGTTCCCTCGAAGACCAGCAAGTCTGAAGGAAGGAACCCACGTCCGTGTCGAAGAGGATATCGCCTGCGCAGCGGTTGCAGGCAGAAATTGATGAGGTGTTCGCCGGCGGCGAGGACCTGGCGGGTGCGATCGAGCAGGTCGCGGTGCTCGGCGCCCGGTTGCTGTTGCAGGCCGCGATCGAGGCCGAGGTGACCGCGTTTTTGGGCCGGGACCGCTATGAGCGGGCCGCAGGCAGTGCGGGCGCCCGCGCCGGGATGCGCAACGGGTACTGCCCGACCACGGTGAAAACCACCGCCGGCCCGGTGACGCTGGAGCGGCCGAAGGTGCGCGGCACCGCCGAGCGCTTCGCCTCCCAGTTGTTCGGTAAGGGGGTGACCAAGACCAACGCGCTGGAGTCGCTGGTGATCGCCGGGTTCGTGCGCGGACTGTCGACACGCGATGTGCAGGCCACCTTGACCGAGGCGCTCGGCGAGACCGCCGCGGTGTCGAAATCGACGGTGTCGCGCATCTGCGAAGACATCCGCGACCAGTTCGAGGCCTGGAGCGCTCGCCGGCTCGACGACATCGAGCTGGATTACCTGTTCCTCGACGGCAGCCACTTCAAATACCACGCCAACGCGTCGGCCGACCCGGTGCTGGCCGCGTGGGGTATCGACACCGACGGCAACCCGGTGTTCGTCGGGCTGGAGGCCGCTTCAAGCGAGTCCGGTGACGCGTGGGAGGGGTTTTTGACCGGGCTCGGTGAGCGTGGGTTGGCGTGTCCGCTGCTGGTGGTCAGCGACGGTGCGGCCGGGTTGATCGGCGCGGTCGAGCGCACCATGGGCGCGGCGCTGCGGCAGCGGTGTCTGGTGCATCGCGCCAGAAACGTGTTGGCCAAGGTGCCCAAGAACGCCCAAGCGGAGGTCAAGGCCGACTACTGGTCGATCTTCGAGGTGCCCGACACGATCGAGCCCGGCCCCGACGCGGTCGGGTATGTGCAGAAGCGGCTCGACGTGTTCGAAAGGCGTTGGCGCGACTCCTATCCGGCAGCGGTGCGGTGTCTGCTCAGCGACCGTGACTCGCTGACGGCCTACCTGCGGTTCCCGCGTGAGCACTGGACCCGGGTGCGGCACTCCAATTTCATCGAGCGGACGTTCGGTGAGACCCGCCGCCGGGTCAAGGTCATCGGTCGGCTGCCCGGCGAGGTTTCCTGTCTGAAGCTGGTGTGGGCGGTGCTCGATCGCGCCTCGGCCGGGTGGCGAGGGTTCACCATGACACCGGCCGGGCTGCGGCTGCTGGCCAACCTGCGCAGGTCGCTGCATGACCCACTTTCCGAACTCCCGCAACGGAATTCGGGAGTTCACGCCGAAACCGGCGTGGCGCCAACCGATTCAGCTGCCACCGCATAGAATCGATTGTCACAGGCCGACTATTCGTTTCAGGTGGGGAGCGAGCCTTCTCCCCACCCGAACGTGGCTATGACGTGAAGCCGGGCACCGGGTAGCGGCCGTTGAGTATGTAGTTGCCGACTTCGGCGATCTTGTAGGAGACCGGGTCGTGCAGGGTATGGGTGCGGATGTTTCTCCAGAATCGGTCGAATCCGTACCGGGGGTGTGTGCCGCGGGCTCCGATGACCTCGAAGATGCGGCTGGTGATGTCGAGGGCGACCTGTGAGGTCAACGCCTTAACGCCGGACACGCGGACCATGAGCTCACCGCGATCCTCGGCGGTCAGTTGTCGGCCTTTGTCCCAGACGGTTTGCAACAGTCGCGCGGCGTCTCGCGCGGCGGCGTCCGCGCCTTGGTAGGCAATGCCCATTTCGCCGTAGGCGCGCACGACGTAGGGATCCTCGACCGCCTGGGTGACACCGGCTGGTGTCCACGGGCGGGCTTGGGTTCGGGTGTAGTCGCGCGCGGCGTCGAGCGCCCCCTGCGCGATCCCAAGGTAGACGTTGGCGAAGCTCAGCTGGACCAGTGGCCCGAACAGGCTGGCGGGCTGGAACTGGAAGAAGTCATTGATGATGGCGTTGGGGCCCCCGAGAACCTCGTCAGCGCGCACCTCCACGTCGTGAAACTCCACGGTGCCACTGTCGGTGCGACGCATGCCCAGGGCGTCCCAGTCGTCGTTGACTGTGACGCCGGCTCGGTCGGTCGGGATCACCGCGGTGATGATCGATCCCTGCTGCGCTGACGCGTCTTGAACTACTCCAAAGACGAGCAGCAGGTCTGAATCCGTGGCGCCGCTGGTGAAGTGCTTGGTGCCTTCAAATCGGTAGCTTCCGTCTTCGTGGGGTGTGGCACGGACCTTCCAGTCCAGCACGTGGCTGTTGTTCTCGCTGGATGCGTTGCCGGCCCACCAGTTGTGTTGCGCCACCTGGCGGTAGACGTGCTCCGTCTGTTCGCTCGACCCCAAGAGCTCGATGAACGCGATGCACACGGTGTGGTACCCGAACAGATGACCCAAGGAGCCGTCTACTTTGGCGATCTCGCGGATCACCTCGAAGATGGTGGGCCAGTCAGCACCCCATCCCCCGAACCGTTGCGGAACTGCCAGCGACAGTAGGCCGCTGGCGCGCAGGTCCTCGCGTTCGGTGGTGGCCGATCCGCCGGCACGGTCGCGCTCGATGAGGCCGTCCTGCCATGTCCGGGCCAGATCACGCGCTACGGCAACGGGGTCGGCGAGGTCGGCTGGCCGGGGCTTCGCGGTGTTGGTCGTCAGTGTCATGATCCGTTTCCTGGTGTCGATCGGTTCAGGCTTGCGGCTAAGAACTCCGGTGCGGCCCATTGCTCAAGATCGACCGGGTGATCGATCAGGTCGTTGTCGAGGAGGAACCGCTGTGTCTGGTCCAGCAGGTTGATGGCGGATTCGTCCAGGCGTGGCACTAGGTGCTCAGCGAAGTCGGGGCCGAATCCTCGGTCGATCGCCGCGGGCGCCACGCCGAGGTTGGCGGCATGGATTGTCACCACCTCGTCGTGGTGGTGACGGGACCACTGGCCAGCGCGCACCGCGGCGTCGACGAGCCGCTGCACCAGATCGGGGTGGGTCTCGACCAGCTGCGCGCTGACCGTCCAGACGCTGGCGTATAGGTTGCGTTGGTCGCCGCTGAGGTCGGCCAGTACACGAGCGCCGTAGAGATCTTCCAGTTCGGCAGCCCACGGCAACCAGCTGAACAGCGCGTCGACTGTGCCAGCGTCTAGGACGCCGGCTTGGTGGTGGGCCACCGCGGGGAACAGATCGGCGCCCTTGACGCTGGTGGCGGCGCTCAACCGGTCCGCGGGCAGATCCACGCCGGGAGTCTCGATGGCGACCAGGTCGACATCGCCCAGTTTCACACCGCCGCGCTCCAGCGTGGACAGCAGGCCCCGAGCCTCCCAGGTGCCCAGGGCGATCAATGTCTGCCGCCACGGGTCGAGCTGGCGATAGTCACCCAGCTCGCGGCGCAAGATGCGAATCGCCGCCGCCGAGACCCCGACCCGGCGGCCCGCCAACTCGGCGGGCGACCGCACCGGACTGTCCGCGCACACGTAAAAGCCCTGAGGCCCGGCGAAGCGGGTGACGCCCAGCAGGCGGGTACGCCCCGGTGCCCGCAGCCCCTCGCTGACTAACGGCGGGATCTCCCCACCGAACCTGGTGTAGGCGGGATGGTCGTAGGTGAAGTGTAAAGCGCCCTGGGCGCCGCTCAACACCTCCAGGGCGATACCCTCCTGCGCCAACAAACCCGCTTCCAAGGCGGTCAGCAGCGCATTGGGAACCGGGCAGTTACTGTAGGCCAGGACATCACGCTCGACCGGAGTCGTGGTCATTGCACGCTCCTACCGGTGGGGCGGCTCAACCCGAGATGCTCGCGCAAGGTAGTTCCCTCGTACTCGGTGCGGAACACTCCGCGCTCCTGCAGCAACGGCACCACCTGATCAACGAACTCGTCGTAGACGCCGGGCAGATAGGCCGCAGAGATGATGAACCCGTCTGCGGCACCAGCCTCGAAATGGCTGACGAGTTGCTCGGCGATGTGCTCGGCTGTTCCCGCCCACTGCGGCACGAACCCGACGTTGGTCCCGTATCGCCGTCCCAGTTCCCCGAGCGACAAGTCGCTGCCGCCAGCGGTCGCGGAAAACATCTGCAACATGGTCGGCACATGCCGGTCACCAAGGTCGGCCACGATATCGGCGTACTTGGTGTCCAACGGATACGCCGAGAGATCAATCCCGCTATGACTCGACAGGGTCGACAGACCGACCTCAGGATGCACCAGCGAGTTGATGTATTCCAGCCGGTCTCGGGCGATGGCCGCAGTCTCTCCGAGGACCGGCATGATCGCCGTGAAAACCTTCGTCTGGTCCGGATCGCGGCCAGCGGCGGCCACATTCGCCTTGAGGTCCTGATAGGTCGCACGCATGATGTCCAGATTCGGCGAGATACTAAACACCGCTTCGGCCCACCGCCCGGCGAAGCGCCGACCGCGCGGTGACAATCCCGCCTGCAGGATAACCGGCTCGCCCTGCGGTGACCTGGGGACCTGCAACGGGCCGCGAACCGACAACCATTTGCCCTGGTGCCCAACGTATTGGACCTTTTTCGGGTCGGCAAACCGCCCGCCCGCCTTGTCCAACAGCAGAGCATCGTCGCCCCAGGAGTTCCACAGCTTCTTCACGACCTCAAGGAACTCGTCGGCACGGTCGTAGCGGATATCGTGTTCTAGGTGCTTGTCGACCCCGAAATTGCGCGCCTCCGAGTCGTTAAGCGACGTCACCACATTCCAGGACACCCGGCCATCCGACAGATGGTCCAGCGTCGCGAAGATCCGCGCGACGTGGTAGGGCGGGTAGTACGTCGTGGAAACCGTCGCGCCCAAACCCAATCTGTCGGTCGCCGCGGCCATTGTTGCAACAACACTGGTCGGTTCCAGGGCGATCGCGCCTTGACCGCCCAGGCCGACGCCGGTCTGAAGATCCCCACCGTAACTGTCTTCGATCGCCAAACCGTCCGGCAAAAACAACAAATCGAACTTCCCGCGTTCCAACGTCCGAGCGATCCGCTTGTAATACTCACCGCTGAGAAAGCCATTCGTAGCGCCCACGTGACGCCACGCACCGTGGGCGTGGGTCACGTTGCCAGCCGAGAAAAACCCAGCGAGGTGCAGTTGACGGCCTTGGGGCACGGTCGTGGTCAAAGATGTCCTCCCGTTCGAGGAGTGGGCGGTCCGATCGAGTATCTATTCACGAGCCATCAGCAGCACAGGGTTAAAACCTCGATGATTCCGGTGATTCCTTTCCATCGCGCCGGGGTGATCGGATGCACGGTCTGTCGGACACAACGGTCGACTTGCCACCGACGGGACTTCCAACTGCTGCAACGGATTCGACCGGCAATCCGAAACCGGCGTCAGTGAGCATTGAGGCGATCTAAGTAAGACCAAGACATGCTCGCCGTGGCGGCATCCAATTCGTCAGCGATCGCATAAAATCACCAACGCAAAACAGGGAGCCTACGTGACGCCCCTTTTACACCGCTCCTGGGACATCACCTCTGACTGGTCGCCGGCTTTGATGCGCGCAACTGCTCGCGTGATCTTTCGGGTCACGAATGTTTCGCCGCGCCTGGGCGATTCGTGGTTGAACAAGATGCCGTTCACCGCGAACAAACCGTACGCTTCTCGGTAGTTGCGTGTCGCCCAGTAAGAGAAGACTTTTGCCGCGCCGTATGGTGAGCGCGGATAAAATGGTGTCTGCTCGTTCTGCGGTGGTGGCGACGCACCGAACATCTCCGACGAGGAGGCCTGGTAAAAGCGGCAGTCGATTCGAGAGAGGCGAACGGCCTCGAGCAGTCGGATCGATCCCATGCCCGTGGTATCGCCGGTGTGCACCGGTTCGTCAAAGCTGACACGCACGTGCGACTGCGCAGCAAGGTTGTAAACCTCGTCGGGATCGATGGTGCTGAGCAAAGTGACCAATCGGGTGCCGTCGGTGAGGTCGCCGTAGTGCAAGAGTAGTCGCGCACCCGATTCATGTGGATCGACGTAGAGATGATCGATCCGGGAGGTATTGAACGTTGAAGCTCGACGGATGAGCCCGTGGACCTCGTATCCCTTAGCTAGCAGCAGCTCGGCAAGATACGAGCCGTCCTGTCCGGTGATTCCGGTTATGAGCGCTCGCTTCATAAGATCCTTACTTCTGTCGGTGCATGCTCGTCACCCAAACGTCTGGCATCCCATCATCGAAGTCGTCCCTGCTACGTCAAGAGGTCATGGTACGAGCCCCAGCTTGAATGCACGATTCTCTTAGGTGAGTCACGTCCCTGCCTGCGGCGCTTAGGCTCCCTTCACGCTTCTGTTCCAGGCTGTTTACCGGTCGCGCAGGTAGAACCTTCTGGGTCGTAATCGCCCAGCACAGTCACACGGCGAGGGGTCGATCAACACTCAGAGCTCCTCTTCGGCGCCCGTCCGGGTATTGATCACGGGCAATCCTTTTAGGGAAGCCAATCGCCGCTCGCCCCGGAGATAAGTCAGCCGGCCCTTGCTGTCCCTGGACTCGGCGAACTTGGATGTCACGTAGCCCTCCGCAGCGGTCAGGACCTTAAGTCCGTGCTGCAGGTCGGAGCGAACAAAATAAGCGTTGTTCCCTGCACTGTTGCTACCGACAAAGTCATATCCCTTGGAAGTAGCGAGGTCGCACATAGCCGGCAGCGAGGCGCCGAAGTACAGATTGTTGATGCGTGCTCTACTGAAATTCGGGTCGTAGGGGATCGTGATCGCGCGTTCGGCGCCGAACACGCTGTTGTACTCCATGATCGCGATCGCGGGTCGTACGGCAGTGAGGCCACGCCAGATCCAGTAGTCGTTGCCGTCAATGTCGATATGAAGAAGTCCGATCTCGCCTTCGAACCCATGATCCAGCATCAACTGGTTGATATTTTCTACCGTCACGAAGGCGCATGCGCTCTGGAGATCATGGCGCCACGAAATCTCGTCGCGCTTGATGACGGCGACGTTTCGATCGGAGCTATCCATCACCAGTCCGCGCCAGTTGTCGTTCAGCAGCAGGAACCGGGTGTTGGACTCTCGGTAGTCCCCGACGCCGAATTCTACGAACGTCTCGCTCAATCCCGAAAGCCTATGGATGAGCCACTGAATGATGCCGTCGTCGCCGAATTGACTGAACACCGAGAATTCCACGTCGGCTAGGCCGTTGACGACTTCCCGTTCACGCACCTGCCACGCGAGCCCGCGGCCAACCAGAGTGCGCTGCCTAGCTTCGCCCGCCGTCAGGGCTTGCGCGAGGAGGGCCAGCGGATTGAGATTGAGTTCCACGTGAGTCCTATTCCCGCTGCCCGCACCCGTCGCGGGCCGATCCGCGATCTCTCGGTCAGCAACTTTATTCTTAGCAAAGCGTCGGCCCAAGGGGGCGCGCCGCGCCCGCACACTGGATCTAGGTAGTCAGTCAGATGTCTCGTGGCACAGTGGGCCTGGTGCGGCGCGTTAGATCCGGAAGTAGCCGACGGAGCTGTCGAAAGGGATGCCGATGAAAGCCGTATTGTTGGCCGGCGGGTTTGGTACTCGCCTGAGCGAAGAAACCACGATCCGCCCCAAACCCATGGTGGAGATCGGCGGACGACCAATCCTATGGCACATCATGAAGCTCTACTCCCACCACGGTATCCACGATTTTATTGTGTGTTGCGGTTACAAGGGGTATGTGATCAAGGAATATTTCGCCAATTATTTCCTCCACATGTCGGACGTCACTTTTGATATGTCCGCCAACAAGATGGAAGTCCACCGGCACCATGCGGAGCCCTGGCGAGTGACGCTGGTGGATACGGGTGAGAACACCCTTACGGGCGGGCGCCTCAAGCGAGTGGAAGCCTACATTCGGGATGACGAAGCGTTTTGCTTTACCTATGGTGACGGGCTGAGCGACGTGAACATCGGCGCGAGCGTCGAATTCCACCGCCAACACGGCCGCCGCGCCACGGTTACCGCGGTGCTCCCGCCGGGACGTTATGGGGCCCTGGAGTGCGCCGGTGAACAAGTAACGGGCTTTGTCGAGAAGCCGCGAGGTGATGGCGGCCTCATCAATGGCGGATTTTTCGTCCTGTCGCCCTCGGTACTCGATTACATTGAGGGCGACCAGACCTCGTGGGAAGGCCCACCCTTGACCCGTCTCGCTGCCGATGGCGAAATGATGGCCTTCGAGCATTCCGGCTTCTGGCAGCCCATGGACACGCTGCGGGACAAGAACATGCTCGAAGAACTCTGGAGTAGCGGCGAAGCGCCGTGGAAATGCTGGAATTGAACGCTTTCGGATCGGCGTATCGCGGGCGCCGCGTGTTGGTTACCGGTCATACCGGCTTCAAAGGCAGCTGGTTGTGTCTGTGGCTGCAATCGCTGGGCGCCGAAGTCACCGGCATCGCACTAGATCCGACGTCCGAGCCGAGCCATTGGAACCTACTGCAACTAGCGATCCAGGATCACCGCATCGACGTCCGCGACGAAGCGGAAGTCCGTCGGGTATTCGACACTGCAAAACCCGAGATCGTATTCCATTTGGCAGCACAGCCCTTGGTCCGTCGCTCCTACCGCGAGCCGATCGCCACCTGGGCCACCAATGTGATGGGCACTGCGCATGTGCTCGAGGCCGCCCGCCGCACACCGGACGTGCGTGCCATCGTCGTCGTCACGACCGACAAGTGTTACGAAAACCGCGAATGGCCCTGGGCGTACCGTGAACGAGACCGCCTGGGAGGTCACGATCCCTACAGCGCGTCCAAAGCCGGCGCCGAGTTGGTGGCTGCGAGCTATCGGACCGCGTTTCTGCAACAGCCGTCGGCACCGCTACTCGCAACGGCCCGCGGCGGCAATGTGATTGGCGGTGGCGACTGGTCCGAGGACCGACTGATTCCAGACCTGGTGCGTTCGGTTGCCGCCCGCGAGCCCCTCGTCATTCGCTCGCCGCACGCGACGCGACCGTGGCAGCACGTATTAGATTGCCTCAGCGGTTATCTGGTGCTGGGTCAGCGACTCGTGGCGGGCGACACTGCCTGCGCCGACGCGTGGAACTTTGGGCCGGACGGCGAAGGAAACCGGACCGTCGAGCAGGTACTCCACGATCTTGCGCACACCTGGCCGCAGCTGCGCTGGCAAGTGACATCTGATCCCCAGCCGCACGAGGCAGGCCTACTGCAACTCGACAGCGCCAAGGCGCGGATACAGTTGGGGTGGCGTCCCGTGTGGAAGCTGGACCAGGCAATCCATCACACAGCCATCTGGTATCGCCTTCTGATGGAATCGGGTGCACTGCCGAGCGCCGAGGAACTGGAGACCTACGTCGCCGATGCGGCCAGCGCGGGATTAGGTTGGGCGACAACATGAAAATCCTTGACACACCGCTGGCCGGCGTCAAGATTGCGCAATCGGTACCGCACCGGGATGCCCGCGGCGCCTTCACCCGCCTCTTCTGTGCCGAGGAACTGCAGCCCGTGCTGGGCCAGCGCCAGATCGTGCAGATCAATCACTCCCGTACCAGCAGCGTCGGCGCCGTGCGCGGCATGCATTTCCAACACCCGCCGCACGCGGAGATGAAGATGATCCGGTGCCTTCGCGGTCGGGTCGTGGACGTCGCGGTCGACCTGCGCGCCGGATCCGCGACCTTCTTGCAGTGGCACGCCGTGGAACTGACCCAGGACGACGCGCAAATGCTAGTCATTCCTGAGGGTTTCGCCCACGGCTTCCAGGTGTTGGAGCCCCACAGCGAGTTGCTCTACCTGCACACCGCGTTCTATAACCCGGCCTCCGAGGGCGGTCTACGGCACGACGATCCGCGGCTCGCCATCACGTGGCCATTGCCGCCACAAGACCTTTCGCCCCGTGACCTTTCCCATCCGCTATTGAGTGCCGATTTCACCGGAGTCGCCTTATGAAATGCCGACACTGCGACATGGCGTTGGAACACAGCTTTGTGGACCTGGGCTTTGCACCGCCTTCTAACGCCTATGTCTACGCCGAGCAGCTGTCCGATCCCGAGGTGCACTACCCGCTGCGCGTGAGGGTGTGTCACCGGTGCTGGTTGGTGCAGACCGAGGACTACGCCCAGGCTGAGGAATTGTTCAGGGCCGACTACGCCTACTTCTCCAGCACTTCGAGCAGTTGGCTCGATCACGCCGCCGACTACGCGCGCATGATCACCGACCGGTTGCAGCTTGGGCCCGAGAGTTTCGTCATCGAGGTCGCCTCTAACGACGGCTATCTTCTGAAAAACTTTGTGGCAGCGGGGATTCCCTGCCTGGGAATCGAGCCGACGGCAAGCACGGCGGCGGCTGCCGAGGCGCTGGGCATCCCAGTCATGCGGGAATTCTTCGGTGAAGCCCTAGGTCGCGGGCTGGCAGATGAAGGACGGTCGGCGGATCTGATCGCCGGCAATAATGTTTACGCACACGTGCCCGATATCAACGACTTCACCCGGGGATTGGCTGCAGCGCTCAAGCCGGAAGGCACTGTCACACTGGAATTTCCGCACCTTGTCCCATTGATCGAGCAGACCCAGTTCGACACGATCTACCACGAGCATTTCTCTTACCTGTCACTCACCGCGGTGGTCCGCATCTTCGCCGAAGCCGGCCTGCGCGTGTGGGATGTCGAGGAGCTGCCAACTCACGGCAGTAGCCTACGGGTATATGGCTGCCACACCGACGCAGCGATCGTCACAAGGGACCGCGTCGCCGCGCTGCTCGCGCGCGAGGCCGAGTTCGGGGTGACTCGGCTGGAGACCTACACCGAATTCCAGAAGCGAACCGACCGGGTGAAGGACGATCTGGTGGCCTTTCTGATCGAACAGAAGCGTGCCGGCCGACGAGTGGCCGCCTACGGAGCGGCCGCCAAAGGCAACACCTTGCTGAACTACGCCGGTATCAGGCCCGACCTGTTGCCCTACGTCTGTGACGCCGCACCATCCAAGCAAGGGAAATTCCTGCCGGGAAGCCACATTCCAATCCGCGCGCCGCAGGCGCTGTGGGAAAATTCGCCAGACTACGTGGTGATCCTGCCCAGGAACATCGCTCAGGAAGTGCGGACGCAGCTGAAAGATCTTGCCGAGGCAGGTGCGATTTTCGTGACGGCGGTTCCTGAATTGAGCTTCCTGTGAAGCCCCGTATCGCGTACACCAAGCCGTCGATCACCGACCTCGAGGTGGGCTACGCCACCGATGCCGCCGCGAACGGCTGGGGTGAGCAGTGTTATGCGTACATCGGGAGGTTCAAGAACTCGTATAAGGAGCACCTCGGCGTCAAGCACGCGATCGCCACGTCGAGTTGCACGGGCCTACTGCACATGGGCATGGCTGCGCTCGGAATCGGGCCCGGCGACGAGGTCATCATGGCCGACACCAACTGGATCGCCTCGGCGGCGCCGATCGTCCACCTGGGGGCCAAGCCCGTCTTCGTCGACATCCTCGTCTGGTCATGACTGTCGTCGTGACCGGAGCTACCGGCTTTGTCGGCCGGCAGGTGCTCAGGGAGCTGCTCGAGCGCGGTCAGCGCGTACGGGCTGTGGTTCGCGACGGCGGCGATCTACCAACGTCGGTCGATGTGGCCACGGTGAACGACCTGTTCACGACGGACATCTCCAACCTATCTGAACTGTTGGCCGGCTCCGACACACTCATCCATCTGGCCTGGTACGCCGAGCCCGGCAAGTATCTGCAATCCCCACAGAACATGGAATGCCTCACCGGCACATTGAAACTGGCCAAAGCCTTTCACGAAGCGGGGGGTAAGAGATTCGTCGGTATCGGTACCTGCGCTGAATACGACACCGCAGCAGGCGTACTGACCACTACCACCCCGCTGGCACCCACTACGCTGTACGCGGCGTGTAAGGCGTCGGCCTACATGACGCTGAGCCGCTACTTCGATGCCGACAGCTTTGCGTGGTGCCGGATCTTCTACCTGTATGGCGAGGGCGAGGATGAGCGTCGCCTGATTCCCTATGTGCGCCGGCAACTCACAGCGGGTGAAGAGGTGCTGCTATCGCGTGGGGATCAGGTCAGGGACTTCATGGACGTGAAAGACGCAGCCAGCATGATTGTGGACACCGCGCTAAGTGATCGCAAAGGCGCTGTCAACATCTGTTCAGGACAAGGAATTACAGTACGCAAACTCGTGGAAAACATAGCCGACGAGTATGGCCGTAACGATTTGCTACGTTTTGGCGCCAAACCTGACAATGCGTTTGACCCTCCGAAAGTTGTTGGTGTGCAATGAGAGATGACGATATGGGAATGGCCTTACACTGATACATCTGCACACATTGTCCATGGCAGTACCGCACCCAGGTGTACCCATATACAGCAACTCCAGCATCTCGCGTCTTCTGTTCGTCAGGTATGTGCGTCGTAAACACCCGGGCTATTCTGACGACTTACGGAAAATTGATCTGATTTGATCAGTCGGTGCACGCATACAGCACAACGATAAAAGGGGCAGCCATACCCCTTTCGTATGCCATGTCATGCGGTTGCGCACACCCGGGCTGCTTTACGTTTTTTGTCAAGGTTTTACCAAGAGTCGTCCATCCGCTTGAGGCGTCGCTAGTGGGCAATAACCACACATGATCGACGCAGCAGTGTCATGAGTTGCAAACCTCCGGTGACATCGTCGTGCAGGTTGGTTTGGTGCCGTGGTTGACTTGGCGTTTCACTGCACCGAGCGTTTTCGTGTTGCTCCGCTGCTTGAAACACAGGACCGCCATGCCGCTGATTGCGCTAAACGGTGCGGGGGTGGTGAGACACCGGGCCCGCCTTGGGTAGCTTCAGTTGCGGATTCGGCACGATAGTGATCGGTACTGTGTGAGGGGATCTCCGGGCGCGTTGCCGTCGAATGAACAGCGACGACGGCCACGGCCGGTCCCCCAAATCGCAACTTCCAAGTGCGGACTCCAACCACCGGCGTCTCAGACAAGGAGACACCGAAAATCGACACAAGTATCATCCTCTCCGGCGGGCTCGACTCTCGACTCCGCTTGAGCTGGGGCCGTCAATCACCTTAGGAGAATGAACGTGGCCGACCAAAGTCTGACAGACCATCAGCGGAGCGTGATCGAGAATGTAGAGGCTCTCGCGAAAGACCACGAAATCGCTCGCCTATCTTCCGAATGGACCGATCGAAGCGTTACGCATCGCTACTCGTACAATTTCGAGTGGCTCGGCCGGCCGATCATCCAATACCCGCAGGACATCGTCTGTCTACAGGAGTTGATTTGGAAGGTTAAGCCTAGTGTGATTGTCGAGACGGGGATCGCGCATGGGGGGTCATTGATCCTCAGCGCTTCCATGCTCGCACTGCTTGACATGTGTGACGCGATCACCAATGACACACCTCTTGACGTGCGGGCTCCCAGCCGACGCGTAATCAGCGTCGATATCGACATACGGGCTCATAATCGTGCTGCGATAGAAGCCCACCCAATGTATAAATACATTACGATGATCGAAGGGTCCAGCGTTGACCCGGACATAATTCAACAGGTTCACGGTCTGGCGCGCAGCGATGGCCCCGTGCTCGTTTGTCTCGACAGCAACCACACGCATGAGCACGTCCTTGCCGAATTGTCGGCCTACGCACCTCTTGTGACTCCGAATAGCTATTGCGTGGTATTCGATACCGTAATCGAGGACTTGGGCGCGGACAAATACCCCGACCGGCCGTGGGGCCCAGGCAACAACCCGAAGACGGCAGTCTGGGAATTTCTCAAGTCGCATTCCGAGTTCGAGATTGACCGCAAAATTCCGCAAAAATTACAACTAACCATGGCGCCGGACGGGTATCTCCGCAGGATCCGGTGACGTGCGGCTTCTTAGCAAGGCTGCGACAGCCCGGCAAGCTCTGTACAGAGCCGTGGGCAGCTGATCTAACCGCTTTGATACCCAGGCGATAACAAAATAGTGACTTACTTGGTACTGCGCAGCATTCAGTCGCCCCTCAGCATTGGGCGCATACCGGCCTTGTACCGCTGATACAACGCGGTGAATACTCTCCCATAGGCCACGCGCCAGTTGAGTACTACGAGCCGAGACAATAGCGACACCCTGTCGGTCAGGGGGAAAGACTTAGCCAATTTGAGCGCGTAGGCCGAGAAAGTGAAGAACGGCAGTACAGCTTCGATGCGGCGACCTCGGAGAACACGGTATGCGTCCGCGCGGCTGCTGGCTCCCGACACACCGAGTTCCAACCAGCCGCCATCGGTTCGATTTATGTTTCCACGCGAGGCAAGGAACAGATCGATCGCCCAATCTGCCGCCCAGAATGACTGACCGATGACATCACATTGGCGCAGGATCGCGGTCCGAACCACAGAGTAGT
Source organism: Mycobacterium sp. TKK-01-0059 (assembly GCF_000709305.1). Lineage (NCBI taxonomy): Bacteria > Bacillati > Actinomycetota > Actinomycetes > Mycobacteriales > Mycobacteriaceae > Mycobacterium > Mycobacterium sp. TKK-01-0059. The sequence continues at coordinate 358,480 of NZ_KL446995.1, forward strand.
ACACAGCTTGAGATTGCCAGCAATGGTCCATAAAGCCCGCAAAGCGTTCGCCCGGAGTGCCGACAAGCGAGAAGGTGACATTGTCCGCTTCAGCCTGCCCCATGAACCTGTTCGGGCAGGTTGACGCTACATAGTCGACATTTTCCTCCAGGAAGTTGATATTCAACTCCAAGAAATTGTCTGACCGCGTATCGTCTGCGGCAAGCCAATGAAAATATTCACCGACTGCTTTATCCAAAACGAACTTGAAATTGGCAGCGGCGCCAATATTGTTTTCCTGGCGAAAGTACTTTATTCGGGGATTAATTGCAGCCATTTCTCGACAGATTTGAGCTGTATTATCTGTCGACGCATTGTCGGAGATGATCACCTCGTAGTCGCGGAACGACTGAGAATTTATAGATCTGAGGGCCTGCTCAAGAGACGCCCCGCCATTGTAGACGGGAATGCCGACACTTATTCGAACTTGGCCATTCACGTTCACATCTTTCTGCGCAGGAACCCGCGCGGCGCCACTGACATCAGCAGCTTATTGTCCAGGGAGTCATCGATCTCGAACTCCACACGGTTCTCAAGGTACTTCCAAAACGACGGTTTTCGGGTTGTCACGGTGCCCCCAGGGACGATCCGGATGGGCACCGACCCGGCAGGGCTTCGACAATCGTCGCCGCAATATCCTGCGGGGCCCCCAAGCGCGGCGAAATGGTATGAGTATCGAGCACTAGTGGACGCGGAAATCCATTGAGAAGAGAGGAGGGTAAGCCCACATACAGCGCCAACTTTTTCCTGCTCGTTCACGGGCGCTTTCCTATCTCAATTCGCACTCCGTACTGCTCCCTATCCCGAAACCAACATCCTCGAACGGCTCAGCATAACTTCGCCGTACAAACGCCTGCGCCGCCATGTAGATCACCAGAGCCGGGTTGGCGATGCGCAATGACCCCACGAGTTTAACGGCTCTTCCGAAATGAGAGTGCGTGGTTGGTTGGTTGATCACGGTGAATGCGTGTCGCTGAGTTGAGGTGGGACCTCGGTGCGTGACGATTCGGGTTCCTATACTCGACCGCCACACCACCGAGGTTGCCCGTGTCTGAGGCCAGTGCCTGCCCGCTCAACGTTGTTGCCGACACGATCATGCGCACGATTGAGTTTGGTGACGATCACTGGTGCGGCGATCGCCCAGGAGCTGACCTGGATCGACTGCGGTGAGACCGGCCAACTGCATGATCATGTCGAACGAGTGCCAATCTGCCGGTGGTGGGCCATCGACCCGGTTGCGGGTGCGCCTACCCGGCTTCACCTGCGGCAACGACAGGTGCACGATCACGATCTTTCGCCAGCGCACCGACGGAGGTTGGATTGCTCATCGGTCCAACCGTGGCGTACGTTCGGACTGTTCTTTCCTTCGGTACTTTTGGTGGTGCGGGCGATCCCCAGGAGGGTTTATTGCGAGCGCTTGTCTGCGGCATTTCAGGCCAAGATGGCGCTTATCTGGCGCGCCTGCTGCTCGACAAAGGTTACGAGGTAATCGGCACGTCGCGAGACGCTCAGATCGGTGGCTTCCCCAACCTGGTGCGGCTCGGAGTCCGGGATCATGTTCGCCTGGAATCCATGGCGGCCAATGACTTCCGCAGCGTGCTCAACGTACTGCGGGAAACCGAACCCCAAGAGATTTACAACCTAGCCGGCCAAAGCTCAGTCGGGCTATCGTTTGAACAGCCGGTGGAAACCCTGGACAGCATGGCCGTCGGCACGATCAATCTGCTCGAAGCGATACGTTTTCTGGATGAGCCCGTCCGCTTTTACAGCGCCGGCTCCAGTGAATGCTTCGGAGACACCGAAGGCCAGCCGGCAAATGAGCAAACCCCCTTCCGCCCCCGCAGCCCCTACGCCGTAGCGAAAAGCACAGCACACTGGCTGGTCGCCAACTACCGGGAGGCATACGGGCTGCACGCCAGCACCGGCATATTGTTCAACCATGAATCGCCGTTGCGCCCCGAGCGTTTCGTGACCAAGAAGATTGTGGCCGCCGCGGTCCGCATCGCCAAAGGCGAGCGCTCACGTTTGACGCTGGGCAACATTGCCATCAAACGAGACTGGGGATGGGCACCTGAATATGTCGACGCGATGTGGCGCATGTTGCAGCAACCCAGCGGCTCAGACTTCGTGATCGCCACCGGACAAAGCCACACTCTCGAAGAATTCGCACAGACCGCCTTTAATCACCTCGGTCTTGACTGGCGAGAACATACCGATCTTTCCGAGGCGCTTAGGCGCCCTTCCGATCTCACCGGAGGGCTCGGCGATGCGTCCCGAGCACGAGACGTGCTCGGCTGGTCGCCGACCTACCGAATGCACGACGTCGTCAAAGCCATGGTTGAGGCCGAACACACGGGAGTCCAGCCCCTATGAAAGTCGCATTCGACCATCACATCTTCGCTTACCAGCGATACGGTGGTGTTTCACGCTATTTCGTCGAACTGGCAAGCCGCCTTCCCGCCCACGGCGTGGAGGCATCGGTCATCGCCCCACTGCACATCAACAACTACCTGGCGAACGACTCCGCCCGCGGCCTCACGCGGGGCAAGTACGTGCGCTCCGAATTCGCAGGCATCCCCCTTGCGCTCGGACTGACAAACCGGTTGGCTGCGCCCCTAGCATGGAGGGGAGCCAATCCCGACATCGTGCACGAAACCTATTTCTCCGCCAAACCATTGGGTAAGGCACGGCGCCGCGTCGTCACGGTCTACGACATGATCCACGAGCTCTTCATGCCTAACGCCAAACTTGCGATCGCCGCCAAGCGCGCGGCGGTCAAACGCGCCGACCACATCATCTGCATCTCCGAGAACACCAGGCAAGACCTGGTACGTCTTCACGATATCGACCCAGCGCGCACCAGTGTCGTGCACCTTGGCTATTCGCTGACTGCCGAAGCTGACTCGGCACAGGACGGTTTACGCGGACAAAGACCGACGCTCTTGTACGTCGGACTGCGAGGGGGATATAAGAATTTCAGCACGTTGCTGCAGGCGTATAGCAGCTCTCCGGTACTGCGGGAATTCGAATTGATAGCCTTCGGCGGACCCCCGTTGCGCCGCGACGAGCAGGAAGAAATCAATCGGCTGGGGATCGGCGACCAGGTGCGTTTCGAGTCAGGCACCGACCGCGAACTCGCGGCACATTACCAGGCGGCCGCCGCGTTCATCTGCCCCTCAAAATACGAAGGATTCGGGATTCCACCCCTCGAAGCCATGAGCCACGGGTGCCCGGTTGTGTGCAGCAACGCAGGATCGATCCCCGAAGTAGTCGCAGACGCAGGCGCATATTTCGATCCCAATAGCCCCGAGGAATTACGCACTACTCTTGAGCGCGTCGCAACCGACGAGGCCCTGCAAGCAGACCTGCGAGCGCGTGGATATGAACGCCTCGCCGCCTTCTCCTGGGACAAGTGCGCCGCAGACACGGCACGAATCTATCGCGAAATCGTCTGACTGAAGGGCCGTGCGACACCCGATGCCTGGGCAACCTGTTGACTTGGCCCATTCTCCGCGGTCAACCACTTCCGAGCACCATCAGTAATCGGCGCCACCGTCGCGGACAGTGTCGACGACACAGGGGCGACATCGCTCACGCGGTAAGCTGCCCGCTGATTTCACAGTCTTCTTCACGCTGGAGATGCGCTGATTAGCTAGTCTCAGCACAACGACCAGACCGATTCGAAGTCAAGGAACACAAGGCTGGGACCCACAATGAAGTTTGCCCTGGCGAGTTACGGAACTCGCGGCGACATCGAGCCTTCCGCCGCCGTGGGTCGCGAACTGGTGCGCCGAGGGCACGACGTACGACTGGCCGTCCCCCCGGAACTGGTTGCCTTCGTCGAATCGACCGGGCTGGTAGCCGTTCCTTACGGCCCCAAAGTGCAGGAGTTCCTCGACGAGGAATTCCTGCGGAACATGTGGGCGGATTTCTTCCGCAATCCGATCAGGCAGCTGCCCAAAGTTTGGGACCCGATCATCAAGTATTGGCCGGACGTGAGCACGACGCTGAAGTCGCTCGCGGACGGCGCCGACTTGCTCGCCACCGGCCTGAATTTCGAGCAGGCCGCCGCCAATGTGGCTGAGTACTACGACATTCCGTTGGCCTCGTTGCATCACTTCCCCATGCGCGCCAACGGCCGCCTGGTGCCCAGCATGCCGGCCCCTTTGGTCCGCTCGACGATGACGGCGATCGAGTGGCTGTTTTGGCGCTCGACGATGAAGGTCGACAACGCGCAGCGCCAAGAACTCGGACTGCCCAAGGCGACACATCGTTCGCAGCGACGAATCGCCGACCACGGTTGGCTGGAAATCCAAACCTACGACGACGTGTTTTTTCCCGGCTTGGCCGCCGAATGGGCGAAATGGGGTAGCCGCCGTCCGTTCGTCGGCGCACTCACCATGGAGTTGGCGACCGACGCCGACGACGATGTCGCCTCGTGGATCGCCTCGGGAACACCACCCATCTGCTTCGGGTCCGGGAGCATACCCGTCGAATCACCCACCGCCACCGTCGAAATGATCGGTGCGGCGTGCGCACAGCTGGGCGAGCGGGCGCTCATTTGCTTCGGCGGCACAGATTTCAGCGACGTGCCGCATTTCGACCACGTCAAAGTCGTCGGCCCGGTCAACTACGCGTCCATCTTCCCCGCCTGCCGTGCGGTCGTTCATCACGGCGGTTCGGGCACCACGGCCGCGAGCCTGCGCGCGGGAATCCCCACCTTGGCCCTGTGGAGTTCGGCCGATCAGCCGTATTGGGCGGCCCAGATCAAACGCTTGAAAGTAGGTGCCGCCCGACGCTTTTCGGCCACCACCCCACGCTCGCTGGTGGCGGACCTGCGTACCATCCTCGCCCCGGACTACGCGACCAGAGCCCGGGAACTCTCCGCCCGGATGAGCAAGCCCGCCGAGAGCATCGGGACCACCGCCGACCTCTTGGAGGAGGCCGTCCACCGGAAAGTGGTTGGCTGAGGCCGCCTTATCGTCGCCCGGCGGGGGTAGAATTTATCCGACTGGCGACCGCCTTGAGCGAATCGGGCAGGAAACGCAGGGCCACACCCACGGTCTTGGTGGTCAGAGATCCGCCGACGACCTTGCGGTCCCCGCGCATCATCGCCTCGAAACCCTGCCTGGCAACCTCGGCCGGGTCATCCTTCGGCTTTTGCCCCGCACGCGTCTCGTCCATACCCGCGCGGTTGAAGAAGTTGGTCTCGATGGTGCCGGGGAGCAGGGAGGTGATAGTGATTCCGGTATCACGCAATTCGTCCTGCAAGGCCCCGGCGAAGGACTGAACGAACGACTTGGAGGCGTGATAAACCGCCTCGAAAGGCCCGGGCGCCATCGACGCCAGCGACGACGTGAGCAGCACCCTCCCCGCGCCGCTCCGGGTCATGTTGCGCAGCACCAGCTTGGCCAGGTGCACGGTCGAGCGCACGTTGAGGTCGATGATGGACATATCGTGCGCCAGGTCGCCCTCGACGAAACTTCCCCCGCCGCCGATGCCGGCGTTCAGCGCGGCCGCATCGATCGGACGATCACCCTCTGTGGCCTGCCGATAGAGCTTTTCGACGCCTTCCGGGTTACGTAGGTCAACCTGTACCGGCCGAACATCGACGCCCCACCGCGACAACGTGGTGGACGCTGGGTAGATCCCGTCGTTTTCGGCCGCCACCACCAGGTCATATCCCCGCTCCGCAAATAGCTCCGCTAGCTCGAGACCAATTCCACTGGACGCGCCGGTGATCAATGCTAATGCCATAGCAGAGGCCTACCCGTGTCAAGGACCATGAAACCCGTTGGCGGAGGGCGTTCGCCACGGCCCAGCGCTGATGACGCCTCAACAAGCATCCGCCCGTCCACAAGGTCAGCTTCTCCGAAGCCCCTTCGCGGTATCCAGCCTTCTTTCGTTGACACCTTCTAAAGCCCTCAAGAAAATCTCCATCTCGAGGCGATTGATGGCGCTTCAAGGGCGTCGTAGCAACATCGGTGACCCCGCGAGATGATTGGTCTGGCACGGGCCATGCGATTCAGATGCAGGGCACTAGGCGCTATCCGAGTCATCTGGGGTCGGCTGTCCGGCACCAAGATCGCCGGCGGCGAAGTTATGAACCTCAGCTTGAGATGCGGTAGGGGCAGACCACTTCCGCTTGAGCCGATATTTGAGCGACATCGCTGGCTTCTCGACCAGGAACCAGCTCGCGGCGGCCAGCGGCAACGTGGCTATAGCCGCGACGGGAAAGAACACAAGCGGATTAAGATTCACAAGCCCGCAGATGGCCAACAGCTGCTGTACTGGGAATGCATAAATATATACGCCGTAGGAAAGATCCGTCCGCAATATCAAGCGCCGATGCTTGATCAGGGAACCTGACACGATGACGGCATAGGCCAGCGGAAGGCCAGCTACCAAGCGGTAATCCGGCAGTTGGCTAGCCGCAAGGACCATGATCACGCTCACCGCGACGAGCGACCATCGCGCAGGGATCACGTCTCGCCACTGATAGAGGAGGGCTCCAGCCGCAAACATGATGGCCGAGCGCACAACGAGCTGGGGGATGGTCCATGCCTGCGTAAGTGTGAGCGGCGGAAGTAACATCGCCCCAAAAGCTGCGAATGCCAACATCACTGGAGAAATCCATTTGCGACTGGCAAGCCCGGCCAAGCCGATGCCAGCGACAGCGAGGTAGCACATCGCCTCGTATACGAGCGACCACAAAGACCCGTTCCAATCGCCTGCGGCAGGAACTCCATGCGGTGTTCCGGAGACACCTTGCTGCAGGTAGGCCAATGCGCTGTTTTTCAAGATGTATTCGATGGGCCCCGTGGACCCCAAGAGCTTCTTTGGCGAGCCACCCTGAATCGCCACACTGACTGGGGCGAAAACGAACGCGGTGATGATCAGGCAGACGTAAAACCCGGGGAGGATGCGAAGGGCTCGGGCCACAAGGTAGTCACGAACTCGCGGATCGCTGAGCCAGCTCCGAGAGATGAGGAACCCGGAAATCGCAAAGAATCCGTCAACCCCTACCGCGAAAAGAAGCTGGCGAATGGCTGTGGCAGGCAGACGGCCCGTGGCGGACCAAGAATGGAACAGCATCACTTCGGCGGCGAGCGCTAGACGCAGCGCGTTTAGCGCGTTATTTCGCGGGTCGAATACCTGTCCTAGCTTCACCGGCCTCCGCTCGTCCAGCCGCGTCGCGCGCGGCCTATCGTACCGAAAGCCGTCGGGTCGCGATGTCGCTGAGCTTGGGGCGACAGCACCGGATTCATTACGCCCCAGGCATTTTCACCGACGATAGCCGCTCCAAAGCCGCTTCAGTCCTTGCGCCACAGGATAGCGGTCCCGTCTATTTCTACAATCTCGGCCGAGATTCCATGTTTGGCGCGATAGTCCGTGACAGCTTGCTTGCACGCGTTAATTGCATGGTAATCGTCTATGACGCAGAAACCGCCGGACGACAGTTTCGGATAGAGCGCATCGAGCGCTTGGATCGTGGATTCGTAGAGGTCGCCATCCAGCCTCAAGACAGCAATGCGGTCTATCGGAGCAACGTGCAGGGTGTCTTTGAACCAGCCAGGCAGAAAGCGGACTCGGTCATCGAGCATCCCATAGCGCTCAAAGTTAGCTTTGACTTCCTCTACCGATACCCGATGGAAGCGAAAGAGATCTAGTCTAATGCCCTTATCTGCTTTGTAATTCGCAGTGTCCGGGCGTGGCAGGCCCTCGAACGAATCGGCTAACCACACACGCCGCGTCTCATCGCCATAAGCTGCCAAAACGGCGCGCATCAGAATGGAAGCGCCTCCGCGCCACACCCCACATTCCACCAAATCGCCGGGAATGTCTTCGTCCAGGACGGTCTCAACACAGTGCTGCAGACTGGTGAGCCTCTGCATTCCAATCATTGTTTCGGCGTCGGCAGGCCAGTCCAGGCCTAAGTCGCGCTTGTGCTGATCGAATCGGCGCTTCCGCACGAGCACGAAGTTGCGAGCTTTGAAAAGAGGCCGTCCCAGGTGGTACCACCCCACAGGTACCAGCTCGTCGAGACCGTATCTGGTCAGGTTGCGTCGCAGCAGGTCCAGATACAGAGATTGTGTATCCCGAGCCGTCACGGTCAAAGTTGCCCCTTATCTCCCATGCCAGTACTTCCGGCGATGAGCCTAGCCCCCGGTCGCCGCCATCGACGCGCGTTTGAGTTTCCGAAACTAGTAGCCAAAGTATTCTGCTGTTCACCGACGATTTGCTGTGCCTGTATGCAAGCAACTGCGCCGAATAGCTGGATCGATTCTGGCCAGATCGTACACGAGCAAGGTGGTCCCCACCGTCACGTCAGCCTCGGCCCAGCTGGCCCGCGCGGCAACGGCCCCCGAGCCTGCATCATTTAGCCCCTCTCATCTCTGTTGTGCCGTACGATCGATCCCGACGCCACAGCGGTGCTAGCTGCCGGAAGGTCGAAAAGATACAGATAGCGCGGATACAGTGAGCCCGATGTGAGGGTGGGCCCTTTTGGTTACACGTTGATGAAGAGGCTAGGCGCGATCTCAACCCAGTCTGTCTGTCGTGGAGACGCTTCTGCCCGCTGTGAATAACCGCGGATGAGTCGGCATCCATCAGTCGGCCGTTCTGAACCGCCGGGCCAGGCACCGCAACGTTGTATCGTCAGTATTGTTCGAGCCGCACACTTCAGGGGACAACTACCATGGCAGATGCCATTTTCAACGTCGAGGAACTCGAGTGCAACGCATCCGACCTGCGGCGTGAGTTTGAGGCGGCCGAGCCTTTTCCGCACCTCGTTCTGGACGACCTTCTTCGCCTTTCTCCATCAGCGGCCAACGCGTTTCCTGACATGTCGTGGCCGGGCTGGGCTGAGTCGGGCAACCGTTACCAGCACAACAAGCGTTACTGCTTCGACATCGGCCTGATTCCGGAGCCTTTTAGGGCACTCATCCGAGAGCTTTCCGAACCGCGATTTTTGAAGGTGCTTGAGCAAATTACTGGCATCAAGCAGCTACTTCCGGATCCCTATCTGATCGGGGGTGGCCTACACCTCAGCGGTCCAGGTGGTGTCCTGAGTCCCCATACCGACTTTCACTACCACCGCGTCTCGAATCTTCACCGACGCATCAACGTCCTCGTTTACCTGAATGACGCCTGGTCGCTCGAGGACGGCGGTTGTCTATCGCTCTATGACCAGCAGGGTCAGGCTATCCAGACGGTCGTACCGGACTGGGGAAGGATCGTCATCTTCCGCACCGACGACGGGTCCGTGCACGGGTTCCCGGTTCCCATTGCTGAAGGCAAATGGAGACGATCGGTAGCGCTTTACTACTACACGGCTGCACCGACCGATAGTTTTAGCGGCGACGAGAATACCTATTGGCGGCAGCACGGGGAGCAATCAGGGTTCGTCCGCAAGGCGCGATTATCCGCCTATTTCGGTCTGCTTAACGTCAGCCGCGTGATCGGGTTCTTGGCGCATGTCGTAAACCCAAACCAGGAGTTCAAGAAGCTGGCGAAGGCGTATTTTGCTACCCTGCGGCAGGCCAGGCGCGACCGCGCCGGAACCGCCTAGGAACGGATAGATGGCGTCATTTTCGGCAGATGCAAACCTGGCGAGTCGAATTTGCTAAACCATTGCGAGACTGTCTGTTTCGCTTGACGATTACCAAACCTCAGCGGGCTGGCTTGATTAGCAGACCCTGACCGGTCGGGAGCGTGCAAATTTTCACTCCCAATTCGCTCGCCACCTCATCCATGGCGATGCGCTGCTCGTCGCGTCCCCGGTTCGCATAGTCATCCAGGAGCACGAACGCACCGGGTGTGAGTCGCGGCCAAAAGAAACGCAATGCAGCCACTTCGGGGGGCGCGCAGTTCATGTCGATATGCAGGTAAGCTACTGACGGCGCATCGACCTGATCGAGTGTCTCCGGAACCGCGCCCACGATGATGCGATGATTACGCCATTGCGCAAAGTTAACACGCACATTGTCGACACCGTTGACGTACATCCCGTTGCGCAGCTGTCCTTCGCTTTTTTCCAACGCCCCGGTTTGGCGTTCGTTGTCGGTGACGAACCGCGGGTCGAGTCCCGCGAATGTGTCAAGCAGGTAGAACGTCTTGCCCAGCCGATCCCAATCGAGGTACTCCATGATGGCACTGCTCAAAAACCCATAGCTGACGCCGCACTCGACGAAATCGCCCTCGAGATGGCTGGCGCTGGCGGCCGCCCACAGCCCCACATGCACGCGCCATTGCCACTGGTACCAATCCTCGTTGCCGAGGGTGCGCGCACCGCGCTGGTAGGCACGCTGGAACTCGGGATCATCGAGGAACCCGTGAAAATTGTTGAAAGTGATCAACGCGTCGTTGGCGTAGACATCCGGCAGCAGGGTGCGCGCAAGCCAGTATTCGGTGCGCACCCACAACATCCTGAGGCGAGTGCCGGTCGTTAGCCCTGTTGCCACGGCGGCAACCATAACATTGAGGCGCGCGCCGCATTCGTAGGGAATGCGATGCGTTCACCATGACCTGTTTCGCCATCCCTTGTAGTAGGCAAACCGTCTCTTATACCTAGCATTTCAGCGATCTCAGAGGGCTTGTGCCACAGTAAGCCGCACCGTCGATCTCGCGTGCTCACGCGATGCCGTGTGCGGCAGCGGATGGCCGCTTCCTCACGAGGATCAAGTTACGGGTTAGCGGCCGATATTGCCGCGCTGCGGTGGCTCAGCTGCTTCGCCCTGCTTCAACCCGGGGACGCAAACTTGTGAACGAGCGAAATTCTCCAGAAGATCCACGGCGTGCCCTGCGCTCTCGGCGGGTTTGCTCATCCGCGTCGCCATTTCACGGGCGCGGGTGAGGTATTCCGGGGCAAGGATTTTCCGCAGGTCTGCCATAAGGGTTTCGGGCGTGCTGGCTGAAAACCGCCGGGAGGTGCCCACCTTCAGTTGCTTGATGTGCGCCCCCCAGAGCGGCTGATCGCCTGCCGTCCAGAGGATCAGCGAGGGAATTCCTGCGCGCAGACCGGCAGCCGTGGTGCCCGAGCCGCCGTGATGGACGACCGCGCGGCACGCAGGGAAGATCTTCGTGTAATTGACCACGCCGACGACCTTGACATGGTCCAACTGGGGGACGTCGCTGAAGTCACTCCAACCGGAACAGATCAATGCCCGTTCTCCCAACTCCGCGCAGGCAGCACCGATCATTCTCACCGTATCGGCCGGCGACTCGGCGACCGGCATGCTGCCGAAACCGAAGCAGATCGGCGGCGTGCCCTGGGCGATCCACGCCAACACCTCGTCATCGCATTCAGTTGTCAGTTCCATGGTCAGCGAGCCCACAAATGGCCGCTGCCCACCCCACTTAGCCCATTCGTTGGCCAGCCCAGGAAAGCAAACGTCGTCGTAGGCCTGGATTTCCAGCGAACCGCGTTTGGCGATCCGACTCGGTGAAGCGACCGTAGCGGTAGCCAGGCCGAGTCCACGTCGCTGCTTATCCTCCGCCTTCTTGTTCATCCGCCAACAGACCCAGTCGTACAGCGACATGCCGGCCCTAACCACGGGCCCGGGCACCCTCGGCACAAGCCGGCCGTTCGGGCGCATCGGAATGTAATGCAACGTCGCCATCGGAATGTCGTAATAGTCGGCGACGTTAATTGCTAGATCCTGGTAAAGCTGGCCGGTGAACAGCAAATCAGCCTCGGCGCCCACCGACATCAGCGCCGAGCTCATTTCGTGCCAGTTTCTCAGAACTGGTTCCCAAGCTTCGCGCATCAAGCTGATCGGACCTTTGAGAAAATTTTTCCAGAAGTCCCGAATGAACTCGTCGCTCCAAAAGTCGTGCATATCCGGCCCGTAGCCGATGGCGGGAAGCCCAGCAGCTTCAGCCAGATCGACCAGATTAGGCGGAACAGCCATACGCACCGAATGGCCTCTGCGCATCAGTTCACGACCGATGGTGAGGCAAGGCTCGATATCGCCACGCGTTCCATAGCTTGCCACAGCAAATTTCATCGCGACGTAACCTTAATCAATCTCTGACGGCGTGGGCAACTTTGACTGCTGTCTTTGCACGTGCGACATTGGTTGCAGTTGTTTCGCAACGGATTTGGCATCCGGCGACCGGACGGAGTAGTGAGAGCGCACCCGTGTCGTCCAGTGCGGCGAAGCCAACCTCATCGGCCTTTCCCCCGGACCGTAGAAGTATGACGACCCCCTTGTGTGGTATGGCTGAACCTAGGCGTTGTCGCCTGCTATTAGGTCAGTGTGCCAGACCGTCGACATCGTGTCTTGGGAAAATGGGAAGTCGTCCGGATGGGTCCGCCCGCCCAATCCGAAGGCCAAAAATTCTCCTAATTCCCCAGCGCAATGGCCGCTAAGCACGTTTGCTGTCTCAGGCGCGACTGCGTGAGCCGGCAAACTTTTCCACGACATCGGCGGCTTTGACGACACTGTCGGCCGGTTTGGTCATCTGAGCGGCGATGTCGCGGGCGCGCTGCGCGTAATCCGGGGCGAGGATTTGGCCTAAATCCTTCACCAAGGATTGATGATCGGCGGCCGAAAACCGCCGTGTGGTACCGACTTTCAGCCGTTTGAGCTGAGCGCCCCAGATGGTCTGATTCGCATCCATCGAGAGGATCAGCGTGGGAACGCCGGCACGCAGGCTGGCGGCAGTTGTGCCGGAGCCGCCGTGGTGAACGATGGCGCGGCAAACCGGAAAGATCGTCGCGTAATTCACCGGGCCCACCACCTTGACGTGGTCGGCACGCGGGACGCCGCTGAAGTCGCTCCTGCCGGCGCAGATCAATGCTCGCTCGCCCAGCTGCGAACAAGCAGAGCCGATCATTTCGACGGTGTCGGCCGGCGATTCGACCGGCATGCTGCCGAATCCGAAGCAGATAGGCGGTGTCCCCGCATGGATCCAGGCCATCACGTCGTCGTCGGCCTCGGTAATCAGCTCCATCGTCAGGGTGCCAACGAAGGGACGCAGGCCGCCCCATTTCGCCCATTCGTCGGCCAGCCCGGGGAAGCAGGCTTCGTCATAGGCCTGGATTTCCAACGCTCCGCGGTCAGCGATCCGCCGCGGTGACGGCGCTGTCGCCTTCGGGAGCCCGAGCTGTCGGCGCTGGGTGTCCTCGACCTTTTTGTTCAGGCGCCAGCAGTACCAGTCGAATGCCGTCATCGCCGACCGGGCCAACGGCGGCGGCAGGATCGAAACGACCTGGCCATTGGGCCGCATCGGAACGTGGTGCAAGGTGGCCAGCGGAAGGTCGTAATACTCCGCGACGTTGGCGGCGGGCTCCTGGTAACTCTGCCCGGCAAACAGCAGGTCGGCGCCCTCCGCGAGCGACAGGAGCGTCGAGTTCATCCGCCCCCAGCATTGGTCACTGAGATCCCACATCTCGCGCCACATCCCGCGCATCTCCCGGACCTTCCAGAATCCGCGGAAGAAAGACGTCCAGAAGTTGCGGTAGACGTCAAGCCAGGTCTGCGAATCCAGCCCGTAAGGAACCGCGGCCAGCCCGGCCGCCTCGGTGAAGCTCACCGAATCGGGCGGGACGGCCATGACCATGTCATGTCCCCGGCGCTGCAGTTCGCGGGCGACCACCACGGAAGGCTCGATGTCGCCACGCGTTCCATAGCTGGCCAACACACATTTCATCGCGAATCCAAGCCCTTCGGTTGCGCCCTCGGTGGTGGTGGTGACACCCGGACATCACTTTAACGACCAGACCACCGTCGGGAACGTCTTCTTCCCGCACCCGTCCCGACGCAGTGACACTGCAACCTGGTCACGGGGTCCGGGATGATCTGCCACGGGGAGCACCGGGCCGAGGAACGGACCGGAAGGAGTCCCTGGGCCGCTCGCCGATCCAGTCGAGCAGCGCGCGCAGACCGTCGTCGAGGGTCCACTTCGGGTGCCAGTCGAGTGCGTTGATGGCCGGCTCGATGTCGCAGCTCGCGGCGCGGACGTCGCCGTCGCGGAATTTTCCGACGACGGTCGGTGCGGGTGCGTCACACATGGCGGCTACCTTGTTGGCCAGCTCGTGGATGGTGGTGGCGTGGCCGGACCCGATGTCGAGACAGCGCGGCTGGGTTGCCGGGCGCTCTACCGCCGCGAACAGCGCGTCGACGACGGCGTCGATGTAGACGAAATCGCGCACGATGCGGCCGTCTTCGTAGACCTCCAACGCCAGTCCCTGGCGCGCTAACCGCGCGAACAGGGCGACGATTCCGGTGTACGAGTTGGTCAGCGACTGCCCCGGTCCGTAGACGTTCTGCAAACGCAGCACGCTGAGCTTGGTGTCATGCGCGGACGTCCAGGCGGCCATCAAGTGTTCCTGGGCGAGCTTGGTCGCCGCATAAACGTTGGTGGGTCGCGGTTCGGTTCGGTCGGCGCGGCTCGGCAGCGGCACCGCCTGCTCACCCGCAGGACCCTGCGGATCCCAGGCACCCGCGACGAGTTGCGCGTGGCTGCGGGGTCGCGGGTAGAAGATCTGCGAGCCCGATTGCCACGAGCCCTCGCCGTACACCGCCCTCGATGAGGCCAGGACGAGTTGTTCGGGCACGAGTCCCGAGCGGCTCAGGGCGTCGAGGAGCTGGGTGGTTCCGACGACGTTCACCGAGCCGTGCCGCGTGGCCTCGGACAGCGATTGGGCGGTTCCGGTCTCGGCGGCCAGGTGCACGACCTGCATGGGGCGGAACAGCCGCAGCACCGCGTCGAAGTCGGGCGCGTGGGTGACGTCGCCGGTGAACAAACGCACCGATGGCGGCAGCTCGATCGGCCGATCTCCCCCGTGTACCTGGGGATGCAGCACATCCATCACGGCGACGTCGTATCCGGCTTCCAGGAGACGACGTGCGAGCGCCGACCCGATGAATCCCGCCCCGCCGGTGATGAGCACGGACGCTGACACGAATCGACGCCTCCCGTTTCGGATGCCGAGGAAATATGCGGTCGACGCATTCGCCGAGATCGCGGTCCGGTCGATCATATCGGGCACTTACCGCGAGTATCAGGGGATTCCGCCGAGCAGATCGGCGGCACATCCGGGCCGCACCGAATGTGCGAAAGGCGCTACGCCCACGTCCCCCTGTGCCGGTGGGCCATGGCGAGAATTTCCATCACCGGCCTGGCGATGGCCGGCCGGAAAAGCCGGAACAGCATGCTGTTGGACAAGCCGTGAAAGTCCTCGTACGCCTTACGGAAATCGCGCTCGCTTGCCCGGTAGGCCGCGAAAACGCGGTCCAGCGTTGACATGTCGATGGGGTCGTCCTGCGCGGCCTCGCGAAGCGCTTCGTAGACCGTGGATATCCAATCGGCGCCGAAAAGGTCGTTCACGGCGCCGCAGTGCCGCTGCCGATGCAAACCGGGGGTGAGGAAGCTTTCGATGGCGTCCTCGTCCTGGGCGTGCAATTCGATCGGCAGTTCCGTGGAGATTCGTTTCATTTCCCGACGCCAGTCGTCGAGGAGGTTCGCGTAGTCGACGAACACCCGCGGCACACCGCGTGAACTTCGTTCGGCCAGGATGTTGCATTTCAGCCACAACGCGCTCGCGAGTGCGGGAGACACATGCCAGGACTTCTCGATCGACGAAATCACCTCTTGCGGATGACGTACGGCGATCACCGAGGCGACGTCGAACCCCGCGGTGCGCGCCGCCTCGAACCACAGGTCGGACAGTGTCGTGATGCGGGGTTCTTTGATCACCACGAGCGGCGCCGCCGGCAGGGTGGACAGATACTCGGTGACTTTGGCGACGCAGGCCTTGCTTTCTTTGGTGGGTGAATCGTCATCCAGAAAGCGAAGCGAGGGGTCGTACCAATTGGTCCCCAGACGGCGCAGGATCGTTTCGTTGAGCGAGATGGCCGCTCGCGGTTCCCAATACCCGAGCGGATTGTTGGCGTCGGCGCCCAGCATCGCGGCGGGCAGCGTGCCACCGCACAGCGAGAGCACCCGGGTGAGCGCCGAGGTTCCCGACCGTTGCGGTCCCAGCACGAAAAGGGCGACCGGGCGGTTTCCGGCGCCGAGGGAGCTGGAGGAAGTGGCGGCGTTTTCGACGGGCTTGGTCATTCGGGCCAATCTCATCGCGAATCCAAACCTTTCACTGGTCGTGCAACTGAGCGACTATCGGATTTTGGTTGATATCCAGGGGTTTCCGATCTGGCGTACGCGCGCGTCAACCCGCGCAGCAACCGTTCGGAATCGACACCATCGCGCCCACTACGATGTCGGCGAGCTAAATCCCGGCCCGCTCAACAACTTTGGCAAAGAGGAGACGACCTGCCGCACTCCGCATGCAGAGTCAGGCTTGACGTGCGACCGGCAACTTCTGCCCCCCGTGAGAACCATCTAATTATTGCGCCCGCAAAAGACTATACCCGACTTAGGACAATTTAGTGTGCATGGCTGCCGTTGATCTTGGCGATGGCGTCGCGGAGGTTGTCGGGTAGCGGGTCGACAGCGGTCAGGACTTGCTTGCCTGCTTTGATCTGTACGGTTCGGTAGCGGCGTGCGGTGCGGACGAATTTCTTGATGCTCCAGCCGGTTTGGGTCTCGATGTAGTGGCTGACGGCCAGGGCGGCGAACACGATGGTCAGGTGAGCGTCGATGGATTCGCGCTTGTGGTGGTAGATGGGCCTGGCCTGCAGGTCGTGCTTGGACATCCGGAAGCTCTTCTCGATGCGCCAGAGTTGGTGGTAGGCCCCGATGACGAACTCCGGTGTGTGTTCGACGAGGTTGGTGGTGTAGCCCTTCAGCCCAGCCAGGCTGCGGGCCTTGGTCTCCAACTCTCGGTTGACGCTCTTGGTGGCGCCCGTGAGCTTGATGAATCGGTTGCGTTTGACCGGGGCTCGCCCGTCAACGGCCTTCTCGGCTTTGGTGACCTGCTCGGTGATGCCGCGCAGCGTGCGGCGGGCGCGGTCGTTGCGGTATTGGTAGTAGACGACTCGGTCGGGGATGCCGCGGGTCTTCTCGCTGCTGGTCGCGGGCCAGGGTTGGGTGAAGATCTGCCCATCGTCGATGTCCCGGTCGGGATGTTTGTCGCGCCATTCGCGCACGACATCGGGCACGAACGGGATCTTGATGCCCAGGATGAACGACAACCCCGAGGCTTTCAGCGCGATCTGGTTGGCTTCAGAGATCATGCCGGCATCGGCGACGACGATGACATCGGTGAGGTTGTGGGCGGCCTTGAACGCGTTGATCACTGGCAGCATGGTCGCAGTCTCGGCCTTGTTGCCCTCGAACGCCTCGACGGCCAACGGGAACCCTGACGCGTCGGTGAGCAGCCCGATGGTGATTTGAGGCTCGAGGCGGCGTTCCTTGGAGAATCCCGGTTCGCGGAACCCGTCACCGGTATCGGTTTCGAAGTACAACGTCGAGACGTCGTAGAGCACCAGCGACGTGGGGCCCAGTCCGGCGCGAGCCGCGCACGCCGCTGACAGTGCTTGGCGCACAGCAGGTTTAGCGAAATTCGGCAGTCGACGCGTGACCGTGCGGTAGTCGACGGGTTCGAGGCCGGTCTCGGCGAGCACCCGTAGCGAGTCGGCCTTGCTGGTCGGTTCGATGATGCGGGCCAACACCAGATCGCGGAACACCTCATCGCCGCCGGTTGCCGCGTCGAAACCGAGCACCTGGTAGGCCGCGCACAACGATTCCCACAGCGGGGTCGACTTCGTCGAGACGATCTCCAACGGATCACCATCAATACCGACGGTGGCCAGCCCGAGGTCAAGGGTGGTTTGGCCCTCGGCCAGGCGCTGGCGGGCCGCGGCCTTGAGTGCTTCGACCTCGCCGTCGTCGTGCGCCGAGCCCAAATGCTCGATCTTGCGCGACCCACGCCGGGTCGACCACACGATCTGCACCGCAGTCGCGCCCGAGGCGGTCTTTACGGTGCGCACATAGGCCACCACAGGACCCTAGAGCCCAGGATTTAGTGTGCAGATTTCGACCCGATGCCCAGCGAATCCGCAGGTCAAATCCCTGAAGGACTGGGCAACGCCAGAAAATGTCCTAAGTCGGGCCCCGTGAGAACCATCTAATTATTGCGCCCGCAAAAGACTATAGAAGGCCCAAACGACCTAGGTGTCGTTTTTACGAAACTGTTTTGCTTACTTAACCTTTGGGCGTCGCGCTGAGGACTAGGCCCAGGCTCCCCTGCGCCGGTGCACCATCGCGGCGACCTCGAGGATCCTCTTGACGATAAACGGCCGGAACACCCGACGGAGCATGCTGTTGGTGCGGGCGTGGAAATCCGTGAAGGCCATCCGGAAATCTCGCTCACCAGCCTGATACGACTCGAAAACCCGATCCAGGGTCGCTACGTGCAGGGGGTAGTCCTGCGCGGCTCTGCGCAGCGCCTCGTAGACGGCGGAGATCCAGTCCGCGCCGAAATGGTCCGCCACCGGGCCGCCGTATCGCTGGCGACGAAGTTCGGGGGTGAGAAACTCCTCGATGGCGCTTTCATCGGCGGTGTCCAGATCGATTTCCAGCGTGGCGGCGATGCGCTTGATCTCTCGATGCCAGTCGTCGAGGAGATTGCCGTAGTCGACGAACACGCGCGGGATCCCGCGGGTGTGCCGCTCGGCGAGCAGGTTGTACTTGAGCCACAATGCGCTCGAGAGCTCCGGCGAGGTGTTCACGTACTTCGCCGCCGAGGCGACAACCTCTTGCGGGTGGCGCACCGCGATCACGGCGGCGACGTCGAAGCCGACCTGGCGCGCCGCCTCGAACCACAGGCTGGTCAGCGCCGTGATCCTCGGCTCCTTGATGACCACCAGCGGCGCTGCAGGCAGTGTGCCCAGATACGCCGCGATCTCCGCGATACAGGACGCCTTCTCCTCGGCGCCGAACGCGCACTCCTCCTGTAGGCGCAGCGTCGGGTCGTACCAGTTGCTGTCGTGGCGCCGCAGGATCGTTTCGTTGAGCATGATCGCCGCGCGCGGCTCCCAATAACCGCGCGGGTTGTTTCCGTCGGCGCCGCACATTCCGGCCGGGAGCGTGCTGCCGCACAGCGACAAAACCCGGGTCAGCGCCGAGGTCCCGGACCTCGCCATTCCCAGCACGAACAGCGCAACCGGACGAACAGCGGTTCCGGGATGGGCGGAAGCCTCGGGGAGGTTGGCGGCTTGACTCGTCCGGGTAGCAGCTGTCATCGCGGACCAACACCTCTCAATTGCGCGTCATGCGGCCCCCGGGATCACGGGTCATTATGCATGAGTTTGCAATTTCTGGGGCAAAGTCCAATAACGCGTCCCCGGCAACGCCGCCGCACCCTCAAGAGACCTCTTCAGCAACGTGTATTAGCAGGTGAAGTCCTTCGACCCCACGCCTTTTAATATCTCTAGGTAAAGGTGAGATCGAGGTTATGCAGTGTGAAATCCGAGCAGGTTTAGTCGCCCGCGACGGCGGTGTGCGCGGGCGGTGGCGACTCAGCGGTCACACCGTCCTTTACACGTGCTTTGCGCTTGAAGCGGGATTTGAGCGCAAGGGCACGCTTTTCCACCAGAAACCAGCTCAGTGCGGCCAGCGGCAGGGTCGCGACGCCGGCGAGAACGGTGAACGCGACCGGATGCAAAAAGCCGAGCCCGCAGATCACCAACAGCTGCTGCACGGGCCACGCGTAGATGTACACGCCGTAGGAAAGGTCCGTCCGCAATCTCAAGCGCTGCTGGTGGATCAGCGCTCCGGAAACGACGACAGCATAGGCCAGCGGAATGGCCGCGATTATCCGGTAATTGGGAACGACCAAACCGGCCACCACCACGATGACCGCGCCCACCGCGACGAGTGACCATCGGGCGGGGATCTTGTCCCGGAACTCGTGCAGAAGTGCTCCTGCCGCGAACACAATGGCGAAACGCACGATCATCTGGGGGAAAGTGGGCAGCGTCCCGATCGGGTAAGAAACCAGCGCGGTAGCGACCAGAAAAAAGGCGAATACCGCTGGTGCGGGCCATCGCCGATTGTAGAGTCCAATCACGCCGGCAATGGCGACGGCCACATAGCAAAACAACTCAAATATGAGGGTCCAAAGGACCCCGTCCCACACTCCCGGATACGGGACACTTCTCGGCGTCCCATCGATGCTCTCGTAATATATGTTCAATACGGCGTTGTTCAGCACGTACAAGGCCGGTGACGGAGACAGCAGCAGCTTGGCGGGCGAACCCCCTTGGATCGCCACGGCGATCGGGGCGATGACAAAAGCCACCACGGCCAGGCAGACCCACAGTCCCGGAAAGATGCGAAGAATCCGCGCGACGAAGTACTCGCGCAGCCGCGGGTTGCGCACCCAGCTCGCCGTGATGAGGAATCCCGAGATGGCGAAGAATCCGTCGACCCACACCTGGGTGAGCAGCTGCTCGATCGGCGGGTAGATCTTGCGGCCGGTGAGCGGCCAAGAGTGCTGCAGGATGACACCGGACGCCAGCACCAGTCGCCACGCGTTCAGTGCGTTACTTCGGGTGTCGAATGCCTGGGCGAGCGTCGGACTTGTCGACCATCGCCGCTTGGGCCCGCAACTGGCGCCGGAAACTGTTGGATTTGCGCTCATCTGAACAATCCCCGCCGCCCGACGCCCAGGTACAAATATCGCAGTCCAGTCATCAACACATCCGCAAAGCCTGGATTACCGGCCGACGTCTTCGGGCGACACCGCGGGAATGCGCAAGGACGAACTGACGAGCATCCGCACAGATTACATCGCCCTGACAACTAAGCCGAAGCTAGTCGAACGCCGTCATTCGCATCGGGCGACCGATGTTAAGCGCTCCTGTCAATTTACGCGCCCAGTTATGGCGCTCCGTGCACGCGGACCTGACACCGCCTGCGCGGGCGCCTTCCGCGTCAGCCGGCGACGGCTCCCGGCTCGCAGTACGGCGCCCCGAACTCGGTGACCGATCGGAATCCGCTCTTGCGTGCCTTCTCCGCGGCCCTGCGGATCAGCGCGTAGATCCCGACGAACGCCGCGTGATCGCTCATCACCAGGGGCGTCAGCAGTCGATTGTGCACCAGCGAGAACGCCACCCCCGAGGCGGGGTCGGCCCATCCGACCGAGCCGCCCATCCCGACGTGACCGAAACCGGGCATTACACCGCCGATCGGCAGGCTGTGATAACCCAGGTGGAAAGCCAACGGCACGTAGATGTTTCGGTCCGGCCGCAGGCTGCGCTCACCCGTCAGGCTTGCCGTCAGGTCGCGGGAGAGGAATCGGATGCGGTCGACCTCGCCGCCGTTGGCGATGGCGCCGTACATCCGCGCCAGGCCGCGCGCGGTGGCCACCCCGTTGGCCGCCGGGATCTCGGCGTCGAGCAGCGGGGTGTCGCCCTGGACCGCGGCGACCATGCCCGGGAAATAAATCGCCCGGAACCCGCCGGAGAGTTCGTTGGCGACCTTGCGGGAGACGTAGTTGACGACCGAACTGCCCAGCAGGTTCTGCGGCGCGACGATCTCGGCGACCCGCGTCGGGCACCCGGCCGGCGGCCGGCCCAGGTACAGGCCGTCGACGCCCAGCGGTCCGGCGAGCTCCTCGCGAATCAGCGTGCGCATACCTTTGCCGGTCACCGCCCGGCCCAGACCCGACATTAGCCAGCCGAAGGTCAGCGCGTGGTAGGCAGATTTGCCGAGCAGCCGCCCGGGAGCCGCCGCGGCCAGTCGCTCCTCCATCGCAATGTGATCGAGGAGGTCGTCCTTGGAGGCGCCGCGCAGCCCCGAGAGGCCGGCCTGGTGCCGCATCACCTGCCGCACCGTCATGTCGGCCTTACCGTTGGCGGCGAACTCGGGCCAGTACTCGGCAACCGGCGCGTCGTAGTCGATCAGCCCCCGGTCCGCGAGCCGGTGGATGACGGTCGCGGCCATCCCCTTGGTCGCGGAGAACACCATCGGGGCGGTGTTCTCCGACCACGGCCGCTGGCCGCCACGGTCGGCAAAACCCGTCCAGACGTCCACGACGGGCTGGCCGTCGACATAGACGGCCAACGCCCCGCCACCGAACCGGCGGGCGGGAAACATGCTGGAAAAGCTACGAACGACGCACCCGAAGTGTGAGTCCGCCGCGCCGGACACACGGTGACCTGCGTCAAGGTCATCGTGGACACGGACCGCGCGGCGATTGACTCGGTTATCCACCGTCACACTTTGAATTTACTTGGATTACACAACCGGCAGGAGCGAAACCCCCGATTATTGACCGAACCGTTAACCCGACGCGGCCGTCAATATTTGCTGGGCCGCCAGGGCCGGGGTTAGCTCCCCCGCCTTGACCTTTCGCTCGACGTCGGCCCGGATCTTGCGCACCGCCGGGTTGGACGCCAGCCGGTCCAGCACGGTGTCGCGCACCATCTGCCAGGTCCAGTCGACCAGCTGGCCGCGGCGGCGCGCCTCGAACTCCCCCGCCTCGCTGAGCACCTGACGGTGACGTTCGACGGTGTCCCACAATTCGTCGAGGCCCGTTCCTTCGGCGGCGCTCATCGTGAGAACGGGTGGCCGCCAAAGGGTTTCGCGCGGATAGATCAACCTGATCGCCCCGGACAGCTCGCGCGCGGCGGTCCGCGCCTCCGGAAGGTGGTTCCCGTCGGCCTTGTTCACCACGACGATGTCGGCCAGCTCCAGCACGCCCTTCTTGATGCCCTGCAGCTGGTCGCCGCCGCGCGCCAGGGTCAACAACACGAAGGTGTCGACCATGTTGGCCACGGTCACCTCGGACTGCCCGACGCCGACGGTCTCGATCAGGATCACGTCGAAACCGGCGGCCTCCAACAGCACCGACGTTTCGCGAGTGGCCTTGGCCACCCCGCCCAGGGTCCCCGACGTGGGCGACGGCCGAATGTATGCATCCGGGTGCACGGCCAGGCGCGCCATCCGGGTCTTGTCCCCGAGGATCGAGCCGCCGGTGCGCGTCGACGACGGGTCGACGGCCAACACCGCCACGCGATGGCCCAGCTCGATCAGGTGCATGCCGAGGGCCTCGATGGTGGTGGACTTGCCCACCCCGGGGATCCCGGTGATGCCCACCCGGTGCGCGTTGCCCGCGTCGGGCGTCAGCTCCAGCAGCAGCCGCTGCGCCTTCTCCTGATGGTCTTTGCGGGTGGACTCCAGCAAGGTGATGGCGCGCGGCAGGGCAGCGCGGTCACCGTTGCGGACCGCCTCGGCGAGCTGCTTTGGGTTCATTTCCACACCGCGAGACCGCAACTGGCGACGCATTTCCCGAGTAACCCTGTCGGTAGTTGCCGTCTCGCGCGCATCATTAGAGGTCGTAACCCAGCCGCTCGGCGAGCTTGTGCAGCAAGCCGATTGCGGCGTCGGCGATCACCGTGCCGGGCGGGAAGATGGCGGCGGCCCCGGCCTCGTACAGCTCGTCGAAATCGCCGGGCGGGATGACGCCGCCCACCACCACCATGATGTCGGGGCGCCCCACCTCTTTGAGCGCGTCGCGCAGCGCCGGCACCAGCGTCAGGTGACCGGCGGCCAGCGAGGACACCCCTACCACGTGCACGTCGTTGTCGGCGGCCTGGCGGGCCACCTCCTCGGGCGTGGAGAACAGCGATCCGACGTCGACGTCGAAGCCGATGTCGGCGAACGCCGTCGCGATCACCTTCTGGCCCCGGTCGTGGCCGTCCTGCCCCATCTTGGCCACCAGGATCCTGGGGCGGCGGCCGTCGGCCTCGGCGAACTTCTCGACCAGTTCGGTTGCGCTGGCCATGTTTCCGGCCTTTCCAGCTTCGTCGCGGTAGACGCCGGCGATGGTACGGATCTCCGCCTGGTGACGGCCATAGACCTTCTCCAGCGCGTCGGAGATCTCGCCGACGGTGGCCTTGGCGCGGGCCGCGTCGATGGCCAGCGCCAACAGGTTGTTGCCCAGCCCGTCCTCACCCGCACGACCGTGCGCGGCCGCGGCGCGTGACAACTCGGCGAGCGCGGCGTCGACGGCCTGCTGGTCGCGGCTTTCCCGCAGCTCCTTGAGCTTGGCCAGCTGCTCGGCGCGCACCCGGCTGTTCTCGACCTTGAGGACCTCGACCTCCTGGTCCTCCTCGACCTGGTACTTGTTGATCCCGATCACCGGCTGGATCCCGGAGTCGATGCGGGCCTGCGTGCGCGCGGCCGCCTCCTCGATGCGCAGCTTGGGGATCCCGTCGCTGATGGCCTGGGCCATGCCGCCGTGCTCGGCGACCTCGGCGATGTGGGCGCGGGCCTTCTGCGCGAGCTGATGGGTCAGCCATTCCACGTAATACGAGCCCGCCCACGGGTCGATGGGCCGCGTGGTGCCCGACTCCTGCTGCAGCACCAGCTGGGTGTTGCGGGCGATGCGGGCGGAGAAGTCGGTGGGCAACGCCAGCGCCTCGTCCAGCGCGTTGGTGTGCAGCGACTGGGTGTGCCCCTGGGTGGCGGCCATCGCCTCGATGCAGGTGCGGGCGACGTTGTTGAAGGCGTCCTGCGCGGTCAGCGACCAGCCCGAGGTCTGCGAATGTGTGCGCAGCGACAGCGATTTGGCGCTCTTCGGGTCGAACTGGGAGACCAGCTCGCTCCACAACAGCCGGCCCGCCCGCAGCTTGGCGACCTCCATGAAGAAGTTCATCCCGATGCCCCAGAAGAAGGACAACCGCGGCGCGAACTTGTCGATGTCCAGCTCGGCGTCCAGGCCGGCCTTGATGTAGTCCACCCCGTCGGCCAGGGTGTAGGCCAGCTCCAAATCCGCTGTGGCACCGGCCTCCTGGATGTGGTACCCGGAGATCGAGATGGAGTTGAACTTCGGCATCTTGGCGCTGGTGTAGGCGAAGATGTCGGAGATGATGCGCATCGACGGCTTGGGCGGATAGATGTAGGTGTTGCGCACCATGAACTCTTTGAGGATGTCGTTCTGGATGGTGCCGGCCAGCTTCTCCGGCGGGACACCCTGCTCCTCGGCGGCCACCACGTACAGCGCCAGGATCGGCAGCACCGCGCCGTTCATGGTCATCGACACCGACACCGTCGACAGGTCGATGCCGTCGAACAGCTGCCGCATGTCGAGGATGGAATCGATTGCCACACCGGCCATTCCGACGTCACCCTGCACGCGCGGGTGGTCGGAGTCGTAGCCGCGGTGGGTGGCCAGGTCGAACGCGACCGACAGGCCCTTCTGTCCGGCCGCCAGGTTGCGTCGGTAGAAGGCGTTGGATTCGGCGGCGGTGGAGAACCCGGCGTACTGCCGAATCGTCCACGGCTGGTTGACATACATCGTCGGGTACGGCCCGCGCACGAACGGCGGTTCGCCGGGGAAGCTGTGCAGCGGATAGCCGTCGGCCTCGACCGCGGCGCGGTCGGCGGCGATGTAGACCGGTTTGACGTCGATGTCTTCCGGTGTGTGCCATTGCAGTTGGTCGGGCGTGTACCAGTGCGCGGCCGCGGCCGCGGCGACGTGTTCTTCGACGGCGGCTGCGGTCGCCGGTTTTATGGTCCGTTCGCTGTGCAGCGGCACATCGGCGAAGCTGCCGACAGCAGGTGCAGTGGTCGTCATAACTGGCTACGCCCCCAGCCTCGTGAGCAGATCCGACAGTGCTTCGACCGCATTGATCTTCGCGGTCAGGAATTGGTCCGGTTGGTGCTCGGCGTCGGCCACGGCCTTTTCGGGCCCGGCCAGATACACCCGGTCGATGCCGGCGGCGCGCGCCGCCTGCACGACACCGGACGCCTCGTCCTGGTAGCGCTTGTCGGTGCCGCAGATGACCGCCACCGTCGGCGTCCCCGCGTCGGCCACCGCCGCCGCGACGCCGGCGGCGTCGACGGTTCCGGGGTTGACCGCCTCGATGCCCCCGGCGGCCAACAGGTTCGACGCGAAGGTTGCCCGAATGTTGTTCTCGGCCAACGGGCCCAGCGGCAGCAACAGCGCCTGGGGGCGCGCGCCGGTGCGGGCCACGAAGGCGTCGGAGCGGTCGCGCAGCGCTTCGAACTCCGCGGCGTATCGCACCAGCTTGCCGGCGGCGAGCGGCGAATACGACGAGTCGCTGTGCGGCAGCGGCGGTTCGGTGAGGTTCGGGAACTCGTTGACACCCGTGATCGCCGTGCGGCGGTGCGCGATGTCGTCGCTGCGGCGGGCGGCGATCTCGCCGATCTGGCCGGCGATGAAGTCGACGGCCTCGGTGAATCCGCCGTTCGCCTCGATCCCCTGGAAATGCTGCCAGGCCTGCTCGGCCAGCCGGGCGGTGAGGTCCTCGACGAACCACGACCCGCCGGCCGGGTCCAGCACGCGGCCCACGTGCGACTCCTCGAGCAGCAGCAGCTGGGTGTTGCGCGCGATGCGGCGCGCGAAACTGGTTGCGGTGTCCGGGAATCCGCCGTCGATCGCCACGTCGAACGGGAACACCAGCAGCGAGTCCGCGCCACCGACGCCGGCGCCGAAGGCGGCCAGCGTGCAGCGCAGCATGTTCACCCAGGGGTCGCGCTGGGTCATCATCGGCAGCGAAGTCTCGGCGTGGATGACGGCCGCACCGGCATCCGGCTCGCCGACGACCTCGGCGACCCGCGCCCACAAGTTGCGCGCCGCGCGGAACTTGGCGATCGTCATGAACTGGTCGTCGTCGGCGGCGAACCGGAAGCTGATCTGCCGCAACGCCTGGCCGATCGGCATCCCCGCCTCGGTGAGGATCCGTAGGTAGCTCACCGCGGCCCCGACACCGGCGGCCAGCTCCCATGTCGCGTTGGCGCCGAGATTGTGGAACGCGGGTCCGTCGACGGTGATCGCCCGCACGCCGGTGTGCTCGGCGGCCCGCTTGGCGACGGCGACCACGTCCTCGATCTTCGGGGCGGCACGCTCACTGAGCGCCGCGGTCAGCGGGTCGCCGCCGAGGTCGATCGACACGGTGGCGCGCTGGTCGGGTTCCACCTCTTCGGCCAGCGCCAAGGCCACGTCGCTGGCCGCCGCGTAGTCGGCGCCGGCTTCGAGGATCAGCGGCGCCATGCTCAGGTAGACGCCCTGCAGCGTGTCGGACAGCTGGCCGGGCGCGACGCCGGACTCCCCGATCCGCAGCACCAGGGCGCTGGCCCCGTTGCCGAGCGCGTCGAGGATCGCGGAGTTGACGTCGGCTGCCGCGACGCCGGGCACCGGGGTGGCCGGGAACGCCTCGGCGACCCGCCAGCCGGTCTTGACGTCGCGCAGCGCGTCGCCGCCCCGCACGTAGGGCCACTCGCCCGGCAGCGGCGGTTCGGGCAGCTCGTCGAGCGCGGTGTAGAGCGCGCGAATCGCGATCCCGTCGTACGTCGGGGTCTCCAGCAGCCGCTCCGGCGCGTCCCCCAACTGCTCGGGGTCCTTCCGGGTGCTCTTGGCCAGCACTCCGGCGACCGCACTGCGCCAACGCCCGCGAACCTGTTCTAGGCCGGCGAGCTCGGGTACATCAATGGACACCGATTGCTCCCTTTTCCCAGCATTTGGGCTACAGCTTTGGGGATAACCACTTAGCTACTGAGGCTAATTGATGGGAGCTCTCCGCTAAAAACCGCCAGGTGCCGTCAGCCGAGCAGACTCGGGACGAAACGCCAGCCGCGGGCAACGCCCAATTCATCTGCGCCCCGTAACCTTGGATGCCGTGACGGGTTCCGCCACCAGCAAAATCACCGCGACGCTTCGCGATCTCGGCTACGCGACCGGCGCGGCCGCGCGCAGTGTGTCCCGGTCGCGGATCGTCTGGACAGTGGTGGGCATCACAGCGCTGCTGGTGCTGGCGTCGTGGCTTCCGCTGCCCTCGCCGGTGCAGATGCGTGACTGGGCGCAGTCCCTCGGACCGTGGTTCCCGCTGGCGTTCTTCGTCGCCCACATCGTCGTGACGGTGGTGCCCATCCCGCGGACCGCGTTCACGCTGGCGGCCGGGCTCCTCTTCGGCCCGCTGCTGGGTGTGGCCATCGCGGTGGTCGCCAGCACGGCGAGCGCGATGATCGCCCTGCTGCTGGTCCGCGCGGCCGGGTGGCGATTGAACCGCCTGGTGCGCCACCGATCGATCGACACGGTGGAAGAACGGCTGCGGCGGCGGGGCTGGCTGGCGATCGTGTCGCTGCGATTGATTCCAGCGGTGCCGTTCTCGGCGCTGAACTACGCCGCCGGCGCGTCGAGCGTGCGGGCGCTGCCGTACGGGCTGGCGACGCTGGCCGGCCTGCTGCCCGGCACCACCGCCGTCGTCGTCCTCGGCGACGCGCTGGCCGGTCACCCGAGCTCGCTGCTGTACCTGGTGTCGGCGATCACCAGCGCGCTGGGCCTGGCGGGCTTGATCATCGAGGTCCGCCACTTCCGTCGGCACCACCGCCGGGCGCACCGTCGCGTCGACGACGAACCCTCCCCCGAGCCGGCCACCGTGAGCTGATCCACCAACTCTGTCGAGAGCGCCGCGCGAGGCGGCAAAGACCGATCTAATGGGGGCGTGTACGCGCTGGAGTTCGCCAGCTGGGGGTCGCCTTATTCGCCGGCTCGTACCGTCGCGCTGCCGCTCAGTGCCCTGGTGTTGGCGGTGCTGGCCGTGTTGGGCTTTTTGCCCAGCCGGGACCAGCGGCGACGCGCGCCGAAGAGCCGTTTCGCCGACGTGCCGCAGCGCGCCAAACTGCACACCACACTGCTCGTCCTGGCGGCGGTGTGCAGCACCGCCGCCCTGGTGGCGGCCGTCTGCCTGTACCCCAGGGCCGCGACCCCGGCGCGGCAGTCTCCCCTAGCGCCGCCGACCCTGGCGCCGATCGATCTGCCCGCGGCCAGCGCCATCGGCCCGGGTGCCGGCATTTACGTCGAGTATGCCGACGGGTCCGGTGGAATAGGTTGCACCGCAGGGTTTTTGGTACATACCAGCGCCGGCCGGGCCGGGATTCTCACCGCCGGTCACTGCAATCGCCCCGGTCAGCGGAGCAAGGTGACGATGAACCTGGGCGGGGTCCTTCCCTACACCACCCTGGGCACGTTCACCGAGACGATCAGCGAGGGGGTCCACGACGAACAGCACGACATCGGCCTGATCACACTCGACGGTGACAACGTTCCCCAGTCCGCGGCGGTCGCCGCGTCGCTACCGGTCACCGGCGTCGCCACCAATCTTCAAGTCGGACAACAGTTGTGCAAGTTCGGCATGGGTTCGGGCGCGGACGCCTGCGGGCAGATCGTGGAGATCACCGCCAGCAAGGTCGTGTTCCTGGCGAGCGGCCAGTGCGGCGATTCGGGTGGGCCGGTGTACCACTACGAACGCGACGGCACCGTCAGCGCCGTCGGCATCCTCATCCGCGGCGGCGATCCTTACACGCCCAAAGCCGGGTGCGCCGCCCGCGCCAAATTCTCCGTCGCCGAGTTGGTGCGGCCGTGGCTCGACAAGTGGCGCCTGACCGCGATCACCGCGCCGTCGTCCCCACGCTGACGGGCTGCTTGTGGAGCGGCTCCAGGCCCGATCTTCCTTCTTCAGGTCCACTTCAGGCTGACTTCCTACCGTCGCGATAAGCGGCGCGACACGGACGGTTTCGCGCCGCCAAGTAAGGAAACGCCGATGGGAAGGATGGATGGGTCGAGTGAAATTCAAGCAACTCATCGCGGGTTCGTTGGTCGCGGGGACCCTCGGGGCCGCCGTGGCCGGCCTCGGCGCCGCGGTGGCGAGTGCGGATCCGCCGCCCCCGCCGCCACCGGGGCCGGGCGGGCCACCGCCGGGTGGGCCATTCGGTGCACCACCACCCGGACCGGGCGGGCCGCTGGGACCCCCGCCGCCGGGGCCGGGTGGACCGGTGCATCAGCCGCCACCGCCGGGGTGGTGAGCGAGGCGGTCTCCTAGCGCTGAACGAGCGGTGGTCGCGCCGAATGGATTTCGGCGACGGCCACCGCTCGCATCGGCCCGTTACGCCCTGGGCAGGCTGAGCCGGAACTGAGCGCCGCCCTCGTGGGGCAGGCACACGAGTTCGCCGCCGTGGGCGCGCGCCAGGGCCCGCGCGATCGCCAGTCCGAGCCCGGCACCCCCGTGGTCTCGGGCGCGTCCGGCGTCCAGGCGCACCAGCCGCTCGAACACGCGATCCCGCTCGTCGTCCGGGATGCCCGGCCCGGTGTCGGTGATGGTGACCTCCGCGACGTCGTCGTGGGCGCCAAGGTCGACGGTGATGGCGCCGCCGGCCGGCGTGTACCGGCGGGCGTTGTCGAGCAGGTTGGACACGATCTGCGACAGCCGGGTCGCGTCGGCCTGGAGCGTCAGCGACGGTAATCCGGTGCGGCGCACCGTGATCTGCGGTGCCAGCATGGCGGCTCGGTCGACTTCGCCATCGAGCACGGCGGCCACGTCGACGTCATCGCGCTCGAGCGCCAGCCCGGCGTCGATGCGGCTCAGGTCCAGCATGTCGGACACGAGCCGCCCGGCCCGGCGCGCGTCGGAGAGCAACAGGTCCGCGCGACGGTACTGCCCGTCGTCGAAGTGCTCGGAGGCGCCGTGTGCGAGTTGCTCGGCGGCGACCTGGATGCCGGCGATCGGGGTGCGCAGCTCGTGGGCGGCGTCGACGAGGAATCGCCGGGTTGCCGTCTCCGCGCGCTGTGCGGTGTCGGCGGCGCGCCGGGCGCGGCGCTCGGACGTTTCCAACGCGTCCAGCATGCCGTCGAAAGCGCTTGCGGCGCGGCCGAGTTCGGTGTCGGTGCGCTCGGGATGCAGGCGCCGGCCGCGGTCGCCCGTGGTGATGGCGGTGGCCAGTGCGGTGAGCCGATCCAGCGGCCGTAGCGCCGCCCGGCTCACCGCGATCAGCAGCAGCGCCGCGACCAGCAAGGTGACCAGGGCCGCCGCGATCAGCAGCCCACGCAGTTGGTGAGTGACCTGCGTGGTCTGCGTGGTGTCAGCGACCAGGATCACCCGGGAGCCGTCGGGCAGCGGGTGCACCACGGCCGTCGCGGTGGCGTCCGGCGGGGGGCCGGGCGGGGGCGGGAGTGGGTAGGGCGGTGGCGGGTAGGGCGGCGCATACGGCGGCGGCGGTGGCGGAAAGGGCGGCAGAGGCGGATAAAACGGCGGTGGCTCGACCGGCCCGGCGGTCAGGTCGGGGCTTATGCCGCGGTCTCCGTAGGCGGTGCCGTCGGGGCTGACGACGAGCGCGCGTATCCCGCCGCCGTTCAGTTCGGCCGCGATCAGATCCGGTGAGGTATGCGCGGTGCTCAACGCGTCGGCGCGCGACGTCGCGGCGAGCAGCCGGTCGTGCAGATTGCGTCGGGTGAGCACACCCATCGTGACGTCGATCGTCACCCCGAGCACCATCAGCAGGACGGCCAGCAGCGCCAAGACCACCAGGGTCACCCGCCGTTGCAGCGACGGAGTCGGCGTCGTCGATGGGCCCGTCATGGCCGCTCGGGTTGCAGCCGATAGCCGATGCCGCGCACGGTGTGCAGGATCCGGGGTCCGTGCGCCTCGAGCTTGCGCCGCAGTCCGCTGACGTGCACCTGCACGAGGTTGGGGTCATAGGCGTCATAGCCCCACACGCCGTTCAGGATCTGTCCGGCGCTGACGATCCTGCCCCGCTGCTCCACGAGAAAGGCCAGCACGCGCAGCTCGGTGGCGGTCAGATCCAGCCGGTGACCGCCGCGCGCGGCGACACCCGCGCCGAGGTCCAGCGTCACGTCGCCGACCTGAACCACCTGCGGCAGCCGCCCGCGTCGGCGCAACACCGCGCCGACCCGCGACACCAACTCGGCCAACTCGAACGGCTTGATGACGTAGTCGTCGGCCCCGCCGTCGAGGCCGCGCAACCGGTCCGGCAGCCCGTCGCGAGCCGTGATCATGACGATCCCGATGTCACCCCATTCGCGGATCACGTCGATCAGCGCGAAGCCGTCGCGGCCCGGCAGCATCACGTCGAGCACCACGAGATCGGGCCGCATGCCGTCGAGCACCTTTTCCAGCCCGTCGCCGTCGCAGCGGGCGTCGGTGTGATAGCCGACATCGGCGAGCGCCTCGCTGACCATCTCCCGGATGGTCTCTGAGTCTTCGACGACCAGCACCCGCGGTGTGCCGACGCTGAAGCCGCCGCCGCGACCGGCGGCCGGGCGGACGCAATCCGTCATGACCACCATTGTCGGCGCCGGTGCTGAAACGAACCTGAAGGCGCCGGCCTCTCCCGCCACGGCGGCCTCGTTGGTCACAGGAGGTCGGCTATGTGTTTGGTGCCCACCTCCGAGCGACAATCTCGCTCTTGGCGCGGCGTCGCGGCCATTGTCGCGCGGAGGTGGGCACAACACCGCTTCCTTCCGCTCGTGACGGCAGTGGCGGATGGGACTGGGGTTTCTTCAGATCCACTTCAGATCCGGCTCCTACCGTCCGTGACATGACCACGAACGACGACATCGACACCAATCCGCCGAGCAATCCGCCGCCCGCCCACCGTCCGCCCGAGCGACGCCGTCACCCCACCGGTGTGGTGATCGCCGCCGGGGTGGCGGGAGCGCTGGTGGGCGCGGTCGGCACCGTCGCGGCCATCGCCTTCGCCTGGATCGTCAGCGTCGGGCCACCCGGCCCGCCACCGCCCCCCGGGCCGCCGCCGATGCTGTTCCACGGGCCCCCTCCGCCGCCGATGGCCGGTCCGGGCGGGTTCGGATTTGCGCCGCCGCCCGGCCCGCCCGGCCCGCCCGGCCCGCCGGGCCCGCTGGAACCGCCGCACGGCGCCTGGCCGGGACCGCCGCACGAGGGTCTCCCGACGCCGCCCCCGCCGCCACCGTCCCCCGCGCCGCGCCCCTGAGTGCAGGATGGGGAGCGTGTCACGAGATCAATCGTCTCCGCTCCCCGCCAAACTCGCCGCACGGCTGCTGCGGTCGCGCCACCTGATGCGCGCACCGATCTGGATCTACAAGGCCCGTGCGGGCGCGCTGTTCGGTTCGCGCATCCTGTTGCTCGAACACATCGGCCGCAAATCCGGAGCGCCGCGCCACGCGGTGCTGGAGGTCATCGACCACCCGTCCCCCGACACCTACGTCGTGGCCTCCGGATTTGGCCGAAAAGCCCAGTGGTTCCGCAACATTGCGGCCAACCCTCGAGTACGGGTCTACGCCGGCAGCCACGCGCCCAGGCCCGCCGCCGCGCGCGTCCTCGACCAACACGAGGCCGACCGCACGCTGGCCGACTATCGAAGCCGCCACCCCAAAACGTGGGAGCGGATGCGCCCGGTGCTCGAGGACACGCTCGGCGCGCCGATCACCGACACGAATACCCCGCTGCCGCTGGTCGAGTTGAAGCTGGACTAACCCCGGTCCGGGCCCTTTACCGTCATCGCGGCGAACAGGGCCAAAAACAGCGCGGCCGGAAGGCCGTTGACGACCTTGTCGCGCACCCGGACGTGCGCGCCGACCGCCACCACGAAATACAGCGTCAGCATCGCCGTCGTCACCCTCGCCAGGACGGGGAAACGGGTGACCGACAGCAGGCCGACCGCGGCGGCCGCCTTGACCACCGGCAACACGGGCCGAACGTTCTCCGGCAGGCCCACGTCATCCAGCACCTTCTTGATCGGGGCCACCTGGACGCCGCACAGTACCGCGTCGACGGCGTGGAAGGCGCCAAGCGCCGCATAGGTCTTGGGGGAAGTCAACGCACTCATCCCGCAATCCTATTGAGTCAGCTCGCCCGGGCCTTCCGCCGGCTGACGGGCGATCGCCTCCGCCTTGGCCACCGCCTGGGCGATCGCGGGGTCGGTTTCGGTGGAGAACCAGTCCGCGACGTCGGCGTCGTCGTCGGCGCTGTGCTTGGGCGCGTCCTCGACCGGCGAGGGCTGGAAGCGGAACACCCCGTCCTGGCCCGGGGTGCCCAGGAGTTTGGTGAATCCCTGCAGCGCCGCGCTGAAGTCGCTGGGCACCACCCACACCTTGTTGGCGTCGCCGCGGGCCATCTCCGGCAGCGTCTGCAGGTACTGGTAGGCGAGCATCTCAGGGGTGGGCCGGCCCGCCTTGATCGCGGCGAACGTCTTCTCGATGGCCTTGGCCTGCCCCTGCGCCTGCAGGTAGGCGGCGGCGCGCTCACCCTGGGCGCGCAGCATCCGGGACTGCCGGTCGGCCTCGGCGCCCAGGATCGCCGCCTGCTTGGCGCCCTCGGCGGCCAGGATCTGCGCCTGCTTCTGGCCCTCGGCCTCCTTGATGGCCGCCTCGCGCATACCTTCGGCGGTCAGGATCATCGCCCGCTTCTCGCGGTCGGCCTTCATCTGCTTTTCCATCGACGCCTGGATCGACGGCGGCGGGTCGATGCTGCGCAACTCGACCCGCGCGACCCGCAGGCCCCAGCGGTTGGTGGCCTCGTCGAGCACGCCGCGCAGCTGCCCGTTGATCTGGTCGCGCGATGTCAGGGTCTGCTCCAGCGTCATGCCGCCGACCACGTTGCGCAGCGTGGTGGTGGTGAGCTGCTCGACGCCGACGATGTAGTTGCTGATCTCGTAGACGGCCGCCTGGGGAACCGTGACCTGGAAGTAGACGACGGTGTCGATGTTGAGGGTCAGGTTGTCCTCGGTGATCACCGGCTGCGGCGGGAACGAGACCACCCGCTCACGCAGGTCCACCCGGGCCCGGATGCGGTCGATGAACGGCACCAGCAGGGTGAGTTGCCCGCTGACGGTGCGGCTGTAGCGGCCCAGCCGTTCGATCACCGCGGCCTCGGCCTGCGGTATCAGGGCCACCGACTTGGCCACCACGACGATGGCGAAAATCACCAGCACCGCCAGCAGCACCAGACCAGTAACCGCACCTTGCATCGGAGTTCCTTTCTTTCGCAGCCGTTCTCGCAGCCCTACAGGCCGGCCTTGAAGACCACCGCGGTGGCGCCGTCGATCTGCATCACGGTCACCGGCTCGCCCGGTTCGTAGACGTCGTTCTCGTCGAGCGGACGCGCGGTCCACACCTGGCCGTCGAGCTTCACCTGACCGTTGTCGCGGGCCACGCGCTCGAGCACCAGCGCGGTTTTGCCCTCCAGCGCTTCGATTCCCAACCGCGGCACGTTCGGCGTCAGCCGGCGCCGCAGCGGCGGACGCACCACCACCAGCAGCAGCACCGACACGACCAGGAACACCGCGCCGTCCACCCAGACCGGCGAATCCAGCAACCAACTCGTGAGCGCCGCGGCCAGCGCGCCCCCGCCGAGCATCACCAAAAACATATGGCCTGTGAGCGCCTCCGCACCGGCCAGCACCAGCGCGAATATTAGCCAAAGCAGCGCGGCGTGCATGCGGCAAGGATACGCGTGATCCGCCTGTGCGGGGCAAAACAACTACACTGCGTCTGGTGTGGTGTCCCAGTGTTTCGTTGTCCCTGTGGGCCAATGCCTGGCTCGCGGGTAAGGCCGCGCCCGACGACGTCCTGGACGCGTTATCCGTTTGGGCGCCAAAGCAATCGGTGACCGCGTATGATGCCGTGGCGGCGGGTCATACCGGGCTGCCGTGGCCCGATGTCAACGACGCCGGGACGGTCACGCTGCTGCAGACTCTGCGCGCCGCGGTGGGCCGCCCCACGTCGACGCGGGGGGCGCCTCCCCTGATGCGCGGGACCATCAACATGGTTTTGCCGGTACCCGGCGATGTGCGCGGCCTGGCCCCGGGAACACAGTTCGAGCGGGACGCGCTGTCCGCCGGCGAGGCGATCATCATCGCCAACCCCCACACCCCCGCCACCGCCGTCGGCCTGGTCCCCGAATTCTCCTATCAGGACGACGACGACACGCCCGACGACTACGAGACCGGCCTGGCCGAACTGTGCACGCTGACGTGGACCGTGTACTCGCTGCCCGGCGCCCCGATACTCGACCACTACGAGCTGGGCGACGCCGAATACACCCTGCGGTCCGCCGTGCGCTCGGCCGCCGACGCGCTGGGCACCATCGGGCTGGGCTCGGCCGCGGCCGACGTCGACGATCCGCGGGGACTGGTCGAACAATTGCTGGAATCCGCACGGCAACACCGCATTCCGGATCACGCGCCGTCGCGCGCGCTGCGGGTGCTGGAGAACGCCGCGCACGTCGACGCCATCATCGCGGTCAGCGCGGGGCTGAGCCGGTCCGACTCACCGGACCGTTTCGCCGCGCCCATCGCCGCCGGCCTCGAACCGCTGGGCACGCAGTCGTCGTCGGAGGCCCGCATCGCCAGCGACGCGCTGCGACCGCTGACCGCCGTGGTGCGTTCGGCGCGGATGGCCGCCGTGACCGCGATCCTGCATTCGGCCTGGGCGGACTAGTCCTGATAGCGGGCCGCACAGTGCGGCGGCTCGCATGGCGCGCCGTCGACGCTGGCGAGGCAGCCGGGCACCGGGTCGGGACCAGTCACGCGTTCGGGCGCCCGGCCGTGGCGCAATTCGTCGATCAGGTCGACGGCCAGTTGCGCAAAACGCGGGTGGGCGTTGGGCGTTGACGCCCGCACCATGACTATCCCCGCGGCCTCGGCCTGTCCCGCCAACTCGTGGTCGAGGTCCCACACCACCTCGATGTGGTCGGCCACAAAACCGATCGGGCAGACGACGACGGCCGTCGTGCCCGCCTCCGCCAGGGCCGCCACGTGGTCGGCGACGTCGGGCTCAAGCCACGGAACCTGCGGCGGCCCCGACCGCGACTGCCATACCAGGTCGTAATCGCCGTATCCGGCGGCGGCCGCCACAAGGCTTGCGGCGTAGGCGACTTGCCGGCTGTACAGCCGCGGGCCCAGCCGCTCGTCGGCGGCCACCGGGATCGAATGCGCGGTGAACACCAGGCGCGCGCCGGGAACCGTCTCGGCCGCGTCGGTGATCGCCCGGGCGAACAGCTCGACAAAAAGCGGGTGGTCGAAATACGGCCGCAGCTTGACCAATTCGGGTGCGTCCGGCCCGGCGGCGCGTCGCGCCCGAGCGATGTCCTCGACGTATTGTGTGCAGCTGGAATAGCCGCTCCACGCCGAGGTGGTGAACACCGCCGCTCGGCGAATCCCGTTGTCGCGCATGGTTGCGACGGTGTCTTCGACGTAGGGCTCCCAGTTGCGGTTGCCGAAATAGACCGGGATGTCCAGGCCGCGGTCGGTCAGTTCGGCGCGCAACTGCTCGATCAGCGCCAGGTTGATCCGGTTGATCGGTGACACCCCGCCGAAATGCAGGTAGTGCTCGGCGACGTGGTCGAGGCGTTCCGGCGGCACGTTGCGACCCCGGGTGACGTTCTCCAAGAACGGCCGCACCTGCTCGGGGCCTTCCGGCCCACCGAAGGACAGCAGCAGGACGGCGTCGAATTCCATTAGGCCCTAAAGCAATTGCGTGCTGGCGCCACCGTCGGCGTAGATGATCGTCCCCGTCGTCGCCGGCAGCCAGTCCGACAGCAGCGCGCACACCGTCTTGGCGACCGGTGTCGGGTCCTTCATGTTCCAGCCGATCGGGGCGCGCTGGTCCCAACCCTCCTCGAGCAGCTGCATCTGGGCGCCGGCCTCTTCGCCCAGCGCGCCGCCGACGATCGCGCTCATCGCCAGGGTCCGGATCGGGCCCGCGGCAACGAGATTGGAGCGGACGCCGAACTTACCCGCCTCGCGCGCCACGAACCGGTTGACCGATTCCAGCGCGCTCTTGGCGACCGTCATCCAGTTGTACGCCGGCATCGCGCGGCTCGGGTCGAAGTCCATGCCGACGATGGAACCGCCGGGGTTCATGATCGGCAGCGTCGCCTTGGCCAGCGAGGCGTACGAATACGCCGAGATGTGAATGCCTTTGGAGACGTCCTCGTACGGCGCGTCGAAGAACGGGTTGATGCCCATGCCCGTCTGCGGCATGAACCCGATCGAGTGCACCACGCCGTCGAGCTTGTTGCCGTCGCCGATCTCGGCCGTCACCCGCTCGGCCAGCGAGTTCAGGTGCTCCTCATTCTGCACGTCGAGCTCGATCAGCGGCGCCTTCTCCGGCAGCCGGTCGGCGATGCGCTGAATCAGGCGCAACCGGTCAAAACCGGTCAGCACCAACTGCGCCCCGGCTTCCTGGGCCGCCTTGGCGATGTGAAACGCGATCGACGAGTCGGTGATGATCCCCGAGATCAGGATCCGTTTGCCGTCGAGCAGTCCAGCCATGTCCGTCCTTAAAGTCGTTGTGTCGTCGTTGAAATCAGTGACCCATACCCATGCCGCCGTCGACCGGGATGACCGCGCCGGCGATGTAGCTGGCGTCCTCGGATGCCAGGAAACTGACCACCCCGGCGACCTCGGCGGCGGTGCCGACCCGCTTGGCCGGGATGAAGTCCAGCGCACCCGCCTGGATCCGCTCGTCGAGGGCACGGGTCATCTCGGTGTCGATGTAGCCCGGCGCCACCACATTCGCGGTCACGTTGGCCTTGGACAGCTCGCGGGAGATCGAGCGGGCCATGCCGATCAGGCCGGCCTTGGCGGCCGCGTAGTTGGACTGGTTGCCGATGCCCCAGCTGCCGGAGACCGAGCCGATGTAGATGATGCGACCGAACCGCTTTTTCTGCATGCTGCGCGCGGCGCGCTGGGTCACCCGGAACGCCCCGGTGAGGTTGGCGTTGATGACCTCCTCGAACCGCTCCTCGGTCATCCGGATGAGGAATGCGTCCTTGGATATGCCGGCGTTGGACACCAGCACCTCAACCGGGCCCTGGTGCTCCTCGACCTCCTTGAAGGCGCGATCGATGGCCTCGTTGTCGGTGACGTCGCACACGACGCCGAACAACCCCTCGGGCACCCCGGATCCCCGGTGCGTGACCGCCACCTTGTGGCCGTCGGCGGCCAGCCGCTGCGCGATCGCCAGACCGATCCCCCGGTTTCCTCCGGTAACCAGGACCGAGCGGGCTACGAATGCGGGTCTGCCGTAGTCGGCAGCACTTTCGGTGGTGTTCTCGGTGGCCGTGTCAGTCACCCCGTCAACCTATCGCCTCGGCTCACGCGGGCCGAAACCTCCCCCTTTTCACTCGTCCCCCTTTTTCCCACCGGCCGTAACGCCAGGGCGAAAAATCGCGCGAAATCCCGCCGTGGCGTTACGAGCGCGATCCGGTGTCGGTGTGACTCAGCACACTCTCGTCATGACCGACCCATTCCTGGGCAGTGAAGCCCTGGCCGCTCGACTGATGTCGCGGCATGAGCTGCGGAGTCGTTACGTCGCCCTGCATCGCGATGTGTACCTGCCGAGGGATGCCGAACTGACGGCGATGCTGCGGGCCAAGGCGTGCTGGCTGCGATCGCGCCGACGGGGCGTCCTGGCGGGCTTCTCGGCCTCCGCCATGCATGGCGCTCGGTGGATCGACCCGTCCCGACCCGCCGAGATCATCGATACCAATCGACGTCCGGCCCCGGGCGTACACGTCTGGGAGGAACGCATCGAACCGGACGAGATCACCGTCGTCGAGCAGATGCGCATCACCACGCCGGCGCGTACCGCGCTTGACTTGGCACGTCGTCATCCCAGAGCCATCGCTGTCGCCGCGATCGATGCGCTGGTGCAAGCGACGGAGCTGAAGATGGCCGACGTCGAGGTGCTCACGGACCGCTACCGCAGCCGCCACGGCATGAGGGCCGCCAGGGTGGTTCTCGAACTGGTCGACGGCGGGGCTCAGTCCCCGAAGGAAACGTGGCTGCGTCTGTTGTTGATCGATGCCGGCTTCCCGCGGCCGCAGACACAGATCGCCATACGCAACGAATGGGGTTGGGCCGAGGCGTATTTGGACATGGGGTGGGAGGACATCAAGGTCGCGGTCGAGTATGACGGCGACCACCATCGGTCCCTGCGCGCCCAATACGCCAAGGACATCGGCCGGCTCGAGATGCTCGAGCGTTACGGCTGGATCGTCGTCCGCGTCATCGCCGAGCACCATCCCTCCGACATCATTCGCCGGGTGCGCGACGCCCGAGGCCGCCGCTTGTAACGCCAGGGCGAAAAATCGCGCCTCAAAGTCAAGTGGCTAATGCATTTTTGTTAGGCGGCTTGGTCGAGGAGGGCGGCCAGGCGTTGGGCGGGGGTGTCGAGGTCAAGGGTTGGGCGCGGTCGTCGGTTGAGGGTGTCTTGG
This sequence comes from Mycobacterium sp. TKK-01-0059, assembly GCF_000709305.1. Classification (NCBI taxonomy): domain Bacteria; kingdom Bacillati; phylum Actinomycetota; class Actinomycetes; order Mycobacteriales; family Mycobacteriaceae; genus Mycobacterium; species Mycobacterium sp. TKK-01-0059. The sequence goes on from NZ_KL446995.1 coordinate 398,448, forward strand.
ATGCGTTTGAGGTCTGCTGGGGTGTAACCGCTGAGGTCGCTGCCCTTTTCGAACCAGAAGCGCAGGAGGCGGTTGGTGTTTTCGTTGGTGCCGCGTTGCCAGGGCGAGTGCGGATTGCAGAAATAGACCGGGGTGTTGAGTTGCAGGTGAATGTCGCGCCAGCGGGCCATTTCGCTGCCACGGTCCCAGGTGATTGATCGACGAAGGTGTTCGGGTAACTGGCGCATCGCTTCGATCATCGCGCCGGCCACCGTCTCGGCGGTGTGATCGCCGGGCAAATGCAGCAGCATCGTAAAGCGGGTGGACCGCTCGACCAGGGTGCCGATGGCGCTGTTGGGGCCGACGATCAGATCACCTTCCCAGTGGCCGGGCACCGCGCGGTCGGCGGCCTCGGCGGGCCGGTCGCTGATGGTGAACACATCGTGGAATTTCCCCCGCCGTTCGGTGTGGTCCCGGGATTTGCGGGCCGCGCGTTTCGTCGACAAACGCTTACTCAGGTCGGCGCGCAGTTGACCACGAGTTTGGACGTAGAGGCACTGGTAGATGGTTTCGTGGCTCACCCGTGCCAGCCTGTCATCGGGGTGATCGCGCGCCAAGACATCGGCGATCAGTTTGGGACTCCATCCCTGATCCATCCAGTCCTCTATGGCCTCGCATAGCGCGCGGTCTTGGAGTTTGAATGCTTTGGGACGCTTGGCTTTCTTGGCGGCGCGGGCATGGGCAAGACCAGCGTGGTAATCCCCGTCGGGATTGCGATTGCGTTTGAGCTCACGGGAGATGACGCTGGCGTCGCGGTCGAGCTCGTCGGCGATCTCGACCTGGGTGAGGCCCTTGTCCAGACCCCGCATAATCACCAGGCGTTCATCGAAACTGAGCCGGTGTCCCCGCGCGCCCGGCCGGGTCAGATCACCTGGTTCGGCAAGGCCGGTATCAGAGCCCGTACCACTTCGTAATTGCATTGATCCAGCGTCATGCCACCAGCTCCATCCGGTCTGGATCGACACACCGACCTGACGGCCGGCTTCACGCAATGATTCCCCTGCACACACCCGATCAAAGAACTCTCGCCGCATCGAACGCGGATAAGCAACTGACACCTGCAACCTCCTCAAACGTGGAAATTGCATTGACCGTATGAATCTGCCCGCGGAATCCCGCCGTGGCGTTACAAGCGGGCTCAGCGGGACGGCGAAGACTCAAGTCGGCAGGCGGCGGTTGATCAGCAGCGCCGCCAACGCCGCCAACGCCAACACCAGCGCGCCCAGCCGCACCCAGCCCACGCTCGCGTCGCCCTTGATCGTCTCGTAGCCGATCTGCTGCTGCAGGGTCGCGTAGACGGCCTTCAGCTCCTGCAAAGACGCTGCGTTGTAAGCGTTTCCGCCCGAGAGCTGGGCCACCTTCTTGAGGGTCTCGTCGTCGACCGGTACCGGTTGGCGCTGGTCGTTGATCTCGACGAAGCCATACGGGGTGCCGAACGAGATCGTCGAGATCGGCACGCCCTGGTCCTTGGCGGTGCGCGCGGCGGTGAAGGCGCCCTTCGGGTTGTCGGGGTTGGTCGGCATCGTCTCCTTGCCGTCGGAGAACAACACGATGCGCGCCGGCGGCGGCTTGTCGCCGCCGCCGATCACCGCGCCGACCGTCGCGATGGCCTGCAGGGCGGTGAAGATGCCCTCCCCGGTGGCGGTGCGGTCGGCGAACTGCAGCTTGTCCAGCGCGGCCTTGGTCGAGTCCCGATTGGTCGTCGGCGACACCAACACCGTCGCGGTCCCCGCATACGCGATCAGCCCCAGGTTGATGCCGGGGGTGAGCTCGTCGGCGAACTGCTTGGCCGCCTCCTGGGCCGCCGCCATCCGGTTGGGTTGCACGTCGGTGGCGCGCATCGACTGCGACACGTCGATCACCAGCATCACCACCGCGCGGTTGCGGGGAATGCGGACGTCGTTCGTCGGGCCCGCCATCGCGATCGTGAACAGCACCAGCGACGCGACCAGCAGGATGGCCGGCACATGCCGCCACGTCGAAGGCCGTTTGGGCGCAACGCTTTCTAGCAGCTCCATGTTGGCGAACCGCAGCATGCGCCGCTGCCGCGCCAATTGCATCAGGATGTAGAGCGCGGCCAGGCCGAAGACGACCAACAGGAACAGGAAGAACCACGAATGTTCGAAGCCCGACAACGACATCGGGCCCAGGAGCGGCAGGCTCATATGCGAGTCACTGCCGCCCCGCCAATGCCCCGCGCCGGCGGGATTCCACGAACCGCACGATGTCGGCGATCCAGTCGCGGTCGGTGCGCAGCGTCAGGACCGGGGCCCCGCAGCTGCGGATGGTGCGCGCCACGTCGGCGCGGTGCGCCGCGGCGGCCTTGGCGAAGTCGTCGCGCAGCTGCGCGTCGATGGTGAACTCGCGGGTGACCCCGGACTCGGCGTCCTGCAGCACCACGTCGCCGATGTCGGGCAGTTCGACGTCGCGGGGGTCGAGCACCTCGACGGCCAGCACCTCGTGCCGGGCGGCGACCGCGCGCAGCGGGCGCATCCAGTTGATCGGCCCGAGGAAGTCGCTGATGATCACCGCCATGCCGCGCCGGCGTTCCGGGCGGCGCAGCGCGTCGATCGCCGTCGCCAGGTCGCCGCGCACCCCGACCGGCGCGCGCGGCGTGGTGGCGATGGTGCGCAACAGCGTCTGCTCGTGCTGGCGGCCGGAGCGGGCGGGCACCCGGGTGATGTTCGCGCCGGTGGACACGATCGCGCCGAGCCGGTTGCCGCCGCCGCTGTTGAGGAAGGTGATCGCGGCTGCGGCCGCCACCGCCAGGTCGCGCTTCTCGCACACCGTGGTGCCGAAGTCCAGGCTGGCCGACATGTCCACCACCAACCAGGTTTCCAGCTCGCGGTCGGCGATCATCTGCCGAACGTGGGGATGGGTGGTGCGCGCGGTGACGGCCCAGTCCATGCGGCGGACGTCGTCGCCGGGCTGATACTCGCGCGACTCCCCCGGCTCGGAGCCCGGGCCCGGGATCAGCCCGAGGTGATCGCCGTGCAGCACACCGTCGAGCTTGCGTTTGACGGTGAGCTCGAGGGTGCGCAGCGCCGCCGACAGCTTCGGGTCATCGATCTGCCCGCGCTGCATCGACGGGGGATGGACAGCCGACCGCCCCTTGGGCCCGGTCACCGACCGCTGGCCGCGCCGGCGGGTTGCATCACCGGGGCCACCGAATGCCCTTGCTGCGGAACGGCATTCACCTGGGGTAGGGCGACCGTCTGCAGCACCCGGTTGATGACGATCTCCGGCGAGATCTCGTCGGCCAGCGCGTCGTAGGTGAGCACCAGCCGGTGCCGCAGGACGTCGGGAATGACGTCCACGACATCTTGCGGAATCACGTAGTCGCGGCCGCGGACCAGCGCCAGCGACCTAGAGGCGGCGATGATACCCAGCGAGGCGCGCGGCGACGCACCGAAGGAGATCCACGTCTTGACGTCGTTCATGCCGAGCTGTTCGGGATGACGGGTGGCGGTCACGACGCGCACTACGTAGTCCACCAGCGCGTGGTGCACGAAGACGTTGGCCGCGATGTCCTGCAGCCGCAACAGGTCGCCGGTGTTGAGGATCTGCTTGGGCTCCGGCGGGCGCACGCCCATCCGGTAGATGATCTCGCGCTCCTCTTCCGGCGACGGGTAGCCGACGTTGATCTTGAACAGGAAGCGGTCGCGCTGCGCCTCGGGCAGCGGGTACACACCCTCGTGCTCGATCGGGTTCTGGGTGGCCATCACCAGGAACGGGTTGGGCAGCGGGAAGGTCTTGCCGCCGATCGAGACGTGGCGTTCCTGCATGACCTCCAGCAGCGCCGACTGCACCTTGGCGGGCGCGCGGTTGATCTCGTCGGCGAGCAGGAAGTTGACCACCACCGGGCCGAGTTCGGTGTCGAACTCCTCCTTGCCCTGCCGGTAGATGCGGGTACCGATGATGTCGGTGGGCACCAGGTCGGGGGTGAACTGGATGCGCGCGAACGTCCCGCCGACCACCCGCGCGAACGTCTCGACGGCCAGCGTCTTGGCGACGCCCGGCACACCCTCGAGCAGCACGTGGCCCTTGGACAACAGGCCGACCAGCATCCGCTCCACGAGCTGGTCCTGGCCGACGATGATGCGTTTGACCTCGAAGATGGCGCGCTCGAGGGTCTGGACCTCGGCGGCCAGTCCGTTGCCCCCGCCCGTCGGCGCTTCGTGAGCCGGCGAACCTGCTTGCCCGCCCGGGCCCGAGTAACCACTGGCGCCTGGCGGCGGCCCACCTGCTGCTGTCATCAAGAACCCTCCACGCTCAATCGGACACGACTGCCGGGCAGCGACGTGCCCTCGTCCAACTATTCCAGGCCTGCCGGTCCCCGTCGACGCTCGCCCGGCCGATGGGTCGCCGGCCCCCGCGATCAGTACTCGATGATCCTGGTCAAAAACGGCGTCATCCCCGGCTTACGAACCGGACTGACCGTAACCTTCCCGGCGCTGCCGGAGGCCTCCAGCATCTGGCCGTTGCCCAGGTACATGGTGACGTGCTGGCCGCCGTTCGGGCCGTAGAAGATCAGGTCCCCGCGCCTGGCCTGATCCGGCGGGATGTGGCGCCCGGCGTTGTACTGGTCACCCGAGAACCGCGGGATCAGCACGCCGACCCCGGCGAAGCCGTAGCGCATCAGCCCCGAGCAGTCGAAGCCGGTGATGTTGGCGCCGTCGCCGACGCCCTTGCTGGGCCCGTCCAGCGAGCCGCCGCCCCAGGAGTAGGGCACGCCCATCTGCGACCCCATGCGCTTGATCACGTACTCGATGGCCTGCCGCCCGTAGACCCGCGGGATCTTGCCGCCGGGGTTGGAGGGGGTGGCCGCGCTGGGAGCGGGATCGCCGCCGATGTTGATGCCGAGCCCGCCCAAAAACTGCTTGCCCAGGTTGAACGTGGTCTGGGTGGCCTGGGCGGTGGCCTGCAGCGAGGCGTTGGCGACGGCGAGCGGGTCCCCCGGGGCGCCGGCGCTGATCTGCGCCGGCAGGGTGGGATCCCACGCGCCAGGATCGGCCGCGGCCACCGGAGCGGGGCCGGCCACAGAAAGCATCAGCCCGGTCACCACGGTGGTGATCCAGGCGAAGTTGATGAGACGGAATCGCTTGCGGCGCATGACTTCCCGTTCAGTTCTCACTGGATCACCATTCGATGTATCGGACCACGTAGGGGGTCATGCCGCTGGTGCGCACCGGGGCGACGCGAACCTTCAACCCGATGTCGGGAGCCTCGAGCATCTGCCCGTCACCGAGGTAGATCGTCACGTGCTGGCTGCCGCCCGGGCCATAGAAGATGACGTCGCCGCGGCGCATCTGCGAGGACGGGATCTTGCGGCCCAGGTTGTACTGCGAGCCCGAGTAGTGGGGCAGCTTGATGCCCACCCCGGCGAACGAGTACAGGACCAGGCCCGAACAGTCGAAACCGGTGATGCCGGCCCCGGAATCGATCCCCTTGCTCGGGCCGGCCGCGTTGCCGCCGCCCCAGGAGTAGGGCACACCGATCTGCGACATGCCGCGCCGGATCACGTACTCGGTGGCCTGCCGCCCGTAGACCCGGGGGATCCGGCCGCCGACCCCGCCCGGCGCCGCGTTGGTGATGCCGGTGTCGTCGGGCTTGAGGATGCCCAGCTGCTGCAGGAAGTTGCGGCCGAGACCGGCGGTGACCTGTGTCGAGGTTGCCGAGATGCCCAGCACCTGGTTGATCACCGCGATCGGGTCGCCGGGGATGTTGGCGCTCGGGACCATCGGCAGCGTGGGGTCCCAGGCGCCGTCCCACTGGCGGGCCCCGGACGACGGCGCCGCCCCGCCGGGCGTTCCCGCCTCCCAGCGATCGCCCGACGCCGGGGAGCCGCCCGACCCTTGCCGGGCGGCTGCCTCCCGCTTGGCCGCCTCGAGCTTGGCCTGCGCCTGGTTCCGCTCGGCGGCCAGCCGGATCATGTCCTCGCGCTGTTCGTCGAACTTCTGCCGGGAATTGGTCAGCGCCGCCACGGCGGCATCCTGGCTGGACTTGGCGTCGGCGGCGGCCTTGTCGGCGTTCTGCTTGGCCAGCCGCGCCGCCGATTCCTTGTTCAGCTGCTCGGTGCGGGCCTGCTGCAGCTTGGCCATCACGGTCTGCGAACTGGCGGTCAGGCTCTTGGCGGCGGCTTCGGTGGCGATGATGTCGTCGGGGCTGCTGGCGGTCAGGTAGCTGCTCGACGGTCCGTTCATATAGGCGGCCGCGGCGAACGTGTTGAAGCGCTGCTGCGCCCCGGCGATCGCCGCGTTGGCGTCCTTGACCGCCTGCTGGCTGGTCTCCAGATCGTGTTGGGCGGTGACCACGTTGTCCCGGGCGGTCTCCACATCGACGAGGGCCTTGTTGACGCTTTCCTGCTCGGTCTGAATTTCGGCGCTCAGGTTCTGCAGGCGCTGGTTGGCCTTGGCGACGTTGGCGATCAGGGCCGCGAGGTTGTCGGCGGCGGGGTCAGCCTCCGCCAGTCCCGGAGTGCACACCAAGAGGGCCACGCTCAACACCGATGGCACGACGGGCCGGAGCAATCTTGCGGTCGGTCGCGCGGAAGACCCCCAGCGTGTGCGTCTCATTCGACTAGGTCTCCTACGGCTCGACGCGACGGGCGGCGCCGGCCACAGCATTCTCGTAAGGCGCCAAAGACAACACCAGCATCATTTGCACCGTACGTCACACAGGTGGGCGTGCAAACGCTCCACCGAAATCGCACTCTCTACGTGCGTTTAATGTGACCGAACGGTGACCTGGGCCGTTTGCCCAATTAGCCGCGAGTCGTCAGGGCCGGGTGTTGGCCTCGGCGTCCTCGGCGGTCGCCGACTCGTCCGAGGTTGCTGAGCGCTCGCCGCGCACCTGCAGCAATCGGGTGCCGACCGCCGCGGCGAAGACCGCGATCAACAGGAAGATCGTCAGGCCGGTCCAGGGAAACTCGGGCGTGTCGAGCTCGTGCAGGAAATGTTGGGCCGAGACCACCGGGTTGCCCGTCTTGGCGATGTCCTCGCCGGCCTCGAGGGTGACGCGCGGGAACTGCGTGCTGTAGCTGCCGACGTAACTTGGGCTCAGCGTCAGGACGGTGGCGTCGTGGTAGTCGGCGCCGACCACGGTCGAGATGTCGCGCAGCGGGGTGTCGTTCGGGGGGTTGTGGTCGAGCAGCACGATCTTGAGGTTGATGCCGTCGGCGTGCGCCTGGTTGACCACCTCGAGCAAACCGGGCATGGCCGCCGGCGGCGCGCTGACCCCGGTGGCGGCGACCTGGGCCTTGATCATCGTCATGTCGACGTCCACCGGAATGTAGGCGGGAAGGACCGGAACCGTTTGCGGCGGCGGTCCGAAAGAAACGTGCCCGGTCATCTGCGCCTCCTGCGGTAGTGCTAGAGGCACCGTACGCGACGCGCGGGCACCGCACCGCGTGCGGTATCTCGACGAGATTGGGGCGGGCGCGGAGGTTTAAACCGGTGGCCACCGCGATAAGACTGCAATCAGGACTGCCGTCGTAATGCAGGACAAGCGTACTGTTAAAGTTGCATGATCGTTTTGGACGATCCGCCGACACCAGCCCGTCGGCGGGAGAACTAAATCCTTGGGAGTTGAAGTGACTGATTCTGTGAACTCATTCGGAGCCCGCAACACCCTCGAGGTCGGCGACAAGAGTTACCAGATCTATCGCCTCGACGCCGTCCCCAATACCGAGAAGCTCCCCTACAGCCTCAAAGTGCTGGCCGAGAACCTGCTGCGCAACGAGGACGGCAGCAACATCACCAAGGACCACATCGAGGCCATCGCGAACTGGGATCCCAAGGCGGAGCCCAGCATTGAGATCCAGTACACCCCGGCGCGCGTCGTGATGCAGGACTTCACCGGCGTGCCGTGCATCGTCGACTTGGCCACCATGCGCGAGGCGATCGGCGAGCTCGGCGGCGACCCGGAAAAGGTCAACCCGCTCGCGCCGGCCGACCTGGTGATCGACCACTCCGTGATCGCCGACCTGTTCGGCACCGCCGACTCGTTCGAGCGCAACGTCGAGATCGAGTACCAGCGCAACGGGGAGCGCTACCAGTTCCTGCGCTGGGGCCAGGGCGCGTTCCAGGACTTCAAGGTAGTGCCCCCGGGCACCGGCATCGTGCACCAGGTCAACATCGAATACCTCGCCAGCGTCGTGATGTCCCGCGCAGACGACGCGGGAAATATCACTGCCTACCCCGACACCTGCGTGGGGACCGACTCGCACACCACGATGGTCAACGGCCTCGGCGTGCTCGGATGGGGCGTGGGCGGCATCGAGGCCGAGGCCGCGATGCTCGGCCAGCCGGTATCGATGCTGATCCCCCGCGTGGTCGGCTTCAAGCTGACCGGCGAGATCCAGCCCGGCGTGACGGCGACCGACGTCGTGCTGACCGTGACCGAAATGCTGCGCCAGCACGGAGTGGTCGGCAAGTTCGTCGAGTTCTACGGCGAGGGCGTGGCCGAGGTGCCGCTGGCCAACCGAGCCACCCTGGGCAACATGAGCCCCGAATTCGGTTCCACCGCAGCGATTTTCCCGGTCGACGAGGAGACCATCTCCTACCTGCGCTTCACCGGCCGCTCCGACGAGCAGCTGGCGCTGGTCGAGGCCTATGCCAAGGAACAGGGCATGTGGCACGACCCGAAGCACGAGCCCGAGTACTCCGAGTACATCGAACTCGACCTCTCCGATGTGGTGCCGTCGATCGCCGGGCCCAAGCGCCCGCAGGACCGAATCGTGTTGTCGGAAGCCAAGTCCACGTTCCGCGACCAGATCCCCAACTACGTCGGCGACCAGGACGGCCAGCAGGGCTACTCGAAGCTGGACGAGGTGGTCGAGGAGACGTTCCCGGCCAGTGACCCGGGGTCCCCGACCAACGGCCACGCCGACGACGTGCCCGAGGCGAAGTCGGCCGCGGCGCATGCCAATGGGCGCCCGAGCAACCCGGTGACGGTGAAGTCCGACGAGCTCGGCGAGTTCGTGCTCGACCACGGCGCGGTGGTGATCGCCGCGGTCACGTCGTGCACCAACACCTCCAACCCCGAGGTGATGCTGGGCGCCGCACTGCTGGCGCGCAACGCCGTCGAGAAGGGGCTGGCGTCCAAGCCGTGGGTGAAGACCACCATGGCGCCCGGCTCCCAGGTCGTCAACGACTACTACGACAAGGCCGGCCTGTGGCCGTATCTCGAGAAGCTGGGCTTCTATCTGGTCGGCTACGGCTGCACCACCTGCATCGGTAACTCCGGGCCGCTGCCCGAGGAGATCTCGAAGGCGATCAACGACAACGACCTTTCGGTCACCGCGGTGCTCTCGGGCAACCGCAACTTCGAGGGCCGCATCAACCCCGACGTCAAGATGAACTACCTGGCGTCGCCGCCGTTGGTGGTGGCCTACGCACTGGCCGGCACCATGGACTTCGACTTCGACGAGGAGCCGCTGGGCCAGGACAAGGAAGGCAATGACGTCTTCCTGAAAGACATTTGGCCGTCCCAGCAGGACGTCTCAGACACCATCGCCTCGGCGATCAACCAGGAGATGTTCACCAAGAACTACGCCGACGTGTTCAAGGGCGACGAGCGCTGGCGCAACCTGCCCACGCCGAGCGGCAACACCTTTGAGTGGGACCCGGATTCGACGTACGTGCGCAAGCCCCCCTACTTTGAGGGCATGCCCGCCGAGCCCGAGCCGGTCACCGACATCACCGGAGCGCGGGTGCTGGCGCTGCTGGGCGATTCGGTGACCACCGACCACATCTCCCCCGCCAGCAGCATCAAGCCGGGCACCCCGGCGGCGCAGTACCTCGAGGACCACGGCGTGGAGCGCAAGGACTTCAACTCCTTCGGCTCGCGGCGCGGCAACCACGAGGTGATGATCCGTGGCACGTTCGCCAACATCAGGCTGCGCAACCTGCTGCTCGACGACGTGTCCGGCGGTTACACCCGCGACTTCACCCAGGATGACGCGCCGCAGGCGTTCATCTACGACGCGGCGCAAAACTATGCGGCGCAAGACATTCCGCTGGTGGTGCTGGGCGGCAAGGAGTACGGGTCGGGCTCGTCGCGTGACTGGGCGGCCAAGGGAACCCGGCTGCTCGGGGTGCGCGCGGTGATCGCCGAGTCCTTCGAGCGGATCCACCGGTCCAACCTGATCGGTATGGGCGTGATCCCGTTGCAGTTCCCCGACGGCAAGTCCGCCAAGGATCTGGGGCTGGACGGCACCGAGGTGTTCGACATCACCGGTATCGAGGCGCTCAACGACGGCAAGACGCCGAAGACGGTGAAGGTCAAGGCAAGCAAGGACGGTTCGGACGCAGTGGAGTTCGACGCGGTGGTGCGCATCGACACCCCCGGCGAGGCCGACTACTACCGCAACGGCGGCATCCTGCAGTACGTGCTGCGCAACATGCTGAAGTCGGGCCAGAAGTCGGACTAGCGCGAGACCGGCCCAGCCACTCGTGCCCAAAGTCAGCGAGGACCATCTGGCGGCTCGCCGCCGCCAGATCCTCGACGGCGCCCGCCGCTGCTTTGCCGAATTCGGCTACGACAAGGCGACTGTGCGCCGCCTGGAGAAGGCGATCGGGATGTCGCGCGGCGCCATCTTCCACCATTTCCGGGACAAGGACGCGCTGTTTTTCGCACTCGCCCACGAGGACGCCGAGCGGATGGCCGACGTGGCCTCCCGCGCGGGACTGATCCAGGTGATGCGGGACATGCTGGCCGCGCCCGACCAGTTCGACTGGCTGGCCACCAGATTGGAGATCGCCCGCAAGCTGCGAAACGATCCCGCGTTCAGCCGCGGCTGGGCCGAGCGTTCGGCCGAGCTGGCGGCGGCGACCACCGATCGGTTGCGCCGGCAGACGGAGGCGCACCGGGTGCGCGACGACGTGCCCGGCGACGTACTGCAGTGCTATCTGGAGTTGGTGCTCGACGGCCTGGTGGCGCGGTTGGCGTCCGGCGAGGACCCGCAACGCCTGGCCTCGGTGCTCGACCTGGTCGAGAACTCGATGCGGCGCAGTGATTTTGGAGGTTCTCGAGGTTAGGCCCGCGCCGCCTTCGCGGTCCGGTTGGGGCCGCCGCGGCTGCGCATCGTGGTACCCGACTCCCGCAGCAGGCTGTGGATCGACCCGTACGACCTACCGGTCGTGGCAACCAGGCTGCGGATGCTGGCCCCGCCTTCGTAGGCGTGGCGTAGCTCGTCCAACAACTGGTCGCGCGCCTTGGCCGACCTGTGCGTTGCTCTTCTCATGGCTCCTCCGAGACCGGGACACGACCGCAAGAAACCTAGAGTAAGAAGCCGTCGTCGGCCGCGGGCGAATTTCGCCAAATCGCCTTGGGGCCGCGGCTCGCAAAATCAGGCGAGCTCGATGAGATCCCGGTATTCGTCGGACCAGTAGTCCTCGGTGCCGTCCGGCAGCAGCACCACCCGTTGCGGGTCGAGGGCCTCGGCGGCGCCGGGGTCGTGCGTCACCAGCACCACCGCCCCCTGGTAACTGCGCAGCGCGTCGAGCACCTGTTCGCGCGACGCCGGATCGAGGTTGTTCGTCGGTTCGTCGAGCAACAAGACGTTGGCGGTCGACGCCACCAAACCGGCCAGCGCGAGCCGCGTTTTCTCACCGCCGGACAGCGTGCCCGCCAATTGGTCGAGCTGCGGACCGCTGAACATGAACGCGCCCAGCAGGCCGCGCAGGTCCTGCTCGCCCGAATCCGGTGCGGCGTGGCGGATGTTGTCCCACACGCTCGCGTCGTTGTCGAGGGTGTCGTGCTCCTGCGCGAAGTAGCCAATCCGCAGGCCGTGCCCGGGCTCGAGCCCTCCGGTGTCGGGGGCCTCGGTGCCGGCCAGCAGCCTCAGCAGTGTGGTCTTGCCGGCGCCGTTGAGCCCCAGCACCACCACCCGCGAGCCGCGGTCGATCGCCAGATCGACGCCGGTGAACACCTCCAGCGACCCGTAGGACTTGCTCAGCCCCTTGGCGACCAGCGGTGTGCGCCCGCACGCGGCCGGCGTCGGGAACTTGATGCGGGCCACCTTGTCGGCGTCGCGCTCCTCGTCGAGCGCGGCCATCATCCGGTCGGCGCGGCGCAACATGTTCTGGGCCGCAACGGCTTTGGTGGCCTTGGCGCCGAGCTTCGCGGCCTGGGTGCGCAGCGCGGCGGCCTTGCGTTCGGCGTTGGCGCGCTCCCGGCGGCGGCGCTGCTCGTCGGTCGCGCGCGCGTCGAGGTATTTCTGCCAGCCCATGTTGTAGACGTCGGCCTCGCCGCGCACGGCATCCAGAAACCACACCCGGTTGACGACGTCGGCGAGCAATTCGACGTTGTGGCTGATGATCACCAGCCCGCCGGTGTGGGCCCGCAGGAAATCGCGCAACCAGCCGATGGAATCCGCATCGAGGTGGTTGGTGGGCTCGTCGAGCAACAGCGTGGTCTCCGAGCCCGACGTTCCCGCTCCGCCCTCGGAGGCGGCGAACAGGATGCGCGCCAATTCCACCCGGCGGCGCTGCCCCCCGGACAGGGTGCGCAGCTGCTGGGTCAGCACCCGTTCCGGCAGGCCGAGACTGGCGCAGATGCGGCTGGCTTCGCTCTCCGCGCCGTAGCCGCCCAGGGCCACGAAACGCTCCTCGAGCTGCCCGTACCGGCGGATCGCGCGGTCGCGGGCGTCGTCGTCGGCGACCTCGGCCATCAACGCCTGCTGCTTTTCCAGGTCGGTGAGCAACACGTCCAACCCGCGGGCCGACAGGACCCGGTCGCGGGCCAGCACGTCGAGGTCGCCCTCTTTGGGATCCTGTGGCAGATAACCGATTTCGCCGATGCGGGTGATCGACCCGGCGTACGGCTCGGTCTCCCCCGCCAGGATGCGCAGGGTGGTGGTCTTGCCGGCGCCGTTGCGGCCGACCAGGCCGATGCGGTCGCCGGGCTGGACCCGCAGGTCGGGGCCGTCGGGCGAGAGCAGGATGCGCGCGCCAGCGCGGACCTCCAGGTCCGTGGCCGTGATCACGATCGCTCTCCCGAGTTGAAAAGACGCCTATTTGTCGTCGGTGAATACCGCTGGTCGTCGTTCTGCGCGTGCGGCAACCGCTTCTTCGAAGTTGGCGGTGAGCAGGCGGACGAAAAGCTGTCCCAAGCCTTCGGCTTGCATGTGCCCTTCCAGGCTACCGGCGTCCAGTCCACTCCACAGCGTGCGCTTGGTCAACTCGACGCCCGGCCGCGAGAACGCCGCGATCCGCGCGGCGATGGCGTAGCAGGTGTCCAGCAACTGCTTGTCGGGCACCTGGCAGGACACCAGCCCGATGCGCTCGGCCTCCTCGGCGGTGATGTCGCGCCCGGTCAGCATGATCTCGAACGCCCGCGACGACCCGATGGCCCGCGGCAGCAGGTAGGACAATCCCAGTTCGCTGGCCGTCAGCCCGTTGTTGATGCCGGCGGCGCGGAAGTAGGCGGTGGTGGAGGCCACGCGGATGTCGGCGGCCAGCGCCAGGCACAGGCCGCCGCCGATGGCGGGGCCGTTGACCGCGGCGATCACCGGCTGGTGCAGCCGGCGCAAACCCAGGATGACCTCGTCGAGAATCTCCATGGAGCGCAGCGCATAGGTGGGGCGGGTCAGCCCCTCGACGTGGGGCACCGAACCAGCGGACTTGTGATCAGCCCCCGAGGAAAAGCCCCGGCCGGCCCCGGTGAGGACGACGACGCGCACCGCGTTGTCGTACCTGACCTTTTCCAGGGCCTCCTTGAGCGGGACCATGACGTCGAACGCCATGGAGTTCATCCGCTCGGGCCGGTTGAGGGTTATCAGCGCGACGCCGGGCCGCGGGTGGTCTACCAGTACCAAACTCACCCATGCAACCTAGCGCGTGGCCGACGCCGGCGCGGCGTCGCGCTTATTCGGCCGGGCCGGCTTCGGCGGCGTCGATGTCGAAGGCCCGGACCTGCTGAACCAGGTCCTCCAGGGCGGCGGGAGGCAGCGCACCCGGCTGGTTGAACAGCAGTTTGCCCTTCTTGAAGGCCATCAGCGTGGGGATGGACCGGATCTGGGCGGCCGCGGCCAGCTGCTGTTCGGCCTCGGTGTCGACCTTGGCGTGCACGATGTCGGGATGTTTCTCCGAGGAGGCCTGGAACGTGGGGCCGAACTGGCGGCATGGACCACACCAGGACGCCCAGAAGTCGACGAGCACAATGTCGTTGCCCTCGATGGTTTCGTTGAACTTCTCAGCGGTGAGATCGAGTGTTGTCACATTTGCCATAACGCCCGGCGCCGACACGGTGTTCCCGCCCCGCCGCGCCCGGCGCTGGTTACGGTTGCGTACGTTTTCCCGCGTCCGACAGACTGGGCCTGACCATCCGCCGCCCCAATGAACCAGTGAGGGAATCGCGTTGGGCCACTACATCGCAAACGTCCGTGATCTCGAGTTCAACCTCTTCGAGGTCCTCGACATCGGCGCCGTCCTGGGCACCGGGGGCTACAGCGAACTCGACGAGGAGACGGTCCGCACGATATTGGCCGAGGCCGCCCGCCTGGCCGAGGGCCCGGTCGCCGAATCCTTCGCCTTCGCCGACCGCAACCCGCCGGAGTTCGACCCGGCCGAGCACACCATCAGCGTGCCCGACGAACTGGCCAAGACGGTGCAGGCGATCAAGGAGGCCGGCTGGTGGCGGTTGATGCTGGCCGAGGAGATCGGCGGCATGGCCGCACCCCCGCCGCTGGCGTGGGGGGTCAACGAGATGATCATCTGCGCCAACCCGTCGGCGAACTTCTTCTGCCTCGGCCCGTTGATGGCCCAGGCCCTGTACATCGAGGGCAACGAGCAGCAGCGGCGCTGGGCCGCCGAGGGCGTCGAGCGCGGCTGGGCGGCCACCATGGTGCTCACCGAACCCGACGCGGGTTCTGACGTCGGCGCCGGACGCGCCAAGGCCTTCGAACAGCCCGACGGCACCTGGCACATCGAGGGCGTCAAGCGCTTCATCTCCGGCGGCGACGTGGGCGACACCGCCGAGAACATCTTCCACCTGGTGCTGGCCCGCCCCGAGGGCGCGGGTCCGGGCACCAAAGGCCTGAGCCTGTTCTATGTGCCCAACTATCTGTTCGACCCGGACACATTCGAACTCGGTTCGCGCAACGGGGTTTTCGTCACCGGCCTGGAACACAAGATGGGCATCAAGTCCTCACCCACGTGCGAATTGACCTTTGGCGCAACCGATGTGCCCGCCGTCGGCTACTTGGTCGGCGACGTGCACCGGGGCATCGCGCAGATGTTCACCGTGATCGAGCACGCGCGCATGACGATCGGCGTCAAGGCCGCCGGCACGCTGTCCACCGGTTATCTGAACGCGCTGGCTTTCGCCAAGGAGCGGGTGCAGGGTGCGGACCTGACGCAGATGTCCGACAAGACCGCGCCGCGGGTCACGATCATTCACCACCCCGACGTGCGCCGCAGCCTGATGACCCAGAAGGCCTACGCCGAGGGCCTGCGGGCGCTCTACATGTACGCCGCCGCACACCAGGACGACGCAGTGGCCCAACGTGTTTCGGGCGCCGATCACGACATGGCGCACCGGATCGACGATCTGCTGCTGCCCATCGTCAAGGGGGTGAGCTCGGAGCGGGCGTATGAGGTGCTGACCGAATCGCTGCAGACGCTGGGCGGTTCGGGCTTTTTGGCCGACTACCCGCTCGAGCAGTACATCCGCGATTCCAAGATCGACTCGCTCTACGAGGGCACCACCGCCATCCAGGCGCTCGACTTCTTCTTCCGCAAGATCGTGCGCGATCGGGGCCAGGCCCTGCAGTTCCTGACGACTCAGATCACCGCGACCATCGACGACTGCGACGAGGCCCTCAAGCCGGTCGCCCAACTCCTGCAGACCGCGTACGACGACGTCACGGCGATGACGGGCGCACTGACCGGGTATCTGATGTCCGCCGCCCAACAGCCCACCGACATCTACAAGGTGGGGCTGGCCTCGGTGCGGTTTCTGCTCGCCGTCGGCGATCTGCTGATCGGCTGGCGATTGCTGGTGCAGGCCGGCGTCGCACACCGCGCGCTGACCGACGGCGCGGCGGGCGATGACGAACCGTTCTATCAGGGCAAGGTCGCGACCGCGACGTTCTTCGCCAAGAACATGTTGCCGAAGCTGACCTCCCTGCGCACGGTCATCGAGGCCATCGACGACGAGATCATGAGGGTGCCCGAAGAGGCCTTCTGACGGTCACAGGTTACGCACAGCTCAAATGGGTAAACCATGACGTTCGCTCTCACCGACGAATGGAGAAACGTTGATGTCTGCCAGCTGTGCCGTGCCCCGGCTCACGCGCTTCGCGGTATTCGCGGTCGCGGGGGCCACCGCCCTGTCCCTGTCCGCCTGCGGCTCGTCGAACAAGTCCAGCTCCACCTCCACCTCGACCTCGACGTCGACGTCCACCGTGACCTCGGCGGCCCCCTCGTCCACCCCGAACGCCGAAGCTAAGGTCAGCGGCCTGATCGCGTCGGTGGCCGGTAACTCCATCCAGGTCACCAAGGAAGACAACGCGACCGCCGCGGTGAACTTCACCTCGACCACCAAGATCACCGAGGCCGTTCCGGCCGGCCTGCCCGACGTGACCCAAGGCAGCTGCCTCAGCGTGAAGCCCACCGAGGGATCGGCGCCCGGGCAGCCGGTGACGGCCGCGAAGGTCAAGATCAGCGAGTCCGTCAACGGCACCTGCCCCAAACCGCACGAGTCCACCCCCGGCGGGGCCAGCAGCACACCGCCCTCCGGCTCGCCGTCGCCGGCCCCCGCCAAGCCGGCCTGGGTGCGGGGTTCGGTGGCGTCGGTGTCGGGCAACACCATCAACCTGACCGGCACGGATGCCAGCGGAAACACCACGCAGACGACGGTCACGGTCGACGACAAGACCAAATACACCAAGCAGACCAGCGCGAACACCGACGCGATCGCGCCGGGCAAGTGCCTGTCCGCGCGCGGAACCACGGACAACGGCGGCGCGCTGCAGGCGACGAGCATCAAGCTACGACAAGCCGTCGACGGCAAATGCGGTAAGCCCAAGCAGCCCGGCCAGGGTGGCTGACCCCGGCTCGAGCCAGCTGAGGTTGCCGTCACCCCCGGCGGGCGTGGTGAAAACCGCGCTCGCCGGGGGTGATTGGCCCCGACGGCGCAACATGCGATGGAGAAGAGTCAGTGCGTGCCGCTTCACTGAAACCCCGGCCGACGCAGATCGCGATCGGCGCGGTGATCGCCTTCATCGCTTTGTGCGTGGCCATGTGCGACTCCCCGCGCGACACGTCGGGCAGCAGCGCGCCCCCCACCGTCACGGCCGTCCCGCCCAGCGCCGCACCGAGCGCGGCGCCGCCGCCGGCGCCGCCACCGCCGCCGGTCGGCAAGGATTACGTCGAGGGCATGGTCCAGTCGGTGTCGGGTGGCACGATCGCGCTGCGGACGCGAACCGGCTCCGCGAGTGTGGATTACACGCCCGAGACGAGGGTCGTCCAGGTCACCCCGGCCAAGCTGGCTGACGTGACCCCCGGCAGCTGCGTCAACGTCCGCGCCACCCCGCAGAGCGCGCCGACCCCCGGGACGGTCACCGCGCAATCGGTGACGGTCACCGCGTCCGCGGACGGCAAGTGCCCGCCGCCGGCCGGGTTCTACGGGACGGTTGCCTCGGTGTCGGGCAACACCATCACCGTCACCGGGCTGGGCCCCGGCGGCCCGGGCGCGCCCGCCACCGTGACCGTCACCGACTCGACCTCATACCAACGGCAGACACCGTCGGACGCCCAGGCGATCACCAACGGTAAATGCCTGGGGGCGAACGGAACTCAAGACGGCGGTGTGCTGCACGCGGCGATGATCAGCTTGGAGACGTGCCCGCCCATGGGCCACCCGCACCACCACCTGCATCTGCCCCACCTGCCGTTCCACCTTTAGCGGTGGAGCGCGAATCGTTGACCCGCAGTCCCTTTCGCGCCTCGAGCTCCTCTTGGGTAACCCATTCGCGCAACGGTCGCCCCGGCACACACAGCAACGTGAGGACGAAGCTACAAGGAATGTCAGCGCGGTTGTTCGCGTCCCGGTAGTGGATCACGTCGCCGCCGGCCCCCCAGAACGCGTCCCCCGCGCGGAGGACGCGGGGCGCTTCACCTTCGATCTCGAACAGCATCTCCCCGTCGATCATGTACCCGAATCCCGGTCCGCCGGGAAGCCGATGTGGCGGGTTTCCGGGGGCGCCGGGTGGATGGTTGATGAGGACGGTCAGCACGTGGGCGTCGGCCGGAATCGACGGCGACCGTACTTCCTGCAGCACGGTGATCGTTGATTTCGGTTCGGAGTCGTTCGCATCCAACAACATTCGCTGCCTCAACTTTGGGGTTACGACGCGCGACGTGCATCGATCCAGTCGGAGTATCGAGTGGTGAAGATGGTTGCGTTGTCGTCGGGCGCGAGGGTCTGATCGTCGATCACCGCACCGAAGTACGGGGCCTCGGCGTCGGTCACGACCCGGCGTCGATCCCCTTTGGCGGCAAGGCCCGCGCGGACAAAGTCGTCCATTTTCATCGCTTCGGGTCCGGCGATCTCCGTCACGCCGTTGCTCGGGGGCTCGACCGCCGCGCGGGCCACGGCGGTGGCGACGTCGTCGGCGGCGATGGGACGGAACAGCGCGGGTGGCAACCTGACAATTTCTCCGTCCGTGGCGGAATCGGCCAAGCCGGCCGCGAATTCGTAGAACGGAGTTGCTCGCACGATCGAATAAGGCACGCCCGAATCCTTGATCAGGTTCTCCTGAGCCGCTTTCGCGGTGTTGTAGCCGCTATCCGGCATGCTCTGCGCACCCACCACGGACAACGCGACATGGTGTTTGACCCCCGCTTCCCGTTCGGCGGCGAGAAGATTCGCGGTCGCGGTGGTGAAGAAGTGCATCACGGGTTCATCGTCGAACACCGGCGAATCGGCGACGTCGACCAGGACGTCCGCACCTGTGACGGCGTCGGCCAGGCCTTCACCGGTGAGTGAATCGACACCCGATCGGCGGGAGGCGACGAGCACGTCGTGTCCTTGCGCGCTGAGTTGGCTCACCACCTTCGAGCCGATAAGCCCACGACCGCCGATGACCACGATCTTCATGCTGGACCTTTCAGGGTTGGTCTTGACCGAACCGGTCTACTTGCTGCCAAATCCGGCGATGGCGACGACCTCGATTTCGACGCGCTGGCCGGGCAGTGCGAGGGCCTCGACGCCCAGTGCGGTCCACAGCGGCTGCCGTTCACCGAGCCGCTTGCGGAACTGATCCACCATCAACGACATGTGTTGACTCCCAATGGAATCGTCGGCGGTGGGGACATGGTAGGAGTGTACGTTCACCACGTCGCCCCAGGTGGCGCCTGCCTCAGCGAGGGTTTTTTCGATGTTGTCGCACGCCGTGTCGATCTCGTCCTCCAGGGAGGTGACCGACAAGGCGAAATTCGCGTCCCAGCCGCCCTGCCCGGAGATTTCGATGCGATCGCCGATGCGCAGAGCTTGGCGGTAGTGGTTGCGGGTGCGGGCAATCTCGCCGTACCCGGGCGTATCGAAGAATTCGGGCTTGGACATGCGGGGGTTCCCTCTCATCAAATGGGCTCACCGGGGAATTTCACGCCGAAACGTTTGCAGAGTTCGGGGACACTGTCGACATCCATCTCCAGCTCGTAGCGTGCACAGAGTTCGTCTAGGCTCTCCGGCGATATCTTGTCCACACCGCCAAGGTCGGTGAGCTCGTCGAAGAACTGCTCAAATCCTGCGGGGGAAATGATCTCGAGGATGCGGGCGGGCTCGTCACCCGCATTCCAGAACGTATGCCATTGGCCTCGCGGCTTGAAGATGAAGTCGGCGGGCCCGCCATAGAGCACTTCATCGCCGAGCAAGGCTCCTACACGCCCCTCGATGATCCAGCTGTACTCATCTTCGTTGTGGTGGCGATGAAGCGGTGCGCCGAGCGCTCGCGGTGACATCGGATGCTCGAGAACGGAGAAGCGCCCTTCCGCATCCAGCGTGTCGAGGATGTGCCGGACACCGATCGTGCCTTGGAACAACGACTTGCCTTCGGTGCGCCCGACAGACCTAGCGGGCGGCCCACCCGGTCTCAAGATGTCAGTTGCCACGGCACTTCTCCTTCCCCTCACAATCCACGCATCGAGGTCCGGCTCGGCCGCCCTCAAGACGGAATCTGCCCGGTCCTTCTCCCAGTGAAACTGCAACCAGGCGGGGTGAGCTGTCATCACCCCCACCACCACTTCACCCGGGTGAGTGGCGCGCCGCAGTGGACCCGAGCGTGGATGGATGAGCCTGCGCTCCGGCGGAATCATTTGTGGCCGAAGCGTCATCGACTCCATCTGCATCGCTCGCGAACCGTGGCCGGACCACACGCCGATCACGTTGTGCTCAGCGATGATTCGCGCATCGACACCCGCACGATCGCCTAAGTGACCGGGGTGACCGGCGCCCCGCTGATCCAAGATCTGCGGCCGCCGACCGAGAAGGGCCGGATCACGGTGCAGCCCGATCAGGGCCTGTCCGGAGCGGGCCGCGACACCGGGCGGAGCAATCCCTGATATTGGTCGGCAACCAGGTCCCGATATTCGGGATGGCGCAGGATGTAGTCGGCCGTGATCTTGCACCGCGGAATGACCGTGTGTCCGGCCCCTCGGATCAGAGTGAGCACACCACTGATCATTGCCGAGGAGACACCCCGATCACGCCATGGCGCATCGACTTCGGTGGCCATCAACACGATGTGCGCGCGGTAGCGGCGGTAGGGCTGCCGACCGATCACCTGGCCGTCGACAGCGGCCTCGAACCGATTGTCTTGGGCGTTGTCGGTGACGATTGTCTGTAGTCCATCGTGGGCACTGCGTTCGATACTGCCCATCGACGTTGCAGATTCGCTCACGATCAGCTATCCCTTCCATGTCATCACAACTGGCACCCCGCGCAGCCCTGCGCCAGGGCGCCGAAAGCTACACCGCATCAGGGTTTTCCACCACTACCGCCACCCCCTGGCCTGAGCCGATGCACACCCCGATCACGCCATAGCGTGCGCCACGTTGCCGTAGCTCAATGGACAAAGTTCGGTCTGCGGCCCGAAGCGACTGACTAACACCGGATGGGCTTTTCGGCAGTGCACGTTCGATCAGTTGCGGCCGGCCATGACGCCGCCGTCGACGTTGAGGATTGCGCCGGTGACCCAACTGGCCTCATCCGACAGCAGATACGTCACGGCGTTGGCGACGTCGGCGGCGGTGCCGACCCGTCCCAAGGGATGAAACGGCGCGAACGTCTCTAGCGTGGCATCGATCTCGTCCTTCGGGACCCATCGCTCGAGGGCAGGGGTCTTCACCGCGGCCGGTGCCACCGCGTTGACGCGGATCTTGTGCCCGGCAAGCTCGATGGCCAAGTTGTGGGTGAGCGCATGCAGCCCGGCCTTTTGCATGGAATGCCCCGCCGATGGGGTCCGGCCGACGGCCTGATGCGCCCACATGCTGCCGATGTTGACGATGGCCCCGCCCTCGCCCTTGGCGACCATGCCCGCAACGACGGTCTGGGTCAGGAAGAACAGGGCGTAGTTGAGCTCCATGTAGGAGTCGTAGAACTGCGCGTCGTACTCGAGAAACGGCCTGGGGATGAAGAATCCGGCCGCGTTGACCAGCAGGGTCGCATCGCTGTGCTGTTCGGCAAGCGCGCGCTGCACATCGGCAATCGCGGCGCGGTCGGTCAGTTCGGCGGCGATGCCCCAGGCGTGGCCACGCCGGTTCGTCAGCTCAGCGACGGTGTCATCGACACGGTCTTTCGAACGTCCGATGATCACCGCGCTGCCGCCATGGTCGACGACATCGAGAGCGACCTGCCGGCCCATGCCCGCACTGCCCCCGACAACGATGACCTTCTTGCCGTCAAAATGCATGTTCGGGTCCCTTCCCGGTTCTCCTGACGAGCCCCCAACCGGGGTAGCAATCCCGTCCGATCTGTAGTGAGACTGCGGCCAGGCGGGGTGAGCTGTCATCGCCCCGGCTCCGTATTCACCCGGGTGAGTGAATTGACTTTGCGGTGAGAATCGACGACGACGGCTGGGTTTTCAGGAGATAGTTAATTTGCAAGCGCAACGAAATTATTTTGAAATGGCCGCCACCTGTTTTGCGGAACGGAAATTGTCCGCTCGCGATAAGAAACCTGCACCGATTCAGGGCCGCCGCGCGTATCCTGACCAGTATGGTCAAGACCAAGACCTGCGTGCATTGCGGCCACACGTTCGACCCGGATGCCCGGCGGCGTGACCTATCCGATCCGGACTGGCTCCCGGCCGCATCGGTCTATTGTTCGCACGAATGCAGTGACCGCTACCATTGCGAGATCGTGCATTGCTGTTCGACCCACGTAAAAGAGAAGGCTCAGCGCGAAGCCGCCATGGCGGCGCATCGCGAAACGTAGACCGATTGCCCCTCCCGCTGCTACGTCCGTGAATCGGACGGCACTCCGCGCTGCGGGTGGTACAGCAGTGCACGAACCAGCGGGCGGGGTCCGACCGACCGAAGCATCTGGCTGGCCGGGCGGACCCGTACCCGCTTCGGCCACCAGAACCAGCGTCCCATCACCGTCATGATCGACGGCGTGATGAGCGATCGGACGACGAAGGTGTCGAACAACAGGCCGATGCCGATCGTCGTGCCGAATTGGCCGATCGCCCGGAGATCGCTGGTGATCATCGTGCCCATGGTGACGGCGAACACCACGCCGGCGGCCGTCACCACCGGCCCGGTCACGCCCATGCCGCGGATGAGTCCCGTTTTCAGGCCGGCCCCGATCTCCTCCTCGATTCGGGATACCAGCATCAGGTTGTAGTCAGAGCCCACCGCCAAGAGCACGATCAACGCGAATTCAGTTGCCACCCAGTGCAACTGGAAATTGCCGAGGTGCTGCCAGATCAGTGTCGAGAACCCGAAGGCGGCCCCTAGCGACATCACGATGGTGCCGACGATGACGCCCGCCGCGACCAACGCGCGGGTCACGATCACCATGATGATGAAGATGAGCACGATCGAGGCCACCCCGGCGATCATCAGGTCGTACTTGGCGCCGTTCGCGATGTCGTAAAACGTTGCGGCCGTGCCGCCGAGGTAGATGTCGGCGTTCTCCAGCGAAGTGAGTTTCAGCGCCTCTTTGGCCGCCTGGCGCTCCTGATCGACGGACGCGATTCCCTTCGACGTCGCCGGGTCCACGGTGTGGGTGATGATGAAGCGCGCGGCCTTGCCGTCCGGCGACACCATCAGGCTCAACCCCAACTGGAAGTCCGAGTTCTGGAAGATTTCGGGCGGCAGGTAGAACAGGCTCTCCACCTGGGCGTCGTTGAAGGACTTGCCCATCACGGCGTTCGTGTCGGTCAGCCGGTCGAACTGATCGATCAGGCTGTCGAACGAGCTGTAGATCGTCAGCGTCGTATCCCGGATCGACTTCGAGACGGCGATGTTCTCGGGGATGATCGCCAGCAGTTCGCGCGTGGCCTTGGCCGTGTTGGTGAGGTCGCTGGTGAGGGCGTGGAACTTTTCGGCCAGCTGATCGAACCCGTCCAGCGCGTCGAAGAGCGACCGTAGCGACCAGCAGATCGGAATGTCGTAACAGTGCTTCTCCCAGTAGAAGTAGCTGCGAATCGGTCTCCAGAAGTCGTCGAAATCCGCGATGTGGTCCCGGATTTCGTCCGTGATGGCCGCCGTCTCACCCGTGGTTTTCGAGCTGTCGTCCGCGGCGTTCGCGAGCTTCTGGGTGACCGCGTACTGACGCTCCAACAGCGCGATCTGGGTGTCGAGGAAACCGGTGATCTTCTTGATGTCGGCGACGCGATCCTTCAGGTAGTTCAGGTTGCTGCGGATCGGCGCGCTTTGCACACTGAGCTGGAACGGAATGGATCCGTCTTGAATCGGCGGGCCGAGCGGCCTGGTGATGCTCTGCACCCGTTCGATGCCCGGCACCCGGAAGATGGCGCCGGCGATCTTGTCCAGGACCAGCATGTCCCTGGGATTGCGCAGATCGTGGTCGGATTCGATCATCAGAAGGTCCGGGTTCAACCGGGCCTGGGTGAAGTGTTGATCGGCCGCGGTGTACGCCTGCACCGACGAAGCGCTCGGCGGCAGGTAGTACAGGTCGTTGTAGCGAGGAGTGAAGCCCATCAAGCCAATTGCGCCGACGATCGCCAGGATGACGGAGGTAGCGAGGATGGGCGCCGGCCACCGCACGATGGCCGTCGCCAAACGGCGCCACCGCGTGTAGTTGAACTCGCGCTTCGGGTCGAATAGGCCGAAACCGCTTGCGAAGGCGATCAGCGCGGGCGTCAGCGTCACCCCGGCGGCCACCACCACCAGCAGACCGACCGCACAGGGAAACGCCAGCGAACTGAAGTACGGCAGCCGGGTGAATTTCAGACAGGCCAGCGCCCCGACAATCGTCAAACCCGAGCCCAGCACCACCTTGGTGACACCGGCGAACGTGTCGTAATAGGCGGCTTCGCGATCCAGCCCCCGTTCGCGGCCCTCCTGGTAGCGGCCGACCATGAATATGGCGTAGTCGGTGCCGGCGGCGATGGCCAATGCCGTCAACAAGTTGACAGCGAAGGTCGACAGCCCCATGATGCCGGTTTCGCCCAGCAGCGCAACGACGCCGCGACCGGTGGCCAGTCCGACGAACAGGATGACCATCGTCAGCAACACCGTGCCGATGGATCGATAGACGAACATCAGCATGATCGCGATGATGATGATGGTGATGATCGTCATCTTGGCCAGGCTCGCGTCGCCGACGACGATCGTGTCGGCGGTCAGGGCTCCCTGACCGGCGACGTACGCCTTCACCCCGGCCGGCGGTTTCGAGTCCGCGACGATTTTGCGAACCGCGGCAACCGATTTGTCGCCGACGGCCCCGCCTTGGTCACCCCGCAGGTTGACCTGAACATAGGCGGCCTTGTGGTCGTAGCTCTCGACACCGGAAGACGTGAATCGCTGTCCCCAGAAATTCAGCGCATGCTCGACGTGTTCGTGGTCCTGCTGCAGCTTCTTGACCAGATCGTCGTAAAACCGGTGAGCATCCTCGCCGAGGGGTTTGTCACCGACCAGGGTTACCAGGACGAGGTTGTCGGAGTCGTACTCCTTGAATTTCTCCCCGATATGCTTCATCCCGGTCACCGAAGGCGCGTCCGATGGCGAGAGCGGCACCGAGACTTCCTCGGCAACCTTTTCCAGCTGTGGGACGAAGACGTTGACGCCGATCGCGATCAGCAGCCAGACCACGATGATCGGCAGCGCCAGGACGCGGAGGGTGCGGGCGATCCGCGGTTTCCGCTCAACCTCGGTGCGCTGCACGACGGGGATTTCGGCCGTGTCGTCAGCGTCGCTGCTATCGCTGCTCACGCGGACTTGTCCAAGCAGGAAACCTGCGCGTTGCGGTTGGTGGCCTGTTGTTGATCGACCAACTTGCCGTCGACGGTGATGCGGCAGCCAATGAAGGGACTGTCACCTTGGGCGACGACGTAGGCGAAGATGCCGGGCATCTCGGCGACGATCGTCTTCGACCACGGCAAGGTGGTGAAGTTGGCCTTCTGCGGCAGTGACTCCGCATCCATCCAGTTGACGACGCCGGTCGTCCCGGGCGGTCCCAGGATTTCGTAGATGGCGGTCTTGGCCGCATACGGCGGGGTCGCATCCCGGGGATCGGGCTTGGGCAGCCCGGGTCCTGGGAAAACGCCGTTGAGTCGGATCACCGCGACGCCGCCGATGACCAGCGCCACGGCCACGACCAGCGGAACCCATGCCCGCTTGAGAAGCGTCAACACCGTGCCCCCCGATCAGGAATGCTCGACGGGCTGATATTAAGACATCTCTTCGCGTGCGCCACGGCTAGCCGAACGCCATCGCGGTCGAGTTGATTCCCGGGGTCGCTGCCGTGTTCAGATCGCTACGGCTTCTATGACGGCGAACTGCCCGGCCTGGCCGACGGTCGTGCGGCGAAGTCCGGTGGAGGCGAAGAGCGCGTCGAACTCGGCGATCTCACGTTCCCTACCACCATTCATGACCAACATGTTCATGTCCATCATTGCCGGCAGCCCAGGAAGCCCGAATTTTCCGACGAGATAGTCGATAACGACGAGCCGCCCACCCTCTTGGAGGGCGGCACGGCAGTTTCTCAAGATCCGTATGCAGTTCCGGTCGTCCCAGTCGTGCAGGATGTATTTGAGCACATAAAGATCCGAGGGCGGTACAGACTCGAAAAAGTCGCCTCCCACCGCGGTAAGTCGTTCCTGCAGACCCTCTTTGCGAGCCGCGGTCGCGGCGTCGGGCACGATGTGCGGCAAGTCGAAGACGCCACCGCGCAGGTGGGGGTTGGCCCGCATCATCGCCCGAAGCACCTCGCCGTTTGCTCCCCCGACGTCGAGCGCGTATTTGACGCCTCGGGTATCGACCACCTTTGCGATCTCGATCGCAGCGGCCGCACTGAGATTCGACATCGCTTCGGTGAAATGACTCGCCTCGTCGGGATGCGCGGCCAAATAGTCGAAGATCGTGCCGGGTGTGCCGTGTGCAGCCTCCATCTGGCCGGTGCCGCTGCGAACAGCATCCGGGAAACGGCCCCAGGTCAGCCAATGACCAGGGGCCGCTTGGGCAAGGACCATGCCACGCAACGAGTTCGGGTCGTCTCGCAGCAGCGTGCTGAGCAAGGACGTCCCACTGAGCCGCACACCATCGGTCGACGTGACAAGACCCAGCGACGCGCAGGCACGGATCAGCCTCCGAGTGGCGTCCGGATCGATGCATTCCTCCGCCGCGATCGCTTCAGCCGTGTCGGTACCCGCGGCGAGATGATCCGCCACGTTGAAAGTCGCTGCCGCACAGATGATCTGGGTGACCCAGAAACCGGTCAGCAGGGTCATCATGCGCTCGTGGTCGTCGGCCCCTGACGGTACGGGTAGTGCTGTCATGTCTCCTCCATCGCGGCAGACGGACTCGAGGCCACGGCGGGTTGTACACCGGGCCGATCCCGGCACAACGCCGCGATGTCGCATGGGACTGGTCGGCACCCGGCAGGCGAATTGGATATCAACAGGGCGGCGCACAACGCGCCCAGACCGAACAGTGCGGCGCTTACCTCCAACACGTGGGCGAATCCGTCCGCGCTCGCCGTGCCGACGGTGATCAGGCCCATGGACCCGATCGACATCAGCGCGGCCAGCCGCGAGACGGCGTTGTTGATCGCCGACGCCAGGCCGCTGTGTTGGGTGGGCACCGAGGCCAGTGTCACCGACGTCAGCGGTGTGACCGTCGCGACCAGTCCTAAGGCTAGGACAGTCATCCCCGGGACGAGGTCGGTAACCGCATGGAATCCAGCAGGTTTCGGGCGGATCAGCAGCAGCCCGATCCCAGCCAAGGCGGGCCCCCCGATCAGGAACGCGCGTGGCCCCACCCGCGCGGCGATGCGACCGACATGGCGGGCGAACACGAACGACAGCGCCGGAATCGGCAGGGTGGCCAGTCCGGCCGCGGTGGCGGAGTACCGGCCGACTTCCTGGGTGTAGAGGGCGACGGCCAGCGATCCCAGCGTCAATGCGCCGTAGACGAAGGCGGTGACGAGGTTGGCGGCCGCGAAGTTGCGAAAGGTGAACAGCGGCAACGGAAGCATCGGGCACCTGCTGCGGCGTTGCCAGCTCACGAAGCCGGCCAGGGCGGCGACCCCGACCACCAATGGTGCGAGGACCGCCGGGTCGGTCCAGCCATCGCGTTGGGATTCGATCAACGCATATACGGTCGCGCCAAGCCCCACCGCCGACAGGCCAACCCCCGCGGTATCGACACGGGCGCCTTTGACCCGCCCCGACACTGGGCACAGCCAGAACGTCAGCGCATAGCCGACCGCCATGGGGATCGCGGACAATACGAAAATCCAACGCCAGCCGAGAAAGTCGACGCACAGTCCGCCCAGCAGGGGGCCCGCAGCGAAGGCGGTTCCCGTCCACCCGGTCCAGACGCCGATCGCCGCGGACCGCTGCGCCTTGTCGAAGACCGTGTTGATCAGCGCCAGCGAGCCCGGCACCAGGAACGCGGCGCCCAGGCCTTGGACGAGGCGCGCGGCGATCAGCATCGCCGGCGAGGTGGCGGCCGCCGCCAGGACCGAGCCCGCGCCGAAAGCCAGCAGCCCGAAGCGCATCACCGGAACGCGCCCGAACAGGTCCGAGACGGAGCCGCCGGGCAACATCGCTGCCACCATCGCCAACAGGTAGCCGTCGACGATCCATTGCTGCAGCACCAGGCCACCCCCGAGGTCGTGTTCGGTGGCCGGCAAGGCCAGGTTGATCACGGTGGAGTCGAGGAACGCGACCATCGACACCATCACCGCGACCACCATCGCGCGACTTGTCGGTGCCGCATCGCGCAACGTCACTGCGGAGTCCGTTCGGCACGTGATCGCGACCGGACGCCAAACCCGTTGCGGCTCACCATCGGTCGAAATGCAGCACGTCATCCAGTGGAACCCGTCGGGCACGGCGGAAGGTAGTGCCGGTGTAGTAGGCGGTGGGGATGGTCGTGGCGTGGTACACGTTGTCGGGCAGGCCGAGGATGGCCCGCATCTCGTCGTCGGCCATGATGGTCACTCCGGTCCACGTGGTTCCCAGGCCCCGAGAGCGCGCCGCGAGCATGTAGCTCCAGGTGGCGGGCATGATCGAACTCCAATACTGGTTGGCGTTTTCGGCCGTCAGCGTGCCGTCACCGTCGATCACCTCGACGCACGGGATCATCAAGACGGGGACTTCGCCGAAATGCTCGGCGAGGTACGCCGCGCTGTCGGACACTTTGCGTTGCTCGCGATTGCGTGCGGGGTCCTCCTTGAACCGATCGGCGACCGCGAACGGCGACGCCGCGATCAGGTTCCAGGTGCGGCGGTATACATCGGCGATCGCACGGCGCTGTTCGGCGTCGGTGACCACGATGAAGCTCCAGTTCTGCACGTTGGCCGATGTCGGTGCCTGCACCGCAATCTCGAGGCATTCCCGGATCAGGCCGAGGGGAACGGGTCTGGTCAGATCGAGTCGTCTGCGCACCGATCGGGTCGTGGTCAGCAGTTCGTCGGTGGACAAGTAATCGCTCATGCCGGCAGGATCGCGATGACTTCGACTTCCACGCGGATGTCCGGCCATACCAGTCCGTCGATGATGCTGAACATGCCGCCGGGTCGGTGGCGGATGAACTCTTTACTCACGGCCAGGTAGGCGGCCGCGTTGTCGCGATTGGTGATCCACTGGCGCATGTAGACAATGTCGGTGAGCGTGGCGCCGGCCTTGCCGAGCGCGTTTTCGACATTGGTCCAGCACTGGCGCGCCTCCTCGGTGAAATCCTCGGGCAGCGTGCCGTCTTCGCGCACGCCGGGTGTTCCGGAGACGAAGATCTGTGTGCCGCCGCCGGATACGGCGACGGCGTCGGCGTAGTGCCCGATGTGATCGGCCACTCCGGTGCGTATCGGGGTAATGGTGGTCATCTGCAGGCTCCTTCGGTGGTGGGGCTTTTCGCTAACTTCCTGAGGTTTCTTTCGTGATCACTACTCCGCCGGCCTCGTGGCCCGCGACCACGTGCGCGAGGGCGGCGGCGGCCTGATCCAGGCCGCAGGAACGCGGGGTCGGCATGCTCAATCGACGGGAGGCGAGTAGCGCGGCGAGGCGGCCGAGTTGAGCCGCGTCGGAACGGACGTAAACCGACGTCACGTCGATCCCGCAGGTGGGCGCGGGCGGGTCGGGGGTGATGGTGGCCAGTCGGCCGCCGTCGGCAAGCGCGGTCATCGCCGCGGCGGCACCCCCGGGGGCCGCGTTGGCGACGGCGTCGATAGAGCCCCTCGCCAACGCCCTTGCGTGTTGCGGCCACAGCGGATCGCGGTAGTCGATGACTTCGCGGGCCCCATGCCCGCGGACCCGGACGGCGCTGCGCGGGCCGGCCGTGGCGAGGACGTCGACTCCGCGCAGGGCGGCCAGCTGGACAATGAGCCCTCCGGTGATCCCACCCGCGCCATGAACGAGCAACGTCTCTCCCCCGCGAAGGGCCAACGCCTCGCCGACCACCTGCTCGGCGGTCAACGCCGGCACCGGAAAGATCGCCGCGGTCTCCCAAGGGATCTCGGGTGGTTTGCGCGCGAGCGATCCGACGGGTGCGATCAGAAGCGGCGCCCACGCGCCTTGGTCGCGCAGCGGCAGAGGGTGACACAGCACCTCATCGCCGACACCGAATCCGCCCGGGCTGTTGCCGACGGCTTTGATGACCCCGGCGGCCTCGACGCCGAGCGCCAGCGGCGGCCCCGTGCCAACGTCCCAACCCCCGTAGCGAACGATGTTGTCCCAGTTGCCGACCCCGGCGCCGCGAACGTCGATGAGGACCTCGTCGGCCGCCAAGGGTCGCGGGGCGTCCACGTCGAACGTCTCCACGTTTCCGCCGAGCGTGCGGATCCCCGCCACAAGCATGGTCACGGCGAGACGGGCGGCCGGTCGTAGGTCATCGTGGTTCCTTCCAACGCTCAAGCGCTCTTCTGTGCTTTCTGCGTCTCGTTTTTCAGTAGCCGGGCGAGTTCGGACTCTTCGGCCAGTAGCGGATCCCAGACCTGGTTGACCGTCGGATGCGGCGCGACCGCATGGCGTAGGAGGCTGACCGGGAGCTTCGCGACGATGGCCAGGGTGGCCGCTTGAACCAATTCCGAGAACTGCGGGCCGACGAAGGTCGCCCCGAGCAATGTGTCGGTCTCGTCGTTGATGACCAGTTTCGCCCATCCTTGGAAGTCATCCCGGTATAGGGCGAGGAATGACACTGCGCCGGGGTAACGGGCGGTCCGCGTCCGCACCGCGAATCCTTCTGCTCGGGCCTGACTTTCGGTTCGCCCCGCCCACGCCACTTGAGGGTCAGTGTGGATAACCTGCGCCAGGTTGCCGGCATCGTGGGCGGTCAACTCGTTCTCGGACAGTTCCCGTCCCGCGGCCCGGGCCGCGATGATGTCGGCCACGACGCGGCCGTGGTAGGTGGAGATATGAGACAGCCGGGCACGCCCGGTGGTATCTCCCAGGGCGTAGAGCCAGTCGCCGGTGACGCCGACCGCTTGCAGATGGTCGTTCACAGAAACGATCTCGCCGCGCGGCAGGCCAAGGGTTTCCAGTCCGATGTTGTCGGTGTTGGTGCGCCGTCCGGCGGCCAGGACGATCTCGTCCACCTCGACGGTCTGGCGGTGGAACGTTGCGGCGACGGGCCCGCCCGCCACGGGGCGAGCGACCGACGACAACTCTGTCTCGAAGTGAATCGTGACGCCTTGGCTGCGCAGTGATTGCGCGACCAACTCGCGGGCTTCGGGTTCGCAGTTGGGAAGCAGGGTGTCACCACGCACCAGAAGTGTTACCGCGGAGCCCAATCCGGTGAGGATGGTCGCGAACTCGACACCCACCGGACCGCCGCCCACCACCAGCGCACGCGGTGGCACCTGTGTCATGGTCGTCAGGTCCCGATTGGTCCACGGGCGTGCTTGCGTCAACCCGGGTACCTCCGGCACATTGGGACGAGTGCCGGTGGCCACGACGA
Organism: Mycobacterium sp. TKK-01-0059; assembly: GCF_000709305.1. Classification (NCBI taxonomy): domain Bacteria; kingdom Bacillati; phylum Actinomycetota; class Actinomycetes; order Mycobacteriales; family Mycobacteriaceae; genus Mycobacterium; species Mycobacterium sp. TKK-01-0059. Next base: position 430,076 of record NZ_KL446995.1, read on the forward strand.
CCGCGTGGCGTGCCGTCAGGACGACTTCGGTGGTGTCGTCCGGGGCGTAGGCCACGCGCACTGTTCGTTGTCCGCTCAGCCGGCCGAAGCCGTGAAACACCGCGACCCCGGCTTGCCGTAGCGATGCTCTTCGGTCGTCGTCCGAGAGGTGCTCGATGATCGCGTCGCGTTTCGCGAAGACGGCGGCAACGTCGAGCTTTTGGTCCGAAATAGCTTCTCGCACACCTGGAACCGACCTCGCGAGATTGAACACCTCGATCGGGCGCAGCAGTGTTTTGCTGGGGTTGCAGCCCCAATAATGGCACTCCCCGCCGACCAGACGATCGTCGACGAGCGCTACCGACAGGCCCACGGATGCGAGCTTGCGCACGGCGGCTACACCGGCCACCCCGCCGCCTATGACGATCACGTCGAAGTCCTTGCTCGCTTTCATCAGGCTCACCCGTTACAACGAGCCGGGTTGCGACGGTTGGAAGGTTCCGGACTGCATGAGGCGCCAGCGGCGGGCAGCGGCGATGCCGCGCCGAGTATGGCGTAGGCCGCGGCGGCGCTTGCCGCGGAGAAGACGCTGTAGCTAAGCGGTGACTCGATACCGAGGGATACGGCCATCGCGGTCCCAAATATGGTGAGCACCAGGCAGGTCGCCGCCCCGACGAGTTTCGGCCACCAGCCGGCCAGGAGCAGGACCGCCAGGCTCCCTTCGGTGGCGGTGGCGGCCCACACGATGACGGTCAACGACCATCCAGAAGCAAACGGCACAAGCTGGTGGGCATAGTCGGCGAAGCGATCCATACTCCCCCAGCTACCCTGCCCAAACGGTTCCCACCACCCGAATCGGTCCGCGACGGCGGACAGAAAGGCCGCCGCGAGTGAAACGCGCAGTGCCATCCGGACAACTCGGATCGGATCAGGCGTGCGCATGGCTCGCGTTGTCGTCCGTGGTGAGCGGTCCGTCTCCGGTGTCCAGCAGGAACACCGCCAGCAATTCGGCGGGTTCGGTGGCGCTGGCATTTTCACTGACGGTGTGGTGCGCGCCGGGCGCTTCACTCCATGTCTCGCCGACGTGATAGACGCGTGCCGGCTCACCTTCGACCTGACTGCGGATCGCCCCCGAGATCACGTACGCCATGATGAACGCCGATTTCGCGTGGTGGTGGGCACGGCTCTTGGCTCCAGGGGGATAGCTGACGCTCACTGCCTCAAGCGATTTGCCCGGCACATTGGTGGGTTGATTGAAAACCGGGCGGACCACCGGTTCTTGCTCCGAATTCTCTGGCGCCGGCTCGGCGTGCGCGGCAGGCGCGAGCATCACCGCAACGGTCAGTGCGGCGAGCGATTTTAGGGCCATTTTGGCCGCCTTCCCTTTTCAGTCCTCGACGACCCGCAGGATCGTCTTGCCGGGGATGCGCTTGCCGGGAGCGAACGCGGTGGCGGCGTCGGCGAGCGGCAGGACCGCGCCCACGACCGGCTTGAGGCGTCCGTCCCGCACTCGCGCGGCGAGGTCGGCGAGCTGGGCGCGGTCGGCTTCGACAAGGAAGAAAACTGCCCGTCCGTCGTGCGGCTGGGTCTTCGGCGGCTCGGCGATGGTGACGAGGGTCCCGCCTGCCCGCACCAGCGCGGCCGATCGGGCGAGGACCTCCCCGCCGATCACGTCAAACACCACATCGACTTCGCCTGCGTCCTCGAGCTTTTCGGTCTCCAAGTCGAGGAAGGCGTGCACGCCGAGCTCCTCCGCCCGGTCGCGGTCTGCGGTTCGGCCGGTGCCGATGACGCGCGCACCGACCTCGCGGGCGAGCTGCACCGCGATCGACCCGACCCCACCCGCGGCGCCATGGATCAGAACCGTTTGCCCCGCGGCGAGGCGGCCGTGGTCGAATAGGCCCTGCCAGGCGGCCAATCCAGAGATCGGCAGCGCCGCGGCCACGGTGTGGTCGATGTCCATCGGCAGCGGTGCGAGATTCCGGGCTTCCACCGCGGCGTACTCCGCCAGCGAGCCGTTGCGGGCCCAGTCGGCGAGTCCGAACACCCGCTGGCCGACGGTCAAAAGTGTGGTGCCGTAACCCAACTCAACCACGACGCCCGACAGTTCGTGGCCGGGCACGCTCGGTGTCCGGTCGTGACCCGAGCGGTCGATCCACGTGTGCGGCCAGTCAAGCTCGCCGGGTGTGAAACCGGCGGCGTGTACCCTCACGACGACGTCGTTGTCGGCCGCCTGGGGGTAGGGCAGGTCCGTCAGCGACAGGCCGGCGACACCGGCGTCACGATCTGAAACAGTGATGGCTCGCATTACAGGTCCTTCCTGGTATGGATGGTTGTCGTCGGGTCGGTCGCGGGCTGCGGTTGTACGCTGACGAGCTCGAGGCCGAGATCACGGACCCGGTCGAGAAGTCCGTAAAGCTGTGACTGGTCGTGGATTTCACCGGTGAACACGGTTTCGGTCGCACCGGCCTCGAGGCGCATCCCTTCTAATGCGGACCCGAGCCGCTCGGTCACGCGGCCTCGAATGCAGATCTGGTACATCGTCGACTGCACTTGCCCTCCGCTCGCCGGCTGTCGAGTCAGCATTCACCGGAGCGGGGTGAGTCGTCATCACCCGGCGAGCCAATTCACCCGGGTGAGCGCGAACGGGTTCACATCGTGATGCGTGCCCCGCCGTCATCCGGCGGGCGCGGCGTCACGGTGATGGTGATCGTGGACCGGCTTTGGGGCGGAGCGCCGCGGATGCCGCGCATCGCCATACTCGCCAAAGCCATTTCGTTGAGCATGTTCTCCGGATTCGTCGCCAGGACGGTCGGGGGGATGGTGCCGGTGAGGGAGTTCGGCCATGTCACGGCCACGGCCCTGATCGTCGGCGTGGCTGCGGCCCAGCCCGGCGGCACCGACAGCGCGCCGATTGAGGAGGCTCGGCCCACCCCCGCCGACAGCACGGGCGCCGCACCGCTGCCCGCCCTATCCGCCGAACCCAATGACGCTACTGCGCTCGCTCCCGGACCTCCCGAAAGCGCCCCCAAACGTTCCAATACGGCGTCCATCTTGCTGGCACCGTCCGGGTCGTAGTGCGCCGCGTAGCCCAAGCCCGCATACGACCCGGCCGTCCCCGTGGACGTGATGGCTGTCGCCGCCGATGAGACGGCCAGGTTCACCGGGCTCAGTAAGCTCAGCAATTCCAAGAACGAGGGAAGTCCTGCCGCGGCCGGTAAAGGAAGCGCAAGTCCCTGAAGCGCATCGGGTACCGCGGAGAGCACCTGCGAGCCCGCCGACAGGATGGCCTGGGTGGCCGTGCCGGCTGTCGTGGTGCCGGCGTGGGCAGCCGCGGCGCCCTGTTCCGCCACCCCTGCCGGATCGGTGGTGGGAGGGGGCGAGGTGAACGGCGGTAACGCCGAAGCCGCAGCGGATGCGCCCGCATACCCGTACATCGCCCCGGCGTCTTGACCCCACATTTCGCCGTACTCGGCTTCGGTGGCCGCGATCGCCGGGGTGTTTTGACCCAAGATGTTCGTCGCAATCAGCGACATCAGCTGCGCACGGTTGGCCGCGACCACCGGTGGAGGCACCGTCATCGCGAAAGCGGCCTCGTAGGCGGCCGCGGCGACCCTGGCCTCGGCAGCGACCTGCTCGCACAGGACCGCCGTCGTCGTCAGCCAGGAGACGTAGGGTGCGGCGGCGGCCGCCATCGCCACCGACGCGGCGCCCAGCCATGCTGCGCTGGACAGGTCCGAGATCACCGACCCATAGGAACCGGCTGCGGAATACAAGTCGGCGGCCAGCCCGTCCCAGGCCGCCGAGGCAGCCAGCATCGACCCGCAGCCGGGACCGGAATACATTCGGCCGGAATTGATCTCCGGTGGCAGCGCCCCGAAATCCATCTTCGAAAACCCCAGGTTCCTCTGGCTATCCGGTCGCCTCGCGGATGTAGCGGCCGATCTGACGCAACGAGCGGATGGCTTCGGGGATCATCGGCGCGGCGAGCTGGAACACGTGGATTTGGCCCGGCCATACCTGCACGTCGACCGGCACCCCGGCGGTGGCCAGTCGTTGAGCCGCTAGCTGCGCGTCGTGGAGCAACACCTCGCAACCGGACACATGGATCAGCATGGGCGGCAGGCCGGGTCGGATGTGGTCGAGCGGCTCGTAGAGCGCGTCGGAATGCCCGCTGGCGGCGGTGCGCCCTGCGGCGCGAGTGATCAAGGCGTGGAAGGCGTCGAACGCCCTGGGCGGAAACATCGCGTCCGAGCCGACGTTGGGATGAGCCGTTTTGGGTTGCGTGGCCAGTTGCAGCAGCGGTGACATGGCCGCCATCGCTGCCGGCTGCTCACCGCAGTCGAGCAGGCGTTGGGCCAGCGCTAGTGCCAGATAGCCGCCGGCCGAATCGCCGGCCAACACGATCTGGTCGGGCTGGTAACCCTGTCGTCGCAACCAGCGATACCCGTCGTAGCAGTCGTCGATCGCCTCGCCGATGGCATGTTTGGGAATCTTGCGGTAGTTGGGCACCAGTACGGCGCTGTCGGCGAAGCCGGACAGCATGCTGACCAGCCGACCGTGCGAGTGGGCGCCGCAGGTGAGGAAGGCTCCGCCGTGCAGGTACAGGACGGCCCGGTGGGAGCCGTCGGCCGGTAGCACTCCGGCGGCGCGGACTAGCTGCGCGGTGCAGTGCGCCAGCCCGACGTCCGTGCGCACCGTGCCCGGTGGTGGGGTGATGGCGCGAGCGGCGATCTCAACGGCGCCCCATGGCCAGGGCGCCGAGGGGAGGCGGCTGCCCACGCTCAGTGCGGGCCGGATCGTCAGTCGGGCACTAAGCGAGGCAATGCGCCCAGCCACGCTCGGACCGTCCTGGATCACGTCGACGACGGCATCCGCGCGGAACGGGGACCGTCGGGGTTTACGTCCCCTGGGTGCTCCTAGACCGGGGCGCGGTGAGCCGGGTACGGCGGCCGGTGCGGTCATGTCAACGCTTCCGCGCTCGGGTAATCGGTTGCCGCACGCCCCCAACCGATTCCACGTGGCGATTGCGCCGCGAGCGGCGTGGGACTCGTCGTGTCGGCTCTGGGGTGAGGACCAGGCGCGCATGCCCGGCACAAGCGCGTACGCTGCCGGTCAGCGAATCTGGGTGAGTCGCTTGGGAGTTGGCGCGCGTCTCCGCAGGACGGGCACTGTTGCCCGCCGGCGGTAGCCGCCTGCCGATCACGGCGCTGCCAAACAGCCGCACGTCCCCGGACAATCGCTTGGTGCCGTCGCCTGCTGCCGTAGGTGATCAGCCCCGCCGCGGCCGAGGACCCCGCCCAGATGCCGGCGGTGACGCCGAAATCGGTGAGTCGACCATTGACCAACGTGAGAAGCGCGTAATCACCGGCCACCACAGCCACCAACACGGAGGCAACGCGTACCCGGGTCATCATGACAATCCCTCGGACCCGATCGGGCGCACAGCGAAGACGCTGCGCAGGTATCCGGTGGAACGCCCGCAGGTCGCACACACCGGGCGGGTGCCGCAGCGCGACGCCATCTCGCGTTTGTCGCCCACATAGGTCGCCATCGCCCATCGCACCGTGACCAGGCAGTGTTGACAGAGCGTTTCGACGAGGTCACCGTCCGGGCTGAGCCCCATTTGGTCGCATCCGTCGATGGCGTGTATCTCGGCGACCGCCACCGCCGGCGCACCGCATGTGGTGCCGGTCGCCAGCCCCTGGGCACTGCAGATGGGCTGCAGCGCGTGAAGCTGGTCCTCGATCGCCGGGATGGCGGCCGTCCCGGCGTCTGCGTTCCGGCGCGCCCAATGCCGGGCGGATGCGGCGGCGTCCCGCAATCGATGCAGCAGCCATGGTGTTCGCGTGGCGCCGGAGCCGTATTCGGCAGGCGATCGTTGAAATTGGCGAGGCTTCATGTGTTTTCTCCACTTCGTGGCGGTGGCAGTTCCACGGCGATCGACGCAGCGAGGTTGTCCACCTTCACCGCGACCCGTTGCTCGCTCATGCGGCCCGAACGCCGATCCCCGCACCGTGGTGGGCTCCACGTACCGTCCGCTCGCCAGTTGTTAAGTCAGCATTAATCGACGTGGGATGAGTGGTCATCGCCCGGCGAACTGATTCACCCGGGTGATTTGCCTGGTATTGCGAGTGTCACGAGCTGTCAGTGAACGTCGCTAAGGTTGCGTATTCGCGACGTCATCCCCCGCACGTGGGTGAGCCACCCATTTGCCCAGAGGATGCGCGGTGCGATCGAAGAGGCGGTCAGCGGCTCATCGCGTTGCCGCAGCGGGGTGGGGCGCCCGCGGCGCACCCCCGGCTTTGGCGACCCGGAACTTGGCGAGCAGCGGCCGAGCGACGCGGCGCTTCCTGATGATGACTGCGGGCCAATGCTTTTCGGCCGACAAGCGCAAGGCTGCTACGCGATGCCGTAATCGTTGATCTTGCGGTAGATGGTCGCACGTGACATTCCCAGGGCGCGTGCGGCCTCTTGTTTGTTGCCGCCGCTGTCCTGAAGGCTGCGGACAATCGCATCGCGCTCCAGAGCCTCCATCCGAGTCAGCTTGCGTCGTGTGACCGACCGGCACTCCGGCGGCAACTTGTCGACGCCGATAATGCCGGATCGTTGGCGGGCAACGGTGTCGGTCAGGACCCGGCGCAGCTGCGAGACGTTGCCCGGCCACGGCAACCTGCTCAGCTGCCGCATCGCCTCGGGCGCCAGCGTCACATCGGCGCCCCGGGTGATCTCGCGCAGCAGCAGCGGCACGAGTTCCTCGAGGTCGTCAATCCTGTGTCGCAACGCGGGCACGGTGACGGTATGGGTGAACAGCGGCAGTAACTGTTTGATCGGTGCAGCAGCAACCGCGGAACTTGTGGTCGCCGCGATCCACCCGCGACCTGCGCGCGCGGCCAGCATCGGCCCGATCGCTTCGAGTATGTCCTCGTCGATGTCATCCACGTCGGCGATCACCACCGCGAAGTCGTCATCGGCGGCCAGCGTCGCCAGCTCCGCGACGAAAGATGCCGCGCTCCCGAAGGTTTCGGTGCGCATCACGCGAATCGTTCGGTCCGGCTTCACATGCTGCCCCACCGCCTGCGCCAGCTTTGCCCGGCCGGATCCCTTCTCCCCCTCGATCATCACCCATTCTCGGTCGCGGCAGCACTGCCGGACCTGCTGGCAGCAATGCAGCCAGGCGCTATTGCGACCGGCCAAGCCGGGGATGTACGTGGGCGCCAAGCGGTCCGTTCGACGCGATTGCGAGCCGGTCTCGCCGGAAAGGTCAACGCGGAAAACGACGTTGAGGCGGCCGGCGCGTGTCGTCGACCGGTCGGCGGCGGTGATTTTGGCGATGTGTCCCCTCGGCAGCACAACCAGCGCCGCGCCCGACAGGGTGGAGGTGAGCAGATCCGAGGCGTGTTCAAGCAGCGCGGTCTGCTCGTTCCCGTCGAGCGTCCGACGCAGGTAGGGGTTCATCAACACCACATCGCCACCGATCGCCAACACGCCGGCCGAACATCGCCGTGCCTGCCGCAGATAGGCTTCCAGAAGCGCCGTCTCGCTCTCATTGGCCACCACGCGCAAGCGATCCTCGATGTGGCGACTGGCGCTGGTAGCCAGGGCGAGCAGCAGTGGATCGGATCGGTCGGCGAGACAGCTCAGATTGACGGCCCCGATGAGTCTGCCCGTTATCGGATCACGGATCGGTGACCCCGCGCACGCAAAACCGGTGAACATAGCCACGTAGTGCTCGCTGCCACCGATGAATGTGGGCTGTCCGGTTTCCAGGGCCGTGCCGATCCCGTTGGTGCCCGCCACCTCTTCAGCCAAGCTATAGCCCGGTGCGAGGCTCACCGTGTCCAATGCGTCGAGGATGGGCACTGCCGCAGCGGTCCGATCGACGACCACACCGTCAGCCGATGTCAGGACGACGCTGACATCCTGCGCGGCCAGGTCAAAGGTGACCCGCTCCAGTACCGGCGCAGCCGCACGCACCAGGCGCGAACCCCTATTGGGTTCGCGCACAAAGGGCAGCTCGACCTGGTCGGGGTGGACTTGCAGGGCCCGGGACCGACGCCACGAATCGAGGACACCGGGGCGCAGAATGTCCTCATCGACTGAGCGAATCACGTCAAGGGACTCCACGGGCAGGAACGTTTCCTTGGCCTGCTCGAGTTCGGCCGTGCGGCGCGCCTGTGAACCCATCCCCAACTACCTCGACGCCGGGTCACCGTCGCGGACCGGCGGGCTGGCACCCGCCGACCGCGACCGGAGACTGGGTGTCCCTTCGCTGCAGACAGCAAACTTTATCGACTTCGGCGATTACCCTACGCGCGCGACGGGCGCGTTGCTCGGACGAACCGACACGCCCGTCCGAAGCCAAGCAGAAAGACCATGACGGACCGTCCGCCGTCGTCTCACTTTGAGACACCGATTCACCTCAGGTTGAGACGCTCGCCATCCGCGCGCAGCGATGTCATGAGTTGGCAGGAGCCGATACATCGATCCCGAGAGGAGAAATACGGTGAGCGGGCACAGCATGAGCGCGGATCACGAGAAAATCATGAGGTCCTTGGGGCTAGCGCCCACCGGCAAAAGGGGGCGTGCACCGGGTGTGAATGCTGAGCGCGTTGATTCAATCGAACGCGAAACACAGCAGGTGGGGCCGAAGAACATGCCTACACTGACTGCCAGCGCTAACGGTGGCGAGAACAGTGGATTACACAACTTGGACGTCTCCCGCCCGCCCACAACACGTCGGCGGGTTCGCGTGAGCGCCGCGAATGCGTCGGGGCAGCTGCGCACGCCGCCGATCCGTGGGCGGGCGGGCGAGCTGAGGGCGATCGACGCGCTGATCGCGGCGCTCGCTCAGGGGCGCGGGGGCGTACTGGTCATCGAGGGGCCACCGGGCATCGGCAAGAGCCGCTTGTTGACCGAGGTCTTGGCGCGCGCCGAGAAGGCAGCCTTCCGCGCACTCTTCGGCGAGGCCTTCGAGTACCAGCAGACGGTGCCGTTTTTCCCGCTGTTCATGGCGACCCTGCGCGCGGATCCCCCCGTCGGGGATGCGGAGGCTCTGCGCCGCCTGGGTGCATCGGCCGATCTCAGCTACTGGGTGGTACGCGATCTACAAGCGGCCATCCATGCCACCGCGTCCCGAACGCCCCTGGCGATCCTCATCGAGGACATCCATTGGGCCGACAACGCCACCCTGCTGGCGCTGCGCTCGCTGGCCGCGACGCGACCCGACGCCCCGGTGCTGTGGGTCCTTACCGCAAGAACCGGCGCCGGCGGGCCGGCCGTTCGCGAGACGCTGACCGCGCTGGAACGCGAGGATGCCACCTTTCTGCGGTTGACGGCCATAACACCGAGCGCGGTCGCAGACATCGTGCAAGACGCTGTGCGAGCCAGCGCCGATGCGTCGCTGCTGAATCTGGCCGACAAGGCGCACGGTAACCCCTTCCTGCTGACGGAGCTGCTGCGCGGACTGGACGAGGAGGGCCGGCTCGACGTCAGCGACGGCCGCGCGGTCGCCACCGGAGATTCGTTGCCGCGACGGCTCAGCCACACCATGCAGCAACGACTCGATCAACTCTCCCCCGCCGCCAGCCAAGTCGTGCGGGTCGCCGCAGTACTGCCTGACCGATTCTCGGCCCGGCTGCTCGCCGCCATGCTGGAACGCCGTCCGGCCGCCCTGGTATCGGCGGTCGAAGAAGCGGTCCGCTCCGACCTGCTCATCGAAGACGGCGATCAGATGAGGTTCCGTCATGATCTGCTGCGCGAAGCGACGCGGCAATCGTTGCCCCGGTCGCTGCGCCGAGCGATGGAGCGGCAATCGGCGAGCGTCATGCTGGACATGGGCGCCGCGCCGCAGGAGGTCGCGACTCAGCTCGCCCGCAGCGCGGAGGTGGGCGATCAGGCCGCGATCGCCGCACTCCGTGACGCCGCTCAGTCGGTGGCCAATAGCGATCCGGGCGCCGCGTCGGATCTGAGCATGCGCGCTTTGGAACTCCAGGCGCCCCAGGACCCAGGACGAGGGCCACTCGTAACGGAAACGATCGTGCTGCTCAATCGGGCCACCCGCTACGAGGAAGCGCAACGGTTGGCCGGCACCACCCTGTCTGGCGCGTTGCCGGCTGAAGAAGAGGCGAAGATCCGCCTCCGGCTCGCGACGGTAACGACGGATACCACGACGCGGCACATCGAAGAGAACCGCCGCGCACTCCAATTGCCCCACCTCACCGACCTCACCCGAGCACGACACCAGGCGTGGCTGGCGTACAACCTGGCGATGTACGGCCTACACGGACAGGACAGCGCGGCGGCCGACGAGGCGGCCGCCGCCGCAGCATCCACCGGCGATCTCGAATCGAGGATGCTGTCCGGAATCGCACTTGCCTGCCTCGACTGCACGAACGGCTACGCGGGCCGCGCACTGCACCGCGTCGAGGAACTTCAAGCCCTGCCTCCTACGGGCGACGTGACCGCCCGCCACCTCGCGGCAATCCACCTGGCAAACCTGCTTGCCGTGGTGGGACGGTTGGACGACGCCGCGGCGCTGGTCGCTGACCGCGCGGAGAAATCCCGACAGGAACGCGACGCTATGGGGCTGCACATCTGGGCACTAACGGCCGGGGGGGTTGAGCTGGCCGCGGGCCGGTTGTCGGCTGCCCGCACCATCCTCGAGCGGCTGCCCACGCCGGAGCGACCCGGGTCGACCTACGTAGACGCGAGGCGCATGGCCATCCTGGCAGAGGTGGCGGCGCGCACCGATGACCGAACGTTGTTGATAGAGACGGCGAGTCAGGCGCGCGACGGTTACTCCAACGGTTCACCTGCCGTGCGTCGCGATGCGGCGGGCGTGCTGGGAATGGCAGCGTGGCAGCGCGACGACGTCCATGAGGCGTTGCGCTGGCTCGGCGCCGACATCTCGCTCTTCGTGACTCCGTTCTTGCCGACCGTCTTGGATCAGCTGACCTTGACCGCGCGGGTAGCGTCGGCCGCCGGTGACGCCGGTCTGCGAGCGCGTCTCCTGGACGCAGTTGACGTGCTCGAACGCGAGCGGCCCGGCGTTGGGTTGTTTTCCACAGTCGCGCAGCACACCCGCGGGGTCCTCGAGCGTGATGCCGATGCGTTGGTGGCGGTGGCGAGTGCGCTGCACTCGTCGTCGCGGCCGCTTCTGTACGCAAGCGCCGCCGAGGACGCCGGCGGCGAGCTGAGCCGCGCGCAGCGCAACGCCGAGGCGCTCGACGAGCTGAACGGGGCATTCGACGCCTACATCGCGTGTGAAGCGATTGCCGATGCGCGCCGGGTCGGCCGCGCGCTACGCCGATTGGGCGTGGAGCGGCGGATCGTCAGCCCGCGGGCGAAAACGGGTTGGGGCAGCCTCACCGACTCCGAACTCACGGTCGTCAACCTCATCGCACAGGGCGCGACCAACCGCGATGTCGCTACCGAGCTGCACCTCTCCCCCCACACGGTGAAGACCCACGTCCACAACGCATTTGCCAAGCTCGGCGTCAGTTCCCGCGCCCAATTGGCGCAGCTCATGCGCGGCACTGATTGATCGGCAGCTAATCGGATAGATGGCGTGCGCGGCCTACAATAACGTGCACTCCAATGGCAGTCCGGTAAACGGTAGATAGGACACACACCCGATGGGGCCTTCCACCGGCCTATTCGATGTCGGCGGCCCGGGGCTGGTCACTCCGCCGCTTCGAGGGCGGGCAGACGAGCTGAAAATGATCGGCGCACTGGTTACCGCGCTGGCGCGGGGACGCGGGGGCGTGCTGGTCATCGAGGGCCCACCCGGCATCGGGAAGAGTCGGTTGCTCACCGAAGTGTTGGCGCTGGCCGACAACAGCGGGGTGCGCACCTTGTTCGGTGAGGCGTTCGAGTACCAGCAGACGGTGCCGTTTTTCTCGTTGTTCATGGCCACGCTCAACGCCGATCCCCCGGTGGGCGACGCCGAGGCCTTGCGCCGGCTGGGCGGATCGGCCGACTTGCGCTACTGGGTGGTGCACGATTTGGCCGACGCGATTCACGCCGCGGCCGCGCAGACCCCGCTGGTGATTGTGTTGGAGGACATTCACTGGGCCGATAACGGCACCCTGCTGGCGCTGCGTTCGCTGGCCACCGCGCGACCGGATGCGCCGGTGCTGTGGGTGTTGACCGCCCGCACCGGGGCCGGCGGGTCGGCGATGCAGGAGACCTTGGCAGTCTTGCAACGCGCGAATGCCACATTCTTGCGATTGGCGGCCATGACGCCGGACGCGGTGGCCGACATGGTCCAAGACGCGGTGCGGGCGAGAGCGGATGCGTCGCTGCTCGGTCTGGCCGCCAAGGCGCATGGGAACCCGTTTCTGGTCAGCGAGCTCGTCGCCGGCCTGGGTGAGGAGGACCGGCTCACCCTCACCGCCGGGCGCGTGGCGGCCACCGGAGATGCGCTGCCGCGGCGGTTGGGCGTCGGTATGCAGCAGCGGCTGGACGTGCTCTCCGATAGTGCGTCGGAGGTGGTGCGGGTCGCGGCGGTGCTGCCGGACCGGTTCTCGGCCGGGCTGCTGGCCGCGATGCTGGACCGCCAGCCGGTCTCGTTGATGTCGGCGCTTCAGGAGGCGGTGCGCGCTGATCTTTTCGTCGACGATGGCGAGCAGTTGAGATTTCGGCACGACCTGCTGCGGGAGGCCACCCGCCAATGCTTGCCGCAGTCGCTGCGGCGGGCGATGGAGCGCCAATCGGCGTCGGTCATGCTGAGTATCGGCGCGGCGCCGACCGAGGTGGCCACCCAGCTGGCACGCAGCGCCGAGCCGGGCGACCGCGAGGCGATCGAGGCGCTACGGCAGGCCGCTCAATCGGTTGGGCGCGGCGATGCGGGTGGGGCCGCGGACTTGAGCAAGCGCGCGCTGGAGCTGTTGCCCGCCGACGACGCCCAGCATGGATCCCTGGTCGCCGAAACGGTGGAGTGGCTCAACCGGGCCGGCCGCCACGGCGAGGCCGAGGAATTGGCCGTCAGGGCGCTCTCGCAGGCGGTCTCGCCCGAAGTCGAGGCCGAGATTCGCCTCCGGCTCCCCGCGCACACCAAGCACAGCACCCAGCAACGGGCCGAGGAGAATCGCCGAGCGCTCGAGTTGAGCGACATCAGCGAGGTCACCCGGGCGCGGCATCTGGCGTGGCTGGCTTACAACCTGGTGTTGCAGGACAAAAGCGGGCAACGGCTCACAGCGGCCGACGAGGCTGCCGCCGCCGCGGCGGCCACCGGTGATCTCGAGGCCAGGATCATCGCTGAGGTCACGATGGCATTGCTCGACGTTGGTGAGGGGCAACGGGTCCGCGCCCTAGGCCGCCTCGAACAGCTTTGTTCGCTCGGCTCCACGGATGATGCGGGGTCAGCTCATGGCTATGCCGCGATGCACTACGCGATCCTGCTGGCGGTGGTCGGCCGGTTGGACGACGCGGCGCGCCAGATCGCCGACGGCATCGGGCAGGCCAGCCGGGAAGGCAACGCGATGGCCCTCAATATGTGGACCGTCATCGGCGGGATCGTTCACCTCGCCGCGGGCAGGTTGTCGGCCGCCCGCGACGCGGCTGAGCCGCTGCCGTCCCCCCAGCCGACGGGCGCCAGCGAACCGGACATACTCCGCACCGTAATCCTGGCCAAGGTGGCGGTCCACACCGATGACCGAAATGTGTTGCAACAGATGGCAAATGATGCACACGACGCCTACTCCACCGGTTCACCTGCCATCCGTCGAGGAGCCGCGTATGTGCTCGCGCTGGCGGCGTGGCAGCGCGACGACTTTCACGAAGCGGTGCGGTGGCTCGGCGGCGACATCGCCCTTCTCGGCACACCAATGCAGTCCTACGCCTTGGACCGGCTGATCTTGAGTGCGCGGGTGGCCTCCGCCGCCGGTGATGCCGGCCTGCGCGCGCGGGTCCTGCAGGCCGCCGAGCTACTCGAGTGCGAGCACCCCGCGGTGCCGCTGCTGGCAGGTGTGGCCGGATATGCCCGCGGGATATTCGAGCGTGACGCCGCGGCATTGGTGAGTGCCGCGGACGTGCTTCGTGCGTCGTCACGGCCGCTTCTGTACGCCAGCGCCGCCGAGGATGCCGGCGGCGAACTGGCTCGCGCACAGCGCAACGCCGAGGCGCTCGAACAGCTGCACGCCGCGTTCGACACCTACATCGAGTGCGGGGCGACCGCCGATGCCCGCCGGGTCGGTCGCGCGCTGCGCGGTTTGGGCGTGGAACGGCGCATCGTCACACACCCGCGGGCGAAAACGGGCCTGGACAGCCTCACCGACTCCGAACTCACCGTCGTCCATCTGATCGCCGAAGGCGCGACCAACCGCGCCGTCGCGCAGCAACTGCACCTCTCCCCTCACACGGTGAAAACGCATCTTCACAACGCCTTCGCCAAACTCGGGATCACGTCCCGCGCTCAACTGACGCAACTCATGCGCCGCCCGGATTGATCAATCCGTCAAAGATCAAGGCCATTAGGCATACACCGACCCGGCCCTAAACATCACCCGCCGGGCGATGGTGGCGCGGTACCCGCGGTGCCAACGTAGTGATTGCGCTTTGGATCGCCGCGACCCAACCAGGGCCCGGCGCCGGAGGCAAACGCGCAGAGGGTTGAGAAGACGATGATGAGCACACTGTTGGGAATGTTGATGATGATGCCGGTGGTCTTCGGCGTGGGTGGCTACGTGTTGGTGTCCCGACGGCCATGAGCACGGCGCAGACGATGGCGGGCCGCCAGCCCGCGCTCCCACGAAGTCCCGCGTTGAGACGCTCAGCCACCTCCTTTGAGAGGTGTCGGCATCCGGGCGCGGCGGTGCAGTGGGTTGCAGGAGTCGAGGCTTCGGTGAAAACAGGAGAAGTGCGGTGAGCGGGCACAGCATGAGCGCGGCTCATGAGACAACCATTGAGCCCTGGGCGGGACGGGGGTCCGCCAGCCCAAACGGGCACCGCCGGCATGCGCCTGCGGCATTTCCGGACGGCGCATCTGATTCAATAGAGTCGCCGCGGTTACCGAGCAGAACGAGCCCGGGCGGCCCCGCAAGGACAAGCTGGGATGCCGACAGGGCGGCCACCCAGGACGCGTCAACGCCGAGTTTCCCCGCCCGGCTGCGGGATTCGACGGATTCGCGGAGTGCGGACATGAGCGGCTCAGCAGGGCGCAGCGACAACGGCGTCGGACAAGCCGGTGCGCGCGCAGTCCTGCTCGCCACCAAGCTGCACGTCCCGGCCATGGGGGCGCAGCTCGTTCACCGGGCGGCCCTGCTGGACGCATTGTCGGCGGGGCGGACCCGCAAGCTGACCCTGTTGAGTGCCCCGGCGGGTTGGGGCAAGACGACATTGCTGGCGCAGTGGGCGATGGGTGGGGATGGGCGGTTCGCCTGGCTGTCGCTCGACTGCTCCGACAACGACCCGGTTTGGTTTTGGATGTACGTGATCGCCGCGCTGCAGAAAGTCAGTCCCGGGGTGGGGATTCGCGCGGTCGAACTCCTGGCGATGGGTGCCGACCCAGTGCAAGTCGTGCTGCCTACCCTGCTGAACGATCTGGACACGATCGCTAGCCCGGTCGTCCTCATTCTCGATGACTACCATCTGGTGGTAGGCCGAGCGATGCATGAGCAGCTTGCCTTCTTCATCAGCCGGATGCCGGCGAATCTTCACCTGGTGTTAGCCACCCGAGCCGATCCGGCGTTGCCGCTGGCTCGGCTGAGGGCCAGCGGCGAGCTCGCCGAGGTGCGAACGGACGACTTACGTTTCGGGCCGACCGAGGCGGACCATCTGCTGAACGATGTCCTCGGGCTGGGCTTAGCCCCGACGGATATTCAACTATTGCACCGCCGCACCGAAGGATGGGCTGCCGGCCTCTACCTTGCCGCCCTCTCGCTTGCCGGGCGTGCCGATACCCCAACGTTCATCAAGACGTTCGCAGGCGACAACCGTCATATCGTCGACTACTTGATGGCCGAGGTGCTCGACGGGCAGCCACCGAACCTGCGTAGCTTTTTGCTCCGCACGTCGGTCCTGGGACGACTCAGCGGTGCGCTGTGCGACGCGGTGCTGCAAACGTCTGGCTCGGCCGCGGTCCTGCAAAAGATCGAGCGCGAGAATCTGTTCGTGGTGCCACTGGACACGTCACGTCACTGGTATCGCTATCACCAGCTGTTCGGTGAGCTGCTGCGCACCGAGCTGCGCCGCACCGAGCCCGATCTCGTCGCCGATCTGCACCGGCGAGCCGCGACGTGGTTCGAGGCGGAGGGACTCATCGATGAGGCGGTGCGCCACCTGCTCGCCGCCGGCGACACCGCGCGCAGCGCTGACCTGATCGCCGCGGACTGGGCCGACGAATTCAACGGTGGCGGCCTGTCGACCATCTCCGGCTACCTGGATCTGCTTCCCGAGGAAACCGTCTTAGAGGATCCGCGCCTGAGCGTCGCCCGGGCGTGGATCGCCCTCAGCGTCGGTCAACTCGATGACGCCGCCGAGTGGATCGAGGCAGTCGAGGCCCGATCCGCGGCCGACACCGCGGATGGTCGCGCCATCAGCGCACAAGCCGTCGTGTTGCGCGCGGTTCACTCATTCAAGACGGCTGACGTTGCTGCCGCGCTCGAGGGGGCTCGCCGGGCGACCACCCTCGATTTCGGCGAAGCACCGCTGGGCAGATCGAGCGCCTATTGCATTTATGGTGCCGCGCTGTACTTTTCGGGCGATATCCCCGAGGCGCAAGCCGCCTTCCGGCGGGCCGTGCAGCTTGCCGAGAAGGTGGGCGATCGTCGCGCCCGTATTTACGCGTTGGGCTATCTGGCGCTGATCTCGGCCGAACGTGGTCAACTCGCGGACGCCGAGCGTCAGATCCGCGAGGCTTCGGGTAGCGCCCGAGACCTGGCGGATGCGGAACATCTGGTGGACGTGATGGTGTCGCTGGCCACGGCCGAACTCCTCGCCAAAAGCGGTGACGCCCCTGCGGCGGTGGCCGCCGCCGACATGGCCGTCATGTCGGCCCGCCAAAGTGGGGCGATCCTCGAGGTGGCCAAGGCGCAGTTGGTCAGAGCGGAGATCTCCGAGCGTCTCGGCGACCACCAGACCGCCAAGGCAAGCCTCGAAGAGGCCGCCACCCTGGTGCGTGGCTGTGCCGATGCTGGCATCGCTCCGACGCTGCTCGCCCCGGCCGAGCGCGATGCGGCAGTCGCGGTGAGTCCGCGCAACGAACGGTGCGTGGTCGCCGAGGAACTGACCCCCAAGGAGCTTGAGGTTCTTCGCCTGCTCGCCACCCGGCTATCGCGACGCGAGATCGGCGAGCGGCTCTACGTCTCGCTCAATACCGTGAAGACCCACCAGCGCGCCATTTACCGCAAGCTCGGCGTTGAGCACCGCGGCGCGGCGGTCAGCCGGGCGCGAGAACTCGGACTGTTTTAGCCCATCCGCCGGCACCGCACCAGATGTGCCCGGTCACGAATCACCTTGTCTGACAAAGCCTTTAATGAACCACGCCCAGCCGCCGCCATGAAACCGGAAAGGGACCAGGACATGCTTACTGCCGCTATCAGGCCCCAGGCCCGATTGGTGTCGTCGAAGACACCGAGGTTCCCGAGTCGTGGTTCGGTGGCGCAACCGCGCCCCACGGTTGAGCCGTCGAGCATCTCCGACGAGGACATGGCGTGGTTACTGGTCGACGCGGTGAATTCGTGTCTGACCGGCTATGAGCGCACGGTTGTCTTCGTCGAATTAGGCTGCGGCGAAGGGTATCTCGTGATCAAACGCATCCTCACCTCCCTCCTGGCAACCCGTACGGCGTTGCCGGTGGCGATACTCTCAAAGCTGACCGGATGGCTGAATGGCTACGCCGGCAGCCCAGAGGAGCCGCAGCTGCGCAGGATGCTGGCCATCATTCGCCTGCGGCAGTTCCAGGCGGTTTAGGAGCGCATGACCCGCCGGACCGGTCGTGCTCCATCAGTGGTGATCTTGGGTAGTGGTTCGGCGGATTCGTCACGTCGTTTATCACCCGGGTGAGGGACTCAGCTGGGCGAGGACAGTTCACCCGTTTGCGCGCCATGCTTTTGATGTCTACAGCTACGCAGCCGTGTTCTGTTGTGTGAGACAGCCTCCAACAAGGGGGACCCTAACAAGGAGGACGTAGTGAACGCCGCCAGGAGAATGCTGGAGACCTATCCCCGAGATCTAGGCCGGATCGATCGAGACAAGCTCGTCGCATGTATCGACGCGTGTTTTGAATGCGACCAGGCGTGCACAGCGTGTGCAGATGCCTGCCTCAGTGAAGACGACGTCAATCACTTAACCAAATGCATCCGTACCTGCCTTGACTGCGCGGATGTCTGCGCGACAACCGGGCGCGTGCTGTCCAGGCACACGGGCTACGACGTCAACTTGACCAGGACGGTGCTCCAAACGTGCGCCGTCGCCTGTAAGACAAGCGGGGACGAGTGCGACAAGCACGCGGCGAAACACGAGCATTGCCGCGTGTGCGCCGAGGTATGCCGTCGCTGTGAACGAGCCTGCCTCGATCTTGCCGAGGCGCTCGGTTGAGGCAACCACCGGGCGGGCGCACGGCTTCGTTGCGCGAGTGCGACCTTGCAGATAAGGAATGGAGACGGCGCTGATGGGGATTTCTGAATTCGACGACGTCGGGGCCCACCTGCTCGAGCCGGAAGAAAGCATGGACTCTGAACAGACGGGCATCGACCTGGACGAGGGCTACTCACCCCCGGAAAGCCCGCGGGAATTGCGGGCGTGGGGTCTCACCGCGAGGGAAGCGCGCACCCACGAAAGTCTGGCGCGCCGCCTGGCCCGTGAGCTGCCGGACGTGACCGACCAGTGGGACGGCGACGGAATCGGCGATAGCGCTGATAGCGATGGCGAGCCGATCGACGATCAGGTCGGCGGCATGCGCGCGGGCCGGCTCGTCGCCTTCGATGTAGACCCTACGGATCCGGCTACCGATTACCTTGCCTACGACGTCGGCATTGACGGTGGCGCCGCGTCGGCTGAGGAAGCCGCCATCCATATCATCGGCGATGAGGACACGAACGCCGGTGGTGGATGGCGCTTTTGATGACCTGTCGTCCGGCCGGATGGTGAGGTTCGAGCTGTGCCGACCCGCATTGTGATCCTCGGCGGCGGCCCGGCCGGTTACGAGGCGGCACTGGTCGCCGCCGCCCGAGGGCCTGAGGTGGCCAAGGTGAGCCTCGTGGACGCCGACGGTATCGGCGGTGCGGCCGTGCTGTGCGACTGCGTGCCGTCAAAGACGTTCATCGCCTCCACCGGGCTGCGCACCGAACTGCGCCGGGCGCCTCTGAGCTTGGACGTCGGGATCGCCGACGCTGAGATCTCGTTGCACGAAATCCATCAGCGGGTCAAGACATTGGCGGCCGCCCAGTCCGCCGACATCACCGCGGACCTGCTCAGCATGGGCGTCGAGCTGATCGCCGGTCACGGTGAGCTGATCGACGCGACTCCCGGGCTGGCGCGCCACTGCGTCAAGGTGACCAAGCCCGACGGCACCGCGATGGTGCGAGATGCCGACGTCGTACTGGTCGCGACCGGCGCCAGCCCGCGAATCCTGCCCTCGGCGCAGCCCGACGACGAGCGCATCCTGACCTGGCGCCAGCTTTACGACCTGACCGCGCTCCCCGACCACCTCATCGTCGTCGGCTCGGGCGTCACCGGCGCCGAGTTCGCCAACGCGTACGCCGAACTCGGTGCCGCGGTGACCGTCGTGGCCAGCCGGGACCGGGTGCTGCCCTACGAGGATGCCGACGCCGCATGGGTACTGGAGGAATCGTTTGCCGAGCGCGGCGTCAAACTCGTCAAAAACGCACGCGCGCGATCGGTTGTCCGCACCGAGGGCGGAGTCGTGGTGACGATGACCGACGGCCGCACCGTTGTGGGCAGCCACGCCCTGATGACGATCGGATCGACCCCCAACACCGACGGCCTGGGCCTGGAGCGGGTGGGCATCGAGCTGGGCCGCGGCGGCTACCTGACCGTGGACCGGGTGTCACGGACGTCGGTTCCCGGGATCTATGCCGCCGGGGATTGCACCGGCCTGTTGCCGTTGGCCTCGGTCGCCGCGATGCAGGGCCGGATCGCGATGTATCACGCGCTGGGCGAGGCGGTCAGCCCGATCCGGCTGCGCACCGTCGCGGCGACGGTATTCACGCGTCCCGAGATCGCCGCGGTCGGCGTGCCACAGACGGCGATCGATGATGGCTCGGTGCCGGCCCGGACCATCATGCTGCCACTCGAAACCAATGCGCGCGCCAAGATGTCGGAGCTGCGTCATGGCTTCGTCAAACTCTTCTGCCAACAGGCCACCGGCGTCGTGATCGGCGGTGTGGTGGTCTCCCCGATCGCCTCGGAGCTGATCCTGCCGATCGCTGTGGCCGTGCAGAATCGCATCACGGTCAACGAGCTAGCGCAGACGCTCGCCATCTACCCGTCGCTGTCCGGCTCGATCACCGAGGCGGCCCGGCGGCTGATAGCTCACGATGATCTGGATTGACGCCGGGCGACGCTTCGCGCCGCCGCTCGTGGCTCGCACGGCGCTTGTCGTCGCCGCAATGCCTGTCGCCTCATGGTGGCTGGCGCCGTGGAAGTTGTTCACCAAGACCACAATCGATGAGATGCTGCCGCCTGGAGCGCGAAGGACCCAGTTAGGCCAATTCAGCAGCCACATCCACCGAACCAGCGGTGCTGCGCGGCTGGCGACATTGCCCGACGGGTCACGGATTCTGCGGCTGGAGAATCTCCATGCCACGTTGGGTGACGCACGAGTAGCCAACGGCCGTGGGCGATTCGAAGGTTCGGTCTCAGCCATCGCACCGATCTCGGTCCCCTGCGCGCCAACCGGGGCAGCGCCAACTACGCCATACCCGTCCTTTGGCGCAGCGGAGCTGCGATTCGTGCCGCAATCACTGGACACACCCTTGAGGGGTCTAACAGTTCGTCCAGCTTGAGCATTATCACCCGGGTGAATGGTGCTGGAGGGTGATGACAGCTGGGCCGGGTCCGGGCCACGCTCAGAACACCACCCGGCTCGTGCCGATACACAACCTGGCCAACGACCGGGGGGAAATGAGTTCCGCAGCAACGGGCTTGCACGCGCGGTGGTGCAAACAACGCTCTACGAAGGCCTGGTAACGGAGGATCTGTGACGCAAACAGCGCGCCGCTTTAGCTTGACGACGCGGGACCGGCGGATGCTGGCCGGCGCGTACTGGCCGGTCGTCGCGTTCGCCGCCTCGCTCGTCACCGCACGAACAGCGCGTAGCCGCCGACATCGGCAGGAGGCCGCAGTCAAATGATGCAAGACCCAACCCTGGCCGCGCTTTCGGCGGCGGGGGTGTCGGTTTGGTTGGACGACCTGTCCCGCGACCGTCTGGTGTCCGGCAACCTGCAGCGGCTGATCGACACCAGAAGCGTAGTCGGCGTCACCACCAATCCCTCGATCTTCCAGCGGGCGATCTCACATGGCCATGCCTACGATCGGCAGATCACCGCACTGGCCGAACGCGGCGCCGACGCCGAATCGGCGATCCGCACCGTCATCACCGACGACGTCCGGCAAGCGTGCGACGTCCTGCGCCCCCAATGGGAAGCCTCCGCTGGCGTCGACGGACGGGTGTCCATCGAGGTGGACCCGAGGGCAGCCCACGACGCCGACAAGACGGTCAGTCAAGCCGTCGAGCTGTGGAAGATCGTCGATCGGCCGAATCTGTTCATCAAGATCCCCGCGACGTCGGCCGGTATGTCCGCGATCACCGCCACTGTGGCCGAGGGCATTTCAGTCAACGTGACCCTCATCTTCTCGGTCGAGCGCCATCGTGCGGTGATGAACGCCTACCTGGCCGGGCTGGAGGCGGCGCAGCGCGCCGGCAAAGACCTCACCCAAATCCATTCCGTGGCATCCCTGTTCGTCTCCCGCATCGACACCGAGATCGACCAGCGGCTGGAGACGATCGGCACCGAGGCAGCCATGGAACTGCGCGGACGTGCCGGAATCGCCACCGCCCGGCTCGCTTATGCCGCACACCAGGAGGTGTTCCAAGCCGGACACCGCTACGCCGCGCTCGGCTACGACGGCGCCCATGTGCAGCGCCCGCTGTGGGCCTCCACCGGGGTGAAAAACCCCGCCTATCCCGACACCATGTACATCACCGAGCTGGTCGCACCACACACTGTCAGCACCATCCCGGAAAAAACCTTGGAGGCACTTGCCGATCATGGCGTGATCAGCGGCGACTCCATCACCGGGACGGCCGCCGACGCCCGAGCCGTGCTCGACAACATCGGCGCAGCCGGCGTGGAACTCAAGGACGTTGTGAGGACGCTCGAAGATGACGGCGTCGCCAAATTCGTAGCATCCTGGCGGCAATTGCTCGGGTCCTATCCCGCTCCCCCAAATCTGCTGCCAGGAGGACACCAATGACTGTCGTCAACAAGGGCTTTCGCGGGCGTCGCGCCGAGTCGGTCGTCGAGTTGCCGCCCGGTCAGCATCTGACCGCGGACTTCCCCGTGCTGCAGGCGGGACCGACTCCGCGCATCGACCTCGATCGCTGGCGGTTCACAATCCGCGACGAGCATGGCACCGAACGCGTGTGGACCTGGGCCCAGTTGAGGCAATTGCCCAGCGAGCGGCCCACCGTCGACATCCACTGCGTCACCACGTGGTCCAAGCTGAACACCATGTGGGAGGGCGTAGCTGTGGACACTCTTTTCGAAGGGATCGACACGGCCGCCGAATTCGCACTGGTCGGTTGCTACGGCGGCTATACCACCAACCTCCCGCTGCGCGACCTTCTCGGCGGCAGGGCGTGGATCGTCTACGCCTACGACGGCGCCCCGCTCAGCCCGGTGCACGGCGGCCCGGCACGGCTGCTGGTGCCGCACCTGTATTTCTGGAAGTCCGCGAAGTGGGTGAGATCCATTGAGTTGCGCGACAGCGACATACCGGGCTTCTGGGAAGGGTTGGGCTACCACAACTACGGGGACCCGTGGCGAGAACAACGCTACGCCGGGGATTGACGGCGACTGTGGATGTCGACGTGAAACCGGCGCTACGGTGGCGGGTCGCGAGTGTCGTGAATTCTCACCCCGAGACCGATTCGGCGCGCACGATCCGGCTGACCGTGCCCGGCTGGGGCGGCCACCTGGCCGGCCAGCACATCGATCTCAAATTGACCGCCGAGGACGGGTACAGCGCGCAACGCAGCTACTCGCTGAGCAGACCGGCCGACGGTGAGCACATCGAACTCACCGTGCAGCGGATCTCCGACGGCGAGGTCTCGCCGTATCTCCTCGGACTCGCTGCCGGCGACGAGATCGAATTGCGCGGCCCCATCGGTGGCTGGTTCGTCTGGCGCCCCGACGAGGGGGGTGAGGTTCTACTCGTCGGCGGTGGATCGGGAATCGTGCCGTTGATGGCGATGCTGCGACAGCGGCTAGTGGTGGGCAGCTCCCACTTTCGGCTGATCTATTCGGTGCGCAGTCCTACCGATGTGTACTACGCCAAAGAGTTGGCGCGGCTCGAGCGTGAATGTGATTGGCTTGAGGTCACACGGGTCTACACCCGCTCGGCCGCGCCACACACCACGCGGCCGTCCGGCCGGGTGCGTGCCGCTGACTTCGCGCCGACCCGCTGGGCACCTCGCAACGAGTTGCGCATCTATGTGTGCGGCCCAACGGGATTCGTGGAATCGGTGACCGCAATGCTGATCGAGCGGGGGCATCAGCCGTCAGCCATTCGGACCGAGCGGTTTGGGCCGAGCAACTAATCCAGAAGCGAGGAATGATGACCGAACCGACACACGTCGACGGTAACGCGGCCGCGGGCGCCTTCGCGGGAGTGCTGGGATTCGACGTCACCACCGCAACGCTGACCTGCGGGAAATGTTGTCGTAACACCGCCTTCGCCGAGAGCCACGTCTACCACCGAGGCCCCGGCATCGTGGTGCGCTGCCCGGGCTGCGACGACGTCCTGGCCCGACTCGTGCAAACGAGCACGGACACCTGGCTCGACTTCCGTGGCGCCCAGTCCTGGCGTATCGCGATCCCGGACCGCTGATGCCATCCCTCGACGCACTCGCCGGTCGCGTGCGCACCGCCGACATCGTGGACGCGATGGGGCGCCGGCACCGGCATCGTTGTCACCTCCTCGACCTGGTGAGCCCGACACCCGGCCGCCGTCTCTTCGGTCCCGCCGTGACCATCTCTTACTTCCCGACGTGCCGGGCCGCCCTCCCGCCCGAGCGCTACAACTTCAAGAGGTTGTTCTACGACGCCATCGAAAGCGGCGCCGATGGGCGCGTGCTCGTCCTGGCCAGCAATGGCTGCAGCGACGCGTCGCTGGGCGGCGGGACAAAGCTGTCGCGTGTCCATAACCATCGGCTCGCCGGCATTCTCGCGGACGGGAAGCTGCGCGACTTCGCCGAGCTGGCGCACTACGACCTCGCCGTCTATTGCCGCGGCGAGACAACGCGGTCGGGCGGCGACATCGTCACCCCGTACGAGGCGAACCGCCCGGTGGTGATCGCGGGGGTGGCGGTCCGTCCCGGCGACTATGTCTTCGCCGACGCCTCCGGCGCCGCGGTCATACCCGCCGGCGACGTGCGCGCGGTGCTGCTCGCCGCCAAAAAGGTCGTGCTGGAGGATGCGGAGGCCATCGCGGCCATCAGCGCCGAGACGCCAAACACACTGGGAGTCAATGAGAACTGACGGATCGGACCGCGCCCACAACGTTTGGGCACTACACACGACAACGCTAGGGGCCGGAATGGTTGAGCATTATCACGTCGACTGGGACGCGGGCACGCGGCGCATCGAGACACCCCGGCTGGTGTTGCGGCCGTGGGAACTCGATGACGATCTCGCCGCATATGCGATCTACGGTGCGCCCGAAGTGGCGCGTTGGCTGTGCCCGGCCTTGCCCCCCATCGTCGACGCGATGGAAATGCGACACGTCCTGGCGGCATGGATCGCCGAAAGCGATCCAACCGGGCTGCCGTTGGGCCGGTGGGCGATCACCGACAACACCTCGGGAGACGTGATCGGGGGCGTTGCCCTGCTTCCACTGCCGCCGGGCGGCACGGATCTGGAAATCGGGTGGCAGCTGTCCCCGAACGCTTGGGGCTACGGTTACGGCGCCGAAGCCGGTCACGCGGTTGCCCATCAGGCATTCGAAAACCCCGGTATCAGTGAGGTCTTCGCAGTCGTGCGACCGGAGAACCGCCGTGGTGTGGCTACCGCCCGGCGAGTGGGGATGGAGTGGGTCGGCGAGACCGACAAGTACTACAACCTCACGCTACAGGTCTACCGTTTGACGAAGGCCGATCTGGACCTGCCGGAGCCGGCTTGTGCGCACTGAACGGCATGCCCCGCAACGGCTTACCGTCGTCTCACCCGGGTGAATTGCACCCAGGGATGAGGACAACTCACCCCATGCGCGCAGATAGTGGTCGCTGATCTGAGCCGCGACCGACACACAGAACGGAGACCGCATGTCGCAGAGTGAGGCCACCGCCATGATGACTGCTGGGCCAGGAAAGTCTCGAATAAACGTCATCGCGCCCCTCGTCGCACGTTACGGTTTGGCTATAGTCCTGGCCTGGTTCGGCGCCATGAAATTCACTTACTATGAGTCCCACGGCATTTCGCATTGGGTGGCCAACAGCCCCTTCTTGAGTTGGGTCTACGAAATCATGTCCATCGACGCCTTTGGCCGATTGAACGGAACGGTAGAATTGGTCACGGCGGCGCTCTTGGCCCTCAAGCCCTGGTCTCCGAAGGCCGCCGTGGTGGGTGGGATAGTCGCCTCTCTGTTCTTCGTCACCACGCTGAGTTTCATGATCACGACGCCCGGGGTCGGCGAGGCGTCTGCGGGTGGGTTTCCCGTCTTGTCCGCCGACGGCGAATTCTTGATGAAGGACATCGCGCTCATCGGCTTAGCGCTCTGGCTGTTGGTGGACGCCATTGACGCGACCCGCGAACAGCCGGTCGTCGCCGAATCACATTGACACTCCCCGCCGACGAAGTTGCCGCCGACGAGGACTCGCGCCCAACTCCGCACCAATCACCCGGGTGAACAAGGAGCTGGGGTGATGCCGGCTCAGCCCGCGACGTTGCAGTCTCGTTAGACGCGGCGGCCCAGCGGGGAGCCGTCAAACACAACCACGAAGGGACCCGAACATGCACTTTGACGGCAAGAAGGTCATCGTTGTCGGCGGCAGTGCGGGCATGGGCCGGCAGGTCGCTCTCGATGTCGTCGACCATGGCGGCAGCGCGGTGATCATCGGACGTTCGAAGGACCGTGTCGATGACACCGTCGCTGAGCTGACGAACCGGCGTCGCCACGCTTTTGGCATCGCCGCCGAACTGACTGATCGCGCTGCCGTCGCGGATGTACAGCGTGCGCTGTCCGAGCAGCACGACGACGCGACCTTGCTGGTAAACGCGGCGGGATTCTTCATCCCCAGGCCGTTTCTCGAGTACGACCAGCAGTTCTATGACTCCTACATGGAGCTCAACTACGCGCTGTTCTTCCTGACACAGACCGTCGTTGCGGGCATGATCGCCAAGGGCGAGGGCGGGGCCATCGTCAACATCGGCAGCATGTGGGCACATCAGGCCATCGGTTTGACACCATCGTCTGCGTATTCGATGCAAAAGGCCGGCCTGCACGCCCTTACCCACAATCTGGCCATCGAGCTTGCGGAGCACAAGATTCGCGTCAATGCGGTGGCGCCGGCGGTTGTCAAGACCCCGCTGTATGAAGGCTTTATCCCGAAGGACGAAATCGACGCCACGCTAGACACTTTCGCGCCGCTTCACCCGCTGGGACGAGTCGGCACCCCCGTCGACGTCGCCAACGCCGTCACCTATCTGCTTTCCGAACAGGCCAGCTGGGTCACGGGCGCGATCCTCAATGTCGACGGCGGCATCATGGCCGGCCGCAACTAATCGGACAACCGAGCACACTCACCAAGGAGCATCCGTGTCACACGAATACACCAAGGACCCGGCGGCGGTCGACGCGCTGAGTCCCGAGCAGTACCACGTTACCCAGGAGAGCGGGACCGAGCGTCCATTCTCCGGCGAATACTGGGCCAACAAGGAACCCGGCATCTACGTCGACATCGTCTCCGGTGAGCCGCTGTTCGCATCGGTCGACAAATTCGAGAGCGGCACCGGCTGGCCCAGCTTCACCCAGCCGATCGACGCGGACAACGTCGTTGAGAAGAGCGACCGCAGCCACTTCATGGAACGCACCGAGGTTCGTTCGGCGCACGGCGACAGCCACCTCGGGCACGTCTTCAGCGACGGCCCCCGGGATAAAGGCGGCCTGCGCTACTGCATCAACTCGGCGTCGCTGCGTTTCATTCACCGCGACAACCTCGAGGCCGAAGGTTACGGGCAATACCTGAGCCTGTTCTCCGACACGGCTGCGGAGCGACGCGGCGGCGCACCCGTGAGCGAGCATCGGTCATGACACACAAGGTTGCCGTCCTGGCGGGTGGATGCTTTTGGGGCATGCAGGAGCTGATCCGCAAGCAGCCCGGTGTGGTGTCCACCCGGGTCGGCTACACCGGTGGCCAGAACGCGCACCCCACCTATCGCAACCATCCCGGCCACGCCGAGGCCATCGAGGTCACTTACGACCCCGACCAGACCGATTATCGGACGCTGCTGGAGTTCTTCTTCCAGATCCACGACCCGACCACCAAGAACCGCCAGGGCAACGACGTCGGGACCAGCTACCGCTCAGCGATCTTCTATCTGGACGACGAGCAGAAGCGGATCGCGCTCGACACCATCGCCGACGTCGACGAGTCGGGACTGTGGCCCGGCACGGTGGTCACCGAAGTGGCTCCGGCCGGCGAGTTCTGGGAGGCGGAGCCCGAGCACCAGGACTACCTCGAGCGGTATCCGTCGGGCTATACGTGCCACTACGTCCGGCCAGGATGGAAGCTGCCCCACCACAGCGGCTTTCGCGACGTCACGTCGCCGTCGGCGCACGCGACCCGCGATGGGTGATCGTGGTCGTCCGGCGCCGACGCAGTTGACCGCAGGCGGGAGACAGATCCAGCATTAGGAGACCAATCTGATGTCCGCCTACGCACCCCCGGTGGGCGAGCTGCGCGCCCAACGGGCGTTTCCCGCGCGCGTCGGGCCCAAGGGCAACCTGATCTACCGTTTGATCACCACGACCGATCACAAGCTGATCGGGATCATGTACATCGTCGCCTGCTTCGCCTTCTTCTTCGTCGGCGGGCTGATGGCGCTGTTCATCCGTACCGAGCTGGCCGCACCTGGGCTGCAGTTCTTGTCGAACGAGCAGTACAACCAGCTGTTCACCATGCACGGCACGGTGATGCTGCTGTTTTATGCCACCCCGATCGTGTTCGGGTTCGCCAACCTCGTGCTGCCCTTGCAGATCGGCGCCCCCGATGTCGCCTTCCCACGGCTCAACGCATTGTCGTTCTGGCTCTTCATGTTTGGTGCTCTCATCGCGCTGGCGGGATTCATCACCCCGGGCGGCGCCGCGGATTTCGGCTGGACGGCTTACACGCCGCTTTCCAACGAGGTCCATTCCCCGGGCGCCGGAGGCGACCTGTGGATCCTGGGGCTGATTGTCGGCGGCCTGGGCACCATCCTGGGCGGGGTGAACATGATCACCACGGTGGTCTGCCTGCGCGCACCGGGTATGACGATGTTCCGCTTGCCGGTATTCACCTGGAACATCCTTGTCACGAGCATCATGGTGATAGTCGCTTTCCCGTTGCTGACGGCCGCGCTGTTCGGCGCCGCCGCCGACCGCCACCTCGGCGCGCACATCTTCGACGCGTCCAACGGCGGAGTCCTGCTATGGCAGCACCTGTTCTGGTTCTTCGGCCACCCCGAGGTCTACATCATCGCGCTGCCGTTCTTCGGCATCATCACCGAGGTCGTGCCGGTGTTTTCCCGCAAGCCCCTGTTCGGCTACTCCACGATGGTGTACGCCACCATCAGCATCGGGGCGCTGTCGATCGCGGTGTGGGCGCATCATCTCTACGCCACCGGTGCGGTGCTGCTGCCGTTCTTCTCGTTCACGACGTTCTTGATCGCGGTCCCCACCGGGATCAAGTTCGTCAACTGGATCGGCACCATGTGGAGGGGCCAGCTGACCTTCGAGACCCCGATGCTGTTCGCGATGGGCTTCCTGGTCACGTTCCTGCTGGGCGGGTTGTCCGGGGTGCTGCTGGCCAGCCCTCCGATCGACTTCCACGTCACCGACACCTATTTCGTGGTCGCCCACTTCCACTACGTGTTGTTCGGCACGATCGTGTTCGCCACCTATGCCGGGGTGTACTTCTGGTTCCCGAAGATGACCGGACGGCTGCTCGACGAGCGGTTCGGCAAGCTTCATTTCTGGCTGACGCTGATCGGCTTTCACACGACGTTCCTGGTGCAGCACTGGCTGGGCAGCATGGGCATGCCGCGCCGGTACTCCGACTACCTGCCCACCGACGGCTTCCAGCCGCTCAACATCGTCTCGACGATCGGGGCGTTCATCCTCGGCTTCTCGATGCTGCCGTTCGTGTGGAATGTGTTCAAGAGCTGGCGGTACGGCGAACCGGTCACCGTCGACGATCCATGGGGACACGGCAACTCGCTGGAATGGGCCACCTCGAGCCCGCCGCCACGACACAACTTCACCGAACTCCCCCGGATCCGCTCCGAGCGGCCCGCCTTCGAACTGCACTACCCGCACATGGTCGACCGGTTGCGCGCTGAATCCCACGTGCGGTACGGGAATATGGGTGCGCGGTGAGCGCGACGCCGGAGTCGTTGTCGCTTAGACCTTTTAGCACGTTTCTCCCGTCCGCTCCCGCAGTGCCGGCACCGGCCCGCATCCATGACGTCGTCATCGTCGGATCGGGCCCGGCGGGGTACACCGCAGGCATCTATGCGGCGCGAGCGCAGCTCGACACGGTGCTGATCGAAGGGACTTCGCGTGGCGGGGCGCTGATGACCACCACGGTCGTCGAGAACTATCCAGGCTTCCGCGAGGGCACCAGCGGGCCACTTCTCGTACAGGACATGTGTGCCCAGGCCAAACGGTTCGGCGCCCAGCTGCGCCCCGACGATGTCGATGATTTCCGGCTAGACGGTGGCGTCAAGACCGTGGCGGCGGCCGGAAAGGTCTGGCGTTCCCGCGCCGTCATCCTCGCCATGGGTTCGGCCCCGCGGGCCCTGGGCATCCCCGGCGAGAAGAGGCTATGGGGCCGAGGCGTCAGTACCACCGCCAAGGATGCCGGGTTGATGTTGCGCGGCAAGGATGTCGCCGTCGTCGGCGGAGGGGACGCCGCCATGGAGGAGGCGCTCTTCCTGACGGGGATCGCGCACAGCATCACCATCATTCATCACCGCGATACCTTTCGCGCATCGCCGCTCACGACCGCTCGGGTGCGCGCGCACGACAAGGTCACCGTCCTGACCAACACCTCGGTCCTCGCCGTCCAGGGGCGGCGGTGGGTGACCGGCCTGCGGCTGCGACAGCACGTGGACGGCGCCGAGCGCGATCTGCCGGTTTCCGTGGTGATCGTGGCCATCGGGCACGGCCCTCGTTCGGAGCTGCTCGTGGGCATCGTCGATCTCGATCCCCACGGGTATGTCCTCACTCGAGAAGGGACCAGCCGCACCTCGGTCGACGGCGTATTCGCCGCCGGCGACCTGGTTGACCGCCGCTACCGGCAGGCCATCACCGCGGCCGCCAGCGGTTGCGCATCCTCCCTCGACGCCGAACGCTGGTTAACGAAATCTGCTCTGACACAGTGCCGGTGACACCGGGGGCCGGGCTAGAGCATCACCACGACCTGCAGAATGTCGGCGGCAGATCGGATCGGTCTATCGCAGGACGGGCATCGAACGACGCGCCGGGACAGCCGCCGCGCGGGACTCGCGGGGGGTAGCTCCCGTGCGGTGCACTCGGCCGTGTACTCCAACGCATCGAGATGGTCCGCGCACACGAAACCGCAGGCATTGCCATCCTCGTCACAATCGTCGCGTTTGCAGTAACCGACCATGTGAAACTCCACATACGCCGCCGCCGGGCGCGCACACCGAAAACCGTTGTCGAGGAACGCCAGCTGACACTGTGGCGAGAAATCGAGATGTTCGATGCCGCAGGGAGCGGCGATCGGGCTGTGCGTCCGAACCGGGGAGTTTGTGATCGCGGCGGTGGATCTCGGCGCGACATCCTGGGCCTCCGCAGGTCTGCTCATACAGTGAGCGTGACGCGCGGCGGGGTTAACCGTCATCACCCCCGCCGTTCATTCACCCGGGTGATTGGCGGTGAAGGGTGATGACAGTTCACAACGGTTGGGGCCAGGCTCACTACCTGGAACGGAGGCACGCGTGGACCGAATATTTCATGCCCTGATCGGCGACTCGGCCGGTGTAACCGGTGCCGCCATCAAATCCTCGACGCTGTTCCTCACCGCCGCGGTCCTGTTTCGCTTCACGGAGCGGCGCACCCTCGCCGAATTCGCGCCCTTCGACTGGATCGCCGCGGTCGCCGCGGGCGCCATCGTCGGCAGGGCCGCCACCGCCAGCGACGCGTCGTGGCTCAGCGCAACCACGGCGCTGATCTGCCTCCTGGTCACCCACGCGGCGTTGGCACGATTGCGCTTCATTCCGGGGGTTCGACGGTTCATCGATCCACCGCTGAAAGTGCTGATCCGCGACGGGAAGGTAGACCGACGCAATCTGCGCCAATGCGGGTTGACCGCAGCCGACCTGGAAGCCGTGCTACGCCTGCACGGCCACCCCAACGCCGACCGCATCAACCTCGCGATCTTCGAGGCCAAAGGCGCCATTTCCGTTCTGCGCAAAGACGATGACTGCAGAGCGGCGCGGGATTCGAGTCGATACCGAAGTTCTAGACCGTGAAGCCCAGGGCGCGCAGTTGCTCGCGCCCGTCGTCGGTGATCTTGTCCGGGCCCCACGGCG
The DNA here is from genome assembly GCF_000709305.1 of Mycobacterium sp. TKK-01-0059. Taxonomy (NCBI): domain Bacteria; kingdom Bacillati; phylum Actinomycetota; class Actinomycetes; order Mycobacteriales; family Mycobacteriaceae; genus Mycobacterium; species Mycobacterium sp. TKK-01-0059. The sequence continues at coordinate 462,052 of NZ_KL446995.1, forward strand.
GGTTCCACACCCAGTTGATCTTCAGCTCATCGACCAGGCCGGCGCCGACGAGCGCACTGCGCGACTGGTCCTCGATGACGTCCTGCAACGGGCAGGCCGCCGAGGTGAGCGTCATGTCGATCAACGCCACCGGGCCCATCTCGCCGTGCTCGACCTCCAAGCCGTACACCAGGCCCAGATCCATGACGTTGATGCCGAGTTCGGGGTCGACGACGTCATGCATCGCTTCCTCGACGTCGGCGAGCAACTCGTCATGCGGTGTGGTGGTCTCGCTCATCTGTAACCTCCTCGAGGTCTGGTTCTTGTCGTGAGTAAGCCTGTGCCAGCGCGTCTTTGCATGCCATCCACCCCAGCAGCGCGCATTTCACCCGGGCGGGGTATTTGGCCACCCCGGCGAACGCGACCCCGTCGCCGAGCACGTCCTCGTCGCCCTCGATGGTGCCGCGGGAGGACACCATCTCGGTGAACGCGGTGATGGTCTTGAGGGCATCGCCGACACTTTGACCGATCACCTGCTGGGTGAGGACCGAGGTGGCCGCCTGGCTGATCGAGCAGCCCTGCCCGTCATACGACACGTCGGTGATGGTTTCGCCGTCCTCGGACAGCGCGACACGCAGGGTGACCTCGTCACCGCAGACCGGGTTGACGTGGAACACCTCGGCGCCGAACGGTTCCCGCAGCCCGCGGTGCTGCGGGTGCTTGTAGTGATCGAGGATCACGTCCTGATACATCTGTTCGAGGCGCAAGATCATTGTCTCCCAACCCATGGCGACGACCCGGTGCCCCCGGCTTCGCCGCGCTTGCGATCGCGGACGAAGAAATCCAGCGCGCGGCGCACGCCCGCGACCAACCGCTCGACCTCCTCGGCGGTGTTGTACACCGCGAAGGACGCCCGGGCGGTGGCCGCCAGCCCGAACCGGCGGTGCAGCGGCAGCGCGCAGTGGTGCCCCACGCGCACCGCGACGCCGTCGTCGTCGAGGACCTGCCCGACGTCGTGCGCGTGCACACCGTCGACGACGAATGACACCGGCGAACCACGGTTTTCCAGTGTGGTGGGCCCGACGATCCGCACACCCTCGATCCCGGACAGGCCCTCGATGGCAGCGGCGACCAGCCCACGTTCGTGCGCCTCGACGGCGTCCATGCCGATGCCGCCGAGATAGCGGGCGGCCGCGGCCAGCCCGACCACCTGGGACGTCATCGGGGTGCCGGCCTCGAAACGCTGCGGGGGCGCGGCGTAGGTGGAGGCGTCCATGGCGACGTTCTCGATCATCGAGCCGCCGGTGAGAAACGGCGGCATCGCCGACAACAACTCCCCGCGTCCGTACAGCACGCCGATCCCATTGGGGCCCAGCATCTTATGCCCGGAGAAGGCGGCGAAGTCGACGTCGAGCGCGTGGAAGTCGACCGGGCGGTGCGGCACCGACTGGCAGGAGTCCAGCACGGTGAGCGCGCCGACGGCTTTGGCGCGCGAGACCAGTTCGTCCACCGGCGCGAGCGCGCCGGTGACATTGGAATGATGGCTGAAGGCAACGACTTTGACCCGCTCGTCGAGCTCCAGCGAGTCCAGGTCGATGCGGCCCTCGCCGGAGATCCCGTACCACTGCAGCGTGGCACCGGTGCGGCGGGCCAGTTCCTGCCAGGGGACCAGGTTGGCGTGGTGCTCGAGCTCGGTCGTGACGATGACGTCGCCGGGGCCGACGGCACGCTCAAACCGGTTGTCGCCCAGCACATAGGAGACCAGGTTGAGCGCCTCGGTGGCGTTCTTGGTGAAGATCAGCTCGTGCGCGTCCGCGCCGACGAACGCCGCGATGTCGGCGCGGCCCTGCTCGTAGGCGTCGGTGGCCTCCTCCATCAGCTGGTGCGCACCACGATGCACGCCCCCGTTGGACGTCAGCAGAAACTCGCGCTCGGCGTCGAGCACCTGCAGCGGCCGCTGGGCCGTCGCCCCGGAGTCCAGATACGCCAACTGATTTCCGCCGCGCATGACGCGCTTGAGGATCGGGAAGTCGGCACGGATCGCCGCGAGATCGAGAGCGGAAGCCGCTGCATCACGCCGAGTCATGTCAGGCCTTCGCAGACGCCGCCTGCACGAAGCGCTCGTAACCGTGCTCCTCGAGCTGGTCGGCCAATTCCGGGCCGCCGGCTTCGACGATGCGCCCGCCGACGAACACGTGGACGAACTGCGGCTGGATGTAGCGCAGGATGCGCGTGTAGTGCGTGATCAGCAGAACGCCGCCATGCTCGGCTTCGGCGTAGCGATTCACACCCTCACTGACCACCCGCAGCGCGTCGACGTCCAGGCCGGAGTCGGTCTCGTCCAGGATGGCGATCTTGGGCTTGAGCAGCGACAGCTGAAGAATCTCGTGGCGCTTCTTCTCACCGCCGGAAAAGCCTTCGTTCACACTGCGTTCGGAGAACGCCGGGTCGATTCCCAGGTCGTCCATCGCGGCCTTGACTTCCTTGACCCAGTGCCGCAACTTCGGCGCCTCGCCGCGCACGGCGGTGGCGGCCGAGCGCAGGAAGTTCGACATGGACACCCCGGTCACCTCGATCGGGTACTGCATCGCGAGAAACAGCCCGGCCCGGGCGCGTTCGTCGACGCTCATCGCCAGCACGTCCTGGCCGTCCAGCGTGATCGATCCGGACGTCACCTCGTACTTCGGGTGCCCGGCGATGGCGTAGGACAGCGTGGACTTGCCGGATCCGTTGGGACCCATCAGCGCATGCGTCTCCCCCGACTTCACCGTGAGGTCGACGCCCTTGAGGATTCCGATGGCGTCGGCCTCGTTGGTGCGCGCGACGCTGACGTGTAAGTCCTTGATTTCGAGCGTGGTCATCAGTTCTTGTTTCCTTCGGTCAGCTCAAGCTCGTGTTCGATCGCCTCGGTCAGGCGCTCGCGCACGGCGGGCACGGCGATCTTTTGGATGATCTCGGCGAAGAAGCCGCGCACGATCAATCGGCGGGCCTGGTCTTCGGGGATGCCGCGGGCCCGTAGGTAAAACACCTGCTCGTCGTCGAATCGCCCTGTGGCACTGGCGTGTCCGGCGCCGACGATCTCACCGGTCTCGATCTCGAGGTTGGGCACCGAATCGGCGCGGGCGCCGTCGGTGAGGATCAGATTGCGGTTGGTTTCGAAGGTGTCGGTGCCGGTCGCCTCGGCGCGGATCAGCACGTCGCCGACCCAGACGGCGTGTGCGTCCGGACGGTCGGATTCCGGATCCGCTTGCAGCGCACCCTTGTACAGCACGTCCGAGCGGCAATTGGGGTGAGCGTGGTCGACGAGCAGCCGGGATTCGATGTGCTGGCCGTCATCGGCGAAGTAGGTGCCGAGCAGTTGAGCGTCGCCGCCGGCGGCGGTGAACCGCACCGTCGTCGAGGTGCGCACCAAGTCTCCCCCGAGCGTCACGTTGACGTGGCCGAGCACCGAATCCTTGCCCAGCCGTGCGTGATGCGCGCTGACGTTGACCATGTCGTCCGCCCAGTCGGCGATCCAGATCACCCCGAGCGCCGCCGAGTCTGAAACAATGATCTCGACGTTGTCGGCGTAGGTTCCGCTGCCGCGCAGGTCGACGACCACGATGGCCCGCGCGAGTTCCTCGACGCGGATCTGCAGATGCCCGTAGGCGACCGCGCCCTCGCCCGGCCCGTCCACCACGATCTCGATGGGCTTGGCGACCTCGGTGTCACGCGCCACGGTCACCACGGTCGCGGAGTTGAACGACGAGAAAGCCTGAGCCGCAACGCGATCGGTGGGAACGCCGCCCTGGCCCAGCCGCTCGTCGCCCCGACGCACGACTTCGGTGCGCACACCCGGCTGTTCGGTGACGGTGATCTGCGCCTTGCCGGTGGCATGCGCCGAACCGTCGTGCAGGCCGCGCAGCCGGCGCAACGGGGTGAAGCGCCAGATTTCGTCGCGGCCGTGCGGGACCTCGAACGCGTCCACGTCGAAGGAGGAGAACAGCTCCCCCTTGTTCAGCGCGGTAAGCGACGACCCCTCGACCGCTTCGGTCAGATTCGTCACTAGCCGACCGCGCCTTCCATCTGGAGCTCGATCAGGCGGTTGAGCTCCAGCGCGTACTCCATCGGCAGCTCTTTGGCGATCGGCTCGACGAAGCCGCGCACCACCATCGCCATCGCCTCGTCCTCGGTCAGGCCGCGGCTCATCAGGTAGAAGAGCTGGTCCTCGCTGACCTTGGACACGGTGGCCTCGTGCCCCATCGTGACGTCGTCCTCGCGGATGTCGACATACGGATAGGTGTCGCTGCGGCTGATCGTATCGACCAGCAGCGCATCGCATTTCACGCTGGAGCGTGATCCGTGGGCGCCCTTGTTCACCTGCACCAGGCCGCGATACGAGGCGCGGCCCCCGCCGCGCGCCACCGACTTGGACACGATGTTGCTCGACGTGTTGGGCGCCAGGTGCAACATCTTGGCGCCGGTGTCCTGGTGCTGGTCTTCGCCGGCGAAGGCCACCGAGAGCACCTCGCCCTTGGCGTACTCGCCGGTCATCCAGACCGCCGGGTACTTCATGGTGACCTTGGATCCGATGTTGCCATCGACCCACTCCATCGTCGCGCCGGCCTCGGCGCGGGCGCGCTTGGTGACCAGGTTGTAGACGTTGCTCGACCAGTTCTGAATCGTCGTGTAGCGAACGCGCGCATTGGGTTTGACGATGATCTCGACGACGGCCGAGTGCAGCGAGTCCGATTTGTAGATCGGCGCGGTGCAGCCCTCGACGTAGTGCACGTACGAACCCTCGTCGGCGATGATCAGCGTCCGCTCGAACTGGCCCATGTTCTCGGTGTTGATCCGGAAGTAGGCCTGCAGCGGGATGTCGACGTGCACGCCCGGTGGGACGTAGATGAACGAGCCGCCGCTCCACACCGCGGTGTTGAGCGCGGAGAACTTGTTGTCCCCCGCCGGGATCACGGTGCCGAAGTACTCCTGGAAGATCTCGGGGTGCTCGCGCAGGCCGGTGTCGGTGTCGACGAAGATGACGCCCTGGGCCTCGAGGTCCTCGCGGATCTGGTGGTAGACCACCTCGGACTCGTACTGCGCCGCCACGCCACCGACCAGGCGCTGCTTCTCCGCCTCGGGGATGCCCAGCCGGTCGTAGGTGTTGCGGATGTCCTCGGGCAGGTCATCCCAGGTCGCCGCCTGCTTTTCGGTGGAGCGCACGAAGTACTTGATGTTCTCGAAGTCGATGCCCTCCAGGTTCGAGCCCCACGTCGGCATCGGCTTGCGCTCGAAGATGCGCAGCGCCTTGAGCCGGGCCTGCAGCATCCACTCGGGCTCGCTCTTCTTCTCGGAGATGTCGCGGACCACCGCCTCGGACAGCCCCCGCTGGGCACTGGCGCCCGCGACGTCGGAGTCGGCCCAGCCGTAGCCGTACCGCCCCAGGGAGGCGATCGCCTCTTCCTGGGTCAGCGGCGCGGTAGCCGTCTTGCTGGCCTCGGGTGTGAGTGTCATCGAGACGCTCCTTTGATGCTCGTGGTGTCGGTCATGTGGCGCGGGCTGGGCGCCGTACTTGAAGCCTTGCTCTGCGTCAGCGGGACGTGCGTGGTGCAGGCGCAGTCGCCGTTGACGATGGTCGCCAACCGCTGGACATGGGTGCCCAGCACCTCGGCCATCGCCTGCTGTTCGGCCTCGCACAGCTCGGGGAATTCCTCGGCGACATGCGAGACCGGGCAGTGGTGCTGGCAGATCTGCACGCCGTGAATCGGCCCGCCGACCTGGGTGGTGCTGGCGACATAGCCGGCCTTGGTCAGCGCGGTGGCGATCCGTTCGGCGGCCGCCTCGACGTCGTCGTCCGCCGCGCTGTCTGCCGCGGTGACCTCGGTCAAGATGGCGTCGATCCGTTGCCGGGCGAACGCCTGAACCGCCTCTTCGCCGCCGATCTCGCGAAGCTGCCGCATGGCCGCCGCCGCCAGGTCGTCGTAGGCGTGGTCGAGCTTGGCCCGACCGCCGGCGGTCAACCGGTAGCGCTTCGCGGGACGCCCGCGCCCCGCCTGCTGCCATGCCGCGGGGGCCGTGGCCTCGGCATCGCCGGCCTCGATCAGGGCGTCGAGGTGCCGGCGCACACCGGCGGCCGCCAGGCCCAGCCGGTCACCGATCTCGCCCGCGGTGATCGTTCCGGATTCCAGCAGCAGGCGCACGATGGCGCGGCGGGTGTGACGATCCGAGCTCGCAGCGCCGACGTCGGGCGCGACGACGCCATCGGGGCTGGTTCGGATTTTCACAACACCAGTGTGACGCAATTCCGACGATCGGTCTAGCAAGGGTCCCCTGCCCTGGCGTTGCGCTGGTCACACCGCCGGACGGCTACGCTGCTGAAGATGTCAGCCCGCCACCACACGCTGAGCTCGTCGATCGCGAGTCTGCACGGCGACGAGCAGGCGGTGGGTACGCCGCTGAACGATACCGAGCTGACCTCGCTCCGCCGCATCCGCCTGTTCGGCGCCAGCGGCACGATGCTGATGGCGATCGGCGCGCTGGGCGCCGGGGCGCGGCCCGTCGTGCAGGACCCGACGTTCGGGGTGCGGCTGCTCAACCTGCCGTCGCGCATCCAGACCGTGTCGTTGACGATGACGACCACGGGCGCGGTCATGATGGCGCTGGCCTGGCTGATGCTCGGCCGGTTCGCGCTGGGCAACCGGCGGATGTCGCGCGGTGACCTGGACCGCACCCTGCTGCTGTGGGTGCTGCCGCTGCTGATCGCCCCACCGATGTACAGCAAGGACGTCTACTCCTACCTGGCGCAGAGCCAGATCTCCCTGGAGGGACTCGACCCGTACCGGGTCGGCCCGGCCTCCGGGCTGGGCCTGTCCCACATCTTCACCCTGTCCGTGCCGACGCTGTGGCGCGAGACGCCCGCGCCCTACGGCCCGCTGTTTCTGTGGATGGGGCGCGGCATTTCGGCGATCACCGGGGAGAACATCGTCGCGGCCGTGCTGTGCCACCGGCTCGTCGAGCTGCTCGGCGTCGCACTGATCGTGTGGGCGACGCCCCGGCTGGCCCGGCGCTGTGGCGTCGCCGAGGTCAGCGCGCTGTGGCTGGGCGCGGCCAATCCGCTGCTGATCATGCATCTGGTGGCCGGCGTGCACAACGAGGCGCTGATGCTGGGCCTGATGCTGGCGGGCGCCGAATTCGCGCTGCGCGGTGTCGACACCCCGCGCCTGCTGCCGCGCTCCCTCAAGCCGGGTCCCGACTGGGAACCGCTGGGCATGCTGGTGGCCGGCGCCGTCCTGATCACGCTGTCGTCGCAGGTGAAGCTGCCGTCGCTGCTGGCGCTGGGCTTCGTCACGATGGCCCTGGCCTACCGGCGGGGAGGAAACCTGCGCGCCCTGCTGTTGACCGGGGGCGGCATGGCGGCCCTGTCGCTGGCGGTGATGGCCGTCGTGGGCTGGGCCAGCGGCCTGGGCTTCGGCTGGATCTACACGCTGGGCACCGCGAACGTGGTGCGCAGCTGGATGTCGCCCCCGACGCTGCTGGCGCTCGGCACCGGGCAGGTGGGCATCCTGCTGGGCCTGGGCGATCACACCACCGCGGTGTTGGGACTGACCCGTGCGATCGGTGTGCTGATCATCACGGTCATGGTGGCGTGGCTGCTGCTGGCCGTCTTCCGCGGCCGGTTGCACCCGATCGGCGGCCTCGGCGTCGCGCTGGGCATCTGCGTGCTGCTGTTCCCGGTCGTTCAGCCCTGGTATCTGCTGTGGGCGATCATCCCGCTGGCCTGCTGGGCCACCCGCACCGGCTTCCGGGTGGCGGCGATCGTTATCAGCCTCGTCGTCGGCATCTTCGGCCCGACCGCCAACGGCGACCGGTTCGCGCTGTTCCAGATCGTGGACGCCACCTTGGCCAGCACCGTCATCGTGGTGCTGCTCATCGCGCTGACCTACACCCGGTTGCCCTGGCGGCCCCCGCCGGCGCCGGCCCGGGAAACCGACCCCCGACCGGCCGCCGACCCGTCATCGCCCGCGCAACCTGCCCCGACCCCGCGGCCGGCGCCGACCCATGACGCCTACGCTGATTCCACGTGAGCCGCGCCGACGACGTCCGCGAATCCCGCGAATCCCCCGAAACTGTCGTGCGGCTGCACGGCGTGAGCAAGTACTACGGATCCACCACAGCGGTCTCCGATCTCGACCTGGAAGTGCACGCCGCCGAGGTGCTGGCCCTGCTCGGGCCCAACGGCGCCGGTAAGACCACGACGGTCGAGATGTGCGAGGGCTTCGTGCGCCCGGACGCCGGCACCATCGAGGTGCTCGGCCTGGACCCGATCGCCGACAACGCGCGGCTGCGGGCGCGGATCGGCGTGATGCTGCAGGGCGGCGGCGGGTACCCGGCGGCCCGCGCCGGCGAGATGCTCGACCTGGTGGCCGCCTACGCGGCCGATCCGCTGGACCCGGCCTGGCTGCTGGACATCCTGGGCCTCACCGACGCCGCGCGCACCACCTACCGGCGGCTCTCCGGCGGGCAACAGCAACGGCTCGCGCTGGCGTGCGCGCTGGTCGGCCGGCCCGAACTGGTGTTCCTCGACGAGCCCACCGCGGGCATGGACGCCCACGCGCGGCTGCTGGTGTGGGAGCTGATCGACGCGCTGCGCCGCGACGGCGTGACGGTCCTGCTGACCACCCACCAGCTCAAGGAGGCCGAGGAACTCGCCGACCGGATCGTCATCATCGACAACGGGGCGACGGTGGCCTCGGGCACGCCCACGGAGCTGATGCGCAGCGGGGCCAAGGACCAGTTGCGGTTCAGCGCGCCGCCGCGGCTCGACCTCTCCCTATTGTCCGCGGCGCTGCCCGAGGACTACAAAGCCACCGAGGTGACGCCGGGCGAGTACCTGGTCGAGGGCCCGGTCGACCCGCAGGTGCTCGCGACGGTCACGGCGTGGTGTGCCCGGATCGACGTGCTGGCCACCGATATGCGCGTCGAGCAACGCAGCCTCGAGGACGTGTTCCTCGACCTCACCGGCAGGAAGTTGCGGCCATGAGCGAATCACCTTTCCCCGCGGGCACTTTCGCGCCCGACCCGCGCCCCAGCACGGTGCCTAAGATGCTGGCCGCGCAGTTCGGTCTGGAGCTCAAGCTGCTGCTGCGCAACGGCGAACAACTGCTGCTGACCATGTTCATCCCGATCACGCTGCTGGTCGGGCTCACGCTGCTGCCGCTCGGCTCGTTCGGCCAGCACCGCGCCGCCACGTTCACCCCGGTCATCATGGCGCTGGCGGTGATCTCGACCGCGTTCACCGGGCAGGCGATCGCGGTCGCCTTCGACCGCCGCTACGGGGCTTTGAAACGGCTTGGCGCCACGCCACTTCCGGTGTGGGGCATCATCGCGGGCAAGTCCCTGGCCGTCGTCACGGTCGTGTTCTTGCAGGCAATCCTGTTGGGCGCCATCGGTTTTGCGCTGGGTTGGCGACCCGCGTTGCTCGCGTTGGCGTTGGGCGCGGGGGTCATCGCGCTCGGCACCGTGGTGTTCGCGGCCCTCGGCCTGTTGCTCGGCGGGACGCTGCGGGCCGAGATCGTGCTCGCGGTCGCCAACCTGATGTGGTTCGTCTTCGCCGGCCTGGGCGCGCTGACCGTGGAGACCGACATCATCCCGACGGGGGTGAAATGGGCGGCCCGGCTGACCCCGTCGGGCGCGCTGACCGAGGCGCTGTCCCAGGCGATGACCATGTCGGTGGACTGGTTCGGGGTGATCGTCCTGGCGGCCTGGGGCGCGCTGGGCGCGCTGAGCGCGCTGCGCTGGTTCCGGTTCACCTGACGACCGTTCGGCGACCCAGGGCGTACTACAACATGTAGTTTTCGGTGCCTTAGGATCGGGCCGTGCTCGGACGAACGCTGTTGCGGCTGGTGGACCTGCTCCCCAATCCCAGTCTGGGCGTCCAGCGGCTGATCGCCGCGGCCGTCATCCTGACCCAGGGCGGCATCGCCATCACCGGCGCGATCGTGCGCGTCACCGCCTCGGGGCTGGGCTGCCCCACCTGGCCGCAATGCTTTCCGGGCAGCTTCGTCCCGGTGGCCCACGCCGAGGTGCCGCGCATCCACCAGGCCGTCGAGTTCGGCAACCGGATGGTCACCTTCGCCGTGGTGATCACCGCGGCGTTGGCCGTGCTCGCGGTGACGCGGGCCCGCCGACGGCGCGAGGTCCTGGTGTATGCGTGGCTGATGCCGGTGTCGACCGTCGTCCAGGCGGTCATCGGCGGCATCACCGTGCGCACCGGGCTGCTCTGGTGGACGGTGGCCATCCACCTGCTGACGTCGATGACGATGGTGTGGCTCGCGGTGCTGCTCTACGTCAAGATCGGCGAACCCGACGACGGAGCCGTGCGCGTGCTGATCCCCGCGCCGCTGCGCGCGCTGACCGCGCTCTCGGGCGTGAACCTGGCCGCGGTGCTGATCACCGGCACGCTGGTGACGGCCGCCGGCCCCCACGCGGGTGACCGCAGCGCCACCCGGACGGTGCCGCGACTCAAGGTCGAAGTCGCCACTTTGGTGCACGTGCACTCCTCGCTGCTGGTCGCCTACCTCGCGCTGGTCGTGGGCCTGGGCTTCGGGCTGCTGGCGGTGCGCGCCACCCGCCCCGTGCTGCGGCGGCTCGGCGTGCTGCTCGTCCTGCTGTGCGCGCAGGCCGCCGTCGGCACCGCCCAGTACTACACCGGCGTCCCGGCGGCGCTCGTCGCCCTGCACGTTGCGGGGGCCGCGGCGGCCACCGCCGCCACCGCGGCGCTATGGGCGTCGATGCGAGAGCGGGCCGAGCCCGAGCCGATCACAGCCTGACTCGACCGCCACGGCGAACCGGCGCTGCGCGAGCTCGCGGGTGGCGGCGTCCACGTGTCGCCAACCCAGTTGCGGCGCAACGAGATCCAGCTTCACCAACCGGTCCCCCGCCACGTCGGCGCGCGCGTAGAGGAGCTCCCGCGCGCCGACCCCGGCGCGTTCGGCGGCCGCTGCCAGCGCGGCATGGGCGAGGTCCCAGGACTCGAACTCCGGCTCGCCCGGCCAGGCGTGCGATCGCTCCCCGCCGAGAAAGATCAATGTCGAGCGGGCCGTCGCGCCAGGGTCAGTCGGGATCCCGTCGTCCGCGAGATCGCGCAGATAGCGCTCAGCGAAATTCCAGGCGATGGCGTCGGGCGGGTTGAGCAGGTGGCGCACCCGGCGGGTCCAGGCCAGGAATTCGTCGCGCCGGCCCGGCCCGACCGGGGCGGCCCGCAGGATCACCAGGTCGGCCTGGGCGGTCCCCGGGTCGTCCCAGGACAGCCACCGCGCGTGCAGGCCACGCCGGCGCAGCGCGGGCGCCAGCCCCGCGTCGTCGGGGTCGTCGCCGGGCCCCGCCAGCACGATGCGGGGATGGAAGACGTCCGGACGAGCGAGCTTCATGCCCGGGCATGATAAGCACATGCACGCAATCGAAGTCAGCGAAACCGGCGGCCCCGAGGTGCTGCGCTACGTCGATACGCCGCAACCCTCCCCCGGTCCGGGCGAGGTGCTGATCGAGGCCGAGGCCATCGGCGTCAACTACATCGACACGTATTTCCGCTCGGGCCAGTACCCGCGCCAGCTGCCGTTCATCCTCGGCCAGGAGACGAGCGGCACGGTGGTGGACACCGGCGAGGGCGTCGAGGGGTTCACCGCGGGCGACCGGGTGGTCACCGCCGCGGCTTCCGGCGGTTATGCCGAATATGCCACCGCCCCAGCGTCTTTCACCGCGTCGGTGCCCGACGGCGTTCCCGCCGACGTGGCGGCCTCGGCGCTGCTGAAGGGGCTGACCGCGCATTACCTGTTGAAGTCCGTGTATCCGGTGCAGGCCGGCGACACGGTGCTGGTGCACGCGGGCGCGGGCGGTGTCGGCCTGATCCTGACGCAGTGGGCGCACCTACTCGGCGCGCGGGTGATCACGACGGTCTCGACCCCGGAGAAGGCGCGGATGTCGGCGAAGGCCGGCGCCGACGAGGTGCTCTCCTACCCCGACGACGCCGACGAGTTCGGCGAGCAGATCCGGGCGTTGACCGACGGTGCCGGGGTGGCCGCGGTGTACGACGGCGTGGGCGCGACCACCTTCGACGCCAGCCTGGCCAGCCTGGCCGTGCGGGGCACGCTCGCGCTGTTCGGCGCGGCCAGCGGGCCCGTTCCCCCGTTCGATCCGCAGCGGCTCAATGCCGCCGGCTCGGTGTTTTTGACCCGGCCGTCGCTGGCGCACTTCGTCCGCACCGGGCAGGAATTCAGCTGGCGCGCAGAGGAATTGTTCTCCGCGATCGCCCGTGGCGACATCACCGTCGAGGTCGGCGGGCGTTACCCTCTGGCCGATGCCGCCCGCGCCCACGAGGACCTGCAGGGCCGCAAGACCACGGGCTCGATCGTGCTGGTGCCCTGAGGGCTGTCGAGTCACAGGGGTCACATTGGTCTCGCCGCGGAAGGCATGGGCGTTTTGCCCACCTCCGAGCGACAACGCATCGTGGTGGGGTTGCCGTTACTAGGCGCGGTGGGGTTGCCGTTACTCGCCTCGGTGGGGTTGCCCTTACTCGCCGTGGTGGGGTTGCCCTTACTCGCCGTGGTGGGTTGCCGCTACTCGCCGTGGTGGGTTGCCGTTACTCGCCGTGGTGGGTTGCCGCTACTCGCCGTGGTGGGGTTGCGACAACTCGGGCCGGGCCATTGTCGCGGGGAGGTGGGCATTCGCGGTCCACTCTCTCGGAGAGACGGGAGTGGCCCAAGTGACTGGCGGCGCCCGAGTGGCGGCCCCAGATCGTCAGAACAGGTGCGGCAGCCCGATGGCCGAGTCGATCGCCAACGCGCAGAACACCACCGCCAGGTAGTTGTTCGACTGCAGGAACAGCCGCAGCGGCTTGACGGGCTCACCGACGCGCACCCCCGCGTACAGCTGGTGCGCCATCGCAAGGAACCACACCCCGGCCACCACGGCGACCGCCGCGTACAGCCAGCCCGTCGCCAGCGCCAGCGCGAGGGTGGACAGCACCGTCAGCCAGGTGTAGATCAGGATCTGCTTGGTCACCTGGCGCTCGGTCGCGACGGCCGGCAGCATCGGGACGCCCGCCGCTTTGTAGTCGTCCTTGTAGCGCATCGCCAGCGCCCAGGTGTGCGGCGGCGTCCAGAAGAAAATGATGGCGAACATCACCAGGGCCGGCCAGCCGATCGTGTTCGTCACTGCGGACCAACCGATCATCACCGGCATGCAGCCGGCCGCACCGCCCCACACGACGTTCTGCGAGGTGCGGCGCTTGAGCAGCAGGGTGTAGACGAACACATAGAACGCGATCGTCGCCAGGGCCAGCAGCCCCGACAGCAGGTTGGTCGTCCACCACAGCCAGAAGAACGACCCGACCGTCAGCACCAGCCCGAGCACCAGGGCGTTGCGGGTGGGCACCGCGGCCCTCGCCAGCGGCCGGCGCGCCGTGCGCTTCATCACCTTGTCGATGTCCGCGTCGGCCACGCAATTCAGCGTGTTGGCGCCCCCGGCGGCCAGCATGCCGCCGATCAGGGTGTTGACGATCAGCAGCGGGTTGACCGTGCCGCGCTGGGCGAGCAGCATCGCCGGGATCGCGGTCACGAGCAGCAGCTCGATGACCCGCGGCTTGGTCAGCGCCAGATACGCCAGCACCGTGCCTCGCACCCGGCTTGGCAATCGGCTCGGCGCGGCGCGCCCGCGAACGCTCACGCAATAACTCCTCGGGGTCGCAGCGGCGCGCAGCATCTACTACAGACGATGGTAGACCGAGTGGCGGCGATGCCCCGCCCGTGGGTCCGTTCCCGCAGACTTTTCCCAGTTTTCCGAACTGAATGTCAAGGGCTTTCGACGGGCGCGTAATTTTCTCACCTGCCGGCCGCGGGTACCCGAAATCCTGCTCTGCAAGAGCCGGCCCTCCCGCACTAGGGTGGGATTGATCAGCTCGATGACCCAAGGACTGAGTCTGTGACGACACTCGAAGAGATCTCCACGCTGACCCAACCGCACCTTCCGGACGACTGGTCCGAGCTCGACTCGGCCGCCGTCGACACCATTCGGGTGCTGGCGGCCGACGCGGTGCAAAAGGTCGGCAACGGCCACCCCGGGACGGCGATGAGCCTGGCCCCGCTGGCGTACACGCTGTTCCAGCGGACGATGCGCCACGACCCCAGCGACACCCACTGGCTGGGCCGCGACCGGTTCGTCCTGTCGTGCGGGCACAGCAGCCTGACCCTGTACCTGCAGCTGTACCTGGGCGGTTTCGGCCTGGAGCTCTCCGACATCGAGTCGCTGCGCACCTGGGGATCCAAGACGCCCGGGCACCCGGAGTTCCGCCACACCAAGGGCGTTGAGATCACCACCGGTCCGCTCGGGCAGGGCCTGGCGTCCGCCGTCGGCATGGCGATGGCCGCCCGCTACGAGCGCGGCCTGTTCGACCCCGACGCCGCCCCGGGCACCAGCCCGTTCGATCACTTCATCTACGTGATCGCCTCCGACGGGGACATCGAAGAGGGCGTCACCTCGGAGGCCTCGTCGCTGGCGGCCGTCCAGCAACTGGGCAACCTCATCGTTTTCTATGACCACAACCAGATTTCGATCGAGGACGACACCAACATCGCGCTGTGTGAGGACACCGCCGCGCGCTACGAGGCCTACGGCTGGCACGTGCAGAGGGTCGAGGGCGGCGAGAACGTCGTGGGCATCCAGGAGGCCATCGCGGCCGCCCAGGCCGTCACCGACCGGCCGTCGTTCATCGAGCTGCGCACCATCATCGGCTATCCCGCGCCGAAGTTGATGAACACCGGTAAGGCGCACGGCGCGGCGCTGGGCGACGAGGAGGTCGCCGCCGTCAAGCAGATCCTCGGCTTCGACCCGGACAAGAACTTCGAGGTGCGCGACGAGGTGATCGCCCACACCCGCAAGCTGGTCGACCGCGGCAAGGAAGCGCACGAGAAGTGGCAGGCGGATTTCGACGCGTGGGTGCAGCGCGAGCCCGACCGCAAGGCGCTGCTGGACCGGTTGACCGCCGAGGAACTGCCCGACGGCTGGGACGCCGACATCCCGCACTGGGAGCCGGGTTCCAAGGAGCTGGCCACCCGGGCGGCCTCGGGCAAGGTGCTGTCCGCGCTGGGACCGAAACTGCCCGAGCTGTGGGGCGGCTCGGCCGACCTCGCGGGCAGCAACAACACCACCATGGATGGCGTGAAATCCTTTGGCCCGCCGTCCATTTCGACGAAGGACTACACCGCCGACTGGTACGGTCGCACGCTGCATTTCGGCGTTCGCGAGCACGCGATGGGCGCGATCCTGTCCGGCATCGTGCTGCACGGCCCGACTCGCGCGTACGGCGGCACGTTCCTGCAGTTCTCGGACTACATGCGTCCCGCGGTGCGGCTGGCCTCGCTGATGGACATCGACACCATCTACGTGTGGACGCACGACTCCATCGGGCTGGGCGAGGACGGCCCCACCCACCAGCCGATCGAGCACCTCGCGGCGTTGCGCGCCATCCCCAAGCTGTCGGTGGTGCGTCCGGCCGACGCCAACGAGACCGCGCACGCCTGGCGCACGATCCTGGCCCGTGGCAACGGCAGCGGCCCGGTGGGGCTGATCCTGACCCGCCAGGGCGTGCCGGTGCTCGAGGGCACCAGCGCCGAGGGGGTCGCCCGCGGTGGGTACATCCTGGGCTCGGACGGCGAGGAGGCCGGCCAGGACCCCGACGTGGTGCTGATCGCCACCGGCTCGGAGGTCCAGCTCGCCGTCAAGGCGCAGAAGTTGTTGGCGGACAAGGACATTGTGGCGCGGGTGGTCTCCATGCCGTGCGTCGAATGGTTCGAGTCCCAGCCCGACGACTACCGCGACAGCGTGCTGCCGCCGTCGGTGTCGGCACGGGTGGCCGTCGAGGCCGGCGTCGCGCAGAGCTGGCACAAGCTGGTCGGTGACACCGGAAAGATCGTTTCGATCGAGCACTACGGCGAATCCGCCGACTACAAGACCTTATTCCGTGAATTCGGTTTCACTGCCGAAGCCGTCGCTGCCGCCGCGGAACAAGTCGTGGATAACTGAGGAAAGGGTAATTCACATGACCGCTCAGAACCCTAACCTCGCGGCGCTGAGCGCCGCGGGCGTTTCCGTGTGGCTCGACGACCTGTCGCGGGAGCGGCTGCGGTCGGGGAACCTGCAGGAGCTCATCGACACCAAGAGCGTCGTCGGCGTGACCACCAACCCGTCGATCTTCCAGAAGGCGTTCGCCGAGGGCGATGCCTACGACAGCCAGATCGCCGAGCTCGCCGAGCGCGGCGCGGACGTCGACGCCACCATCCGCACCGTCACCACCGACGACGTGCGCAACGCGTGCGACGTGTTGACGCGTGAGTGGGAGAACTCCGACGGCGTCGACGGCCGGGTATCGATCGAGGTCGACCCCCGGCTGGCGGGCGACACCGACAAGACCATCGCTCAGGCCGTCGAGCTGTGGAAGATCGTCGACCGGCCGAACCTGTTCATCAAGATCCCGGCCACCGAGGCCGGGATTCCGGCGATCACCGCCGTTCTGGCGGAAGGGATTTCGGTCAACGTCACGCTGATCTTCTCCGTCGAGCGGTACCGGGCCGTGATGGACGCCTACCTGGCCGGCATGGAGAAGGCCCGCGAAGGCGGACACGACCTGTCCAAGATCCATTCGGTGGCTTCGTTCTTCGTCTCCCGGGTGGACACCGAGGTCGACAAGCGGCTGGAGAAGATCGGGTCCGAGGACGCCAAGGCGCTGCTGGGCCAGGCCGGTGTGGCCAACGCCCGGCTGGCCTACGCGGCCTACCAGGAGGTGTTCGAAGGCGACGAGCGTTACCAAGCGCTCAAGGCCCACGGGGCCCGGGTGCAGCGTCCGCTCTGGGCGTCGACCGGCGTCAAGAACCCCGACTACTCCGACACCCTCTATGTCACCGAACTGGTGGCGCCCAACACGGTGAACACCATGCCGGAGAAGACAATTGACGCGGTCGCCGATCACGGTGTGATCAAGGGCGACACCGTCACCGGCACCGCCGCGGACGCCCAGGCGGTATTCGACAAGCTGGACCAGATCGGCATCGATCTGAGCGACGTCTTCGTGGTGCTCGAAGACGAAGGGGTGGAGAAGTTCGTGGATTCGTGGACCGAGCTGCTGGAGGAAACGCAGAAGCAGCTGGGTTCCGCCTCCAAATGAGCCCAGCCCGCACCGCGCAACAATGGCATAACCCGTTACGGGACAAGCGCGACAAGCGCCTGCCGCGCATCGCCGGGCCGTGCGGGATGGTCATCTTCGGTGTGACCGGCGACCTGGCACGCAAGAAGGTCATGCCGGCGATCTATGACCTGGCCAATCGCGGGCTGCTGCCGCCGAGCTTTTCGCTGGTGGGCTTCGCCCGCCGGGATTGGAGCACGCAGGATTTCGGCAAGGTGGTGTACGAGGCGGTCAAGGAACACTGCCGCACTCCCTTCCGGGAGGAGAACTGGGAGCGGTTGGCCGAGGGATTCCGTTTCGTGCCAGGCGCTTTCGACGACGACGAGGCGTTCGCCCGGCTGGCCGAGACACTGGACAAGCTGGACGCCGAGCGGGGCACCGGAGGCAACCACGCCTTCTACCTGGCCATCCCGCCCAAGTCCTTCCCGGTCGTGTGCGATCAGCTGCACAAGTCCGGTCTGGCTCGCCCGCCTAAGGACGGGTGGGCTCGAGTTGTCATTGAGAAACCGTTCGGCCACAACCTGGAGAGCGCGCAAGCGCTGAATCAGTCCGTCAACGCCGTCTTCCCCGAGGAGTCGGTCTTCCGGATCGACCACTACCTGGGCAAGGAGACGGTCCGCAACATCCTGGCGTTGCGGTTCGCCAATCAGCTGTTCGACCCGATCTGGAACGCGCACTACGTCGACCACGTGCAGATCACCATGGCCGAGGACATCGGCCTGGGCGGTCGGGCCGGCTACTACGACGGCATCGGCGCCGCGCGCGACGTCATCCAGAACCATCTGATGCAACTGCTGGCGCTGACCGCCATGGAGGAGCCGGTCAGCTTCAGCCCCAGGGCGTTGCAGGCCGAGAAGATCAAGGTGCTCTCGGCGACGCAGCTCGCCGAGCCGCTCGACGAGACCACCAGCCGCGGTCAGTACGCCGCGGGGTGGCAGGGCGGCGAGAAGGTCCTCGGGCTGCTCGACGAAGAGGGGTTCGCCAAGGACTCGACCACCGAGACGTTCGCGGCCATCACCCTCGAGGTGGACACCCGCCGCTGGGCGGGCGTGCCGTTCTACCTGCGAACCGGAAAACGGTTGGGCCGCAGGGTGACCGAGATCGCCCTGATCTTCAAGCGGGCACCGCACCTGCCGTTCGACGCGACCATGACCGACGAGCTGGGCACCAACGCCATGGTGATCCGCGTGCAGCCCGACGAGGGCGTCACGCTGCGGTTCGGTTCCAAGGTGCCCGGCACCGCGATGGAGGTCCGCGACGTCAATATGGACTTCTCCTACGGTTCGGCGTTCGCCGAGGAATCCCCGGAGGCCTACGAACAGTTGATCCTCGACGTGTTGCTGGGTGAGCCGTCGCTGTTTCCGGTCAATGAAGAGGTCGAATTGGCTTGGCAGATACTCGATCCCGTGTTGGATAACTGGGCGGCCGGCGGCAAGCCCGAGCCTTACGAGGCGGGCACCTGGGGCCCGGACTCCGCGTTCGAGATGCTGCACCGCACGGGCCGGGAATGGCGGCGGCCGTGATACGCGCCACGACGATGCAGCGGGGGTACCTCCCGCTGGCGGGGGACGCAGCGATGAGGAGGAGTGGCGCAATTGATAATTGACATGCCGGACGCCACCACCACCGCGGTCAACAAGAAACTCGACGAACTCCGCGAGAGGGTCGGCGCCGTCGCGATGGGCCGGGTCCTGACGCTGATCATCGCGCCGGACAGCGAGGAGATCCTCGAGGAGTCGCTGCAGGCGGCCAACGACGCGAGCCACGAACACCCCAGCCGGATCATCGTCACGATGAGGGGAAATCCGTACGCGGACAAGCCCCGCTTGGACGCACAGCTGCGCGCCGGCGGCGACACCGGCGCCAGCGAGGTCGTGGTGCTGCGGCTGTCGGGCGCGCTGTCCGGCCACGCGGCCAGCGTCGTCACCCCGTTCCTGCTCCCCGACATCCCGGTGGTGGCCTGGTGGCCCGACGTCGCGCCGGCGGTGCCCGCGCAGGATCCGTTGGGCCGGTTGGCGATTCGCCGCATCACCGACGCGACCAACGGGGTCGATCCGCTGGCGGCGATCAAGAGCCGGCTGCCGGGATACACCGCCGGTGACACCGACCTCGCCTGGGCGCGCATCACCTACTGGCGGGCGCTGCTGACCTCGGCCGTCGACTTGACGCCGCACGAGCCCATCGAGTCGGCGCTGGTGTCCGGCCTGGCCACCGAGCCGGCGCTCGACGTCCTGGCGGGGTGGCTGGCCAGCCGGATCGACGGCCCGGTGCGCAGGGCGGTCGGCGAGCTCAAGATCGAACTGACGCGCAGCAGCGAGACCATCGTGTTGAGCCGCCCGCAAGAAGGCAGGACGGCCACGCTGAGCCGGACGTCGCGTCCCGACGCGCTGCTTCCGTTGGCGCGCAGGGAAACCGGCGAGTGCCTCGCCGAAGACCTGCGTCGGCTGGATCCCGACGAGATTTACCAAACCGCGCTGGAAGGCATTGAGAAAGTGCAATACGTGTGAGCACCAGCATCGAAATCTTCCCGGACAGCCAGGCCCTGGTCGACGCCGCCGCGACGCGACTGACCGACACCATCGGGAACGCGGTCGCGGCCCGCGGCCGCGCGCTCGTCGTGCTGACCGGCGGCGGCAACGGCATCGGGCTGTTGCGGTCGCTGGTGGACCGGCCGATCGAGTGGTCCAAGGTGCACCTGTTCTGGGGCGACGAACGCTACGTCCCCGAAGACGATGACGAGCGCAATGACAAGCAGGCGCGGGCCGCGTTGCTCGATCATGTCGACATCCCGTCCAGCCAGGTGCACCCGATGCCGGCCAGTGACGGCGAATTCGGCGGCGATCTGGCCGCGGCGGCGCTGGCCTACGAGCAACTGCTGGCGGCCAACGCCGCGCCCGGCCAGCCGGTGCCGAACTTCGACGTGCACCTGCTGGGGATGGGCCCCGAGGGCCACATCAACTCGCTGTTCCCGGACACCCCGGCCGTGCTCGAAACCACCCGCATGGTGGTGTCGGTCGAGGACTCCCCCAAGCCGCCGCCGCAACGAATCACCTTGACGCTGCCCGCGATTGCGCGTTCCCGCGAAGTCTGGTTGATGGTGTCGGGCGCCGGGAAGGCCGACGCGGCGGCCGCGGCCATCGGTGGCGCCGCGCCGGTGTCGGTGCCGGCCGCCGGGGCGATCGGTCAAGAGACCACGCTCTGGCTGCTCGACGAGGACGCCGCGTCGAAGCTGCCGTCGGACCCGTCCGGCGTGGCCTGACGCGATTCGGACCGTGGGGTCCCCGGGCGGCCCGTCCGGGTCATAATGGCGGTCATGGCAGACAGAACCGTGCGCGGGGGGCAAGAGCGAAGCCGGATCAAGACGCTCACCCAGGCCGCCTTGAACGCCGACAAGACGGTGGAGCAGGTCGAAGACGTCCTCGACGGTTTGAGCAACACCATGAAAGAGCTCAGCAGCTCCTTGTCGGCGCTGAACGCCACGGTGGAACGCCTGGAAGCCGGCCTCGATCACCTGGACGGCACCATGGCCAGCCTGGACGATCTGGCCAAGCGGCTGATCGTGCTGGTCGAACCCGTGGAGGCCATCGTCGCGCGGATCGACGAGATGGTGAAGGTGGGCGAGACCATGATCTCCCCCCTCGCGATCACCGAGCACGCGGTGCGCGGTCTGCTGGACAGGCTGCGCAACCGGACCGCGGAGTAGGCGCCGTCCCCTGATGGCCACGCTGCTGCTGCACCACTCCGCCTTCGCCGCGCACCGGACGGCCCCCGGGCACCCGGAGCGGCCGGACCGCTACCGCGCGGTGGAGGCGGCGCTGCGCCAGCCCCGGTTCGACGCGCTGGTGCGCGAGACGGCCGAGCCGGCCGAGCTTGCCGCCGCGCGCTACGTGCACTCCAACCGCTACGTGGACGCGCTCGAGGCGGCGCGCCCCGAGCACGGCTACGTCTATCTCGACGGCGGCGACACCATGATGGAGCCCTCGACGTGGGAGACGGCCTTGCGCGGGGTGGGCGCCACGCTGCGGGCGGTGGACCGGGTGCTGGCCGGCGACGTGCAGAACGCGTTCGTCGCGTGCCGGCCGCCGGGGCATCACGCCGAATCCGAGCGCGCGATGGGCTTCTGCCTGTTCAACAACATCAGCATCGGCGCGCGGCACGCGCAGCGCAAACACGGGCTGATGCGCGTCGCCATCGTCGATTTCGACGTCCATCACGGCAACGGCACGCAGCAGATCTTCTACTCCGACCCGAGCGTGCTCTACGCGTCCACGCACCAGATGCCGCTGTTTCCCGGCACCGGTGCGGCGCGCGAAACCGGGGTCGGCAACATCTTCAACGCGCCGCTGGCACCCGGGGACGGCGGCGCCGAACTGCGCGCCGCCTTCGCCGACCGGATACTGCCCGCGCTGCACGCGTTTTCACCCGAACTGATCATCGTGTCCGCCGGATTCGACGCGCATGAGCGCGATCCGTTGGGCTCGCTGACCATGACGACCGACGACTTCGCTTGGGTCACCAGGGAATTGATGAAGTCGGCGGAGACGCTGTGCGACGGCCGATTGGTGGCGGTGCTCGAAGGCGGTTATGACCTGCAAGCCCTGGCCGATTCGGTGACCGCGCACGTCGGCGAGCTGGTGAAGGGCTAGGCGCCCTCCCGGAGTCAGCTCGCCTTTTTCTCGTGCATCTCGGGGGCCGGGCCGCCGACCGGCGTCGCCGACTTCATGATGTCCTCGATCGCGGCGAGGTCCGCGTCGGTCAGCGTGACGTCGGCCGCACCGGCGCTGTCCTGCAGGTAGGTGACGTGTTGCGCGCCCATGATGGCGGTATGCACGCCGGGTTGCGCGAGCGTCCAGGCGATGGCCAGCTGGCTCGTCGTGACGCCGAGATCGATGGCCAAATGGCTCAGGTCATCAACGACTTTCAGGTTGCGCAGATAATCCTCGCCGGTGAAGATCGGACTCTTGCCGCGCCAGTCGCCGTCGGCAAAGCTGGTGTCTGGCTTCATGGTTCCCGTGAGCAGGCCGTGCGCCAACGGTCCGTACACCATCACCCCGATGTCGTGGGCGTGGCAATAGGGCAGCAGGTCGGATTCGATGTCACGGCGAAACAGGTGGTACGGCGGCTGCACCGCTTCTACCGGAAGCGTGGCCGAGAGTTCCTCTATCTGGGTCGTGTCGTAGTTCGAGACACCTACGTGCCGAATCTTGCCCTCCGACACCAGTTCTGCGAGCGCTTCACCCGTCTCGGCCGCCGCAGTCGTGGGATCCGGCCAGTGCACCAGGTAGAGGTCGATGTAATCCACGCCCAGCGCGCGAAGGCTGGATTCGACACCGCTGCGCAGGTACTCGCGGCTGGCGTCGCGGACCAGTCCCGTGTCGGTTTTGCGCAACCCGCCTTTGGTGGCGATCACCAACTCGTCGCGGGCCCGCGCGAAATCGTCGCGAAGGGCCTTGCCGAGAATGCGCTCGGATTCCCCGAACCCGTATTGCTGGGCGGTATCGAAAAAGTTGATCCCCAGGTCACGCGCGCGTTGGATCATGGTGATCGCGGCGTCCTCGTCGGCTTGGCCCCAGTCGCTGCTGAACGCCCAGGTACCGAAGGCCAACCGGGAAACCTCAAGCCCCGTCTTGCCGAATGTGATGGATTTCAAATGCCAACCTCCCCCGTTGGATATTCGTCCCTGCGTGCGCGGCCCGCGCAGGCAAGCCACGACTCAACCATAACGACGCCGACACCGCGTGCCGCAACACCGGTGGTCAGCGCGGGAAGTACGCGCGTCGTCAGCCGCTGTTCCGCAACGCGCTCGCCAGCCCGTTCATCGTCAGCAATATCCCGCGCTGCACCAGTTCGTCGTCGTCGCCGGAGCGGTACCGGCGCAGCAACTCCACCTGCAGGTGGTTCAGCGGCTCGAGGTACGGGAAGCGGTTGAACACCGACCGCGCCAGCGCAGGGTTGTCCGCGAGCAGGTTGTCCTGCCCGGTGATGAGCTTGTGCATGGCGATGGTTCGGCCGTGCTCGTCGACGATCTTGCCGAAGACCCGGCGCCGTAATTCCTCGTCGTCGACCAATTCGGCGTAGCGGGCCGCCAGGCCGAGGTCGCTTTTGGCCAGCACCTGAGCCAGATTCGACAGCACGCTGCGGAAAAACGGCCAGCGCTGGTACAAGTCGTGCAGGATGCTCACCCGCTCGGCCTCGCTCTGCGGGCCCGCCGCGATCCACTGCTCGAATGCCGACCCGGTGCCGTACCAGCCGGGCAGCATGACCCGCGACTGGCTCCACGCCAGCACCCACGGGATGGCGCGCAGGTCCGAGATCGATTCGGTGGGTTTGCGGGACGTCGGGCGGCTGCCGATGTTCAGCGACCCGATCTCGCTGACCGGGGTGGAGGCCATGAAGTAGTCGACGAAACCCGGTGTGTCGTGCACCAATTCGGCGTAGGCGCGCTGGGCCAGCACGGCCACCTCGTCGAGCACCGCGTACGCCGGTTCCGCTGCGTCGCCCAGGCCCTCGACGTCCAGCAGCGTGGACTCCAGCGTGGCGGCCAGCAGGCTCTCCAGATTGCGTTGCGCCACTCGCGGTTCGGCGTATTTGGCGGCGATCACCTCGCCCTGCTCGGTGAGCCGCAGCGAGCCGTTCACCGCGCCGGGCGGCTGCGCCAGGATCGCCTCGTAGCTCGGCCCTCCGCCACGCCCGACGGTGCCGCCGCGACCGTGGAAGAGCCGCAACCGGATTCCGGTTTTGCGGGCCACTTCCACCAGCGCCAGCTCGGCCCGGTACACCGCCCAGCTGGACGCCAAATATCCGCCGTCCTTGTTGGAGTCCGAGTAACCCAGCATCACTTCCTGGGTCTCGCCGCGCGCGGCCACCAGCGCCCGGTAGATCGGAAGTTCCAGCATCGCGTGCAGGATCGTCGCGCCGTTGTGCAGATCGTCGATGGTTTCGAACAGCGGGGAAATGCCCACCGGGCAGTAGGGCTCGGGACCGGACGCGTCGATCAGCCCCGCCTCTTTCAGCAGGATCGCGGCCTCGAGTACGTCGGAGACCGAACGGCACATCGAGATCACGTAATTGGGGACGGCGGACGGTCCGTAGCGCTTGATGGCGTGCGCGGCGGCGCGCACCACACCCAGCTCGCCGCGGGCCAGGTCGGAAAGCTGCGCGTCGTCGGCCACCAGCGGGCGGCGGGTACCCAGCTCGGCCGCCAACAGCTCGACGCGCTCGTCTTCGGGCAGCGAACGGTAGTCCGGGTGCACCCCGGCCCACGCCAGCAGCTCGCCGATCACCTCTTCGTGCGCGTCGGAGTTCTGGCGCATGTCCAGGCCGCACAGGTGAAACCCGAAGACCCGCACGCCTTCTCGCAGCAGCGCCAGGCGGTCGTCGGCCAGCAGCCCGCTGCCGTGGCCGCGCAGCGACTCGTCGATAATGTCGAGATCGGCCCCCAGTTCGGCCGGGGTTTCGTACGGCGGCAGCCCCAGATCCAGCACCTGCTGCGGTGTCCGGTCCAGGATCGCCGCGCTCGTCGCGCTGAGGCGGGCGCGGATCACCCGCACCGCCCGCCGGTACGGTTCGTCGGCGCGGGCCTTCTCCGCGCAGCCCCCGGCGAGTTCGGTCAGCGCGGGGGTGACCGAGACCAGGCGCGCCGACATCGACAGCTCCTGCTCCAGCGCGGTCAGCTCGGCCAGGTAGTGCGCCAGCGCGGTGAACGCGGCGCTGCCGGTGGCCTCGCGCACCACGTCGGCCGTCACGTTCGGATTGCCGTCGCGGTCCCCGCCGATCCAGGAGCCGGGCTGCAGCATCGGCTCGTCGAGCAGGTCGGCGTCGGGCCAGCGGGCGCGCAGGGCGTCGCGGACCTCGGCGTTGACCTGCGGGATCACCTTGAAGAACGCGGCGGCGTAGTAGCGCAGACCCACCTCGATCTCGTCGGTGATCTGCAGGCGGGACAGCCGGATCAGCGCGGTCTGCCACAGCGTGAGGACCTGGCGGCGCAACTCGAGTTCGATGTTGCGCCCGTCGTCGGTCTCGGCGTGCCCCTCGGCGTGCAGCCGCATCAGCTCGGTGATCCGGTGCTGGGTGACGAAGACGGTGCGCCGGCGGGTCTCGGTGGGGTGGGCGGTGATCACCGGAGCGACCACGGCGCCCTTCAACGCGTCGGCAACCGTGTCCGAATCGAGTTGTGCCTCGTCGAGTTTGGCGTAGGTCGCGGCCAGGGTGCTGTCCGGCGGTGGTTCGCCGGCGGCGACGTGGACAGCGCGGCGGCGCTCGCGGTGGATGTCTTCGGCGACGTTGGCCAGCAGCGCGAAGTGACTGAACGCGCGGATGACCGGGATGGCCTGGTGGATGTCGATGCCCTCGAAAAGCTGGGCCAGCTCCGCCCGGTCGATCTCGGAGCGGCGCACCCGGAACGATTCCACCCGGGCGCGTTCGACGAGCTCGAACACCTCGCGCCCGTTCTGCTCGCGCACCGTGTCGCCCAGGATGGCGCCCAGCAGCCGGATGTCGGCCCGCATGGGCTCGGTCGCCTCGCGCCCCACCGGGGTGCGCTGGACGGCGCCGATCGGTTCCAGGGTGTCCTCGGAGGCTTCGGAGGCGTCAGCCATGCGTCCCAGTATCGGCGTGCCGCGGGGCGGTCAGGTCGTCAGTGGTACTTGATCAGCAGCGCCATGCCGATGATGCACACCAGCCAGATGCCGGTGATGAACAGCGTCAGGCGGTCCAGGTTCTTTTCCACCACGGTGGATCCGGACAGGCTCGATTGGACGCCACCACCGAACAGCGTGGACAGGCCGCCACCCTTGGCGCGGTGCAGCAGCACCAGCAGCACCACCAGGATGCTGGTGACGACCAGGGTGATCTGCAAAGCCAACTGCATGACGGCCAGCCTACCGGTGCCTTGGCCGGATCACGGAAGAGGCCCACCGGCGGCGATGGCCGCCAGCGTGGCGAATTGCTCGCCGTCCAGCGACGCGCCGCCGACCAGGCCGCCGTCGATGTCGCCCTGGGCGACGAGCTCGCCGACGTTCTTGGCGTTGACCGAGCCGCCGTAGAGCACCCGCACCGAGTCGGCGACCTGGGGCGAGGCGAGCGACGCCAATTCCTTGCGGATCGCCGCGCACACCTCCTGGGCGTCGGCGGCGCTGGCCACCCGCCCGGTGCCGATCGCCCACACCGGCTCGTAGGCGATGACGACCTTGCCGATCTGTTCGGCGGACAGCCCGGCCAGCGACCCCCGCAGCTGCTCTTCGCAGTGGATGACGTGGTTCCCGGCCTCGCGCACCTCGAGGTGCTCGCCGATGCAGACGATCGGGGTCAGTTCGTGCTTGAGCGCCGCGGCGGTCTTGGCGGCGACGACGGCGTCGTCCTCGTGGTGGTACGTCCTGCGCTCGGAGTGCCCGACGACGACGAACGTGCAGCCCAGCTTGGCCAGGAAGGCGCCGCTGACCTCTCCGGTGTAGGCGCCGGCGTCGTGCTGGGACAGGTCCTGGCCGCCGTAGGTCAGCCGCAGCTTGTCGCCGTCGACCAGGGTCTGCACGCTGCGCAGGTCGGTGAACGGCGGCAGCACCGTGACGTCGACCTTGTCGTAGTACTTGTCCGGCAGCGCGAACGCGATCTTTTGCACCAGCGCGATCGCCTCGAAGTGGTTGAGGTTCATCTTCCAGTTGCCGGCGATCAGTGGCTTGCGGCTCACGCTGCGCCTCCAGTCGGTTGCGGACGGTCCAGTACCTCGACACCCGGAAGCGTCTTGCCCTCAAGGTATTCCAGCGACGCTCCCCCACCGGTGGAGATGTGCGAGAAGTCGCCTTCCGGGATGCCCAACGCGCGCACGGCCGCCGCCGAGTCCCCGCCGCCGACCACGCTGAAGGCGCCCTTGCCGGTCGCGGCGGCGATCGCTTCGGCGACGCCCTTGGTGCCCGCGGCGAACGCCGGGAACTCGAACACGCCCATCGGCCCGTTCCAGAAGACGGTCTCGGCGTTGGACAGCAAGGTGGTGAACCGTTTGACCGATCCGGGCCCGATGTCCAGGCCCATCAGGTCGTCTCCGATGGCGTCGGCGGCGACGGTGTGCGGTGTCGCGTCGGCGGCGAACTTGTCGGCCACGACGATGTCCACCGGGAGCCGCAGCACGTCGACGTAGGTGTCCAGCAGCCGGCGGCAGGTGTCCACCATCTCGGTCTCCAGCAACGACTTGCCGACGGAGAAGCCTTGCGCGGCAAGGAAAGTGAAGCACATGCCGCCACCGATGACGATGCTGTCGGCCTTGGTGGCCAGCGACTCGATGACCCCGAGCTTGTCGGAGACCTTCGACCCGCCGAGCACCACGGCGTAGGGGCGTTTGGTGGAGCTGGTCAGCTGCTGGAGCACCTGGATCTCCTCGGCCACCAGCGTGCCGGCGTAGTGCGGCAGCAGGGTCGCGATGTCGTACACGGACGCCTGCTTGCGGTGCACCACGCCGAAGCCGTCGGACACGAAAGCGCCTGTGGGCCCGACCAATTCGGCGAGCTGGCGGGCCAGGGCGAGCCGCTCGCCGTCGTCCTTGCTGGTCTCGCGGGGGTCGAAGCGGATGTTCTCCAGTAGCAGGACGTCGCCGTCGGTCAGCCCCTCGGCGCGGGCCAGCGCGTCGGTACCGACGACATCCCCGGCCAACTGCACGTGGCGGCCCAGCTGCTCGGAGAGGGCCGCGGCGACCGGCGCCAGCGACAGCTTCGGGTCCGGCCCGTCCTTGGGACGCCCGAGGTGCGCGGTGACCACCACCTTGGCGCCCGCCTCGACGAGCGCCTTCAGCGTCGGCACCGAGGCGGTGATGCGCCCGGGGTCGGTGATCTTGCCGTCCTCGAGCGGCACGTTGAGGTCCGAGCGCACCAGCACGCCGCGGCCCGAAACCCCCTCGCCGAGAAGGTCTTTGAGCGTGTGGACGGCCACGGGTTACAGCGACTTGCCGACCAGGGCGACCAGGTCCACCAGGCGGTTGGAGTAGCCCCATTCGTTGTCGTACCAGGACACCACCTTGGCCTGGTCGTCGATCACCTTGGTCAGCCCGGAGTCGAAGATCGAGCTGTGCGGGTCGGTGACGATGTCGCTGGAGACGATCGGCGCGTCGTAGTACTTGAGGATGCCCTTCATCGGGCCCTCGGCGGCCGCCTTCATCGCGGCGTTGATCTCCTCGGCGGTGGCGGACTTGCGCAGCTCGGCGGTCAGGTCGGTGACCGAGCCGGTCGGGATCGGCACCCGCAGCGCGTAGCCGTCGAGCTTGCCCTTCAGCTCGGGCAGCACCAGGCCGATGGCCTTGGCGGCGCCGGTGGAGGTCGGCACGATGTTCAGGGCGGCGGCGCGGGCGCGGCGCAGGTCCTTGTGCGGGCCGTCCTGCAGGTTCTGGTCCTGGGTGTAGGCGTGGATGGTGGTCATCAGGCCCTTGACGATGCCGAACTCGTCGTTGAGCACCTTGGCCAGCGGGCCGAGGCAGTTCGTGGTGCACGAGGCGTTGGAGATGATGTTCTGGCTGCCGTCGTACTTGTCGTCGTTGACGCCGAGCACGATGGTGATGTCCTCGTCGGTGGCGGGCGCGGAGATGATCACCTTCTTGGCGCCGGCGTCCAGGTGGCCCTTGGCCTTGGCGGCGTTGGTGAAGATGCCGGTGGACTCGACGACGACGTCGACGCCCAGGTCGCCCCAGGGCAGGGCCGCCGGGCCCTCCTCGACCTCGAGCGCCTTGATCTTGGCGTTGCCGACGACGATGGTGTCGTCACCCTCGAGGCTGACGTCGTGCGGCAGGCGGCCCAGGATGGAGTCGAATTTCAGCAGGTGCGCCAGGCTGGCGTTGTCGGTGAGGTCGTTGACCGCGACCACCTCGATGTCAGCGGTGCCTTGCTCCTGTTGAGCCAGCAAGGCCCGGTAGAAGTTCCGCCCGATTCGACCGAAGCCGTTGATACCTACTCGGACCGTCACTTGTCTCTCCTGTCGTCTTCTTTCCTGTGTCCGCTGATTTGCGCTCGTCGCCAGCCTAGATCAGCGGCGCCACCCGTTGCCGCGCTGGTACATCGGCCGTGACGTCGGCCACACGCGGCCCGTACCGCTAGGCCGGATTGCGGCGCTCGCGCAGCCAGCCCAGGGCCGCCTCGGCCGCGTGGTAGCCGCACAACCCGTGGATGCCGGCCCCCGGCGGGGTGGACTGCGAACACAGATAGACACCGGGGACACCGGTCGCGTACGGGTTGACCGAGACCCGCGGCCGCAGGATCACCTGGAGCCCGTCGTTGGCGCCGCCGATGATGTCGCCGCCGACGAAGTTGGGGTTGTAGGCCTGCAGATCGGCGGTACCGCTGGTGACGGTGGCGACGACGCGGTCGCGGAATCCGGGCGCGAAGCGCTCGATCTGGTCAGTGATGATCTCGGTGGCATCGCCGGTGTAGCCGAACGGCACGTGGGCGTAGGCGTAGATCGGGTTGATATTGCCCGCCGAGCGCGACGGGTCGGCCAGGTACTGCTGCCCAAGGATGATGAACGGCCGCCGGTACATCCGTCCTTGCGACCGCTCGCGTTCGCTGTGTGCGATCTCGGCGAATGTCCCGCCCAGGTGCACGGTGCCGGCGTGACCGCAGTCGGGATTGGTCCAGGGAATGTGGCCCTCGATGGCGTAGTCGACCTTGAAGGCCGAGGACCCCTGGCGGTAGCGCCGGTAGGAGCGCTTGATGCGGCCGGGCATGGCGTCGCCGTAGAGCCGCAGCGTCGCGGCCGGGGTGAGGTCGAGCATGACGATGTCGGCGTCGGGAATGTCTTTGCGGCTGGTCACCGTGACGCCGGTGGTGATCGCAGCGCCGTGTTCGGCCAGGACGGCTGCTAGCGCCGCGATGATCGAACCCGATCCGCCCGCAGCCACCGGCCAGCCGTAGTGGTGCCCGCTGGCCATGAACATCAGCGCCATTGCGGCCGTCAGCGGCCGGTCGAGCCGGGTGTAAGCGTGCGCGGCCTGGCCGCCGTATAGCGCGCGCACCCGCTCGGTGCGAAACCAGCGGGCCAGCACGGTCGCCGGCAACAGCGCGCGCGGCCCGAAGGCAGCAAGCCGGATGGGGTGGTGCGGAACATGCAGGACCGGACGCATCAGGTCTTGGCACAGCTCGTCGAAGCCGGCGGCGAGATCGCCCACCGCGAGCCGCCACCGCCGTCCGTCGGCGCCCATTTCGGCCACGGTTCGGTCGATCGACCGGCACAGCAACCCGGCGGTGCCGTCGTCGAGCGGATGCGCGCAGTCGACCTCCGGCCACTTCCAGGTCAGCCCGTAGCTCGGCAGGTCGATCTCCTGCCAGAACGGTGAACCCACTGCCATCGGATGCGCAGCCGAGCAGACGTCGTGGATCACCCCGGGCACCGTCAGCTCGGCCGAGCGCGCTCCCCCGCCGACCGTCTCGCCGGCCTCCAGCACCTGCACGTCGACACCGTGGCGGGCGAGCTGGATCGCGGCGGCCAGCCCGTTGGGCCCGGCGCCGACGACGACTGCCCTAGCCATGGGCGCCATCAATGACGTGGACGGGGCAGTCATCCCCGGGCTCGGGCCACGGCTGGCGGGTCAGCATGTCCTTGACGTCGACGTAGCCCGCCTCGATCAGGCCGGTCTTGGCGTCGAAGATGCGATACGACTGCCGATGAACGTGGATGGGCTGACCCTCCAGGACGATGACCCGGACGTCGCCGTCCTCGAAGCGGCAGCGGCGTTGCACCGCCTCCACCAGTTGCTCGTTGTGCAGGTGGCCCTCGCCGAAGTTCCACCCGACGAGCGGCCCGGCAACGATTTCGCCCTCACGGATCTTGTAGTCGGCTTCGTCGTCGATCGCGCGCGGCAGCAGCCCGTTGAGCGCCCGGCCATGCACGTGCATCGCGCGGAAGGCGGCGATCTTGTCCGCCAAGACTTCGGCGGTTTCCGGGTCGTAGAGCCTCGCCAGCTGATTGACGACGAGCGCGGAGCTCTTCACGATGTCGGCGTCGATCTTCTCCTCGGCGCCCGCGCGGAAGCACCACACGCTGGTGGCCCAGTTGCCGGCGTAGTACCGCATCGCCGGGAGGAACGAAATCTTTTCGGGGAACATGTTTCCCACGATGACCACCACCACCGCGAGGATCACGAGGGCGAGCAGCACGGGCGAGCGAAGATCGGTGGCCCGGACCGCGCCGTAATGCCCGAACAGATAGAACAGCGAGAAGATGAAGAACACGTTCCATTCCAAGGGGACTCCCATCGGGAGGTTGGAAATGATGTTGAGATGGAACAGCACCATGAACCCGATCAGAAACCACCGCCACGGGTGATCGGCGGCGACGAAGACCAGCACCGTCGGAACCACGAATTCCGCTGTGGTGCCGCCGACGTGGGCCATCAGCTTGGGCAGCAGCGACGGTCGCAGGTCATTGACATGGTCGAGGTAGAGCAGGTGCTTGATCGGAGTGAACACCCGGCTTCGCAGCAGCGCGTTGTTGCTCGTCATCACCGCCACCACGTAAGGGAAATGATGGTTGAGCTTGGAAACCGCTGCGCCCCACCACAAGCAGAGCATGATGAGCTTGCAGGCCGCGATCTGATCGGTGAACGGGAAGAAGAACACGAACAGCTTCAGCCAATAGTGTTCGCCGCGGGCGGCCAGGAAGACCGTCTTGTCGCGCAGACCCAACAGGGCCAGCGCCACGATCGTCGGGATGACCCGCACGGGGTCGATCAGGCCGACATCGACCGCGGTGGTGACCGGCCCGCCGTGACCGGGCGACAGCAGCGCCCACACCCCGCCGATCAGAACGATGGCATACAGCGCGACGTCGAAGGCGGTGCGCGTGTCGCCGCGGGTGAACGGAACCTTGCCGGGCCAGGCCGGTAGCCGAATTGTGTTGGGTCGCAACCAGTAAAGGATGCCGCCGATCGGTGGCATGAACCGCCCGGTCAGTGGCCCGGATCCGCAGCCGAGGCCGGTGACCTCGAACAGCAGCGTGAAGATGACGGCCTTCTGGTAGACGATGGGTTGCGTCCACCAGTCGCCGATGCGGCCCAGACCGCCCAGGCCGGGGGTAAGCGAGATGATCGCGGCGGGCGCGGCGACGTAGAGGGCGATCTTGAGCAGGTAGAGCAAATACACCGCGTATGGCGTGCCGAAGCCGTGTTCCGCCCAGTGCCGGGTCACGACTTGCAGCCGGGTGGCACGGGGCAACGTGGGCCAGGTGCTGCGGTCGACGTCCGGAAGCTCCGGTGACATGAATCCCATGGGCGGCCTCGTTCCTGTCGGAAAACCAGCTGGCCCATCGAATGTATCGGCACCGCAGCCCGCTCAACGGCTTACGCGGGCGAAAATGGCGAAACACCATGACGGCGGCGCTTCCTTGGTCGCTACCATCGAGGGACTCGACTCGGCACCTGGCCCGGCGCGAGCGTCAAGGGAGGAACGTGACCGACAGCGACAACGCCGACGGCGGGGACATCGGCAAATTCGACCCCGTCTTGACCCAGCGCCTGATGGCGGTGATGCGCCCGGTCTTGAAGACGTACTTCCGGTCGGAGGTACACGGCCTGGACTCGTTCCCGCCCGGCGGTGCGCTGGTGGTCGGTAACCACTCCGGCGGCATGTTCCCGATGGACGTCCCGATCTTCAGCGCCCACTTCTACGACAAGCTCGGCTACGACCGGCCGGTCTACACGCTGAGCCACGACATCCTCATGACGGGCCCCACCGCGGACTTCTTCCGGCGCACCGGATACATCCGGGCCAACCGGGAGAACGCGGCCGTCGCGCTGCGGTCCGGCGGGGTGGTGATCGTGTTCCCCGGCGGCGACTACGACGCCTACCGGCCCACGCTGTCGGAGAACGTCATCGACTTCAACGGCCGCAAGGGCTACGTCCGCACCGCGATCGACGCCGGCGTCCCGATCGTGCCCGCGGTGTCGATCGGCGGGCAGGAGACGCAGCTCTACCTGACGCGCGGCACCTGGCTGGCCGAGCGGCTGGGCATCAAACGGTTGCTGCGCAGCGCGATTCTGCCGGTGTCGTTCGGTTTCCCCTTCGGCCTGAGCGCCGTCATCCCGCCCAACCTGCCGCTGCCGACCAAGATCGTGACCCGGGTGCTGAAGCCGATCGACATCGCCGGCAAGTTCGGCGAGGACCCCGACATCGACGAGGTCGACGAGTACGTGCGGTCGGTGATGCAGGAGGCGCTGACCGAGCTCGCCGCCAAGCGCCGCTTCCCGATCCTCGGCTGAGTCATGCCAAATCCTTTGAGCGAGACCCTTGGTCTGATCGGCACCATGCGCCGCGCCGGACTGATCGCGCCCATGCGCCCGGATCGCTACGTGCGGATCGCCGCGGCCATGCGCCGCGAAGGCATGGGCATGACCTCCGGGTTCGCCAGCGCCGCCCAACGCTGCCCGGAGCGGCCCGGCCTGATCGACGAGCGGGGCAGCCTGACCTGGCGCGAACTCGACGAGCGGTGCAACGCACTCGCCGCGGCGCTGCAGGGGTTGCCGTCGGGCCAGCCCCGGGTCGTCGGGATCATGTGCCGCAATCACCGCGGATTCGTCGAAGCGTTGGTGGCGACCGACCGGATCGGCTCCGACATCCTGCTGCTCAACACGTCGTTCGCCGGGCCGGCGCTGGCCGACGTGGTGACCCGCGAGGGCGTCGACGCCGTCATCTACGACGAGGAGTTCACCGAGACGGTGGACCGCGCGCTGGCCGGCACGCCTGACGCGACCCGCATCGTGGCGTGGACCGATGCCGAGCATGAGCGCACGGTCGAGGGGCTGATCGCGGCCCGGGCAGGCGCGCAACCGAAGCGCACCGGGCGCAAGGGCAAGATGATCCTGCTCACCTCCGGCACCACCGGAACCCCCAAGGGCGCCAAGCAATCTGGCGGCAACGCGGGAATCGGCACGCTGAAGGCGATCCTGGACCGCACGCCGTGGCGGGCGGAGGAGCCCATCGTGATCGTGGCGCCGATGTTCCACGCCTGGGGCTTTTCCCAGCTGCTGCTCGCGGCGTCGTTCGCCTGCCCGGTGATCACCCGGCGCAAATTCGACCCGGAGGCCACCCTGGACCTGATCGACAGGCACAAGGCGACCGGCCTGGTGGTGGTGCCGGTGATGTTCGACCGGATCATGGATCTGCCGGCCGAGGTGCGGCGCCGCTACAGCGGCCGGTCCCTGCGGTTCGCCGCGGCATCCGGTTCGCGGATGCGCCCCGACGTCGTCACCGCGTTCATGGACGAGTTCGGCGACGTGATCTACAACAACTACAACGCCACCGAGGCGGGCATGATCGCCACCGCCACGCCGGCCGACCTGCGCGCGGCGCCCGACACCGCGGGCCGGCCGGCTGGTGGAACCGAAATCCGCATCCTGGACCCGGAATTCAACGAGCTGCCCGCCGGCGAGGTCGGCAGCATCTACGTGCGCAACAACACCCAGTTCGACGGCTACACCTCGGGCAGCACGAAAGACTTTCACGCCGGATTCATGTCGTCGGGCGACGTCGGGTATCTGGATTCCGCGGGACGGCTGTTCGTCGTCGGCCGCGACGACGAGATGATCGTGTCCGGCGGCGAGAACGTCTACCCGATCGAGGTGGAGAAGGCGCTCGCCGCACATCCCGACGTGGCGGAGGCGGCGGTGATCGGCGTCGACGACGAACAATACGGCCAGCGACTGGCGGCGTTCGTGGTGCTGGAGCCGGGCGGCCACCTTGATGAGAAGGCCACCCCTGACGCCCTCAAGCAACACGTGCGGGACAACCTCGCCAACTACAAGGTGCCGCGCGAGATCGCGGTCCTTGATGAACTTCCCCGCAGCAGCACCGGCAAGATCCTGCGCGCGGAGCTGCGAGCACGGGTCGGCGGCTGATGCGGTTTACCCGGATGATCAGAAGGCCCAGGCCACTGGTGCGCGCCACGCTGGAATTGGCCAACGCCGCCAACGGTTTACGGCCGCTGGCCCGCAAGGGCTACAGCACGGTGCTGGTGTTCTGGTTCGGATGGCCGGCGTCCGAGGTGCCGGGCGTGTACTTCTCCGCTTCGCTTTTGGACGTGCTGCGGCGCGGGCGCCGCGGCGACTTCGCGGGACGTCGCGGGAAGGTGGCGCTGGCGCTGACGGCGGCGTCCTGGGCCATCCTGGCGGTGATCAAGTATCGCGGCGTGACGACCCCCGGGCCGGTGCTGGAGGCGGGGCTGCGCGAGCAACTCGGCGACGACTATGAAGAGGCGCTCGACAAGCTGCCGCAAACCAAGCCCACCCGCAGCGGGCGTCGCACCCTGCCGCTGGGCAATACGGTGGCGCGGCGCCGCTACGTCGAGAAGACGAACGTGGTGTCCTACGGGCCGCACGGCCGCGCCAATCTGGCCGACATCTGGCGCCGCCACGATCTACCGCGCGACGGCAAGGCGCCGGTGCTGGTGCAGGTGCCCGGCGGCGCGTGGGTGATCGGAATGCGCCGGCCCCAGGCCTATCCGCTGATGAGCCACCTGGCCGCGCGCGGTTGGGTGTGCGTGTCCATCGGCTACCGGGTGTCGCCGCGGCACACCTGGCCCGACCACATCGTCGACGTCAAGCGCGCGCTGGCCTGGGTGAAGGAGAACATCTCCCGCTACGGCGGGGATCCGAATTTCGTGGCGATCACGGGCGGTTCGGCCGGTGGCCATCTGTGTTCGCTGGCGGCGCTGACACCCAACGACCCGGCGTTCCAGCCGGGCTTCGAGGACGCCGACACGTCGGTGGTCGCCGCGGTCCCGGTGTACGGGCGCTACGACTGGTTTTCCACCGAGGGCGAGGGCCGCCGCGAATTCGTGGAGTTGCTCCAAAAGTTCGTCGTCAAACGGAAATTCAGCACCCACCGCGACATCTACGTCGACGCCTCACCGATCCGTCGGCTGCGCGCCGACGCGCCACCCTTCTTCGTCCTGCACGGCCACGACGATTCGCTGATCCCGGTGGGCGAGGCGCAGGAGTTCGTCGAGGAGCTGCGCGCGGTGTCGAAGTCGCCGGTCGCCTACGCCGAATTGCCGCACGCCCAACACGCTTTCGACATCTTCAGTTCCCCGCGGGCCCACCGTTCCGCGGAGGCCGTGGCGCGGTTCTTGTCGTGGGTGTACGCGACGCGTCCGCCCCAGCGCGACTAGGACGGCTCGCCGCCGCCCGAGGCGGTGCCCCGAGCAGCGCTCCGGCGCCCCGGGCCGTCGGCTCTCGCGCCCCGGGCCGTCGGTTCTCGCACCTCCTGCCGACGCGGTTTCGGATATCGGAAACGTATATTGAAATCCCTTGTGTCACTGTTGTTTCAGTGGTCACAATGCGGGGTTTTGTGTCGGTGGCGCTTCGTAATGTCTGCGGTATGAGTTCGGGCGGCATCATCGATCGGGACGCGATCAGCGCGGCCTTCGACGCCCTCGATGCCGCCATCGAGGGCGTGGCGGGGCTCAGTTTTGATGCGCTGGCTCCTCGGGAGTGCCTGGCGCTGTTGGAACGCTGCGAAACCGTGCGCCGCCGATTGCCCGTGCCTGAGCATGCGTTGATCAACCACCTGGCCCGCCAAGCCAGCATCCAAGAACTCGGCGCCAAACTTGACCACGCGATCGCCGACCGCCTGCGGATCAGCCGCGCCGAAGCCGCCCGGCGGGTCAAAGACGCCGCCGATCTGGGCCCACGCCACGGCCTGACCGGTGAACCCTTGCCCCCAGTGTTGGCGGCCACCGCCGCCGCTCAACGCCGCGGTGAGTTGGGTGCTGCCCATGTGGCGGTGATCCGCAGATTCTTTCGCCGCCTGCCCGGCTGGATCGACACGGTCACCCGCGAGCGCGTCGAAGCCGACCTGGCCGGTCACGCCGCGTATCACCGGCCCGACGAACTCGACGGCCTGGCCCACGTCCTCGAAGATTGCCTCAATCCCGACGGCCTCTTCACCGACGAGGACCGCGCCCGCAAACGCGGGGTGACCCTGGGCCGCCAACAACCCGACGGCATGTCGGAGTTGCGGGGCCTGATCACCCCCGAACTACGGGCCACCTTCGAAGCCGTGGAGGCCAAACTCGGCGCCCCGGGCATGTGCAACCCCCTCGACGACACCCCCTGCGTCGACGGCACGCCCAGCCAAGACGCCATCGACGGTGACACCCGCTCGAAGGCTCAGCGCGGCCACGACGCCCTGCTGGCGGCGCTGCGTGGGCTGTTGGCCTCCGGGGAGTTGGGTCAGCACAACGGATTACCGGCCTCCATCATCGTCACCACCACCCTGCAAGAGCTGGAGGCCGCCGCCGGGCGAGCGCTGACCGGCGGGGGCACCATCGTGCCCATGAGCGACGTGATCCGCCTGGCCCGCCACGCGCATCATTACCTGGCCATCTTCGACAAAGGCAAGGCCCTGGCGCTCTACCACACCAAACGGCTGGCCTCCCCAGGGCAACGAATCGTCTTGTACGCCAAGGACCGCGGCTGCACCGCCCCGGGCTGCACCGTCTCGGGTTACTACTGCGAGGTGCATCACGTCACCGACTACAGCAAGTGTCACAGCACCGACATCAACGACCTCACCTTCGCCTGCGGCCCGCATCACCGCATGCTCGACCCCGGCGGCTGGACCACCCGCAAGAACACCCGCGGCGGCACCGAATGGAAACCACCACCCCACCTCGAGCGCGGCCAACCCCGCACCAACACCTACCACCACCCCGAAAAACTCCTCCACCACGAACACGACGACGACGAAGCCGACAATCCGGGGGCTGCATAACACTTTTTGCGATCGCCTAGGTCCGATGGCGGCGCCTCATAGTCGCGAGATCGCCTGGCAGCACGCCTAGCTCGAGCTGTTCTCCCGCGCGGCGGCCTTTTCGAGGTCGGTGAGCGCCGGCTCGATGCGATCGGCCATGTCGTCGATGTCGTTGGCCACCTCGGGCGTCGTCACGAAGCCGAAGTCGAGGTAATCCGTGTAGGAGAAGCAGGTGATGTTCAGCGCGACGTCCATCACCGGCGGCCCCAGCGGCACCAGCGAATCGAGCTTGGCGCCGGCCATGTACAGCGGGAACGACGGGCCGGGAACATTCGAGACAACCAGGTTGATAGGGGCCAGGTTTCGCGACAGACCGCTGGCGGTGTAGGCCCGCGCGGCCAGCCCCAACAACCCCGGCGGCGTCGTCTCGGTCAGCCCCATGATCTGGTGCGCCGACAACGCCTTGGCCATCAGCTTGGCGTTCTGGGTGCTTTCGTGGATGGACCGCAGCCGCTCCCCGGGGTCTTCGATGTGGGTGGCCAACGAGACGGTCATCGAGCTCACCTTGTTGCCGACGTCATCCTTGTTCTCGTCGGTGCGCGTCGACACGGGGATCTGCGCGATGAGCGGTTTGGCAGGCAGCTCACCGCGTTTGAGTAGGTAGTCGCGGGCGGCGCCGGCCACCAACGCCAGCACCACGTCGTTGAGCTTCACACCATAGGCGTCCTTGATGACCTTGGCGCGGGCCAGTTCGACGCGGCAGCCGGTGATGCGCCGGTGTGGCGAAACCGGCGCGTTGAAGCGGGTTTTGGGCGCTTCGAAGTAGCGCGGCGGCCTGCTGCGCACGCCCAGCGTGGCGATCTGCTGGCGCACGGTCTGCTCCACCAGCCGCGCGACGCGGAACGGCGTCTTGACGCCGACGTTGATGAGCGCGCCCACCGCCCGCCGCTCGATGCCCGGAATATTCAACCCCACCAGCGATCCGACCGTCTCCTGTTGCGGCGGTCGCGGTTCCGGCGTGACGTCCAGCAGGATCTCACCCAGGCCGGCGCCCGAGACGCCGTCGACGATGGCGTGGTGCATCTTGGTCAGCGACGCGATCCGGCCGCCCTCGACACCCTCGATCACCCACATCTCCCACAGCGGCCGGGCTCGGTCCAGCTTGTAGGACATCAACCGCCCCACCAGTTCCTCGAGTTCGCGCCGGCCGCCGGGCGCCGGAACCGCGATGCGCCGGATGTGGAAGTCGGGGTCCAGGTCCTCGTCCTCGACGAACCACGGCCGGTCCAGGCCGAATGGCGCCCCGGTGACGCGCCACCGCAACTGCGGCAATTCCGGCAGCCGCTCGATGATCAGCTCGCGCAGTCGCGCAAAGCTGTACTCGGAGCATTCCTTCGGGTCGCAAATCGCCAGCGCCCCCACGTGCATGTGCCAGCCCGCGGTTTCGGCCGACCAAAACGCCGCATCAACGCTCGAAAGCCGTTTCATTCCCCGACCGTAGCCCCCGCCACCCCTTGCGAACAGCGATTCGCGCGACCAGTTAGGCGTCTTCCAGCAAATCCGGCGTCACCGCCGACTCGGTGTCGGGAATGCCCTCGATCTTCGCCTTGCGGTCGGCCATCGACAGCAACCGCCGAATGCGGCCGGCCACAGCGTCTTTCGTCATCGGCGGGTCGGCGAGCCGGCCGAGCTCCTCCAGCGACGCCTGACGATGCTCGACGCGCAGCTTGCCGGCCGAGGCCAAATGGTCGGGGACGGTGTCGCCGAGGATCTCCAGCGCCCGCTCCACCCGGGCGGCCGCCGCGACCGCCGCGCGCGCCGAGCGGCGCAGGTTGGCGTCGTCGAAGTTGGCGAGCCGGTTGGCCGTGGCCCGCACCTCGCGGCGCATCCGGCGCTCCTCCCACACCAGCCGGGTGTCCTGGGCGCCCATCCGGGTCAGCAACGCGCCGATCGCCTCGCCGTCGCGCACCACCACCCGGTCGGCGCCACGCACCTCGCGGGCCTTCGCGCTGACCCCCAGTCGCCGCGCCGCGCCCACCAACGCCAGCGCCGCCTCCGGGCCGGGGCAGCTGACCTCCAGCGCCGAGGACCGACCCGGCTCGGTCAGCGACCCATGCGCCAGGAAGGCCCCCCGCCACGCGGCCTCGGCGTCGCCGACGCTGCCGCCCACCACCTGGGCCGGCAGCCCGCGCACCGGGCGGCCGCGGTTGTCGAGCAGCCCGGTCTGGCGGGCCAGCGCCTCACCGTCGTTGGCCACCCGCAACACGTACCGGGTGCTTTTGCGAATTCCGCTGGCGGACAACACATGCACGACGGCGGTGTAGCCGTAGAGTTCGAAAATGTCTTTGCGCAGCCGCCGGGCGACATTGCCGAGATCGACCTCGGCCTCGACCACGACGCGACCGCCCACGATGTGCAGCCCGCCGGCGAACCGCAGCAGGGATGTGACCTCCGCCCGGCGCGCGCTGACCGATTTCACGACCAGGCGGCTCAGTTCGTCCTTGACTTCGGTCGTCATCGCCACGAGTCGTCACCCCTTGGTCCGCTGCCGGCGGGCCCATCCCCACCTGGTGGTGGTTTTGCACCGTCGACCCGAATATCCGCGGTGGCCGTGGCCGGAGCCGCTTCCGGACCCTTGCGGGCCGCCCGGACCCCGTCCAGGGCCGCCGCGAGCTTGCCTGGATCATGTAAAGGTGTACCAGGTCGGGACACGTCGGCGAAGTGGACCTCGGCATGCAGCAGGGTGGCGGTGCGGCGCAGTTGCTCGCGTTCCCGCTCACTCGGCACCCGGTCGGCGTCGATGATGATGTCGTGCACGGTGAATCCCGGAGCGTGCTGGGCCAGCACGTGCAGATGACGCTCGACGGAGAACCCGGCGGTCTCCCCGGGCTCGGCCACCAGGTTGAGCACCAGGGCGCGGCGCGCGGACGTCGCCCGCAGCGCCGCCGCCAGCTCGGGCACCAACACGTGCGGGATCACGCTGGTGAACCACGAGCCGGGGCCCAGCACCACCAGGTCGGCGGCCATGATGGCGTCGACGGCCTGCCGGGTGGCCGGGGGGTGGTCCGGCAGCAGCCGCACCCGGCGCACCTTGCCCGGGGTGGTCGCGATCGCCACCTGGCCGCGGATCACCCGGAACATCCGCGGGTCGCCTTCCAGGCCGGACACGTCGGCCTCGATCTGCAGGGCGATCGGGCACATCGGCAGCACCCTGCCCTTGACGCCCAGGATGCGCCCGAGCTCGTCGAGGGCGGCCACCGGGTCGGCCAGCACCTCCGACAGGCCGGCCAGCATCAGGTTGCCGATCGGATGCCCCGCCAAAGCGCCACTGCCGCCGAACCGGTGCTGCAGGATGGTCGCCCACAGACGCCCATGCGGGCTGTCAGAAGCCAAGGCCGCCAACGCCATTCGCAGGTCGCCGGGCGGCACCACCCCTAGTTCGCCGCGCAGCCGGCCCGAGGATCCGCCGTCGTCGGCGACGGTCACCACGGCGGTGACGTAGGGGGTGAGGCGCCGGGCCGCCGACAAGGTCGCGTACAGGCCGTGTCCGCCGCCCAGCGCGACGATGCCCCGGTTGAACGGCTCGCTCATTCGCGACCCAGATCCCGGTGCAGCACGCGCACCGACAGCTGGTGATCGGCGTTCAGCAACTGCATCAATTGCTCGGCGATCGCGACACTGCGATGCTTCCCCCCCGTGCAGCCGATGGCGACCGTCATATAGCGCTTGCCCTCCCTGCGGTAGCCGTCCACGACCAGAGATAGCAGTCGATGGTAGGCGTCGAGAAACTCGGCCGCGCCGGGCTGGCTCAACACGTAATCCCGCACCGCGGGATCTTGTCCGGTGCGTGGGCGCAATTCGTCGACCCAGTGCGGGTTCGGCAGGAATCGCACGTCCATCACCATGTCGGCGTCCATCGGCAGGCCGTACTTGAAACCGAACGACTCGACCGTGACGCTGGTGGTCGCGCCGGCGTCATTGCCGAACGCCCGCTCGATGGTCTCGCGCAGGCCCCGCACCGACAGCGTCGACGTGTCGATGATCAGGTCGGCGGTGGCGCGCACCGATGCCAGCATCCGGCGCTCGGCCGCGATGCCCTCGGCCAGCGTCTGATCGCCCTGCAGCGGGTGGCTGCGCCGATTCTGCTCGTAGCGGCGCACCAACATGTCGTCGGATGCTTCCATGAACACCACCCGCGGGGCGATGTTGCGGGTCGCCAGCTCGGTGCGCACCGAATCCAGATCTCCGGTGAAGCCCCGCGACCGCACGTCCATCACCACCGCCAGCTGGGTGATCCGCGACCCCGCGTCCATGCCGAGGTCGACCATGCGGGTGATCAGCTGCGGGGGCAGGTTGTCGGCCACATACCAGCCGAGGTCCTCGAGCACCTTGGCCGCCGTACCCCGCCCGGCCCCGGACAACCCCGTCACGAGAACGACGTCGATACCGGCCGGGGCGTCCACCGAGTGATTCCCCGCCAACTCGCCCGGACCCGTCATTGCGCGGCCCTGGACTCGTCGGGGGCCTGCTCGGGTCGCAGCGCCTCCAGGACGGCGGTGGCGGTGGCGACGCCGATGCCGGGAACGGCGGTGATCTGGTCGACGGTGGCCTCCTTGAGGCGGGCTATCGATCCGAAATGGCTTACCAGTGCCTTACGGCGATGTTCTCCCAATCCTGGCACCGAATCCAGCACCGATGCCGTCATTCGCTTGGAGCGCTTGCTGCGATGGTAGGCGATCGCGAACCGGTGCGCCTCGTCGCGGACACGCTGCAGCAGGTAAAGACCCTCGCTGTTGCGCGGCATGATGACGGGGTCGGGTTCCGAGGGCACCCACACCTCTTCGAGCCGCTTGGCCAGCCCGATCACCGCGACGTCGGTGATGCCGAGCCCTTCGAGCACCGCGCTGGCCGCGTTGACCTGCGGCGCGCCGCCGTCGACGACGTACAGGTTCGGCGGGTAGGCAAAGCGGCGGGACTTCCCTTCCGGCGAAAGCATATTCGGGTCGTTCTGCTCGCTGAGGTGGCGCGCGAAGCGGCGCCGGGTCACCTCGGCGATGGAGGCGACATCGTCGGAGCGCCCCTGTCCGGCGGCCTCCCGGATGCTGAAGTGCCGGTAGTCCGATTTGCGTGGCAGACCGTCCTCGAACACCACCAGCGAGCCCACGACGTCGGTGCCCTGCACGTGGCTGATGTCCACACATTCGATGCGCAGCGGCGCCTCGGACAGCCCGAGGGCTTCCTGAATGTTCTGCAGCGCAGCGGATCTGGCGTTGAAATCACCGGCCCGCTTGAGCTTGTGTTGCTGCAGAGCTTCTTTCGCGTTGCGCTGCACGGTTTCGGCCAGCGCGCGTTTGTCACCGCGCCGCGGCACCCTTAAGACGACCCTGGACCCGCGCAGGCCGGACAACCAGCTCGTCAGCTCGTCGGCGTTGGACGGCAGGCAGGGCACCAGCACCTCCCGAGGCACCGGGTTCACCGATTCGTCTGCGGCGCCGCCCAATTCGGCCTGCTCGCCGTAGAACTGCGTCAAAAACTGCTCGACCAACTGCTCCTCGCCGGAATCGCCCGGGTCGGCGGACTTTTCGACGATCCAGCCGCGCTGACCGCGGACCCGCCCGCCGCGCACGTGGAACACCTGCACCGCGGCCTCGAGGTCGTCGTCGGCGAAGGCCACCACGTCGGCGTCGGTCCCGTCACCGAGCACCACGGCCTGCTTTTCCATCGCCCGCTTCAGCGCGCCGAGGTCGTCACGCAGCCGCGCGGCCCGCTCGAAATCGAGACGCTCGGCGGCGGCGTTCATCTGCTGTTCGAGCTCGCGGGCGAACCGATCGGTCTTGCCCGACAGGAAGTCGCAGAAATCGTCCACGATCTGACGATGCTGTTCGGCACTGACCCTGCCGATGCACG
Source organism: Mycobacterium sp. TKK-01-0059 (assembly GCF_000709305.1). NCBI lineage: Bacteria > Bacillati > Actinomycetota > Actinomycetes > Mycobacteriales > Mycobacteriaceae > Mycobacterium > Mycobacterium sp. TKK-01-0059. The sequence goes on from NZ_KL446995.1 coordinate 505,864, forward strand.
GCGCCGAGCATTTGTCGATGTAGCCCAGCAGGCACGGACGGTCGATCTGCCTGTGCCGCTTGAACACTCCCGCCGAACAGGTTCGCGCCGGGAACACCCGGGTGAGCAGGTCCAGAGTTTCCCGGATGGCCCACGCGTGCGAGTAGGGGCCGAAATACCGGACGCCTTTGCGGCGCGGGCCGCGATAGACCATCAACCGCGGGAATTCCTCGTTGAGGGTGACCGCCAGCACCGGATACGACTTGTCGTCGCGGTAGCGGACGTTGAACCGCGGGTCGAATTCCTTGATCCAGTTGTATTCGAGCTGCAGCGCCTCGACTTCGGTGTTGACCACCGTCCACTCGACCTTGGCCGCGGTGGTGACCATCTGCCGCGTTCGCGGGTGCAGTCCGGAGATGTCGGCGAAGTAGGACGTGAGCCGGCTGCGCAGGCTCTTGGCCTTGCCGACGTAGATGACCCGGCCGTGCGGATCCCGGAATCGGTAGACGCCCGGCTCGACCGGGATGGACCCGGGCGCGGGGCGGTACGTGGCGGGATCTGGCACAGATCCAGGCTAGTAGCCGGGAACGACGCGCCGAGAAAGGCGGGGCGCCGGTCTACTGTGGTGCCCACGAACGTTGGGGAGGCCGGGAAGGGTTGGGAGGAACAGTGGCCGCCGAGTCCTCGCTGGCCTGGTTGCTGCGGCCGGTTTCGGTCGAGGCGTTCCTCGACGAGATCTGGGCGATCAGGCACCACCACATCCAGCGCGGCGAGCCGGGCTACTTCGACGGCCTGCTGCCCGCGGCCGACGAACTCCTCGAGCAGATGCGAGCGGAGCCGTCGGCCGTGCGGCTGGTGAAGGGCGGCCAGGACAGGGATCCGGCGAGCTATCGCCGCGGCGACGGCAGCCTCGACCCGGACCGCGCCCGCGAGGGCCTGGCCGACGGGTACACCATCGTGCTGAACGGCCTCGAGCGGTACCTGCGCACGGTCGCCACGCTGTCGCATTCCCTCGAGGTCGAGCTGAACTTCCCGACGCGGGTCAACGCCTACGTCACGCCGCCCGACGCCACCGGCTTTGCCCCGCACTACGACCCGCACGACGTGCTGGTCCTGCAGATCCGGGGATCCAAGACGTGGCATGTGTCCACCGGCGCCCCCGTGCCGCCACACGAGATCGAAAGCCGCAAAGGGGTCGGGACGGACGGGCCCGCGGCGGCGACCGACGTGTGCCTGCGCGCCGGCGACGTGCTGTATCTGCCACGCGGCCAAGTGCATTCGGCCGAAACGCGCTCGGAGCCATCCGTCCATCTGACGATCGGGCTGCACGCACCCACCGTGCTCACGCTCGTCACGCACGCGCTCTACGCGCTGAGCTTGCGCGACCCCCGGCTGCACACCCGCCTGTCGCCGCGCCACCTGGACGACGCGGGTGCCCGCGCCGGCCTGGAAGACCTGGTGCACGACACCCTGCGCACCGTCGAGGGCCCCGACATCGTCGCCGACGGCCTCGGCGCATTGGAGGACGTCCTGGTCCGGCGCGGCCGATGCCCACCGGTCGGGCGGGTGAGCGACACGGCCGGGATCGACGCCCGGACGCTGGTGCGCAAGCACCAGCCGCTCTACGCGCGGGTGACCCGCGCCGCCGATCGCGTTGTCCTGCACTTCGCTCAGCTGTCCGTGGCCGCCGGCCTCGACCACGAGGCCGCGATGCGGTTCCTCGCGTCGAGCACCGAGCCATTCCGGGTCGGCGAGCTGCCCGGCCTGAGCGCCCCGCAGCAGACGGGGTTGGTCCAGACGCTCCTGTTGAACGGGTTCCTGGCCCGGCTGTCCACTGACTGACAAATACCTTCGCATTTCCGGTGAAAGTCGCGGATCGTATCCGTATTTGCGGACACTCTGGCGATAAGCTTCATGACATGCGGACCGCTGTCCGCACCGCGGCCGCCCTCGTCACTGCCACGCGACGGCGCCGCAGCCTTCGAACGAATCGCAGTGTCGCAACGACGAGGGTGGCCAACGATGACGATGCCGATCTGGGCGGCCTTTCCACCGGAAGTGAATTCGGCGGCGCTCACCACCGGCCCGGGGCCCGCCTCGTTGTTGAACTCGGAGACGGCGTGGCTGAACTTGAGCGCCGAATACGACACGGCGGCTACCGAACTCAGCGAGTTGTTGGCCGAGGTGCAGGCCGGGACGTGGCAGGGGCCCACCGCGGAGAAGTTCGTGGCCGCGCACGTGCCGTACCTGGCCTGGCTTTTGCAGAACAGCGCCAACGCCACGGCGGCGGCCCTCGAGCACGACACCGTGATCGCCGCGTACAACGCCGCGGTGGCGGCCATGCCGACACTGGCGGAGATAGCAGCCAACAAAGCCCTGAACGCCTCCCTGATAGCGACGAATTTCCTTGGTGTCAATACGATTCCGATCGCGCAAAACGAGTTCGAGTATTTGCAGATGTGGCTGCGGGCGGCCACCGCGATGGCGATGTATGAAGCGGTGTCCCAGACCGCGATGACGTGGGTCCCGCCCACCGCGCCACCCCCGCCGATCCAGCTGACCAACCCCCCCAACCAAGATGCGGGCGGGGGGGCAAATCAGCTGAGCTGGTGGGTAGATCGCGTTCAGATGGTCGCCCAGGAACTCACCACGGACCTGAACCAGCCTGGATCCAACCCGTCCACGGCCATCCACAGCCTGCTGACTGACCCGCTACTCCTCAAGGTTCCGCACTGGGCGGGCGAGTCGCTTTACACCTTCATTCCCCAAGTGCCGCAACTGACGCAGCTCTCGGTCGGGCTGATCGTCCCCTTCCTCCCCGTCGCCGGGGCGGCCGGCCTGGCGGGGCTGGCCGGGCTGGCCGGCGTCGCCCAACCCGCGCCCACCCTGCCCGGGGCGGCGGCCGCGCCGGCGCCGTCCCACACCGGCGCGCCCGTCGCGATGGCGCCCGGCCTGAGCGCCCCCGCTCCGGCCGCAACACCGGCCGCGGCGCCCGCGCCCGCACCGGCGGCGGCCCCGGCGTCCGCCGCGGCGCCCGCGGCGCCACCCGCGACCGCCGTCGCCGGCTTCAATTACCCCTACGTCGTCGGCCCGCCGGGCATCGGCGCCGGTGCGAACCTCCCGGCCGGCGCGCGGGCCCAGCAGAGGTCGGCCGAACCCGGCACCGCGGCCGCGGCGACCGCCCCGGCCCGGCGGGAACAGGCCCGCCGCCGGCGCCGCCAGCGGCCCGGCCTGATCGACCCCGGCCGCCGCCACGAATACCTCGACGCCGACCCGGAGCCCGATGCCGCCGGCAAAACCACGGCGACGGCCTCGAGCCGGGGCGCGGGGCCCCTGGGGTTCGCCGGCACCGCCCGCGGGCCCGATGCGGCCCCAGTGGGGTTGACCACAATCGGCGCCGATTCCTTGGACGACGGACCCCGGATGCCGCTGCTACCGAGCAGCTGGGGCCCCGAAAGCGAGGGGGCGGAACCGGGGCAGACGGACGCCCCCTGAGCGGCCCGTACGCGTTGCCGGCGGTTTGGGCGGCGCCGGTTCTGGCTACCAAGGCTCTAACTCAACGTTAGAGTGGGGGCACAGCAATGGAGGGAGTCCGTAAATGATGAAGCGCTCGTGGGCCAAACTGGCCGTCACCGTCGGCGGCCTGGCTTTGGCGTCGACCGCTGGGGCCGGGGTCGCATCGGCCAGCCCCGATTACGGTCCGATGATCAACACGACCTGTAGCTACGACCAGGCGATGCGGGCCGTGCACGCGGAGAACCCGATGGCCGCCCAGTACCTCGACCAGTCGCCGCCGAACCAGCAGTTTTTGCAGCAGTACCTGGCGTCGTCGCCCGATCAGCGCGTGAACCTGCTGCACGCGATCGAGCACAACCAGGGGGCCCAGCAGGCCCTGCCGATTTTCCAGCAGATGATGACGGACTGCACCCGATACTGAGTGCCTCCGATACGGGTCTCCGACTCAAGCGTTAGGTAGTCAGGCGGCGGGCCGCTGCGGGTACGCAGCGAGCCCGCCGGCCTGTACAGCGCTCAGGAGGCCGGCAGGTCCGGCCGATAGCGCGTCAGCAACGCACGCACCGTGTCCATGGCCTCCACCGCGCGGCCCTTGTCGACGGCCTGGATGGCCATCACCGGGATGTACTCGTCGTCGGGCAAGTCGATGCGCGCCCAGCGGTGGCCCACCGGAAACGAGACATCGACGACATCGGGCCACTCGATCAGCTTGTCTCCCAGCAGGTTTCGCACCGATACGCCCGACGGCCCGACCCGCAGCCGGGGGCGGGCGAACAACAGCACGATGCCGGCGATGACCAGCCCCAGCACCGCGATCGCCACCTGGTCGGCAGTCTGAAAAACCACGCCGGTCGATCTCGCCTTGAGCAACAGCCCCACCACGATGTGCGCGCCGGCGATGAGCACCGCAGCCCCATAGGCGAACAGCCGCGTGCGGTGGGGACGCAACACCGCATCCCAGGTCTCGCGGTCGGGAGGCTCAGTCACGACCGAGCGCGCAACTCACGCAGGGTCAGCGCGGTGGTCAGGGCCGCCAACGTGGCTTGGGCCCCTTTGTCCTCGGCCGATTCCGGAAGGCCGGCGCGGTCCAGTGCCTGCCGCTCGGTGTCGGTGGTCAGCACCCCGTTGGCCACCGGTGTGGAAGTGTCCAGCGACACCCGGGTCAGGCCCTGGGTCACCGCATCGCAGACGTATTCGAAATGCGGTGTCTGCCCACGGATCACGACGCCCAGCGCTACGACGGCGTCGTGGTTGCGGGCAAGCTCCTGGGCCACCACCGGAATCTCGATCGCGCCGATCACCCGGACCACCGTCGGGTCGTCGACACCCGATTCCGAGGCCACCTTGCTGGCACCCGCCAGCAGTGCGTCGCAGATCTCGCTGTGCCAGGTACTCGCAACGAGGGCCAGTCGCAGGCCGGACGCATCGAGCGGGGGAACCTCCGGCACCCCCTCGGCGGGGCTCATGGGCGCCGCTCCTGCGCATCACTTCGTTCTGCATCGTCGCCGGCTTGACTCATCGGCGCCACTCCTCAGCATCACTTCGTTCTGCATCGTCGCCGGCTTGACTCATC
>NZ_KL446995.1:511028-581631 GCF_000709305.1 Mycobacterium sp. TKK-01-0059
GCGCCACTCCTCAGCATCACTTCGTTCTGCATCGTCGCCGGCTTGACTCATCGGCGCCACTCCTCAGCATCACTTCGTTCTGCATCGTCGCCGGCGCGGCTCACAACGCACCACCGAATTCACCTGGAAGATGGACGGATTCGTGGAAGTCGTCCAGCCCGGCGAGGTCGTGGCCCATCTTGTCCCGCTTGGTCATCAGGTAACGGATGTTCTCGGCGTTGGCGCGCACCGGAAGCGGCACCCGCTCGATGATGTGCAGGCCGTACCCGTCCAGCCCGACGCGCTTGGCGGGGTTGTTGGTCAGCAGCCGCATCGAGCGCACGCCGAGGTCGACCAGGATCTGCGCGCCGATCCCGTAATCCCTTGCGTCGGCGGGTAATCCGAGCTTGAGGTTGGCGTCGACGGTGTCCTCGCCGGCGTCCTGCAGCTGATAGGCCTGCAGTTTGTGCATCAGGCCGATGCCGCGGCCCTCGTGGCCGCGCATGTAGAGCACGATGCCGCGTCCCTCGCGGGCGACCATCGCCATGGCGGCGTCCAGCTGCGGCCCGCAGTCGCAGCGGCGGGAACCGAAGACGTCACCGGTCAGGCACTCGGAGTGCACGCGCACCAGCACGTCGTCGCCGTCGAAGTCGGGCCCGGCGATCTCGCCGCGAACCAGCGCGACGTGTTCGACTTCCTCGTAGATGCTGGCGTAGCCGATGGCACGAAACTCGCCGTGCCGGGTGGGGATCCGGGCCTCGGCGATGCGCTCGATGTGCTTCTCGTGCTTGCGCCGCCACTCGATCAGGTCGGCGATGGTGATCATGGCGAGGTCGTGTTCGTCGGCGAACACCCGCAGCTCGTCGGTCTGCGCCATCGCGCCTTCGTCCTTCTGGCTGACGATCTCGCAGATGGCGCCCGCGGGCTGCAGGCCGGCCATCCGGGCCAGGTCGACCGCGGCCTCGGTGTGACCGGGCCGGCGCAGCACGCCACCGTCCTTGGCGCGCAACGGAACCACGTGACCGGGGCGGGTGAAATCGTCGGCGACGCTGATGGGATTGGCGAGCAGCCGCATCGTGGTGGCGCGGTCGGATGCCGAAATCCCGGTTCCCACACCATCTTTCGCGTCCACTGTGACGGTGTAGGCGGTGCCGTGCTTGTCCTGGTTCACGGCGTACATCGGCAACAGCCCCAGCCGGTCGCAGATCGCCCCGTCCAGCGGCACACACAGGTATCCCGAGGTGTAGCGCACCATGAACGCCACCATCTCCGGCGTCGCCTTCTCGGCGGCGAAGATCAGATCGCCCTCGTTCTCGCGGTCCTCGTCGTCAATGACGATGACGGCCTTGCCGGCCGCAATGTCGGCAACCGCCCTCTCGACGGAGTCCAACCTCGTCATCTCTGCTACCTCGCCGTCCCCGCTTTTCCGAGCGGGAACACTGTCAAAACGGCCCACACGAGAAGCCCACGTGTTGCATTCAGTATGAACCACGCCGGCGGCGCGGTTATTGCGACGGCTTGATCAGCGGGACATCAACCGCTCGACATATTTCGCGATCACGTCGACTTCGAGGTTCACCCGCGTCCCGATCGGGGCCTGGCCCAGGGTGGTCAGTTCGCGGGTGGTGGGAATCAACGAGACCTCGAACCAGTCGCGCGGGTCACTGCCGAGCCCGGACACCGTCAACGAGATCCCGTCGACGGTGATCGACCCCTTCTCCACGACGTAGCGGGCCACCTCCGCGGGGATCTCGATGCGCACGACCTCCCAGTGTTCGGACGGCGCGCGGGCCACGATCTGCCCCGTCCCGTCGACGTGGCCCTGCACGATGTGCCCGCCCAGCCGGCTGTTGACGGCCGCGGCGCGCTCCAGGTTCACCCGGCTGCCGACCCGCAACGCGCCGAGGTTGGACCGGTTCAGCGTTTCGCCCATCACGTCGGCGGTGAACAGCCCGCCGGGCAGCAGCTCGGCGACGGTCAGGCACACGCCGTTGACGGCGATCGAGTCGCCATGGCCCGCGTCGGCGGTCACGACGGCTCCGCGGATCGTCAGCCGCGCCGCGTCGGAAAGGACGTCGCGGTCCGTCACCTCCCCGAGTTCCTCGACAATTCCGGTAAACATCCCCTAAGGCTAATTGGCCCGCCCGCACGCGAATGAGCAGGGCAAACACCACCGCACGGGCGACACCGGGGCCCCGCGTTCACCAGTGCAGTCACCGGCACCCTCTACGATGCAGAGTATGCAGACCCGCCGCCGTCTATCGGCCGTCCTCGCATCCCTGACCCTCGCCACCGCCTTGATCGCCGGCTGCTCGTCGGGCTCAAAGCAGAGCGGCGCACCACTGCCCGACGGCACCACCTTGGTCAAGCAGTCGGCCGACGCCACCAAGAAGGTCCAGAGCGCGCACATCGCGCTGAGCATCCAGGGCAAGATCCCCGGGCTTCCCATCAAGACGCTCAACGGCGACCTCACCACGGCACCGGCCATCGCCGCGTCGGGCAACGCCACCATCACCTTGGGCGGCTCCGACATCGACGCCAACTTCGTGGTCGTCGACGGGACCCTGTACGCCACGCTGACCCCCAACAAGTGGAGCGATTTCGGCAAGGCGTCCGACATCTACGACGTGTCGGTGCTGCTGAACCCGGACAGCGGGCTGGGCAACGCGCTGGCGAACTTCAGCGACGCCAAGGCCGAGGGCCGCGAGACCATCGACGGGCAGAGCACCATCAAGGTCAGCGGCAACGTCTCGGCCGACGCGGTGAACAAGATCGTGCCGCAGTTCAACGCGACCCAGCGGGTCCCGAGCACGGTGTGGATCCAGGAGTCTGGTGACCACCAGCTGGTGCGCGCCAACCTGGAGAAGAGTTCGGGCAATTCCGCCGAGGTCACCCTGTCGAAGTGGGGCGAGCAGGTTCAGGTCACCAAGCCCCCGGTGAGCTCGTGACCACACAAACCGGGCGCCGCGTCGCGATCAGCGCCGGCAGCCTGGCGGTTCTGCTGGGCGCCCTGGACGCCTATGTCGTCGTGACGATCATGCGCGACATCATGTCCGACGTTCACATCCCCATCAATCAGCTGCAGCGCATCACGTGGATCATCACGATGTACCTGCTGGGCTACATCGCCGCCATGCCGCTGCTGGGCCGGGCGTCCGACCGGTTCGGCCGCAAGCTGGTGCTGCAGGTCAGCCTGGCGCTGTTCATGGTCGGCTCGGTGGTCACCGCGCTGGCCGGTCATTGGGGCGATTTCCACCTGCTGGTCGGCGGCCGCACGATCCAGGGTGTGGCCAGCGGCGCGCTGCTGCCGGTCACCCTTGCCCTGGGCGCCGACCTGTGGGCCCAGCGCAACCGCGCCGGCGTGCTCGGCGGCATCGGCGCCGCCCAAGAGCTCGGCAGCGTGCTGGGCCCGCTGTACGGGATCTTCATCGTCTTCCTGTTCCACGACTGGCGCTACGTGTTCTGGATCAACGTCCCGCTGACCCTCATCGCGATGGTGATGATCCAGTTCAGCCTGCCGTCGCACGAACGCACGGAAAACCCCGAGAAGGTCGACCTGGTCGGTGGCGTGCTGCTCGCGGTCGCGCTCGGGCTCGCCGTGATCGGACTGTACAACCCACAGCCCGACGGCAAACAGATCCTGCCCAGCTACGGGTTGCCGCTGGTGATCGGCGCGGCCGTGGTCGGGGTGCTGTTCCTGCTGTGGGAGCGGTTCTCCCGGACCCGGCTGATCGAACCGGCCGGCGTTCGCTTCCGGCCGTTCCTGGCCGCGCTGGGCGCCTCGTTGTTCGCGGGCGCGGCGCTGATGGTGACCCTGGTCGACGTCGAGCTGTTCGGCCAGGGAGTGCTGGGGCAAACCCAGACGCAGGCCGCCGGGCTGTTGCTGTGGTTTTTGATCGCGCTGCCCATCGGGGCGGTGCTGGGCGGGTGGATCGCCACCCGCGTCGGCGACCGGGCGGTGACCTTCGTCGGGCTGCTCATCGCGGCGTACGGGTACTGGCTGATCCATTACTGGCGCCAGGACGTGATGAGCCAGAAGCACAACATCCTGGGGATGCTCAACGTCCCGGTGCTGCACGCCGACCTGCTGGTGGCGGGCTTCGGCCTCGGACTGGTGATCGGGCCGCTGACGTCGGCCGCGCTGCGCGTCGTCCCGTCGGCCCAGCACGGCATCGCCTCGGCGGCCGTGGTGGTGGCCCGGATGACGGGCATGCTGATCGGCGTGGCCGCGCTCAGCGCGTGGGGCCTGTATCGGTTCAACCAGATCGTGGCGGGCCTGACGGCCGCGATCCCGCCCGACGCCACCCTGTTGGAGCGGATTGCCGCGCAGGGAACGATGTACCTCAAGGCGTTCGCCATGATGTACGGCGACATCTTCGCGGCCACCGTCGTGATCTGCATCGCGGGCGCGCTGCTGGGTCTGCTGATCGGCGGCCGCAATGAACACGCCGAGGAACCGGAAATCCCTGAGCCGCAAGAAGTTTCGCTGAGCGAGCGCTAGGCGCTGCGCGGCACCAGGCTGAGTACTACGTCGGGTCCCACCCGATCGATTCCGTCGAACTGCCAGCGCAACGCCCGCGCGATCGTCGACACACCGACGTCGTCGACCGCGGTGACCGGTCCCCCCAACAGGGTCGGCGCGACGTAGGCGAGAATTCGGTCCACCGCCCCGGCCCGCAGGAAGGCGCCCGCCAGGGTCGGGCCGCCCTCCAACAGCACGTCGGTGCGGTCCGAAACGGCCTTGAGCACCTCGGCGGGGTCGTGCGTCCGGATCAGCATGGTTCGCGAATCGTCGTTGAGAACCTTTGCCTCCGAAGGTATTTCGCGCATCCCCACGACGACCCGCAGCGGCTGACGCGCGGCCAGCGAGCCGTCGGGCAAGCGGGCCGTCAGCGCCGGGTCGTCGGCCAGCACCGTGCCCGTGCCCACCACGATCGCGTCGCACGCCCCGCGGCGGCGGTGCAGGTCCAGCCGTGAGGCCTCGCTGGAAATCCACTGGCTGGAGCCGTCGGCGGCCGCGCTGCGGCCATCGACGCTGCTGGCGTACTTCCACGTCAGATGCGGCAGCCCGGTCCGCTGCTTGTGCAGCCATTCGCGCAGCGGCCCGCGGGCGACCTCGTCGGCCAGCACTCCGGAGCGCACCGCGACGCCCGCCTCCTCGAGCCGGGCCGCGCCCCCGGCGGCCTGCGGGTTCGGGTCGGCGACCGCGTAGACCACCGCGGCCACCTTCGCGTCCAGCAGCGCGTTCACGCACGGCGGGGTCTTGCCGTAGTGGTTGCACGGCTCGAGCGTGACCACGACGGTCCCGCCCGCGGCCAGGTCGCCGGCGCGGCGCAGCGCAAGAATCTCGGCATGATCGCCGCCGGCCGGCTCCGTGCCGCCCACGCCGACCACCTCCCCGCCGGCGTCCAGGATGACCGCGCCCACCGGGGGGTTCGGATACGTCGTTCCCTTGACGAGAGTGGACTGCTCGATCGCCAAGCGCATCGCGGCGTCAAGGCCGTCACCCGGGGAAACGGTCATCGACGCCAATGCGGGGACGCGGCGGCGGCCTGACGGCGCAACGCGTCGATCGCCGTCTCCGGGTCGGCGGCGCCGTAGACGGCCGACCCGGCGACGAAGCAGTCGACGCCCGCCTCGGCGGCCTGCTCGATGGTGTCCCCGTTGATCCCGCCGTCGATTTCGACCAGGATCGTCAACTCCCCCGCCTCGATCAGTTTGCGGGCCGTGCGCACCTTGCTCAGGACCTCGGGAATGAAGCTCTGGCCGCCGAAGCCGGGCTCCACCGACATGATGAGCAGGGTGTCGAACTGCGGCAGGATCTCCAGGTACGGCTCGAGCGGCGTGCCCGGCTTCACGCTGATCCCCGCCTTGGCGCCGGCGGCGCGGATGTCGCGCGCGACCGCGATCGGATTCTGGGTGGCCTCGGCGTGGAAGGTGACGTTGTAGGCCCCCGCCTCGGCGTAGGGCGGCGCCCAGCGGTCCGGGTCCTCGATCATCAGATGGCAGTCCATCGGGATGTCGGTGGCCGCCAGCAGGCTCTCCACCACCGGCAGCCCGAGGGTCAGGTTCGGCACGAAGTGGTTGTCCATCACGTCGACGTGCAGCCAGTCGGCGCCGGTCACGGCGGCGGCCTCGTCGGCGAGCCGGGAAAAATCAGCGGAAAGGATCGACGGTGCGATCAGGGGCCCCTTCGATGATTCCGTGTTGCCAGCCATGAGCGCCAGACTACTGAGCCGCGCGGGCCGGTTCACATCTGGCGGCGCTACCCCGCTTCGCGGCGCAGCGCGGCCGCGGCCGGGTTCTTCGTGTCGCGCCCGGCGCTACCCCGCTTCGCGGCGCAGCGCGGACGCGAACATCGCGTCGGTGCCGTGCCGGTGCGGCCACAGCTGTACGTAAGGCCCGTCGCCCAGGTGGTCGACGGGCTCGAACAACGACCGGGTGTCCAGCGCGCTCACCGGATGGCGGCGCAGCGCGTCGGCGACCACCCCGACGGTTTCGGCCAGGTGCGGCGAGCAGGTGGCATAGAGCACCACACCCCCGGGACGGGTCAGCGCGATCGCGGCGCCCAGCAACTCGCGTTGCAGCTTGGCCAGCGCCGGCACGTCGGCCGGTTGACGGCGCCACCGGGCCTCGGGCCGGCGGCGCAGCGCGCCCAGCCCGGTGCAGGGCGCGTCGACGAGCACCCGGTCGAACGCCGGCTCGAGGTCGGTGTGCCGGCCGTCGACCCGCAGCACGTCGACCGGCAGGCCGCGGGTGTTCTCGGTCACCAGGTCGGCGCGGCGCGGTGCCGGCTCCACCGCGGTGACGCGGGCCCCGGATCCCGCGCCCAGCGACGCCAGCAGCGCCGTTTTGCCGCCCGGCCCGGCGCACAGGTCGAGCCAGCGGCCGCCGTCGCCCTCGACCGGCGCCAGGGTCAGCGCGCGCGCCACCAACTGGCTGCCCTCGTCCTGGACCAGCGCCGCACCGTCGCGCACCGGCGCCAGCCGCCCGGGATCGCCGCCCGGCAGGTACACCGCGTACGGCGAATAACGCCCGACGGTGCCGCCCACCGCGTCCGCCAGCTCGGCGGCGGTCAGCGTGCCGGCGCGGGCGGCCAGATGCACCTGGGGCCGTTCGTCGTCGCTGGCGAGCACCGCGTCGAGTTCGCCCGCGGCCGCGCCCAGCGCGTCGGCGAAGGCCTGGGCGATCCATCGCGGATGGGCGTGCACGAACGCGGCGTGCCCGATCGGGTCCCGCGCCGGGTCCGGCGCCAGCTCCGCGACCCAGGATTGTTCGTCGCGCCCGGAGATGGTGCGCAGCACCCCGTTGACGAAACCGGCTCGGGCCGAGTCGAATTCGATGCCCGCCTGTTCGACGGTGGTGGACACCGCGGCGTGCGCGTCGACCCGGGTGCGCAGCAACTGATACGCGCCCAGGCGCAGCAGGTCGAGCAGGACGGGGTCGATGGCTTGCGGGGCGCGCCCGGCGGCGGCGCCGATGACCGCGTCGAGCAGGCCGCGGCTGCGGCAGGCGCCGTACGTCAGTTCGGTGGCGAATGCGGCGTCGCGGCCGGTGATTCCGCGCTCGCGCAGCAGCGCGGGCAGCGCCAGGTTCGCGTACGCATCGCGCTCGCTGACCGCCCGGAGCACCTCGAACGCCGCGGCCCGGGCCGGGTCCAGCGGCCGGCGGGCGGGCCGCCGATCCCGCTGCGCAGGCCGGCGCTGCGGCCGGGCCGGCTGGCGGTCCGGCCGGTTGCGCTGGCGCCCGTCACGGCCGGCGCTCATGTCGCCCGCACCGCGGGGTCGAGCCGGGCGCCGCGCGCCCAGTCGACCGCGTTCATGAATTTCTTTCCGGGCGGCTGGATTCGACCCAGGCGAACCGGATCCGAACCGGTGCCGACCCAGACGCCTTTGCGGTCGACGTGAATCGCGCCCGGCGGCAACGGTTCTGGCGAACCGGACGCGACGGCAGCGTCGACCGGCCCAAGTTTGACGCGCAGGTCGCCGATCACGGTCCACGCGCCGGGGTTGGGCGTGACGGCGCGAATGCGGCGTTCCACCACGAGCGCCGGCAGATCCCAGCGCACCCGGGCCTGCTCCACGGTGATCTTGGGGGCGACGCTGACCCCCTCGGCCGGCTGCGGCCGCGGCGTCAACGTCGAGTCGGCGATGCCGTCCAACGTGGTCGACAACAGCGCCGCGCCCGAAATAGCCAGTCGCTCAAGCAATTCCCCGGCGGTATCGGTCGGGCGGATCGTCTCGGTCACCACCCCGTAGATCGGGCCCGAGTCCAGGCTCGGCTCGATCTGGAACGTCGAGGCCCCCGTGATGGTGTCCCCCGCCGCGATGGCCGCCTGGACCGGCGCGGCGCCGCGCCAGGCGGGCAGCAGCGAGAAGTGCAGGTTGATCCAGCCCCGCGGGGGCACCGCCAGCAGGTCGTCGCGCAGCAGCGCGCCGTAGGCCACGACCGCGCAGCAGTCCGGCGCCAGCCGCGACAGCTCCGCGACGAATTCCGCCGAGTTGGGCCGCGACGGCCGCAGCACCGGAATGCCCCGGTCGAGCGCCTCACGGGCCACCGGCGACGGCTCCGGCTTGCCGCGTCGCCCGGCGGCGGCGTCGGGCCGGGTCAGCACCGCGATCACGTCGTGGCGTGGCGAGTCGATGAGGCGGCGCAATGCGGGCAGCGCGGGCTCGGGAGTACCGGCGAAGACAAGGCGCACCGGCCCAGTCTAGAAAGCGCCGGAGGCCGGCCGGACCCACCCGAGAAGTCCGGATTTGCGCGCGTACACTATTGCTTAGGGCTACTGTTTCTAGTAGTCATAATCTGGGTGGCGTGAAATCGCGCCGCGTGTCGACATCGACGTCGAAGACAACCTTTCCGTTCCCCCAAGGAGGTCTGATGACCGTCGACTCCACCATCAGCGACGCCCGAGTCGCCGCCACACATCGCACGGTTTGGGCGCTGGGCGACTACGCCCTGATGGCCGAGGAAGTGATGGCCCCGCTGGGCCCCGCCCTCGTCGAGGCCACCGGCATCGGCCCCGGCGTCCGAGTCCTCGACGTCGCCGCCGGTTCGGGCAACATCTCGCTGCCGGCCGCCGCCGCCGGCGCGGCCGTCGTCTCCACCGACCTCACCCCCGAGCTGCTCCTGCGCTCGCGGGACCGGGCCGCGGCGCAGGGCCTGACGGTCGACTACCGGGAGGCCAACGCGCACGCGCTGCCGTTCGGCGACGACGAATTCGACGTCGTCATGTCGGCGATCGGCGTGCAGTTCGCGCCCGACCAGCAACGCGCCGCCGCCGAGCTCGTCCGGGTCTGCCGGCCCGGCGGCACGATCGGCGTGATCAGCTGGACCCCGGAGGGCTTCTTCGGGCGGATGCTGGCCACCATCCGGCCCTATCGCCCGAGCCTGTCGCACCCCGTGCCACCGGCGGCGCTGTGGGGACGGCCCGGCTACGTCACCGCGCTGCTGGGCGACCGCGTCGGCGAAATCACCACGGCGCGTGGGACGTTGGCGGTGGACCGGTTCGCCAGCGCGGAGGACGTGCACGCCTACTTCAAGCGGCACTACGGCCCGACGATCGAGGCCTACGCGAACATCGGCCACAACCGGGTGCTGGCCGCCGAGCTCGACGCCCAACTCGTCGAACTCGCGCAGCAATACCTCGTCGACGGCACCATGGGATGGGAGTACCTGCTGGTCACCGCCGCCAAGCGGACCGACTAGGCCGGCTACAGGCCGATATCGGCGTCCAGGTGCACGTCGGGCTCGCCACCGGCCGCGGTGAACGCGGTCAGCGCCCGCACCAGCCCGTGGCGCTCGGGCGGCGGCATCTTCGCGACGATGGCCGCGATCTCGGTGCGCCGGTGCGCGGTGACCTGGTGGACGACGTCGCGTCCGCGCGTGGTCAGAGCGGCGAGCAGCTCACGGCGCGAGGTCGGGTGCGGCAGGCGGTCGATCAGTCCGGCGGCGACCAGCCGGTCCACCATCCGGCCGGTGGCCGACGGCTGCACGCCCAACAGACCCGCCAGGGTGGCCAGATTGACCGGGCCACGGTTGGACAGGATCACCAGCGTCCGGAACTGCGCGATGGTGATGGTCTCGTCGACCTGCCCGACCGAACGGGCCGAGATCGCCATCAGCAAACGGGAGGCCGTCAGCAAAGCGTCGGTGATGACATCCAACGACTCGTCAACGGTCGCGTTGTCCGCTGTCATATCGCCCCTCCCCGGATGGTTTCCGGCCTCTCGGCGGCTAAGGAATAGAAAGTGTAGCAACCTTCGAATGTCGTAAACAGGAAATATTGCATGCACATACTGTCGCCCAGGGTAACGGTTTGTGACCGCTAGCCGATGTGGAGCGGATCGATCTGGACCCGGGCGGGCTCATGGGTTTGCCGGGCGCTGAGCACACCGACGCCGCGGCGCAGCGCGGCCGCCAGCGCCAGACCCTGCCGGCGGGGCACGCGCACCAGCATTCTCGTCACCGCCACACCCGTCGGGGTCCCCGCGGGGCGGCGCACGCCGGCCGGCAGGTCCACCGGCCCGAGCAGGTCGGCTTCCAGCTCGGCGAGCCGGACCTCGTCGAGCAGCGCGGTCACCGCGTCGGGCGTTCCGTCGATGGCCGCCATGTGCACGCTCGGCGGCAGGCCCACGTCGGCGCGGGCGGTCAGTTCCGCTTCGGCGTGCCCCACCGGATCCCAGCGGATCAGCGATTGCACTGTGGGAAGCGATGATTCGGCGATCACCAGCACCACGCCCCCGTCGCCGCGGGGGCGCACCAGCGCGGCGGCGCTCATCCAGCGCCACAACGCGTCCTCGGCGGCGCGCAGATCCTGCCGGCCCAGCAGCGCCCACGTGTCCAACAGCAGCGCCGCCCCGTAGCCACCGGACGCGTGCGGCTCAGCCCCCGGGGTGGCGACCACCAGGGCCGGTCCGGGCGCGACCTCGGGCACGACGCCGTCGCCCGACGAGGTGATCACCGCCGTGCCCGGAAACGCGCGGCCGAGCTCTTCGGCGGTGCGGCGGGCCCCGACGACCACGGCGCGCACCGCGTCCGAACCGCAGCGCGCGCACCGGCGCGTCGGGTCGATCCGCCCGCACCAGCGGCAGAGCAGCGCGGCGCCCCCCTCCTGCAGCGACAGCGGGCCCGTGCAGTGCCGGCACCGGGCTACGGTGCGGCAGCGCGCACACGCCAGCGACGGGACGTACCCGCGCCGCGGCACCTGCACCAGCACCGGCGCCCCGGCCTGCAACGCCGAGCGGGCCGCGCGCAGCGCGATCGAGGGAATGCGCGCCGTGCGGGCCGCCGGGTCGCGCTCGTCGGCGTAGCCGGTGTCGTCGAGCGCGCTCACCCGCGGGGTGCGGGCGCGCACCACGGGCCGCGCCGCGACGATGTCGTGCGCCCATCCGCTGCGCACCAGCGCGTGGGCCTCCGCGGTGCGCGCGTAGCCGCCGATCAGGGCCGCGCACCGGGCCTGGTGCGCGCGCAGCATCGCCACCTCGCGGGCGTGCGGATACGGGGCCCGCGGCTCGGCGAGGCTGTCATCGGCGTCGGCCCACACCATGACCAGACCCAGATCGCTCAGCGGCGCGAACACCGCGCTGCGGGTGCCGATCACCAGCCGCGCGGTGCCCCGCAGCGCCGCCAGCCAGCGGCGATACCGGGCCGCGGGGCCCAGGCCGGCCGACAGGGCGACCACGCTGCCCTCGTCGATCCGTGTCGTCGCGGCCCGCCACAGGGCGTCCAGGTCGCGCTGGTCGGGAACGATCGCCAGCGCCGACCGGCCGGCCCGCACCGTTTGGGCGGCGGCCTCGGTGAATCGGTCGGTCCACGGCTCGCCCGGCAGCGCCTGCCAGACCGCGCGGGCGGCCCGCGACTCGGCCAGGGCGGCCAGGAATTGAGCGCCCCGCCCGTAGCCGTCCCAGCCCGCGGGGTCGACGGGGTCCGGGATCACCGGGCCCGGCGGGTCCCGGCTCACGGCGGGCTCCCGCTCCACCCTGGCGTGGCGGGCCGGCACGGCCAGCCGCAAGACGTCGGGGCGGGTGCCCGCGTAGCGCGCGGCCACCGCGTCGACCAGCCGGCGGATCTCGGGGGTGAGCACCGGTTCGGCCGACACGACGCGGTCCAGCCAGCCCAGCTTGCCCGGGTGGTCGGTGTCGGCGCGGCGCTCCAGCACGAACCCGTCGACCAGCCGGCCATGGAAACGCACCCGGACCCGCACCCCGGGCTGGGCATCGTCGGACTGCTCGGCCGACACCAGATAGTCGAACTCGCGGTCCAGGTGCGGCACGGACAGCATCGGCAGCACGCGGGCGATGGGTTCCACTTCGACCGGCGTGCGCGCGCTGGGGCTCACGGCGTCCTCGGGCCGCGAATCATGGTGTATCCAATGCCTTTACCGTCCGGCCCGCAGCGTACCGGCGACCACCGACAGATCAGCCTTCGGCGGGCGCCGCGGCGTCCCCGCCGTCCTGGCCGGGAAGCTCGCGGCCGAAGAAGAATCCCGCCGTGATCAGGATCTGGGCCGCCGCGTACGACCACCAGATCGGCACGGCGAGCGCCTCGTTGCCCAGGATGAAGCGGCTGATCGCGATCATCGAATCCGAGGCCGCGAAACACACCGCCCCCACCGCCGTCCAGATCGTCGGCAGTTTCGCCAGCAGCGCCGTGCACACCATCGCGGTCAGCACCACGATGTAGACCGTCACCGGCAACGTCAGCTTGTCCGGGCCCAGGTGCGGCCAGAACCACACCAGCAGCGCGATCGACACCAAGCACATCAGGACCACCGCGGCGATCCGGAGCGCCGCGGGCCGCTCGGCTTGCGACGACCACGACAGCGGGGGAACCAGCGGCAGCAGGGCGCCGATGAAACACATGTGCGCCAACAGGAATGCCGCCAGGCCGATCTCGAAGGACAGCGTCCACCACGGGATCGCGAGCACCCAGTCGCCGAGGGCCGACAACAGCAGGGCCGGCATCAGCCACCGCCGCTCCCGTACGCATCCGTGCCCGGCGGCGGCGAGCATCAGCAGGATCGCCATCGAGGCCTTGAACGCCGGCTGCAGCACCCAGTGCCCGGTCAGCTCCATTCCGGGCGGCGAGCGCAGCGCCAGCACGGTCAGGTAGATGCCGTAGCCGAGGGCCACCCAGCCGGCCACCACCCAGGCGCCGGCCACCAGACGAGGTGCGTACGGTACGTCCATGCCCAGCTTGGATAACACAGCCGAAGAGAAACCCGCGATCGACCCCATCCTGCAGAAGGTACTGGACGCGGTTCCCTTCCGGCTATCCACCGAGGACGGCATCGACGCGGCGCGCCAGCGGTTCCGCGACCTCCCGCGCAGGCCGCTGCATCCCGAGCTGCGGGTCGAGGACCGCACGATTGCCGGCCCCGCCGGGCCGGTCGCGATCCGGATCTATTGGCCGCCAAGCCATTCCGACGGTCAAACCGGGGCGCCCGTCGTGTTGTTCTTCCATGGCGGCGGCTTCGTGATCGGCGACCTCGACACCCACGACGGCACGGCGCGCCAGCATGCCGTCGGCGCCGACGCGATCGTGGTGTCGGTCGACTACCGGCTCGCGCCCGAGCACCCCTACCCCGGCGCGGTCGAAGACGCGTGGGCGGCAACGCTTTGGGTCGCCGGGCACGCCGCCGACCTGCACGGCGACCCGGGACGGATGGCCGTCGCCGGGGATTCGGCCGGCGGCACGATCGCCGCCGCGGTCGCGCAGCGGACACGCGATCACGGCGGACCGGCCCTGAAATTCCAGCTGTTGTGGTACCCGTCGACCATGTGGGACGCCACGCTGCCGTCCTTCGCCGAGAACGCCACCGCGCCGATCCTCGACATCAAGGCCGTCGCCGAGTTCTCCCGTTGGTACGCGGGCGAAGTCGACCTGTCCGACCCGCCGTCGGACATGGCGCCGGGGCGCGCGAAGAACCTGAGCAACCTCGCGCCGGCCTACATCGGCGTCGCCGGCTATGACCCGCTGCGCGACGACGGCATCCGGTACGGCGAGCTGCTGGCGGCCGCCGGGGTCGCCGTCCAGGTGCACAACGCCGAGACACTGGTGCACGGTTACCTGGGCTACGCCGGTGTGGTGCCCGCGGCCACCGCGGCGCTCGAGCGCGGCCTGGCGGCGCTGCGAACCGCCCTGCGGGGCTGAGCCCGGGGCGTACGGTGAGTTCATGACGGAGCGCACCTTCGCCCGGATGGACGGGGAAACCCCCGATTACCACACGCTGATCATCGGGGCCGGATTCTCCGGCATCGGCGCCGCCATCAACCTCGACAAGGCGGGGCTGCCCGATTACCTGGTGCTCGAGGCCGGCGACGGGGTCGGCGGCACCTGGCACTGGAACACCTATCCCGGTATCGCGGTGGACATTCCGTCGTTCTCCTACCAGTTCTCCTTCGAGCAGAGCCGGCACTGGTCGCGCACCTACGCGCCGGGCCGCGAGCTCAAGGCCTACGCCGAACACTGCGCCGACAAGTACGGCATCCGCTCGCGGATCCGGTTCAACACCAAGGTGCAGGCGGCCGACTTCGACGACGAGCGCGGGTTGTGGCGGGTGCAGACCGACCCCGGCGGCGAAGTCACTGCGAGGTTTTTGATCAGCGCCTGCGGCGTGCTGACGGTGCCGAACCTGCCCGACATCGACGGCGTGGACTCGTTCGCCGGCATCACCATGCACACCGCGCGGTGGGATCACGGCCAGGATTTGCGCGGCAAGCGCGTCGCGGTGATCGGCACCGGCGCGTCGGCCGTGCAGGTGATCCCCGAGATCGCGCCAATTGTCTCGTCGCTCACCGTGTTTCAGCGCACCCCGATCTGGTGTTTCCCGAAGCTGGACGTCCCGCTGCCCGCGCCGGCGCGCTGGGCGATGCGCATCCCGGGCGGCAAGGCGCTGCAGCGGCTGCTCAGCCAGGCGTACGTGGAACTGACCTTCCCGATCTCGGCGCACTACTTCACGGTGATCCCGCTGGCCAAGAGGATGGCCGAGTTGGGACGCGCCTATCTGCGGCGGCAGGTCCGCGACCCGGCGGTGCGCGAGCAGCTCACCCCGCGCTACGCCGTCGGCTGCAAGCGCCCCGGCTTCCACAACGGCTACCTGGCCACGTTCAACCGCGACAACGTGCGCCTGGTCACCGAACCGATCGACAAGATCACGCCCGACGCGGTGGCGACCACCGACGGCGAAACCCACGAGATCGACGTGCTCATCCTGGCGACCGGCTTCAAGGTGATGGACCCCGACAGCGTCCCCACCTTCGCGGTCACGGGCAGCGGCGGTCGCTCGTTGAGCCGATTCTGGGACGAGCACCGCCTGCAGGCCTACGAGGGCGTCACCGTTCCCGGCTTCCCCAACCTGTTCACGGTGTTCGGCCCGTACGGTTACGTCGGCTCTTCGTATTTCGCGCTCATCGAGGCGCAGACCCATCACATCGTGCGGTGCCTCAAGCGGGCGGAGCGCCTGGGCGCGACCCGCGTCGAGGTGAGCGAGGAAGCCAACGACCGCTACTTCGCCGAGATGATGCGCCGGCGGCACCGGCAGATCTTCTGGCAGGACAGTTGCAGATTGGCCAACAGCTATTACTTCGACAAGAACGGCGACGTGCCGCTGCGGCCGGGCACCACCCCGGAGGTGTACTGGCGCAGCCGGCGATTCGATCTGGACGACTACCGCTTCACCGGCTGAGTCACAGGCAACCGAGAATCGCGTCCGCGAGGTAGTCGACCTGCTCAACCGAGGCGGAGGTCGGATGGAAGAGCAAGCGGTCGAAGCCGAGGTCCCGATATCGGCGGACGGTGTCGCGGGCGTCGGCTGCCGAACAGACCATGTCGGCGACGTTCACCTGGGCATACCCCGGCGCGAATGCGTAATACCGCGCCATGTGGTCCCTTCCGGCCGCTACGGTCTCGGCCGGACCCAGCGCGAAATTCACCGATGCCTGGAGGTACGGGAGCGCGGGGCGGCCCGCGTCCTGCCAGCCGCTGCGGATGCGCGCCGCCACGTCGGCCTGTTCGTCATAGTGGCGCACCGCCCCGGCCGCCCACCCGTCGCCGGTGGTGACGACCCGGCGCACGGTGGCCGCGGACCGCCCGCCGAACAGCAGCGGAATCCGCACGGGCGCAGCACATAACGCGGTGCCATCGGCGACAGGTTCGCCGGCCCAGAGGCTGCGCAGCCGCTCGACCTGCGCATCGAGGGCCCGGCCCCGCCGGTGAAAGTCGGCGCCGGTGCCGGCATATTCGTCGCTCCGGTTGCCCACACCCAGTCCGACGGTTAGCCGACCGCCCGAGACCCGCGCCAGGCTGACGAGTTGCTTGGCCAGCGGGATGACCGGATACATCGGGGCCAGTAGGACATTGGTCACCAGGGTCAGTTCGCTGGTGGCGCCGGCCGCGGTGGCCAGCGCGATCAACGAGTCGACACCCGAAGAGAACAGCCGATCGATCGTCGCGACGGATTCGAAGCCGAGCTCTTCGCCGCGACGTGACCACTGCGCGACGGCGGGTCCGGGAACGTCGGCGATGTGGTTTGGCAGGCCGATTCCCAGTTTCACCGCGCTTCCTCCGCCGCCGGGATGGTGTTGCCGGCCTGTTGCATTGGGCGCCTCCGATGCCGAAAGTGTGTGGCTCCATGGTGGGCGGCACCGCACCTTTTAGCCAGCAGAACCGCGTCGGGCGTCAAAAACAGACCATCCATCGCGAATTCTTGTAGATTTTTCCCACGATGGAGGCGCTGGACGGTCATATTCTGCACGCGCTGCAGCTGTCACCGCGCGCGCCCTTCCGGCGTATCGCCGAGGTCGTCGGCGCCGGTGAACAGACCGTCGCGCGTCGCTATCGCGCGCTGCGCCGCGACGGAGTACTCCGCGCCGTCGGCGTGGTCAACCCGCGGGTATACGGCGAGTGCCAGTGGATAGTCCGGGTGCGCGCCAAGCCCGACGACCTACTCCGGCTCGCCGAGGCGCTGGTCCGCCGACCCGATGTCACCCACGCCAACGTGTTATCGGGCGGCACCGAACTGGTGTGCGTTGTCCGCGCTCCCCTGGACGACACCGAGGCCGGGCTGCTGCACCGCCTGCCCCGCACGTCAACGGTCCTCGACATGCGGGTCGACTTGGTAATCAACGTTTTTGGCGCACCGATGCACGCGCACTGGACCGGACATGGACACGCCCTGGACGGGCACCAGGTCGCCGCGCTGCGGCCAGCGCACTGCGCACACCCGGATCGGCCCGCCGGACCGACGCCGGAGGATCAGCCGCTGCTGGATGCGCTGGCCGAGGACGGCCGCATTTCCGACAGCGCCCTGGCCGGGCTCACCGGGTGGTCACCGGCCCGCGTCAAACGCCGGATGGTCGCCCTGCAGGGCAGCGGCACCCTCTCCTTCGACCTCGACGTGCTGCCGGAGCGGCTCGGATTCATGCTGCACGCCATAATCTGGATATCGGTTGTGCCGCAACACCTCACGTTGGTGGCCGAGCAGATCGTGCGGCACGACGAGGTCGCGTCGGTCGCCACGGTCAGTGGCCCCGCCAACCTGATGGTCGTGGTGATCTGCCGCGACCCCGAACACTTCTACCGCTACCTTGCTGAGCGCCTGGCCAGCGTCGACCACATCCAGGCGTACGACGTCAGCGTCCGCAGCAAGCGGCTCAAGCAAGTCGGCTCGCTGATCGCACACGGCAGGTTGGTCCGCGCCGCACGCTAGGCTCGGCGCATGGCGAAGGAATTCGGAAGCATCGACGAATCGCTGCGCGACTTCATCCGCGAACAGGCCGTGTTCTTCGTCGCCACCGCGCCCTCCGAGGGAGGACGAATCAACCTGTCGCCCAAGGGATATTGCGACACGTTCGCGGTGCTCGACGAGCGCACCGTGGCCTACCTGGACCTGTTCGGCAGCGGCGTGGAGACCATCGCCCATCTGCGCGACAACGGCCGGATCACGGTCATGTTCTGCTCGTTCACCCGCAACTCGCGGATCCTGCGGCTGTTCGGCACCGGGCGGGTGATCCGGCCCGACGACGCCGAATTCGCCGATCTCATCACGCATTTCGGTGACCGGCATGCGGGGATTCGCGCCATCATCGTGGTCGATGTGGAGCGGATCGCCGACGCGTGCGGATTCGCGGTGCCCTACTACGAGCTGGTCGACGAGCGACCGGTCCTCGACGCGTATCACCACAAGGCGCCCGACGAGGCCTACACCCGGCTGATCAACCGCAACCGGCGCAGCATCGACGGGCTGCCCGCGCTCGATTCCGACCACCCGGGTCCACCGCGGTGACCCGTCGAACGTGACACTGTGGTCACGCTCGGCGCCGAACGTGACTGCGACGTCACATTCGAGGCGGCGGCCACTCTAGATGGCGCGCTTGAGGTCGTCGACCTTGTTCAGCTGCTCCCAGGGCAGTTCGACGTCGGTGCGGCCGAAGTGCCCGTAGGCGGCGGTCTGCGCGTAGATCGGGCGCAGCAGGTCCAGGTCGCGGATGATCGCGCCGGGACGCAGGTCGAACACCTCCGGGACGATCTTCTCGATCTTGACCGGGTCGACGGTCGCGGTCCCGAAGGTCTCGATGAACAGCCCGACCGGCGCCGCCTTGCCGATGGCGTAGGCCACCTGCACCTCGACCCGCTCCGCGAGCCCGGCGGCGACGATGTTCTTGGCCACCCAGCGCATCGCGTACGCCGCCGAGCGGTCCACCTTGGACGGGTCCTTGCCGGAGAACGCCCCGCCGCCGTGCCGCGCCCAGCCGCCGTAGGTGTCGACGATGATCTTGCGGCCGGTCAGCCCGGCGTCGCCCATCGGGCCGCCGACGACGAACTTGCCGGTCGGGTTGACCAGCAGCCGCGTCGAGGAGGTGTCCAGCGTGTCGTGCGCCAGGTCGTTGAGCACGGTGTTGAGCACCTTTTCCCGGATGTCGGGGGTCAGGGTGTTCTCCAGGTCGATGTCGGCCGCGTGCTGGGTGGAGATGACCACGGTGTCCAGCCGGACCGGGACGTCGTCCTCGAATTCGATGGTGACCTGCGTCTTGCCGTCGGGGCGCAGGTAGGGCAGCACGCCGTTCTTGCGGACCTCGGTCAGCCGGCGCGACAGGCGGTGGGCCAGCGCGATGGGCAGCGGCATCCGCTCGGGGGTGTCGTTGATCGCGTAGCCGAACATCAGGCCCTGGTCGCCGGCGCCCTGCGCGTCCAGCGGGTCGGCGGCGCCCTCGACGCGGGTCTCGTGGGCGGTGTCGACGCCCTGGGCGATGTCGGGCGACTGCGCGCCGATGCCGATGTTGACCCCGCAGGACGCCCCGTCGAAGCCCTTGTCCGACGAGTCGTAGCCGATGTCGAGGATGCGCTCGCGGACCGTGTTGGTGATGTCGGCGAAGGCCTCCTTGGCCGTCGTCGTCACCTCGCCGACCACGTGCACCTGCCCGGTGGTCACCAGGGTCTCGACCGCGACACGTGAGCGGGGGTCCTGCGCCAGCAGGGCGTCGAGGACCGAGTCGCTGATCGCGTCACAGATCTTGTCGGGATGTCCCTCAGTCACCGACTCACTGGTAAACAGGCGACCCTTTTCGCTCATGCCAATCCTTCCAAATAGTTAGTCAACCGAATTATATCGGCCCGCATCAGCCCGGCCGGCACCCCGTCCCGGTGCCGGGAAGAACTCGACCGCTTTACCCGCTGTCCCCGTGCAGGAACGCGGCGATCGCATCCACGATACGACTGGCCATCAATGTCTTGGAGCCGTGCTGCAGTGCGGACTCGGTGCCGTCGGAGGCCAGCAGCCAGCCGTCGTTGCTGTCCACCTCGAACGCGCGGCCCTCGCCGACGGCGTTGACCACCAGCAGATCGCAGCCCTTGCGCTGCAGCTTGGCCCGGGCGTGAAACAGCACGTCGCCGCTGGCGTCGCCGGTCTCGGCGGCAAAGCCGACGATGGCCCGCATGTTGGGCAACTGCCCGTGGGCGCGGGCCCGCACCGCCCCGGCGAGGACGTCGTCGTTGCGCACCAGCTCGATCGTCGGGGGCGCCGTCTCATTCGAGGCGCTCTTTTTGATCTTGGCGGCGGCAACGTGCGCGGGCCGGAAGTCGGCGACCGCGGCGGCCATCACCAGCACGTCGGCCTCCGGGGCGCGTTTGGACACCGCGTCGCCCAGCTGGGCCGCGGAGCTGACGTGGACGACCTCGACACCGGCGGGATCGATCAGCCCGGCGGTGTGCCCGGCGATCAGGGTGACCTCGGCGCCGCGCTGGGCCGCCACCCGCGCCACGGCATAGCCCTGCTTGCCGGAGCTGCGGTTGCCGATGAAGCGCACGGGGTCGACCGGTTCGCGGGTGCCGCCGGCGGTGACCAGCATCTTGCAGCCGGCGAGGTCGTAGGGCAGCGCGTCGTGGCGTTCCAGCAGCAGGTGGGCCAGGGTGGTGATCTCCTCGGCTTCGGGCAGCCGGCCCGACCCGCTGTCCGTCCCGGTGAGGCGCCCGGCGGCGGGCTCGAGCACCACCGCGCCCCGCCGGCGCAACGTGGCCACGTTGTCGACGGTGGCCGGGTGCAACCACATCTCGGTGTGCATGGCCGGCGCGAACAGCACCGGGCATCGGGCGGTGAGCAGCGTGGCGGTCAGCAGATCGTCGGCGCGGCCGTGCACCGCGCGCGCCAGCAGATCCGCCGTCGCCGGCGCCACCACGACCAGGTCGGCCTGCTTGCCGAGCTGGACGTGCGGGACCTCGGGAACGTCGTTGAAGACGCCGGTGTGCACCGGCTGGCCGGAGAGCGCCTCAAAGGTGGCCGCGCCGACGAAACGCAGCGCGGACTCGGTCGGGATGACCCGGACGGAATGGCCGGCCTCGGACAGCTGGCGGACGACGGTGCACGCCTTGTAGGCGGCGATGCCGCCGGAGACACCGACTACGACTCGTTTGGGGATCCGCGTGCGGTCCACAGCGCGCCCGGCCCGGCCCTGTTACTCGCCCTCGGTGTGCTCGAGCAGGTCGCCGTGGATCTCGCGGAGCGCGATCGAGAGCGGCTTCTCCTGCAGCCCCGGCTCGACCAGCGGCCCCACGTACTCGAGGATGCCCTCGCCGAGCTGGTTGTAGTAATCGTTGATCTGGCGGGCCCGCTTGGCCGCATAGATGACCAGGGCGTACTTGCTCGAGACCCGGTCCAGCAGCTCGTCGATGGGCGGGTTGGTGATGCCCAGCGGGGTGTCGTAGGCGCCCGGCGCCCCGGCGGACAGGTCGAACCTGTCGGGGACGGCGGCCAGCGCGGCGTCGGACTGCGGAATAGTCACTGAGGTCAATCTCCTCTACGTTCGAAGGCGGGCCAGAGCCCAAAACGGCTGATCGCCGGCGAAAAGTTCGGTGCTCAATCTTGATTGGATGTGGTCTGGCTTTCGGTCTGGCCAGCCGGGTCGTGCCGGTCCGGGGCAGTTCCCACCAGCAAGGATACCAATTCGGCGCACGCAGACTCCAATCGACGGTTGACGACCACCCGGTCGAAGTCGTCACGGGCCGCCATTTCGATGCGGGCCGTCTCGAGGCGCCGCCGCATGACCTCCGGGGTCTCGGTGCCGCGGCCGACGAGCCTGGCCTCCAAGTCCTCCCAGCTGGGCGGCGCCAAAAACACCGTCAGGGCGTCGGGCATCGCCGTCTTCACGGCCCTGGCCCCGGCCAGGTCCACCTCGATCAGGACCGGGAATCCGCGGGCGGTGGCGTCGCGAACCGGTTCGGCCAGGGTGCCCGAGCGGTGCAGGCCCGCGTGAATTTCGGCCCACTCCAGCAGGGCGCCCTCGTCGATGAGCTGCTGGAAGCGGGCGGGGCTGACGAAGTGGTAGTCGACGCCGTCGACCTCGCCGGGCCGGGGCGCCCGCGTGGTGGCCGAGACGCTGAAATGCAGGTCCGGGACCCGCTCGCGCAGGCATCGGACCACGGTCGACTTGCCGACCGCGGAGGGACCGGACAGCACGACCACACGCCCCGCACGCGATGGTTCGGGACGTGCCCCGTGCTGGATGTCCGGTCCCCCGCCGCCGTTCATCGGCGCTCCCGGGCGGGTGCGCCCACGGCTCGGGTCGGTTTGCCCGCCTTCTCCTCAGGCCGTTCGGCCTGCATTGTCGGCGGCCGGGTTAGGAGCCGAACTTTTCCAGCAGGGCCTTGCGCTGACGGTCGCCGAGGCCGCGCAGGCGGCGGGTGGGGGCGATCTCCAGCTCAGTCATGATTTCCTGCGCCTTGACCTTGCCCACCTTGGGCAATGCCTCGAGAAGCGCCGAAACCTTCATCTTGCCCAGGACTTCGTCGGTCTCGGCGTCCTTGAGCACCTGGGTGAGGTTGGTGCCGCCACGCTTCAGCCGGTCCTTGAGCTCTGCTCGTGCACGACGTGCGGCAGCCGCCTTCTCCAACGCGGCCGCGCGCTGCTCGTCGGTCAACTGGGGAAGGGCCACGATTCCTCCGTATCTGATCAATCAATTTCAATCGATCTCATTTTGTCTCGCCGGTTCTTCTGCCAGCGGAGACGACCGTACTCAGGCCTCCTGACGAAATCTAACCCGCCCCCCTGCTTAACGGGGCAAACTCCCAGCATGCAACGGCGCGTGTCCCCCCAAAGCGGCCCGCCGGGCGACGTCGACGGCGCCCGCCGCGATGCCGTGCCGAGGGGCCCGGCGCGGCTCGTTTTGGGCCGCCGCCAAGCCATCTACCAGCAACTTTATCCGCAGGGCCCGTCGTGGGGTGCGACGACGGGGTCGCCCGGAAACGCGCCGGCGCGCACCCGCGCGGGGCGGTGCGAGGGATCACGCATTCGTCGCGGCGTGTCGCGCGTGTCGCGTTCGGCCGGTCAAAGGGCAGGCCAGCGCCGCCGCCCCGCGGCCGCGCGGGCCGCGAGGGGTCCCGCGGGGTCGTGTGTGCCGCCCGGGCCCCACGGCGGCGGGCGTGTCGCTTCCGCGGATTCGCGTCGGCGGGGGACGTGTCACCGCAGGAACGGGAGCGTGGCCTGAGGGCGTTCCGTACCCGCGGGAAGGCGGCGGCCCCGGCCGCGTATCAGCTAATCCGCGGTCGTGGATCGGATACCATCGGGGCGTGTCCAACCTGCGAATTCGCCAGGCGGCTGAGCTGCTCGGCGTCAGTGATGACACTGTGCGGCGCTGGATCAACCAGGGGGCGTTGGAGGTCAGTCACGACGCGGCCGGCCGCAAAGTGATCGCCAGCGAGGACCTCGCCCGCTTCTCCCGCAGCAACGCGCCCGCGCCGCCGGCCGACCCGCTCAGCATCGGCAGCTCGGCCCGCAACCGCTTCGTCGGGCTGGTCACCGCAGTGGTCAGCGACAAGGTGATGACCCAGGTGGAGATGCAGTGCGGCCCGTTCACCGTCGTCTCGCTGATGAGCACCGAGGCCGCCGAGGAGTTGCAGCTGCGGCCCGGCAGCGTCGCGGTGGCCGTCGTCAAGGCCACCACCGTCATCGTTGAAACGGCCCAGCCCAGCACGGCGCTGGCGTCGGACTAGCGGCGATCGCAAGCGCGGCGTAGCCGGGCGCAGCGGGTCGCCGCCATCGGACTAGCTCACACCGCCAGGTAGGCGACGGCGTCCAGCATCCGTTCGGCCGCCCCGCGCAGCTCCGCCACCCCCGGTCCGGCCCGCAGCACCTCGCGCGCGACCGCGGGCAGCAGCTGCCCCGGCTCGGCGCCGCCCAGCCCGGCGAGCGCCTCGGGCCGCCCGCCCTGCACCCCGAGGCCTGGCACCAGGACGGGCCCACCCAGGGCGCTGAGATCGGGCGCCTGCAGCACCGTCGCGCCCACGACGACGCCGACGTATCCGGGCCCGGACGGGGTCGCGGACCGATTCACCACGGCCGCCTGGTCGACGACCAGCTGGGCCACCGTGCGGCCGTCGAAGGCGGCCCGCTGCACGGTCGCGCCCTCCGGGTTGGAGGTCGCGGCGAGCACGAACACCCCCCGGTCGTGCGCGGCGGCGGCTTCCAGCAGCGGCCGCAACGACCCGAACCCCAGGTACGGCGTGGCCGTCACCGCGTCGGCGGCCAGCGGCGAATCCCCCGCCCAGGCGGCGGCATAGGCGGCCATCGTCGTTCCGATGTCGCCGCGCTTGGCGTCGGCCAGCACCAGCACGCCGGCCGACCGCAGGGCCGCGATGGTGCGTTCCAGCACCGCGAATCCGGCCGCGCCGTACGCCTCGAAGAACGCCACCTGCGGCTTGACGACGGCGAAGCCGGAGAACGCCTCGATGCAGATGTCGCAGAACGCGGCCAGCCCGTCGGCGGTGGTGGGCAGCCCCCAGGCCCGCAGCAGCTCGGGGTGCGGGTCGATGCCCACGCACAGCGGTCCGCGTTCGGCTTTCGCGTCGCTCAGCCGGACCCCGAAGCCGGTCACCGGGCCCCGTTTCCGGGCAGGCCGCCCTGGCCGATCTGGCTGTGCAGCTCCTGCAGGCTGCGCACGCCGATGTCGCCGCGGATGCCCGCTTCGATGCCCTGCACCGCGGCCGACGCGCCCTGCACCGTAGTGACGCAGGGGATGTTGACCGACACGGCGGCCGAACGGATTTCGTAGCCGTCGATGCGCGGACCGGAATTGCCGTAGGGGGTGTTGATCACCATGTCGACCTCGCCGGCCTTGATCACGTCCACCGCCGACTGCGCCGGCCGCCCCGGCTGCGGGTCCTCGAAGTGCTTGCGCACTTCGTCGCACGGAATCCCGTTGCGGCGCAACATCTCCGCGGTGCCCTCGGTGGCGAGGACGCGGAATCCCAGGTCGGCCAGGCGCTTGACGGGAAACACCAGCGAGCGCTTGTCGCGGTTGGCGACCGACACGAAGATCGTGCCCCGCGCCGGCAGCGACCCGTAGGCGGCGGTCTGGCTCTTGGCGAACGCGCTGCCGAAGTCGCGGTCGATTCCCATCACCTCGCCGGTGGACTTCATTTCCGGGCCGAGCAGCGAATCGATGGCGGCGCCGTCGATGCGGCGGAAGCGGTGGAAGGGCAACACCGCCTCCTTGACGGCGATGGGGGCGTCCAGCGCCGCGTGCGCCCCGTCCCCGGACGCCGCCAGCAGACCCTCCTCGCGAAGCTGGGAGATGCTGGCGCCCAACATGACCCGGGCGCACGCCTTGGCGAGCGGGATCGCGGTGGCCTTGGACACGAACGGCACCGTGCGGCTGGCCCGCGGGTTGGCCTCGAGGACGTAGAGCACGTCGTCCTTGAGCGCGTATTGCACGTTCAGCAGCCCCACCACGCCGATGCCGTGCGCGATGGACTCGGTCGCGCGGCGCACCTTCTCGATGTCGCTGCGGCCCAGCGTGACCGGCGGCAGCGCGCAGGCCGAGTCGCCGGAGTGGATGCCGGCCTCCTCGATGTGCTCCATGATGCCGCCGATGTACACCTCGGTGCCGTCGCAGAGCGCGTCGACGTCGATCTCCACGGCGTCTTCGAGGAAGCGGTCGACCAACACGGGGTGTTCGGGCGAGAGCTCGGTCGCGCGGGTGATGTAGCCCCGCAGCGTCTCCTCGTCGTAGACGATCTCCATGCCGCGACCGCCCAGCACGTAGGACGGGCGCACCAGCACCGGGTATCCGATGTCTTCGGCGATCCGGCGGGCCTGGTCGAAAGTGGTTGCGGTGCCGTACTTCGGCGCCGGCAGGCCGGCCGCGGTCAGCACGTCGCCGAACGCGCCGCGGTCCTCGGCCAGGTCGATGGCTTCCGGCGGGGTGCCGACGATCGGCACGCCGGCGTCGGCGAGGCGTTGCGCCAGCCCGAGCGGGGTTTGACCGCCGAGTTGCACGATCACCCCGACCACCCCCGGCCCGTCCCCGGCCGATTGTTGCTCGGCGCGGAACACCTCCAGGACGTCCTCGAAGGTGAGCGGTTCGAAGTACAGCCGGTCGGCGGTGTCGTAGTCGGTCGACACGGTCTCGGGGTTGCAGTTGACCATCACGGTCTCGAAACCGGCCTGGCTCAACGTCGTTGCCGCGTGCACGCAGCTGTAGTCGAATTCGATGCCCTGCCCGATCCGGTTGGGGCCCGAACCCAGGATCAGCACCTTGGGTTTCTGGGTCTGCGGGGCCACCTCGGTCTCGGCGGCGGGGTCGAGCTCGTAGCTGCTGTAGTGATACGGCGTCTTGGCCTCGAACTCCGCCGCGCAGGTGTCCACGGTCTTGTACACCGGGTGCACGCCGAGGCGCTCGCGCAGCGAGCGCACCCCGTTCTCGCCGGCCAATTCCGGCCGCAGCGCGGCGATCTGGCGGTCCGAAAGCCCGTTGTGCTTGCCGCGCCGCAGCAGGTCGGCGTCGAGGACCGGGGCGGCGATCAGTTCGGCGCGCAGCGTGATCAGCTCGCCGATCTGCGCGACGAACCACGGGTCGACGCCGCTGGCCTCGGCGACGCGTTCCACCGAAGCGCCCAGGCGCAGCGCCAGTTCGATGTCGTAGAGGCGGCCCTCGGTCGGGGTGCGCAGCCGGCTCAGCACCTCCTCGACGTCGCCGTCGGGGTCGGGCTTGGTCCAAAAGCCCGTGCGGCTGGTCTCGAGCGAGCGCATCACCTTGCCCAGCGCCTCGATGAAGTTGCGGCCCAACGACATTGCCTCGCCGACGGATTTCATCGTGGTGGTCAGGGTGGGATCGGCGCCCGGGAATTTCTCGAAGGCGAACCGCGGGGCCTTGACCACCACGTAGTCCAGGGTGGGCTCGAAGCAGGCCGGCGTCTCCTTGGTGATGTCATTGACGATCTCGTCGAGGGTGTAGCCGATGGCCAGCTTGGCGGCGATCTTGGCGATCGGGAAGCCGGTGGCCTTGGACGCCAAGGCGCTTGACCGCGACACCCGGGGGTTCATCTCGATGACGATCAGGCGGCCGTCGGCCGGGTTGATCGCGAACTGGATGTTGCAGCCCCCGGTGTCCACGCCCACCTCGCGCAGGATCGCGATGCCCAGGTCCCGCATCCGCTGGTATTCGCGGTCGGTCAGCGTCATGGCCGGCGCGACGGTGACCGAATCACCGGTGTGCACGCCCATCGGGTCGAAGTTCTCGATCGAGCACACCACGACGACGTTGTCGTTGCCGTCGCGCATCAACTCGAGCTCGAATTCCTTCCAGCCGTAGATCGATTCCTCGATGAGCACGTTGGCACTCGGGCTTTCGGCCAGCCCGGCGCCGGCCATCCGGTCGACCTCCTCGACGGATCGCGCCATCCCCGAACCCAGGCCGCCCATGGTGAAGCTGGGCCGCACCACCACGGGCAGGCCCAGCTCGGAGACCGTCTCGCGGACCTCTTCCATGGTGAAACACACTCGGCTGCGGGCGGATTCACCGCCCACCTTGGCGACGATGTCCTTGAACATCTGCCGGTCCTCGCCGCGCTGGATGGCGTCGAAGTCGGCCCCGATGAGCTCCACGCCGTGGCGCTCCAGCGCCCCGTTCTCGTAGAGCGCGACCGCGGTGTTGAGCGCGGTCTGCCCGCCCAGGGTGGCCAGCAGGGCGTCGATCTTGTTGCCGCGCTCGGCCTGCTGGGCGATCACCTTCTCGACGAATGCGGCGGTGATCGGCTCGACGTAGGTGTGGTCGGCGTACTCCGGGTCGGTCATGATGGTCGCCGGGTTGGAGTTGACCAGGCTGACCTCCAGGCCCTCGGCCCGCAGCACCCGGCAGGCCTGGGTGCCCGAGTAGTCGAACTCGCAGGCCTGACCGATGACGATCGGCCCGGAGCCGATCACCAGGACGTGACGCAAATCGGTGCGACGCGGCACTACCGCCCCTTTCCGCGGTTTGGGTCCGCCATCAACTCGATGAATTGGTCGAACAGGTAATTCGCGTCGTGCGGCCCGGCGGCGGCCTCGGGATGGTATTGGACCGAAAAGGCCCGCCCGTCGGCGAGTTTGACACCCTCGACCACCCCGTCGTTGGCGCACGTGTGGCTGACGATCGCCTGGCCGAACGGCGTGTCGAAGGACTGTCCGGCCTCCCCCTCGAGCGCGAAGCCGTGATTCTGTGCGGTCACCGCCACCCGCCCGGTGGCGTGGTCGATCACCGGGATGTTGATGCCGCGGTGACCGAACACCATCTTGTAGGTGGACAGGCCCAGCGCGCGGCCCAGGATCTGGTTGCCGAAACAGATGCCGAACAACGGGATTCCGGCGCCCAGCACCTCGCGGGTCACCGCCACGATGTGGTCGGCGGTGGCGGGGTCGCCCGGGCCGTTGGACAGGAACACGCCGTCCGGTTTGATGTCGGCGATCTGCCGGTAGGTCGCCGAGGACGCCAGCACGTGGGTGCGGATGCCGCGGCGGGCGAAGTTGCGCGGCGTGTTGGTCTTGATGCCCAGGTCCAGCGCGGCCACCGTAAACCGGGGCTCCCCTTCGGGTTCCACGATGTAGGTGTCCGGCGTGCTGACCTCTCCGGCCAGGTCGGCGCCCAGCATGGACTGCTGGCCCCGCACCCGCTGCAACAGCTCGTCGGGGTCGGCGAGCGCGTCCCCGGAGAACACGCCGGCCTTCATCGAGCCGCGGGTGCGCAGGTGCCGCACCACCGCCCGGGTGTCGATGCCGGCGATCCCGACGACGTGCTGGCGGATCAGTTCGTCCTCCAGGGTGCCGGTGGCCCGCCAGTTGGACGGGCGCGGCGAGGGATCGCGCACCGCGTAGCCGGCGACCCAGATCTTGTCGCCGCGGCTCTCGGCGTCCTCGCCGTTCCAGCCGGTGTTGCCGATCTGCGGCGCG
The DNA here is from genome assembly GCF_000709305.1 of Mycobacterium sp. TKK-01-0059. NCBI lineage: Bacteria > Bacillati > Actinomycetota > Actinomycetes > Mycobacteriales > Mycobacteriaceae > Mycobacterium > Mycobacterium sp. TKK-01-0059. The sequence goes on from NZ_KL446995.1 coordinate 539,704, forward strand.
GTGGCCACCACGATCTGGCGGTGGTAACTGGGATCGGTCAGCGTCTCCTGGTAACCGGACATGCCGGTGGAAAACACGGCCTCGCCCAGTGTTTGGCCGATCTTGCCGAACGGGGTGCCGGTGAAGACGCGGCCGTCTTCGAGTACCAATAGGGCCTTACTGCTCACGCGACCTCATTCTCCTGGCCATCCCGTTCCTCCAGCCACGGGTCGTAGTCATGGCGGTGATCCGCCCGGAAACCGGTGTCGATCTCGACGCCCGACGGCAGCCGCCAGCGGATCGCCAGAATGCCGATCCGGGCCGGCCTGACCGCCATTCCGCGCTCCATGCGGATGGCCGTGATCGAGTCCTGTGGAATCCAAATCGGGTGGGCCCGCAGGCGTTCCACCATGATGCCCCCGGCGTAGCGGGTCAGCACCGCTTTGCTGCGGTAACCGAGATCGCCCGCCGCGATCCGCTCGTTCCAGCCCGGCGCCATCATGGACCCGCAATAGTGGCCGCGGGTGGTGATGCTCGCCGCACCGACCTGGTCCGGGATCCGCGGCAGGTCGCCGATCAGCTCCGCCTGCCGCTGCGCGCGGCGCTGCCAGCTGCGCATCATCAGCTGGATCACCACCGTGATCACCACCACCAGCACGGCCGCGAAGATCAGCGACCCCACCAGCGTGCCCGAATTCATGCCGGGCACTTCCCGTCTCGGCAGGTGACCTTGCCGCGCAGCAGGGTCGCGGTCACGGTGGCGGGCAGGGTCATCGCTTCGTAGGGCGTGTTGGCCGACCGGCTGGCCAGGTCGGGCCCGGCGACGGTCCAGGAGGCGTCGGGGTCCACCACGGTCAGGTTGGCCGGCTCCCCCACTTCCAGCGGCCGGCCGTGATCGGGCAGACCCACGATGCGCGCGGGGTTCTCGCTCATCACCCGGGCGAGGCCACGCCAGGTCAGCAGCCCCGGGATGACCATCGTCTGCACGACGATCGACAGCGCCGTCTGCAGTCCCAGCATGCCGGGCCGCGCCGCGGAGAACTCCACGCACTTCTCGTGCTCGGCGTGCGGGGCGTGATCGGTGGCCACGCAGTCGATGACGCCGTCGGCCAGCGCCTCGCGCAGCGCCACCGCGTCGGCGGCCTCGCGCAGCGGCGGGTTGACGCGGTTACGCCCGTCGTAGCTGGACAGCCGGCTGTCGTCGAGCATCAGGTGGTGCGGGGTGACCTCGGCGGTGATCGAAATCCCTTGATCCTTAGCCCATTTCACGATCTCGACGGTGCCCGCGGTGGAGGCGTGGCAGATGTGCACGCGGGCGCCGGCGTCGCGCGCCAGCAGCGCGTCACGGGCGACGATGGATTCCTCGGCGGCCCGCGGCCATCCGGACAGGCCCAGCCGGGCGGCGGTGGGTCCCTCGTGGGCGACGGCGCCGACGGTCAGCCGGGGCTCCTCGGCGTGCTGGGCGACGAGCACGCCCAGCCCGGTGGCGTACTCGAGGGCGCGGCGCATCACCAGCGGATCGTGCACGCAGATGCCGTCGTCGGAGAACATCCGCACCTGCGCGGCCCCGGCGGCCATCATGCCCATCTCGGTGAGCTCCTTGCCGGCCAGCCCGACGGTGACGGCGCCCACCGGGTGCACGTCCACCAGGCCGACCTCCTGGCCCCGATGCCAGACGTGGTCGGTGACCACCGGGCTGTCGGCGACCGGGTTGGTGTTGGCCATCGCGAACACCGCCGTGTAGCCGCCCAAAGCCGCGGCGGCCGAACCGGTTTCGATGTCTTCGGCGTATTCGCGGCCCGGCTCGCGCAGGTGGGTGTGCAGGTCGACGAACCCCGGCAGCAGCACCTGGCCCGTCGCGTCGATCACGTCGGCCGTGTCGGGGATGTGCAATCCCGGGCCGATCTCGGCGATCTGACCGTCCTCGGCCAGGACGTCGACGCGGTCGCCTTCGCCGTACAGCCGAACCCCGCGCAGCAACACGCTCATGCGGCCCCCTCGCTTCCGGCCGACTCGGTACCCACCAGCACGTGGAACAGCACCGCCATCCGCACGTGCACACCATTGGAAACCTGTTGCAGCACGGCCGATTGCGACGAATCGGCCACCGATGACGCGATCTCCATGCCGCGCAGCATCGGCCCGGGGTGCAGCACCACGGCGTGCCCGGGCAGCATCGCCTGGCGGCGATCGGACAGCCCGTACAGGGACGAGTATTCGCGCACCGACGGGAAGAAGCCGCCGTTCATCCGCTCGGCCTGCACGCGCAGCATCAGCACCGCGTCGGCGGCGGGCAGCTCGGCGTCGAAGTCGTTCGACACCGTCACCGGCCAGCCGTCGACGCCGACCGGCAGCAGCGTCGGCGGTGCCACCAGCACCACTTCGGCGCCCAGGGTGTGCAGCAGCATGACGTTGGAGCGGGCGACCCGGCTGTGCAGGACGTCGCCGACGATCACGACCCGCCGGCCCTCGATGCCGCCGAGCCGCTGGCGGATGGTGAGCGCGTCCAGCAGCGCCTGCGTCGGGTGCTCATGGGTGCCGTCGCCGGCGTTGATCACCGAGGGGCCGGAATCGCCGTCGGCGCATGTCCATTCGGCAAGCAGGTGCGCGGCCCCCGACGCCGGGTGCCGGATGATCAGCGCGTCGGCCCCGGCGGCCCGCAGCGTCAGCGCGGTGTCGCGCAGCGACTCGCCCTTGCCCACCGACGATCCGGCGGCGCTGACGTTGATCACGTCGGCGCTCATCCACTTGCCGGCCACCTCGAAGGACACCCGGGTGCGGGTCGAGTTCTCGTAGAACATCGTCACGATGGTGCGGCCGCGCAGCGTCGGCAGTTTCTTGATCTCGCGGCCGACCAGCGCCTGGGCGAAGCGGTCGGCATCGTCGAGGATGGCGGTGGCGTCGTCGAGGCTCAGGTCGCCGGCGGCAAGCAGGTGGCGGGTCATCGCGAGATCACCACCCCGTCGTCACCGTCGCTCTCCCGCAACAACACGTGCACGCTCTCGCTGCGTGAGGTGGGGACGTTCTTGCCCACGTAGTCGGCGCGCAGCGGCAGTTCGCGGTGGCCCCGGTCGACCAGCACCGCCAGCTGCACCACCCGGGGGCGGCCGACGTCGCGCAGCGCGTCCAGGGCGGAGCGCACCGAGCGGCCGGAGTAGAGCACGTCGTCGACCAGGATCACCAAGGCGTCGTCGATGCCGCCGGCCGGGATCGAGGTGGCTTCCAGCGGCCGGGGTGGTTTTTGCATCAGGTCGTCGCGGTACAGGGTGATGTCCAAAGCACCCCAGGCGACGTTGGAGGGAGAGCCGCCGCTGTATTCGCCGATGTTGCCGGCCAGGCGTTCGGCCAGGATCACGCCGCGAGTGGGAATACCCAGCAGCACGACCCGCGGAGCGTCGGGGCCGTCGAGGGCCGTCTTTTCGATGATCTGGTGTGCGATACGGGAAATGGTGCGGCCCACGTCGGCCGCCGACATCAATTCCCGGGAATCACTGCCTGAGCGCGTGTCGCCCGCAGCACCCATACGAAACTTGACCTCCTTCTCCGCCTCACCGGACGGATCGTTAAAGGATGTCGACTGCACGGCAGCGTAGCACTAATTTCGGGGGCGGCGGCGCCGGCCGCGTGTGGCGCGCATCGCTCCCCGGTCGCGCTCGTCACACCCGTCCCACGAGTCTCTTCGGGGAGGGACACGATGTGTGCCCACCTCACAGCGACAAGTTGCCGGGCGGCACCGCCGCGGCCCGGCACCGCCGCGGCCGGCACCGCCACGGCCCGGCACCGCCGCTGCCGGCACCGCCACGGCCCGCGGTCCCGGCCCGTTGTCGCTCGGAGGCGGGCAAAACACCTATCGCTTCGCCCAGTGACGCGTGGGAGGAGAATTGGACGGTCCGTCGGCGCGCGTTGCGCCGCGTCCGCGCGCGGCGGCGCCGGTCGCGCGGCGGCGCCGGCCCGCTAACCTGACCGGGTGAATCGCTCGACCCTTGACGGCAACGCGGCCTCCGTCCGCGAGGTGTGCGACGCCGGCCTGCTTGCCGGCGCGGTGACGGTGGTATGGCAGCGCGGAGAACTGCTGCAGGTCAACGAGATCGGCTACCGCGACGTGGACGCGGGCCTGCCGATGCAGCGGGACACGCTGTTTCGCATCGCGTCGATGACGAAGCCGGTGACGGTCGCGACGATCATGAGCCTGGTCGACGAGGGCAAGCTGACGCTCAAGGATCCGGTCGTGCGCTGGGCGCCGGAGCTGGCCGGCGTGCGGGTGCTCGACGATCCGCATGGCCCGTTGGACCGCACCCACCCGGTGAACCGCGCCATCCTCATCGAGGACCTACTCACCCATACCAGCGGCCTGGCGTACGGATTCTCGGTGTCCGGCCCGATCGCCAAGGCCTACATGCGGCTGCCGTTCAATCAGGGCCCGGACGCGTGGCTGGCCGAGCTGGCCAAGCTGCCGCTGGTGCACCAACCCGGCGAGCGGGTCACCTACAGCCACTCCATCGACCTGCTGGGCGTCATAGCTTCCCGCATCGACGGCAAGCCGTTCCATCAGGTTCTCGACGAACGGATCCTGGGTCCGGCGGGCATGACCGACACCGGGTTCTTCGTCACCGCCGAGGCGCGGCGCCGCGCGGCGACCATGTACCGGCTCACCAACGAGCACCAGCTGCAGCACGGCGTGATGGGCCCGCCGCACCTCACGCCGCCGTCGTTCTGCAATGCCGGCGGCGGGTTGTGGTCGAGCGCCGACGATTACCTGCGCTTCGTGCGGATGCTGCTCGGCGGCGGAACGATCGACGGTGTGCGGGTGCTCTCGGAGGAGTCCGTGCGGCTGATGCGCACCGACCGGCTGACCGACGAGCAGAAGCGGCACAACTTCCTGGGCGCGCCGTATTGGGTCGGCCGCGGCTTCGGGCTGAACCTGTCGGTGGTGACCGATCCGGCAAAAAGCACACCGCTGTTCGGACCCGGCGGCGTCGGCACGTTCAGCTGGCCCGGCGCCTACGGAACCTGGTGGCAGGCCGATCCCACCGCGGATCTGATCCTGATCTACCTCATCCAGAATCTGCCGGACCTGACCGTCGACGCGGCCACGGCCGTCGCGGGCAACACGTCGCTGGCCAAACTCCGCACGGCCCAACCGAGATTCGTCCGCAACACCTACCGCGCGCTCGGCCTCTAAAGGGCGCATCGCCATGCCCGACTACCCACCCGACCGCATCAACGGGCCGCGGCTGACCCTGCGCCTGCCCACGCTCGACGACGCCGGGCCGCTGTTCCAGCGGGTCGCGCGCGATCCGCAGGTCACCAAGTATCTGCTGTGGGCACCGCATCCCGACGTCGCGGCGACGCGGCGGGTGATCACCGAAAAGCTCAACGCGGCCGCCGACGAGAAGACCTGGGTGATCGAACTGCGGCACCGCGGCGAGGTCGTCGGGCTGGCCAGCTGCCGGCGCACGGCGGCGCACTCGGTCGAGATCGGCTACTGCCTGGGCCGGCGGTGGTGGGGCAAGGGCCTGATGTCGGAGGTGCTCGGCATGCTGCTCACCGCGCTCGACGCCGATCGCGACGTGTATCGGGTCTGGGCCACCTGCAGCGTCGACAACGAACGCTCGGCGCGCCTGCTCGAGCACGCGGGCTTCTTCCTGGAGGGCCGGCTGGCCCGGCACGCCGTCTACCCCACCATGGGACCCGAGCCGCAGGACAGCCTGCTCTACGCCAAGATCCTGCGCTGACTAGCCGCTGCGCAGCGAACCGTCGTGCTCCAGCGCCCGGCGCGCGTAGGCGCGCACGTCGGCGTCGCTGTCCTTGAGCGCGATCCCGAGCGCGGCGCGGGCGTCGGGTTCGGCCGCCCAGCGCGTCAGGCTGAGCACAGCCGCCTTGCGCACGTCCAGGTGCGCGTCGCTGAGCGCCTCGGACAGCTGGGGAACCGCGAAATCCGCCGCCGCGCCGGCCAGCGCGCGCGCCGCGCCCTCGCGCACCTGCCAGGCCGGGGCCCGTAGCGCCTGCGTGACGGCGACGTAATCGTCGTGGCCGCAACCTATCTCACCCAGCGCGGCGAGGCCGGCGGCGCGGACCAACGGGTCGGTGTCGGCGACCAGCCCGCGCACCGCTGCGCTAGCGGGGGCTGCCACCGCCGCTAGCGTCGCCAACCCGGCGGCCGCAGCGATCCGGACCTCCCGGTTCTCGTCGCCGGCGGCGTCGACGACGCCCTGCACGTCGTCGACGGAAACCAGCGCGCGCACCGCCTCGATGCGCACCCGATGATCGGCGTCGGCGAGGGCGCGGCGGTAGTGGGCGCCGTCACCGGCGCGGCGTGCCGCCAGCACGTACAGCGCCGCCGCCCGCACCACGCGGTCGGCCGAATCCAGGTATTCCCGGGCCTTTTCGGGCTCGGGCAGCACCTCGACCAGTTCGCGGATCCCGTCGGCGCCGGTGTGGCGCACGGCCGCGTCGTCGTCGCCCAGCGCCGCCAACAGCGCGGGGGCGTACCCGTCGGGGATGTGCTCGGTCAGCGTGGCCACCGCGGTGCGGCGCACGCCGGGATCGGGGTCGGCGAGGTAGCGCGCCAGGTCGGCGACCGTCGGCTCCTCGAGCGCCAGCACCTCGGCGATGCGGGGCGAGGGCGGCTCGAAAGCCGTTGTCGCCGGGGCGATTCGGGACACGGCCGTGGCGGTCGCCTGGCCGCCGATCAGCGGCGGCTCCTCCACCGGGTACACGGTCCGGTCGGTGGGCGGCAGGCCGTCCAGCTCCGGGACCGGCACGAAGTACGGCGCCACCGGCCGCTTGAGGAACACCATCTCGCCGCCGGCGTCTTTGCGAAGGTTGAGGTGGTAGCCCCACTGGGCGTCGTCGCGGCCGGGCAGATCGGCGCGGTCGTGATAGAGGCCCCACCGCGATTCGGTGCGGGTGTGCGAGGATCGGGCGGCCATCTCGGCGCAGTCCCGGATGAACGACACCTCCACCGCGCGCATCAGCTCGTGCGGGTTGCGGGCGCCCATCTCGGCGATCTCCTCGCTCATCCGCTCGAAGGTGCGGATCGCGAGCGACAGTTTGGCCGCCGTCTTGGGCGGGGCGACATAGTCGTTGACGAAGCGGCGCAGCTTGTATTCGACCTGCGGCTGCGGCGGCCCGTCGGGGTGGCGCAGCGGCCGGTAGATCAGCTCGTGCGCCTCGCGCACCTGGTCGGACGGAAGCCGTTGCGGCGCGGCGACGTCGGCCAGGGTGGACGCGGCGTGCGTGCCGGCGAGGTCGCCGAACACGAACGCCCCGATCATGTAGTTGTGCGGGACGCAGGCCATGTCCCCGGCGGCGTACAGGCCGGGCACCGTGGTGCGGGCCTGCTCGTCGACCCACACGCCGGACGCGGAATGCCCACTGCACAAACCGATCTCGGAGATGTGCATCTCGATGTCGTGGGTGCGGTAGTCGTGGCCCCGGTTGGCGTGGAACGTGCCCCGGGTGGGCCGTTCGGTGGTGTGCAGGATGTTTTCCAGCGCCGTCAGCGTCTCGTCGGACAGATGCGTCACCTTGAGATAGATGGGCCCGCGCGCGGAGTCGATCTCGCTTTTGACCTCGGCCATCATCTGCCCCGACCAGTAGTCGGAGTCCACGAACCGCTCGCCGTGCGCGTTGACCTGGTATCCGCCAAAGGGATTGGCCACGTACGCGCATGCCGGCCCGTTGTAGTCCTTGATCAGCGGGTTGACCTGGAAGCATTCGATGCCCGACAGCTCGGCGCCCGCGTGGTAGGCCATCGAGTAGCCGTCCCCGGCGTTGGTCGGGTTCTCGTACGTGCCGTACAGGTAGCCCGACGCGGGCAGCCCGAGCCGGCCGCACGCCCCGGTCGCCAGGATGACCGCCTTGGCGCCGACGGTGACGAACTCGCCGCTGCGCGTGTTCAGCGCCGCGGCGCCCACCGCACGGCCGCCATCCACCAGCACCCGCACCGGCATCAGCCGGTTCTCGATCCGGATCTTCTCGCGCATCGACCGTTGCCTCAGCACCCGGTACAGCGCCTTTTTCACGTCCTTGCCCTCGGGCATCGGCAGCACGTAGGACCCCGAGCGGTGCACCCGGCGCACGGCGTATTCACCGTGCTCGTTCTTCTCGAACTTCACCCCGTAGCGCTCCAGACGCTGCACCATCGCGAACCCGCGGGTCGCGGTCTGATAGATGGTGCGCTGGTTGACGATTCCGTCGTTGGCGCGGGTGATCTCGGCGACGTAGTCCTCGGGTTCGGCCTTGCCGGGGATCACCGCGTTGTTGACGCCGTCCATGCCCATCGCCAGGGCGCCCGAGTGCCGCACGTGGGCCTTCTCCAGCAACAGCACCTGCGCGCCGTTCTCGGCGGCGGACAGCGCCGCCATGGTGCCGGCGGTCCCGCCGCCGATGACCAGGACGTCACAGTCGAGCCGCACCGGAGCCGCCGGGTCGGGAATCTGCATCATGGGACCTCCGCGTGGTTCAGCGCGGCGATGATCTGCGCGCGCAACTCCTGCTGTGGCCGGTCGCTGCGCGGCTCCGGCACCTCGATCGAGGCACGCACGGGCTCACCGGCGCGGCCCAGCACCACGATGCGGTCGCCGAGCGCCAGCGCCTCATCGACGTCGTGGGTGACGAAAACGATCGTGGTCGGGTGGGTGCGCCAGGTGTCGATCAGCAGCCGCTGCATGGCGGCCCGCGTCTGGGTGTCCAGCGCGCCGAACGGCTCGTCCATCATCACCGCCCGGGGCGCCCCGGCCAGGCCCCGCGCGAGCTGGACGCGCTGGCGCATCCCGCCGGACAGGCTCTTGGGCAAATAGTTGCCGAACCCGGTGAGCCCGAGTTCGTCGATCCAGCGTTCGGCCGCGGCGCGCCGGCCGGCCCGGGGTGCGCCGCGCAGGCGCAGCGCCAATTCGATGTTGGACCGGACGGTGCGCCAGGGCAGTAATGCGTTGTCCTGGAACACCATTCCCCGGTCGCCCGAGGTGGTTTCGACGGGGTCGCCGTCGGCCAGCACGCGGCCGCCGTCGGGTGAAAGCAGGCCGGCCAGGGCGCGCAGCACGGTCGACTTGCCGCAGCCCGACGGCCCGGTCAGCACCAGGATCTCCCCCGGCCGCACCACCAGGCTCAGGTCGTCGATCACCGCAGGACCGTTGTAGGACAAGCGAACCCGGTCCAGCTCGAGGCCCATCCCGGTCTTGGTCGCGGTCATCGTGCGCCCTCCTGGGCGCGCGGCAGCCAGCGGGTCACGCGGCGGCCCACCAATTCGACGGCCGCCGATGTCACGAATCCCAGCACGCCGATGGTGATGATGCCGACGAACACCCGGGGATAGGCCAGCACGGTGTAGTCCTGCCAGGTGCGGTAGCCGACGCCCAGGCGCCCGGAGATCATCTCGGCGGAGATCACGCAGATCCAGGCCACGCCCATGCCGACGGACAACCCGCCGAACACACCCGGCAGGATGCCGGGCAGCACCACCTGGGTGAGCACCTGCCAGCGGCCGCCGCCGAGCGTGCGCACCGAGTCCTCCCACAGGGTGGGCAGCGCGCGCACGGCGTGCCGGGTGGAGACCATGATCGGGAAATAGGCCGCCAGGAACGTGATGAACACGATGCCGGCCTCGTCGGTCGGGAACAGCAGGATGGCCACCGGCACCATGGCGATGGCCGGGATGGGCCGGGCCAGCTCCACCAGCGGCCCGAACACGTCGGCGAACAACCGCGAGCGGCCCAGCAGCACACCGGTCGCGACGCCGACGACGGCGGCCAGGCCGAACCCCGTCAGGATGCGGATCAGCGACTGCGCCAGGTCGAGCCAGTACTCGCCGGTGCCGAGCCGGCGGTGCAGCGCGTTGACGATCTCGGTGACGGTGGGCAGCGTGTCGAACCGCAGCAGCAGCCGCACCTTGTCCGCGGTGAGCAACTGCCACACCCCGATCGCGGCGGCCACCGACGCCAGCCGCAGCAGCCGAGATTGCCACCGCGCCGCGATCCGCCGCGGCCGCGCCACCGCGGGCGTCGAGACGACGCCGAGGACTTGATCGGCCACCACTTGGGCAGTCATACCGAACCTCCCAGTGCCTCTTGGTAATCCATGGCGACACCGCGCGGGTGACCGGCGAGGTACCGGTTCGCCCCGGCCGGGGTGCCGAACGGCAGGTAGTTCTGCCCGTCTTTGACCCAGAACGCCTTGTCGGCGAACCAGCGGGTGCCGAGTTCGGCGTCGGGAACGTAGGCGGCGCGGACCTTGGCTCCGTGGCTGACCGCGTCCCGCACGGCCTGCAGCAGCGCGGTCGGGGTCGCGACCGTCTGCGTGGCGTCGGCCCCGTCCAGCCACAGCTCGCTGGCCAGCGCGGGGTCGCCGCGCAGCGCCGACGGGTTGGCGGTGCGCGCCCGCGACGCCGCATAGTCGAGGCCGCGGGCGGTGAACACCGCGCGCAGCGGTTCGTCCACGACGAACTTCGCCACATCGAGATCGGCGAAGTCACCGATCGACTTCAGGTACGGCACATCGCTTTTCAGCGCCTCGACCAGCGACGGCTTCAGCGTGGTGTCGAACGATGTGCCCCCGGGACCGTTGTAGAGGTAGACGACCTCCTGGGGCAGCCCGCTTTCCTTGGCCACGATGCGGGCGGCCTGCAGCGGCTTGTCGTTGATGAAATCGGTGGCGTCCAACTGCGCCTGCAGGAAGGCGCCCAGCACCTCCGGGTGCGCCGACGCGTAGGAGCGGCGCACCACCACACCGTGCAGGGTGGGCAGGTTCAGCTCGGCCCCGTCGTAGAGCAGCTTGGCCTTGCCCTGATAGACCAGCAGCCCCGGCCAGGCGACGAATTGCGAAAGCGCCTGTACCTGACCGGATTCCAGCGCCGACGCCCCGACCTGCGGTTGCTGGTTGAGCACCTCGACGCCGGTGACGCCGGCCCTGCCCAGCGCGCGCACCAGGGTGCCGTGGCCGGCCGACCCGACGCTGGCGGAGACCTTGGTGCCGGCGAGGTCGGCCAGGCCCTTGGCGCGCGAATCCGGGGTCACCACCACCATGTTGAGGGCGCCCTTGGGGTTGTAGCCGGTGATGGAGACGATCTCGGTGCGGGCCAACGGGTTAGCCTGCGTCTTGGAGCCGTTGATCAGCATCGGATAGTCGCCCATCGAGCCGATGTCGATCTTCTCGGCGAGCATCTGCGCGGTGATCGGGGCGCCGGTGTCGTAATCCTGCCACCGCACCGCGTATTTGGTGCCGGTGCGGGTGGTGATGTCGGCAAGGCGGCGTTCGAAGTAGCCCTGTGCGCGCAGCAGCGTGCCCGCGGTGACGGTGTTGATGGTCTTGGACTGGTATCCCACCACCACGTTGACCACGCCGGATGACTGCGACAGGGATTCCAGCGAGCACCCGGAGAGCAGCGCGGCGATCGCGATCATCACCGACGCCGGCCAGACGGCGTGTCGTTTCATCGAAGAATCCTGGGGATAAACGCTTTTCAGCGAAGGAGATAGGGCATGTTGACGGTGACGGCGCCAGTCGGACAGCGGGCCGCGCAGGGGCCGCAGTACCAGCATTCGTCGACATGCATGAAGGCCTTGCCGGTGTCGGGGTTGATGGCCAGCGCGTCGAGCGGGCAGACCTCCACGCACAGCGTGCAGCCGTCGATGCACAGCGACTCGTCGATCGTCACCGGCACGTCCGCGCGCGTGTTGTTGATCAGCGTCATGGGTTGCTCCTCGTTTCGGCTCGGACAAGATTGCCGCGCATGGTGATTCGGTCCCCGCGCATCCGGATGTACTCGAGGTCGACGGGGGTGCCGTCGGCGAGGCTGGTGAGGCGCTCGAGCATCAGCAGCGCCGCGCCGTCGGGCACCTGCAGCGTGGCCGCCGAGTGCGCGTCGGCGGGGATGGCCTCGAGTGCCAACGCCGCCGAGCCCAGCCGCTGCCCGCTGACCTCCTCGATGAGCGCGAACAGGTCGTCGGTTTCCAGGGGATGGTTCAGGACCTGGGCGCCGATGTCCGGGGCGAGGTAGGTGAGGTCCAGGCTGAGCGGCAGGTCCCCGAGGTAGCGCAGCCGCTCGACGAACACCGCCTGCTCCCCCGGTTTCAGCCGCAACCGACGGGCCACCGACGGCGGCGCGGTGACAGGCATGGCCGCCCGCACCTCGTTGCGCACCTCGCCGAGATCCTTGAACGTTTCCTTCAGGCCCAGCAGCGCGTCGAGCCCGTGGGCGTACTTGCGCTGCGCGACGTGGGTGCCGACCCTGGGCCCGCGGTCGATCAGCCCCTCGTGCTTGAGGACGGTCAGCGCTTCGCGAACGGTGTTGCGCGAGACCGAGAACTCGGCGGCCAGATCGAGTTCGGCCGGCAGGCCGTCCGGGTAGGCGTCGGCGTGGATCTGCTGGCGCAACACGTCGGCGACCCGGCGGGCGCGGCTGGCCCGCGAGCCTTGAACATCCCCGACGGGTACTGGTTGCGCCACGCCGCCACGCTAACGCAGCTCAGGGGCCCTTTCCGGGCCGCCGGGCAGCGTCGGCGACGGCGCCCGGCCGCATTGCGCCGGGTCCCGTTCACACCCGACCAGCGAAAACCTCGGCCCGACGCGCCATTGCGCCACCTGCGGCGATCCGCAGGTGTTGCGATCTGGATGAGCAGAACCCGACGCGCGCGTCACGTGTTGTCGGCGACCGACGGCACCGCCGGGGCGCCGTTGCGCGCCCCGTTCATGCCGGAGGCGTCTGCGGGCAGCTCGAACGCCGCGGTCACCGAGCCCACCGCGGCCGCCGCGGCGTTGCGTTGCGCTTCCATGCGCGCCAGCGCCGTCTCGGTGAAGACCGACAGCCCCAAATCGGGGTTGTAGCCGTGGATTTCCTTGACGTCGAGCTGGGCCAGGAAGTAGACGATCTCCTTGGAGACCACCTGGCCGGGCACCAGCACCGGGAAGCCCGGGGGGTAGGGCACCACGAACGTCGTCGACACCAGCGTCTTGCCCTCGGCCAGCCGCCGGCCCGCCATGCCGATCAGCACGTGCTCGCGATCGGCCTCTTCGTATCCGGCGTAGAACGCCGACCGCATGTCGCCGAAGTTGCATTCGTCGACGGGCCGGAACGCGACGTCGAACTCGCTGAAGTCGGGCAGGTGCGGCAGGTCCTCGGTGATCTCCTCGACGTGGCGCTGCTGCAGCGCCCGGTCCGCCACGCTCGCCGCCTTTTCGGTGCGGTCGAAATCGATTGCCACCCTTCGCAACACGTCGAGCAGGTAGTGCACGCTCGACCAGGTGACGCCGATCGTGAAGATCAACAACACGCTGTTGATCGACGTCTTGTTGATCTGGATGCCGAACCGCTCCATCAGGATCTTCTCGCGGAAGTCGTAACCGTTCATCCCGGTCGCGCCGACGAACAGGGTCACCCGCGTCGCGTCCAGCACGAACTGGTCGGAGCGCCACGCCTCGTTCCATTCGGCGAGCGCGCCCTGCCTGACCTCGCGGTACGAACTGACCGACGACTCCCGGAATTCCTCGGGCACCAAATCGGATTCGTCGAGGATGCGGAACCACTTGCTGATCAGCCGGTCCTTGCGGACCCGGTGCCGGAAGACCAGCGCCATGTCGTAGACCTGCCGGACCAGTTGGAAACCCTCGATGTCGACCTGGCGGCGGGCGAGGTCCAGCGACGCGAGGAGCTGCTGATTCGGTGAGGTCGACGTGTGGGTCAAAAACGCCTCCCCGAACGCGTCGCGGGTGAGCGCGTTGAAATCCTGGTCACGGACGTGGATCATCGACGCCTGCCGCAGCGCCGACAGCGATTTGTGCGTGGAGTGCGTCGCGTAGACGCGGACCCGCGCGCTCGCCGGATCGGGCATCAGCTCACGCTCGATCCACTCCGACCGGTCGACCCCGTCCATCGACGCGGCCCATTTCCGGTATTCCTCAACGTATTCCGGCGATGCCAGCATGTGCTCGAGGCGTTCGGCGGCCACCATCGCGGTCCGCTGCCGCGCCCACGGCACCGCCGTGGCAAAGGCGTACCACGCCTCGTCCCACAGAAAGCAGATGTCCGGCTTGATCGCCAGCACCTCCTGCATGACCTGCAGCGGGTTGTAGACGACGCCGTCGAACGTGCAGTTGGTCAACAGCAGCATCCGCACGCGGTCCAGTTGTCCCGCCGCCTCCAGGTCCAGCAGCGTCTGCTTGATGGTGCGCAGCGACACCGCCCCGTAGATCGCGAACTGCGGCAGCGGATAGGCGTCCAAATAGAGCGGGTAGGCGCCGGCCAGCACCAGCCCGTAGTGGTGCGACTTGTGGCAGTTGCGGTCGATCAGCACGATGTCGCCGGGCCGGGTCAGCGACTGCACGACGATCTTGTTGGCGGTCGACGTCCCATTGGTGACGAAGTAGGTGTGGTCGGCGTTCCACGTTTTCGCGGCCTTGTCCATCGCCTTCTTGATGTTGCCGTGCGGGTCGAGCAGCGAGTCCAGACCGCCGGAGGTGGTGGAGGTTTCGGCCATGAAGATGTTGCGGCCGTAGAACTCCCCCATGTCCTGCAGCGACCTGGAGTTGAAGATGCTGGCGCCGCGCGCGACGGGCAGCGCATGGAACTGGCCGACCGGCGCCGCCGCATACGCCCGCAGCGCGTCGAAAAACGGTGTGGCATAACGGTTTCGCAGCCCGGCGAGCACCGTGCTGTGCAGATCGGTGACGTCGTTGAGCCGGTAGAACGTCCGGTCGTAGACGTCGGGCTCGCTGTCGTCGCCGGCCGCGATCGACTCGTCGGTGAGCAGGTACAGGTCGATGTGGGGCCGCAGCTCCCTGATCCATTCGCCGCACTCCACCCAGTCGTTGGCGCGGTCGGGGATGACGCCGTCCGCGTCCTCGTTGGGCCCGAGCAGCGTGTTCATCAGCGGCAGCCGGTCACGCGAGCGCAGCGGCAGGTCGTCGCGGATGATCGCGGCCTGGATCTCCCCGTTCAAAGCGACGGCGGTGATCGCGTCCTCGACGCTGGGGACGACCAGGATCTCGAACTGCACATCGTCGGACGGGCAACGCAGGGCCCGCAGGCATTCGGCCAGGCTGTCCGGCGCCGTGCTGGGGGCGTCGTCGGCGAGCAACACGGTGTAGAAGTGCTGCTGTTTGGCCTGCGCCACCAGCTCCTGGTCATCCAGTGGCGCCGAGGTGTCGAAAAGGCCTGCGCGGTCGCCGTATTCGCTCAGCAGCCGCACGGCCAGGGAGACCTCTTCGGTGAGCCGCACCGTGGACAGGCTCTCCAGGTGCGCGCGGAAGACCGCCAGGTTTTCCGCGCCCGGGTACAGCCAGTAGCGCTCGTAGGCGGCGATCCGGTCCATCAAACGCTTCACCCGGGCCACGTCGTGGGTTTTGTCCAAGCCGGCGAGATCCACCTCGGCGAGGTGGCGGCACGCGTCGTCGAGCAGGTTCCAGGTGTCGACCCGGGCGTAGGACGGGTTGGCCACCGCCGCCAGCGCGGAGACTCGAAGTCGTCGCGGCTGGGTGCTGTATCGGATCATGACCTCACCTGTTCTTCTCGGATCGCCGCCGCTGCAGTCCAACTCGTATTGTCAACCCGCCGCGCCCCGACCGTGGCCGTTTCACCTGAGCTTGATCAGCGATCCGGCTCGTCACCACCTTCGATCATCCGCCGGTTTGCCCGGGCGTCCGCCCACCGCAGCACGGGCAGCTCCCGGCTACGGGCCGGCAGGTCGGTGACGTCGCTGAGCGCTCGCACCACGCCCTGCGTCAGGCCCATGATCGCGGCCATCACCGGCAGCAGCGGCTGCAGCGGCCGGGCCGCCGAACGCACCGTGCTGATGCGGCGGGCGACGGCCACCCGTTCGACGCAGTGATACAGCCACGCGCCCACCCCCAGCGCGAAGATCGAGAGCACCGAGGCGACGATGGTCCACCCGTAGGCGGCGCACACCACGGCACCC
The DNA here is from genome assembly GCF_000709305.1 of Mycobacterium sp. TKK-01-0059. NCBI lineage: Bacteria > Bacillati > Actinomycetota > Actinomycetes > Mycobacteriales > Mycobacteriaceae > Mycobacterium > Mycobacterium sp. TKK-01-0059. Next base: position 555,594 of record NZ_KL446995.1, read on the forward strand.
ACCACCACCGCCGCGGCCAGCACGGCCGCAACGACCAGGCGCAGCTCCAACCGGCTCATGGCTGCGGTCCGTGGTCCTCCGCTGTGCCGGGGGCGTCGGAACCCGCCGCGCCCCGAACGGCCTGGGCGGCCGCCCTGATCTGCGGGGTGACCAGCATGACGTGGCCGAGCACCCCGTTGACGAAGCCCGGCGAGTCGTCGGTGGACAGCTCCTTGGCCAGCTGGACGGCCTCGTCGACGGCGACCGGCTCCGGCACGTCGTCGGCGTAGAGCAGCTCCCACACCGCGACCCGCAGGACGGCGCGGTCCACGGCGGGCAGCCGGTCCAGCGTCCAGCCCTGCAGATGCGAGCTGATCAGGTCGTCGATGTGTGCGGCGTGTTCGCCGACGCCCCGCGCCACCGCCGCCGTATACGGCTGCAGGGGCGCGATTTCGGGGTTCGCCTCGGCGAGCCCGGTGCGGACGTCGACCACCTCCGCGGGGCTCAATCCGCGCGCCTCGGCTTCGAACAACAGGTCGACGGCGCGCTTGCGAGCCTGATGTCGCCCTTTAACGGGCCGGCTCACGCGTTGACACGTCCCAGATAGCTGCCGTCGCGGGTGTCCACCTTCAGCTTGTCCCCGGTGTTGATGAACAGCGGCACCTGAATCTCGGCCCCGGTTTCCACGGTGGCGGGTTTGGTGCCGGCGCTGGACCGGTCGCCCTGCAGGCCGGGCTCGGTGTGGGTGACCTCCATCTCGACCGACACCGGCAGCTCGATGTAGAGCGGCGCCCCGTTGTGGAACGCCACCTGCACCGGCAGACCCTCGAGCAGGAACCGGGCGGCGTCGCCGACCAGCGACTCCGGCAGCGGATGCTGCTCGTAGTCCTGGCTGTCCATGAACACGAAGTCCGAGCCGTCGCGGTACAGGTAGGTGGTGTCGCGCCGGTCCACGGTCGCGGTTTCCACCTTCACCCCGGCGTTGTACGTCTTGTCGACGACCTTGCCTGACAGCACATTCTTCAGCTTGGTGCGCACGAACGCCGGGCCCTTGCCGGGTTTGACATGCTGGAACTCGACGATCTGCCACAGCTGGCCGTCGATCACCAGCACCAGTCCATTCTTGAAATCGGCAGTGCTTGCCACGGTTCGGTACGTCTCCTCGGGGATGGACAGTCGTCTGCGGAACTGTCTGTGACTTGTCGGCCAGTTTAGAGTGCTCGCCGGCGCGGGCCCGCGGCCCGGGGTCGGGGGCGCTGACGGGTGGAACGTGTCAGCGGTGGGCGTGTTGTCCGTCGACCCGGGATGATTCCTCGTGCGACGCCAACGGCTTGATCATCGTCAACAGCGGGACGCGCAGCGTCACCCCGCTGGCGAACGGCAGCCGCACGGCGAAATAGACGATGTCCATCTCCAGCCGTGTCTCGCGTAGGGGCTGGGCGTACATGTCCCACCGGAAATCCCGCAGGCGCGCCAACCCCCGTGCCACCCCGTTCACGCCCCCGACCTTACTCGGGCGCGCAACCCCCCGAGCTAGGAGAGAACGGCCAGCTCCTTGGGGAATTTGGTCAGCAGTTCCGGGGCCTGCGCGCGGCCCTCTTCCGGCACCACCAGGGTGTCCTCGATGCGGACGCCGCCGCGGCCGGGCAGGTAGACGCCGGGTTCCACGGTCACCACGGACTCGCCCAGCAAGGTGCCGGTGGACGTGGCGCCGATGCCCGGCGCCTCGTGGATCGCCAGCCCCACGCCATGACCCAGGCTGTGGCTGAACTGCTCGCCGTAGCCGGCGTCGGCGATCACCTGGCGGGCCGCGGCGTCCACCCCGCGCAGGTCGGCGCCGGCGCGCAGCGCCTCCCGGCCGGCCCGCTGGGAGTCGGCGACCAATTGGTAGATCTCCAGCTGCCAGTCGGCGGCCTTGCCGAGCACGAACGTGCGGGTCATGTCGGAGTGGTAGCCGCCGACCAGCGCGCCGAAGTCGATCTTGACGAAATCACCGGCCGCCAGCGCGGCGTCGGTGGGGCGATGATGCGGGATCGCCGAGTTCGGCCCCGCGGCCACGATGGTCTCGAACGAGATCGCGTCGGCGCCGTGGTCGAGCATCAGGGCCTCGAGCTCCCTGCTGACCTCGCGTTCGGTGCGGCCGGGCCGCAGCCCGCCGCGCGCCACCAGGTCGGTGAGCGCGGCGTCGGCCGCCTCGCAGGCCAGGCGCAGCAGGGCGACCTCACCGGCGTCCTTGACCTCGCGCAACGCCTCGACGGTTCCGGCGGCCTTCACCAGTTCGGTGGGCGCCTTCCGGTCGTTCAGCTCGCCGGTCAGGGCGTCGAATCCGTCGACGGTCACCACGTTGCTCTCGAAACCCAGCTTTCGCGCGCCCGCCTCGGCGGCCTGCCCGACCAGGTGGCGCCCCAGCGCGCGCTCGATAGCGACCTCCAAGTCCGGCGCCTGCTCGGCGGCCTGGGTGCGGTACCGGCCGTCGGTCGCCAGCAGGGGGCTTCGATCGTCGGCGAACACCAGCAACGCGCCGTTGGACCCGGTGAATCCGGAGAGATAACGGACATTGACCAGGTCCGTGACCAGCAGCGCGTCCAATCCGCTGGTCTGCAGCCGCGCTCTGAGCCTGTCTCGACGCTGTGAATGTGTCACGGGTCTTGACGGTACTCGCTACGCTTTTGGGCCATGAGTAACTGGATGCTGCGCGGATTGGTGTACGCCGCGGCGATGGTCGTCGTTCGATTGTTCCAAGGTGCGCTGATCAACGCGTGGCAGACCCAGGCAGGTTTGTTCAGCGTGGTGCTGCTGCTGCTGTTCGTCATCGCGGTCGCCGTGTGGGGGGTTCTGGACGGCCGGGCCGACGCCATCGCCAACCCCGATCCGGACCGCCGCGGCGACCTGGCGATGACCTGGCTGCTGGCCGGCCTGGTCGCGGGCCTGCTCAGTGGCGCCGTCTCCTGGCTGATCGCGCTGGTGTACACCGGCCTGTACACCGGTGGGCTGATCAACGAGGTGACGACGTTCGCGGCGTTCACCGCGCTGTGCGTCTTCCTGCCCGGCATCATCGGCGTGACCATCGGCCGCTGGCGGGTGGACCGCAATCCCCCGCCGCGCCGGCCCGGCACTGACGAGGAACGCGCCGACACCGACGTGTTCTCCGCGGTGCGCGCCGACGACGCGCCCACCGGTGAGATTCCCGCGGCCGGCGCCCAGACCGAAGAGCGGACCTCCGCGGTCGCCACCGCCGAGCGCGAGGGGCCCACGGAGACGATGCCCACGGAGGAGTCCCCCACCGAGACGATCGCCAAGACCGAGGACGACCCGAAGACCGAGGTCATCCCGTCGGCCCGCGAGGAGCCGAAAAAGGACTAGCCGGCAGCGGCCAGGTAACGCAGGGCGAGCAGATAGCCCTGCACGCCCAGCCCCACGATCACTCCGGTCGCGACCGGGCTGAGGTAGGAGTGCCGCCGAAACTCTTCCCGCGCATGCACATTCGAGATGTGCACCTCGATCAGCGGCGCGCTCAATTCCGCGCACGCGTCGCGCAGCGCCACCGAGGTGTGGGTGAGCCCGCCGGCGTTGAGGATCACCGGTTCGCTCGCGTCGGCCGCCGCGTGGATCCAGTCCAGTAGCTGCGCCTCGTTGTCGCTTTGTCGCACAACGGCTTTGAGGCCGAGCCCGGCGGCTTCCCGCTCGATCAGCGCCGCCAGCTGCTCGTGCGTGGTGTCGCCGTACACGTCGGGCTCGCGCCGGCCGAGCCGGCCAAGGTTGGGCCCGTTGATCACGTTCACCGTGGTGGTCATGTTTGCGCCTCCGCGAGTCCGGCGTACGCCGCCGCCAACAGCGACGGGTCGGGCCCGGCCAGCCGGCCCGGCTTGGCCAGCCCGTCGAGGACGACGAACCGCAGCACCCCGGCGCGCGACTTCTTGTCCCCCGCCATGTATTCCAGCAACTGAGGCAACGCGTCGGCGTCGTAGCTGACCGGCAGGCCGAGCGCGGACAGGATGGTGCGGTGGCGCTGCGCGGTGGCGTCGTCGAGGCGTCCGGCGAGGCGGGCCAGTTCCGCGGCGAAGACCAGCCCCACCGACACCGCCGCGCCGTGCCGCCACTCGTAGCGCTCCCGGCGTTCGATCGCGTGCCCCAATGTGTGCCCGTAGTTGAGGATCTCGCGCAGCTCGGACTCCTTCTCGTCGGCGGCGACGACCTCCGCCTTGACCGCGACCGCGCGACGGATCAGCTCCGCGAGCACCTCACCGGAAGGGTCCACGGCGGCTTTAGGGTCGGCCTCGATGAGGTCGAGGATCACCGGATCGGCGATGAAGCCCGCCTTGACGATTTCGGCCATCCCGGCGACGAGTTCGTTGTGCGGCAACGTTTGCAGCGTCGCCAGATCGACGAGGACCGCGCGCGGCTGGTGGAACGACCCGACCAGGTTCTTCCCCGCGTCGGTGTTGATGCCGGTCTTGCCGCCGACGGCCGCGTCGACCATGCCCAGCAGCGTCGTGGGCACGTGCACGATGTCGACGCCGCGCAACCAGGTGGCCGCCGCGAAACCGGCGACGTCGGTGGCCGCGCCGCCCCCGAGGCTGACCAACGCGTCCTTGCGCCCGATCCCGATGCGGCCCAACACTTCCCACAGGAACCCCACGACCGGCAGATCCTTGCCGTCCTCGGCGTCCGGGATCTCGATGCGGTGGGCGTCAACGCCCTTGTCCGCCAACCGGCTTCGGATCAGCTCGGCGGTCTCGGCCAGGACCGGTTGGTGCACGATGGCCACCTTGTGCCGGTCGCAGAGCAGCTCCTCGAGCTCCGTCAGCAGGCCGGTGCCGATGATCACCGGGTACGGCGGGTCGACGGCCACCTCGATGGTGACCGGGTCACCGGCTGTCATATGGCGCCGCTCCTCCTCATCGCTTCGCTCTGCATCGTCGCCGGCGCTGCCCTCACGTGGCCGCCCCCGCCGGTGCCTGCAACCGCGAGACGATGTAGCGGACCACCGCGCCGGGGTTGCGGCGGTTGGTGTCGACGCGGATGGTCGCCGCCCGGCGATACAGCGGACTGCGTTCGGCCATCAGCGCGCGGTATTTGTCGGCGCGGTCGGGCCCGGCCAGCAGCGGGCGCACCGTGTTGCCGCCGGTGCGCCGGACGCCTTCGGTGGCGCTGATCTCCAGGTAGACGACGGTGTGACCGGCGAGCGCCTCGCGGACGCCGGGGCTGGTGACGGCGCCGCCGCCCAGGGACAGCACGCCGTCGTGGTCGGCCAGCGCCGCGCGCACCACGTCCTCTTCGATGCGCCGGAATTCCCGTTCGCCGTCGGTGGCGAAGATCTCGTCGATGCGCCGCCCGGTCCGCTGCTCGATCGCCGCGTCGGTGTCGAGGAAGCCGACGTCGAGCGCCTTGGCGAGCCGGCGCCCGATGGTGGACTTGCCCGACCCCGGCAACCCGATCAGGACCGCTTTGGGCGCCATCACGCCGTGCCCCGGGCGGCCGGCGATTCCCGCTCGGCGACCGCCCTGCGATAGGCCTCGACGTTGCGGCGGGTTTCGGCCAGCGAATCGCCGCCGAATTTCTGCAGCGCGGCGCGGGCCAGCACCAGCGCGACCATGGCCTCGACCACCACGCCGGCGGCGGGCACCGCGCACACGTCCGAGCGCTGGTGGATCGCGACGGCTTCGTCGCCGGTCGCCATGTCGACGGTGGCCAGCGCGCGCGGGACGGTGGAAATCGGCTTCATCGCCGCGCGCACGCGCAGCGGCTGGCCGTTGGTCATGCCGCCTTCGAGCCCGCCGGCGCGGTTGGTCGAGCGGACCACGCCGTCGGGCCCCGGGTACATCTCGTCGTGGGCACGGCTGCCGCGGCGGCGCGCCGTCTCGAATCCGTCGCCGATCTCGACGCCCTTGATCGCCTGGATGCCCATGACGGCGGCGGCGAGCTGGCTGTCGAGCCGGTTGTCGCCGCTGGTGAACGAGCCCAGCCCGACGGGCAGGCCCAGGGCGACCACCTCGACCACACCGCCGAGGGTGTCGCCGTCCTTCTTGGCCGCTTCGATCTCGGCGATCATCGCCTTTTCGGCCGCCTCGTCGTACGCGCGGACCGGGCTGGCGTCGATCGCGGCCAGGTCCCCCGGGCCCGGCGGCGGGCCCTCGTAGGGCGCCGACGGGCCGATCGCGATCACGTGCGAGAGCACCTCGACGCCCAGCGCCTGGCGCAGGAACGACCGGGCGACGGTGGCCGCGGCGACGCGGGCGGCGGTCTCCCGGGCGCTGGCCCGCTCCAGGACCGGCCGGGCGTCGTCGAAGCCGTACTTGAGCATGCCCGCGTAGTCGGCGTGGCCGGGCCGCGGCCGGGTCAGCGGGGCGTTGCGCGCGCTGTCGGCCAGCTCGCCGGGATCGACCGGGTCGGGAGCCATCACGGTCTCCCACTTCGGCCATTCGGTGTTGCCGATCTCGACGGCGATGGGTCCGCCCAGGGTGACACCGTGGCGCACCCCGGACAGCACGCTCACCGCGTCCCGCTCGAACGCCATCCGGGCGCCGCGGCCGTAGCCGAGCCGGCGGCGGGCCAACTGCTCCGAAATGTCCAGGGAGGTGACCTCCACGCCGGCGACCATGCCTTCGAGCACGGCCACCAGCGCACGGCCATGCGACTCCCCGGCGGTGATCCAACGCAACACGCGTCCCATCTTCCCATGGCGGCTTCCGGAAGCCGATTCGCGCAGCCCGCGGCCGCGGGGAACCGATGCGGGGACTTTCATCCGCCCTGATTCCAGGGGTGACCACGCGATTCGGCCGGCGGCCGGGCCGGGCCGCCGCGGTCGTGTGCCAGCATCTTGTCTGGTGGGTCAATTTCTCTGGTACATACCGAATACCGTCGAGCCCGGCCATCGCGGCGACGACACCGTCGACGGCTGGGGAAGCCTCGACTATTCCGTCGACCTGGCGCACCGCGCCGAGCAACACGGCTGGGACGGCGCGCTGATCGGCACCGGCTGGGGACGTCCGGACACCTTCACGGTCGCGACCGCAATCGCCGCGCGCACCAACCGCTTCGCGCCGCTGGTGGCGGTCCGTCCCGGGTATTGGCATCCGGCGCATTTCGCCAGCGCGGCGGCCACCCTCGACCGGCTCAACGACGGCCGGCTGCTGGTCAACATCGTCAGCGGCGCCGACGATCCGGCCGCCTACGGCGACGCCGAGGTCGACAAGTCACGCCGCTACGACCGCACGCGCGAATTCATCCGGTTGCTGCGCCGGTTGTGGCGCGAGGACGACGTCACCCACCGCGGCGAGTTCTACACCGTCGAACACTCGAGCCTGCAGCCGCGCCCGCTCGGTGCGGCCGAGGGCCGGCACCCGACGCTGTACTTCGGTGGGGCATCGGCGGCCGCCGAGCAGGTCGCCGCGACCGACGCCGACGTCCAACTGTTCTGGGGGGAGCCGCTGGACGGGATCGCCGACCGCATCGACCGGCTGAAGTCGTTGTCCGCCAAGCTCGGTCGCGAGCACGCGCCGCTGGAATTCGGCCTCCGGGTCACCACGCTGGTGCGCGACACCTCCGAGCAGGCCTGGCGCGACGCCGAGGCCAAGGTCGCCACCCTGGCCGGAACGCCCACCATGCAGCTGCTGCACGACCCGAAGGGATCCGCGGGCCAGCGGCGGCTGTCCGACCTCGCCGCGCGCGGCGAGGTGCTCGATTCCTGTCTGTATACGACGCCGAGCAAGTACGGCGGGGAAGGCGCCGGGACGACGTGGCTGGTCGGGTCGGCCGCCGAAGTCGCCGCCGCGCTGCGCAAATACGCCGACCTGGGGGTCAGCCATTTCGTGTTGTCGGACACCCCGTACAAGTCGGAGACGGTCCGGCTCGGCGACGAGCTGTTGCCGCTGCTGCGCCCCGCCGTCGTCGGAAACTGAGGGCGTCAGAGCAGCGCCAGGCCGATCCCCGCCGCGCTGGCCAGACACATCGACGGCCCGTGCGGCACCGTGCGGCCGCCCCGAGCGCCGCCGCGAATCCGGGCGACCATCCCGACCAGCACGGTCAGCAGCGGGGCACCGAACGCCGCCAGGAACCACACACCGGCGCCGCAACAGCCGGTCAGCGCGCCCACGCCGATGGCCAGCTTGACGTCGCCGGCCCCCATCCCGCTCGGCGCCACCCAGTGGACCAGCAGATAGATCCCGGTCAACGCCGCGGCTCCGGCCAGCGCCGACCACCCGCGCCCGGCCACCCCGGCCACCGCCAGGATCGCCGCGGCGCCGGTCAGGGTCAGCGCGTTGGGCAGGCGCCGTTCGCGGATGTCGTAGCAGCTCAACGCCGCCAACCAGGCCAGCACCAGGCACCCCGCCGCAATCCGCATGGGCGGCAGGCTAATCCGATGCCTCCAGGGCGCAAGCCATGGCCTCGCGGGGCGCCGGCAGCCCGGTGAACTGTTCGACCTGCGCGAAGGCCTGGTGCAGCAGCATCTGCACGCCGCTGATCACCCGGCCCCCCGCGGCGCTCACCGCGGCGGCCAGCGGCGTCGGCCACGGGTCGTAGACGGCGTCGAGCAGCACACCGATGCCGGCCAACGTGCCGGCATAGCGGGCGGCCACGTCCGCGGGAATGGTGCTGACCAGCACGTCGGCGGAAGCGACCTCGTCGGCCAGCCCGCCGCCGTCGAGGTCGCAGAACCGCGTGGCGACGCCCATCGCGTGTCCCAGCTCCACCAGCCGGGCCGCCTTGCCGGGATTGCGGGCCACGACGGTGATGCCGCCGACGCCCAGTTGCGCCAGGCCGGCGACGGCCGCCGGCGCGGTGCCGCCCGATCCACAGACCAGCGCCCATCCAGAGGCCGTCGACCCGAGCGCGCCCGCCACCCCGTCGATGTCGGTGTTGTCGGCCCGCCAGCCCGCCGGGGTGCGCACCAGGGTGTTCGCCGACCCCACCCGCTCGGCACGCTCGGTGCGCTCGTCGGCGAACGCCAGGGCGGCGAACTTGCCCGGCATGGTCACCGACACCCCGACCCAGTCGGGGCCGAGCCCGCCGACCACCCCGGGCAGCTGGTCGGCGTCGCATTCGATGCGCTCGTAGGTCCAGCCGGTCAGGCCCAGCGCGCGGTAGGCGGCCAGGTGCAGCTGCGGGGATTTCGAGTGGGCGATGGGTTTGCCGAGGACCGCCGCCTTCCGGGGTGCGCCGTCAGCTTGGCCGGACGGCGACCCGCTGCGCCCGGCTTCGCCGCGCTTGCGATCGCCGTCAGCTTGGTCGGACGGCGACCCGCTGCGCCCGGCTTCGCCGCGCTTGCGATCGCCGTCAGCGGGCGGAATCGAGGACACCGTTGTGCTTAGCCAGCTCGATGTTGGCCAGGTGCTGCTGATAATCCTTGGTGAACAGCGTCGTCCCCTGGCCGTCGATGGTGACGAAGTACAACCAGTCGCCGGGCTCGGGGTGCTCGGCGGCGTTGAGCGCGTCGACACCGGGCGAACAGATCGCGGTGGCCGGCAGGCCCTGGGACACGTAGGTGTTCCACGGCGTCTTCTCGGCCCGGTCGCCGTCGGTGGTGGCCACCTCCCGGCGGTCCAGCGGGTAGTTGACGGTCGAATCGAACTCCAGCGTGTGGTGGGCGTGCAGCCGGTTGTAGATGACGCGGGCGACCTTCGCGAAGTCTTGCGACCTGGCCTCCTGCTGCACCAGCGACGCCACCACCAGGATGTCGTAGGGCGACAGGCCCATGGCCTGGGCGGTGTCGACCAGCCCGGACTTCATGTACTCCACCGCCCCGGCGCCGATCAGGTTCGACAGGATGGTCTCGGGCGGCGCGGACGGATCGACGTTGAAGGTCCCCGGCGCGATCAGCCCCTCGATGCGGCGGTGGTCCTTGCCGAGCTCACCGACGGGTTCGGTGGCCCAGGGCGGCACCGCCAACGCCAAGGGAGAACTGTTGGTGGCGGCCGCGCGCAGGTCCTCCACGGAGACGCACCGCTTACTCCCGTCGAAATCCACGCAGGTGGCCCGCGAGATCAGGGTGAAGATGCCGGGGTTGACCACGTTGGTCTTCATGTCGGTGGTGTCGTCGAGCTGCCGGCCCTCCGGGATGACCAGCCGGCCCACCCGGCTGTCGGGGTCGGCCAGCCGCGTGACGGCGTTGGCGGCCGGGATCTCGGTGCGCATGCGGTAGAAGCCGGGCTGGATCGAGGAGATCTTGCTGTTGCCGTGCGCGGCGTTGACGAAGGCGCGGACGGTCTTGATCACGTGCTCGTTCTGCAGCGTCTCCCCGACCATGGTGGTCGAGTCGCCGTCCTTGATCTGAATCACGATGTCGCGCTTGCCGTTTCCGGTGTAGTCGTCACCGGGCCCGAACACGGCGTGCCACAGCTTGCCGCCGGCGAAAACGCCCGCCACCACGATGACCGCCACCAGCGCCAGCGCGGTGCGCAGGGCGGCGCGCCGGCGCCGGCGGCCCCGCTCCGCCCGATTGCGGGCGGTGCGGCTCGACCTGCGCCGGGGCGGACCCACGGCCTCGGGTTCGGCGCGTTCACGCCGTGCGCTGTCAACCATCGGCACGCTCCCCGGGCCCGGTCAGGGTCGCGCGGCGCTGATCCAGCCAACTCTGCAGGATGGCCACCGCCGCCGCCTGATCGATCACCGCACGCTGCTCCTTGGCCCGCACCCCGGCCGCGCGCAGCGATCGCTGCGCGCTCACCGTGGTCAGCCGCTCGTCGGCCAGCCGCACGGGCGTGGGTGCGACGCGGTCGGCCAGCGCGTCCGCCAGCTCGATCGCGTCGATCGCCGAGGGACCGGTGCGGTCGGCCAGCGTGCGCGGCAGCCCGACGACCACCTCGACGGCCTCGAGCTCGGCGGCCAGCGCCGCCAGCCGGCGCAGGTGTTTGCCGGAGCGGTCGCGGCGCACGGTTTCCACCGGGGTGGCCAGGATGGCGTCGGGGTCGCTGCAGGCCACGCCGATGCGCACGCTGCCCACGTCGACGCCGAGCCGCCGGCCCCGCCCGGGGTCCTGGTCAGGATCGCCGGGCCGGTCGGGCGCGCGGTGCTGTGCGGAAACCACTCAACCGACCCGCGCTATCGCGGTGATCTCCGAGCGGATTGCGGCGAGGGCGGCGTCGATGCCGGTCGGGTCCTTGCCGGAGCCCTGCGCCAGGTCGGCCTTTCCGCCGCCGCGGCCGTCGACCGCCGCGGCCAGCTTCTTGACCAGGTCGTTGGCGCGAAGCCCGAGGTCCTGGGCGGCCGGATTGGCCGCGACCGCATACGGCACGCTTCCGCCGTCGCCGGCTGAGTTGTCCGTGATCAGCGCGACCACCGCGGGATCGCCGCCCAGCTTGCCGCGGATGTCACCGACCAGGGAGCGCAGATCGCCCGCCGTCATCCCGCCGGTCATCCGTTGCGCCACCACCCGGACGTTACCGATGCGCTCCGCGCGGGCCGCGGCGTCGGTGGCGGCGGCCTTCGCGCCGGCCAGCCGGGCGCGCTCGAGCTCCTTCTCCGCCGCCTTGAGCCGCTCCACCAGGTTGGCCACCCGGGCGGGCACCTCGTCGGACGGCACTTTGAGCGACGACGCCAGCCCGGCCATCAGCGCGCGTTCCTTGGCCAGGTGCCGGAAGGACTCCAGCCCGACGTAGGCCTCGACCCGCCGCACCCCGGAGCCGACCGAGGATTCGCCCAGGATCGTCACCGGCCCGATCTGCGCGGAGTTGTGCACGTGGGTCCCGCCGCACAGCTCCAGCGAGAATGGCCCGCCGATCTCCACCACCCGCACCTCGTCGGGATAGCGTTCGCCGAACATCGCGATCGCCCCCATGGCCTTGGCCTTTTCGAGTTGCTCGGTGAACGTGTGCACCTCGAAGTCGGCCTGCACGGCCTGGTTGGTCACCTCTTCGATCTGGGTGCGCTGTTCGTCGGACAGGGCGCCCTGCCAGTTGAAGTCGAAGCGCAGGTAGCCCGGCCGGTTCAGCGATCCGGCCTGAACGGCGTTGGGGCCCAGCACTTGTCGCAGGGCCGCGTGCACCATGTGGGTTCCCGAGTGGCCCTGGGTGGCGCCCCGCCGCCATTGCGGGTCGACGGCCGCGATGACGGTGTCGCCCTCCACGAATTCCCCGGACTCGACGTTGACCCGGTGCACCCACAGGGTTTTGGCGATCTTCTGCACGTCGGTGACCGCGGCGCGGGCGCTCCCGCTGGCGCCCGTCCCGCTGATGGTGCCCTCGTCGGCGATCTGGCCGCCGGCCTCGGCGTAGAGCGGGGTGCGGTCCAGCACGAGTTCGACGCGGTCGACCCCCTCGGTGCCGTGCGTGACCACCGGCACCCGCTTACCGTCGACGAAGATGCCCAAAATCTTTGCCTCGGACGTCAATTCGTCGAAGCCGGTGAATTCGGTGGGTCCGGCGTCGACCAGTTCGCGGTACGCGCTCAGGTCCGCGTGCGCGTGCTTGCGGGCGGCGGCGTCGGCCTTGGCGCGGCGGCGCTGTTCGGCCATCAGCTCCCGGAACCCGACCTCGTCCACCTGCAGGCCGGCCTCGGACGCCATCTCCAGCGTGAGCTCGATCGGGAACCCGTAGGTGTCGTGCAGGGTGAAGGCGTCCGAACCCGAAATCGCCTTTGCGCCCGAGGCTTTGGTGGTGCCGGCGACTTCGTCGAACAGTTTGGATCCCGCCGCCAGCGTGCGGTTGAACGCGGTTTCCTCGGCGACGGCGATGCGCCTGATCCGGTCGAAGTCGGCGACGAGTTCGGGATACGACGGGCCCATCGCGTCGCGCACGGTGGCCATCAGGTCGCCGACGATGGGGCCCTCGATGTCGAGCAGCTTGGCCGAGCGGATCACCCGGCGCAGCAGCCGGCGCAGCACGTAGCCGCGGCCGTCGTTGCCCGGCGTGACGCCGTCGCCGATCAGGATGGCCGCGGTGCGGCTGTGGTCGGCGATGACCCGGTAGCGCACGTCGTCGTCGTGGTTGCCGGCGTCGTATCCGCGCGGGGCCCGCGCGGCCACGGCGTCGATGACCGGGCGCAACAGGTCGGTCTCGTAGACGTTGTGCACGCCCTGCAGGATGAACGCGACCCGCTCCACACCCATGCCGGTGTCAATGTTCTTGCGGGGCAACGGCCCGAGGATCTCGAAGTCCTCCTTGCCGGTCCCCTCCCCGCGCTCGTTCTGCATGAACACGAGGTTCCAGATCTCGATGTAGCGGTCCTCGTTGGCGATCGGGCCGCCCTCGACGCCGAATTCGGGTCCCCGGTCGTAATAGATCTCCGAGGACGGGCCGCACGGCCCGGGGATGCCCATCGACCAGTAGTTGTCGGCCATGCCGCGGCGCTGGATGCGCTCGTCGGGCAGCCCGGCGATCTCCTTCCACAGCTGCACGGCCTCGTCGTCGTCGAAATAGACCGTTGCCCAGATGCGTTCGGGATCCAGGCCGTAGCCGCCCTGCTCGACGCTGTTGGTCAGCAGGGTCCACGCCAGTTCGATGGCGCGGCGCTTGAAGTAGTCGCCGAACGAGAAGTTGCCGGCCATCTGGAAGAACGTGTTGTGCCGGGTGGTGATCCCGACCTCGTCGATGTCGGGGGTGCGGATGCACTTCTGGATGCTGGTGGCGGTCGGGTACTCCGGTGTGCGCGCGCCCAGGAAGTAGGGCACGAACTGGACCATGCCCGCGTTGACGAACAGCAGGTTGGGGTCGTCGAGGATCACCGATGCGCTCGGCACCTCGGTGTGACCCGCCTTCACGAAATGATCAAGAAACCGTTTCCTGATCTCGTGTGTCTGCACTTTCGGAGTCCGCTTCTTTCTCTTACTTCGACGTCTTGTTCCCAGCCTATTCGCCGGGGTATGGGAAGCCCGTCTAACGACGCATTTCGACCGCTCACAGTACCTGCTCGGTGGCGTCGGCTACCGGGCCGCTAACCCTCCAAAAAGCTCAGCCGGACCGAGCGTTGCGGGTTGTCGCGGTTCAGGTCGACCAGCACGATGCTCTGCCAGGTGCCCAGCATCGGCTCCCCGCCGGAGACCGGAACCGTCACCGACGGCGCGACGAGCGCGGGCATCACGTGGTCGGCGCCGTGCCCCTCGGAGCCGTGCGCGTGCCGGTAACGGTCGTCGCGCGGCAGCAGCCGCTCCAGCGTGTCGACCAGGTCGTCGTCGGAGCCGGCGCCCGTCTCGATGATGGCCACCCCCGCCGTGGCGTGCGGGATGAACACGTTGCACAGACCGTCCCCGCGCGACCAGCAGAAGCCGCGCACCGCCTCGGTGAGATCGACGATGCGGCGGCGGGAGGTGTCCACGTCCAGCACATCGGTATGCATCCGAACCAGCCTACGGCGCCCGCGTCGCGACCAGCCAATCGTTTGTGAGCGCGACCACATTTGGGCATTGCGGCGCGTAACCCGCAGGAGGAAGGTGGTTCATGACCGGTGGCGCCACCGGGGCGCTGCCCCGAACAAAGAGGGGGTGGATCGTGTACGCACGCTCTACCACAATTCAGGCGCAACCCTCGTCGATCGACGCCGGGATAGCGCATGTTCGCGATGAGGTCATGCCCGCGCTGCAAGGCATGCCGGGCTGCATCGGAGTATCCCTTTTGGTCGACCGTCGCTCCGGCCGGTGCATTGCCACCAGCGCCTGGGAGAGCGACGAAGCCATGCGCGCCAGCGGTGAAGCCGTGACGGGAATACGCGATCGGGCGGCGGAAATGTTCGGGGGCACGACGGACGTCGAGCAGTGGGAGATCGCGGTGCTGCATCGCGACCACCACGCGCCCGACGGCGCGGGTGTGCGGGCGACGTGGGTCATGGTGCCGCCGGAGACCATGGACCAAGGCATCGAGTACTACAAGTCGTCCGTCCTGCCCCAGCTCGAGGGCCTCGACGGGTTCTGCAGTGCGAGCCTGCTGATCGACCGCGCCTCCGGGCGTGGCGTGTCCTCGGCGACGTTCGACAGCATCGACGCGATGGAGCGGAACAGGGAACAGGCAACCGCGCTAAAGAGCTCTTCGATGCAAGAGGCGCGCGCCGAGGAGCTCGACGAATGCGAGTTCGAGCTGGCGCTGGCGCACCTGCGAGTGCCCGAGCTGGTCTGATCGAGAGGGGCGGTGGACCGGCCGAACCAGGCATTCGGCCGGTCGCCGATCCGCGTCCCGAAAGCATTGCGGCGAGTTGCCGGCAGGAGGAAGGTAACTGGTGGGACCGGTGGCGCCACCGGGGTGCCGCCCCGACAGAGAAGGGGTCGACCGTGTACGCACGCTCTACCACCATCCAGGCGCAACCCCTTTCGGTCGACATCGGAATTGCGCATGTTCGCGACGTCGTCATGCCCGCCCTCAAGGAGATCGACGGGTGGTTGGGGTTGTCGCTGTTGGTCGACCGGCAGTCCGGCACCTGCATCGCCACCAGTTCGTGGGAGACGGTGGAGGCGATGCGCGGCAGCGCCGAGCGGGTCGCGCCCATCCGTGACCGGGCCGCGCTGATGTTCGACGGCAGCGCCCGGGTGGAGGAATGGGACATCGCCCTGCTGCACCGCGACCACCCCTCCCGTCACGGCGCGTGCGTGCGCGCCACCTGGCTCAAGGTGGTGCCGGACCAGCTGAGCAGATCCCTGGACTTCTACCGGATGGCGGTGCTGCCCGAGATGGAGAACCTGGACGGGTTCTGCAGCGCCAGCCTGCTGGTCGACCACCCCAGCTGCCGCCGGGCGGTGACCTGCTCGACGTTCGACTCGATGGACGCCATGGCCCGCAACCGCGACCGCGCCACCGAGCTGCGCAGCCGGCGGGTGCGCGAGCTGGGGGCCGAGGTGATCGACGTCGGGGAATTCGAGCTGGCGATCGCCCACCTTCGGGTGCCCGAGCTGGTCTGAGCGCGCGCGGGTCAAGGCAGCGCGTCCCCGGGAAATCCGCGGCAGGCGTGCACCTGGTAGACGAACACCCCCGCCGCGACCCCCGGGTCGTCGGCCATGATGGCGGCGGTCTCGTCGACGGTCGCGGCGAAAACGCCGATGCCGCAGACGTCGGACTCGTCGGTGACCGGCAGTACCACCGCGAGCACGCCGTCGTCGCGCAGTCCGAAGTTGCGCCGGCCGTGCTCCCAGATGATCTGCGCTGACGACTCGTCCCCGAACCTCGGGCCGCGCTTGAGGATGACGACGCTGTATTGCTTGGCGGTGGGCAGCAGTTGGCCCATCTCCTCGTCGCTGAAGGTTTTCATCCCTTGTCACCCCGCTTCCGGCGGATGATCGCGCGCAGCCGCTCCAGCCGGCCCGCCATGTCGCGCTCGAAGCCTCGGGCGGTGGGCCGGTAGTAGTCGACGCCCACCAGCTCGTCGGGCGGATATTGTTGCGCCGCAACACCATCCGGCTGGTCATGGGAGTATTTGTAGCCCTGCGCATTGCCCAAGGCCTCCGCCCCCGAATAGTGTCCGTCGCGCAGGTGGGGCGGCACGAGGCCGGCCTTGCCGGCCCTGATGTCGGCCATCGCCGCGCCCAGCGCGGTGGTGACGGCGTTGGATTTCGGCGCGGTGGCCAGGTGAATCGTGCAGTGCGCCAAGGTCAGTTGCGCCTCGGGCATGCCGATCAGCGCGACCGTCTGCGCGGCCGCGACCGCGACCTGCAGCGCGGTCGGGTCGGCCATGCCGATGTCCTCGCTGGCCAGGATCATCAGCCGGCGCGCGACGAACCGTGGGTCCTCCCCCGCGACGAGCATGCGGGCCAGGTAGTGCAGCGCGGCGTCGACGTCCGAGCCG
Source organism: Mycobacterium sp. TKK-01-0059 (assembly GCF_000709305.1). Classification (NCBI taxonomy): domain Bacteria; kingdom Bacillati; phylum Actinomycetota; class Actinomycetes; order Mycobacteriales; family Mycobacteriaceae; genus Mycobacterium; species Mycobacterium sp. TKK-01-0059. Next base: position 572,274 of record NZ_KL446995.1, read on the forward strand.
CGCACCGACTTGATGAACGCGCTGATGACGTCGTAGTGCTGGTCGCCGTCGCGGTCGTAACGCACGGCGGCTTCGTCGAGGGACTGCTCGATGGCGGTGACGGTCAGCTCGCCGTCGGGCGGCACCGCCTCGGCGGCGACCTCCAGCGCCGTCAGCGCGCGGCGGGCGTCACCGGCGGCCAGCCGCACCAGGAGGTCGACGGCGTCGGGCGCGACCGCGACCTGCCCGCCCAGGCCGCGTGGGTCGTCGATCGCGCGCTGCACGACGGTGCGGATGTCGTCGGCGCTCAGCGGCCGCAACTGCAGGATCAGCGAGCGGGACAGCAGCGGCGCCACCACCGAGAAGGACGGGTTCTCCGTGGTCGCCGCCACCAGCAGGACCACCCGGTTCTCCACGGCCGACAACAGCGCGTCCTGCTGGGTCTTGGAGAACCGGTGCACCTCGTCGATGAACAGCACCGTCTGCTCGCCATGGAGGAGCGCGGTTCGGGCCTTATCTATCACCGCCCGAACGTCTTTCACACCGGCCGACAACGCCGACAGCGCCTCGAACCGGCGCCCGGTCGCCTGTGAGATCAGCGCGGCCAGCGTGGTCTTGCCGCTGCCCGGCGGCCCGTACAGGATGGCCGACGCCACGCCGGAGCCCTCGACGAGGCGGCGCAGGGGCGAGCCGGGCGCCAGCAGGTGGTCCTGCCCGACCACCTCGTCCAGCGACGCCGGGCGCATGCGGACGGCCAGCGGCGAGCCGCTCGACGCGCCCAAGCCGTGATCGTCTGGCTGCGGCGCGCCGGGCAGGTCAAACAGACTGTCGGACACGGATTCAGGCATACCACGAGGGACGGACGTCCGCTGCGGCCCCGGCGATCCGCGCGCACCGGCCGCATCTTTGCTAAGTTCGGCGTTTGCCAAGTTCAGCGCGCGTTCCTCCCAGGACAGCAAGGACGGACATGAGCCAACCCCCCGAATATCCAGGCCCGCCGGACCCTCAGGGCGGGGGCCAGAATCCCCCCGGCTACCCGCCACCGCCCGGTTACGGCGCGCCTCCCCCGCCACCCCCGGGTTACGGCCCGCCCCCCGGATATGGCGCGCCTCCCCCGGGCTACGGGCCGCCGCCCGGCTACGGCCCCCCGCCCGGGTACGGCGGCCCGCCCGCGCCGGCCTTCAGCATCGGTGACGCGTTCGGCTGGGCCTGGAACGCCTTCTCCAAAAACCCTGTGGCACTGATCGTTCCGGCCTTGGTGTACGGGATCCTGATCGGCGTCGCCTCGGCCCTGGTCGGCCTGAGCCAAAGCGTGGGCACGACGACGACCGGCCCCGACGACGACTACTTCACCTTCACGGCGAACCTCAACGGCGGCGGGATGACGCTGCTCATCCTCGGCTACCTCGTCGCCTACCTGGTGGGCGCGTTCGCCCAAGCCGCCTTCCTGTCCGGCTGCCTGGATCTGGCCGACGGGCGCCCGGTGACCGTCGGTTCGTTCTTCAAGCCGCGCAACTTCGGCATGGTGTTCCTGGCCGCGCTGCTGGTCGGCATCCTCACCTCGATCGCCTCGGCGCTGTGCTTCTTGCCGGGCCTGATCCTGGGCATTTTCGCCCAGTTCACGATCCCGTTCGCCATCGATCGATCGGAGCAGCCCATCAAGGCGCTGACCTCCAGCTTCTCCACCGTCACCGCAAACTTCGGCAACGCCCTGCTGGTGTGGCTGGTCGAGGTGGCGCTGTTCGTGGTGGGCGCGCTCGCGTGCGGGGTCGGGCTGTTGGTGGCGGCCCCGGTCGCCTCCCTGATCGGGATCTACGCCTACCGCAAGTTCTCTGGCGGGCAGGTGGTCGCGCCGCAGCAGGCGGGTTACCAGCCCGGGCCGCCGCCGGGTCCGGCACCGGCGTAACACTCGGCGCGAATTCGGCGCGCCGGGCATCGGAGGCTTGCGCCGCGTGCGTACCGTGCAGCAGTAATGGCGTTTGCGGACATGACATTCGGCACCGGTGCAGCCCCGGCCGGCGGCCGCTACGACGCGGACCGGTTGCTGGCCGGCTACCGGGCCGCCCGCGCCCAGCAAGCGCTCTTCGATCTGCGACGCGGCCCGGCGAGCGGCTACGACGAATTCGTCGACCCCGACGGCCACGTGCGCCCGGCGTGGGCCGAGGTCGCCGACGCGATCGCGGAGCGCGGCCGCGCGGGGCTGGACCGGCTGCGCTCGGTGGTGCGCGGGCTGATCGACAACGACGGCATCACCTACACCGACGTCGTGCCCGGCGGCCGTGGCCAGGAGCCGAGGCCCTGGCAGCTGGACACGCTGCCGCTCGTGCTGTCCGCGGCCGACTGGGAGGTGCTCGAGGCGGGGCTGCTGCAGCGGTCCCGGGTGCTCGACGCCGTGCTCGCCGACCTGTACGGGCCGCGCAGCCTGCTCACCGACGGTGTCCTGCCGCCTGAGCTGCTGTTCGCCCACCCCGGCTACGTGCGTGCCGCCAACGGCATCGAGATCCCCGGGCGCCATCAGCTTTTCATGCACGCCTGTGACGTCAGCCGGCGTCCCGACGGCGCCTTCGTCGTCAACGGCGACCGGACCCAGGCGCCCTCGGGGGCCGGCTACGCGCTGGCCGACCGGCGCGTGGTCGCGCACGCCGTTCCCGACCTCTACGAACGCATCGCGCCGCGGCCGACCACGCCGTTCGCCCAGGCGCTGCGGCTGGCGCTGATCGACGCGGCACCCGACGATGCCCAGGACCCGGTGGTGGTGGTCCTGTCCCCGGGCATCTACTCCGAAACCGCTTTCGACCAGGCCTATCTGGCCACCCTGCTGGGCTTCGCCCTGGTCGAGAGCGCGGACCTGGTGGTGCGCGAGGGCATGTTGTGGATGCGCTCGCTGGGCACCCTGAAGCGCGTCGACGTGGTGCTGCGCCGGGTCGACGCCGACTACACGGACCCGCTGGATCTGCGCGCCGATTCGCGCCTCGGGGTGGCCGGTCTGGTGGAGGCGCAACACCGCGGCACGGTGACCGCCGTCAACACGCTGGGCAGCGGGGTCCTGGAAAACCCTGGGCTGCAGCGTTTCCTGCCCGCCATGGCCGAGCACCTGCTGTCGGAGACCCTGCTGCTGCCCAGCCCGCCGGCCTACTGGGGCGGCATCGCCTCCGAGCGTTCGCACTTGCTGGCGAACCTGCCGTCCCTGCTGGTGAGGTCGACGGTCGGCGCGAAAACCCTTGTCGGACCGGCGCTGTCGTCTCCGCAGCTGACGCGGTTGGCGGCCCAGATCGAGGCCGCGCCGTGGCAGTGGGTCGGCCAGGAGCTGCCGCAGTTCTCGTCAGCACCCACCGATCACGCCGGTGCGTTGTCGTCGGCGGGCGTCGGCATCCGCTTGTTCACCGTCGCCCAGCGGGGCGGCTACGCGCCGATGATCGGCGGCATCGGCTACGTGCTGGCGCCCGGGGACGCCGCCTACACGCTGAAAACCGTTGCGGCAAAGGATGTCTGGGTCCGTCCCACCGAGCGGGCGCGGGCCGAGGCGGTCAGCCCGCCGAGCGTGGAACCGCCGGCGAAGACGGCCGCGGGCACGTGGGCCGTCAGTTCCCCGCGCGTGCTGTCCGACCTCTTCTGGATCGGCCGCTACGGCGAGCGCGCCGAAAGTATGGCGCGGTTGCTCATCGTCGCCCGCGACAGGTTCCACGTGTACCGGCACCACCAGCACAGCGAGGAAAGCGAGTGCGTGCCGGTGCTGATGGCCGCGCTGGGCCGCATCACCGGGACCGACACCGCGGCCGACGGCGGCGGCGACCACGCCGAGATGATCGCCGTCGCCCCCTCGACGCTGTGGTCGCTCACCGTCGACCCGCACCGCCCCGGCTCGTTGGTGCAGTCGGTGGAAGGCCTGGCGCTGGCCGCCCGCGCGGTGCGCGACCAGATGTCCAACGACACGTGGATGGTGCTGGCCGCGGTGGAGCGCGCGCTGGCCCTCGACAGCGAGCCGCCGGACTCGCTCGCCGAGGCCGACGCCGCGCTGAGCCGGGCGCAGGCCCAGACGCTGGCCGGGATGCTGACCCTGTCGGGGGTGGCCGCCGAGTCGATGGTGCGCGACGTGGGCTGGACGATGATGGACATCGGCAAGCGCATCGAACGCGGCCTGTGGCTGACCGCGTTGCTGCGGGCGACCCTGACCGTGGTGCGCGGCGCCGCCGCCGAACAGACCGTCATCGAATCCACCCTGGTGGCGTGCGAGTCCTCGGTCATCTACCGGCGCCGCACCGCGGGCAAGGTCAGCGTCTCCGCCATGGTCGAGCTGATGCTGTTCGACGCGCAGAACCCGAGATCGCTGCTGTACCAATTGGACCGGCTGCGCGCCGATCTCGGGGACCTGCCCGGCTCGTCGGGGTCGTCGCGCCCGGAACGTCTGGTGGACGAGATCGGCACCCTGCTGCGCCGATCCCATCCCGCGGCGCTGGAACGGGTCGGCGACGACGGGCGGCGCGCCGAGTTGGCGGACCTGCTCGGCGCGGTCCACGCCGAGCTGCGCAACCTGGCCGACGTCATCACCACCACGCAGCTGGCCTTACCCGGTGGGATGCAACCACTTTGGGGTCCCGACGTGCGCCGCGTGATGCCCGCCTAACCGGTCGACGACGTCACCCGATCCGTGGCGACGCCGTGGTAGCGGTGGGGATCGGGCAGTCGCCGGCGCCGCACCATGTGCACCAGCGCCAGGACCGACAGCGTCGCGGCGTAGATGCACCACAGGGACGCGAACGCCTGCGTGTAGAGGACGGCGACCACGATCAGCCCCACCAGGTTCGCTATCCCGAACACCACGATCGAGCGATAGCCCGACAACACGGCGGGCCCGATGACGGCGATGACGTAGAGCACCGCCCACACGTAACCGTGCTGCACGGCGGTCTGATACTGCAGCGTATGAGGGCACTTCGCCACGGTGACCGGTTCGGTGAGCACAACGACGGCCAGATAGACCGCCACCACGGTGCCCAGCACCGCGAAAGGCGCGACCCGCAGCCGGGCGCCGCGCGGTTCCAGCATCAGGATCGCCAACGGAACCAGCGCGGGCAACAGCGGCAGCGCGATGAACACATAGGCGAGCATCGCCAGGTGGGCCATCGCCGGGGGGACAACGTGGTTGGGCCAGACGGCCGCCTCGATGAACTGGTGGGCCGAGAAAACCGTCGGCAGCAAGGCGAAAGGCAGTTCGCGCCAGTGCTTCACCTCGCGCAGGGTTGCCACGGCGACCGGCACGAGGGCGGCGCCCACCACCAGATCCGCCGTCATCGAGAAGCACATCGTCAGCCCGCCACGGACGCGGGTCCCCGGGACTCCGACGTTGCCTCGTCGACGACGGTGTGGATGAACTTCATCTTCTCCAGCACCGCGGCCGGCAGCACGAACGGGTACAGGTCGTCGTGCCCCATCGACCGGTTCACCATGTTCAGTGACCATGACAACGGCAGCCACATGTCGATGATCGTCTGAAATGCGCTGGGCCCCAGCGCGGGCCGGTCGAAGGTGGCCGACGCCGCCGCCAGCCCGCACCACGCCGAGGTGTCCAGCGCGTCCCGGATGTGCAGGTAGTGGGCGAACGTCTCGGCCCAATCCTCGCTCGCATGCATGGTGGCGTAGGACGACACGAAGTGGTCCTGCCAACCCTCGGGCGCGCCCTCGCTGTAGTGGCGGTCGAGCGCCGCCTGGTAGTCGGCGTCGGGGTCGCCGAAGAGCTCGGTGAACCGCTCCAGGCGGTCGCGGTACGGGGCGATCAACCGGTAGTAGTAGTAATGCCCGATCTCGTGGCGGAAGTGGCCCAGCAGGGTCCGGTACGGTTCGTCCATCTCGACCCGCAGCTGCTCGCGGTGCACGTCGTCACCCTCGGCCAAATCGATTGTGATGACCCCGTTCTGGTGCCCGGTCATCACGTTTTCGTGTGCGCTGGACAGCAGCCGGAAGGCCAGCCCGTAGTCGGGATCCTTGTCCCGCCCGACGATCGGCAGCTTCAGCTCGTGCAGCTCGGCGATCAGCCGTCGTTTGGCCGCCTCGGCCCGGGCGAACTCGGCCAGCCCGACGGTGTCGGCGTCGTTGGGCCGTTCGGCGGTCAGCGCGCACGACGCGCACAGCAATCGCGGGGTGTTGACCGGCACCAGCCAATTGCATTCGGCCACCTGAAGATTCGCGCACAGCTGGTACTCGCTGGCGGGCACGACGCCGGCGTGCTCGGTGGCCTCGCCGTCGGAGATCACCAGCAACGCCATCTGCTCGAGTGAAAAGCCCAGCGCGCTGCCACAATTCAGGCACGTCGAGTTCTCGAACGTCAGGCGCTGGCCACAGTTGGGGCAGGTGAAGTCACGCATGCGAGAAGTCGCCTTCGATGGGGTCTGAATAGGGCACCACGTCGACGGCGACGTCGATCACGCTGTGCTGCGAGTCGGTGTAGATGATGCCGCGCAGCGGCGGGACATCCGCGTAGTCGCGGCCGCGGCCCACCACGATGTAGCGCTCGTCGATCATCTGGTCGTTGGTGGGATCGAGTCCCAGCCACTCGAATTGGCCGGGGTCCTGCGGAGTCCACACCGCGGCCCAGGCGTGCGTGGCGTCGATGCCGATCATCCGATCCTTTCCGGGCGGCGGGTCGGTGGCTAGGTAGCCGGACACGTAACTGGCCGCCAAACCGTTGGCGCGCAGGCAGGCGATCGCCAGCCTGGCAAAGTCTTGACATACCCCCTCCCGGGCCGCCAGAACCTCGGCGACGCCGGTGGAAATCGTCGTCGACCCCGACCGGTAGGTGAAGTCGGTGAAGATCCGGGACGCCAGATCCCGCAGCACCTCGATCAGCGGGCGTCCGGGCGTGAAGCTGGGCGCCGCGTACTCGCGGACCTCGTCGGTGATCTCGGGCGGATCCAGGTCCAGGGTGAACTCGGCGGCCAGCGCCCCGATCCGTCCCGCCGGCCGGGCGTCCTCCCACGGCTGCACGGCCGCCCCGGCGGCATACAGGCCCGGCGCCGGCGGATAGACGTCGACGACCGAATCGCTGACCACCTTCAAGATGCTGTGCGGCTCGGTCACGTGGAAGTAGGAGCTGATGTTCCCGTAGGTGTCCGTGCTGGTGGAGCTGTCGGCGGGGGCGGGCTCGATGATCAGCCGATGGGCGACGCGGCGCTGCCGCAGCGAGTCGCGCGGGGTCAAAAACCCGCGGCCGTACGAGCTGGTCACGACGTCGGAGTAGCGGTATTCGGTGCGGTGGGTGACTCGATGCCGGCGGGCCGCCCCGGCGTCAACTTCAGACACAGGCTGATCACATCACACACCGCGCCGCTACGGACTGCCGGCGGCGGCGGTTTGCCGATATGACGGCAACGGGGCGGAAACGGGAGCACAATCGAGGAGTGGCCACCTGGGACGAGGTCGCCCGCATCGTCGGCGAGCTGGCCCTCACCTCCGAGCCGTCGCCGCACGACTGGCGGGTCGGCAAGAAATTGCTGGCCTGGGAGCGGCCGCTGCGGCCCTCGGAACGCGAGGCCCTGGCCCGCAACGGCCCGGAGCCGCCGCGCGGCGACATCCTCGGCGTTCGGGTGTCCGACGAGGGGGTCAAGTTCGCGCTGATCGACGACGAGCCGCAAACCTACTTCACCACTCCGCATTTCGACGGCTACCCCGCCGTGCTGGTCAACCTGGCCGAGATCTCGGTGCGCGACCTCCAGGAGCTGATCACCGAGGCGTGGCTGACGCAGGCGCCGCGGAAGTTGGTGCAGGAGTTCTTGGCCGACTCGCGGTGAGGCTCACACGGGCCTGAGGTCGATGACCCGTTGCAGGTCGTCGATGCAGGCGCCGACGGCGTCGGCGAGGATCGCCTGGGTTTTCGCGCCGGCGCCCGACGGCAACCGCGACGCGTGATGGCGGGCCGACGCGGTGTATGCGCAGGCGCCGGCGGCGTCGCGGTCGGCGAGCGCGGTCGCGGCGGCGAGCACGACCAGCACCGTGTGCACGTGCGGGGCCGGGGGCTCGGGGCCGACGTCCGAGGCGGGGGCGACGGCGCGCGCCAGCTGCAGCACCGAGCCGGCCAGCAGGGCCACGTGCACGGCCTGGTGATCGGCGGCGCGCACGGCGTCGCGCAGGCCCCATCGGCGCGGGGCGATGGTGACGACGTGGCGGGCGGTGGTGCGCGCCTCGAGCAGGCCACTGAGCTGTTCGTGCACCCGGTCGACGGCCGTCAGCGGCCAGTCGGGCGCGGCGGCTTTGCGCCCGGCGGCGACGTCGGCGGCGCGCGCCAAGACGTCGTGCAGCACCGCCAGCACGCCGACGCGCGCGCCGCGCAGCAGCGCCAGCGGGTCGGCGGGAAACAGCAGCACGGCGAAGACGATCGCCACCGCGCCGCCGATCAGCGCGTCGAAGATGCGTTCCAGCCCGACGCCGCCGTGGTAAAGGGCCAGCACCAGGATCGCCGACACGATGGTCTGGTTCGCGAACATCATCCCGTGCCCGATGAAGCCGCCCCCGATGAACACCGCGGCGCCGAGCGCGATGAACGCCGCGATCGCGATGGGCACCGCGCCGGGCCCGAGCAGCCCCTGGACCGCCGAACCCAGCCCGATGCCGAGGGTCACCCCGATCATCATCTGGATGGCGCGTTGCGCGCGGAGCACGTTGCTGGTCGACAACGACACCGCGGCGGCGATCGGCGCGAAGAACGGTTGCGGGTGGCCGAGGACATCGTGCGTCAGGTACCAGGACACGCCCGCGGCCACCGACGTCTGCACCAGGTTGAACCAGACCGCGCGCAACCGCTTGCCGCCCGCGCGCGCGGCGGCGAGGACCCTCGAGGGCACCGCCGGCCGCGAAGCGCCCACCGGCTAGGTCCGGATTAACTCGAACAGCGGAATCACCCTGCTGGTCTTGGCCTGGTACTCGGCGAACCCGGGCGCCGCGGCGGTGACCTTGTCGAAGAGATCGTCACGCTCGTCGGTCGGCAGCTCGCGCGCGGTCACGTCGAACGCGTCCGTTCCGACCTCGACGCGGGCGCTCGGGTTGGCCCGCAGATTGTGCACCCACGCCGGGCTGACCGGGGCCCCGGCGAACGAGCCGATGACGATGAGCTTGCCGTCGATGTCGAAGTACGCCAGCGGGGACACCCGGGGCTGGCCGGACTTGGCGCCGGTCGTGTGCAGCAGCAGCAGGTTGGCGCCCTCGAACTGGCCGCCGACCTTGCCGCCGTTGGCGCGGAATTCGTCGGCGATGGCCCGGTTGAAGGCGTTGATCGTGGCGGTGTCCGGGAACTCAGTCATTGGCGCCGCTCCTCCTCATTGCTTCGCGCTGCATCGTCGCCGGCGCTCGAGTCATTGGCGCCGCTCCTCCTCATTGCTTCGCGCTGCAT
>NZ_KL446995.1:581731-677364 GCF_000709305.1 Mycobacterium sp. TKK-01-0059
TCATTGCTTCGCGCTGCATCGTCGCCGGCGCTCGAGTCATTGGCGCCGCTCCTCCTCATTGCTTCGCGCTGCATCGTCGCCGGCGCTCGAGTCATGCCCGGTCAACCTTTTCGGGCTTGGCGTCTATTCCGGACTCCTTGCGCTGCTGGGCGGTGATCGGCGCCGGCGCATCGGTGAGCGGGTCGACGCCGCCGCCGGTCTTCGGGAACGCGATCACCTCGCGGATGGAGTCGACCCCCGACAGCAGGGCGTTGATCCGGTCCCAGCCGAACGCGATCCCGCCGTGCGGGGGCGCCCCAAAGGTGAACGCCTCCAACAGGAATCCGAACTTCTCCTCGGCCTCGGCGTGGTCGAGTCCCATCACCGCGAACACCCGCTCCTGGATGTCGCGGCGGTGGATACGGATCGAGCCGCCGCCGATCTCGTTGCCGTTGCAGACGATGTCGTAGGCGTCGGCGAGCACGTTGCCCGGATCGGTGTCGATCGCGTCCTCATGCCCGGGCTTGGGCGAGGTGAACGCGTGATGCACGGCGGTCCACGCCCCGGAGCCGACGGCCACGTCGCCGGCCGCGGTCGCGTCGTCGGCGGGTTCGAACAGCGGCGGGTCGACCACCCAGACGAACGCCCAGGCGTCCGGATCGATCATGCCCAGCCGGTGCGCGATCTCACCGCGCGCCGCCCCCAGCAGGGCCCGCGACGGCTTCGGCGGGCCCGCCGAGAAGAAGACGCAGTCCCCCGGCTCGGCCCCGACGTGCGCGGCCAGCCCGTCGCGCTCGGCGTCGGATAGGTTCTTGGCGACGGGACCGCCCAGCGTGCCGTCGTCGGCGATCAGCACGTAGGCCAGCCCGCGGTGGCCGCGCTGCTTGGCCCACTCCTGCCAGCCGTCCAGCGTCCGCCGCGGCTGCGAGGCGCCGCCCGGCATCACCACCGCACCGACGTAGGGTGCCTGGAAGACGCGAAATGTGGTGTCTTTGAAGAACTCTGTGCAGTCGACGAGCTCAAGGGCGAATCGCATGTCGGGCTTGTCGGAGCCGAACCGGCGCATCGCCTCGGCGTAGCTGATCCGCGGGATGGGCGTCGGGATCTGGTACCCGATCAGCGCCCACAGCGCCGAGAGGATCTCCTCGGAGATGGCGAGGATGTCCTCGGCGTCCACGAAGCTCATCTCCATGTCGAGCTGGGTGAACTCGGGCTGGCGGTCGGCGCGGAAGTCCTCGTCGCGGTAGCAGCGGGCGATCTGGTAGTAGCGCTCCATTCCCGCCACCATCAGCAGCTGCTTGAACAGCTGCGGGCTCTGCGGCAGGGCGTAGAACGACCCGGGCTGCAGCCGGGCAGGCACCAGGAAGTCGCGGGCGCCTTCGGGTGTCGACCGTGTCATCGTCGGCGTCTCGATCTCGACGAAATCGTGCTCGGCCAGCACGCCGCGAGCGGCCGCATTCACCTTGGAGCGCAACCGAATTGCCGCGGCGGGGGCGTCGCGGCGCAGGTCGAGGTAGCGGTACTTCAGCCGGGTTTCCTCGCCGGCGGGCTCGTCGAGCTGGAAGGGCAGCGGCGCGCTCTCCCCGAGCACGGTCAGCGCGGTGGCGTTGACCTCGATCTCACCGGTCGCGATCTCGGGGTTGGCGTTGCCCTCCGGGCGGATCTCCACGACACCGGTGACCGCGACGCAGAACTCGGCGCGCAGCCGGTGCGCCTGGGCCAGCACGTCTTCGGCGCGGAACACCACCTGGGTGATCCCGGACGCGTCGCGCAGGTCGATGAAGATGACGCCGCCGTGGTCGCGGCGGCGGGCCACCCAGCCCGCTAGCGTCACCTGCTGCCCGGCGTCGCTACTCCTCAGCGACCCGGCGGCGTGGCTGCGCAGCACGAAAGCACTCCCCTTTACGTTGGACGACAGATCAGTCTAAGGGGCGGTGTAGTTTCGCTCGTATCGCCACAAACATCGCACTCGTCGGTCCGGGCGCCGTCGGTACGACGGTCGCCGCGCTGCTGTCGCGGGCCGGACATTCGGTCGTAGTGTGCGGTCGCACCCCGCGCGAGAGCATCGAACTGCGGCCCGACGGCGCCGACCCGATCGTCGTCCCCGGCCCGGTGAACACCGATCCCGGCGAGGTTTCCGGCCCGGTCGACGTGGTGCTGCTTGCCGTCAAGGCCACCCAGAACGACCAGGCGGCCGCCTGGCTGGCCCGGCTCTGCGACGTCCACACCATCGTCGTCGTGCTGCAAAACGGTGTGGAGCAGGTCGAGCAGGTGCAGCCACACTGCCCGCGATCCCCCGTCATCCCCGGCATCGTCTGGTACTCGGCCGAGACCCAGCCCGACGGCTGGGTGCGGCTGCGCGGCGAGGCGGCCCTGGTGCTGCCCAGCGGGCCCTCGGCGGAGACGGTCGCCGAACTGCTGCGCGGCGCCGGCTGCCGGGTGGACTGCGACCCCGACATCATCACCGCGGGCTGGCGCAAGCTACTCACCAACGCGCTGGCCGGGTTCATGGCGCTGTCGCGCCGGCGGTCGGGGATGTTTCGCCGCGACGACGTGGCCGCGCTGTCGCGCCGCTACCTCGCCGAATGCCTGGCCGTCGCGCGGGCCGAGGGCGCCCGGCTTCCCGACGGCATCGCCGACGAGCTGACCGACCTGTTCCGCAACGCCCCCGAGGACATGGGCACGTCGATCCTGACGGACGCGGAAAATCACCGGCCGATGGAATGGGACGTCCGCAACGGCGTGATCATCCGCAAGGCCCGGGCCCATGGCCTGGCCACACCGATCAGCGACGTCGTGGTGCCGTTGTTGGCCGCGGCGAGCGACGGGCCCGGTTAGATTAATTTCATGTTCCCCTGCGAGCGCGTCGACGTGAACTTCATCGAATCGGCGCCATTTGCGTTCCGCAACAGCGTCGACCTGGCCATCACCCCCGAGCAGCTGTTCGAGGTGCTCTCCGACGCGGCATCCTGGCCGCGCTGGGCGAAGGTGATCACGAAGGTGACCTGGACCAGCCCCGAGCCCCGCGGCGTCGGCACCACCCGCGTCGTGGAGATGCGCGGCGGCATCGTCGGCAACGAGGAATTCCTCGCGTGGGAACCCTTCACGCACATGGCTTTTCGCTTCAATGAATGCTCGACCAAGTCCGTGGCGGCCTTCGCCGAGGACTACCGGGTCGAGGTCATCCCGGGCGGCTGCCGGCTGACGTGGACCATGGCCCAGAAGCCGGCCGGCCCGGCGAAGCTGGCGATGGTCGTGGTCGGGCCGCTGCTGAACCTGGCCCTGCGCCGATACCTGCGCAACCTGCGTAGCTACACCGACTCCCTTGCGACCCGGAAACCTTAGGAGCGTGTCATGACCTTCAACGAGGGCATGCAGATCGACACCAGCGCAGCATCGTCGTCCGGCGGTGGCGGGATGGGGATGGCCGTCGGGGGCGGCGGCCTCGGGCTGATCATTCTGCTCGGGGCGCTGTTTTTGGGCGTCGACCCCGGTCGCGTGATGAACCAGCCGCAGACCAACACCGGCGGCTATTCCGCGCCCGGTTTCGACCTGAGCCAGTGCAAGACCGGCGCCGACGCCAACAAGTACGTGCAATGCCGCGTGGTCGCCACCGGCAATTCGGTGGACGCGGTGTGGCATCAGCTGATGCCGGGTTACACCCGCCCCCATGTGCGCCTGTTCAGCGACCAGGTGAGCACCGGTTGCGGACCGGCCACTACCGACGTCGGGCCGTTCTACTGCCCGGCCGACCAGACGGCCTACTTCGACACCAGCTTCTTTCAGGATGTGCTCGTCAAGCAGCTGCATTCCAGCAACGGGGCTTTCGCGCAGGAATACGTCGTCGCCCACGAATACGGTCATCACGTGCAACAGCTGCAGGGCGACCTGGGCCGCGCCCAGCAGGGAGCCAAGGGCGCCGGCGGCAACGGCGTGCGCACCGAGCTGCAGGCCGACTGCTACGCCGGCATCTGGGCGCACTACGCCGCGACGGTCAACCAGAAGGACGGCACGCCGTTCCTGAATCCGTTGACCGACGAGGACATTCGCGACGCGCTATCGGCCGCCGCCTCGGTCGGCGACGACCGCATCCAGAAACAGGCGACCGGGCGGGTCAACCGCGAGAGCTGGACCCACGGCTCGGCCGAGCAGCGCCAGCATTGGTTCACCGTCGGCTATCAGACCGGTGACCCGAAGCAGTGCGACACTTTCTCCGCACCCGATTTGGGTTAGCCCTACGACGATGCAGCCCGCGCAGCGGGGTGAGGAGGAGTAGGGCAATCGGGTTAGACGCCAAGTAGTTTGCGCAGTTCGCCCCGGCCGGCCTCGTCGAGCGGCAGCAGCGGCGCGCGCGGATCCCCGACCGGGAAGTCGAGCAGCTCCAGGCCGGCCTTGACGGTGGTGGCCAGCCCGCCCGCGACGATGAAGGTGAGCAGCGGCTTGAGGTCGTCGTAGAGCTTCTGCGCCGTGTCGAGGTCGTTCGCGCGCACCGCCTCGTAGAGGTCGATGCAGGGCTGCGGCCGCAAACACGGTGCGGCCGTGCACCATCCGGACGCCCCGGCCTTCAGCGCGTCGAGCACCAGCGGGTTGCTGCCGTTGTAGAAGGGCAGCCGATTGCCGGACAGTTCGGCGATGCGCTGCATGCGGGTCAGGTCGCCGGTGGACTCCTTGACCATGGTCACGTTGTCGATGGATTCGAACATGCGCACCAGCAACTCGGGCGGCATGTCGACGCCGCTGGTGGCCGGGTTGTTGTAGGCCATGATCGGGATCGAGATGGCATCGCTGATGCTGCGGTAGTGCGCGAAGATCTCCCGCTCGGTCAGCTTCCAGTAGGACACCGGCAAGATCATCACGGCGTCGGCCCCGGCCTGCTGCGCGTAGGTGGCGCGCCGAATGGTCTTGGCGGTGGTCACATCCGACACGCCGACCACCACCGGTACCCGGCCCGCGACGGTGGCGATGGTGGTGTCGACCACGGTGTCGAATTCGGGTTCGTCGAGATAGGCGAGTTCGCCGGTGCTGCCCAGCGGTGCGATCGCATGAACGCCGGCGGACACCAGCCGGTCAACCAGCGCCGCAAGGCGTTTCGTGTCGATGCCGTCCCCAGAGAACGGCGTTACCGGGTAGGCGATGATGCCGTGGATCTTGGGCTCGGACGTCTGCGCCACAGGGGGCTCCTCGGATTCGGTTGGCGGATAACGGTTTAGCTGGTCAGGGCGTCCGGGTGCCGGGCCAGGGCCCGGCGGGCGTAGTAGGCGAAGTTGGCGCGGCTGCGCTGCGGCGACAGCGTCCAGTCGTGGGCCTCGCGGGCCAGCTCCTCGGGTAGCTCTTTGACGGTGCCGGCGGCCATCGCGGCCAGCTGCAGTTTCGCGGCGCGCTCGATGAGGATGCCCAACGAGCACGCCTCCTCGACGCTGGCGCCGGCGATGACGTGGCCGTGGTGGGCCAGCAGGACCGCCTTCTTGTCCCCCAGCGCGGCGGAGATGATCTCCCCCTCCTCGTTGCCGACCGGCACGCCCGGCCATTTCTCCAGGAACGCGCAGTCGCCGTAGAGCGGCGTGGTGTCCATGTGGGACACGATCAGCGGAACTTCCAGCATCGACAGCGCCGCCACGTGGAACGCGTGCGTGTGCACGATGCATTGCACATCGGGGCGCGCGCGATAGATCCAGCTGTGAAAGCGGTTGGCGGGGTTGGCGATTCCGTCTCCCTCAAGGACGTTGAGGTCCTCGTCGACCAAAAGCAGGTTGGCGTCGGTGATCTCGTCGAAGCCCAGACCGAGCCGCTGGGTGTAGTAGGTGCCGTCCCGCTCGGCGCGGGCGGTGATCTGCCCGGCCAACCCGGAATCGTGCCCGGCGTCGAACAGGGCGCGGCACGTCAGGGCGAGCTTCTGGCGCGTGGTCAGCGGCGCATCGGCGGCGTCCTTGTATTGAAAGGCCGTCAACTGCTCGGCCGCCCGGCGCATCAAGTCGGATTTCGAATCGGTGAACGTGCTGGCCATAACGGGCTCCCTCGGCGATATGACACGATATTATCACTATAGGAAACCTTGTGTCATGAGAGGGGCGGCCGGTGACGGCACTGTTGCGCGCGGTCCGCAAGCAACGCGGCCTGACTCTCGAGGCCCTGGCCCAGCAGACCGGGCTGACCAAGAGCTACCTGTCCAAGATCGAGCGCCGGCGCAGCACGCCGTCGATCGCGGTCGCCCTCAAGGTCGCCAAGGCGCTGGACGTCGACGTCGGGCGGCTGTTCTCCGAGGAGGCCGCCCACGAGAAGATCACCGTCGAACGGGCCGCCAATGCGCAGGGCGGGCGCTACCGGGTGCTGGCCTCGTCGCTGCTGGGAAAGTCGATGTCGCCGTTCGTGGTTCGCCCGACCGAGCAGCCGGCCGACGACCCGCATCCCGAGCACACGGGTCAGGAATTCCTGTTCGTGCACGCCGGGACCGTCGAGCTCGACTACGGGGATCAGACGTTCAGCCTCGGGCCCGGCGACAGCGCCTATTTCGACGCCGCGATCGGCCACCAGGTCCGGGCCGTCGGCGCCGAACCCGCCGAGGTCGTCGTCGTGGCTACCAGGGACGCGTCGAGCAGGTGACTCCGGTGGTGGCGCTCTGGGTCACCACGACCTGGCCGTCCACCGCGATCTGGCACTGAATCTGCGGCGTGTTCGACGAGTCGCAGTCCGGCCAGTGGCATCCACCGCTGGCGTTGACGAACGCCCACTGGTTGGGGTCGGCCAGGGTGGCGTTGTAGACGAGCGGCTGCCCGGCGGTGAACGCCGTCTGCACGGTGTTCAGGAACTGCGACGAGTTCGAGTTGAAGGCCGCCTGGCTGGGCGGATCGCTGTTCATGTACCTGACGTTGCCGGTCAGGTTGCCGGTGGCGGTGATCGTGTACGTCACCTGGTGGCCGGCGGGATCCGCGTGAGAGGTGGCGGGCGTCGCAATCATCGCAGCGGCCGCGGCAAACGTCGCCGCCGCGATCCTCGTGGTCGCTATTCGCACGTTCGTCATATCTCAAACGCTACCGAATCCGTTACCGCCGCATCCGGGAAACGGCCTCTACCACGCGGGGCGTTCACCTTCAGGTCGCGCGGCTGCGGTATGAAGCAGGAGTGAGCGACGATTCAGAACATGCCGGCATCAGCCGCCGCCGGTTACTCACATCGAGTGCGGCCTCCGCGGTTCTCGGCGGCGTCGGGGTGGGCGGCGCCGCGCTGCTGTGGTCGCAGCCCGCCGGCCCCCGCGGGCCCGCGGCCTGGCTGCAGCCCGACCGCAACGGCGCGCCACCGATCGGCGGGCTGCACCTGCAATTCGGCAGGGACGCCGCCACCGAGGTGGTGGTGTCCTGGCACACCACCGACGCCGTCCGCAATCCGCGTGTCCTGCTCGGTACGCCGACATCCGGCTTCGGCCGCACCGTGGCCGCCGAGACCCGCACCTACCGGGACGCCAAGTCGGGCACCGAAGTTCGCGTCAATCACGCCCGGCTGACCGACCTGACCCCGGACACCGACTACGTGTACGCCGCGGTGCACGACGGAGCCGAACCGGAACAGGGCACCGTACGAACGGCGCCATCGGGCCGAAAGCCCTTGCGTTTCACCAGCTTCGGCGACCAGTCCACGCCGGCTCTGGCCAAGATGCCCGACGGACGCTATGCGACCGACAACATCGGCTCGCCGGCGGCCGCCGACACCACCATGGCCATCGAGCGCCTCGGCCCGCTGTTCAACCTGGTCAACGGCGACCTGTGCTACGCCAACCTGGCCCAGAACCGGATCCGGACCTGGTCGAACTGGTTCGACAACAACACCCGCTCGGCCCGCCACCGGCCCTGGATGCCGGCGGCCGGCAACCATGAGAACGAATTGGGCAACGGGCCGATCGGTTACGGCGCTTATCAGACCTACTTCGCGGTGCCCGATTCCGGGTCCAGCCCCCAGACCCGCGGCCTGTGGTACTCATTCACCGCCGGTTCGGTGCGGGTGATCAGCCTGGCCAACGACGACGTGGCCTACCAGGACGGTGGCAACTCCTACGTGCACGGCTACTCCGGCGGAGAGCAAAGGCGCTGGCTGGCAAGCGAACTCGCCGCGTCGCGGAACGATCCGAATATCGACTGGGTGGTCGTGTGCATGCACCAGACGGCGATCTCCACCGCCGACAAGACCAACGGGGCCGACCTGGGGATCCGGGAGGAATGGCTGCCGCTGTTCGACCAGTACCAGGTGGACCTGGTGTTGTGCGGCCACGAGCACCACTACGAACGCTCGCATCCCGTGCGGGGCGCGCTGGGGACCGACACCCGCACGCCGATCCCCGTCGACAGCCGAAGCGATCTCATCGACTCCACCAGGGGCACGGTGCACCTGGTCATCGGCGGCGGCGGCACCTCGGCGCCGAGCAACGCAATGTTCTTTCCCGAACCCCGGTGCCGGGTGGTCACCGGCGTGGGGGCGTTCGACCCCGGGCTACGGCGCAAGGCGCCGATCTACGTCCTCGAGGACGCGCCGTGGTCGGCGTTCCGCGACCGCGACAACCCTTACGGCTTCGCGGCTTTCGACGTCGACCCGGGCCGCCCCGGCGGCAATACCTCGATCAAGGCGACGCATTACGCGTTGCGGGGCCCGCTGGGCGACATGGTCGTGATCGATGAATTCACCCTGACCAAGCCGCGCCGCGACAAAAGCTAGCTCAAAACAACGTCTCCTGAACGGGTTGCGGCGTTTCGGCCGAAACCGCTTGGGAGAACGGGCGATGATCGCCGGCGAGCCGGTACTTGGCGATCAGCGGGGCGGCGCGCTCCCGGAGCATGTCGCGATAACCCTGCGGCAGGTAGGCGCCCCGCCGGTACAGCTCGCGATAGCGGCCGACCAGTTCGGGATGCGAGCGCGCCAGCCACGACATGAACCATCCGCGGGTCGAGCTGCGCAGGTGCAGGCCGAAAACCGTCACGCTGCCGGCGCCGGCCGCCGCGATCTGGCCGAGCAGCGCGTCGAGATGCTCGGCGGAATCGGTGAGATACGGCAGTACCGGCGCGACCATCACATGGCAGTTCAGCCCGGCGGCGGTGATCGCGCCGATCAGGCCGAGCCGCGCCTGTGGCGTGGGCGTGCCGGGCTCGACGTCGCGGTGCAGCTCGGCATCCCCGACCGCCAGCGACACCGCGACCGACACCGGGACCTGCGCCGCGGCGTCGGCGATCAGCGGCAGGTCGCGGCGCAGCAGGGTGCCCTTGGTCAGGATCGAGAGCGGGGTGCCCGATTCGGCCAGGGCGCCGATGATGCCCGGCATCAACGCGTAGCGCCCCTCGGCCCGCTGGTAGGGATCGGTGTTGGTGCCCAGGGCGACGGTCTCGCGCCGCCACGACGGCCTGCGCAGCTCGCGACGCAGCACCTCGGCCACGTTGGTCTTGACGACGACCTGGGTGTCAAAGTCGTTGCCGCAGTCCAACTCCAGGTATTCGTGGGTGGGCCGGGCGAAGCAGTACCGGCAGGCGTGCGAGCAGCCGCGGTAGCCGTTGACCGTGTAGCGAAACGGCAGGGCCGACGCGTTGGGCACCTTGTTCAGCGCGGACTTGCACAGCACCTCGTGAAACGTGATCCCCTCGAACTGCGGCGAGCGCACGCTGCGGACGAAGCCGATGCGTTGCAGCCCCGGCAGCGCCCCGTCCTCCACCGGTTTCCCGTTGACCGCGACGGCCTGGCTTGCCCACCGCATCCCGCTATTCGAACATCAGTTCGAGATAGAGTCAAGTGCCGTGGCCCATCCGACCCGCTGCGCCGCCGAAAGCCCGGCCTTGTGCGCGGTAGCAAACCAGATTATTTTCGGGTGACCGAACCGAAGGCGGGGTGTTGCACGCATGCGCTTGATCCATGTCGCGGCGGCGGTTGGCATTCCCGTCGTTGTGCTGATGGGGGCGTCGCCGGCCAGCGCGGAAACCGGCGCCGTCGGTTATGCCCAATGCGTCGGAGGCGACACGAAGCCGCCGCCGCCGGGCGTGAGTGCAGACGTGTGGTTCCCCAGCGTCCATGTGATCGACCACGACATCATTTCGGGCGTGCCGGCCGCCGAAGTGGTTGAGAGGCTGGTGAATATGGGAGTCAACCGGGACGACGCCGTTCGTCGCGTGCAGTGTTATCTGGTCAACTCACCGCATTAGCCCGCTTCTACCGCCTACCGCGCGGGGCTAAGCTGCGGATCGTCGCCCTGCACGTCAGCCGCGAGGAGTTATGACCGAACGCATCGAGACTTCCCGCACCATCGCCGCGCCGGCGTCGGACATCTTCGCCGTGCTGTGCGACCCGCAGGGCCACGTGGCGATCGATTCGTCCGGGATGCTCCAGGATGCCGACGGCGATCCGGTGCGCGGCGTCGGTGACCGCTTCGTCGTGCACATGGATCGCGAGTCGTTGAACGACTTTCCCCAACTGGGCAAGTACGACGTCACCGTCGAGATCAAGCAGTTCGAGCAGGACCGCCTGATCGCGTGGACGGTGCTCGGAAAGATCCAGCCACCGATCGGCCATGTGTACGGCTATGCGCTCGCGCCGGCCGAAGACGCCTCGGCCACCGTGGTCACCTCGTTCTACGACTGGTCGGACATCGACCCCAAGTGGCGGGAGGCCGGGATTTTCCCGATCCTGTCAGAGGGCGCGCTGCGGGCGACCCTGGGAATTCTCGACCGCACCGTCCGCCGCGGTTATCCGCGGGGAATCGTGCTGTAAGCCCGGCGGCAGGAGGGACCGACATGTTGCATTCGATGGTTCTGGCGAGTTCGGACCCCGTCGCCGCCGGCTTCATTCTGCGTGGCATCAAAGGGATTTTCGTCGCGATCGGCAGCATCATCGCCGCAATAGTCTGCGGCGTCATCGCCATGATGAAGGGCCGCAATCCACTGGGATGGGGAATCCTTGGGCTGTTTTTCTCCATCCTCACCCTGATCGTGGTGATCGTCATTCCCAGCAAGAAATGACCGGGCCGCGCCGGCCCGCGCCGGCGCGCTAGAAGGGCGGCGGCTCCCCATCCCCCACGGCGTGGGTCGATTCGGAATACCAAGCGTACGAAGGCTTTTCGGCAAGGCGAGCCGTTCGGTTGTGTTTGCGTTCTCCTGCGATGCGGGCGGCGCGGTCTTGGGTGCGGGTGCGGCGGCGTTTGGGCATCATCGCGGTGCGCTCGCCGCAGGGTTCGGGCCGCGGCGCAGCGGGCGCGGGGAGGTCGCCGGTGGGCGCGCACAAGCTGGGAAACAACAGCGCACTACCCGGGGTGGTCACATAAGTCTGACCCGCCGGGGAGGTGAAGATCAGCGTGCCATCGGGCAGCTGTTGGTCACGCCAGCCCCAAAACGTTTTCACCAAATGATGCGTACGACACAGCGCCTTGAGGTTCGAGGCATGCGTGGGCCCACCGGCGGCGTACGGGATGGTGTGGTCCACATCGCAGGCGGTGGCCGGGCGATCACAGCCGGGCCAGCGACAGGTCAGATCCCGACACCGCACGAAATCGGCCAACGCCCGCGAGGGCACATACCCCGCCTCCGGCGGCGCATCGGCGGGATGGGCCAACGGCACCAGCCGCGCCGAGGCCGCCAACTCGGCCAGCACCTCCGGCGGGATCAATCCCTCGGCACCGATCTGCACGCCCGGCGCCCACCCCGCGCTGGTCTGCGGGGCGATCACATGAATCACCACCGGGCCCGCGGCCCGGCCCCCGGCCGCACAATCCGAGCGGCCGCAACGACACCCCAACCAGTCGGCGTCGGCGGCCAACGCCCCCAACGCATCAGCGCGGCGCTGCTCCCGAGTCCGTGGGTCATGCGCACACACCGTGGCCGCCAACGCATCCAGGCGCCGATCCAACGCGTGCGCATCCGGGGCGTACAGGGTGCCCTCCAGATGCGCCAGCCCATCGCCCATGTCGGCCATCCACACCTGCCGGCCGGCCACGCGCTCCTGGCGCCGGCGCACCGCATCCACATCCGCCTTGGCCACGATCTTGTCGACCTGGGCGGCCAACCGGCCCTGACTCAACGACGGCCAGCGGCCCACCGTGGCCGCCAACACCGCGTCCACCGAACGCAACACATCGAGGTCGGTAATCAGATCCGTGCGGAACACAATGGTCTGAAACATCCGGTAATCGATATCCCCGGCGGCAAACACCGCCCCCACTTTCGGCAGGCGTTCGCGCATCGCGCGGGCATAACGCACCCGGCTCGCGGCCAGGCCCTGGCCGATCCGCAACTGCGCGCCCACCTCCGCGGCCACCGCCGCCTCGGTGTCCACCGCCCACTCCTCGCTCTCCGCACAGCGCGAGAGCCGATAGGCAAACAACTCCCCGACCGCCACCAACTGCGCCGCCGCCGCCCGATTCTCCACCCGCGCCACAACCCCGATCTGTTCCAACAGGGCCGCCGACTCCGGCGTCGACGACGGATGACACCGCTCAACGAGCTCATCAAGCTCCGCGATCACCGCACGCCGCCGCACCTCATCGAACATACATTCGACTATGCCACAGGCAACCGACAAGCCGTCTACCAGGGCCGATGAGGGCTAGCGATCGAGCCGCGCAAGCACGTCGGCGACAACGGTCTCCGAAGCGACGGCCGACTGCTCCCCCGTCCCGAGGTCCTTCACCCCGACCGTGCCGGCCTCGATATCGCGGTCGCCCAGCACCAGGGCGACCCGGGCGCCCGACCGGTCGGCCGCGCGCATCGCGCCCTTGAGCCCGCGGTCGCCGTAGGCCAGGTCGACGCGCACCCCGGCGGACCGCAGTTGACCGGCCAGCACCGCCAGCCGCAGCTTGGCCTGCTCGCTCAACGGCACCCCGAAGACCTCGCAGCGCGCCGCCGTCCCCACGCTCTTGCCCTCGGCCCGCAGCGCCAGCAGCGTGCGGTCCACGCCGAGCCCAAATCCGATGCCGGACAGGTCTTGTCCGCCGAGCTCGCGCATCAGGCCGTCGTAGCGGCCCCCGCCGCCGATGCCCGACTGCGCGCCCAGCCCGTCGTGCACGAACTCGAACGTGGTCTTGGTGTAGTAGTCCAGCCCGCGCACCATGCGCGGGTTGATGACGTAGGGCACCCCGAGCGCGTCCAGATGCGCCAGGACGGTGTCGAAGTGCTGCTTGGCCGCATCGGACAGGTGGTCGAGCAGCACCGGCGCATCGGCCGTCATGGCCCGCACCTCGGGTCGCTTGTCGTCGAGGACGCGCAGCGGGTTGATCTCGGCGCGCCGGCGCGTCTCGTCGTCAAGCGAGAGCCCAAACAGGAACTCCTGCAACAGTTCTCGATACGCCGGTCGGCAGCTGTCGTCGCCGAGCGAGGTGATCTCCAGCCGGAAGCCGTCGAGCCCCAGGGAGCGAAAACCCGCGTCGGCCACGGCGATGACCTCGGCGTCCAGGGCCGGGTCGTCGACGCCGATCGCCTCCACGCCGACCTGTTGCAGCTGGCGATAGCGGCCGGCCTGCGGGCGTTCGTAGCGGAAAAACGGTCCCGCGTAACAAAGTTTGACGGGCAACGCGCCGCGGTCCAATCCGTGTTCGATGACGGCGCGGACCACGCCGGCGGTCCCCTCGGGCCGCAGCGTCACCGAACGATCGCCGCGGTCGGCGAACGTGTACATCTCCTTGGACACCACGTCGGTGGACTCGCCCACGCCGCGCGCGAACAGCGCGGTGTCCTCGAAGATGGGCAGCTCGATATCGCCGTAACCGGCGCGGCGGGCGGCCCCGAGCAGTCCGTCGCGCACCGCGACGAACTGGGCCGAGTCCGGCGGGACGTAGTCGGGCACGCCCTTGGGCGCAGAAAATTCCGCCACCGGTTACAGGCCTTCGAGGAAGGGGTTGAGGCGCCGCTCGGCGCCGATGGTGGTGGCGTTGCCGTGCCCCGGCAGCACCACCGTCGCGTCGTCGAGCACCAGGAGTTTGTCGACGATCGAGGTCAGCAGGTCGCGCCCGCTGCCGCCGAACAGATCGGTGCGCCCGACCGACCGCTCGAACAGCGTGTCGCCGGTGAACACCAAGTCCTTGTCCCCGGTCACCCGGAACACCACCGATCCGCGCGTGTGCCCGGGGGTGTGGTCGACGTTGACCGTCACGCTGCCCAGGTCGAGCTTGTCGCCGTCGCGGTCGAGCTCGACGACCTGCTTGGGCTCCCGCCAGAAGGCGCCCGCCACCAGCTGCGCCAGCCGTGGGCCCAGGCCGTAGATCGGGTCTTTGAGCATGAACCTGTCCTCGGGATGGATGTAGGTCGGGCACCCGTAGGTGTCGGAAACCTTCTGCGCCGACCACATGTGGTCGATGTGCCCATGGGTCAGCAGCACCGCCGCCGGCGTCAGCCGGTTCTCGTCCAGGATGCGCCGCAGCGGGGCCATCGCCCGCTGACCCGGATCCACGATGACGGCGTCCGTTCCCGGCCGCTCAGCCAGCACGTAGCAGTTGCACTGCAACATGCCGGCGGGAAATCCGGTGATCAACACGGATCCCATTTTCCCATGGGGCCCACTTGACACGAGTCGCGGCGCCCACATTAGCCTGAGCTGGCCACCTCACGGGTTTATGGGGCTCCGATCCAATCATGGAGGCATAGCGGCCGTGCCGACCAACGAACAACGACGTGCCAACGCCAAGCGCAAGCTCGAACGCCAGCTGGAGCGGCGCGCGAAGCAAGCCAAGACGCGCCGGATCGTGTTGATCGCGGCCGGCTCGATCGTGGCCGTGGCCGTGGTCGTGGCGGTGGTCCTGACGATCGTCAACACCAAGCACGAACACAAGAGCAACACCGCGGCGACGACGACCAGCAGCAGCTCGCCGGAGAGCACGACGCCCGCCGGGCCCGCGCCGTCCGCCCCGCCGTTGCCGGCGTTCAAGCCGTCGGCCGAGGTCGGCGCCAATTGTCAATACCCGGCAACGCCGGAGCCCGCGGCCAAGCAGGTCAAGCCGCCGCGCACCGGCAAGGTGCCGACCGATCCGGCGCAGGTGAGCGTCAGCATGGTGACCAACCAGGGCCACATCGGCCTGATGCTGGCCAACAACGAATCGCCTTGCACCGTCAACAGTTTCGCGAGCCTGGTCGGGCAGAAATACTTCGACAACACCAAATGCCACCGGCTGACCACCTCACCGGGGCTGGGCGTCTTGCAGTGCGGCGACCCCAAGGGCGAAGGCACGGGCGGCCCGGGCTACCAATTCGCCAACGAATACCCCACC
Source organism: Mycobacterium sp. TKK-01-0059 (assembly GCF_000709305.1). Lineage (NCBI taxonomy): Bacteria > Bacillati > Actinomycetota > Actinomycetes > Mycobacteriales > Mycobacteriaceae > Mycobacterium > Mycobacterium sp. TKK-01-0059. The sequence goes on from NZ_KL446995.1 coordinate 596,925, forward strand.
GACCAGTACCCGCCGAACGACCCCAAGGCGCAGGAGCCCGTCCTCTACCCGCGCGGCACCCTGGCCATGGCCAACGCCGGGCCCGGCACCAACGGCAGCCAATTCTTCATGGTCTACAAGGACTCCCAGCTGCCGCCGCAATACACCGTGTTCGGCACCATCCAGCCCGACGGGCTCGCCACCCTGGACAAGATCGCCAAGGCCGGCGTCGCCGGCGGCGGCGAGGACGGGGCACCCGCGACCGAGGTCACCATCACCTCGGTGCTGCTCGACTGAGTCCGAGCGGGGCTCAGGCCGCCGACGTCACCCGGTAGACGTCGTACACGCCCTCGACGTTGCGCACCACGTTCAGCAGGTGGCCGAGGTGCTTGGGGTCACCCATCTCAAAGGTGAACCGGCTGATGGCAACTCGATCACCGGACGTGGTCACAGACGCGGACAGGATGTTGACCTTCTCATCGGCCAGCACGCGCGTGACGTCCGACAGCAGCCGGTGCCGGTCGAGCGCCTCGACCTGAATGGCCACCAGGAACACCGACGACGGCGACGGCGCCCAGTGCACCTCGATGATGCGCTCGGACTGCTGCTGCAGCGAGGCGGCGTTGGTGCAGTCGGTGCGGTGCACGCTGACCCCGCCGCCGCGGGTGACGAACCCCATGATCTGGTCGCCGGGCACCGGCGTGCAGCACTTCGCCAGCTTGGTCAGCACGCCCGGGGCACCCGGGACCGAGACCCCGACGTCGTCGCTGCTGCGCGGGCGCCGCAGCATGGTCGTCGGGGTGGACCGTTCGGCGAGGTCTTCTTCGGCCTGGTCGATGCCGCCGAGTTCGGCCAGCAGCCGCTGCACGACGTGCCGGGCCGACACGTGCCCCTCACCGATCGCCGTGTAGAGGGCGGACACGTCGAGGTAGTGCAGCTCGCGGGCCACCGCCGACAGGGTCTCGCCATTGACCAAGCGCTGCAACGGAAGTCCCCCGCGACGCACCTCGCGTGCCATCGCGTCCTTACCGGCCTCCAGTGCCTCCTCGCGGCGCTCCTTGGCGAACCACTGCCGGATCTTGGCCTTGGCGCGCGGTGACACCACGAACTGCTGCCAGTCCCGCGACGGCCCGGCGTTGGCCGCCTTCGAGGTGAAAACCTCGACGACTTCCCCGTTTTCCAGCTTGCGTTCCAGCGCCACCAGCCGTCCGTTGACCCGGGCGCCGATGCAGCGGTGGCCGACCTCGGTGTGCACGGCGTAGGCGAAGTCCACCGGCGTGGAGCCGGTCGGCAGGGTGATGACGTCGCCCTTGGGGGTGAAGACGAAGATCTCTTGTACCGCAAGGTCATACCGCAACGATTCGAGGAATTCGCCGGGGTCGGCGGCCTCCCGTTGCCAGTCGAGCAGCTGGCGCATCCACGCCATGTCGTCGATCTCGGCGGCGGCGTGCGGATGCGGAACGCCGTTGCGCCCCTTGGCCTCCTTGTAGCGCCAGTGCGCGGCGATGCCGTATTCGGCGGTGCGGTGCATGTCGCGGGTCCGTATCTGCACCTCCAGCGGCTTGCCCTCGGGGCCGACGACCGTGGTGTGCAGTGACTGGTACACGCCGTAGCGGGGCTGGGCGATGTAGTCCTTGAACCGGCCGGCCATCGGCTGCCACAGCGAATGCACCACGCCCACAGCGGCATAGCAGTCCCGGATCTCGTCGCACAGGATGCGGATGCCGACCAGGTCGTGGATGTCGTCGAAGTCGCGGCCCTTGACGATCATCTTCTGGTAGATCGACCAGTAGTGCTTGGGCCGGCCCTCCACCGTCGCCTTGATCTTCGAGGCGCCCAGCGTGCTGACGATCTCGGCGCGGACCTTGGCCAGGTAGGTGTCGCGCGACGGCGCGCGCCCGGCGACCAGCCGGACGATCTCCTCGTACTTCTTGGGATGCAGGATCGCGAACGACAGGTCTTCCAACTCCCACTTGACGCTGGCCATACCCAGCCGATGCGCAAGGGGCGCAATGACTTCCAGCGTCTCGCGGGCCTTGCGGGCCTGCTTCTCCGGCGGCAGGAACCGCATGGTGCGCATGTTGTGCAGCCGGTCGGCCACCTTGATCACCAGCACGCGGGGATCGCGCGCCATCGCGGTGATCATCTTGCGGATCGTCTCGCCCTCGGCGGCGCTGCCCAGCACCACCCGATCCAGCTTGGTCACACCGTCGACGAGATGGCCGACCTCTTCGCCGAATTCTTCGCTCAAGGCGTCCAGGGTGTAGCCGGTGTCTTCGACGGTGTCGTGCAGCAGCGCGGCCACCAAAGTCGTGGTGTCCATGCCCAATTCGGCCAGGATGGTGGCGACGGCCAGCGGGTGGGTGATGTACGGGTCGCCCGAGTGGCGCAACTGGGTGGCGTGGCGCTGGTCGGCGACCTCGAAGGCGCGCTGCAGCATCGACACGTTCGCCTTCGGGTAGATCTCCCGGTGCACCGCCACCAGCGGTTCGAGCACCGGGTTGAGCGTGCTGCGCTGCGCGGTCATCCGCCGGGCCAGCCGCGCCCGGACCCGCCGCGACGCGCTGCTGGACGTCTTCAGGGACTCGGTCGGCGGCTCCGGCGCCTCCATGGGCTGCGTGATGGCCGGCGGCTCCGTGACTTTGGTGGGCGCGTCGAGCGCCTGGGACGCGCTGTTGTCATCCGCCACGTGTGGTCACCTCCGAATTCGAGGATATCTCCGATGTGAGGGGGCTACTCGCACATCAGGCTGTGCACCGGCAACGGCGCGACCGCGTCCCGGCCGCCCAACCCACCGAGTTCGAACAGCACCGCCGCCGCGGTCACGTTCGCCCCGGCGCGCTCGAGCAGCCGGGCCGACGCGGCCAGGGTGCCGCCGGTGGCCAGCACGTCGTCGACGATCACGACGTTGCGTCCGCGCAGGTCGATGCCCTCGCCGGGGATCTCCAGCGTGGCGGTGCCGTATTCCAGGTCGTACCGCTCGGCGTGCACCGGCGGCGGCAATTTCCCGGCCTTGCGGATGGCCAACACGCCCGTGCCCAGCCGGTCGGCGACGGCCGCGGCCACCAAGAACCCCCGGGCCTCGATGCCGGCCACCAGATCGGCGCCGGACGCGAGCTCGGCGACCGCTCCGGTGATCGCCGTCATCGCCGTCGCGTCGGCGAACACCGGGGTGAGGTCCTTGAACTGGATCCCGGGCTTGGGGAAGTCGGCCACCTTGCGCGTCAGCGACGCGATGAGCTCCGCCACGGGCGTCCGCCCGCCGACGTTCGTCACGGCAACCTCACTGCACCAGGGCCCATCGGTCCATGTTCCAGCCCACGCCCCACCGGGTCGGGTTGTTGCTCACCGCGTACATCTTCTTGGACATCAGCAACGTGCGCTGCTGCCGGTACAGCGGCAGGGTGGGCATGTCGCCCCACAGTATCGGCGCGGTTTCGGCCAGCAGCCTGACGCGCTCGGCGGCATCGGCGGACACCGCCAGCGCCCCGATCGCGCTGTCGACCTGGGGATTGCTGTATCCGGACAGGTTGTTGCCGTTGCCGGTGTGCAGGGCGTACGCATCCAGCGCCGAGGACCCCGTCGAACCGCTGCCGGTCGCGCCGCCGGTGCTGGCCAGCAACGCGTCGATCTTCCCGTCCCGCAGCGCCCGCGGCCCCGAGCTGTCCAGCGTGACGCCGGTGACCGTGATCCCGGCCGCGGCGCACGATTTGGTGATGACGCCCACGTTGACCGCGAGCCGCGCGTTGGGCCCCTGGTAGCCGATCCGCACCGCCAGCGGCGCACCGCCGAGCGCGTTGCGCGCGGCGACCGGATCCGCCTTGCCGAACGGGCCGGCCTCGGCGGCCCCGTCGGCCGCGGTGACGGCGTCGTCGCCGGCCGGGCTGAGGCGTGAATTGGCGATCGGCGTCCCCGCATCGTGGGCCAGCGCGTCGCGCGGCGTGCACAGCGCGACGGCCCGGCGCGCCTTGGGTGCCGCAAGCGGCCCCTGCGGGGCGAAGAACAGCTGCTCGATGCCGTCGGACGGGGCATCCGAGCGCTCGTAGTTGTCGGGCGTGGCCAGCGTTCCCGACGAGCCCGCGGCGACGTCGACCACGTCGACGGTGCGGTTGTTGACCCGGTCCTGGATGTCGGGCCCCTGCGGCCACACCGTGATGCGCTTGGTGATGGCCCGCGGCCCCCACCACCGGTCGTTGGCGACGAGCACCACCGCCCCGCCCTCCAGGACGGACCCGATCTTGTAGGGCCCCGACGACGGGAAACGCTTTTCGAGCACGTCTTTTTGCAGACCGGGTTTGAGCTCCCAGATGGTGTTCCACAGCTTCGCGATCTGCTGCACCAGTGGCGCGTTGTGGCTGAGCAGCGCGGCGGTCACGTCGACGTTGAGCTGGTCGGCGATGACGTGCGACGGCATCAGCGAGGTCGCGGTGAACAGCTGGTTGTAGTCGACGACGCCGCGGTCCGGGACGAACGACACCCGCGCCTTCTTCTGCCCGGGGATGCACTCGACGTTGGCGATGTCGATATAGCCGCCCTGAGTGGCCGCATCGAATTCCGGGAAGCGGCCGGACTGGGCCGCCCACGCGAGCACGATATCGTCGCAGGTCAACGGCTTGCCGTCGGAGTAGACGGCGTTGTCGGCGATCTGGTAGTCCAGCACCAGCGGCGTGCCGCCGACCACCGAAACGGTGCCGAAGTCGCGGTCGGCGACGATCTGCCCGCCCGGCCCGTGGTAGCTGAACCCGGTGAGCGTGCGGGCGAAGGCCTGCGCGCCGGCCGAGGCGGCGCCGGCGACGGTGTTGGTGTTGTAGGTGCTCAGCGGGCCGTCGACCACGTAGTCCACCTCGGAGGCGGCGCTACCGGCGCACGCGGTCACCACGAAACCCGCGACCAGCGCCACCGCCAGCCCGGCGCTGATCCACAGCGCGATGTTGTGCCGGCCGGTTAGCGCGCCATCGGCCCCAGTTCCCCGGTACCTGGTGGCCATCGCGTCTACCGCCGGCCGACGTTCCGCTTGCCGGTGGGACGACGGGTCCCGGTCGGCCGCACGGGACGGGCCCCCGGCGCAGGCTTGCTCGGCGCGGGCTTGGACGGCTCCGACGCCGTCGACGCCGATTCGCCGGCGTCCGCTTTGGTGTCCCCGGCGGCCTCGTCGTCGGCGTCCGGCGCGTTCTCGGCACCCGCGCGCGCACCGCCGGCGCGCCGCCGCAGGACGCGGCGGGTGTGGGTGCGCACCAACTCGGTGCGTTCGCGCATGCTGACCAGCAGCGGCGTGGCGAAGAAGATCGAGGAGTAGGTGCCGACGATGATGCCGATCAGCTGCACCAGCGCCAGGTCCTTCAGGGTGCCGACACCCAGCAGCCACACCGCCACCACCATCAGCGCCAGCACCGGCAGCACGCCGATCAGGCTGGTGTTGATGGACCGCATGAACGTCTGGTTGATCGCCAGGTTGGCCTCTTCGGCGAACGTGCGCTTGGGTTTGTGCTGGAAGCCGTGGGTGTTCTCCTCGACCTTGTCGAACACGATGACGGTGTCGTAGAGGGAGAAACCGAGGATCGTCAGCAGGCCGATGACGGTGGCCGGGGTGACCTCGAAGCCCACCAGCGAGTACACGCCGGCCGTCACGGCCAGGTCGAAGAACATCGCCGCGATCGCGGCCAGCGTCATGTACCGCTCGTAGCGGACCGTGATGTAAACGCCGACCAGCGCCAGGAACACCACCAACGCGAACAGCGCCTTCATGGTGATCTGGTCGCCCCAGGTCTCGGAGACCGCCGAGTCGCTGATGGCCTGCTTGCTCGGCTTGCCGTCGGGTCCCTTGGGCCCGAACGCGTCGAACAAGGCGTTGCGCAGCTTGGTCGTCTGGTCATTGGACAGCGTCTCGGAGCGAATCTGCACGGTCGCCGCCGCGCCGTTGCCGACGACGACCACCGATTCCGCATCGTTGCCGAGGGTCTTGCGGAACACGTCCTGGACCTGGGAGGTGCGCACCGTGCCGTGCGTCCCGTTGGCGGGCATCGACACCGTGGTACCGCCGTTGAAGTCGATGCCGAAGCTGAAGCCCCGCAACACGATGCTCAAGAGCGCGACCGCGACGATCGCGCCGCTGATGCCGAACCACAGCCGCCGCCGCCCGACCACCTCGAACGCGCCGGTGCCGGTGTAGAGGCGCGAGAGGAAGCTGTGGTGCGGCGCCCCGGCGGTGCCGGCGGCGCTGGCGGTCAATTCCGTTGTGCCTGCCGAGGTTTCGGTGATCTCGGTCGCGTCATTGGAGGCCATCACGTCATCCCCGTCCCGTCGTGACCTGCGACGAACCCCGGCGTTCGCGGGCGACCTGCTGGATTGCGCCCAGGCCGTTGTATGCGGGCTTCGCCAACGTCGGTGACTTGGAGGCCAGGTAGACCAGCGGCCACGTCACCAGGAACACCACCACCAGGTCCAGGATCGTGGTGAGGCCCAACGTGAATGCGAAGCCCTTCACCTGGCCGATCGCCAGCGCGTAGAGCACCGCGGCGGCCAGGAAGGTGACCGCGTTGCCCGACACGATCGTCTTGCGCGCCCGCGTCCACCCTCGCGGGACCGCCGACCGGAACGAACGCCCTTCGCGGATCTCGTCTTTGATGCGTTCGAAGAAGACGACGAACGAGTCGGCCGTGGTGCCGATACCGATGATCAGACCGGCGATGCCCGCCAGGTCGAGGGTGTAGTTGATCTGACGGCCCAGGATCACCAGGATCGCGAAAACCATTGCGCCGGAAGCGGCCAGCGACAGCGCCGTGAGCAGTCCCAGCACCCGGTAGTAGAGCAGCGAATACAGCAGCACCAGGACCAAGCCGATCGCGCCGGCGATCAGCCCCGCGCGCAGCGACGTCAAACCCAGTGTCGCCGAGACGGTTTGGGCCTCCGAAGATTCGAACGACAGCGGCAGCGAACCGTATTTCAGGACGTTGGCCAGCTGCTTGGCGGTCGCCGCGGTGAACGGCGGGTCGCCGCCGCTGATCTGGGTGCGGCCGCCGGGGATGGCTTCTTGGATCATCGGGGCGCTGACGACCTGCGAGTCCAGCGTGAACGCGGTCTGGGTGCCGATGTGGGCGGCGGTGAAGTCCGCCCAGGTGTTGGCCGCCGCGGACTTGAACTGAAGGTCGACGACGTAGCCGATGCCGCGCTGGTTCTGGCTGGAGGTGGCGTCCTGGATCTGGTCACCGCTGATGATCGACGGTCCCAGCAGATAGGCGACCTTGTGGTCGGTCGAGCAGGTGATCAGCGGCTGGGTGGGGTCGTCGTTGCCGGCCAGGATGTCTTCTTTGTCGCAGCGCGTCGCCTGGAACTGCAGGGCCAGGAACTGGATGCCCTGCCGGGTGCTCTGCCGCCACTTCTTCTCATCGGCGATGCGCTCGGCGAGGTCCTTGCGTGGATCCGGCGGCGCGGGTTGCTCGGCCGGCGGCGCCCCGGGGGCCGGGGCAGCCGGGGCGGGCCCGGGCGCCGGGGCCCCGGGAGCGGGAGGCGCGGGGGTGGGCGCCGGCGGCGGGTCCTGCGGGTAGGGGCGGGGCTGGGCGCCCGGCTTGGCTCCCGGCGCGGGCTGTCCGGCCGGGGGCGGGGCCGGTTGGCCCGGTGCGGGTTGGCCGCCGGGCGCGGGTTCTGCGGGCGCGGGCTGCCCCGGGGCGGGCTGGCCAGGCGCGGGCTGGTGCGCCGGGGGCTTGGGCTCGGCGCTTTGGGCGGGCATCGAGTTGAGCACCGGACGGATGTACAGCCGGGCCGTCTGGCCCAGGTTGCGGGCCTCGTTGCCGTCGTTGCCGGGGACCGTGATGATCAGGTTGTCGCCGTCGACGACGACCTCCGAGCCGGACACGCCGAGCCCGTTGACGCGGGCGCCGATGATCTGCTGCGCCTGCGCCAGCGCCTCGCGGCTGGGGCGCGAGCCGTCCGGGGTGCGCGCGGTCAGCGTGACGCGGGTGCCGCCCTGCAGGTCAATCCCGAGTTTGGGGGCAGCGCGCTTGTCGCCGGTGAGGAACACCAGCAGGTAGACGCCGATGAGCAACACCAAGAAGACCGACAGGTAGCGGGCAGGGTGCACCGGCGCCGAAGACGATGCCACGTTCCTTCTATCTCCTCGAGAATCGGTTACTTACCCCGGACAGAGCCTAGAAAAGCCTACGTGGCCCCGAGGAGCCCGTTGCGCAAGCCGCCCTCCCCCGAAGTATTAGGCGTCAGGAATCCTTGGCGACCGAGCCCTCGTCGGCGGGCTCGTCCCCGTCGACCAGATCCTCGTCGTCGTCGGGCAGGATGCGGTCGCGGATCGCCAGCTTCATCCAGGTGGTCACCACGCCGGGGGAGATCTCGAGGTCGACGGTGTCATCGGTGATCGCGACGACGGTGGCCTGCAGGCCCGACGTGGTGTGCACCCGGTCGCCCGGGCTCAACGACTCGTGCAGGTCGATGGTGGCCTGCATCGCGCGCTTCTGGCGCCGCGACGCGAAATACATGAACCCGCCCATGATGAGCAGGAACGGCAGGAACAGGATCAAACTCTCCATGGGCGCGCCTGTGTCTTTCTGTCTTCGGATTTCGGGGGTGGGTGCCGGTGCGACGCGGACGCCGCGCACCTCATCACGGTCCAGTGTGCCCGTTCAGTCTGGCAGGCCGCGGCCCGTCACCGGCCGCCGCGGTGCGACCGATGCCCGCCGGAGGCAAGCTCGATAGGCTTTCAACGTGGCGTGACACGCGCGCCGCGGGAGGGAGTACGTGGTGGCCGGCCTCGAGCAGACTCGCCAACTGGTCACCGAGATCCCCGGCCCGCTCTCGCTGGAACTGAGCAAGCGCCGGGCGGCGGCGGTGTCGCACGCGGTCAACGTCTCCGTCCCGGTCTTCGTGGCGCGCGCCGGCGGCGGCATCATCGAGGACGTCGACGGCAACAGGCTCATCGACCTCGGCTCCGGCATCGCGGTGACGACCATCGGCAACTCGGCGCCCCGGGTGGTCGACGCCGTGCGCGCGCAGGTCGCCGAGTTCACCCACACCTGCTTCATGGTGACGCCGTACGAGTCGTACGTCGCTGTCGCCGAGACGCTCAACCGGATCACCCCGGGCTCCGGCGAGAAGCGCTCGGTGCTGTTCAATTCCGGCGCCGAGGCCGTCGAGAACGCCGTCAAGGTCGCGCGCGCCTACACGCGCAAGTCCGCGGTGGTGGCGTTCAACCACGCCTACCACGGCCGGACCAACCTGACGATGGCGCTGACCGCGAAGTCCATGCCCTACAAGGCCGGCTTCGGCCCGTTCGCGCCGGAGGTCTACCGGGCGCCGCTGTCCTACCCCTATCGGGACGGCCTGATCGACAAGGAGCTGGCCACCGACGGGGAGAAGGCCGCCGCGCGGGCCATCCGGGTCATCGACAGCCAGATCGGCGCCGACAACCTGGCCGCCCTCCTGATCGAGCCGATCCAGGGCGAAGGCGGGTTCATCGTGCCGGCCGAGGGATTCCTGCCCACCCTGCTGGAGTGGTGCCGCAGGAACGACGTGGTGTTCATCGCCGACGAGGTGCAGACCGGTTTCGCGCGCTCGGGCGCCATGTTCGCCTGCGAACACGAGGGCATCGAGCCCGACCTGATCTGCACCGCCAAGGCGATCGCCGACGGGCTTCCCCTGTCGGCGGTCACCGGCCGGGCCAACATCATGGACGCGCCGCACGTCGGCGGCCTCGGGGGCACCTTCGGAGGCAACCCCCTGGCCTGCGCGGCGGCCTTGGCCACGATCGAGACGATCGAGAGCGACGGGCTGGTCGAGCGGGCCCAGCAGCTGGAGCGGCTGATCACCGAACCGCTGCTGCGGCTGCAGGCCGGCGACGACCGGATCGGCGACGTCCGCGGCCGCGGCGCGATGATCGCGATCGAGTTGGTGAAGTCGGGGACCGCCGAGCCCGACAAGGAGCTGACCCAGAAGCTGACCGTCGCCGCCCAGGCGGCCGGCGTCATCGTCCTGACCTGCGGCATGTTCGGCAACATCATCCGGCTGCTGCCGCCGCTGACCATCGGCGACGAGCTGCTGGCCGAGGGAATCGACATCTTGAGCGGGTTGTTGCGCGACCTGTAAGGCCCCGCCCCCGTGGGCAATCTCACAACCACGCCATAGGCCGTATCATGGTGGAATACCGTTACTTTAGCTAACGTTCTATGTGTCAGCGCCGACGCGCTTATTGACTCGCTATTTTTCATTCGCAAGGGATCTGTTTATGTCGACTGCCATTCATGACGGAAACCTCGACCGTCGCATCGAGGAACTCATCGCCAACGACCCCCAGTTCGCCGCCGCCCGACCGGACCCGGCGATCACCGCCGCCACCGAAGCGCCCGGGCTGCGGCTGCCGCAGATCATCCGGACCGTGCTCGACGGCTACGCCGACCGGCCTGCCCTGGCGCAGCGCGTCGTGGAGTTCGTCACCGACGCCAAGACCGGGCGGACGACGGCCGAGCTGCTCCCCCGTTTCGAGACCATCACGTATGGCGAACTCGGCGAACGGGTTTCGGCCCTCGGCCGTGCCTGGGCCGGCGACGCGGTGCGCCCCGGCGACCGCGTCTGCGTGCTCGGCTTCAACAGCGTTGACTACGCCACCATCGACATCGCGCTGGGCACCATCGGGGCCGTGTCGGTGCCGCTGCAGACCAGCGCGGCGATCTCGTCGCTGCAGCCGATCGTCGCCGAGACCGAGCCCAGCCTGATCGCCTCGAGCGTCAACCAGCTGCCCGACGCGGTGGAGCTGATCCTGGCCGGCGACCACGTGCCCGGCAAGCTCGTCGTGTTCGACTACCAGCCCCAGGTCGACGACCAGCGCGAGGCCGTGGAGGCCGCCGCCGCGCGGTTGGCCGACTCCGGCGTCGCGGTCGAGGCGCTCGCCGACGTGCTGCGGCGCGGCAAGGACCTGCCGGCCCCCGAGCTGCCGGCGAGCGACGAGGACTCGCTGGCCCTGCTGATCTACACCTCCGGCAGCACCGGCGCGCCCAAGGGCGCGATGTACCCGCAGAGCAACGTCGGCAAGATGTGGCGGCGCGGCAGCAAGAACTGGTTCGGGGGAAGCGCCGCGTCGATCACCCTCAACTTCATGCCGATGAGCCACGTCATGGGGCGCGGAATCCTCTACGGCACGTTGGGCAACGGCGGCACCGCGTACTTCGCCGCCCGCAGCGACCTGTCCACCCTGCTCGAGGACCTCGAGTTGGTGCGGCCCACCGAGATGAACTTCGTCCCCCGCATCTGGGAGACGCTGTACGGCGAATTCCAGCGCCAGGTCGAGCGGCGGCTGGCCGACGGCGATGCGGGCCCAGAGGCCCGCGAGACTGTGGCGGCCGAGGTGCTGGCCGAGCAGCGCCAGTACCTGCTGGGCGGGCGGTTCATCTTCGCGATGACGGGCTCGGCACCCACCTCGCCGGAGCTCAAGGCGTGGGCCGAGTCGCTGCTGCAGATGCACCTGATGGACGGCTACGGCTCCACCGAGGCCGGAATGGTGTTGTTCGACGGGGAGATTCAGCGTCCGCCGGTCATCGACTACAAGCTGGTCGACGTTCCGGACCTGGGCTACTTCAGCACCGACCGCCCGCATCCGCGCGGCGAGCTGTTGCTGCGGACCGAGAACATGTTCCCCGGCTACTACAAGCGGGCCGAGACCACCGCGAACGTGTTCGACGAGGACGGCTACTACCGCACCGGTGACGTGTTCGCCGAGATCGCTCCGGACCGGCTGGTGTACGTCGACCGCCGCAACAACGTGCTCAAGCTTGCCCAGGGCGAGTTCGTCACCCTGGCCAAGCTGGAGGCGGCGTTCGGCAACAGCCCGCTGATCCGCCAGATCTACGTCTACGGCAACAGCTCCCAGCCCTACCTGCTGGCCGTGGTGGTGCCGACCGAGGAGGCCTTGGCGGACAACGATCTTGAGTCGCTCAAGCCGAAGATCGCCGACTCGCTGCAGAAGGTCGCCAAGGAGACCGGCCTGCAGTCCTACGAGGTGCCGCGCGACTTCATCATCGAGACCACGCCGTTCACCCTGGAAAACGGTCTGCTGACCGGGATCCGCAAGCTGGCGTGGCCGAAGCTCAAGGCACACTACGGGGATCGGCTCGAGCAGATGTATGCCGAGCTGGCCGCGGGACAGGCCAACGAGTTGGCCGAACTGCGCCGCAGCGGCGCACAGGGGCCGGTGCTGCAGACCGTGAGCCGGGCCGCGGCCGCCCTGCTGGGTGCCTCGACCGGCGATCTGTCCGGGGATGCCCACTTCACCGATCTGGGTGGAGACTCGTTGTCCGCGTTGACGTTCGGCAACCTGCTGCGCGAGATCTTCGACGTCGACGTGCCGGTGGGCGTGATCGTCAGCCCGGCCAACGACCTGGCGGCCATCGCCGCCTACATCGAGGCCGAGCGCCAGGGCTCCAAGCGCCCGACGTTCGCCGCCGTGCACGGACGCGGCGCCACGACGGTGCACGCCAGTGACCTCACGCTGGACAAGTTCCTCGACGAGGCGACCCTGGCCGCCGCGCCCAGCCTGCCCAAGCCGGCCACCGAGGTCCGCACCGTGCTGTTGACCGGCGCGACCGGCTTTCTGGGCCGCTACCTGGCGCTGGACTGGCTCGAGCGGATGGACATGGTCGACGGCAAGGTCATCGCCCTGGTGCGGGCGAAGTCCGACGAGGAGGCGCGCGCCCGGCTGGACAAGACCTTCGACAGCGGCGACCCAAAGTTGTTGGCCCACTACCAGCGGCTGGCCGCCGATCACCTGGAGGTCATCGCGGGCGACAAGGGTGAGGCCAACCTCGGCCTGGACCCCCAGGCCTGGCAGCGACTGGCCGAGGAGGTCGACGTCATCGTCGACCCTGCCGCGCTGGTCAACCACGTGCTGCCCTACAGCGAGCTGTTCGGCCCCAACGCCCTGGGCACCGCGGAGCTGATCCGGATCGCGCTGACGTCCAGGCAAAAGCCGTACACCTACGTGTCGACGATCGGCGTGGGCGATCAGATCAAGCCGGGCGAGTTCGTCGAGAACGCCGACATCCGCCAGATCAGCGCCACCCGCGAGATCAACGACGGCTACGCCAACGGCTACGGCAACAGCAAGTGGGCCGGCGAGGTGCTGCTGCGCGAGGCCCACGACCTGTGCGGCCTGCCCGTCACGGTGTTCCGCTGCGACATGATCCTGGCCGACACCACCTATGCCGGGCAGCTCAACCTGCCCGACATGTTCACCCGGCTGATGCTGAGCCTGGTCGCCACCGGTATCGCGCCCGGGTCGTTCTACGAACTGGACGCCGACGGCAACCGCCAGCGGGCACACTACGACGGTTTGCCGGTCGAGTTCATCGCCGCGGCGATCTCGACGCTGGGGACCCAAATCACCGACAGCGACACCGGCTTCCAGACCTACCACGTGATGAACCCCTACGACGACGGCATCGGGCTGGACGAGTACATCGATTGGCTGATCGAGGCCGGGTATTCGATCGAGCGGATCGCCGATTACTCCGAGTGGCTGCGGCGGTTCGAGACCTCGCTGCGGGCCCTGCCCGATCGGCAGCGTCAGTACTCGCTGCTGCCGCTGCTGCACAACTACCAGAAGCCGGAAAAGCCGATCAACGGCTCGATGGCGCCCACCGACGTGTTCCGCGCGGCGGTGCAGGAAGCGAAAATCGGCCCCGACAAAGACATCCCGCATGTGTCGGCGCCGGTGATCGTCAAGTACATCACCGACCTGGAGTTGCTCGGACTCCTCTGAGGTGAGCCAAACAGCAAGTCGCCCAGCCCTTTTGGGGCTGGGCGACCTGTTTTGGTGTGCCGACTACTGTTGCGGGTGCGGCCAACGCAGATATGCGGCGTTGCCCCCTGATCCCGCGCCCGCGCGGTGGCGGCGCCATCCCCGCTTTGGTTCGGGGTCAGACGACGCGCGCGGCTTGGTCAGCGCACCCGAGGAGACCTCGGCCGGCTGCTCGTAAACCGAGTCCCGATACGGCTCAACGGCCGGTGTGCCCGTGGTGGCCGGCGCCAGCGGCTGCACGTCGCGCGCCAGGCGCACGGCGGTGCGCGCCAACACGACACCTCCGATGAAGATGATCAGCGCGCCCAGGCCCGAGAAGTAGGTGACCTCGAGCACCGCGCGCTTGCGGTCGGTCGCGGCGATCGGGTCACCGGCGGAGCCGATGCCCAGCAGCGGGGCGACGTCGCCGCCCACCACAAACCAGGCGCCGGCCAGCACGGCCAGCCAGCCGCCCAACATCGCGGCGACGCGGTTGCCGGCAACGATCAGCAGCAGGCCGCCCAGTGCGGTGGCCGCGCCCGGCGCGACTTCCAGCCAGCCCCGGGCCGTGCTCCACGCCCAGTTTCGGTCCGGCGTGTAGGCGAAGTTGAAGTGTGGACCGACAAACGGTATTAACGCCCCCCAGGCTCCCAGAATGACCAGGAGCAATCCGCTGACCGCGCCTCGCGAGCGCGGCATGCTCAGCGCGCTGGTTCGGCCGTCTTCTGCGTATTTCATGACATCCCCTCGTTGAATACCGGGCCTGTTTCCGGCTCGAGATGGGTACCCGGCGACTTCCACTAGTAACCCACGCGGCAAACGAAAGCCAACCGACCGCCGTGGTTGTTGAGGCTGGTGAGACTGGTGTTACTGCTGAAGGCCGAGCAACAGCAGCACGATCGCCATCGCCGGAAAGGTGCCCTGGGCGAGCGCGGCGCGGGCCTTGTCGGGCGCGGACACCAGCAGCACCACCGCGGCCGCGGCCATCGATCCGATGCCGGCGAACACGAGCGCCGCGCCAACGGTGGTGTGCCCCAACGCAATTACGGCGATGCCGATGCCGGTGACGATCGCGAGGAACAAGTTGTAGAAGCCTTGGTTGAAGGCGAGCAGCTTCGTGGTTTCGGCTTCCGCGGGGGTGGTGCCGAAGGTGGCGCGGGTGCGCGGCGAGGTCCAGGTCAACGATTCCATCACGAAGATGTAGACGTGCAGTAACGCCGCCAGCGCGGCGAACAGCAGCGCGGTCGTGATCATCGCGTCCTCCTCGTCTCGCGGTCGCTCGCACTACCTTCGCGCAAAGCGGCACCGGCAGCCAAGGGCTGCCGGTGCCGTTCGTGTTGCCGGCTACTGTCCTAGACGCCGGCGTGGTGGCGGTGGAACAGGCCGCCGGGGCGGCGGTGGAACAGGCCATGCCCGCCGCGCTCGCCGGGCGCCGCGTCGGCCGGCACCGCGTCCGTCCGTGCGGGCGCCATGCCGCCCGTCTCGTCGTACATGGCCGGTTGGGCCGCCGGCACGGCGGCATCGCCCGCCGCGGGCGCCGGTTGGGTCACCACGACGTCGCGCGCGTGCCGAACGGCCAAACGCGCCACGGCCGCCCCACCCAGGAACACGATCAGGGCGCCGAGACCGGTGAAGTAGGTGACCTCGAGCAGGGCGCGCTTGAGGTCCGCCGCGGCCGCCGGTTGGCCGACGTCCCCGATGCCCAGCGTCGGGGCGAACGCGCGGCCGACGACGAACCAGGCACCGCCCAGCACCGCCAGCCAGCCGCCGAACACGGCGTTCGCGCGGTTGCCGGAGAGCAGCACCAGCAGGCCGCCCACCGCCGCGGCGACCCCGGGAAGCACCTCGAGCCAGCCTTTGGCCGCGGTCCAGGTCCAGGCCGGGTCGGTGGCGTAGGCCCAGTCGATGTTGGGCCCGAAGAACGGAACCAGCGCACCCCAAGCTCCCAACAGAATCAGGAGTAGCCCGGTCAGCGCGCCGCGGGTACGCGGCATGTACAGCGCGCGAGGGCGTTCGTAGTCGTGGCGCCTGTTCCTCATCTTCAATCTCCTTCACGAGGCGTGATTGTTGTGAGGTTGGTTACCCACGGCGCCGCGAAGTAACCGGATGGGGCCCGCGCGATCGTTTGCTGGCTACTCGAACAGGCCGGGCTGCCCGAGACCGGCCGCCCCGGCCGGCGGCGCCATCCCCAGGTGCGTCCACGCCTGGGCGGTGGCCACCCGGCCGCGTGGGGTCCGGGCGACCATGCCGGCGCGGACCAGGAACGGCTCGCACACCTCCTCGACGGTGGTCGCCTCCTCGCCGACCGCCACCGCCAGCGTCGACACCCCGACCGGGCCGCCGCCGAAGCTGCGGGTCAGCGCCGAGAGCACGGCCCGGTCCAGCCGGTCCAGTCCCAGTTCGTCGACGTCGTAGACCGCCAGCGCGGACTTGGCGATGTCGCGGGTGATCACGCCGTCGGCGCGCACCTCGGCGAAGTCCCGCACCCGGCGCAACAGCCGGTTGGCGATCCGCGGCGTGCCCCGCGAGCGGCGGGCAATCTCCTCGGCCGCGTCGCCGCCGAGTTCGATGCCCAGGATCCCGGCGGAGCGGGCCAGCACCCGCTCCAGCTCGGCGGGCTCGTAGAAGTCCATGTGGGCGGTGAAGCCGAAGCGATCGCGCAGCGGGCCGGTCAGCGCGCCGGACCGGGTGGTGGCGCCGACCAGGGTGAACGGCGCCACCTCCAGCGGGATCGACGTCGCGCCCGGGCCCTTGCCGACGACCACGTCGACCCGGAAGTCCTCCATGGCCAGGTAGAGCATTTCCTCGGCGGGCCGCGCGATGCGGTGGATCTCGTCGATGAACAACACGTCGTGCTCGACCAGATTGGACAGCATGGCCGCCAGGTCGCCGGCGCGCTCCAGCGCGGGGCCGGACGTCAGCCGCAGCGAGGAGCCGAGCTCGGCCGCGATGATCATGGCCAGCGACGTCTTGCCCAGCCCCGGCGGCCCGGACAGCAGGATGTGATCCGGTGTGCCACCGCGGTTTTTGGCCCCCTCGATGACGAGCTGCAGCTGTTCGCGCACCCGCGGCTGGCCGATGAACTCCCGCAGCGAGCGCGGCCGCAGGCTGACGTCGATGTCGCCCTCGCCGGGCGCCAGCGCGCCGGAGACGTCGCGGTCCGACCAGTCGTCGCCTAGGTCGTCCGGGGTCATCGGGACTTACCCAGCAGCGACAGGGCGGCGCGCAGCGCACCGGAGGTGGTCGCGTCCTGCTCGGCGGCCAGCACCTTGTCGGTGGCTTCCTCGGCCTGCTTGACGGCGAACCCGAGGCCCACCAGGGCCTCCACCACCGGCCCGCGGACCGCGTGGCCGTTGAGCGCGGCGCCCGCGGGGGCCGTGCCCGCGCCGGCGGCGCCCACCTTGTCCCGCAGCTCCAGGACCATCCGTTCGGCGCTGCGTTTGCCGATCCCGGGCACCCGGGTCAGCGCGGCGACGTCGCCGTCGTGCAGCGCCTGGCGCAGCGCGCCGGCGTCGTGCACGGCCAGGGTCGCCATCGCCAGCCGGGGCCCGACCCCCGACACCGACAGCAGGGTCAAAAACAGGTCGCGGGTGTCGGTGTCGGTGAAGCCGTACAGCGTCATCGAATCCTCGCGGACGATCATCGCGGTGATCAGCCGCGCCTCGGTCCCGGTGCGCAGCGTGGACAGCGTCGACGGCGTCGCGTTCACCCGGTAGCCGACGCCGGCGGCCTCGATCACCGCATGGTCGAGCGCCACCTCGAGCACCTCGCCGCGCACCGCGGCGATCATCGGGCGGCCTTGAGCTTGGCCTTGTATTTCTGCCGCTGCTCGGCGGCCAGCGCCTCGGCGGCGGCCATCCGGGCGATCATCGGCGCCCGCCAGCAGTGGCAGATCGCCAGCGCGAGGGCGTCGGCGGCGTCCGCCGGCGTCGGTTTGGCCTGCAGCGCAAGGATTCTGGTGACCATCGCGGTGACCTGGGCCTTGTCGGCCGCGCCGTTGCCGGTGACCGCGGCCTTGACCTCGCTGGGGGTGTGGAAGTGCACGTCGATGCCGCGCCTGGCCGCCGCCAGCGCGACCACCCCACCGGCCTGGGCGGTGCCCATCACCGTCGACACGTTCAGCTGGGAGAAGACCCGCTCGACGGCCACGACGTCGGGCTCATGCGTGGCCAGCCAATGCTCGACGGTGTCACTGATCGTCAGCAGCCGCTCGGCGAGCGGCGCGTCCGACGGCGTGCGCACCACGTCGACGTCGAGCGCGACCACGGTGCGCCCGCGCCCGCTCTCGACGACCGACAGCCCGCACCGGGTCAGGCCGGGGTCGACGCCCATCACCCGCATTACCCGCTCCCACCTAGTAGAACAGCTGTTCGATACCCTAGCGGCCGGCACCGACGCACGCGGCTGCGACACGCGGCGGCGCCACCGATTCTGGGCCGATTCCCGGGCCGCGAGGTTACCGCGCCGGTGCCGCGAAAAAGCTGTTAGCTTTAGCCCACGTTCGCTCAAGCATCGTGGCAACGGAGGGTGCGCGTGGGATCTCTGCTGGTCGTGCTCGCCATCGTGCTGTTCATCGCGTCCATCGTGGTGCTCGTCATCGCTTTGCGCCGCCCCAAGCGGCCGGACGAGCGCGCCGGGCGGCCGGACCCGCTCGCGTCGGACGCGATGCCGCAGTTCGGGCCGCGCCAACTGGGCCCCGGCGCCATCGTCAGCTACGGCGGCACCGACTACATCGTGCGCGGGTCGGTCACCTTCCGCGAGGGACCGTTCGTCTGGTGGGAACACCTGCTCGAGGGCGGCGACCAGCCGATCTGGTTCAGCGTCGAGGAGGACGACGGACGGCTGGAACTGGCGATGTGGATCACCCGCAAGGACGTCCCGCTGCGGCCCGGCGACCCGTACGTCGTCGACGGCGCGATGTTTCACGAGACCGAACGCGGCCGCGCCTCGTACACGACCGAAGGCACCACCGGGCTGCCGGCCGGCGGCGAGATGGAATTCGTCGACTGCACCAACGAGGACGAGACGGTCCTGCTCTCCTTCGAGCGCTGGGCCCCGGACATGCCCTGGGAGGTGTCGACGGGCAAGGCCGTGTCGCCCGGCGAACTCACCGTGTACGCGGCGCCCCCGCCCAGCCCCGCCTAGCGCGCGCGAGGTCAGGCCGGTGCCCCTTCATCAGCTCGCCGTAACCCCGGCGGACGTGTCCGGGCAGCGGCTGGGACTCGCGCTCAACGCGCCGGTCCCCGCGCCGCTGGCCACCTGCCGCCTGGACCATCCCTGCGGCGCCGGGGCGCTGCTGCTCGGGGTGCTCGGCGCGTCGCACGTCGTCGCGGTCGAGCACGCCGCGGGCCGGTTCTCCGAGGAAATCTCTTGCACGGCACGCAATCTCGGGGCCGACCTGCCCGAGCGCACCGACGCGCCCGGCTACCGCCTGCAATCGCGCACCGGCGTCCGCGACGAGGCGGACTTCCGCCGCCTCGCCCACGACCTGCGCGGCCGCTGCGCCCGCCAGGAGGGGTGGCTCGGCGGCACGTTCCCGGGCGACGACGCCGCGCTGACCGTGCTGGCCGCCGAGCCCGACGGCGCCGGATGGCGTTGGCGGACATGGCATCTGTACCCGGGGCGTCCCGCCGGCTCCGGCGGGACCGTGGTTCACACGGCGAGCCGGTGGCAACCGTGAGCCGGACCCGCCTGTTCGTGATCTCCGGCCTGCTGGCGGCCGGCGCCCTGGTGTGCCTGGTCACCGGAATCATCCTGCTGCAGAAGAACATCGCGTCGTACGTGGCGGGCCACTATCACGAGTACGCCCACGACGTGAACGGCAGGCGCTACCAGTGCAGCGGGTCGCCACGGCAGGCGGCCGACACGCTCGCCGCGTACGCGCACCCCGAGGCGCGCGCCGACAACGGCAACACCGAATACCTGCGTTACGCCAACAACATCGTGATCGTCGGCCCCGACGGGACCTACCCGTGCAGCATCCGCGTCGAGTCGCTGAGCGCCGGCTACAGCCACGGCGCGTTCATCTTCCTCGGTCCCGGATTCACCCCCGGCTCCCCGTCGGGCGGTTCCGGAGGCAGCCCCGGCGGCCCGGGCGGAACCAAGTGATGGCACCAGCGCAAAGGAGACAACCATGTACCTCGCCGTCGAGATCGGAACCGTCGACCTCAATCCCGTCCTGAAGGGCGCGGTCGCGACGATCCTGTACTTCGTCGTCGGCATGGCCGTCCTGCTCGTCGGGTTCTACGTGGTCGACGTGCTGACCCCGGGAAAGCTGCGCCACCTGGTGTTCATCGACCGCCGCCCCAACGCCGTGATCGTCGCGGGCGCGATGTACATCGCGCTGACCGTCGTCATCATCACCGCGATCGCCAACAGCTACAGCCAGCTGGGCCAGGGGCTCCTCGGCGTGGCGGTGTACGGGTTGATGGGGGTGATCCTGCTCGGGATAGCGCTGCTGACAATGCATCTGCTGATCCCGGGGAGTTTCCACGAGCACATCGACGAGCAGGTGCTGCATCCCGGCTCGTTCGCGGTGGCGCTGATACTGCTCGCCGTGGGAGGGGTGACCGCCGCGGCGGTGTCATGAGCTCCGTCGACGTGGCCATGCCGTCGCCGGTATCGGGGCGGTGGCGGGCGCTGCTGTTGGCCGCCGTGGCGGCGTGCGCGGCCTGCGGCATCATCTACGAACTCGCGCTGCTGACGCTGTCGGCCAGCCTCGACGGCGGCGGCATCGTCGCCACCTCGCTGATCGTCGCGGGCTACATCGCCGCGCTGGGCGTGGGCGCCCTACTGGTCAAGCCCCTGCTGGCGCACGCGGCGATCACCTTCATCGCCGTGGAGGCGGCCCTCGGCGTCATCGGCGGGCTGTCCGCGGCGGCGCTGTACATGGTGTTCGCGTTCCTGGACGGCTCCGTCGGGTCGACGTGGGTGCTGGCCGTGAGCACGGCCCTGATCGGCGGCCTGGTCGGTGCCGAGGTGCCGCTGTTGATGACGCTGCTGCAGAGCGGGCGGGTGACGGGCGCCGCCGACGCCGGACGCACCCTCGCCAACCTCAACGCCGCCGACTACCTCGGCGCGCTGCTGGGCGGGCTGGTCTGGCCGTTCCTGCTGCTGCCACAGCTGGGGATGATCCGCGGCGCGGCGGCCACCGGCATGATCAACCTGGCGGCGGCGGCCGTCGTCGCGCTTTTCCTGCTGCGCCACGTGGTTTCGACGCGCCAGCTGCTGCTGGCGCTGTGCGCGCTGGCCGCCGCGCTGGGGCTGCTCGCCACCCTGCTGCTGCGTTCGGCCGACGTCGAAACCACAAGCCGGCAACGGCTTTACGCCGATCCGATCGTCGCCTACCGGCACACGCCCTACCAGGAGATCGTGGTGACCCGGCGCGGCAACGACACCCGCCTGTACCTCGACGGCGGGCTGCAATTCTCCACCCGGGACGAATACCGCTACACCGAAAGCCTGGTGTACCCGGCCGTCGGGAAAGGCGCGCGTTCGGTGCTGGTGCTCGGCGGGGGCGACGGCCTGGTGGCTCGCGAGTTGCTGCGCCAGCCAGGCGTTTCCAAGATCGTGCAGGTCGAGCTCGACCCCGCGGTGATCGACATCGCGCGCACCACGCTGCGTGGCGCCAACGACGGTTCGTTGGACAACCCGCGGGTGGCGGTGGTGACGCAGGACGCGATGAACTGGTTGCGCGGACCCGACGTCGACCGGTTCGATGCGATCATCGTCGACCTTCCCGATCCCGACACACCCGTGCTGGGCCGGCTGTATTCGGCCGAGTTCTATGCGCTGGCCGCGCGGGCGCTGGCGCCCGGCGGGCTGATGGCGGTGCAGGCGGGCAGCCCCTTTTCCACGCCGACGGCCTACTGGCGCACGGTGTCGACGATCCGGGCGGCGGGCTACGCGGTCACGCCGTATCACGTGCACGTGCCGACGTTCGGCGATTGGGGATTCGCCCTGGCGCAGCGCGCCGATACCGCGCCCACGCCGACGGTGCCGCCCGACGCTCCCCCGCTGCGTTTCCTCAACCAGCAGGTGCTTCAGGCCGCGTGCGTGTTCTCCGGCGACGTCGCGCCGCGGCCCGTGGAGCCGTCGACCCTGGACAACCCGCGCATCGTCGAGGACATGCGGCACGGGTACGACTAGATCCCCTGCGTAATCCCTAGCGCCGAGCGTGCAGTGAGGGCGAAAAATCGGCCGGGCCGAAATCTCGCCCTGAGTGCACGCTCGGCGAGGCGAAGGAGGCGAATTACTCCTGGTCGAGGGCGGCGAGCACCTCGTCGGACAGGTCCACGTTGGTCCACACGTTCTGCACGTCGTCGCTGTCCTCCAGCGCGTCGACCAGCTTGAACACCTTGCGCGCGCCCTCGACGTCGACCGGCACGCTGACCGACGGCTGGAAGCTCGCCTCGGCGGACTCGTAGTCGATGCCGGCGTCCTGCAGCGCGGTGCGCACCGCGACCAGGTCGGTCGGCTCGGAGATGATCTCGAAGCTTTCGCCGAGGTCGTTGACGTCCTCGGCGCCGGCGTCGAGCACCGCCGTCAGCACGTCGTCCTCGGTCAGGCCGTTCTTCTCCAGCGTGACGACGCCCTTGCGGGTGAACAGGTAGGACACCGACCCGGGGTCGGCCATGTTGCCGCCGTTGCGGGTGACGGCCACCCGGACCTCGCCCGCCGCCCGGTTGCGGTTGTCGGTCAGGCATTCGATCAGGACGGCGACGCCGTTGGGCCCGTAGCCCTCGTACATGATCGTCTGGTAGTCGGCGCCACCGGCTTCCTCGCCCGCGCCGCGCTTGCGGGCCCGCTCGATGTTGTCGTTGGGCACCGAGGTCTTCTTCGCCTTCTGGATGGCGTCATACAGCGTCGGGTTGCCGGCGGGGTCACCGCCGCCGGTGCGGGCGGCGACCTCGATGTTCTTGATCAGCCGGGCGAATTCCTTGCCGCGGCGCGCGTCTTTGACGGCCTTTTGGTGCTTGGTGGTGGCCCACTTGGAATGGCCGCTCATCGGTGTCTCTTACCTCTTCTATGTCTGGAAAGTTCGCCAGTCGAGTCTACGTGGACGTCTGCGGCCGACTACCGGGCGCTTCACTCCGGTCGCAGGGTGCCCGCAGTCCCGACTTCCGGCGAGAGTGTGCGCTGAGGGCTTTGGCTGTGCGGTGACGGCGTTGAGTGTGCGCTGGCGGCGGCGACCCGCCCGGGGAGCGCCGCCTGGACGCACACTGAAAACCCGGACTGCACACCGAACGCCCTGCCGGCCTCGACCGTCAGCCGGTCACCATGTCGACGAACATGTGGTGGATGCGCCGGTCGCCGGTCACCTCGGGGTGAAACGCCGTCGCCAGCTTGCGGCCCTGGCGCACCGCGACGACGTGACCGGCGGCGCTGGCCAGCACCTCCACGCCGTCACCGACGCGCTCGACCCACGGCGCGCGGATGAACACCGCCCGCACCGGGTCGTCGAGGCCCGCGAAGTCGATGTCCCCTTCGAACGAGTCGACCTGTCGTCCAAAGGCGTTGCGCCGCACGGTCATATCGATCGCGCGCAGGGGCAGCGCCTCCCTCCCGCCCGCTCCGGCGTCGAGGATCTCGCTGGCCAGCAGGATCATCCCGGCGCACGCGCCGTAGGCGGGCAGCCCGTCGGCCAGCAGCCCGCGCAACGGCTCCAGCAGGCCGAGGTCTCCCAGCAGGTGGCTCATGGTCGTCGATTCCCCACCGGGGATGACCAGCCCGTCGACCGCCTCCAGCTCACCGCGCCGGCGCACGGGCATCGACTCGGCCCCGGCTTCGCGCAGGGCCGCCAGGTGCTCGCGGGTATCGCCCTGCAGCGCGAGGACCCCGATCCGGGGGACGCTCACTGGTGATATCCACGCTTGAAGCGGGTCAGCCCCTCCTGCATGACCGCCGCGACCATCTCGCCGGATTGGGTGAAGATCTTGCCCTGGCACAGCGCGCGGCCGCCGTTGGCCGACGGGGAGGACTGGTCATACAGCAGCCACTCGTCGGCCCGGAACGCCCGCATGAACCACATCGCGTGGTCCAGCGACGCCACCTGCAGGTGCTCGCGCACGTCGAGGTGGGTGACCTGCGCCGAGCCCAGCAGCGTCAGGTCGCTCATGTAGGCCAGCGCGCAGATGTGCAGCACCGGGTCGTCGGGCAGCGGGTCTCGGTGGCGGAACCAGACCTGCTGCTGGGCGGCCTTGCCCGGCGTGAGCTGCAGGCGCTCGCGCGGCACGATGCACACGTCCCACTCCGCGAACTGCTTGAACCCGGCGTCGTCGAACACCTTGACCGAGTCCAGCCCCGGCAGGCCGTCTGGCGGCGGCGCTTGCGGCATGGGGTCCTGGTGGTGGATGCCTTCCTGGTCGGTCTGGAAGGACGCGCCCATGCTGAAGATGATCTCGCCGTGCTGAATGGCGTTGACGCGCCGGGTCGCGAACGAGCCGCCGTCGCGGGTGCGCTCCACGATGAACACCGTGCGCTCCTTGGCGTCCCCGGGCCGCAGGAAGTAGCCGTGCAGCGAGTGGACCTGGTAGCGCGGGTCGACGGTGCGCACCGCCGACACCAGCGACTGCCCGGCCACATGTCCGCCGAACGTGCGCTGCAGGAATCCCGATTCCGGGCTGAAGATGCTGCCCCGGTAGATGTTGACCTCGAGCTGCTCGAGATCAAGGATCTCTTCGATCGCCACGGACTACTTTTACCAGCCGCGTTCGGCCAGCCGGTGGGGCTGCGCGATCTGCTCGACGTTGATGCCGACCATCGCCTCCCCCAGCCCACGCGAGACCTTGGCCAGCACGTCGGGATCGTCGTAGAACGTGGTGGCCTTGACGATGGCCGCCGCGCGCTGGGCGGGGTCGCCGGACTTGAAGATGCCCGAGCCCACGAAGACGCCCTCGGCGCCGAGCTGCATCATCATCGCCGCGTCGGCGGGGGTGGCGATGCCGCCGGCGGTGAACATGGTGACCGGCAGCTTGCCCGCCCGGGCCACCTCGACGACGAGTTCGTAGGGCGCCTGCAATTCCTTTGCGGCGACGTACAGTTCGTCCTCGGACAGCGACGTCAGGCGGCGGATCTCGCCGCCGATCGTCCGCATGTGCGTGGTCGCGTTGGAGACGTCCCCGGTGCCTGCTTCGCCCTTGGAGCGGATCATGGCGGCACCCTCGTTGATGCGTCGCAAAGCCTCGCCGAGGTTGGTGGCGCCGCACACGAACGGCACGGTGAACTTCCACTTGTCGATGTGGTGGGTGTAGTCGGCGGGGGTGAGCACCTCGGACTCGTCGACGTAATCCACGCCGAGACTCTGCAGGATCTGCGCCTCGACGAAGTGCCCGATGCGCGCCTTGGCCATCACCGGGATGGTCACCGCCGAGATGATGCCCTCGATCATGTCCGGGTCGCTCATCCGCGACACCCCGCCCTGGGCGCGGATGTCGGCGGGCACCCGCTCCAGCGCCATCACGGCGACGGCGCCGGCGCCCTCGGCGATCTTGGCCTGCTCGGGGGTGACGACGTCCATGATGACGCCGCCCTTGAGCATCTCGGCCATGCCGCGCTTGACGCGTGCGGTTCCGGTTCGCCCGTTGCCGTCCGGTGGGTGGGCGCTAGTCACTGCTTGATCTCCTTCAACCGTTGTCGACCCAGTCTAATGAGGCGCTTTGGCCCGCGTTGACTCCACGGAGTCAGCGGATCGACAGCAGCGGGCCGGGGGCGCGGCCGCCGGCGAGCGCGGCCGCGTCGGTGAGCAGTCCGGATAGTTGCATGGGGTACACCGTCTCCCCCGCGGCGACGAGCTGGGCGATGTCGGCAGCGTCACACCAGCGGTGGCCGTGGATGTAGCTGCGTTCCAGTTCGGTGCGGCCCGTGCGCGACGGCTCGAACCGGCGGGTGCGGTAGACGAAGTAGAACTCCTCGCTGTCGATCAGCGAGCCGTTGAACTCGAAGACCTGGTCGCGCCGCCACACGGGCCCGACCATGTCGGCCGGCGCGACCCGCAGGCCGGTTTCCTCGGCGAGCTCTCGCGCGGCCGCCTCGGCCAGCCGCTCCCCCTGCTGCACTTCGCCGCCCACGGTGAACCACCACTTCGGGGCGGGCTCGCCCAGCGCCGGATCCGACCCGCGCAGCAGCAGCACCGCCCCGCTCTCGTCGAGCAGCACGACGCGGGCCGAGGTGCGGTGGTTGAGCACGCCGTGATCGCCGTGGGCCAACGCGTGCGGCCGCTCGACGATCTCGAAATAGCTGGGCAGCCCGGCGGTCCCGCCCAGGTGGAACAGCCGCACCAGGGGCCGCTCGGCCAGCGCCAGCGTGTCGCGCACCGCGTCGTTGTGGAAGCGGCGGGCCAGCAGCACCCGGGCCTCGGCGTCGGCCAGCTCGGCGATCAGCCCGGCCGGCAGGGACGCCGGGTCGACGGCGGCCAGCGCGGCCGACAGCTCGTTTTCGCACGTCTCCCGCGCGGGCCGGGGCGCGCCCTCGGCGGCGTCGGCCAGCGCCGCCAGCCGCCGGCCCTCGGACGCGCCGCCGTAGGCGTCGATGGCCACGGCGCGCGCCACCACCGCGCGGCGCGCCAGCGCGCCGTCGAGCGCCTGCCACGACAGGTCGTAGCGGACGTGCAGCCGGTCCAGCCGATTGGCCGTCCGGTACGCCCAGGCGCCGAAGACGGCCAGCACCGTGACCAACACCGCGACGGCGACGATCAACCCGGTCATCAACTGGCCACCTCAACCTTGGCGCCCGACGCGGCGACCGTCTCGTACACCCGCAGGATCTGGCTGGCCACCACCGACCAGTCGTAGCGCTGGACGGCGGCCGAACCGGCCGCCACATAGCGTTCGGCCAGCCCATCATCCTCCAGCACCTCGATCAGCGCATCGGCGAGCGCGGCGCCGTCGCCGACGGGTACCAGGCGGCCCACGTCCCCGCCGGCCAGCACGCGCCGGAAGGCGTCGAGGTCGCTGGCCACCACCGGGGTCCCGGCCGCCATGGCCTCGACCAAGACGATGCCGAAGCTTTCCCCGCCGAGGTTGGGTGCGCAGTAGACGTCGGCGCTGCGCATGGCCGACGCCTTCCCGGGATCGTCGACCTGGCCGAGGAAGCGAATGTTGTTCACGAATTCGCCTGCCTGCGCGCGCAATTCGTCTTCGTCACCGCGGCCGACGATGAGCAGCTGCACGTCGGCGAACCGCTCGACCAGCCGCGGCAGCGCGTCGAGCAACACCCCCACGCCCTTGCGCGGCTCGTCGTAGCGCCCGAGGAACAGCACCGTCTTGCCGGGCCGCGGGTAACCGTCCAGCAACGGCGCGGTGGCGAACGAGCCGACGTCGACGCCGTTGGGGATCTCGACCGCGTCGGTGCCCAGCGCCTCCATCTGCCAGCGCCGCGCCAGGTCGGACACCGCGATCCGGCCGACGATCTTCTCGTGCATCGGGCGCAGGATGCCCTGAAAGACCGTCAGCGTCAGCGATTTGGTGGTCGACGTGTGAAACGTCGCCACGATCGGGCCCTCGGCGATGTTGAGCGCCAGCATGGACAGGCTCGGCGCGTTGGGCTCGTGCAGGTGCAACACGTCGAAATCGCCTTCGGCGAGCCACTTTTTCACCTTGCGGTGGGTGGCCGGGCCGAACCGCAGCCGGGCCACCGACCCGTTGTAGGGAATCGGGACGGCCTTGCCGGCCGAGACGACGTAGTCGGGCAGCACGGCGTGCGGCGAGGCCGGTGCGAGCACGCTGACGTCGTGCCCGCGGACCCGCATCACCTCGGCCAGCTGCAGGACGTGCGACTGCACCCCGCCCGGAACGTCGAACGAGTAGGGACAGATCATCCCGATGCGCATCAGGTGTCCCTTAGCCGGGCCTGCTTGGCGTCCGGGAGGTCGGCCAGCCATTGCGGCTGCAGCATGTGCCAATCCTCGGGGTGGGCGGCGATGTTCTTCTCGAAGTGATCGGCCAGCAGCTGGGTGATCGCGCCGACGTCGCCGCTGGTGCAATCCAGGGGCGGCGCGATGTCGAAGCGCCAGCCGTCGCCTTCGAAGTAGACGTGCACGGGCAGCAGCGCCGCGCCGGTCGCGATCGCGAGTTTGGCCGGCCCGGCCGGCATCCGGGTGGGCTCGCCGAAGAAGTCGACCTGCACGCCGGTGCGGGTCAGGTCGCGGTCGGCCATCAGGCACACCACCCGGTTATCCCGCAGCCGGTCGCACAACACGTCGAACGGTGGCCGCTCGCCGCCGGACAGCGGCAGCACCTCGAAGCCGAGGCGTTCGCGGTAGGCGATGAACCGCCGGTACAGCGACTCGGGTTTGAGGCGCTCGGCGACGGTGGTGAAGGTGCCGTGCGATTGGGCCAGCCACACCCCGGCGATGTCCCAGTTGCCACTGTGCGGCAACGCGCACACCGCTCCGCGGCCCTGGTCCAGCGCCGCGATCAGATTGTCGTCCCCGATCGCCGAGTTCTGCAGTTCGCGACCGAGCGCGGACAGGTCCATGCTCGGCAGGCGGAAGGCCTCGCGCCAGTAGCGGGCGTAGGACGCCAGTGAGGCTCGCATCAATTCGTCCGGAACGTCCGAGGGCGGCACGCGCAGAACGCGGGCGAGGTTCTTGCGCAATTGGTCTGGGCCGCCACCGCGGGCCGCGTAGCGCGCCGCGGCGCCAAATGCGTTGCGCGCGGCGAACTCCGGCATCGCTCGCACGGCCAACCAGCCGGACGCGTACGCCCAGTCGGCCCCGATGCCACTCAACCGGCCGGCGACGCGGCTCGCCAGGCGGCTCGGTGCCGTGAGCGCGCTCATGCCGGGCGGGGTGGGAATCACGGCCCGACCGATCCGCGGTCGGTCGCGCCCGGCGAGGTGCGCACCGTATGCAACCGCTGCGCGCAGGTCACCACGCTGGCGGCCGCCAACAGCCACATCGCCACCGGCAACGCGGGCGGCCACGCGACGAACGGAAAGTCCGAGACGCCGGCGCCGACCAGCACGATGATCAGCCGCTCGGGCCGCTCGATGATGCCGCCATCGCCGCGCAGACCGCTCGCCTCGGCCCGGGCCTTGATGTAGGAGATCACCTGCGAGGTGACCAGGCAGATCAAGGTGGCCGCCGCCAGCGGCTTGTCGTGCAGGCCGAAGGCGATCCACCACAGCAACCCGCAGAACACCGCACCGTCGCTGACGCGATCACAGGTGGCGTCCAGCACCGCGCCGAACCGGGTGCCGCCGCCTTGTTCCCGCGCCATCGCCCCGTCGAGCATGTCGAAGAGGACGAAGAACCAGACCACCAGCGTGCCGATGAACAGCTTGCCCATCGGGAAGAAGATCAGCGCCCCCGCCACGGCCACGACGGTGCCCAGGATCGTGACGACGTCGGGAGTCAAACCCAACCGCAGGCACGCTTTCGCGGTCGGAGTGGTCAGCCGCGCGAACGCCGCCCGGGACAGGAACGGCACCTTACTCATGATCGCGTTGCGCTCATCGCTGCTTCGTCCACTCCGTCGCCAGCAACTGGCGGGTTTCGCGCAGCAACTGCGGGATCACCTTCGACCCGCCGATGATGGTGATGAAGTTGGCGTCGCCGCCCCAGCGCGGGACGACGTGCACGTGCAGGTGCTCGGCCAGCGACCCGCCGGCCGAGGTCCCCAGGTTGAGGCCGACGTTGAAACCGTGCGGGCGCGACACGTTCTTGATGACGCGAATCGCCTTCTGGATGAAGGACATCAGCTCCGCGCTCTCCGGATCGGTGAGGTCCTCCAGCTCCGAGACGCGCCGGTAGGGCACCACCATCAGGTGCCCCGGGTTGTACGGGTAGAGGTTGAGCACGGCGTAGACGAGTTCACCGCGCGCGACCACCAGGCCGTCTTCGTCGGTCAGCTGCGGGATGTCGGTAAACGGCTGCTCGGTTTTGCCGTTGTCGCGCTTCATCGGCGCCTCGGCCAGGTAGGTCATCCGGTACGGCGTCCACAACCGCTGCAGATGATCTTCCTCGCCGACGCCCCGGTCGAGGATGGTGTCGTCGGTGCGCGGCTCGGCGCGTTCGCGCTCACTCACCGGCCGCCACCTTCACGAGTTCGGCGGTGGGAGCGGCATTCTCGCGATCGGCGATCCACTGCACGATGGCGTCGACGGCGCCGTCGCGGGGCACGCCGTTGATCTGGGTGCGGTCACCGAAGCGGAAACTGACCGCGCCCGCCGCAACGTCACGGTCGCCGGCGAGCAACATGAACGGCACCCGCTGGTTGGTGTGGTTGACGATCTTCTTGGCCATCCGGTCGTCGCTGGCGTCGACGTCGACCCGCACCCCATGCGAACGCAGTTGCGCCGCAACGTCGTTCAGATAATCGACGTGGTCGTCGGCCACCGGGATGCCGACCACCTGCACCGGCGCCAGCCACGCCGGGAAGGCGCCGGCGTAGTGCTCGGTGAGGATGCCGAAGAACCGCTCGATGGACCCGAACAGCGCGCGGTGGATCATCACCGGCCGCTGCCGGCTCCCGTCGGCGGCGGTGTATTCGAGCTCGAACCGCTCCGGGAAGTTGAAGTCCACCTGGATGGTCGACATCTGCCAACTGCGCCCCAGGGCGTCGCGGGCCTGCACGGAGATCTTCGGTCCGTAGAACGCCGCGCCGCCCGGATCCGGCACCAGCTGCAGGCCGGATTCGGCGGCCACATCGGCCAGGGCTTTGGTGGATTCCTCCCACATGGCATCGGAGCCCACGAACTTCTCCGGGTCCTTGGTGGACAGCTCCAGATAAAAGTCCTCCAGCCCGTAGTCGCCCAGCAGCTCGAGGATGAACCGCAGCAGCGACGCCAGCTCGGCGTGCAGCTGCTCGCGGGCGCAGAAGATGTGCGCGTCGTCCATGGTGAAACCGCGCGCCCGGGTCAACCCATGCACCACGCCGGACTTCTCGTAGCGGTAAACGGTGCCGAATTCGAAAAGCCGCAACGGAAGTTCGCGATACGAGCGCCCGCGCGACCGGAAGATCAGCGTGTGCATCGGGCAGTTCATCGGCTTGAGGTAATAGTCCTGCCCCGGCTTGCGCACGGTCCCGTCGTCGTCGTATTCGGCATCGAGATGCATCGGCGGGTACATGCCCTCGGCGTACCAGTCCAGGTGGCCAGACGTGTGGAACAGGTCCGCCTTGGTGATGTGCGGGGTGTTGACGAACTCGTAGCCGGCAGCGATGTGCTTGCGCCGCGAGTACTCCTCCAGCTCCCGGCGCACGATGCCGCCCTTGGGATGGAAAACGGCCAAGCCGGAACCGATTTCGTCGGGAAAGCTGAACAGGTCGAGCTCGGTGCCCAGCTTGCGGTGATCGCGGCGCTGGGCCTCCTCGATCAGCGTCAGGTGGCGCTCCAGGGCTTCCTGCGACTCCCAGGCCGTGCCGTAGATCCGTTGCAGGCTGGCGTTGTTCTGGTCGCCGCGCCAGTAGGCGGCCGAGCTGCGGGTCAGCTTGAACGCGGGGATGTGCCTGGTGGTCGGGATGTGCGGTCCCCGGCACAGGTCGCCCCAAACCCGTTCGCGCGTACGGGGATTGAGATTGTCATAGGCCGTGAGCTCGTCGCCCCCGACCTCCATCACCGAAGGATCACCGGACTTGTCGTCGACGAGTTCGATCTTGTAGGGCTCGGCCGCCAGCTCGGCGCGCGCCTGGTCCTTGGACTCGTAGACCCGGCGCTCGAACAGCTGGCCCTCTTTGACGATCTGGCGCATCCGCTTTTCCAGCGCCGCCAGATCCTCGGGCGTGAACGGCTCCGGTACGTCGAAGTCGTAGTAGAAACCATCGGCGATCGGCGGGCCGATGCCCAGCTTGGCTTGCGGGAACAGCTCCTGGACGGCCTGGGCCAACACGTGCGCGGCCGAGTGCCGGATCACGCTGCGGCCGTCGTCGGTGTTGGCCGCCACGGGGATCACCTCGGCGTCGGCGGTGGGCGCCCAGCTGAGGTCGCGCAGCTTCCCCTCCGCGTCGCGCACCACCACGACGGCGTCGGGCGCCCCGCGGCCCGGCAGCCCCGCATCCCGCACCGCGGCGGCCGCGGTGGTCCCGGCAGGCACCCGGATCGGGGCTTGCGGGTCGCCGCCGTCGGCTCCCGACGCGGCGTGTGCGGGGACGGTCATTGTGGCGGTCTCCAAGGCTCGATGGGTCGACGACCATGCTATCGGGGCGGTTCGGCGCCGAGCAGGGCCGTCGAGCGGCCGCCCACAAGTCCGGCAAGATGGACCCGATGGGGGCGCAGACGGGTTTGACGCTGCTGCTCGGCGCCGTCGCGGTCATCGTGCTGGTCAACTGGATCAGCGAGCGCACCGGGCTGCCGAGCGCACCGCTGCTGGTTCTCGTCGGCATCGGCTATGCGCTGGTGCCGGGGCCGAACATCAGCCTCGAGCCCGACGTCGTGATGACCTGCATCCTGCCGCCGCTGCTCTTCAACGCGGCGCTGGAGTCGTCGCTGGTCGGCATCCGCCGCAATCTACGCACGGTCATCAGCCTCTCGGTGGTCCTCGTCCTGTTGACCGCGGCGTCGGTCGGCATCGCGTTCGGGCTGCTCGTCAGCGGTGCGACGCTCGCGGTGGGCATGGTGCTGGGCGCCGCGGTCGCGCCGACCGACCCGGTGGCCGCGCTGGCCGTGGCCCGCAAGGAAGGCCTCCCGCTCAACATCGTCACCCTGATCGAGGGCGAGGGGCTGCTCAACGACGCGACCGCCCTGACCACGCTGTCGGTGGCCGTCACGGTGGCGCGCGGCGCCGCGTTCTCGGTGCCGTCGGCGATCCGCGAGTTCGCGCTGGCGGCGCTGGGCGGCCTGGCGGTGGGAATGGTGTTCGCGTACTTCCGGCGGCTGCTGCGCCGGTGGAGACACGACGTGCTGACGGCCAACGCGATCTCGCTCGCCACCCCGTTCGTGACCTATCTGGTGGCCGAGGAGCTGTCCGCCTCCGGTGTCCTGGCGGTCGTGGTGTGCGGGTTGATCGTCGGCCACGACTCGCCCCGGCTCGAGTCGGGGGCGAGCCGATTGCAGACGCGGGCCGTCTGGCGGCTGGTCAACTTCCTGCTCGAGGGCCTGGTGTTCTTGCTGATCGGCCATCAGCTGCCGGCCATCCTCGACGACTTGGGCGGCTACGACCTGTCGACGATCGTCGTGGCGGTCTCCGTCACCGTCGCCGTGGTTCTCGTGGTGCGGCCGCTGTGGTTGCTGCTCACCCAGTCGCTTCCCCGGCCGCTGCGCACCCGGCTCGGCAACGTCTCGGGTTCCGCCGACGCCGACGACGCTAACGATGCCGACGAACCCGGCGGACGCGGCGACCCCGACACCGGGCGCCGGCCCAACCGCACCTCCGAGCGCCTCAGCGGCCGTGAAGTCTTGGTGCTGAGCTGGGCCGGCACCCGCGGGGTGGTCAGCCTCGCGGCGATTTTCGCGGTGCCGTTCGTGACCGACAGCCGCGCGCCGTTTCCCGACCGCGACCTGCTGCTGTTCTGCACCCTGGTCGTCGTGCTGGTGACGCTGATCGGACAGGGCATCACGTTCGGCCCGCTGGTGCGGGCGCTGGGTCTGCGCGCGGATGCCACCGACGAACTGCGGCTGCGCAACCGGGCTCGCGCCGCCGCCGTGCAGGCCGCGCTGGACAGGCTCGACTCGCTGGACCAACAGGACGACGTGGACGTGGACCCTCGGGTGATCGACGGTGTGCGCCAACAGTTGTCGGCACGGCTCGAGCGGTATCAGCACCGGCTCGACCTGTTGTCGGACGCCGCCGAGGCGCCCGCCGCTCCCCGCTATGAGGCCGCGGTCGCCATCCGCCGCATCGCCATCGACGCCCAGCGCGACGAGCTGGTGCGCTGGCGGGACGCGGGCATGCTGCCCGACCAGAGCCTGCGCGCGATTGAACGCGAACTCGACCACGAAGAGAGCACGCTGCCGATGCGCACGCGCCGAGCGCGCCGGCGCACCCAAAGAACTTGATTTTCAACCTGTTTGGTGCGGCCTAGGATCGCCCCAGCCAGGCCAGCGCCGCGACCGTCAACGCCTGGGTGCCGGTGTCGAGCGTGGGCTGGATGACGGGGGCGAACCGCGGGGAATGGTTGACGGGTATGTCCTCGGCGACGCGGCCCGCCGAGTCGGCGTCGCGATAGGCGTCGGGGTCGATTCCGCCGATGCCCCAATAGCTGTAGGGGGCGTCGAGCGCGCGGGGAATGTCGCTGAAGTCCTCGCTCGCGGTCTGCGGCGCGAGCTCGCAGGCCCGGTCGCCGAAGAAATCGTCGAACGCGGCACGCACCCGCGCGGTGACCGTGGGATCGTTGTCGGTGGCCGGAAAATGGTCCACCAGTTCGAATTCGGGCTCCTTCGGGGATCCGGACGCCTGGCACTCGGCGGTGACGATGCGCCGGATCGCAGCGAGCATTCTGGCGCGGGTCGGTTCGTTGTAGGTGCGCAGGTTCAGTTCCAGCACGGCGCGGTCGCCGATCACATTGCTCTTGGTGCCGGCCTCGATCCTGCCGATCGTCAACACCGCGGCCTCGGCGGGTGCGATCTCGCGCGAAACAACGGTCTGCAACCGGATCACGATCATGGCGGCCAGCACGACGGGGTCGACGGACGATTGCGGCATCGAGCCGTGTCCCCCGCGCCCGTAGACGGTGATCCGCATGCTGTCGGCGGTCGTCAGGACCGGCCCGGACCGCGTCGCCACCTGGCCCGCCGGGATCGGCAGGACGTGCTGGGCCAGGGCGACGTCAATGCGTCCGACCAACGTCGCCAGCCCGTCGTCGACCATGCGCCGCGCGCCGTCGCCGACCTCCTCGGCGGGCTGGAACAGCGCGACCACGGTGCCGCGCCACTGCGCTCGCGCGCCGGCGAGCAGCGCGGCCGCGCCGAGCAGACAGGTCACATGGACGTCGTGCCCGCAGGCGTGCATCACCGGCCGTTCGTGGCCGGCCGCGTCGGCGCCGGTCACGGCGCTGGCGTACGGGAGCCCGGTGTCTTCGGCCACCGGCAGCGCGTCCATGTCGGCGCGCAGCAGCACGGCGGGACCGTCGCCGTTGCGCAGGATCCCGACGACGCCGGTGCCGCCGACGCCCTCGTGGACGTCGTAGCCGAACTCGCGCAGCCGTTGCGCGGCGGCCGCCGCGGTCTGGTGTTCTCGGTGCGACAGTTCCGGATGCCGGTGCAGGTCGCGATACAGGTCCTCCTGCCAGCCGCGGACGTCATCCAGACCGGCGAGCACCGCCGAGCCACTGTTCATCGTTTCGGCCCTCCCTGTTGCGGCGACGCTTCATGAAACCCCTTGCGGGCGAACGACTCTCAGGGCTGGCCGGATTTGAGCCGCACGAACAGCGCGTCGGCCTCGGTGAGCAGGCGCTCGCCGTCGGTCAACCGGCCCGAGACGAAGATCTTGCGCCCGTCCACCCGGTCGACGCCGGCGTCGAACTGCAGTTCCTTGTCGATCGGGACGATGTTGCGGTAGTCGATCTTGAGGTAGGCGGTGCGCTGGCGGCGGCTGCCGGTGAGCAGCACCGCCGTCAGACCCAGCACGGTGTCGAAGAGCATCCCCAGCGACCCGCCGTGCACGGCGCCGTTGCGCCCGAGGTGGAACCGGGCGAAGCGGGCCTCGCCATGGACGCGGCCGTCTGTGCCTTTGCGGGCCGCCATCGGGATGGTCAGGATGTTGCCGCGCATCGGCAGGTCCATCCGGCGGCCCGACGGGGAGGCCCACTCGTCGGCGTCGTACGGCGCCAGCAACGCCGACACCTTCTCCAGCAGGTCGGCCGCCTCGGTGATCACCTCGTCGGGGGCGTCGGCGGCGCGCGCGTGATCCTGCAACGCACGCACGGCGTCGATGAACCTGCCGTAGTCGGGCCCGCCCTTGGTGGTGGGTTCGGGCGGGTTGAATCCCCCGCCGGGGTGTCGCTGATGTTCGGCCACCACCACACCGTATTGCCCGACGGGCGCGCGCATTCGCGTGGTGGCTACCCGGTCTGCTGGGCCCCGGCGGCCGACAGGGTCTCGAACTCGTCCTCCGACAGCGTGATCTCGGCCGCGGCGACGTTCTCCTCCAGGTGCGCCACCTTCGACGTCCCCGGAATCGGCAGCATCACCGGTGACCGCTTCAGCAACCACGCCAGCGCCAGCTGTGACGGCGTCGCGTCGTGCTCGGCGGCGATGCGCTGCAGCGGCCCGTCGGGGGCGGCCAGCGGTCCGGCGGCCAGCGGGAACCAGGGGATGAAACCGATGCCCTGTTCGGTCACCGCGTCCAGCAGCGGCTCGGCGTCACGGGCCGACAGGTTGTACATGTTCTGCACCGACACGATCTCGGTGATCTTTTGCGCCGCGCCGAGCTGGTCGACGTTGATCTCGGACAGGCCGATGTGGCGGATCTTGCCCTCGTTCTTCAGGGTCAGCAGCTCGCCGACCTGGTCCTCGAGCGGGAAGTTCTTGTCGATGCGGTGCAGCTGGAACAGGTCGATGGTGTCCACGCCCAGCCGGCGCAGGCTCAGCTCGCATTCCTGGCGCAGATAACTGGGGTTGCCCAACGGGATCCAGATGTCCGGGCCGGTGCGCAGCAGCCCCGCCTTGGTCGCGATCACCAGGCCGTCGTAGGGATGCAGCGCCTCGTGGATGATCTCCTCGGAGAAGTACGGGCCGTAGGAGTCGGCGGTGTCGATGAAGTTCACCCCGAGCTCGACGGCGCGCCGCAGCACCCGGACGCATTCGTCGCGGTCGTCGGGTGGGCCCCACACGCCCTTCGCGGTCAGGCGCATCGCCCCGAAGCCGAGTCGGTTGATGGTCAGATCTCCACCGAGGGTGAACGTTCCCGACGCCCCGGCAACGGTTTTCGAGTTTTGTGCGGTCACATCTTCAGACCGTACTCGCAAAACACCGCCGCGCATCGTGGCGTGGCAAGCTGAACGCGTGGACCTACGAGCGCTCGAGGAACTTCCGCTGACCTATCGGGAAGTGGGTGCGACGGCCGCCGGTGACCTGCCCGCGGGATACGACCATCAACACGCCGAGCGCCAAATCGGCACGGGCCGGCAGCGTTTCGAGCAGGCCGCCGACGCCGTGTTGCGCTGGGGCATGCAGCGCGGCTCGGGGCTGCGCGTGCAGGCCAGCTCGGAGATCGCCGTCGTCGACGCGGTGGTGGTGGTGCGGATGGGTTTTCTGCCGGCGCCCTGCCGCGTCGTGTACGTCGTCGACGAACCCGACATTCGCGGCTTCGGCTACGGCACCCTGCCGGGCCACCCGGAATCCGGCGAGGAGCGTTTCGTGGTGCGCTACGACCCGATCACCTCCGCGGTCCACGCGGAGGTGTCGGCGTTCTCCCGTCCGGCGACCTGGTGGAGCAAGGCCGGCGGCCCGGTGGTGCGGGTAGCGCAGCGGCTCATCGCCAAGCGCTACCTGAGGGCCGTCTGACCCGCGGCTACCGGGCCGCGATGCTGCCGCTGTGCACGCCCTGCGCCAGCCGGGCCAGCGCGATGGCGCCCACGAACAACCCGAAGTCGCGCAGCGCGACGTCGTAGAACCCGGGCCCGGTGACCAGGTCGATGATGATCCCGGCGAGCCAGGCCGCGACGACCCAGGCGCCCAGCCGTGGGGCCACCGCCACCACCACCCCGGCCACGATCTCGATGATCCCGACGAGATACATGCACTGATCGGCCGTTCCGGGTACCAGGTCGTCGATCCAGCCGGCCAGATACATGCTCCAGTGATGCGGGTGGGTCAGCAGGTTGAAGAACTTGTCCAACCCGAACACGATCGGCGCGATCGTGAACACGGTGCGAAGCGCGAGGTAGGCCGAATAGGCCGGGTCCCGTAGCTGCTCGGCGAGGGTGGGCGTCGCGCTGACTTGATTGGTGCTCATCGGGTGCCTCCATTTCTAACGGATAATAAATCGAACGGTAGAACGTGTAGACTGTAGCGTCAAGCATTTTGTCTGTTAGAAATGGCGCGGGAATGGACGACCGGAAGCACCTGCAGCGCGACGCCGCCGGCATCGGGGCGCTCGCCGATCCGGTGCGCCACCGCCTGTATCAGTTCGTGTGCGACCAGCCCGCGCCCGTGACCCGCGACCAGGCGGCCGACGCCGTCGGGATCCCCCACCACCAGGCCAAGTTCCACCTGGACCGGCTCACCGCCGAGGGCCTGCTGGAAACCGGTTTCGCGCGCGTGACCGGGCGCTCGGGCCCCGGCGCCGGGCGTACCGCCAAGCTGTATCGCCGGGCGGGCCGCGACATCGCGGTCAGCCTTCCGCAGCGGGAGTACGAGCTGGCGGGCCGCTTGATGGCTACGGCGATCGCCCGGTCGGCGGGCACCGGCGAACCGGTCACCAGCGTCCTGAACCGGGTGGCCCACGACTACGGTCGCGCCATCGGGGCGCGGGCCGGCGCGCGAGCGCCCGCCGACGCCGCGGGCGCGCTTCGGCGCGCGGTGGAGCTGCTGAGCCGGCACGGCTACGAGCCCCGCTACGGCGACGGCGAGGTCGAGCTCGCCAACTGCCCGTTCCACGCCCTGGCGCAGGAGCAGACGGAGCTGGCCTGCACCATGAACCACGCGCTGATCAGCGGCGTGGCCGATGCGCTGGCGCCACACGGCCCGAACGCCCGGCTCTGCCCGGGGCCCGACCGGTGCTGCGTCGTGCTGGCGCCCGGCCGCGCGTAGGCCGCGAGCGAGCCCTATGCCCGCTCTGATGTCCCCCAGCCGGACAGCAACCGTGCCGCGCCCGTGCACATCTCGTCGATGACCTCGCGCACCGACGCGTCGTCGCGGATCATCCCGACGCCCTGACCGGCGTCGACGGGCGCGATCCGGCAGTCCCCGGCGGCGATCGCTGTGGCCAGCTCCTCGCAGGCGGCCGGGTCCAGCGCCTCTTCGTGACCGGTCCAGTGCTCGACGAACTCGTTGGCCAGCACCCGCGACGGGAATCGCGCCGGCCAGGGCAGCCCCTTGGCGACGTCGAAGACCCGGGTGACCGCGGTGTCGGTTTCGGTGGCGGCCACCAGGGCCCGGCGGCCGGCGTCGCCGGTCAGCGCCTCCGGACAGGCCGACAGGCGGGTCCCCACCCACGCGCCGCTGGCGCCGGCGGCCAGCACGGCGGCCAGGCTGCGCGCCGAGGCGACACCGCCCGCGGCCAGCACCGGCACCGTGACCGCGTCCAGGACGGCGTCCAGCAGCGGCAGCAGCCCCAGCTTGACCTCGCCGTGCCCGCCGCCCTCCGACCCGCGGGCGACCAGGATGTCGACGCCGGCGTCGACGGCCCTGCGCGCCCCGTCGCTGTCGTAAACCTGTGTGACGGTGGGGATTCCGGCGTCATGCGCCTTGGCGACCCAGGACCAGTCGGTTCCGAAGCTGACCGACAACAGGGCGGGCCGTGCGGCCAGCGCATCCTCGAGCAGCCCGGCCTCGTTGCGCATCACCCAATCGACCAGGCCGATGCCGAACTGGCCGTCGACGCCCCGCAGCTGCTCGGCCAGCAGCTCCCGGGTCGCGACGCTGCCCATGCCGACCATGCCCAGACCACCGGCCGCCGTGACCGCGGCGGCCAGGCGGCCGCCGGCGACCCCGCCCATCGGAGCGTTGACGATGGGCGCCCGCAGACCGAAACTCGTTGCCCAGGGCGTCGAGAGCATCGGCGGCTAGTGCGCCGAGGGGATGGTCTTCAGCACGGTCAGCAGGACCACCGAATCCTCGATCGCGTGCAGGGCATGGCGTTCGGGCGGGATCGCAAGGTATTCGCCGGCCTTACCCTCCCAGGCGTCGCCGCCGGTGGTCAGGCGCACGCGGCCGCGCAGCACCTGCAGGGTGGCCTCGCCGGGGCTGTCGTGTTCGGAGAGGTCGTGGTCGGCCAGCAGGGCCAGCACGGTCTGCCGAAGCTCGTGGCTGTGTCCGCCGTGGATCGTGTGCGCGGCCCGTCCGCTGTGGGACTGTTTGGCCTCGGCGAGCTTTTCGGACGCGAGGTCGGTCAACGAAACGGAATCCATTGTGAGTCCTTCGTAGTTGCAAGGCCTTTCACCGACGGCCTTGAGGGTGGGCAGTTAACCGCTCAGTAGGAGTATCCCCGCCGCGATCAGGCCGGCCACCTTGACCGCCTCGAGGGCGACGTAGCCGTAGTGGGCCCGGGAGCGCGGCCCGTCCGATCCGGACAGCACCCGGTCGGTACGGCGGGTCAGCGCGGGCCGCACGGCGACCAGCTGCACGGCCAACGCGGCGACGGCGACGCCGACCGCCGCGATGACGCCCGCCGGGGTGGGGCCCGCGATCACGATCGCCCCGATGACGAGCGCGAAGGCCACCTCGACGGTGTTGAGGGCGCGGAAGACCAGCCGGCCGATGCCGAGCCCGATCTGCAACGTCACGTTGGGCGCCCGGAACTTCAGCGGGGCTTCCAAAAACGAGATGGCCAGCACCATGCCGAGCCAGACGAAGGTGAGCGCGACGGCGATCGCGGTTCCGGTCGTCATTTGGCCGCCCCCTGCAGCGTCAGGTGAGCCAGACACAGGTCCGGCTCCACGAACGAGTCGAGCCGGTCCACCGAGACCGGTGCGCCCCAGGTTTCCACCGCTCCCTGCATGAGGCCGAGGTGCACCGGACACACGACGCTCGACCGGTTTTCGGCCAGCTCCAGGAATGGGCAGTGCCGCAGTCCGACTTGTTGCTCCCCGTCGACCACCCGGCGCTCGGGCGCGAAGCCGAGTTCGTCGAGCACCTCGATCAAACGGGCGATGACCTCCTCGGCGTTGGCGGGGGCGTCGGGCCGCGGATGCAGCTCGGCGTCCACCTTCCGCCCCCACGCCCGTCCCGCGGCCAGCGCCTTGGGCCCCGGGTCGCGCTCGGTGGCGAAGGCCATGGTCAAGATCTCGGCGAGCAGCCGGTAATGCCGCGTCCCGCCGCGATCCATCTGCCGGACCGCCCGGAACATCAGCGGTGGGCGGCCCGGGCCTTTGCGGTCCAGCTCGACGTGTTCCACCTGCCCGTCGGTGACCAGGCTGTCGAGGTGGAAGCGGACGGTGTTGGGGTGGACGCCCAGCTCGTCGGCGATCCCGGCGATGCTCATCGGTTCCGGGGAAGCCCGCAGCAACCGCATCACCGCGCGGCGCCGACCGGCCGATTCGCCCGCGACCGAACCCTGAACCTCCGGGAGTTTCTCCAACTGCCGGGCCTTCTGGGCTTTCTGCGTCTTCTGGGTTCTCTGGGTCTTCACCGGGTCCCTCACGCTGCTCGTCCTTCAAGCCCCGTCCGAATGGGCGGCACTGGGCTGACCCGCCACCAGCGGTGTGTCGACGCCGAGCGGGCCGACCTTGGCCGCCCCGCCCGGGGACCCCAGGGGTTCGTCGCGGCCCGGCAGCGTCTCGGCGAAGAATGCTGCATTGTCGGCCAGGTGCGGCTGGAGATCCTCGGGCAGGTCATCTTCGTAGTAAATCGCCTCCACCGGACAAACCGGCTCGCACGCGCCGCAGTCGACACACTCGTCTGGATGAATGTAGAGCGCGCGGCCGCCCTCGTAAATGCAATCCACGGGACACTCGTCGACGCAGGCGCGATCCATCACATCGACGCATGGCTTCCCGATCGCGTAAGTCATGGGCTACAGTTTACACAACATGTCTTGTAAAAATTGGGTTCGAGGCCTAAGAACGGTGAAGGCCGACGGTAGGCTCATCGACACCCCGCCCCCGGTGCGCCATGGGTACCACGAGTTGGCCCTGGCCTCACCGCAAGGCGCTGCGCGACAGGAGATCTGATGCCAGGACAACGAGCAGGTTCCGAACTTCCGCTGCCGGCCTCGCGCCGTGACGACAGCGCGGTCGCCGGCCATTGGCTGTTGGCGCGGCTCGGCAAGCGCGTGTTGCGCCCCGGCGGGGTCGAGCTGACCCGCACCCTGCTGTCGCGCGCGGAGCTGGGCGGCGCCGATGTGGTCGAGCTGGCGCCGGGCCTGGGCCGTACCGCCACCGAGATCGTGGCCCGCGGTCCGCGATCCTACGTCGGCGCCGAGGGCGACCCGGACGCGGCCAACATGGTCCGCGGCGTGCTTTCCGATCTCGGTGCGCAGAATGCCGCCGTGCGGGTGGCGGACGCGGCGGAGACCGGGTTGCCGGACGCCAGCAGCGATGTCGTCGTCGGAGAGGCGATGCTGACCATGCAGGGCGACGCGGCCAAACAGGCCATCGTCGCCGAGGCGGCCCGCGTGCTGCGGCCGGGGGGCCGCTACGCGATCCACGAACTCGCCCTCATCCCGGACACGGTGTCGGAGGAGATCAGCACCGAGATCCGGCAGGCGCTCGCGCGTTCGATCAAGGTGAACGCGCGGCCGCTGACGATCGCGGAGTGGTCGAAACTGCTCGCCGAGCACGGATTGGTGGTCGACAACGTCACCACCGCGCCGATGGCCCTGCTACAGCCCCGCCGGCTGGTCTCCGACGAGGGCCTGTTCGGGGCCCTGCGGTTCGCCAGGAACGTGCTCCTGCACCGTGATGCCCGCAAGCGGGTCCTGGCGATGCGCCGCACGTTCCGCAAGCACCGCAAGCAACTGGCCGCCGTCGCGATCGTCGCCCACAAGCCCGCGGCATCGGCCACCGGCTGACCGGCCCCGGAAGGCTTTGGGGACGGCCTGCGCCGTTCGGTGTTGCGCCGCTTCCGATATCGGGTCCCGAGTTTGGGCCCGTTCCGCAATCTCCGCGTGACGGTTTAGTGACGCCCCCTGACGTAACTTGGCTGCGGCAGTTGTGGGGAGAACGAAGGAGCTTGCCGAGCATGGGTGCTAGCCCACCGTCGCTGACGGATTCCGACCTCGACGCGTTGGCGTCGGATTTCCTGCAGTCGCATTACCTCGGCGCCATCTACGCCGATTGGTCACCCGACCGGCGGCTCGACATGTTCCTGAGGCGGCGCGGCCTCGCCAGGGTGGCCAACGACGGCGACCTGTCCCACAACGTCTTGCAACGCATCATGTCCCGGGCGGGCCGTGCCTCATTGGCGCGGCATTGATCGGCCTGCTCTTCTGCTGCAGAACCAGGTAGGCGACCGCGATGAACAAAAACCGCGAAAAAGTTCGAGTTTTGACGGCCGAAATGACAACCCACGCATTGGTACGGACGTACTATTGCGCTTTGAAGCTGGACGTGCCGCCGGGGATGGATGAGTCGTTGAGGCTAGCGGGGAGGGGACGATGAATTCACCGAAATGGATGGTTCATTGGCCGCAGCGCAGGCCGACGGCCACGATCTACCAGTTGACCGACCGACTCCACCGCGGGCACGTCGCCAGGGTGCCCGCCCATCAGATCACGGCGACGGTGTCGGCGTGGCTGGCGGACCTGGGAGCCGACAGCCCGCTGGTCGACGAACTCGAGCGGGCCGTGTGCGGCGGCGACTGGGCGGCGGCGCACGCCCTGAGTGAGTGCTTGTCCATCGAGATCGCGGTGGCCGACTGAGAATCGCGACTCAGCGCTGAGCGAGTGCCCGCGCGGCGCGGCCGAGGCTGTCGTCGATCAGCCGGTCGACGGCGCCGAAGTAGGTCGGTGACGGGTCTTTGCCCACCAGCTCGGCGATCGCTTGCTGCTCACCCAAAACATCTGCGGCATCGAGGTTTTCGGCCATGCGCTGCGTGTGCACGGTCAGGCCGGTCAGCAACTCCGCGGTTTGGGATCCCGCGACCACGGTGCGCCGGCCCAGCGTGCGCAGGGTGTCCCATTCGGCGTGCCATGCCCCGTCGGGCCGTTCGTCGTCGGCCAGCGCCGCGGCGGTGTGCAAGGTGGCGGCCAGCGGGGGCGTCGACAGCGCGGCGCGGCGAATCAGGATGGACAGCACGGGGTTGCGCTTGTGCGGCATGGACGACGAGCCGCCCCGGTTGTCGGCCGTCGGCTCGCTGAGTTCGGCGATCTCGGGGCGGCCCAGCGTGACGATGTCGGAGGCGATGCGTCCCCAGCAGTCGGTGCAGCCGACGAACGCGTCGGCGGCGCCGGTGATCGGCGCGCGGGCCGTGTGCCAGGGCGCCCGCGGCGCCAGGCCCAATGCGGTTGCCGTGTCGGCGGCGACGCCGGCCGCCACCCCGGCCGGGTCGGAGCCGCCGGTGAGCAGCGCCGCCAACTCCGTGGCGGCGGCCAATGTGCCCGCGGCGCCGCCGATTTGGACGGGCGTGGTCAGCGCGGCCATCCGGTCGAAGGCGTCGACGACCCCGTTCAGCCAAGCGGCGGCCTTGGCGCCGAAGGTGG
This sequence comes from Mycobacterium sp. TKK-01-0059, assembly GCF_000709305.1. NCBI lineage: Bacteria > Bacillati > Actinomycetota > Actinomycetes > Mycobacteriales > Mycobacteriaceae > Mycobacterium > Mycobacterium sp. TKK-01-0059. The sequence continues at coordinate 640,850 of NZ_KL446995.1, forward strand.
TGGGTGCGGCGTGCTGGGTAAGGGTGCGGGCCACCATCGGAGTGGCCCGGTGCCGCGTGACGAGTTCGGACAGCGCCGAGATCTGCTCTCTCAGCTGCGTGATCAGGTCGTCGGCGACCGCGCGCGTGGCCAGCATCAGGCCGGTGTCCAGGACGTCCTGGCTGGTGAGTCCGCGGTGGATCCACGGCGCGACGGCCGGTTCCGCGCGCTCGCGCAGCAGCTTCACCAGGGGAATCACCGGGTTGCCGCCGTCTTCGGCGGAGGCCGCGAGCGCCTCGCAGTCGTCGTGCGTCACCAGATTCCGCAGCTCCACACCGACGCACTCGGCGGCTGTCAGGCCGGCGCCCGCCAGCGCGCTCAGCCACGCGGACTCCACCGCGACCATCGAACCCAGCAGCGCCCCGTCGGTCATGTGCTCGCCGGCTCGATGGTCTCCGGGCCACAGCAAATTCGTCATCGCGGCTCCGCCCGGTACGCCAGGAACAGGGTCTCGGCCGGCCCCTGCAGGTGGATGTCGAAACGGTATGCGGCGCCGTCATTTTCGGCCACGCAGAGCAACGTTTCCAGACGCTCGGCGGGGACGGCGGCCAGCAGCGGATCGGCCTCCGGGTCGGCCCCCGGCAGGTAGGCGCGGGTGAACAACCGGTTCAACAGCCCCCGCGCGAACACGGTGAGCGCGAAGAACGGCGGGCGCCCGTCGATCACCGAACCCGGGGTCAGGGTGGTGAACGCGTAGCGCCCGGCGCCGTCGGTCGCGCAGCGGCCCCAGCCGGTGAACGACGGGATCGACGCGTGGGATCGGCGCAGCGAACCGGCCTGCCGCGCAATGCGTCCCGCGGTATCGGGCTGCCAGAGTTCGACCAGTGCGTCGGGGACCGCGGCGTCGCCGCCGTCGTACACCGCGCCGTGCAGCCGGATGGCCTGCGGGTGACCGTCGTCGACCAGCTCGCTGTCACCGGGGTACGGCAATCCCAGGTCGAGGAAGGGTCCGACCGTTTGCCCTGGGGTGCAGGCTGTTTCAGTCATGCGCGCCCTCGGTGGGTGTCGGCGCGCCGCCGGTCAGGACGATGTCCCACCGGTACCCGGTCGCGTACTCGGGCTGGGTCAGGTCGTGGTCGTAGCGGGCGATGAGCCGTTGCCGCGCGGCGGGATCGAGGATCGACTGGAAGATCGGATCCAGCTCGAACAGGGGGTCGCCCGGGAAGTACATCTGGGTGACCAGGCGCTGGGTGAAAGCCGTTCCGAAAACGGAGAAATGGATGTGCGCCGGGCGCCAGGCGTTGCGATGGTTGCGCCATGGGTAGGGGCCGGGCTTGACGGTCAGGAACCGATAGGAGCCGTCCGGCCCGGTCAGGCAGCGGCCGGCGCCGGTGAAGTTGGGGTCGAGCGGGGCCGGGTGCTGGTCGCGCTGGTGGCGGTAGCGCCCGGCGGCATTGGCTTGCCAGATCTCGACCAGCTGATCGGCCACCGGTCGGCCGCCTTCGTCGACGACGCGTCCGGTCACCGCGACGCGCTCCCCGATCGGCTCGCCCGGATGCCCGGCCGTCAGGTCGGCGTCGAGCGGGTCGACGTCCTGGTGGCCGAAGCACGGCGCCCAGAGCTCGACGCCCTCGGGATCGATCGCGACCAGGGGATGCTTGGGGTGGCGCAGCGTCGTGCTGCGGTACGGCGGATAGTCCAGGAGCGGCTGACCGTGCGCCGGGCCTGCCCCGCCCGGGTATTGCGCTGCGATGCGGGCGATCTCCGCCGTGATGTCAGCCTGAGAAGCGACACACCCGGCGTCCATGAGCCGTGACGCTACTCTCGATGCTCCCCTACAGGGCGCGGATCAACGCCGCGCGCCCCTTGGTCCGCAGGCGGTGCACGGCCGAGCCGCGGTATTGCTCGATCGTGGCGGCCATCTTGTTGCCCAGCTCCTCGAGCTCCGCGTCGGTGATCTTCACCTGCGGAGGGGCCGGGATCATGTCGCGTTCCTCTTCGTCCGCGTGCGCCTCCAGCACGGTCTTGAACGAATTCCACTCGTCCTCATACCCCGGCGCGCTCTGCGGCGTCTTGAGCAACACGGAAAGCTGGTCGACGACCTGGCGGTGTTCGGCGTGGGCGACCGCGATCAGCTTGGTGGCCGCGCGCAGCGCCGGGTAGTACAGGTCGTCCTCGATCCGGAAGTGGATGTCGAGCTCGATCAGCATGTCGTCGAAAAGGGCATGGCGCTCTTCGGAATTCAGCGGTGCCTCGCTGACCTTGCGGCCGAGGCCTTTGAGCACGATGTGGTGTTCTTTGAGAACGTCGTAGGCGTTCAATTGGCTCCTCCTTTAGCGATTCCGATCGCGCCGCCGGGAGCGGGCTGCTGCTCACCGCGGACTTCGACCACTCCGTCGACCAACCGGGCCTCGTAGCACGGCAGCGGCGCTGCCGCCGGACCGCGCACCACTTCGCCGGATTCGGCGGCGAACCACGAGCCGTGCCAGGGGCACACCAACCGGCCGCGGTCCATCCAGCCGTCGGCCATCGGGGCGGCCAGGTGGGGGCAGAATTCTCCGTACGCCGCGACTTCACCGGGCTTGGTCTGACAGACCACCAGGCCCACACCGTCGACCTCGACGCGCACCGGTTTGCCGTTGAGCGAGCTCGCGGGCAGCACCGGCGTCCACGTGGAGGTGCGCAGCCGCGGACCGGACTGGTCGATGCCGATACCGGAGTCGAAGACCAGCGCACCACCGAGGTAGCTGCCGGCGACGGTGATGCCGTAGCCCAGCGCGGTGAGCACGATGCCTCGCCCGTGGCGTCCCTTGCGACGGTCCCACCACGACTGCATGTACAGCGCGGTGGCGGCGACGTTCAGCAGGCCGTGCACCGCGCCGACGCGGCGGTCCTCCTCGTGGGTGTGCTGCCAGTCGGTGACGCCGGTGACGGCCGAGCCCAGGCTCGCCAGGATGCCGACCCCGAGGGCGCGGGAGGCGAATCGCGAGGCGTCGACGACCTCGGATGCGGGCTGGCCCGGCAGCACGCTGAGGGCGTCCAGCGCCACCGTCGTGCCGAGCGCGCCGCTGGTCAGCGACGCCAGCGGCGGGTGCACCGGGTGCCCGAGCCAGACGCCGTTGAGCGCGTTACTGACGGTGTTGCGGGCGCCGCCGAGCCCGTTGTAGGCGAAGCTGAGCAGGTGTTCGAACCGATAGCTCGGCCGATCCATCCACTCCTGGCGCCCGATAGCGGCCAGAACCTTGGATCCGACCTGCTGCAATCGACCCCCGCGTGGCCGACCCACCATCGCACCCTGCCTTTCCTCAAATCAGTGGAAATAAGCGGTTAATAACCGCAAAACCGAACGATTACCGGCAGTTTACTCCGCGCTCACATACGCCGAACCGCTGCCGTGACCCACGGTAGCCGGGGGTTTCCGGGATGTAATTGCGTGCCACCTGTGAATCGGCCCCAAGGATTCTGCGGACAACCTGGCGACGCGGGCGCCCGGCGGTTGACCGGCGCCGAAGACTGCGGGATTCTTCTGAGCGGAGAGTATTTCTGTACATCAGAGGGAGTCATGGCGCACCGGGACGGCGGATTGCTCGAAGTCTTCGAGAACGTGCGCCGCGGGATGATCCCCGCGCACATCTACAACGACTCCGAACTGTTCGCGCTGGAGAAGGAACGGCTGTTCGGCCGGGCGTGGACCTTCGTGGGGCACGAGTCCGAAATCCCGCACGACGGCGACTACGTGGTGCGCCGGGTGCTCGACGACTCGTTCATCATCACCCGGGATTCCGCCGGCGAGGTGCGGGCCCTGTTCAATATGTGCCTGCATCGCGGGATGCAGGTCTGTCGCGCGGAGATGGGAAACGCCTCCAACTTCCGCTGCCCCTACCACGGCTGGACCTACCGCAACGACGGACGGCTCACCGGGCTGCCGTTCCACCGGGAGGCCTACGGCGGCGACGAGGGGTTCGCCAAGGACCAAACCCTGTTGCCCGCACCGAATTTCGCGAGCTACAACGGCCTGCTGTTCATCAGCCTGGATCCGAATGCCGAACCGCTGGAAGACTTCCTGGGCGACTTCAGGTTCTACCTGGACTACTACACCAAGCAGAGCGCCGGCGGCGTCGAGGTGCGGGGGCCGCAGCGCTGGCGGATCAAGGCGAACTGGAAGATCGGCGCGGAGAACTTCGCCGGCGACATGTACCACACCCCACACACCCACGCGTCGATCGTCGAGATCGGCCTGTTCCGCGAGCCGAAAGCCCAGAAGCGCAAGGACGGCGCCACCTACTGGGCGCACCGCGGCGGGGGCACCACCTACAAACTGCCCCCCGGCAGCTTCGAGGAGCGGATGCGCTACGTCGGCTACCCCGCCGAGATGATCGGCCGCATCAAGGACGTGTGGACCCCGCAACAGCAGCGGGTCGTCGGCGAGGACGGGTTCATGATCTCCGCGGCGACCTGCTTTCCGAACCTGAGTTTCGTGCACAACTGGCCCAAGGTCCGCGATCGCGATGACGAGGTGTTGCCGTTCATCTCGATCCGGTTGTGGCAACCCATCAGCGAGAACGAGACCGAGGTGTGTTCGTGGTTCGCCGTGGACTCCACCGCTCCCCCGCAGTACAAACAGGATTCGTACAAGGCGTACCTGATGTGCTTCGGGTCGACGGGCATGTTCGAACAGGACGATGTGGAGAACTGGGTGTCGCTGACCACCACCGCGGGCGGTTCGATGGCGCGACGGCTGCTGCTGAACAGCCGCATGGGCCTGCTCGCCGACGACCGCTCAGTCGTCGAGCCGTTGGCGCCCAACGCTTTTCACGGCCCCGGACGCGCGCAGGTCGGCTACAACGAGCACAACCAGCGGGCGCTTTTGGCCATGTGGGCCGACTACCTGCAGGGGGCGGGCACATGAGAAAGCCCCTGCCCTTCAGCGACAGTCGACACCTCGAGGCGCACCAGTTCCTGGTGGACGAGGCGTACCTGCTCGACGGCCAACGGTATGAGGCGTGGCTGGACACGCTGACCGACGACGTCCGCTACACCATGCCGGTGCGGGTCACCGCCGCGCGCGGCGCGGGATTCGACGCGTCGCCGTTTCCCGAGCCCGGCATGGCCCATTTCGATGAGGACAAGTACTCCCTGACCCAGCGGGTCGCGCGGATGGGCACCGAGCACGTGTGGGCCGAGGACCCGCCGTCGCGGCTGCGGCACTTCATCACCAACGTGCGCACCTTCGAGTGCGACGATTCCGAGGACGTGGTCGTCGAATCGGCCGAGCTGCTGTTCCGCAGCCGCGGCGACGTCAACGAGGCCGCCCTGCTGTCCTGCGGGCGCGAGGACCTCCTGCGCCGGTGTGGCGATCGCTTCAAGCTGGCGCGGCGCACCATCCTCGCCGACGAGTCGGTGCTACGGATGCAGAACCTGGCGGTGTTCCTATGAGCGACGAACCCATCACGATCGCCAACGAATTCACCGAGGTCGTGGTGCGCCGGATCGACACCCGCAACGGGTCACGCCTGCTGATCAGCGCCCCCAGGTCCGGGGAGTCGATCACCCTCGACGCGCTCGAGGTCGAGGCCCTGACCTGGCAGAACCCCCGTACTCTAGCTGCCATGGTCGGCAACTCCCACGCGCCGCTGCTGCCCGACGATCCCGAGGAGCGCGATGACGGGCTGGCTTGAGGGCAAGCGCGCGCTGGTCGTCGGCGCGGGTTCGGGAATCGGGCGCGCCGTCCTCGACGCGTTTCGCGCCGAGGGCGCGAAAGTCGCCGCGCTGGAACGCGTTCCGGAGAAGTGCGCCGCGCTGCGCGCGCAGCTGCCCGACGTACCGGTGACCGAGGGCGACGCGACCGCCTACGACGCCAACGAACGGGCCGTCACCGCCGCGGTGGAGGCCTTCGGCGGGCTGGACACGCTGGTCAACTGTGTCGGAATCTTCGACTTCTACCGGGGCATCGGCGACATCGACCCGCCCGACCTGCCCGGCGCGTTCGACGAGATGTTTCGCACCAACGTGCTCAGCCACATGCAGTCGGTCAAGGCGGCGATCCCCGCGCTTCGGCACGCGGGAGGGGCCTCGATCGTGCTGACCGAGTCCGCCTCGTCGTTCTACCCGGGACGCGGCGGCGCGCTGTACGTCTCCTCGAAATTCGCGGTGCGCGGCCTGGTTTCGGCGCTGGCCCACGAGTTGGCGCCGGGGATCCGGGTCAACGGGGTGGCGCCCGGCGGCACGCTGAACACCGATCTGCGCGGCCTCGCCAGCCTGGGGCTGGGCGACACCCGGCTGGACGACAGACCCGGCCGGGCCCGCGAGGTGGCGGACCGCACTCCCCTGCACGTCGCGCTCACCGGCGAAGACCACGCGTTCAGTTATGTGTTCCTGGCGTCCGACCGCTCCCGCGGGATCACCGGCGAAACCGTGCGTCCCGACGGCGGATTCGGCCTCGGCGCAACGAAACCCGACCCGAAAGGGACCGAACCATGACCGACCGGCTGGAGCGGCAGCGAACCCTGGTCGCGCAGGGGTGCCGCGTCGCGGCCGCCCGCGGCCTGGTCGACGGCATCCTCGGCCACCTGAGCCAGCGGGTCGACGACGAGCGCCTGCTGGTGCGCTGCCGCAGCGACGCCGACGACGGGGTGGCGTTCACCCGGCCCAGCGACATCCGGCTGGTCCGATTCGACGGCAGCCCCGGCGCCCCAGGCGAACTCGACGGGTACCGGGTGCCCAACGAACTGCCCATCCACGTCGAGACCATGCTCGCCGACCCGCGCCACACGGCCGTCGCGCACCTGCACCCGCCGGCGGTGGTCGCCGCCGATTTGGCCGGCATCACGATCCGGCCCATCTACGGCGCCTACGACATTCCCGGCGCCTGGCTGGCGCGCGGCGGTGTCCCCGTCTACGAACGCGCCGTGCTGATCCGAGATTCGCGGCTGGGCAAGGAGATGGTGGCGGCCATGCGCGGTGCGCCCGTGGTGATCTGCCGCGGACACGGAATCACCAGCGCCGCGGCCACGGTGCCGCAGGCGGTGCTGCAGGCGATCAGCCTCGACGCGCTGGCCCGCATGGCGTTGCGAGTGCGCGCCGCCGGCGGCACGCCGCGCGACATCGACGACGCGGACTGGGAGGACCTGCCGGATCTGGGGCCCGCGCTCACCGCCGAGGCGGCCTGGCGCCACGAAGTGGCGCGACTCCCGTCGGGGCCGGCGTCGTCGCCGGCCTAGCTAGCCGAGCAGATCGCCAATCTCCTTGGCGGCGTTGACAAGTGCGGCGGCTACCGCCGGATACCGGGAGGGGTCCAGCCGGTGTTGCGGCGCGGCGGCGTTGAGCGCGAGCCGCAGGCCGGGCGCCCGGGCCGGGATGGGCACGGCGACCGAGGCGACGCCCTCCTCGCTCTCCTCCCGGTTGGTGGCGTAGCCGCGTTCGCGGATGCCGGACAGCTCGGCTTCCAGCTCGGCGCGGCTGGCGATCGAATGCGCGGTGATGCGCTCGAGCCGCTCGCGCGGCAGCAGCGCACGCAATTCCGGTGGCGACAACTGGGCCAGCATCACCTTGCCCGTCGAGGTGCAGTGCGCGGGCATCGTGCGGCCCAGCCGGGACGCCACCCGCACCGCGGCCGGCCCCTCGACGGCGGCCACGAAGCGGACGCTGGCGCCGTCCAGCATTCCGACGTGCACGGTCTCGCGCAGCTGTTCGCTGAGGCCGCGCAGGACGGGCGCGGCGGATCGCGCGATGTCGACACGGCCGAAGATCGCGAACGCCACCCCGGTCAATGACGGGCCGGGCAGGTACGCCTTGGACACCGGGTCCTGCCGGACGAAGCCGCGGTAGGCCAGCATCGCCAGCAACCGGTGCGCGGTCGACGACGCCACACCCAGATAGCGGGTCGCCTCGCTCAACCGGATCTGGGGTTGTTCGCCCAGCAGCAACAACAGCTTGAGCGCATTGTCGACCGACTCGATCGGATACTGCGGCGCAAGCGAATCGGCGGGCGCCGCCGCGGCGACATCCCGTGCGGCGCGCTCGCGCTTGAGTGGCATGGCTCAACGGTAACCAGTTGGCGCCGGACGCAGGAGGGTTTCGTCCCGTGGGCCTGGGCGCCCCAAGCGAATTGAAACGCGCACCTTGGGGCGCGGATCGGCGGCCGGTCAGGCATCCTTGACGCATGAATGTGGAGCCCTTGCTGCACTCGATCCCGCCGCTCGCGGTCTACGTGGTGGTCGGCGGTGTGGTCGGGATCGAGAGCCTGGGCATCCCGCTGCCGGGCGAGATCGTGTTGGTGACCGCGGCCCTGATGTCGTCGCATCACGACCTGGCCGTCAATCCGATCGGGGTCGGCGCCGCCGCGGTGATCGGCGCGGTGATCGGAGATTCGATCGGGTACGCGATCGGGCGCCGCTTCGGCATGCCGCTCTTCGACCGGCTCGGCCGGCGATTCCCCAAGCATTTCGGTCCCGGACACGTCGCGCTCGCCGAGAAGCTGTTCAACCGGTGGGGCGCGCGGGCCGTCTTCCTGGGTCGGTTCATCGCGCTGTTGCGGATTCTGGCCGGGCCGCTGGCGGGTGCGTTGAAGATGCACTATCCGCGGTTCCTGGCGGCCAACGTCTCGGGCGCCATCTGCTGGGCGGGTGGCACGACCGCGCTGGTGTACTTCGCCGGCATCGCGGCCGAACGCTGGCTGGAGCGGTTCTCCTGGATCGGGCTGGTGGTCGCCGTGGTGGCCGGTCTCACGGCGGCAATCCTGTTGCGCGAGCGCACATCACGGGCGATTGCCAAATTGGAGGCCGAGCATCACCGCAAGACCGCGGAGGCCGCCACGCAATCCGACACGGTCTGACTAAACGGCCTCGCCGGTGTCCGCCACCAGCGGCGGCCGGTGTTCGTCGATCAGGGCGCGGGCCATCCGGCGGGCGCGTTTCGCCGCGTCGAGGTCCCCGACGGCGGCGAGGATGATGGCGCCCTTCATCAGGATGTGCCACGACGAGGCGAAGTCTTCGATGTCGGTCAACCCCGCCGCGATCGCGCGGCCGCGCACGATGTCGCGGACGTGGTCGATGTGGGTGATGCAGGCCCGTCCGGCCGGATGGTCCGGCCCGACTTCAAGCAGCACGTGGATGAACGAGCAGCCTTCGTATCCGTCACGGAGCTGGAACCAGTCGTGCATGACGTCGAAGATCGCCAGCAACTGTTCCTCGGGGGTGGTACCGCGCTGCCGCGACTGCTCCTCGATCAAACCGTGCGTCCAGAGCTCCTCGCGGCGCTGCAGCACGGCCAGCACCAGGTCGGTCTTGGTGGAGAAATGGCGGTACAGCGTCGCCCTGGCGACACCGGCCCGTGCGATCACCTCGTCGGTGCCCACGGCGCGGATGCCGCGGCGGCTGAACAGCTCATATGCCGCGGTCAGCACGCGTTCACGCGCCGACGCGGCAGGCGTCCCGACATCGGAGGTTGTCATACGGGCCTTACCGTACTCTTAGCCCCGGACCCGTAGACAGACCGCCCTGTCTCGTTATACAAATGAGATTCGCATCCGCGAACAGTCTGTCTTCAGACAATAGGACGGGCATCCTCGCGGCGTCTCGGACGCCGGTCGATCAGGGGGTCCATCATGAACTCAGCCATTGCGGAACAATTGCCCACCACTCACCTCATGCTGAGCACCAAGCTGGTGTATGAGCTGGGCGATCCCCACAGCACGCTACGGGCGACCGCCGATCGCTGCGGCCCGGCGGTGCTGATCTACGCGGGGGGCGAGATCGACGCGTGCAACGAGCACACCTGGCGCCACCTGGTCAGCGAGGCGGCCGGCGTCGTCACCGCGCCCGGCCCGTTCGTCGTCGACGTCACCGGGCTCGAGTTCATGGGCTGCTGCGCGTTCGCGGTGCTCGCCGACGAGGCGAAGCGCTGCCAGAAACGCGGCATCGATCTGCGGTTGGTGAGCTGCGAACCGATCGTGGCCCGCATCATCGACGCGTGCGGGCTCGGCGGCGTGCTGCCCATCTACCCCACCGTCGACTCCGCGTTGTCCGCGGCCGCGCGCTGGTAACCACACGGCACTGCTCGGCCGTAATCGGCTGAATGAGCGGCCATCCCACCGTCGGCGCGGAGGAAGAGTTTCTCCTCGTCGACCCGCGAACCGGTGAGCCGTCCCCCCGTAACGCCGCCGTGGCGGCCGAGGCCGAGCGGCGCGGCGTCGCGCTGCAGCTGGAACTGAGCAGCTGCCAGGTGGAAACCACTTCCGACGTGGCGGCGAGCGCCGCCGACCTCGGTGAGGAACTGCGCCGGCTGCGACGCGCCGCGGCGCAGGCCGCGCAATCCGTCGGCGTCCAGCTGCTGGCCTGCGGGCTTCCGCCGGCCACCCCGCACGCGTTCCCGGTCACCGACACGCCGCGCTACCGGCGGATCGGCGACGAGTTCGGGATGATCGCCCACGAGCAGGGCATCTGCGGATGCCACGTGCATGTGCAGGTGCCCGACCGTGCCGCGGCCATCCATGTCAGCAACTGGCTGCGGCCGTGGCTGCCGTCATTGCTTGCGCTGTCGGCCAATTCGCGGGTGTACCGCAACGCCGACACCGGCTACGCGAGCTGGCGCAGCGTGCTGTGGCGGCGCTGGCCGGCCGCGGGAGCGCCGCCGTTTTTCGCCTCGCCCGACGAATACGACGACGCGGTACGCATGCTGGTCGACACCGGGGTGATCCTCGACAAGGACATGATCTATTGGGACGTGCGCCCTTCGGCGGAGTTCCCGACGGTGGAGGTCCGCGTGGCCGACGTGCCCGCCACGGTCGACGAGACCGTGCTGCTGGCCACGTTGATCAGGGCCGCCGTGATGACGGCGCTCGACTCACCCGACGACGCCCGCCGGCTGCCGCCCGGCGCGCTGCGCGCGGCGTATTGGAAGGCCGCGCACGACGGGTTGTCCGGGCACACACTCGATCTGATCCACGGCCGCGGGGCGGTGCCGGCGCGTGAGCAACTGGGAACGCTCGTGCAACGGGTCCGCCCGGCGCTCGAGTCACTGGGGGAATACCGGCACGTCGTCCATGAACTCGACCGCGTCGCGACGCTAGGCAATGGGGCGATGCGGCAGCTGCGGGCGTGGCGCCGACGCGGCGAGGTGGCGGACGTCATCGCCGAAGCCGCAGCGGCCACGCTGAGTTGAGCCTCGTTGCCGCACAACACTTCTCGTCAGGCCACCGCGAGCAGCCGATACAGTCCGATCAGGCCCACGACCACGATGATGGCGCGCAACGCGTTGCCCGATAGCCGGCGCCCGTAACGCGCCCCGAGCAGGCCACCGACCAGCGAGCCCGCCGCGATCAGCCCGGCGGCCGGCCAGCTGATCCGGTCGAACGCCGCGGCCGTATATGCAACGGCGGCAACCACATTCACCACCAGGGCCAGGAGGTTTTTGGCGGCGTTCATGCGTTGCACCGACTCCGGCAGCAACGCCCCCATCAGCCCGACCAGCAAAATGCCCTGGGCGGCGGTGAAATAGCCGCCGTAGACGCCGACGGCGAAGGTGCCCAGCACCAGCATCGCCATCCGCCCCGGCGGGACATGCTCGGGTGAGCGGCCCGCCTGCGCGGCGCGCCGGCCGGTCCACGCCTGGATCCGCGGCCCGATCACCACCAGCGCCAGCGCCAGCACCAGCAGCACGGGCACGATCTCGGCGAACACCTTCTCGGGCAGATGCAACAGCAGATAGGCGCCCAGCGTCGCGCCGGCCAGCGAAGCCGGCAGCTGCCAGCGCAACCGATCCCACTGACCGCGCAACTCGGCGCGATAGCCCCAGGTCGCCGACACGCTGCCGGCGACCAGGCCCGTCGCGTTCGACATGGTGGCCGTCACGGGTGGAAAGCCGAGCGCAACCAGCGTCGGGAAGGTGATCAGGGTGCCGGAGCCGACCAGCGCGTTGATCGCCCCGGCCGCCAGTCCGGCCAGGCATATGAGGAACATCTGAAATGGCGACACCGAAGAAAAACCTTAGCCTGCCGCCGATTTCGACGCATGTTCAGGCGGGCGGGGCTTCGGCGCCGCGCTCGACCCCGGTGCGCAGCTTGACCGACGCCGAATAGGCCAGCGTCCGGAAATGCAGGACCGGATCGTCGGAGGGTTCGATGCCGTCGGTCACCCGCATCGGGTCGAACACCACGATGTCGCCGCCGTGTTCGCGCTCGGTGTCCAGACCGGTGATCTGCAGGGAGCCGACGGTGACGATCTGGGTGCTCTGCCAGGCCGACGACGGGTCCACCGTGGAGTCGGTGGGCCCGGCGATCTGCACCCGGAAGTCGAACCGCACCGGCCCAGAGTCCAGCCGCGTCGCCAGCTCGTCGGTGAGGAAGTCCGGATCCTTGCCGTGGGCGTCCGACACCGACAGGTACTCCTCGGCCGCGATCGGAACCAGGTGGTAGCGAACGAATCTGGCGCTGCCGTCGGCGGCGACCCAGCGGAACGCGTGCAGGCCGTGGTATTCGGTGGTGGCATAGCTCGCCGGGATCCGGTTGGCCTCCCGCAGGATGGGCAACGCGCCGAGCAGCCGCGGGTGGGTGAGCAGGTGCTTGCCCATGCGCAGCGGCGTCGTCAGGCCGGGCCGCATCGCCTTGAGCAGATCGATGAAGCCGTCCGGCGTGCTGGAGACGAAGAGCCGGGCGGTCTGCGTCGAGACGTCGGTGGTGGAGCCGTCGGGCAGGGTGAACTTCACCGCCATCCCACGCACGCCGGGCCGGCCATCGCGCTGCTTTGGGTTGCCCGATCCGTTGGAGAACCGGATCAGCGCCGGCACCGGCGAGCCGTCGAGATGGCTTGCGCGCGAGAGCATTACCGCGTCGCGGGCCGCGGTGAACGTGCCCCGGTACAGGGTGCCCTTCGCATGCAACGCGCGGCAGCCCGGCCGAGCGCCGCCGGCGCCCCGGATCGCCTCGATCGCTTGGTCAGGGGTTAATCCACCGCTCATGGACGAATCTTAGTGGCATTTGAATCGCAGTGGTATCAGCTGGGAAAGCCGAAGAGTTCGACGACCCCGTGGTCGCGACCGGCCGTGTAGCCGCCGTCGACGGCGAGGGCCTGACCGCTGACGAAGGAGGCGTCGGGCGACAGCAGGAAGGCGGCCATGGCCGCGATCTCCTCGGGCCGTCCCAGCCGTTGCAGCGCGTGCTCCTTGGTGATGGAGGCGAGCGGGCCCTCCATCCCGGGAATGCTGAACACGCTGTGCGCCATCGGGGTTTCGATGAAGCCGGGACAGATGACGTTCGCCCGGATGCCGCTCGGGCCGTAGTCGAGGGCGATGTTCTTGGTGAGCAGCACGACGCCGCCCTTGGCCGCGTTGTAGGAGCTGCCGCCCGCGGTGCCCTCCAGGCCCTCGACGCTGGCGACGGTCACGATCGAGCCCCGCTCACCCTCGGCGCGGGGTTGGTCGATCATCCTGGCCAGGGCTGCCTTGGCGACCAGGAAGGTGCCGGTGAGGTTGATCCCGATCACCCGGTCCCATTCGGCGCGCTCCAGCAGGTGCACCGGGCCTCCCCCGGCGACACCGGCGGCGTGGAAGAGGCCGTCGAGGCGGCCCGGCACGGCGTCCAGGACCGCGGAGATCGCGGCCTCGTCGGTCACGTCGGCGGGCACGAAGGTGAACCGCGGGCCCAGGTCATCGGGCGGTGCCGCCAGGTCGGCGCCGACGACGGTGCCGCCCTCGGCCAACAACCGTCGCGCGGTGGCCAGCCCGATTCCGGAGGCGGCGCCGGTCACGACGAAGGTGCGGGAGCGGGCGCGATCGGGGTTCACCATGTCGGATCCTCCTCGGGGGCGGGTCGGGCGGCCCCGTCATGGTGACACACCGGCGCGGGATCAGTTCGCGGATACCGGATTTGCGATAGCCGCGCTGGATCGACTCATAGCGAGCCCACCTTGGACATCGGCCCTGGCGCCGGAGGACGATAGGACCGCGCTCGAATCCGCGCCGCCCAGAGAGTGAGGAACAACGATGTCATCGACTCAGCCGGAGGCGTTCTTTTCCACCGCCCTCGGGGCGCTTGGCGCGGTGGTGGCCGCGGTGTTCGTCCTGGCCGGCCCCCACGGATCCGTCGAGATTGCGCTGGCCTCCGACGAGGCGATCGCCATCGCGCAGGGCGTCTCGGTCACCCCCGCACCCGGCTGGACACTGGGAAACCGCGGCCCCAACTGGGTGGCGCTGAACAACGCCGACACCAGCGCGCAGATGCGGATCACCGTCAAACACGCCGGCGGCACCGACGCCGCCGCGGTTCTGCAAGGCGACATCGACCAGTACGTGAGCGGCGCATCGGCCATCTTGGCCGGTGTGAACCGATTGACCGCTCCCGACGTCACGCCGCTGCAGGGGCCCAACTTTCAGCAGCAAGCGTCGGTCAACTACACGGCCAACGTGGTGAACCCGCAGGGCACGATTCCGGTGATCGGCACGTTCACCGAGCTGCTGAACACGTCGAACGGGCGCTCGGCATTCATCGACTTCCGCCAAGGCGGCAGCGCGACCACCCAAGCCGCGGGCGACGGCGGAATGATGGTCGGCTCCATGGAATGACGCCCCGCCGTCGGGCACGGCGTAGCGATCCCGTATTACCGAGTGGAACAGATCGAACGCGGAGGGGTTCATGCCACAAACCGACACGGCGGAGACGCTCGCCGGGATCGTCGAACGACACGCCCTACAGCGGCCCGAGGCGATCGCGATCCGCTACGGCGAGCGCCAGTGGTCGTGGGCCGAGTGGAGCTCGCGGATCCGTCGCGCCGCGGGGGCGCTGCGCGACGCCGGGATAGAGCGGGGCCAGTGCGTGGCGTTCCTGGACAAGAACCATCCCGCCTGCCTCGAGGTGCTGATCGCCGGGGCCTCCGTCGGCGTGGTCACCACCGTCGTCAACTGGCGGGTGATCGGCGACGAGCTCGTCCACGTGCTCGCCGACAGCGGGGCCCGCGTGCTGCTGGTCGGCGCCGAGCTGCGCGCCGCCGCCGAGGCGGCCGCCGAGCGGGTACCCGGCCTGGAACGCATCATCGAGGTCGGCGAGGAGTACGAATCGTTGCTCGCCGCGGCGTCACCGGCCGAGGCCGACGCGGGGCTCGACCCGAACGAGACCGCGCTGGTGATCTACAGCTCGGGCACCACCGGACGGCCCAAGGGCGTGCTGCTCAGCCAGCGCGCGCTGGTCAATCACGCGGCGAACCTCGCGCCGGCGTTCCCGTTCGCCGACGGGGACGCGAACCTGGTCGCCATGCCGTTGTTCCATGTGGGCGGGATCGGCTACGCGCTGTTCGGGATCCGTTCGGGCGCACCGACTTTCCTGACCCGCGAACCCGACGCCGCGACGCTGATCGGCGCGGTGCGAGCCGGCGCCACCCACGCGTTCTTTGTGCCGCCGGTGATCGCCCGGTTCCTGCAGGCGGGTGAGGCGGCGACCGCCGCCATCGCCGGCCTGCGCTACATCGTCTACGGGGCGGCGCCGATGCCGCTGCCGTTGCTGCATCGGGCGCTGTCGACATGGCCGGACACGAAATTCGTGCAGGTGTACGGACAGACCGAGCTGTGCGGCGCGGTCACGGCCCTGTCCGACGCCGACCACCGTGATTCGGCGCGCCCCGAATTGCAGCTCTCGGCCGGAAAGGCGGTGCTGGGCTGCGAGATTCGCATCGTTGACCCCGAGACGGGCGCCTCGTTGCCGCCCGGGGAGTCCGGTGAGGTGTGGGTGCGCAGCAACCAGAACATGACCGGGTACCTCAACCGCCCGGAGGCGACCGCCGAGACGATCACCGCCGACGACTGGGTGCGCACCGGCGACGTCGGGCGCCTCGACGCCGACGACTACGTCTACATCGAGGACCGGCTGAAGGACATGATCATCACCGGCGGTGAGAACGTGTACGGCCCCGAGGTGGAAAGCGTGCTCATCGAGCATCCCGCCGTGGCCGATGCCGCGGTGATCGGGGTGCCCGACGACTTCTGGGGAGAGTCGGTCAAGGCGATCGTGGTGGCCGACGGCGAGGCCGATCCCGCCGGCATCATCGAATTCTGCCGCCAGCATCTGGCGGGCTTCAAATGCCCACGCACCGTGGATTTCGTGTCGGAGCTCCCCCGCAACGCGAGCGGGAAGATCCTCAAAACGCAGCTGCGGGAACCGTTTTGGCGAGACCGGTCCCGCGGAATATGAGGCGTTATAGGCGTCCCTCGACGCGCAGTTCCGGATGCACCCAGTCGGGCGAGCGGCGTTGTTTGAACGAGCGGAAGCCCTCGATGGCCTCGGCGTCGGACAGGCTGGAAGTCATGCCGATGCGGTCATACAGGCCGAGGTAACTGTCGATGCTGGACTTGATGACGCCGCGGGCGCGCGGCGCGGTCCGACAGCATTGCGCGAGTAGGTCTTTCGCCGCGTCCAGCAGGCCCTCGTGCGGCACCACCCGGCTGACCAGGCCCCAGTCGAGGGCTTCGACCGCGGTCAGCACCCGTCCGGTGAACATGAGGTCGCGGGTGCGCACCGGCCCGATGACGCGGGTGAGCATCTGGCTGTAGTAGGTGTCGGCGTAGCCGCGGAACAACTCGGGCACCCGGAAGGTCGCCCGATCGCTCACCACCGACAGGTCGCTGCACAGCGCGATCTGGAATCCGCCGCCCTGGCAGAGTCCGTTGACCGCGGAGACGATGGGCTTGGCCGAGGTGCGCACCGCGTCGAACGGCGTCACGTCCATGCCCAGCGCGGAACCGAACGTGATCCAGTTGTCCTCGCCTCCCCCGCCGCCCATGTCACCGCCGGGCGCGAAGACATCGCCGGTTCCGGTGAGCACCAGCCCGGCCAGATCCGGGTCCTCGTTGAGACGTCCTACGGCATAACGGATTCCGAAGTACATCGCCGGGCTCAGGGCGTTGCGCGCGTCGGGGCGGTCGATGGTGCACACCGCGATCGGTCCCTGGCGCTCGAAGCGCAAATAGGGCGTGCCCAGCCAGTCTCCCTCGGGAGGGCGGGGCGCTGTCGGGGGATTCTGAGGCACGGGGCTCCTCTCGGGTCGGCGCCGCTACTGTAGCTCTTACAGTATCCGCGAGGCCGGGCGCCACCCCGATTGCGGGTTCAGGGCCGGCCGCGGCTCCCGGTGCTCGTGTGCTGGCGTTCGAGCTCGCGCAGGCGGCGCGCTTCCCTCGTCAGCCACGCCAGCCCCGCCGCGGCCGTCAGCAACGACACCGCCGCGGCGGCGACTCCGGCGCCAACCCAGCCGTCAGCGAAGCACGCGAGACAGATTGCCAACGCCACGACTCCGGCCCCCACCAGAAGCACACCCGGGGCTTTGGCGGGATTTTTCAGGGCTTGGCCAACCCGCGGGCGGCTGGACCGTTGATGGTCGAGCGGATCTCGAGCCGTGTCTCCCATGATCCCTTCCTCTGTTGCGTGAGTCGTCCTCTACAGCTGTACCCGTCGCGCGGGCGGGTAATAGTCGTTCGGATCGGAAGGGCTATTCGTTGATGGATGCGGGCTTTTCGCGAAGCCGCTCGCGTTATCGCAGGATCTGCGCGAGCTTTCGCCATCGCCGATGCCGGTGGCGAAACATGAGCCGGACGAAGGCGCGGGTCAGTAGGCCATGCAGGCCGTCGTCGGTTTCGATCTCGTCGGTGTAGCGGCAGCTGCGCTCGTCGATGGGTTCAAACGTCAGGCGGTGGTTCCACGTGCGGACCGGTCCCCCGTGCTCGTTGGTGTAGATCTCGGTCGGTTCGAGCCGCTTGATGGTGAGGTGGTGGGTCCAGGCGGGGATCACGCCGAACCACCAGAACCGCGCCGATCCCTGGGTGCCGACCTCGATGCGCTCGGGGACGTCGAGGCGATAGGTCCGCAGCACGGGGCTCAGCACATGGCGCATCAGCTCGGGCTTGCGCGCCAGGGCGGCCGCGGTCTCCGCGGGGATCGGCAGCACGGTAGTTAGGGTTACCTTACTCACGCGGTTCATGGTGGCCCAGCGGGCGCGTTCCGGCAAGCGCAGCGCGGCCTCGGGGCTGCTGGCCGCGACTTCGTCTCGCCGAGCGGGTAACCCGACACGGGGCACCAAGCGGGCCGCGATCAGGACCGGGAAACATCGGTTGGGGTCAGGCCGCTATCCCGCGAGAAGGCGAGGGAGCAGAGGTAGATCAGGGGGCCAACTGCTCAGTGACCTGGGTCGATGTGTGGTCCCGGCTGGGATCGAATTAGCCGCTTCTGCAGTTGCTCCGCACAGCCTGTACCAGTCATAATATGTCCGCTACCTGCTGTTATACTGAGCGTACGCCTAGGACCGTAGTGGACGCAAGAGCCCCGAAGCGGACCTTTGCATAACACACGGATAACACCACGAAAGGCATATCTAGTGGCCGGGAAGAAGGGGCACCGGGGGTGGGGCTGGCTGCGCCAGAGCGGCCGACGCCCGCCCAAGCGCTGGCACGCTTCTTATATTGGCCCTGACGGGGCGCGTCACAAAGCGCCTGGCACCTTCGGCGCGAAGATGGACGGCGAGGCGTGGCTGGCAGCGGAGCGGCGGCTGATCGACCTCAACGTCTGGACCCCGCCCGCGCAGCGGGAAGCGGAGAAACAGGCTCACGGCCTGACCCTGGCGGACTACGTGCCCACGTGGATCGAGCAGCGCACCGTGGGCGGCCAACCCCTCAAGCCACGCACCCAGAGCCACTACACCCGGTTGTTCGAGGAACACATCAAGCCGACAGCGCTCGGCAAGCTCGCCCTGGGGAACATCACCGTGCAAGCGGTGCGCCAGTGGCACGCGACAACACTGATCGACAAGCCCACATATCGCGCCCATGCGTATGGGCTGCTGCACGCGGTGCTGGCGACCGCCGTCACTGACGGCTACCTCCTAGCCAACCCGGTACAGATCACCGGGGCCGGCGGGACCGCGAGCAAGAAACGGGCCGTGATACTCGACGTAGCCGAGGTCGGCCAGTTGGCCGACGCCATCGATGAGCGGTTCAAAGCCCTGGTGCTGATTAGCGCGTGGTGCGGCCTGCGGTGGGGTGAAGTCACCGAACTACGGCGCAAAGACTTCAGCACCGACTGCGCGCTGCTCACGGTCGAGCGTGGCGTTGTCCACCGTGACGGGAAGTGCTTTGTCGACACCCCGAAGACGAAGAAAGGCCGCAAGGTCGTCGCTCCCCCACACATTCGCGCCGCCCTCAAGCATCATCTGGCCGCGTATGCCGCTAAAGGGCCTGACGCCCTTGTCTTTCCGCCTGACCGCAGCTGCCACCTGTCCGACAAAACCTTCCGCCGCTACTTCAGGACCGCGCTCACGGCGATCGGCCGCGACGGCAAGAAGAAGCCGCGGCCGGCAATCCACGACCTACGGCACTTCGCCGGACACCAAACCGCGCGTGTGGCGAACCTCCCGGAGACGATGGCCCGGCTCGGGCACTCGACGGCGAAGGCGAGTTTGATCTATCAGGGCGCCGTGGATGGCCGCGATGGCGAGATCGCCGAGGCGTTGTCGGCGCTAGCTAGTTCAACATCGAGAGCTACATCCGCGACCTAATTACGGCGGTGCTGCAACCTCTGCACACCGTGTTTTGCGTCACTGGACCGCCGCCTATCCGCTGGTCAGCGCGTGGTGTATGTGTCAATGCCTACGTCCCGCAACGGAATTCGTCCCGCTAGAACCGCGGGGATCGCAGGATGGGGATGCAATAGTTGCTCTATGACCACATCAGGCACGATGACGGACCTGGAGTCACTTCCCGTCCGCATCAGTATCGCACAGGCGGCAGCCGCTTTCGGCCTGTCGCACAAGACTATACGCCGATGGCTCGCCGAGGGGCGGATCAGCGGATACCGGCTCGGCAAGCGCGCCATACGAATTGACCGGGACAGCTTGCTTGCGGTCCAGCGCCCGATTGGGGGCGTGCTGTGACCCACCCAGACGACGAGTACATCCTGACCGACGCGCAGTGGCTCGCCGTGCGCCCGCTATTCATCGATGACGAGGACGACGCGGCCGAGGATGGGCGCGGATCATGATGGATATCATGTCAACGGCCGGTGCCGCACAACTGCTCGGCGTTAGTGAAGGGACACTTCGCTACTGGCGCTATATGGATCAGGGGCCGCGGTCCTTCCGCGTCGGACGGCATGTGAAATACCGCCGCGAGGACGTCGAGGCGTGGCTGGAAAACCAGATGGCGACGACTGCCCGCGGTGGTGTGACGGAGCGGCCGGATGGGGGAGGCGCCCGGTGAACGACATCGAGGCGAAGGCAAGGTTGCGTAACCGGATCAGGGCGTTGGCCGATCAGATCGACCGCGGCGCAGATCTCTTTCTGGGTACTACCCTCGCCAGCCTGCTGAAGACGACCGGCAAGCCGCTGCATGAGCTGACACTTGATGAGCTTGAGGCCGCCCACAGTGACCTCTTGAGGCGGCGCGATCGACTTGGCCGATCAGGGGATGACAGTGACTAAGCATGGCAAAGATAAGGGCCTTGAAGCACAGGCCAACGAATGGCTCAACAAAGGCGCCGGCAAGAATAAGCGCAGCGTCGACCGGGATATTGAAAAGAGGAAATACGAGCTGGGTATTATCGCCCGGGAAGATCTTCAGCATTACGATCCCGACAATGATTTTGACGCGAAAGACTCCGTTTTCAGCCTGCTTGTCGATGGGGATATCGACTATATCGAACCAACCCTTTGCGGCGATGTGGATGACGTGAATACCCGCAAAAGGAGTCGCGAAAATCCCAGCCTTCCCGACGGGGTATGGGGGCGAGCTGGCGAAGAAGAACGCAACGGGCTTTCCACCCCTGTCGACGATGATGCGAGGCCAGTGTTCGCGAAGGGCAGGGAAAAGGCCGCCACCACGTTCTTGGGCGCCTACGAGGTCGGGGCGCGCAAAACCTGCAAAGGCCCTTGCGGGCGGTCGAAAGGCCTGGAGTGCTTTTCGCCTAAAGCCGATGCCGCCGATGGCAGGCACCCGGTGTGCAAAGCATGCCGGAAGGAAATCGTGTCACAGAATCGCAAGAATGCGAGGTCAGGGGCTTAATCCCCTGTACCCGATAGTAACGGGGAACACCCATGTCTACCAACCGTACAAATACGGGAGAAAGAACGCGCCAAAATGCTCTGTAAGAATGAGTTGCACGAATTGCGCACGCCTGCCGACTTCATCGGCAGCGAATGCCGCAAATGCCATGATGGCCGGCAGACCAAGTATAAAACCCGCCGCGGGCAGGCGATGGCGCTATTTAGGGCGCTTGAGGCTCGCGGGATTGACGTCAATGACCTCAACAAAGCTGAGCGCATTCTCGTCGCGGCGGCGGCGCTGGCGGACGTCATGGACTTCAAGTCAGGACGCGCGCAGCTCGCCCTGCAACGGGACCCTGAGTTGTGCCGTGCGGCGGTGGCGCTGGCTGATGAGCTAGGCCGGGCCGGGTGTGCGGTGTGAACGCAAACCCTGTCCAGCTATCCAAGCGCTTCGGTGGTGGAGTCCACGTCAAGCAGGGCCGGAGTTTCATCCTGCTCAGTCGCGACGAGGCGGTTCAGTTGATAGCCGACATGCAAGAGCTGCTAGCCGATGATTGCCCCCGGGCGGAAACGATGAGCAAGATTGCAACCCACTAGCGATGAGCCCTATTTCGTGAAACTGAACATGGAGACGTGCTTAGCATTCGCGAAGAATGAGCAGATCCCCCTGCGGTTCCGTGTCGCCTTCCTGGCCTATAGCAAGACGCGGACGAATGGTCACGCCAGCTTCGCCAAGGGCGAGTTGGCTGAGACGCTCAAGGCACACCCGGTGTCTGTATCCCGCGCCATAGCCGGGGCGAAGGACGCCGGGCTACTTATGTATGAATCAACTTCGCGGTGCCTGGTATCGCCCAAGGATGTGGTTACGGGAGGGTGGAAGGGGCACCCGAACGACCCCTGCGCTGTCTGCGATGGTAAGCGATCCCGGGGTGTGCGAAATTTAACCGAAACGGTTAAAGAATGATGCATTTTTTAACCGAAACGGTTAAGGCCATTAACCAAAACGGTTAAGAGCCGACGCGCTGACCAGCGCAAATGCATCGCTCCTCTATGACTCTTTATCAATGCGTTCCAGTTTTGGCATCGCTGACAACTTCGACAATGCCGATACCGACAAGCACGCAACCCCGAGTGCCGCCCCGTGGGCGGCGCCGCAACCTGAAGGCTCGAAAGCCGGGTGGGCAGCCTCTAGGCAGCTCGGGGTGATCCCCCTTCGGGGGGCTTGTGCGTCGCGTTGGGGAACTACTCACCTTGCGAATGCTCGGTAGCTGTCGAACCGTTTACCGCTGAACCGCTGTATATCAGCGCGGTTGATCAGCCCCGCTGGATAGCTCACGAAAAAATTCGCCCGCGCCACGAATGGACAATCAAACCGCATGACCGATGTGACCCCCGACGAGGCTCGGCAAATCCGACAGGCCGGCGTGGATTTAGTCGCTGCGTATTCCCGCGGTGAATTGT
Organism: Mycobacterium sp. TKK-01-0059; assembly: GCF_000709305.1. NCBI lineage: Bacteria > Bacillati > Actinomycetota > Actinomycetes > Mycobacteriales > Mycobacteriaceae > Mycobacterium > Mycobacterium sp. TKK-01-0059. The sequence continues at coordinate 663,295 of NZ_KL446995.1, forward strand.
CGCTAGACGCATACTACACATTGCTGGCGAGCCTGCTATCTCGCGCGCAGGGCATCGCAGAGCCTACGGCCGAGCAGATCGCAGAGCGCGCCGCTGAGCTGCGCACTGCGGCTAGCTTTATTTCGAGCGCTCCGACGCCGAACAACTAATCACCCGCCATTCTTCAGGGCCGACCCTTCCCCTCAGTCGAGGGCCGGCCCTTATTCAATTTCTCCGCTAAACGAGGTTTTTCCGTTGGCCGATATTTTCGTAAATGTATTCACAAAATTAAACCGCACCAGCGTTGACAACGTCGATCGCCAAATTGAACAACAAATGCGGCAGGCGGGTCGCAATGCCGCCGACGCATTTGCGAAAGAGATGGAATCGAGTAGCCCCCGCATCAGGAAAGCTGCGGGCGTCGTCATCGACTCCAATGCCAAGGTCACGGAAAGTAACAAGAAACTTGAGGACGCGAACCGCCGTGTCCGTGAATCGACTCAGGCAATAGCCGAGACGGAGCGCCGACTCGCCGACTCCCGCCGTACAGGCATCGGAATGCGCGAGGGCATCGCCCTCGATAAAGCGTTGTACCAATCTCGCAAGGATTTGGCGCAGGCCAACAAAGAGGTTGTTCGCGGCACTGGCGACTTTGAGCGCGCCATTCAGCGCCAGAATAAGGCGCTCCGGAGCCTTCGCGATGCGAAGATCGATGACGCTCACAGGCACCGCCGTGGCGGCGGTGGCGGCGGCGGTGGACGTGGCGGCGGCATCTTCGGCGACGTGATGTCCTCCGTCCCGGGCGTGCCTTCCGGCCGGGCCGGTGCCGTCATCGGCGGCGGCCTGCTTTCGATGCTCGGGTCGGTGGCCGAGGCCGCCACGACGGCCAGCCAAGCGCTGTGGCTGTTGCCCGCTGCGGCAACTGCCGGAGGCGCGGCCTTTGTCACGCTCAAGATGGGCCTGTCGGGCTTCGACAAGGCCATCAAAGACATGTCTGACCCGCGCAAGTTTGCGCAGGATCTCGCGGGCCTCGCTCCGAATGCCCAGCAAGCGGCGCTAGAGATTCAGCACTTGGTAACAGGGCTGGATGGCCTCAAGTCGATCACGCAGACCGCGCTATTTAGCGGTGTCGCAAGGCAATTGAGCGATCTCGGCAAGCAATTCATGCCGCAGATTCGCCAGCTCACCACGGGCGTTGCCGGCGCGATGAATGAGATGTTCCAGAACTTCGCCGGCCAACTGAAGACGCCAGGGACGAGCGCTGCCATCGGCTCGCTCATGAACAACGTCGTGGCGGCCTTCCGCAGCCTCGCGCCCGCGATGGGGCCAGTGGTTGACGCTTTCGCCCGCATAGCTAAGGTGGGATCTGATTTCCTCCCCGGCATGGCGACCGGGATCGCTAATCTAGCAACTAAATTCGCTCAGTTCATCCAGAATGCACAGCAGTCTGGCAAACTTCAAGAGTGGATCCAAAGGGGAATCGACGCCGCTTCGACGCTCGGCCGCGTGATCGGTGATATCGGACATCGCATCTTCGACGTCTTTGGCAATAAGAGTCCGCAGGAGTTTCAGTCGACACTCCACGGCATGGTTGACGCGGCCGTCTCGGTTGCTCAGGCCATTGCCGGTGTCTCGCATGTGGTCAACACGCTGATTAACGATCTGCAGCCGGTCGCGAACATGATCGGGGGCTGGCCCAACCTGATCTATACCGTCGCGGCAGCCTGGGGCGCGTGGAAGGTCGCGACGACCATCGCTCAGCTGGGCAGGGTCGCGGAGATGCTTGGCGTCACCATTCCGGCCAGCGCTAAGACGGGCTCTGCTGCCGCGGCAAGCTCACTAGGGATGATCGGCACGGCTGCCGCAGCGGCGACTACGGCGGTTGGAACGCTCGCCGGGGCAATGGCCGCGGTCCCGCACGTGGATAACTTTCTCAAGTCGCACACCGGCCTGCCGCTGCCCGATACGGATCACTGGAACTGGTTTAAGCAACCGTTCCGTGAAATGTGGGGCGACATAAGGCATCCGAGTCGTCTCGGCAAGGGCAACCTCTACGACAAGAACGGCAACTACATCGGCCCCGGTTCGCCGGGCGGGCCGCCCCCTGGCTTCATGGGCGGCGGCGGCAGCTTTGCCCCGCCGGACCAGCCGGACAACAAGCCGGCCACGAGCGGCCCGGGGTGGGCGTCGAAGCCGAACAACCAATTCGGCGCCGGCTCATCGATCAACGGTGCCACGCCGTGGAACAACATTCCGGTGCCTGCCGCCCCCGGCAAGGGCGGCAAGGGGGGGCTCCCGCAGGTGACCACCCCGCTCGACCCGTCCTACGGCGCCGGACCGCGGCCGGGCGAGACCCAGGGTGAGTACGCCGCCGAGGGCGCTCTCATGCAGGCCAAGCATCGTCTCGCGGACGACCAGGCGACCTTGCTGGCGTTGGAGAAAGGCAACAACGCCACTGCTGAGCAGATCCAGGCGCAGAAAAACAAGATCGTTGAAGATCAGCGCGACATCAACAAGGCGCAGTTGGAGCTTCAGCAAGCGCAGGAGGCCGCCAACAAAAAGCAGCTCCAAGGCTACAAAAACTTCAGCGACTCGATGAAAGACCTCGGGCCTCAGCTCGATGAAGACTTTGGTCTGTCGCAGGGCTTACCAGGCCTGGCGAAGAACCTTGTCGAGTTTATTGGCAAGCTGGCCGCCGCGCCGATGCTTGGTCAGTTGGCGGCCATCCGCGACTCGGACCCGAACTACCGCCAGGGTGACTCGGGGGCCTTGGGCGCTTTGGCCGAAAGAAACCGCGCGCAAGGCCGTTCGCCTCTGCTCGGTATCCCGGCCGGAATGCCCGGCGGTCCCTCGGTCTCGTCTGCGGGCATGCCCATGGCGGCCGGCGGGATGCCCGTGGGCGGCGGCCTGAACTGGGATGCACTGGCGGCCAAGGAATCCGGCGGCAACTGGTCGATCAACACGGGCAATGGTTATTACGGCGGCCTGCAGTTCGACCAAGGCACTTGGGCGCAGTACGGCGGCACCCAATTCGCGCCGAACGCGGCCATGGCGACCAAGGATCAGCAGATCCAGGTTGCCCAGCGCGCGATGCAGGCCCGCGGCGGCCCGCAGTCGCTCTGGCCGCAAAACTATGGCCAGCTCGGCCAGCCCAGCGCAGGCACGTCGAGTTACCTCAGCGGCGGTTCCGGCGGCGGTGGCGGCATCCCTGCGGCATTGGCCGACTACTTCGGCGGCGGCAACAGCGGCGGCATGCCCGGCGGCATGAGCGCGATCAGCATGCCCGGCGACAAGGCCACGTACACGACCGCGTTGTTGCAGCAGCTTGGCTTACCGCCGCTATTCATGAACCCGGACAAGGGCAATCCGACTATCCCCGAATGGGTGCAGCAATTTGTGCACGCCGTGGGTGGGCCGGGCCTGACCGCCGGCAGTACGCCGCACGGCAGCCTGCACGGCAATCCGGGCCGGGCGGGCTACGCAGTCGACGTGACCGGCCCCATGGATCAGCAGGACCGCCTCAGCGAGTACCTGCGGGCCAATCCCGGACTGTCGGCCCAGATGATCCACTCGACAGCTAGCGGTCAGCCGATGGGCGTTGCCGGCGGTCAGGACGTATCCGGCCGCTATTACACGACCCCAGGCGGCACCTATGGCGACGAATCCGACATGGTGCATTGGGCGCCCGCATTCCGCCCCAACGGCGCCATGGGCGGCGGGGGATTCCCTGGTCAGATATCTGGCTTCAACACCGGCTCAGGACTCTCTGAGACCGGCAACCCCACGCCCCAGGGCTCACCAGTGGGTGGCGGCTGGCAGCCCTCGGGCGGCGGCGGTATCGGTATCGGCGGCATGCCCGCCGCGGCGATCACCTCGGCCGCGGGCATGTTCCCGGGCGGCGGCGCAGCTGCACAGCTCGCCATCCAGCTCGCGAACCGCAGCATTCAGCAAGTCGGCGAATACGCCGCCATTGGTGTTCAGGGCTTGCAGGAGACCTTCGGGGTGCACGATCCCGATGGCGGCGGGGGCGGCCTAGACGGTCTCCAAAACAACATCTTCGGGCGCGTGCTCAAAGGCCTGGCGAAGGCGAAACCCGCCACCGGGACTTCTGCAGGCAAAACGCAGGGCAAGAAGGACGACAAGAACCAGGGCAAAGACGCTCAGGGCAAACCGGGCCAGCAGGGCGGCGACCAGTACCACGGCGGCATGCACATCGGCGGAGACCTGAACATCACCACACAGCCCGGTCAGAACCCGCAGACCACGTACAACGACCTGTCGTATATGGGGGCGATGGGCGCATCCACTCCGCTGGCCCTATGACCATTCGACGGCCATGCCTTGAGTGTGGCCGGCTCAGCGACGGTTCCCGGTGCCAACGATGCCACCGGGGCCGTCGCCGCAGGACGTATGACAACCCGGCCTACAGGTCGCTACCAGCACCGAGCGGCCCATGCCAGCTCAAGCTCACCGCTCGGTGTCTGGGCTACGCCAACTCGTGGGATCACATTGTGCCTCTCTCTAGGGGCGGCACTCATGATCGGCGGAATCTACGTCCGGCGTGTGTGCCCTGCAATTCAGCTCGCCGGGACCGAGATACGACCTGACCTGCATACATCGCACAACGGTATCAACGATGCTGATATCAAGCACGCTGTCTCAGCCACGTTGATACTCGCTCCTGAGTGACCATCATCTAGGTTGATACCGAATGATGCCAACGCGAAAGACGTTGTAACACAACGGTATTAGCTCTCACTCCGTATGCGAAATACGTTGCAATACAGGGCATCTTGGCACAACGCCACCGAGGAACCCATACGGTAGCGGATGACCATCCGGTACGCTACGGAATACGTTGCTGCACAATGGTATTCGCTAAAAGTTCGCCACACATGCCTCGGGGGGCACGCGCAGCCGGATTTGCACGCTTATAAAGAAAAACCGCAGGTCAGAGGCCATTTTTGGGCTCTCGAAAGCCGTTTGACACCAACGCTTCTCGGGTGAGTGCCGAGGGTATATCAACGCTGTTGATACCCACTCCGAACTCTCCGACCCCGATCACGCTGCATAGCAACGCTTTTCGCATGCACGCAGTGATCCAAAGTCATTGCAATATAAGGGATTTGGAGTAATAGTGCATGCCGACCAGTGAACTCACTACTGCCGATGCGGCCTCGTATACAAAGGGGCGACTCGATGCAGACGACCCGGAAACCGAGCGCCTACTCGATGCCGCGACTGCCGCTTGTCGCAAATACGCAGGGTGGCACGTTACGCCGACGACCACCGAAACGATCACAATCGACGGTAGCGGCTGGTCAAGCCTGATTCTGCCGACTCAAAATATCGTCAGTCTGACCTCGATTACCGCAGATGGCACCGCTGTCGACCTCAGCGAAGTGCAGCAGTCCGCCGATGCCGCCGGGGTGCTGTACCGCACGGGCTGCAAAACCTGGCCCCGCGGCTACAGCAACGTCTCGGTCTCGCTCGAACACGGCTGGGACGACGCATTCGATTTTCAGGCGGCAATTCTCGAAATGGTCGACAGGATGGCCGCCCAGGTCGGCAGTGTTCGGGGTGCTTCGGGGCCGCCGTCGGAGCGCAGGGTCGATGACGTGTCGGAGCGCTGGATTTTGACTATCGGCAATTCGCCGGAGCTGTTCAGTTTGATTAATCACCAGCTGGTGGACCGTTACCGGCTAATTCAGTTCTGCTGATGGCGTCGGGTGGTAACGCCCGGACGCACTTTCGGGATACCTCTGAGCCGCCCTGGTACGACTGGGACGAAACGGAGCCCGCCAAGCGGGCTATTCGCTTCATAGAGACCTACTGCCGCGCTCCGAAAGGCCACGGCTACGGCAAGCCAATGAAGCTGGCGGCATTCCAAAAGGAATGGATAGCCAAAATCCTGAAAGCGGGCATTCGGCAGGCCATTCTTCAGTGTCCACGCGGGCAAGGTAAATCAACGCTGCTGGCCGCGCTCGCAGTTTGGGCCACTTTCGACCGGAATGAGACCGGCGAGCCCCAAGTACCGATTATGGCGACAACGGTTGGTCAGGCGAAACGGTCGGTGTTTGATGTTGCGACCAAAATGGTGGCTGCCGAGCCCGAGTTAAGCAATCGCAGCATTAGTTACACGGCAATTGGCGACTCAAAGTTAGTGGTCGGCTACAACGGCGGTACCTGCTTTCCGATCGCCAACGATGTCGACGGCCTGCAAGGGCTCGATCCGACGCTGGCGATCGCCGATGAGATCGGTTTCCAGCCATTGGACAGCTGGTCGGCATTAGTGCTGGCCTCTGGTAAGCGCGCCAGCAGCCTAACGGTGGGTATCGGTACACCAGGGCTGGATCGGGAGCGTTCGGCGCTGTGGCACCTACGCAGCGCGTTTCTGGATGGTCACACGCCGGCCGGGTTCAGCTTCACCGAGCTGTCCGCGCCGGATGGTTGCGATATCCGCGACCGCGACGCCTGGCGCCAAGCCTGCCCGGCACTCGATGCCGGATACCAGTCGATTGACGCGCTCGAAACAGCCGTTGAGATGTCCCCGGAGGGCCATTTCAGAATCTTCCATCTGGGTCAATGGGTTGAGGGTACCGACTGTTGGTTGGGACCGGACGGTAAACGGGTCTGGGATGCGCTGGAAAGCGATTACAGGCTAGTCCCGGGCGCTCCCACTTGGGCAGGCCTAGATGTGGGCTTGAAACGCGATTCCACGGCCCTGGTGATAGGCCAGAGGCGACCCAACGGACTGCTGCATACCGTCGCCAAGGTTTGGATGCCTAAAGCCGATGATGCGGTCGACCTCGCGGCGATTATGGCCTATATCCGCGAGCTGGATCAGACGTACAAGCTGATCGAAGTGGCATTTGATCCGCGCTTGTTTGAATTGCCGGCACAAACGCTTAGTGACGCCGGTATCCCGATGGTCGAATTTCCGCAAAGTGTCGAGCGAATGACGCCCGCTATTGGGTCGCTATTCGAGGCGATTAAGCGCATGGAGATAAGCCACGACGGGGACCCGCAATATGCGCGGCAGATACTCAATGCTGTTCCGCGATTCAATGAGCGCGGCTTCATGCTCGCGAAGGCGAAAAGCCGCGGGAAAATCGACGCCGCTATTGCGCTGGCAATGATGAACGACCGCGCGCAGCATCCGACTAAAGAGGACCCGCCACTAATGATCGCGTGGGCCTGACTAAACGAATTAGAGGACTTTTATGGCCTGGTGGAATCGCAAAACGCCGCCGGAAGACATCGAAGAACGCAGCTTTGACCTCGTGTCGATCGGTGACCCCGCCGCCGCCGAATTCTTCGGCTTGGGTACGCCCAACTTGGCTGGCGTCAACGTCAACGAATTCTCGGCGTTGGGCCTGGCTGCCGTGTGGCGGGCCGTCTCGCTGATCGCGTCCAGCATCGCCAGCCTGCCTCTGCGCACGATTCACGAGCGCAGCGACGGCATCAGCGAGCCGGTACCGAGCTGGCTGGATAACCCCGGCGGCGCGGCTGGGCTGACCAAGTTCGAGTTGGTCGAAACGATGCTCTTGCATCTGCTGCTGCACGGAAACGCTTTTCTGCTGCACATCAGGGGCGGCGCCGGCCAGATGTTGGGGCTGTACCCGATTCACCCGCGAGCCGTGTCGATTCAGTGGCACAGCGACTACTCGAAGACGTTTCTGGTCGAGACGATCGACGGCAAGGCGCTGACGTTGACGTCTCGGGACATGACCCACATCCCCGGGCTGTCCACGGACGGTATCAGGGGCCTAAGCCCCATCTGGCTGGCGCGCAATAGCTTCGGCACGTCGATTGCTGCCGAGCGTTCCGCCTCGCGGCTTTTCAGCAACGGCGCGCTTATCAGTGGGCTTGTGACGCCCGAGGAGGGCGCGCAGCTGACACCGGAGGATGCCACCCGCATTAAAGAGAGCTTGACCCAGAAGGTAGCGGGCGAAGCCAACGCCGGGTCTATCGCCGTGATTAACAAGGCTCTCAAGTTCTCGCCCTGGTCAATGAACGCCGCTGATGCGCAGTGGTTGGAATCGAGAGCCTTTCAGGTGGAGGACATTTCACGCTGGTTCGGCGTGCCGCCCCACCTTTTGGGCCAGACACAAAAGCAGACCAGCTTCGGCGCCGGGCTCACCGAGCAGAACAGAGGGTTCGCCCGCTACACGCTGCAGCCCTGGACTTCTCGCATTGAAGAACGCTTGTCGCTGCTGCTGCCGCCCAACAAGAGCGCGGATTTTGATTACTCGCAATTCGTGCAGCCCGACCACGAGACGGAGGTGGGCTTGATTATCGCGCAGCTTCAAGCAGGGCTTATCACCGTGGACGAGGCCCGGCGCATGCGCAATCTGCCGCCGCTGCCGGCACAACCACAAATACAGGAGACCGATGCCGAACAGACCAACGTTGATGTTGCCGCCTGAACTTGAACGCAGATGTATCGAGGTCCGCTCCGAGGTCAAAGGCAACCGAATCACCGGCTATGCCGCCGTTTTCAACGAGCGCGCGGACATTGGGCCGTACTTTGAAGTCCTCGCCCCGACCGCGTTCGATGCGGTGCTGGCGAACCCGGCGACCGACGTAAGGGCGTTCCTAGACCACGATTCGGGAAAGCTGCTGGGCCGCCAGTCATCGGGCACGCTGCGGCTGTCCACGGACACCAGGGGCCTTCATTTTGAGGTGGACCTTCCCGACACCAGCGCCGGCCGCGATGCCCGCGAGCTGATAAACCGCGGTGACATGACTGGCGTTTCGTTCGGATTCAAACCAGACCAAGAGACATGGGACACCTACGAGGGTCGCGACCTACGGACGCACCTCAGTATCGCCCGTCTTGTGGAAATCAGCCCTGTCTCGCTGCCCGCCTATAGCGGCACGAGCGTGGCTCTCAGAGCCAAACCGGCCGACGTGATCACCGGCCGCACCCAAATCATTCGAGCGCGTGCTCGTGTGAACCTTTCGAAAGGAAAATAGTTGAAGACGATTGATGAGCTTCTGGTCGAGCAGCGCGCCGTTCTGGACGCCGCCGAAGGCCGCAACCTCACCGATGATGAGGTCGAGAAGTACGAGACCTTGGAGACCGAGCTGAAGGCAACGCAGCGCTCCGAGGCGATTCGCGCCCGGCAGGGCGCCTACGAGGCGCCGAACGCGTCGTTACAGGCCGCCGTGCACGTCGCCGCCCCGAAACAAGACGACACCCTGGAACGGGCTTTCGATCACTACCTGCGCACCGGGATTCCCAACGCCGATATCACAGAGCTTCGCGACGGGCAGACCGCTGGCACAACCACTGCCGGCGGTTACATGGTGCCCACCACTCTGCTCAACAAGATCACTGATCGGCTGAAAGCCTTTGGTGGCGTTGCGAATGCCGTTGAGGTCATCACCACGTCGGCCGGTGAGCCGCTGACCTGGCCGACCCTTGACGACACCTCTAACACGGGCGTGATCGCGGCTGAGGCCAGCGACCCCGGTTCTGGCGGCGCCGATCTGGTGTTCGGCGAGAAGACGATTGCCGCGTATAAGTACGTCGCCCCGGGCGCCTCCCAGCTGCCCTTGCGGGTGTCGCTGGAACTGTTGCAGGATGCCGCGTTTGATGTTCAGGGTTTGGTGACGCGCAAGCTGTCGCAGCGTATTGCCCGCGCGCAGGCCGCGCATTGGGTGAACGGCACCGGCAGCAGCCAGCCGTACGGCATCAGCACCGGCACCGCGGCAACCGCCATCGCGGGAGCCACGCCCACCTATGCGGAACTGGTGGCGATCGTGCACTCGGTGGACCCGGCTTACCGGGACTCGGCGGTGTGGACGTTCAACGACAAGACCATGAGCCTGATCGAGACGCTGGTGGACGGCAATAACCGTCCGCTGCTGAATAGCTCGATTGACGGTATCGACGTGGGCCGGTCGAATCAGCGGCTGCTCGGATATCCCGTTGTGATCGACCAGGCTTGGGCCGACTCCACCGACGCCAGCTCCCACAAGTGGGGTGCGTTCGGAGACCTGCAGTCCGGGTACGTGATTCGCCGGGTGCAGGACGTCACGCTCATCGTGAACCCCTACACACGCGCCAATGAAGGTCAGATTGAATACACGATGTGGGCTCGCGCCGATGGTGTTCCGCAGGACACCAACGCGTACCGCGTTCTGGTTAACGACGCCTCGTAGCCATGGCTGATTCGTGGACTGAGAAAAAGGTGGCCGACCTCGAAAAGAGGGTCGCGGCGCTGGAAAAAGCCTTGCTAGTCAAGGTGATTCCGGAGCCCGAACAGAAGCCGCGCGCGCCCAGGCGCCGCGGCTAACGGCCTAAAACTTGGTCGGCGCCGGTTTTACTTCGTCGTTTCCTGGCGCCGACCAACCTAAACCAGCCGCCGCGGTATATGGGCCGGGGTCCTTTCCGCTTCCCCCGGCCCGCCCGCCGACAGTGCCAACGGCCCGCTGCGCTTCATCTTCGGAAGCGCGCGCCGTTGTCGGCGGGGCCGCGGCGGCTGGTTGCCTCACAAAATTCAGCTCAACAGCCCCTTAAAGGATGAAGACAGGTATGACACTCCCCCTACATATCACCGCGAGGCAGCAGTCGTGACCGCGCCAGGTTGGCAGGCTCCGGGTGGTGTGCTGTGGTGGGCGCGGGTTGGTGCCCGGGTCGAGGTCCCCAACACGCCCGCGGTGACGGCCGAGGCGTTGGCGCCGTCATTCCCCACTGCCTCCGCGCTGGTGGAAGCGCCCGCCGCGGCAGGGACGGCAACGGTGATAGCGCCGGTCGTGCAAGGCATTACACCGCCGATCCCGGTCGCGTCTGGTTCCGCGGAGATGCTTGCGCCGAGTGTGGTGGCCAGTTCGCGCGTTTCGGCTCCCCTCGCGGCAGCCGCAGCGTCGGCAAAAGCGCCCGAGGTTGAGGCAATCACGCCAGTCGAAGCGCCTTCAGTGGCCGCGTCGGCGTCAATGCTGGTGCCGCAACTTCGTGGGACGGTGGCTGTAAAACCCCCTCCGATGACCGCTATTGCGACAGCGTTGATTCCGAGTGTTGTTGCGACAACGCCGATCGCCGCGCCGTTGATGACGGCATCGGCTCAGATGTTGGTGCCGACCCTGCCATTCGTTTCCGTTTCTTTCGACGCTGTTGGTGCTGGAGCGCATGTCCGCAGCACCGGTCCGTTCACCTGGTCGCACCCATTTGGGACGGCTACCGCGACGGTAGTGGCCGTGTCGGCCTGGTACTGGCAGGCCACCCCAGGAACCCTGACTGCCAAGGTCGGTGACACGCCAATGTCGCTACTCGGGTCGATCAACAACGCCAAGGTCGGAGGCACCTATCTCTACCTGTACCTGTTTGGACTCATCGGTCCAGTGAGCGGAACTCAAACCATCTCCGTCTCAACCACGGGAAACCAGTTCTATTGCGCCGCCAATTCGGTGTCCTACAAAAACGTTTCAGGTTTCGGATCTGTCGCGACCGGCTTGTCGCTTGCCAGGGTGATGGGACCACCGTTTTGCCATGAGCATGGGACCGGTTGTTTCCGGTTACTGGCCGTTGTGATGGTGACTGACGAGATGGCTGCTGGTCAATTCGGCTGGTCCGAATTGACCGGCTTTGCGGGGCGGGGTTTCTGACGTTGCCGGTAGGACTCGCCTTCGACGACGAGTTCGTAGGCCGCGGATTGGAGCCGGTCCATCGCCGACTGCGCCAGCAGTGGGTCGGCCATCATGGTGAGAATCTCTGGGGGTTCGCGGTTGCTGGTGATGATCGTTGAGGCGGTGCGGTGGCGTTCCACGATGATTTCATAGAAGTCATTGGTCTCGGTGGTTTCAAGCCGGTGCAACGCGAGGTCATCGATGATGAGTAGCTCGACGCGGTGCAGTTTGCGTACCTCGTCTTCATAGCTGCCGTCTAGCCGTGCCCCGCGTAGGCGTTTGAAGAGTTTGTCGGCGCGTTCGGTGTGCACGCTGTGGTGACGTCGGACCGCGATGTGTCCTAAGGCGTTGGCCAGGAACGTTTTTCCGACCCCGACCGGGCCCATGATGAGCACGTTGTAGGCGTCGGCCAAAAACCGCAGCGAGGTCAACTCTGCCCACAACTGGCGGTCGTAGCTGACCGCGGCGGTATCGTCCCAGGCCTGTAACTGCATCTGCGGATCCAGACGGGCCGCCTTGGCGCGTAGTTGGGCGGATTTGCGGTCGCGGCGGGGGACCTCATCGGCCAGCAGCATCTCCAGGAAATCGTGATGCGGCAACCGATTGGATCGTGCCAAGGCGAGCCGTTCGGGCAGGGTGTCGAGCAGCTGGCCGAGCTTAAGACGGCGCATCAGGACTTTGAGGTCTGCAGAGATCTCGATCGGCTTGACCGCTGGGGTGGCGTCAGGACGGGCGGGGCTCATGATGGCCTCCGCACCGTAAAGTCAGTGGCGGCGCGCACGAATCTGGATGCCGTGGGCGACGGCTTGGGGATCAGCGGCAGCTGCGCACCGGCGCCACGGGTGAGCATGCGCTCGATCAGGCCGACGTCGATGACCTCGGCGTCCAGCGCGCGTCGGCAGGCATCATCGACCGCCTCCGCGCCGTGGCGGCGCACCAATCCCAACAGGCGGTAGACCTGGCGCATCTTGGTCCACGGCAGCGGGTGTTCTAACACCGCGGCGGCGTAGACGCCGACATGGGTGCCGTGGGTGGCTGCCTTGCGCTGCAACGTGTTCAGATCCCGCATGGCATAGACCGACACCTCAGCGGGCAGGTCGGCGGGATCGGTGTGGCGGCGCCCCGGACCCACCACGGGGTGGACCTTGATCAGCTCACCGCGCCAATACAGTTTGACCGTATGCGCATCCACGCGGGCATCGAGGCGGCGGCCAATCAGCTCGCCGGGAACGCTGTAAAGCGCCCGCGCGATCTGCACATGCCGATCCGGGGCCACCTTGGGCCGGCTCCAGGTCGGGATGTCGAACACCTCGTTGGGCACCGGCTTGAGTTGGGGTAGCTCCTCGGCGGCGAACACCTCGACCGGGCGGCACCGGGTGGTGCCGTGGATTCGCATCCCGGCCACCTGCCCACACCACTGCTCAGCTCGCGCGCGGCAGTCACTCAGGTTCCGAAAGTCTTCTCCGGCAAAGAAATTCGATCTCACATATTGGACGCAGCGTTCGACGCGAGGCTTATCGCGGGGGCTGCGGATGCGGGTGGGGTCCACAGCGAATCCCCGAGCCTGGGCATATTCGCGAAATGCGTCGTTGAGCTTCGCGTCGGTCGCATCAGCCTTATCCACGATGGTCTTCATGTTGTCCGGGATCACCACCGCGAACACCCCACCAAAGAACACCCACGCCGCTTCGAACCCGGCGATCACCTCGCCCAGGGTCTGCCGGTAGGTGGGCCAAACGAACATGTGCCGCGAATACACCGCGGTGAAGATCAACCCATGCACCACCCGCCGGCGGCCGTCCTCGATGTCGGTGAGCAGCCCGAGTCGACCGAAGTCGACCTGCAGTTCGCTGCCGGGCTCACAATCGGCCACCGGCACCGTGGCCCGCCGTTGCCCAAAGCCCAATTCCGTTGTGGCATATCGATGCAACGTGCGATACGACACCACCACTCCGCGCCTGCCCAGTAGCGTGTGCACCTTCGTCAAGGTCAAGTCCTGTTTCAGCCACGCCTGGACCTGCTCACGCTGAGTGTCGATGATCTCCCACGTCTGGCTCTTGCCGTTGGGCCGGCTCGGCCGCACCTCGGCGATCACCGCCGCCAACAGCTCGTCAGTCAGCTGACAGGCGTCGCCATCACGGTCCAGCCCGCACGCGCGCGCCCGATCCACATACCGGCGCACCGTTTTGCGGTCGGTGCCCGAGAGCCGGGCCACCTCCCGATACCCGCGACCATCCAGCCACAGCCGCAACATCTCCTTGACTTCGATCACAGAAACCTCCCGGTAGCTCATTCGGCCAATACAGCGGCCGAGCAACCGGAAGCCCCGACGCCACGCCGGGTGGTCCCATAACTGGCAAAACAGCTAGCCAGGTGGTCCCATCACTGGCAAACGGGTGGTCCCATGCTCATGGCAAAACCGGCGCCGAGCTGGCCCCTTGTCCCTGGCAGCCGACA
>NZ_KL446996.1:0-2146 GCF_000709305.1 Mycobacterium sp. TKK-01-0059
GGAGATGTTAGGACCTCAACCGCGGTGAATCGTCCGTAACCTGAGTTAGGACACTTCCGGTCGATTTTCTGAGGTGCGGATGGCTGATGTCATGAAGGAGCGGGCCTGCTGGCGACAACAACGACGCATTCTCAACGGCGGTCGTCGACTTTCTCGACTGCACCGTTTGACGCCTGTCGTCAGGCTGCGCGGGGGATCCCAGTTCGCCACCTATTCTGCTCGTATGCCAACTGAATCGGTGCGGATGTCGTTTCGCCGACATATGCGCGAGCAGGTCTTGAGGGCGACACGGGAACTTACCATTGAGAAGGGCTGGGAACAGGTCCGGGTGAGTGAGGTCGCCGAACTTCGTTATCTCGAGTCTTCGAGCAAGAGGGGCTATTGACCTGGGAGTCTGCGTTGTAGACCCGGATTGGACGATGACCTCGACGTCGCGGCCGCCGTGGTCGCCCCGGTCCGCGACGTGGCCTGGGCCTCCCGATTTCGGTGACCAGCCGGGTCGCTCCGTCGTGCTTGCGCGTCAGCACTGGGCCGGTGTGCTGGTGGCGGTGTCGGGGGACAGCGGCGGGTGCTTGCCTGCGCAGCCGCGCCGATGTCGAGGACGTCGACTGTGCTGACCTGGCCACCGGCCGCGACATCGATGAACCGGCGTGAGCACAACGGTAGGTTACTGGCCGGTGCTGCCCCGACGGTTCTATTGTGGTGGCTGTGACTATTGCTGATCGCGCGACAACGGAGTTGTCACCGTGGTCGCCCAGGGAGACCGAGTTGCTGGCGGTGACGTTGCAGCTGCTGCAGGAGCATGGGTATGACCGGTTGACGGTGGACGCGGTCGCAGCGACCGCCCGAGCCAGCAAGGCCACCGTGTATCGGCGCTGGCCGTCGAAAGCCGAATTGGTGTTGGCGGCGTTCATCGAGGGCATCCGCCAGGTCGCGGTTGCGCCCGAGACCGGCACATTGCGGGGCGATCTGGTGCGACTGGGCGAGGTGGTATGCCAGGAGGCGTGCCAGCACGCCAGCACCATCCGCGCGGTGCTCGTCGAAGTGTCGCGCAACCGGGTTCTCAACGATGTCATGCAGCGCCAGTTCATCGAGCAGCGGAAAGGCTTGATCCGCCACGTCCTGCAGCGGGCGGTCGACCGCGGTGAGATCGGGGAGGCCGCCATCAGCGACGAACTCTGGGATCTGCTGCCCGGCTACCTCATCTTCCGGTCCATCATCTCCACCCGGGCGCCCACCCGTCAGACCGTGTCGGCCCTCGTCGACGACGTCATCATCCCCAGCCTGACCCGGCCCGCCGGATAGGGTGGTCGGTCATCGCGCGCCCGGCCAATGTGTACGGTGTGCGTCTCTTGTGATGTCCGGCCCCGTACCGTACCGTCATAGCCGATCGATCCCCGCGTGACGCGCAGGAAGATGTGTCACCGGTCATCGAAAGGCCAACGGGTGAAGGGTATTTCAGTTAGCCGCCTGGTCAGGCGCGGCTGGATGATGCTGGTCGCCGTGGTCGTGGTCGCGGTCGCGGGGTTCGGCGTCTTCCGACTGCATGGTGCCTTCGGGGCGCACAAAGGCACGTCGGCTACCGGTGCCGTCTCGGAAGAAATCGAGCCTTTCAACCCTAAACGCATCACCCTTGAGGTCTTCGGCGAACCCGGGAAGGTGGCAACCATCAACTACTTGGACATCAATGTACAGCCCCAGCAAGTCCTCGACGCGACCCTGCCGTGGTCGTTGACCATGATCACGACACAGCCCGGGGCCTTTGCCAACCTGATGGCACAGGGCGACAGCAATCCCCTTGGCTGCCGCATCACCGTGGACGGCGAGGTCAAGGACGAGAGAATCTTTAACGAAGTGAACGCCTATACCTTCTGCCTGGTGAAGTCCGCATGAGCGACCATGACGGCCGACGGTCTTTCTTGGCGCACACCATCCGCCGGCTTTCGGTGCCGCTCGTGCTGCTCTGGCTGGCGCTGGCTGCCGTCACCAATATTGCCGTGCCCAACTTGGAGGCGGTTGCAGAAGCGCACACGGTGGGGATGAGCTCCAATGATGCGCCGTCGCTGCAGGCGATGAAACGCATGGGCAAACTCTTTCACGAGTTCGATTCCGACAATTCGGCGATGGTCCTTCTGGAGGGCGATAA
>NZ_KL446997.1:0-119962 GCF_000709305.1 Mycobacterium sp. TKK-01-0059
CCGTCTGTCCCCGCGAGCCGGCTGCGCCGGCTCCCATGCCCGGGCGGGCAGGCCCGCCCGACGAGTTACCCTGTGCGCCAACCGCTTACGCGGTTGTCTTGGATTACGTTGCTGCGGTTGGTGTTTCGGTGTCCGCACCGCTGACGCGGTGCCGTGGTGGTGACGTTGTGCTCTATTGTGCTGTTCGGCATTGCGCTGCAACCGCTTTCGCGGTTGGCGCCACCGCTGACGCGGATTGCCTTGCTGTTCAACGCCATACCGCCATACTACAGGTTCTTTCCGAATCACGCTGCTTTCCAACACTTTCCACGCGATCAACTTTTCGGTACCGCGCGCCGGGCGGGAAGGGGGATATGACGGTGCCCCGCAGGCGGGGTCCTGCGGGGCACCGGGTTAGCGTGGCACGCTGACGTGCGCCACGGGGGTTAGCGGCGCCCATACACCCTGCGCAGGGAGGCCACCGCACGCCCGGTCCTGGCGGCGCTGGCGACGCACCGCGCGCTGGTGATCGCGCTTATCGGTCGGCAACCGCCACGACCCCGTCCAGGCCGTCACCCCCGCCGTCTTGGACACCTCAGCCATGGTCATCACTCCCCTCTTCGAGAACCCCAGGCCCACCCCACCGGCGTGCCCAACACCACAGACCCTACCGGCGACCACCGACACCACTGAACACCCCAACAGCCCTCCCCCAGCGCCATCACCCGCCGCTGCCGGGTCCGCCAATCCACCCACACCAGCGTCACGAAGCCGCACGGCTGACCCTTCACCGTTGCCCTCCCCCTTGCGTGACCACGCCACCATCGACGCGCAGCAAGCACGCAGGCCCGTGCCACGGGCTCACCGGCCGCAGGCGCAGACCCCCAATGGGAGCTGTCGTGCTGTCGCGGCGAAGTCGTCACGCTCGGCGATCTCCCCGTTGATCATCGCCAGCGCTTGGTCGATAACCTCGGCCAAGGCCAGCCGCGCCTCCGATGCTTGCGCCGCTAACACGCGGCGAGGGCGGGCGACATACACCGACACAGCGAGCCACCGCTGGCCGATATTGGCCATTTCGACGTGCAGGTTGAAAACGACATCGATCCCGTCGAGCACTCCCTGGCTGTCGTACGCCGGATCTATGTCCAAGCTCAGCCAACGCACGTCAGCACCCGCTGCTAGCCCTTGCACTTGTAGCCAGCTCGCCCCGGACGGGTCGCTTTGGAAGACCTGCAGCAACAGCTCGTGCAACGTGTACTCCGCTTCGCACTCGCCGGCCAGCCGTGCCAACGTGTCGGCGATCTCGGCGCGGTTCGCCTCGCGGGCCCACCACTGCTGATACAGGCTAGGGTCGCGTGATACCACCAGCGGAGCGACCAATGCCTCCGCGCGTGGTGATTCGGCGACGTCTACGCCATGGCTTTCCCCGCGGGGCGACCCCAGCCATTCCTCGAGCACCTCGACGAGGGATGCCGCCCGGTCATGGATCGTCTCGCGCACATCGAAGTTGTGCTCGTCGTGGTAGCGGTAGGCAGATTCGCTGTAATCGCTCAGATCGCAATTAGTAGGGCAATTTTGGTCGCACTCATGCATGACGTGGATGTCGTCGAACGAGGCCCGCAGCGCCGCCACAGCGGCGACCACAGCTGCCGGTGGGGTCGGTGCGCTCATCTCAGCCCCACTCATTGCTCAGCCCCACAAGCTCGGGACGCTCAGGGGCTTCCAGCACGGTCACGGTGTACAGGGCATCGACGTTTCGGCCAATGCCATGGCCGTCGCCCGTGTACTCCCGCAGCTGCTCCCACAGATGCTCGAGGTCTTCGAAGGGCTCCACTTGAACCTTCTCGACCTGTTCGGACTCGTGGCCGTCGCTGTAGGTGTTCTCCACCTTGATCTTCAAATGAACTGCCGCACTCAGCTCCTCGTCCTTCGGTGAAGCGAACGTGTCGGCAAACACAGCCGACGACATCTCGGCCAAATGCTCCAGTCTGGCTAGCTGGTCCTCGTCGAGCGGGGCGGCACTCTCGCCCGTCAAACGAGTGATCACTGCCGTGCCAAACACCGGTTGCCATCGCCCGTAGCGGATCGCAATCATGGTCGCCACGACATTCAGTACCTCAGCCACCGCCTCGCGGTCATCGAGGTCCACCCCCAGGAGCGCCTCATCGTCGACCCACATATCGAGCCGATCATCAAGGGAGATCACGTCATACAACGCGCATCCGATTTGTTCGCGAAACAGCGCCCCCGCCCCTCCGCGCTCATCCAGGACGAACGGCACCCGCGTCACCGTCCGATCAAGGCCCACCTTCAGCACCACCGGTGCATTGCCAGCAGTCACAGCACTCCCCTTTCCGGGAAACTTGGCCCTGCCCCAACGGCTTGGCCAACACCTCGAACGTTACCGCACCCCACCGACAAGGCCGCCCGTCACCAACCACCATTGACAGCAACCGACCGACCAGAAAAAAGAAGAAGACCACCAAAAAAAACGCGCGCGTCGCAGGCACTCCCACCACCGTCACCCCACCCTTGCCGGGTGGGGTGACGGTGGCCCGGCGGCACCAGACACCACACCCGGCGAGTGAGCCGGTCGCCAGGCGGGCACTGGGTCGCGGGCCGGACCGGCGCGCCAGCGCCGGAGGGAAGTTGTTGGGGACTTTCTCCGGCGCGCGCTGCGCGCCCCGCGGCTCTACGAGGCCTCCTCCTCGTCCTCGACGATCTCGGCCAAGGTTCGGCCGGCCCTCAAGATCTTGTCCGTGGCGGTGAATACCGCGCGGATGTGGTTGTCGGTGACCCGCTCGTCACCCAGCCAATGCTGGATGTAGGCGCGCGACTCCTCCGGCGCCCACGCGGTCAACTCGAGTTCGTGGGCCAGCAGGTAGGCCACCGACTCCGCTCCGAACTCGCACACCCCGCGGCTGCACGGGCTTTCCTCGTCCGCCGAATCCGTTGTGTGCCCGAGCATCACGTGTCCCATCTCATGAAACAGGGTTTTCATCGGGAACTTTGCGACGGGGCTGACCGCCACGTTGCGCCCGAAGCTGTATCCCTGGCAGTTGCCGTCGATCAGCGCGTACGGCACCTGCGTGATGTCCAGGGCCGCCAGTGCACGCTGTGCGTCCCACGCGGGCAGCTCGGGCCACGTGACGTCTGGCCCGACCGTGTTGCTGTAAGGGAACGTGGATCGATTCAGCTTGAAGCGCATCACGACGACGACCTTTTCGCCCGTCTCCTCGTCGGTCTTGCGGATCGGCCGCGGATGCAGCACCGCCCGGCCGCCGCCCTTGACCGGGATCCGGCCCAGCGCCTTCCACACGCTAAACGGTGCGCACGGCTCACTGACACCCTGCGACCACAGCAGGATCTGATTCTGCAGGGAGTACTGGTAGAACCGGCAATACGTGTCCCCCAGCCGGCCCGGCATCGTCATCGCCTGTTCGAGCATGGCTCGCCAGTCGACCTCGCCGTCCTGGTTGATGGCCGGAGCAACCCGCTCGATCGTGTATGCAGTCATGGCCTTCCCCTTCCGGGAGTTCGGGGCCCGCCCAACTGGCTTGCCCTACACCGAGAACACTACCCACGCCCACCGACAACTTGCCGCCGCCGAACACGATAAGCCCCCTTATCGCCCACCGCTCTTGTCCGACTACGCCCGGCTCGGATGTGCTGGCAGCCAACGCATCACGCGCAGAAGAGCCGTCACCGACCCGCACGCATTCACCCGCGAACATGACCTATGGAGCCGCGGCCGGCCGCCCACACCCGTCGTGCGCCGACGACCTCGCCGAGGCCCGCACGCTCGGCCACGCCAGCGCGGCCGCGGCTGCGCTGCGGGCCGCCACCACGCCGCCCGCACCGCCTGGCACGCGTTCTGCGACCTGCTCGACGAGATCGACCGCACCGGCCGGCCCTGCACCTCCTGCCCCTCCTCCTCGTTGTCGAGATTGCTGCTGCTGCCTGCTGCTGACGATCGCCGCGCAGCTCCCTAACCCTTGCCCCACCCCGTGCCGGGCGGGGCGACCCGTCAGCAGCCCAGGTCAGTCTGATTCTGCGGGCTGTACTGGTAAAACGGCAATAGGTGTCGTCCAGGCGCCCCGGCATCGTCATCGAACACAGTAATGACTAATATCAGCCGACTCGGTTCGCAGCATCCGTCCAAAACGCGGTTTGATGCTCGATACTGCTCATATGTCGGTTATCGACGAAGGTTTCGAGGTTTTGTGGCGGTATCCGTTCGGGATGGATGAGACCCCAAAGTGGGCCATGCCTTGGCTTCCTCCCGGCCCGGTGGCGCAACAAGCGCTGGCGGTTCTACCTTTTCCACTTCGAGCGTGTCAGACCGGGACCTACTTCGACCCAGATGATTGTTACGAGGAGCGGCCCGCACGTGAGATGAAGGCCGTGGAGAAGGCCATCCGCGATCTCGGCGAGCGGCTCGAATGGCGACTAGAGCGAGTCTGGGCACTGGATGAAGAGTCTTCGCCAGAGGATGCAGCGGCATACGAAAAAGCCACCAAGTGCATCAGCGGGCAATACGTGAACCCACGTTGCCTAGACGACTATGTCCAACACGCTTGGGACCTCGCGGAGACGGTTGGCTTGGATGAAGAAGACCCAGATCCGAAGCTGAAACCCGGCCCTGAAACGGCTGAGGTGTATCGCGCTGCACTAGATTGGGCACAAGCCGGCGTTGTCGTACTGCAGCAAAGTCTTCCCTGGCCCTTCACTGAAGTACCCCCCTGGGTCATCAACGACAACCGACCGGCGCATCGGGCGCTGTTCACCTACGCATGGCTCCTGGCCGTGCGCTCGAAACGTCAAGCGAAGCCTTGGTTTCGGGCAATGCTGTACATGAACCCAATCGATAACATGGGTGTCAGAGACTTCCTGTGATCGATAGCGTCATCATCAGCCGAGTGCGCCCCGGGCGTGGCGTCCCTCTCCCTACACCTGTACCAGGTTGGGAGGAGTGCTGGGCCGGCGCAAGGCCGGGAGCGGCCCCCACCGGCGCACGCAGGCCGCTCCCGTCGACGTTGCGCTACTACGCTGCGGCGGGGCGGTTCTCTTCCCTCAGCGCGTCGTCGATCGCATTGTTGACCTCGGCGAGCTCGGCGCGCGCAGTGATGAGCTCAGCCGGCTCTCCGACCCCAGTAGCAGCCGCGGCGTCGCGGGCGTCCTGGGCGCGCCGCTGCGACTCGTCGATGCGCGCGCGGGTCGCTACGGTCTCGCGATCCACACCGGCTACCCACGCCCCCACCATCGCCTCCGCCCACGCCTGGACCGCCTCCGCCCCGCGCCGGCGCACCTTGCCCGGCAACGGCTCGGCCCACAGCACGCGGTAATCGAAGACCAGCTCCAACCGTTGGCCTGGGTCGGTGTCGACGGTGCGCACCGACATCCGCGCATCGCGCCACTCGGCCCGGTATCGCGAGCGGAATTCCGCCGGGTCACGGACCAGGCAGGCGTCCGTGGCGACCCGCGTCAAGTCGACATCACGCATCCCGTCGCGCTGCTCAGCGAAGGCCTGCAAGCGCTGCACTCGGGCCGCGGCGGCCTCAGCGGCGGTGTTTGCGGTCGCGGCCTGGTGCAGCAGCGTCCGCACGTTTTGCTGGACGGTCACGTGCGCCAGCCGCAGCGCCCGTACGCGTGACTCCAACTCGTGTTGGCGCAGTAAGAGCTCGTTGCCCGCCGCGGCGGCCTTGAGTTCCCCGATGGTCAAGGTCTCATCGCCGATGTCCTCGATTTCGCGGGCCTGCCCGTCCATCCGATACAGCTGGGCGAAGCCGCGAGCCTTCCGTTCCACGGTGCCGAACATGAAGGCGTCGAATGTCTGCCTTGCGACGTGGTAGTGGATGTTCGCGATGTCGTGTTCGTTGCCGTTGCGCTGGATGCGGCCGTTGCGTTGCTCCCATGCCGCCGGTGTCCACGTCGGATCCACCTGGTGCAGTGAGTACATACGCTTCTGGAGGTTGGTTCCGATACCGACCTTAGGTGTAGAGCCCAAGAGCACCGCGACCCGGCCATCACGGCAGGCTGCGAATAGGGCCTCGCGCGCCTTGGCCGTAGTCGCTTCGTGCACGAAACGGATCTTCTCGGCCGGCACGCCGCGGGCGATCAGTGCAGCCCGGATCCGCCCGTAGCTCTGCGCGTCCCCCTTCTTTGGCGTGCCCATGTCGCACATCACCAACTGAAATGCGCCTGGCGTCGCCGCGCCCGAATATGTCAAATCCCTTGTGCTGTGGTAGACCTCGGCGACGGCCGCGGCCACGCCATCGAGTTTGGGTGCATCCTCTGCGATCCCGACCAGGTTCGGATCCAGTGCGACCTTGCGCCCGTCACCGCAGATGAGCAGCATGTTGTCCGTGCGCGCCGAGGGCATGCGAGCCCGCAGGGCATCGGCCCGAGCGACCAGGTCGGCCATGAATTCGCGCTGTGCGTCCGTCGGTTCGGACAAGTGAGTATGGTTCTGCACCTGCGGCCGCTGCAAACCGACACCGTCAGCCCGCACCATGGACATGAACTCTGAGAGCATGGTACGCAGTTCCGGGACGTTTTGAATGGTGCCCGGCCGGCGCCGCGACCGAAATCCCGACCCGTCTGGACTGGTCTCGATCAGCACCTTGTACCGGACGAACTGAGCCGCCCACGCGTCAAAATGCCCTAATCCGGTGCGCGCCAACTGTTCTGGCGCAAGCATGCTCTGCCACACATAACCCTCAGCGAGGGTGTTGGTGAACGGCGTTCCTGTTAGTAGGCACGCATGCGGCCGCTCCGGGTTGGCCCGACGCAACAGAGACACCTTCAAGAACAAATCGAGAGCCCGCTTCGAGGATCCGAGGCTAAACCCATCGGCGCGGGTGGTCACGGGCAGCCGGCGGAACTTGTCGGCCTCGTCGACTATCAGGTAGTCGATTCCCAGGCTTTTGAACGTGATCGCCTTCGGGTCGTTGATCGCCGAACGCAGCTTCTCGAGTCGCCCCTGCAGGGAGCGCACGGCCGCAGCGATCCGCTTGCCGGTGTATCCCTCTGTGCGCGCGTAGCTTTCGAGTTCACTTAGCTGGTCCTCTAACCACGCCCGCTCCGCATGCACCGGAATCGGCAGCGAAGAGAACGTTTCGTGAGTCATGATCACCAGATCCCAGTCCCCAGTAGCGCAGCGTGCCACGAACCGGCGGCGAGCATCGCCGTGGAGGTCCTCGCGGGTCACGATCAGAAATCGGCCCGCCGGCCACGCCTGGTAGCACTGCCGGGTTACCTGCTCGATCAAGTGCAAAGGAACGATCAGCGCAGGCCGGTTCGCTAACCCGAATTGACGTAACGTCATCGCCAACGTGATTGCCGTGAGCGTCTTTCCAAGGCCTACTTCATGGGCGCAGAACACCGCGGGCGTCGACAAGGCTCTGTCGACGAAGTCACGTTGCCACTGCCACAACGAGATTCCGTCAGCCAGACCGGGGAACGTGAGGTGTGAGCCGTCGTGATTGCGCAGTACGTGCGCGTTCATGGTCTGGTTGTATTGCTCGACGATGCGCCGCTCCCGTTCGGCGTTCTCCCACACCCACAACGAAAATCGGCCTTGGATCGCCGCCAGCTTTTGTTCGGCGGCCTCGGTGGCGTCGGCGTTGCGGATCTTGCGCCGGGTGTGTGTCCGCTGGTCGTAGAACTCATCCCACACGACCGGCGCCGCTCCGTTGAGGCCGATCTGCAGCAACTCGACGGCGGTCATGCGCTCGGTGCAGTACGCGATCCGCGCCTCTGGCGAGATCTGGGCGCGGGCGCTCACCTCCCACGCCGCCAGCGGCGCCACGTGCTCGACGCCGGCTCGCGTCCCGAACACCTCGCTGCAGAAGTCGGCGACATCGCCGGCGCTGACCCACGGTGAGCCCAATTCAATCCGGATGTCGTCACGCCCCAGCCAGGGAGGCTGCACCGCTTCAAGGGCGGCTACATTGCGCTCGAAGCGCGGATCCATCGCCGCGGCCGTCAGGGCCTCGCGCAGCTTCGCCCGGACGTCACCGCACAGATAGTTGCGTGCGATGAGCGCTCTACCGTCGCGGGGATCCCGGAACACCAACGCGCCCAGCGCGTCGAATGCCTCTTGAGGATCGGTCAGCCCTAGCAGGCCGGCCACGCGATCGAGGTCCAGGCCGCGGCCTTCCCCCAGGCTGATCGCCAACGCCTCGCCGGGCGTACCGGCACTGGTGGCCGCCACCGGTCGCTTGTTGACCCGCCGCAGCAGAATTGGGGCCGGCGCCGCCTCACCACTGTCTTGATCGAAGGCCTCCAGCGCGAACACGATCGGCGCATCGGGATCCCCACGGAAGCCACCAAGGGGCGGGGTGCGCCAGCCCAGTCGCGGCAATCCCGTCTCCGGATCCGGCTTGCCTTCGGTCAAGGTGCCCCGGTTCAGCGCCCCATACCGCTCGACGTATTCCTGGTAGGCCTGCCGGCACGTCACCCGTAGCGGCTCCACCGCGTGATCCGGCGTGTCCCAGTCCGCCTCGGCTTCCACCAGCGCCACCGCGGCGTCACGCAACCCGATGAGCGTGCGCAATTCAGCGCTCGGACGAGCCACCACCGCGAGCGCACCGCCGGCGACCCGCACCACCTGCCCGTCCACGACATGCAAGGAGCCCTCTTTGCGTCCCTGGTCGTCGGTCAGCCTCACGTCTTCCAGATCAGCCGGCGCCCCGTCATCGTCGGTGTACGGCACCAACAGCGGGGTCACTGCAGCGAATGCGGCCGCCACCGCTGCAGAGGGATCGGCGGCGCGCACCGCCAGCGGCGAACGGTCGAAGCCGGTCACCTTCATCTCGCCGGCCACCAGCTCGGGATGCAGCTCCCAGAAGGAGCTCACCCACTCACGGCAGTAGCGCCCGCGCACCGTCGATTCCACCGCCACGCGGGTCGCCCCAGACCGCGGCTGCTGCCACCCGTGCACGTTGCTGTCACCATCACGCACCCGCAAGATCAGGACGTCGGCAACGACGTCGGTACCCGACTGCCGGAAGTACCCCGAGGGCAACCGCACCGCAGCGATCAGCTCGGCCTGCTCAGCAATCGTCGTCGATAGTCCGTGCGCCGCGTCCAGCTCGTGGCGTGAGGTCACCACCACCACGTATCCCCCCGGCCGCACCGCCGCCACGGCGCGCGTCACGAAGTACTGATGCAGTGGCCCGTAGAACCCAATCGCGCTGTCGTGCACACGAGCCGACGAAAACGGCACATTGCCCACGGCGGCATCGAACCGCTTATGCGGCAACGAAACCTTTTGCAAGTCACCGGTAATGATGGTCGCGCCCGGATGCAACAGGCGGGCGATTTCCGCCGAAATCGGGTCCGCTTCAACACCGGTCAGACGGATCGGCAAGTCAGTCGGCGCGTGCTTGAGGAACGCACCCGATCCGCAGCCTAAGTCCAGCACCGATCCGCCGGCGAAACCCGCCGCACACAGCACACCCCAGATATGAGTCACCAGCTCGTCTGGGCTGAAGAACGAGGTGTCCACAACACGTGCTGCCTTGGCCATCGCCTCCCCCGCGACGTCGTCGAGCTCGTCGGCCAGTTCCGCCCAGGGTCCAGCTGGCTCTGCGTCGAACAACGCCGCCACTGGCCCCCAGCCGGGGAACGCCGCGAGGCTCGCCCGTTGCCGCTCATCGAGGGCTGCCAGCGGCTCGGACTCCAGCTGAGCAACGGTCCGCGCTGCCGCCAGTGCGCGGCGCGCCAACACCGGCCCCGTGCTGTTCCCCGCTGCCTCAGATTGCGAGATCTCCACCGTCGTCATAACCGCCTCCCCTTTCGCGGGAGTTACGGGCCCGCCCACTTGGCGTGCCCTCTCGAAAGCCACCGTACAAGACCCCACCGACACCAGGCGTCACCGCGCCCACACCACCAGCCCCCACCATCAACAAGAAGAAGAAGAAATGTCGATATGCAACGAAGATTGACAAGACACGCCTAGCTACTTTGACAGGGCCAGGGCGTGTCGCAGGAGTTTGTCAATCTTCGTTGCATTGCCTTTCACTCTGATAGAGACCGTGTTTCGACTCAAGAGAGGCTCAGACACGCCGTTGTTAAACAATCAGCGCCAGTTGTTAATGTTCGCTGCACAACGACAAGAAAAGTGGGTGCTGCGAACCTGTTTCGACCACCACCCCACTCCTGTGGGGGATGACACGGTCGACGCATAGTGGTGGCCGACCGTGTCACGGGCCGGCCACCACTATGCGGGGCGCTAGCTCTCCTCGACGTCCACTACGTCGTGCTCCTGGATCGCGTCTGCCAACAGCGGACCGCGCAGCTCCGCGATCGCTTGCTGCACCATTTGATCGGTCACCTCCCCCGCAGCCGCGTCGGCGCTGTGGGACGACACAGGGATGCGAAGCCGGATGGTTGCGTCCACCTCACACACCCACTCCCGCAACCGCGGCCGCAAGCCCTGAGACAGCATGAACCGGTCAAACCGTTCGCACAGGTCGTTATCGTTGGCGTACTCGTGCGCTGCGTCGACGATGCGCTCCAGCCGCGCCTGATGCTCGGTGAGCGCCAAGCGTGCCGCCTGCGCCTCCCCTCGAGCCCGCCGAGCTGCCCAGAACGCGCCGGCGAGCGCCGAGGCCCACGCTGGCATCTCTTCCTCCGCCGGCACCGGATCACCGGACACCTGAACCTCCGACACCGCGCCGGCCACCACCACCGCGCAACCGTCGAGCCCTACGACCGCACACTGGCGCTCCGCGTCACCCACCGCGGAGCCCTCGATTACCAACCACCCTGGCACCGGTCCACCGACTAGCGGCGCGAACACCACCGCGCCCGACTCGACGCCGGCCGCCAGCGCCTCCGCCACCGACCGCGACACCGCGGCTACCGAACCCTCAACGACAGCAGTCACTGCTTTCCCCTTTCCCTGGGAATCGTGGGCCAGTCCGAATGACCAGCCCCACAACTGCGATTTTACCGCCAAACACCGACACCCATACGACGAAATCAAAACGCGCAGCAACTATTTCGGAACCACCACGGCTTACCAGCCGTCCTGGTCCCAGACCTCACCCGCGTAATAGGGGTCCCAATCAGCCGGCGCCATCGCCGGATACCGCCGGTTGATGTCAT
Source organism: Mycobacterium sp. TKK-01-0059 (assembly GCF_000709305.1). Taxonomy (NCBI): domain Bacteria; kingdom Bacillati; phylum Actinomycetota; class Actinomycetes; order Mycobacteriales; family Mycobacteriaceae; genus Mycobacterium; species Mycobacterium sp. TKK-01-0059. The sequence continues at coordinate 11,095 of NZ_KL446997.1, forward strand.
CCATCACCGGCTGAAGCCGGGCGGCATACGCCTCATAGTGGTGATCGCACCGGTAATAGGCATCCCCACTCCCAGAGAGCGTCGAGCGCGCGAAGACCTCGCCCTCGCAGCCGTCCGGCCCATCCAAGCATTCACCGTCGCCATAAACCGCCATGATGTTCCCCTTCCGAAACAAGTGAGCCCGCCCCAACGGCTTGCCCCAACACCAGTGACACTACCGTCGCTCACCGAGACAATAAGGAGAAGAAAGAAGAAGAAGACAAGAAGACCCGTTCCGCCTCAACAGGTATCGAACCCCTACCCGACCCCGTGCCGGGTGGGGTTCGAGGGGTTTGCCAGCCGCCGGGTCATAGGGCGGCCAGCACTGCCCGCGCGTGAGCGGCCTGCGGATCGTGGGCGGCGGCGTCCAACACTGGCGCGGTGGCCGGGTCGGTGAGGATGGTCAGGTGCGCCCGGTGACGGCTCAGGGTCACGCACATGCGTCCCGCGTCAAGGGCGAACGATTCCGCGCTGCGATACCCCGCCATCGGGTGCAAGGCCACAACGGCGGGCCTCTCTAGGCCTTGCAGCGCGTTGACGGTGCCGACCAGTACATCGGGCATGTCGGCCAGCAGTGCCCGCACCGCACCGGCTTGGGCGACGTGCGGCACGACCACTGCAATGTCGCGGGCGGTCAACGCCTCGCACACACCGCCGCGCCGGTAGTCATGCCAGGTCAGTTCACGCACCCGCTCAGCCAAGGCGGTCAGCAGCGCCGGGTCCGTCGGCCCATTCAGCGCTTCCGTTGGACGACTGACGATTTCAGGCAGCACCGTGCCGTCCGGTGCGATCACGACCTCATCAGGACGGCGCGACGTGAACGGCATCTGCGGGTAGAAATGCTGGGACAACAGCGCGCAGGTCTGCGGTCCCAGTCGCCAGGAGTTCGTCAGTTCGTGCATGGTGATGGCATCGCCGTGTGCGGCCAGCAGCGCAGCCGGGGCGGGTTGGTGTGGCCCGGTGGCTTGGCCTTCCCACTTCTCGGTCGAGCCGGTCACCACGGGTGCCACCTGGCCAGGATCGCCAACGCAAATCACTTGCCGCGCAAGGCTTCCCAGCGCGCCGAGGTCGGCATAGGTGCATTGCCAGGCCTCGTCAACCAAGAGTACATCAGCTCCGGCCACGTTGGGATCGACGTAGAGCCAGCGAGCGGCGGTGCCGATCAGAATTTCCCCGCCGGTCGAGTGTTCCCATCGCACACTGCGGCCCGCGACCGTGCGAATGCCGTCCACCATCACCGGCTTCTTACCAGCCCCCGACACGATCAGGGAAGCGCGGTCGCTGACGGCGGCGATGCGCCGAGCCAGCTCGGCGGCTTGCTCGCGGGTCTGTGCAGCCACCGCCACACGCAGCGCCACGCGGTGAGCCAGTGCACCGGCCAGCAGCGCCACCAGGCGGCTCTTGCCCGCGCCGGGGCAAGCCGGAACGCAGGCCGCAGCATCCCCGCCCCACGCCGCCAGCAGCACCCGCGCCAGCATCGGCGTGTCCAGCAGGTCACGTCCCGGCCAGTCCTCGGTGATCGGCGCAGCGGTAGGCAGCGCCGGGGCCACCGTCGCCGGTGCCCCAGCAGGCGCGTTAGCGGTCGCGGGGGCAGAGGCGGTGAATCGCTTAGGCAGCGTACGCATCTCAGTTCTCCGGTGCTTGTGTGTCGTCGGCGGCAGCGATCATCACCGCCAGAGGAACGGGGCGGCGGCTCGCGGTCGGGGTGGCCCCCTGTGACAGCCAGGAGAACCGCCGCTTATACAGCCGCGCCACCGCCGCGCGCCGCGACCGAATCGTGGACACCGAGGGCGGCGCAGGGATCACCGTCACCATCTCACCCGCAGCAGGCCGGTACCCCGTCTTACGGAGCCCACCGATGGTCACCGTCAACGCCCCGTCCTCACCCACGGCGGTGGCGAAAACCTCACCACTGAAACGGTTCTCCGCATCCGGCATCGCCGTCATCGGCTCCCCAGCCCAACCGATGACGGCGGCCCCCGCCTTCAACCGCGTATCCAGCCGCCCCGCGCGCACGGTGACCCGGTTGGCGTGCTGGCCCGCCCCCACGACAGTCTCGCCGTGGCAGACGAACCCGGTGTGCACACCCCGCCCCCGCCACAACGGATCGGCCAGCAACGCCGCCTCATACAGATCGGCGGCATCGCAGCGGCTCGCCAACCGCGCCGCCGCCAGGTGCAACGTTTCGGGCCGGTCCCAACTGCGCTGTTCGCGCACCGCCGCCTGCATGACCTCCAACTGCCAGTCGTCGTCCTCACGCAGCGCGTCCAGCCCCGGCAGCAGCAGACCTCCGGTCACCGCGCGATGCCAGTCGTGCAACCCGCTCACGCCGTTGGGCACCGACAGCGCCGCCCGCCACGCGCCCGCGTGATCGGCACCGGGAACCATACCGAGCACGAACCGCGCGCGGCTGGTGCTCAGCACGTCGGTCACCGCCGAAGTACCGGGATGCGCGGCCCGCTCCACCCACCAACCGGCCAGCGCCGATCCCGCCGCCACGTCGATGCCGGCGCTCCGCGCCGGGTCGGCGTAGCAGCGCGCCAAACCCGCCAGCGCTCGCAACGTGGCAGGCGTATCGACCAAGGCAGTCGCCCCGCCGCAGAAGTCACCGGCCACGCACCCGGCGGCGCGGGCGAGCGCGGCCAGCCCATCGGCTCCGGTGCCGCTGTGGGGGTGCCCATCTGGCCCCACGGCCTTCACATGCACCACCGGCCCAGTGCGCCGCGCCGCGACGGCCACCTTCACGTCGCGCGCCGGGGCAGGGTTATGCAGCAGCCGGGGCACCGGCCCACCGGCATCGCGTGCGGCCACCCGCAGCGCGAGGTCAAACAGCGCGGCGCTCACGCCGCACCGTCCCGGCACTCACCGGCATCAGCCAGACCGCGCGCGGCGGCGGCGAACCCGTCCGCCAGCGCCGCCGTCGCCAGGTCGTCACGGGGACGCTGGGCAGCCTCGCTCACGGTGGCTACGGTCCACCCGGTGCCAGCCAGCACCGCGTTGGCCCACTGCGCGAAGTCGGCTGCCCCGGCCCGCCCGCTCACGCCGCCACCACCGCTACGGGGGTGACGCGCACCGTCTTGGCCCATGCAGGCGTGGTATCGGCGGCGTGCGCGCCGATCAGGGCCACGATCAACGGCACCGGCAGCCGACGTTCGGGCCAGGGTGTGCCGCCATCGGTGAACGCCACGACCACGTTGCCCGCTGGCCGCGCAGACAACGCAGCATCGATACCGACCCGCAGATCGGTGCCCCCGCCCCCGGTCAACGTCACGTCGCTGATCGACCGCACCGCGCGCGGCACGCTTGCCGCTGCATCGCAGCAGACCACCCGCACCTTGGCCCCGGTGCGCCGCAGCACCGCCCGTGTTTCCGACAGGGCGGCAGCCAAATCGTCCTCACCCATGGACATAGACGTGTCGATAATCAGATCGACGGTGATCTTCGGTGCTCGCAGCGTCGGCAAGAGCACGCCCTTGGGTGCGCGCCGGTTCGGTCGCCGCCAGGAGTGGTGCACCTGGCCCGCCTGGTCCTCGACGGCGCGGCGCACCGCAGCGCGCAGCACCTTGGGCCACGGCACCACAGCCGGGGCGAGTTGGGCAGCCGCCCACCGAGCCAGGCCCGCAGGCAGGGTGCCGCGACCGGCCCCGCTGCGCGCCATCTCTTGCTGCACTGCGCGCGCGACAGCGACCTTCACCAGATCGGCGGCAGCGGTGGACAGCCCCTTGCCGCTGCCCAAGTCGGCGGCGGCGGGCAGTTCGCCGGGCACGGGTGCATCTCCGGCACCAGAGCCGCACCCGTAACCATCGTCATCATCCCCGTCACCGGCTCCCTCACCAGTCGTGACGTTGCCGCTGCGGGGTGTACCGGGCGGCACCAAATGCCGGTAGTAGACCTCGGCGGCGTGCCCGTCCTCGCAACCGATCCCGCTGGGAGTTACCACACCGGCTGGCAATCCCACACCGGCCGCGATCAGGTCGTCGTTGATTTCCGCGTCGGCGGCGACATTCCACATGGTTCGATCCACCGGGGAATCCACCGTGTCAGCGCGGCCACCGTGTTCGCGCAGCACGTGCCCGACCTCATGCAGCAGCACCGCACCGGCCAGCGGGATGCTCCACCCGTCCTCGGTGCCCAGCATCATCGGGTCCAGGTAGAGACGCCAGTGCCGGTCCACGGCAAAAGTGCCCAGACCGGGCGCAGCCACCGGCGACAACGCGAACAGTGCCCGCGCGAAGTACGGCATCGCCTCCACTGCGGCCATCCGCGCCAGCCGCAGCTGCCGCCATTCGTCGGCGGTGAGCGCCCTGACCTCACTCACGCCGCGCTCCCCACATCGAGGCCCGCCGCGATCATCACGTCCTTGAACTTGCGCGCCGCCGCAGGCGGCTTCGCGCCGGGAGGCATCGCCACACTCAACGCCCGCGCCGCTGCCCCGGCCACATCGGGAGCACCGTGAGTTGCCGCCTCCACCAACGGGCCCCATGCGGTCATCCACGCATCCTTCGTGCCCTTGGCCGACGCCCACGCCACCACACCCGAAAGCACCGCCCACACCTGATCGGGACGGGCCGTGCCCCACCCGACGATGCTGGGGTCTGCGATCACGTCCGCGACGGCGGGCAAGTCCATGCTGGCCCGCCACTCCATGAACTCACTGCCCGCGCCATCACCGACCAGTCCGAGAGCGACGGCACTGATAGCGGCGGTGTCATCGCGGCGCAGATGCGCCAGCACTCGCGCCATCGCCTCCCAGGACCGCCGCGACGGCCACGCCCGCCCAGCAGCCTCGTCGGTGTCGGGGTACTGGTGCAGCAGCGCCGGGCGCGCCTCCACGAACGCACACACGGCCCCAATCTCATCAGCGCGACGCAGCTCGTCGGCGGCAATGCCGCGCGACGCGGGCAGCGCGGCGAACGACGACCGCATACCGATCAGCCATTCCTCGGCAGTTGGCTCAAAGTCAATGTGCAGGAACCGATTCGCCATCGGCGGCGTCAAATCAACACCACCCGCGCTCCGATCAGGCGGATTAGCAGCCGCCACGATCCGCACTTCATCGGGCAGCTTCGTCCGGCCCACCATCCGCTCTAAGGCCACCGTCAACATCGCGGCCTGCACCGAAGCCGAGCACGTGCTGATTTCATCGAGCAGCAGGTAGCCGCCCTTGGCGTCGATGAGCGTCTGCGTCCAATCCGGCAGCGCCAGCGTCTGCACCGCCCCATCGGTAACCACCGGCCACCCCGCAATGTCAACCGGCTCACGCTGCGATCCGATCACCGTCTCCACTGGCACGCCATCGGCAGCGGCCAACGCCCGCACCACCGAACTCTTGCCCATGCCGGGATCACTCCACAGCAGCACCGGCACATGGGCGCGAGCCGCAGCGTCGATCACCGTGACGGTCGTATCCAAATCGGTCATAGCCCAATCCCCTCCTGGGAAAAGTGGACTGGCCCTGATGGCCCGTCCTCACATCACAAGACACTACCGGCACCCACCGACACGTTCCCGAGAGGCCCACGGCTGCGGCGCAAAGCGGCGGCGATGATGGCGAAACCTGAGGAGATGCAGCGAAGATTGACCAGAATCGCCGAGGCGCTTTGACAGATATCCGGCCTGTCGCCTACCGGCACCAAACTAGCCGCCCGCCGAACTCGAAACTCTCGCAAAGCAATTACTGCTCGCCATGCCTGCGCGGCCTGTCGTTAGACAACACTGGCCACCTTGTCAATCTTCAATGCATCTCGACAACAACAACAACAACAACAACCCTTTCCCAAAACATCCACCAACACCCCGCTCCCCACCCCTGTGCCGGGTGGGGAGCGGGGTGTTGGTGGATGTTTGGAACTAGGTGTTGACTACTGATCGGCGACGGCGATGCGGGCCGAGCCGCCGGCCGACTCGAGTTGGCGCGCGCGGCGCGCGGCGGCGACCCGATGCACGCGGCGCGGATAGACCCTGCCGTCGCGCTTGGTCCGGGCCTGCGGATAGGCCCTCTCAAACGCGTCTTGGTCGTCGACCATCAGCACCACGCTCACACCGTCGACTTTGGTCACCTCGAGCTGCTCGGCGCTAGCGGCGATGAAGTCGTCGACGGCCTGCAGTTCGGCAACCAGCCCTGCCGGCGGCGCCGCGGTGCTCCGCTCGAATTTGGCGTAACGCTTGGCGTCGACGCCGAGCAACCGCGCGGTCTCCTCCTTGAGCAGGCCGGCCGCCAGCCGGCGCACGGTGAGGTCACCGCGCTGCTCACCGCGGTACACCTCGACGACACGGCCCTGCCGGCCCAACTTCCCGGCGGCCCGGCCCACGGCCACGTGTTGCAACGACAGCGGGTAGGCCACCAGATCCCGCAGAGTGCGTGCATCGGGATGGGCGTCTTCGAATTCGGCTTGGTCAACCACAGCCCTCAGTACCACAGGGCCTTCTGCCGGCGCCGCGGCGATGATCCGCGCGGCCTCGCCAGCGACGAACTCCTCCATCGCGATCAGCTCGTCGACGAGCTCCGGGCCGACCTCCAAGGCGCCGGTCTCCCGAGAGCGGTACTTGCGTAGGTCGACACGCAGCACCGGCACGAGGTCCTCGACCCGCAGACTCAACGCGTTGCGACGAGCGATCAAGTCCGACCACAGGTATGGCGGCTCGTCGATGTTGTCCTCCCGGATGCAGACAGCGGCGGGCAACACACCCGCCAATTCCACTTTCATGATTCCTTCTCCCCTCCGGAGATCTCAGGCCGGCCCCATTTTTGACCTGCCCTTCCACGTCGATGCTACCAACGTCATGCGACGCCAGCGGTTAACCCTGCGCCGCGGCGGAATGCACCATCAAGGCGATCGGCTCGACTTCATGCGCTACTTCGACGAGGTCATCAACGACAGTTGCAACGGTCGCTCTAAGACATCCGGGGCCACGGTTCCCGACGTTGGTGAATCCGGCTGGCAGCGCGCGCTGCCCGGCCGGCCTCCGCAGTATCATTTTCCCGATGAGCTCCGCCGGCAGCCGACGGGAAACACGGTCACCGAGTAGACCTCTTCAAATGGACTCGACTGCTGAAGCCAAGCAAGAACTGAGTCACCTGGTCATCACTTCACTTGACGCTCGTAGGGCCGAGTGTCGGCTCTGTTGCGGTTCTCTGATGGTGTGCAGATCGTGGAAATCGGTTGGCTTTCAATATCGATCTCAATCTTGAAGCGGTCGCGCTTCGGTTACGTCGCGAGATCTTCTCGCTGATGGCTGCCATGCGGCCGCACGGGCGGTGGCTCCAACACGTGCTCGACGTAACCCGCACTGGCTGGTGCAAGTCGACCGAAATGCCGATGAGCTGGCTCGGCGGGCCGGGCTGCTTGATCGACGCGGCCGCCCCGTCCACGGCCTACCGCCGCACCTCATGGCCGGCAGTTTTGCGGTAGGTGAATCCGTCTGGCGTGGCGCAATTTTGGCGCGGGGTGTCCCGGTCGACAACGGGCGCTGTAACACGCTAGATGTGACATGCCCGGGCATCGAGGCCGCTATGGCATTGGCGGGGACAGCACGTCGGCTGGGGGTCCGGGCGAAGGCGGCCGAGGCCCGTGGCAGGCACCATGTCGTGGTGCGCAACGTCGACGGGATTGGCGAACTATTAGCGCTTATGGGTGCGCAGCACGCTCGGGTGGCCTGGAATCAACGGCGACGCCGCAGACCACCCCAGGCAGACGGGTACCTGCAATCTGGGTTCGGCGATGCTAACCAGCGCCGTGCCGAGCTGGCCGCAGCGTCGACGGCTGCACAAGTTGAGCGCGCCCTGGCCATTCTGGGGGACAGCGCGCCAGATCATCTGGCTCAGGCTGGTCGACTGCGTATCGAGCATCGGGTGGCCTCACTTGAACAGCTCGCTCAGCTGGCCGATCCGCCCCTGAGTAAACACAGCATCGCCGGGCGCATTAGACGGCTGATCGAAACGGCCGACCGTCTTGGCCCAACCGTGAATCCCTCACGCTACGAGGCAATGTGAGTCATGAGGTTAGCGGCGACGAATACCTTGGCCGTGGATCCCGCCCAGGCCTAGGCCGCCGACACCACCAGCGGTACACAATCACGCCGTGAGCGAGAAATCAGCGTTGGTGCCGATGATCGTGCCGCGGCTGGCGCGATTCAGGGTGTTTCTTGATCCTCGATCAGCGTTGTCTGCGTGCGCTTTTTGATCTCGTAGTCTCTGAGGAGATCCTGGGCAATCTCAATCGCGGTGCCATACTCCACACCGTGGGACGACAGCTGAGCAGCGAGATCGTCGGCGAACTGGCCGGCATTGGATTCAGGCATGGGAAACCAGCGCAGGCCGATGGGGCCAGCAAACGGTGTTACTGCAGTGAGTTGCCTTATTGTTGAGGCAGCGAGCTTGCGCGGCCATGCCATCGTGCGCGTAGCGGATCGGCTGGCCGAGATACCAGCCTAAAGGCCGAACTGCTTCGAACTGCGCCCGTCCGGCGCCGGCAAAGTCGGTCGCAACCATGACGGTATTAGATCATACCGGACCATTTATTACATACTGCATCCAGACATTGGCTGAAAGGTTGTGCCTGGATTCGACGTGGTGGCGGGTGGATGAGCGAGCCATCGACGGGCCGGGCCGACTCGGCACCGGTTGTTGGCAGCGCGCTCATCGCGCCCCTTGCAGAAGGTCGGCCCAGGTAGTGGCTGACTTGTATAACATCGAATCATATGCGACGGTATTAGCCGCTACGTAATGCGATATGCTTCCTCGTCGACGTCATGACCTCGGAGGGCCCGACCGCGGCGCTGATGTTGCGGGCGTTCTTCGAACGTGGCCCAGGCGTCGCGGCGGCCGTTGAGCATGTTGGCTGCCTTGAGGTGTGAGTTGGGCGCGGATCGAAAAGTACGAAAATTCGGTTGCGGATTCCGAAAGGTGGGCGAGTGAGCCAACGTTCAGTCGGCAGGACTGTGCTGGCGAAGGTGTGGATGCCCTTGGTGATCGCTATTGCACTCGGTGTGGGTGCCGTAGGCATGTGGAAGGTGCATCAATCGTCGGCCCCAGGCCCGGGCATCGCCGTGCAGGATCCACAAGCGCCGGAACAATTCAATCTCAAGTATCTCTCCTATGAGGTCTTCGGCACGTTGGGCGACGGCGGAATGCTGGACTACGTAGACATCGACGGACATCCACATCAAGTTGATCTCGCGGAGTTGCCGTGGTCACACACGGAGAGGACGACGTTGACCGTGGTGTCGGGCGCTATTTCGGTGCACGTCCACGGAGATGAGGTCGGTTGCCGGATACGGGTGAATGGCGTTGTGCACGACGAGCAATCGATAACTCATCAGGAAGCTGATGTCACCTGCAGAGTGAAGTCCGCATGAGCGCGCATAGCGCCAAACGCCCGTTCGTCGCGAGAACCGTCCGGGTCTTTGCGGTGCCGATCATCGTGTTCTGGGGCTTACTCGCCGTGACCACGAATACCTTTGTGCCACAGGTGGAAAAGGTCGCCGAAGAACTAGCTGGCCCGATGGTCCCAACCTATGCACCGTCTCAGGCGGGGTTGCTACGCATCGGTGAGAAGTTCCACGAGTCGAACTCCACCAGCTTCACCATGGTCGTGCTGGAAGCCACGCGGCCGCTCAACGACCAGGACCATCAGTACTACCAGGACCTGATGCAACGGCTCCAGCACGACGCCGCGCACGTGCAGTACGTCATGGATCTGTGGGGCAAGCCGATCAGTGCAGCCGGCGCGCAGAGCACCGACGGCAAGTCCGCCTATGTGCTGCTGCGTACCGCCGGCGACAGCGGCCAACTCCTGGCCAACCAATCCGTGGACGCCGTGCGCGACATCGTCGCCAAGGACGTCCCGCCCCCGGGGCTCAGGGCCTACGTCAGTGGTGCGGCACCGCTGGCCTCAGACACGTTGACGATCGCCAACTCGAGTCTGAACAACGTCACGATCCTCACGATCTTTCTCATCATCGGGATGCTGTTGCTCGTATACCGCTCGGCCGCGACGGTGTTGATGCCGCTGGCCTCGGTGCTCATCGAGATGCTGGTCGCTAAGGGAGTAGTCGCCACCCTGGGCCATTTCGGGTATATCGAACTCTCGTCGTTCGCGGTGAACATCGTTGTGGCGTTGTCGCTGGGGGCCGGCACGGACTATGGCATCTTCCTGATGGGTCGCTATCAGGAAGCCCGCCAGGCCGGCGAAAATCGGGAAGACTCCTTTTTCATCGCGTACAAGGGCGTGGCACCCATCATCATCGGTTCGGGCCTGACGATCGCCGGTGCTGGTTTCTGCCTGAGTTTCGCGCGACTGAACTACTTCCAGACCATGGGACCGGCCGTGGCCATCAGCATGCTGTTCACCATCGCGGCCGCGCTCTCACTCGGCCCGGCCATCCTGGCACTGGGCAGCCTGTTCGGCCTGTTTGACCCGAAGCGGACGGTGAAAGGGCATCTGTACCGGCGTATCGGGGCCAGCGTGGTGCGCTGGCCGGTGCCAATCCTGGCGGCCAGCAGCGCCGTCGTCATGATCGGGGCGGTCTTCGTACCGACCTACCGGGTGAGCTACGACGACCGCAAATACCAGCCCGCCGACGCTCCTGCCAATCAGGGTTTCGCCGCCGCGGATCGGCACTTCCCACAGAGCAAGCTGTTCACCGAGATGCTGATGGTCGAGAGCGATCATGACATGCGTAACTCGGCGGATTTCATCTCACTGGACCGGGTGGACAGGGCTCTGATCCGCTTGCCCGGTATCGCGATGGTGCAAAGCGTCACCCGGCCCCTGGGCCGGCCACTCGAACACGCCACCATCCCGTACTTGTTCACCACCCAAGGTAGTGGCAGCGGCCAGCAGCTTCCGTTCAACAAGCAACAAAACGCCAACACCGACCAGCAGGCACAGATCCAGGCCGACACCGTGGCGGTGCTGCGCAAAGAGATCGGCTACTTCCAACGGATGTCCGACGAGCTGCACAAGACTGTTCTCACCATCGAGGACCTGAAACGCATCACCGATGACATGAATCAAGAGATCTCCAATTTCGACGATTTCTTCCGTCCGATAAAGAGCTATCTCTATTGGGAGAAACACTGTTTCGATATTCCCATCTGCTGGGCATTTCGATCGCTCTTTGACGCACTCGACAACATCGACAAGTTGGCCGACGATATCGGCGACGCCAAAACCTCACTCGAGGCCCTCGATAAGCTCTTGCCCCAGGTCATCACGCAGCTACAACTCACCGCCGACGACTCAGCGGCACTGCAGGCACTCGTGGTCAACTCCTACGGCCCGGCACATTTGCAGTCCACCCAGACCGACCAGACGTTCGACGACCTGATCAACGTGGGCAACGACTTCGACCACGCCCGCAGCGATGACTTCTTCTACGTACCCAGGGAAGCCTTCGACAACGAAGACGTCAAAACCGACATGTCGCTCATGATGTCCCCGGACGGCAAAGCGGCCCGATTCATCATCACCCACAAGGGCAACGCCTTAGGACCGGAAGGCATTCAACACGTCGAAAAATTCCCTGACGCCATCGAGATGGCGCTCAAGGAGACCTCACTGGCCGGCGCGAAAGTCGAGGTCGGCGGCGCGGCCTCCAACGACAAAGACATCCAGGCCTACGCCGATTCGGATCTGCTCATCGTGGCGATCGCCGCCTTCACACTGATCTTCTTGATCATGCTGATCCTCACCCGAAGCCTGATGGCCGCCTTCGTCATTCCCGCCACGGTCGCCTTCTCATACGCGGGCGCCTTCGGTCTGTCAATCCTGGTGTGGCAGCACCTCGTTGGGCTACATCTGCATTGGCTGGTGCTACCGATTACCTTCATCATCCTGGTGGCGGTCGGTTCGGACTACAACCTGCTGTTGATCGCTCGCGTGAAAGAGGAGATCCACGCCGGGCTGCATACCGGCCTAGTCCGCGCGCTGGGCAGCACCGGTGGTGTGGTGACATCCGCGGGCCTGGTGTTCGCCTTCACCATGCTGTCGATGCTCATCAGCGACCTGAGGACCATCGGTCAAGTGGGATCGACAGTCTGCATCGGGCTGCTTCTGGACACGCTGATCGTCCGGTCGTTCGTCGTGCCATGCCTGCTACGCATTTTCGGACCGTGGTTTTGGTGGCCGGCGCTGGTGCGCTCCCGACCGCTGCGCCAGCCCTCTGATTTCGGAGTAAAGCAATGAACCCGATCCCCTGGGCCATGTTGTCGGTCATCAGCCTTGGCGCCATCTTCGTGTTCGCCGCGCTGGGCACGATGATGGTCATCCGGTTGGTGCGCCGGCCGGCATTGCCGCTCAGCAGCCAAGTCGGCGGCATCCCCACGGTTCTGCGCAAACTACGCAAACGCGAACCAATGACAGAAGAAGAACTCGCCCTGGCCCGCCAAGCCATCTCAGATCGCGCATCACCGCTGGCTCTGTGCATCCCTGCCACCCTGTTCAGCCTCGGCTGCTTCTTCATCTTCGGCAGCCTTGAACAATTACACGGAAAAACGCCTTCCGAGCGGACATTTCTTGGAATATTTCCGATGCTGACAGCCACCAACCTCACCCTGCAACTACTCAGGAGCGCAAGCTTGAAAAGGCGCCTGCCACGCAAATCAGAAGACCGCTGACGCTACACGCCACTGTCGGCTCAGCAGCAGCTGACAGCCAGACAGCACCTCACAAGCCCATCGAGTCATCACCACGCGGCATCAGCGGACCGCCATACTGGATTCATATGATACGGTAGTCGATGATACTATCTGTGAGATTTCCTACAGGCGCGTTCCCCTGTTTCGATGCCCGCCAACGGTCGTCCTCATCGGTCATGGTGACGGCAATCTACCGGCGTTCGACATGAAACCACCGGACGGAAAGGTGTGAGATGAAGTCGCGCAATCTGGAGAACCAAACCGCCGAGGCGCTCTTGACCCGGATCAAAGAACTTGCCGCAGACGCAGAAACCCACCTACTCCCCGACTTGGCCAACGCGTATGTCGCCGTAGTCGCAAAATCTCCCATCCCGAACCGGCGCCTGGGTCGAATCAGATAACCCAGCAGTAAGCCGTAACAGTCCTCGGGATCTCCTGCATGCCACCACCAAGACAGGGCCCCCTAGCGGTGCTACGCACGGCGGTGTATGCATCGACCGGCCACTCCGCTAGCCCTTGCTGGACCGCCGCAGTATAGGCAGCTGGCGCGTCGTGGCTGAGCCAGCCGGGCCCGAAACTTCTCGACTTTCGTGAGGCGCTTGGCAGCCGGCTAGCAACCTCGGGCCGCCGAGCCGTCGGGGTCAGTGCCCACCCGGGACGGTCATGCACGCGACGCAAAGTAGGGATCATGTGCGACGGTAGCGAGGGTGACTAATCGCGTATGCTGTTGGAGTGGCGCGAATGACGAAAACAAGGACAGTAACTAATCGGGCAACGGGCCGTCCCGGAGATACATCTCCGTTCGCGCTCGGGTTGTTGCTGCGGCGTGCGCATAATCGTGCGGCCACTGAGCTGGTTGCGGCGATGCGACCGTTTGGGCTAGAGCTACGGCATTTCGCCATGTTGATCGTGCTCGTCGATCGTGGCCCGACCCTGCAGCGTGACCTTGTGCCAGTGACGGGGTTTGATAAGGCGGCCGTTGGGCGCGCGATCGACGATCTCGAAGACGCCGGCATGGTTACCCGCGAGGGTGTCGCAGGTGATCGGCGGGTATGGATGGTGCAAATCACTGAGTATGGATTGGACGTGTTCGACGAAGCCCACCGCGAAGCACAAGGCATCGCCGACAGGCTCGTGGCGCACCTCAAGCCCGGCGAGCCGGGACTGCTCATGGACCTGCTGACGCGGTATGCCTACCCCGAGTTGTGACGTCGCCGGACCAGTTCACACGTTGTGAAAACGATCCGCGAAGCTGACTGATTGGCGCACAGTCCTCGACGACGCACTCGATCGCCGCGCCGGCACCTGTGGGTTAGTATCAGCTGATACCATCTGATGTGTAACGAACATCTATGATTCGCCTCTAGGGGATCCCCATGTCGCAGCGCGCCAATATCGCGGTTGTGTATTACTCGTCGACAGGGCATATGCACGAACTTGCCGAGGCGATCAGGGCGGGCGCCGCCGAGGCCGGCGCGGACGTGCGCGTGCGCAGAGCCGCCGAGACGGTGCCCATCGAGGACATCGTTGCGCATCACACGTGGATGGGCAACATTTCGCGCACCAAGCACATCCCGGTGGCAACCGACGATGATTTGTTGTGGGCAGATGGGATCATCTTCGGCACGCCGGCGCGATTCGGCAACGTCGCGGCTCAGCTCAAGGGCTTCATCGACACACTGTCGGGCTTATGGCATCGGGATCTGTTGTCAGACAAGGTTTACAGCGGTTTTACCTCCACCGCATCCATGCACGGTGGCCAGGAGTCCACGCTACTGGCGCTGTATAACTCGGTCCATCACTTCGGCGGGATCCTCGTGACGCCGGGATACAAGGGGCGCGTCGATGCGGCGACACGTAACCCCTACGGGGCTACAGCCTTCACCCGCAGTGACGGCTCTCGGCCCGTGGATGACGCGACGCGCAAGGCAGCTCGGCTACAAGGTCGCCGGGTTGCCGTCATGGCCACAGGCTTCAAGGTGGGACTGAGCCGCCTACCCGATGGCGATGCCCCTTCCTAGCCCGGGATCTCCGTCGGGATAGGTGTAGCGCGTCAGCAGGTCCATGAGCAGTTCAGGCTCGCCGGGCTTGAGGTGCGCCACGAGCCTGTCGGCGATGCCTTGCGCACCTACGTGGACTTCATCGAACACCGCCAAGCCCAGCGAGGTAGCCTCGAGCAGCCACGCGCGACGGTCGGTGAGTACGGTGACCCGTTTGACTAGGCCGGCCTTTTCAAGCCCGGCAACCACCCGTCCGATGCGAGCCTTGTCCCACCCGGTCAGTGTCGGCATGTCACGTTGTAGCGTCGGCCCCCGGTCGGCGAGCACGAGCAGTACGGCGAAATGCCGCAGCTCGAGCCCGTGCGGCCGCAGAGCCGCGACGAGGGCATTAGATGCGTGCCGATGCGCGCGCCGGGTTAACAGCCCGAGGGCAAAGGGCGAGCAGTCACCGGGTCGATCGGTCGCGCGGTTGCGGGTCGCACTGTCGCTGCTCTGGTACATGCACCTATACTATAGCGTAATCTCAGGTGATACTGTCGCGCGTGATCCTAGCTGGTTGTGAAAATTGCGCCGTTCAGCCATGCTGCGACACTGAGCAAACATGAACGCAGGTCTGGCCGAGGGGATCTCGCTGCGACGGGCTGCGCCACAGTGAGGTATCCCCACCGCTGCGGCCCACACGCTCAGTGTTCAACGCTCAGTGCGTGACAACACGCCCGAGGCGGGGCGGTTTGTGGTTTCTTGACATGTCTAGGGCGCACCAGGATCAACGGTTGACGTGTTTTCCCCACGGCGGACGAGTCGTTCGGCGATGATCTTCACCGGGGTATTCAATTGCTGGGATAGGCCGGTGAGCAATTCAAAGGCCTGCATGGCATCGACGTCGAAGCGCTCCATGAGGATGCCTTTAGCCTGGCCGATGACATCTCGGCTCGCGAGCGCGGATTCGAACTGCTGTTGACGGTCGGCGGCAAGGATCAGCAGGGCCGCCTGGGTGGCGAGCATGGCGCCCAGCGCTTCGCTTTCAGCGGTGAGCGATTCTGGTTGAAAGCCAAACAGGTTGAGCGCCCCGCTGTTGGCGCCTTGGGTATAGAGCCGAAACGACGTGACGCTCAAAACACCAGCCGCGCGGGCTATCTGGGCGAATTCTGGCCACCGGTCGTCTTCGCGTAAATCGCTACTGCGTACGATGACATCTCGGTCGGCGGCATCATGGCATGGGCCCTGACCTGTGCGCTGTTGGGCTTGGTCGATCTCCATCGCGGTCACGGATGTGGCGGCGATGGACTGAAACCCGCCATCACTGATCACTAACACGGTGGCGCAGTCCACACCGTCAATCAGGTCGACGGCAGCCCTGGTGATCTGCGCCAGAGACTTCTCGATGGCGTCGTGACCTTCAGCTGCGTCCGCAACCCGGCGCATCGCAGCGATGATGGCCTCGTCGTAGCGATGAGTCACATTCAGGCCTTTCGTGGCGCACTCAGCGGCTTTCCCGGCGTACCCACCGGGTGTAAAGGTAGTTTTCAGCGTCGGCCAGCATGTGCACGGGCCGCATCCCCAGCGCGGTCTCGGTGGGAGACGACACGATTCGAGGTGAGGGGCCACCGATCACGTTCGGGGAGATGGTCAGGCAGAGTTCATCGAGTGTGTCGGTGGCGACGAGCTGTCCCAGTAAGGTCGGGCCACCCTCGACCAATACCCGCCACAGGCCCATGCCGGCAAGGAACTCGAGCGCCAGACCGATGTCGACCCTGTCCTGTCCGCAGCTGATCACCTTGACGCCCGCGGCGTTGAGCGCGGCGCGCTTGGCGGCTGGTGCATCCCGGCGGGTGAAGACCATCGCCACTGGGGACTGCCAGACCTCGGCGGCCGCATCTAGGTTCAGCGAGTTGCTCACGACCGCGATCACCGGGGCTGAGCGTTGTTGGCGCCGGCGCCGCCATACCGCAAACTCCGAGTTAGCGGTCAAGGCCTGATAATGTTCGACCGCCACGGTGCGCGCCCCCACGACGATAGCGTCGCTAAGTCCTCGCAATGCCGAAAACAGCGCCTTGTCTCCGGCTGAGCCCAGCAGGGACGAGCTGCCTTCGTGCGCGGTTGCGCCATCGACCGAGCAGATCATGTTCGCCCGCACATAACAGCGGCGCCCGCTAGGAGTGGTCTCGGGGTAGGCGTAGCGGCGAGCCAGATCAATGCTGCGAGTCGCTAGCTCCTGTGAAGCCTCAAAAACGGACACCCGGTCCTCCTTTCCTCGGTTCCGCACCGGCGGCGCGCCCCGCGACGAACTAGACATACGGGCTGCCGATCGCGGTAACGTCGAGTTCGACGGGCAGCCCGGACATGGCGAACGCCTTGAGCGCATACAGGCTGCTGGCCGGGCGTGGGGGAAGGAATTTGTGCCCCAGCTTGGCGCAGGCGGACGCGTCGTGCGGTGCGACGACCTCGCTTTTGACGACGACGGTCAACTTTGCGCCAGCGGCACGCGGTGGCACCTGCACGGTCTCGCAGCTCTGGGTGAGGCGAGTATGACACCCGCCGAGCAGCAACCCGGAGGGGTCGATACCGATCCGCCCCGAAACAGCGACGGTATTTTCGGCAATGACCGCGTGGGAGAACACATCTGCAGGCGACAAGCCCACACCCTCGAGAGGTGAAAGATACACCGGCTCTCGCGCTGACATGGATCTCCTCACTTCCTCCTCATCGAGGACCCGTTCTAGATAGTAGCAGATGAGACGGTCAGGAGTGTTACCAAAATTGCGGGCGGTCGCAGTCGCCGCCAGGAACCGTCTCGGGATTGACGGCGGGCACTGGACGCCCAACCTCGAAACAGGCCGTCCTGGGTTGATGCGGGGCGTTGTCGGGTGTTTTACAACGAAAGCGTCTGCGGTGCAGCCGAACCTATGCAGTCATTGGGAGAGGCTGCCGCAGCGATTATCGCGATCAGAGGTTGACGGTGCACGGGTGGTCCCGCGGGCAATCAGTCGCTATCCGCGACGGTCTGTCCTGTCGTCGCCGGGGCCGGTAGACCCAGTGCACCGCCCGGCACCCCGCCTGACCACCTCTTGATGTTTTAGCTATTGCCCCGGGGCGGCACCGAGGTGAGCGGCGGCGAAGTCGGCTCCCTGCTCGATCATGGTTGCGTCGTCGGCGTAGGTGTTATGGGCGGCGAAGTTCATCCCATCAGAGCACACCGGGTCTTCAGCCACGCAGACTTTGATGGTCTTGGCCGCGTAGGTGGGACCAATGACCACAGGGGGTTCGCCGAGGAAGTTCATGGCGCGCACGTTCGGCATTCCAAACAACACGACCGCGGCGACGTGGTGAGCCGTCTCAGGTGCCAGCGGCTTGGGAACCGTCGAAGGGTCCACCCCGTCGGGCACGGCGGCGGAGGTAACAAATCCCATGACTGCTGCGCCTTGAGAGTATCCGCCGAGCACCATCTTGGTCCGCGGGCAACTGTCTGCCGTCGACAAGACATGCGCGCTGGCATCTCTGATCCCGTCGAGGCCGGTCGACCACTCCCGGCTGGCCGGGTAGTCGACCGGATACACCTCGACCGACGTGGCGCCCAGGCGTGAACGCAGTGAATCGATGAAGGCCTGTCCGGTCGGGCCCACACCAGCAGGCTCACCAGTTCCGCGAGCGAAGGCCACCTCCACGTCCGGACATGGTTGAGCCGAAGCCGACGGCGTGAGCAGACCCACCGCGGCCACGAGTGAGATCGCTGTCGCAACAATCACCCATGTGCCAACGACGTACCGCGGCACGGTACGCACCCGAGCACCGCACATGATCCGATTCACAATCGTTTGCTCCCTTGACATGTCATGGCCGCGGGCTGACCACCCCGCGGGTGAAGACCGCGGCACGTGTCTGGACCGCAGGTGTGCAGCGGAGCGTACCCGTTCTTTCATGGAACACACATGTTCCGTCGACCAGTCGGCCCTTCCGGCACCGCCAACAACGTACTGGCCATGTTTCTCGGCCGGGTTCGCCCACCGCATGGGCGGACGTCGCGAAGATGGAACGCGGCCGTAAACCGTTGTGGCCACGCGATGTAGCGATGTTCGATGTATCGAGCAGTGGTGTGCGATGCGATCCGAGCGGCACACGCCCGTTGACACGCTGGCGCCGCTGTTTCCTGTGGGCGGGCCGAGCAGAGTTTATTTGGTGCGGATGGCGGTGGCGTCGAGTTCGACGAGCAACCCGGGCATGGCGAACGCCTTGACCGCATACAGGCTGCTGGCCGGGCGTTGGGGAAGGTATTTCTGGCGCAGCTTGGCGTAGGCGGGCACGTCGTGCGGTTCGGCCACCAGGACCTGTATTTTGACGACGTCAGTCAACTCCGCACCAGCGGCACGCAACACCACCTGCAGGTTCTCAAAGGCCTGGGTGGCTTGAGCATGAAACCCGTCGAGCAGCAACCCGGAGGGGTCGATACCGATCTGTCCCGAGGCATAGACGGTGTCTCCGGCAATGACCGCATGGGAGAACACATCTGCAGGCGGCGGGGCCAAACCCTCGGGGGTGGATAGGTACACCGGCTCTCGTGATGACATGGACTTCCTCACTTCCTCCCGCGCGGACGACGGCGTTATCGTCGCATGTGATACGGTCGTCGATGATACTACATGAGCTTGGCCGGAGGGAGATCGCCGCAATGTCGACAGTCGCTAACGTCACGATCGTTTATTACTCGTCCACCGGCACGATTTATCAGCTGGCCGACTCGGTGCGCGCTGGCGCGGCCGAGGTCGGAGCTGAAGTGCGTCTGCGTCGGGTGCACGAGTTGGCATCCGCTGAGGCGATTGCGACCAATAGCGCGTGGGCGGCGCATCTGGCCGAGACGGAACACATTCCCACCGCCACCCACGATGATCTGCTGTGGGCCGATGCGATCGTCTTCGGCACGCCCACCCGATTCGGCAACGTCGCGGCCCAGCTCAAACAGTTCATGGATACCCTTTCCAGCCTCTGGCACCGAGACTTGTTATCGGACAAGGTCTATAGCGGATTTACCTCCTCCGCATCCATGCACGGAGGCCAGGAATCCACGCTGTTGGCGCTCTACAATTCGATCTATCACTTTGGCGGGATCCTGGTCACCCCGGGATATAAGAACCACACTGACGACTCCAACCACAACCCCTACGGCGCCAGCTATGTCACCGGCGACGACCCCGGGTCCATCGACGACGCGGCGCGCGAGGCGGCGCAATTCCAAGGCCGGCGCGTGGCCACCATGGCTGCTGCGCTCACGAATGGTCTCGCCGACCCCGACACCCCTGTGGCCTAAATCCAGTCCTTGCGCTGACAGGGGTATCGCCCGACTACGCCCCACTATCGGAGAGTGAGGATCTGTTGTGCTGGGTTTACCGGAGCACATTCGTGCCGGTTTGTTCGACCTTGACGGTGTGCTGACCGATACGGCCAGTGTGCACACCACGGCCTGGAAGGCCATGTTCGACGCCTACCTGTCCGACCGCGCGAGGCAGACCGGCGACGAATTTGTCCCGTTCGACGAGGGCGCGGATTACCGCACCTACGTGGACGGCAAGAAACGCGAGGACGGGGTCCGGTCGTTTCTGGACAGCCGCGGTATCGAGTTGCCTGACGGCAGCCCCGACGATCCCGATGCCGCCGAGACCATCTACGGCCTGGGCAACCGCAAGAACGACATGTTCCAGAAGGTCTTGAAGCAAGACGGCGTCAAGGTGTTCCAGGGGTCGCGGCGCTACTTGGAGGCGGCGTCGGCCGCAGGCCTGGCTATCGCGGTGGTGTCCTCGAGCGCCAACACCCGCGATGTTCTCGAGGTCACCGGGCTGGACCGGTTCGTGCAGAAGCGGGTGGACGGCATCACCCTGCGCGAGGAGCACATCGCCGGCAAGCCGGCACCGGATTCCTATCTGCACGGCGCGCAGCTGCTCGATATCGAACCCGGGGCCGCGGCCGTGTTCGAAGACGCCCTGTCGGGCGTGCAGGCCGGCCGCGCCGGTCAGTTCGGTTTTGTGGTGGGCGTGGACCGGGTGGGTCAGGCCGAGGATTTGCGCCGCCACGGCGCCGACGTGGTGGTGACCGACCTCGCCGAGCTGCTGGCGTCATGATCGACGACGCAGCCTTCCCCGTCGAGCCCTGGCACATCCGCGAGCGCAAACTGGACCTCAACGTGCTGGCCCAGTCGGAGTCGCTGTTCGCGCTGTCCAACGGGCACATCGGGTTGCGTGGCAACCTCGATGAGGGCGAGCCCTACGGTCTGCCCGGGACGTACTTGAACTCTTTCTACGAGATCCGGCCGCTGCCCTACGCCGAAGCCGGGTACGGCTACCCCGAAGCCGGCCAGACGATCGTCGACGTCACCAACGGCAAGATCATCCGTCTGCTGGTCGAGGACGAGCCGTTCGATGTCCGCTATGGCGAACTGCTCTCCCACGAGCGCGATCTGGACCTGCGCGCCGGAACGCTGACCCGCACCGCGCACTGGCGTTCGCCCGCGGGCAAGCAGGTCAAGGTGGTCTCGACCCGGCTGGTGTCGCTGGCGCAGCGCGGTGTGGCCGCCATCGAGTACGTCGTGGAGGCGGTCGGCGAGTTCGTACGGGTCACGGTGCAGTCGGAGCTGGTCACCAACGAGGACCAGCCGCAGACCTCCGGTGACCCGCGGGTGTCGGCCATCCTGGAGAACCCGCTGGAGGCCGTCGAGCACGAAAACACCGACTGCGGAGCGGTTCTCATGCACCGCACCCGCAGCAGTGCGCTGATGGTGGCGGCCGGCATGGATCACGAGATCGACGTGCCCGGCCGCGTGGAGGTCAGCACCGATGCGCGCGCCGATCTGGCCCGCACCACCGTGATCTGCGGGCTGCGCGAGGGACAGAAGCTGCGCATCGTCAAATACCTGGCCTACGGGTGGTCGAGCATGCGCTCACGCCCGGCGCTGCGCGACCAGGTCGCCGCCGCGCTGCACAGCGCCCGCTACAGCGGGTGGCAGGCGCTGCTGGACGCCCAGCGGGCCTACCTCGACGACTTTTGGGACAGTGCCGATGTGGAAGTCGAGGGCGACCCTGAATCCCAGCAGGCCGTGCGCTTCGGGCTGTTTCACCTGTTGCAGGCCAGCGCCCGCGCCGAGCGCCGCGCGATTGCCGCCAAGGGGCTCACCGGAACCGGTTACGACGGCCACGCCTTTTGGGACACCGAGGGTTACGTGCTGCCGGTGCTGACCTACACCGCGCCGCACACGGTGGCCGATGCGCTGCGCTGGCGGGCCTCCACCCTGGATCTGGCCAAGGAGCGAGCCGGCGAATTGGGATTCGACGGGGCCGCCTACCCGTGGCGGACCATCCGCGGGCAGGAGTGCTCGGCCTACTGGCCGGCCGGCACGGCGGCCTGGCACATCAACGCCGACATCGCGATGGCCTTCGAGCGCTACCGCGTCGTCACCGGAGACGACACCCTGGAAGCCGAGTGCGGCGTCGAGGTGCTCGTCGAGACCGCGCGACTGTGGCTCTCGCTCGGCCATCACGACCGGCACGGGGTTTGGCACCTCGATGGCGTCACCGGCCCTGACGAGTACACCGCGGTCGTGCGCGACAACGTGTTCACCAACCTGATGGCCGCGCACAATCTGCGCGTGGCCGCCGACGCCTGTATCCGCCACCCCGAGGTGGCCAGGTCGTTGGGTGTCACCACCGAGGAGTCGGCGGCATGGCGCGATGCGGCCGACGCGGTCAACATTCCCTACGATGCCGGGCTGGGGGTGCATCAGCAGTGTGAGGGGTTTACCACGTTGGCGGAGTGGGACTTCGAGGCCAACACCACCTATCCACTGTTGCTGTATGGGGCATATGTCCGGCTCTACCCCGCCCAGGTGATCAAGCAGGCCGACCTAGTGCTGGCGATGCACTGGCAGAGTCACGCGTTCACCCCCGAACAGAAGGCCCGCAACGTCGACTACTACGAGCCGCGCATGGTGCGCGACTCATCGCTGTCGGCCTGCACCCAGGCGGTGATGTGCGCCGAGGTCGGGCATCTGGCGCTCGCACACGACTACGCCTATGAGGCCGCCGTGATCGATCTGCGCGATCTGCATCACAACACCCGCGACGGCCTGCACATGGCCTCACTCGCCGGCGCGTGGACGGCGCTGGTGTCCGGCTTCGGCGGCCTGCGCGACGACGAGGGTATCCTGTCGCTGGATCCTGCGCTGCCGGACGGGATTTCGCGGTTGCGGTTTCGGCTACGGTGGCGCGGCTTCCGGGTCACCATCGACGTCGACCACGACGATGTCACCTACACGCTGCGGGACGGGCCCGGCGGCGAGCTGACGATCCGTCATGCCGGCGAGGCACTCACGCTCAGCACCGAGGCGCCGACGACCGTTCCGGTACGCCACCGCAAGCCGCTCCTGCCGCCACCCCAGCAACCCCCGGGCCGCGAGCCTCTCCACCGGCCGGCCCTGACGCGCAATCGGTGAGACTCGATGATGCGGCGCCCACCGCCCTGCCATAGCTGCTGGACCGGCAACCCGTCGGGACCCGGCTGCCGACCGCACCAAAGGCGCCAACAACTGTCAGCCCCGGCCGAAAGGCCACGGTGTCGGCCCCAACCGGCCGCGCTCTGCGGTCCCCCTCGCGGGCCGGGACCCAGCGCGTCTACTCCTCGAACACCGGGATCATCGACGCCACCGTTCGACGCTGTGATCGCTTGCATCACACGGTTTTTCCAATATGCTATCGCCGACTGCCGCCGCCAACATGGCCTCAATGCGCCTCGTCAATTCTCTGGGTTGCGCCGGCCGCTGTTCGCCACGCCTATCACCCTGGGCCCGGGCCGCGAACTGTCCCCCTAGCGCCATAGAACCCCGCTCGTCTAAGGAATCGGAAATCGTCACGGTGGACAGGTAGATCACGGCGGTGAGCGTCAAACTCGATGGGCGCAAGCGGCGCTGGCGTCACCACAAGATGACTCGTCGTATCGAACTGGTCGACGGCACAATTGAGGTGGTTCGCCGACTCGGTGGCGCATTGAGCATGGAGGACATCGCCGCCGAGATCGGGATCTCCAAGACGGTGCTGTACCGCTATTTCGTCGACAAGAACGACCTCACGACCGCCGTGATGATGCGGTTCACCCAAACCACGCTGATTCCCAACATGGCGGCCGCGCTGGCGTCCAATCTGGACGGTATCGATCTGACCCGCGAGGTCATTCGGGTCTACGTCGAAACCGTGGCATCTGAACCCGAGCCCTACCGGTTCGTGATGACCAACAGTTCAGCCAGCAACAGCAAGGTGATTGCCGACTCCGAGCGGATCATCGCTCGCATGCTCGCGGTGTTGATGCGGCGACGCATGCAGCAGGCCGGAATGGAGACCGGTGGTGTCGGGCCGTGGGCTTATTTGATCGTCGGCGGGGTGCAGTTAGCCACCCACTCCTGGATGTCGTACCCGCGGCTGAGTCGCGATGAGTTGATCGACTACCTGACGATGTTGAGCTGGAACGCCCTTAAAGGAATCGTCGAGGTCGGCGGATCGCTGGAGAAATTCCGCGGCGAGCCTCACCCATCGCCGATCGTGGCGCCCCGACAGCACTAGACATGGGGTTACTTGTCGGCGGTGTAGAGCCAGCCCCACACGACCGAGGTTCGTCCAGCACGTTCATCGCCAGCAGAGAGCACGGTCGACGAGACGCGGCTGGTTACCCGTCAACATCGGAATCACGTCGGAAGCGGCGCGGTCTCACCGCCTTTGGGGGCCGCGCCGAAAACATTCCACGCTGCCTGCAACCGTTGGCTGCCCAATAGCGAGGATCGGGAAACAGCGTTAGTACTTGCGATTAGGCGGCTGTCCAGCAAGCACGCCGCGCGCGCGGGATGGCCCGTGACGGATTGTTCTTGTTCGACGTGGCCGTTGATGATGACGCGGCAGCCGATCGTGTCGCTATTGCCTTGAGCCACAACAAACGCGAAAACTCCTGGTGACGCGGCCGTCAGCGTATGCGACCAGGGCAGCGATGTGAACGGTTCGGCATACGCTTGGGCGTTGGCGTCCAAGTAGCCGACGTGCCCCACTGTCTGTGCCGGCCCGATCACTTCGTATTGGATCCGCTCGACACTGACGAGTGGGGCTTCATCGACGTGTCTGCTCGACGAAACACCTTGTGCGGCAATGGTCCGATGCAATCGGTAGGCGACGACGCCGCCAAGCAAGGCCACGCACGTAGTCAGGAGGGCTATCGACGCACGCAACGCAGGCCCCATCTTGCGCGCCTCCTCTTTATCCGCCAGGCCGCCAGGCCGCCTGTGCGACGACAAACCGTCGGCCGAACCGCAGCCGGGTGTGGCGTCGCAAAAGAACACGGCCGAAGAACCGACCGCACCCGGTAGGAGCCGGACCAGACCCGATGGAACGTTCATATTCCATAATAGAACATTATGGTGCGCCAGGGGGCGGGCCGGCCCTCTCGCGTGCGACTCAGCTGCGCTACCGGGGCCTGCTGAGTGGCGGCGCGCGGATCGATGCTTTCAGCAGGCCGCGCTCTGAGCAGGCCACCGGTCGATGTCGGCGCGCCGCACGCGGCGGCTGCGCAGCCAGAACGCCAAGACAGGTTTGGGCCACAGCAGCGTGTTGCGTCCGGTGCGCGGGTCTTGGTACCAGCTGGCGCACCCGCCGGTCTGCCACACTGTGGAGGCCAGGGCACACTGCAGTTGATCGTTGTAGCGGTCCTGGGCGGCGCGGCGGACTTCAACGGTCTTGCCGCGCGCGTAGCGAAGGCAGCGGGCGAGGTAGCTGGCTTGGGCCTCGATCATGAGGATCTGCGAATTGTGTCCCAGTCCGGTGTTGGGTCCGCACATGATGAACATGTTCGGAAAGCCGGTGACCAGGGTTCCTAGATAGGCGTGCGGCCCTGTTGACCACGCGTCGTCGAGTGGGGTGCCCTCGCGGCCCCGGATCGGTATGCGGGTCATCGCGTGTTGGGCGTCGAACCCGGTCCCGTAGATCAGCACATCGGCGTCAATGACGTGCCCGCGGGAGGTGATGACCGCATGGGGAGTGACCTGGCGGATCGAGTCGGTGATCACGTTCACGTGGGGTTGGCACAGCGCCGGATAGTAGTCGCTGGAGATCAGCAGGCGCTTGCAGCCGATGGCGTAATCGGGTGTCAGCAGGGCGCGCAGGGCGGGATCGCTGACTTGCCGTTGGAGGTGGTGGATGGCCATGCGATGGGTGGGTTTCATGGCCGACTCGTCGCCGAGGAATCCTTTGACGCGCTTTTCGTGCACCCAGAACAGCTGGGCACGCCGCCACCAGCGGGCCAGCGCACTGTGGCGCATCCGGGCGCGCTCGGCGCGGCTGAATCGACGATTCGCTTTGGGCATGATCCAGGCCGGGGTGCGCTGAAACACGGTGAGTTCGGCGACGTCGTCGGCGATGGCGGGGATGAATTGGATAGCGCTGGCGCCGGTTCCGAGGACGACCACTTTCTTGCCGTGCAGGTCGACCGTGTGCTCCCACTGCGCGGAGTGAAACACCGGACCGGCGAACTCATCAATGCCGGGCAGCTCCGGTGTGAGCGGATAGTGGAGAATGCCAACGGCATTGACGAAGTATCGCGCCACAAAACGCCGGCCGTCGTGGGTGCTTAGGTGCCATCGGTGTGCGGCGCTGTCCCAGTGCGCTGCGGAAACGCCGGTGTGGAATCGGATGTGCTCGGCGAGCCCGAGTCGCCTGCTTGCTGCGCGCAGGTAGTCCAGAATCTCGGGTTGGGTGGCGAAAAGCTGGCGCCAGCCCGGTTTTTGGAGAAAGGAGAAGGAGTACAGCGGGGCGGGGATGTCGCAGGCGCAGCCCGGGTAGGTGTTGTCGCGCCAGGTTCCGCCGACATCAGCGCCTTGTTCGAGGACGACATAGGAATATCGGGTGCGTCGCGAGATCGCCGCCGCCGCGGCTAGCCCGGAGAATCCGGCGCCGACGATCACGACGTCATACACGCTTTCGCGGTGCGCGGGTTGGTCCGGTGATATGTCCTGGCTGCCCACCGGTCTGGGGTTCATCGGTGTAGCCCGACGGTGTTCAGCCCGGCCCCGGCGTCCACGCGCAGGTGTTGTCCGGTGATCGCACCGGCGGCCGGGGAGAGCAGAAATGCGATGCTGGCGACGATCTCATCAAGGGAAACCAGTCGGCCCAGCGCCACCTGTGCTAGGGCCCGGCGCCGGATGTCTTCGGGCATGGCCAGCACTTTGGGTGTGGCAATGAGTCCGGGAACGACCGCGTTGACCCTGATGTTGGTGTCCGCCCATTCAGCGGCCAGCGTGCGGACAAGCCCGAGAATACCCGCCTTGGAGGCCGCGTAGGAGGCCTGGCCGGGCAGACCGTCGAGCGCTCCGGTCGAGGACAGCATGACCACGCTGGCCGCGGCGCTGACTGCCAGCGCCTGGTAGGCCGCCTGGGCGGTCCAAAACTGGCTGAGCAAGTTCGTGGCGACGTCGTCGCGGAAGGCGGCGGCCGGAAAGTTATGGGACCGGTGGATCGTCGCGACGGCCGCGGCCGCGCCCACCAGACCATCCAGGCCGTCAAGTCGCCGGATCGCAGCATGCACGGCATGCAATGCCGACTCCGGATCGGCCAAATCGGCGGCGATGAGCCGATCACCCTCGTGCACGGAGTCGATCGCTTCGGGCCGGTCGATCCCGATCGCCTCGCACTCGAGCTCGGCAAGGGCGGCCATGAGCGCTGAGCCCACCCCGCCGGCCGCACCGGTGACAATGATCTTCGTCCCAGCGATCGGGACGGGTGACGGAAATGCGTTCACAGCCTTGCCCTTCCACACTCGTGGTACACCGTGATGACCGGTCAATTGCCGACCGGGGGCCTTCATCGTCCCTGGAATTCAGGTTTTTCGCGGGCCAGGAAGGCGCGCTGACCCCGGGTCCAGTCGTCGGACTTGCACAAATAACTGAAGGTCTCGGTCTCAAAGGGGATGTTGTCGTTTAACGGTCGCCCGATTCCCCGAAGGATCGTCTGTTTAGCGGCGCGCACCGCCAGGGGCCCGTTGGAGGCAATCCGTTCGGCGATCGCCAACGCTTCGTCCATGAGGTCGTGGGGTTCGACGATCTTGGTCACAAAGCCGATGCGCAGCGCCTCCTCGGCGTCGTAGAGCCGCCCGGTCAAGATCAGCTCCATGGCCCGACCGAGTCCGATGATGCGAGGCAATCGCGAGCAGCCGCCATCGCCGGGCATCAGCCCCCACTTGATCTCCTGATGCCCAAACCTGGCGTGTGGCACGGTGATTCGGATATCGCAGAATTCCGCGAGTTCGTGTCCGCCGGCGATGCAGTCGCCGTTGATCGCTGCGATGATTGGGGTGTTGATGGCATAGCCACCCGAGATTCCCGCCCACCCCGGGCCTTCCCAGGCCCGGCGACGGTTGTCTTCATCGCTGGCGTTACGAATATGCGGGATCAGTTTTTTCAGGTCGGCGCCGGCGGAGAACGCTGGGCCTTCCCCGGTGACGATGGCCACGCGGATCTCGGGGTCGGATTTAATGCGGTCCCACGCGGCCAGTGTGGCCGAGGACAGCTCCAGGTCGAAGGCGTTACGTTGGTCGGCCCTGTTGAGGGTCACCACCGCGATGTGATCTCGCACCTCATATTTCACGACATCGGTTTCGGTCAGCGCATCAGACACGGGAGGTTCCTTTCATGGATTACCGTCTGGGAAGAATTCGTGGTGGTCAGCGGTGATGGTCTCGCATCACTCTGGTGGGTGCGGCGTCGCTGCGCTGCTCAGCAGGTCATGCCCCCGATCTGTCCGCCACTGACGGTCAGTACGTGACCGTGAACGTAGTCAGACGCCGGTGAGGCCAGCCATGCGACGGCTTCGGCGATGTCTGCGGGCGCACCGACATGTCCCAATGGGTTGGTGGCCAACGCGCTGGTGCGCACCGCACCGGTGATGCCCAGTTGGTGGGTGCGGCCGGCCACCTCGATGCGGTTGCCCGGATCGGGATCGGCGGTCAGGCGGGTCTCGATGAAACCGGGAGCCACCGCGTTGACGTTGATGCCCAGGTGGCCCCATTCCTTGGCGAGCGCTTTGGTCAGGGCGATTGTCGCTCCTTTGGCCGCAGAGTAGTTGACCTGCCCGCCTTGGCCCATCAGACCAGCCAGCGACACCACGTTGACCACCTTGCGGTGCTCCAGGCGGTTGGCGGCGATCTCGGTCTTGGCTGCCGCGCGCATGGGTTTTGCTGCCGCGCGCAGCAGCCGGAACGGGACCACGGTATGGATGTCAAGCATCGCCTGGAACTGTTCGTCGGGCATCGTGTGCAGCGGTCCATCCCAGGTGTATCCGGCATTGTTGATCACAATGTCCACTCGGCCGTGGGCGTGCATCGCGGCGCCTACCACGGTGTCGGGCGCGTCGGCAGCGGTCAGGTCGATGGTCACGGGAGTCGATGGTCGCGGCAGTTGCGCTGCGGTGGAATGCAGTGCGGCGCCGTCGATGTCGGTCAGGACCACCGTCGCTCCCCCCGCGGACAGGCGCTGGGCAATCGCGGCGCCGATGCCGCGGGCAGCCCCGGTGACGATGGCGACTTTACCGCTGAGTTGTTCGCTCACCGCGGCTCTCCTTTCGTGCGCCCGGCTCCAATGCGGCCACCAGTAGTTCGGCCGCCAGGCGCAGCGTGGCGGCGTGCTGGGCGTGACCGCCGGTGCGGTTCTTGATGTCTTCGACCTGGATGGTGCCCACGACGACGCCCCAGATGACGTCGGCCAGCGGTGCCACCGGTACGTCCCGGATCAGTTTCTGGTGAATGGCGGTGCGAAGGACCGCGCGCGCCAGGGTGAAGTCTTGTCGCCCCTGGCTGTCCAGCGCGGTCACGGTGGCCGGGTCCAGCGTCTCCACCAACCGTGTCTGGTGCAGCAGCTGGGTGAGCCGAAACCGCTGCGGGTCAGTGCGATACGGGGTGAGTACCGCATCGAGGAAAGCGCCGATGAGCTCCTGGCAGCTGGTGATCGACCCGGTCTGTAGCTGGCGCTGCACCGCCTGTAGCTGCGCCCCGATTTCGGCGAACACCGGAAGCATCAGGGTGAGCAGCAGTTCGTCCTTGGTGCGAAAGTACCCGTAGAGCGTCGGCTTGGTGATCTCGGCGCGCAGCGCCACTTCCTCCATCGTGGAGCCCGCGAACCCGCGGGTGGTGAAGGTCTCCTGGGCCGCGGTCAGGATACTGTCGCGGCGCGCGGAGCGTTCGCGTTCGCGGCGGCCCCGCGCCGCCACTGCCAATTGTTCTGCCCGCGTCATCAGTGCCCCTTCTGCTCTCGGGTATGTAAGTCACGTTTGAGTGTCTTGCCCATGGCGTTCTTCGGCAGCGCTGCAACGATTTCGACTCGTCGCGGTACCTTGATCGCCGCCAGGTGTTCGCGGCTGTAGGCCACGACATCCTCGGGCGTGATGTCACCGACGACGAACGCGACGGGAACCTCGCCGCGATAGGGATCCCCCTCGCCCACAACAGCCACCTCGACGATCCGGGGATGCTGCAGCAACCTCGCCTCGATCTCGGCAGGAGACACGTTGTAACCCGAGACGAACAGGAGGTCTTTTTTCCGGTCGACGTAGTGCAGGGCATCGGCGCGGTCGAGGTAACCGATATCACCGGTACGCAGCCAACCGTCGGCCCCAAAAGCCGCGTCCTGCGGCTGGCCGAGATAGCCCTTGGAGACTTGCAAGCCACGAAACTCGATCTCCCCGGCCACCATTCGCGCAGCCACGCACCCGTCGACGCTGACACGCACCTCCCCCACCACGGGCACCCCCAGGGTGCCCGGAGCAGGTTTACCGGGCAGCGCGTTGAACGTTCCGAGGCTGTTGAGTTCACTCATCCCCCACCCACCATGCAGGTCCACTCCGGTTGCCGCTTGCCAGCGCTGCGGCAACCCGGCCGGGATCGGGGCGGCCCCTGTCGCGCAAATCCGCACGCCCGCCAGATCAGCGTGCGCGGCACCGTGTTCCAACAGGGCCGCATACAGGGTGGGCGGGCCGAAGAGCACATTGACCCCGTGCTGGCGCACACACTGCAAGAAGTCGTCGGGATCAAACAGCGGGCGCGGGATCACCGTGCCGCCGCGAACGAATGTCGGCAACGAATACACGAAGAAGCCACCGGTGTGAAACAGCGGCAACACCGACACGGTGACCGGGACGCGCACACCCGGCATCGCCAGGGTATGGGTGATCGCGTTATGCATCAGGTTGTAGTGGCTTTGCAGGACACCCTTGGGTCGGCCGGTCGTGCCGGCGGTGTAGACGATCTGCCCGATCTCGGTGCGCACGTCGGCCACCGCAACGGGCTGCGACAACGGCTGGCTGTCCAGCATCTCCTCGAGAAGTACCGGCGCCCAACCGGACCGGCGCGGGCCGGGCGAGGGCCACCACCGGTGAAGCCCGGGATAGGGGGTGAAGCCAGGATCGGCCAGATCGGCGGTGGAGACCGTGAACACCGCCGGTGGAGTACGGCCCTGTACCGCCTGTTCGACCACCGGCAGTAGCTGCTCGACGCAGATCACCGCACGCGGCTTGGCGTCCTCGAGAAGGAACCGTACCTCCTCGGCGCGGTACATGACATTGACGCCGCAGTGCACGGCGCCGAGGCGCGCCAGCGCAAAGAAAACTACCCAATGCATCGCCGAGGTGGGGACCATCACCGCCACGACATCACCGCTGGCCACGCCGCACCCTTGTAACACGGCGGCCGCTCGACCTACGAGGGTGTGCAGCTCGCCGTAGGTCAGCGTGCGTCCCAAGTAGACAATTGCCGGCGCTGCGGGGCGATGTTCGGCGTGAGTGCGCACGACGACGTCAACAGTCTGCTGCGGGATCGCTGGAAGCTGCTCGGCCCACTGCGGATCGAACATGACATAGGAGTCCTCGGCTCCGTACTGCTGCGAGTCCTCGAGCCACTCGACGGGGTAGCCGAGCTTCTCGTAGAACCGCCGTGCGCCACCCTTCATTTTACGGATCGTAAACTATCCGACCGATCGTAGGCAACTAGTGGTCGATGATTTGCGCGTCGTCGACCGCGAGTCGTGAGTGGGTCCCTCATCGATTTTGGGTGTGGCTGCATGCTGTTGGGTGGGTTTGTTGTCCCCGCGCGGATGGATCAGCCGCAGAACCACTTTCGCGATAGCATCTAGCCCCGGGTGGTCTGTCATTGTGGCCACCATAAGAGCGACGACCCAGGCTGACAGCTCCCATGATGCGTCGCATCCCTTGCTGCGGGTGCGGGCCCGGTTAGGGCACCAAAGGCAGGCGCCGCGCGGGTGTCCCCGGCTCCAGGAACCACAGCCGTACCGCTGTCAGCCGCAGAATCCGCAGTGCACCGCTGAGCATGAGCACCGCCAGCGGCAGGTTGCCGAAGGTGACGGTCAACACCGACACCCACAGTTGCGCCGAGCCAGCAGTCAGAACGTCGAACCAGGCATCACAGATCAGCAAAACCCCCGTGGTGAACGCGGGCAATACCACCAGCTGGCGCCGCTGCCAGCCCAGCACCGCGGTCGCGGCCATGAAACCGATGAGCACACAGTCGAAGCCAATCCAGGTGGCCGGCCAGTTCTGGGCCACATAGTTAGCTGGGAGGGCAAAGCCGAGGTAGACCATCCAGGGGATCAACGCGATCGTGCCGCCCACCGTCAGGGTTAACCGGGTGCGCCGCATACGTCGGGCCACCGGTGGCGGAAACACTTCGTCGAGCGGGCGCTGCAGCCGCAGAATCAAATCACGGCGTTGCTGCGGCGACATCGCCGCGATGCGGGCGTCTGACAGCACGCCGTCGTCGTAGCCAGTCATGAGTCTCCAGTATCAGCCTTCGGCGCCTCGCGCCGCCGTCGACGCCTGCCTGGGGGAATTGCGATCCAACGCGGCACGCGCAGGCTAACCGCGCTCAACGGCGCCCGCACCGCTTCCCCTGCGTCTGTGATGACGCAGATGCGCTCGCTGCCATCACAGAGGTCGTTGGGCTGTTTGCCGCGAACTGCCTGCGGTCTCATTGGCGCAAGCGACTCAGTGTGTGCAACTTGTTCATCACGTCCAGCGCGGCGACCTTGTAGGCCTCGGCAAATGTCGGGTAGTTGAACACCGCATCCACCAGATACTCAACGGTGCCGCCGCATCCCATGATCGCCTGCCCGATGTGGACGAGCTCGGTCGCATTGATACCGAAGACGTGCACTCCCAACAGCTTTAGATCGTCGGGGGAAACTAAGAGTTTGAGCATGCCATCGGGTGCGCCGACGATTTGCCCGCGGGCCAGTTCGCGGTATCGGGACACGCCGACCTCATAGGCGATCGAAGCGTTGGTCAAGTTGTCTTCGGTTTCGCCAACGAAGGACACGTCGGGGATGTTGTCCGTGACACGGTAACTGGCGCCGTACAATTCGCGCTGGGTAATACCCGTCAGATGCAGCACTGCCTCGCGCAGTGTCTTGGAAGGGATCGTGCCGGTGGTGTTCGTATACACACCACCGAGCATCCAGCTGTGCTCAATGACTGCCAAGGACTTGCCCAGTTTGGCCGCGGCGATGGCCGCTTTTTGTCCTCCTGGACCCGAGCCCAGCACGATCAGATCGTACTCCTGCGTGAACGGATGCATGGGGTGCTCCTTTGCTCTCATCGAATGCGAGCGGCTCTCTGTCACAACGGGTTAACTCACAGGACGCCTGGATACTCGCGACGAGCCCGTACCTCGCCGTCCGTGCCGGCGCTCGCCTCCAGCCGGCTGGCCGGCCGCGCACGCATACGGCTGCCCTCCACACGATCGATAAGCAAAGCGCGAAGCCGCCGACGCCCCCGCGGCAACTAGGCCGCCCTTGTGATCGCCATTAGCGCGCGGGCTTCTCCGCATGCCCGCCGAATTGCTTACGCATCGCCGAGAGCGCCTTGTTGGCAAAGTCGTCGAGCGAACGTGACGCGAAGCGGGACTGCAGCGCGGTGGTCAGCACCGGGGACGGGACTCCCTCGTCGATCGCGGCGATGGAGGTCCAGCGGCCCTCGCCGGAGTCCGAGACGCGCCCGGAGAATTCCTTCAGCTCCGGGGATTCGTGCAGCGCGATCGCCGTCAGGTCCAAGAGCCAGGAGCCGATGACGCTGCCGCGCCGCCACACCTCGGCGACCTCGGGGATGTCGAAGTCGTACTGGTAGAACTCGGAGTGCTCGAGCGGTGCGGTTTCCGCGTCACCCT
The DNA here is from genome assembly GCF_000709305.1 of Mycobacterium sp. TKK-01-0059. Lineage (NCBI taxonomy): Bacteria > Bacillati > Actinomycetota > Actinomycetes > Mycobacteriales > Mycobacteriaceae > Mycobacterium > Mycobacterium sp. TKK-01-0059. The sequence goes on from NZ_KL446997.1 coordinate 45,004, forward strand.
CCTGGACGTGCTTGCCGATGTCGGCGTTGCGCAAAATGTTGAGCCCCTCGGCGAGCGAGGCCATCATGCCGTACTCGATGCCGTTGTGGACCATCTTCACGAAGTGTCCGGCACCGGCCGCCCCGCAATGCAGGTACCCCTGCTCCGACGTCGCGACCTCACCCTCACGGCCCGGTGTGCGGGCGGCCGCGTCGACGCCCGGAGCGACGGTGGCGAAGATCGGCTCGGCCTGCGCGAATGCCTCGTCGTCGCCGCCGATCATGAGGCAGTACCCACGCTCGCGGCCCCACACCCCGCCACTGGTGCCGCAATCCAGGAAGTGGATTCCCTTCTCCGACAGCGTCTTTGCGTGGTCGATGTCGTCGCGGTAGTAGGAGTTTCCGCCGTCGATGACGATGTCGCCGGGCTCGAGGGTCTTGGCCAGCTCGTCGATCACTCCAGTGGTGATCGTTCCGGCCGGCACCATCACCCACACGACGCGCGGCGCCGTCATCTTCTCGGCGAGCTCTTGCAGCGAGGACACCCCGGTGGTGTTGTCCTCCCCCGCCATCGCCTCCACGGCGTCGGGGTTGTGGTCATAGACCACGCAGTCATGTCCACCGGTGACCACGCGCCGGACGATGTTGGCGCCCATCCGGCCGAGGCCGATCATCCCAAGCTGCATCGTGTCCGTCTCCTTACTATTTCGTCGGCGTGCTGTGCGGCAACCACGGCCCTTGCCAGGTGTGGTGACCACGCACCAGCGCCTGTGCGGCCTCGGGCCCCCACGAGCCCGGGTCGTAATGGTGGATTCGCCCCGGCTTGTCCAGCACCGGCTGCACGATTCGCCAGGTCTCTTCGATGGCATCTTGCCGGGCGAAAAGCTGGCGATCACCGTTGAGCGCGGCGTAAAGCAGCCGCTGGTAGGGCTGCACCGCTTCACCGAGGTCTTCGGCGAACGACGAGTCCAGGTGAACGTCGTGCCACCTGTCGCCGACCTGGGCGGACAACTGCAGCCGCATCCCGGGATCGGGGTCAATACGCAGCACGATCTGGTTCGGCTCGGGGGGCCGACGGTCGGGCAGGAACGAAAACCCGGGAACGTGGTGAAGGAACATCCGAACTTCGGTGACCTTCTCCGTTAGCGCCTTGCCGGCGCGCAGGAAGATCGGCACTCCGGCCCAGCGCCAGTTGTCGATCTCAGTCCGCAGGGCGATATAGGTCTCGGTGGTGGAATCCTTTGCCACTCCGGCGACGTCGGTGTAACCGCGGTACTGCCCGCGCACGCAGCGCTCCGGATCCAAGGCGGGCATCGCCCGGAAAACCTCGGCCTTCTTGTCGTTGAGGTCATCGGCGCCGGCGCCCACCGGGGGCTCCATCGCGACCAGCGCGAGCACCTGCAGCACATGGTTCTGCACAACGTCACGCAAGGCACCCACCGCGTCGTAGAACTTGCCGCGGTCCTCGATCCCGAAGTCCTCGGCCATGTTGATGTGGATCTCGGAGATGCTGTCGCGGTCCCACAGCTTCGCCAGGCTATTATTGGCGAACCGCAAGTACTGCAATTCTTCCACCGGTTGCTTACCCAAAAAGTGGTCCACGCGCAGGATTTGGTCCTCGTCAAGTACCGCGCGCAGCCGGGCGTTCAAGTCCCGCGCCGAGGCAAGGTCGTGGCCGAACGGCTTTTCGATCGCCACCCGCGCCCGCTCCAGCAGGTCAGCTTTCGCCAGGTTCTCGATGATCGGCGCGAACAACGACGGCGGCATTTCCAGGTAATAGAGCGGACGGGAGGCCGGGCGGATTTTCTCGGCGAGCTGTTTGTAGAGATCGGCGTCGGTGACGTCGCCGTGCAGGTAGGACAGCCGACCCGCCAGCCGGCCGAACACCGCCTCGTCGAACTTCTCACCCGATTTCTTGATGGCATCCCGCGCCCGCTCCCGCAGTTGCTCGACCGTGAGGTCATCACTGGCCACACCCACGATCGGATGCTTGAGCTCGCCGCGGCGCTCGAGCCGATACAACGCCCGAAACGTCATCTTGCGGGCCAGGTCACCGGTGATTCCAAAAATCACCAGCAGGTCAGATGGATCACTGTCGCCCTCGGCCAAAACCGCTCCTCCCGAAAACTCCTGCGTGGACGGATGCATGGGGTGCTCCTTTGCTCTCATCGAATGCGAGCGGCCGTCTGTCACAACGGGTTAACTCACAGACTGCCGGGATACTCGCGACGAGCCCGTACCTCGCCGTCCGTGCCGGCGCTCGCCTCCAGCCGGCTGGCCGGCCGCGCACGCATACGGCTGCCCTCCACACGATCGATAAGCAAAGCGCGAAGCCGCCGGCGCCCCCGCGCTAGTCGTGACGCCACCGTTGCGCTGGGACAGCTCGTGATTCGGGCGATCTCCACGCCGCGATACCCCCGTACGTCCGCGTAATACACGACTCGGCGAAATGCCTCGGGAAGCGCCTCCATCGCCGCTTTAATCTGAGGATCAGGCAGTCTCTCCAGTGCTTCGTCCTCCGCGCCGCGCCGCCTGGCCCCGACACGCCCAGCTAGCGAGGAAGGGTGCCAATCAGGCAGATCACCGTGGAGCACCTCAACAGCGCGTCGCTGCCGCTTGCGGTAATCGTCGACGAACACGTTCTGCATAATCTGGTGAAGCCACGCTCTAGCGTTGCTATCACGCTGATATGAGCCGAAGCCGGCGTAAGCCCGCGTCATGGTTTCCTGCACCAAATCCTCAGCATCGGTTCGGTTGTGCATCATCCTGTGGGCGCGGCGCGACAGTTCAGCCATTAACGGAATGACCTCACGTTCGAAACGTCTCGCAAGATCCCGCCGATCGTCTGGAAAGTTACCGGGCGGTGTGATGATGTGCGCCTCGCCCCGCAGGGCCGCTTCTCCAAGTATACATTGCATAGCAATGTATACTAGTGCCTGGGCTCAGAGATGCAATCCTGATTGAGTACCTTCTCGGCTTCGCCACTGTAACCAAACGCGTTGCCGCGAGCGCGTTTTGCCACATAACGGCAGAGTAACAGTTCTCGATCGCTCCCGTAACCGGACCATCTGAGGCGGCCTCACAACCGGATTAGTTTAGCCATATGATGTACCGTGGGGAATATGCCCATGCCTGATAGCAGTGTCGACGCGATCGCTGGCGCGCTGGAGCAATCCACCCTATTGGTCATCCGCCAGCTCCTGGATCGGCGGGAAATGAGCCTTACTGCCTCCGATGTGCTCCTTCGACTCGACACAGACGGGCCAGCCCGGTTGAGCACGCTGGCCACAGCCGCGGCGCTGAGCCAACCCTCGATGACTCAACTGGTGCAACGATTCGAGCGTCGCGGCCTCGTCACCCGCACAAGCGATCCCAGTGACCGGCGTGCGGTCCTGATAACCATCACCGATACTGGCAGCGAAATGGTCCGGCAACGCCGACGTTTCGTCCGCCACCAGCTGTCCGAACTGGTGACCAGGCTGCAACCCGACGAACGAGTGGTGTTGGAACTGGCTTCCCGAGTGATGCTGCCACTGATCAGCCGGCTCAATGACAGTGACCACACACCGCTCTCGCAAGTCCTGACCGCTTGAGGGATGGCGGGTGCAGCCGCGCCCCGTGAATTGTCTGATTGATCGACAACCCATGGACGTCAAAGTCGATACCTAGCTGTGGTGGTCTTGTTGACACAGATGAAGGTGTCGAGTGTCGTCGGCCCACCGATCGGAAGGCCGCTTTCGAGTGAGCCCACGCCTCCGGGCCGCCGAGGGCGTTGCGCATCAACCTAAGATGGCGTCACTGATCTGCTCGAGCTCGGCGCGACGAGGCGTAGTCCCGGTAAGCAGCACACTTTGAATGATCAGCGCCGGCCCGACATGGATCGTGAGGTCTCGCACTGCAGTCGGGTCGATCTCCCCGGAGATCAGGCCAGCGGCAATGATTCCCTGTATCGCCTTCGCGACCGGGACGAGTACCAAATCAGCGTAGGTCTCGCGGATTTCGTCATCACCGAACAACTCGGCGATGACGACTAACTCCGGATAACCCGTTTTGCCGACGAGCAGTTGAGCAAACCAGTGCAGCACCGTGACCAAATTCCGTCGCGCTGGCCCCTCCTGGCGCACACTGGGCGGCAACGCTGCGCGGGCTCTCAACGCGTCCAGTATTACGTCTCGCTTGGTCGGCCAGCGCCGATACAGTGACCCCTTGCCGCAGCGAGCCCGCGCTGCCACCCCGGCCATGCTCAGTCCGCCGTAACCCATAGCTTTCAGTTCCGCCAAAGCCGCGTCATACACCGCCTTTTCGAGTTCCTTGCCCCGGCGACGGGTCTTTACCGCCACGGGGTTACCCAGGGGCTGCGGTGAAAGGTGTGCCGTCGGTAACTCGGCGCCGTCGACATCGCCGATGCCTGGCCTGGATGCGAAGGTGGGCGGGTCGCGGTGAACTGCCAGCGGTCACCAGAACCAGCGGTCCCAGCAGCGCGGCAAGTGGTGGGACCGTTTGCAACCCCACGATTATGATCCGCTGCGACCAAGCTCAGCACAAGGGCGGCCCCGTCTTGGCGGTTACCGCGCTGCCCACACGGGTTCACCACGTCGACCCGAACTTGTTCGGATACGTGCGGCATTGCAAGCACGACCGCCCGCCTCCTTGCCGATTGTTCTATTGGGCGTGAGTGGTTGCAAACCAATGCATCTCGCCGACACGGCAACAGTCAAATGGAGCATACAAGCCCTGATATGGAACGTCAACATCCCAAATATGAACGTGGTTATTATAGAGGCCATGAGCGTTGCCATGAGAAAGCCCTCAGGCGCACAAACACGGACGCGGTCAGCGATCCTTACAGCGACCGCCTCTGTTCTCGCCCGCGACCGGACGGCCACCATGCCCGAAATAGCCGAAGCTGCGAGCGTGGGCCGAACCACCCTGCACCGCTACTTCGCCGACCGCGAAGGCCTAATCCATGCGGCCACAATGGACGCGATCCAGGTGGTCAACGAGATCATCGCCGACGCGGCCACTAACCACGGACCAGCGATCGAGGCGATGAGACGCGTGGTCGCCGAACTCGTCCGTGTCAGTGATCAAATCGTCTTCCTCTTCGCCGACCCTGCCGTGCTGCGCAACATCCCGCCCGGACAGCAACCCAACCACCAGCCGATCCTAAAACTCATCAAACGCGGCCAAAAAGAAGGAGCATTCGTCTCCGACCTCAGCCCCGACTGGATCGAACTCGCGCTGTTTGCTCTGATCCTGCGAGCATGCCGCGACTCCGGCGCCGGCGCCGTCCCCCGCCACACCGTCGTCGCATCAGTGATCCGCATCTTTGAACACGGAGTCACCCCGCGATAGGCCATAACGCGAACCCCCACCGGCCTGAACCACAGGAGATGGGCTTTAAGCCACCGGCCGACCGCATCCGCGTTGCATCCGAAAGCCTCATCGCCCCCAGCCGGTAACCCCCAATCGACATAGTCACCTGGGCGCGCAACATCAGTGGCCTCGCCGCCGCACAAAGTGTGAAGCGTCAAGCCCGCATAGGTTGCCGTGGGCGACTGACCCATTCCGTCGCATATGATACGGTCGGCATTGATACTACACGAGCCTGAGATGGAGTGATCGCCGCAGTGCCGACATTCGCCACCGTCGTCACCGGTATAGCGATGACGACTGCGCTGGCCCCCGATGCGGAAAACACCTGGAAGCTCTTACTTGAGGGCCAAAGCGGGATCCGCCAACTCGATGACCCATTCGTACAGCAATTCAACCTGCCAGTACGCATCGGCGGCCACTTAGTCGAAGAGTTCGACAGCCAACTCACGCGGATCGAGGTCCGCCGCCGAAGCTACCTGCAAAGAATGTCCACAGTGTTGGGCCGCCGCGTCTGGCACAACGCCGGCTCACCCCAAGTCGACACCAACCGCCTGTTGGTAGCCATCGGCACCGGAATGGGCTCAACCGAGGAACTGGTGTTCGGCTACGACGGGCTACGTGCACGCGGAATCCAGGCCGTCCACCCGCTGGGCGTGCAGATGTACATGCCCAACGGCGCAGCGGCCGTCGTTGGGCTAGAACGACAGGCCAAAGCCGGAGTGATGACACCGGTCTCAGCATGCGCATCGGGTTCAGAAGCCATCGCACGCGCCTGGCAGCAAATCGCTTACGGCGAAGCCGACATCGCCATCTGTGGGGGCGTGGAAACCAAAATCGAAGCGGTGCCCATCGCGGCCTTCGCTCAAATGCGCATCGTGATGTCGACAAACAACGACGACCCGGCCGGTGCCTGCCGGCCATTCGATAAGGATCGGGACGGCTTTGTCTTTGGCGAAGCCGGCGCGTTGATGGTGATCGAAACCGAAGAACACGCCAAAGCCCGAGGAGCCAAGATCTTGGCGCGGCTGTTGGGCGCCGGTATCACCTCGGACGGCTACCACATGGTGGCACCGGACCCCAACGGCGAACGCGCCGGTTTCGCGATGACAAGAGCGATCCAGCTCGCCGATCTCACGCCCGGCGACATCGACCACGTCAACGCACACGCCACCGGCACCTCAGTCGGCGACCTCGCCGAAGGCAGAGCCATCAACAACGCCTTGGGAAGCCACAAACCGGCCGTCTATGCGCCCAAGTCTGCCCTAGGCCACTCGGTCGGTGCCGTCGGCGCTGTCGAATCAATCCTGACTGTCCTAGCGTTGCGCGACCAGATCGTCCCACCCACACTGAACCTGACGAATCTCGATCCCGAGATCGACCTCGACGTGGTAGCCGACGGGCCCCGCCCAGGCTCCTACAACTACGCCATCAACAACTCGTTCGGATTCGGCGGACACAACGTTTCCCTGGTCTTCGGGCGTTATGGATAAGCCCCCGAACACGCAGTCGCGCAGCCTAATCGAAACCCGCTCCACCTTCGCACATCAGATAGTGAAGGACGCGGTATGGCCGCCGATGGGACCGAGCCGCGCGGATTTGCGACCAGGTTGGAGCTCCAGGCGGGACGATGCGGGTTGTCCGAAGTTCGGACCGGACACGATGAGCCGGTTGTCACGCACGGCGTAGATATACCAAGCGGATGGCGCCTCGGTCGGCCGCTGCGGCGGCCGGGGAGGAGGAGCTACCACGGCAACTTCGTGCCCCAAGGCCGCGCGTGAGCGCGATGCACTGACGGCGTGAACATTGCTGCCAGCAGCAACAGCGCAGTCCGCAAGCGGCTTTCACGTCCATTCAGTCAGCCGCGGTAGGGCGCGGCTGAGGCGGTCATACAGATCTGGCCAGCCTTTCTGCAGCCAAGCGATGTGTCCGTTGGACAGCTTGGAGGCGTCGATGATCGAGTCGACGCGGATCTGCTGTTCGGGGACTCCGAGTGCAGCGAGCTTGCGGTAGAGCGGATTGGGCTCGATGCCGCGGCCGGCCAGGTACTCGAAGACATACGAGCGTTGCCAGTCCCAAATCGGACCATAGGTAATGGTGCCGTCCGCTCGGCGCACCACTCCGCCGACTTGCGCGCGCACATCTGACCGCGAACTGTGCTGTCGAGCCCGCGTTTCGGCGCCCAGACCGCGCCGGTACAGCATCCGTCGGCCGTGGGACTCCTCAGCGCGCACTCCCCACAGCGATCCGCGGCCGTAGCGGCGGTGCGCCTCGGCCGCGGGCCCGGTGATCATGATGTCGGCGAGCTGTCCGCGCAACCGACGATCGACTGCGTGATGGTCGAAACCACCGCCGGCGATCAGCACCGTCAGCAAGTCTGGGTCAGCGGTGATCACGTGATAGTTCAGCTGCCATGCCTGCGCCAGGTCCTCCAGATAACGCAGCGTCTCGGGGAACTGCAGCCCGCTGTCGAAGAACACCACTGGGATATGCGGGTCGACCTGCCGAGCGAGATCGACTACGACGGTGGAATCCTTACCGCCACTCCAAGATACGAACCCGTCGTGCTCGTCGAGGTGTTCGGCGATGCGGTCGAGCAGATGCTGGTGGCCCTGGGCCCCGCGCCGGCGGGCGGCGATGCCGCGTAACGTGTGCAGGTCCAGCCCAGCCGGTGGCGTGGTCATCGTGCGTCGCTGACGGTGACGGTGCACCTCGGAAACAGCCGCGCGAGGTATTCGCGGACATAGTCGATGCCCTCTGGGCCCTCGAGAATCGATTCCTCGCTGGTGGTGTCGTCCCACCACCACCACTGTCCGTTGCGCTTGAATCCAAACGGCGGCGGCACGTTTGAGTCGATGTGGGTGCGGACGAAGGTGCGGGCCGCGCCGACGACGAACCACCAGTCGTTCCCGCCGAAGGTAATGGTGCCGTCGGCGTCGGCGACGTCGGATAGTCTGCGCGGCAGCCTTACTCGAGCCAGGCATGGTTCGGTGGCCGGCTTCCGCGGCCGGGTGAGCGAGCGGTAATGACCGTTGCGGCCGGGCTCGTCGGATCCAACGTCGGATCGGTTGGGGTGCACGATCCATTCGGTGGGGGTCATCACCGCTCCCTCAGTTGCAAGACGACGCGTTCGTTGAAGCCTCCGGAACGGGTTGCATAGACGACGTGTTCGGCGGACGCTACGTCGAACTGCATTCCTCTCGGGAGGATGTGGGTGGTGTCTTCCACGCTGTCGGAGCGACCCAAATACATCCCACGGCTCGTCACAACCTCGAACACCACATGCCGGGAGCTGTCGTGGCCCGGTGTCTCATGCAGGTTGTGTCGGGTGAGGGTGAACTGGTCGAACGCGATGCTCGCACCGGGCCGCAGGTTAGCCGGCAGGTCGGAGGGCTTGGTGATGTCGCCATGGTTGTCGGGCAGCTTCACCGCAACGTAGACGCGGTGGGTGCGGTCGTTGAGGCGTTCATAGGACTGGATCGCCCTGTCGAGGCGCTGCACCTTTACCCGATCAGTGTCCGCTAGTTGTTGGACGTCACCCGCCGAGTGGTGCAGCTTTTCGTTGATGCGCCGCCACTCGGTGGGGTCTTCGCTGGTCAGCATGCTCGCGATCGCGGCGTGCTGCGACGCCGGCGCCGCGGCCATCACCTGGTTCTTGACCGCCGAGCGGAGTTTGCGCTGGCGCCCGCTCAGCCTTTCCCGGAACTCCTCGCGGGCCGGCAGCTCGCCGCGCAGGCGCCCGGACTCGATATGGCTCCTATCTCGAGGCGTGGCGCGATCACGGTCGCGGGCCGCCCGGGTCAGTGAGGTGTCCGCGTCGCGCAGTTCATCGGTGATCTGGTTGGCCAGTCGCTGGAAGCCACGCTCCGTCATCGCGTCCTCGGCCACCTCGCGAGCCGCCTTCACGTCGCGCGCGGAGATGACGCCGCCCTCGACGTCCATGGCGACGGGCTGCTCCCGGTTCGGTCTGGCGGTCTTGGCACCCACGCGGTTCAAACTTCCCTAGCTCGACGATCAACCGCAGTGTATGGGCCAACCTGGACACCAAGCGGGATTGCTTCCGGCGCCGGGCCCAGAAAAGAGGGAGGCGGCCCCGGACGGACTGATAATCAGCCTTCCGGAGCCGCCTCAGGTGAAACCCTCACCCGACCCCTGTGTGCGTTTCGTGTCGCTCACGATACCAACCGATCCGGCCGTATCGTGGCGCCAGCATGCTTTCCGATCCCGCCGCCGCGGCATGGGTTGCTGCCGGTCGACCCGCCGTGGACGCGCCGTCGCCGGTAGATGGCCGCTGCGGGCGCTGCGGCGAAGAGGGGCCGACCGTGCTGAGCTCGCGCATCATTTCTGAGAAGTTCACCGGTTTCGACGCCTGGCCATTCGGATCCCGCCGGCTCTGTGTGCCATGCGCCTGGGCCTACAGCACCCCTCCCACCACACAACTGGCTTTACTGATCACTGCGACGACCGTGACGGAGTACTCCACCGGTGCCGCATTGGCTGACGCGCTCGCTGGCGGCGCCTTGCCGACCTCTCAAGCCGCGATCCTGCCGACCGCTCGACGCCGCCACATCCTGCCGACCGCCCAATGGGGACATCTCGCCACCGATGGTCTCGTCGTGCCCTGGGATGCCGCCGCGGCGACCCGGCTGACCGACCTGATCTGGCTGCGCACCACCGTGGGCGCAACCTGGAACCAGTTGAGCCATCCGGCGCCTCCCTCGCGGTTACTGCGCGCTCAGCCGTCCAGCCATTGGGGGCGCATCCTGGCTGCCTGGACGGCACTGCAGATATGGCGCACCGTCCCGCCATCGTGGGCAGCAGCTCGCGCCCTCACCACCGTGCCGACGCCTCAGCCCTAACCCGCGCGCCGAGCGATCACCACCCGATGACTGCCGGGCCATTTACGCTTCACCCATGACCGCAGCTCCCACTCCCACCCAGACGTGGCGTGCCCTGGTCCCCGAACTGCCCCCCTTCGACGAACCCGCCCCGGACGCCGAAACGAAAGAAGCCGCCCGGCCCAGTCCCGCCGACACCGCTGAACGGCTGCTGCTGCTACTGCACTACAGCATCGACTGGGAGAGAAGCTGGCTCGCCGACCCGCGATACCGCAAAACCTACTGGGACGAGCTGCTGCCCGGTCGAGTTCGCCGTGCCGCCTACCGCGCCGACACCCTGGATCGCTGGTGGTCTGATGTGTCCATACAGCTCGAGGTCTGCGCGCCCCGGCAGCGGGATCGACGCCTCGAGCTAGCCATGCTGCTACGCCAACCGTCGCTACCTGTCATCGCCGTGCTACGTGACAGTCTGCCGGCACTGCTGCTGCGGGTGCGCATCATCGCCGAAGCTGTTGCCGAACAACGGAAAGCGGCCCGCGGGTGAGCTTGATCAGCGTTCACTTCGACATCGACGTCTTGGCCCGATCCTCGATCGTGCACCGCGAGGACTACAGCGCCATCGGCACCGACAATTTCGCCTTGTTCCGCCGAGAAAAGATCATCACCCCTACCGGTGAAGTGATACTTGTCCCGATCGTGTCGGGCAGCGGCTTCCGCGGCATCTTGCGCCGCATCGGAGAGTCACTGACCGCCGCCGTGCTCAACTACGAAGACACCGCCCTGCCCATCCCGGCAGCACACCTACTCACCAACGGCGGCCGGCTGGCCAAATCCGCGCGGCCCCTTACTGACGAGCAAGAACGCCGCCTCAAGGCTCTACTGCCCCAGATCGCGGTATTCGGCGGGGCGGCGTCGGGCCGCATCATGTCGGGGCTACTGGACGTCGGCAAGGTGCTGCCCGAGATCGCCGAACTCTCCCACATCCTGCCCCGCCCACCGCGATCCAGAGCCTTGTCTGCCGTGCTTGGCGTCGCAGAAGAATCGTTTAGCCACCTGTCCGATCACCGCACCACCACCGCCCGGCCTCCCAGCACGGACTCGGATGAAAACAGCAGTCCGCTCGGACGATTCGGGGTGGAGACGCTGCCGGCCGGAACCCGACTTCAGACCTGGGTTCGACTCACCAACGCCACCCCCATCCAAGCAGCATTTCTGCTTTCCGTCCTGGACGAATTCGCCACCCGAGGACACCTCGGCGGCCGCATCGCCGCCGGCCACGGACAGGTCACCGCCACCGTCACCGCGACCACGCTTCGCGGAAATCTGCCCGGCGACAACATCGACTGGGCAGCGGACCTAACCGCTCACCGCGACGAGGCGATCACCACGCTATCGCAACTGAGTTGACACACACATGATTGCTCTGCAGATCACCGCCACCACACCACACGGTGTCGTGCTGTCCCGCCCCTGGGGCGTGGCCTTGGATGGATTACTCGCCTCAGTACTGTGGCACCGCCGTAAGTGGGCCGCCCGCACAGCGGGCGAAGAGTTTATCTACCAGCACACCAAAGACCCTGAGACACTGGATCTTCCGCTCGCCAAATGCGGCAATCCCACCTCTGACGCCGACTGGCACTGGATGGCCACCTTCGCCGACCTCCACCCCCATCACGTCACCGACCCCGACATGCGCTGGCGCACCTCACGCACGAATCGGGGCCGGCTTCAGCAGCTGACCCCCGTCATTGGAAGCCAAGCAGTTTCCGACGCCCAGGGCCGCTATCAAAAGCGCATCGTCCCTGTCATGGCGCATCCCGCCGCGACCTTGACCTGGCGCGCCGTCGGCGACGCCGACCTCATCCGTGAGCTGCTCACCGACCTGTTTTCGATCGGCAAGCACCGCGGGGTCGGAGAAGGCCTCGTCACACGATGGGAAGTCACCGAAACCCCCGATATCTCACGCTGGGCGGCCGGCCACGAACACGAGCCCGGCGTACTCGGCCGCACAACGCCGGTGCGCTGCCTCACCCACACCCCCGGTGTCCAGACAGGACAGCTGGGTACCGCCGCCGTCCGACCCCCGTACCTGCACCCTGCGAGCCGCGCCAAGGCCTACCAACCAGCCCGCTAGCAGGCTCGCATCACGGCCACGAATGGACATTCTGCGCTTGTATGGTCTGAGACCAATAACACGTTAGCGGCCCGCTTGAACCCGGCGCCGTGGGCAGTGGAAAGCCTTGCTCGACAAGGGCTAACGCCGCACGAAACGCCACCTGCCACTCGAGATATTTCAGATCTATCCCTTCGTGCACAGCGTCATTTCGCCTGGCCACTAGATCAGTTTTGAAACCCTCCGGAGGGCCCTGCCCCAATTCCCTCAGCAGTACTGCCTTCCCTCCAAGTCCCTGATGGCTTCGGTCGCGGAGGAGCCTTGCTCGCTCCCCCGACTCGGTTCCCACAAGCAGATCGTCAACCAGCTTGGTCGCAGCCAGCCCTGCTGCAGTGGCTGCATCGATGACCGAGCGGCGGTACTGATCGGCGTTTTGCAGGGCGCGCGCGTCCCGCAACAGAGTCCATGCCAGTGGCGGCTCAATGTGTGCGAGCGCCAGACAATCCTGCAGAATCGTTGCGGTCACACCGAGGACTCGCTCAGGGCCCTGAACAACAGTGCCGCCGGCCCTCAACGGCTTCCTTTCCCCGCTTTCGTCGACCGTCCATATCGACGTCCGCGTATTCGGGTCTAACCAATCGCTGGCCTCGTGGCCGACTTGTGCGAGGCGTTGGTTAGTTGCGATCTCGAGCCATGTCCTGACATTCTCCCACCAGGTATCAATCGTGTTGAGAATCTCCAACGCTAGAAGGTCCTGCCCCCACTCCGAACGTATGGCGGGCTCCACGACCTCCGGCCCGGCCTGAATGATGAAGGCAAGACGTTTGATGACAACGCCTTTGAAGCCCAGCGTATGGTCCTTGTAATGGATTCCCCATTCTTCGCCGGGCGTGGGTAGCGTTGCCGCCCAAGCACGCGGAGGCGCCAGATAATCCGCAAGCCCGCCCTCAGCGTCAGGGGTCCGTGGCAGACGTACAGTCGCGGCGAAGACGCCGTCCTCTGTAACGAACGACGTCGAGTAGCTTGACCGGGCGGCAAGCAAGTCCACTTCGGCTAGAAAAGGCCGGTCCCAGGTCGTACCACCACTCCAGATGAACGCCGCGCTCCGATGCGACCATTTCTTCGTCAGACACTCGACTACGGTACCTACGAAGCCATACGCGCACTGAGCGTCGCGTTCGTCTTCGTGCTGATGGTTGGACCCACGGCGAGCGCTTCGCCTGGCGATGTACGCGAATTCTGGTGCCGCTCGGGTTGCCGCCGTCTGTTGGTCAATATTGACAGCAGGCTAGCGTCAGCACGGCCACGAACGAATTCTGTTCCCTCACCATCCCATGTCACGGGCCACTTCTGCTTGAGCCGCCGCGACCTCTTCAGCAGTCGCCGCGGTCACGTCCGCGTCGGCCGCCCATTCGAACCGGGTCAAAAGATCAGCCAGCGCCTGCTTTTGCGCCGGATGCGTAATCGGCACGGTGTTCAGATCGGTATGGGCCAACCAGTCGAACAAGACGATCGCGTCGGCACGCCACAAGCGCAGGCTGACAGTAGGCAGCTCTTCCTCCATGCCGGCCATCGTGCCACCGGCACGTCAGGACAGTGACTTGATGTGACCACGAGGAAAACACCTCGCGTCCTGGCTGCTGAGATCGCCTATCTGACGAGCACGCCCTCAATGCTGCCAGTCTGGGGGTCTGGGTGAACCGGCCGACCAGCTAGTCGAAGGCGCCGGCCGCGAGGGTAGGCCCCCGAGGAATCCCACGCCAAGGCCTGTCTGTAACGAGACCTGTCCGCACGCTGTAGTCGGGGTGGCGAAAGCCTCATCTCACGGGCCGAGCCTTGGCGCGGAAATCGTTGAACGAGTTCGGTTTCGCGCACCTCCAGACATCTCGAAGTGATGCAGGAATAGCTGCTGTGAGAATCGGGCCGGGCACGGGGCCGGCCATCACGATGCATGGGTGAGGACCCGGGTCAGGAACGATGACAGGTTGAGATGAGGGCTTGCTGTTCATCGAGCAGCTCGCTGATCGTGCTCAGATATGCGGATTGGTCGCCGTGGATGGCATCACTTGTGCGCGCGGCTATTTCGTCGTTGCTGATAGCTTGTCGCTGCGCCACCGCCTGCACGGATAGGTCGGCGATCCGGTGAAGGCGGCGAGCGATATCGGGGGTGGATGCTTGTCGTGCGTAGGTTTGCAGCTGGTTGGACCAATCCCGGTAGCTGGCCAGATCCACGTCGGTCGCTGTCAGCCGCGCTGTGAGCACGCTATTGGTTTTGAAGTTGAAGTTGGCGACCGCGTCGACGGTCCGGCAGTCCGGGTTGGGGCGATCCGATAGGTATGCGATTGTCACAGTGGCGATTCCAGCCACGATAAACAGCGGGATCGACATCCTTAGTCTCCGCGGCGGCGGAGCATAGTCGACGTCCACCGGCGTGTCGTCAGCTTCTGCGCTTGCGCGCAACGACTCCACGTGCGTGGTCAGCTGATCCTTGCGGTACCCAAGCCACGCGTAGTAGGCCGCGAAGTACAGCGCGAACCCGACAAAGAACACTCCGCGCCGAATATCGTTGGCCAGAAAGGACAAAACTCCGGCGAGGATGAGGAAGGCCGGCGTCAGCCATATCAATGCCGTCGACCCGCGCAGGGCCCGAAGCGTGTGCGCCAGCCGCAACGTGCCCACCTTGACGGCAGCCACCAGCACGCGCGGTTCAGAGGGGATCTCTCCGCGGCGCAATGCCCGGCTGATTTGGGCCCGCTGCTGGCGGCTAAGTCCAGTGAGGGCTGCAGAATAAGCCCGGCGGAACGGGCGCTGGACGAAAACCAGGCACGCCGATATCAGCAGAGCGAACCCCGCAACGGTGAGCGGTCCCCACAACCATCCGGTGACGGCGAAAAAGTTCGGGTACAGCAACGCCGCGACTGCGCCAAGCGTGATCGCGCCGAACGCGGCGTTCGCCAGCCAGCTCACCCACCAGGGCGCAACAACGATTCGAGCCCACACAGGTTCTAAGTGTCCCAGAAGGGAGGCAGCCCTTGGGAAGAACCAGGCCGATCCAGCATTTGCAACTTGCGCGACATGACATCACATCGGCCCATTCACGCTGGCACACTGGACGATCATCTGTGCGAGCTGTGGGTCAATCCCGTTGCCTTCGAGACGCGAGATCTCCGCCATCGAGGAACTCCCGTTGTTGCGAATGTTCCGGGAGACTTCTTGTCCGATCGTGTCGTAGACAAGCTGCTTTGCCTGAGGTGGTTCCGGGTTCAAGTGCTGTCTACTCAACAGGATGCAGTTCATGTAGCTATTCATGTCCGCCGCCGCAGGGCTTGCGACGACTCCCGACACGAACCCACAGAACATCATCACGAGAGGAAGTGTTTTCTTCATCTGTCACCTCCTTTCGCGGTCCGTTCTCAAGACCATCTCAACTGACATCCGAACTCTCGACCACAGTTTTCGTGAATATCGTGGTGAACATCGTTGGTTGCACCGCTACCGCCGTCGGTTTTCCATCTCGACGCAGCGCCGCTCACCGTAGGCTTTGGCCATGTCTTCACGTCGTTATGCCGTCGCGGTGATTGTCAGCGTTGTCGCCGCTGGCGTAGCCGCGACGGGATGTACCAAGAGCGCCGGACCTGCTGCAGGAACCAGCAGCGTGCAGTGTCGCGGCGTGTCACGCGCCGGCTCCCGGCACAGGTGAAACGGGTATGCGTGGCGGCCATGGCATGGCTGGCCTTGGTCGTGGCTGCGTGCACGCCTCCTGATCGCAGCGCCGAGGTGCGCCACCTTCAGGCCGAGATCGCCAAAATGCCGGGTGTTGATGACGTTAATCCACTATATACCAACGATTTTGAGAACGGCGCCCAGTTGAGCCTGGTAGTCGCGATGCCCAAGGCAAGCGAGGAACAGATCGCGGCGGTGGCCTCACGTATCACCCGCATCAAAGGCGGGGATTTCAACGGCTACCGCCAGTCCACCACCTTCGTCGTTGGCGACCGACTCGAGGTAAAACGTGGCGCAGAGCGCAACCCCGCCCAGATCGCCGGTGACACACATCGCTTACGGGAACTCAGGACGCGTGTGCCGCAGGCGTCGATCCTGTGGTCACGTGACGGTGCCACGGTGCGCCTTGAAGTATCGGATATCGACCACACCAGCGATGTCTTGAGCGCAGTGTTGGCCACTGTGCAGCCCGAACCGATGACCGTCTATGTCCGTTCGGCCGAGCCGACCAAATTCCCCACCTGGGAAGTCGGTATTCCAATCACCGCCGAGCAGCGCGCAAACATCGACGCCCTGATATCGCGCCTGGCACTGCCGATCTATTACGTGCGCGTCGACGACGCCAGAATCACTGCGCTCTCGGTTTACATCACAGACCCTGCTACGGCCTACCGCGACCTCAAATCAGTCATTTCCACCATCGCGCCCACCAAACAGCACCCGCTACAACTGCAATGGCACCTCATGGTAGAGCCCGATAATTTCCACCAGTTCACCGGAGATCTTCAAGTGCCTGACTGCCGCGACGACAGTGGATCGCCGAAACCCCAAACCCCTCAGGGCAATCAGACGGCTGAGGCGGCTGAATTGCAGCGGCAACTAGCCAGCGACTTCATCGACTGTAGATAGGCACCAGCGTGTCGTCTCATGAGGTTGGTTCACACGCCGGAGGGTCGTTGTGACCGATCCTGACGTCGACGGGCCACACCCCGCGGCCCCCGGGCGCACCATAGGGGCGGTTTTCTGGCACGTCGTGCGCCGCCTCGCGGTCGGCGCCCTTGGCCTGATGTTCATCGCCCTATTGTTCGGGGCAGGCTTAGTCGCCTACCAAGATCTGGCTGGGCCGCACTGCGACGGACACCGGATGGGCCCGGCCGACACCTGCTCGGTGCTGACCTCCCGCGGGTACCGGTCGGTAAGAACGATCGAGAAGTTGAACCCGGCAGGCACCGATCCAGCAGTGCTGACGGCGCCGGTGAACTGGCATGCAACACAAGAAAATATCCACCAGGGCGTGTACTCGCCGGCGGGAATGCGGGATTTTCACCGCACGACCGGCTACGCCATGTTGGGGGGCGCGTTACTGATCGCACTGGCATTGGGCTCGTGGGCCTACAAGGCCGCCAAAGCTAGGTCAGCGGCACCACGACAGCTCTGACGGCGCTATCACGACGAGCGGGGCCTTGGGCTGAGGTCGGCCGCTGCCGCAATAATGAGTAGGCGTAAGTCATGCTTGAGTCATGCCGAAGAAATCGCTAGAGGCACAGGCCCAGCCAGGAACCGGCTCCGGTGAGCGCGTCCTCGGAACGTGGCAAGCCGCCGGGCTGAGCATGGCGGTGATTGTGTCTGCGGCGCAGTACGGGCTGGGAGCGCTGCTCGGAGCGGCGGTCGTGGTCCCGGTGATCTACGCCTTGGCGCGGCTGCGCCGCTATGCTCCCCATGCGCGCAGCACCGCCGAATTGGTGGGCGCCACCCTGGGTCCGAAGGCAGCGACCGCAGCCGGCATCGTCCAGCTGCTCGCCTATGTGGTGCTGGCAGCGAAGTTCGCCACCGCCCTCGGATCGCTGCTGCTGCTGCAGTTTTCATCCGGCGAGGACCCGGCCGCGATTTTTTCGTGGTTACCGGTCGCCGCGGCGGGGGCGGCGATCGTCGTTGGTGCCATTGTCTGTTGGGCGTCGACTCGGGTCATCGCGTCGCTGGTGGCGCCGCTGGTGATCGCGGGGTTGCTCATCTCCGTCTACCTTGCGGTGGCAGTCACTGCGCGCGTCGCGGCGGGCAGTGACCCCGTTGTCATCGGGACGGCCGCAACGCCGGGCCAGCTGTCTGGCCAGTTAGTCGGCTTCGGTCTGGGGATGGTGGGCGTTGAACTCATCACCGTCCGGGCCGCGCGCATAGCCAGGCCGGGGCGATCGATGTCGCTGGCGGTCGCGGTGGTGGCCGTAGCTGCGGTGGTGTTGTGGGTTGGTGATCACCGGGGTGTGGCGGGCCCGTGGCGCTGGAGTGCCAAACTCCTGGGCGAAGCGGTGCCGGAGTTCTATGCCGAAGCGGGTCGGACGTGGATGACTATCACCGGCGTCGTTGTGGGGGTGGCCGCTGCGTTGGCCTCAGGGTGGGCGGTGGTGCGCGTCGCCGCGGACCTGGCGGTAATGCGCCAGGCGAGGCCGAACACCATCGCGCGAGTGGTGGTGATGGCGCTTGTCGCGGTGACGGCTGCCGTCTTGTCGGCCCACGGCGCGCGCTGGATCGCCACAGTCATCCTCGGCGCGGCCTTCCTGCTGTTGATGGCGCTGTATGTCTTTGTCACCGAAGCCAATTCACGCGTTCCCGGCGATAGCGTAGTGGCGTGGTGGGTGCGGCTGGTGATGCCCGCGGTGGCCGTGGTGGCAGTGGTCAAACCGGTCGCCGACGCCCAATTCGCGTCGCTGCAGTTGGCGACGGTGATCGCCGCGGCGCTGGGGGTGTGCGCCGCGGCAGCGGCCGCAGCGGCGCTACTGTACCCGGCCCGAGGTTCGCACGTCGACGACGAAATCTGAGTAGTGTTACGGCTCCCGGCCAACGGTGTAGTGCCGCAGTCTTATTGGCATGACCGTTTCCTAACGGCACACGTGAAAGACGACCGCGGCCTTCTTCGTTCAGGCCGCCGTCGCGTTCGCGATCAGCTTCGTGGCCGCGCTCGGTGGAATCTATTTCCTGCCGCTTGACCCGTGGCCGCGATTGTTCCTCGGTGTCACGTTCCTCTTTCTGGTGTCGAGCGTGTTTACTTTGGCCAAGGTGGGTCCGCGATCAGCAGGATGCCGCGACGATGTTCCCGCGGCGGATCGGCACGCCGGCTAAGAGATACCAGCCCCTCCCGCGCTGATCCCTGGGGCAACAGCCTCTATTCCCAGCTTGTGGGAGGCCTCAGCCAGGGCCTCGTCGTAGGTGACGAACGCCTCGAGTGAGGCCAGCGACCCTGCGATGCTCGCGGTGGCGAGGTGTATCGCATCGACTGAGCGCAGCGCGGGATCTTGGAAGGCCGCTGCAGTGCTGCGCACCACTGGGTCGATCTCGAACCGGTCGAGCCGGTCCAGCACGGCAGGCAGCGCCGCCAATGCGTCGAGCTGCCCGGCTCGGATAATCGCTCGCGGTAGCTCTACTTCGGCCACCGCGGAAGTGATCCAACGTATTTCGGTTCGTCCGTCGAGCCAATCGGCTAGGTCTTCGGACTCCGGCTCGAGGCGGACCAGTTTCACCAGGGCTGAGGTGTCGAGGTAGATCATGGCGTCAGAAGCGTTCTTCGTCGCGCATGCCGCGCACCAGGGCGCCGGCATCGGGACCGTCCCCGGCCGGAGTCGTGGGTCGTGGTGCGGGGCCGCGCATGGTCGCGGGGCGGACCCGGCCGGCGGCGACCAGCTCGTCGAGCGGGCCGGCGGGTGTAGGCACGATCCGGGCGATCGCCGCGCCGCGCTCGGTTACGGTGATTTCTTCGCCGGACTTGACTCTGGCCAAGACTTTTGAGGTCTCCTGGTTGAGTGTGCGGATGGAGATTTCATTCACCCAACTAATGTAGAACACAACGTTCTACATGTGCTAGCTTTGTTCACGTCGATGACCGAAAGGTAAGACATGGCCGGAGCGTATTGCCGCTACTGTGACCACCGCTGCTTCGTATACCGGGAGGTGATCGTCGGCGGCGAAATTGTCTGGGCCGGGCACATGGCCACCTGCAGCAAGGGCGCCGCCCACGACAAGCGCAGCCTGGGCGTCGATTTCAGCGAGGCCCACAACCCGTACGCGACCACAGCATGACGACCGCGACCCGCCGTCCCGTTGAGGGATCCGTGTGCCCGCCTCGGCGGCTCCGCGGCGTTGTCGTCCTCGCGGCCACCGGCGTGGTGGCGCTGGTGGGGTGTAGCAATGAAAGCGCACCGCCGCAACACCATCCGACGACCACACCCTCCGTACACGCGGTGCCCAATCCATCGCAGACGCCGCCCCGCACCTATCAGCAAAGCGATCTGCCATTCACCGGTCTGAAAGATCCGACGGCCGTCGCAGTGGACACGTCGGGCAGCGTCTACGTCACCGACGCGGGTAACCACCGGGTTCTGAAACTTGCGGTCGGTTCCGGCGACCAAACGGAGCTACCCTTCGGCGGTCTGCAAAACCTCACCGGTGTCGCGGTCGATGCGGCGGGCAACGTCTACGTGAGCGAGTTCAGCGACGGCTACCCGGGGGTCGGCAGCGTGGTCAAACTCGCGGCCGGCGCCAATAGCCAAATCGCCGTGCCGCTAGCCGATCTCGCCGATCCCCAAGGTATTGCGGTGGACTCGGCAGGCGGTATCTATGTCGCTGACCGACGCAACAAGCAGGTGGTGAGCCTGCCGGCAGGCTCGGCGAGTCAAAGCGTGTTGCCCTTCAGCGGGCTGGAATCGCCAGGTGGTGTTGCCGTCGACGCGGCGGGCAACGTTTATGTCACGGACTCTGGCGCCAGTCGCAGCAGGGTGCTCAAGTTGCCGGCGGGCTCGACGAAGCAAATCGAGCTGTCGTTCACCGGTCTCAATCAGCCGTATGGGGTCGCCGTCGACCACCAGGGTGATGTGTACCTTGCCGACTACAACAATCGCCAGGTCCTTGAGCTCGCGGTGGGTTCGACGAGCCAAGCCGAGCTCCCCTGCAAGGGCCTGAGCTCCCCAGCAGGCTTGGCGGTGGACTCCGGTGGCAACGTCTACATCGCCGATTCGATGCGGGCGCGCGTCGTCAAACTCGCGAATGGCTAAGCGGTTCAACGGCGATCCGGTACGTCGACTTGGTTTGGTTGTGTTCGGGGTGGTTTGGATGCTCAGCGGCGCGTTGATGGCGTTCAACCCGCCGCCACATGACTTTCGTCGCGCTGCAGCGCTGCCTGCCGTGGGTTGGATCACGATGGTGTTCGGCGGCTACGTCGGATTCAAAGCCGTGCACAGTCCTGGGCCTACCGATCGTCGCGGGCCGCGACACGCCAGCGGCGAAGAGACGAGCGTGCGCGACTCGGCCAAGTTCGTGGTCATCTTCCCGCTGTTCCTGGCGTGTGGCGTCTGGGCTGTCTGGGACGGCTACCGTAGGGACCTGCTTTCGCTGGTTGGGCTCGGCCTCGCCAGTCTCGCGATGAGCCTTCTCGGGTTGCCGCTCGCTGTTTCGGTGTCGATGTGGCTGTTGCGGCAAGGTCGCCGCTAAGAGCGCGGCGCCCGCTTCCTTCCTAACGCCTCTACGGGTTGTGGGGCCTAGTCTTATCGGGGTGTCTATGCAGGAAGTCCGGGTTGTCGAGGGCTACTACACGTGTCCTTCCGCGTTCACTGTTGCGATTTCGGCGCTCAGCGTCCCGTACAGCGCTGTGGTCGGTGGACACAACGTGTCGATCACGCTGCCGACCGTCGCCGGTGTGCCTCGGGACAATCAGGAGCTCGTGGAACCCGCCTGGCACTACAGCGAGCATGATATGTCGTTGAGTCGGCTGCCCGAAATGGCGCCGTTCTGGGGGCGCGTCGTGGTGTTCGGTCCTGACGGTCAAACACCGAAAGCCGTTTCTGTCAATAGATTCCGGATCGCATTTGACGCGGTCGGCGACGATGAGCAGGTCCGTGGTTTGTCTCGAGCTATCGCCGAGGCCATGCCGGTCTGGTGGAAGCAAGTGAGTACCTGGATTGAGGTGCTGTACGGCCAGGATTTGTCCCGTCTGGGGCCCATCGAGCCCGGAATCTCCTTCAACGCGACCACATTATGGACGCGTCTTCACACTCTCCACGGTCGTCCTATCCACGGCGGCGGACATGTGCTCCCGGTGGGTTCGGCAGGCTTCAACGTGGTGATGCCGAATTACCGGCCGATCACCGGCGACGCTCTCAAGCGCTGCATTCGGCATGCCGTGGATAACGATCGGCTCGCCGACGAATGGTTGGTTGTCCGCGACGCCAAATCTCTGTGGGCCGGTCGTGACTACCGGCGCGCCGTCCTGGATTCCGGTCTGGCAGCAGAACTTGCGGTCACTCGCCTTATCACGGATCATCTGACTGCCATCGGCAAGACGGCCGCGGAAATCAAGCGGTTATTGCGCGCGAACAGCATGCTCACACCGCTGTGTCGATACTGGCTCAAGGAATGCGGAGGAACCCTGCCCGCCGACTACGCGGTACGCCTTATCAGGCGCCGCAATGCCGCTACCCACGCGGGTCAGATCTTCGCTGAATCCGAGGTCGCCGAGGCGATCGACGTGGCTGCGAGCATCGTCGCCCAGGCCGCGCCGCTGCCGAGGTAACGCCGTGGCGATGCCGACCGGCCAGTGCGTCAGGACACGCCTGATGATCAAGCGGCGCAGTCGCCCGTTCCGAGTCGATCTTCTATGACCGATCAGCTGACTGTGGTACTGAAAGTCTGATCGTGGGTGATTTGTCCCGAAACCATTTGGGCCAGCACCGACTTGGGCGAAGGCCAACCGAGCACGCTCGACGCCGTGGGTCAATTGATCGTTGTGTCGGCGGGGGTCGAAGTGAAGCTCTTGGTGGTGCTGGTGCCGTCGCTTCGGTTGCTGGTGACAGTGCAGCTGGTGCTGGTCGCGTCGACTGCGCAGGTACCGGACCAGACGCTGCTGGTGTAGGTCAGGCTGCTGCCTGCGGGCAGCGGGATGAATCCGGCGGCACCGGTGGGTTCGCGGGTGACGCCGTCGGGTCCTACGCGCTGGGTGCTGAGGAACTCTTCGCGCGTGGTCTTCGAAAAGCCACTTGGGGCCGTGGTCGTGATCCGCACGAGGTTGTTGCCTTCGGCGGAGCCGTGTAGCTCGCCTAGGCATTCGATGTAGGCGAACATGCCGCGGGAGATGACCACGATTCGGCACAGTTGGCCGCTGGGCGAGGTGAACTGTGCGCCGCCGCCGCCGTAGGTGTTGAAGGTCTGGAAGGGTTTCGGGTCGACGGCGTGGTAGCCGGTGTAGTTGGGTGGGTCTGCGGCAGCGGGAGGGGCGGCGAGGCCGGTGAGCGCAGTGGCCACGCCGGCGCAGAGTATGGCGCCCCGCAAGCCGATCAGGTTGCTGTTGTTGTTGCGCGGTTCGCGCTCGGTGATCTGTTTAGCCACAACATCATCCAATCAGTAGGTCTGGCTGCCTTGGGGCAGGATCCGGAAGCCATGTGTGCCGTCGTGATAGAGGTTCTGGATTTCACAGGTGATCGAGTCGTCGGTGACGACGGCGCATATTGACGTGTTGAGGTCGTCGTCGCCGCGGTGTCCTCCGGGGACGACAATCTTCTGCCCAGGATTGAGTAGGTGGTAGCTGGCGGGGTCGACGGTTCTTTTCTCGGTCGGGCCGGCGTGGTAGGTCTCTTGCTCGTTGAGGTCGGTGTGGCTGAGCAAGGAGAAGACTTCGGTGTGCCCTGGGGGCGCGGGACCCCGGGTGATCGGCGTCAAGGTGTCTTTGTCGTAGGGCCACTCGGATACCTTTGCGTAGTTCACCCCAGATGCCACGCCAGGGAGCGGCCCCCAGCAGTCGATCGCGGCGGCGTACTGGAACGAGTGTGGGCCGTCATAGATTCGGCAGCGGATTCCGGCGCGGGTGGCGAACTGAATTCCGTTCCAGCCGTAGGTCGAATAGGTGCGGTAGTCGTCGGTGTTGACGGACCGGTAGTCGTCGAAGTTGACCGGAGGGGGTGGCGGCGGGGCGGCGCAACATGCCGGCTTCTGGTGGCATGCCACGCTCGCGGCGCCGATGAGTATTGCTGAGATGGGGACGGCAAGCGCGCGCACTGCCGGCACCTCCTTCTTCTGTGTCATGTGTGCTGCCGAAGTCGATGATGGCCTGGCGGGCTCGCGGGTGGTCAGGCCTGGGAGATGGCGCCGGTGGTCTTGTCGACGATGTCGCTGGCTTGGCTGGTGGTGTCGAAGCCGCACCACAGGGTGTCGATGATGACGTTGTTGGCCAGCCCCAGGGCGCGTTGGCAGGTGAAACCTTCACCGCTGGCTTGGGTTTGGGTGTTGGTCAGGGTGGTGTCGGTGGCACGCAGCTCGCCGAAGTTCCATGTCACCGGGGCGTGGCTGTGCAGGACGACGGTGAGCGAGTGGTTTGCGCAGCCCGACCAGCGTGTTTTGGCTTGGCTGAAGAATTGTTGGGCTGAGTCGGCGTCGCGGAAGCCGATGAGGGCCTGGACCAGTGCGTGGCGGGCGCTCCCCGGTGTGGTTGCGTCGTCGAGGATTTGGCCTTGCAT
The DNA here is from genome assembly GCF_000709305.1 of Mycobacterium sp. TKK-01-0059. Classification (NCBI taxonomy): domain Bacteria; kingdom Bacillati; phylum Actinomycetota; class Actinomycetes; order Mycobacteriales; family Mycobacteriaceae; genus Mycobacterium; species Mycobacterium sp. TKK-01-0059. Next base: position 69,518 of record NZ_KL446997.1, read on the forward strand.
CGCGGTCCAGTTGGTGCCTTGGTAGGCGTTGGCTTCGGCTGGGAAGTACGTGTCGAGGCAAGCCGGGGTGGAGATGGTGTCCTCGTCGTGCCACATGTGCGTGATCGGTGTGCGCACGGCCATGCCTGTGGTGTGCGCAGCGGTGTTGATGTCGTTTTCGCTGAGCAACAGGTCTGGCAGGTGTTGGGGCAGGATCGCCGGCGGTTGCCAGCGGCCGAGGTCTGCGGCGGCTGCGGGGTGGCCGGTGGTGGTGGCGGTGCAGCCGGTGAGCAGCAGGCATAGGGCGGTGGCGGCGAGGATTGCCCAGCGGCCGGTGGCGGTCAGCCGCGATGTACGGGTGCTGTGTTTTGGTGCGCTGTTTTCTGTGGTCTTCGCGGGTGGTTTTGAGGCGCTCATTCGGGCGGTCTCCTTGCCTGGGCCTGGTGGATACGGATGCAGACGGTATCAACAAAACCACAGTGGTGCAATGTTTTGAAACATTGCGCTCGGTTTTATGCTGTGGTCCAATCCAAAGCATGCATGACAGTGCGGCAGCGTCCGAGGGCTTCACCCCTCGGCTTGGACCGACCCCGGCCGCGACACAGCGACCCACCTCGCGCCCCGCAACCCCGCCTATCCCCGAAGGACAGCAGATGCGCCACCACGCGAACCCGCCGCTCAGCACCGCCCAGACCGCCCCGCCATCGGGCAATGCCGCGATGCGCAACGGCTACCAGCCTGCTGCGATGCCGCCCATGGGCCCCGGGCCCGGCGAGGAAGCCACCGTGGTGCTGCCGCGGCGGCCACTCGGATTCGCAGGCGGCCCTCCCCCGGTCCCGCCCCTGCCGCCGGCGCCGCCCTGGGGCCCCGGCCCGGGCTACCCTGCTGCGATCGCGACGCCGCGCCGCCAGCGGTTCCCCCTGTGGGCCCGGATCGGCGCCGCCGCCGCGGTCATAGTCGCCATAGTGGCCGCCGGAATCGTGATCAACGTCGCCAGCAGCCCCGATGACATGGGCAGCGTGGCAGTGACTCGCTCCCCCAGCCCATCCTCGACGCAGGCCAGCCCGAGCCCAAGGCCGCAAGCGGTGGCAACGGTGCCGTTGTCGGCGCTGCCCGGGCTGCTGCTGGATGTGGCGACCATCAGCAGCATCGAAGGCGCGACGAACATCGCGCCGACACCGGGCGCCGGTAGCGACGACGTGGCCTACAGCGGCGTGAATACCGACCGGCCCGAATGCGGCGAGATCCAAATCCCCGCGCTCGAGTCCGAACTTGAGGGCACCGGTTGGGTAGGGATACGCACCCAGTCGCTCCAGGACCCGAAAGCCGTTGAGCACCTGGACAACAGCGCCGCGATCTACTTCACGACCGCCACGGCGGCCAGCGACTTCGTGGCCAAGCAGGCTGCGGCCTGGCCGAAATGCAACGGCGCCACCTTGCACCTGCTCGAGCGGGGTCAACCAGACAGCATCTGGATGGCCAGCACGGTCGCCAACCGTGACGGCATGCTCAGCATCATCAACACCCAGGAAGGTGCGGGGGGCTGGCAGTGCCAACGGGCCATGACCGCCCGCAACAACATCGTCATCGATGTGCGCAGCTGCGGTAATAACCGCACCGATCAGGGCCTCAAGATCGCGACCCGGATGGCCGATCGTGTCAACCCCCGCTGACCAGACCCACCGTTGCTACTCGCGTGAGAAGAGGGGAGCGGCCATGGCTTGGATGCGCTTGGCGCCCAATGTCGTTCGGCTGATCCTGGTGCTGGTGTCCTCGGCGTTGATCACGCTGGTGGCCGGTTGCGCTGATGTCGTCAGCGGCACGGTGCGCGCGGCGCCGGACCTCAAACCGCGCCCGCTGGTCGGCGAAGTCATCAAGCAGGCGATGCTGACCGATGCTGAGTTGTCCCACGTGTTCGGTCAATCGTTCAAACTCGATGACAGTATGCCGCCGAAGTTCGGCGGCCCGGCAGAGATGTACTGGGACTGGCCGGGCGCTTCACGCAGCGATTGCGCCTCGCTGGCGCACATCCTGATGGGCGAGGCCTACCGTAATGCGCAGGTGGTCAACGTTGCTCACGAACAGTGGTGGGCCGCCGATGTCGGCGAATTTCCCACGGTGATCGATCTCGTCGAGGGTGTGGTCGCGTTACCGAACGCGGGGGCGGCCAATGCGTTGTTTGAGAAATTCGGTTCGCATTGGTCGCGGTGCGCCGGTCAGCGCCTCGACAGCAGCCTGGGATTTCAGAATGAGATCACCGAGGTGCACGCCGGTACTTCAGTCGTGGAAGCCACCGTGGAAGAGGTAGACCTACACACGAAACTGCGGCGGGTGCGCGCGCTCGGCGTGAGGGGCAATTGCCTGGTGGAGGTCGAGGCGGTCTATTTCCGCGACGTGGCGCCCGCGCCGGGCAAGGACGCCAGCGATGTGGCCAGGGCGATGATGGGCAAAATCAGCGATCGAAGCTGACGCCCTGGTAGTAGCGGCTACCATTCTCCCCATCGTTGCCGGCGCACACCGGCCGGCCGCGGGACCTGAGAAAAGGAGGGATCGGACGTGTGCGACGAATCGGCGGCTGAGCCGATGGCGACGCTGCTCAACAGCGCGCGCGCCCGCCAGCTGGATGCTGCGGCGCGGACCCGCCTGCACCGCGCCGCGCGCGAGGCCGCACTGTTGTATCCGGACAATCCCGACTTACAGCAGTGCGCGGTCGACGCGGCGATCGACTATCTCAACGACAATGCTGACCTGGACGCTGACGGTGCCGAATGGCACCGCATTCGCGACCAGGAGAAGCGACTCGGTGCCCGAGTGCGCCAACTCGCGGTGATGGCGGTGGCCGACAAGGCTGTCTCGGAACGGCGGGCGGCCAGCGCCATCTTCATCGACCGCATGGCGTTGCGGCGCTGGTCGGGCAAACGGCCCAACAGGCGCCGGAGCGGATCAGCGAAAGCCGCCCGGTGAAGATCCGACACACAAGCATCGCCGCCGCGCACCGGGGCTTATCGCCGCTGCTGCTCAGCCTCGCCGTAGTGGTCATCGTGGGCAGCGGCTGCTCGAACCAGGTGACGGGGGTAGCCGTCAAGTCCGGCGGCCCGGCGCCCGCGGCGGCCAACGCGGCCCTGCTCGACCCCGGTAACTATCCGCCCCGGCCCCGGCCCCCCTTGGGCAACGTCGCCGATGACGCCGCCGGGCGCCGCGTCGAGGCCCAGCGGATGGCCGACATGGTGGCCGGACCGTGGCAAATCGACGCCACGTTGATCAGCCCGACGAACGCCGAAATCGCGCCCACGACAGCGTTTCCCGAGCCCACACGGCTGTCGGCGCTGGTGCGTGGGGATTCGATCGCCGCGATCGCCGCCGCGCATCATTTCGTGGCCGGTTTCGTCAGTGGGCGCGCCACCCCGCCACCGCCACAGGGACAGGCCGGCGCTGACAAGCCCAAGATCCTGGACAACGGGGTGTTTCGGTTCCCCAGCCCCCAAGACGCGACGGATGCGGCTGCGGCGATGGCCGCCGCTGATGTGGGCACCATCCGCCCGGGCAACATCCCAGCGACGCAGCTGGCGATCCCCAACTATCCCAACACGCGGGCCTACGTGGCCCCGCTGTCAGGAGGTTTTGAAGCCTCAGCGTTCAGCGCGCACGGCCCGTACGTGTTTTTCCAGTTCGCCGGATCCAAGGAAAGCTCCGCGGCGGTCGCCGACATGATCGCCAAAACCCTGGATTTGCAAGGCCCGGCCGCTGACCACTTTCAAGCCACCCCGGTTGATCAGCTGGCCAGCTTGCCGGCCGACCCGACCGGTCTGCTGGCCCGCACCGTGCCGGCCACCGACCCCAACGTCAACCAGGGTGGGGTCTACTCCCCGCACGGCTCACTACATTTCCGATCCGACCCGGTGGCCACCCAGGCGATGTACAACGACGCCGGGATCGCCCGTGTGGCCGTCGACCGCACCACCATTTATGAGGCGGTCGATACCACCGGGGCGCAGCGTGCCGCTGATGGGCTAGTGCGCATCGATGTGCCGTTCTTGGGCTATCACTCCGCGCCCGGCATCAACGGTCTACCCTCGGCGCGCTGCTTTGACCGCGGGCCCGACATCACCGACCTGGGGGCGGTGCGGTTTTTGTGCATCGCCACCGCGGCGCGCTACGCGTTCAAAGCCACTGCGGCCCAAGAGGTTGAGGCACATCAGATCATGGCTGCCCAATACCTGATGTTGACCGCGCCATGACCGGGCGCGTCCGTTCGTGGTTGTGCGCCGCGGCCGTCGGGGTCGCGGCGTTGACGGTGGCCTGCAGTACCACGATCGCCGGGAGCGCGGTCAAAGCGCCGGGGGAGGCCAGCTCCGACGGTGTGAATCTGGGCTTGCTGGATGCCGGGAACTTCCCGACCACGCCACGCCCGCCGTTGGGGGTGGCCGGCGACGCGCTGCGCGGCGGGTGGGCAGAAGGGCGCCGCCTGGCCAGCGCCCTAGTGGGCCCGTGGGAAGTCGATCCCGATCTGGTCGACTTCGCGCAATTGCAATCCGGTGTGGTCAAAGACACCGACGCGGTCAATTCACTTCTGGGAGCCCCGCTGGGCGAGGCCCTTAACGGCCACAACTTGTTGGCAGGGTTTTGCAGCGCCCGTCACGCCGACAAAGGCCCCTACAAGGACCTGTTCACCATGGTGTTGGAAATGGCAAGCCCCGCTGATGCGAGCGCCGCGGTCGCCGACATGACCGCCAAAGGTACGTCCTTGACGATGCCGTTTGACGCCAAACCGGTTCCCACGCAGCCGTTTTCCATCCCCCGCTACCCCGCAACGACCGCGGTGAGCTACCGCTGGACCGCGAGTTATCCCGAACCGGGTGGACCGCGCTTGACGGTGACCGCTTTGAGCGCACATGGACAATACGTGCTGGCGCAAGCAGCGACGTCGGTCGACAACCCTGATATCGCAGCCCAATTGATTGCCACCGCACTAGATTTGCAGCAGCCCCTGGTGGACAAATTCAAGCCCACGCCACCTAATCAGGTGGCTGCGCTGCCGCTGGATCCCGACGGACTGTTGGCACGCACCGTGGCGCCAAGATCAGAAAACGAGTCCGTCAGCGACGGCGTTTATGATGCTCATGGGGCGCTGCATCTGGCTCCCGACGACCCGGTCCATCTCGCCGCCATGTTCAAATCCGCTGGCGTGCAGCAGGTTGCGTGGGTCCTGGAAACCAGGGTCTATCAAACCCCGGACGCCAGTGCGGCCGCGCGCCTGGTTGCCGATATGACTGGGCCGCACCAGGTGGGCGGGATCTCCGGCATGCCCAAGGCGAAATGCTTCAACGAGACGTTGGCCTATTGGTGTGTGGCGAGTGCGGAACGCTACGCCTACCAGATGCAAAACGAACAAGAGCACGCTCTGCACCAGATGATGGCCGCCGAATACCGCATGCTGACAGGGAAATGAGCCGCTGAATGCCCCTTGATGTAGGAACTATCATCGCCGGCTACCGCATCGAAGGCGTGCTGGGCCAGGGCGGGATGGGCACGGTGTATCTGGCCCGCCACCCGACGCTGCCCCGCAGCGAGGCGCTGAAAATCCTGTCCGGCGAACTGTCCGGAGACCGCCAATTCAGGGAGCGCTTCATCCGCGAAGCCAACCTGGCCGCGAGCCTGGACCACCCGAACATCGTGCGGGTCTACAACCGAGGCGAAACCGACGGGCACCTGTGGATCGCCATGGAATACGTCAAAGGAACCGCCGCCAACGATTTGGACCGCGCCAACCTCACCCCGGCCCGTATCGTGCGCATCATCACCGACGTCGCCGCCGCACTCGACTACGCCCACTCGCAGCACGTCTTACACCGCGATATCAAACCCGGCAACTTCCTCGTCGCAGCGCCCGGCAGTGAGCGTGAACGAGTGTTATTGGCGGACTTCGGCATTGCACGCGCTCTCGACGATGCCACCGCCCTGACCGCGACGGGCTCGATGGTCGGCACCGCGGCCTACGCCGCGCCGGAGACCATCGAAGGCCGACCCGCCGATCACCGCACCGACGTTTACTCGCTGGGGTGTGCCCTGTTTCGGCTGCTGACCAGCCGCACCCCGTATGAGGACCCCTCCAACAAGTCCCTTGAGGCCATATTGGTCGGACACCTGATGCGGCCTGTTCCGCACCCCAGCGACATCAACCCCACGCTGCCACCGCAGATCGACGAGGTGATGGCTCGCGCGCTGGCCAAAAATCCTGCTGATCGTTTCCAGACCGCTGGCGAACTGGCTGCGGCGACTACCGCGGCGCTGACTAACAATCCGGCACCGCCAACCATCACCGGACCTCGTCCCTCCCAGCCGACCAATCCCACTCTGACCTACCCACCCACCGGACCTTCCCTACCGGCGGGCTCCGCACCGGTGTGGCCGGCCTATGATCCCCGCGCAGCATCCGCGAATGGAGCGGCGCCGCAGCCGTTCACGGGCGCGCCGCCCCCCTCAACCCCGACAGGTCGCCCAACCGAGTCCGGTCCTAAACTCAAGCGCCGCAGCCGCACCCGGCTGATCGTGGGAGCAACCATCGTAATTGCCGCGTTGGTCGCAGCGACAGTGGTGGGCATTCACCTGTTCGGCACCACCAGCACCGGATTGGGCCCATACCAACCGCAGACCCTGAACACCAAATTCGGCACCCTCAAACTCGAGCACCGCCCGATGGCCATCGCCGCGCTCGGAGCTGGCGACCCCGATGCCGTGCTCTCACTCGGCGCCCCTGTAGTGGTGATGAACGCGCCCGGCGCGACGACACCGAGCTGGCTGCAGCCGCTCATCCATTCCACCCCACCGGTCTTCGCCGCCGCCGACACCGTTGCCATCACCGCTGCCAAACCCGACCTCATCATCGACACCGACAACATCGACCAGACCACCTACAACTCGCTGGCCGCGATCGCCCCCACGCTGACCCAACCCGCCGACAACACCCAAGACTGGAACTGGCAGGCCCAACTGAACTGGATCGCCACGGCGCTGGGCCGCACCGACACGGCCAAAACCTTGGTCGACAAGGCGCAGTCCGAGCAGAACCAGATCCGCTCCGAGCATCGAAGTTTCGGCGGCAAATCCATCGTCGCGGTCAACTACACCGGGACCAACACCACCGCGGCGGCGGTCCCATCACCGCCGAGCGCCTACCTGGAAAGCATCGGCTTCACCTACAACACCCACTACAAACGCGCCCCCGGCGGCCCACCAACCGTCCCGTTCAACATCGACGACGTCGACTACATCGCTCAACGCAGCGACGTCATGCTGCTGCTGCGCACCGACCCGGGCGCCGGCGGCGGCGGATACGGCGGCCTGCCCGCCAAATACAGCAGTTTCGGCGGCACGCTCGTCATCGTCGATGACCCCGCCACAATCGCCGCCCTCAACGCCGGCGGCCCAGCAGCCACCACCTACCTCAACACCGCGCTGGTCACCAAGCTTGGCAACCAAATCCACTAAACCGCCAACGAGACACCGCGCGCCGCGTTGAGGCTGCAGCGCACGCGCGTTAAGAACCAGGCCATCGTTGCTCACGCTATCTGTGCAGTCAGGGGAATCCGTATGGCAATGGCAACCGAGGACAACGGAAACCGCGCCACCCTGGTCGACAATGTGGCGCTGCGACAAGCCGTCGCCGCCTTCGCCGCACAACCCAACCAGCGCGGGGCGCTCGAGGTGCTCCGTTTGTGCATGTTCGGTGAGGTGGTTTTCGACATCACCGGATCCGATGCATTTACCGGCCAAACACCGTTCGCGGCCGGGTCTCGCCTCCAAATCCGCGGCGGCACAGGCCCCCACGGCAAAGGGTCGGCGCTGTTCGCTTATACCCGTCATGAGGAGATCGCCCGCCTGCACCCGCCGGGTACGCGCACGCAGTCATTGGTGCAGTCGGCTACCGGGGCCCTGGAGCTGGCCCAAAGCCAAGGCAACGACTGGCTCTATATCGACCCCGCCGGCCCCACCTGTGCATTGTCGGCCGCCGAAATCGATTTCGCCTTGCGCAATCCGAATAACGAGCCGCTCAAGCGGGCGCTGGCCGATCACGCTGCCGGCAAGATCGACAGGCACACCGTCGTCGACGTGGTGCGCCAGAACGGACCGTTGGCGATCGCCGCCGACGATTCCCAAGGCGACGGGCACATCGCCGTTCGCAACACCACACATCCCGACGGCAGCTCGAGCATCTTCGGCTTCACCAGCGGCCCAGAAGTTCTAGCTTGGAGCCCCGCTGATGCGGCCGGGCCCCTCACGGTCGAACAAGTGGTGAACATGGCTCGCGCGCAAGGCCACAGCGGGATCGTCATCAACCCGGCCGGCCCATACCTGTGGGTCTCGCTGGCCGAAATCACCCAATTAAAATGAAGAACGCCAACATCTTTCACGCGCCGAGAACCCGGCTCAAGGATGTTGCTGCGAAACGATCGTTCATATTGATCGGGCTGGCGCTTGCCTGGCCAGCGTTGGTCGGTCTGCCCCTGCATGCGACCGCAGCGCCCGATGACATTGATGCACTGATCGACGACAGCGGGCCACTGCCCAATCAGACCCGCGACCTCACGGCACTACCTGATCTGCTGTTCACCACCCCTAGTGGCCTGCTGTGCAAAAAGACCGTGGTCAAGGTGATGCACGACGTGACGTGCGCGGGTGATCTGCCCGGGGCGCCGGCGGGGACCCGGGTGGTGACGCTGCCCACGGTCTACGCCCAGGCCAACGGGCCGGCGCGGTTTCTGCCCACCCCGCCCGAACGATTCTTCGGCGACACCACGGGCCAGGCACCGGTCCTGCTGACAGCGGGCAACAAAATCGTGTTCTGGGCGTTCTCGAACACCCAATCGCTGGTCTGCGGGGTGCCGCGATCGGCGGATCTGGTGTGCAGGCTTAACGCGCCGAAGGCCATCGGTGCCGACAACAGCGGTCCACAAACCCATGGCTTCGTGATCGCGGCTCCCCACAGTCACGTCTTCTGACGACAGCCAAGACGCGCGCGGCTCCCCGTCAGGGGAGCCATCGATCGTTCGCTCACATCGTGATCGGTTATTTGTCTATATCAGGTCGGCGATGAGGAGCTCGATTGCGTCGGCGACATCGGGCGTTACGGGGCGTTCGGCTTCGGCGTCTTCAAGGGCTGAGGCGGGCAGTCCGGAGCCGATGGCCGCCTCTTCCAGGCTCAGCTCCGCCCGGTGGCGGGCCCCGTAAAGCCGCTGCCCCAACGTCGCCGACGGCGAGGCGGCGGCGCGCATCATCACATCGTTGTAGGTGCGCCGCACACGGCTCAACGCCTTCATGGCCGCAGCGCCCCCGGTGGGCTGGCGCGCCGCAGTCAACGCCAGGCCCTCGAGCCTTTGCAGATCAGCCAGGATCGCAGTGGCTTTGGCGGTGAAGTCCGGGGCGTTCGGTTCAGGCAAGTCCGCGATGGTCACGCTGACGGCTTGCAGGGCGAGCTCGACCGTGCGCGAAATAGTCGGCGCGTGAATGGAGTCGGTCAACACCTCGGTCGCCTCGTCGCTACCAGCCTCAGGGACGGCCGCTGCTGCTAGCTCGCCCTCGCGTCGCTGCGCCTCGATGTACCCGGCGGGCAAGTCCAAGGCCTTTTCTAGTTTTGCCAGCGTGCTGGGATGCGGCCAGCTGCGACCTAGCTCGAAATTGATGAGGGCGGACTGGTTGTAGATCCCGTCGTTGTCCAGGCCCCGCTGGGAGATCTTCAACTGCTCACGACGCGCACGGACCGCTTGGCCAGCGCGCAGACGCCCCGCCGCGTCGATTTGCTCGGCGCGCGATGGGTGCTCGGTTTGAGCTGACCTCAGTGCCTGGGTCGACTCATCCTGAGTCACATCGGTGGTAAGTGTCACGGCCACCCCATCTGGGGCCCCGAGGTGCAGGGTCGTGGTAGCGGTAATGGGTACCGGGGTGCGGCGGTTTCCGTCGACGAACATTCCGTTGGTGCTGACATCGACGGCGTACCAACCGTCGGGGTGGGGTTCGAGGACAACATGGCGTCGTGAGACCCGCTCGTCATCGATGTCGACCGCCGCCTCAGGATCTCTGCCGATGAATACCGCGCCCGCGGCGGCGTGAAGAGTGTGTGTCGCGCGACCGACCCGCACAACTAGCGCGGGCGTCGTCACTGGGCTGGCAGTCAATCGTCGCTCCCTTTCCCGATTCGAGGCACTGATGCTCTGCTGTTAAACAAAGCGCTCGGCTAAATGCTACCTCATCCGAATCGTAAAGTGGGCTGGAAAGCACAGCGCCGCTGTCGAGGGCTTGTGGCGTTCTGCGATTCTCGCGTCGTGCGTACCGATGGGCGACTCGCCACATTAGGCAAGGTAGACACCCTATAGTGAGCTGCTGACGCGGTTGCTTCACCGGGCCCATGACGCGCACGTGGGACGCCCCCCAGGCGTGCTGTGGTTTCTAAACCATTGCGCTATGGGGACTGCTTGGGTTACTGTTCGGGCACGATGCCATTGCGGCCCTCGGCCACGCACAGAGAAAGGTCGCCGATGCAACACCCACAGCAGCCGCCCCTGGCGCCACCGCACCACCCGTACGCGCCGGGCATGCCGCCGGTCGCTCCCCAGGGCTTCTACGAACCGCCTATCCAGCCACTGCCCCGCCCACAAGCCTTCCCGATGACGCCCCAGGCCGGACCCTTCCCCTACCCGCATCCTCACCTACCACCAGGCGCGAACCCCTGGGCACCAACCGCCTTCACGGCGCGTGGTCCCCGAGTTGGCCTGCGCGGCAAACACCTTCCGCTCTACCTGGGCGGCGCGTTCACCGCGATCACCGCGGCGGTGCTCTTCGCGGGACTTTTAGCACCCGGTTTTCTCGTCACCAAACAACTCGACGTCCGCGCTGTCGCAGCCGGCGTCACGCACGTCTTGTCCGATCCGAACGGTTACGCCGCCAAGAACGTCAGCGACGTCACCTGCAACGACGGCCACAACCCCACCGTCCTCAAGGGAGCCACCTTCACCTGCCAGGCCACCATTGACCACATCAAACACCAGTTCACGGTCACCTTCACCGACGACGCGGGTGGCTACGAGGTCAGCGCCCCGAAGGGAACAAAAATCTGACCATGCGCTTGGACGACATGGGCCAGCCGGCACGAATCCACTGCGGCCAGGCGCCAAAGCCGCCTAACCGCAACCTGTTAGGGGCGTGCCTAGCGCTGCTGGCGATGGTGGTGCTGGCGCTGGTGATCCTGCTGTTGTTCAACGAGTTGAGCAGCCCGGTGTTCGGGGTCAAACTCGGAGAGGGCTATTTCCCCGACAATTCCGCGGCGATCGTGCATTCCGCACGAATCGGGGTCCTCACTTCGACCGGGTTGATCGTCGTCGCGACTGGCCTGGCCGCGAGCGCCGTGGCCGTACGCCCGCACCCATTTCTCCAGGTGGTCGCCGTGCTGACCCTGGTGTCCCTGATCCCGCTGCTACTGCTGCTCTTGTTCTGCTACGCCCTGGCTTTCTAAAGCTTTTCGGGAGGACGGGAATTCTCGGTCCCGAAGCGCCGCGAGTTTCGTGCGATTGCAGATGGGATCAGATCGTCCCACCGGGATCCATTGCCCGTCCTGGCGGGCTGCCATCCGCGCGGTGTCAGCGGGAGAGCTCGACGAGTTCTCCGCTGATTTCCCACCGCGAGCCGATGGGTTCAACGGCCAGCAGCTCACCGGCCACACACCAATCGTCTCCAGGGCTCCACTGGACACCCGCGGCACCGAAAGGCTTGACAAGCCGCGGCACAGCGCCGAGCACGCCGCGTCGTTGATCAAGCAGGTGCGCCTCGATTTCGGCGGCATCGGCCGCCAGCATTGTCGCAAGCCGCGCCACAACTTCAGCAAGCACGGTCGCGTCTGCATGGGTGGCGAACACCGAGATGACCCCATCGAAAATGCCTTTTACCAAACCAGCACCCCACACCGGTGGTCGACCCCCGCGCGGCGGCCGGACCCGGACTCTGACACCAAAAGGTGTATGGGGCGTGCATTCTGGCTCGAATACCTTCACCGGCCCGCGCGCGAGCGCTAGCCACACTTGTTCCAGCTTCTTCTCGCCAGAGAACGCGCCCAGGTCCGTCCAGTCGAACGACGCCAGCAGTCGGCCCTGCCGCCAGTCGGTGAAGGAGGCCGACCGCGGTGCCAGCGCATAGCGGTAGCAGAACGGATACTCGCCACCATCCGGAGGGGCTGGCACGACAGCACCGTGCTCGAAGCGAATCCCGTTACACCCAGCGATCGCAAACGAGCCAATGTTGTAGAGCAACAGGTTTTCCACGTCAGCACCGTCAGGCTTTGCTCCGAAAAACGTGGCGTGCAGCACCTGGCCATCCGAGGGTTTGAGCTGCCTGCAGCGAGCCTGAATCTCGCTGCTTAGGTTCTTCTGGCGGACACGCCGGTCCCCAGACTGGATGTAGGCATCTGCCCAGGCCTCGACGACCGCACGCCCCGGCAATGGCCCGTGGACCACGCTGCGACCCTCATACTCACGGCGTGGGCCTGTTCGCCGGCTCCGCCCCGTCGTGGTGGATTCCAGGGTTCGGGGGCCCGAGTGGCAGATCGCGCACACCGCAAGCGGCTCCCCCACCTCTTTGATCGCCCACCGCTCGAGTTCGGCCGAATGCTGCGCACAGACCTTCACGTACGGTCCGGTCCAGCTGCCGGCGCGTGGGTTCGTCCCGTTGATCGTTCGGCACCTGGCACGGTGCACACGGGCGCCGGTGGCAGTGTGGCTGCGCGCAATGTTGATCACGAAGCCATCCGGGTGGTCAGTCAGCCAGGTTTGATAGCCCGCATCATCGTCGCGAAACTCCCGTGCGCTCATCCCCAGACCTTCATCGTGCCCTGCGGGTCTGAACCCCGAGCCATCACCCGTGTCATCGTTCCCACTGCGGCTGTGCTGCAGAGGGTTTCGTAGCATGCGCTGACTTCCCCGTGAAACTCCCGCCGCCGCAGGGGGCGCAGTGCTGGCCGGTTATGAGTGGCGGGTGATGTTGTCATTGATCACGCGAGCAAGTGATGCGCCCGTGGTGATGGTGTTTTGCCCGCACGCGCGCACATCCACCACGACGTTGCGTCGCACACCCATCGCGCGCTCGCACTCACTGCCTTGGTGTTCGCTCGCCCCGGCGGGCAGCAACACCGTGCTGGCGATGCCGTCGGTCTCGCTGATGATGGTGATCGTGGCGTGGTCATCGGGTTGGCCGTTGGTGAAGGAAACGGTGACGCCGGTCAGTCGGCACCCTCGCCACGCCGAGAGCTGTTGGGTGTAAAACTGTTGCGCGGCAGCCTCATCGGAGAACGCCGCCACCGCCTGAATCACCTTGTGGCGTCCCGGACTGGCCTCCATCAGTCCTTGGACCGCCACGCCGGTATACCCCGACCCGGTGTAGGTGCTTGCCAACGCCGGGGCCACCGCGCTGGCGCACTTGGCCGGGTCTATCGACACGTCTGAGGCAAGCGACGTCGCCACCTCACGCGGTCGCATCTGCACGTCGTGGAGTACATTGCCGACCTGGTCGGCAGATGCCAGCAGGCTCGGCAGCGCTGCGATGTCTAGCGCCGGCGCCGCCGGCGAAGCGCTCGGTGACGGTGTCGGTGGCGCAGGCCTACTCGAGGCAGGTGCCCGCGTCGATGACGGCGCCGCCGAGTTCGCGGTCGTCGTCGAATCGTTGCCGCCCGCCACCACCAGCGTGATCACCACTACCGTGATCACGGCGGTGATCGCACCGGCAACCCACCAGGGCCAACGCCGGCGCCGCCGCGGCGGCGGGTATCCGATGGGCGGCATGCCTGGACCGCCCACGGGGTAGGGATACGGCGGCCCACCCGGTGGCCCCTGCCAGTGTGGTGGGGCTTGAGGCGGCGGCTGCCAGGCCGGGCCGGGTTGCGGGAAGGATCCTCCCCCCGGCGTCGGTGGCGGCGCTGGCGGGCGCTGCGGGAGGTTCATCGTCGGCTCATCGCCCTGCCCGGGCCCCCAATCGGTGCTCATTGCTCTAACCCTGCCTCAATACGGTGAAATCCTCAGTGGGATTGCGGATCCAATGCCTCGCCGGCGAGCGGCTGTCGTCGCACCGTGTTGCTGCTCGCTTACCGCGCCCGCACTGATCCAGCACCTGCGTGCGGCTGTGTTCAGGCGTCGGTGAAACGTTGGTAGCACAGGTCGTCGTTGCTGTTGACGACCCCGGAGCGAAATGCGGTGATCCGGGTAAATCCCGCCGGCGCGGTCTGCCCGTTGACGTCGCTGGCCACCAGGTGGTTGGTCAACAGTCCGGCAACAGCTTTGTCGAGGTCCCCGGCAGTCAGGGTCAGCGCATTGCCCGACGGCACCGACACCGGGCCAGCCATTTTGCGGTGCGCCAGGCCGGTAAGGCAGGCGGTCCGCAATGCGCTCACCGGTGAATCGAGCTTGAGGCCGCGTTCGTGTTGCACCGCAAGGACATACCGCGACATCACCACCGACATCGCGGTGTCATCACCCTGGATCAGCACACGACCGGACTGCTCATTACCGGGCGCACCCATCTTTTGGAGCTGGGCGAGATCGACAGCGATGGTGTTGGTGGCCGGGCAGTATGAGGCGGGCGGGCTGGCTTGGGCGTCAGCGCAGCCGGCGGCGGTATAGGACAGCTGCGGGGGGCTTTTCAGGGGGAAGACCGCCCCGAGGGTGTCCATCAGCGACGACAGGGTTTGCTCGGTGATCGGCACTTCCCCGGTCTCTAAGCGACCGGATTGGTCGTAGGTCAACGCGATCGGCAAGTCCCCGCGACGCTGCTTGACCTCGTTGTCGTCGATCGCGGCGCACGCCGAGGCGCCTGAGACAAAACCCATCTGGAAAGCACTGACACGGTCGAGCGCGGTGCCGTGGCCTTCTTCGATCAGCTCCCGATCGTCGGGGGTAAGGATCGGGTCGCGCAGGGTGATCAGGCCGGCCAGTACATGGTCGAGCCCGTCCCCGGTACTGAGGGTGAAGCGCGTCGACTTGCCTTCGGCAACCCAGCGCATGTAGACACCGCCAAAGCAGTCCGCCTGCTGTTCTAGCACGATCGTCGAGGTGCCGCGGGGGGCGATGTTGGCCATGTCCTGAATGGCGTGACCATACTCGTGAGCGAAGATGCCTGTGACCGGCATCGATCCGAAATATGTTTTGCCGGTGGGGATTAGCACCCCGCGGTCCCAGGCGATCAGGTTGCAGCGCGGCGAGAACAACGCGTTGATCAGTTTGTAGGTTCGGTGATGGCATACGGCAGGGCTGGCCGGATCCTCGGAGTCGTAGGAGACGAGTTCGTCGACGGGCTTGAATTCGCCTTTGAAAAATTTGCTGTAGTTGGAGCGCCAGAAACTTTGAATGTCGTTGACCGACAACAGCACCAAAGTGTCGTCGTCACCATGGTCGGTGTTTTCCACTGTGCCGGTGGGTTGGGGTGCGTCGCTGCGAGGTCCGCTTGGGCCGTCGACCGCCAGCAGGCCCCCGACGTGGAAAGGGTCGTAGAGCATCGAGGCGCCGTGTCCTTTGATGACGGTGGTGCACCCCGCGGCGGCACCGGCGATCATCGCGACGACGCTGACCGCCGTCGCCGCAGCGACCGCACCGCGCAGTCGGCTATTCACGAGGCAACCTTATCGTCGCAAGATCCGTGCGCGCCTCGTTCTGTGCGGCCCCCGCGTGGAGCCGCACAGAGCAGCACATGCGTGCTAGTATGTGCGTATGAACGGTTCGGCGGCGCCCGCGTTGGGTGCCCTATTGGCCAAGCACCGGATTGACCTCTCGGTGGAGGAGGTTCTCAACGAGCTAGATTCCGCGTTTGCGGCGATCCCGGGAGCAACCACGCTGTCGAAGGCGGAGGTGGACTTTCTTCGCACCCACGCCGAACCCAGCGCCGAGGCAGTCATCGAGACATGGTCGGCCGACGATGAGCGCCAGGCCCGCGCCCGTGTTGCGTTGCGGCAACTCACCGGCGCGCTTTCTGGATCGGTCAGCATCAAAGAAGCCGCCGCGATCTTGGGTGTCGATCGGTCGCGCGTGTCACGGCGGATCACCGGAAAAGCGCTATGGGCCTTCGATCTTCAGGGAAGCCGACGCATCCCCCGCTGGCAGTTCCTCGGGAAGGAGCTGCTTCCGGGCTTGGACGTAATCGTGCCTGCGATACCACGCGACGCTACCCCCGCGGTCCTGGATGCGTTCATGCACACCGCGCAGCCCGACTTTGACAACCGCACGCCGATCGAGCATCTGGCCGCCGGCGGTGATCCCGAGTTGGTCGCCGGCTTCCTCGAGGATCTCGGACGCTGGTGAGCCCCCAGCCCAAACCGAAAGCGCCTCGAACACCTCCCGCGCAGCTCGTCCAAGAACCGCAAGACAGCATCGACTACACCGGCACGCTATGGCGGGTCCACCGCACCGCCGGCGAGCACGTGCTGCCGTGGAACCAACTGCGCACCTACGGGCCGCTGCCATCGATGCGGTGGGACCCCCACCCGGGCCCTTCGCCTGGCGCACGCAGCGACGGTGTGCTGTATGCCGCAGCCGATCTCGCAACCAGCCTGGCCGAGGTCTACCAAACAACGCGCGTGATCGACACCCGCGCAGGCACTCCGACCCTGGCCGCCTGGCACCCCCAGCGGCCACTGCACCTGCTCGACTTGTCCACAACTTGGCTGCTGCGCAACAGCGCCTCGACCGCACTACTGGCCGCGCCGCGCTCGGTATGCCGGCGCTGGGCCCGCGCTATCTACACGACTTGGCCTGACCTGGACGGGCTCTACGTCCCGTCGACGATGACCGGGCGGCCCAACATTGTGCTGTGGACCGCGGCCGCCGACTCTATCCCGATGATGCCGGCGTTCTCACGCCCGCTCGCGCACCCGCTCGTCTGGTCGATCGCGCAAGCAGCAGCTGGCGAGATTGGCTACACGATCCTATGACCATGGCCTCCGATGATGAGCCCGTCCAGCCGGGGCCAGTGACACCCGAGGGCGCTATCACCGTTCACACGATGGGCGTCCACTACCGGTGGCAAATTCCTGAGGTGGTCCGCCAGCAACTGCGGCTCGCACATAGCCTGCGCGAGGATCTGGTCACCTTGCAACTGGCCTATGACGAAGACATCAAGGCGATCTGGTCGTCGTATCCGACGGTAGCGGCCGCTGAAGCTCACGTCGCGG
Source organism: Mycobacterium sp. TKK-01-0059 (assembly GCF_000709305.1). Classification (NCBI taxonomy): domain Bacteria; kingdom Bacillati; phylum Actinomycetota; class Actinomycetes; order Mycobacteriales; family Mycobacteriaceae; genus Mycobacterium; species Mycobacterium sp. TKK-01-0059. The sequence continues at coordinate 86,691 of NZ_KL446997.1, forward strand.
CGACCGAAGCGGAGGCCATCGCGGCCAACGAGGCACTGAAGGCTGCCCGCTCCGCAGCCAGAGGCAAACGCGTGAACACCGCGATCACCGAGCGACTACACGACGCCAGGACCGCACTCAAAGCCGCACGCCACGCCCGCCGGGAAGCGATCGCCGACGTGAGGCAAGACGCCGCGCAGCGCCGCCGCGACTGCGGCGCACAACTGGCGGCCGAGCAGAAAGCCCTCTACCGCACCTACTGCCAACACGGCGACCCGACGCTGTTCTGGGCGACGTTCAACAGCGTCATGGACGAACATAAGGCGGCGGTGCGCCGAATCCAGCAACAGCGCGCCCAAGGCCGCCCAGCTGCGCTGCGCCACCACCGCTTTGACGGCACCGGCACCCTCGCGGTCCAACTGCAGCGAACCGCCGGCGCGCCGCCACGGACTCCGATGCTGCTCGCCGATCCCGCCGGGCGCTACCATAACGTCCTGCACCTGCCGTGGGTTGACCCCGACCAGTGGGCATCCATGACCCGCGCCGAGCAGCGCCACGCAGGACGCATTACGGTGCGGATGCGATGCGGATCCCTTGGGGGCCAACCACAGTGGATTGACTTGCCGGTCCAAGCCCACCGCTGGCTGCCCCAAGACGCCGATATCACCCGCGCCAAACTCACCGTCACCCGACTCGGCGCCGATCTGCGGGCGCGGCTTTCGATCACCGCGCGGCTCCCCCATCCGACTGTCCCCCGCCGCGGCGATCTCCCCACCCTGGCCATACATTTGGGCTGGCATGCCATCGATGGGGGTGTCGTGGTCGCGCATTGGCGCTCAGACCGACCAGTGGCGATCCCACCCGAACTGGCCGACGTGATCGTGCCCATCGTCGAGGGAATCTCGGGCCGCATCATCGCGCCCGGCTCCGTCGGGACCCGGCTAGAGCGCTACGCCGAGATCGCCTCGGCTCGTGATGCGGCATTGAACGACATCCGGGACCGGCTGAGCACGTGGCTTGCCGACCAGGGGCCGCGGCCGCATCCGATCCGGCCCGACGAACAGATCACCGCCGCCGATGCTGCGCGGTGGCGCTCCCCCGCTCGATTCGCCGCCCTCGCGCTCGCGTGGCGCGGCTCCGACCTCGAGATCGCCCAACCGCTTGAAGCGTGGCGGCGGGCCGACAAACTGTTATGGCAACAGCAAGCGCACGGCCGTGCACGAGCCCTCGGCCACCGCACGGACTTGTGGCGGCGGGTTGCAAGCGCGCTGGTCGGCCAGTGCGGGCGCCTAGTCGTCGATGACACCAATATCTCCGCCGTGATCCGAAACACCATGGAGCACACTAGGATTCCTGCCGACCTACAGCGCCAAATCGATCGCCGCCGCGATCATGCAGCGCCTGGCGCGCTGCGTTCGAGCATGGTCGCCGCAGCGACCCGCGACGGCGTCCCGGTGATAGTGGTGCCCGCTGCGGGGTTGAGCCGAATCCACGCCGGCTGTGGATATGAGAACCGGGTAGAGAGCCGACGGCGGCGCCGCAAGATCATTTGCGCCGGGTGCGGTCGCACCTATGACCCCGATCTTTCAGCGACGGCGCTGATGCTCGCTCGAGCGGCGCAACCACCGGTGCAGCCTTGACCCGCCGGCCTCGCGTGCCACTGGCTACAATGACTCACGAGGACTTCGCCCAGCGATCCGGGCCCAAAGGATCGACGGGTCATTCCACGGTTGCCCACGGACTGACAAACAGAGCCCAGCGATCCGGGCCCAAAGGATCGACTCCTTCTCCGGTTGGCAGGCACCCTGCACCGGATATCGCCCAGCGACGCGCTGCCGCGCATTTCAGAGGCGCGGAAGATTCCTGGTGTCCCGCGGTCAGATTCGTGCCGGATAGCGACGGCTCTCATTGCTGCTGTCGGTACCGCTGATCGTCGCGGCGCTCGGCTACGAGAGGTAGCGCCACATCGCGCACGTTTCCAGCAGCGGCTTAACCAAGTCCACAACCTCGCCGTAGGTCATGGAGACGTTTCGCATCATGCGGTTGCCGCCCAACTGGGGCAGGTAGGGCCGCGGCTCTGCGTCGTTGAGCCGGTCGAGCAGGGCACCGGCCATTTTTTCGACGACTGGCCAGGCTTGTTCTAGTTGGCCCGACCAGTACGGCTCGTTGTCGGGAATGCTTGGGACGGCCTGGATTAGACCTGCATAGCAGGCGCCGTCACTGTCAGCCCCGAAGTCGAATTTCTCAGCGACGGTCTGGCGAAATGACTTACCGTCTTCGTCCGTGTCGTCCACTGCGTGCGCTGGCTTACCCCACTGCAAGCGGGCCTCTGCCCAAGGGCCGGCGTAATAGATGAACGCGGCCTGCACCGGGTGATCGCTTGATATCAGTACCTTGCTGTTGCCCCCGGACGGACCTCCGTCGATCGTGGCCATGGTGACGGCTATCCGGTCATCAAGTAGCCCGTTGTTCGCAGTCATCAGCGCAGCGACGGTGTGGGCCGCCTCGTGGTGCGCGACCGCAGTCTTATCGGCCATGCCGCGCAGACTACAGACACATACGGTCGGCCCCGGGAGCCGACGGGTTAGTCGGGTCGGCCCACTTCGTAGTTGCCGTTGTTGTCCAAGAACGTCACGGTGACCTGGCGAGGGGTGCCGTCGACGCTAACGCGGCAGGTGAAACTGGCGCCCTGCTTCACAGGAACATTCGCGCCGTCATTGCATTTGACGTCGGAAACGTTCTTGTCGCCGTAGCCGGTGACCTCGTCGGTCAGTACGCGTTGGACCTCGGCTTCGGCAGCCCCGATGTCGAGTTTCTTGGTGGTTAGGAAGCTGGGCTTGGACAAACCGATAGCCACGCCCGTCGCCAGGAGCGCGCCAGCCAGTCCCAGGCCACCCCACAGCAGGGCCTTGGACCGTTGAGGGCGCCTGGGGCGTGCGGGTGCAACCGGGCCGTAGGGCGCGGCGGCGTAAGGCCCGGGCGGCGGGAAGCTGTACTGGCTGGCCGGCCCATAGTGCAGTGGTTGGGGAACGAAACCCGGCTGGGGAACCGCCGGTGCTGATGCGTTCTGGGGCGCAGCAGGCGGATAGCCCGGTGCAGGGGCAGGCCTCGGATGCAGCGGCGGCGCCGCCGTTGGCGGAGGCCCAGATGGCGGGCTGGCTTCCTGGTTCGGGATCGGCTGCCAGTTCCCACGTTGTCCGTACTGTCCATCGGAAGCGGCCTGGAAAGGCCTACCTCGTCGACTGTCATCTGCGACGTCGGCGTCTTCACTGCGTAGCGGCTCGAGCGACGGGGGCGCCACCATGGTGCGCTCAGGGTCGTCAACCAACTGCTGAGGGTTGGGCACCACGACGGTGCGTTCTTCGTCGTCGTGCGAGTGCCCGCGGGGCACGACCACCGTGCGCTCCGGATCATCATGCGGTGCGACCAGGCGGGATTCTTCGCCGCCTTCTCGCGCCAATGACCCCGAGGCGTTGGTGGTCTCCCCGTCCTCCGGACTGTTCATCATCACTCCCTCGCCTGGCTCATGATGTTACGCAAAGGTGCGTCGCGCAGCTCCTTGCCGGGCAAGGTCGAGGAGAAGCGGGAGGTGCCGGGATCCGCGGCTGCCGTCCTCTCACCGGTCGTCGCCGCATGCGGCGATCGCGCTCGCGACCCGCGTCGGGCCGCGGCCACCCCGACATATGGCCGTCCCTGGTGTGCTCAAATACGGGTATGTGGGGACGATTCCGCTGAGCAAGGGCGACTCCATGGATCCCTACGAGCAGGCGCTACTTTGGACGCAGGCCCAGCTGGGCATCGTCGTCACTGTTGAGGAACGGATGCACCTGGTCGCGATCAGCGATCACGTCGTAACCGATTGCATCGGCAAGCAAGTCGAAACGCTCACCGCTCGTGGCGGCGTGGTGTTTTGGTTCGGCCATGCCGGCCGAAATGCGCCGGTTAATCGCATGGCGACACTCAATCTCTTTGCAGCTGCGACGATGTCGGCATTCACCCTGCCCTTGCTGCGTGGCCCCGTCTTGATCACGGGGGCCGATCCGCGCGGCAACCCGAGCGGGCTTTCAGGCTCTCAATTCCAGCTCCTGAAATCCGGGCCGGGCGCGAACTGGCGGCAAAGACTCATCTTCCGGCTTCGTGAGCGCCGGATGGATTGACCTATCCGCTCGGGCAAGGTCAGGCCGGGCTTTCGGCTGGTTGCCGATCGGGGCCCACGCACCGGCCGATTCCCAGATGAAGTTGCACTAGTACGGCTGCAGCAGTTACGGCTTGACGCTTCCCAGCATTGCAGTGGCCACCCGTTTGGCATCGGGGATAGCCCATGCAGGATCCCGCGGCCATCCCTGAGCGGGGTCGTAGTTTGAAGCGATCTTCGGGACCTGGCAGCTGCGCGTTTCGACGATGACGTTCCCGTGGGATCCCATTGCCTGCTGGCATGCATCTGGCCCGTTCTCCCCACTATTTGTGGCCATGGAAACGGTGATGAGGTCTCCTTGCCGCTGCACTGGGCCCAAGACATAACCGGCGCCGTTCTCGAAGCCCAGGGAGGCATCGACTTCACTTTTCGCACAGGTATTCCATTGCGCCTGCGACGAATTCAAGAAATTCTGAGCGTCTTTCACGGAGGGATACACCGCTGCGGTTTGTTCGATGAGGTGCGGGCCCGGCGAACCGAGGTACACGTGACCAATGGTTTGAGTTTTGATTTCGGTGGGCTGGGAGGGGGCATAGACGTCATGCTCACCGGTGAACACCACGCCAACACATGATCGCGGCGTGACTTGGCTTGAATGATCCGACATCCCGTACGACGACGATTCAATGGCAAGGCCGCCGCCCCCATCACCGGCGGGAGTGCCGGCGACGGTCACTCCGAGCACCTTGCTTAGCTGGTCAGCAGTCAGCAAGACTTGATCGATCGCAGGCGAGAACAACGGCTGCGTTGGTGACGTCGGCGACCCACTGACTGATCCGACGCGATCAGATCCATCGAGGAGCATCACGCCGTTCACCACCACCACTTTGAGCCAACGGGTTTCGGTGCTGGACGTGCCGTCTGGTCGGACGTACTTGATTTCAGCAACCACGCTGCTGGCGTCGCGGGGGCTGACCGAAAGAACCGTCACCCTGTATTGTCGCCCAGAAATCAACGAATTCACGTTGCCCTGTTTGGTTTTGGTACTGGCTATCGAGTTTTTCCCACGCGTCTGTGGGATGAGCTGGGAGCTCCCCGTAATAGCTGGTGACGAAATCCCGCATGCTCTCGAACGTGACCGGTGACGCAGCCGGCGCCGCGGTAGTTGGGGTGCTCCGCGCCGATTGGTCGTGCGAGGATTGCCGCATCAGCAGCGCGGCCGCGCTGATTGAAGCGCCCACAAGAACAGCGACGGTGACGGCTACGGCTACCCGCCGTCGCCGCGATGGCCCGGCCTCGGCATCGACCGAAGGGGTAGCCCGCGGCGCTGACACGGTAGGAGTCGACGGTGTTGAGGCACTGGCAGAATCGAGTTGTTCGGCCAGGGCGTTCACAAAATCGGAGCAACGTTCGAAGCGGTCTTCGGGACGTTTGGCGAGACCGACGGCCAGCACGGGGTCGAATCTGGCAAGTGCCGGTCGCACGTCAGCCAAAGCTGGTGGAGGCACATTGAGGTGACGGCTGATGACGACCGCGGGGTTTGAATTGTGGAAGAGCTGCGAGCCGCAGAACAAATGGTAAGCCGTGGCAGCCAGTGCGTATTGGTCCGCACGGCCATCGAGGTCTTCGCCGAGTAACTGCTCCGGTGCACAGTAGGCCACCGTGCCCACCGTCATGTTGGTCTTCGTCAGCCCGCTGATGTCGTTGATGTTACGAGCTATCCCGAAGTCGGTCAGCAGGATTCGTTGCTCACCCTTGTCGTCGAGATGGGTGAGCATGATGTTGGCTGGCTTGACGTCTCGGTGAAGCAAAGCTTGCTTGTGGGCGTGGTCTAGCGCGCTGGCGACGCCGCTGACGATGCGGACGACGTCTTCGGGGGGCATTCCAGCGGGGTATCGATCGGCCAGGAGCCGGGCAGCGTCCAGTCCGTCGACGAAGTCCATCGAGATCCAGAGTTGACCGTCTTCTTCCCCGCGGTCGTGGACACCGACGATGTGGGGGTGCCACAGCGTCGACGCGAGATCGGCTTCGCGGTTGAAGCGGGCCCGGAATTCGTCGTCGGCCGACCACTCGCGAGGTAGCAGCTTGAGGGCATCTCGGCGCGGTAACCGTGGGTGTTGGGCGAGATACACCTCGCCCATTCCGCCCGACCCAAGCAAGCGAACGATGGTATACCCGGCGAACGACTGGCCGGTCGTCAATGGCATAGCGTTGACGTCCTCCCCGCAGTCATTGCGGGCCGGCCAGCTGTGGTTTCACGGCTCCTGAGAGTAATGAGCCGCCATCGGTCCCGACGGGAAAATCCAAGAACTGAGCACGCGGGAACTCCGTGGCTCAGCTCGCGGCTGTCGGTGACCGAGGTCCGACCGCTGCGAAAAACGGTTCACGCCGGCGCGTCAGAGCGGCTGTTGAGGTAAGTCGCGGTGGCCACCAGCACGGTGTAGCTGGCGATGTTCACCGAAACCAGCAACGCAACAGGGGCTCCGTGGAACGCCGCCGTCAGCGCGAGAGTAAGGCCGTAGCTGGTGCCGCCGGATAGCGCCAGGCCGATCAGCCAGCCCAGTGCCTGATTTGAGGGGGATCCGACCGCCACCACTAGCAGTTCCGACAGGTGGGGGTGGCGGTCTAGGAAGGCTTGGGCCGCACCAGTTCTGCGCCCGTTTTGGACTGCGGTTCGTCGTTGCCGTTCCCAGGAGGCGGCCAGGTGTATGCCGGCCGCGAAAAACAGCAGTGCCCCGGCGCCGGCTGCGATTACCGCTGCTGTCGGTACAGAGGCGTGCTGGCGATCGGGGCCGAAGAGGGCATCGAGGGCCGTGAACGCGAGCACGTAGAGCGGCATCAACCAGATCAGCGCGCGGGTCATGACCAGGTAACGGCAAGAGCCGTGGCTTGAGTTCTGGTCTGCATTCGTCCACATCTAACACAGTTGTGTGCCATTTCAGCGCGCCTTGAGCCTTGCGCCAATGACAGCCGAGGCGTGTCAGAATCCGGGCTGTGCCGGATTGGACTTATGTGCCGCTTCGTCGGCCTGCGGCGTGGTTGCTCGGTGAGCGCCGCAGCCAGGTTTGGGCACTGCGGTTGCTCGCTGCATTGATCCGCTACACCGGCGGGCGACGCTGGATTCCTCTGGTGTTCGATCACCCAGCTGTGCCGGCGCGCTGGGCCGGCCGGTTCGGCGCCTCGGTCCCACCCCGGATCGCGTGGGAGGCCATCGCGGTTCTTCCTGTGCAAGGCGCCTCAATAATTGAGATCAACCCGGTCGGTGTCGATGACGTCGCGACCGTGCGTCGCGCGGCGGCCGACCGCCGGTGCCGGGTCACCGCGGTGGCCGACAACGCGCAAACATGTGCAGCGATCGCCGGCGACGTCGACGCCGTCAGCGTCGGCGATCCGGACGGCCCCATTGTGAGGCTGAGCGCCGCGGATCTGGCGCCGGCGGTGTCTGCGCTCACCGATGCGTCGACGACGGTGCTGGCCCGGCCCTCAGTGCTACTCGAGGCAGGGCCGGGCTGGTTCAACCGGGTAATTGAAGCGGCCACCCCCACCTCGCCGATGCCGTCGTCGCGCTGCAGCCTCGCCGCCGGTCCGCGCCGCTGGCCCAATTGGTTCTGGGCCTCGCTGACCGGGCTGGGGTTGATCGTGGCCGGCTTCGGTGCGGGCGTGATCGCGTTGGGCCCAGTGCTACTGGGCTATGACCGCGCCTATCTGGGTGCAACGGTAGCCGATCTGCATCGGCTCAACCCACATCTGGTCGGCTTTTTGCAGCATGATCGAATCACCATGGCCGCCAACATGATCGGCATCGGTATCCTCTATCTCGGCGCGGCTGCGGCGATGCGCCAAGGCCACCGGTGGGCGCGTCGTGTACTGCTGATTTCGGGTGTAGTCGTCTTCGGCAGCTACTTCTATTTCCTTGGCACCGGCGGGTTCGTGGAACCGTTGCACACGGTGGTCGTCGTCGTGTTGTTCCCGACGCTGGTGATGGCGGTGTGCCGGCGGCCGACCGGGGCGCATTGGCCGCCGCTGGTCGAAGGGCCTGAGGCGCAGCGCCGCCGGGCGCTATTCGGGCAGCTGTTGATGGTCGGCGTCGGCGCAGGCCTAACGGTGGCCGGCGTGGTCATCTCCGTCGTCGGATTCACCTCTGTGTTCGTGCCCACCGACCTCGGCTTCATGGGCACCTGCGCCCATCATCTGCAGGCGGCTGACGCGCATCTGCTGCCGTTCATCGCCCATGATCGGGCGGGCTTCGGCGGCGCCCTGATCGGGGCGGGGCTGGCGGTCCTGTTGATCAGCATGTGGGGTTGGCGCCGGGGCCAGCGCGCGGTGTGGTGGACTCTGCTGTTGGGATGTGCGTGCGCAACCGCGCCGGTCCTTATCGTCCACTTCGCCATCGGCTACACCGATTTCATGCACCTGCTGCCGGTCTACGTTCTCGTCGCCGCGGCTAGCGTGGCGCTCGCCTTGTCGAAGAGCTACCTGACCGCGCGGCAGGATCTCGAATCGACCAATCCGGTTGAGGGCACCGCGCGCAGCCGAAAAGGCGTTGCCGGCTAACCGGTGCTGGACCATCATGGTTGGGCAAACTGTGTGAAGGAGTAGCTGTGAAATTGGCAGAGGCGTTGTCGCTGCGGGCGGATTCGGTCCGCAAGATCGAACAGTTGCGCACCCGCATCGTGAGCAACGCCCGCTACCAGGAGGGCGAAGAACCAGCCGAGGATGCTGCCGCCTTGCTCGCCGAAGTCGACGGCGTCATCGACGAGTACCAAATCCTCATCCAGCGGATCAACCGTACGAACGCCGCCACGACGATCGGCTCGGACGGCACGCTGACCGACGCGTTGGGCCGCCGCGACGCGCTGCGGTGGCGCCACCATGTTCTGACCAGCGCAGCGGACGCGGCCGCCGGGAAGAATCAGCAGGGCTACACGCGGCAATTGCGCTCAGAGCTCAAGATGCTGTCTGCGGTGGCGGTCGCTGATCTGCGGGCCCGGGCCGATCAGGTTGCCCGCGACCTCCGTGAGCTCGACGTGCGGATCCAACGATCGAACTGGGAGGTCGACCTACAGGAGTGACAGGACCCCGAGGTGTAGCAGGTAGTCGTCGCGGAGGCGTGCACAAGCCTTGACCGGCGGGCCAAGCCCGGTCTCTGCTGGCGCACGAAGGGCAGTGCGGGGGATTCGATTTCCCCTTTCACATCGCAGCCCAGCATCGCGCACAGGTGACAGGGCACGGCACACAGCACATCACCACGTGCAGATCCGGGACGATGAGGGTGGGCATGGGGCATACACCTCGCGGTAGGCCGCCACCAGGGTCTCGCAGAACACTCTCGTCGAGGCGCAGAACACGCCAGCCGCTCGTGGCATGTCGTGCCCGCGAACAGGATTGGGCCTGCCGTGGCCTCAGTTCTTAGTGAGGGTTGCTGGGACCACGGCGACACCCGGAGGCTGCGCGCACGGTAAGGAGTTGGTGGCGGTCCCCGTCAATGTTTGGGCGTCAAGCGAGTAGCTGATGATGGAGGGCTCCGCGGCGCAGTCGGCGGGCAGTTTCCGCGTTGCCTGCCATGTGTGTTCGACAAGGTGTAACTCAGCCGTCCAGCCCAGTGAGGACTGCACATGAGCGCAACCAGGCCCGCATGCATTGATCTCCCAGACCGTCTTGGACACGACGCCTCCCGCGCGTGGCTGACCGTCAACGGTGAGTCGCGCGCCGTCAGTGGTGAACGTGTAGCTTCCGTTCAGCGCTGGTATGGGCTCCTTGGTGGATGGCGCCAGGGTCGGCGCCGACGACGAAGGCTGGGACGAACATGCGGTCAAGCAGACCGCGGCGAATGCGGCCCACCCCCACCGTGGCCCGCTGGCAATGCGCATCGAAAGCTCTTTCCGGGCAGGGAGTTTGACCGACGAGCCGAGCCTATCGCACAGCTGTTGGGTCGGAAGGGTCATGCACCATCCAGATCGGGTCAAACCCTGAGACGCTTGCCCGCTCAGGGAGCCAACCATGCGGATCACGACCACGAGCCCAAGTGGCTTTTCGAAGACCACACGCGAAAAAATTCCTCAGCGCGCAGCGCGTGGGATCCGACGGCGTCACCCGCGAATCCACCGGTGCGGCCGGATGCATCCCGCCGCCCACGGGCGACAGTCTGACCTACGCCAACAACGTGGTCCAGCACCTGCGCAGTCGATACCGCCAGCACGCGCTACACCAGCAACCACAGCGACGGCACCAGCACCACCAAGAGCTTCGTGTCGTCATGAAACTCGGCTACTTTGATTGCTGCAAGATTCACGCGTCTTGAGAGATCGAGGTCGAAGGGTGTCGCAGCCGAACCCGCAGCCACTACCGGGCGGTTATCCTCCTATCGCCGGGGGCGCGAGACCCGGTTATCTGCCGCCAGCGTCGCCGGGTTATCCAGCGCCCTCAAGCTCGGCTCCGGCGGCATATCCACCGCCGCCAGTGGAGCCGACGTTTCAGGTGCGCACGTTCAAACACACTGGCGCTGTGATGTTGTGGCTGAATCAGCCGTGCATCACCACCGGCAGCTATGCGCAGTGCGAGGCCGCGATCGATGCTGCTCAACAGCACTGCATGCTGGCCGGTTGGTGGAGCATGGGCTCGCTGGTGTGGAATCCGATCTCGTTGGCGCGAAACGCGCGCGCCCGCACGGTGCTGCGCCGCCAAGCCGGTCAAGCGCACGACTACGCGCTATGGTGGGCGACTTACCAAGCGGGGGGCCGCCACATCCATGTATGGGCGCCTCCACCCACCCGTCCGGCATACACCAAATGGTGGATGTGGCTGCCGCTCATTATGATTCCACTGATTGTCGCACTGATTGTGGCCATAGCAACCAGCAGAGAAAGCCACCACAGCCCCACCACGCCCACTCAGAATCCTTTGACAACAATCACGTTGCCCACGTTGGCGCCCAAAGCTACGCAGTCCGCTTCGCGCTGACCTCCGGGCGAGCAAGACACTGGTTCAGGCTGCGCCCACTCGTCGTCGACGGCGTCGTTGTCGCCTGTATGCACGGCGGGTCAAACGCCAGTTCGGGCAGTCGGGAAGCCACTGAGCATCGGGCTCGGGTCGATAGGGATCTGCCAGCCTGTATGCCTCGGGCGTGACGACAGCACCGGCGTGATGCTGGCGTTCACTGACGGCCACCGCCACCGCCGTTGAGCGCGGCGCGGGGCATCCGGCATGTGGTGTGACGGGGGGCGCCGTCCATGGTGGCAAGTCGATCGCCGGTGAGTCGATCGAGCTCGGACGCCGGATGCCGAAAAGGGGCTGGCTCAGGGCTTGGGCGGAGGCGCGTTTGATTCGAGTCCGCGCGGCGATGCGCCTGAACAGGGCCACTTGTGAAGCCTAACCGGGGCTCTGGTCGGAGGCCGGGTGCACTATTCCCAGGTCAGCAGCCAGCGTGGCGAGGTCGACCGGGGGCGCGTCTGCCATCCAGGCTTGTGTGCGCCCGGCAGCAAGATAGCGCGGTGCGGGGTGGACTCGCCATGCTTGTTGACGGACCATCACAGCGTGGGCCAGGACTTGGGCGTGGAATCGTGTCGGCACCGTCCGGCTGGCCACTAGCGTTCCCCGGCGTCGCAGTTCCCCTAATGCCCGTGTGCTGGCGTTGGTGACGGCGACTTGCAGCCAGGGCTTGGCGTGAATGGCGATGATGGCCACGGTGTGCGGGTCGAGCCAGCCTTGTTCGCGCCAGGCCGGCAGGATTGCGCTCTCGTCGTCGATCGATGCGAGCGCATTGAGCGCGTATCGATACTGCTGGTCGTTGCGCCGCTCGACATCGGCGGGACCGCGTTGCAGTTGGGCGATCCGATGTTTAGGGATCGCCACACGCCAAGATGGCGAGTGTCGCTTGGAGATCCAGCGGCGAACGGTGGAGGGTGTGACACCGGCATACGCGGCGACCGCCGCCGCGTCGACGGTGTTCCGGGGGGTGGCGCCGTAACAGTCGAGCAGCATGTCGATGAGTCTTTTGCGGCTCCACCGGGGGCCAGCGTTGGGTCGTATTGCTTTGGCTTGCAGGCTCATTCGGGGGTACCGATACCGAAATCGTCGATAGTGACGAAGTCCCAGCCAGCGACGTACTTGTCGTCGAAGAACTCTTTCATCCACTTTCGAAGGCCCTCATCGCCGCCGTCCTCATAAGCCCGCAACAGGGCCTCGATCTCCTCGGGACTGATGTCGTTGGCCACGCGGCGATCGCGCGCATACCCTTGGTCGTAGCCGCCCACGCCTTGCTCACCGCTGACCCAGATTTTGCTGCCGGTGCGAAGCGCCTGCTTGCCTTGTGTGCTGCTGCGGAAGTCCGCCGTGGCTCCCCGCCGGCCCCGTTTGGTGGTCGTGACGCGCCGCGCCGCTGCCCGGATCGACGCCAGTCGTCCCTTAGACGGTTGTTGGGTGCCAGCGGCCCAGCGCCGCACGGTGCCCTGGGACACGCCGAGTGATTGCGCGGCGGCTCTGGCGTTGACCGCCCCACCACGCGGGCCCCGGCCGAACACTGCCTGCAACATGCCCCGCATGCTGCCGCCCTCTGCGGAGTCGGCCTCACGCAGGCCTGAAATCCGCCGCAAGAACGTGTTGCTTTGCGCTGCTTGTGCTTGCCGGATCGCCTGGCGGACATCGCGTTTGGATACACCCAAGCCCCGTGCAGCGCGGTCGACGTCGACCGTTCCGTTAGCCACCGAGCCGTACCCCGCCAGGTCGCTGGCGTTGATTCGGCTGCGTCGTCTGCCTCTGCGCGCCATCAGCGGCTGCCCTCAGAGTCGGTGAGCAGATTGGCGCGCCAGGCACGGGCGGGGATCAAGTCCTGTTTGCCGCGGTAGTCACGTCCGTTGAGGTGCTCGAGGTGCTCGTCGAGCAGCCCGGAGCCTTCCGGCTTGTACTGCCCGAAGCCGCGGCCAAACGACTTTGGTCCCCCGGGCCAGGCTGTCACTGGATCCGGATCATCGGAGGCGTAGAGGACCGTGTCGGTGGCCACCGCCAAGGGCCACTGCCCCGTCTTCTCACCGATTTGGTGTAGCCGGTAGACGATGTTGGCCTTGGCCTTGGCAATCACGTGCAGCCGGCGTTCGGGGCTGTAGGCGGGTTTGCCTTTGAGGTGCTCATCGGAGCCGATGATGCCGATCCCGTGGGTGCGGATGATTTTGGCTTGATCACGCGCGGCTTGAGCGTCGGGATCGTCGAGGTCCAGCATTGCACTGGCGTCGCGGAATCGTTCGTACCAGCCGAGCAATACTCGGCCGTGTCGCGCCCAGAGCCATGCTTCCAGGATTTGTGGTTGGTAGCCGACCTCGATAGCGCGCTCCAACGTCGGGGTGCACACCCACTTGGGGCCGGTGAACTGCAGTCCTCTCGGGTTGAGGAGATAGGGCAGCCGCCAGTCGGTGGTTTCCGGGATATTGACTAGCCAGTAGCCCGGTGTCTTGGCGTTAAATGGCGCCCCGTCGGGGTGGTGGACCGGGTTGCCGATGGGCAATTCCAGACCGGCGATGCCGGCCACATAGGAGCCGCCGCGGTCATAGGCGTGGATGTAGCGGCGTTGGCGTTCCTCGCTGGTGGGAGGGCGTGACCAATTGAAATCCGATTCCACATCTCCGATGCCGAACGGTGGAGCGGTTGTCGACGGCGCGAAGACGACGTCGCGCCACTCCTGTGGCGACCACGTCTTGGTTCTGGTCTGCAACATCAAGTCCACCGCGGTGACACCGGCGTTGATTTTCCACGGGAACCGCAACGCGTCGGCCAGTAGCTGCAGCCGCTTGGCGATCTGAGCTGGGGTCGGTTCGTCGGACAGGATCGGCATCTCATCCGTGCTGGTGCCCATCCCGGGGATGAGTGCGATCATCACACCGCGTTTGTCGTCTCGATAGACGCGGGTCCAGGTGCCCAGCCGGTGAGCGTTAGGGTCCTCCCCCGACCCGCCGAGGCTCCATCCTTCGTTGACAGCGCCGGTGACGAAGTCGATGTTTTCGGTGAGTTGGCGCAGCGACTTGGCGCGATCTCGGCGACTGATGGCCTCGACGTCGATTCCGAATTCCTGGCATGCCGCTTCGGTGATCCAGATTTGGCCTGGCTCACTGTATTTCGCGGTGAGGCGGTACCCGAGATGGTGCGTGTAGGCGAGCTCGGCGGCCTGGCCGACGTGCACGGTCGGCGTGGCGAGTTCGATCCGGGTGCCATCGGCGAGCCAGAGCCCGTCGGTGTGTAGGACCGCGGCCGGTGCGCCGCCAGCTACGGTTCTGTTCGAGGCGCGGCCAGATTGGGTCCCGGCGGTCGCCGGCGCCGGCGCCGAATCGTTGTTGGCTTCTGATCCTTCGGATGCCGGCGCCGCTTCGTCGAGGGCCCTCTGGTCAGCATCCACAGAAGGGGTTTCCGATGCCGGGCTCCCCACAGCCCGTGTATTGCTGGCTTCCGCTTCGGGCGCGACGGCGACAGGCGCTCGTTGGTCGGGTCCCTCGAGCGCAGCGCTCAGTGCAGCGGCGACCTCGGCGGTGTTCTCCGCGGTCAGGATGTCAAGGATGAGCTCGTCGGTCACCGGCGCCCGGTGGGTCACCATCATGCGTCCCAGTCGGGAATGGGTGTCGGACAGATCAATTGGCTCACCAGTCGCTTCGTCGCGGCCAGTCGCATAGATCATCGCGGCATCGCGCGCATACAGCGGCCACAGCCGGTATTCGCGCGAGATCCGCATCGCTGCTCGGCGGCCGCGGAATCGGACACGCGCGGCGATCGCCGCGGCCCACGCTGGCTGGAAGTGCTGGCGCCACGCTGGATCAGCCCACGGTTCGGGGTTGGCCAGGGCCTGCAGATACTCCGCGGCGGCCGACTCGACGAGCGCCCGTAGTGGCGCATCGTTGGCGAACTCTTCCCGGGCTTCGCGCAGCCGCGTCGACCACGCTTCCAGCAGGCGACTGTGTTGGGGCCACACGATCGCCTGCTCGATGCCGAGTCCAGTCGCGGGCAGCGCGGCGCCGCCGTCCCGGACGTCTTTGGCCAGCCCGTCGAGATCCTCGGTGGTCACCCAGGCGGGGGTTGGCGCATCCAGGCTCATCTGTGGGTGCGGCGGCGGCAGCATCTGGGGCAACTGCAAGTCACCAGCCGCTGGGAGCGTGACGCGCCACAATCCGAACGGCCGCTTCTGTGCGGCGCCGGCTGCAGCTGCAGTTATGCCGTCGAGTACCTGCGGTTGGCCGTATCCGAACGTTAACGTTCCCGCGGCCGCCAGCTGTGGGCATTCCTGGGCCAGCCACACCAGCTGATCGCTGTGCTCGAACTCATCTTCGACCTCTGAAGCGGGCGCGCACCACGGCGGCTGAATGCGGATCTCGGCCATCACGTGCGCCGGCAGCACTCCAGGTCTGGACACGATGGCCCCCCGTCGTCCGGCGCGGGCCCGCATGATGCGGTCATTGATCGCCGCCGCCGAGGCCGCTGCGCTGCCTGCGGGCAGTGCTCCCAGCACGGACGACCACCGCTGCAGGCGGCGCCCCAATTCGACCGCGTCCTCGACCAAATCGTCGCGCTCACCGACTAACCAGGGATGCAGCTCGGCCACGATCTCGACCGAAACACGTTGCGCACCAACTCCCCGAGCCAGCACGACCGTGTGACCCTTACCGTGACGCAGCTCCCAGCCGCGCCCTACCAGCGGCGCCAACGACTGCCCAAGCTGCTCGACCAGTCCGGAATCCCCCACGTCGGGGTCGGGGGTAATCAATTGACGACAACCCGCACCAACCACCCATATCCGGGCGGGATCAACATCGGCATCGCCCGCGGGCAGCGACTGCAGTAGGCCACGGCTGTCGTGCGCCCACTCGATCAATTTCGCGAGCTTGTGGATGGAGTCCACCGGCCCGGTAAGTACGTCGCCGCTGACCGTGAACGCACCCGCGCCGGTCACAATCACGACGTGACGCTCAACGACTTGCGACGCTGTGCTTGCATCCGTCATAAGCGGCCTTCGGACGCACGCGCGGCCAGGTAGGGACGGATGCGCGCGCTGGCCCCCTGCTGGGTCATGCCGAGGACCGCGCCGACTTCGGTGTATGTGGCGCCGGCCGCGATCGCCGCTGCCGCAGCCGGCCGCTCATCCAGGCCAGCGGCCCGCAAAAGCGCAGCGCGGGTCAGTTGCACCGCCTTGGTCTCGGCCGAGGTGGCCCGCTCTACAGCTTTGACCAGCCGTGCACGCTGCGCGGGCGTAACTTTGCGCCGGGCTACGCGCCGCAGCCACACGTCCACTGCGGCCGCCAAAGATGAATCAGCCATCTTCGAGGCAAAACTGGTTGATTCCCGTTGTGCAGCAGCCTGAATCAACGCGACAGTCGGATCGGTGGCAGTCATGGACGCCTGCGCTCAGCAGCTACGGTCAACACGTGTGCGATGCTATCGACCACCAGCGACACCTACAAGCAATCGTTGTGTCACTCCACAAGCTCCCCTTGTGATGCAGCACTTGGGGCCCCTGGCATGAAGCCGTGCTTGAGCATTTGCCTTCACCCCGTGCGGTGGCGCCACATCGTGTGCCGACCAACTGTGCCCGCCCGGATGATTTCGCCGCGCTTCTCTAGGATCTGCAGATGGTGATAGATGCGCTCGTGAATAACATCAGCGCCTAAACCTGTTGAGAGACAACGCCGTAGGTCGGCTGTACTCATTGCCCCAGCTGCTTGGGTCAGGACGGTCAGCAGCCCTTGACGTACTGCTTCTGGCGGCGGATTGGTCATATGATGACCTGATGAGTGGCCTGCGCCGGACTCGCCGGGGCTGGGAGGAAGCCCCGCCTCCACAGCAGTGTCCCAACGGCCATGGGATGCGCGGTGGCGGCCGTGTCCTGGTGGGCAGCCAGCAGTGTTCCTGCGGGACTATTCATCGCAGTTTTCACTGCCGCGAATGCTCGACCACGGTGTACAGGCCGACGCCGGGTCCGCGGTGCCGGTTCAGCAATTTCGACGGGCGCGCCAGTGCAACCAACGGTGCATAGAACGCGCCGGCGTTCCTCTGCACTCGACCCATCAGCACCGCTCCCCCATTGAGTTCAGCATCGTCAGTAAGTGATCGGGCCATCGGAGTTGTCCGCACTGGTGTCGCTTTCCATCGCGGCGTCCAAGGCCGCCCACCCTGTGTCGGACAGCCGGCCTCTGCCATTGCCCGCCACAAGCATCGCTGCGGCCACGTCGGCCGCAGTATCGCGATGGCTGGTGAACATGTAATCGAGGTTGGGTTCTGCCACGCGCACACTTCTCGGCAAGCTGCCGGCAAGGACCTCCCGCACGATAGCGACCAGGGCGGGTTCACCACCAAGTAGGCCGCCGGCGATCCCCCCGGGCGGCCCCGATGAGCGCCGCTCGAGCGCACTCCACGAGACGACCCCTCGGGAGGTGCTGAACGTGATGATGGTGGGGACCATGTTGGGTTGCTCCTCGGTGCGCCGCATCAGTGCGCCGCGGGCGTGCGCACACCGGCATCGAAACCAGGCTGCCGGGGTTTGCCGTCTGAGTTGTTCGCCCAGTGCTTACCTGACGCGGGCACAGCGGACTGTCCGCCGGCCAAATGCGAATCCTCTCGTTGCACTGCTCTACTATCGGCGCTCCGAGCGACATCACCCACTCAACGGTCTCGTTCCCCTCGTAACCGGGAAACGACGAATCGTCGCAGTGTCGCGGTGGGGCAATACAGTTCGGCTAACAGTTGCTTGACCCCTGTGACGCACAAGACATAGTTAGCCGGGTTAATTATTTCGTCCGCGCGGGTAGACCGGTCGGTATGAACGCGAAACTTTCGAAGCTCACACCAGTTCTGTTCGCCGGTGTCGCTGCCGCAGGAATCGCAGTTACACCCCCCGCTTTCGCCGATCCGGCACCACCGCCGCCGGCCCCTCCGGCTCCTGGCTGCTACAACCCCGACGGCACGCCCTGCACGCCGTCGGCGGGCCCGCAGGGAGCCGGTGCCGAGATTCCAGGCGGCCCAGGGGCCCTGGCGCGCTCCGATGGCCAGGTGTGGGCCGGTATCCCCGACGGCCCGTGGGCTAAAGCGGGGCCAGGCGGAGGAATCGCGTGCGTGCAAGGCGCTCCGTGCCGCACCATCAACCTGTCCGGATAACGCTTCATCCCTTCAGGTTCGGCGCGAGGAACGACTGGCTGGTCACCCCTTGCGCCGAACTCGTCTGAAGGTGCGCCCGGATCGTTGACGCTGGAATCAGGTCTTGTCTCGGGGCGACTCGAAACCTTCACCACTGCGTCGATAATGATTTGATGCGTGCACGCCGTCGGCGTTGGTCCCTGCGGTGAATCGGGTCTTCCGAGACGGTCGGAGCTGGCTGGTCGGCACGGCTGCAGATGTCGCGTGGATTGACGCGGCCACGTCGATCGGCGTCAGGATCACTTCGGCGATCCCACCCATATCTGATGACTATGGCACCGTCGTATTGCCCGACACCGACGAGGAACTGCCGGGGCACGATCGGGCTGTGGTCGCCTTGCTGCGGAGGCGGTCGCCGGATCAGCAGTGGTGGATTGGTTACCTTGACACCGGCTGCGCTGACGTCGTTTTCCCCGACGCACCGAGGGTGACCTTATATGCGAACTGGCCGTATGTACTGGTGCAGGCCGGACCAGAGCAGGCCGCCGGCTGGCGCTCTGGTAACTCCGGGTCGTCGAGGTCGACTCGCCTACCGGACCTGATCTTCCCGGTGGATCGGTCCTGGCTTGTGTCCACGATGTGCGACGACGATTGGACCTGTGTTGGTGGACCGGTTGCGCTATTGGACGGTTTCCTAAATCACCCCGATCTGCGGGCCCGTGCCCGACGCGTGCGCGTCGATGAGGACGCCACCCCACCCGGTCACAAGGCGATCTGACCGCCCACGTCTCGAATCTAGAGATTCGGCTGTCCCCCCACGATAATTCGTCGTCGTCGGAGGTAGATGGGTTACTGGCTTAGACACTTCGAAGCGCCTTAGAGATAAACGCAGCCAGGAGAATTCGCCTGAATCAGTCCGGGATTAAACCGAACTCGTATCTGAGTGCTTGCTCCACGAGTGCGCTTCGTGTGCCGGCGGCCCACGCTTCGACTAGGTTGTCGAGCCGCTGCCCGTTTGCGGCTGTCACTCCTGACAAAACGACGGTGCGTGGAGCGGTTGCGTGGCGCCGCCGCCGCGGGACGGCGTGCGATGAAGGGCGTTCGAAAAGCTGGCCCTCCCCTACGGCGTATCGCTGGTTGGTCCAAGTTGTCGCCAGTTTCGCCGCGTGGGTTTCGATGGCGTCTAAAACGATGGCACCCATCGTGCGGGCGAGTCCGCGGCGGACTTTTTTCTCGGCGATCTGAGTTCGGTAGAGCTCGTCGTAGACCTCCGCCGACAGCAAGACCTCGGGTGGACGGGTTCTCCCTGTCGGTCGTCCAGTGGTTATCGGGCTCGGCGGCGTGGACTGTTCCGGGATGGTCGGTGTTGGCGCGTTCGCGCGGGCTGGTTCGACGGCGGGGGTGCTTGCTGGTGGCGCGTCAGAGTGGGCTGGTCTCGCGTTGACAGGAATTTCTGCCGGTTGTGGCGCAACCGGCGGTGGAGTTGGCGTGGCGGATCCGGGTTTGCGCACCGGCCACATCTCGTCAAGGTCGTGGTCTAGCGCCTCGGGGTCAAACAGCGGCTTGCCGCGGGTGCGTGAAGGGCTCATCCGACGCGCTCCCCCGCCGTCACTGATTCGTATCGGCCGAGTCGTGTGACGATTTGGCGGACGAGCTCTTGGTAGTCGGCGGCAAGGCCGGTGGGGTCACTTGTCCACATGGCGCGCTCGGGGCTTTGGTTGTCGCGCAGCTTCGACAGTCGAGCTCGGCGGTCGTCGTGGGCCAGCGCAACGAGTTCGCCGGCGGTTTTGTGTAGCGTTCGCATGTCGACGGCGGCCGCGGGTGCGGAGCGGATCGTGATGTCGAACGGCGTTGTCCCGCTGCCCTCGAGCATTTCGCTGACTTGATCGAACACGTCTTGGTTGCGCTTTTTCGCTCGCGGGTTGACGTCGAACAGCAACACACCGAGAAGTTGGATGGAGGCACCGAGTTTGCGTGCTCGCCAGAAGCGTCGCGCCAACCGTTCGACGCCGCCCAGGCTGGCTTGGTCGTCGCGGGTGGGGATCAACAGGTAGTTGGCGACGGTGAGATAGGTGTCGAGTAGCGGTACGTCACCTGGACCTGAATCAATGAGGACCAGGTCATAGCCCTCGTCTTCGCATAGTTTGGCGAGCTGGTTTTCCAGGTTGGCGGCCATGTCAATGCCATTCTCGGCCATCAGGTGGGCGCCGGCGCCGACGACGGCAAGTTGTGGACCGCCGGCGACTACGTCGAGGTTGGCCCGTACGTTGCGCACCGGGACAAGGGGCGCACCGAATTGCAGGGTCTGGGCCAGCGATTGGCCGCGGTCTCCGTCGACGCCGAGATCTTCGACGGTGACGTTGGCCTGTGGGTCGCCGTCGACCACGAGCACGCGACGGCCCCGTTTTCCCGCGGCGGCGATCATTTCCGCCACTGCGGCGACGGTCGTTGACTTTCCAACTCCGCCTTTCTGATTCGCTACGAGGATGGCCCGCGCATCGGGCCCAGTCATTGTCATGCGTCGCAACGTACGTACCTACCCGCGAGATGTCATGTAGGCGCACGGACGTGAAGTCGAACCGTTACCTAGCCCACTATTTGGACGTTGAGACCGACGATCCTTCGCCCGTGGGCACGGGCGGCGACCGGACCGTGTGGTCGCGGCACTCTGCTGCCGTCAATTCGGACGTCTGCGCGTCCGGGGCATGTTGTGGGCGCACGGGCGGTCGCTAGAGCGTTGCGACCGCCGTGTGTACACACGAGTGATCACCTCGGTTGGCCGTACGGGTAGTCGGCTGAGGCGTTGGACGTTGCGCCGCACGGGTATACGTGCGTTGTCCGTGCGTGTGGCAACGCGTCAGTCAGCCGATAACGATGCGGCGCTAGACCCGGCACCACGGGCGTCGGTACCACGTACACAGACTCGTACATAGGGCGGGCAGTCACCCGTTGATGGCCCGCGTGTTATCCGGTGTAATACCCGCGATTCGCACGTCTTGTTGTCCGGTGATCGCCCGGATATCGCAGTTCACATGGCCTATCTGGGGTGCGGCAGGAGGCGAGCTGGTCGCAGGCGGGAGGACCTTCACCGTCCCTCGTTTCCGATGCGGCGCAGAGCGCAGAGTCGCGGCTTGGGATTCTCATTACGTAGCGCGAGATCAGCCCGGGTTCTTGAATGCGGTAGCAGCGGACAGTCAGGCTAGCAACGTGACGCCGGTGTCGCATCGCGCGCGGCGTTCGCTGCATGATCCGACCGCTCGTGGCGGGACGGCGGGCCTGTCAGCGCGCCTTAGCGGCGACCCGGTTCGAGGGGTTGTGGGTCGGGGAGGATCTCGCGGCCGTCGTTGTAGTCGTGCTCGATGACGCGCAGCTGGGCGACGAAGGCCTCCCGGGTGAATTGGGCGATGGTGTAGCGCCGGCCTGTGACGCGCTCGACGATGCGCACCGCCGCGCGGGCCCTCTGGTGTAGCTCGGTGGGGATGTTGAGCTTGCTGAGGTCGCTGGGTTTGGTGGGGTTGTCCACGGAGCTAGGCTTTGATGGCTGCTGGGCGGAACATTCCTTGGCGCTTCATGTGGTCAATGACGTTCTCGTAGTCTTTGCTGACGTCTTTGGCTCGGTATCCGTACAACGGGACAGGAAGGTAGTTGGTGTAGGCCTCATCCACGATCGAGCTGCGTCGGACCGCCGGTGTGACCTTGTCACCGAAACCTTCCTGTAAGTACTCCATCTGTTCGCGGTACACGCCGCCGGTGCCTGGCACGGCGCACGGCACGATCGCCAGGAGCGGGATGTCAATCCTGAAGGTCTTTTTGATGATCGCGAGTTCTTGCAGCAGTGCCTGGATGCCTTCTGATTCCTTGCCTGCTGGTTTGGTGCAGGTAATCAGTCCCCAGCCGCCGGAAGGGCCGTCCTCGTCGACCGAGGACGCGATCAGTGCCGTGGTGACTAGTGCGCTGTTGGAGCCGGGGGAGTCGATGAGGGTGACGTCAACGGCAGTAGCGGCTTCGAGGGCATCCCGCAGGCGTAGTACGCCTCCGGTCACGGCCGGTAGTTCGACCATCAGTTTGTCCAGAGTCGAGCGGGCGGCGGGCACGACCGTCAGGTTGCCGATGTGCATTTCGGTGGCCTCGTCGGTGGCGTATTCGGGTTCGCCGGCATCGGTGAAACCCTGGATGATGCGAGCGGGCCGTTCGATGTCGTCGATTGTGGCTTGCTGGCGCAGTACGTCGGCGATGGTCACGCCGCTGATGTCGGGGTAGCCCAGCCAGGTGCTGGCGTTTGCTTGGGGGTCGAGATCGATGACGCGCACCCGCAGGCCAGAGCCTGCGAGCTGGATGGCAGTGGTCACGACGGTCGTCGTTTTCCCGACGCTGCCGGACATGTTGGCGACGGTATAAGTGGACATCGATAATCTCCTTTGGGCGTGGGGCGGGTGATGCAGCATGCATCACCCGAGGCGGTTGTGACGGTCGATGCGGGGGTTGGCTTAGGCGCCGGCGGCCTCGAGCTGGCGGCGTTCCCATGGGGTCGGTTGGTAGCCGGCTCGGTTGATGAGCAGGTTGACGTGGGCGGCGGCGGCGTCGTCCCAGGCCTTGTCTTTGAGTTCCGCGGTGTGGAGTTCAGCTGCGGCCACCGCCCGGTGCCAGGCCCGGGCGTTTCGCGCCTTTTCCGCTGGGCCGTCAGCGGTGGCGTCCCAGTCCCGTAGCAGCGCGCTTACCGCTGATGTTGCGCTGCGCGCGGCCACGCCGGACAGGTATTGAGCCACCAGAATCTTGAGGAGCTCGGCGTTGGATGGCTGCTGATAGATCAGTGCCGCGCAGAATTCCCGCCTTGCGCGTTGGGCCTGGGCCGCGGACTGGGCGTCTGCCTGTCGCTGGGCGGCTTCCGGAGACGGTTCGTCACGTTGGTCTGGATCCTGGTTTGTTTCTTCTCGGGGAGGAAGTGCATCCGATTCGGTTGGCGGGTCGAGGACTTCAGGAGCGCCCGGCTGATCGGCCGGGTCCGCGGCGGCCGCGTTTCCGAAGCGCGACGTCGTCGACGTCAACCCTTCACCGGCGAGGTGCCGTGCGTAGAGATCTACGGCGCCTGAGGCGGGGTTGATGGCGCCGATGACCTCGGCACCAGGCTCGTAGTCGGCGACGCGGTGGAGATGGTAGTTCTCGCCTAGTTCGGCGCGAGGGTCCTCGACGAGGGGGATCCCTAACTCGTCGGCCTTGGCGCGGGCAGTGCGCTCGGCGATGACCCGCTCGGCGGCGCGGGTGGCGATCATCCCACGGGTGAGGATCAGATGCAGGGCCTGCATTTGCTCCCTGTGGCGCAGGTCGCTGAGCTGATCGGGGTCCTTGGTCTTCTGCCAGCGCCGAAGCGGACCGTAGGGCAGCTTGCCCGCCAAGGCCGCTGCTTCAGCGCTGGGCAGCCGGCCGTCGTCGACAGCATCGCGGATTTCGGGAGCCAGCAGCTTGAGTGCGAGTTTGCGGGACACGGTGGCTTGATCGACGCCCAGCCGCTCGGCAATCGCGCGTTGGGACAGTCCGATCTCTGAGTAGCGCGCATACAACTCGCCCTCGGCAAGGTCGGAGAGGTCTTGGCGGCCAAGGTTTTCGGTAGCCATCGCGTCCAGATCGCCGTCGTCGTCCATGATGGCGTCGTCGACGACGGCCGGGATGGTGTCTCGGCCGGCTTCGATCGCCGCGACGCGCCGGCGGTGACCGTAGACCAGTACGTAGCGCGTATCGGTTGCGATGTCGGCGGCCGATGGCCGCGCCGCCAGGAACGCCTCGCGGGTAACCACCAGCACGGGCAGCCGTACGCCGCTGGCACGTACGCCGTTGAGGAGTTCTTCCCATTTGGGGTCGCCGGGCTGCGGCTGTGATCGCCGGGGGTCGTTGAACGGGTGCGGCGCGACCTCGGCTACGTGGATCTGGACCACCCGGTGCGCTTCGTTAGCGACTATGGCTGACATGCCCGCGATAAGGCCGGTGCCTTCCT
This sequence comes from Mycobacterium sp. TKK-01-0059, assembly GCF_000709305.1. NCBI lineage: Bacteria > Bacillati > Actinomycetota > Actinomycetes > Mycobacteriales > Mycobacteriaceae > Mycobacterium > Mycobacterium sp. TKK-01-0059. The sequence continues at coordinate 110,894 of NZ_KL446997.1, forward strand.
CCGAGGCCGCGGAGTCGGTAGCGGGGGAGGGGTCTGTGCTTGGTGCGGTGTCTCCGCCGGCCAGCATCGCGAATCGATTGGCGGTTTTACGTCCGGCTGGCTTGGCTCGGCGGGCGGGGCGGGCTGTCGTCTGGTCCACGAGCACTCCTTTCTAAATACCGGTATTAGAGTAATAAGTCATGCGGCGGCCGGCAAGCCATTTGGTGCCAACGCGCTCTTGGCCGCCAAGGGATCCGCAGTGATGCAGCCTGCATCACCCAATCCTCGAGACCACCGCAAACAGATCCTTCGTGTCACGTGACGATTAGGGGAGCGGGGGATTGGATAGGCACGCGATAGAGACTTGGAAGACTCTGAAGGGTCCACTCGCGTGGTCCCTATCATGACAGCTCCTCGCGACACTGGCGAGACGTGGACCGCGCGCCCGCCCGCCTTCAGAAAAACGCACATCTGCGCATACCTTGCGCATACCTGGCGATGCGCATCGCGCATACTCGCGGACTGCATACCGGCATCTGCGCATCGCGCCTTATGCCTTCCTGAGCGCGGCTGTCGCGATGCCTGCTTCGCTTCCCACATTCTGCGGGGTGCGACATTTTGCGATGACTGCGCGAGGGCATGATTGGCGAATGGGATAGGCAATCTATTTGCCGTGTCCGCTTTATGTGCTCTACTGCGAGCGCGCGGGCAAAAGACCCACTGCGAAAGGGGTAGCCAATGGCTGAATCAGACCTGGTACGGGAGTTGAGTGCCCGCGTTCTCGCCCAGGACGACAAGGTCCCGACCACGATCCGAATCAACCGGCGGACCCTCAAACGCCTTCGGGCTCAAGAGAAACGCTGGACGACATCGATGTCGTTCATCGTCGAACGCGCCCTGGAACCTGTGCTAACCGAATTGGAGCAAGCCAAGCTACCCACCGATGGAGACGGTGCTGATGACGACTAGGTACGACGCGGTCGAGGTCGACGCGCACCAGGCCTGGTTTCTCGCCGACCACCTGCGCGTGGGTGCCTATCCGTGGATGCTGGCAATCACCGCCCCCTATGTCGATCCAGGGGAGCGGGAACCATTCAACCAGCGCTGCCTTGCGGAGCTGGCTGAGGCCGGCGTCATTGACGCAGACGGGGACATCAAACCATCTGTCGCGCAGGCGGTTAAGACCGTATGCCAGCCACGCCAGTGGCTGGAATGGCGCACCATGATCGACCCCGAACAGATTTTGCGGGGGGTGCTGGCGCGCACCGCACCGCCAGATGCCGTGGTCGCGCTGCGCTACGCGCAGATGGTGACGCTCACGCCGCTGCAGGTGACCCACAGCGAAGCGATCGTGCCGATCATCACCGCGGGATTGCCCCCCGATCAGCCGCCGGCTCGCTTCGAGGAGTTCTCACTGCCGATGGACACCGGCAAAGCGCTCGACGACCGCGTCGCCCGTGGCGCTGACTTGATGGAAGCCCTCATCGAGCTGGGCATCCCCGAACGAGAAGCCGAGATCATGGAAGTGGCCCGTGCTGGCGATCGCATCACCGTCGAACTGACCGCCCATGAGGCCACCAACGGCGCTCACCATCACACCGATGTCAGTGTCAACATCATCAGCACTGAGGTAGGGCAGATCCTCGTCAGCCCCACACCTGGGCAGCCACGTGCCGGCGGGGTGTCCATTTTCGCTCCCGCTGAACCGTTTTCGATCGCCATGGCGGTGCGCGACCTGACCGAGCGCCTCCCGTCGGGATCGTGGTTCCCCGACGAAAACTTCAGTATCTGACCCTCTACCAACCCGAAAGTAGAAACCGAAGCGATGAGCACACCTTCTGATTCCTTCCCCCAAGACGACACACCCCACCACGAGCAGCCCACCGCAGACCAGCGCTACCCCCATCCTTCTGGGGCCGCCCCCCAGGAGGACGGCAGGCAGCCCAGCAACGGACCGGACACCGGGCCAGGCCAGCGCGTGCGGTGGCCGGCGGCACCGCCCCCTCAGCAGGGGTCTACTCCCGGCGCCGAGGCGCCGCATCAGCCACTGCCCCCTCCACCGACCCGCGCGCCAGCCCCGCCGCCGTCACGGCCACAACATGCGGCCCCGCACGGGGCGCCAACGTTCAAGCTGCCTGACCCGGCGCGCCCCAATACCGAACCGCGCCAGCCGGATCCCGCTTGGCAGCCTGGCGACGAGGCATCCAGCGACAAGACCGCCGAGATCTCCCTCGACCAAATCGCCGCGCACCGCGGCCAGCCCCCGCAGCACGAGCAAGGCCTCGACGGCTTTTTCAGTGACACGCCGCAGCCGCATGAGCAGCACCAGCCGGCGGGCTGGCCTTCGACCGCGCCCTCGCAGCCGCCGGCCGCTGACCCGCACCAGCCGCTGTTCGGCGACCAGCCAATCTCACCGGGAGCGTTCGCACCCAGCGGCTACAGCGCGCTTGACGAAGGCCAACAGTTCGTCACCTCGCGACGCCGACCGGTAGGCAAGGGCTGGCGAAAGCTGGTGTCGCAAATGACCTTCGGGCTCATCACGCCCGGGCCCAGCGCCAAGCAAGAAGAGCACGACAAGCTCATCCGCAGTATCACCGCACCGCTGCTCGACGTCTACGTGGTGGCGTTTGTCAGCGCCAAGGGTGGCGTGGGCAAGACGACCATGACCGTCGCCGCGGGCAGCGCGATCGCCCGCGAGCGTGGGGATCGGGTGATCGCCGTGGACGTCGACACCGATCTAGGCAACCTCTCGTCGCGGTTCGAGCAAAAAGGCGGCGCCGACGCCAACATCGAGGCGTTGTCGTCGCTGCAGGACGCCAGCAGTTATCCAACAGTCGCAACCTTCACCGTGCAGAACAAAGACCGCCTCGAAATGCTAGGCGCCCAGAACAATCCACGCTCCTCCTACACGTTGAACACGCAAGACTTCGAAGCGACGATGAAGACCCTGAAGAAGCACTACAACGTCATCCTGCTCGATTGCGGCACGGCGATCACCTCACCGCTGTTCTCCACCATCGCCAATCACGTCGACAGTCTGGTCGTGGTGGCCTCTCAAGCCCCGGACGGCCTCAACGGCGCGTGGACCACCATCCAGTGGCTGCAGGCGCATGGTTTCGCGCGCCTGTTGCCCCGCACGGTGATCGCTTTGAACTCGACGTTCAAGAACAAGCCTCTGGTGGACCTCGATGACGCCGAACAGGAGTTCACCGCCAAGATCCCGGGTGTGAGCGTGGTCAGGATCCCCTACGATGTCCACCTCGCCGAGGGACGCGATGTCACCTTCGTTGAACTCAAATCACGAGCCCGAAAGGCACTAATGGCGTTGGCCGGCGCGATCGCTCAGCACTATCCCGCCCGGGGGCCGCATCAGCACCGCACGACTGAAACTGGGGGTTTCTGACCGATGGATCCGGCCGCAGCTACCGGCCAAGTCCGCGTCGCCATCATCGGTGAAGACGCCGCGGTGGACTTGGCCCTGCCGACCACACTGGCCATCCGGGAACTGATTCCGCGAATCCGCGCAACACTGGCCACGGGTCGCGATGATGACGACGTGCCAGCCGATGCCGTCAACGACGACGGGTTGCGCCCTTACTCGCTGGCCCCACTCGGGGGAACACCGTTCAGTTTGGACGCCACCCTGGCCACGCTGAACATCGACGACGGTGAACAGCTCATCTTGTGCAAGCTGCCGCCTGGCCCAACGGCGCCACCGGTGGTCGAAGACATCGCTGACGCCTCGGCGCTCCACTCGGCCAGCCAGTTCAAACCCTTCGAGCACGCCATGTTGCGCACCGCAGCCCAAGCGGTGGTGGTCACCGCGGCGACCTTAACGTGCGGCCTGGCAATCTATGGCTGGCACCGCGGCTACCGCGTGTGGTCGGCCGCAGCACTGGGTGCGCTCGCCGTCGTCTTCATCGCCGCCACATTCTGGCTGTACCGGCGCGGCCTGCAAGCCACCGCCGGACGCCTGGGTCTAGCGGCCACTGCGCCGCTGGCGCTAGCCGGCGCCGCAGTAGTGCCTGGGGATGCCGCGGCGCCGCGGGTCTTCCTCGCAGCGGCTTTCCTAGTCGCCTGGTCGCTGCTACTGCTGGCCGTCACCAATAGTTGGGTGGCCACCCACACCGCGGTCGTCGCCGCGACGGCCACCATCGCGGCCGCTGCCGGCGCCCGCATCCTGTGGCACTTGCCGTACTTATCTTTGGGGTGCGGAGTGCTGGCGGTGTCCTTGCTGTTGGCCAGCAACGCCCCGACGGTGTCAGCGATGTGGGCGCGCTTCCCGCTCCCGAATGTGCCGGCACCAGGCGAGCCCACACCCGCGGCGTCCTCGCTGGCCGAACTGGAAGATCTGCCCCGTAAGACGGCGACGTGCAACTCCTACCAGAGCGGCCTGATCGCGGCCTCGGTGATCCTGTCGGTGATCGGCTCGGTGTTGGTGGTGTGGTTGCCTGACGCGCCGCCGCTGTTGGCGTGGTGGCTGGTGGTGGTCACCACCACCGTCACCGTGCTGCGTATGCGGATCTGGGATTCAGCGATCCCGGCACTGTGGTTTCTGGCGACCCCTTTTCTGACCGCGATCGCGTTGACGGTGTCGTTCACCGCCGCCGGCCACCTCGTCTCTGGCCTGTACGCGGCCGCCGCCGTGGTGGCGTTGACGCTCGCGCTGCTCGGCGCTGCAGCCATCAAACCGCGCGAGCTTTCCATCCCGCAGCGCCGCTGGTTGGACCTGTTCGAAAACGCCCTGCTGATCACCATCCCCCCGGCCATGTTGTGGCTCATCGGTCTGATCAGCCTCATCCGCAACCGAGGGATACTGTGATGATCCGCCGACTGGCCTCACTCGCCGCGACCATCGCACTGCTGGTGTTGTGCAGCCCCGTGCCTGAGGCCTCCGCGCTGGCATATCCCGTCGTCGACCCAGCTGCGCTGCCCCCTGATGGTCCGCCCGCTCCAGGCCAAGAAATGCGCCAGAACGGGCAATGCCAGGTCTACGGCGCAATGCCTGGGTTCGATCCGGCCGCTGTGCCCCCTAGCCAGGCCATGCTCAATCTGCCCGAGGCGTGGAAAACCTCACGCGGCAGGGGAGTGGTGGTGGCCGTGATCGATTCCGGTGTCACACCACAGCCGCGCCTGCCTAACCTCACACCGGGCGGGGACTATATCGATCCACCCGCCGGGGGTTTGTTCGACTGCGATGGCCACGGCACCGCGGTCGCCGGGCTGATCGCAGCCCAGCAAGGCCCTGACGGATTTGCCGGCGTGGCACCTGAGGCCGCGATCGTCTCCATCCGCCAAACCTCGGCGCAGTGGGCACCCAAGACACCGTCGGGACAAGACGCCCAGCAAGCAAAGACCGCCGGGGACGTCGCGACGCTGGCTCGGGCGGTCCGCCACGCCGCCGACATCCCCGGCGTGCGAGTCATCAATCTTTCACTGATCGATTGCTTCCCCGTCTACAAGCAGGTCGACCAAGCGGCGCTGGGCGCGGCCGTGCGCTATGCCGCGATCGACAAAGACATCGTCGTGGTGGCCGCAGCGGGCAACACTGGTGAGAGTAGCTGCACCAGCAACCCGCTCACCGATCCCAATCGTCCCGATGATCCCCGAAACTGGGCCGGCGCCACCACCGTCTCCACGCCATCGTTTTGGCAGCCTTACGTCTTGTCGGTGGCTTCCCTGACCCCTGAAGGCCAGCCATCGAACTTCACCATGGCTGGCCCATGGGTGGGCGTCGCTGCTCCCGGTGAACAGGTCGTCTCACTCGGCAACGGCCCTAACTCGGGCATCATCAACGGTCTGCCATCCAACAAAGAGCCGTTGGTCGCCATCAACGGGACCAGTTTCGCGGCAGCCTACGTCTCCGGCGCCGCAGCCCTGGTCCGCTCCAAATTCCCCAACCTGACCTCTCGTCAGGTGGTCAACCGCCTGGTCTCCTCGGCGCACAACGCCGCTCGTGCACCATCCAACCTCGTCGGTGCCGGGGTCATCGACCCGGTAGCCGCGCTCACCTGGGACATCCCTCAAGGCGATGCCCTGCCGGCGCAAATGCCGATCGTGCGGGTCGCCCCGCCAGCACCACCAGCACCGGACAATCGGCTGCCCCGCCTGATCGCCTTCGGTGCGGGCCTCGCGGCGATCGCCGCCGCCGTCATCGCTGTCACCGTGATTGGAATGCGCCGTGGTCGCACCAACCGCTAACCGCGAATCATCCCGTTTCTCCCCAGCCTGGCCCAGCTGGCGGCGCCTAACAACACTGGCCTCGCTGCTGCTGCTCGGGTGGGCCACCCTGCTGCCGCCAGGACGAACACCCCAGTGGTGGCACTACGCCGCGGCCGCCGCGGCGATCGCCGCATTTGTCGGGTCCTGGCACGGCCAGCACGTGTCGACGACGGTGGCCCGCTGGACTCCGATGGCGTGGCATAACCGCCGTCAACGCGCACAACGCAGCGGTCACCGGCAGCGCAGCGCACCCCCGGTGCAGCGACCGTCGACGACGCGGGAGGCCACGCTGCAGGCCCGTATCGTCATTCACCTGCGCCCCCATCCGCACGCAGTGACCGCCCCCGGTGACCACAGCGACCAGCTTCCTTGGGAGTTCATCACCGCTTGGCTCGATCGCTACGGAGTGCGCGCCGACGCGCTGACCGTCTGCTCGGTGACCCGCACCCCACCGGCCAGCGGATTGCGCAGTGATTCAGCGCCGCTGCTCAGCGGTCCCAACAGCCAGCACCGCGACACGTGGCTGACCTACACATTGCGCGCCGAAAACAACGTGGGAGCCTTGACCGCCCGCCGCACCACCCTGGGAAGTCCTGCCGGCGTTAACTCCGACGACGACACCTCGCGGTCACAACCGCATCGCGCGGCCCTAGCCGACACCGTGGCGCGCCGGCTCAGCGCCGAACTGCGGGAACGGGGATGGCTGGCCACCCTCAGCGACGAGGAAGAACTTCCTCGGTTCGTACCGCCGTCGGCAACTGTGCGCAGGGAAACATGGACTGGCACAGAGTATTCCGATGGCTTCCGCGCCGTGTACGCCGTGGATCCCTCAGCGCTGCCTGACGTCCTGGAAACCCTTACCACCTTGCACACCAGGGCGACGTGGGTGGCGCTCACCATACGTTCACGCGGCCGCCAACCAGCAACCGCCGAGGCCGTGGTCGGCACGCTGACGGCCACCCGGCCGCCCCGGCAGCTGCCCGGCCTGGCGGGATTTCACGGATTGCATCGACACATCGGGCCGGCGCTGGCAGCCACCGGCATCGAGGCGGGCGCCGACGTCGAGTTGCCCGCGACCGAGGTGGTGCCCTCAACGCTGGCGGCGCTGCGGTGGCCGACGGCGGCGATCGGTGTTCCAATCGGCTACAACCGCGCACGCCAGCCGGTATATCTGGGGCTGGCCTCGCCGGAGCCGGTGCGGATCACGGTGACCGGCACCCGACAGTTCCACATCGGCATCATCGCCCGCCTGGCGTTGTCAGGCCAGCCGGTTGCCCTCTACACCTCCGATCCTCGCCAGTGGACTGCCCTGGCCAATCACGCTGCACCGCAACAATTCTCGATACGACCTACCACACCACCACCTGAGGCGATTGTCGTCAGCGACGCCAGCAGCGATGCGCCCATCGGTGCGATCACGGTGACACTGCGCCGACCGCAGTCTGCTCAGGCCCCGGCGACGACGATCGTCATTACCCAGGACGGCCGGCACCCGGATCTGTTCTACATCACTACCGCGCATGGCCGTCAGTGGCTGAGCACACGCCTTGTTCCCGTGTCCAACGAGTAAGCGAGGGTTAGGTCATGTCGAGTACGCCAGAGAATTTCATCGCCGATGGGGTCGGGCTGCCTGAGCGGATGCCGGCGCTGCCGCCGGCGCGCGACTTCCTGGTCTCGGGTGGCTTCGGCGGTGCGGCAGCAGTATTGGCCGCCCTCATCGTGGCCCTGATCGCGGTGGTGGCGCTGCTCCAGGCCGGCAAAAGGTTCCGCCTGCGAACCGAACAACGGGAACGTCACCACAAGGAACTCCGCGACGACGAGCGGCACGCAGCGGCGGTTAAGGAGTGCCGCGAACGCCTGGCGTGGGTGGTGGACAAAGGCAGCATGGAACCGGCCGCCGCCGCGGATGCCACAGTGGGGTTCGGGCCGGAGCTGGCGCTGACGGTTCTGCAGGGCCTGCTCGAGGAGGCGCGCCAGCTCGACGACGCCACCTTGGCGGCGGCCGCGGCGGTACAGCTCAAGCAGTTCTCGCGGGTGCTGGCCCAACAGGGCAGCGCACTGGCAGCAACCGACGAGGCAGCGTCACCCGCAGCAGCCGGTGCCCCGGCTGCGACACCCGCGGTCGGCGCTGACGCTGATGAACCACCCGTCTCGGAGCAGGATCACCCCGTCGCTGACCAGCCCGGCACTGCACGCCAACAGGTCCCCACCGGCGGCAGGAGGCGACGCCGATGACCACGTTGCAGCAGCACATCGAGGACCTCGATATCGGCGAGTGGGCCGCATTAACGAAGCGTGCTGCGATGGCTGCGGTGGCCGCCGCTGACCAGCTCGGGATACCCGCGTCTGCAGAGGTCGCCAGGGTCGCGGCGATGAGTGAACGTGAGCTCGTCGACCACCGCAACCGAGTGGGCTCCGGCCCAAAGCGCCTGTCCCCACTGATGCGGCTCGTCCAAGCAGACCAGCTGCGCGTCGCGGCCGAGCGCCAGGCCCGCCAAGCTGAGCAAGACAAGCAGGACGCTGACGCGGCCGCGCAGATGGCCCGAGACGAGGCCGAGCAGTCCGCGCGTGTGGCTGAGGACTCGCGCCAACGTGTGCGCGCAATCCAGGCTGAGGCCGCGCGCAAAGACGCAGAGCGCGCCGATCAACGGCTGGCCGAACAGCAGGTCTTGCAGCAGTTGCGCACTGACCTCGAACAAGCACACGCCGACCACGCCAGCGAATTGGCCGCAGCACGCGAACGCACCCGCGCCGCAGAAGCACGCGCCCAACAACGCGCCACCGAACGCGCCGAGGAACGCGCGGCCGCCCAACAAGCCCTCGAGGAACTACGCGCCCAACTCGAACGCGCCCACGCCGACCACGCCA
>NZ_KL446997.1:120062-228487 GCF_000709305.1 Mycobacterium sp. TKK-01-0059
CGAACGCACCCGCGCCGCAGAAGCACGCGCCCAACAACGCGCCACCGAACGCGCCGAGGAACGCGCGGCCGCCCAACAAGCCCTCGAGGAACTACGCGCCCAACTCGAACGCGCCCACGCCGACCACGCCACCGAGCTGGCCGCAGCACGCGGCCAGGCCGAGGGACAGGTCGCCGCGGCCCGCCAGGCCGCCGACGAACGGATCGCGAAGGCACTCGCCGACGCCGGGGATGCGACAGCTCAGGCCCAGGCAGAAGTCGAGCGCATCGGCGCGGAGGCGGAGGCGCGGGTAGCCGCCGCACATGAGCATGCCGAGCGAGAGATCGCAGCGGCCCGCCTCGCCGCCGACGAACGAGTCGGGAGGGCACGAGCGGACGCCCAGGCCGCTGTCCTCGCTGAACCAGGGCAGCTGGGGATTGCCTTGAGCGTCCCCATCCCGACAGCGGAGCTGCGGGCGCACACGGGCCCGATCGAAGACGCGTTGGCCGCGGTCCGCGAGATCGACTATCTGCTCGAAGCCGGTGTGGCCGAGCAGCAAGCGCGTCAGCCGTGGGACATCGAGCGGGTGCGCATCTTGGTGCATACAGTCCAGCAGCAAGCTTGGGACTTGGCTCAGCAATTACGCGGCCTGCCGGGGCGATACACGGGTTCACCGCAGGAGCAGGCCGCTGATAGCTACGCCACCGCTGCCGCCGCTGTCTACGGCGCCTTCCTGCAGCGCATTGCCGCCGCTGTTGAGCGCCTGGCCGCCCGTGGTGACAGTCGGGATGCCGAGATCGTTGAGGTGGTGGCTGCCATGTTGGATGAGCACCCGTGGCGAGACGCCGGCTAACCGTTGTCGATACGGTGAGGCGATGGGCGAGTTGTACCCGCCGATCGAGCCGTATGAGTCGGGCATGCTCGGCGTGGGAGACGGTAACCGAATCTATTGGGAGTCCTGCGGAAAGCCCGAGGGCATCCCTGCACTGACCATCCACGGTGGACCCGGGTCGGGCTGCGTGCCCGGGATGCGCCGGCCTTTCGACCCTGAGCGCTACCGCATTGTGGCGTTCGATCAACGTGGCTGCGGCAGAAGTACACCTCCCGCCAGCGATCCGGCCGTGGAGCTCAGCACCAATACCACCGACCACCTCACCGCCGACATGGAGCTGCTGCGCGCACATCTCGACGTGCCGCAGTGGTTGCTGGTTGGCTGGTCATGGGGCACCACCTTGGCCTTGGCCTACGCCCAAGCGTTCCCGGGCAGCGTCACTGGACTGGTCCTCACGGCGGTCACGACGACCAGTCCGAGTGATGTCGCATGGATTACTCACGACGTGGGTCGGCTGTTTCCCGCTGAATGGATGCGATTCCGTGATGGCATACCCGCCATCGAGCGCAACGGTTCCCTGGTGGACCAATACGCCGCGCTGCTGGCTAGCCCCGATGCGCAGGTGCGGAACAAGGCTGCCCGTGACTGGTGCGACTGGGAGGAAAGCCACATCAACCTCGGACCCGAGCGCCGGCCAATACCGCGATATGACGATCCGCGGTTCCGAATGTGCTTCGCGCGCTTGGTCACTCATTACTGGCGGCACGCGGCGTGGCGAGCTGAGGGGGAGCTTCTTGCCGGTGTCAGCCGAATCAAGCACCTACCGGCAGTTCTGATCCATGGCCGCCTCGACCTGAGCTGCCCACCCGACGTCGCCTGGAAACTGGCACAGAAATGGCCGGGAGCGCAGCTGCACATGGTGCCCGGCGCCGGTCACTCCTCAGCAGGAGCGATCTCTGATCACGTCGTTGACGCCCTCGACCACCTGGCGGCCCTCACCAGCGCCGATAACCGGGATGAGATCTGATCGCCGGCGTTTTCCTCGCGAGCGAGACAGGACGGGGCCGAAGCTCAGACAGTGGCGGAAGAGACCGGACGTCGCATAAACGCGCAGGTGGGGCGGCCACCGTACGGTGACCGCCCCACCTGTCTGTGTTGGAGCTAGTTGCGCCGGGTTAAACCCACTTGGCGGCTTCGTTCTGGTCGTAGTTCATCATGTTCATGGTGTTCTGCTCGTGGATCTCGACCAGGTTGTTGTGGCGCTGAGCGAGCTCCTCTTGCGCTTGGTTCCACTGGCTCAGCCACTGGTTGGCGGTCTGACCGGTGTCGCCTTGCCAGTTGGCGGCCAAGGCGGCCTGCTCGGTGCCGATAGTTGAACCGATCGAGCGCAGCGCGGCGTTGTGGCCCCGCATCTCTCCGACGTGCGCGAGCATCGCCGGGTACTGGTAAGTGATTTGGCTCATGAGCTGTACCTTTCGCTTCGTCTAGTGGGTGTGTAGCCGGGGTTGCCCCCGGGCTGCTACATGACGTATTCGCCGGCCGCGTTGGTGTCGGCGGTGGTGTAGGTGGTCGCGCCTTCGTGCACGTTCTGCTCGGCGATGGCCAGCAGCGCGTTGACCTTGTTGGCGGTTTCGACGAAGCGGGCGTGAGCCGCCTGGAAGGCCATCGCCGAGTCGCCCTTGTGGAATGCCTGGGCGGCCTGGGCGGATTGCTCAGCGGCGGCCAGGGTGCTCTTGTAGATGGCCACGTTCTGACCGAAGCTGTGGCCGGCCGAGACCATGGCTGGAACGTTGGTGTCAAGAAGTCCCATTGTCGGTGTCCTTTCTTGGGGACCGATGGTGATTTTCGGTGCTGGATTGGCTTGTGGATTTAGTCGATGCGATCCGCAGTGTGGGTGAAGGCGTCCTAGCGGGTCATTGCGTACGCCTCCTTTTCGCTGTCGGCGTCCTCGTCGACAGCGTCGTCGGCGTAGGTGTTGACCCGCTGACCGCGGGCCCGGGTGTTGTGGGCGCCGCCGCCCATCATGCCGCCGCCAGCGCCGCTACCACTGGATCCGGCGGCGCCGGGAAGTCCGGTAGCGACGGGGGTGATGGCACGCGCGCTGTTGGCCAGCGACGAGGTGGTGCTCGGCGCCGCACCCCAGGTGGAGGGCATCAAAGGCTTGCTGGGCCCGCTGCCGAATGCACCGCCGGCCAGGCTGGTCATGCCGGCGGGGTTGAATCCTCCGATGGCCCCGGTGCCAGCGAAGCCGACCGGCACCCCCTGCTGTCCCAGGGAGCTGCCCCCTCCGGTGAATTGGCCCAGCATGCTGCTGAGCTGCTGGGGCGCCGACAAGAGTTGCTGGGGCGCTGAGGTCAGCAGCTGGCCGGGGCCCTGCGTGAGCCCCTGGGCGGCCTGAGGGCCGATGGATGCGGCTTGCTGCAAGAAGCTGCCGGCCATGTTCTGGGTCAGCCCTTGCTCGGCGGTGCCGTCTTGGTTGCCGGCCGCTTGCGCTTGGTTCTGCGCCGGCGGCAGTTTGTCCGTGACTGAGGCCGGACTGCTCGCGGCTTTGCCCGCGAGCAGCTTGTCGCTCGAGATATCGGAACCGGTTGCCGCACCGCCGCCGATCGTGCCGTACCCGGCGGTATGGAATCCCGCTGAGACCGCGGTCGCCAAACCCGCTTCCCCCGTACCGACGCTCAGGGTGACCGGTGACATCGGGGTGGGGGGGATGGAGGTCGCGGCCGCGCTGGAAGCGCCATCCCAGGTGCTCATGACATCGGCGGCCAGCTGCCACATGCGCTGGTAATCGGCTTCGTTAAGCCCGATGGGGATGGTATTGACGCCCATGAAGTTGGTACCGATCAGCACGCCGTGAACGAAATGGTTTTCGAACAGCTCCCCCATGGTCGGCATCGCGCCGACAGCGCCTTCGTAGGCCGCCGCGATCTCGCCGTGGGATCCGGCCGTGAACGCCGCCTTGGCGGCGACGTCGGCCAGCCACAACAGCATCGGCTGGTGAGCGGCCACGAACTGGGTGGCTGCCTCGCCTTGATACTGGGATTCGACAGCCGCGATGATCCCTTCGAGTTCGGCCAGCGCCGCCATGTATTCGGCACTCAGATGCGTCCACGACGTTCCCGCGGCAGTGATTCCCGCCGCGGTGGCGCCAGCGTTGAGCAGCGCCGAGTGGACTTCGGGCGGCGCCGCCACCCAAATCTGGGCTAATACCGTGTCGAAGGACATGGGTGCACGTTCTGCCAGATGATCGAAGCTAGACGCTGATGCCGGCGCTGGCCCCGTATGCGCCGGCCTGAATGCCGTCGACGAGGGTGTAGCCGATACCGGATTCGCCGACGCCTTCTGAAGAGGCGGCAAGCTGGGTGTTGCCCATGCCGGCCATCGCCTGGTGCGACACACCCTCAGCGACCAGTGAGGCGGCCGTCTTCACCGACACCGCGTCTGCGCCAGGCGGCAGGATGGCACCCGTGGCCACGGCATGCGCGGCGTTGGTGCCCAAGAGACGAGCGGTCAATGCAGCCACCTGAGCTGAAGCGGCTGCCAACGCTTCGGGTGTGACATCAACTTGCATGAAACAACATCCCCTCTGGTTTCACTATTCGCGATTGTTTTGTAGTAATTATCGCTGCCCCGCCCCAGTGCGGCCACCGACAATTCGGCCCCCTGACGGCCCGGTTAGATGCACGGTACCGCCGACACATGACACCTGCGGTAATTGCAGCAGGCGCACTAACACGCTAACACCTCTATCGTGCACATTTAACATTCCGGTTACATTTGGTCGGGGATCGCCAACTGGGCATATCCTTCGTTCTGACCGCCGCTGGCCAACACATAGCCGCGGCCGGGATCGAGGTCCTGGAATTTCATTCCACCGACCTTGTCATTGCTCGCCGTGGAGCCCAGCATGATCCGGACGGCGTTTTGGTTGGCCAGCTGACCCGACACGGTATTGGGCGACATTTCCGCAGCAGCAGCTCCTTGCGCCCGGTGGGTCATGATCACCCGCAAGCCCACCTCGCTGGCAGAGGCGAAATGGCGCAGCATCGGCTGCCAGGTCTGCACCATCCGACCCGATCCGCTGGCCGGTACACCGCCGGCAGGGACGTGGTCATAGATCTGCTGCTGGGCGGGAATGGCATCGAGGTCGTCGACGAACAAGTAGATCAGCGCCCCTTGCAATTTCCAGGTCCGCTTTTCTTCCCAGGGCAGATCCTTCGGCGGTGTTCTGCCGTCAAGGACGTGCGCCATCTGCTCAAGACGCTGGGCCATGGAAGCGAAGTCGGTCTCGTAGTAGTCCTCGCCCTCGATGAGCCGTGCCGTCTCTGCGCTGAGCCCAAGACCTCTGTCGAACACGCACACAATCGCTTGCTCGGGACCCGAGCGGCGCGTGACCACGCTGCGCAGCAGGTGGGTGAGAAAGGTCGTCTTACCCTTCTCGTCGTCGCCGTAGACGCCCACGAGGGGGTTTCGGGCGAAGTCATGCACCAACGGCTGCAGGTCGCGGCCCCGCAGACCCAAGGCGAACCGCTCTCCGTCGAGCCGATCTTGACCCAGGCCGGCCGCTCTGACCACCGCCGGCAGCAATTGCGGGCTCGGCACCGGGGTGTGTCCTGCGTAGTGCTGCGCCACGGTGGCCACCGTTTCGCGCACCTTCTCGTCCAAGTTGTCCATGCTGGGCTGACCGTCGAGGCGACCCACCGCGAAGCGGATGACATCGCCGACACCGTTGATGCCGCGACCCAGATCGTGCTTGGGGATGCGGTCTTGCGGGCGGATCATCTCGTCGGTCTTCTGCGGCTTGATTTGGGAGTCGGAAGCTTGCGAAAGTTTCAGCTCGAACCGGGTGTTGATGTGGTTTTGCACCTCGTTGCCGAACTTCAACCAACTGGCCGCCGAGATCAGCACATGCATACCCCGGCCGGCGGTGGCCAGCCGTTCCACACTCTTGACGTGCGGGTTCTTGGGATTCAGAAGCGAGGTGTTGTCGTCGAGGAAGTTGTCCCAGCCGTCGACCACCAAGAACAAGTCAGTGGGGTAACCGTCCTCGAGTCCTGGCTCATCGCCTTGGCTTCGCCGCCGACGAAATTCAGCGAGCGAACCGATGTTGAACTGATCGAAGATACGGCGCCGGCGCGCGATCACCGCCTCGAGGTCTCCGAAGATCCGCAAGTTCAGTTCATCGCGCTCGTTGCCGCCGATTGCGCCGATGTGGGGCAGGCCGTTGAGCGTCCCCACCGCCGGCCCGCCATAACTCATGACGTAGAAGCCCACGTCACGCGGGGAGTAGCGGGCGGCCGCGGCCAGAATGAAGGTCTGCACCGCCATCGACGCTTCCTCTTTGCGCATGCCCAGGATCGACACATTGCCGTCATCAACGCTGTAACTGAGCAGGCTGTGGCTCAGTTGGCGCGGTCGATCGATTTTGCCCAGCGGCCACCATGGGGCCGCTGCGGGTGTCGCCGTGTCCGCAGCGCCGGCCTGGGTGAGCATGGCATCGAGCGGGATCGGCTCATCCAGCGGCGGTGACCACAGCTGCGGTGAGGGCTTGCCATAGGCGGAGGCCAACTGCGGCCCGACGGTCAATACCAGCGACCGCGGCGGGCCCTCGATCACTGATTCGCCGGCGATTTCCTCTTCGATCACGGTGTCGGGGTCAGGCTCGACACGACCGGCGGTGAACACCCGCGCGCGGGGCTTGGCGTTGATGACCTTGCGGCTGATCGTGGTCGGCGGCTCGTAGCGGGCGGGGAGCATGAATCCGCGGTACTTCATCGGCTCAGCACCGGGCGCGCGCACGAAATAGCCTGTGCCTTTGACGTTTTTGCCGTCGGGGATGTGGTAGGCGTCGCCGCTGCCGATCACTTGCCTTGAGATGGATTCGCTGGCGACCTTCAACCCGATGCGGTAGTTGGTGTTCTTGTCGATGTCCTTGATGTGGCCCTGGTCGAGCGTTTGGCTGGCAAACAGGAAGAAGATCCCTTGCGAGCGGCCCTTGCGGCACACAGTGTCGAACACCTTGGCCATCTCCGGATGGTCGCGCAGCAGCAACGAGAATTCGTCGATGATCACAAACAGGAACGGGATCGGTGGGAGATCTTTGCCGGCGGCAGTGGCCCGTGCCTCGTTGTATTCGCGCAGCGACTCAAACGCGGCGCCCCTGATCTGGCGACCGGCGTGAGCAAACGCCACACCCCGCTGGTCGAGCAACCCCAGGCACGTCTCGCCGAACCGCTCGACGTGGGATCTCTTTTCCTCGAGGTTGGTGATGACAGCGACCGCATGTGGATAACCGGCGAAGCCGTCGAAGCCGGCACCGTCTTTGAAGTCGACGAGGATCGCCTGCACCACGTCGGGGGAGTGGTGGGCAAAAAGCGTGAACACCAACGTTTTCAGCAGTGTGGACTTGCCTGAACCGGTCATGCCGATCATCAGCCCGTGTGGCCCGTTGCCGCCGTCGGCTTCATCTTTGAGGTCGAGCATCTGCGGCGCCCCGCTGGGCTGCAATCCCAGCGGCACCCGCAACATCGGTGACAGATCCACCGGCTCTCCGGTTCCTACGGGCAGCATCCGCGGCGCCCACAGGGTCTCGACGTCCAGCTTGGCGGCATTGGAGATACCCAGTAACGCCAGAAGATTCTGCGCGGCAGCTGATTCGGCATTTTGTCGGCTCGTGGGCGCGGCGTCCCACTTCGACATTTGCCGCGCCACATGCCGCGAGACGTGCGCATCGAGCACGTCTGGTTCAGCGCAAAAGGTCTGCCAGCGAAAGCTCTGCCACGTGTCCATTCGCACGGCGGCGTCGGGGGCGTCACGGGCCACCCGCAGCAGTAGCTCGCGCGAGTGGGGCGCGTAATCGCGGTCAGGGCCGGCGGCCGCGCGGAAGGCGATCACGGTGACGCCGTCGCGTGCGGCGATGCGCCGCACCCCATCGTGGCCGGCGCCGGGGTCATCGACCACGACCACCACGTGTTTGTGCGATTTGCTCACCGCCGCGGAGTCGGTATTTCCTTTGTCGTCGACCACTTTGTCGCGATCCTTGATCAGCGGGGCCAGCATGGTCTCGACCTCACGCAACGAGATACCCAGCAACCGTGCTGGCCCGGCGCCATCGATGTCGTGACTTTCGGTGTGCGGCAACCACTTCGCCCAATTCCACTGCGATTCCAATTGCGGCGAGGCCACCGCCAAAGCGATGTCGTTGGGGGTGTGCCAGCACACCAGTTGCGCCATCCAGGCCCGCAGGATCGCCCGAAAGAGCACCTGGTCGCCGTAGACGGCGATCATGCCGTAACTGGCCAGGTCAATCGCCTTAGGGCAGTGCGGAATCGATTGCTGCACAGCCCTAAGGTGCTGCAACGCCGTGTACGTGACCGGTTCTAGATCCAGTTCGGACTCAACGGGTTTGACCTTGATCTTGCTCTGTAGCCGCACCTCGTCACGGCCGACGCGCACATGCAGATAATCGGGGTCGGTAGCGCCACGTTCCCACATTCGAGGTGATCCAAGAACCGCTTCAAGCACCTCGGGGTCTGGATGTGACCACTCGGCGCTAGCTTTCTGCGCGGCCGCGACGTCCCGAATTTCTTCGCCCTTGCCCGATAGCCAGCGCAAATATTCCGCCCGCTCGGAATTGACTTCGGGAGTAGACAGTTCGCTGTTGCCGCCCTGGGCCTGCATGGACTGAAACAGCGCGATCACCATCATGGCCACAAAGAACAGGTACATCGGCTGCATCTGCCGGTACCCGGTCATGAACATGAAGACCACCATGACGACCATCGACGCGCCGAAAACCCATGGCAGCGCCTTTTTCAGTGCGCCGACCTCGACGGTGCGGGGCAGCTCCGGCGGGGGGTTGAGGGTGAAATCCTTGGCCTTGTGCTGGGGACCGGCCACGCGGCGCCGATGGGGGAATCGTTCTCGCATCAAGGAGTTCCCTTATCAGTGCGCAACCAGCGCATCGGCTTTGGACAGGGTGGGGCCAGGCGCAAACAGACTCAGCACCGACCAGGGGACCGGCAGCGGCGGCGAACTCAAGCCCAGCACTTCTGCCGTGGACGTCGTTGACTGCCCAGCTGGTGGGTCTTCTAACCCGTAGCGCACACCGAGATCAGAGACCCAAAACAGCGACTCTTTGGTCTTCGCTTGTGGTTGCTGCCCTGTGACCTGCACGTAGTAGCCATTGCCCCGGGGCAACACGACCCGCGCGGCGGTGGTGGCCCCGGCCCCAGTGAGCCCCACTGGCTTGGCGTCGGCGGCAACGGGAAGGCTCTGTCCGGACAACAGCGTCAGGCTGGACGTGGGCGCGCCGGCCAGTTTCACCCACTGTCCGCAGGTCACCGGGTCGGTCTCAGGATCCATGATCCGCAGCGCCGCCGCCGGGTAATCGTCGACCGAAATCGGTGTGGCTTTGGGCGCTTTGGCGACCTGGTCTGGTGTCAGGGCGGGCGGCTCGACAAGGCCATAGGCGTCGTTGGCACGCAGGATCGCCGCCACCACCGGGGAGATGGACTGTAGCCCTTCTGCGGTCACGACGTAGTAGCGAATCTGGTTGTTCGTGTCGTGGTCGATCACCACCGAGGCCACCGGCGGCGGCGTCTGGCCGGCGACCGGCCACACAAATCGGGGCGGATCCCCGGCGTTGGCCACGAACGGCACCACCAGCGGCGCCGACTCGGGAATCAGATTCAGCAGTGAACGGTTGATGGTCCGCGGTGCGGGCGTGTCGGCATTGATTCCTACCGCCGCGGTGACCGCGGCGTTGTGCAGATCGATTTGACTGCGTTTGCCGCCCCAGATCAGCCAGGCGGTCTGGCCGCCGTCGGTGGTGGCCAACACCGCCGAGGACGCCGGCAGTGCAGACGCGTGGCCTGAGCCGGCAACCGGATCGCCGAAGATCACCGTTGTGCCACTTTGCGCGCCGCCGATAGCGTCGCACACCATCCAGCGCGCGTCGCGAGCATCGGACTGCACCATGCGTGAGGGCGCATTGGGGATGCCCAACGTGTTGCCCAACGGGAACTTGTCGATTTCGCTGGATTTCACCACGGTCGGGTTATCTGGATGGCCCGAGATCAGGCGGGCGCTGGCCAGGTTGAGCACCGGATGTAGTTCGTCGTTGACCACCACATACAGCGCGTTGGTGGACCGTTCAGCCAGCACGTGCTTGGTGCCGGTGACGCCGGCGGGTTTGAGGATCGACAGCACCAGCGCCCCCGCCACCAGCACGGCCGCGATCAGGGTGCCCACGCTCAGGGCGCGCCCCTGCCGGCGTAGCGGATCGGTGAGCATCCGAGTGTCGCGCAGCGCGACGCCGTTGCTGATCCGCCGAATCAGGAATCGCCAGCCCGAAACCTGGTGTCGGGTAACGAATCCCCAGGGCCGCTTGCGCGCCGAGGTGGGCCCTAACTCGACGCTGCGGGACTTAAACCCCCGCCGTGGACGTGGGGTAACCGGTGCGGTCATCACGCACCTCCGCCGGTGTCTGCACCGCGGCGCCACAAGTCGGGTTCAGCTGAACCCACCGCCTCTCCGTGCTGCGGTGCCGCCCCTACGAGCGGTCCTTGATCGCGGTCGTGCCGCGATAGCTTGATGTTCTGTTCCTTGTCGGCGCGATCGAGTTCACGCGCGACCGCGGTGCGCACGTCCTCGGCGGTGATGGTCTGCAACTCCTCGGCGGTGGCCGACGCGACGAGTTTGCCGGTGACGTCGAGGCGGTGATCGCGCTGCTCTTCGGCGAATTGGATCAGGTTCTCACTGAAGCGGGCGTTGCCCAACACATCTAGCGCTCGGCGGCGCCGGCCGCTGGTGTCCACGGCGGTAGCATCAGCCAGCTCGGTGAATGCGGCCCGCAGCGGTTCAGCGTCGGCGATGATGCTGCCGCCCTTATCGGCTTTGCGCAGCGTGATTTCCACCAGCTCGTCGACGGTGTAAGAGGGCAACGTGATGCGGCGTGTAAACCGCGACCGCAAACCTTCATTGGAGTCGAGGAATTCCTGCATCTTGTCGGCGTAGCCGGCGGCGATCACCATCAGCTTGTCGGCGTGATTGACCATGGCGCGCAACAGTTCTGCGATCACCACCCGGCCGTAATCTCTTTCGGAATCCGATTCGGTGAGTGCATAGGCCTCGTCGAGGAACAACACCCCGCCGCCCTCGTCGATAATGCGGTCGATGATCGCTTTGATTTTGGCTTCAGAACCGCCGATCACTCGGTCCACCAGATCGGCCCGGCTGGCTTCGACGAAGGTGTCGGACGGCAGCACATCGGCAGCACACAACAGTTTGGCGATCACGCGAGCCACGGTCGTCTTGCCGGTGCCGGGCGGACCTTCAAGCAGCAGGTGCAACGAGCGGTTGCGCACCGGCAGCCCTTGGGCTTCGCGCAGTTTGTCGGCCCGCACGCTGGACTCCAGGCGCGCGATTTGCTCTTTGACGTCGACCATGCCGACGAAATCGGCGAGTTCAGCGGCGGCTTCGGCTTTGAGTTCCTCACGGCGCGCCGACCCCAGTTGGCGAACGAAATCACGTTCGCCAGGCTCGGTTTCGGGATCCCAGTAGTCGTTGCGGGCATCGATGCGCGCCGCCGTGGTCGGGTGGATCCCGAAAGCGGGATCGCTAAGCGCCGTGGCGATCGTCGATCGCACATTGTCGGAGATCCCCACCACGGCGTAGGCCTCGTTGAGCAGCGCGGTGGCAGCCTCAGCGCGGCCCAGCGCTCGAGCGCACAATCCCGCCCCGAGCAGCGCTTCAGCGCTGGCAGCCTCGATCGGCCCCTGCCCTTGGCTGCTCAATTGGTCAAATCCCTGCTCCCACAGGCCCAGATAGGCGCCGGACAAGCCGAGGGCCACCTGTACTGCTTGGTGCAGGAACGGATCGTTGCGTACCTGTGCGGCCAGCGGCGCCAGGACCCGGCGTACGTCATGCCAGCGTTTGGCCCGGAAGTACACCACCGCCAACACCCAGCTGGCGGGGCCGGGGACGGCCGCAAGCAACCGGTCGTCGAGCAGATCGCGGGCGCCGGCGTAGTCACCGGCGGCGGCACGCGCGGCCGCGCACGCCATGATGACGCCGTCGGCGCCGCGCGCGTGCAGCTGGATGTACAGGCCGGTATCGAAGGCGAAATCGATTGCGTCAGCAGCTACGTCGCCTGCGGTGATCAACTCACCGCAGGTGTCTAGGGCGCGGTAGGCGTTTTCCAGGACCGCTCGGCTGGCGTCGCCGCTGGTGGCTAGGCCCAGCCATCCGTCGCACTGATCGGGGTACTGCACGGTCAGGCGCTCGAATCCGCTGCGCGCGGCGCGCTTATCGGGCACCTGCCGGCGTCCGTACACTTCGGCGCCCAGGGCTGCGCAGCTGCTTAGGAAGAGGTCCAGCGCGTCGCTGCTTGTCATCGCTGCTCCACGACCGCGGCGACTTGGGCGCTGACGTGTTGTGACACTTGGGAAAATCCTTCCTCTGACATGGCCAGCAGCAGTTCACTGAGCTTGTCGCCGGGGTAGCGGTCAAACAGGTCCTCGGCGAACGACGCCTCGACGATCATGCCGTCGCCGTCGAAGACGAGGGTGTTGTCGCCGTCGGGGCAGCTCACCGTGACCCGTAGTTGTTCGAGGTTTCGGCGTGCCGCTCGGATTCGTTCGAGGAATTGCTGGCCGCGCGCCATTTCGGCGGACACGGCGGGGTGCAGGGGAATGTCCATCAGACGATGTCGCCTAACACTGGTGGGCTGGTGGGATCGCAGAGCGGGTGTGCCGGCGCGGGTGCTGTCCCTGAGGGGGTCGCACTGTGGTGTGCGGGGGGCGCACCGGCTGATCGGTCATGCCATCAGCGTGGCACAAAAGTGCGACAGCCGGGGGCGCAAGGTCAGCCACCGCTAGGCGTCGTCGCGGGTCGAGGTTTCTTTCTTGCGGGCAGCGATGCGCGCCTTGACGGCGTTGTGCGCGTCGGGTTTGACCGCGGGTTCGGCTTTTTCGGTAGCGCCGACAACTCCGGGCCGCCCTTTGGATTCGACCTCGGGTATCGGCTGCTCGTAGCTGTGCACCTTTTTGGACTCCGTGCCCTCACCGTGGCGTCCCATTGGCATCATGCCCATGCCGCCTGACCCGCTGGAGCTCGCGGCGGCGGGGCTGGCCGCCGGCTTGCTCGGCCCGGTAGTCGGCGAGGCGGCGGGGGTTCCGGTCAGCCCGGCCGAGTGGACCCCGCCGAGGGCGGCAGGTTTGATCGGGCTGCCACCGCCTCCTCCCTTGTGGGCTCCGCCTCCTGCCGGGTGCGCATGAGTCAGCGCGGCGGGCTTGATCGGTGGTTTGGTGGCCTTGGCCAGATTGCCGGCCTGCTGGCTGAGTTGCTGGCCGAGTTGGCCCAGCGACTGTAAGGGGTTGCCTTGGCCAAACGACTGCATCAGCGGGCCGAGCGCGCCCATTAGGGAGCCCAGCATGTCTTGGAAACCCGATCCTTCCCCGGACGCCGACGATTTGGACGTCTGGGGGCTGCCATCACCCGACTTCGGCGCTGGGGGATCGTCTTGCTGATCGGTTTGGCCGGGTTTGTCAGCGGTGTTCGGCGTGGGTGAGCCGGGGGCGTTTGGCGTGTTGGGGGCCAATCCGGGACCGGGGGGAAGTGTGCTCGGCGGTGTGCCGGCCGCTTTGCCTGTGGTGGTATAGCCGGTCAAGGTGACTCGGGCGGTGTGCTGCATCCCGGTCAACTGGGTTTGGTAGGCCTGCGCTCGAGGCGCCCCGAACGGGTCCGCGCGCGCCTCGGCCAAGTTCGTTTTGGTCGTGCGCCACACGGTGGGGTGGCCGACTGCTGTGGTGGCGGTCGTGTGGGCGCCGGCGGCTGTGCTGTAGCCGTTGGCTAGTGCGCTGGCGTGCGTGGCGACCTGTTGCGTCCAGCCGATGGCCCGGTCCAGCCGGGTCAACAGCGGTGCGCTCATCGCGGCGTGACCTGAGGCGAGCAGTTGGGTTCTGGCCCCGGTGAGTGCGGTATGGGCGGTCACTGCTTGGGTAGCCACGCCTTCCCATTGCGCGGCCTTGGCCAGCGCCGGCGTGGGGCCGGCGCCGGAGTGCAGCGCCAAGGCGAGCTTCTCACCGTCGCGGCCGCTGATGTCAGGCACGGGCGAGGTGGCCGGCGGCCCGGCAGGCGCTGCGCCCGCCGCGCCCGGCCCGCTGTGTGCGGCGGCCGGCGTGGCCGCTGGTGCGTGGCCACCTGCGCCGCCATAGGCCGCCGCCGCTGCAGTGTCTTGGGTGTCGAAGCCGCTGGCTGTGCTGTGAATACCGGCCGCGGCGCTAAATGCTTGCTGGGCACCGGCTTTGATGTGTTGCACCAGCCAGCGTTGCCAGGCGTTGAGGTTGTCCATCAGCGCCTTGGAGACTTCATCGTCCCCGCAGGGCGGCACGTCTGCTTCCAACTGCTGGTGTAAGGCCTCACCGGCGGCATGAACCAGTTCGCCGGCGCGGCGCAGTCCACTGGTGTCGATATCCAAGCCCATGATGCCCCTGCCGCTACTCGGACAACAGCGGGTCGTAGCGGTGGGCGAACGCCGCCTGCGCGCAGGTGAGGAACAACTCGGTGAATCCCTCGATGCCCAGTGGACGCAGCGTAGTGACGGCGGCGTCGACATCGACGATCGCGCCGGTGGTGCACACCGACACCGACAAGGCAGCCGGGTCGGTCTCGGCAGTGGTGATGACCTCGTCGTCGTCGTCCTTGAATTGCGTCACAGTGATGGAATGCATTGGTGCGGGCCCCTATCCTGCCTGTCGAGTGAGGTCGAAGACCGCCGGATCCCTATCGGGGCCGGTGACGGTGGCAAGGAACTGTCCACGCAGCGCGCGGAATGCGTCCTTGTCGTGGCCGTCGAGGGCCGCCGACAGCGCGACCTGCCATAGGTCCTGTCGAACGTTGTCATACCACAAGCCTTTGCGCGCGATTTCCACCGCGGCGCCGAACCGCTTGGCTTCGTGGTGCCGGCGGGCCAAGGCCACCGCAGCTGCGGGCACTCGATCCCGTAATTCTTCGCGCAAGTCTTTGGTCCAGGCCCATTCTTTCGGCGGGATTCTGCTCAGCGGCGGCCCGGTGACCAGATCCATCGCGGCGATCAGGTTCGGGGTAGGGGTGGTCTCGACGAGGATTTCAACCAGCCGCTCGAATTCCATCCAGTCTGAGCGCACCGCGTTGTCGAGGTGGTAGCCACCATCGCTCATGGGCGGCAACGCTTTAGGCCCGCCGGGGCGCACGACTCCCAGGCGTGCGCGCAGTAAGGAGAGCTGTTGGGTGACCGTTTTTTCCGAGGCGGCCCCACCGTAGACGCAGCCGATGATGTCAGCGGCGCTGGCCCAGGGGCGGTGTTGAAGGAACACGGTGAGTTCGTTGAGCCGCTTTTCCCGGGGCCCGGGCTCTTGGGTGCTGTGCGGCGGTTGGAGAGTTACCTGGCCCAGGATGCGGTTCCATATCGGCGCGATGACCGGCGTTGGGCCATCGGTCAGTGGCCGGGTTTCGGCTGTCTCGGGGACAGGGCGTGCAGGGGCTGGCGGGGCGGCCTGTGCGGCGCATAGGGCCGGGCCAGGGGAGTGGAGCTCGTCGGCCGGTGCCGGCCAGGGGGTGAGACGGCCAATTTCGCTGTCGTCGGGGTGGTCGGCGACCAGAGGCGTCGGCGCCGCCGGCGCCGAGGGTGCGCTCCTGGGTGCGAAGAAGTCGATCGGCTCCTCGTCGCTGGGCGCGGGTCCGGGCTGGCTGTCCTCGAGGTCTGGAGCCTCCGCGGCGCCGCTGTCGTCGTCGAGGAAAGCGAACTCGGCGTCGGGGCCGCCGGCGTCGGCGGCGGATGAGTCATCCCAGTGCGCTGCGCCGGCCTCGAGGCTGCGCTCGGCTTCCACTGATTCAGGGGTGTCGGTCGGCTGCTCGGGCTGGTCGGTGAGCAGTTCGGCGCAGCGGTCAACGACTTCGGCGCTGGGAACGATCAGTGTGGCCGTCAGCGGCCGCGATGAGGAGCCGCGACTGATCTGCCCGAGCCGATCGGGACCACAGCTGATCACCCATGTGCTCGACATCGCCGCGTCTTGGCCGAGGTCAATCAGGATCGGGCTGGTTGAGGCGGCCACGATTTGGGCGCGTTCGGCATAGGTCAGGCCGGGACCACACACCAGCACGTCGACGTCGGGAACACGCCCGGGCGTCACAGGTTGCACCCGGGTGGTCCATGGTCCTTTCCACACATCGTCGGTGACCCCGATGCTGATGGCGGGATGGGTGGCCATCAGTTCAAGCACCCAACGGCGGATCAATGCGGCAGCGGTGTCGGGATCCCCTTCGACGCGAATGCGGGGAAATGCGGCCAGGTTCAGCCCCACCAGGCCACCGTCGTCGGTGGTTCCGAACACCACCAGGTAGACCGGATGCTCAGGGTCGGGTGGGTGTCCGGGATCGATGGCTTCCCAACCGATTCGGGCTTCTCGTCCGGCGGGCTGCCACGGCTGGGGCAGGGGGGCCTTGAGCCCTTCGACGAACGTCACCGTCAGTTCGTCGCGGCGGGCGGTGATCACCCCGGCGGGCCCCGGTGCCGGCGAGAGCCCCGACAGCGATTCCAGGCGCCGCGCGACGTCGCGCGCTCGGCTTTGCCCGTACCACCATGAGGTGACCGGGACGCTGCTTACGGCGGTGGCAACCATGACCTGTGTGTTGTGCCCGGGCTACTTGCTGCCCGTACCGCTGGTGGCCGGGTCAGCGGGAACTGCGCCGCCATCACCGCCGGAGAATGCGTCCAGATCAACACCCGCGGTGTTCGTCGCGCTCGTGCCGGGCTTGGAGCCGCCGCCGGTCGCCGGAACAGCCCCCGCACCGCCGGCGCCACCGCCTTGGCCGCCGGGGTTGTCTGCGGTGGTGAACGGGTTGGTGGCCGCGTTGGGGTTGCTGCCCGCCGGGGTCGCGTTGGTGGCGCCGGAGGGGGTGCTGGCGAAGGGGTCTGAGGTGGCCCCCACAGTGGTGGCTGCCGGCGCGCCGGGGGAGGCCAGCGGGTCGGCGAAGGGGTTGGCGGCCGGGCTGGCCGCCCCGGCCTGCTGGGCACCGTAGGGGTCGCCGAATGGGTTGGCGCCAGCACCGCCCATTCCTTGCCCGAATGGGCTCATGCCTTGTCCGAGCGGGTTCATCCCCTGTAGCCCTGAGCTTCCTGAGCCGAGCAATTGGCTCAGGATGTCCATCAGGCCGCTGCCGCCTTTGGAGTCGTCCTTATTGTCGTCGTCTCCATGGTGGTGGTGGCCACCGTTGGCGGCGTCCTCTCCGTTGGCCTGCTGTGTGGCCGAGGATTCTTCGACTGTGCCAGCGCTTTTGGACTGGTATTTCTCGATGATCGCCAAGATCTGGCGTTGCCCTTCGGGTGATTGCGGATTGGGGACCGCCGCGATTTCCGCGGCCTCGGCAGCGGAGTTACCCGCGATGGCGTTGCCGCCGTTGATGTTGACGTCGGCGCTGCCGTCCGCGGCGCCACCGGCGCCGTTCGCGCCGCCGTGGAACCCGTCCAGGGGTAGGTGATCACGACCGGTTGTCTGGGCAAACGGCCCCCCGCGAGGCCCCATTAGCCGAGCACCGCCGTGGAGAAGTTCGAATCCAACACCTGTTGGCGGATTTCGCGGGCCTGCTCGGCGCATTGCCGGCTCAGTTCACCGACCTCACGCAGCCCATCCCCACGCACCGGGTTGTGGCCGAACAGCTCGTAGTAGCGGCGGTGCTGATCCTGAGATTCTTGGACCAGTGCGTCGATCGCACTCATCAGTACTCCCCTCGGTTGGCGGCGCCCACCGAGGCCAAAGCCGGCTCGGCCGATACACCGTTGGTCTGTGGATCAGAAAATGGCTCGGGCCGGCCCGCGGCGGCGTCCGGCTTGGACGCCGCGGGGCTATCCGAGGCGGGTGTGGCGGGGGTTCTGGGCGGCGGGGTGGGCAGCTTGGCGGTTTTCTTGTAGCCCATCTGGTCGAGTTGATCGTTGGTGACCGCACCACCTTTGACCGCTGCGGCGCGCGCGTCTTCATAGCGCTCCCGTGCCGCCGCAGCGTCATGGAGCTGGGCCACGTAGGCATCCCAGGTTTCTCCGACATCACCGACTAACGCGGTGTTGTCTTTGAGCAGGTTGGCATACGCGGCCTCCGCGGCAGCCCTGCCGGTCTTTTTCCTGGGCGCCATTCCCACCTCCGTTGTCGCTAATGCATATGCAGTTTGCGAGCCTGCACCACCTCGTAGGGATCGACCTCGATGTCGGCGGCGTTGTGACCGTCTTCGAGGTCCCGAAAGGGGATCACGAGCCGGTCAAGACCATCAGCATCTTCGGTGAGGTAGGGCTCGGCGTGAACGTACTTCCAGTCTGCGACACCGTCAACGGAAACGTCCACCAGATCACCGTGGGCGACCTCGTTGGCCGCGACCGGGATCGCGGCGTCGTATTCGTCCTCGATGGTCGGCAAATAGTCATCGTCAAAACCGTCAACGGGCGCCCCGAATGACGCGGCCGCCGCCGCGGTGGCGCCCTGCCTATCGTGGCCGTGGTGCACCTCCGCGAACTCGGGATGCTCGTCGTCCATGGTGGCCTGCCGGACTGCGCTCAACGGTCGCACGTATTGGTCACTCAGGGGGTCCAGATCGGGACGCTCAGAGGCGAGCACGATCGGTGATTGGCGGATGTCGGCGAACGACAGCGACTGGTCTTCGTCCTCGGGGTCATAGCCGCGCAGCGCACTGTCGACAACCCGGCGCGGCCAAAAGCTGTCGACGTTGCGCAGCTCGGTCAGGATTGCGCGTTCGTGGTCGGACAACGCCGCCCACTGCTCCTCGGTGGCTGGGATTTTCGGCGTGTAGAACGCTTGCATCTCCCGGAACCGGCCGTCGGGCAGCTGCACGGTTCCGCGGCCTTTGATGCCCGGTTGGATGCGGGTGCCAGCGACCGCGTCGTTGAACATCATGATCGCCGCATCCTTGGACCGCAGGCGGCCCATCGCCACCCGCAACGCGGTGTTGTCGCGCGCCTCACCGGAGATGAACATCGTGTCGGGACGCTGGATGCCGATCGCCATATGGATGGCCACTGCCCGCGCGGTCCGCAGCAGGATCCCGACGTCTTTGGTGGTCGGCGGCGCCCCTTTTTCCTTGCTGGTCTTATACGTCGCGTAGAACTCCGCCAACGCCACCACCAGGTTGGAGAACTCGTCGGTGATCACGATGATGGGGTCGAAGTCATCAGCGCGGTTGGGATTGATCTTGACCTGCGAGAGCCGATCGCGCATGGTGTCGGCGATGAACCGCAGCGCGGCGGTGTGTCCGACCAAGCCGTCTTCGTCGGTACCGGCGGTCACCAGCGACACGTTCGGCCAATCCCGCATCCCGGGGGAGTCGAAGCCCTTCGGGTCAATTTCGACCACGTTGAAACCTCGCCGCGCGCACTGGGTGGCCACGGTCATCAGCGCCGACGTCTTGCCCGAGGAGGTCTGGCCGGCGATGAGCATGTGCGGGGACTGTTTGAAGTCCCAGCTGATGGTGTTGCCGTAGGCGTCGACGCCGAACGGGATGACCGTGTGCTTGTACAGGGCGCGGATCGTTGCGCGGGTGACCGTGGGGAACTCCAGCGGCGGGTCGACCAGGGTGGGCAAACCGGGGCTGCGCACGAAACGTACCCGCCGCGAGGCCATGCTCCATTCGGCTTCCCAGGATCCTCCGAGTGCATCAGAGACCATGCCTTCGATGACTCCGCGCCGATATGCCGAGCTGACCTTGAGGTTGTAGGCGAAGCCGACGGTGAACTCGCGGATCCGCGCGGCGATGGCGTCGTTGCCGGTGGCGGCCGCCCGCTGCGCGAGCTCCTGATCGGCAGCGTCGGTCGGGTTGGGTGCGCCCTGCCCGTCGACGGGGTTACCGGCCTCGTCGATCGCCGGCGCTGGGGTGTCCACGGTCACCGAGGCGATGTGGGCTGCCGCGTCAAACCAGGAGGCGACCAGCGGGGCCAGCACCGTTTCGGCGTCGTCGACGGCGTCGTGGTCATCGACGGTGACGGTGTGGGTGGCGGTCAGTGTGCGGGTCAACGCCTCATGCTCGAGGGTGTAGGTGTGGCCGGTGACCTCGCGTAGCACCGCGGCGACTTCGGCGAGGAGGTCGTCGCCGACCGCACGGGGATGCTGGCTGTAGAGCAGCTTGATCACCTTGGGGAACGCCTTTTGCCGACGCGGGTAGGCGCACCGGATGACCTTGACGCGGCCGGCGCGCAGGTCATCGGTCCAGCCCAGCGTGAACGACGCCAGGTAGGTGACCTTGTTGATCTGGCGGGTGATGGTGCCGCGCAGGTAAGCCCACCAGGCGAATTGGGTGAACCCGTAGCCTGCCGCGACCAGCAGCGCAACGACCAACAGCCGACCAGGCAGGGTGCTCGCCGCGGTTCCGGCCCACCGCAACAGGGCCCCGGCCAGGGCCAGCGTGACACCAGCGCCTCCCACGATCAGCGGCACGGTGGGGTACTGCTCACCGGTCCAGGCCTGTCCGGCACGCAGGTGACCCAGATGGCCGGTGCGGGCGCGGTGGTTGGACCACGCCAGCATCGCCCACCACAGTGCGGCCGCGACGGCGGCGATCGCCGGGGCGGCGATGAACAAGATCCAAAACCAGCCCACGCCCACTCCGGCGACGACGTAGATCGGGTTGGCCGAGGGGGGCAGCAGGTAGTCCCGCACAGGTGAGGGTGAATAAAGCAGGTGGTGGGCTGCTGGCCACACCTTGGTGTAGGTCAGTAGCGCGATCACGCCCAGCCCGGACAGGATGATCCATCTCCACCCCTGGGCGGCCTGCTTCTGCTCGGCTGCGGATTCGCCGGCGATGTGGGGGCGTTTGAGCTCGGCGTTATTGATGGCGTAGGGCCGCGGCGGCGGCGCCGTCCTGGTGTCGGCCTTGGCGCCAGGGGCTGTCTTGTTCGCCGCCATCACCGCACCCCCGGGGCCGGGGAGGAGGTGGCCGGCGCCGGCGCCGGGTCGGAGTTGACCGGCACGACGTTGGCGACCTTCCAGCCGTCTGCTGCCAGGGCCAGACGGATCTCGATCTGGGTCCCGTCGTTGTAGGTGGCGCGAAACGCCACGGCGCCGGGCAGCTCGTCGAGCGGCCCGTCCAGCGAACTCACTGCGGCCTGGGGGACGTTGCGGATGTCGGTGAGCCGGTATTGCTCGATCAGCTGCTGGGACACATCGGGGCTGATGCGGGCCAACCAGTCGTCGTGATTGTCGTTGGGGGAGGCGAAATTGGTGGCGAACCGAGCGGCGAGGGCCCGCGCGGCGTCGATGGAGGCCAGCTGCGGCGCCACGGTGGGTGCCGGCAGCTGGCCCACCTCAGGATTGTCGCCGTAATCAGCAGGCGGGGCCGCCGGCGCCGGCGCGGGTGTGGCGCTGGCGGCTGGCCGCTGCTGGTGGCGCTCGCTGGCGCCGGCGTCACCGTGGTGGGTGCTGTACTGCCAGCACAGTCCCGCCACGGCCACGATGCCAGCGATCACGCCCAGGCGGATACGCAGCGGGACACGGCGCAACCACCACCGCAGGCGCCACCATCGGGCTCGCAGTGATCGCTGCTGTGTGCTCATGCTCATGTCAGCCTGCCTTCTTTCTTGGTCACAGGACGCGTTTGATGACGACGAAGCGGGAGGGAAACGGTGAGAGCTTCACCGGGATCCCGAAGTCTTGGGCTTCCACGATCGTGGTGGGGTTGACCACCATGGCCACGTGACCGGGCCCGCGGGAGTCGGGGTTCAAAAACACCAGATCCCCTGGCTGCACGGCGGTACGCGGGACGATGCTGCCGTAGTGGACCATGTCGTAGGTCAAGTGGGGCAACACAATTCGATGCCCTGAGGCTTGGTAGATGGCGTAGAGCACCAGACCTGAGCAGTCGAATCCGCCTCCGGTGGGGCCGTTGATGTTCCCGCCGCCCCACACATAGGGCAGCCCGATCTCGGCTTCTGCGGCGCGCGCGGCGGCCACCCCGGCCGCGGTGCCGGGCCCAAGGTTGCTCGGAGCGCCGGCGTGCGGATCGCGCACCACACCGCAGATGTCGCGGCCGCTGTCGTCTTTGGTGGATTCTGGCGGGGTGGGATGACCAGAGCTGGCCATCACCTCGTGTAAGTGCTGGCGGTAGAACGCCGTTGCCTGGGTAACGAATGCGGCGTAGGCGTCGGGATAGGCCGATCCTTGGACTGTTTGGGCGGCCACGGTGGGGGCCATGTTCTGCCAGCCCCCGACTTTGAGCAGCTTGGCGAAGAACTTTTGCGCCGCGACGCCGGGGGTCATCAGGTCGCGCAGGCTGCCCCACCATGGCTGTTGCTGCATGATGCCGACCGACTTGTGGTCGTGTCCCACGCCCTCGTGGGGAATCCCCAGCGACTCGGGCACATTGGAGTTGGCCAGGTTGCGCAGCCCGGATTCCTCCATGCCCACGGCCAAGCCGATGATGATGCCCTTCTCGGGCACCTTCATCTGTAGGCCGGCGGCGATGACAGCTTTGCCGTTGTTGATCGGCCCGGGCCCAAAGGACACCCCGGTGTCGGGGCTGATGCCCTGGGACTGCAGCTGGTGCTGGCACTGCGGGGTCAGCCCCGCAGTGGCCGGCGGCGCCCCGCCGCCGAGGAACACCACGAACATCACCAGCAGCGCGGTCAACGCGAACGGGGCCAGCAACGCCAGCGCGGCGTACACCTTGCGGCGATGCGCCCATACCGTGCGGGCGATCGCCACCCATTCCATCGGCTCCATCAGCGCCCGGCCCTAGTCAGGCAGCCTCAGACAACGCGTGTCGGCCCTCGCGGCCGCCCATGCCCCCGCCGCGGCTGGCGCGGTAGATCCGGACCGCTTCGGCCAGCCGGTCCTGGACTCGACTGGCGTCGCTGACCACGACCGCCGGTTCGGCCGGCTGCGGCGCGCGGTGGTGATCGCCGGCATCCGAGGAGGTGTCGGCGTCACCGCTGGCGCCACCCGCCCCGGACCCGCCGGCGCCCCCTGCCG
Organism: Mycobacterium sp. TKK-01-0059; assembly: GCF_000709305.1. Taxonomy (NCBI): domain Bacteria; kingdom Bacillati; phylum Actinomycetota; class Actinomycetes; order Mycobacteriales; family Mycobacteriaceae; genus Mycobacterium; species Mycobacterium sp. TKK-01-0059. Next base: position 142,878 of record NZ_KL446997.1, read on the forward strand.
CGGGGTCGCTGATCGCTCCGGGCCCCGATCCAGGCCCGCGCCCGCCGTCTGGACCGCCCCCACCGCTGCCGGCGGCACCGCTGGAGGAGTCCGATTCTGGTTGGATGCGACCGGGCTCGCGGTTGTTGCTCGAGCCGCCGCGGCCGCCGGGGGCCAGGTTGCCCTTCAGCGCCGCCAGATCAGCGGACTTCGAAAGCCAGCCTCGACCGGACCCGCCGCCGTTGGCTGCGCCGCCGAGTTTGGCGGCCATGGTGTCGCGGCTGCGGTCGAACATGCGCCGCAGCGGCCCGAAGAACGCGAACCCGAACGCCAGCACCAGCGTGGTCAGAAAGATCGACTGGATGGCGTTGGTCGATTCCTTGAAGACCTGGTCGAGGATCACGTTGTAGCCGCCGAAGGCCGCGGTGTAGATGACCATCGCCGCGAACGCCATCGCGCAGTCCAGCAGGGTTTTCCACGCGAACATCTGCGGCCCGCCCGGTATCACGCCGATGGCGAATGCCGGCGGGGCCAGCGCGGCATACAGCATGGCTTGGACCGCCGCGCGCACCACGTGCCACACGAAGTAGCAGGCGAAGGCGACAAGAATGGCGGCGAGAAAACCGCAGATAGACAGCGGCACCAGGAAGGCGGCGGGGTTACCCATAGACCGGTCGTGCATTTGGTCGCCTTTTTTGGAGTCGCACCCTTGAATGTCGTCTTTGAGTTTGTCGCCGTGCTGGTCTTTGATTCCTTTCGACCAGGCTTCTTTGCACTTACGCGAAATTGAGTCGCTGACTTGCCCGAAATTGATCATCTGGGTGGGTGAACGCAGAAACCTATCGGCCAGACGTGACACCATGTCGTCGACGTTGGCCTTGCCGCCTTGGTCGCTCATGTGTCCGTCAGACACCGACGAAGCGATCTGCAGACCGGTGTCACGCCCTTTGGCCAACAGCCCATCCGGGCCGACGAGTTCGGCCAGCGGGTTAGCGAAAATCGTTGCGGCAATACCGATCATCACCATCGCCATGGCGATGTTGGACACTGCTTTGGCGGTCCGCCCGGCCAGCACCGTGCAGACCGCGATGATCGCCAGGACCGCCAGGGCTGTGGCGGCCAACCCAAACCGGTCCATCGCCGTATCCACGCCGTGACCGATCGTCTGAAACGGCCCGGTGAACAATTTCAGCCACGAAAAGTCGAGCACGAATTTGATCAGCCATAAGGCGGTCGTTGTGACGCACAGATACACCTCGTAGACGACAGAATCGACGTAGGAAAAGATCTTGGCTGTGGGATCGTCCCAGCCGCCCTGATTGAGGGTGAGTGTGTATTTGGCGACCGGCACATTGTCGGAGTCCTTGATTCCCATCCAGGAAATCAGCACGTCCCCACTGCCGGTGTCGGCGCCGGTACCGGGATCCGCTCCGGCCCGGACGGCCCCAATGACGAGCAGCGTGAATCCGATCAGCACCGCCGTGGTCGCGACGCGGTGACGCCCACACCACCGCAGCACGACCGCGGGAGTCCAGGCTCGAATCCAGTGAGCCCAGCGCGCCAGCCGATCGGCGTCGACGAGCACCAGGCCGCCGTTGTTGGGCCGATGGTCCCTCACATGAACCTCCCTGGTTAGGCGACTTGGCTGTGGTCGGGGGGAGTGGTGCTCATCGCTTCGCGCCGCAGCTGCGAGGAGGGGCCGAGCACCTTGATGCGACCGATCGCGCCGCGGGCGTCGCGCATGTAGCCCTCGCCCTCGCGGCCGCGCACCACCTTGCCGTCGGCGCCTTTCGGTGAGGTGTTGGTCGTCAAGTCACGCACGATGTGCGGGTTCTTGTCCGGGTCGATTCCCAGCCATTTCAGTGACCGCCTGGCCAGAGTTTCGTCACGGTGGCGCATGACGATCCGCATCGGTATCAGGTCCAATGCGGTGCCCGCGGGATAGTCGTTGACCGGGTCGTGGCTGCCCAGAATCAACGAGATGTTGTCCTTGCGGCCGTCGCGCGCCAGCCGCGCGGTACGGGCCAAACCGGTGGAGGTGGAGGTCACGTGGTAGGCCTCATCCAGGGCCACCGCGGCCGGCCGCGCTTTGTTGAGCTGGAATGCTTGGCGACCCAACTCCATCGACAGCCCATAGATGGCGCGGCCGAACACCTTGCTCGGGCTCAGCGCCTCGCGGCCCGCCACTTCCTCACCGGTGGGCACCTCGACCCTGTTGGTGCGGATCACGATGCCTTCGGTGTTGAGATCCAACGAGGGCAGATTCGGGTCGAACAGCGCTGCGGCGTACCGCCGGCCTGACCAGTAGGCCAGGTGGCGGTGCAGCTCATCCCATCCCGAGGGCAGCGGCTTGCCGTCCGCCAACTTGCCCATGTCAGCCCCGCGTTGCAGCACGGCGAGCAGGTCTGGGATCGAGCGCACACCCCATTCCGGGCGCAACACCTCACCCAGTGTCATTCCCATCGGGGAGTTCGCTTCGCACTCGAACAGCGGCGTGAGTAGTTCGACGGCGGAGTCGACCCCAATCTCGGCCTGGAAGGTGCGCAGCGGATCCATCGACCATTGCGGCCGCATCAGGTCGATGATCGCGTGGCTACCCAGGGCGGCCGCCGGGCGCGCGTACTCCCCGGAGTCGGTGCGGTCGATCGCCAAAAATTGGCCACCGATGTCGACCAAATGGAACAGCATGTACATGATCAGCCAGGTCTTGCCCGCACCCAGCTCACCCGCGATCGCGATCGCCGAGGACGCGTCTTTGAGCGGCTCGCGCCACCACTCCAAGTGCACCGGCTGATTGCGCCGGCCCGACAAATTCAGCGCGATGATCGGCCCCTGCGCATCACCGACGGCATTGGTGGCGAACGGCACGCTGGCGGCCTGGTACTCACTGATGGTGACGTGGGAAAAGTCGGCAACGACACGCAGGTTGGCACCGCCGGGGTTCATCGCCGACCACAGCTCGCGTTGCCCGCCCAGGGGGGCGACCACCTTGATGCGGTTGCGTTCGAAGGCCTGCACCAGTTTGAGCGCCCCGTCTTCACACTGGGCGCGCGAGTTGCCGGCGATGGCGAAGATCGGGCACATCGACACCTCGATCTCGTCGTCGTTGGTTTCCAGCAGCGCGTTGTAGTCGCCAAGATCGAGCGCCTGCTGCGACAGCATGTCTTGGGCGAAGGACACCTCGGAGTCGCGCTCACCGACTTGCTCGTTGAGCCGGCGCAGGTTCTTGGTGTTGCGCGCGATCGCCTGCTCGCGGCTGGTCTTGCTGATCCGCGCTGCCCAGTCGACGTCGAATCCATCGACGCGGTCGGCGATGGTGAAAAACTCCGAGCCCGGAAACTGCAGCCCCTCCAGGGGAAGTGATTCGATCGCCAGCAGCGTCTGCCACGACGGGGCCGCGCCGATCCGCCCGGGCTGAGTGATCTTCACCAGCGGCGCAAAGCTGTCCGGGCGCCACCGCTTGCGGTCGTTACGCCGTTCACCTTCGTCGAATTCCGCCGCGGCGAACGCTCCGGCGGGGGAGGACACATTCGACGAAATCGAGGGCGGAAACACCTCGCGGCGCGTCCCACGTGCCAACGCATGGTTCCACAGCCACACCATCTGCGCTGCTGTCAGTGGCTCGAACGCAAACACCGAGGGAAGGCGCGCCACGATCGCGGCCGCTAACGCTGCCGCCTTTGCCATCTCGACGCGGTCGCGTTCAGCCGAGCGGCGCGCCATGCCGCCCCAGCCGGTGAGATCGGATACGACGTCGGCATCGGTCACCGGAAACGACAGCACGAAAATCCGCTCGGCGGCGTGCACCGTGGACGAAAAGTACTCGTGCTTGCCCTCGCATTCTTCGCGCCACATCGGGCGGGCGCTGAGGTCTGTTCCGGCGATCGCGCGCGCCAGGATTTCGTCTGGATTCATCGCCGCGATGACGCCTGCGATGACCGCGTTGTTCGGGAGTGCTCGGATCAGGTTTTTGTGGTGGATCAAGGTGTCGTATTTGCGTTCGTCGCTGGTGTATCCATACGCCAGTCCGGTGAGCCGGTAGTCGGCCCAAATTGCGCCGTCGCGCATGCGGCGCAGGTTGCCCATCACCGACATGGTGGGTTGCAGGTTCTGGTCGAGCTGGTGAGCCATCGGAAGCGTCCTTACGAGGGGTGTTTGAGCGGTGATCAGGTGAACAGTTCTGCTGCCGTGCTGTGCGGCTGGTCGAACAGGTCGTCCCACCCGGAATCGGTGACCGTTCGGGCGGGCGCAAGCGGACGCGTCTCGGCGCGATGCGAGAGGGTCGCCGCGTCGATTTCGTCGAGAATGGTGATGGTCGGGCGCACCGTAGACACCGCGTCGACTCGCCGCTGTTCGCCGCTGCTGCTGCTGGCGGGACTGGTGTACAGGCGGTAGATACGGTGCACCCGAGTGCTGAATTTGACCGGGGAGTACGGCATGCGCCGCATCACCCCAACCGCGGCGACCGTGGAGACCACTCCCACCGCACCGGTCAACAGCGGCTTATCGAACCGGGGCAGCGCGAACAGCGTGATCAGCAACCCACCGACAAGCGCAATTAGCTCGGGGATCGGGAAGGGCCCGCCGGGGATCTTCCAGCGCCCGTCGAACTTCGCGATGACGATGCGCACGCGCGACGCTCGCGTGTACCACTTGGCGACAAACATCGGCGCTGTCCCGGCTCAGCGAGTTCCGCTATTGGTGAGGCCGTGGACGGTGTCTTTGGACACCACACCCAGCGAGGGCAGCGCCCCGATAATGCCGATGAGAATGACACCGACCGCGACGGTTTTCAGCGCAGCGGTCTTGTTCTTGACGACGAAGTACTCAAACACCGCCAAGACCGCCGTGCCGCCCATCAACAGGAACACTGCGAAGCTGATGCCCTGGTTCTTGACGTTGGCGCCGATATCCCAGATCGGGGCTGCCACTGTTCGGACATGGGCGGCCGCTGCTGAGGCAGACCCATCAGCGATGAAAGACGCGAAATTGTGAATCATTTCTTAGCTCCCTCCGGGGCTGTTGGTCGCGTAAACGCGCGGTGACTTACTGGGCGTCGTCGTGGTGGTCGGCGGAGTCAGCGACGGTCCAGATGGCCCCGCCTGGTTGGGCGGGATGATGCTGGGCGCGTCGTTGATCCGGTCGACTTGCCAGTGACCGGCTGCCACCGACATCACGAGGGGGAAGTCCATCGGCATCAGCACGCCGCTGGCGGTTTGCATCACAGCCCGCACGGTGACCTCAATGCCGTCAGCTTTGGCGGGCACATCTTGGGCGGTGGCAGCCTCGGAATTCGTTTGCACCCGCTCGATAGCCATCGTGGTAAACCGCGGTGGTTGTTCGGCCGTGATCTTGGCGGCCGCCGCGATGTAGGGCGTCAGGTCTCCCTGCCCGGTGAGCATCGCGGCGAGGAACCCGGCGACGGTCTTGTACACCGGCCGGTCTTCGGACACCAATGTTTGCGTGGCCAGCTGCACCGGCAGCCCCGGTTGGCGATCCGGACGCGCATGCGGAAGCGTGAACGCGCGGTACAAGTTGTGGCTGTCGGCTGAGATATCGACCTGGAGCTTGACCGGCACCATGGAGGCGGCGTTGGCGGCTTTCGGAATCTCGGCGTCAACGACGACCGAATAGGTCTGAAAACCATCGTTGAAAACACCGGGAAGGCACGACGCAGCGCGTAACGCCCGTCCGCCGGCAGGCAGCGCCGAAGGGGGGATGTCTCCGTCGTAGAACTGCTTGATCGCCGTGGCGTTCGACGGGTCTTTCAGATACGCATCCACGTAGCGCGCGGCGTAGGACTTCACCGCGGTGAATTGGTCTTGTTCGGCCGCTTCATCGGGCAGCTGGGGGCGGTTCAAGACGAGCAGCACAACCGCTGCGAGAAGCGGGATGTAACTGACCATGATGAACGCCAGAAACGACGCACTCGCTCGCGCGCGAAGCTCGTCGGCGCGGATGGGGTCCCCGCCACTGACACGCAGAAAGATCGAGTCCAGCGCACCGGCGATAGGGCGGGTCAACATACGGACCCCATCGCCTGGTTTTCCAGCACGTCAAGCAGCTGCAGTGCCGTGCTGCGGTTGTTGATGATGTGCGCGACCAGGGCCACGGACTTGGACTCGTTGAGGGGGTCGGCCCGCAGCTGGTCCATGAGCTCGCGCAGCTGGTCGCAGTAGGAGCGGACCGCAGCGTGGGTGCGGCGAATCGGCTGCGGCATGGGTAAGGCCTCCAAGAGGGGTAGATGCTCGGACACCCTCTAATGCGGGGCAAAACCCCGATTTGGCGACAACCGCATACATAACGAATTGGTAACGCATACGCGCATATGACATCGCGATGTTCGCTTGATGCTTGACAGGGGGATTACGCTCGGCTCGGCTGTAGCCGCGAGGCGGAAGCCATGGACGAGCGCTTCCCCCTCCTGCATTAGCTCGTCAACGTATGCGCCGAGCGCATCACCGCATATGCGCTGACGGCGGCCTGGCCGAATCTCCGCCGCACCCCTCTCGACGGCCCCCACGCATCGCTATGCCCGGGTGCCGCCATGCGGTACGACGCGCCAGCCCCTGGACACGACGTGCCCAGCAACTCCCGGCAGCTGCGCACACCCATTCCTCGTCAACCGAACTGACAACCACGTACCCCCAGGTCACCACCCTGGTATGTGATGCACATCACCCCTATAGGGGCGTGCTGTCAACCGCGCTAAACACCGCTTCGCAAACCCCCGCAACAACCTCCACGGATTCCATAAGCGCGTCACCTCCCCGCGACGCCAAGGAATCCAATGACCATCTGGGACCAACTCGCCGACCAGGCCCACCGCCTGCTCACCCAGCCCCGCCGTGGCGACCTCACGCCCGCGGTGACCCTCATCCAATCCCTGCACCCGCGCGCCCCGCACACCCCCAACGCCATCTGCGCGCACCTGCCCACCGCATCAACCGTGCTGCCCACCCTCGCCGGCTACGCCCGCAGCGGCGACCGCCACGCCCTGCTCATGGCAGCCGTCCTGATGCGCCACGCCCTGCGCCGCATCGCTGAACTCGCCGACCCCGACGGCTACCTGTCCACCGACCACGACGTCCGCGACAACGACACCCTGACCATCTTTTTCACCCTCATCCGCACCGCCGCAGAACCACAGATCTTGACGTCGCGCTACCTCTACAACGCGACCCTGCGCAAAGTCATGGCCACCCGGCCACGCGCCGGCACCCCCACCGCGGCGGTGCGCGTCGACCCCCACTCCGCGATCCTCGACCGCACCGACAACGGCACCGACGACGACCACACCGCGCACCTGCTCTCCCAGGCCCGCGACCACCGCATCATCACCGCACTGGAATACGAGACCCTCAAAGCGCTCTACCTCAACACCGACATCTACAGCCCCAGAAGCGCAGCACGCAGCCTCGGCGCCAACGTCGGCGCCATCGAACGTCGCGCCCAACGCGCCATCCGCAAAATCAGCAGCCACTTCCAGAGCGTGGCAGCAGCAGCATGACGATCCGCCACCGCTGCACCTCACTGGCGGTGTCCCTGCCCCTCACCGCCACCCTGCTGCTGTCAACCGCTGCGCCTGCCCATGCCGCACCGGCCACCTGCCCAGCTGTCGAAGCCATCGCGATCCCGGGCACCACGCAAACCAACCCACAGGCCGACCCCACCAGACCCGTCGGCGTGCTCGGCGACATCCTCGAACCGATCAAGCGGATCGTTCACCTCGCCGTCGACACCTTCTACACGCCCTACCCGGCCACCATCTTCGGCGGCACAGAGGGCGGCGGCTACCTGGCCTCCAAACAAGCCGGCATCGACAGCGCCGACGCCCGCATGAGAGCGGTCGCCAACCGTTGCCCACACACCAACTTCCTCCTCACCGGCTACAGCCAAGGCGCCGACGCTGCCGGTGACATCGCGGCCGCAATCGGCCACAACAGGGGCGCCATCCCCGCCAACCGGCTCCTGGGCGTCGCCCTCGTCGCTGACCCCTCACAGTCCCCGGTAGGCCAGCCCACCATCGGGCTCAACCAGCCCGGCGTAGGCTTCGCCGGCGTCCGCGCCGGCGGCTTCGGCGCACTCACTCAACGCAACGGCATCCTGTCGATCTGCGCCCCCCTGGACTACTTCTGCAACCTGCCCCAAGCCGACCTCGTCATGCGCTTCATCGGCCACCTCGGATCTCACCTGGACGCCTCCGACCCGGCCGGCTCCGCTCAAAAGCTCGCCACCATGTTCATGGCCGGCCTCATCGCCCCCGCCACCGCCGCCGTCAACCAAATCCTGCAGCTCGTCAAAGACCCCAATCTCATCCCCGACCTCGTCCACCGCGGCGTCGCCTTCGGCGTCGCCCTCGCCCAACAGCTGTTCTGGCTCGCCGGACCACAGGTCGCCGCCACCGCATCCGAGCTGTTCAACGCCGCCGGCCAAATCATCAATCTCATCCAGGCACGCGCGTGGACCGCGCTGCCCGCGCTCATCACTGCCATCGCAACCAAAGCCGCCAACGTCGCCAACGCACTGTCGAAAATGCAGGAGCAGACCAACACCATCAACGTCAGCGCCTTCGGCCCTGTCGGGGCCGGCCTCGCCCACCCCGGACCCGGCTTCGGCGATCTGGTCACCGCAGTCATCAACGCCATCAGCGTCGCGACGGGCGGCATTGGCACCCAGGCCACCGGCATCTTCGGACCCACCTTCGCGCAGTTCAGCGCCGCTACCGTCGCCACCGCGCTCAAACACTTCGCCGAGTTCATCAAGGGCGACTACCACAACGACTACGACACCGCCCGCCTCGATCCCGCCGGCCACACCGGCACCCAGCTCGTCCAACGCTATTTCGTCAACCAACTCAACAGAATCGTCTGAAAGGCACCCCAGACACCATGACCTCAGACACCCCCGCCCAGGCCTCGTAATGACCGTCTACCAGGAGACCACCCACATGGACTACGGGCTTTGGCTGCTACGCGAACCGACCGGCGCAATCACCCTCACCGGCTGGTCAGAAACCCCCAGCGTCGCCACCAGCCCCGCCGCCTCGAGCAAGACCGAACACTGGCCCGCCTACACACTGTGCAGCGAACCCAGCCACCTCCCCTCCCGCCTCACCGAGCTCGGCCTCGACCTAGCCGCCGGCCACGACCTCAGCGACCTGGACAAGGACTGGGATGTCTACGTTCGCCACCCCGACATCGACGCGTTACGCGCCGCACTCGACGCGCAACGAGCACGCGACCGCCGCTAACCGATCCACCGCTCCAGGCCGCACCAACCCGCCTCCAAACACCCACCGGCGGACCCCGCCGCGCGCGATCAACAAGCAGACCCACCGCCACCAAAACGTCCCTGCCAAGCCGGACCGGGCCCGGCGCGCCACAGCGCGCCGCAACGCACCAATCACGAGCTGCAACGCCCCCGGCATTGGTCACTCAATCTGCCCGCCAAGCTTGCACCCAGACCTCCGCCAACGCTGTGCCGGCACCCCTATCGATGCCCGCGCCAGCCACTCCGCGACGGCGCCGCAGGCACGTACGCAGCGCGGTTGATCCCAACGCTTTCACCGCCCCCTAAACGCCCTCGATCACCCGCGCGCCCGCCCGCGCCAACGTGCACCACGGCGCGCCGAGCCGCCCGCGCCGGTACCGCGAGCGGGGACCCTTCCGCACCGCTCGCTGCGTGAGCCCCCAGGGGAGCCAGGGCGTGGCAGAGCACGGTCCGCGGGTGTGGCAGATGCGGCAGTTGGGTTGTCGTCTCCGCGTCGTGGCGGTGACCGCGGATAACGTCGTCGCAGGGACAGCGATCGAGGAAGACCACGCAATGGCGCAAACGAATTCGCCCTCACCAAACGCGACGTTGGGCCTCAAGTGCAACGAACAAACTCGCCGCCGCCGGGGCATAGTCGTGGGCACGTTGACGCCTCCGCTGGTCGAAGCCAGGGGATTCCAACCTGTGCCTGCCCTCCAGAGGGACGTCAAAGCGGCCATTTCTCGACGAGCCCCCAAACCGTTCCCGCCACACCGAGGCTGAGGACGGTAAAGCCCATCACCTTATCGATGAGGTGCGGGTGATCCCACGTGAGCCATAGACCTAAAAGCGCCAAGACGATGGCCACGAACGGCCACCGCAGTTTCGCGTTGTGATCCACCGTTTCTCCGATCCGAGTCGATTCTCATGCCTCAGGCTGAGTACGCCGACCCGTGCTTCACCCTGCGGGCTTCCGCCGCCCGTCTCGCTCGTTCGACCAAAGGTTGGCGTCGACTGGTCTCCGTCAGAGGAAGTCGTCGCCGTCGCGGATCCGCTGCCGAAGCGGGTCCAGCGGCACCTCGATCAGGTAGTCGTCGTCGTCGAAGAAGCGCTGCCGATAGGCGTGCAGCGCGGATTTTAGCGCGTAACGGTTAGCGTGCTGGCCGAGGAACTGCGGGCCCGCCGTAAGCGGCACCATACCCGCGGTCATCCAGTACTTGTTCAGGCGTTCGACCGTCTCCAACTGCTCGACGGACGGTGCCAGATCAGCCTCGGAATCCCAATGCGGATGCATCAGGATCAACCCGTTGGAGGTGGGGATCATCGTGTCGATGCATTGGCATAGGGACCACGCGCCAAGGCGGTGGCCCTGCAGCGCGGGGTCCACGACGATCCACAGCGCGATCATGACGACCTCGACACAGTCGGAGAACTGTTGTGCCAGTTCGGGTCCGATGCGGTGGTCGTCGAACAGTGGGGCGAACCGGTCGGTGCGTAGGTGATGGAACTCCTCGCGGCCGAGCAACTCCTGGGCGAGACCTTCGACGCCGGTGCGGGCCATGACAAAGTAGCCCTGGCCGACGACCACGTCCGGGTCCCCCAAGCGGGAGTCGAGGTGGGTCATCGTGATGTCGGCGCGCCACAGCACCGTTCCGGAGTCGTAGACGTCGTCGATGGTTTCTAGGTGCAGGGACGGGCTGAACATCTCAACGGTCGCGCGGGCCGGGTCGAGGGTGTTGACGAAGTCGTCGAGAGAGATCCTCATCGTCGTCGCCTCCTCCGCCGCACGCCGCACGCAACTGGCCGCGCCTGATCGTTGTCAAGGCTACGCAGTAGCCACCCGAGGCGTACGAAATCGTTGGTCGGAGACCAGGCACTTTGAGGCGAGTCGGGCACCTAGCCGTCGGAGAATCGTTCGAGGTGTTCGGCGGCCAAGGGCCTGCAACGTGAGACAACAGCCAAAATTATGTACCTTATGTAGCACGCTGAGTTACTATGTGCTACATGAAACGGGTTGGTGTCCGTGAACTGCGCCAGAATGCGAGTGTGCTTCTGCGCGCGGTGGCCGACGGCCACACCATTGAGATCACCCACCACGGGCACCCGGTCGCGCAATTGATTCCGGCCACCAACGACACCTGGTCGGCCCTGATCGCCAGCAAGGAAGTCACGCCGGCCCGCCTCACCCCGGCCGAGATCCTGGACCTCCCGCACCGCCTCTACCGCCCCCAGCCCCCGCCGCCGTGATCTACCTGGATCCCACCGCCATCATGAAACTCATCACCACGACGCCTGAGTCCCCGGCCCTCACCGACTACCTGCGCTCCCGCACCGACACCACTTGGTTCACGTGTGCCCTTAGCCGCGCCGACGTCATGCGCGCCGTGACGAGTGTTCATCCCGACGCCGCGGAGCATGCCCACCATGTCCTGGCCGGCCTGGACGTCGTTGCAGTCACCGACCGGCTCCTCGACGCCGCGATCGAGCTTGCCCCTGCCCCGGGGCGTACCACCGACGCGCTGCACATCGCTGCCGCCCTGTCCGCCGGCCCCCAACTCCACACCTTGATCACCTACAGCCCGGAGCTGACCCGCGACGCCGCGGCCCACCACATCCATACCACTTCGCCCGGAGGTTCACCGTGATACGCGCTCTGATCGCCGCGGTGCTGCTCACCGGCGTCGCCGTCCACTTCTTCGGCGCCCCTGAAGACGCCGCGCTCGGTTACAGCCTTCTGCTGTGCGCAACGCTCTGGTTCACCTGGCCAGCAGCCCGTGTGGTCGCCGGCCTGATCCGCCGTACTCGCCGTCGGCGCCACCCCCGCCGCGCTCCCGCCAAGCCCGCTAGCCCCGGGCCCCACCTGACGCAGATCAACCACCATCACCACTACTACGGCGGCCCACCCATGGCGACGCCGGCGACGACGCTGCGCCCCGACTACAGCTTGCCCGCACTCCCCGAACGCAGCAGCCAGCAGCTCGCCCACGACGCCATTTACAACACCATCGACATCGACCTGTAGCCCATGAGCAGCACAGACCAAGACCTTCACACCGACCACGGCTGGGAAAACGGGCGCCTCATCTTGGCCTCGCTGGCCCCGCGCACAACCACCAGGCCGGCCCGTCGCGGCCTACCTCCGCCACCCGACGACGCGCCCAGCGACGGTCAACCGTCGGACAAGCCAGGCCTACTCGCCCGCACCCTCCACGCCTCGGGGCGCGCGGCGCGCGCCGGCGGGCGCGCGTTCAACAAACGGGTGCCACCCGATCGCCGAATGCACACCCCATTCATCACCGCGGCCGCCGTCGTGATCCTGCTGGTGGCCCTGGCCGCCGTCAACTACTTCACCTCAGACATCAACCCGCAACCACACATCGCCACCCCAACAGCAACCGCACCGCCACCGCCACCCCAGGCGCCGCTACGCCAAGACACCATTCTCAAAGGGGTTACCGCCAGCGACTTGTGCCCGCGCGACGCCAACTACTCCGACGCCAACCGGGCCTTCGACGGCGACTTCAACACCGCATGGGTGTGCACCCGAGTCAAAAACCAGGACGGGCAGGCCCTCCAAATCGATTTCGGCCGCCAAGTCACCCTGACCCAACTCCGGGTCATCGGCGGCTTCGACGCCACCGCTCCCGACGGCTCCGATCAATGGTCCAAGCACCGCATCGTCACTCAACTCGAGGTGTGGTTTCCCAAGGACCTCAAACGCGACCCCGTCACCATCGACACCGCAGGAGCTAGGGATTGGCGGTTCATCACCTTCAACCCACCAGCCACTGTGAGCAAACTACTCATCCGCATCAAAGCGACTTCTGATCCACCTCAAGCATCCACAGCCCCAAGCCCAACCGCCTCCGGCGCTCCCGATGAGGTGACCACCGTAGCTATCAGCGAGATTCAATTCATCGGCACCGAAGGCAGCCATCCGACGTGAAATATGACGTGCAGATCCGCCGCGACGGCGAAGTGGTGTGGAAAAGCACCACCGGCGACCACGACGGCGACTCCGCCGCGCGGGCCGTCTTCCATGTCTTGCACACCACCTTCGGCGTTCCCGACGGCATCATCCGCCGAGCCACAGCCGAGCTCGATCTCGACGACCTCAAGCCCGGCAGCACTGTGAGCGGCACCGTTACCGACGAAGTCGCCTTAGAGTTCACCGTCCACGCGCACTGAGCCGCCGCGGTGATGCAGCCTGCATCACCGCGGTAGAACAGGCCACCGCTCTGCGCAGGGCGCGTACCGTCGATCCGGTGGCCACCAAGACGCCTGTGCGAGACCCAGCGTGGGCGCCGATGCTGGCGACCCTAGGGGCCCCGCCCCGACGCGCGGACGGCTGGGCCGTCGAGTGGAAATTCGACGGCCAGAGAGCAACCGTCCACATCCAGGACGGCGACGTCACGGTCTTTACCCGCAATGGCGCCGACGTGTCGCGGACCTTCCCCGAGCTCGCCGGCGTGGCCGCCGCGATCGGCGATCGCCAGGCCGTCCTCGACGGGGAGATCGTCGCCGTCGATCCGACCGGCCGACCATCCTTCACTCGACTGCAGCGCCGCTGGCCACAGCAGCGCCGACCACACCCCGAGCTGCTGCGCGAAGTGCCCGTCCGCCTGCTGGCTTTCGACCTGCTAGCACTCGACAACCGAGACATCACATCCCACGGCTATAGCCAACGTCGCGAACTGCTCGACGCACTCATGATCGTCGACACGTCGCCCACACTGACCATTCCGGCCGCCCTGACCGCGGTGACCCCGGCAGACATGCTCGAGGTCGCGGCCCACCACCAGATGGAGGGAATTGTCACCAAGCGGCTCGACGCTCCCTACCGGCCCGGCCGCACCACTCAGTGGATCAAGTCGCTCGTCCGCCCTACCAGCGAGCTGATCATCGTGGGCTACTGTCGTGCCGCCGGCCCCGGCGGCCGCACCAGTATCGGCTCGATGCTGCTGGCCGGCCACACCGACGCCGGCGACCTCATCATCGTCGGACAAGTCGGAACCGGATTCAGCAGCACCACCCGCCGCCACCTCTACGCCATGCTCCAACCAATCACACGCGCCACCACGCCCGCCGCCAATCCCGTGGAGGCAAACGGGGTGTGCTGGGTCGAGCCCCAACTGGTATGCGAGGTCGCCTACCGCGAATATGTCGCCAACCGCTGGCTCCGCCACATAAGCTTCAAGGGATTACGAGACATCGATCCCGCACACATTCGTGTCCCGAGCGGCTCCTGAGCGGCTGCGACGAGCTCGCAGAATTGCGACCGGCCCGCTGCGCCTGATCACCTAGTGGCTCGACTCTGATGCCGCTGATACAGTCGTATTACTTATAATGCGTATGTATTAGGCGAGGTCGCTAATGGAGGACGGGCCGAACCAGCTCGCGACGCGAGCTCGGATCTTGCGGGCGGCGCTCGACAGCTACGTTAGCGCTGGGACCGCCACTCCATCGGTGCGCGCTGTCGCCGCTGCGGCCGGTGTATCCGCCGGATCGGTCCAGCATTTCTTTCCCTCCCAATCGGCGCTGAGGGCGGCGGTCAACGACTACGTCATCGGCTTGGTGGACCGCGCGTTCGGCATCACCCTGACCGGCGAGTCCGGTTCTGCGGTGGAAGCAACGCTCGATACGAGGCTCACCAATTTTTATGCCACTTATCCAGATGAATGTCGTTATCTGGCAAGGACATTGATCGGCGGAGAGGAGACCGCCAGTGAACTGTTCGCCGCGTTGATGCGATTGTCTGAGCGGCAGTGGCAACAACTCGATGCCGACGGCGCACTTCGCCGCGACGTCGACTTGACCTGGGCAGCGCTGCAGGTCGTCATCATCAACATCGGAACAGTGCTCCTCGCTCCGAGGATCGCCGAATATCAGGGCGCCCCGCTGTCAGATCCAGCGGTTCTGGCGCGCTGGCAACGCAGCCAGACAGCGCTTTTCACCGGTCTGTATGCCGACAACGATTATCGGGAGGACGACAATCATGCGGACAGCACCTCAGCGACGCGTCAGCGTTGAGCACACTATCGCGGCCGCCCCAGAGGTCATCTTCGCTGTGCTGACCGATCCTGCCCAACATGCCGCCATCGACGGATCGCGCACATTGGTTGAATGTGGCGCTGACAACGCCTCGGGCCCAAGCACTTTGAAGCTAGGTTCGACGTTCTTCACAACGATGCGCCGGCGGCCGGCCAGCCTGCACATGACCGACCTCGTGCAGGCCACTATCGCGACGGCCCAGCGGGGCCAGATGCGCAACGTTGTGGTCGAATTCGTCGAAAACGAGCGAATCGCCTGGCAGAACTTCGGGCACCACATCTGGCGGTACGAACTGCAACCGGTGAGCAACTCTGAAGAGGATCGCACCCTCGTGCGCGAAACCTTCGACTACGCCACCAACATCTGTCCGCCCCTCTTGGAGATCGCCGGCTTCCCCAAGCGCAACGCCGCCTCGATGCGGGCAACCCTGCACAACCTCGAGAGTCACTGCGAAAGGCTTTGATCCAGTGAGACTGTCCCAACACCTGTCCGTTCTCAACGATGTTGGGGCATTCTCATTGAATCTGGGGCACGGCGTTTAGTCATGTCCGGAGCCGGCTCGGGAGGTGTACGCATCGGTTTCGACAACCGGACGACTCGATGACGTAGGTTATCGGGTGTCTGCCAGGCGGAATAGGTTGATCCGGTAGGTGCGTAGGCCCGGGATCATGCGGGCCAGTAGCGGTATTCCGTGTCGATAGTGCAGGGGCCACGTCTTGGCGGCCTCGGGCTGCGGGTTGGCCCACGTGTGGCTGTCGACCAGGTGAAGGCGCCAGTCCGCCAACATATGGGGGTCGTCACAGGCCCATTGCATCCGGGCGTTGACCGCCTTTAACGCCTTCCCTTGCTTGTCGATGATCTTGGCTCCGTAGGTGTCGAAGGCGATCAGCGAGCCGGGGAACCGCTCGGCCAGGTTAGTGATAACGCCGTGGACCTGGGTTTCGGTCAGGTAGGCGAACACGCCCTCGGCGACGAACAGATGCGGACCAGGTCCAGCGTTGACGGTGTCAAACCAGTCGGTGTCAAACACCGATCCGGCGATCATGGTCTGCCGGTCGGTCTGGGTGAAGAATCGCTGCCGCAACTCGATGGTGTCGGGCAGATCGAGGTCGAACCAGCGGACCTGGCGGTTGTCGGTCCGCTCGAAGCGGGTGTTGAGACCGGTACCGATCTCAACGACGGTACCGGCGGGATGTCCGCCGATGAACCCGCGCACCCAGGCATCAAACACCGAGGTACGCAGCACCGTTGTGAGCAACAACCCCCTGCTGAAGCGGGCGAAGTCGTAGTCAATACCACCCACCAGTTCCCGGGCGCGCACGTCGTTGAGAATTGACCGACGAGCTGTGGCATCGCGGGCACGCCCGTACAACGGCACGAGCAGCGTTTCTTGCACCTCACCAAGGTCAGGTCTCGATTTCCCCACGGGAAGGCCACCTCCAAGCGTCCGTTGGCCGCGGTGCGAACGAGCCTGCTCTTGGATTCTCACTACATCTGGGGCAGCGCAGGTCGTCGCCTCACTCAGCATGCCCCAAATTCAACGAGAACGGACAACACCGATGAGAGCGGACATCCAAATTCGCGAACCGAGAAGGCAGGCACCCCACCGACGGCCCGTCACGTGACGAAATACTAGGAAGGCCACCGGGTGGGGGGAAATCGGCGCCGTCGACGGTCAGTTGGCTGCGATACTGCTTCAATGGATTCCCTCGAAGCCAGGGCCAGGCGGCGTGCACGCCCGTTCGACCTCGACTCGCCCGCGCAGTGGAAATCGTTGGCGCGGTGGGACCAGCGGGCATTGCCCATCGCGGACGTGGCAGCGATCCTCGACACCGTCGATCGAACACACAGCTTGCTGCCTGGGTTTCTCACCAGTTACCCGCCAAGCCCCTTCCGCGGAGAGCAGTGGAGTTTGGCGCAGGTCTATAACTACCTCCTCAGCGAGAACCGGTCCGGCGGCATCATCCCGAGACTGTTTCCCACGCCCAGCCACCCGGGCACCCCAGCACGCCTGCTATTCACCCAAGCGGTCGACATCAGCGCTGGGGGACAGGAGTTCGCCGTCCACGCCTGGGATCCGCGCGACAATCGCGGTCGAATCGCCATCGCATACCCGGTCCGAGACTGCCCAGGCGCCAACACACCGCAAGCCGCGCACCAACTCATGGTCCGCCTCTCGTGGGCGAGCGCGGTCGTCGTTCCTGCCGACGAAGACACCCCTGTCAGCTGGGGCAAAGTACAGCCGGTGGTGTGGGTCGCGGACGGCCGCCGAATCGGCACTGACCCAGAAACTTTCACGGAACGCCACACCTGGGGTGATGTCGCCAACCTGCTACGCATCGATGTGCCATGGTGGTCACCCGGCCTGCGTGACCGCGACGCCATGCTGACGTGGCGCCCGTACGACGATCCGATACCGATCGCCCCGGGCACCGCCGAACGCGACCCCCAAGCCCTCCGTAACATCTTGACCCCCGAGAGCTCGCCGGCACTACGGCACACAGTCGACGAGATGATCCGCGAGATCCACCACGATCTCTGCGCCAGCTACGAGTACCCCTACTGCTATGACCATCACCGCGCATCCCTCGGCCTCATACAGGCCGCAAATGCGGCCATGGATTACCGGAACCCCCGACCGCAACGCACACCCAGCCAGGTGGCCCTGTTCCTCCACCACGAAGTGCCCAACCCGCTCACCGCAGCCCACGCCGCCGCCGTCGCCGGCGGCCATCCCATCGCACACTGCGTCTACGTCGTCACCCCGCAGCATCAGGACAACCCCATCGTCCGCGCATGGGTCGCCCAGCTCCGCCCCGCCCGCCGCCGCGACGAAATCGGCTTCCACCTGGCCCTGCGCGCGCTGCCAACGCCGGCCGCCGAGGACGACCCGCTCGAAACGCCTACCCGGATCGGATATTTCACCGATCCTTACTGGCCGGATAGCTGGATCGTCACCCAAGGCGACACCATCGCTGTCACCTGCGGCAACGCTGTACCAGCCCAAGGCACCCTGCGAACGGCCTACATTGACGGCCAAGTCGGGTTTTTCACAGACCCGCCGACCACGCCTGGCCGCTTCCCTGCCCGTGGAAGGCCTCACCCGACCCCACTGAAGCCTTGGCTCAAACCATCTCACGGCTGGTGCTCGATGCCGGCGCCGACGTCGCGGATTCCGATGCCGCCGTCGACACCGAACCCAGTCTCTTGCAACACCTCCGCACCAAGGGGCTACCGCTGGAGGTCAACGTCGGCGCCGCCACCGACCAGTGAACCGAGCCGACATCAGAATGGGCTCGACGAGCGGGAGATGCGCCAGAATCCCGGACTGAGCTCTTCGGCCAGGGCCGCTAGCTCGTCGACGAACTGCGCGGCACAGGGACCTTCGATCACCAGTGTCACATAGTCGCTGCCTCCACGGGATGCCGTCATGCGTGCGCCGTCTCGGCCGGCCCAGGCCACAGCGGTGAGCTGCTCGACCCGCGCGACGTCATCACTGGTCTCCAAATCTCCTGTGACAACAGACAAATGGCGCTTCCCGTGCGCCACATCCTCTGCTTCGGCGACCAGCTCAGCCTGCCGAAGCTGTTCGAGATATGCCTCAACCACGTTACTCGGCCGCCCACCATCCAACTCCCGCATTACTGGATTATGCGGTCCACCGCTGACATGTGATGCAGCCAGCCGATCGTACGTACAGCCACCGGTTTATCCGCTGCTGTCGCTCCGCGGACTTACAGTCCCACCAACGCAATAGAAAAGGCGGAAGGCACATGACTCATCTCGCGAGCGCGTCACACCACACCGGTCACGGATTTCTCAACACGCTGGTACACGGATTCGCTTGGCGCACTGGCAGTGACGCGGCCGGAGCACTCTTCCACCTAGCGCCAGGACTCATCATCCTCACAGTGGTCGCGGTGGTGATTTTCATCGGGGCGCGTTGGCTGCGTCGCCGCAACCTTTGACCGACTGAAGGTCGGTGCGAGCGCCTTGCCCTGGCCGCTGCCAGTTGTCGACGGTTTCTGGGAGCCAGCCTGGGTGGCGGATGTCGGCACCGTCGGTCAGTTCTCCGTCGGGCTGCGGTAGTCGGCCTTCGACGTGGTAGCGGCGCACGGTCCCGTGTGCGAGGCCGCGGCGGTTGGCGAAGCCGCGCAGGGACAGCAGCTGGATCACATGCACGACTTTACAACACAATTGACCTTACAGCGCTATCGCTGTAAGGTCTGTCTTATGCCAACCCACACAGTGTTTTTCAAGGCCGGCGACTACCTCAGCGCCGGCCAAGCATGCCAGGACGCCGTCAGCCGGCTCGATGCCTTCGACGACGTCGCAAAGATTGTGGCTAGAAACGCGGTCGTCGAGCTCATCAACCTCCAAAACGGCACCATCAACTGCCACCAGGTGGCGGTCATCGCCAGCGCCATCGCCAACGTCCTACGAGGCAACACCGATGGGGAGGTCCTCTGATGTCCGCCCAACCCGCGGGCGCCCGGACCACCGTCGCCTACTGGCACACCAGCTACCGCGAACCCTGCGAACACGGCCCAGAGACACCACACGACGCCATCTGCGCCGCGCACGGCCTCCTCACCGCCCCCGCCGGCACCAAGGGTTGGCCCACCGACCTCAACGACCTCGGCGCCCTGCGCCTGCGCGCCTACACAGCAACAAACTGGTTCGACGTCCTCGAAGTAATCGACTGGCACACCAAGAACGGGCCGGCAGGTCGTGGCGTTGACTACACCCTCGTCATCGACAACGGCGGCCAGCCCGTCACCATAACGACCGACACGATCGCGTTCCTCGTCGATGCGTAACCCCACACCCCGTCAGATCGAAGCGTTGAGCGCGGTCGACGCGGGCCGCATTCACTGGGGCAATGCCTACCCGGACATGGCGCGCAGAGGGCACACCGGCCCGCTGGTGTTCCTGATCGACGGACACAGCGTCTATGGCGGCCAACACGCGACCTACTCGCGGCTCGCCGAGCTGGGCTGGATCGTCGAACGCACCGACCTGCTCCCACTGAAAACTGTTCCCGCCCGAACTCGCGTCTCCCACACCATCACTGGCAGCGAAAAGGTCATCGAGCTCCCGGAGCACTCCGCCCCCGCCGATGACGGGTGGCGCGCCACGGTCGAACTCACTGACGCCGGCCGCGCTGCACTACACCGAGCCACTGGCCAGACAACCGCCCGCACAATCCAAGAGATCGAGCGCCCATGACTCAGCGAAACGGCCGTACTGTCGCACTCGCGGCGCACCATCAAGCGATGACGCCACCGAAAGCGGAGGCCGTGCGCCACGCTCCGTATGCCCTGCTCGGCGATTTCGTGCTCGTCTACGGAAAGACCACAAAATCCGCGTGCGGCAAACGGATTCGCACGGCACTGCTGGTCAGCCGCGACGACACAACATGCCCAGGTTGCCGCCGCGCCATCGCAAGTGATCGCACCGAGGCCGCCGCCATGCGCGCCCTTGCCGAGGACCTCCTACGCGCTGAAGGCTGCCCACACTGCGGCGCACCCTTCGACGACATCTCCGCCTGGAATCAGCACCGACGCCAAGCACATTCACACTGACCCACACGGAAGGCAGAACCCGATGGCCACCACCGAAATCGACGCCCCGATGACACTCGATGACGTCGCCCTCGTCGACAGCTCACGCGCGCGACGGTTGCTGCAGTCCGCGCTTCGCCACGGCCTCGAGGTGTACCCGACGGCAAGCACGCAGCGCTGCTGGACGATTCGCAAGCCCAACCAGCGCTATGGCGGCGAATCTCTCACTGTCTACGGTGAAGCCAACAACTCTGCCCATGTTCTCTACGATCCGGCCACCGGGTCGACCTGGGAGGAGATCACCCAGGCGCGCGCCTTCACGATCATCCAGGCCATGAGCGATCTGCAATGAGGTCCGCCTGTCGTAACAGGCTGCCCGCCAACGTGATTCAGGACGACCTCTTCGGCGAGGTGGAAGCCGCCGAAAAGACTGCTCAGGCTGCGGCCCTGGCCGCTTCCGCGGCGGCGCGCTCTTTCCTCACCGAGACGCCGTGGCCGGACCTGCTCGGCTGGTGGCTCCACGGCGACACGATCGAAGCGAACCTTGACCGTGGTGAAGCCAAGGCCAGCTACCGGCGCGGCCCGAACGGCATCCCCGGCTGGGCGTGGGCGATCTGGCGAGACGGGCTCCGCTTCGAGGCCGGCGATACCTGGCAGGGATGGAATCAGCGCCCACGCTGGTGCATCCCGTGGCCCGAGCTACGTCGCCTGCGCGCCGCGCATCCCGAAGTCACCGCCCAACTGCACGCCCTCGCCGTCGGCCGCGGACACCCCAACGGGCTGGGGTGGCGCTGGTGGACCGACCCATTCTCGCTGCATCCCGACGGCTGGCATTCGAGCTACTTCGACGACGAGCAACAGCCGGACTGGTACGACGGTTGCGCCCGCCCTGAGACTGCCTACGCCGACCGCATGGAAGCGTGGCGCCTGGTGCTCGGCATTGTGGGGGAGGCCACGCTCTCCGTCAACGACCAAAGGGCAACGCGCTGACCGTGATGCAGCCTGCATCATGCCGTGGACGG
Organism: Mycobacterium sp. TKK-01-0059; assembly: GCF_000709305.1. Taxonomy (NCBI): domain Bacteria; kingdom Bacillati; phylum Actinomycetota; class Actinomycetes; order Mycobacteriales; family Mycobacteriaceae; genus Mycobacterium; species Mycobacterium sp. TKK-01-0059. The sequence goes on from NZ_KL446997.1 coordinate 164,746, forward strand.
CGCCGCTTGATTGGTTCTTGGTCGGAGCGGTTGGTCGCGTTAGGTGCGGGCGCGTTGGATCCCGGTCGGCGACACACGCGTCTGGCCCTTATCGCAACCACATCGTTCTCTTATTTTTCTTAATATTGGGGTAGGGTTTCGCCGTGTGCCGGGACCCCCGGCAGATACGCGGTATCGAACGCCAGGCAGGCAGGCAGGAACCATGGAGAGTCAGCCGACGGGCCGGCAGGTCATCTTGATCACCGGAGGCTCCCGGGGCGTCGGGGCAGCGACCGCACGCCACCTCGCGTCCCCGAGCACGCACGTCATCCTCACCTATCGCGAAAAATCCAGACGCGCCAACCAGGTCGTCGACAGCATCGCCGCAGCGGGAGGATCCGCGTCGGCCGTCCGCCTCGACATCTGCGACCCGGCCGCGTGCGGCGACGTCATCCGTGCTGTACGAGACGAATTCGGCCGCCTCGATGCGCTGATCCTCAACGCCTCCGGCGGCCTGGAGCGCGGCGCCTCCGCCGACTATCCGATGCGCATCAACCGCGACGCCCCAGTGCATCTGCTCAACCGCGCCGTGCCGCTGATGCCCGCCGGCGGCCGCGTCGTGTTCGTCACCAGCCACCAAGCCCACTTCCACGGCCTCAAACCGGTGCCCGCCGACTACATCCCGATCGCGGAAAGCAAACGCGCCGGCGAAGACGCCCTCCGCGCCATGCGCCCCGAGCTGGCCGCCAGACACGTGTCGCTGACCGTCGTCTCCGGCGACATGATCGACGGAACGATCATCGTCCGATTGCTTCAACGGCGTGACCCCGACGCTGTCGAAGCTCGGCGCGCCCACGGCCCGCTGCCCACCCTCGACGAATTCGCCGCAGCCATCGCCGCGGCCGCGTTCAACCCGGGATCAGCCGGAGACACCATCTACGTCGGCGGCCGCGACTACCTGCGCCTCACCAACAACGCGCCGACCACCCAACAAGCTCCGCGCCGAACGGCAGGCAGGGCACGCTCACCCCAACCACGTTGCCCCACAACCCAGTAAGAATGGGAGCGCAGATGTCTTTCGCAGAGCCAACGCACTTCACGCAAGCCGCTTTGGCCGTCGACAACGTCCTTGCTCACGTGACCGACGACCAGTGGAGCGCCTCCACCCCGTGCATCCAGTGGACAGTCGCCGATGTGACCGAACACCTCATCGACGTCAATCAGTCATTCGCCACGAAGCTTCGGCCCGAGGATGGCATTGCGTGGACCGCCCACACCGGATCGCCGTCCGGCGAACTCCTTGCCCAATACCGCTGCTCCACCGAGCAATTGCGCCACGCGCTTGTCTGTGCGACGCAACCCGGTGGGCAGCTGCCCACATCGCTGCGCATTCGGCTTGCGCTCCGCGTAGCCGATCTGCTCATCCACGGCTGGGACATCGCGACCTCGACCGGCGGCTGCCTACGGATTGATGACCACCTGGTCGACGAGGTGCTCGTATTCGCTGACAGCCGCCTCGCCGCCCTGCAACGCGGCGGCCAGTTCGCCGCACCCCAACCGATCAGCAGCGACGCGCCGGCGATCGAGCGCCTCGCCGCGCTGTCTGGCCGCACCCGCACGAGCACGCCGGCGCAGGGGGAGTAGCCGCTCCCGAAAAGCATGGTGTCTGCTGGTCATTGAGCGCTGGGGTGTGCTTTCGGGTGGGCAATGGTGAGGGCGAGTTGGAGGTAGTGGTTGGCGTCGGTCGGGTTGTCCCAGTCGCCGCCGGCGCCGTCGGCGAGGCCGCGAGCGAGGGTGACGACGGCGTTGGCGACCAGGTCGAGGTTTGCTGGGTCTGCGGCTTCGGTGCCAGCGAAGTGGTCGGCGATGGTGCGGAGCTGGTCTGGGGTCGGCGGGATGGGGTTGGCTTGCGCCCTGGTGGGTTGAGTGTCGGGGTCGATGCGTCTCAGTGGTATTTCGGCGTCGCGAATGACGTCGACGACAAAGGATTGGCCGTCGCGGTGTTCGATGATGGATCCCCACCGTGAGTAGGCGGTTTGCTTGCTGACATCGACGCGTTCACCGATTTGCGCCCAGGTTGCGCCTTCACGTCGGGCGCCAGCAACGGCGTTGCTGAGGTAGTGCTCGCAGGCTTTGTGGATTTCATTCAGCACGGTAATCAGGTCAAGGGTGAATTCACGAGCGGTTGCGTTCGGGGCTTCTGCGGCTCGCCGATGCATGTAGCCCACGATGAGGTGTGCGATCCAATTCGTGTCGTGGGGGGATAGGTTGCGGCCAACGTCGTTTGCGGCGTCCCCTAGCGGTGATCTCGGAACGGCATATCCGTCGGCGTCGTTACCAGGCATTCCCCCAGGGTACCCCAGTGTCCCGTTTTTCGGACCGTTGTCCGACCTGATTGACGATTGCTCAGGGTTGCGACATACTCGGTGGCACAGGCGCCGCTCCCATTTTGGACACCAACCGGCGCCCCGCCGCGACATTGAAAGAGCAGGGGGACGGCAGTGAATCCATCCGCTGAGTACCGCGCCGCAGCCGCCAGAGTGAGCGACCTCACTGATGCGCTTGCAGAGCAGGCGATCGATCAGAGCGCGGTCCGCGATGCCATGACATCCGCGATCGAAAGCGTCGTTCCTGTTGAACCGCAGCCGGGTACACGAGCGGCCCTGCTCGATCTTGCGGAGCGTTTGCGTCACGCGGACTCCCTAGGCCCAGAGCAGGTCCGAGAAGTTGCGGCCGTCCTGCACCAGCTTGCGCACAACCATGACGAGTTGGCCGCCCAGCTTGGCGCCATCTGGAGCTAAATACTCGCCGCCCGATTCGGAGCGCTGCGGATAGCACTGCCTTAAAGCGCTGGGGGTGAAAATGGAGGGGATCTGGATGCTCAGCGTGTCACTGGACCGGGACACCGCGGTCGCCTTGATTGCCCATTCGCAACAGCTCCCGGTCGCGGACGTGGATGCCCTCGAGGACCGCGAGTTGGCGGTTCGACTCCGAAGCGTCGATATCCGCCGCATCCTCACGCGATTCAGTGACGCCTCGACAGCGGAATCCTCTCCACATGCCCTGCCCCACAACGGCGACGGGCTGGACACGCAACTCACCCCGCTTGAAGCGCGTGTTGTCGCGGACGAGTTGCTGCTGGCTGGCGACAACCTGATCCGCAAAGCGCTCGCCCAGCTCGACCGCGGCGCGGTGCTCGATGAGCTGATGAGGGCGGCGAACGGCCTGCTGCAGCGCGGAAACGAACTCCTTCTTGCCGCGGAGCGGGCTGAGAACGGGCAGGCGGCGCCCTAAGCCTCTATCGGTTTCGACGCCCAGTATTCGCGCAAGCTAGCGATGCGATCGCCGTCGAGCTCGAGGATGGCCACCTCCCGCATCAGTTTGCGGTGGCCTTTGACTAGGTCGTCGAAACGGGCTTCCCATTCAGCGATCGCGGTGGATCCGTCGACGTACAGGCTGATAAGCCGTGCGTCGATGTTGGCCTGCTCCCGCGCAACTTTGGTTTCCCAGTACCGTCGAATCTCTGCGGTGGTGCGCATCGGCTCGTCGAGGACGCGCTCGTGATACGTCGCCTCGGGCTTAAAGATCGTGACGATCAGGTCTGGGTCTTGCGTCGTCCACGCGCGCAGATAGGTGTCGATGAGTTGGCGCACATCCTCGTGCCGCGTGGGTGCGTTCAAGAGTGCTACGTTACCTGAGCGAGCGGAATCGGTCCGTCGAAACGGGTTCGGTCTCTGAGCATTTCGAAAATCTTCTTGGGTTCTGCCAGCTTCACGGTGGTCAGATCCACACCTGCGGCGGATCCAGACTCCACTCGTGCCCATCGCCATCGCTCGGAAGCGACTTCCGTGTCGGTCAGGACTGCGGTATAGAAGCCGTCCATTGACGTTTCGCCGGGCAAGACGGCCAGATGGATTGAGCCGTAGAAGTAGCGGTCGTTGACGTTGCGCCACTTGCCGATGATGTGGCGACCGAAGACTTCGGCTTCGATGTCGTTGGCGTACCCGCGTTCGCGCTCTTCGAGCCGTGGGCTCGGTGGGTAGTTGGTCGCTGTGACGCCGCCCTTGGTCACGTCGACCTGTGACAGATCGGCGTGATGCAATCCATCGACCACGTAGCTGGTCACCCATAGGCCGGCGAGGTCGGTCGGTTCAATGCCGGGCCGGACACCTGTCAGCAAATCGCCCCGATGCGGGGTATCTGGGTGTCCAAACAGTTCTTTGGCAGACCAGCCCGGGAACATCCGCTCCAGCACAGCGCAATGGTAGCCGCGCGGCAGGTTCTGGATTTCGCCTCCGAGCCAGCGATAGTACTGCGCCTTGGTTGGGGGTGCCGCTTGGCGTGAGACGCCCAATTCCTTTGCCGTCCGGTTGTATTCAGCGACAAACTCCGAGTACGCGTGCAAGTGGCGTTCCTCGAGGAGGGACTTCAGAGCAATTACACGCACGTGGATCAGCCTACCTATGAACGAGACTCAACGAGACGCAGAGAGACTTACCGCGCACCTAAGGATCCTTGGCTGGCTCTCTTGGGCGCAGCTGGGCCGCGGGCCAGCGCTCGACGAGCTTGAGAGGGGCTAGTGACCGGGTGTGGTGCGGAAACGAACTTTTTTCGCCTCGATTCGAGAGCAGCCCGAAGACGGACCCGGCGCCCTAAGCTGCTAAGTCGTCTTTTTACTGGCTATCTGTCTGTATTATATTGACGGTCGGGTTCATCCGGACATATGATCGGTTTATGCGTACTGCGGCTCCAGCGTTACTTCCCGTCTTCCGGTCCCAGCACCAGGGTCAACTCCTGGCCCAGCTGCTGCTCAATCCCGGCCGGGAGTACACGGTCACCGACCTTGCGCGCACGCTCGGTGTTTCGAAGCAGACCGCCCAGCAAGAGGTCGAACGCCTCGTCACCGCCCACGTGTTGCGCGATCGCCGGCAGGGCCGCAACCGGCTGATCAGTGCGAATCCTGACCATCCCGCGTACACGCCGCTGACTCAGCTCGCGCTGCTGACCTTCGGTCCCCACACAGTCATTGCCGAGGAATTCGGCGCCATCCCAGCAGTGGAGCAGGTGCTGATCTTCGGGTCCTGGGCCGCCCGCTACACCGGGCAGCCCGGCCCGCCGGCCAACGACATCGACGTCCTGGTCATCGGCGAGCCCACGCGCACGGATCTGTTTGATGCGGCCGACCGCGCCCAAAAGCGCCTCCAGATTCCGGTCAATCCCGAGCAGGCCACGCCAGCCCAGTGGGCCAACCCTGGCCAGTGGGCTCTGCTCACCGAGATCCAGCAGCGCCCGTATGTCCAAGTCTTTCCGTCGCAGGACGCGGTATGAGCGGCTGGAAGACGGGCCAAGCGCAGATCGCCGCGCTGGTTGAGCGCCGCCACCTCGAGCAGGTCAGCGGTGACGCTGCCAACGGCGCATACCTGCTCCAACAGGCTCGACAGCGGCTGGCCGGCGCACGCGCTGCCCGCTCCGCTGATCACATCGGGGCTTTCGAGCTGGCCTACGACGCCACCCGTCAGGCGCTCACCGCGCTACTGGTGCAGCAAGGCCTGCGTCCGACGACTGCAGGGGGCCACATTGCTGTTGCCGAGGCGGCCGAAGCGCAGTTCGGCGCATCGTTTCGGGCGTTCAATCGAATGCGCCGAATCCGTAACCAGCTCGAATATCCGCGCAGCAGTACTGATCTGGATCTACCTGCCGCGGATACCGACCAGGCGCTCGTCGACGCCGAGCGGATCATCGACGCCGCGGACAAGCTTCTCCCCGATCTCGGGCTGTGGCCATGACCTCGACCCTGCGCAGCTCAGCGTTCAAAGCGGTTTCCATTGTCGGCAGATGCTGGGACAATGCACCTATGGGGAGCAAATCCAAGCTGCAGATCGACACTCAAGAGTTGGCGTCAGCGGGCGGTAAAGCCACGCAGACGCTGACCGGTAGCGCCGCGCCGACGTTCGCCCCGCCACCGCCTGCCGCCGCATCCAAACTCGACGCAGCACTGGTTGGCGTGATCGCGAAAACCGAAGCTGTACGCACGAACGTGGACACCCAAGACTCGCTGTGGGCCACCAAACAGCAAGCCGCACTCACCCAGTCGCCACCCGTTCTGGCCCAACAGGATCAGCACGCCGCGCAGGACTACAACCAGGTCCAGTTCCCGACGCCGGTCATGAAACCAGGCGGCGGATCCAACCTGCCACGAACCATCTAGCCAGGAGTTTTCACCATGTCGATCGCCCCACCGGCCCAACCCGCGTGGCCGCCGCCCCCGCCGCTGCAGCGGCGGCGCCGCTGGCCGGCGATCACGGCAGCCGCAGGCGCCGGGGCAGCCATCGCCGGAGTCATCACCACCCTGGTCACCATCGCCGCCACACCCGGCCCGGCCAACGACAGCACGCCAGCCCAGGCACCGACAGTCACCGTGACCGCCTCACCCCCAGCGCCACCGGCGCCGCTGCCGGCAGCTGAAGCGGACAAGAAGACCTGCCAAGGCTGGGCAATCACCGACGACCTGGTCACCACCGCGGCCTCGGGCCTCAACGTCATCCCGCAGAACATGCCGTTCACCGACCCCGCCGTACAGGCCAACCCCACCTGGAAGGCAGCAGTAGACCGCGCCAGCCAGCTCTACGGCCAGGCCGCCGAAACCCTGGCAGGCCAGATCGCGCCCGGCACCAGCCCAATGCTGGCTGGGTTCGCTGACAGCACCGTCAGCGCGCTACGCACCCTCGCGGTGGCCTACAAGACCTTCGACCCCACCTCAGGCACCGTCGTGAACATGTTCACCGCCGGCCGTGACTCCCTCGATTGGGTGTGCGGACGATGACTCAGCACCACACCGTCGACATCGCTTTCCCGCCGCCGCTTCCTCCGCCGCCGGATCCAGGGAAGTGGCCGCCCCCACCCGGGCCGCCGCCACCGCCTCGGGGCGGGTCGCGGCGGAGTTGGCCCGCACTCGCCACCGCCGCCGCGGCCGGCGCGGTTGTGGCCGCGATCATCGCCGCGGTGATCACCATGCAGGTCCGCGACACCACGCCGGCCGCCGCGCCGACGCACGCGCCCGTGACGAAGACCGTTCAGCCGCCGGCGCCGGCGTCCCCGGCGCCTCTGCCGAGCGCGCAAGCAGACCACCAGACCTGCTACCAAGGCTGGGACTCCGCCGACCACTACGCCAACATGGCGCACGATGCACTGCCGGTATTGCCTAAGGACGTCAAGATCGGCGATCCCGCGATCCAGTCCAATCCGAATTGGACAGCCGCCTTGCAAAAGTCTGGCAGCCTCTACCAGCAGGCTAGCGATGCCTTGCGCTCACAGATTGCGCCGGGCACGACGCCGGTCCTGCTTGAAGCGTCAAACACCGCAGTCAAAGCACTGCAGACGTTAGGAACCGCTATCGCCACCGGCTCGCCTGCCAATGGCAACGCGTTCGGCATCGCCGACGCCGCCGCCAAGGAAGTTGGCACTCTGTGCAATCGCTTGGCACCTTAGGCCGAAAGGACTGGAATGGCTTCTGGCGCTGGCGATCCCGCAAAACCTACTACTGAGCACTCGCAGGCGATCTTGGGGACGTCCTGGCCGTTGCAGATGGCCTCCGCGTGGTCGGCTTATGCGGAGAGCTTCACGGGCGCGGCAAACAAGTTATTCCCTGAACTCCATACGCAGCACGACATCCGCAGCATCGTGGCGCCGATGGAGGGCGCCTTTATCGATGCGGCCCGCAGACTCGTCGACGGTCGTCAGACGACGCTGGAGAATCGTATTGAGGGCTACCGTTACCTCGCCAAGAGAGCGTTGTGGGCCTCGGGCGAGATCCATGCCACGAAGGCCGATTTGGTCGAAATCGTCAACAAGGCCGAAGAGGACATCAAAGCCGCACGCGAGGCCGCCGAAAAGGCCAAGCAGGCGGCCGCGGCCGTCCCGGGTGCTGCTGCAGCGATCGACGCCCAGCTCAAGGCGGACATCGCTTCAATCGTTGCCGGCGCCGCGGGTCTGGCCCAGGCGCGCGATGCCGAGGGTGCAGGGAAGATAGCGACATTGGCGGCCGATGTCGGCAAGTGGGCGGTGCCGTACGGCAACCCAACACTGCCCGAATCCGGCGGCGTCCCCGGCGTCGGCGCTCCTGCGCCTGCCGCACCAGCTCTACCTGCGCCTCAAGGCGGTGGCCCTAAGGTCGAGTCCGTTCATAACGGCACCGGGCTAAAAGATAGCCCGGATACAACCCAGTTCAACAAGGGTGACACTCCGCAGTCGCAGCAGCAGAATCAGGTGCAGCAGACCGCGTTTCACAAGCCGGATGGAACTGATCAGAACGGGACTAATCCGAAGCAGGCACCGGCTGCTCCGCAGATGGGATCGGGCGGTAGCAATCCGAGTTCGGTGATCGGACAGATGATGAAACCGATCTCGTCGGGGGCCGGGGGAGGCGGGTCGCCCGCGTCGATGGGATCGATGATGTCGCCGGGATCGGCGGGTGCTGGCAACGGTATGGGCAACCCGGGTGGGATGAATCCTGCTGGGACACAGGCTGGGCAGTTCCCCAACGCTACCGGCGCGGGCACTGGCGTCGGGACCGGCGCAGGCGCGGGCGCGGGGGCCGGTCGTGCGCCGGGGTTGGCGGGTTTGGGGTCCGGTATTGCTGAGACATCGGCGCGGATGGCGACTGGGGCGGTCAGCGGTGTCGCGAATGGTCTTGGCGCGGCAGCCAATGTGGGTCACCAGGTCGCGCAGAATGTTGCCGCGGCGGCGGTGCCGGCTGCTACCACTGTCAGTTCGTCCGCGGTGACAACTCCTGCGGCTGCCGCGCCCGGTGTGGGTGGTGCCCCGATGGCGATGATGCCGTCGGCCGCCGCGGGTGCGACACCGGTGACTCCGGTGAGTAGCACGGGGCCGGCCGGGCCTGTGACGCCGTCAACGCCCGCGGGCGGTCCGCCAGGGGGTAGTGGGCCGCCCCCGGCGGCGGCCGGCGCGCCGAATGGGGCGCAGGTGGCGCCGTTGGCGATGCCCCAGCAGCATGCCCGTATTCAGGCCATCGGTGCCGACGGTGCCAGCGGTGAGCTGTTGTTCCAGCAGGCCATGGACGCCGGCCATGACGTCATCGGGGCCATGCTGGCCCAGACCCTGGCCCAGGGCTATATCCAGACTCACTACGCGGTCTCGCTGATTTACGAACGCACCGGGGGAGTTACGGCGTGGCTGGCGACCAGCGAGGGTCCCTCGAGCATCCCGCTGGGGGTACGGGTGCCGCAGGATGTGCGGTTGGCGGTCACCGATCCGGTCGTGGGTCGCGAGCTGTGGGAGGCCAGCGCCGCCGTCGGAGGGATCAATCCCCTTGATGTGGTGGTGCGTCACGCCCAAGCCCGAGAGATGGCCGCCCCGGGTGCACGCGTGTTGGCGATCGCCTCATCGCTGCCTATGCAGCAGATGACCGACTGGACCCATCAAGTCAATGCGCGGGCTGTCGAGGTCAACCCTCGCGAAGTCTCGCCGACCACCAACCCAGGCGGGCATTTTGTGCATCGCTGCCAGGTCGCGATGCCGTGGGAGTGGCGGCAGGCCAACGCTTTTGATGAGCAACAACGGTTGCAGATCGCGGCCCGGCACATGCACATGGCGGCCCTTTCTGGTCACCTGCACGGGGCTGCGAGCGAGAAGGTTATGCGGCTGTTCGAGGAACGCAAACCGATCGGTGAGAAGCTATGGGCGCAGGTTCGCCAAGAGCGGTTCATGGCGCTGATCGAATACGAACAGGCCGTAGGCGGCCAGGGCCATGGCGGATCAGAGCCAGCGTTGTCCTTGGCGACGGTGCGGGCCGCTGAAGTCATTGAGTCGTTGCGTCACTACGACACCGCGGAGGGGTGTGCGGACTTGTTGTATGCGACGCGGTTGGCCGGCGCCCCGCTGAGTCCCGCGGCCGCCGTCGCCTGAGCAGGGGCGTGTGGCGGGTGGAGTACGGCAGCGAGTGTTGGCAGAAGGCGGCAACCGTCACCTATGTCGAACGGCGCCGCAGCTGCGCGGAATCGATTCTCGATCGGTCGCGGCGGGGCGCGTTGGAGGTTGATTGGCGCGACCAACTCGTCGACGCGGCTTTGCTGCGCGTCGCCGCGGTTCCCATCATGCAAACCTACGTCGACATCGATGTGATGGTGGCGATGGAGGTGGCCGGCTGGCCCCGTCGGCCGTGGGAGCCGTATGCCGCCAACGGCGACTGGCGGCTCGCGCTCGAGACTTGGTATGAGGATCGGTTGGCCGTCGAGGAAGCTTACGAGGCGGCCGGGCGGACCGGGCTGATCAACCTTGCCCGTGCAAGAGAGAGCAGCTGGTGGCGCGACCAGCAGCGCGGCCGAGACTTCATTGGCGCGTGGTATCGCGCCGGACTTGCCGCCGGCGGCGAGCCGTGCGACTGGAGGAGCTGGTTCAAACAGCGGATCAGGTTGCGTGAGGAGACCGATCCGCTGCGGATCCGCGGCCGCGATCGCAGCTTAGCGGGCGTCGACGCGAACAGCTGGATGGAGGTTCTTCCCGAATGTTGGACCCGCACTCAGCCTTGACGTCAGGCGGCGCTCGCCTTGCATGCCACGCCGCTCCTGCTGCGGCAGTGTTGAATTCGCCGAGGAGTCGTTGAGTGCCGCCCACTTCATTGCTTGACGCGGCACTGCCGGCGACTCCGGTAGTCCCTGCGGTCGATGAGCGTTGGGTTGCACCACCAGCTAGCAGCGTGCGTCGACAGCAGACCGTGTCGACGCCGGCGGCCACAACGACGATGGCGGGCGCCCGCCACGCGTTCTGGCTCAACCCTGATGACCGCAACGCTCATCAGGCGCAATTCCGTGTCCGACGGCCCGATACCACCGCAGGCCCGAGCGTGCTGCTTTCAGTGACCGTTGAAAGCACGAAAACCGTTGTCACCCAGCGCGGATCTGATAAGTCCGGTTTCTTGTCGTTCGAGCTGCGTAGCGACACCGCGACGATGACGGGAACATTCACTTTCACACGGGCCGGCATCGTAGGGGCCAAAGTTGTTGACGCACTACCGAGCATCGAGCTACTTCAGGACTTTCGGGCGCCGAACGTGTTACAGGTGTCCTGGGCGTCGGGGGAGTTCGTCGACTTCCAGGAGCTCCCGCCTTCGGACGAAATGTTCCCGGAATCGCTGATGGAGTACTTGCGCGCGTTGGCGAGCCTGCAGCCATACGCGGGTACGCCGGTGGTGATTCCCGACTTGAGCAGGGTGAGCCGCCGGGACGCGCGAGCTGTCAAAGACGCTGCCCGCCTGGTCGCAGGCGACACAGTCGAGGGCGAATGGGAAGCCTTCACTCTGGCGCCGGGAACAGCCATCGACCCCAGGGCGCACTACGAACTGATCATCGTTGAGCCGCTAATCGTGCCCGTCGGCACACACACCTACACGCTGGGCGCCATGCACACACACTTGCCGTCGGTACGGTTCGTCGTCGACGACGAACGCCTGCGGGCCCAGCCCTTCCTCAACGACACGATGCGGCGGACCTTCGCGCCAGGGGAGCCGGTACCGAAGCGCTCTCATCGCCCCGTGAAAGGCAGACCGGTCGGCTTCATCGACCACCCCGAAGCGAGCGCGGCGTCGGCAGAAGCTGAGGAGCCTGAAACGTTGCCTGAGCGCGACAGCGTCGCGGTGCATGCGGCGCTGCGTACACGCGTCTTGGTCGATGCGCTGGCCGAACCGGTGTCACTGCGGCTGGCGTTGTGGCATGCCGTCGACGAAAGCCCGTTCGCGACACGGCAGCAAGCGTGGGCTGATGCCGCGACGGCGGTGCGGTCGCTGGCCGCCGACGGCCTGATCACGCTCACAGACGAGACCACCGGCGACGCGCCGCCGTTGGCCGACGAACAGGAACACCTCAACGCCGTTTTGGACACAGTCACCGCGGAGGTTGAACAGGGCGGGCGGCCAGCGTGGACCGAGGGTCCCTGGCTCACCTTGACCGCCAACGGTCAACAGGCGGCCTCGCAGTTAGCGCCACATCCTGAGCGGCCCGCGACGAGGCGCCGGCGGCGTTTGCATGCCGCGGCCGCCGGGCGCAGCGCGCGCAGTGATAGCTCCGAGCGTGTCGACGAAATCCTGGCCAATGAGGTGTGGAAATAACCGCGGTCATCGTCGACGCCGGGCCGTTGATCGCCTACGGCAACGCCGGCGATAAACATCACGAGACGTTCCTCGATTTTCTCGAAACCTATTCGGGCCCTTTCATTGTGCCCATGCTCGTCATCGCGGAAGTCACTCATGTTCTGTGTCGCGACCTAGGTGTAGTGGCCGAGCAGAAGTTTCTCAACGACCTCGATGAGGACGACTTTCAGGTGGAGCCCGTCGTCGATGAGGATTGGCCGCGGATCCGCGAATTGGTCGCCCAGTACCGAGGATTTCCGCTCGGCACGGTGGACGCATCGGTCGTTGCGACTGCTGAACGCCTCGAAATCACCCAGGTCGCGACCGTGGACCTAAGGCACTTTCGGAACGTGGAACCTCGCCACTGCCCAGCGTTCACGCTTCTGCCTTACGACGACACCTAGCCGTGTCCACACCCCTTAATGTTACCTTAAGCTACTCATACTTTTCTTAAGTTTGGTGTACGGTCGCTCGTCATGGGCTTGAGAGGCCAGCAGCACGCCTTTGCGTTCGGGGCGGTCAAACAACCCGTTTGGGGATCGACATCCCGCACGACCGAGGGCCCACCGCGTTGATCGGCAACCAGAAAAGGAGAAGCCCGTGCACGACTCAGCCGGGACGAATATGGACTTTGAGCAGCGATTGTCAGTGATGACCGCCGCAGCGTTGCAGCGACGATGCGTGGTTCGTGACGACTTGCTCGCCGTGCTAGCAAGCAGTGACGATGACCTGCTCGATGTGATCGCCGCGGCGGCACGGGTGCGGCGCAAGTTCTTCGGCCGGCGAGTCAAGCTCAACTACCTGGTGAACATGAAATCCGGTATGTGCCCGGAGGATTGCGGGTACTGCTCGCAACGACTCGGCTCAAGCGCTGAGATCCTCAAGTACTCCTGGATCAACCCCGACGAGGCCGCCGGCCACGCGCGCTGCGCGATCGAGGCCGGCGCCAAACGTATCTGCCTGGTCGCCGCCGGCCGCGGCCCCGCCGACCGCGACATTGAGCGCGTCGCCGACACGATCGCCGCGATCAAAAGCTCCGCCCCACAAGTGGAGGTGTGCGCCTGCCTGGGGCTACTGAAACAGGGGCAAGCCGACCGGCTGCGTGAGGCCGGCGCCGACGCGTACAACCACAACCTGAACACCAGCGCAGAGAACTACGCGCGGATCTGCTCAACCCACACCTTCAACGACCGGGCCGCCACCGTCGCCGCTGCCAAAACCGCTGGCCTGTCGCCATGCTCGGGCGCCATCATCGGAATCGGCGAATCCGACGACGACATCGTCGACGTCGCACTGGCATTGCGCGAGCTCCAGCCGGATTCGGTGCCGGTGAACTTTCTGATCCCGTTTGAGGGCACCCCGATGGGTGGACATTGGGAATTGACCCCACAACGTTGCCTACGCATCCTGGCGATGTTCCGGTTCGCCTTCCCTGACGTCGAAGTGCGCATCGCCGGTGGAGGCGAAATACATTTGCGCACACTGCAACCGCTGGCCTTGCACCTGGCCAATTCGGTGTTCCTCGGCGATTACCTCACCAGCCAAGGACAGCCCGGCCAGGACGATCGGGCGATGATCGCCGACGCAGGCTTCGTGATCGAGGGCCTCGAGGAACCCGCGCTGCCAGTCGAGCGCCACGACCTGGTCATCACCCGCCAGCGCGGTGCCGGCACCACCACTCCGGCCAACACCTAAGCCGTTGATGACGTCGCACCACGAGATGAGCCCAATCGTGTCGCACAAACCGGTGATCATCGTCGGTGGCGGCCCCGTCGGATTGGCCGCCGCCCTGGAACTCGCCAGGTTCTCGGTTCCCAGCGTTGTTGTCGAGCGCCATGATTCGACGTCGTGGCATCCCAAGGCGCGCAATCTGAATGCGCGGACGATGGAGATCGCCCGAGGGTGGGGAAGTGTGGTGTATCAACGGCTGCGCGGCATCGATACCCCGCCGGGCTGGAAGAGCCCGATGAGGTATCTGGACGCGGTTGTCGGCCAGCAGGTGGGTCAGATCGAGACGGGAGGTTTCGAAGGGCCCGGGCCGGCGATCAGCCCGGTGCTGCCGATCATGTCGTCGCAGGATCTGACCGAAGCCATCCTGCGCGACGCGGCACGGGCCACGGGAATCGTCGACCTTCGGTTCGGTCACCAGGTCACCGACATTCTGTCCGGGTCACGCGAGCACGACGTCGAGGCGGCCGTGGCGGTGCGCGTCACCGCCACGGGAGACACCTACCCCCTGGCCGGGGATGCGCTGGTGGCCGCCGACGGTGCCGACAGCACGGTACGTCGCCAGCTGGGCATCGCCTTGAACGGCGAGCAGGGCATCCACCATTTCGTCAACTGCTACTTCCGCGCCGATATCGAACACCACGTCGGAGACCGCCGGGGAGTCGTGTTTTTCGTCGCCAACCCCAACGCCGCCGGTCTGCTGCAACCACTGGACGCGCGCGGGCGCTGGCTGTGTCAGATCGGTGTGTCGCCTGACCAGTGGGTGCTCGAGCTCTGGGACGCCGAACGGGTGAGGAGCTGGGTCCGCGGCGCGGTCGGGGTTCCCGATCTCGAGGTTGAGGTGAAAGGCGTTGGGCTGTGGCAGATGAACGCCGCGGTCGCCGATCGTTGGGTCCAAGGGCGCGTGGTGTTGTGTGGCGATGCCGCTCACCAGTTTCCGCCCACCGGGGGACTGGGCGTCAACACCGGCCTGCAAGGCATGCACAACGCCATGTGGAAGTTAGCCCTGTGCGTGCGTGGGCTGGCTGGGTGGTCGTTGCTCGAGACCTATGAGCACGAGCGGCGAGAACCCGCGATCACCACCATCGAACAGTGTTTGCAGAATCACGGCAATCTCGCGCGGCTTGCCGCGGCTTACTACTATCCGGCCAGCAGTGACCTCAGTGCCCAGGAGGCCGAGCGGGCCAGTCGACGCTTCGGTAATCATTTCGGCGTCGAGTTCGGCACCGTGTATCGCTCGACCGCCGTCATCTCCGATGGCACACCGGCTCCCGAGGTCGACGACGACTACAGCGACTACGCTCCCTGCGCGACACCGGGCTGCCGGGCCCCACATGTCTGGCTCGGCGCCGAGTCTGAACCGGTCTCCACACTCGATCTCTTTGGCGCCGGGTTCACGGTGCTTACCGGTCCAGGCGGGACGATCTGGCGAAAAGCAGCCGCGGTTGCCGCTCGAGAGCTCGGCGTGCCTATCGCCAGCTACGCGATCGGCGATCCGGGATTGGCCGACCACACCAACACGTTCTTCGACCTTTATGGAATCGGCTGCGACGGGGCGGTCCTCGTGCGTCCCGACGGGTATGTCGCCTGGCGCAGCTCGGCCGGCTGCTGCGACGGCGCGCCGCTCATTCAAGCCGTCGAACAGATCCTGGATCGCCGCGCGTAACTGGACTTTCCGGGGACCAGCGAACACGAAGGGTTGCATGTGGCAGACCATGCGGTAGTTGTTGCCGGCGCGGGCCCGACCGGGCTGATGCTGGCAGGTGAGTTGGCGCTGGCAGGAATCGACGTTGCGATCGTCGAGCGCCGCGGCAACAGCGATGAGTTGATCGGCTCGCGCGCGGGTGGGATGACGTCGCGCACGATTGAGGTTCTCGATCAGCGCGGGATTGCTGATCGATTCCTGTCGCAGGGATGGACGGGCCAGATCGGGCACTACTCGGGGATTTCGATCGACATCAGCGACTTGCCCACCCGGCATAACTATGGGTTGGGGTTGCCGCAGTACCGCATCGAGGGCATCCTGGCCGACTGGGTGAGCGAGTTGGGGGTGCCGATCTATCGCGGCCGCGAGGTGAAAGGTTTCACCCAAGACGACGCTGGTGTCGACGTCGAGATCTGCGACGGCCAGCCGCTACGGGCCGCATATCTTGTCGGGTGCGACGGAGGGCGCAGCGTCATCCGCAAGACCGCCGGCATCGACTTCCCGGGGTGGGATCCATCGATGAGTTGCCTGATCGCTGATGTCGAGATGGACGAGCAGCCGCCGTGGGGCATGCACCGACACGGCGGATTTCATTCATTCTTCAAACTCGAGGATGGCGGGCCGGTGCGGGTCATGGTCGCCGAACCGCATCTCGAGCAAACCGGTGAGCCTACCTTGCGTGAACTCAGGGATGCGCTTATCGCCGTTCGCGGAACCGATTACGGAATACGCAGTGCCATCTGGGTTTCCCGGTTCACCGATGTGACGCGACAAGCGGCGTCCTACCGGGACAGGCGCGTGCTTTTAGCCGGCGACGCCGCGCACGTGCACTTCCCGGTTGGCGGGCAAGGCCTCAACACCGGTATCCAGGACGCGGTGAACCTGGGCTGGAAGCTGGCCCAGGTCATCAACACGGCATCGCCGGAACGCCTGCTGGACACCTACCATGACGAGCGGCACCCGATCGCCGCTGGCGTGCTACGCAACACCATGGCCCAAACCGCGCTCCTCGCCACCGGCGAACGTCTCGACGCGTTGCGCGACACCATCTCTGAGCTGCTGAACATGGACGAGCCGCGCAAGAAAATCGCCGCGATGATGACTGGTCTCGACATTCAGTACGACCTCGGCGAAGGACACCCACTACTCGGGCGCCGGATGCCCGATCTCGACCTCCTCACCCCCACTGGTCCACTGCGACTATTCACACTTCTCCACGACGCCCGCGCGGTGCTGCTAAACCTCGGCACGCCTTGGGATGTCGACATCTCTCCATGGACCCATCGGGTCGTAGCTGTCAATGCCAAGTACACCGGGCCGTGGGAATTCCCCGTCCTGGGCGAAGTAACAGCCCCCGAAGCCGTATTGGTTCGACCCGACGGATACATCGCCTGGGTGGGAGATGGCACCGATACGGGTCTGCACGAGGCACTTACTACGCGACTCGGGCTCAGGGAACAATGAAGTCAATCGATGGTGGGCGGTATATCTGCTTCGCCGGCCACCGGGTCATAGCCTGGGAGAGCTCATTTCTGCGAACTCGGGGAGTCGTTCGGCGATCTGTTCCCAGGTGAGTTCGTTGGCGGCGATCGATTGGACAAAGGCTTCGGCGGTGTCGACGTCGAGGGTCGCTGAGATCCGATGTCCGTTGAGGCCGAGCAGCAGCCAGCACGCTGCCCAGCCTGTGCGCTTGTTGCCGTCGGCGAGTGCTTGCGTCGTGACCAACGAATGCAAGAGTGCTGCGGCCTTGTCCCAGATGCCGGGGTAGGCGTCATGTCCGAATACCGTTGCGGTGGGCCGCATTAGGCTCGACTCCAGTAGGCCTGCGTCTCTGACGATGGGGCGGAACCCGCAGGCGTACTCTGCGGCGATGAGGACCTCGGCGGTAGTTGGGTAGTCGGTCACGCCAGGCGTTGATTCAGCTCGGCTGAGCGTTCGGCGATCTGCTGGGCGAGCGCGCGCACGCGGCCTTCTCGGTCGCTGGCCTTGTCGAGGATCGCCTGCTTGGCGAAGGCACGCATGGATGCGCCCGAATCGCTGGCCGCAGATCGAACGAGTGTGAGTTCTTCGTCGGTGAAGTCGATATTGAGTGCCGGCATCTCACCCTCCCTTCCGGTACCACAATAGTACCACTGTCGGTACTATCGTGGTACCAGCGATAGTCCTCGCGGCGCAGGGGCCGGCGCAGCCTACACCGCGCGATGTCGCAGTCGTCGGCGACAATCGGGGCTGTCGAAACAACAGGTAGGAGGGCGGGGCGTGGGTGCACTCGATGCCAACCCAGCTGACCTGTTGCGATTCGCCGACGCCTATTCCGAGCTGGCCACGCGCGCAGCACAAATTTCCCCGCAGGCAGCCCAGGAGGTGCAGCGCATCGCCGACACCCACGGCCCGATGGGTTATGCCACCGCGGTCGGGATCGCTGCGGGGCTCGCGAAGGCGGAAGGTCCACTGCAGGCGAAGGTCGACGACTTCGACGCGTATGCGCAGCGCCTGACTGAACATGCCGCCACCTACACCACCGCCGACGGCGGCGGAGCCGCGAAACTCGACGGTCTTGACTTCGATCCCAGCAACCCTCCGCCCAACGGACACACCGGCGATGTCCACGAAGCGGGCTTCGGTGAACGCGGGCCCGGCACCGACGGAGGACCGCTTCCCCTGGACACCGGCGGTGGCATCGAGTTTCACCGGCGCTGGACCGATAAGGATCTGTTCCCTCACCCGCCCTCGGCGGCCGACATCAAGCAGGACAGCGTGGGTGACTGCTACTTCGACGCCACGATCGGGGCGATCGCGGAGGCCAACCCTCAGTGGATCAAAGACCGGGTCCATTTCGACGAGGACAACAACTCCTTTGATGTGACATTGTGGAACGGCCATGCATGGCAACACATTACGGTCACCCAAGACGACATCCAGACCGATATCGACCATCACGGAGCCAGTTGGTTGGATAACGGGCAGCCCAATGCGCCGTTGTGGCCCAGCGTGATGGAGTCGGCGTACGCGAAAATGCAATGCCCTGGCGATGACCTCGGACATGCACTCGATTACGGGATCGGGCGCGGCGGCTCAGCACCAGATGCGTTGCAGGCATTGACCGGTAACCGCGGTGTGAGCATCGACCCGCGGGAGGTGTGGTGGACCAATCAGCACATCGATCAGTCGATCTCTGGGGCGCTGGCAAGTCATCAACCCGTGACGATCTCGACCACCCCCACCGGTGGCCCACTGCTGAACACTCACGTCTACATCGTCGAAAGCATCAGCGGCAGCGGCAGCGACGCCCAACTGACACTGCGTAACCCCTGGGGAGGCAACCCCAACGATCCGGGCAACCCGCTGATCCAGGTTCGGCTGGGCGACGTCATCGGCTCCGGGCCGACCGGCAAGCTCGGCGGACTAGGAACCCATCCGACATTCAACGTCAACATTGGAGAACTGGGGAATTGACGTCCTCCTCTGGCTGAAGCCAGGGGATTCCAACCTTTCCCTACTACCTATGCGGCAGGAGCGCAGTGTTGAGGTTCACGGTTCATAGACCGGCTAGTGCCGAGGTCTCCCCGTGCTGTCACCGCCCGTCCGGCGGCGATATTGCGTGCAGCGTTTACGTCGGCGTTGCACGGACCTGTGGTGCAGGACTCGCAGTCGAATACCGCTTGGCTCTTGCGGTTTCCGGCAGCGACGTGCCCGCACGCCGAGCAACGTTGCGACGTGAATGCGGCCGGGATCTGCTCGACCCGACCGTAAGCTTTGTGCTGCAGCCGCGCGGCGAGCACTCCCCAACCGCTGCGGCTGATGCCGCGGCTAAGCCCGCGCTTTTGCCCGACGTGACGCCCGGGCTGTTCGATGGTTCCTCGCGCGCTGCGCGTCATCGCCCGCACATCGAGGGCTTCGATACGAATGGTGTCGAACCGCCGCGCGAGATCAGTGGTCAGCTTCTCCACCCAGTCCTTGCGGCGAGCAGCCTCGCTGGCTTTCAGTTTGGCGATAGCCAGCTTGGTGCGGGCTCGCCGGTTCGAGCCGCGCTGCGCGCGGGCGAGCCGCTGTTGGAGCACCCTCAACCGCACAGCTTCACCGCGGCTCAGCCCGGGCACACACAGCAGCTCACCGGTCGACAAGGCCGCGGCCACCGTGACGCCGCGGTCAATGCCCATGACCGAGCCGTCAGCAGGCCCGATAATCGGCTCAGGGACATGGGCAAAACACACATACCAGCGCCCGGCGCGGTCACGGGTAACCCGGTAGGACTTCACGCCATCGGGCACGGGGCGGGTCAGGCGAAATCTCACCCAGCCGACCTTGGGCACCCACACCCGGCCCAACCGTCGATTGAGTTTCTCGACGTGCTGCGGTTTGACCCCGACCTGCCGAAATCCCTCGTGCACACCGGCTTTACGCCACCTCGGGCGTCGGTGCGTCCCGCTGAAAAAGCTGCGCATCGCCTGAGCGAAATCCCGCAGCGCCTGCTGCTGCACGGTCTGAGAACCGGCAGCCAACCAACCATATTCGGCGCGCGCGGCAGTCAGCTGGGCGCACTGCTCGTGATAGCCCGGCACGCGACGGCCCGGCTGCCAAAACTGCTGCTGCTCGACCGCCAAATTCCACACATACCGGGCGTGCCGGCAATGCTCAGCCAACCCCACCACCTGACCAGCAGCGGGAAGCAACCGATAACGCGACACCCCCGCAACCTAACCCCCACCACCGACACCAGAGTGAAAGGAGAAGCGGCGTTTCCTCCCGCGGCTAAAGCCACGGGTCTCCACGCCGCGACAAACCGATGAACCGGTCAAAAAAGCTATGGGCTTCGGCGGCAACAGCGTTGGTCATCGTTGCGGCTGCAGTCTATTTCTGCGCGCAGTACACGCTCGCGCGCAAGCCGGCCTCACTGGCCAGCCTGCCCGAATATCCGTTTGTCGGCTCAGCCTATCCGATCGATGCCGTGCCCGGGCCCGACCGCGCCAGTGTCGAGGCGGTATTGCGCCAATTCGCGGCCGGGATCGAGCCGGGATATCGTCCGACCGCGGAGCGGTTCTTGGCGAGCAAGGGTGAATTCATTTGGGACGCAGTGCGTAACAGCGTTGGCGGCTACCTGTCCGCACCGACATTCCGTGTTGACAATGCTGGGCAAACAAGGCCGAACGGTGAGGACCTCGCGTTCGCGCTGTGGTCGCGCACCAACCGGGTGCAGCAGTGGTTTAACCCCACACACATCCTCGCCGTGGGCATGCAGGACGCCCTCCAGCCCGCAGCGGGCGGCGGGCAAGTACACGTCTATGCCTACTTCGAACTCACACCCGCGGGAGGGTCAGCATGAGTCAGGATCGAATCGACCAAGACGACGCCTACTGGCTGCGGATGATGGGCACCCGGTGGTCAGAGCACACGCTGTCCGCCGGCGACGTCGCCATGCTACTCAATGTCGGCGACCCGGCAGACCTGCTGCGGCGCGCAACCCTGCTGCCGGGCCCTGAGCGTGATCCTGGCGTTACTCAACGGTGGTCGCGCGCAACGATTTACAACTACATTCTGCTGCACCAACCAGAACTCCAAGACCAGGTTCCCCGGCTGTATCCGTTCACCGCGGCGCTGGCCCCGGCCACGTTCCTGTTCGGTCAGGTTGTCGACGGGATGGCCGTGCACGCGTGGCAGCCCGGCGATGGACGGGGCCCGGTCGCGGTGGCCTATGCCGGACACGAGCAGCACGAAAACGAACTTTATCGGCTCGCTGAACCGTTGTTGGCGCGCCTGCCGTGGGCCACAGCGGTGTGCCTGCCGGAAATGTCGACCCACAGGGCCAACGACGGCGCTTCAGCGCCCTACGTCGCCGTAGCAGAACGCCACCGCAAGAGAACCAGCTACGGGTGGTTCGAGGTGGCCGGGCTCCTGCGGGTCGATCTTCCGTGGTGGCCGCCCGTGTTGCGGAATGTCGACGCGATCGCGGCCTGGCAGCCGGGTGCCCCGGTGCAGCGGATCCGAGCCCGGGTGGGGGAGTGGCCGGATCCGCGTCGGCTAGCCGCTCTGGTCACCAAGGACACGTCGGAATACGTCACCTCTCTGGTGGGCCGTGCGATCGAGTTTCTCAACCGCGAGGCGGCATCGGGCTGCATCGGTGATGAGAATCGCGAACAGCTACCCGCCCGGCGTGGTCTGCTGCATGCTGCGGTAGCCGATGTCGACCTTAGCCGCCCGGCGGTGCAGATCACCGAGGCGGAGGTGGCGGTGCTGCTGCACCAGAATTGCGACGATGAGGCGGTCGCCGCCGACGTCCTCAGGCTGCTGGTTGGTCATAGCCCGATCTCCGGTGTTCTTCCGATCCCCATCACGTCGAATCCCTTGGCAGAGGAATGGATGACTCGCCTAGAGCCTGCTGATGGCTCCGAGCTCGGGTTCTGGAAGGCCCGTGGCCACCGTGAGTCCGCGGCGGCCACGATGGCCTACCGGGACCCGCTCAATCCGCACAGCTGGGTTGTGGTGACCGCTGACACCATCTACTCGACGGTGGGCCGATCGGTGCCGGCGACTGGCCAACTGACCGAACTGTTCTACGAGCGCAACGGCGGCATGTTCCGCGACTCGCGGGGCACCGTGTGGCCGTTGCCTGCAACAGGTTTCGGCGTGACCGATACCGGCCCCAGCGGCGGCAGGGCAGGCAAGGAGACGTTGGTGCAAATCCTGACGAACTTGATCCTGGATGCCAGCGGCGACATCACGCGCCGCGAGGTGTCCTACAGCCCCGACTCGCCCTTGGCGCAGCTGGTAGCCCACACGGAGCCGCCGTTGGTAATCAAGCCGGGCGACCCGGTCCTGGCGATCGGAGAGCGCTGATGGCTCTCGCGGCGCTGCCTGACCCGCCGCAAACCTGGGAGGAAGCCAGGCCGTTGTTGCGGTCGATCTTGCGGCCGGCCACCTACGCCAGCTTGCGCCGAGATGGTGAGGCGGTCGCGTGGCGGCAGCCGGTGTCAGCGTTCGCCAATGAGTTGGTGGCGGTGGATTTCCCGCAGGCCCGGCTCATTGTCACGGTCGAGAACACCTCGCTATGGGGGGTGGGCTGGCGTGAGGTGTTCGCCGCGGGCCGAGAAAATGTTGCGGCCCTTCACCCTGTGAGCACGGATGTGTCGTGCACCGAGGCGCCGGCCTTCTACGACGTCGAGCAGGCGACCTACATCAGCTCGGCGATCTTGACACCCGGATGGCTGGCAGGGTTCGGCCGGCCTGAGGGGCCCCGCCCGGTGGCGTTTGTGCCCAGCGAAGACGTCTTGCTCATCGGTAGCGATGACCCTGAGGAGGGGGCGAAGTTCTTCGAGGTTGCCGAGAAGATGTATTGCGAGGCCGAAAGGCCGGTCTCGCCAGAGGGATTCACGGTCCGGGGTGGGCGGTTGGTGCCCTTCGACAAGGCTGGTCCGCATCCGCTGCGGAGCCTGGCGGTGCGGGCGCGAACGTGTGCGGCGTTTCGCCAGTACGAGGAGCAGACGGAATTTTTGAAGCGGACCTATGAGGAGGACCTGGTCGCGGTGTATGTGGCGGCCGCGCAGGTCATCGAGACCGGACATGGTCTGGCCTCGGCCACGGTGTGGGGCGAAGGCGTGACCTACGACTTGCCCGAGGTCGACTACATCCTGTTCATCAGTAACAACGGGGAGCGGTTTGTGGTGCCCTTTTCCGTGGTCGTCGACATAGTCGGGATCGTGCCCACGGCGGCGGGGTTCCCGCGGCGCTATCGCGTTTCCGGGTGGCCCGAGCCAGCGCTGATGGAGTACCTGCGCCTCCACGCCGTGCCGCTCAATGCGTCCTGACGCCGGGGCGGCAGACGACGGTTCTACCGGCCACGCGGTCACCGATAGGTGATGCGGGGCGCCCGGGTGACTCGGCGGCCTGCAGTAACCGATAGGGCGCTCACCCGACGCGCGCGGAGGGAACGTGACCGGGCAGCGGGCTAGGTGGGCGCCCGTGGGGCCGGTAGCATCGACGCTGGTCGAGTCGGCAAGGAGGTGTGTCCCGTGGAACGTAGAACGCCGAAGAAGGTCGTGGTGTCGAAGGCTGCGGTGAAACGCTCTGCGATGCGCGCTGTGAAGGCGTCGGCCAAGTTGGAGGGGCGGGTCGTTCCGGCCGGCCACCAACGATCGGCCGCAGCGAGGGCCTACCTCGCAAAGCAGCAGCCGCCGAAGCGCTGATGCCTCTCGCCCCTGGTTACGGTGAGACCCCTCTTCCGCACGACGAACTTAGTGCACTGCTGCCAGAGGTCGTCGAGGTCCTCGGCGATCCCGTGACGCGCGCGGACGTCTATGACCTGGAGCAGGCCTTACAGGGCCAACTCCAAGAGGAGTTCATGGCGGCGGCGATCGACGGGTCGTTGCCACTTGACGAGCTGTTGACGGACTACTTCGTCCGAGACCTGCATGCCCGCATGTACGGGCCGATTTGGGAGTGGGCGGGGAAGTGGCGCCGGTTGGAGCTCAACATCGGGGTCGCGCCGGAGAGGATCGCTGTCGAGCTGCGAGAGTCGCTGGGCACCATCGCCTACCGGTGGGAGCACACCGAGGACTGGTCAGCGCATGAGTTGGGTATCGCGGTGCACGCCGAGACTGTGCGGATCCACCCGTTCGTCGATGGAAATGGACGGACGACAAGGTTTCTCGCCGATCTTGTGTTTGTCGCGGCGCAGGATCCGGCCGAGTTGAGGTACGACTGGGATCTCGACAAGCCCGTGTACATCGGGCTGCTGCGCGCTTACGACGGGCACCGCGACGTCAACGAGCTAGCGACGTTCGTCAAGAGCGTGCCGATCGAGGTCAACGACTGATCCGGGGACGTCGCACGGAGCTTGTGCTGCTGCCCTTGACGCCCGAGCGCGTCGACCCTTGGGAGCCTGCCGACGCCGGCGGCCGATTCCGCTACTTCCTGGGCACACCGCGTGACGAGGTCGCCGCCGTGCGGCTTGCCGGCCGATCAGCGGCGGCGCCGACGAACCGTTGAACGCGGCGACAACTGAGGAGCTCATCGAGGACCTGGGCGCTGCGCTGAAGGATCTGCCTCACCTATCCAGATGACGCTGACTCCGGTGTCGGGGTAGGCCGCACCGCGGGTGGGTTCCGACCAAAAATTCGTCGGAATCGTTCTGACGGAAACGGTCGATCTGGTCGGTACTTCGTAGGTGTGGGCCTAAGAAGGGCCGCCGTTGATCACATGGAAGGACGCCGATGACCGAACACCAGGACCACCCCCGAACCGACATCCGAAGGGCGTGGCCGGCGGGCGCGATCGCCCGCGCCGCTGCGGCCGTGGCCGTCGGCATCGGCTACTGGTATTGGACCCACGACGTCGGCCAGGCCCTCACCGCGACCCGTGTGGGGCTGAGCCTGCTGCACGACGCCTCCGGCAGCCGCCGCAGTGAGCGCGGACTCCTGCCTGCTGTCCCGCGTGCGTGCCACACTTATGCCATGCCTCGCAATCGCACCAGGGTGAGCACAACGGTCGACGCCGATCTGCTCGCCAGCGCGCGCACTCTGCGGGCCGGCGCCAAGGACCACGCCTTGTTCGACGAGGCCCTGGGCGCGCTGCTGGCCGCCAACCGGGCCGCCGAGGTCGACGCGAGCTACGCCGCCTACGACGAGCACCCGGCCGATGAGCCCGACCAGTGGGGCGAGGTCGCCGACTGGCGCCGGTCTGCGGGTCGACGATGACCCTGCCGGCGCGCGGTGAGCTGTGGTGGTGCGAGATCCCGGGCTCGGGGGCGCGGCCGGTGGTGGTGCTGTCCCGTGATGCGGCGATTCCGAAGTTGCGGCGCGTGCTCGTGGCGCCGTGCACGACGACGGTGCGGGGGCTGGCCAGCGAGGTGGTGCTCGACCCGAGTGACGATCCGGTGCCTCAGCGTGCGGCGGTGAATCTGGATTTGGTGGAAAGTGTGCCGGTGGCGGCGCTGGGGGCGCGGCTGGGTCGGCTGGCGGATTCGAGGATGGCGGCGGTGTGCGCCGCGTTGGTGGTGGCGGTGGGCGGCCGATGAGGCAGTACGCCGTCCCTGGTTGCCGTTGGAACCGCTGCAGGGCCGAGTTGTGCTCGATGTGGGGTGGCGATGACTGCTTGTGCGAGGTGTTCGGATTCGATCCGGACGATCCGCCGCGCAACGGCACGTTCACGGTGGTCCTGTCCCACGAGCCAGACTAGGGGCTGGCGCTGATGTCCCAGGAGCCGTCCTCGCCGTAGTCGGTGTCGAGATCCCATGACTGGCCGTTCGGGTCCAGGACGTGGTCGTGTTCGCAGGTTGGGCAGCGGAAAGCGGTGATCAGACCGACGAGGTGCTTGCCGCCACGGAGGCGGGCCCGTCCGATTGCCGTTGGCGCACTGCGCTTGTCGGTCCAGATCCGGCCGATGTTGATCAGCGCGGACGCGACGCTACCGCAGTGTGCACAGTAGCTGACCTGTCGTGTGGTGCCCACGACCGGCGATACCGTCCGATGCGAGGAGCTGCGAGTGGCCGCAGGAACGGAGCCCTCACCCGCGGGTGTGGTACCTAGCAGCATCAGTGTGGTACCATCTACCTATGGCGCTAAACATCAAGGACCCTGAGGTCGACCTGCTCGCCGAAGAACTCGCCGCCCGGATGGGCCACCGCAACAAGACACAGGCCATCCGCGACGCCCTCCGAGCCCAGCTCGCCCTCCTCGAAGCCCAAGCAGGCGACCGCGTCACCCATCTGCTCGACGTCGTGCGGACCGAAATCTGGCCCCTGCTGCCCGACCACACACCGATCACCAAGCAGGAACGCGAGCAGATCCTCGGCTATGACCCCGAGACGGGAGTCTGACCGTTGATCGTCGACACCTCAGCACTCATCGCGCTGATCCAAAACGAGCCCGCCGCCGAACAGG
This sequence comes from Mycobacterium sp. TKK-01-0059, assembly GCF_000709305.1. NCBI lineage: Bacteria > Bacillati > Actinomycetota > Actinomycetes > Mycobacteriales > Mycobacteriaceae > Mycobacterium > Mycobacterium sp. TKK-01-0059. The sequence goes on from NZ_KL446997.1 coordinate 191,174, forward strand.
TCGCCGCCGCCCTTGCCGGCACCCGCGATCCCGTCATCGGCGCGCCCACGCTGACCGAAACACTTATCGTGCTCACAGCCCGACAAGGCCCAGTCGCGCGAACCGTATTCGACCGCCTCCGAAGCGAAATCAACCTCGGCGTGGTTGAATTCACCACCGACCACGCTTACGCGGCCCAACGGGCATACCTCCAATACGGCCGCGGCAACCACCCCGCCGCTCTCAACTTCGGGGACTGCATGAGCTATGCCACCGCCCAACTCGCGCACGAGCCACTTCTAGCCATCGGGAATGACTTCCCACAGACCGACCTCGAATTCGGCGCAGGCATCATCGGTTACTGGCCCACACCACTCACAAGTGCGGAACGCCTGCCGAAATGACCGACCGCTACACGGGGTTACAGCGCAGCGCCAGCGCCCTAGACCTGAACACCGGCACAAACCGAGCTCGACCGAAGGTATGTCGTTGTCGGGCCACCGGATTCGTACCTGACGCCGGTGATTGATCGACCTCTGCGCCGGTGCGTCGTATGTCGTGGCTCAATCTGCCGACGAGACCGTGTGTAGCTGACATTGGTCGGCCGCCTGTTCACATGTGGCTCGGGACGCTTTGGCGTGACCAGCCGTCGCTGGTGGTGAAGCGAAGGACGTCGGTGTTGGTGACGGCGATCAGTATGTCGATCTCGGCCGGTAGACGCACTGCGGCGGTGGGCGCGGTACCGGGGTTTTCCATCAACGTGTGGATCATGCCCGAGGCGGGGCCGTCCAGGCTGGCGACGAGAGCGAGCACGTGCACGCCGGCGCGGCCGGCCAGGGACCGGCGGGCGTTGTCGGATTGCTCGGAGTCCAGCCAGTCCTGCAGGAAGGCAGCAACGTCGTGGTCGAGGTGGGTGGTGCGGGGCTGCTCACTCATGGTGCCGGTGAACAGGATCCCCGGCTGCATCCCGGTGTCGGGAAGGACGGTGCAATGACCATAGAAGCCAGCCATTTTCGCGAATCGTGGCCAGTTGTCGTGATCGGTGAACGCGTCGGTGATGCCACGGGATTCCAGCTCGCCGATGAACTGTGTCAGCGAGTCGATCAGGGTTTTCACCCGAGGACTCTCGGGTCTGCCTTCATAGGCTTGGTGAGCCGCCGACAAGTCCAGCGACACGGCCCACAGGTGATGGAACGTCGGGATGCCGATGTACCTGCCCGGCAGCGCGTCGTAGGCGGCGACGAAGCCGCGCAGCGGTCGACTGGTCAGCTCTTTGACTTCGACGACGTGGCGCCGTGAGTGGAAGTCGGGAATCGGGCCGCCGGTGAATGCCGGGTCCTGATCGCATACGCGGGTTAGATCCGGGTCGTCGAGCACTGCGGCGGCCGCCGCCGCTGCTCGCCGCTCCACGGAGGTGATTCGGCAGCCGCGATGCCCGCACGGCGCCGGCGTGGTGTCGCCCTCTGCTGCACCCATCTCAGCCGCACATGTTGGCGAACGGCAGACGCCCGTAGTGGGCGCGGAACTGGGTGATCATCGCCGTCTCAGTGGTGGCGGCGGCGCCGTCGTCGGTGCCGTGCCATCCCACCAGCAGGTTGTCGTGGTCGGCGAGCTGCCAGACGCGGCGGCCGCCAGTGTGGCCGACCGGTTCACCGGCGCCGGATCGGCGGAACTCGTCGAGGCGCTTGCGCAAGCCACGGCGTCCGCTGGCGCCGGCGCTGGCCTTCCCGATGTAGACGATGCGGGTGCCGGGCACCCACAGCGCCTGCAGCTCGGCGACGGGCGCCGTCGGGTCCTTGCCCTTGAAGTGTCCGGCCGGCGAGGTGTCCAGGAAGGTCGGCGGTTCGTCGGTGGGCCGCACGATCACGTACACGCCGGGGCCGGTGGGCACGGCGGCGGTGGGCAGCGCGGTGAACGGGACCCAGCCGGTGAAGCCACTCAGGTCGATCGGCTCGGACAGTTTCATGGTGTCAGCGGCGCCGGCGGCGTTCGGTGTCGAGGTCCACGACGTCGACGTCCTGGTGCTCGCCGCCCCCAGCTGCGGCGGCGGCGGTCTGGTGTTCGGCGACGGCGGCGGCGATGCGGTCGGCCATCGTGCTGATTGTGTCGTCGGTGATGTAGATCTTGGCGGCCTGGCGGCCGATGCGCACGAGGCGGGCGACGTGGTCGAGGTCGTCAGAGATGTCCTGGCGGGCGGTGTCCTGGCTGATGGTGAGTCCGTGCCGGTCGGCGAGCAGGGAAACCAGCAGTGCGGCGCGGTTGTCGAGCCAGGGGGAGCGGCGTGCTTTCATCGTGGCTGAACCGTACCGGCGGCGCCGCAGCACCGGATGCGGCCGGTGTGCGCGGCGCCGGCTGTTGCTGTGGACTGGCGGGCGTGAAAAGAGGGCGCTGCAATTGGCGGGCAAGTGTCGCCTGGTGTCGCATCTATCGGGGAGAATCAGGGATAGTTGTTGAATTGGTGCAGGTAGGAGACGTGTGTGGCTGAGTTAGACGTCAATCCGGCTGATTTGGTGCGTTTTGCTGGCGCCTATTCGGAGTTGGCGCAGCGTGCGGCGCAGATTTCGCCGCAGGCCGTCGACGAGGTTCAGAAGGTGATCGACACGCACGGACCGATGGGTTATCCCACCGCGGTCGGGATCGCGGCCGGTCTGGCCAAGGCTGAGGTGCCGGTGCAGGCCAAGGTGGCTGATTTCAACACCTACGCGCAGCGGCTCACTGAGCACGCGGACACCTACACCCGGGTCGACGGCCAGGACGCGCAGCGGGTGAAGGCACTGGATTTCTCCACTGATCTGCCCGGCACGGGGCAAGGCAAAGACTCGCCGGCTACGCCGTTGGACTCCAAGGACTCCAAGGCGTGGAAGCCCGGCGACAAACGGCACATGCCCTACATTGCAGGGAAAGGCGGAAAGGGACCGCCGAACACTGCGGACGCGCCGCCGTGGGTTGACATCTACGACAGGACCCAAGATCCGGATCAAGTTCCGCACAGTTTCGTGCGGTCTGATGAGATCCCGGGCGTGAAAGTCTTGCCGCCCAACCAATTAGGCCCGGCGCCGTTCTATGACGAACACGGCAACGAGATCCAATACGTTGAGTTGAGCCCCAAGTCCGGGGTGTGGGTGCCGCAATCGGATTTCCCTGGCGCCAAGATGTATTCGCCGGGCGTTACGCCGAACCCTTTGCCGCCCTATGGGTATGACGAATGGCTGCCGGGATCAGGGATCTATCTGTGGCACGGAGATATGGTTCCCGAGCCGTACAACCCCCATAGCATGCTGCCCGGGCAGACCACACCGCAATAACGCGCGCGGCCATCCGACCGTCAGCTACGGCGTGGGTGCGTTCGCCCAAAACCACGCGCTAGTAGCGAGTTTCGGGCGGCGGCCTCGGCGGTGGCACGGGTACGGCGTTGCGCGCGAAGGTCTCGGTCGAAGCGGCGGTGCAGGATGCGTTCCTCGCGCCGGCTGGGTTCGCTGTTGACGAGTCGGCTCAACTGGGTGTCGGTCAGGCTGGTCGGTTGACCAGCGCTGTCGTGCGCGGCGATGACGATGTCGCCGCGCAGCAAGGGCACCTCGTGGGCGGTGAAGCGGGTGATGGCCAGCAGCAGCCCTGTCGCGTGACGGTTGACCCGCAGCCACGGGTGGTGGGTGAACCAGAAGTCGAGCGTGCCGTCAGTACTGGTCAGCACTTGCAGTTGGTGGGCGCGGACGAGGTCGGCGATGTCGGCCACACATCGAGGCTCCACCTTGTACAGCTCTTCGTTGTGACTGGCCAGAAGCGTAATCATGATCCTCCTTGCTCCGGCTACTTTCCTTCGGGGTCGAACCTCAGACGGGGAGCGGTAGACAACAGATCGGCCGAAAACAATTGCTGCGCAGACTAATCGCATTCGTCTCGTTCAACGCTCGAATGGTAACAACCGGAGCGGACACCGTCGTCAATTGATCATTGCGGCCGTGCGAATGCGTGTATGCCCGGTAAGTCCGGTGACGCGTTGGTAGGCCAGCCGCGGCCGCCGCCTTAGCCGTAGCCGCGGTCGTTGTCGACGATCGCCTGCAGCGCCGAGTGATAGCGGACAATCTGCATGCGCACCAGGTCGAGTTGCTGCAGCGTGGCCGCCAATGTTGTGGTGGTGTTCCCGTATGTCGCGTAGCTCGTGGCGCCGAGGAGATCAACGCCAAGGGGCTCTGCGGGGTGTTCACGTGCTTCGGCGATGTCGTTGCGCACCGCCTCGAGCTCGACCTCAACCCGCGCGATCAGATCCGCGGCCCGTTGCAGGTGTCGGTCGCGCTGCCGCGCCACGAGCTGGCGGCAGTGTTCCCAGGTGGGCACATTGGCCGCGGGCAGGTAGGCGTGCCCGCGCGCGGATCTCACCGCTTGCGGCAGCAGCTCATCAGCAATGAGCAGCTGCAGCGTTTCAGCGCTGATACCGCAGAGTTTCGCGGCCTCGGAGAGTTTGAGGCCTTGCGGCTGTTCAGGATTGGTCACTGCTTAGCGGCCTTTGCGTAGCACGTGCACCCGGGGTTTGGGAGCGATCAGCGGGGCGCCCTTGGGGCCCTTGATGTAGTCGCCGATGTATTTGGGCTTTCGCCAGCTGTGGTTGGGGCCGTAGGCCTGCTGGCGCCAATGGCCCGTGACGGGGAAGCGGTGGTTGTAGGTGCGGCCGGGCTCGGCGCCGGGTTCATAGCTGGCGGCTCGGGCACGCAGATCGACGATCGTCACGGTTGAGGGTTCTTGGGGCGGTCGCTCTGCCGGCGGGTGGTCGTCATCGGTGTCGGCTGGTGGGGGTTCTGGCGGTCGAGGCGGTCCGATGGTGCGGGTTTCGGCGACGTTGGCCTGGGCCATGAGTAGCCAGGCCGCCCCGACGGCGCTGACGAAGGGGTGCGCGCTTTCGGTGTTGTGGACTTCCTCAGTACGCGGGATGTCGGGGTTGACCATGATTGTTTGCGCCCCCCAGACCGGGGAGGTGGTGTCGGCGAGCCGCAACACCTCAGGGTCTTGGTCTTCGCGGGAGAACGGCACCATTTGGAGTAGGCCATCTGGTCTGCTCCACCACCACACGCCGTCCCAGGCGATGTCGATGATGGTGGCTACGTCTGGGGTGAGGCCTTGGGCCAGGTAGGCCGGGTTGTTCAGCCCAGCCTCCACCGCTTCGGGCTTCAGCAGTCCAGACGGGACGGTGCCCGCGGATTTCGCCCAGCACAGCATGCCGGTTGGCGCCGGTAACGCGGCTGCCGGCGTCCACTCAGGTAGCGATTGCGCGGCATCCAAAACGATGTCGACCATGTCGCGGGAGACCCAGTACAGCTCGGCGGTGCGCAGGGCCTGGGCCTCGGCCCTGATGATGGGGGCGGTATCGGCGAATCGCGTGATCAGACGTTGGATTCTCTTCGCCGTGGCGATGTCTTGTGCTGAGGCATTCGGCGGAGGTGGGGCCTTGTACTGGTCGAACGAGATCTCCGCCGTGGCGTCCAGCGCGCTACACCACTGCCGGCGGATGATCGGAACGCTCGTTGCCGCCCACGGGGCGCCGCGCCGCCGGCTCATAGAAGCTCGTCCTCTGAGACGATGCGCCTGTTTTCCTCGGCGCTGACGATTGGGCACTTGATGTGGGCGAGCCGCATACAGGTATTCTGCGCCACCATCCTCGACCCGCCGGTCGGTCGGCGCTTTACCGGGTGAGTGTGCGGCGGTGGACGGTTTCGATGCTCTTGGTGAGGTTGGCCGTGAGGCGTTCAGGGATGACGGCAGGCCGCGGTTGCGGCCGCGCGGTCTTTGACGGTGATCGGCAGGTGGTACTTGACGGTGACGGTCAGATAGCGGATCACGTAGGGGCATTTGCCAATCGCGGGTAGCCATTCGGACAGGGTGGAGTCGCCTTTGCTGCTGTTGGCCGAGCTGGATACCGCGATCAGCTCGGTCATGTCGTTGGCGAAGATTCGGCGCTGCTGCAGATCCCATTGGGCCGCACCAGCATCCCAGACTGCCTTTAAGGGCACGATGTGATCGACTGCGACGTGTTTGAGGTCGACGGCTTGCCCGGTGTAGGGGTCCGGCTCCAACCGGCCCGCGATGACCTTGCAGTCCCGGGTTCCCGGCTTGTACTCAATGTCTTGTAATGCTGTGCGTAGCAACCTGTTTCGGGTATCACATCCGCTGTGATCGAGGGGGTCATTCCACGCGGGGCCAAACACACAGCCGTGCCCTTTGCCGCATCCGCGGTCATACCCGGGTACGGGGTTGATCTGGTCGACGATGCGTACCTGTGCGAGCAGGCCGGCCACGGAGCCGGTAGCCGGCGGCGCCGCTGGGCCGGCTTGGCTGACACCGAGGTGGGCGCAGCCGACAGTGATCGCCGCGGCCGCAACCACGGCCCACCGGCTGCCGCGGCGCCGTCGGGTTGTAGTGGCGGTGGCGTGCATGTTGCCGACCGTAGCGCCGTCTCATGACAGGGCGAGCAATTCGTCCGCGGTTGCCTCTTGGGGCGTCGAGCTGTTGCGTCGGTGATGTCGGTTCGGTCGTCGATAATGGGCTGGTGTCTGAGCCTTTGCACAGTAGTCGGCAGGCGCCGAAACTGCCTCCCGCGCGAATCCAAGATCTGACGATGTTGGTTCGAGTTCCTGGCCGGCCCGAGGCGATCCGCGCGTTCACTGATGCCGAGCACGCTCTCGCCGAGCACTATGCCTCCCAAGAAGGGGGCGTGATTACCACGCTCGGGTGTGACTGACACTGCTATGCACGGCGGACGCCACGATGGGTGAGCATGAAAGAGGTGGGCGGTGGAGCGATTTCAGCCGCGCGGTGTTCGAGTTCGCGTGCGTTCTGGCTGCCACGAAGTCCGACGCCTGGCCGGATGATCCGTGGGAATTCTGGGAGATGCCGTGGCATTGGGACAACGCGCATGCGCTGTGGGAAAGGCTCGGCAAGCCGCGGCGACCCCACCCGAGGTGGGCCCGTTTCGTTCACGCGGTGGACACCCATAGCGAGGTTGCGGCACTTGCTGAGCTGGAGGAGTCCGGCACCCTCAGCTCGCTGTGGTGGGAGGACGACAGGGAGTGGTCGGCCTTCGCGGCTGCTTTTGCAGCGGCGGGTCACCGCTACGTCGCCGCCTACGATGCACCGCTGCTGGGCGAGGGCGACACCGGCCTGGTGTTTCGCTGGGTCTTCGACGAACCATATTCAGCCTGGGTGAAGCTCGGCCGGCCCCGGCCGCATGAGCGTGGCTGGGCCGAATTCATGATCGGGTGGAGGTTCGTTGAGCCGACATCTCGAAATGACTGACGGAGGTGGCGCCGGTACCATCGACGCGAGCGGTTCTTCCGATGCGGGCGATGACGCCCCACGGAGCGCTCGGCGATGGCTATCTTGTAATGGCGCTCGAAAGCTCCCCTTCTGCATCAACTTTCGTGAGGATTGCTGTGCGCGACGAATTGTTTTCCGGCTTCAGCGAAACCGGGTGGGATGAGGCACCCTGGGATGCCGAACCCAGGTTCACTGCAGACGAGCTGCAAATTCTGCTCAATCCGACGCTATCGGCCGCGGAGGCAGCCGAGCGCGTCGGCTGCGTGGTACACGACGTTCTGAGGCTGCGCCGAACCGCCTAAAAGCAACAGACTGAACACGCCTTTGAGCTCATGGCCAGTCTGAATCCCTATGTGGCAGTGAGTCGCTTGGGCCTGATGCTGCGTGCATGAGGACGTCGGTGGCGACGACGAGGTCACCGCGTTGTTCGACGAGGCCGTTGCGCCGCAGCTGGCCGAGGTAGGTCGAGAAGGTGCCGCCGCTGACGCTCACATCAGCTGCCTGGGCGATCTGGTCTCTGGTCAGTCCGTTCGGGTAGGCGTCGATGGCTGCTTGCAGCATTCGTGCTGCGCCGGCGCGCAGGATGCCGAGGTAGTGCTGCTGGAGTTCCTGGGCGGTCATTGGTTGGGGCCGGTGACCGACGTAGCGCCAGCCGGCATCGGTCAAGGTGAACCCGGTGTCGTTTTCATCGATGAGCCCGGCGCGGCGCAGTTGGCCGAGGTAGGTCGACCAAGTGCCTCCGGTGTGCTTCATTCGCGCGACCGTGGCCCACTGGGATTTGGTAAGTCGCAGCGGCGCCATTCGGGCCAGTGCTGTGATCATGCGGTGCGCTCCGGATCGAAACCGTAACGGCGCGTAACTATTTGGTTCGGCCGGTTGGGCGCTGCTGGTGGGGGAGCATGGGGCGCCGTTGTGCTGTGCGGTGGCAGCGTTGGTGGGGCGTGGTTGGCTCGGGTGCTTGGGCTCGGCAGGACGTGTCGAGGACGTTGTCTCGTGGGCTGGTGCAGTAGGCGGTGCCGGGGCTGTGGTGAGGGTGTGCAGTGCCGAGTTGATCAGATCGGCCGCTGAGCGCAATGCCTTGACGACGTGGGGGTCTTCATGCCGTCGGGTCTGAAGGTCGGTCAGTTGTGCGCGCAGTGTGGCGATTTCGCTCTCGCGCTGCTCGAGGAGTTGGGCGGAGGCGGATGCCTGCTGGGTTGCCTGGTCTGCGCGTGCGGTGGCGGCGGCGAGTTGGCTGCGCAGGGACTGGATTTCGGTGTGAAGAGTGTGGGGGTCGTTGTGGTGGGCGCGCTCTCGTGTTGCGGCGATCTCTGCGCCGAGTTTGTCGAGGTCGATGTCGGCGCGTTTTTTCGGGATCACCCGTGTTTGTCCGGGCTTGGGTGTGGCGTGCGAATCGAAGGTGCTGAACATCGGAAACTTTGTGCGCTTGAGGATTCGAAGAAACCCGGGGCTCCATACCCATCCCTCGCCTATGGGCAGTGACGGCAGGGAGGCTATGACTTGGCGGGCGGTGGTCTCGTCCTGGTCGGCATTGACATTGATCCAGTCTTGGACGGCTTTGATCGAGCGGGGGCCGGTCATGCGGAGCAGGATCACCGTCTCCATGAGTTCCAGTACGGATTTCGCGGTTTCCTGTGCGCGCTGGCTGACTACCGTGAGGCCTAAACCGCGGTGGCGGCCGCGTTTGGCGAGGTCTTCCATTGCACCCAAAAGGCGTGCTGTGTCGGCTGATACGCGTTGGGGGATGAGGACGTCGGCTTCTTCGATCACCACGTGGAGGGGGTCGCGGTTGCGGTGGTAGAGCCGTTCGGCGAATGCGGTGGCAAATGTGCGTGCTTGGGCCTTGCTCATGTGTGATAGGTCCAGGACAGCGGGGATCCGGTCGTCGACGATGAGGTCTGCGAGTAACTGGCCGGCGGTTGGTTCCAGGGGGACGTCGTGGTGGTCTCCGCCAAAGATGACGAAGGGTAAGCCCGGGCTCTTGCCGTCGGCGCTGGAGCGGATGCCCCACCAGTCGCCCTTAACGTCGAGTACCACCACTGGCAGTCCGGCGGTGTACATCAGTTCGACGAGTCGGTGTGTCACGGCTGATTTTCCGCCGCCGCGGTTGGCTAGTACCGCGACACCGGCGGTCACGATTTCAGGTGGCAGCTCTACGCCGGGCGCGAGGTCGATTGCGCCTGGTCTTGTGGTGTCGGCCCGGGTGCTCATGCTGGCCTCATGGGGCGACGATAGCGCCGCAGAGCGACGTTGCGGCTTTTTACCTGACGCGGGTGGCGGAAGCTGCGACGAAGGCTGTGCAGGCGGCGGGGTCTTTGCGGCCGTTCGCGGATTTGAGGCGGCTGTTGGCGTCGACGCCGAATGGGTGCACGGCGTGGATGGCTTGGCCGACGTTGTCTGCGGCCAGGCCGCCGGCGAGGATGACTGGGAGTGGGTGCAGGCGTTCGACGATGCGGCGGCTGGTGGCCCAGTCGTGTGTGAGTCCGGTGCCGCCCAAGCGGGTTTCGGTGCGGCTATCGAGCAGTAGCGCGTGGGCGGCGGTGGCTGCTTCGTCGGCTTCGTTGAGGCTCTGTGGGCCGGTGATGTGCACGGTGCGGATGATGCGGCGGTGTGCGCGGTGGCACCATAGTTCGCGTGCGGCGGCGGGGGTCAGGGCGCCGTGGGCTTGGATGGTGTCGACGCCGAGGAGGTCGGCTATTTCGCAGATGCGGGAGGCGTCGGTGAGGTGGGTGACGAGCACCTTGGAAACGAAGACCGGGGTGGCCGCGGCGAGGTGTTGGGCGTGTTCGATGTCGAGTTCGTCCTCACTGAGGTGTGTGGTGCCCACGATCAGCCCTATTGCGTCGGCGCCGGCGGTGACCGCGGCCGCTAGGTCGTCTAGCGTTCCGATGCCGCAAATCTTCACGCGCACAGCAGAATCCATCGCCGGTAGTTAGTCGCGTTGTGCGCGGATGTAAAGGAAGAACGGTTGAGTGTTCAAGGCGTGGAGCAGCTCGGCGTCGATGTCCGGAGTGGGCTGGATCTGTGGTTCTTCGACGGTGTCGATGCTGAAGCCTGCGCGTCGGAGTTCACCGAAGATGCTCGATAAGGGCCGGCGGTATGACTGGGCTGTGACCTCGAGGCCGCCCCAGTTCCACTCCTCGCTGACCAGCTGCGTGCGGTGGTAGTCCGTGCGATCTGACAACAGCCATCCGGTGATGGGGTGATGCAGGGAGAAGACCAGCGTTCCGCCGGGCTGGAGGCAGCGGTGAAGCTCTCGCATTAGCGGGGCCCAGTCTTGGATGTAGTGCAGGACGAGCGAGGCCACGACGACGTCCACGCTGGCGCTTGGGGCGATGTCGGTGGGCTGGTCGAGGTCGACCAGTTTGAACTGCGCCGCGGTGCCCACCCGTTGACGGGCGAGCTCGATCATTTGCGGCTCGGCGTCCACGGAGAGCACCTCAGCGGCTCGTTGGACCAGGTGGGTGGTCAGGCCGCCGGCGGCGCATCCGAGTTCGAGAACACGTTTTCCGCTCAAGTCGCCGGCCAGTTCGAGGATGGTGGGCCGGTCGTATTGGGTGTTGACCGGATTCTTCACTGACCAGGCGGCGTAGGCGCTGGCGTGGTCTTTGAACAGCGAGGTGGCGGTCATCGTCTTCATCGTAGGGTCACTCGGCGCCCAGTTAGCCGAGCGCGATGTCTCTTCCGGGCCTCTCTCGTCTTTCAGAGTCGCGTCGAGTCGCGTGGTGAAGTCGCATAGAGTCGCTTTTGGCTTCTAGGCTGGCTGTGTGGCGAATTTGTTGAAGGCACTTCTCGACGAACGTCACATGCACGCGTACTCCGAATTCATCGCTGAATATAAGCGCGCGGCCCGGGAATTAGACTTGCCGCGTAATGCCGTCCCGCCGACGAAATCGCAGTATTACCGCTGGGTCGGAGGTCAGGTGCGGACCCTTCCCCAGGGGCATCACTGTGTGGTGCTCGAGCGGATGTTTTCGGGCTGGACTGCCAAAGAGTTGTTCGGCCATGAGCAGCCTCGCGAGCCGTCTGTTGCGGTGGATGACGATGTGCTGGCCGGGATCGGGCCGGGCTTAGACCCTGGGCTGTTGGCAGGGGTGTGGGCGACGGGATATCTCATCAGCGGCGGGTACCGGCACGTCGATTTGTCGACGGTCACCGTGCGGGGGGCGGGGATGGTGTCGCGTAACTATCCGCCGGCGCCGCGGTTTGAAGGTCATTCGGCTGGGCACGAAACCGATGTCACCGCGCGGCTGTTCGGCCGGCACTTGATGGGTCATTTCCGTAATCACAACGACCGCTACTTCTTTGGCTCGTTGCATCTTGTGATGCTGCCCGGTGAAACGATTCTCGACGGCTACTACACCGGTTTTCTCAATGATGCTGCGGTAGTGGCTCATCCGTGGCGGTGGGTGCGGGTGGATCCACGGACGGTTGAGGGCGTCGACCTCCATGCGGTCGCCTTGGACGATCCCGCCGTTGTTTATGACGCCCTCGCCGGGCGTAACCAGTTCGACGGGCCGCTCGCGCTCTCAGACATCGTCGGCGCTGCCTGAACGGCGGCCGCGCGACGCGGTAGCCGAGTCGCGTCGAGTCGCGCGGTGTGGCGGGACGAAATACGACTTGGTACGCGACTAAACGGGTCTGCAAGACGTCGCGGAACGACCGCCCGATCGCGCATTGTGTCGCTATGTCACCGATGTCGAGTAGTGGTGCGGTAGGGGCCGGGGCCTGTTCAAGCCAAGGGGTGAAGCCCCGGGCGCTGCCGTGCCGCCATGGATGCTTTGGGATAGACCACAGCGCAAACCATAGCGCAGTGTTTCAAACCATTGCGCCGCTGTGTTTTTGTTGGTAGCGTCTGCACCATACCCACCAGGCCCGGACAAGGAGACCCGCCCTGTGAGCGTCTCGAAGCCAGCCGCGAAGGCCCCAGAAAACAGCGCGGCAAAACAGAGCGCCAGCACATCGCGGCGCACCGCCACCGCACGCTGGGCACCCCTCGGCGCTACGTCCCTATCCCTGCTGCTTACCGGCTGGTCCCATTCGCGGCCCCTGCTCCGCCCGCAGCGATTGTTATCGAATCGTTATTGGCGAGTTGTCGTTTTTTCCTTTGCTCACTTTCGTGACTTTCCGCTTTTGACCTGTTGGAATTTTTCTGTACCCAGCCGCAGTGCTGAGGCAAAGGCATAGGGCGTTCGGAGGACCGATGGGAATGGAAAGGCTCGCCAGCAGGCCCGTTGTGGCTGTGGCTGCTGGTTGCGCGCCGATCCCGCCCCGCGCGCAGCACAGCTGCGCGGCGCGTACCGATGGAGGCTATGTCGGCGGCAGGGATTTGCTGGGGATGTCGGCGTCGTTATACCGGCGCGCCAGGCGGCCGTTGGCGGGCGCGCTGGTAGGCCGCTTGGTATTCCTCGACGCTGATTCCGAGCCGTTGTGCGAGCTTGGCCGCGTTGGTGTCGGTGAGGGCCGCGTCGGCGCGTTCGATGCCGCGCAGCGTGGTGGTGGCGATCTTGGCGGCCGCGGCCAGCTCGGGCTGGGTCAGCCCCTTGAGGACACGCCAGTCACCGGGGTAGCGCTCGTCGGCGGGAATGGTCACAACCTGCTCGATCGGGGTGTCGAGGATGCGCATAACGCGGGCCAACAGATCCACCTGAGGGGTTCCCTTACCGCCTTCCCAGTTGAAGATGGTCGCCGGCGAGACGTCGGCGACCCGGGCGAGGTCGCTGACGCTGATGCCGTTGTCGCGGCGCACCTGCGCGAAGCTCGCGGCGTCGAAGCCGCGCAACACACGACGCGTCATACGAGGTCTACGGCCTGGCGCGTCATAACTAGACAGGTTCACCGAGGGCTCCCCAAACTTGTTAATCCTAGTGTCTTACTTTATCGTCTTAGATTAGAGTATGGTTGGGCCGGAATCGGCGATATGAGGAGGATTCGGTGAAACTGCCTCACGCACTTGGGCATCGCCCGACGCCTCAGATGCCCTCACTTGCGGGGTTCGAGCCATGCTTCGCCCCGGTTCCCAGCTCGCGGATCAAGCAGCCCGCCCAGGTCGTGCGTCCCGTGTACTGGTGGACCACTGAACTGCGCCGGCGCGGAGATCTGCTGCTCGGCGTGCGCTTCGATGCCAACCACCTGGTGGCGCGGGTGAGTGTGCGCCTGGCCTCGTATCGCATGGTCGAGGTGGTGCGCAGCAACGAGCGCAATCCTGCGCTGCCGCATGATGTTCCGAACCTGCTGGCCGAAGCGGTGTGGCGCCTGGGTGCCCTCGGGTGGAGTGAGCAGCTCGACGAGCTCCTGGACCTGTTGCGCGCGCTCGGCTTGATGAGCGCGCCGGCGCCGATCCGTAAGTGCGTGGCCCCGATTCCCGGGCTGGTGTACCAGCCTGACCGTGGGGTGCGGATCGCGTACTGGTGGGCGCTGGGGTTGCGGCGTCAAGGGTGGCAGCTGCACGCCTGTGGTGAGGATGTTGCCCGGTTCGGGTTCGTTGCCGAGATTCCGGCCTCAGACGGCGAGCCGCGGTTGGTCGTCTACCCGGGGGATATGGCGCAGGACGGCACCGAGGCCGCGGCGTTGGCCAACCATCTTGTCCGGCTGAGCACTCGCCAACGCCGGCTTGTGTGTCAACTCGTCGCCGACAGCGGGGTCGGGAAAGGCCGGGTGCTGTGATGTTGTTTGGGCCGCAGGGCTTTTCGAAGGTGGTGGTACGGCTGCTGAGCTAGCTGCGCCCCGCTGCTGGCGCGGCGCTTTTCGTACATGTCAATAGCGATGACCCTGTCCCAGAAACAGAGAAGCCCCCCGAAGGGGGCCAACTCTGGGATTTGGACGACGAAGGTACCAGCTTCGCGCCCAAGGGTCTTCCCCCCTGAAGGAGGAGATGACTTTGCTGAGTCAATCTCAGGGTAGAGGCTACCCATCAGCGGAATCAAGCCTTTCTACTCTCAATGCCCGTTCGACGGTGCTGACGTGCACCGACGCACCTCTGGGCGCGTCCGCCGCAGCCGTAACCGCCCCCCGCAGCGATGCTGGGCACCCGCCCGCGGTCTTCGCCGACTGCCCGCTGTGCGGCAGGGAGCCGATCGAGCCGGTCCGGGTGGAAGGCCAGTGGGCCTGCCGTAGTTGCACCAGCGCCTGCCTACTGTGCAGTGGGCCGTGTGTTCCTGGTGACGAGGCGTGCGATGAGTGTGTCCGGCACCTGGGCCTGGACCGGCAGGCGGTGCTGATATGAGCACACCGGCGCTGCTCGTTGAGGCGAGCACCCTCGAAGACCTCTCGACACCTGCCGAGTTGTTGGCGGCCCCGGCAGGTCCCTACCAGTGCGCCGAGTTGGCGATTTGGGCGGAGTTGACCCGAAGCCTGATCGAGTACCCGCGCATCTGGGGGTCAGTCGAAGAGGGCGCCATGCTGCTGGGCGAGGAGGTTGACGAGCTCTGGGAGGACGTGCGCGCCAACCGAATTGATCATGCCCGCCTGGAGGCGACGCAGGTCGGCGCGATGGCCGTCCGTTTCATCGCCGACCTCTACAACCCGGTTGGGCCCGCCTGCGACCGTTGCCGTGCCGCCATGGCCGAGCAGCGCGCAGTGCGCGCGGCGGTGGGCCCGGCAGGGCGCATCTTATCGTCGAGCCACGAGGGATTTGGCTTCCTGCGACGCGAATACGACGCGCTGTGGTCAGCGATTCGTTTCGAAGACCCCGCCCGGCCCGCCGCCGCGCGAGTAGCGGGCATGGCGGTGCGGTTGATCGCTGAAATCACCAGCACGCCAACGCTAGTGGGGCGTGCGTCATGATCATGACGCTTCGTGAGCAGCAGTGGCGCAAGCAAGCCGTGTGCTACTTGGAGACCTCGGATGCCCCGGAGTTGTGGACCCCTGAGCATCGGCCCAAGCAGGATGTGCGGGTCCACCTCGAGCAGATGTGCCGGCGCTGCCCGGTGCGGCAGGAATGCGCGGGCGACGCGGTGGTGTCTGCGGCCGAGAGCGGGCTGTATGCCGGCGTTTGGGTGCCTGAGCGCCGCAAGAAGACCCAGTGGGCCATGGCTATGGGCAGGTTGGGGGAGATCGCCGGCCTGGATGCGGGTTCAGGTGAGCTCACCACGCTGGGGGTTTCAGCATGACCGCCACCAGGTGTGCACCCCCGCGGCGGCCGCGGCCGCAGTCGCAGGACTTCGCTGCGGTCGTGTCTGCGGCCCGGCTGCATCTGTGCGCTGTGCGTGAGGATCCCGAGACGCGTACGCGCCACGTCGCGGCGGTGTTGGCGTTCACACCCACCGAGCGTGTCGGTCAACGGATGCGGATTCACTTCGACGACGGGCCCACCGCCTTGTGGATGGCCCAGGCGTTGGCGCACAAGGACGTCGAGTTGGTCGACATCGGCGCCGATGGCGGCACCATCATCATCGCTAATCCGCAAACCGTGTTGGGCCGCTACGGGTTTCGTGATGGTCGCTGGCTGTTCGGGCAAGGCATGCCCGCAGCGGTGGGGGTCAGCCGCGGGGCGGTGCATGCCGCGGCGCATTTCAATCGGCAAGGCATGAAGGTGGCGTGCCCAAGCGCGTCGATGATGCTGACGCTCACCGCGGTGATGTCGCGGTTAGGGATCCACGCCAAGCCCACTGATGGGCACCCGCGCGCGGCGGTCGGCCCGGGCCGTGTTGCCGATGCGCTGGCGCGGCTCGGTATCGCCGAAGTCGGCGCGCAGTATCGGCGGCTGCGCGAGAACACGTTGGGGGACTGACCATGAATGATGTTGACAGCAAGCCGAATACGCGGTGGATCAACCACCGGATCACCGCGCATCGGATGCGCGGCCGTGGCCAGTCACTGGACGCGATCGCCGACTACTTGCGAGTCACTCCGCGCTCGGTGCAGCGGTATTTGGAGTTGCCGTGCCCAGAACCGCTGCCAGACAGGGACGAAGTGGAATTGTCCAGCTTCGTCGTCGACGGGGCCTGCGCTGCCTTTCCCGAGGTGGACTGGCTGAGCCGTAGTCCGTTGGTCCAGGCCGAGGCCAAGGCGATCTGCCAGTACTGCCCGGTGTTGGACAAGTGCCGCAGCTACGGGCTGAACAAGGGCCGTGACCAGCGCGGTGTCCTGGGAGGCATGACCATGGCCGAACGTGCCCGTGAGCTGCGCCGCCAGCGGCAGCGCGGCTCGCAGCAGCCCCAGCGGCCAGGAGTCGTCGCCCGAGACCAGGGGGCGGCATGAGCGCGGCGGCCGGCGCGCCGAGACGAGCGCCGGCGGCGGTAGGCAACGGGGTGCCTGCCGATGGACATGACGCATACCGGCGCGGGTTGTGCGTGGACTGCAAAGCCACCTGGCACTCACCGGGGCGGACCCGCTGCGATGCCTGCCACGACATCTACGCCGGCGGAGTCGGGCAGCGCACACCCAGTACCCGGCAAGGAAGGACCAGAGCAGCATGACGATGAGCGTGAGTGTCACCCCGGCGGCAGCCGGCGCGGGCGGCGGCTACATCGACGCCGTGCGCGTCGATGAGTTGTTCGTCGATCAGTCCTATCAGCGCGCGGTCGACATGGGCCGGGCCCGCAAGCTGGCCGCCGGGTGGGATCGCCGACTGGCCGGGGTCATCGAGATCAGCGATCGCGGCCGCGACCACAGTCCGCGCTACGCGGTGGTCGATGGCCAACACCGTTGGGAGGCTGCGCGACTGCGCGACCCCCAGGCCTCGATGGTGGCCCGCGTCCACGAGGGGCTGACGGTGGCTGACGAGGCCCGGCTGTTTGATCGGCTCAACCGGGAACGGCGGCGCCCCTCAACCTGGGATCACTGGCAGGCCCGCAAGGCCAGCGGTGATCCGGACGTGCTGGCGATCGAACACGTCGTGACCAGTTTGGAGCTGCAGATTCATCACGCGCCCAAGGCTGGAAACGTGCGCTGCACCGCGACGTTGGAGAAGCTTTTCGCCCTCGGCGGCGCCGATCTCATCCGCGACACCCTGGAACTGATTGTTCAGGTGTGGGACCTGCGCATGGATGCCTACGACGCGCCGCTTGTCCATGCCATCGGCTTGATCCAACACCATCTGGGCGACCGTATCGATCCTGAGCGGCTGGCCGACACCCTGCTCGGTGTGCTTCCGCCGGCTTTGCGCACCCACGCTGCCGCGTTGGGGGAGACCCTGACCGGTACCGCGGGTGTGCGGATGGCGATCACCATCATGGTGCTCTACAACAGGAACCGCCGCGTACCAGGACAGCGTGTCTTGGTGTGCGCGCGCACCTTCGGCGGCGGGGCGCGCAACGCGCGCTCGCGTCCTCTATCTGCCAAAAGCGCCTGACCCGCAGGGTCTTTCAACTCTTAAAGAGGTGTGTTGTGACGTTGATGTTGGATCTTCACCTGCCGCACTGGCATCACCCCGAGCGCTGCGCGCACTTCTCGCCTGATCGGCGCTACCGGTACTGGCTGAGCTGCCGGCGCGGGCCCGGGCCGGCACTGATGTTTATCTCTTTGAACCCCTCCACCGCCGATGAGCACCGTGACGACGCCACGTCGCGGCATGACATCGGGTTTGCCGACGGCTTCGGCTATAGCGCGGTCACCTTGACCAACCTGTACGCCGCGCGGGCTACCAACCCCAAAGACCTTGCCGGGATGGGTGATCCGATCGGGGTCAGCAGCGATCCTCGCTACGACAATGACGCTCAGCTGGATGCCCAGGCCGCCGCTCATGACGTGATCGTTTTGGCCTGGGGTGCTGAGGCCGACGCGGCGCGGGCCCGGACCGTTGCCAGTCGCATGTGGCGTATCTGCCGGGCCACCGGTGGCAGCTTAGCCGTGCTCGGCTGGACCTCGAGCGGGCAGCCACGCCACCCGCTATACCTGCGCAAGGACACTCCGCTGCAGTGCCTGACTGCGCGAGCGCACCTTGACATGCTTGATGTCGACCCGCGGTGGTCGGCACTGCTGACAGATAGTGATGTGCTCTGCGACCTCGATGGCGTGGTGGCACCGTGAGCGCGCCGCACTACGCTATGCACGGCGCGGCAGCGGATGCGGTGGCCATCGCTGACCACGTTGTGGCGGTCCTGGGGCGGCGGATCTACCGGGCGGCGCGCGAGACCGCGCTGCAGGACGGTATCGAGCAGGTCTTGCAGGAGCACGCATTTCGGGTTGATCGGGAATTTCGGCTCTCCAGCTGTGATCGGCCTGACTTCCTCATTGATGGCTGCGTGGCCCTCGAGGTGAAGATGCGGGCCAGCGGTTCGTCGGTGCTGTCGCAGTTGGCGCGGTATGCCTCGCATGAGCGCGTGCACGCGTTGGTGGTCGCGACGCCGCGGCTGTCCTCGCTGTCGGGGATGCCGGCGGAGATCTTCGGGGTGCCGGTGCGGGTGGTTGCGCTGCCGGGGCCGGGGTTGGCGCTGTGACGGCGCGTGTCGTTGGCCAGTACCGGTGGGCCCCGGAGGGCGTGTGGGAGATCGAGGCTGAGCCCGACGTCATGATCCGGATCAAGCGGATTTTTCCGCGGGTGTCCGCTACAACTCGTGGCACCGTGACGTTGACGGGCACTCTTGAGGTCGCGCGGGACCTGGAATGGTTGACCGATCGGTGGCCGATGAAGGCCTCTGCGCAGGATCGGCAGCGGCTGCGGGCGATGGCCGGCGAGCATCGGCGCGCTGAAAGCGCTGTGCAGCATGTTCTTTCCGGCGGCGCGCTCTCAGTCGACGCGGGTCCTGGATGGGTGTCGCCGGCAGTGCCGCTGCGGGGTTATCAGCGCACCGCGCGGGATCTGGTCTGGGCGACCGGTGGGGTGCTGGTTGCCGACGAGCTCGGCATGGGCAAGACGTTCACCAGTCTGGCTCTGTTGGAGCAGCCGCAGGCGCGGCCGGCGATCGCGGTCACGTTGACCGGCACGATGCCCAAGCAGTGGCGCCGGCAGCTGGCCAAGTTCTATCCACAGCTCACCTCGGTCGAGGTCAAGACCGGGCCGATTCATTCGCTGCGGCGCCGTGGGCGCACCGCGGATCTGATCGTGATGAGTTACTCGAAGCTGGCCAAGTGGCAGCACCATCTCAAAGGTGTTGCGAACACGGTGATTTTCGATGAGGTGCAGGAACTGCGCCGCGACCAATCCGACCGGTACAAGGCCGCGATGACCGTTGCTCGCGAGGCCACCTACCGCGTTGGGCTGTCGGCAACCCCGATCTACAACTACGGCGGGGAGATCTACAACGTCATCGACGTACTGCGCCCAGGCGCGTTGGGCGACCGCTACGAGTTCGCGCGGGAATGGTGCCACACCTCGGGGTTGGACACCAAGACGCAGGTGTATGACCCGACGGCGCTGAGATCATATTTGACCTCGCAGGGTCTGTTGCTGCGGCGCACCCTCGACGAGGTCGGTATCGAGGTTCCGCCGATCATTCCGATCGAGCAGTCGGTGCCCTCGGATCCCAAGGTGCTCAGCGAGATCGAGGGCAACGCGGTTGCGTTGGCCCGGCTGATCTTGGACCAGTCCGCCAACCCTCGCGAACGCTGGACTGCAGCAGGGCAATTCGACTGGATGATGCGCCAGCACACCGGTATAGCCAAAGCTCCGTTCGTTGCCGACTTCGTTGAGCTGCTGTTGCAAAGCGAACAGCGGGTGATCCTGCTGGGCTGGCATCACGCCGTGCATGACATCTGGGCCGAACGGCTGCGCCCGTACCGGCCGGCGATGTACACCGGGCGCGAGACCACCACGCAAAAAGAGCGGTCCTTAGACGATTTCATGGCGGGCCGCTGCCGAGTGCTGATCATGTCGCTGCGGTCGGGGGCCGGGATCGATGGGCTGCAAGAGGTGGTGAACACGCTGGTATTCGGGGAGCTGGATTGGTCCCCGGGGGTGCACAAGCAGGCCATGGGCCGGCCCGGCCGGCCCGGACAGACCAAACCGGTGCGTGCCTATTTCGCGACCACCGATTTCGGCTCTGATCCGGTGATGCTCGAGACGCTCGACCTCAAGACCCTGCAGGCCGATGCGCTCATCACCGGTTCTGGTGATGGCGTGGGCAAGCCGGCCCCGGATCGGATGACCCCGGAGCGCTACGCGCAGATCAGGCGATTGGCGGCCCACGTGGTGGAACTGGCCGATCAGTCACCAGCAGTGAGGAGGACGGCGTGAGACCGCAAAGTCAGGTTCCGGTGAATACAGCTGGCGCGCAGCGCCTTCAGCAATTGCGGCCTGCGCGAGCTCACCGCGGCATGGTTGTGATCGGCCCGCAGTGGGTGTCGCCGCTTACCGGCGCCCACACAGTTGCCGCGTACGACGCCGCCGACACTGCGCCGGTGACTCGATGAGCAGCTATGGAGAGTCGCGATTTGCCATCGCGGCGGCGGGCGATGGATTGCGGTGGCGTTGGCACGCAATTGATTTCGCCGTATTTGGTCCTCGCTTGGCGGCGGCGGGCGCCGACGAATGCTACCGCCCCGAAATCTATTCAGTGTGTGGGCAACGCTGCAACCACGTCGCCACCCGGCTGGGCCCCTTCACCTACGGCAGCCGTTGGCTGACTTCGCGGCGCTGTGAACGGTGCGGATGGGTGGTGGCGCTCAGCCGAGGAACAGTGGAGCACGAAATCGCCCAATACCTCCCTGATGACGCGCATCGCGATGTCATCGCGGCCGCCGGTACTGACCCAGATCTGATGCGGCGCATCTTCGTGGCGATTCTGGCTGACGCCCCGCCGGGGCGAGCTGGCGAGCCCGGGCATCGTTCGGATCTGCTCGCGCACGCGACCCGGCACCGCCCGGCGGTCATGGTGTGCCAAGGCTGCAGCGAGAGCTCGAGCGCTGCTGCGGTCCATGGCGAGGACGCCCTGTCTTGCCCCGACTCTGCTGTGGTCTGCGCCGAGTGCACCTTTAGCGCCGGGCCCTGGGCAGGGGAGCGCGAGGGCATGACCACCGGTGAATGTGTCGTCGGCGCCCCCTGTTCGGTCCTCATCGCCCTGGCCCACCACTACGGCGTCGCCATTGCCGAGGGCAGCGATGCCGACCCACCGGGGCGCATTGCCGATGCCCCCTCGGCTCTGAGGTTCCCGCACCCGCCAGTGGTGCACCTGAAATCAGAAAGGAGTTCTCATGTCATCAGCCAAGAGCGCTGACTGTGCGGCGGACCCAGCCCGCCCGCCCGGCCATCGCGGCTGGGTCGTCTGTGATCCTGCTGGCTACCCGTACGCCTGGTACCGCATCGACTTGGTCGCGGAGGCCGCGGCGGCCATGGCCCTGCTCGAGCCCGACCCCGTTCTGCGACAGCAGATGACCGACGCCGGGTGGTCGGTACGGATCGGCAGCGGCGTGGAACTAGCGCTCGGTGCCGGGCTGACGAAGGCCACGGCGTGATCCGCGGCCGCCCCGACAGCGGGTGCTTGCAATTGTTAGCGCCGTCGAGCGGCGATGGCGGTTGTCCAGCCCGAGAAACGGTGCCGACCTGGGCTTTTCATCATGTCCGCCGAGGGGCTAACGCGTCAGCAAACACAATTCTGCAGGGGTACAGCCCCCTCGCGGCACCGGTTAGCGGCCAGCAAACAATTGCAGGAAATGCCGTCCTACCAGCGGTTTTACCCATCACGTCGCCAGTGGGCGTGGCCCAGCAAACATGGTTTGAGCGCCCCCGAGCGAGCGCATGACACGGGGCTAGAGCCCAGCAAACAAGGTAATTCCGTGTCGGTCCGCCTTCATCGGTCAAAGGCATGGTCCGATGAAGCCGACGACTCGGAATCAGGAAGCCCAGTCGGAAAGGAGGCAAATAGCCGCTCACCATCCCCGAACACCAGGGGAGACCCCACAAAAAAATAGCGGGACCAGAACGCAGAACCCCCTCGGAAGGGGGATCTGGGAATCGATCAGAAGGTCGAATTCGGAGCGCCAACTCCGAATTTCGTGAGGTCCGAAGCGCCAACTTCGAATCTCGGTCCCCGTGCTGAACAGGGAGAACTGCGTGACAAGTAGTTCCCAGGGTAGTTCCTACCCCGGACACAATTCAACGTATCCGCGCGAAGTGTCGCAGGAACACCGCCTGAACTGCGCAAAGACGCAACGTTTCAGGGCGTGCCGTCGCGGCGGACAACGGGCGGACGAAGTTTGCCGGCCTCGCCAGCGGGTGGCCTTCTCCGATGCCGAGATGGTGCGCGGCCGCGTCGAAACACACGCTGCCCAGCTTGGCCTGCGGGGCGCCCGACGCCACGTACTGAGCGCGGTACTCAAGCTGCTGTGCGGCTGGAGCCGGATCACCGACGACCGGGTTGCGCTAGGGCAGCTCGTGGAGCTCATCGCAGCCGCCGGCGGCCGGCGCTACGACCTCAAGACCGTCGGGCGGGCACTGGCGACGTTGGCGGCCGACGGCTTGATCGTCTATCGGGCAGCCCAAGGCCGCAACACGCGCGCACTCGTGGCGATCAACGAGCAATTCACCGCTGATATCGCCGTGCTCGCCCGGGATCGCGACGGCCGGATCATCACCTCCCACAACCACTCCGACGCCGATTCGGTCACCTTTTCGCGGCGCCTTCCTTATAAGAACCAATCTCTCTACCCCCCTACCCCCCGGAACGACGAGCTGCCCAGCAGCTCCCGGCCGGTTGAGGTCGAGGTATCCACCGACGAACTACGCCAGGTGCTGGCCGGCCTGCCCGAGGTGCTGGTGCGGCTGCCCAAGCACCTGCGGTTCATGCTGGGTGCGCAGATCCAAAACCGCCTGGCCGCAGGGTGGTTACCCGAGCAGATCCTCGACAAGCTATGTCGGCCCATGCCGGCGGATCTGCAGCGGCCCTGGCGCCTAGCGCTGTGGCGGCTGCACCACAACGTGCCAGGTGCGGGGCCCCGGCTGCGCCCCTTGCAACGCGCATGGGAACAGCGGACGCGACGCGAGGCCCGTGAGGCGCAGGACCGCACCACTGCACACTGGTATGCCCAAGTCACGGCGGTCACCAGCCCCGCCGGCCGCGCCGAGTTGCTGAAGGCACACGAGGTGAAGTTCGGCCGTCCCGTGGACCCGATGGCAGCGCTGGCCGCGGCGGGACGGCGAGTCAATCGGCTGTTCCCGCAGATGCCGTTGGCGGCGGCGTTGACCCGCTGGGCGGACGAAACCCTTACCCACGCCACGACGAACCCCGTTGCGGTCGACGACATTCCGACTGCGGCCACGATCGGCACCGACTTGCTGATGGACTTGGCGATCAGCGGAGGCTGCCAGTGCATGCTGTGCGGTTCGCACCGGGCCACCATGCGCCCCGAGCTGCCGCTGAAATCGATGGTGTGTGATCAGTGTTGGCCCGTGATCGCTGCCGAACTCGCCGGCGACGGCGACCAGGGCCGCGAGGGCGACGAGTGGGTGGCCGCGTGACCGATCTCGAGATACCCATGCAGACCCGCGGCCGCCAGCGCGTGCAGGCCTACACCGAGCTCGACGATCGGCGCCAGCCCCCGCAGGACCTCGACGCCGAGCAGTCGGTGCTGGGCGGGATGCTGTTGAGCAAGGACGCGATCGCCGACGTGCTGGAAAGGCTGCGGCCGGGTGACTTCTACCGGCCAGCCCACCAGAGCATCTACGACGTGATCCTGGACCTGTACGGCCACGGTGAACCCGCCGACGCGGTGACGGTGGCCGCCGAGCTCGACCGGCGCGCTTTGTTGGCCCGGGTTGGCGGTGCGCCCTATCTGCACACGTTGATCTCCGCGGTGCCCACTGCGGCCAACGCCGGCTACTACGCCGGCATCGTCGCTGAAAAGGCCGTGCTGCGCCGCCTGGTGCAAGCCGGGACCCGGGTGGTGCAGTACGGCTACGCCGGCGCGGACGGCGCCGACATTGCCGAGGTAGTCGATCGAGCCCAAGCCGAGGTCTATGACGTCACCGAGGATCGCGCCTCCCAGGACTACGCGCCGCTGGGCGATCTCATCCAAGACACCATGGATGAGATCGACGCCATCCAGTCCCGCGGCGGACTGACCCGCGGTGTTCCCACCGGGTTCGCCGAACTTGATGAACTCACCACCGGCCTGCACGGTGGACAGATGGTCATCGTGGCGGGCAGGCCCGGTCAGGGAAAGTCAACGCTGGCATTGGATTTCATGAGATCGTGCTCCATTCACCACAACAGGGCCAGCGTCATCTTCAGTCTGGAGATGAGTAAGTCAGAGATCGTGATGCGGCTGCTCTCAGCAGAAGCGCGGATCAAGTTGGCCGACATGCGCTCTGGGCGCCTCAGCGACGACGACTGGACTAAAATGGCGCGACGCATGGGCGAAATCAACGATGCTCCACTGTATATCGACGATTCGCCGAATTTGACCATGATGGAGATCCGCGCCAAGGCCCGCCGGCTCAAACAGAAGACCGACCTGGAGCTGATCGTGGTGGACTATCTGCAGCTGATGAGCTCAGGCAAGCGAGTCGAATCCCGCCAGACCGAAGTGGCTGAATTTTCCCGCAGCCTCAAGCTGATGGCCAAAGAACTCGATGTGCCGGTCGTCGCCGTCAGCCAGCTCAACCGCGGGCCCGAACAACGCACCGACAAAATTCCGCAGCTATCAGACCTTCGCGAGACCGGTCAATTGGAGCAGGACGCCGACATGGTGATCCTCATTCACAGACCCGACGCCTACGATCGGGACAGCCCCCGAGGGGGCGAAGCGGACCTGATCGTCGCAAAACAGCGAAACGGGCCTGCCCCAAGAACTTTGACGGTGGCCAGCACTCTTCACATGTCAAGTTTTCGCGACCTGGCCCGCTGCTGCTGAATGCGTCATCTACAGATCTTGACCCGAGCGGTCTAGGGCCCCAACGACTCTCGGCCGGTTGCCGCTTTGGTGTCGTGCGCGTGCGCGGATAGGACGTACCCGACGGCTTCGACGACATCAGGCCCGATCTCGTTCATCGCATCACCGACGACCAGCCAATTTTCGACGGCATCTTGATCGACGTACCGGAAGACCTGTTCGAACGCGAACACTGGCATGAGTGTGATCGATACCGTGCCCGGGTGCTTCGGCCGGGTGAATTCGACCCGATCCAGCACCGATCCTCGCGTGACGACACCCTGGTTAATCGTGGAGACCACCCCGCCGAGCGGCTCAGGAACGACGCTGACACCGCCGAGGTCGACTTGGTTGTTGGCCACGATATTCAAGAGCTGGTGCTTGTCGGTGTTCGAGAGGAATTGCAGGATGTGCAGCGGATGCAACTTGCCGGTACCGACGGCCTTGAAGGGCTGACTGTTCTTGAGTACCTCGAACACTGTCGGCCCGTACCAGTCCTGGCGCTTGTTCGCCCAGGCGGTGTAGCGTTTTTCGGTCGAGTGCAGCGGAAATGCCACCTCGGTCGGTCTCGCCTCTTGAATATGTCGCGGGGTGATCGCCCACATGGCGTGGTCCAGAGCAGCGCGCAGATTATGCAAGAAGTCCCCCATGAGTAGCGCTGCCTCTGTGTAATCGAGATCCGACTCCAGCACCCACTCCACCCAGGCCGTGCGCGACGTGTGATCGGCGCGATTGTCTCGCCTGCTGTATTTCCGCTCGGTCGCCTGTTGCTCGGCTAGTGCGCCGCGCAAACGGTCTCGAATTGCGAAGCCGTGCTCAAGCTTGCGGAACGCCGACTGGCCCAGCGCCTCGTCGTCGCCGCGTCCGTCCAATGTCATCAGGTTCCACAACTATCGATTTCCCGCTTCCATCGCCGGCCGGAGTCGGAGTTGAGCCCAGGAAGCACGTCGAAGGGATTCTACCGGCGTGCACCGCCGATAATCACGGCGTTTGTGGGGCAGCAGAGGGATTCAAACGCGCCTGCAAAGCGGGAAAGATGACAGCTATGGGGAAGCGCGCTCGGCTGGACCGACGCAGCAAGCGGCATATCAAGGTCGATGACGCCGCCGACGTCGTGGCAGCGTTGCGGTTGTGGGCCGGCGGTGGTGGCACACGCGGGCCCGAGGGGCGATGGATGCGCGCCGCGACCACAGCCATGATGACCCGGTGGGACACCAGCCCAGTAGTTCTGCGCGTTGACGGCGACTTTGCTGCCGCCCTGATCGACTCGCATACCGACGTTGAGCTCGTCCCAGACTGGCTCGACCGCTTCCCTTTTAATGCGATGGCCTACAGCCTCGCCGAACCTCTATCGTTGCATGACGGCATCCGGATGTGCCATTACACGGGCATGATCACTACCGGAATCCG
Source organism: Mycobacterium sp. TKK-01-0059 (assembly GCF_000709305.1). Taxonomy (NCBI): domain Bacteria; kingdom Bacillati; phylum Actinomycetota; class Actinomycetes; order Mycobacteriales; family Mycobacteriaceae; genus Mycobacterium; species Mycobacterium sp. TKK-01-0059. The sequence goes on from NZ_KL446997.1 coordinate 217,616, forward strand.
CTCTGTCGACGCCGCGGTAACACCCGGGCTGAACCGGTCCCCTTCTGCCGGGCCGAATGAGGATCGGTGGCATCCTGACGGCGCCCAGTTCACCCACTACATCGACGTCCCCGGTTCGGATGGAGTGCGCTGCCTTTGGGTTTTCAAAGAGGACGGCGACCCCCGACCCCGCTTGCAGAGCGTCTCCTTCCAGCTGCGAGGCGAACTGGCCGAACAGACGACCACTCTGGCCGAGCTGATCGACAGCTCGGTTTCCATGGCAACCGACTTTGGGCAATCCCAGGGGTTGGAACTGCCAACACTGATCACCCTGTCGTTATCGCTGCTGCTCTACACCGCCGCGACCGATCCCGAAATTGACTGGCCGCCTGCCGAACACATCGCTCGCCCCCACCAGCTCAAGACCGCCCACATCGGCAACCTCGGCTGGCGCACCGGAGCCGCCCTTCGTCGATACCGGGCAGCCCCGCCGGCCGGTGGCATGAACGAAGAAGACGCCGGCACTCCCAGCGGCCGGCGCCTACCCGCACATATCCGCAAAGCGCATTGGCATCGCGTCCGGATCGCCGAACGCGATGCCAATGGCAAGGTCACCGGTAACCTGCGCGGCACTCAGGGAATCGACTGGCACTACGAACTGCGCTGGTACCCGCCTACCTCGGTCAACGCCGAGCACGGACTCAACCCCACGGTGCGTGACCCTTAACTGATGGGGGTTGCGCGCATTCGGAAATCTGAAAAGCATTGATATATCAAGCTACGCCGGACATCTGAGCGCGGCCGATCTTGGCGCCTTTGTTGGGGTGAGGCTGATCGAACCGTAATCCGCGCGTGGCTGACGGCCGCTCGTGAGGAGCCATCGGGTTTGGCGAGCTCGATGTCGGGGATGGAACGCTAATCGGGGTTTTCCGTGCGGTGAGCAAGCCAGTTTGCGGCTCGTTCAGCGGCTGGCCGATGGCGCTCGGAAACGGTTGCGAGGCGGGTAGCGATTACGTGCGGGTCAACGAGACCCGCGGTGATGAGCGCGTCGACGAAGTTCTGGTCCTTCTCCCGAAGAGCGCATAGTTTGGCGACACACAGGTCTTCCTTGTCGAGGCACCAGCCGATGAACTGAGGCTCACCCGACGAGGCTGCCGTGTTGGCGTTCTGCACTTTGACCAGTCGATCGCGCCATCCGTCAGGTAGGGCCGACGTCTGCAGATCTACGCCGTCGATGCTGAAGCCGTGAAGTTCTGCGAATGGCGACAACTCACCTGCTACGCCCTCTATTTCGTCTGCGATGCGCGTGATTTCGCCACTATCATCGGCGATCGGCAACACGTCGATTTCCGCTGACCTGGTGGCGTAGAAGGGTAGTTCGTCTTCGGTGAAGGTACCAAGGATCGCCTGTGAGCCGACAATGATCACTTCAGTTATGCCAGCGATTTGGCAGGCGGCCCGAATGGCGTGCTCGAGCTGGTCGCGCCGCATCAGTGCACCGACCGCAGTACGTGGATGCGCTCCTCATCAGTGAGCAGCCCGGTCATCGGTGAGACTTCGCGCATCTCAATGCAATCGCGGCTGAGACCGGTCAGGACGCGATGAAGACCGGGTACATCGCCGAGTTTCACTAGCGATTCCCAGCGGTCGAGGTTGCGCAAGTGAGGCTGCCCGCTGACGCCGGAACGTAGTTGCCGCAGGTTGCGCTGGATCGTAGGTTGCCATTGCGTGAGGGTGGAACGCGTCAGATGCCTGGCTAACTCACGGTGCAACTTCCAGGAGCGGCGTTCTGAGCGCGTCAGCTCGGGATTGATTGGCTGGCGGGTGATTTCAAGTCGATAGCCCATGCAGGACAACAGCCGGTCGAGTTGGTCATCGCTGAGTTCAACTTTGTCGGAGAGAAACTGGCTGATACTTGGCTGGTGAACGCCGCTGAGCCGAGACAGCTCCGACTGGGTGGTGCCCGTTTCGTGCATCACCGTTCGCAGCACGTCGCTACGATCACCCATAGGGGGGATTATAGCATCAGATGCTATAGGTTGCGGGTCTCACCGCTACCGGCCAGTCGCTGGCCCGGCTCCCCAGCGCGGCTAATGCCCGGCCGGAGCGACGAAAACCTGGGACGCGTTATCCCCACAGCGCGGTATCCATCGACGGTGTCCGTTCCGGCTGTTACGATCCGGCCAAACCCGCCGATGTCGGCTAATAGCTTGTGCTACAGCAGATTCGGAGCGCAGACACTGTCGACAGCGACCTTTATAAGCCCCAGGTCTACCCCCAGAGACGGAATACGAAAACGAGAACCCTATGACACTCCTTGATGAGGATGCCCCAACACGTAATGGGGCAGACACCGCCGAGCACCTGCGGTCCGTTCCTTCTTGGCCAGGTCCGGCGCGCACAGATCCCGCGCTCGAGGCGAAGCCGTCCCGGACTCTTGCCGAAAGCGATGTTCCAAAACCCGATGACACGCGGCGCCACGCAGTGTGGTTTTTCTGGATGTGGTTGCTGTTCGCCACCGTGGTTTCCATCGGCGGCAACGTGATTCATGCGTGGATGACTGCGCCGGCTCCCCACCTGAAGCTGTTAGCCGCTACCGCGGCCGCCGTCCCGCCCGCGATCCTGCTTGGGTCGACGCATTCGGTGGCTCTGTTGATCAAGAACCGGCGACACGGCTACCGGCGCGTCGACGCGGCCGTCCTGGGCGCTGCCCTACTGCTGATGGCGGGCGTCGCCGGCTGCGCGTTCGCGATGTCGTTCGTGTCTCTGCGGGACCTCATGATTTTGATCGGTATGAGCGCGGGTACAGCGTGGCTATGGCCGATCGGGGTCGACATGTCGCTGATCTGCTCGACCTTGGCGTTGCTGACCCTGGCCTCCCCGCGTCAAGGTCGTGAGGGTCTCGAGGCGCCGGCCGGTGTGACAGTGCCCCGCTCACCGGCCGCCGGCACTGTCAGCAGCGGCCCGCGATCGCAGGCCGAGCGGCGCCTCTGGTGGGAGTCCATCGCCGCAGTCATACGCGAGCAGAACAGCGACGTGCGCAAGATCGGCGAGCTGCCCACCGCGCAGCTCGCCGAGATCTTGCATCGTCTCTACGACAAGAGGGATTCCAAGCGGGCTGTATGCGCTGACCACGACCTGCACCACCGCGACGTTCGTACGATCACGCACACCGCAGACGACGTGCTGGCCCGGCTCGCTGCCATTCCGTCGTCGGCGGACGGGGCCAACCAGCCTGACGGCGGCGCGCGGCTGTAGGCAAAGGCTGTCCAGCACCGCGTCCGCCGCGGGGTGGGGCCCGCGACGTGCACCTCAACCGCCGATGGTCAGCGGTTTACCCTGTCCAAAGCGAGCAGTAGGCTGAAGCCGGCCCGAGCGCAGACACGGGCGCGGGCAAAGACACCATGGGGGGTGGACATGGCGGAATTGAACGTCAACCCGGCTGACTTGGTACGGTTCGCTGACGCCTACTCCGAGCTGGCGCATCGTGCGGCGCAAATTTCTCCGCAGGCCGTCACCGAAGTGCAGCGGGTCATGGAGACTCACGGGCCGATGGGCTATCCCACGGCGGTGGGCATCGCCGCCGGCCTGGCCAAGGCCGAGGGGCCGCTGCAGGCCAAGGTCGCCGACTTCAACACCTACTCACAACGGTTCACTGAGCACAGCGCCACCTACACCAAGGCCGACCAGACCGGCGCGCAGGCACTGGACAACCAGTTCCGCCCCGTCGACAGCAAAGACGCCGCGAACGACCCCGACCAACCCCAGCCCGCGATCGACCCGCGGAACCCCTTCGTCGGCGATGAACGGTTCGGTCATTGGAGCGATGTAGTCCCGCCGCCCTACGTCGGGAAAACCCCGCCGCCGCCGTGGACTGGACACCGCCCATGGAAGGGCCCTTCACTCGAGGGCGGCCCGACCGGCTTCTATCCGCCCGGCGGCAAAACATGGGCCGACGACAACGCTCCACCGTTCGCCTACCTCCAAGAACAATATCGCTTCCGCATCTCAGGTGAGGACTACACGCACTACACCCGCACCGACCCCGTTGACGGCCACCAGCAGCAATGGGTGCAGTACACCTACGAGGCTCAAAAGTGGACGCAGGGCACTGTCGCTGGGGAAGTCTGGGCCTCCAAAGGCCCCAACGAGATCACCGGCGAGCTCGGCGGTGTCAACACAGGTGGCCTCTCCGGCATTAGCCCGCCGGCATACAAGGGGCCATGGGAGCCGATAACTCTTCCGCAAATCGCGACCCTGTCGGCAGCGAACCCCAGCATCCACTACTACATGCCCGATGACTGTGGTTTCCAGTTCTCCTTCCTCAACGGCTCTGCCACAGGCGGAAATTCAGGACTGGGCCCGATCATGCCCAGCATGATCGCCGGCCACTAAGCGCCGGTCTTCGAGCGCAGTAAACGTCACCGGGTGAGCCGAGTTCAGTACTGCGCGGTGGTGGCGAAATGCGCTGCGCTTGAACAGTATTAGTCTTTCGTCCTCCCCAAGCGGCCAGCCGTGACCGCCCCCGAGGGGCGGTTTAGGTGCGTGTGCCTTGGTTCTGTGCCGGCGGATTGATCCACGGATAGGTGACTGCGAGGTACTCGTCGCGCGACACAACGAGGGTGGGTGCAGGTGTCGACATATCGACATAGTTATGGCCGGCGCGACCTTTCTCGCTCAAAACCGCTAAGTCAAGCGCAATCTCGTCCGCCTTCGCAGGATCGAGCCGCCAAGATACGTGCGTTGGGGTGAGGGTGATATCGGCAGCGCCGGCGCTGATGACGAAGTCATGAGTCACACCGTCGTGCTCCAGGCGTGACGACCCTCGTTGCATAGCCTCGGTGAGTGCAGCACGGAAAGTGTCGAGCCCAGGCCCATCCAGAGTCAGCAGCACCGCATCATGCCCGTAATCAAATCGGGGCAGATAGTTCACGCGAATCACGTTCATGGACATCACGGACCTTCGGGGGCTGTCGTCATTGCATGATATCGAGCCGCAGCGACAACGCCGGTGGTGCGTGAGTTCTTCATCGGAGTGCGGCTCACAGTCTCGGATCGTGTGGGCGGTCAATGCTGGCAAGCAGCGAGCGATAGAGGTTTTCAGTCAATGCGGCGCACTCCTCGGCTAACGCCGACTGGGCATCGGCGCCGACGACGACGGCCTGTTCGACGAGCGCTCCGCCTGCGGCGCTGTTGACGACGTAGTTGTTGAATTGACCGAGCACCTGGCGGTTACCGGTGGTGAGGCGGCCCGAGGCTCGGGTGGCGATGATCCCGTATTGCGGCGGTACGTCGAGTGGCTGTGCGCTGATATCGGTTGCTTGACTGTCGCGCAAGATGCGGTCGGCATTGCGCAGCACAAGTGCTGCTGGCACCGCGCCCGGCACCCGGTACAGGTTGAGAACCTCGCAGCTATCCCAGTGGTTGGTGCTGTTCAGACGGCGAAGCAGCAGACGGGTCACGTCGGCGCCGTCAGCGTCGGCGATGGTCCATGCGGAGGGGATGGTGAGTGCTGGCAGCCAGAGGTGCAGGTGTGTCGTCGTCACGCGTTGCAGGGGTCCGACGTGTCGGGCGATTTCTTGTGCCAGTGATGACACCGCGGTGGGGTCAAACGCGGTCGGTAGAGGGGCATTGTCGGTCATGCGATGGCCACCGCGCCCAGGAGGAGCAACAGGAGTAGTCCGCCGCCGGCTACCTCGGTTTCGGCGGGGCTAGGCGGTGGCACGTTGATGTGTGGCGGGCTGATGTGGGGGATCAGGCCCGGCCCTGGCGGCGGGGAGGTTGCCGGGGGTGGCGCTGGTATGGTTGCGCCGGGGAACGGTGCCAGCAGCGGGTTCTGTGGTGGTCCGATCACCCCTGGCGGCGCGGGTGCATTCGGATTGAGTAGCCATGGCGGCAGTTCGGAGATGATGGAGGGGCCGCGGACCGGAGGTTGGCCATCAATAGGGATGTTTTCCCAGTCAGAGCCGGGCCCGGGGCGGGGTTTGTAATCCCAGTGGGGGCTGTGCTGCCATTCATCACCGGGGTAGTAGCGCCACTCGCCGCCATTTTGGTCGTAGAGGCTTCGTCCTCCTCGTGCCACCGCGCTGGGACGACTCGCCGGTCCTTCTGTTAGCGGGCCCTCGACGGGCGGCCGCATGCCCTCAGGGGGGAGGCCTTCGACTGGGGGCTTGGGCGGGGGTGGGGGATCTTGTTTGAAGGTGTGATGGTCGACCGCCTGCGCACGCGGTGTCGATCCTTGTTCGCCGGCGGCAGCTGCGCGTGCGCCTAACGCTTGCTCGGCCGTCGCTGCTTGTTCCACGAGGGCGGCAGCCTTCGCTTGGTGGTCGTTGATGCGGCTCAGGATCTCCGCTTGACCTGCCGGCGAATTCGGGTCTGGGATAGCGCCGACTTCGGAAGCCTCGAGCCGGGCGTTTGCGTCGATAGCCCGGGCACCTTCCAGGTTGATCCGACGGCTCTCGTCGGTGATAGAGGCCCAGATGGTGTGAGAACGCGCGGCGCCGTCTAGGACGAGGTGATCGGCTTGTGTGGCGGTGGTGTAGGAAGCGGCTACGGCGGTTGAGAACCTCAGCCCGATCACCTGGGCGCGCGTGTCTTGGGTCCCGTGGCTGAGGGTATGCGCGTAGCTACTCAGGTCACCAAATCCGCCGCCGTCGACAGGGGTGGAGCCGAACAATTCGAAATAGCGACGATGCTGTTCTTGTGACAGCATCTCCAGCTGCTCGATGGCATCCACGAGAGAGCGCCCTCCTCCGCCGCGCCTGCGGTGCGTGGAGTAAACCTACCAACTGCGCGAGCTTGCTGAGCTGCAGTTCTGCAACAGTGGCGGGCGGCGGCCCGGCGCGTCGGTCAGGGCGCGGGCGCACCGGCCATTACGCGCCTGTAGCTGGCGGCTCGAGATCTAGAACGGTTGACAGTGTCTTGGTCCACCAACGCAGTTGGCGGTGGCGGCGGCTTACGTCGGGTTCCTTGATGCCTGCGGTGCGTCGAAAGTCAGCACCGTAGACGGGTTCGGTGGCCAGCGCCTGGTGCAGGGCGGCGACGGCGAGACGGGTGTCGTCGCGGGCGGGGCGCCGGCCCCCGGCCTTGCGACGGGCGGCGTGGAGCACATCAACGACCGGTTCCAGGATGCCGCCGCTGTTGTCGCGCCATCCTGCGCCGTGAAGGGCCATCGCGAGCTCGCCGTAGCCGTCGGCGTAGACCGCTGCAATACGGTCCACCAGCTCAGGTAGCTGCGCGCCGGCGGCCACCCACTCCTGGGTGGCGTCCTCGACGGCAGCGCGGATCCTGTCGCTGCTGTGACGCAGCAGTGCTTCGAGCAGCCCTTCGCGGCTGCCGAAGTGATGGTTGACACCTGCGTCAGTGATGCCGACGCGCTCGGCGACGGCGCGCACTTCGATCGCCCGCGGACCGGCCGCGATCAGCAACTCCTCAGCGGCATCGAGGATTAACGCCTTAGTCTCCTCGGGGCGGCGGCGTTTTCGAGATGATGACATACAACAGATCATACCTTGACACATCAAGGAGCCGAGGCTACGCTTTGACATGTCAAGGTAAAGAAGTGCGAATGCCTCCGTAGCTCAGTTGGTAGAGCAGCTGACTTTTAATCTGCGGGTCCGGAGTTCGAGTCTCCGCGGGGGCACTGTATTTTTCACAACCGGTCGGCGCGGTCAAACCACCGATCGGCATCGGCATCGGCATCGGCATCGGCATCGGCATCGGCATCGGCATCGGCATCGGCATCGGCATCGGCATCGGCATCGGCATCGGCATCGGCATCGCCTCTCCGGCTACCTTACCCAGGCCAGAGGCGAAGGCGCCCATTCGCAACAACTTTCCCACCCTCCACCCGGCACGGGTGTGGGGTGGAGGTGAAATGCGCGTTGCAGCAGCCGGGTTGTTGTCGAGATGCAGTGAAGATTGACAAGGTGGCCAGTGTTGTTTAACAACAGGTCGCGCAGGCATGCCGGGCCGTAATTGCTCCGGGAGAGTGGCGATTTCGGCGGGCAGTTAGTTGTTGTTTGACACCGGTACGCGACACGCCGGGTATCTGTCAAAGTACCTCGGTGATTCTGGTCAATCTTCGCTGCATCTCCTCAGTGGTGGTTGTTCTTCTTCTTCTTCGTCGTCGTCGTTCGCTGGTGGTTGTCGGACTCGTTGTTGTCGGTGGGCGTTGGTAGTGTCGTTGATGTTGGGCAGGCCAGTCGGGTCGGCCCGAGATTCCCACGAAAGGGGAGCAGCATGACTGCTGTTTTGGACAACCCGGCCGTCGTCGGGGAGGCGTCGGTGGAGGGTGTGGCGACGTCGGTGGTCAACACGTTGAAGGCCAAGGCGTTGTTCACAGCCGTGTCCGATGCGCTGCTGTTCGCGGCACCGGCGTCGGCGAAGCTGCCGTTTCTAGAGGCGGTGCGTCTGGAGTTCGGGGTGGATCAGCTGGTGGCGGTCGCTACGGATCGGTTTGTGTTGGGCGCCTCGCGGGTCGAGTACTCCGGGGTTGCCTTCACCGTGATGGTCGCAGGGTCCGATGCGAAGGCGCTGGTGAAGATGGCCAAGACGGCCAAGCGGGATGAATCGACGCGTGAGGTGACAGTCGAGGTGGCCGACGCGGGTGCACAAGTGACGTTCCGATTCACCACGGGGGAAGCGATGACCGTGCGCGGCTTGGACGTCCAGTTCCCGAAGTGGCGTCAGCTGTTGCCGGCGGATGCCTCACGGATGGGCGGCATTGTCGGAATGGGATACACCCCGGCTTACCTGAAGCGTTTCACCCAGGTACGTGCTGATGAGCAGGCCAGCGGCGCGCAGATGGTGGTATTCCCGTCGGTGACATCGAGTGGCAAGCCCGGCCCGACCGCGATCGGGATTGGTGAGGACTTCTTCGGGCTGCTGATGCCCGTACGCCCCCCGGGTGACGAATGGACGTTCCACCGGCCCAGCTGGCTCGACGAATCCGCCAGCGTGGCCGTCAGCGGCTTTGCGGGGGTCCGCTGAGATGACGACGACGATGAACCCGCGTGGTGCGGCCGCCGGTACCGTCACCGACTTGCCGGCCGCGTTCCTCGTCAGCCAGGACCAGCTACGGGCGGCGGCCGAGCGTCGCGCGGTCGAGGTGGTGCGGGCCTGGCTGATCGAGCGTGGTCGCACATGGTTGGCGATCGAGTTCACCAAGACGCGGCCCGAGCCGCCGTTCGACGGTGACTCCGACCTGTGCGCTGCCGTCGGCAAGCTGCCGCGCCGGCCTTACGGCAGCGGACTGGACGTGCGCGGCAGCTTCATTGTGCGGCTCGCGGATCTCAACGGGTCGCTGAGCCGTACGCACGACGACGCGACGGCCGCTTTGCAGGCAGAGTCCTACGACTGTGCACCTGGTCACCAGCACATCGACGACACACCGGATAGCTGTCCCGTCGAGCACAGCGAGGCGCTCTGATGGCGAATCATTGTGAGCCACAGCGTAAGACAGTGGCGATCGAATGGATCGAAGAATCAAGGCACCGGGTGACGGTGCAGGTTCCTGTGGACTTCGATCCCGACGAGTGTGACCTCGGTAATGGCCTGGCCGAGCTGAGCAACGATGGCTTTCAAGGGCTAGAACGCAGCCAAATCGTAGTGCGTGATGCCGATCCCGATCCGGCGGCGGAGTTCTTCGACCCGCCCCGCCATGACAGTGAGGGGGCGTCCGCGTGAGCAGCCACTACGAGTGGGGACAGGCCCGCGCCGGCAACTACCAGCTGGTGACCCGTGAGACAGCGCCTGACGAGTGGAATCTTCCCGAACCCGACCCGATCGACCCATGGTCGGTGGGGGTCACTGCAGAGCATGCGCTGGGACTGTTCAACGAGAACGGCGATGGCACCGTGCTCGAAGGATCGCCGGGCGAGATCCTCGACTACGTGGATCTGCTGCACGCCTACGCACACCGTGAACTCGACGGCCTGGTCGAGTACGACACCAGGCCTTGCGCCCAATGCGGGGACCACGTCGTCATCCTCTCGTCGCGGGACTGGTGTGATGCGTGTGAGGCGATCACCATTCCCGACGAGGTGTGGACGGCGTTCCTGGACCAGGAATATCAACTCAATCTCGAACACCGGGGTGAGGTTTCCCTGTCGGCCGTGGTCGGTGAAATCCTGCGACTGCTAGCAGAACACGAGAACCAGTAAGCCACAGCACAGCCGTCGCGCCCAGCGTGTCCTAGGGCGACCTCGTTGTCGGTGGGCGTGGGTAAGGTTCTGTGTTGGGCAAGCCAGCAGGGCGGGCCTACGGTTCTCGAAGAGGGGAGTGGTGAGGATGGCTGAGGTGTCCAAGGCGGCTGGGGTGACGGCTTGGACGGGGGCGTGGCGGTTGCCGACCGATAAGCGTGATCACCAGCGGGCGGTGCGTAAGCAGCGCCGTAGGGATCGGCGTGCGGTGGCCTCTTTGCGCAGGGTCTATGACCGCCGCTAACCCTCCGTGGCGCGCGTCAGCGCGCCACCCCCTACCGCCTACCCGGTGCCCCGAAGGCCCCGCCTGCCGGGGTACCGTCATAGATCCGTCTCACTCCCACCTGGCGCGCAGCGTCGAAAAATGATCGCTCGGAAAGTGTTGTAAAGCAGCGTGATTCGAGAAAAACGTGTAGTATGGCGGTATGACGTTGAGCAGCAAGGCAATCCGCGGGCGCCGCGCAAACGGTAGCGACAACCGCGAAAGCGGTTGCAGCGCAATGCCAAGCAGCGCGAGAGGGCGCAACGTCACCACCACGGCACCGCGTCAGCGGTGCGAATACCGAAACACCAACCGCGACAATGAAATCCGAGACAACCGCGTAAGCGGTTGGCGCACAGGGTAACTCGTCGGGCGGGCTTGCCCGCCCGGGCATGGGAGCCGGCGCAGCCGGCTCGCGAGGACAGACGG